>NZ_CP147407.1:0-2400000 GCF_037201815.1 Metabacillus sp. FJAT-52054 | reverse complement strand
AAGTGAAGTAATCGGTGTTCAGAAGGTGAGCAAAGGCAGCGATCAAACCGTAAATCTGGTAACATCCGAGCCCATCTCTCTTTTAACGAAAAAGGGAGAAAATACGAAAACTATTACAAAAGAAGTAATCCCTAAAAAGAATTTGGCTGCGCCTTTGAAAAAAGGTGATGTCCTTGGAATGCTTGTCCTTAAAAAGGACGGAGCGGTTGTAGCGAAGAGCCCTCTTATGGCAGAAAAGGATATTAAAACTGCAAGCTGGTGGTCCTTATTCAAACGGGTCATGGCTGACTTCACAAAAGCTGGCTAATTGTGCCGAAAGCCCACTAGTTTTGTCAACGGGCAGGAAAACGCATAAGGAAAAACGAAAGACTCATACAAGCACTGAACAAGGAGGAATTGCAGATGAGTCTAGCCGTTGAACTTAGCGTTCGAGAGTCCGTGCTGTGCATTCGTCTATCGGGTGAATTAGATCATCACAGTACTGACGAATTACGGTCAAAGGTAAATGAAATATTAGAAGAGGGCCAAGTGAAGCATATCATCCTGAATCTTGGGAATCTCATGTTTATGGACAGTTCAGGTCTTGGTGTCATCCTGGGCCGTTATAAGCAAATCAAGCAGCTCGGAGGAGAAATGGTGGTATGCTCGATCTCGCCGTCCATTCAGCGCCTCTTTGATATGTCGGGTCTGTTTAAAATTGTCCGTTTGGAAGAGGATGAAGAAAAAGCGCTTCAGACACTGGGGGTGGCTTCATAATGAAAAATCAAATGGAGCTGCAGTTCTCGGCCCTCAGCCAAAATGAATCGTTCGCAAGGGTGACCATCGCTGCATTCATTGCCCAGCTTGATCCGACTATGGATGAGCTGACGGAAATTAAAACCGTCGTATCCGAGGCAGTCACTAATGCAATTATTCACGGATACAACAATGATCCGAGCGGCATCGTCTATATTACAGCTTCTCTGGAAGAAGAAGTTGTCCAATTGACGATCCGCGATGAAGGCATGGGCATTCATGATCTGGAAGAAGCGCGGCAGCCTCTGTTCACTACAAAACCTGAGCTTGAACGGTCCGGAATGGGATTTACGATAATGGAAAATTTTATGGATGACATTCAAGTAGAATCTGCCCCTTCTCTAGGGACATCGGTTAAATTAACAAAGCATTTATCAAAAAGTAAAGCTTTGGTTAATTAAGGAGACGAGCCATGGATGTGGAGGTTAAGAACGAACAGAAGAACGTTCAGTTAAAAGACCACGAGGTGAAAGAGCTGATTCTAAAAAGTCAGCAGGGTGACCAGCAAGCGAGGGACACAATCGTACAGCGCAACATGAGACTCGTCTGGTCGGTCGTCCAAAGATTCTTAAACCGGGGCTATGAGCCGGATGATCTTTTTCAGATTGGCTGCATCGGATTGCTTAAATCAGTAGACAAGTTTGATTTGTCCTACGATGTCCGATTCTCTACGTATGCAGTGCCGATGATTATCGGTGAAATTCAGCGCTTTATACGGGATGACGGAACGGTAAAGGTCAGCCGGTCGCTTAAAGAGCTTGGAAATAAAATCAGGCGTGCAAAGGACGAATTATCCAAAACATTGGGCAAGGTGCCGACAGTCACAGAAATTGCCGCTCATCTTGAGATTTCACCTGAAGAGGTTGTTTTAGCACAAGAAGCTGTCAGAGCTCCTTCCTCCATTCATGAAACCGTCTACGAAAACGATGGGGATCCCATCACATTGCTTGATCAAATAGCCGATCATACCGATTCAAAATGGTTTGATAAAATTGTCTTAAAGGAAGCAATCGAGGGCCTTGATGAAAGAGAAAAGCTGATTGTGTATTTAAGATATTATAAAGATCAGACTCAATCGGAAGTAGCAGAACGGCTTGGGATCTCGCAGGTTCAAGTGTCGAGATTGGAAAAGAAAATATTAAGTCAGATGAAAAGTCTGATGGGCGGATAGCCGTGAAAAAAGCGAATCCTTCGGGTTCGCTTTTTTATTTTGGCTCTGCTAAAGCCTGGTGTTGATTTATAACACCAGGTAATTGGGACGGGAAGCGTTCGCCCGCTGGCTGCAATCAACAGCCAAGTTTAACAGAGCCATGATTTTGAATGTAGGCTTATGAAGGAATTGCAGGTTGTATTTAAAAGCAAGTAAACCAAAATGGGTTTATTAAATGGTAATTTGTGTATATAACGACTGTCTGCATGTTTGAAAGACGTACATAGCATACTACTTATACACTGAGTATCATCATGGGATGTGAAGAATGTGGCTAAAACGGTTTACATAAGGCTGAGGCATCGGATTCAAACGGCCCCTGAGACGTCCTTAGTTTTAGCGGATCTGGCTCAGGTGATTGATTCGGAGGAAGATTCTTCATTAAAAAAACTGGATGTATATAAGGTGTCGGCAAGTGACCGGAATATGGTCGTTGTGGACGTGATGCACGTCATTAAAGTGATTAAAAGAACGGAACCCGATGCAGAAATTCAATCCATTGGCCCAACGCAAACGGTTGTGGAAATTGTTTACGAAAAAAAGAAAAGGAAGCTTATCTATTTAATTCTAGTATGGATGCTTCTGTTTGTTGGGGCCGCAATGGCCATCATCAATTTTCACGAAGATGTCAGTATGCAGGCGGTGCATCAAAAACTGTACTTCATGCTGACAGGCGACAGAATTGAAAAACCGCTTCTGCTGCAAATTCCTTATTCGATTGGTTTAGGTTTGGGAATGATTTTATTTTTTAATCATGTCTTTAAAAAACGGATTAATGAAGAACCAAGCCCTCTGGAAGTCGAGATGTTCAAATATCAAATGGATTTGGATCAATACGTTGCGATGAATGAAAACAAAGAGAGTGTGAAAAAGCTGCATGATCATTAGCATGCTCTTCATTATTTTTTTAGGTTTATCCTGGGGTTTTGCTGTCGGTGCAGGGTTTGTCGCGTTTCTCGCGGTTCTTGGAATTATACCAAGACTAAGCCAGCTGACAAAAACGATGGCTTTTATTCAAACGTACGAATGGAGTGTAGTTACGGGTGCAGCAGCAGGCGGATGGATCAGTTTAAGAAACACGGTTTTACATCTTCCTGCATTTTTCTCCGTACCTATTGGTTTAATGGATGGTATGTTCATTGGCCTTTTAGCAGCAGCCCTAACTGAGGTGCTGAATGTGCTTCCGATTCTTGCAAAACGAATCGGTATGGCTGAACAAATTCTCATCATACTTATGGCCATTGTACTTGGTAAGGTATGCGGATCACTCTATCATTGGATATTTTTTGTGGATCAATAAAGGAGGAAGCTACATGTCAAAGCTGAAAGATCATTATTCAGATAACATCAAGGCCTATCAGCCAAAACCAAACTACTTTCTAAATTGTTTAAAAGCATTTGTAGTCGGCGGGATTATTTGCGTCATTGGCCAGGCCATCAGCAATTTCTATATGACTTTTTTCAATTTCACAGAGGATACGGTCGGCAACCCTACAGTAGCCACCTTAATCCTTATTTCATCCTTGTTAACGGGAATCGGGATTTACGATCGAATTGGTCAATTTGCAGGGGCAGGATCTGCAGTTCCGGTTACCGGATTTGCAAACTCAATGACGAGCGCCGCACTTGAACATAAAAGTGAAGGATTGGTGCTTGGTGTCGCAACGAATATGTTTAAGCTAGCGGGAAGTGTCATTGTATTCGGTACAGTAGCCGCTTATATCGTAGGAATTATCCGATATTTCTTCGGACTGCTGATAGGATCGTAAGGAGGAAATGTCATGAAACTGACTGGAAAGCAAACATGGATTTTTCAAAATAATGTATATGTCACCTCCGTCGGCACGGCTGTCGGTCCAAAAGAAGCAAAAGGCCCTCTTGGAAATCTGTTTGATGAAACACATGATGACCTTCATTGCGGGGCAGACAATTGGGAGCTTGCTGAGCGCAAGCTGATGGAGCAGGCAATCGGCCATTCACTCAGCAAAGCGGGCATAAAAGAAGATCAGGTTGATTTCATGCTTGCGGGAGATTTATTAAATCAAAATGTAACCTCCAACTATACGGCTCGGCATCTTGGAATTCCGTTTATTTGTATGTTTGGTGCTTGCTCTACATCTATGGAAACGACAGCACTTGGGTCTTTGCTCGTTGATGGAGGATATGCAAGCAAAGTAATCGCGGCCACTAGCAGCCACAATGCCACAGCCGAGCGTCAGTTCAGAAATCCTACTGAGTACGGCGGACAGAAGCCGGGTACATCCACCTCAACCGTAACAGGATCTGGTGCCATGCTTATTACAAACGAACCCAGTGAAATCCGGATTACAGCTGCTACAATTGGGAAGGTGCAGGATCTGGGAATAAAGGACGCCAATGATATGGGTTCTGCTATGGCTCCGGCAGCCGCTGATACGATACAGAGGCATTTGGAAGATATGAATCGTACACCGGAAGATTATGACTTGATTTTAACAGGTGACTTGTCAGGAGTAGGGAGTCCGATCCTGATCGATCTTCTTAAAGAAGAAGGCATTCAAATTTCCTCAAAGCATCAGGATTGCGGTCTTCTTGTGTACCGTCCTGATCAAAATGTATTTTCTGGAGGAAGCGGTTGTGCGTGCTCTGCTGTAGTTACCTACAGTCATATCTTTAATGAAATAAAGGCTGGGAATCTGAAACGTGTGCTTGTAGTGGCAACGGGTGCTTTGCTTAGCCCAACCATGATTCAGCAAAAGGAAACAATTCCAACAATTGCTCACGGGGTCGTTTTTGAAAGAGCTGCGGGAGGGATGGCGTAATGGAGTATGTACTTGCCTTTGTTTGCGGAGGATTGATTTGCGTGGTTGGTCAAATTCTTTTGGATAAATTCAAACTGACCCCTGCCCATGTTATGAGTTCCTTTGTTGTGATCGGGGCGATTCTCGATGGGTTTGGGATCTATGATAACTTTATCGATTTTGCCGGTGCCGGAGCGACTGTGCCGATCACGTCGTTTGGACATTCCCTGCTGCATGGAGCGATGGAGCAGGCGAATGAGCATGGATTTATCGGGATTGCGATGGGAATATTTGAGTTAACATCAGCAGGTATCTCATCTGCGATACTTTTCGCCTTTATCGTAGCGGTTATTTTTAAACCGAAGGGGTAGGATGCACTCATGAAAAGGAAGGTCATATTGGTGACAGATGGAGACGTGTACGCGGCCAAGACCATCGCCTATACAGCGGAGCAAATAGGCGGGCGCTGGATTTCTCAGTCCCAGGGAAATCCATCTATACTCACCGGGAAAGAATTGGTCGCTTTGATCCTCCAAACACCATATGATCCGGTCTTTGTTCTATTTGATGATTGCGGAATGCCTGGTGAAGGTCCTGGTGAGAAGGCGATGCTTTACGTGGCAAAACATCCGTCTATTCAGGTTCTCGGGGTTATCGCAGTCGCTGCTAAGACGAGGCAATCAGATTGGGCAAGAGTTGATGTGTGCATTGACCGCGATGGGGAGCTGACAGGGCATGGAGTGGATAAAAGCGGGATTCAGGAACTTGAAGACGGAAGAATCAACGGCGATACAGTCTACAGCCTGGACCGGCTCGATATCCCGATTATCGTTGGCATCGGAGATATTGGAAAAATGGCCAGAAGAGATGATGTTGGAAAAGGGTCGCCGATTACAATGAAGGCGGCTGAACTTATTTTAGAAAGGAATGGGATAGATGCCTGGAAACATAAAGAGTGAGTCCCCGATTTCACCGAAACTATATGAAAATGAAAATTATTTTAAAGAGTTCGTCGGGATGGGAACGAGCTTTGACCTGGGGGTAAGGAAATTTACCATCATGGGCAAGGGAGTCAATCTTTACTATGTAACGGGTCTTTGCGACTCCCAGTACCTGATGCTTTTGCTGACGGCTCTTTCTGAAATTAATGATACGGACCAGGATCTGGATAAGTTTAAGGAAATTGTTGAGAACCGTCTTGTGCATCAGCAGGTAACGAAAGTACAAACCATTCAAAAAACAGTTACAGAAGTTCTGTCAGGCCTTGTTGCCATTATGCTTGAGGGCGCTGATTATGCGCTTGTGGTCGATGTAAGGAGCTATCCTGGGAGAAACCCGGAAGAGCCGGATACGGAGAAGGTCGTCAGGGGAGCAAGGGACGGTTTTGTTGAGAATATCATCGTCAACACCGCTTTAATCAGAAGACGGGTCCGCGATGAGCGGCTAAGGTATGAGTTAATTAAAGTTGGAGAACGCTCTAAGACGGATGTATGTGTCGCATACATAGAGGATATTGCAAGCAAAGACCTGGTTGATTTGATCAAGAAAGAACTGAAGGAAATTCAAGTAGACGGAATTACGATGGGAGATAAAACGGTTGAAGAGTTTCTTGTGAAACAGGGATTTAATCCATTTCCGATGGTCCGGTACACTGAAAGAGCAGATGTGGCTGCGAACCATTTAGTAGAAGGTCATGTGATTGTCATCGTAGACACTTCTCCAAGCGTCATCATAACTCCTACCACTCTCTTCCATCACGTTCAGCATGCTGAGGAATATCGCCAGGCTCCTGCAATCGGTACATTTTTACGGTGGATCCGTTTTCTGGGCATCTTATCCTCGACATTCCTGCTGCCTTTCTGGTTTCTGTTTATCCTGGAGCCTTCGCTGCTTCCAAAAAGCTTATCTTTCGTAGGACCAAATGAACAAACGAACATTCCTGCCGTTGCTCAAATCTTTTTAGCGGATTTTGGAATTGAATTCCTGCGGATGGCAGCCATCCATACTCCGACAGCACTATCGACAGCAATGGGATTGATTGCGGCTGTATTAATCGGGCAGATTGCTATTGACGTAGGGTTGTTTGTCCCTGAAGTTATTTTATACGTTTCGATTGCAGCAATCGGAAGCTTTACTACTCCAAGCTATGAACTAAGCGTTGCCAACAAGATTGTCAGACTTTTGCTCCTTGCCGTAACTGCTATTTTTCATGTAAAAGGATTTATAATTGGTGTGACCGCCTTTATCTTGTACCTTGCATCAACAAGAACACTGAATACTCCATACCTGTGGCCGTTTCTTCCATTTAATGCTTCCGCATTTAAACAAATTGCAATTCGAACCTCTGTGCCGGGAGCGAAACTGCGGCCGAGCATCGTTCATCCTCAGGACATTATGAGACAGCGTAAATAAAAATGAGCATTGAATCCTGCCAATAATTGTGATAATGTATGTTTAATTCTTTTAAGGGCTTTTACAAAAAGCAGTTGATAACCATATGTTGTTGGCTGCTTTTTTTCTTTATCCCGCCTCAAGACTTGAGAAAATCGGCGGTTGATAGACTGCCCGTGAAAGCCCGATTGGTTCAGCCCGCCGTATAGGGGGATGAAGAAACCTTCTTTATCGGGGGTTTCACTTTAATGCAGATAGAAAGAGGGAATGAACGGTGTATCTACACGGTACGAGCAAAATTAACAATTTGGGTCATCTCGAAATCGGCGGAGTCGACACAGTCGGGATTGCCGAGCAATATGGTACGCCTGTATATGTCTACGATGTGGAACTGATCCGTAAGCGCGCCCGTCAATTTAAACAGGCGTTTGAGAACGAAAATGTCAAAGCACAGGTAGCTTATGCAAGTAAGGCATTCTCGTCTGTTGCCATGTTTCAGCTTGTACAGGAAGAAGGCCTATCCCTGGATGTCGTATCTGCAGGCGAACTTTATACAGCTTTACGAGCAGGCTTTTCTCCGGATAAAATTCATTTCCACGGAAACAACAAGAGTGAAGAAGAGCTCAAAATGGCGATGGAGGCAGGCATTGGCTGCATCGTTGTCGACAACTTTTATGAAATCCATCTCATAGCTCAGCTTGCCAAGGTACATCAGCAAACAGTATCGATCCTCCTGCGGGTCACCCCAGGTGTGGAAGCCCACACTCACGATTACATAACAACTGGCCAGGAGGATTCCAAATTTGGTTTTGACCTGCAAAACGGGCAGATTGAACGGGCGATGGAACTGGTTCTTGCCGACTCTAGCTTTAATCTTTTAGGGGTCCATTGCCATATTGGATCTCAAATCTTTGATGGGGCTGGATTTGTTCTGGCTGCAGAAAAGATTTTCAAAAAAATAAAAGAGTGGAAGGAGACTTTTGGCTTTACGCCATCAGTGGTAAACCTTGGCGGAGGCTTCGGAATCCGCTATACCTCTGAAGATGAGCCTCTTCATCCTGCTTCGTACGTTGAACAAATGATTCAAGCAGTAAAAGCACAGTCCAAGCTTCTTGAAATGGACATTCCGGAAATATGGATTGAGCCTGGCCGTTCGCTAGTAGGGGATGCCGGCACGACTTTGTACACCATCGGGTCTAAAAAAGAAGTTCCGAACATCCGCGAATACATTGCAGTTGACGGCGGAATGAGCGATAACATCCGCCCGGCCCTGTACCAGGCAAAATACGAAGCCGCCCTTGCTAACCGAATGAAAGATGTCTGTTCAAAAGAGGTTTCCATCGCCGGTAAATGCTGCGAGAGCGGTGACATGCTGCTATGGGATATCGAACTTCCTGAAACCTCTGCTGGTGATTTGCTGGCCGTTTTCTGCACAGGTGCTTACGGATATTCAATGGCGAACAATTATAACCGGATTGCCAGACCCCCAGTCGTATTTGTTGAAAATGGGGAAGCTCAGCTTGTTATCAGAAGAGAATCCTTTGAGGATTTGCTGAAGCTTGATCTTCCGCTGTCAGCGAAGGTAAGGTAATTGGCTGTCCCTGAAAATAAGCAAGAAAGCCCCCAGGCGGTATGCCTGGGGGCTTTCTGCTGAAATTTTATTAAGCGTTTTGCTGACCGCCGGTGAAAATGGAGACAATAGCGTTCCACAGGGCAGCGAAAAATTGAATAACCTGGTCAATAAAGTTTTTACCTTCCTCAGAATCAAGGAATTTCGTAATCTTTTCTTTCGCCTGATCCAGCTGCTGGCTTACTTGATTCCAATCAATATTGGCATCTTTCATTTTATTAAACAATGAAATTAAGCTATTGATTTCCTCATCAGATAAGGTAATGCCAAGTTCTTTAGCTGCATTCTCAATCATCGTGCGAAGCTCTTCATCGTTTGCCGGCACACCGTTTTTAGCAACTTCTTCTTTCACTTTCGCCATGAGAGCAGAAGCATTTTCCTGGCCATGTTTTTGGCCAAGTTCAGAAGTTGTGACCAGTTCTTCGTTTGCTACTTGCTTAACATCCTCAGGAATCACTTCATTCGAGCTCACTTCATAAGCTTTAATTAAACCTGTCAATGCGGCGGTTCCGGATACTTCAATTGGTGCAGTTACCTGAACCGTCGCATCCTTTACACCAGCCGTCATTAATGCATTCAAATACATTTCATCTGTAATCACATTGATGTTTTTCGTTTTTACTTCAAGGCCCGATCCTGCCTTTTCAATCGTAATCGATGAAGAGGAGAGAGCTTTTGTTCCAATTTGGCTTTTCGGAATATATTGGCCAAGATATTTATGTTCTTCTTTGTTTGAAACTGTAACCGTCTGAGCATTTTCAGGTGCATTCAAATCCTGCAATACGGTTTGTTTTTGCTGCGGAGTCAGATTTTCTCCAAGTGTAACGATAACATCCCCGACAGCGGCGTCTGCCAGTCCAATCTGGGGAACGGCGATCATGCACGCGGCAATCATCGCTGCAAATACTTTCTTCAAGTAAATACCCTCCTTTAAAGGTAAAAAGATCTTGCGGGTCACCACACCATTATAGCCGTTTTCAATTGGACGTCATAGCATATTTTTTTCCAGCCTCTATTTTTCAGCTTAGTATGGGACTTCAAAAACGTTAGACGGAATGAGGTCCGGAAAAGTTTCAAGTCCGTCTTTTTTAAGAAAGTCACCTTTTGTGCTATAATATGGCTGATTAACTCTAAAGGAGAGATTACAATGGCTAAAAAAGGATACATACAAATGGAAAACGGAGAAAAAATCGAATTCGATCTTTTCCCGGCAGAAGCACCAAACACAGTGGCGAACTTTGAAAAATTAGCGAACGAAGGATTTTATAACGGTGTAACATTCCACCGCGTAATCCCTGGTTTTGTTTCACAAGGAGGAGATCCTACTGGAACAGGTGCCGGCGGACCTGGCTACAGCATTGATTGCGAAACGGAAGGAAATCCGCATAAGCACGAAGAGGGAAGCCTTTCAATGGCACATGCAGGAAAAAATACAGGCGGAAGCCAGTTCTTCATCGTACATGAGCCGCAGCCTCATCTAAACGGAGTTCACACCGTTTTCGGTAAAGTAACATCAAACGTTGCGGCAGCGAAAGCCATGAAAAACGGCGACAAAATGGAAAAAGTAGAAGTGTTCGAAGCTTAATTTTGCAGGAGTGAGGGGCGGATAGCCTCTCTTTTTTTTGTCTTTTTACCAATTATTGATGATTGATAGGGCCGGCGGAATGTAATTTAATTAATAGAGTATTCAGCTGATTTACACAAAAACTACATACTTCTTTAGGGGGAAATCTTGTGTTAAAGAAAATCATTCCATCTGCTTTGGCTTTATCCTTAATTTTGCCTGCCGCCGCTTCTGCAGCAAGTACATACACGGTTGTAAAAGGGGATAGTCTATGGAAAATAGCCGCGAAAACAAAGACAGGCGTATCTGAATTAATTCAGGCCAATCCTCAGCTTAAAAACCCGGATCAGATCAATGCCGGCCAAAAAATTAATATACCTGCAAATGCGGAGGCATCCACTGAGGCAGAAGTGGTTTCCCTAGTTAACAAAGAGCGGGCGAAGGCTGGCCTAAAACCTCTTGCAGCAGATTGGGAGTTAGCCAGAGTAGCAAAATATAAATCTCAGGATATGCATGATCTCCGTTATTTTGATCACAACAGTCCTACATACGGAACGCCTTTTAACATGATGAAAAGCTTCGGCATCAAATATAAGACTGCTGGAGAGAACATTGCACAGGGCCAGACCAGCGCTCAGGCTGTTATGACAGCGTGGATGAACAGTTCAGGCCATAGAGCCAATATCCTGAATGCTTCCTATACTCATATCGGAGTCGGCTATGTAAAAGACGGAAACTATTGGACTCAACAATATATCAGTAAGTAAGAGAGGGCTGTTTACCTCTCTATTTTTTTTTTTTTTATGAGGATATTTGTTGAAAAGTCGATATATCAAAATTTCGGCCGATATATTTAAATAATAGACGATAAAATAAAATAATAGCCGATATAACAGAGTAATAGCCGATAATATAAAATAATAGCTGATATAACAGAATAATAGCCGATATATCATTATTACGGCCGGTATACGCCCAAAAGCAGCCTGCCAGCTCAATATTTCTTCTTGTTACATGCTGAATTTGAATTTTCCATTTATCTTTTCCACCAAATTTGGAATTTCATCAAGCACATCGATTGCATAATCAGCCGAACCATCTCCATTTCTGCCGTTTCTCTTCCAAATCGTTTTCATGCCTGCTTGACGGGCAGCTTTTACATCATTCTCGATATGATCTCCGACAAAAATGCTCTCTTCCGGTAACACATGTAATTTCTCTAATCCTCTAAGAAAAATTTTCGGATCAGGTTTTTTGATGCCTTCCCACTCAGAAAGTAAAATGACCTTAAAATACTCTTCGATTCCAAGTGCTTGAATCGTACGCAGCTGAAACGCTCCGTACCCATTTGAAATGATTCCAAGGGAATAGGCAGATAATGAACGAAGCATAGAATCAAGATGACAAAAAGGAACACAGCTTACGTGAAAAAATTCAATGTAATCGCTAAAGAGCGCTTCCCATGAAATACATTGGATATCAAATTCTTCTGCAAGCTGCTGATAAACCTTGTCTTTCCACACGTAACCTCCAGCATCCAATTCAATAAACCTTTTGCAATAGTGCTCTTTCGAAATTTTGTCCTGGTCTTGGAGAAGCCGGTCATATTGATGATCTGCAAACTTCTCAACAGAGGCATCTCGGTTCAGCAGGGTATTATCCAAATCAAAAAGAATAGCATGTATCAACCTTGCCACACCCTTTCATCATGAACTTTTCAATGAAAATAGCAGAATTCCTTCTTTTCTTATCAGCATTACAATTGCAAAAATTTCAACTAAAGGCTAAAATGGCTTCAAGACAATTAAATAATTTGATTATCCTTCGGGGCAGGGTGGAATTCCCTACCGGCGGTGATGAGGCGCAATGCTTCAAAGTCCGTGACCCGGTGGCGCATGCCAGCGGTGGATCCAGTGAGATTCTGGAGCCGACAGTTAAAGTCTGGATGGGAGAAGGATCGAACGTGCTAATGCAGACACGGGTATTGCAAATTCTGAAAATATGAGTTTGCGGTACTCTTATTTGATATGCCTTCGTGACTATTCCAGCCCCGGAAACCATTCCGGGGCTTTTTATATTCAAAAAAAAGGGGGGGAGTAAACATGCGGGATGAAGTGTTTATGAGGCTTGCTTTAGAGCTTGCACAGCAAGGGATTGGACAGACATCTCCAAATCCTGCCGTAGGGGCTGTGGTTGTGAGTGACGGGAAGGTAGCCGGAATCGGTGCCCATCTCAAGGCTGGAGAAGCGCATGCAGAGGTGCATGCCATTCAAATGGCTGGTGAAAAGGCGAGAGGCGCAGAAATTTATATTACGCTTGAGCCCTGCAGCCATCATGGAAAAACACCGCCGTGTGCTGAGCTTATCATCGGGTCCGGAATAAAAAGGGCAGTGATTGCCTGCCAGGATCCAAATCCTCTCGTAGCAGGAAATGGGATAGCCCTTCTTGAAGCCGCCGGGATAGAAGTAACGAAAGGCGTCTTGGAAAAAGAGGCATCAAATCTGAACAAATTTTTCTTTCATTACATACTCACAGGAACACCTTACGTCACCTTAAAAGCTGCATCCACAATGGATGGAAAAACAGCAGCCAGATCGATGGACAGCAAGTGGATTACAGGCGAACCTGCAAGAGAGGATGCCCATCGCTACCGGGAGATGCATGATGCGGTTTTAGTTGGGGTCAACACGGTTCTTTTTGATAATCCCAGCCTGACTTGCCGATTGGAAAAACCAAAGAAACAGCCCATCCGGATTATTCTTGACAGGGAACTGAAGACCCCTCTAAATTCACAAGCAGTAACGGACGGACAAGCGGAAACATGGATCGTTGCGTCTGAGCAGGCTGATCCAGGGCGAGCTTCCGCACTTAAAGATCTAGGGGCAATCATAATTTCTGTACCACGGGCGCATTCATTAGAAGACATCCTAAGAGAGCTTGGAGACCGGGGAATTACGTCTATTCTCGCTGAAGGCGGTTCAGAAATACATGGTTCCTTTATTAAGGAAGGCTGCTTTAACGAAATGGTTTTATATATCGCACCCAAGCTGCTTGGGGGTAGAGAGAGTCTTTCTATTTCCGGCGGCCCCGGATTTGAATGGATGAAGGATGCAATCGATCTTGAATTTCAGGAAACAGCCGTTTTGGGGAAAGATATAAAAATCACCGCAATACGTTCATGGAAGGAAGGGGAATAGATGTTTACCGGTATTGTAGAAGAGCTTGGGACGGTAGAGAGAATTGCCTCAGGCGGGAAAATGATGTCTTACACCATCAAAGCGTCTCTTGTTCTTTCGGATGTTAAACTCGGTGACAGCATTTCTGTCAATGGAGTCTGTTTGACAGTCACGAGGTTCACAAAAAATGACTTCACTGTGGATGTGATGCCGGAAACCGTCAAAGCATCAAGTATCCATCAGTGGAAAAGAGGAACACCGGTTAATCTGGAGAGAGCCATGAGTGCTAACGGGAGGTTCGGCGGGCATATGGTGAGCGGCCATATTGATGGAACGGGCGTTATTGTCTCGAAAAAACAGGATCAAAACGCAGTATACTTCGAAATCGATACGGCCTCTGAGATTACAGACACTCTGGTTATGAAAGGGTCGATTGCGATTGATGGCATCAGTTTAACCATTTTCGGCTTGGAGGATGGGAAGGTAAAGGTCTCAATTATCCCACATACCTTGTCTGAAACGGTCCTTGGAAGCAAGGAAGCTGGGGATATGGTGAATGTAGAGTGCGATATCATCGGGAAATACGTACGAAAATTCATGGCTGCTTCCAAGCCTGATTCTTCCAGAGCACCGATCTCTGAAGGTTTTCTTGAAATGCATGGGTTTAAATAACTGTAACTGAACTGGAGGCATGCTGGATGTTTCATTCAATTGAAGAAGCACTTCATGATTTAAAATTAGGGAAGCCGGTCATTGTAGTTGATGATGAAGACCGCGAAAATGAAGGCGACTTTGTCGCGCTTGGTGAAATGGCCACCCCTGAGGTAATAAACTTAATGGCTACATATGGAAAAGGTTTGATTTGCACGCCGATGACGGAAGACCGGGCTGAAAAATTGAATTTGAAACCCATGGTCGAGCGAAATACTGATCCGCATGGGACGGCTTTTACCGTTAGCGTTGATTATAAAACAACGACTACAGGCATAAGTGCGTTTGAACGATCAGAAACAATCCGGGCGTTTTTGAGCCCGGATGCAGAGGGACATGATTTTAAACGGCCTGGCCATGTATTCCCTTTAATTGCAAAAGATGGCGGGGTTCTGAGAAGAGCTGGTCACACGGAAGCGGCTGTCGATTTGGCAAAACTTTGCAGTTCTGAACCAGTCGGAGTTATTTGTGAAATTATGAGTGAAGACGGTTCAATGGCCCGTTTGCCGGAGCTTGAAAAGCTTGCTGAGAAAATGGATTTGAAAATTATTTCTATAGAAGATCTTATTTTATATAGAAACCGCACAGACCGGCTTATCCATAGAGAGATTGAAATCAATTTGCCCACAGAATTCGGCAGCTTTAAAGCAATCGGCTATACAAGCGTAGTGGATGAGAAGGAGCATATTGCCCTTGTAAAAGGAACGATTGATCCTGAAAAACCAACGCTTGTACGGGTGCACTCAGAATGCCTCACGGGAGATGTGTTCGGTTCCCGCCGCTGCGACTGCGGTCCTCAGCTTCATGCAGCGCTTGCTCAGATTGAAGAAGAGGGAAGCGGTGTTCTCCTTTATATGCGGCAGGAGGGCAGAGGAATTGGCCTGCTCAATAAAATGAGAGCCTATAAACTGCAGGAAGAGGGTTATGATACCGTCGAGGCGAACGAAAAGCTGGGATTTGGAGCAGATCTTCGCGACTACGGCATCGGAGCCCAAATATTAAAGGATCTTGGGTTGAGAGAACTGCGTCTTTTAACAAATAATCCGAAAAAAATTAAAGGTCTGGAAGGCTATGGGATGAAAATTGCTGACCGTGTGCCAATTCAAATGCCGCACAGTAAAGAGAACGAAAAGTATTTAAAAACAAAGCACGGCAAATTAGGACACTTGCTGAATTTTTAAAAGAAATGGGAGGACGAGGAAAATGACAAAGATTTATGAAGGCAACTTAGTAGCAACTGGGTTAAAAATAGGAATTGTGGTTGGAAGATTTAATGAATTTATTACAAGCAAGCTATTGGGCGGTGCGCAGGATGCTTTAAAGCGGCACGGGGCAGAGGACGAAAATGTGGACATTGCCTGGGTGCCTGGAGCTTTCGAACTGCCGCTTATTGCTAAAAAAATGGCGGAGTCAGGCAAGTATGATGCGGTTATTACCCTTGGAACTGTAATCCGCGGATCGACGAGTCATTATGACTACGTCTGCAGCGAGGCGGCGAAAGGCGTGGCAAATGCTTCGGCAGCGAGCGGCATCCCGGTTATATTCGGGGTACTCACAACCGAAACAATCGAGCAGGCCATTGAACGTGCCGGAACGAAAGCTGGAAACAAAGGCTGGGAAGCGGCGGTTTCAGCCATCGAAATGGCCAATCTTCTTAGTTCATTCGAATAAAATTGGCGAAAAGTGTTTAAAATAGCGGAAATTCTGTTTATAATGTTACTTGGAGTGACTCAATTATTCATTCATTATAAGATTTCCAGAATTGCTATTATCGCTCTGCTTGCAGAGCCATTTCGCTAATCGAGGGGTACTTATGCTAATTCGCTTTAAGAAAAGCTTTGAAAAGATTGCGATGGGATTATTATCTTTCATGCCAGCTGAAAAAGAACTGAAAACTCTTCAGCAGACCATAAAGAGCTATGAAACAGAAAAAGACTGGCAGCTGTTTTTATGGAAAGAAGAAGAGGATATTATCGGTGCACTTGGTGTTCATTTAAAAGAAAATGACGAAGTGGAAATTCAGCATGTTAGTGTGAATCCTTCCTATCGGCAGCAGGGAATCGGTAAAAAGATGGTCTTGGCTCTTAAAGACGTCTATAAGAATAAGACGATTGTTCCGAATGAACATACACAATCCTTTTTTGAAAAATGCCGGGAGACTGGCCAGGAAGAATTGTAAAAGCAGAGGGTCTTCTCCTCTGCTTTTTTTGTACACTTATTCGAATCCTCTGCGTGTTTTTTGTCTCTCGGCGAGCTGGTTTAGCCTTTCTGCAATGACGTCAGAGCGGTCACGCAGCTTGTGCCGGTTAATCATGCCTTGATCCTTTAAATCACTTAACGACTGCCATTCCATTTTTTTCGCTTCCGACAGAACCTTGCATTCATGCTCAAGCTTCAAATCTGAAATTGGCAAGTGGATACTCGTGTAAGGTACGCCCTTTTGAATATCCGAGAGCCTTTGGGAAAGAAGATTTGCGAGGACTTCTTCCTGTAGCCCGAGCTCTTCCATGGATCCAGGATTTTTCTTAATGAAATTTATCGAATTTGCAAGCAGCCGTTCTGCTCCTTTAAAGTTTCCTCTTCTATGATGGTATAGACTTACAGCGATTTGAATGAGGCTGACCCATACGGGATCCCGTTCAGAAGCAGGCGCTTTTTTCCAGAACTCCTCAAGCAATTCATGACACTCAAAATAGTCTCTGTCTCCATGAAAATGAACAAGATACTCTATGTAAGCTTTAGGATACATTGCCATCACTCCAGTTTCTGATTGCCAAAATTGTATCATAGATCAGATTTCCATTAAAACAAAAGAAAGCGCCTGCTCGGCGCTTTTGGAATCATCATTAGTACAGCCAAGCCGCTCCAACAATAATTAGCAAAATGAAAAGTACTACAATCAAAGCAAATCCGCCGCCGTATCCGAATCCTTTTTCACCCATTTTTATTTCCTCCTTCAAAATCATGCTCTTTTCCTTCGTATCATATGTGCGGATGCCTCAGTTGTCTGGGCGTTCGCCCGGATGAATTAAAAAAAGATCATTTTTCGATTCTTGCTAATTTTGTATTGGACTATATGTTGGATTGTTCTATACTATAGGATAGCGCAGTTTATAGAAGGATGTTGGTGAAATTTAATTTGGAATATCAAGTGAAAATAGATGCATTTGAAGGGCCATTAGATCTTCTTTTGCACTTAATTAACAGACTGGAAATTGACATATATGATATACCTGTTTCGCAAATAACAGAGCAATATTTGCTCTATATACACACAATGAAAGAGCTTGAACTGGATGTCGCATCGGAGTACCTTGTCATGGCAGCAACCCTTCTTTCGATTAAAAGCAAAATGCTTTTACCGAAACAGGAGGAAGAGCTTTTCGATGAGGAATTCGGATTGGAGCCTGAAGAAGATCCCCGTGACGAACTGATGAGAAGGCTGATTGATTACAGGAAATATAAAGAAGCCGCCATTGAGCTGAAATCCCGTGAAGAGGAGAGAGCGCTTGTTTACACAAAGCCGCCAAGCGACCTAAGTGAGTTTGCACAGGAAACCTCTCCTGATAGGACTCCTCTCGATGTTTCCGTTTACGATATGCTGAGTGCTTTTCAGAAAGTGCTGAGAAGAAAGAAGCTGCAAAAGCCGCTTCAGACAAAGATATCCAGACAGGAAATTCCAATTGAAAGACGGATGAATGAAATTCTTGACGATTTAAAAACCAGACCAGGCCGCCGAAACTTCATGGAATTATTCCCTGATGATTCGAAAGAATACCTGGTTGTAACGTTCTTGGCTGTATTAGAACTGATGAAATCGCAGCTTATTATGATTGAACAAGAAGGAAACTTTTCAGATTTATATATTACAGGGAGTGGAAAAAGCAATTGACAGGAATCATCCAGTGGAAATCCATCGTAGAAGCGCTGCTCTTTGCTGCAGGAGACGAAGGGCTGTCCGTTAAACAGCTTATGAATGTATTGGAAGTTGAAGAACCTATAGTCAAGGATATCATGAACGAACTTATGCAAGAGTACGAGATGGAGGAGCGGGGCATTGAGATAGCCGAAGTGGCTGGTGTCTATCAGCTGACGACTAAAAAAACGCATGCGCCATACCTGAAGAAATTGGTGGAAACCCCCGGAAGCCAATCCCTTTCTCAGGCAGCTTTGGAGACCCTTGCCATTATCGCATACAAACAGCCGCTTACCAGAGTGGAGATCGAGGAAGTACGCGGCGTGAAAACAGAGAGGCCTCTTCAAACTTTAGTGGCAAAAGCGCTCATTAAAGAAGTGGGGAGAGCGGAAGGTACAGGAAGAGCCATCCTGTACGGCACTACAGGCGATTTTTTAGAATATTTTGGACTGAATTCTATTCAAGATCTTCCGCCTCTGCCGGAGGACAGTGATGAAAATGTTCAGGAGGAAGCAGACCTGTTTTTCGAAAAGTTCAGCCAGACGATGGAAGAGCTAAAATAAGCAGATTAAATAGTCAGAAAATATGGTACTATTAAAGGGAAGAACATGTAAGCTTGTGTAAACTAGTTTAAACAGGGTATACATAAATAGAAAACTAGAGTTTTTATTTCAAAATAAGCATGAATCAACAAAAAAAGAGATATGTATGATTACAAAGACAGCCTGCTGAAAATGATTGCTTTGAGAGGACGTGAATAGAATTGGGTAATTCAATGGTAAAATTGCAAACGGAGCAAACAGCCGATTTTCTAAAAACAGTGGTTTTCGGACTTTCGAAGCATTTAAATTCGGTAACCACCGATTCAATGCTTGAAGAAGAGCCTGGAGACCGCCTTTTTTATGAAGAATTGCTGAGTAACTTCCGCCGATTGACCGTATTCTGCGAAGAAGGGCTTGAGGCCTGCAGCATTATTACGCAAACCGAACCTTTCCGTAAGGCTGCGGCCGAAAAAATCCTCTATAGGGTTTACCATCAGTGCATTGAGGAATTTTTCCAGCCTAAACATGATGTATGGTATGAAGACAGCCGTTCAGCCTATACCGGAAAGAATGCCATTAAATTCAGACAGCCGGTTCCTCTTTCTGTGAAGCAGCTGGTTGCTGAACTGGAAAGCCAGTTCCAGCAGACGCGGGAAGAATTGGAATATTACGAAACAGATTACCGGACAAAAATGATGCAATCGAGATGAACAGCCTGTTAAGGGCTGTTTTTTTGCTTTTTAAACCATTCTCCTGATCAGGAAACCCCGCAGCCCGCGATCCTCACCTCAGACAGAACTTTCAATGTCATAAGTCATCTTCCGCCGCATAAACTTGTACAAATAAGGACAAGGGACGTGGATGCAGATGAAAGGAATGAAAAAAATAATAGCCGCTGTATTACTTTTGACAGTGATGATTCCAGGATTTGCACGAGCTGAAGTGTCTAAAACGGCAAATGTCAGTGCTAAAAGCGCGATTCTTATAGAGCAGGCAACCGGCAGAGTCCTTCTTTCCAAAAACGAAAACGAAAAGCTCAGAATAGCGAGCATTACAAAAATAATGACGGCAATTCTTGCGATTGAATCAGGAAAGCTGGATGATGATGTGACCGTCAGTTCCAGAGCGGTTTATACGGAAGGATCCTCGGTATATTTGCAGGCTGGGGAGAAAATAAAACTCCGTGAGCTTGTATACGGATTAATGATGAGATCCGGAAATGATGCGGCAGTTGCAATTGCAGAACATGTAGGTGGGAGCCTTGAAGGCTTTGTCTATAAAATGAATCAAAAAGCGGAAGAAATCGGGATGTCTAATTCGGAATTTGCGAATCCTCATGGACTGGATGATCATGAAAATCATTATTCGACTGCTTATGATATGGCGCTGCTTATGAGATACGCCATGAACAATCCTGTTTTTAGAGAAATCTCAGGGACTAAGATACATAAATCGCCAAACCCGGAGGAGAAGTGGGACAGGGTTTGGAAAAATAAGAATAAGCTTCTGACTAGCCTCTACCAATATTGTACGGGCGGAAAAACCGGCTACACAAAGCGGGCTAAACGGACTCTCGTCACCACTGCATCTAAGGATGGATTAGATTTGATTGCGGTTACCATTAATGCCGGTGACGACTGGAACGATCATATCGGAATGTATGAATATGGATTTGATCATTATGATTTATATAAAGTAAAGCCTAAAGGTGATTTAGGATCACTCAATGACACCTTCTATCAAAATAAAGCGTTCATTCAACGGGATGTATTTTATCCTCTTACAAATGAAGAAAAGGATTCAATCCGGACAGAAGTAAGGTTGCAAAAGCCTGAAAAATCATGGAAGGATCCGGAAAAGGTTCCTGCCGTTGTCGGTCAGATGAAAGTTTTCGTGAAAGATGAATCTGTATTGAATGTGCCAGTCTATTATGATAACGGTCATACAAGAAAGCCGGAAACTTCTCTCTGGGAATCCGTCAAACGACTATTCTTTGCTCTGGCAGGGGCTAATACGGATGGTTAATTATATATGGGTGGGTATGATTGTTATTGGAATTGTTTACGCTTTGTTCAATGGTACAATGGATCTTGTAAATGCAGCCATTTTCCAAGGAGCTAAAAATGCGGTAACTATCGCTTTTGGCTTAATCAGTGTCCTCGTCTTCTGGCTGGGACTTATGCGGATCGCCGAAAAGGCGGGTCTATTGGAGGCGCTTGGGAAGCTGTGCAGACCGGTTGTTAAAAAAATTTTTCCTGAAGTTCCCCCCGATCATCCGGCAATGGGATATATTCTCTCTAATACGATGGCGAATATGTTCGGGCTTGGAAATGCGGCAACTCCGCTTGGGATTAAAGCGATGGAGGAACTAAAAAAACTAAATCATGGAAAAGAAACTGCCAGCCGGTCCATGATTACGTTCTTAGCTGTAAACACATCAAGTATTACTCTTGTGCCGACGACGGTAATAGCAGTAAGAATAACATATGGCTCCGCTAACCCCGCCGACATCGTTATGCCAACGCTGATTGCTACCATTATATCCGCAATCGGAGCATTGCTGATTGACCGGTATTTTTACCATAAACGAAAGCGGAAAGGGGGAGCCTGATGGAATGGATCAGCCTTCTGTCCTTATGGCTTATTCCGTTGATTATCGCCTTTATCCTTATATATGGTACCTTCAAGAAGGTTCAGACATATGAAGCATTTGTTGAAGGCGGAAAAGAGGGGATTGAAATTTCCTTCTCTATTATTCCGTATCTCGTAGGCATGCTCGTCGCCATAACCATTTTCAGAGCATCAGGGGCCCTCGATTTTTTATTAGATCTTATTAAACCTGCTCTATCCATAATCGGCGTACCTTCAGACATTGTACCGCTTGCTTTTATCCGTCCAATTTCCGGAACAGCTGCATTAGGTATGACAACCGATTTAATTTCAAGCAATGGTCCGGATTCGTTTATTGGCAGATTGGCAGCAGTTATGCAGGGAAGCACAGATACGACACTTTATATCTTAACAGTCTATTTTGGAGCGGTTGGAATCAGGAAAATGGGAGACGCTCTTAAAGTTGGCCTTCTTGCAGACCTGATAGGTGTAATCGCCTCCATTGTGGTCGTATCGCTTTTATTTCCATAAATTTAACCCCAGCAGAGAAACAGGGGTTATTTTTTTGTCTCTTTGTGTGCTTGTTTAATGGACGGGAAACAAGTAAGATGTACAAAGAGGTGAATAGTATGGAACGATTGCAAAAAGTGATTGCTCACGCGGGAATTGCATCAAGAAGAAATGCGGAGCAGCTAATATTAGACGGCAGAGTGACCGTCAATGGAAAAACCGTAAGAGAACTTGGCATTAAAGTATCAGGAAACGACAGGGTTGAAGTGAATGGAGTTCCTTTGCAAAAGGAAGCACCCGTCTATCTTCTTTTATATAAACCAAGAGGCGTAATATCTGCAGCGCAGGATGATAAAAACAGAAAAATTGTGACAGATTTCTTCCCGTATATTCAAGAACGGATCTATCCGGTCGGCCGACTGGATTATGATACCTCCGGCTTGATTTTGCTGACAAATGACGGAGAATTCGCGAACCTTTTAATGCATCCGCGTTATGAAATCGATAAAACGTATGTAGCAAAAGTTCAGGGAATTCCGCCAAGAGGAATTTTAAAAACAATGGAAAAGGGCGTTAAGCTCGAGGATGGAATGACCGCTCCGGCAAAGGTTAAAATGCTGTCCCTTGATAAAAAGAAAGAAACCAGCATTGTAGAAATTACCATTCATGAAGGCCGCAATCATCAAGTGCGCCGCATGTTTGAAGCAATGGGTCATCCAGTGACTAAACTGAAAAGAGAAACGTATGCCTTCCTCGATCTGAAGGGCTTGAGTACTGGCGACTCTAGAGAGCTTACTCCGCATGAAGTGAAGCAGCTTCGTGCTCTTGCAGAGACAGGGAAAGTTGGTTTTTAAAAAACAGCACCGTTATTTCAAACGGTGCTGTTTTTTTTATTGGAATTATTTGAAAAAAATTCTATTTTAGTATATAGATAGAAATAGAGGATTTTTTGGATCCTTTATATTTTCGAGATATGATAAGGCAAATGATTGGATGCAGCCAAAAGGAGATCATTATGAACGATATATTGATAGGGATGATCATGGGTTTCGTAGAAGGCATGGCAGAGTTTCTGCCGATTTCCTCAACCGGACATTTAATATTAACTGGACATTTATTGGGATTTGAGGGAGTGCGGGCAACCACTTTTGAAGTATTTATTCAGTTCGGGGGCCCGCAGGATGCGGGTCAGTTCTGCGTTGCGGCAGGACGCCGCGCTCTTAGCAGAACTTCCTTTTAAGAGAGCGCCCCTCGGTTGAGAGCTCCACCGTCTAGTCCCTCGAGGTCATAAGCTGCTCAACCTGCGGATGGATTGAGAAGCAGGCTTCGTGCCGAGAGAAGAGGATTCTTTTAAGAACTGGTTTGGACTTAGTTTCAGACTTAGTTTCTGTGTCTAGCTCCGGGCGCTAACCCTTGGGCCGCTTCGCTCTCTCGGGCCCGCAGGACGCGGGTCAGTTCTGCGTTGCGACAGGACGTCGCGCTCTTAGCAGAACAACCTTACTTGGCGCCCCTCGGTCGAGAGCTCCACCGTCTCTCAGGGCTGAGCAAGCGCCCTCCGCTTTTCTTTTTTCACACAACCTTCAAACAAATGATTTTGAGAGCGTTTACGTAGTGATATAATGATAGGAAATAGATACATAATAGGGGAGTTTTTATGGAGAAAAGAAAGAGGCTGGTTCTGAGGAGTGCAATTCTCTTTGTGCTGGCTGCGGCTTTGGCTTATACGCTGTACTCCAATTTTTTTGCCAATAAAGAGAGGGTGAAGGTAGGGAGTGAGGCACCGGATTTTGTCGTAACGGATCTGAAGGGTGAATCCCATCAGCTTTCTGATTACAGGGGCAAAGGAGTTCTTTTGAATTTCTGGGGAACGTGGTGCGAGCCGTGCAAAAGAGAAATGCCATATATGGATAATCAATATGAGCATTATAAAAATTTAGGTGTTGAAATCATTGCTGTGAATATAGCGGAGTCAGACGTAGCTGTAAACAGTTTTGTTAAGCAGTATGGATTGACTTTCCCTATCGGCATTGATAAGGATAGGCAGATCCTTGATGAATACGGAGTTAAACCGCTGCCGACAACGTTTCTGATTGATAAAACTGGAAAAGTTACCGATATTGTAAAAGGTCAGCAAACAGAACGGAATATAAGAGATATGATGGAATCTATCAAACCTTAGACAGGGAGTCATGCACATGGAAGAATTGAAGTGCGAGTGCGGACACATCAATCCTCCCGGGACCCTGCTATGCGAGTCCTGCGGAAAGCAGCTGGCAGATTACGAGAATCCGGTCACCGATTCCGGTCCTCTGCTTGACATGAGGTACGATGGCAGTGCGAGAAGATCTCAAACGTACAGAACAACATGGATTGATAAAGTGTGGAACTTTTTTTCATCGGTGAAGGTCGGGGTTTGGCTAATCGTTCTTACATTGGCAGCTTCGGCAGTCGGAACAGTTTTTACTCAAGTGGAATATATTCCTTCCAATGTCCTTCCGGAAGATTATTACAAAAACGAATTTGGCGTACCCGGAGAAGTCTACTACATGCTTGGTTTTCATAATCTTTATGGCTCCTGGTGGTACATTTCCCTGATTGCCTGTCTTGGAATTTCATTAGTTGTAGCAAGTCTTGATCGTGTGATTCCTCTTTACCGGACGCTTAACGTGCAGGGAATCACGAAAAATACAGCTTTTTTAAAAAGGCAGCGTTTATATGGTGAACGGGTTCTTGATAAGGATAACGATCTGCAAGCTGTCAAAGCAAAGCTGGAGAAAAAACGGTATAAAGTCATGACTGAGAACGGAAATTTAATGGCTGAAAAAGGACGATTCTCCAGATGGGGTCCGTATGTTAATCATGTGGGACTGATCATTGTTTTAATTGGTGCAATGCTAAGGTTTGTACCCGGGATTTACGTAGATGAAAACATGTGGCTTAGAGAAGGCCAGGTTGCAGCCATCCCCGGAACAGATGGGAAGTACTTTCTTAAAAACGAAAAATTTACAATCGAAACATATGAATCCGGTAAAGAAAAAGCTGTATTCCAGAAAGCCATTAATGAAGCAGGTGAGGGAAATGTGGCGAAAAATTTCCAAACAGATGCCGTGCTTTATGAACGAGTCGGCGATGCGCTTCCCGGTGAGAAACCAGAGCTTAAGGAAGTAAAGCGGGATGCGATAAAAGTGAATCATCCGCTTCAGTTTGAATCATTTGGTTTATATCAAAACAGCTATTCAACAGGAGCATTAAAGGAATTAAAATTTAATCTATTAAACAAAGATTCAAAGCAAACGTTTGGGCCAATTACAGTGGACCTGGATGAACCTGAGTCAGAGTATGATCTTGGGAAAGGATACAAAGTCGAGGTCCTCACCTACCTGCCGGATTTTTATATGAATGAGGAGGGGAAACCAGACACAAAATCCCGGGCACCAATCAATCCGGCTTTTGTATTTAATATGATATCCCCGGAAAAACCTGAAGGAGAGGTAAGCTTCGTCGGAATTCAGATGAATTTGGAGCCAAACGGCGAAAATAAGATGGCAATGAAATTTGCCGGTGTTGAGACGACAAGCCAATCCCTCCTTACAGTTAAAAAGGACATGACCATATGGGTCATCGCTCTTGGCGGTTTGATCTTTATGATTGGCGTGTGCCAGGGAATGTACTGGAACCACCGCCGGATTTGGTTTAAGAGAGAGAATGGCATGATGATGGTGGCTGGCCATACGAATAAAAACTGGTACAGTTTGAAAAGAGAGATTGAGGATGCAGTAGAAGGAACGTCCTTCCCGGCGCCTTGGGATCAAAAAAATAGCGAGATACGAAGTGGAGGGGTTGGAGTTGGCGGAAATTAGCAGCGGATTTTTATTTGCAGCTTTCATTTTATATCTTGTTGGGACCTTTCTTTTCGGCGGATCCATAAGGGATAAACGCCAGACCGCAGCGGGGCCGAATCGGTGGGCGAAAGCAGCAGTGGCGGTTACGGTCACTGGATTCGCTGCCCAATTGGTTTATTTCATTACCCGGTGGATGGCTTCAGGTCATGCGCCTGTCAGCAATATGTATGAGTTCACCACTTTCTTTGGAATGATGCTGGTTTTAGCCTTTATCATTATCTATTTTATGTATAAGGTTTCAATTCTTGGATTGTTCACTCTCCCGATTGTCCTATTAATAATTGCTTACGGGAGCATGTTTCCGTCCTATGTCACTCCGCTGATTCCTGCATTGCAGAGCCAGTGGCTGCACATTCATGTTACAACGGCTGCTCTTGGACAGGCTATTTTAGCCCTAAGTTTTATAGCCGGCCTTATTTATCTTCTGAAAAACGTAGATCAGTCAAAGCCGTCGAAAAAAACATTCTGGCTGGAAGCAATCATGTTTATTCTTATTATGACTCTTGGCTACATACTGATCACAACCGGCTTCCGTCTCGCAAACTATGAAACGGAATTTTCTTGGATAGACAAGCGGGGCCAGGCAGATACAATGGTGTACCATTTGCCGGCAATCGCTGGTCCGCATGAGTGGAAGCTTGCGGCAGAAGGAGCTATGAAGCCGCTATTTTCCTTGCCTGCCATCATCGATGGAAGTAAATTCAATACTGTGTTGTGGTCTTTGCTTGCCGGTATCATCCTTTATGGATTATTCAGGCTGATTGCGAGGAAAAGAATATCAGCTGTTCTTCAGCCCTTAACGAGAAAAGTCAATCTTGATTTAACAGATGAGATTGGCTACCGTTCTGTTACCATTGGATTCCCGGTGTTTACGCTTGGGGCGCTCATATTTGCTATGATTTGGGCCCAGCTTGCCTGGAACCGCTTTTGGGGATGGGATCCTAAAGAGGTTTGGGCTTTGATAACATGGCTTTTTTACGCCGCTTACCTTCATTTGCGTTTATCAAGGGGCTGGCATGGTGAGAAATCAGCGTGGCTTGCTGTAATTGGCTTTGCCATCATCATGTTTAATCTTATTTTTGTGAACATGGTTATCGCGGGACTTCATTCATATGCATAATCGTAAAGGGGCCGGTACTTCATTGAACCAGTCCCTTTATGTTTAGATCTGTTCAATTTGGCTGTTGATTGCAGCTAGCCGGCGTTAGCTTATCCTTGGGCGGGCTGCTTGAGCCACCAAGCGCTATGCGCCTTCGGGGCCTCACGCCTTCCGCTCCAATCAACAGGTATTAAAAATTAACTCGAATTTAAATGGTTTTTACGATTGATGCTGCTAGCCTGTTTGGCGAATTGCAGCACAAAGAAAGCTGCATTAAATTAAAAAAGCCTTTTTTATTATGTAAAAAGGCTCTTCGTTGCAGGAGTGGTATGTTAATTAGTATGATGAACACATACATATCCGAACTGAAGTTTTAAAGGAGGAAGTAATGATGGAAGAAATGATCAACGGAAAAATTTTAGTAGTGGATGATGAAGACCGAATTAGAAGACTTTTGAAAATGTATTTAGAACGGGAAGGCTATACAACAGAAGAAGCTGAAAATGGGGACGAAGCGCTGGAGTTAGCCCTTGCAAATGATTATGATCTGATTTTGCTTGATCTAATGATGCCTGGGATTGATGGTGTTGAAGTATGCCGTCAGCTTCGTGAAAAAAAAGCTACACCAGTGATTATGCTGACTGCAAAGGGCGAAGAAGCTAACAGAGTACAGGGGTTTGAAGTAGGGACGGATGATTACATTATTAAACCGTTCAGTCCGAGAGAAGTCGTTTTGAGAGTAAAGGCCTTATTGAGGAGATCTTCTTCTACAAGCTTCTTAAAAACCGAAACAAAGGCGAAAAACGTCATTGTCTTCTCACACTTAACGATTGACCATGACGCTCACCGTGTGACGGCTGACGGAAAAGAAGTCAGCCTTACACCGAAGGAATACGAGCTGCTTTATTTCCTTGCCCGGACTCCGGACAAGGTTTACGACCGTGAACAGCTGCTAAAAGAAGTGTGGCAGTATGAGTTTTTTGGAGACCTGCGAACGGTTGATACGCACGTGAAGAGGCTGAGAGAAAAATTAAACAAAGTATCACAGGATGCAGCAAAAATGATTGTGACGGTTTGGGGAGTAGGCTATAAATTCGAGGTTGGCAATGAATGAGACTTTGGCGCAGTGTAGTAGGTAAGCTTTGGGGAACCATACTTCTGCTCGTTGCGTTCGTCCTTCTCGTTCTGACGATTCTCTGGTTTGAATTCATTGAAAATTATCAGACCAATCAGGCAGAGAGCGAATTGTCACAAATGGCAGACAAAATATCAGGTATTTTAGAAAATCATCAAGACATCCATGATTCTGCGGAGCTTGCCCGGTCCATCGCCCTTGAGCTTTCCGATGAAAAGACAGGAATCATGATAGTGGATGAGAACGGGAAAGCATGGTATTCCTCAAAGGGGAATGGCAGTAAGCAGCCTTATATCAGCCTGGAGACGATTAGGAATGACCGTGAGCTTTCTGCCGTGTTAAAAGGAACCGGAGAAAGCATGAAAACCATCACAGCAGATGAAGAAACAGGCCATAAAAAAGAAAAGGTTCTTCTTCAGGGAGTGCCATATCAGTTATCAGAAGGGGAGCACGGTGCTGTTTTTGTATCGCAATCCTTAGCATCAATCAGGGAAGCGACTGCAAGCACAACACGCTACACTTTCATTGGAGCTGCGGTAGGACTTATTTTGACAACGGTTTTCGCTTTTTTCCTTTCGACAAGAATTACCTATCCGCTTAGAAAGATGAGAGAGGCCGCCCTTGAGCTTACAAAAGGGAAATTTGATAAAAAAGTTCCGATTTTAACCGGGGATGAGATTGGGGAGCTCGCAGCGGCTTTTAATCAGATGGGGCGCCAGCTGAAATACCATATTAATGCCCTGAATCAGGAGAAAGAGCATTTAACAAGCATTCTCAGCAGTATGGCAGATGGAGTGATCACCTTAAATATAGATGGGACCATTCTCGTCACGAATCCCCCTGCTGAACGGTTTTTGCAGGCCTGGTATTACGAGCAGCAAATGGATATAAAAAGCGGGGAAGAGCTTCCTCCTGAAGCAAAAGAGCTATTTAGAAGAGTGGTGAACACAGAGAAAGAACAAGTGATTGAACTGACGCTTCAAGGGCGATTCTGGGTGATGGTCATGGGGCCTTTATATGATCAGGATTACGTCCGCGGTGCGGTAGCTGTGTTAAGGGATATGACAGAAGAACGGCGTCTTGATAAGCTGAGAAAAGACTTTATTGCAAACGTCAGCCACGAATTGAGAACCCCGATTGCTTTGCTTCAGGGTTATAGTGAAGCGATTGTCGATGACATAGCGAGCACAGATGAGGAAAAGAAGGAAATCTCAAAAGTCATCTATGAAGAATCTCTCCGAATGGGAAGGCTCGTTAATGAGCTGCTTGATCTTGCGAGAATGGAAGCCGGGCATGTAACCCTTCTCTATGAAGACGTACATGTATCTGAGCTGGTAAATAAGATTTCAAGGAAATTCCAGGGCATGGCCCGCGACAAAACGATTGAGTTGTCCACTTCACTTAACATAGAACATGACACGTTTGTGATGGACTCCGATAAAATAGAGCAAGTGCTCACCAATCTTGTGGACAATGCCATCAGACATACGGATGAAGGCGGGAAAGTAACGTTTTCTGTTCAATCAGCTGACAAAGGTCTAAGATTTGATGTGACGGATACTGGAACAGGGATTCCAGAAGAAGATCTTCCTTTCGTATTCGAACGGTTTTATAAAGCGGATAAGGCAAGGACAAGGGGCAGGGCCGGGACAGGACTTGGTCTTGCTATAGCCAAGAATATTATTGAAGCCCATCATGGAACCATCACGGTTCACAGTAAAATACATGAAGGAACAACGTTTACGTTTTACTTAACAAAAGCAGATGAAACACAAATGAAGGGGGAGACGGATTCGTGAATTTATATACGAGAACGGGAGATAAAGGCCAGACCAGTCTTGTCGGGGGAAGAGTAGACAAAGACGACATTCGCGTGGAGGCTTATGGAACGCTGGATGAGCTGAATGCGGTTGTCGGCCAGGCAATGACATTGCTCACGGATGATAAATTTGAGGATATTTATAACGAGCTGGAAAAAGTCCAGCATGAGCTGTTTGATTGCGGGGGAGACCTTGCATCTGTACTGAGTGCGGAAAAGCGCAAAGATAAAACGAATCCGGAAATGATTTTGTTTTTAGAGGAGAGAATTGATGAATATGTGAAAGAAGCTCCACCACTGGAACGGTTCATTTTGCCTGGCGGCACACAGGCGGCAGCCGTTATTCATTTGGCTAGAACAGTGGCCAGAAGGGCTGAACGAAGAATCGTCACGCTTCAAAAGCATTCTGAAATCAATGAAGATGTCCTGAAATATGTGAACCGGCTGTCAGACTATCTTTTTGCGGTCTCCAGGGTAATCAACTTTCGATCCGGAACAAGTGATGTAGAATATGAAAGAAGCGCCATCGTTTTTAGAGGGAAAAATAAAGAATCGTAAATTTTTGTGAAAAAGGAAGGAAGCACCTTCCTTTTTTTTGTTGCAAAGGTATAATTTTTACTGTAATCATATATTTCAAATATTACAGATTTACAGCACCTGGCTATAGGTGTAACTTTTAAAATGTCTGAAACGACTAAGCAAATGAACGGAGGGGTTTCCATGGAAGAAGCCTTTCAGACTTTATATGAAAAGTATCATCAGGATTTGTTCCAATTCCTTTTTTATATGGTGAAAGACCGTGAGCAGGCGGAAGACCTTGTTCAGGAGGTTTATATCCGCGTTTTGAAATCCTACGATAAGTTTGAAGGCAGAAGTACTGAAAAAACTTGGCTGTTCTCCATCGCGAGGCATGTTGCAATCGACTGGTTCAGGAAGCAAAAAACCATTCGCCAGCGTTTGGTTGAAAAGTTTGACTGGGATACAAATCAAGTGAAGGATCAATCTCCCATGCCTGATGAAATAGCATTGCAAAACGAGCAAATTCAATGGATTTATCAATCACTTGATGCCTGTACACTGGATCAGCGGGCGGTCATAATTATGAGATACATACAGGGTCTTTCCATACAGGAGACTGCTGAAGCGCTTTCATGGTCAGATAGCAAGGTGAAAACCACCCAGCATCGGGCCATAAAGGCATTGAAAAAGAGCATGGCTCATCTCAGCGAGAAGGAGGGAGCAAATAATGAAAAAATCCGAGTATAATGAAGAGCACATACAAGAGCTGCTGTCAAAGCTTCCTGAAATAAGAGATAAACGCTCCCGGGATGAAGTGTATAAAAGGGCATCGGAAAGCCGTCCTTTTAAACAAAGGAAAATTTGGATTGGCCCTTTAGTTGCAAGCTTTGCAGCTCTATTTATATTAGCGGTTATTTCCCCCTTTTGGATCAGTCAGTTTCAGTCAGGCGGTTCGGGTAATGACTCACTTCAAATGACGGAAGAAGATAAAGGAGCATCCTCCGGGGAGCCGGCTGATGAAAAAGAAAGTCTGGCACAAGACAATCAAGAGACGGCTGAACGGAAGAAGCCTGCAGATTCTTCACCTAAGACAGCTGTTCCGGAAAGCAAAGAAGAAAAAAAGGCAGAACAACGGCCGGCTCCCCCTGTAGAACCCAATGTTACATTTACAGCAAAAGAAGATCAGCGCGATCAATCACTTGTCCTCGCTTATTCTGACAGCAGTGCCAATTATACAATCCCTGTAACACTTATATCATCCGGGGGCTCTATTCAAGCTGAACAATTTAATGAGCTGCGTGCTTTTTTTGATGAAGAGAAGTGGGGTTTATCTGATTACTTCCAGGACATCGAGATTAGAGAGTCGGAAAATCCTCAGCATATTGAAATTCACATGAGCGAAAACCGAAAAATCCTCAGCTCATCGGATGCACTTTTAGCCGAAATCATCCAGGCTTCATTCGGTGGAAAAGGGTATACCGCAGCAGAACTGTATACAGGGGACAGTCCAGGTATTGACATGGGTCCATTGGGAGTATTGAATGAACTCGAGCTCCATCCATCTGATAAACGAGCATTTTTTAAATATGAGAATCAAAGCAAAAAGTCTCTTTTTGTTAAGTCCAATATATCCTATGATTCCTTCAGCGATGCCTATACGGATATGACTGAAAATATCGGCAGCGGGCTTCAGTCTGTTATGATAGAAGGCGCCAAAATTGAGAATGTTCAAGAACAGGGAAATGAACTTATTTTAACTTTTAACACATTTGAATTTCAGAACAATGAAGACACAGTCTTTATGCTGGAAGCGCTGCTTCTCACTGCAAAAGAATTCAATTTTGAAACGGTCTCGTTTCAAAATATAAACTTAGATAAAGTAGGGACACTTGAGGTTGATAAGCCAATTACAGTCCCATATGGCCCAAATCCAATTCAAATTGAAATGAAGAAATAGCAGCTATCTGCTTGCCTATAGAAATTGTCGAAAAATTCACCATTTTTCTTAACTCTCTCCCTTTAATATGTTAAAGTGAAGAAAGAAAAAGGGAGGGAACACTATGCTGACTGATTATCATAATCATTTAGAACGAGGAACACTCACTTTAGACTACTTAAAAAAATTCACCGATGAAGCAAAACGAAAGAACATTGAGCATTTTGGGATTTCGGAGCACGCTTATCATTTTTATCAGACCGCAGATATATTAAGCAATCCCTGGGTCGATGAACGAAGATTTTATGATATGAACGATTACACCTCACTTTTCCAGGAAGCCGAAAAGGCTGGGATTGATGTAAAAATGTCCATCGAAATGGATTATACACCAGGCAAACATGAGGAAATGGAGCGTTTTATCCGCCAATATGATTTTGATTATGTAATTGGCTCCATTCATTGGGTAGACGACTTCGGCATTGATTTGAAGGAGTTCATTCACGAGTGGGATAAGCGGGATGTATATGATACATACAGAAAATATTTTGACCAGGTCGTAACCCTCGCAGAGTCGAATCTATTTGATATTATCGGACATTTGGACTTAGTGAAAATTTTTAACTACGTTCCTGAAAAAGAAGAATTTTTACTGGAGCAATATGATAGAGCTGCAGCAGCCCTTTCCAAAAGCAAAACTTGTGTGGAAATCAGTACAGCGGGATTAAGAAAGCCGACAGGCAAGCTTTATCCTGATGAAAGACTGCTGAAAATGTGCTATGAAAAAGGGGTGCCGATTGTCCTTTCATCTGATGCTCATCAGCCAGAGGATGTAGGGGCTAATTACGATCAGGCGCTTGCGCTTGCAAAGGAAACCGGCTATGAAACCATTGTGACGTTTTCCAAGGGTGAAAGAACCGTTGTACCAATTGGATAAATCAAAAAGGGGTCTTCTGCGGAAGACCCCTTTTTAATTGGCTATGTTAATGCATAATGTTGATTTTTTGAAGCCTGTACCTGCTTAGCTGCAATCAACAGCCAAGTTAAACAGAGCTAATTAATTAAAGCTCAATGGCTTTTACAAACACGATTTCATCAAGCTCAGTCAAAGCGGATAATATAGGCTGATCAAGCGGACGGTCAAACGACAGCATCATGATGGCTTCACCGCCTTTTTCTTTCCGCCCCACCTGCATCGTGGCGATATTCACGGAATGATTGCCAAGGATTCTTCCAACATTTCCGATTACTCCCGGAACATCGGTATGCTGAATATAAAGCAGATGGCCTGATGGATGAAAATCAATTGAAAATCCGTTGACCGATACAATTCGCTCTCCGAAATGGGGGATAGAGGTGCCTTTTATCTCTGAAGTGGTTTGTTCCCCGTGAATGGTAACCTTCATGCTATTAGAATATCCTGAGTTTTGATCGGACACTTTTTCAATAAATTGAATGCCGCGTTCTCTTGCAAGCACTCCGGCATTCACCGTATTAATATTTATGTCCATGCGCTGTTTAAGGAAAGAGGCAATCATACTTTTCGTCACATAGGCCGTTTCAATTTCAGCAGCCGTACCCTCGTATTCAATCGTAATGCTCTGAACCGGCTGATTCATATATTGTGAAAGAAAAGATCCGATTTTTTGCGCCAAAGAATCATAAGGAGCTACTTTCTGATAAGCTTCGTCAGACATGGCAGGGAGGTTAATAGAGGTTGTTACCTGCTTCCCCTGAATAAATAACAGCACTTCCTTTGATACCTGATAAGCAACATTCAGCTGCGCTTCTTTTGTAGAAGCGCCCAGGTGGGGTGTTGCTATGACCTGTTCAAATTCTAGAAGGCGTGTATGCTCGGGAGGCTCGACTTCAAATACGTCCAGCGCCACTCCACGCACATGACCGTTCTCGAGATATGTACACAGCGCATCTTCATCAATGATGCCTCCCCGGGCACAATTGACAAGGTAAACCCCTTTTTTCGTTTTGCTGATCGTTTCTTTATTCAAGAGACCTTTCGTTTCTTTTGTCAGCGGGGTATGAACGGTAATGATGTCCGCTTGAGTAAGAAGCTCTTCAAAGTCATGTTTTTCGACCCCGATTTTTTCAGATCGCTCTTTCGTCAAAAAGGGATCGAACACGGCCACTCTCATCCCAAATGCCTTCGCCCGTCTAGCAAGCTCCGTCCCAATTCTTCCTAGTCCCACAATACCCAGCATTTTACCGTGCAGTTCGCTTCCTACAAAGGAAGACCGTTTCCACTCCCGGTTTTTTACAGACATATTTGCCTGTGGTATATGCCGGACGAGAGAGGCAATCATCGCAAAGGTATGTTCGGCAGTTGAAATCGTATTCCCATCAGGTGCATTAATGACTATAATGCCTTTTCTTGTAGCCTGATCGACATCAATGTTGTCAACACCGACTCCTGCTCTTGCGACGATCTTTAACTTTGGCATTTGATTCATCAATTCTTCCGTAACTTTCGTAGCGCTTCTAACAAATAGTGCATCATATTGAGCCAAATTTTCTTCTTCGGATACGTTTTTTTGAACGATTTCTATATTATTCGCTTCAAGCAGCGGTTCAAGACCATCTCTGCTTATTGGATCTGAAACAAGAACTCTAAACATAAAGCATCTCCTCCGGTTGCAATTTGTTAGATAATTTATCATATTGAGAATAGTGTAACAATACAAATCAGTGCGGTAAAGGGTGAAAGCGGTTTCTTGGGCGATATTTTTTTCATGAAGATTGAAAAAGTGGCTTACAAGACTTTTTCCTATACAAATGATGAAAAAGCCGATATACTTACTTGGAATACAAATTAAATATGATCATTCTTCGGGGCAGGGTGTAATTCCCTACCGGCGGTGATGAGGCGAAAGTCTCTAAGCCCGCGAGCCTGATAAGGGCAGGATCTGGTGTGATTCCAGAGCCGACAGTATAGTCTGGATGGGAGAAGATGGTGGCTGAACGCTGAAAAAATATGTATTTTTTCACGTTTATTCAGATTGCACTTTAACTCCCTCTGTCCAAAACGGCAGGGGGTTTTTTGGCAAATCAGAACAGCCCTTCTTTTCAAGAGAGAGATCATGAAAAGGAGAGAAACAGATATGGTTCAAAACAAACTAAGAAAAAGAGTCATTACAGCAGTATTAAGCAGCATTGCATTTTTGCTGATGATGCTCGAAATCCCTTATCCGGGAAGTGCATTTTTAAAAATTGATTTCAGCGATCTTCCAGCTCTGGCGGCGCTGATTTTATTCGGACCGGGTTCGGCGATGGCGGTGGAAGCACTTAAGAATATTTTGCACTACTTCATTCAGGGCAGCGGAACAGGCGTACCAATAGGGGAAGCTGCGAACTTTGTTTCAGCAGCATTGTTGATTTTGCCCGCATGGTTTTTTTACAAAAAAAATCAGACTGTGAAAGGCCTGTTGATTGGGATGGCATCCGGAACAATTGCAATGGCAGTTTTGATGTCGGTATTTAACTATTATGTGATCCTTCCGGCTTACACCTATTTCTTAGGGGCGCAGCAAATGAATGCGGAACAAATTTATCAATTCATCATTCTGGGAATTCTCCCGTTCAATCTTATAAAAGGTATTCTGATTTCTGCTATCTTTACAATGGTCTATGTAAGAATGAAAACCTGGTTTGAACAAAAATCCATCCAAACTGGATGATACAATAAAAAAACCCCCCGGCTTAATCGGCCGGGGGGTTTTTTTGAACTCTATTCGAATTTAAGTGCGTCGCCTTCAAATGGCTCATCAGCCACTTTAATGGAATCTGTAGGACAGCCTTCGTAAGCGTCCATCATATCTTCCTCAAGTACGTCTGGAATTTCAACGATTCCCTGATTTTCATCAAGTGTAACGAATGCGATACCTTCATCATCATAATCATAAATATCCGGTGCTGCTGCTCCGCAAGCTCCGCAAGCAATGCAAGTGTCTTTATCAACGATTGTATACTTTGCCATGTAAAATACCTCCTGGATCATTCTTAGGACTAAACGGATAAAGGTCCGATAAACCACATTTTTTGGATGTGAAGTCCTTAACTTATACCTATTGTATAGGTGTTGTATGAACTTTTCAATAAAAAAGTCGATGAGAATTCTTATCATAACAACGTTTCTAATCCTTACCGTACCCTTTTGCTTAAGCTTTAAACATCTCAGGCCGATAAAAAATCTGCTAGAATATAATCAAGTATTGTCAGAATCTGCGAAGCGCTGGTGATTAAATATGGTAGTGACAGGATATTCATACATTTGTCTTTTGTGCCTGGATCGTTTTAACGGGGAGAGATCTTTTTCCGCTATTTATCATCTGTTGAGAGGGAAAAAGACGTCCCAAACCCTTCAGGATATGCAGCTGTTTGGGCTTTCGGGTTTTTTTTCACTTTTTCCGCAGATCAACAGAGAAACGATTGAAGATGCATGCAGGAGCCTGGAAACGAAAAAGTTAATTGGGAACAACGGGAAATTAACATCATCTGGGAAAGAAGCCTTGCATCATTCCTTAACAGCCATGCCGATTCCAAAAGAGCTGAACAGCTGGAAGCATGGCAGGGGAGGCAGGGAGGCTTGGGTCAGATTATCACTGCTGATCCAGACCGTAACCCATTTGATTCGTAATAAGTCGCGGTTCCTGCCCGTAACCTCTGATGAAGATGCGCAGCAGTGGATAAAATCATTTTTGGCAGAATCAAATTCAGACAGAGCAGGTCTTGCATTAAAATTAAATGAAGAGCTGAATTTATTTCTTTCAGGCAAACAGGATTTCATGGCAGAACTTTTTGTCTATAGGCTCACAACACCTGAGCGGGCTGGATTGACCTATGATCAGCTGGCAGAGAAGCTTGAGAAGGACCCGGTATACTTGGAGTTGTGTTTCTGGAGCTTAATGCATGATTTACTGGAAAATGCGGTGGCCTCAAACGCTGTATTGCTCTCAAAACTTAGTAGGGAGGTGCCCGATTCCCTACCCCTCACGCAATCTGCCAAACGAACATATATGCTGCTTAAACAGGGGAAAAGCAAGGAAGATGCCTGTAAAATCAGGAACCTGAAGATGAGTACAATAGAAGATCATCTTGTAGAAATTGCCATGCAGGACCCAAGCTTTAACATCAATCCTTATCTGCTTCAAGTCGAAAAAGAGGAAATAGCAGAAGCCATTGAACATTTGAAAACCAAGCAGCTTAAAAATATTAAGGAACATTTAGATCATAAATATACCTATTTTCAAATCAGGCTCGGAATGGCTGTCGCAAAGAGGTGAAATACAATTGCTGAATTTAAATGCTGTATTAAAAAAGCACTTTGGGTTTGATGCCTTCAGGGAAGGGCAAAAGGAGATTATCGAGGACCTTGTCAATGGAAGGGATGTTATTGCCATGCTCCCGACTGGAGGAGGAAAATCTTTATGCTATCAGCTTCCGGGATACATTCTGGAGGGAGCTGTAGTTATTATATCTCCATTGCTTGCTTTAATGGAGGACCAGGTTGCCCAGCTTAAAATGAATGGGGAAAAACGCGCGGTTGCCCTGAATAGTTTCTTATCATTTGATGAGAAAAAGTCAGCTCTTTATCATCTGCCTGAGTATCGGTTTATCTTCCTTTCTCCCGAGAGCCTCAAGCATGAAAGGGTTCTGAATGCGCTGAATAAAATTCATATCTCGCTGTTTGTAGTCGATGAAGCTCATTGCATTTCACAATGGGGTCACGATTTCAGACCGGATTATTCATTAATCGGCCAGGCAAGAGGGAAGCTGAATAAGGCTCCTTGCCTTGCTATGACAGCAACTGCAACCAAAGAAGTTCTCAAAGATATACATTTATCTTTACATATGACAGATCCTATCCGGCACGTATATTCAGTTAACCGGCCGAACATATCAATCATGGTTAGTGAAGCAAGAGGTCTTGAGGATAAACTCAATCAATTATCAGAGCTTGTTGGCAGGCTGGAAGGGCCGGGGCTAATTTACTGCGGGGGGAGACAATGGAGTGAAAAAGCAGTTTCATATTTGAAAGAAAAAGGGTTTAAGAGAATTGCCTTCTATCATGGAGGTATGGAAAATGAACAGCGGATGCTGATTCAGCAGCAATTTATTAATGGACAGCTTGAACTCGTCTGCTGTACAAATGCTTTCGGAATGGGTGTGAATAAAAACAACATCCGTTATGTCATTCATTTTCATATACCTGCAAGAATGGATGCATATATGCAGGAAATCGGAAGAGCGGGGCGCGACGGACTGCCAGCTATTGCAATTACCTTGTATGATCCTGAAGATGTGCAGCTGCCTCTTTTTATGATTGAAAAAGAATTCCCTGCACGTGATGAATTGCAAGCTTATCTGTCTTCAAAAGAAATCGATCCATCCTTTAAGCTTGAGATTGAGGAAACACATGAGCGATTTATTCTTCATCATGCTGAAAAGCTTAAGAGTGAGAATTGGGAAGTAAAAGTGGATCAAATCTGGAAAAAAATTCAGGAGCGCCAGCAAAATAAAACCGAAAAGCTATGGAATATGATAAAATGGTATTCGACAGAAACGTGCAGAAGAAGCGGAATCCTGGCACATTTCGGTGAAAAAAGCGATTCTCCATCATTTACACGCTTCTGCTGTGATTCGTGCGGAATGGACATTGAAGCCTATTATGGCCAGACCAAGGCTTCATCCGGCTATGAAACGGCAGAGGGATGGAAAAACGAACTTAAAATGATGTTTAAAGTGAGTGAACCGATTGTTCAAAAGACAAAATGAACTGATTCATACACTGACAGACCGTCAGATGATTCAGCAGCTTTATCTGACTCAGCTTCTCTTAGCTATTACCGGCCTTGCTGGCTCCTATTTATTTCTGGGAGGCTGGTTTGTCCCTGCTGAGAAAATGAATTTTACATTTATGGGTCTTGCGGCCGGAGCAGGAGCTGCAGCAGCTGTTATTTTATTGGATTTAGTGGTAATGGGAACAGCTCCCCAGGCTTGGTATGATGACGGGGGAATTAATGAAAAGCTTTTCAGAAGCTGTTCCATTCCGCATATTGTATTAATGACTGCCATTATTGCCTTTGCGGAAGAATGGTTATTCAGAGGCGTTTTACAAACAGAATTCGGATTGATTGCTGCAAGCTTGTTTTTTTCCATCTTGCATATTCGCTATCTATCAAAATTTCTTTTATTTATAATGGTTACGGCAGTCAGCGTTCTGATAGGTATTTTATTTGAACTTACAGACAATCTGCTTGCTGCTGTCACTGCCCATTTTCTGATTGATTTAGTGTTTGGTATTCAAATCAGATTAAAGTATCTAAATAGAGGTGAATCTTAACCCCATGAACAGGAGAATGAATTCCTCCGGAAGAAACGGTCAAATAAAGGAGCAATTGGCTGCAGATAGTAAAGAAAAGAATGGCCAGTATCCTTCAAGAAGTGAGATTCACAAAACCAGGCGGCGTGCGAAGAAAACCGGGAAAAAAGTAGAACTAAAATATCCGCTTATCAGCTTATTGGCGCTATGTTTTATCCTTTTGCCCATATTATTCCTGTCATTTACATACTATTATGAAAAAGATGGAACGACTTTGGATAACGGGCAGAAGCTCAAAGATTACGAGTCGATTATTATTGATAATAATCGGTCAAATAATGAAGCTCCTGAAAAATCTGAGCCGGTAAGGGAAACAGACGAAAGCAGTTCTCCGCAGGATGCCCAATCATCTCAAGATACCGCATCTGCTTCCGGGACTGAGGAGGAAGTGGAAGATCCAGGAGAGACAGCGGGCCCGCAGCAGCAGGAAACGCCTGAAGAACCCGCTGTACCATCTGAAGCTCCGGATTCTGCACCCGCCGAAGGGGAAAAAACCTCTAAAACGGCAGACCCTGCAGCAGATGACAAGCCAGCCGGTAAAGTAGTTGAGCATGTGGTGAAACCTAAAGAAAACTTATATCGCATTTCGCTTAAATATTTTAAAAGCAGGGAAGGCGAAGCCATTATTAAAGACTATAATCAGCTCTCAGCCAATGAGGTATATGCGGGACAAGTGCTTGAAATTCCTTTGAAGCAGTGATAATCTTCGTTCAAGTGAACGAAGATTATTTTTGTCTCCTCTTCTTCATACCCTGTCCCCTTTTTGAATAAATATTAGAAAAGTCCAGAGGCAGGGTGATTAAGATGGAAAAAGCGATTGAGCAGCTTGAGCCGATCACGGATGAGCCGACAAAAAAAATGCTCCAAAGTTTAGTTGATAAAAAGAGAAAGTTTGAAAATCTGAAGAAAAAAGTGCTGAGCCTTCAGCTTGCTGCATTCGTATGTATGATTATTTTTATGGTTTATTTTTACAATGTGATTGTCCTGACAAGCGACAACAGTCTTTCCATCGTGGTGTCCCGTTTTGTCGACGAATCTTTTCATCTATATTTTATCGTAGCTATAGCGGGTGCTTATGCAACAGCCCTTTACTTTAAAAAGAAGGAAGTCAAAGCTGAAACAGAATATCATGCTTTACGGTGCGAGGTTATTCGGAAAAGCGGAGAATTATGGCCGCAGCCATATCATTGGAAGAAAAGAACGTCCGTTTTTCAAATGATGAAGAATGAATTTGATATTAATCTTTTTTACGAAAGCAAATGAGCGGAAATCAGGTGATTACATGATTTATCTAATAGCTGGGGCTGTTCTGGTTCTCTTTATGACTTCTGTCATGTTTATAAAAGCTCATGGAAACCGATTGGATAGACAGAAGCTTAAATTTCAAGATTTTCCGAGCGGGCATGGCGAATTGAGTATCCTTTTCATTTCCGATATCCATAGAAGAAGGGTTTCAGAGAGATTGATGGCGAAATTGCCAAAGAAGCCTGATCTGGTTTGTATTGGAGGAGATTTAACAGAAAAGGGAGTGCCGCTTGAAAGAATTCGCCGTAATTTACGGAGATTAGGAGAAGAAGGGCCAGTTGTTATGGTCCTCGGAAATAATGACCCGGAATGTGACCTGCTTGAGCTGAAGCGTTTATTGAAAGAGGAGAATGTTAAGCTCCTTGAAAATCAAGCGCACTCGATTCCTTCAATATCCGAAAAAAAGATAAGCCTCCTTGGCGTTAGCGAAATAAAGTTCAGGTGGGACAGGCTCGACCAGGCGTTAAAGGAATCAAAAAACGCAGATTTCCGGATTTTGCTTTGCCATAACCCTGATATTGATAAACAAATAAATAAAGAGCACGGCATCCGGCTTGTTTTATCAGGACACACGCATGGCGGACAAATAAGACTGTTCGGATTCGGATTATATGAAAAAGGAAAGTTACATAATAAAGCTTACGGAGCCCAGCTTATCAGCAATGGATATGGCACTACCCAGCTTCCATTTCGACTTGGTGCACCTGCAGAAGCACATTTTATTACCATTACAGCAGATAAAGTTGATTAACAATACTTATACAAAGTTTACACAAAGTGTTCATTTCGATATAATTTAAAAAAGAAGTTTTTGCATATATGTTTTATTGTGCGGTGATGGAGGATAAACAATGCCGAATCCAGAAGAAGGTAAATATAATATTAAAGCTGTTTCAAAAATGCTGGGCATTCAGCCGGGAACACTCCGGGCATGGGAGAGACGATACCAGATGATCGCTCCAGTACGGAACGAATCCGGACACAGATTGTATACAGAAGACCACATTCGAATTCTAAAATGGCTGATCAGCAAAGTGAATAAAGGATTTTCCATCAGTCAGGCTGTTAACTTACTCGAAAATACGGGCCTTCCGGTTAATGACGGAATGATTGAACCTGAACAGACTGCAGACCGCTCTGTTGAGCTTATGGACGATTTGCTTAAAGCACTGCTTTCTTTTGATGAAAATCTGGCACATGAACTGATGAACCGAGCTTTTAGTCTTTATTCGATTGATAAAGTGATGATTGATATACTTGGGTCTGTGCTCGCCAAGGTCGGGGATTTGTGGGAGCAGGGGAAGATTACAACGGCACATGAACATTTTGCGACCTCCTTTTTGCGGTCAAGGATTGGAATGATCCTGCATACTCTGCCAGTGAATGGTCTCCTTCCGAAGGTTATCGCTGTGTGCGGACCGGGAGAATGGCATGAGATGGGGCTGCTCATTTTCACCCTTTTCCTGCGCAGAAGAGGATTTGAAGTAATCTATCTAGGTTCAAGTATAGCAGAGGACGATCTTCCAATTGTGCTGGAGGAAGTGCATCCCAAATTTTTGTTTCTCGCCTGCACACTTGAAGAAAATGTTGAACGGACGCTTAAAACCGTTGATGTTCTGAAAGGTAGGTTTCCAGATTTGCAGGTGGGACTTGGCGGGGGAGCGTTTCAGTTTATGGATGAAGAAAAGAAGAGCTCCTATAAGGATTGTCTGCTCGGATCAACCAATCATGAGTGGGAAATATGGTTGAAGGAAAAGCTTGCGATGTAGGAATGGAATAAACTTGTCTATTTTTCGCTGCCGTTGTAAACTGTTAACAAATTAACGAACCATCTTACTTGTAAAACATAGAATAATTACATGGTAAGGGTTTTACGGCAGGAGGGAAAGAGATGCGTTTGGAGCGCCTTAATTATAACAAAATCAAGATATTTCTTACGATTGACGATCTTATGGATCGCGGTCTGACTAAGGAAGACCTTTGGAAGGATTCATTCAAGGTGCATCAGCTCTTCAAGGATATGATGAATGAAGCAAGCCTTGAACTTGGCTTTGAGGCTCACGGATCTCTTGCTGTGGAAGTTTTTTCTCTCCAGGCTCAAGGGATGGTTGTTATCGTTACAAAAAGCAATGAAGATATAGAGGAAGAAGAAGAAGATTATGCGGATGATTATATTGAAATGCAGGTTAAGCTCGATGAAAGCATCGATATCGTTTATGAATTCCATGCTTTCGAAGACCTGATTCAATTGTCAAAGGCATTGAAACAAATAGGTCTTACCCAAGGAGCCGTATATTTTTATAATCAGAGATATTTTCTTCATCTTGATGATTATGCTCCTGCTCAAATAGAAACGGTGATTGCCGTATTAGCGGAGTTTGGGAGTTCCACTACACTGACTTTGCACAGGCTGCATGAATATGGAAAGCAAATTATGAAAGAAGAAGCAATCAATCAGCTTACTAAGTATTTTCATTGACTTAAGGCCGGCCGCTCTCTAATTCGAGGGAGCGGCCGGTTTTTCATTTCAATTTAAAGGTATTATCAAAAGGTCTGAAAATTCAATAAAATAACCGTCATATATGCTCTTGCAACCGCTCGCAAATTCATGCCAAAATTTCCCCCAAAACAGCCATTATGTCTTTGCATAACTACAGTGAAGGTGTATACTATTGTCTGAAAGGCCGTCTATATCAATTGATTGACATTAGGAGGTTTACTTATGGTAGCCGAGAAAAACACCGAGAGTAACCATGAAAAGCATGATGTGTTAAAAGCGACACAAACGGTGATACATAAAGCCCTGGAAAAACTGGGTTATCCTGAAGAAGTTTATGAACTGCTTAAAGAGCCTATTCGTATGATGACTGTGAAAATTCCTGTACGGATGGATGACGGATCCGTAAAGATTTTTACGGGATACCGGGCTCAGCATAATGATGCAGTCGGTCCTACTAAAGGCGGAATTCGTTTTCATCCAAATGTAACAGAAACCGAAGTTAAAGCGCTTTCAATCTGGATGAGCTTGAAGTGCGGAATTGTTGATCTCCCTTATGGAGGCGGTAAAGGCGGAATTGTCTGCGACCCAAGAGACATGTCCTTTAGAGAGCTTGAGCGTTTAAGCCGGGGGTATGTAAGGGCCATCAGTCAGATTGTTGGACCGACTAAAGATATTCCAGCACCGGATGTATTTACAAATTCTCAAATTATGGCTTGGATGATGGATGAGTACAGCCGAATTGATGAATTTAATTCTCCGGGGTTCATTACTGGAAAACCACTTGTGCTTGGCGGTTCACATGGACGTGAATCAGCAACAGCAAAGGGTGTAACCATTTGTATATTTGAAGCAGCTAAACGTAAAGGGATTTCCCTTGAGGGTGCCCGTGTTGTAGTTCAAGGCTTTGGTAATGCAGGGAGCTTCCTTTCCAAGTTTATGCATGATGCAGGCGCGAAGGTAGTTGGAATATCAGACGCGTATGGCGGCTTGTATGATCCAGAGGGGCTTGATATTGATTATTTATTGGATCGGCGGGACAGCTTTGGAACCGTTACGAAGCTTTTCAATGATACGATTACAAATAAAGAATTGCTTGAGCTGGATTGCGACATTCTGGTTCCGGCTGCAATCGAAAACCAGATTACAGAAGAGAACGCCCATAATATCCGCGCTTCCATTGTGGTTGAGGCTGCAAACGGTCCTACAACCCTTGAAGCCACTCAAATCCTGAACGACAGAGGTATTCTTCTTGTTCCGGACGTGCTGGCAAGTGCAGGAGGAGTTACCGTGTCCTATTTTGAGTGGGTTCAGAATAACCAAGGCTATTATTGGACAGAGGAAGAAGTCGAAGAAAAGCTTGAAAAAGTAATGGTGAAATCATTCAATAACATATATGAAACAGCCCAAAACAGAAGAGTGGACATGAGGCTCGCAGCCTACATGGTCGGTGTCCGAAAAACAGCTGAAGCGAGCAGATTCAGAGGCTGGATCTAATCCGTTGCAAGCCTTGAAAAAATCTCCTATCATTAGATAGGAGATTTTTAATTGAAGAAAAGTTCAATGAACAGAGATTAATGGGAACACTTCTCTGAAACAGGTCCTATCTATACGGGAGTGAGATGGTTATGCGAAATGAAAAAGCTTTAATTGTCGGCGGAGGTCCATGCGGATTAGCTGCCGCTATAGCATTAAAAAATATTGGGATTGACCCGGTTGTGATTGAAAAAGGGAACATTGTGAATGCCATTTATCATTATCCAACCCATCAGACATTTTTCAGCTCAAGTGAAAAGCTTGAAATCGGAGATGTCGCATTTATTACGGAAAACCGCAAGCCGGTTCGAAATCAGGCACTTGCTTATTACCGATCCGTAGTGAAAAGAAAGGGCATCCGTGTTCAGCCTTTTGAAAAAGTAGAGCATGTAGAGAAGATGGAGAATGGATTCTTCGCAGTGGAGACTTCCAAAGGAAGATATGGTGCAAATTATGTCGTTATTGCGACAGGTTATTATGATCATCCCAACTATATGAACATTCCAGGCGAAAATTTGCCGAAGGTTTTTCACTATTTTACTGAAGGTCATCCTTATTTTGATCAGGACGTAACTGTGATTGGCGGGAAAAATTCCAGTGTTGATGCGGCCTTAGAACTTGTAAAAGCAGGGGCAAGAGTAACGGTTTTATATAGAGGCAGCGTTTATTCTAAAAGTGTAAAACCTTGGATTTTGCCTGAGTTTGAAGCTCTTGTCCGGAATGGCGCAATTACGATGGAATTCGGAGCATGTGCAACTGAAATAACTGAACATGAAATCGAATACACCGTTGGAAATGAAAAGAAAAGAATTGAGAACGATTTTGTTTTCGCGATGACAGGCTATCATCCTGATCATCAATTTTTAAAAAGAATGGGCATAAATGTGGATGAGGAATCAGGAAGGCCAATTTATAACCCGGAGACGATGGAGACGAATATAGAGGGTCTCTATATTGCGGGAGTACTGGCTGCAGGCAACAATGCGAATGAAATATTCATTGAAAATGGACGATTCCACGGGGGCCTTATTGCTGAGAATATAAAAAAGGGGGAAAATGAATGAAGAAGAAAGTGCTTCTTTTAACAACGGGAGGAACAATAGCCAGCAAGGAAATATCAGAAGGCCTTCTATCATCAGGAGAGCTGTCAGGTGAAGAGCTTGCTGCTCTTTGCAGACTTCCTGAAGACATTGAAGTAAAGGTTATTGATGTTATGCAGCTGCCAAGTATGCATATTACGATGGATAAAATGGTTTCGCTGAAAGAAGTGATAGAACAGGAATTTCAAGATCCTCAAGTATCAGGCATCGTGGTTACCCATGGAACGGACTGCCTGGAGGAAACGGCTTATTTTCTCGACTTGACGATTAAAGATCAAAGACCGGTTGTGATAACAGGCTCGCAGAAGGCTCCGCACGATGTAGGAACGGACGTATATTCAAATTTACGGAATTCCATTTATGCAGCGGCCAGCGATTCTCTCGCGGATGCAGGTGCGGTTGTTGTATTTAACGAAAGAATTTATTCAGCTAAATATGTTAAAAAGGTGCATGCATCAAACCTGCAGGGCTTTGAATCATTTGGGTATGGGTATATGGGAATTATCGATAATGACCGGGTTTTCATTTATCAAAAACCGATTCGCAGAGACCAGCATCATCTCGTACGGAAGTTTCCTAGGGTCGATATTATAAAATCCCATACAGGTCAGGATGGACTATTTATACAAGCTTCTGTACAGGCTGGTGCGAAAGGGATTGTAATTGAAGGAGTAGGCAGAGGACAAGTCACTCCGTTTATGGTTCCGGCAATCGAAGAGGCATTAAAAGAAGGAATAACGGTTGTTGTTACAACAAGCGCCGAAGAAGGGAAAGTCCATCCAACCTACAGTTACTCGGGCAGTGCAGAGGATCTTCAGCAAAAGGGTGTTTTGCTCGGGGGGGACTATGACAGTAAAAAAGCGCGAATCAAACTAGGGGTATTATTATCAAGTAAAGGATTCGCTGATCAGGGAGATTTTGAAAATTTCTAAGTTCGGAAAGCATGTTCAATTGCAGCTGTACGTGTTACGATATAACTGGATGCAATTGACAAAAATTGAAAAGAGGCTTTCTGTATGATTGCGGCAGTATCGGCAGGAATTGCCCCTGGTCTGGCAATATTATGCTATTTTTACTTAAAAGATCAATTTGATAAAGAGCCTGTATATATGGTAGTTCGGGCATTTATTTTCGGTATGGTCCTTGTTTTCCCGCTTATGTTTATTCAATACATAATAGATGTAGAAAAAGTATTTTCAAACGATTTTATTCGTATCTTTTTTGCGTATGGCTTTTTAGAGGAATTCTTTAAATGGTTCATTTTATTTGTTGCCATATACCCCCATGTGCATTTTGACGAACATTATGATGGAATCGTTTACGGAAGCGCGGTTTCTTTGGGGTTTGCGACATTGGAAAACATTCTGTTCCTTTTTGCCAACGGTCTTGAATTTGCAATGGGAAGAGCTTTTTTTCCAGTCTCAAGCCATGCGCTGTTTGGTGTTATTATGGGCTACTACCTAGGGAAAAGTAAATTCACACAAAATCGTAAGAAAAAAAAGAAATGGCTGGTGCTTAGCTTAACATTGCCGGTAATTTTACACGGATTTTATGATTACATACTGTTCACCTACAAATTCTGGCCTGTTATCATGCTGCCGTTTATGCTGATTCTTTGGTGGTTTGCTTTGCATAAAGCTAAGCAGGCGAGACTTGCCAGACATATATAATGTTCAGGAGTCCGGTACTTTTCCGGGCTTTTTTTGTTGTATGACGAAAAAGGTTAGATTCCACTCACATAGACATTCTGTTTTTAAAAGCTGCTTTAGCTGCCTCAGCAGGCCATTCTAAACAGTCCCCAAATATGAATGACCCAAATTGAAATAGCAAACATTATTTAAAACAAATTGTATCACTTAAAGTATCCCATTATATCCCATCCCGAAGATCATGAATAAAATGCCATTCACTACAAAAAATACATATAACAAAAATCATCCATAACTTAGGAGGCAGCATCATGAACAGAATACGTTTTGCATGGATGGTACTTTTATCAGTTACCTTCATATTAACGTCGTCTTACGTGTATTCGGATCTACCAAAATCAAAAGCATTTACGCAGCAGGTCATTCAGCGGGGAGCAGTCGGCAATGATGTCATTGAATTGCAGGCGAGGCTTCAGTATATAGGGTATTACCACGGAAAAATTGATGGAGTGTATGGATGGAGCACTTATTGGGCTGTAAGGAATTTTCAGCATGATTACGGTCTTGAAAATGTTGACGGGCTTGTTGGACTGACAACAAAGCAAAAGCTGGTTAACCAGTCTGATTTTAATGACCAATTTGTTCATACACAGCTTTCGAAAGGAAAAGACTTTACTCATTATGGCGGGATTCCCCTTGAAAAACAAACCGGTCCTTCCAAAAAACTCAGAACCCAAATGAGAGCTAAAAATCAGGGGAATGGTCAAAAGCTGGCTCAAAATCAAAAGGGCGGCGGCCAAAAGCAGAAAGCTCCAAAAGGAAATCAAAAACAAACTGCACAGAAACAGAAATCAAACAATACGGCAGTTAATATGCCTGCAGGATACTCTCAAAATGACCTTCAGCTGATGGCGAATGCTGTTTATGGGGAATCAAGGGGAGAATCCTATGTAGGACAGGTAGCTGTTGCGGCTGTTATTTTGAACCGCATTGACAGCCCGACATTCCCGGATACAGCAGCTGGCGTTATTTTCGAGCCAGGTGCATTTACGGCTGTAGCAGATGGGCAGATTTGGCTTGAACCGAATGAACAGGCTAAGAAAGCGGTTCTTGATGCGATAAACGGCTGGGATCCCACAGAAAGCGCTTTGTATTATTTTAATCCTGATACAGCTACAAGCGGATGGATTTGGGGCAGACCGCAAATTAAAAAAATCGGAAAACATATTTTCTGTAAATAAGAAGGGGGTTTACCTGTGATACGCGGAATACTTATTGCGTTTCTTGCAATCGCCGTTATTGGAACCGGATATTGGGGCTACAAAGAGCATCAGGAAAAAAACGCGGTCCTTATCCATGCAGAGAACAATTACCAGCGTGCGTTTCATGATTTGTCCTATCAAATGGATGAGCTTCATGACAAAATCGGAACAACGCTTGCCATGAACTCAAGGGAATCTTTATCTCCGGCACTTGCTGAAGTATGGAGAATCACTTCAGAGGCTCATAATGATGTAGGACAGCTTCCTCTTACCCTTCTTCCGTTTAATAAGACAGAAGAATTCCTTGCAAGCATAGGAGATTTCAGCTACAGAGCAGCGATTAGAGATTTGGAAAATAAGCCATTATCAAAGGATGAGTATGCATCGCTTCAAAAGCTTTATGAAAAATCTTCTGATATTCAAAATGAGCTGAGAAATGTTCAGCATATGGTTATTGATAAAAATCTGCGGTGGATGGATGTGGAGCTTGCATTGGCTTCTGGCAAGAAGCAGCAGGACAATACCATTGTAGATGGATTCAAATCTGTAGAAAACAACGTAAGTGCCTACTCAGAAACCGACTTTGGTCCGGGCTTCACTTCTATGAAAACGATGGAAAAGGGTTTTGAACAGCTTAAGGGCAATGACATCACACCTGAGCAGGCAAAACAAAGGGCAAAAGAGTTTGCGTCTACTGAAGTCGATAAATTGAAGGTTACACAAAGCGGAAAGGGCGCGGGATTCGAATTTTACAGTGTATCGATGTACGATAAAAAGCATAAAGCAGATTTGTACATGGATATTACGAAAAAAGGCGGTTATCCGATCTGGCTTATACAAAGCAGAAAGGTGAATGAAGAAAACATCAGCTTAAATGACGCCTCCAATAATGCCGTATCCTTTTTAAAAGAACATGGCTTTGAAGCTGAGGATCTCGTATTGAATGAGAGTGCGCAATATGATTCGATCGGTGTATTCTCTTACGTTCCCAATGAGAATGGAATTCTGCTTTACCCGGATACACTAAAGATCAAAGTTGCTTTGGATGACGGACAGATCATCGGATTTTCTGCAAAGGATTTTCTAGCCGCGCATAGAAAAAGACAAGTCCCAAAACCTGAATTAAAAGAAAATCAGGCGAGGGAAAAAATTAATCAAAAAGTCATGGTGCAGGAAAGCAGACTTGCTGTTATTACAAATGAGCTCGGTGAAGAGGTTTTATGCTATGAATTTCTCGGAACCATTGATGACGATACGTTTAGAATGTTTATCAATGCAAGCACTGGAATGGAAGAAAAAGTAGAAAAACTTAAAAATGCGGAGCCCATTTTTAACGAACTGTAATGGTCTGATTATGCTTCTGTCGTAATTAATCCGATTGAAAAAGGAAAAGTCGAGACTTTTCCTTTTTCTTATTCCATGATTTAATAAAGAGTGGGAACAAAATAGAATATACGATTTGAAAAGAGTGATGAAATGCTTGAGATAGGGAATGTGATGACACTTGAACCGCTGGACCAGTCTGGCGATGTGTATAAATGCAAAATCGTATCAATGGACGAAGGCACGATATCAATTGATTATCCTCTTAATGAAAGTACAGGGAAAACAGCCTTTATTATGAACGGCACGCTTCTTACCTGTCTGTATGTGGCCTCCGATCAAAATCCTTACAAGTTCGAAACAGCCGTTATGGGCAGAAGAAAAGAGAACATTCCCGTTATCCTCCTGAAAAAACCTGATAATCGAGACGTTTTGAAAATACAAAGAAGACAATACGTCCGAATTGATTCAGATGTAAATGTCGCTGTCCATTCTCCTGCAGAAGCCTTTGAACCATTCGTGACCGTTACATCCGATATAAGTGCGGGAGGAGCAGGTATCATTATTCCGAAACATACTGAACTAAGCGAGAAAGAGCAGCTCATAGTATGGATGTCTCTTCCCTTGCAGGATGGAACGATTAGCTATGTTAAGGTCGACTCGGAATCTGTCCGGATTTTAGAGGATTCTTCAGGGATCAAAAAAGCTACGATTAAATTTATCAACATGACTGAAACCGCACAGCAGAAAATTGTTCGTTTTTGTTTTGATCAGCAAATTCTTCATAGGAAAAAAGAAGCTGCCGCTGAATAAGTTCATTTCCTTAGACCGATACTTTTTAAAAAGGCTATGCTAAGCATGATGTTGATTTTTAACACTGTTCATTGAAGCGGAAGGCGTGAGACACCGAAGGCGCAAAGCGCATAAGAGGCTCACCGCCCCGCGAAGGTAAACGAACGCCTGCAGTGGAAATCAACAGCCTGATTTGACAGAGTCTTAAAAAGGTCAGGTGTGAGCGGGATATGAAACGAGCAGAAAGAATGTTAATGAAATTGATTATTTTTCATCTGGCCGCATTAATTGCTGCACAGGCGTTCATGCAGCAGCCCGCGGTTAAGCCGTATGTATCTAAAGCAATCCGGTATGAGGGCGTAAACAGGCAGACAGTCAGTGAATGGCTGGAAACATTTAAATAATCACGTGTGCAGATGACCGGTCTGCATTCTTTTCTGCTGCGGACTGCAATGAATCTATTACTCTTAGAAGGAGATTGAACATGAATAAAAGACTATCGGTAGCAATAGATGGACCTGCCGCAGCAGGCAAAAGTACTGTCGCTAAACAAGTAGCCAGGGACTTTTCGTATGTTTATATAGACACAGGGGCAATGTACAGAGCCCTGACTTTTAAAGCAATCAGAAATAAAAAAGATCCTGAAAATGAGGGTGAATTGATGGAACTGCTTCACTCAATGGAAATCACTCTTGTGCCGGAGGGCTCAAATCAGCTTGTTCTGATCAATGGGGAAAATGTAACGGAAGAAATTCGGACAAGTGAAATAAGCAATCAGGTTTCGGCCGTTTCCATGCATCGTTTGGTACGGGAAGAAATGGTCAGAAGACAGCAGAAAATGGCTGAAGCCGGGGGAGTGGTCATGGATGGCCGTGATATCGGAACTCATGTCCTTCCGGAAGCAGATGTAAAAGTGTTTCTGCTTGCTTCCGTCGAAGAGCGGGCAAAGCGCAGACATGAAGAAAATCTGCTTAGAGGGTATGAATCAAGCATCGATCTTTTGGCCAATGAGATTGCGCGCCGGGATAAACTGGATTCCGAAAGAGAAGTGTCTCCATTAAAGAAAGCGGAGGATGCTGTTGAAATCGATACGACTTCACTCAGTATAGGCGAGGTTGTAGACCGCATTAAAGAATTGATGATAGAGAGGCTCTGATAACAATGTCCTTATACCAGTTTGGAAAAAACCTTGTATTAGTTTTATTTAAGCCAATTTACAGAATGGAAGTACATGGGAGAGAGAATTTTCCCAAATCAGGCTCCGTTCTGTTATGCAGCAATCATATTGACAACCTGGATCCCCCGATCGTCGGTGCCTGTACACCCCGCATGGTCCATTTTATGGCGAAAGAAGAATTATTTACTATTCCTGTATTAGGGAAGATTCTCCTGAAGGTCGGAGCTTTTCCTGTAAAAAGGGGATTGAGTGACAGGGAAGCACTGAGAAAAGGACTAAAAGTTTTAAAGGATGGAGAGGTTTTAGGATTGTTTCCTGAGGGAACAAGAAGTAAAGACGGCCAGCTTGGAAAAGGACTCGCAGGAGCGGGATTTTTTGCTCTTCGGTCAGATGCGCTCATTGTCCCTTGTGCAGTCGTTGGGCCGTACAAACCTTTTAAGAAAGTCCGTATTTATTTCGGAAAACCTCTGGATGCCAGTGAGTACAGAGAGAGAAAAGTCACTGCGGATGAAATGACAATAGTCATAATGGAACAAATCAGAGAACTGCTCGAAAAACATCGTTAATCAAGAGTTTTGACTTGACAAAAAGTAGCATTTATTAGAAGTTAGTACAAAGAGGGGTTTTCATTTCATTCGTTTGTCGAATGGAATACCATACATATTATCAAAGTTGTGCAGGTTTTGACCAAGGAGGTAAATGGAATGGTAGATGAAATGAACAATGGGGAAATGAATAACGTGGAAGTAGCTGTACCTGAAGTTGGGGATATCCTTAAAGGTACGGTAACGAAGGTTGAGGAGAAGCAGGTAATTGTTGAAATTGACAATTACAAGCACACGGGCATTATTCCAATCAGCGAGCTTTCCAGCCTTCACATTGAAAAAGCTTCTGATGCAGTCAAGGAAAACGACGAACTTGAACTAAAGGTTTCCAAGGTTGAAGAAGAAGCCATTATTTTATCCAAGCGTGCAGTAGATGCAGACAAGGCTTGGGACGACCTTGAGAAGAAGTATGAAGAAAAAGGGATTTTCGAAGCTGAGATCAAAGACGTTGTAAAAGGCGGACTTGTAGTGGATCTGGGCGTTAGAGGATTTATTCCGGCATCACTTGTGGAAACTCATTTTGTAGAAGATTTTTCAGACTACAAAGGGAAAGAACTCTCCTTAATGGTAGTAGAGCTGGACCGGGAAAAAAACCGCGTCATTCTCTCCCACAGAGCTGTTATTGAAAAGGAGTCCTCGGATAAAAAACAGGAACTGCTTGAATCCCTTCAAGCGGACCAGGTTTTGGAAGGAACCGTTCAGCGTCTGACAGACTTTGGAGCTTTTGTTGACATCGGTGGAGTAGACGGACTCGTTCATATCTCCCAGCTTTCCCATACACATGTGGATAAGCCATCCGATGTAGTTGAAGAAGGTCAAAAAGTATCTGTTAAAGTCCTTTCAGTTGACCGTGATAATGAGCGTATTTCACTATCGATTAAAGAAACATTGCCTGGGCCATGGTCGCAAATTTCTGAAAAAGTGAAAGCTGGAGATGTTAAAGACGGTACCGTCAAGCGCCTCGTAAGCTTTGGAGCTTTTGTTGAAATATTGCCTGGAGTAGAAGGACTTGTTCATATTTCTCAAATTTCCAACAAGCATATTGGCACACCTCAGGAAGTTCTTGAAGAAGGACAGGAAGTGAGTGTGAAAGTGCTGGATGTAAATGAGAATGAGCAAAGAATTTCTCTCAGCATGAAGGAGCTTGAAGAGCCTCAAAAGGCAGATGAGAACGATTATAAAAATTATCAGCCGAAAGAAGAATCAACAGGATTCTCATTGGGCGATATGATTGGCGATCAGTTAAAAAAACTTAAATAATGGTGATGATTCTTGAGCAGAGCTAAACGCAAACTAGATCATATAAATCATGCTTTGACTACCGGACAAAGCAGGCAAAATGGGTTTGATGATATAACGTTTGTTCATAAAAGCCTGCCGGACACATCCGTTGAAGACATTGATATGTCGGCAAGGATAGGCGAACTTTCTACAAGTTCGCCTATTTTTATCAACGCGATGACCGGCGGAGGCGGGGAAAAAACCGAACAAATTAATGAGGCCCTATCAACTGCAGCCGCTGCATTTGGCATGGCAATTGCAGTTGGCTCACAAATGGCGGCAATCCGCGACAAATCAGAGCAGCCTTCCTACGAAGTGGTGAGAAAGGTGAATCCGAAGGGAGTCATTTTTGCGAACCTTGGAAGTGAAGCTAATGCAGATCAGGCAAAGCGTGCGATTGATATGATTGAAGCAGACGCCATCCAGATTCATTTGAATGTCATACAGGAGCTGGTTATGCCTGAGGGTGATCGGGACTTCAAAGGTGCATTGACTAGGATTGAAGAAATTGTCCGTCATGCCGGTGTACCGGTTATTGTCAAAGAAACTGGTTTTGGAATGGATTGGGATACGGTCCTTCAATTGAAAAACGCAGGCGTATCAGCCATTGATATTGGCGGATACGGCGGAACGAATTTTTCAAAAATTGAGAATGCCAGACGGAACAGAGCATTGCACGCATTCAATGGCTGGGGTATATCGTCTGCGATTTCTATAGCCGAAGGATCAAATGCAGCAAGGGGCGAGGTGTGTATCCTCGGATCCGGGGGGATTCAGGATTCTCTTGATGCGGCGAAGGCCATTGCTTTAGGTGCTTCCGCAGCAGGGATGGCAGGAATCCTTCTCTCCGTTTTTACTGAGCATGGAGAAGAAGGTCTTCATGAAGAACTCAGGCTGCTGCACGAAGAGTTCAAATGGATCATGTGTGCGCTGGGAACGAAGACGATAAAAGAGCTGCAAAACGCTCCATTAGTCATTTCCGGTGCCTCCCATCATTGGCTCTCTGAGAGGGGATTTGAAACCTCCTCATACAGCCGCCGATAAAAAAAGCCCTCGCCAGACATGCTCTCTCAATGAGAAGCATGCTGGCAAAGGGCTTTTGTTTTAATTTCTTTCTCTTGATTGTTCAGTACTTTCAAGGCTTGTAGCGCCCTTGTTTTCCAATTTTTGATCACGGTCGGATTCAACTCTTCTGCTTTCCTTCAATTTCTTCTCTTGACGGTCTTTTCCCATACATACACCCCCTGACTGCAGACTTTGTTAAGACTGACTGATGACTCTGGTTCCCTTGTTGCTCATGATCCTCTTAGCAAAAAGTGCTGAGTCCTCAAGAGAAAATCTACAGACAGGTTTAACAAGCCTATTTTTAAATAGTTTGCTTCAAACTTCATCTTTCAGTCATTAAATTTGATTAAAACCGGCTGATCTTTTCCATAATGATAGAGATGGGAGAGGATTTTTTATGCAGGGGATATTATTTTACTGGATTTCTTGGGCTTTATGGATTGCGTCATCGTTTTTAATGAATAAATCGAATCTCAGAACTTTTTTTTCTTTTTACCTTCTCCTGCTTATTATTTCCGCGGGATTTCAGATATCTTTGCCAGATGGTGAAATGGGAGTGGCTTTTTTACTTCTTTACATCGGCGCATGCGGATTGGCAGCTAAATATCGATTGCATCGATCTTTGCGGTTTATGATTGGGGCACTTGGAATTGCATCTGGATATGCCGGGTTAAAGCTTATGCAGCTTTTTGATCCGGTGTGGTTTACAATCAGTCCGTTCTTATTGTTATTTCTGATCATTTTTATAGCCGTGGGATTACTGGGTACATCCTTTTCAGGTAAAATGTGTTTGTTTTTAATTGGAATTTGCAACGGAGAATTACTTTATGAATTAATCATCCTTCCCGTTTCCGGAGCAGTAAGCATAGGCCAGGATACGTTTCTGGATTTTTCATTACTTGGAATGGGCGGCTTTCGTATTTGGGGTCTGATGGAACGTTATGTAAACTTCGGTAACGCCTACGGAAAGCCAAGTAAGAATAAGCAAAGCCGGAACGTCTGAAAAAGCAGACGGGAAAAAAGAACTTTACAGGATGTACGAACTTAAATTGTTAAATACGAGAAAAGCTGATATGATAGGTTTGGACGCCCTTCTTCGGAATTTGATGGAAGGGTTTATTTCATCACGTTTTTCGGGCTTACAGGAAACAAAATAAAGCGGCTGCCCTATAAAGCCCGGACCCGCATAAACAAGGTACAACCTATGTGTGACCATAATTAAACGCGGACATCACCTTAATGAAAATTGAAATGATATGATCGTATTAATAATAAATTAAATGTTTAATACAAGCAGAATAAGCATGCCTTTGAGCAGGCTGTCATGCAGGATCGTGTTGGAAAGGATGTAAAAGATATGCCAAAACCAGTAGTTGCAATAGTAGGGAGACCAAACGTCGGTAAATCAACTATTTTTAATAGAATTGTCGGAGAGCGGGTTTCCATTGTAGAAGACCGTCCAGGAGTTACACGGGATCGGATATACAATAAAGGAGAATGGCTTAATTACGAATTTAACATCATTGATACAGGCGGAATCGATATTGGCGATGAACCGTTTTTAGCCCAAATCAGGCACCAGGCAGAAATTGCGATTGATGAAGCAGATGTCATCATCTTCATGACAAACGGCAGAGAAGGGGTTACGGCAGCTGATGAAGAAGTTGCTAAAATCCTCTATCGAACGAAAAAGCCTGTCGTACTGGCTGTAAATAAAATCGATAATCCGGATATGCGTGAAGCAATGTATGATTTCTATGCACTCGGCTTTGGCGATCCGTTCCCAATTTCAGGATCTCATGGGATTGGCCTTGGAGATATGCTGGATGATGTCATTAAGCATTTTGCCGGAATCAGCCAGTCGGATTATGATGAGGAAATTATTAAGTTCAGCTTGATTGGCAGACCGAATGTCGGAAAATCATCGCTTGTTAATGCTATGCTCGGCGAAGAGCGTGTAATCGTCAGTGATATTGCCGGCACGACTAGAGACGCAGTGGATACAACATTCAAGCATAACGGCCAGGAATACGTAATTATCGATACGGCTGGAATGAGAAAAAAAGGAAAAGTCTATGAATCCACAGAGAAATACAGCGTCCTGAGAGCACTGAAAGCAATTGACCGCTCTGATGTGGTTCTTGTAGTCATCAATGGGGAAGAAGGAATCATTGAGCAGGATAAGAAAATTGCCGGATATGCCCATGAAGCGGGAAAAGGCATCATCATTGTTGTGAATAAATGGGATGCTGTTGAGAAAGATGACAAAACAATGAAAACGTTCGAGACAAATATTAGAGAGCATTTCCTTTTCTTAAGCTATGCCCCTATTATTTTTCTATCGGCTAAAACGAAACAGCGGATTCATACGTTAGTTCCCGAAATTGTAAAAGTAAGTGAAAACCACTCTCAAAGGGTTCAGACAAATATTTTGAATGAAGTTGTCATGGATGCTGTCGCAATGAATCCAACTCCTTCTGATAAAGGTAAAAGGCTGAAAATTTATTATGCTACTCAAGTTGCAGTCAAACCGCCTGCTTTTGCTGTTTTTGTTAATGAACCTGAATTAATGCATTTCTCCTATGAGAGATTTTTAGAAAATCGGATCCGTGAGGCCTTCGGATTTGAAGGAACGCCGATTAAGATCTTCTCCAGGGCACGTAAATAATTGATCGGCATATAAAGGGCAGGGGGGGTATGTAAGATGGAAAAGATTGCAGTACTTGGTGCAGGAAGCTGGGGAACGGCTCTTGCTTTAGTTCTTGCTGATAATGGACATGATGTGAGGCTATGGAGCCATAGGCAGGAGCTTGCAAATGAAATCAATACGCAGAAGCAAAATAGCAAATATTTGCCTGATATCATACTTCCGGAAGGAATTACTGCATACCACAATCTTCAAAGTGCATTGGTTGATGCACGGACGATCGTGGTTGCCGTTCCTTCAAAAGCCATCCGGGAAGTTCTTGCGAATGTAAGGGAGCTAATGAAACAGCCGGTCACAATGGTCCATGTATGCAAAGGTATAGAGCCGGATTCGCTTAAGCGGGTATCAGAGATTATTTCAGAGGAAATGCCGGCTGAAATATTAAAGGATCTTGTTGTATTATCAGGACCGAGTCATGCAGAAGAGGTTAGCTTAAGACACCCTACAACAGTGACCTCTTCCTCTAATAATGTCCAGGCTGCTGAACGCGTTCAGGAGCTGTTCATGAATCAGCATTTCAGAGTCTATACGAATCCGGACATGATTGGTGTGGAAATAGGCGGTGCGTTAAAAAATGTAATTGCGCTCGCAGCAGGCATTACGGATGGCCTGGGCTATGGAGATAACGCGAAAGCCGCTTTAATTACAAGAGGGCTTGCTGAAATTGCCAGGCTTGGCAGTGTCATGGGAGGAAACCCGCTGACCTTTTCCGGATTAACGGGAATCGGGGATCTAATAGTTACTTGTACCAGTGTCCACTCGCGTAATTGGAGAGCGGGCAATATGCTCGGTAAAGGCCATGATCTCAACGAGGTTCTGAACAGCATGGGAATGGTGGTCGAAGGTGTCCGTACAACAAAAGCTGCCCATCAGCTTGCTGAAAAGTACCAGGTTAACATGCCAATTGCTGAAGCGCTTTACAATGTTCTATTTAATGGGCATTCACCAAAAGAAGCCGTGGATTCATTAATGGGCAGAGGAAGAACACACGAAATGGAAGACCTTGTTAACATTATGGAAAATCGTTTGCAATAGCCATGCTACTTATTGCGGGGGACCTGCATATTATATCTGGAGATTCAAGGCTCAACCTATTCCTCTCAGATAAGCCCGATCACCCTCGCATGAATAACTCATAAATATGGGCATTTGAGGATGCAGACAATCATTGAATCGCATATCATAAATCGAAGCATTTGAAGAGTTGTTTCTCTTGACTGGGTTCATTAGTCTGTTTCCCCTAAGCTGAAGTAAGGAAGCCCCCTCTTTACTTCAGTTTCTATTTTTTGATAATTTGGACAAGTGTAATTGTAACCGCTCACAACGCTGCTGGGAGGGAAAAGAATGACGCCTGGTCTTTTAAAAATGTGGATTGCTTTATCATCAATCGCTTTTATGTTTGTTGCTGTTTTCTCTATCTACATAAGCAGATACAAGATAAAGAGTGGAATAGTGAAGATACTAATTTCAGCAGCTGCTTACTTTTTTATGATTGCGGCCGGTCTGCTTATGATTTTTGTCGTATTCAGCGGTCCAGTATCTAAATAGGACTGTGAGGTGAAGGAAATGAAGAAATGGGCAGCACTCGGATGGATTGGCATGCTGGTGCTTCTTAGCGGATGTTTGTACCCTCAGGCAGAGCTTACACAAAATCAAATTCCATATGAAGATCAGCTGGAAAGCGTCCAAAAAGCCGTCAAGGATTACAGGGACGACACAGGGGGGCTATTGCCCATTAAAAACAAGGATATGAAAACGCCAATCTATGAAAAATATCCAGTTGATTTTTCAAAATTGGTACCAAGTTTTTTGCCGGAGCCTCCTGGAACATCCTATGAAAATGGGGGGATCTATCAATACGTACTTATAGATGCGGAAAAAACCCCTACTGTTAAGCTCATCGATCTTCGGATGGCCGAAGAGATTAGAGATCTGCGCATCAGGCTGAGTGCCTATACCCAGTCCAAGCAGTACCCTCCTTACAAGGAAGTCCTTGAGTCCGGCGTGTTCACCCTTGACTACACAAAGCTTGGACTTAAAACTGCCCCGGCAGTTACGAGTCCATTTACAGGAAATCAGCTGCCTCTTCTGATAGGAAGCGATGGAGAAATTTTTGTGGACTATCGGATTGACCTGCAGAAAAAATTGAAAGAAACCGGGAATCACCCTAAACCTGATGAGGACATAAGAGGGCTCCTAGTCCAGGATTCGGTGTTTGTACCTGCGTTTTCAAAACCTTACACGGTAAATGAAAAAAATGAACCTGTTTTTATGAAGAATTAAGGAATGAACCCTTCTGGAGACCCATAGACTCCGATAGAAGGGTTTTTTATTTTGAGGAACAGGATAGAAAATTTTTCTCAATCAGGCATAAACAATTAGGACAACATCATAAATATAAAGTGTCCTTAACAATGTGAAAAAAATCGGGGTATCCCAATATAGCTAAACCGGGAGGGGATCGCTTGGAAAAGGTAGATATTTTTAAAGATATTGCTGAACGCACCGGCGGTGATATTTATCTTGGCGTTGTCGGAGCAGTTAGAACAGGAAAATCTACATTTATTAAAAAGTTTATGGAATTAGTGGTGCTTCCAAACATCGGCAGCGAGGCGGACAAAGCGCGTGCCCAGGATGAATTGCCTCAAAGTGCAGCCGGAAGAACCATTATGACGACAGAACCAAAATTTGTACCGAATCAGGCTGTCAGCGTCCATGTGGAGGATGGCCTGGAAGTGAACATCAGGCTTGTAGACTGTGTCGGGTACACAGTCCCCGGTGCAAAAGGGTATGAAGATGAAAACGGACCAAGGATGATTACGACTCCTTGGTATGAAGAGCCTATTCCTTTCCACGAAGCTGCTGAAATCGGGACACGCAAAGTGATTCAGGAACATTCAACGATCGGTGTGGTCGTGACAACGGACGGATCAATTGGAGAAATTCCAAGAACGGATTATATCGAAGCAGAAGAACGCGTCATTGATGAGCTGAAAGAAGTGGGTAAACCGTTCATTATGGTTATCAATACAGTTCAGCCTTACCATCCTGAAACAGAGAGACTAAAGGCGCAGCTTAATGAAAAGTATGATATCCCTGTGCTTGCGATGAGTGTAGAAAGCATGAGAGACAGCGATGTCATGAATGTCCTGCGAGAGGCCCTTTATGAGTTTCCTGTGCTTGAAGTAAACGTCAATCTTCCGAGCTGGGTCATGGTGCTTAGGGAAAACCACTGGCTCCGCGAAAGCTACCAGGAAGCGGTTAAGGACACAGTAAAGGATATTAAGCGATTAAGAGATGTAGACAGAGTCGTGAGTTTCTTCAGTGAATATGAATTTATTGAACGGGCAAGTCTTGCCGGAATTGAAATGGGGCAGGGGATTGCGGAAATCGATTTATATGCACCGGATTATCTTTACGATGATATCCTTCGTGAAGTTGTGGGAGTGGAGATCAGAGGGAAGGATCATCTTCTCCAGCTTATGCAGGATTTCGCTTACGCAAAGGCAGAGTACGACCAGGTTTCAGATGCGCTGCGTATGGTGAAGCAAACCGGATATGGTGTAGCTGCTCCTGCATTGTCAGATATGAGTCTTGATGAACCGGAGATAATCCGCCAGGGTTCGAGGTTTGGGGTGAGGCTGAAAGCGGTCGCTCCATCTATTCACATGATTAAAGTGGATGTTGAATCAGAATTCTCACCGATTATCGGAACAGAGAAGCAAAGTGAAGAGCTGGTCCGATACTTAATGCAGGACTTTGAAGATGATCCGCTTTCCATTTGGAATTCAGATATTTTTGGACGATCACTCAGTTCCATCGTTCGAGAAGGAATACAGGCGAAGCTTTCTCTAATGCCGGAGAATGCAAGATACAAGCTGAAGGAAACGCTGGAGAGAATTATTAACGAGGGATCAGGCGGACTGATCGCGATCATTCTATAAAAGCACCTGACCCGTCCAATTAGGAGACGGGTTTTTTTGTGTTTATTTACATATAAGACACTTAGCCAGTAAATAAAAAGCCTTGATTTAAGGAGATCTATCCGAATAGGAGGGGGACTTTGCAGGCAATTGCCAAGTCGGGCCAGCTGCCTCACGCGGGTTCAAGCGGATTTCTGCTGCGTTAGGTATTCATATCAGACAAAAAGAAAGTGGCCTCATATAAATAGAGTACGGATGATGGGAAAAGACAAGCGTTTAATAAATAGAGAGAGGAGGAAAATAATGATCGTTACACCCGGCTTTGCCGCTGCAACCATTGTTTTCTTTTTTACCATGATACTCGTTATAACAAGGCCGATGAAATTGAATGAAGCTGTTTATGCATGTGCAGGAGCAATAACCGTTATGCTTTTAGGGATTGTATCCTTGGCAGATATAGCGGAAATATACTTTAAAATTGAAGATGCCTCGATTACCATTATTTCTAATTTCATTCTCGCTCTGATTCTTGATAGAATTGGATTTTTCCAGCTTGTGGCAGAGTATCTGATTCGATTATCCAGGAATTCAGGACCAAGACTTTTCTGGCTGACAGCTGGACTTAGCTATTTAATGACACTGCTCTTTAATAATGATGGATGCATCTTAATTCTAACCCCGCTGCTTATTAAATTGCTTAATGCCACCTCTTTTAAGAAGCATGAAAAATTTCCGATTCTCTTAACAAGTGCCCTTGTAGCTACTGCTTCCAGTGCACCAATAGGAGTCAGTAATATCGTAAACTTAGTGGCACTCAAAATTATCGGCATGTCCCTGCATGAACACGTATGGATGATGTTCCTGCCTGCTACGCTTGGGGTTGTATTTTTAACTTTTCTTTTGTACGGATTGCTGCGAAAGAGTATTCCCAAAACATTTGTCTCAAAACCATTCTCTCCGGATTCAAACCGATTTCATCATCCCCTCAAACCCCTTAATTCAGCAAAAATCAATCCTAAGCACGTTCTGATGATCTGCTCCTTTATTCTTGGGATGAGAATTATTTTAATAAGCAGCTCTATGCTCGGTTTATCTTTATCCTTTCTTTCCATTGCAGGAGTGCTGCTTCTATATCTGTTCACTCGAAAAACGTATCAGATATCGATGAGACGAACGCTAACGAAGGCTCCATGGCACGTGTTTCTATTTGCGTTTGCTATGTATATTCTGATTTATGGTTTAAACAATGTGGGAATAACAGCTGAATTGACAAAGTATATGGCCGATATGATTAAAAGTATGCCTCTTGCCGAATCTTCAATGACAATTGCACTTGTTACAGCAGCTCTGTCAAACCTGATAAACAATCATCCGGCATTGATGCTAATGATGATGGCGCTATCAGACCTGCATCTCAATCCAATAATTCTTAAAGCTTCGTATATGGCGATTATTATCGGCAGTGACATTGGTTCTCTCGTAACGCCGATCGGAACGCTTGCCACATTGCTTTGGCTGTATATTTTAAAAGAAAACGGGATCAAAATTAAGTGGAAGAGCTATATGAAAGTAACACTGCTTGCTATTCCATTAACTGTAGTGGTAACCGTTTTCTTCCTGCTTGGCTGGATATATCTCAACATAAATATGTAAAACCAATGAGATTTTCTCATTGGTTTGTGTTTTTTATGGCAAATGAGCTGCCTTAACGTGGCTGATTTTCAGATAAATGGGCTGTCCGTCTGCTTTTATCAGTTCCATCATGTTTTGTTCGATGTTTTTGAGAAGTCCTATTTTTTCAGGATTTTCTGCTAAATCAAAAACGAGCATCTGGCCGGTATATTTCTTTAGCTGCTCTTCTAAATTCCGATTTACACTTAATCCTGCAATCGTAACAGGCAGCTCCTGGCTGTTTAATGTATAGGGAGTAGTATTAGCGGGATATGGAATCAGCCACTTCAAATGATGAAGGGAAATCAGTACATTTTTGAAGACAGGTGAATAAAAAACCAGATAGTCATTCAACACATTCGTAATATATCCATGCAGAGATTTATTGCCGGTCACGTAAATTTCTGCAAATATTCCCTTCGCCTGATTCAGCGTTTTGCGGTAAGAAATCTGTTCATCAGACTTTACCGGTTTTTCTGGAATTTCACCTTCAAAACTCTCCATTTCAGATGTCTGCTGGATGCTGTGAACGTGCAGAAGGGGGATATAAAGGTGCTGAGTGCCGTTGAATAAAACGATGATATCCAGTCCTGCGTCTACTAAGTGTCCTAAAAATTTCACTTTGCCGGTAATTTCTGCTTCAACCGGTTTTCCGATCAGCTGTGTGTAAGTCAACGGTCGCTCCTCCTTGCAGTTATTGAGTGCTGCTTATCTTTTCCAATGGAAATCCACTGTTTTCGTTACTTGAGTATACACTCTGTCGTAGCTGCGTTCGCGGACCGGTTCACTTTTCTCGTTCGCTTCCTGGTTGTTTTTATTTGAGTCCTGGGATTTGTTTTCATTTTCTTCGTTCCCATTTTGATTTTCTTCTGCATTGCTTTCTTCTTCATTGGACATTTTGGCTTTAATGCTGCGAACGTGTCCTGGTTCAATAACGATGGATTCTTTTTTTCCTTCCAAGACATATCTGCCGCGGCCCTGCTCATACAAGGTTCCTTCTGCTTTTTCAGGACCGCCGCTATGAATGGCTATTTCAGATCCTCTGAGTGCTTGAAACAATCTGTCGTAGCTATGTGCAAGAAAGTATTCATCCTCACAGCCGCAATCCTCTTTTCCTTCATTTTCCTGCTCGTTTTCTTGTTCTTTGCTGATAATGCCTGCAAGGCTTTTAATATGATACATGCTGATATAAAGAACATCTTTTTTGGATTTTACAATGACAAAGTCACTTTTTACGTCCAAAATTGTCCCTTTTACAGAATCTGGTCCGCCCTGATTGATTTGAACTTCTTCGCCTTCATGCATGCGAAGCAGGCTGCGGAAATTGCGAGAATAGTAATAATCAGGAATTTCCTGTGCTTTCACGTCTTCTTTCTGTGCTTCTGCTTCTTCCAATCTTGCTTCAGCTTCAGCAGCAGCTAATCTTCTTTCCGCCTCTTCGGCTGCTAATTCTCTTTCTGCTTCTTCAGCTGCAACTGCTCTTTCATCCGCTTCTTGTTCTGAATTGGATTCTGCGGTCACGCTTTTAACGTGGTGAAGCTGGTAGTAAACAACCGGACTTTTAGGACCAGGTTTTTCTACGGCTAAAACGAGGAAATCTGTACCTAAATCAAGGAGCGTCCCTTTTTTGGCTTCAGGGCCGCCGCGGTTAATTTTCACTGTTTCGCCCACATAGGATTTCCAGTATCTTGAGTTTTGCTTTTGTTTCATCATTCTTCCTCCTCGGAAAATGTCCATAGTAGTTATTTATAATGCATTTATACTCACCCATGGCATAAGTTGAACCAAGATTAGAACCCAAATTTAGCAAAACAGCAGCAATTGGTTCTGTTGCCTACTTCCATCCTCTGTTGGACAATTCCCTGGATAAAAAATCGTTTCTAGCCTGAATAAAATCTTTAATAAAGCGTGGCTCCTGTCTAAATTCCTGTACATATTTCCCGACATAAGGATCTCCTTGAACTTCTGGTTCCAATTGGGCAAACAGATCATCAATCATTGGAGTAATTGTTTTGGTAGTAAATGTTTGATCCAATAAACTGTTCATAAGCCCTGCATAAATATTTTTAAAAGATTCGATGGCCAGGAGTCTTGCAGACAGTGTATTGTATCCCTCAATTCTGACGTATTCAGCTCCCATATCGGTCCCATTCACGTCTCTTCCAAAGGTTGCATCATAATCCCAGGGGATAATAATAAATTGATTGGTCTGTTCATCCAGCAATAGTGCGTAATTGTGGACAAAACCGTCAAAGTTTTGCAGGCAAACGACACCTGCCAGCCAAGACAAGTACTGACGGACATTTATATATTCAGTAATTCTTTTTTCAAATTCCTGATGTGTGGCCGTATTTACAAATACAATAAATTCAGTTAGCCTCATTAGCGCTGATTTATTGCCTGATTTAAGTTCATATCCCTGAAGCAAGTTTTTTTTCAGCGACTTATCAAGGTCACTGTGAAGAGAAAAGTTAGCGTCTCCATCAATTGCATAGATGATGGAGCACGGATTAAGCCTGTGTTTTTCTGCGAAATCTTCATTTACAGACTCAAGTTTCAAATAAATTCCTTCGTATTTTCCATTTATATAAAATTTTACATATTCCCAGTGAGGGACAATCAGTCCGATTAAATCCAGGAACTTAAATGACAATGCATTTCTCATAAAAGAAGGATCGTAATATTCAGCATTTAAATGGAATTCACTTTCTCCCTTCACCTTTTTCCTTCCTGCATGATTAATAAAATATGATTTTTTCTTCGCTTTCCTTGTATGTGCTCCCCTGTATGCTATTTCGGCATGAACCTTTATTTGATCCTGAAAGACAAGTGTAGCAGGGAGAGGTTCATCGTTCCACAAATCTCGTCTAAGTTCAGTCAAATGACGGGGAGTGATGGAACAATTCAGCTTTTTGATGGATGCTTCGGCAGAGTTCATATTCATCACACCTTTTTGATGGTATGCCATCTTATGCAAAGACAACTAATCTTTGTTAAAGGGCACGAGTATATTTTCAAAGTGTGGGACAACAAACCAAGCAATCGCAGACGCTGAAGCGTATTCTAGAGCATAAAGAATAAAGGGGGTTAGAAAATATATGACACAACATGATATTTTTGATGCTCATCAGCTTGCTTTAGAAAATGGTCTTGAAGGATTTTTGTTTCAAGATCCCTCTGAAGCAGAGGTAGAAGAGATGTTAATGATGCCTCCGGGAAGAAGCCGCCGTTCCGGCAGAGGATCACGCAGAGGCAGCCGCCGCTCAGGCAGAGGTTCACGCAGAGGCAGCCGCCGCTCAGGCAGAGGTTCACGCAGAGGCAGCCGCCGCTCAGGCAGAGGTTCGCGCAGAGGCAGCCGCCGTTCCGGCAGAGGTTCGCGCAGAGGCAGCCGCCGTTCCGGCAGAGGATCACGCAGAGGCAGCCGCCGTTCCGGCAGAGGATCACGCAGAGGCAGCCGCTGCTCTGGCAGAGGTTCGCGCAGAGGTACAGCCCGCCGTTCCGGCAGAGGTTCAAGAAACAGAAATCCATGGGTTTGCCGTTCTATTCGCAGAAGCGGAAACTAACATTAGGTTTTGAGAAAGGCTGGTATAACAGCCTTTCTTTGTTATTTACATAATATGGAAAACAGGCTGGGAAATGCCTTATAATGCTCATAATCCCTTTAATATCAACGAATTTCATCGTTATTTCTTGCTAAGGCAAATTAATTATGATAATCTACTAACAGCATTTAGAGAATAATTTCTCTCTAATGGTCAGATTTGCCTAAAATATGCGCTATTTAAGCGGAAAATCATTGAATTCTCTTTTGGTATCCGTTAAGATAAGCGTGTTAACAGTAAAAGCTTGATTTAACGTATATTTCAGGCGATTTCTGTGAAGAAATGTAATAACAGCTTAACTGTTATTCTACCCATTCTTGGGAGGAGGTGAAAGGCATGAACAAAACAGAACTAATCAATGCAGTAGCTGAGGCTAGCGAACTATCCAAAAAGGACGCGACTAAAGCAGTTGAATCCGTTTTCGATACGATTCTTGACGCGTTGAAAGACGGCGATAAAGTACAACTTATCGGTTTTGGTAACTTCGAAGTTCGCGAGCGTGCAGCCCGTAAAGGTCGCAACCCGCAAACAGGTGAAGAGATTGAAATCCCGGCAAGCAAAGTGCCTGCTTTCAAACCAGGTAAAGCTCTTAAAGATGCTGTTGCTGGCAAATAATTAGCACATTCTTTTATTTGTGTATGGCATGAGCAAATACATACACGTTTCTTCACAGATGGCCCCTTTTTAAGGGGCTTTTCATTTGTTTTCTGCAAAGTTGATGGGTATCGTAATCCCAAGACCAGCAATACATAACTATTCATATGCTGCAGAGCATCCAGGAAGGGTCTAGCTTTTGCTTTTAAACTCTTTGATGTGCTAAAATCTGAATAAAACGAACGAAAAAAACTTTTGACATGTAAGCAGGAGGCAGCTAAATGAACGAGATTAACCACGGGAAAATTGAAGAAGCTGTAAAACTAATCCTGGAAGCGATTGGAGAAGATCCAAACCGCGAAGGGCTGATGGATACCCCTAAAAGGGTAGCCCGCATGTATGCGGAAATTTTTTCAGGCTTGAATGAAGACCCTTCTGAACACTTCAAAACGATCTTCGGGGAAGACCATGAAGAACTCGTCCTTATAAAAGACATCCCATTTTACTCAATGTGCGAACATCACCTTGTCCCTTTTTACGGTCATGCCCATGTTGCCTATATTCCAAAAGGCGGCAAAGTAACCGGACTGAGCAAAATGGCCAGGGCTGTTGAAGCAGTTGCAAAGCGCCCTCAGCTGCAAGAGAGAATTACGTCGACTGTAGCAGACAGCATTTTAGATACGCTTGATCCGCATGGGGTTATGGTTGTAGTAGAAGCTGAGCATATGTGTATGACGATGCGGGGTGTCAAAAAGCCAGGTTCAAAAACGATTACTTCTGCAGTCCGAGGGGTATTTCAAAACGATCAGGCAGCAAGAGCAGAGGTACTTTCCCTCATACGCAGCTCTTAATAATTTTTAATAGATGGGCGGTAAAGCAGAATGAAAAATCCGGCAAATGATTTTGTGGTCATTAAAGCGATCGAAGACGGTGTCCACGTTATCGGACTGACACGAGGTTCCGATACACGCTTTCACCATTCAGAGAAATTGGACAAAGGCGAGGTAATGATTGCCCAATTTACAGAGCATACATCTGCAATAAAAGTACGCGGAAATGCAAAGATTCTGACCAGCCACGGAGAAATGGAAAGTGATCCCAGAAAATAGGCGGCGCTTAAACAGAGAGCAGGCTTCAAGGCGTGCTTCTCTAAGCGCTTCAATGGACGAATACTTATTTAGGGATGGTTAGGGCACAATATGCTATAATTAAATGTGCCGGTCTTGACTTTTACGTCTTTGCTAGCATGTCGAATGGACGATTAAATGATTAGGGGACAAGGGTGATTTCTTTGCAGAACATCTATGAAACTTTGGCGGAATTAAAAGAGCGGCTGGATTTGAAATTGAGCCATCCGTATTTGGCGCGCTTTTTATCTTCACCTGTAGTGGATGAAGATAAATTGCTTCTATTCTATGCAATTTTAGATGAAGCTCCTGTAACAGAAGAGGAAAAGAAAAATTATACGGTCACAGCTATGCTGGTCCAGATTGCCCTTGATACCCATGATAAAGTATCGACTTCTGTTCATGTAGAGAAAGGGCAGTTTTTTAAACGGCAGCTTACTGTCCTGGCCGGGGACTATTACAGCGGCCTTTATTATGCTCTTCTGGCAGAAATGAATGATGTCAGGATGGTTCGAACGTTAGCAACGGCGATAAAAGAAATCAATGAACATAAAATAAGGCTATATGAGGCATCAAACATGGATATTGAAGAAGCGGTAAAAAGTATGATTGTAATTGAAACAGCACTTTGCCAGCACCTTTCAGACCATTTTGGTATTGACCTATGGAAAGCGGTCTCCAGAAAATTCCTTTCATATAAACGCCTTTCCGCTGAGAAAATGAAAATGGTATCCGGCAGTTCATTGATGATGAAGAAATATTCATCAGAAAAAGGACCCTTTCAGGATGTAGAAACAATTCGGACGGACTTAATAAAACGTTGCAATTTTTATTTTGATGAGGCGGTTTCACTTGTTGAGAGAAGCCTTGAAAGCTCACATACCATGAAGCAGGCTTTGCTTGGCAGGCTTGAAAATATGAGATTTCATGAGGATACCTTATCCACTAAGCTTGCGGAAGAAGGGTTTTAATAATGCAGCAGTCAAAAGAAGAACGGGTACATGGGGTATTTGAGAAAATTTCCCCGCATTACGATAAAATGAATTCAGTAATCAGCTTTCAGCGCCATGTTGCCTGGCGGAAGGAAACCATGAAACGCATGAACGTACAGTCCGGGGAAAAGGCGTTGGATGTTTGCTGCGGTACAGCAGACTGGACTCTTGCTCTTGGTGAAGCGGTTGGTCCTGAAGGGGAAGCAGTCGGGCTTGATTTCAGCCAGAATATGCTTTCAGTCGGTCATGAAAAAGTAAAGAAATCCGGAATGCAGCAAGTCTCTCTCCTTCATGGCAATGCGATGAAGCTTCCGTTTCAGGACTCAACATTCGATTATGTAACCATTGGATTTGGATTGCGCAATGTTCCTGATTACATGACCGTCCTTAAAGAAATGCAGAGGGTGGTAAAGCCCGGCGGAAAAGTGGTTTGTCTGGAAACCTCACAGCCTGAAATGCCTGGATTTAAACAGCTTTATTACACTTATTTCCGATACGTAATGCCAATGTTTGGAAAGGTGTTTGCAAAGAGCTTCAAAGAATATTCCTGGCTTCAGGAATCAGCTAGAGACTTTCCTGGAATGAACGAGCTTGCTGACATGTTCAGATCAGCAGGACTGGAAAAGGTAGAAGTTAAGCCTTATACCGGTGGAGTAGCTGCGATGCATATGGGCTCCAAACCTGTTAAATAACACACTTGATTGTTGGTGGATTGAATGAAATTTAAAAATTTATATACCTTTTTAAACAAAGATTTGGATGTGATTGAGCAGGAGCTTGAAGATGTGGTTCAATCCAGTTATCCGATGCTTAGCGAAGCAGGACTTGATATGCTCCAGGCAGGCGGAAAACGGATACGTCCGGTTTTTGTTCTCCTTTCGGGAATGTTCGGTGACTATCATATCGACAAAATCAAGCACGTTGCTGTGGCACTTGAAATCATTCATATGGCTACACTCGTTCATGACGACGTTATTGATGATGCTGAACTCAGAAGGGGAAGACCCACAGTCAAAGCAAGGTGGGACAATCGAATTGCCATGTATACCGGGGATTATTTGCTTGCAAAATCACTTGAACAAATGACGGCACTCGAAGATCCGCTCGCACATAAGATTCTCTCTAAGACAATTGTCGACGTTGTCATCGGAGAAATCGAGCAGCTTAAAGATAAATACCGATACGAACAGACAATGAAGGATTATTTGAAGCGAATAAAAAGGAAAACCGCCATATTGATTGCAACAAGCTGTCAGCTTGGGGCTATATCTGCCGGAACAGATCCACAGCTTCATAAAAAATTGTATTGGTTCGGCTATAATGTAGGAATGTCTTTTCAGATCATTGATGACATTCTTGATTTTACTTCCTCTGAAAAGCAGCTCGGAAAGCCGGTAGGAAGCGACCTTTTGCAAGGGAATATTACACTCCCTGTGCTGATCGCGATGGAGGACCGGAATTTAAAAAATGAAATTATGAAAATAAGCTCTGACACAAAGCCTGATGAAATCAAACCGATTATTGACGCCATAAAAAAATCAGGTGCGATTGAAAAATCATATGATGTAAGCAATCGGTATCTTAACAAAGCTTTCGCATTGCTTAATGAAATGCCCTCCAATAAGGCGAGAAGTACAATGCACTCGATTGCGAAATATATTGGGAAAAGAAAAATTTAACCCATTTCTCCACTCCTGATTGTAAATTACCATTAAAAATGGTACGATTCTAAAGGGTAAATGAAAACCCATACATAATTTGACGGGGTGGAGAATTGTGGAAAATACTTTTTTGATGGTCAAACCTGATGGTGTTCAAAGACAACTAATCGGGGAAATTTTGCAAAGGTTTGAAAGAAAGGGCTTTCAATTAGCCGGAGCTAAATTAATGCAAATTTCTCAGGAGCTTGCTGAAGAACACTACGGGGAACATAAGGGGAAAAGTTTTTATAATGAGCTGGTAGAATTTATTACTTCCGGTCCGGTTTTTGCAATGGTATGGCAAGGGGAGAATGTCATCGAAACGTCCCGCCAGATGATGGGCAAAACAAATCCGAAGGAAGCACTTCCAGGCACCATCAGAGGGGATTATGGTGTGATTGTCGGGAAGAACATTATTCATGGATCTGACTCGCCTGAAGCTGCTGAAAGAGAGATTGGTCTTTTCTTTAAGCAGGAGGAGCTTGTTGGATACGAAAAACTAATGAATAGCTGCATTTATTAATTTTTGCGGTCAGCCTGCCAGGCTGGCCTTTTTTTGTTTACTCCTCCCATTTTGAACTCATTTTACGCTATACTCATTTTAAAGAATTTACAGAGAATTAAATACAGGAGAATAGAATATATGGATGAATACCAGCTTTTTGCAAAGAATATTTATCAGCTTACAAGGATTGATCTTAGTTTATACAAAGAGGCACAAATGAAAAGACGGTTAACCTCTTTATATGAAAAGAAAGGGTATGCCTCCTTTACCGTTTATTTTCAGGAACTGAAAAAAAGTGACGCGCTTCTGCTTGAATTTCTGGATCGGATGACGATTAATGTATCCGAATTTTTCCGCAACAGCAAGCGCTGGGAAGTGCTTGAGAAAAAGGTTCTTCCAGAGCTTTCAACGGATAGAACCAAGCTTAAAATTTGGAGTGCTGCCTGCTCAACAGGTGAGGAACCATATACTATTGCGATGATCGCCAAGAATAATGGGATAAAGGAACCTTGGATCCTTGCAACGGACCTCGATGATAACGTTCTTGCGAGAGCAAAGCTTGGGTTATATGCAGACAGGGCGATTAAAGAGGTTCCGGAGCTGATAAAAAGGAAATACTTTCATTCACTGGAGGATTCATTTGAAGTGAAGGAAGATATTAAAAAAATGGTACAGTTTAAAAAGCATAATCTTCTTTCAGATTCCTATGAGAGCCAGCTCGATCTGATTGTATGCCGTAATGTGCTGATCTACTTTACTGAAGAGGCAAAAGAAATCGTATACAGTAAATTTAGCCAATCTTTAAAAAGAGGCGGATATTTATTTGTAGGGAGCACGGAACAAATCTTTCATCCAGATAAATATGGCTTTGAGTCAACAGAGCCGTTTTTCTACCGCAAAAAATAGGAAGATGCTACTTTTTATAAAAAATCTATGGTATAGTGTCTTATAATAAATTTATACATAAAAGCGTTAACGCGTTGAAGGGAGAGTCCGTCGATGAGATATTTAACATCAGGTGAGTCACATGGACCGCAGCTGACAGCAATTCTTGAAGGAATTCCGGCAGGTCTGCACCTGACTGCGGAAGACATCAATCATGATTTGGCCCGAAGGCAAAAAGGGCACGGCAGAGGCCGGAGAATGCAAATTGAAAAGGACCAGGTGTTTATTGCCGGCGGCGTGAGGCACGGGAAAACGCTTGGTTCTCCTATTGCTTTGATCGTTGAAAATAAAGACTGGAAGCATTGGACAAAAATTATGGGTGCTGAGCCAATTGAAGAAAATGAAGAAGCTGAAGTCAAGCGGCAGATCAGCCGTCCGAGACCCGGGCATGCAGATTTAAACGGAGCCATTAAATACGGGCACCGTGACATGAGAAACGTGCTGGAACGTTCTTCTGCGAGAGAAACAACGGTCAGGGTAGCTGCTGGAGCGGTGGCAAAGAGAATTCTGGAGGACTGCGGGATTAAAATTGCCGGGCATGTCCTTGAAATCGGCGGAATACGCTCTGAACATGCACCGTTTTCCAGCGTAGACGAATTAATTGCTAAAACAGAAGATTCTCCTGTCCGCTGTGCGGATGAAAAGGCAGCAGTTAAAATGATGGAAGCCATCGATCTGGCTAAAGAAAATGGAGATTCCATTGGAGGAATAGTAGAAGTAGTCGCAGAGGGCATGCCTCCCGGTGTAGGAAGCTATGTCCATTACGACAGAAAATTAGATGCGAAAATTGCTGCGGCTATTATGAGCATAAATGCTTTCAAAGGTGCTGAAATCGGCATTGGCTTTGAGGCGGGAAGGCTGTTTGGAAGCCAGGTTCATGATGAAATTGCCTGGGATGAGAGCCGTGGCTACTACAGGAAGACGAATCGTCTTGGGGGTCTTGAAGGCGGCATGACGACTGGTATGCCGATTATCGCCAGAGGTGTTATGAAGCCGATTCCGACGTTGTACAAACCGCTGCAAAGCGTCGATATTGAAACAAAAGAGCCTTTTTCTGCGAGTATAGAACGATCTGACAGCTGTGCTGTTCCAGCAGCAAGTGTTGTAGCTGAGGCTGTCGTTGCCTGGGAGCTTGCAGCGGCAATAACAGAGCAATTTGGTCAGGACCGTATGGATTTGATCAGGGAAAATGCTGAGAAAATGCGGCAGCGTGCGAGGGAATTTTAATGGAATCCGTTATGGTAGCAGCTGGTGAATTGTCTTATCCAGTACTGATTGGGAATCAAGCCCTTGAGCTGTTGGATAAGGTGCTGGCTGACGGGGGAACAGTTCCTGAAAAAATTCTTCTGATTACAGATGATACGGTACACAGACTTTACGGTAAACAGGTTAAAGAAAGGCTTGAAAAAATTTCTCCTGTTGCAATGTTTGCTGTCCAGAGCGGTGAAGAAGCAAAATCTTTTGAACAGTATTACGCGATCCTTACATATGCACTGGAAAAAGGCTTGGACAGGAAAAGTATGATTGCAGCACTCGGAGGAGGGGTTGTAGGGGACCTTGCGGGTTTTGCTGCCGCTACCTTTATGAGAGGAATTCCTTTTATACAAATTCCCACCACCCTACTTGCCCATGACAGCGCTGTTGGAGGCAAAACGGCTATTAATCATCCAAAAGGCAAAAATATGATCGGTGCATTTTACCAGCCAAAGGCCGTTTTTTTTGACCCTCAGTTTTTAGAAAGTCTCCCTGCTGAGGAAATGCGGTCTGGGATGGCTGAAGTAATCAAGCATGCCATGATTGCTGATGCTTCCTTTCTTTCATGGCTGCAAAAAGATCTTTCAGCTGTAGTGAATCCAAATGCAGACCAGCTTGCCACGATGATCAAAGAAGGAATAAAAATAAAAGCGGGAATTGTTTCTCAGGATGAAAAGGAGACGGGTGTCAGGGCTTATTTGAACTTTGGTCATACGCTTGGCCATGCTATTGAGGCAGCGCTTGGCTATGGCAGAATAACGCATGGAGATGCCGTAGCTGCAGGAATGCTTTTCGCCAGCTGGCTAAGTGAAAAAGAGCTTAATGCCGACCTGTCTGCTGGTGAGCTAAAGGATTGGTTCAAAGAGATTGGATTTCCAGTTGCTGTACCGGAAGAGCTTTCTTCTGAAGAACTGATGAATTTTATGCTCAGTGACAAAAAGACGGCATCCGGCAAAGTAAATATGGTGCTCCTGAAGGAAATCGGAACACCTGTAATCCATTCGTATCTTCCTGAGAGACTTCAAGACTTGCTGGAAGAATTCCGAAAGGAGGAGATTGTTTGATTAGAGGGATTAGAGGCGCTACGACATCTCCTGACAATACAAAGGAATCGATTTGGGCCGTATCTGAACAGCTTTTCAGGAAAATAGCCGCAGATAATCATATCGTTCCTGAAAACGTATCAAGTGTCATTATTACGGCAACGAAGGATCTTGATGCTGCGTTTCCTGCAAAGGCACTAAGGGAATTAGATGGGTGGAAGCATGTACCGGTTATGTGCATGGCAGAAATCGCCGTCCCTGGAGCCTTGGAAAAATGCATCCGCGTTATGATAAACGCAGATACAGAACTGAAGCAGGATCAGGTACAGCATGTTTATTTAGAAGGAGCTGTGGTGTTAAGACCGGATTTGCTTCCATCGCAGTAAACTCTTCAGCGTTGACATAGCATCGCAAACGTACTAGAATATTCAATAAGTTCAAGAGAGTAATTAGTTGAGAGCAAGAGCAGAGAAGAGTTTAGGGTAGCTGAGAATGAATGAGTATAGCTGAGGAATCACTTTCTTGTATATGATTCGGACTATGCTGCCCAAAGACATACATATGTATGTTTTTGGGCTTATTTTGTTATAGGCGGTATGCTTATATTATTTCGCATACCCAAAATGCATAGCCGGTCAAAAAACCTCCGACTCATCCCATTCTCCTCTGCAAAATTAGAGGAGGAACCAGGAATGAACCATTCAGATTTACCCTCATTTTTACATGATGCAAAAGACTTCCGGACAATCCCGGTCGTCCACACCTACAAAATTGATACATTAACTCCCATTCAAATTTTTAATGCTTTAGAAAAACAGGCAGTTTATATATTGGAAAGCAGCGATCGTGAATCCAGCTGGTCCAATTATTCATTTATCGGGTTAAATACAGTCTTTACCATAGAAGAAAAACAAGGACTATTTACAATCCGGGACAAAAACGGCTGCAGTAAATATGAGTCTTCCAGTTTTTCAGATGTGTTCAAGAACCTTGATGATTCACTGCAAATTAAGCTTCCCGAGATTCCCATCCCATTTAAGGGAGGAGCGGTTGGCTGTATTGGATATGATTCCGTCAGTCTTTTTGAAAAAGTTAAAAAGCATCCCGGATTGAATCCGGCAGAGCCAGTATGCAGCCTTGCTGTATGCAGCACATATATAGCATTTGATCATACCGAGAATCAGCTGTACATTATCGAATTTTCCTTTTTGAATGGAAAGGAAGAAGAGGCAGAGCTCATTTCCAGGTATCAAAAAGCAGATGCAAAAATCAATAGCATTCTGAAGGAGCTTGAAGAGAATAAGCCGCTGAAAGAAATGTTTTTAAGCTATGATCATAGGTCAAACGTTCGTTTTGATGAGGTCCAATCAAACATGAAAAAAGAAGAATTCATTGAAAAAGTCGAGAAGATTAAAAAATATATTGCTTCAGGCGATGTTTTTCAAACAGTCCTCTCCCAAAGATTCGAGGTCCCGATCCAGGCAAATGGATTTGATTTATACAGAATTTTGCGAAAGGTTAATCCTTCTCCCTATCTCTTTTATTTAAAAGCAGACGGGATTGAAATCGTGGGAAGCTCTCCTGAGCGATTGATCCATGTTCAAAACGGCCATTTAGAAATTCATCCGATTGCAGGTACAAGGAAGAGGGGGAGAAATGATCAGGAGGATGCTGCCCTGGGAGAAAGCCTGCTCGGTGATGATAAAGAAAAGGCGGAGCATCTGATGCTTGTTGATCTTGCAAGAAATGATATTGGCAGAGTAGCAGCCTATCATTCTGTTAAAACCGAAAACTATATGGAACTGACGTATTTTTCCCATGTTATGCACCTGCTTTCCAAAGTGACCGGACAGCTGAGGGAGGGGATCCATCCGACTGATGCATTGCTTGCTTCGTTCCCTGCAGGAACGGTTTCCGGAGCACCGAAAGTGAGGGCGATGGAAATCCTGCAGGAACTTGAGCCCACCCCAAGAAATCAATATGCCGGGAGCATTGCTTATATCGGGTTCGATGGCAACATTGACTCATGCATTGCCATCCGTACAGCTGTGGTGAAGGGCAATAAAGCCTATGTCCAGGCGGGGGCAGGAATTGTTGCTGATTCTGTGCCGGAAAGCGAGTATGAGGAAACACGAAGCAAGGCAAGCGCATTGATTAAAGCAATCGAGCTGGCAAACGATCATTTTGGCAAGGAGGTCCGTTATGAAAAACATCCTATCACGAGCCGTTGAAGGTACATTTTTTACGAGACTAGAGGCGAAAGAGGCCATGCTTGAAATCATGGAGGGGCAAGCCACACCAAGCCAGATTGCCAGTTTTTTATCCATCTTAAGATTAAGAGGAGAAACCGTGGAAGAAATCATCGGCTTTACTGAGGCGATGAAAGAAAAAATGATTGTGATCCACGGATTGGAGAGTGCCGTTGATACGTGCGGAACGGGAGGGGATCATGCCTCGACCTTTAACATATCCACGTCTGCTGCCATTGCAGCTTCATCTTTCGGGGTGAAAGTAGCCAAACACGGAAACCGTTCATTCACCTCCAAGAGCGGGAGTGCCGATGTACTGGAAGAATTGGGTATCAAGCCTCTGGAAACCCCTCGGGAGGCAGCGGCAGAAGTGGAAAAAAACCACATGGGATTCCTGTTTGCCCCCCTGTACCATACGTCGATGAAGCATGCAGTTAATCCGAGAAAGGAAATTGGGTTTAGAACGGCCTTTAATCTTCTCGGGCCGCTCGCTAATCCGGCGAATGCTTCAAGACAGGTGATTGGGGTATTCTCAGATCGTTATGCGGAACTGATGGCTAAAGCGCTATGCGAGCTTGGAACCGAACATGCCCTGCTGGTAACGGGAGCAGACGGACTTGACGAAATTACGATCACAGATGAAACGAATGTATTGGAAGTGAGGGGCGGAGAGATATCACGGTATACAATATCTCCTGAGGAATTTGGAATGGAGCGCGGGAATCCGCTTGACTTGAAAGCAGCCAATCCGAAGGAAAGCGCCTCACTTATATGCCAGGCATTTCAAAATAAAGGGCCTGAAGCCGTAAAGGACATTATTTCCTTAAATGCAGGAGCTGCACTTTATACAGCCGGATATTCCGGCAGTCTGAAAGAAGGGGTCCGCTTATCCAAACAAGCCCTCATATCCGGTAAGGCACTTGCACAGCTAGAGAGACTGCAAATGAAAAAGGAGGAGAAATATGCTTAGCCAAATCCTTGACCATAAAAAAACAGAAATCCTTGCCTATCAGAAACCAGAGGATCAAAAGCTCCCAAAGCGGCCGTTTTATCAAGCGCTGAAAAATCCGAAACGAACGATCGGACTGATTTCAGAAGTGAAGAAGGCTTCTCCTTCAAAAGGAATTATAAAAGATCTTTTTTCTCCTGAAATTCATGCAAAACAATATGAGCTTGGAGGGGCCGACTGTTTGTCTGTGCTGACTGACAGCAAGTTCTTTAAAGGGGAAAACAGCTATTTGAGTCTTGCAAAGCGTGAAACGAGCTTGCCGGTTCTAAGGAAGGATTTTATCGTGGATCACATTCAAATAGAAGAGTCTGATCTTATCGGTGCTGATGCCATTCTTCTGATTGGAGAAGCGCTGGATCCTTCCTTGCTTGCGGAGCTGTATCATCATGCAAAAGAGCGCGGGATGGATGCTTTAGTAGAAGTCCATTCTGTTCAGATTCTCGAGAGAATTTTAAAAGAGATCTCGCCTGAGCTGATCGGTGTAAACAACCGTGACTTGACCACATTTCAGACAGACATCAGAAGAGCAGGGGAATTTACCGGTTATATCCCAGACGGGTCATTATTAGTAAGTGAAAGCGGAATTCATACAAAAGCTGATCTGGATGCAGTAAAAGAATTCGGTGCACATGCCGTTTTAGTTGGAGAGTCGCTCATGAGGCATCAGGATCAGGAGCAAGCAATAAGAATTCTGTTTGGTGAAGCAGAATGAAGCGTCCGCTCCTTAAGTATTGCGGCAACAAAAGCAAGGAAGATTACAGACTGTCAAGCCAGTCAAAAGCGGATTTCATTGGATTTATTTTCACCGAAAGCAAACGGAGAACCGAACCTTCTGAAGTAAAAGAATGGATAGACGAGTTTGGGAAAAACGGTAAGAAGCATGTTGGAGTTTTTGTGAACCCAGCGCTTGAAGAGGTTGAGGAAGCATGCCGAATCTTGAATTTAGATGCTGTTCAATTTCATGGAGAAGAATCCCTTCCTTTACTGGAAGAGTTTAAACAAAGGAACAGCCAGGAAATATGGAAAGCGATCAGGCATGATGAGTCTGCATTGACAAAGATGGCTCAATATGGACCCTGTACAGATGTATTTTTAATTGACAGCCATGTAAAGGGCTCATGGGGCGGAACGGGAGTGGCCTTTGACTGGTCATTAGCCGGGAGGTATTTAGAGCAAGCAGAGCAAATGGGCAAACCGTGTTTCATTGCTGGGGGTGTTGCCCCTGATAATGTTCAAGACCTTTTAAGGACGGAACCGGCAGGAATTGACCTTGCAAGCGGAATTGAGCGGAATGGAAGCAAAGATGCAGAACTGCTGAAAAATTTTGAGAAGAGGGTGTTTGATTATGTATCCGGACATTAAAGGAAGATATGGAGATTTTGGAGGGAAATTTGTTCCTGAGACGTTAATGGAACCGCTTGAAGAGCTGGAAAATGCCTACCGTGAAGCAGCTGCGGACCCCGCATTTAAGGAAGAATATGTGCATCTTCTTAAGGAATACTCAGGAAGACCCACAGCGCTGACATTCGCTGAAAATCTCACGAAATCAATAGGCGGAGCGTCCATCTATTTAAAACGTGAGGATTTGAATCATACAGGAGCACACAAAATTAATAATGCAATCGGACAGGCGCTGCTCGCGAAAAGGATGGGCAAGAATCAGCTAATCGCAGAAACTGGTGCAGGCCAGCATGGAGTGGCTGCCGCTACGGTCGCAGCAAAGTTTGGTATGAAATGCAAAGTGTTTATGGGTGCTGAAGATGTTGAAAGGCAGCAGCTGAATGTCTTCAGAATGGAGTTGCTCGGAGCCGAAGTTGTGCCTGTTCACTCGGGGAATAAGACCTTGAAAGATGCAACAAATGAAGCAATCAGATACTGGGTGCAGCACTGCGAAGATCATTTTTATATGATTGGCTCTGTAGTTGGTCCCCACCCATATCCTATGATTGTAAGAGATTTTCAGAAAGTGATTGGAGAGGAATCCAAAAAGCAATTTGCAGAAAGAACGGGCGGGCTGCCAGATAAAGTGATTGCTTGTGTAGGAGGGGGAAGCAATGCAATCGGCATGTTTCATCCTTTCCTGCATGATGATGTCGAACTTATTGGGGTGGAAGCCGCAGGTAAGGGAATCGATACACCGCTTCATGCAGCGACCATTACAAAAGGAACGAGTGGTGTAATCCATGGCTCCTTAACCTATCTGATTCAGGATGAATTTGGACAAATCATTGAACCGTATTCCATTTCAGCAGGACTTGATTATCCGGGCGTCGGTCCTGAACATGCCCATTTAGCTGACACAGGAAGAGTTCAATATATTTCCGCTACAGATCAGGAGGCTCTTGATGCACTCCACAGGACCGCTAAAGAGGAAGGGCTGCTTGCAGCCATTGAATCGGCGCATGCGCTGGCGAAGGCGTTTATAATCGCTGAGACGATGTCACCGGAACAATCCATTCTCGTATGCTTGTCCGGACGCGGAGATAAAGATGTTCATACCCTTATGAAAGCATTGAAAGGAGAAGTGGATCAAGATGAATTACTTTCAGTCTCTTCTGGATCAAAATAAAAAACTATTCATTCCTTTTATAACAGCAGGCGACCCTGATGCAGAAGCCACTGTTGACCTCGCCCTGGCTCTTCAAAAAGCAGGAGCATCAGCAATTGAGCTTGGCATTCCTTACTCTGATCCGCTTGCAGACGGGCCTGTTATACAGCGTGCTTCAGGAAGAGCGCTAAAACAGGGAATGAATATTGTAAAAGCAATGGAACTTGTACCTCAAATGAGGGAAAATGGAGTAGAGATTCCTGTCATTCTGTTCACTTATTACAATCCTGTGTTACAATTGGGGGAAGAAAACTTTTTCGCTTTAATGCGCGAAAATAATGTGGATGGTCTGCTCATTCCGGATTTGCCGTTTGAAGAAAATGAGCGGATCCGCACCCGCTGCAAAGCTGAAAATCTTTATTTTATCTCAATGGTAGCCCCGACATCTTCTTCCCGGTTGAAGAAAATTGCACAGGCATCGGACGGATTCCTTTACTGTGTTTCTTCTTTAGGGGTAACCGGCGAGCGGAAAACGTTTGATCAAAACGTGTTTCAATTTATTAATGAGGTAAAAGCTGTCTCGCCGATTCCAGTTGCAGTGGGATTTGGGATTTCCTCAGGTGAGCAGGCCAGAAAAATGAATGAAGTCGGTGACGGCGTTGTTGTGGGAAGCTCTATCATTCGCAAGCTCGAAGAACTTCACGATCAGCTGCTGTCTGAAGCTGACCGCAATGAAGCCCTTCAAAAGGTAGAAGCCTTCGCCAGATCATTCGTTCAATCTGTCTAGGGAGAGGTGTTTGTGATGGAAGTAAAAAGCCAGCTGCTTGATTTAAAACCTTATCAGCCGGGCAAACCAATTGATGAGGTTAAGAGAGAATACGGTCTTAATCATATTGTGAAATTGGCCTCTAATGAGAATCCATATGGGTATTCCCCTAAAGCAAAGGAAGCCATTGAAAGGGAACTGAGCCAGCTTGCTCTTTATCCGGATGGATACAGTACGGAGCTCCGCGAGAAACTTTCGGCACTTCTTCGAGTGGATAAAAATCAGCTTATTTTTGGCAATGGGTCAGATGAAATTGTGCAAATCATTTGCAGATCCCTGCTCGATCATCAGTCCAATACGGTCATGGCTACACCAACCTTTCCTCAGTACCGGCATAATGCAGTCATAGAAAATGCTGAAATCAGAGAGGTGCCTCTTAAAGGGGGAGAACACGACCTTGATGCGATGCTTGCTGCCATTGATGAATACACGAAGGTTGTCTGGGTATGCAGCCCGAATAACCCGACAGGAAACTATGTGGATCAGAGCCGCTTAGAGTCATTCCTTGAAAAAGTGCCAGCCTCTGTGCTCGTTGTTCTTGACGAAGCGTATTATGAATACGTAACGGCAGAGGATTTTCCGAATTCGCTTCCCTTACTGAACACGTACGAAAATGTCATGATTCTCCGGACGTTTTCAAAAGCCTACGGACTTGCTGCACTAAGGATCGGATATGGAATTGGCTGCAAAAGCCTGGTTCAGAAAATTGAGCCGGCAAGGGAGCCCTTTAATACAAGCAGAATTGCACAGGCTGCAGCACTTGCAGCACTGGATGACCAGGAATTCATCGAGAGCTGCCGGATCCGAAATAAAGCCGGTTTGCAGCAGTATTATGCTTTCTGCGAAGAAATGAAGCTTGCCTACTATCCTTCTGAAGGAAATTTCATCCTGATTGATTTCAGCCGTGATGCGAATAGCTTGTTTCAGCAGCTGCTTGAGCGCGGATATATTGTCAGATCAGGTGCCGCTTTAGGGTTTCCAACCTCATTGAGAATTACCGTGGGGTCTGAGGAACAAAACCGTGAAATTATAGATTTATTAAAAACGATGCTCTAAAGAGGCATGAAGCTTCTTTTGCGTTTTAAAAAAACTCTTTTCTAGAGCGGGATGTTGTTTTTAACTCCTGCTGATTGGAGCAGAATGCGTGAGACTTCCTGCGGCAGCAAGCGGGACTGGTGAGACCCCGAAAGAGGATATCGCGGTGGAAGCTCAGTGCCCGCGCCGCAGCAAGCAAATCAGCAGCCAGGTTTCATAGCTTTTATAAAAGACTGCTGTTTTAAATAGCTTCTTTAAATGAATCCTGTTTAGGCTGGCGGGAGCGGAAATCAGCCTGACAAAACAGCAAAACTTGCGAAAGCAGCTTTCTAAAATGATCATCATCAGATTTCTCACCTTACGTTAGGATGTGCCGATATGAGAAACAATCTGTTTTTTATTGGACTTGGCCTCATTGGCGGGTCTTTAGCAATGGCGGTAAAAAAAGAACATCCCTCTTGCAGAATTGCGGGGTATGATATTGAACCTGAACAAGCCCAGCTTGGTGTAACGCTGGGTGTGATTGACGAGGCTGTTCTCTCAATTGAGGATGGTGCAAAGCATGCAGACTGTATCATACTGTCTGCACCGGTTCAGCAAACATTGCTAATCATGGATCAATTGAGCAAGATGACTTTGAAAAAAGGAGTCATTATTACGGATGTAGGCAGCACGAAAGAGACGATTGCCCTTCATGCGAATAAGATTTTTACTGAAGATATGATTTTTATAGGCGGGCATCCTATGGCTGGTTCACATAAGTCTGGTGTTTCAGCGGCAAAAGCCCACCTTTTTGAAAATGCATTTTATGTGCTCTGTGATTCAAGCGAAGAGCATGCTCCATACATAGAAGAATTAAAAACCCTATTTGCTGGAACAAAAGCAAATTTTGTCATCATGAATCCTAAGGAACACGACCTGATAACAGGTGTAATCAGTCATTTCCCGCATATTATCGCTGCCGGGCTTGTCCATCAGGCCGTTCAGCACGAAGAAGAAAATCCGCTTACGAGAAGGCTTGCAGCCGGCGGCTTCCGTGATATTACGAGAATTGCTTCAAGCAGTCCGGCAATGTGGCGTGATATTTTGCTTCAAAATAAAGAACATATGCTGCAGCTTTTTGATAACTGGCTTCAGGAAATGGAGCGGGTCCGCGATTTTCTTAAATGGGAAGACAGCAGTGCGATTTATCAATATTTTAATGAAGCAAAGGAATTTCGGGACGGGCTGCCGGTCAAACAGCAGGGAGCCATTCCGTCCTTCTATGATTTGTATATAGACGTACCTGACTATCCTGGTGTGATTTCAGAAATTACCGGATACCTTGCAAAGGAAAAAATAAGCATTACCAATATTAGAATTATCGAAACGAGAGAAGATATTAACGGAGTCCTGCGGATTAGCTTTCAACGGGAAGCAGATCGTGAACGGGCAAAAAATTGTATTGCAAAATACACAAGCTACGGAACGTTTTTTGGCTAGGAGGAAATGACATGAAACTACATTCGAGCACAGGATTACAGGGCGAAATTCATATCCCTGGCGATAAATCCATTTCACACAGAGCCGTTATGTTTGGTTCAGTTGCAGAAGGAAAAACGGTTATTACGAATTTTTTAAACGGAGCGGATTGTTTAAGTACCATTTCCTGTTTTAAAAAAATGGGGGTGGACATAACCGTTGACGGGACAAATGTAGAAGTAAACGGCAAAGGGTTTGAAGGTCTTCAGGAACCGGCTGATATTCTCGATGTCGGGAACTCCGGCACAACTACACGCCTCATTCTTGGACTGCTTGCCGGTACACCCTTCCATTCCTGCCTGATTGGTGATGAATCCATCGCCAAACGCCCGATGAAAAGAGTAACAGAGCCTCTTAAGCAAATGGGCGTCTCTATTGACGGAAGAGATCATGGGAACTTTACACCAATCTCCATAAGAGGAGGCAGCTTAAGAGGCATAACATTTAAATCCAATGTAGCAAGTGCCCAGGTGAAATCCGCCATTCTTCTTGCCGGCCTCCGTACAGAAGGAGAATTAACGAGTGTAACAGAGCCGCATAAATCAAGAGATCATACGGAACGAATGCTGAAATCATTTGGTGCAGAAGTCGAAGAAAATGGCTTAACCGTGTCCATTAAAGGCGGACAGGCGCTTAAAGCTGCTCAAATTGAGGTGCCTGGCGATATTTCTTCAGCTGCGTTCTTTTTGGCTGCGGGAGCGATCGTGCCAAACAGTAAACTGATATTGAGAAGGGTGGGCATCAATCCGACCCGTTCCGGAATATTGGAAGTACTTGAGCAGATGGGTGCTGCAATCAAAGTAACCGAAGTGGAAACCGCTTCGTTTGAGCCAATGGCAGATCTTGAAATTCAAACCTCTGACTTAAAAGGAACGACCATATCCGGTGAGCTGATTCCAAAATTAATCGATGAAATTCCAATCATCGCTTTAATGGCTACTCAGGCAGAAGGAAAAACGATCATTAAAGATGCGGAAGAATTAAAGGTAAAAGAAACCAATCGCATTGATACAGTGGTTCATGAATTGAAAAAACTTGGAGCGGATATTGAAGCGACAGAAGACGGGATGATCATCAACGGAAAAAAACCATTAACCGGGGGGGTTGAAGTTTCCAGTCATGGAGATCACCGGATTGGAATGATGCTCTCTATTGCAGCCTGTTTAACTGAAAAAACAGTTGAACTGGGACAGGCTGAAGCGATTAACGTATCATACCCAGGATTTTTTAATGATTTAGCACGGGTCAGTCAATAACAAAAGCGGGAGCACTGGCTTCCGCTTTCGTTATTGTTTTAAAGTAAGCATGGTGTTGATTGGAGTGGAAGGCGTGAGACTCACTTGGGAGCAGCGGGCTGCTTGAGACCTTGCCTGTGCAAAGCGGCGAGGAGGCTCAAGCAGCCCGCGCAAGGATAAGCGAACGCCTGCTAATGGCAATCACCATCCAAGTTTATCAGAGCTAAAAAATAGGTCCTTGTAAATAAGCTTCAACTGAGGGGACTATTATCCAGATCCAGCGCCTAGCCAGATCTGAGGTTATAAGTTTATTAGCCTGATGGTCAGTTCGGGAAAGTGACAGGCCGCTGCACCTTGAACAGTACTTTATTCTTCAAAGGGCTTGTCCTTTAGTTCTGATCATAATTTTTCTTTTCTCCGCATAGCTTGTCTTAAAAGGGGCTGCAGGAGGAAACGGATGGCGTATATTATCGATCAAGTTACATTATGGAATGAAGGTAAGATGCGGCGTGTTTCAATCAGTGTAGAAAAGAACCGGTTCAGGCTGATCAGAGATGATTTAAAACGCAGCCTTTATCCCCGAATGAATCTGGAGGAATACATCATGACTCCAGGATATATCTTCCTGGATACAATGGAGGAAGGACACTCGTTTTCAGCTTATAAGCAGCATATGACTGGCCTCACAGCAAAAGGATGCACCGCTATTATTTCCGCTGTTTCTGTTTCAAGGAAGCGTGAACTTGAAGATAAAGTGAAGAAGCGTCGGCAGCTCCTTGTTAATTCTTCTGCTGACTATTATCTTGCCGTCACTTGTCCGTTAAAGGCTCTTACCCCAACCTTAATTTTTGAGCTAAAGAAACAAGGAATTGCCATTCTGTTTGCAGAAATCAGCTCTGATCTCCCATTTACTCAGTTTAATTGGCAAATGCTGAGGGATTCTCTATATTTAAATTCAATTACGATAATTCCAGTCTGGAAAAGTGAGGAACCAAAAGCAGAGAAGCAATGGTATCAATTTATGAAGAAAATCGGCATTCCTGTTTTGCCCCATGCACTTGCCCCCTTGAAGCCCTTGCCTGCAGCCGACTTGATGAAACTCGGTATCTACCCTGAAAAGGGACTGATCAGGCCTGATGGAGACGTGGATTATAATCTATATCGGAAAACCTGCTTAAGCGATTCGGTTGAAACGATTCCGCTTCTCGATTATGATAGTCATATTCCAACCATAACAATCCACAGAGGCAGGGTGGTGAAGGCACTGGATCGTATTTTTTTTCATCCTGGCAGAGGAGAAGAAAGGCACATTTCAATACGGTCCTCATTTGCCCGCACCCTGTCACTTATATAGAAAGGAACATGCCACATGGCAATCTCTTTAGAAGAAGCAATTAACCTGGTAGAACAAGGAGAAGCTGAGGAAGGATTGAATAATCTTTCCAAGCTTCAGACTACCCTGCATGATGAAGAAAAGTTTCTTCTTGCGGACAAGTATTATGAATGGGGACTTCCGGACAAAGCTTTGGATTTGCTGGCAGATCTACATCTTTTATATCCTCAGGAAACGGATATTTCCCTTTTGATGGCAGAAGCCTACATTGATATGGAACAGGAAGATGAAGCCATCTCCATTCTCGATCAAGTATCAAAGGATGATCCAGCCTATCCGCAGGCATTGCTCCTCCAAGCCGATTTATATCAGCTACAGGGACTGCAGGAGGTTAGTGAAAGTAAACTGAAAGAAGCTAAGAAGCTTCTTCCTGATGAACCCCTGATTGATTTTGCTCTAGGAGAATTTTATTATCATAGCGGAGACGATAAAACCTCGATTTCATATTATGAAAAAGCAGCACTCTCAGCTGAAGTTTTTGCAGGAGTCAATATTAACCAAAGATTAGCCGATGCTTTGAGCGGATCAGGTGAATTTGAGGCCGCAATGCCGTATTATGAAAAAACAATCAATGAAAAGATAGAGCCTCACTCTGTCTTCGGCTACGGGCTGGCTGCACTGAGGGCAGGCCAGACAAAAACCGCAATTCAGCAGCTTGAGAATTTAAAAGAGCTGGATCCAGGCTTCTCTTCTCTTTATCTGCCGCTCGCAAGGGCTTATGAAGAAGAGGGGATGCTGCAGGAAAGCCAGGAAACGGCTCTGGAAGGCATTAAAGAAGATGAGTTTAATAAAGACCTCTATTTATTCGCCGGGAAGATTTCTTTAAAAAATCAGCAGCCGGATAAGGCAGTCCAATTGCTTCGTGAAGCAGCGGCCATTGATCCAGGCCACGCAGAAGCGGTTCTTACTCTGGCCAATATTTATCTTCATCAGGAACAATTTCAGGCAATCATTGATTTGCTTACAGAAGTGATGAAATTTGAAGAAGAAGATCCGCAGTATTTTTGGCTTCTTGGCAAAAGCTACAATGAAACCGAAAATTTTTCACAGGCATTAGACTATTATGATCGCGCATATAAATTTTTTAAAGACCAGACCGATTTCCTTGAAGAATACGCCCGTTTCCTATTGGAAGAGGGAAATCGCCAAAAAGCGATGGAATTATTCAGAAAGATTTTATCTCTTGACCCTGCGAATGTCGAAATTGAAGCCTTATTGATGCATTTGGAAGACGAATTAAAACAGTAGTCAGGCAGGATTTTGATTTCACTGTGTTGAAATTTTTAGTATAAAGAAACGTTCTTGCAGAGGAGGGAACGATAATGATGACCCCTGTTTCTGTCCACGAGAAGAAGGATTTTATCAGATGGTTTTTAAACCATTACCAGCTAAAACGGAGAGAATGTGTATGGATTCTGAATTACCTGATGAGCCATGATTCCCTGATGGAAAGAGTCCATTTTGTAGAACAGGCCCAATATTGTCCCCGAGGAATCATCATGTCTACTCATTGTGTGGAAGAAGTTCCATTCCGTTTCTACAAAGAAAATGTCATGACGACAGATGCTGAAAAATCGTTTCATGATATTCGGCTGAATCGGGAGGAAGAGCTCTATATTCAAATTAACTTCAGATCAGCCTATCAATCCCCTCAATACGCGGCTGTAATGGAAGGGAATCCTTTCATGCCCAAGCACCTTAACGGCAATGAGAAAGATCGCATCATTGCTGAACGGGTACTTGAGAGCGCAATCCAAACTTACCAAAAGGATAAACTCCTGCAAATGATTGACGATGCGCTGGACCGGCATGACGAGCATGCTTTCAAGGATTTGACGAGCAGGCTGAATGCACTAAAATAAGCTGAAAGTCCTCAATTTTTGAGGGCTTTTTTTCTTGCTATTTCTATAAATGGTAAAATATTCTCAATTTTCTGCACGCGATTGATTTTATCTAATTAACGTGTGAAAATTAGGAATGAAACCGTTTGCAGAAGCGATCGGTTTCATAGTCCGAACATAGGGGGAAGGAAATGAAAGGGAAATTCAAGGGAATCATATCATCATTATTAGCCGTGCTGCTTGTACTAAGTACATTCATCAGCACACCTGGGGTTTTTGCTCAATCCAAATTGCAAACGGTTGCATTAGGGGAGGCGGCAGATCAGACTCAGCAGAATTACAGCTTCACGATAAATTATTACAGATATGATGGAAAGCCTTTGAATTGGGACTTATGGGTTTGGGAAGACGGGAAAGATGGCAAAGAAGTAGACTTTACCGAAGTGAAGGAAGGTTTTGCCCAAGCCAAGATTGAAGCATCCTCAAACAAAATCAATGTCATTGCTAGACCTGGAAATTGGACCTCGCAGGAAATGACCCGGACGATTCAAATTCCTGAAGGACAGCAGTCAGCCGAAGCTTGGATTGCTGAGGGAGATCCGGCTGTATACTACAGCAAGGAAGAAACAAATGTTGGCGAAAGGCTGACATCAGCATTAATGGATTCGCTTGATCGAATCATAGTCAGTTCCTCTCATTCCTTAAAAGATGAAGACCTGAATCAGTTTAAACTGGTTGATGAAACAAATGGCAAGGAAATAGCAGCACAAGTAAAAAAAGTGAAAGACAATCAGGTCATGCTCCTAATCGCTGATGCAAATTCAATTGATGTTAGAAATGCGTATGCAGTTAAGAGCACACGTTTTGGAACGGGAAAAGTAACCGTTAGAAAAGCGCTGGATGATAAAAAATTCTTTCACAGCGGAAACGATTTGGGAGCGTCATATACTCTCGGAAAAACAGACTTTAAAGTGTGGGCACCGACAGCTAAAAAAGCCAGTGTTGCCCTGTTCGACACCCAGGGTACATATACAGATCAGGGAACAGTTAATCAGCACTCCAATGGAAAAGAAATAGCAATGAATCGAGCAGACAATGGAGTATGGTCTGTCGAAGCACCTGGTGATTTAAACGGTAAATATTATATGTACAAAATCGAATTCTCAGACGGCAAAGTGAACTATGCGGTCGATCCTTATGCAAAGGCAGTCAGTGCCAATGGACAGAGATCGGCTATCGTAAGCCTTGATGAAACAGATCCTTCCAATTGGAAGCCAATGGACAAGCCGGAGGTAACAACCCCTGCTGATGCATCTTTATACGAATTGCATGTCAGAGATTTTTCAATAAACAAAGATTCAGGCATGAAAAACAAAGGGAAATTCAAAGCTTTTACAGAAACCGGAACGAAGAACAGAAATGGAGATCCGACAGGGATCGATCATCTTGCAAAATTAGGTGTAACTTACGTACACTTGCTCCCTTCTTATGATTTTAAAACAGTGAATGAATTAAAGGTAGACGATCCTGCTTCAAGTGATCCGAAATTTAACTGGGGCTATGATCCTCAAAACTTTAATGTACCGGAGGGCTCTTACTCAACTGATCCATCCAATCCTAAAACCAGGATCCTTGAGTTCAAAGAAATGGTCCAGGCTATGCACAATAAAGGCATCAGAGTTGTTATGGATGTCGTATACAACCATACATTTGAAATTGAAAATGGGCCTTTCAATAAAATTGTACCAGGATATTTTTACAGAACCAACGACAATGGAACCTACACAAATGGAAGCGGAACCGGGAATGAAGTAGCATCAGAAAGACCGATGGTCAGAAAGTATATTAAGGATTCCGTTAAATATTGGGCGGAAGAATACGGGGTAGACGGCTTCCGCTTTGACTTGATGGGTCTTATCGATGTCAATACAATGGAACAGCTGACTAAAGAGCTGAAAGAGCAAGTGGATCCGACGATGCTTGTTTACGGGGAACCATGGCAGGCAGGGGGATCACCGCTTGCTGAAAGTCTCCAAACGACAAAAGGGGCCCAAAAGGACCGGGGATTTGCGGTCTTTAATGATAATATCCGCGGAGCGATCAAAGGCGGAAGTGATGACGCGTCAAAAGGATTTGCTACTGGTGAAAAAGGCAGAGAAGAAGCAATCATTACCGGAGTAAGAGGTTCCATCACTGACTTTACGAATTCACCGATTGAATCCATCAACTATGTCACCGCTCATGACAATTTGAATTTGTGGGATAAAATTATTAAGACACAAGGCCTTGAAGAAAAAGAAGGCTTTGTCAATATAAAAGATGGAAAGCTTCAAGGTGAAGATGCGGTTAAATATAAAACGGTGGAAGATGCAATAGCAGCTGCTGCCCCGCATCATTCAGTCAGCAAAGAGGATGAGCTTGCAAATGAGACAGTAAAGCGGTCCCTGCTTGCGAACGGTATAGCCATTACCTCTCAAGGCATTCCGTTTATCCATGCAGGAGACGAAATGCTCAGAACGAAGTATGGAGATCATAACAGCTACAAAAGCCCTGATGCCATCAATCAAATAAATTGGAATGATGTGTCGGATTTCGATCAGGTTAATGCGTATTATGAAGGATTATATAAACTAAGGAATAATCATCCAGCATTCAAACTGACAGAGAAACAGCAGGTAGAAGCGAATGTTGAAATTCTGCAAAAGCAGGATAATGTGGTTTCCTACAAGCTGAAAAACCATGCCAACGGTGATAAGTGGAAAAACATAGTGGTCATTTACAATGCGAATACAGAATCTAAAAAGGTGGCGCTGCCTTCTGCTCCTTCAGGCTGGAAATCGGTTGTTAACCATAAACAGGCAGGTACAAGCGTTATTGAGCAAATAAATGGAACAGAGGCCAATGTTCAGCCGCTTTCCATGATGGTTTTATATGATGAAGAAAGAACAGATTCGTTGACTCCATCCTCGATTGCAATCAATACAGGCAATTTGTATATGGATATGAATGAATCACGTATGCTGCAGGCCCAAGTAAAGGATCAGTTTGGCGGGTATATGACTAACCAGCCGTTAACCTGGTCCAGCGCGGATGAAGCAATCGTTCAGACGGATTCACGCGGTAAACTAACAGCTAAAAAGACAGGGAAAACTGAAATTACTGCATCAAGCGGCACACTTAAGAAGTCCATTACCGTAACGGTAGCTGACTTGCAGCCGGCATCAATCGAACTGCAAGGAAAAGATTCAGTGTATGAATCAAATTCTATCCAGCTTCAAAGCACGGTTAAGAATCAATTTGGTCAGGTAATGGGAGAAAAAGCGCCAATTGAATGGACGACCTCCAATCCGAAGGTAGCTTCTGTTTCCTCCTCGGGAGAAGTTACCGGGCTAAGTGCAGGGAAAGCAGTAATTACAGCTAAAACCGGATCCGTTTCAGCACAAAAGCCAATAGAAGTTAAGAAATATGTTCAGAGATTCGTAGAATTTACGTATAAGAGAGCAGATAACCAATATGATGGCTGGAACATTTGGACATGGCAAACAGGTGTTGAGGACGGAGAAAAGCGTTTCTCCAAGGTTACAGAAAACGGAGCGGTAGCAAAGTTCCCAATCGGACCGGATACAACAAAAATTGGTTTTGTATTAAGAAAGGGAACAGACTGGGCTGAGAAAGACGCCTATGGACAAGATCGATATATTGAAGCGGATTTATCTCAATCTGTTACGAAAGTTACGGTAACGAGCGGCGTCGGAGCCTTTGAAACGGTTCCTCCTGTGAAAGGGCCTATTCTTGCAAATGGAAAACTTACCTTCATCTACAGGGATCAGGAGCTCTATGAAACAAGTTCTCAAAATCAGATAGAACGTGTACAGGTAAAAATAAACGGTAAACCTTCGGTAATGGTGTACGATGAAAAGAACCAGTATTTCACCTACACACTAGAAGACCTTAAAGAAGGAAACTATGAATATACCTTTCTTGTGACAAAGAATGGTCAAACTACTGAAATGAGCGACCCTTATAATACCGATGAGAACGGTAAATCGATGATTAAGTACGTCGTGCCTAAAATAAAGGTTACAGCATCCGCATTCCCTAAGAAAATATCATCCAGAGAGAATGCAGTGATTTCAGTGGCTGCCGCGGCTGGAGAGGATGCTAAAGTAACGGGAATGACCATTGATTTGCGTGCAATAGGCGGTTCTGAGAATACCCCAATTGACCCAGCTCTGAACGAAATCAGTGTTTCTGTCAAAGACAGTATCACAGCAGGTGTAAAAAAATTGCCGGTAACTGTAAAGGATCAATATGGAAACACCCATAAAGGTCAGGCACTGCTTGAAGTGAAACCGATTCAAGTGTCAGGTTCAGGCAAAAATCAGTTCGACTGGGATGAAGCAAGGATTTACTTTATGCTGACAGACCGTTTCTATGATGGAGACCCATCGAACAATGATCCGAATAAAGAAAACTATGATAGGAAACATCCTGAAACCTATCATGGAGGTGATCTTGCCGGGATTACAAAGAAGCTTGATTACCTGGAGGATATGGGGATCAATACAATCTGGATCACACCAATTGTCGACAATGTGGACTGGAATATCCGCTCGGGCAAAGAGGGCCCTCAATATGCATACCACGGATATTGGGCAAAGGATTTCACTAAGCTTGATGAACACTTGGGAGACGTGAAGACTTTCCAAAAGCTGATTGATAAAGCACATGATAAAGGAATCAAAATTATGGTGGATGTGGTGCTGAATCATGGCGGCTATGGATTGAAGGATGGCGGCGGTAAAAATATCCGCAATTACCCAACGATTGAAGATTCCCTTCGCTTTAAAGATATGTTCCGGGATGGAGGAACAGATGTCATTAAAGGCGAACTGGCGGGACTCCCGGATTTTAAAACGGAAGACGCAGCTGTGAGAAATCAAGTGATCAAGTGGCAGACAGACTGGCTGGAAAGAGCGAAAACGAAACGGGGAGACACGATTGATTACTTCCGCGTGGATACGGTTAAGCACGTAGATCAGACGACCTGGAGTGCTTTCAAAAATGAGCTGACAAAAATCAAACCTGATTTCAAGCTGATTGGAGAGAATTTTGGAGCAAGTGCAGATAATACTGGCGGGTATCTGAACAGCGGACAAATGGATTCCCTTCTTGACTTTGGCTTCAAATCAGAAGCGGCTTCGTTTATACAAGGAAAGATTGATGAAACGGAAGCAAATCTTGAAAAACGCGACAGGATGATTAATAACACAGCGGTACTTGGGCAATTTTTAAGCAGCCATGATGAAGATGGCTTCCTGATCACCCATGCAAAAGGGGACATTTCAAAGCAAAAAATTGCGGCATCTCTTCAAATAACGGCAAAAGGACAGCCCGTCATCTATTATGGAGAAGAAATCGGACTATCGGGTAAACACGGCGGGGATTTTGATAAGGGCGAATTCAATGAAAACCGCTATGACATGGCATGGAATAAAATTAGCGGGAATGATTTAACTGTCCATTACGCCAAGCTTCTTCAAACGAGAAAGCATTATTCTAAAGTCTTTGCAAAAGGAAGCAGGGAAAAAGTATCCGGCAGCAATAAAGACGGCTATCTCGTATTTTCAAGAAAATATGAGGGGCAGGAGCTCCTGGTAGGAATCAATACGACCAATCAGATAAAAGAGGTCACCCTGAATATGGCCGATAAAAACTTTCCGTCTGTAAAAGACTTGTACTCCAATAAAGATTATAAAAAAATGCCGGATGGAAAAGTAACAGTTAAAATCCCGCCTAGGTCTGAAGGAGGTACAGTAATTTTAACGAAATGGAAGTAATTAAAATTTTCTAAAAATATTGTCAAAAATCGTGTAATATATAGACAATGGGGCATGTCTCCATTGTCTTCTTTCTTCTCAATATTTCTAAAAGGGGGTGTACATCTTGAAATGGGCTGCCAATGATGCGCTGGCATTAGAAAAAGAAAAGCAATACATAGACACCCTGGTTGTTCCACTGATTCCTGCGGGACTTGCTCCTTCTATGCTGGAAAATATTCAGGCGGGCGAATTTGCCATGCTGCTGTCTGAAGAGCTGGAAAGGCAGCTTAGAGGCAGAATCATGCTAAGTCCTCCATTTACCTACCTTCCACAGGAAGAACATGCATTAATAAGACTGATGGAGTGGAAAAAAGATGCGGAAGCTGATTTTAAGCACATTGTCTTTTTAACGACAGATTCAATATGGAAGACAGCAGGCGGCGATCTTCAAAAAAATGTAATCTGGATTCCGTCGATTCCGCTCCAAAATCTGGATCGTGAAGTGACCGGCCAGCTGCTGGAAAGTCATTTGCAGCAAATTATGAACATTTTATTACAATTTTGGAATTGTAAATGAAAACACTATCATTATACTTTTTTCCATAAAAGGATGATATTGACCCGTTTGAGAGATTGATATATCATTAGAATGTCCTAGTACTATAAATTTTTATAACCTTGCATCCAGACTTCATCTATAGGGGATAGAAGGGGGAAAAAAATGAGCGAGAGAAAACATGGGGTATCAAGAAGGCAGTTCCTTAACTATACGCTCACAGGTGTAGGCGGATTCATGGCCGCAGGAATGATTATGCCGATGGTTCGCTTTGCCCTTGACCCTGTTCTGCGGCCCGTTGCAGGCCAGGATTTAGTTCAAGTGGTAAAAGTGGATGAAATTACAGCAGAACCAAAACGATTTAATTTCAAAATCAAGCAGGTCGATGCTTGGCACAAATCCGATGAACCGCGTTCTGCCTGGGTCTACAAGGACGATAAGGGAGATATCATCGCTTTATCGCCAGTATGTAAACACTTAGGCTGTACCGTCAGCTGGAATGGGGATCCAGAGAACAAAAACCAGTTCTTCTGCCCATGTCATTACGGACGTTATGAGAAAGATGGAAAAAACGTTCCAGGTACACCTCCGCTGGCTCCTTTGGACGTATTTGAACAGCAGGTCAAAGACGGCTACTTGTTTCTCGGTAAAGCCAAGAAGAGAGGAGCGTAGCAGATGCTGAATAAAATTTACGACTGGGTGGATGAGCGTCTGGATATTACTCCTTTATGGCGGGATATAGCCGACCATGAAGTGCCTGAACACGTCAACCCTGCCCATCATTTTTCTGCGTTTGTTTATTGCTTTGGAGGATTAACCTTTTTCGTAACGGTCATTCAGGTATTATCCGGAATGTTCCTGACAATGTATTATGTTCCGGATATTAAAAATGCCTGGGAATCTGTCTATTATTTGCAGAATGAGGTCGCATTCGGACAAATCGTAAGAGGGATGCACCATTGGGGCGCGAGTCTCGTCATTGTCATGATGTTTCTCCATACACTTCGGGTGTTTTTCCAGGGAGCCTATAAGAAGCCTCGCGAATTGAACTGGATTGTGGGTGTTCTGATTTTTTTCGTTATGCTCGGTCTTGGATTTACAGGTTATTTGCTGCCCTGGGATATGAAAGCGCTTTTCGCGACGAAAGTAGGCCTTCAGATAGCAGAGGCCACACCGTTTATCGGTACTCAAGTGAAGGTGCTTCTCTCCGGCCATCCTGAAATTGTCGGCGCGCAGACGCTGACAAGATTCTTTGCGATTCATGTATTCTTCCTTCCGGCCGCATTATTCGGTCTGATGGCTGCCCATTTTCTGATGATCAGAAAGCAGGGAATATCCGGACCGCTTTAAAAAAGCAGTATCTACTGCAGAACCATCTAAAAAGGAGGGGGATTCATGCATCGCGGAAAAGGCATGAAGTTCGTCGGGGATTCTCGTGTTCCTGCCGTAAGAAAACCGAACATTCCGAAAGATTACTCGGAGTTTCCTGGGAAAACTGAAGCATTTTGGCCGAATTTCCTTTTAAAGGAATGGCTGGTTGGAGCGGTCTTTTTAATTGGATTTCTATGTTTGACAGTTGCTCATCCCTCACCGCTGGAACGGGTGGCGGATCCGACTGATACAGGATACATCCCGCTTCCTGACTGGTACTTCCTATTTCTCTACCAGCTCTTGAAGTATACGTACGCATCCGGTCCATATACGGTTCTAGGTGCAATGATCATGCCGGGAATTGCGGCTGGTGCATTGATTCTTGCTCCGTTTCTTGATCCCGGTCCTGAGCGCCGGCCTGCAAAGAGACCTGTAACTGTAGGAATGATGCTCCTTGCAACCGCTGCGATTATTTTCCTGACCTGGCAGTCGGTTTCGACGACCAACTGGGAAAAGGTAGCGCAGCAGGGAAAAATTCAGGCTGAAGCCAAAATCGATACGAACTCAGAAGGATACAAGGTATTCCAGGAGCAGACTTGTGTTTCCTGCCATGGTGATAACCTTCAGGGCGGAGCAGCTGGTCCATCTCTTGTTGATAACGGATTAAAGCCTGAGGATATTGCCAAAATAGCTAAAGAGGGCCGCGGCGCAATGCCTGCCGGCGTATTTAAAGGAACGGATGAGGAATTAAAGGTTCTTTCCGAATTCGTTTCAAAAGTTTCATCCAAGTAAAAAGCTGACAATCTGTCAGCTTTTTTATATGATGAGAAAGGTGAAATTTAATAGAAATGAGAGCTGTTCAGATGAAGACGATATTTTATGTATTAGCCGGAAAGCCTTTTTTATTTTTATTGTTTGCTGTCAACCTGCTTGGTACGCTGTATGGGTATTATTGGTATACAGGTCAGCTTGTGATAACGGCTCCGCAGTTCCTGATTTTTGTTCCGGATAGTCCGACTGCAAGTCTTTTCTTTACAATTGTTATCCTGTATTATCTTTTCGGAAAAAGGTCCCCTTTAATGGAGGCGCTGGCAGTTGTCACCCTTTTTAAATATGGAATATGGGCAACCGTGATGAATTTGCTTTTACTGATTACGACGGGAGAACTGGAACCAGCCGGCTACATGCTGATGGCTTCGCATATGGCGATGGCGATTCAGGGACTGCTTTACATTCCGTTTTACCGATTTAAGCTTAGGCACCTAATCATAGCGGCTGTATGGACATTGCACAATGATGTAATTGATTATGTGTTCGGACAAATGCCGATCTATTACTCGCTGATGGATTATTTGCCAACGATTGGTTATTTTACATTCTGGCTTAGCATCCTTTCACTTGGGATTGCCTACTGGTATGTGATAAAAGAAAAAAGATGGAAGCTTAATATCCATTAAAGGTTATTCCCAGTGGTCTAATCTTGTCCCTCCTTACATATTTTTTACTAGATGATTTGGGGGGGACAAACATGAAAAGATGGGTAGTATGCTTGACGATCCTGCTTCTCCTTTTCTCAAGCACTGAGGCAAAAGGAGAAGAGACTGATAGATGGAACAGCTTATCCGAGACATCTTACAGCGCCTTCCAGCTGGCTAAGCAGGGAAGGACCGATGAATCTTTGCAAGTGCTGAAATATTTTGCCAAACAGTTTGAAAAAAGTCCGGAGGCAAGGCAGGCTGTATCTGGACAAACAGTAAGAACGATTTCTGCCGTTCATGGGAATGCACTGGAAAAGCTTGAGGATCAGCAGGCAGATCCTGAATCTAAAATGAGGGCTGTTACCCAATTCCATATGGTTGTGGATGCGGCATTTACAGAAAATGAGCCGCTCTGGAGTTCAATGGAAACGAGCATGATGACCTCATTCAATCATTTAAAAAAGGATGCCGAAATTGGAGAATCGACATCGTTTGAACAGGATTGGAATGAATTTCTTACTTTATATGAAACAATCTATCCTTCTGTATCCGTGGATGTCCCTCCCAAGCAAGTAAGAAAGGTTGAGGCACTGATATCGACAGTTGGAGAGGGGTTAATGGAAAACGGGACGGAAGAAGAGAGGATTAGTCAGCTTACATCAATGGAAGCCGAATTTAAAAATCTGTTCGACCGAGTTAAGGATGACGAGGCCGATCCTTCCCTGATTTGGGTGATTATTACGACTGGAGGAATGATCATTCTGACTCTCACGTATGCAGGATGGAGAAAATTTCGTGGGGAAAAGGAAAAGCAGGTGGAAAGAGAGCGCGATAGGTAAACAAAAAAGGAAAGCAGCCGAGCCCGGCTTGCTTTCCTTTTTTCTTCATTCATGGCTCCAGGGCCAATCCAAGATCCCTTACGTACACGATTACTTTTGGATCGGATTTTTTTCGCTGTCGAGTGTAAAGCCTTCTCCGAGTACGTCATGAACATCCGTTACAGCTACAAAGGCATGCGGATCGACAGAAGTGATAACCAGCTTGAGCCGGGCAATTTCATTCTTGTCCACAACACAGTATAATACATCCATAGCATTCCCTGAGTAAGAACCCTGCCCTTTAAGAATGGTGACCCCTCGATCCATTTCTTCTAATATTCTTTTGGAAATTTGCTGATTTTTAGATGAAATGATGGTCGCGCCTTTAGCACCATATGCTCCGTCCTGCATAAAGTCGATGACCCGGGCGCCCACGAAGACGGCAACAAGCGTATACATGGCTCTTTTTAAATCCAAATACGTCAAAAGAGATACTCCGATAACGCATACGTCAAAAAGGAACATGGTTTTACCCATGCTTATTCCTTTATATTTCTGGACAAGGCGAGCAATGATATCGACTCCGCCGGTTGTACCGCCGTAGCGGAAAATAATACCCAGACCGACCCCGATAAATACGCCGGCAAACAGGGATACAAGCAAAAGGTCATCAGAAAGGTGGAGATTAAACTGATACCTTTGAAAAATCCAGAGGAATAAGGATAAGCTCACGGTTCCGATCATTGTATAAATAAAAGAAACCCTTCCCAGGAGTTTCCATCCTATGAAAAATAGAGGAATATTCAATACTAAATTAGATATGGATGGATCAATCGTAAAAATGAAGTATAGAAGAAGTGTAATTCCTGTAAATCCTCCTTCAGCCAATTCATTCTGCATGTTAAAATGAACTAGCCCAAAGGCAAAAATGGCAGATCCGAGCAGGATGAAAAGGATGTTGCGAATGTTCAATCCGTTCAAATTATATCAGCTCCCAAAATCGCTTATGATGGCGATAATATTATAGTTCACCAGCGGCAAAACGGCAAATCAGGCAGAATTTGATTTCAAGATGATATAATTGGAAGAAGATAAATACATAAAGAAAGCGGGAGTCCTCATGAAAGAAAAAACAATGAAAGACATACAAAAGGAAGTGGATACCTACATCGGACAATTCAAAGAAGGCTACTTCAGTCCGCTCGCAATGACTGCAAGGCTTACGGAGGAACTGGGGGAGCTTGCCCGTGAAATCAACCACAGATTTGGAGAAAAGCCGAAAAAATCATCAGAGGCAGATAAAGCAATTGAAGAAGAGCTTGGAGATGTACTGTTTGTGCTGGTGTGCATGGCGAATTCCCTTCAAATCGATTTGGCCGAAGCACACGATTTAGTTATGAAAAAATTTGCTGTCCGCGACCGTGACCGCTGGACAAAGAAAGAGGAGCTTTAAAAAATGGATTCAATTAAAGTTGTTGTAGCAGGACCCCGTGGAAGAATGGGAAGAGAAGCCGTTATTTTAGCAGAAGAAACTTCTCATTTTGAATTGGCGGGAGTATTGGACCGTAAAAACGGCGGTGAAAAACTGAACGAAATTGCAGAAGGGTTTTCAAGCAGTGCTCCCATTTATACCGATTTAAAAGAATGTTTGTTTGAAACTAAAGCGGATGTACTGATTGATCTTACAACACCGGAAACCGGAATGCTTCATGCTAAAACAGCCCTTGAAATGGGTGTCAGACCTGTAGTGGGGACAACCGGATTTACTGAGGATAACTTAAAGGAATTGCAGGAACTGTCGGAAGCAAAAGGCCTCGGTGTCATTATTGCGCCGAATTTCGCCGTAGGGGCAGTGCTGATGATGAAATTTTCCCAAATGGCGGCTAAATACTTCCCGGATATCGAAATCATCGAACAGCATCATGACCAGAAGCTCGATGCTCCATCCGGTACCGGAGTCAAGACAGCTGAGATGATTTCTGCGGTAAGGGAAGAGAAAAAGCAGGGCCATCCGAACGAAAAAGAGACACTTGCTGGCGCGAGAGGTGCTTCATATAACGGTATCAGAATACATAGTGTCCGGCTTCCGGGACTTGTTGCCCATCAAGAGGTTTTATTTGGCGGAGAAGGCCAGACATTGAAGATCAGGCATGACTCATATGACCGGAAATCTTTCATGTCAGGCGTCAAACTCTCATGCGAACAAGTAATGAAGCTCGATACACTGGTTTACGGTCTTGAAAATATCATTGAATAGTGAGGGATAGCTGATGAAACTTGCACTGATTGCCCATGATAAAAAGAAGAATGATATCGTTCAATTTTCTACCGCCTATAAAAGTATTTTAGAAGAACATGAGCTGTTTGCTACCGGAACGACTGGCTTGCGCATCATGGAAGCGACTGGTCTATCCATTACAAGATGCCAGTCCGGCCCGCTGGGAGGGGATCAGGAAATCGGAGCGATGATTGCAAGAAATGAAATGGATATTGTCATCTTCTTCCGGGATCCCTTAACTGCACAGCCGCATGAACCGGACGTTTCCGCTCTTATCCGGTTATGCGACGTTTACGCCATCCCGCTCGCAACCAACATGGGAACGGCAGAAATTTTAATTCACGGTCTGAATAGGGGAGACCTGACGTGGAGAAAGGTTATTCATCAGCGAGAAGGAGAGTTAGATGAGTCTTGAGAAATTAGATATTCTGGCATTTGGCACTCATCCTGGAGATGTTGAGTACGGGATGGGCGGAACGCTTGCGAGATATGCTGACAAACAGATAAGAACCGGTATTTGTGATTTAACGGAAGCAGAGCTTTCCTCAGAAGGAACTGTGGCGGAACGGAAGAAGGAAGCGACTGCTGCATCCGAGGTGCTCGGGGTGAATAAGAGGATCTTTCTGGATCTCCCTGACCGCGGATTGTTTGTTACCGCCTCCTACCTGGACCGGCTCATTTCCGTTATTAGAAAATACAGGCCGGAGGTAGTATATTGCCCTGCGGATAATCCGGATCATCCAGATTTTGAAAGCTGCGCAAACCTTGTAAAAGAAGCAGTTTATTCAGCGGGAATTCATAAATACGAAGACAGCTTCCGCTTGCCTGCTCATTCTGTACACCATGTTTATCAATATATTACCGCTCCTTTCCAAAAACCGGATATGATTCTCGATATTTCAGGCACAATCAGCAGAAAAGAAGAAAGTTTAAGAGCCTATCACAGCTGCATGAATCATGCATACATAGATCTCGCATTTACAAGAGAGCAGCTTGCAGGAAAGGCTGCAGGACTGGCCTTTGCGGAAGGTTTTAAAAGTCCGAAACCAATCGAATTGAATGAATTGCCAGGTGAACATAAATGAAAAATAAACTTAAAATCGGCATTACCTGTTACCCATCTGTCGGGGGTTCAGGAGTTGTGGCAACAGAACTAGGGAAGCTTTTGGCTGAAAAAGGCCATGAGATACACTTCATAACGTCAAGCATTCCATTTAGATTGAATAAAGTGTACAGCAACATTTACTTTCACGGAGTAGAAGTCAATCAGTATTCTGTTTTTAAAAATCCTCCATATGATCTTGCTCTTTCAAGCAAAATGGCAGAGGTTGCCGAAAGGGAAAAGCTGGATATCCTGCATGTTCATTATGCAATCCCTCACGCGATATGTGCTTTTTTGGCAAAGCAGATGACAGGCGATCATCTGAAAATTGTAACCACTCTTCATGGCACGGACATTACCGTACTTGGGTCGGACCCGTCCATGGCCCAGCTGATCCGTTTCGGGATTGAAGCATCTGACCGGGTAACAGCTGTTTCAAACGCACTCGTCCAGCAAACATATGACCTGATTGCTCCCAAGCAGCATATCGAAACCGTTTACAATTTTATTGATGACAGGGTTTATTACAAAAAAGATGCTGCTCATTTAAAGAATGATTACAAAATAAAAGATCATGAGCGTGTCATCATCCATGTATCGAATTTCAGACAGGTTAAACGTGTGAAAGATATAGTTAAAACCTTTGCCCTCATTGCAGATCAAGTTTCTTCGAAGCTGCTGCTTGTAGGAGACGGACCGGAAATGTCAAGTGTCTGTGAACTGGTCCACTCAATGGGCTTGAGGGAAAAGGTTCTGTTTTTAGGAAAACAGGAGAATTTGGATGAGCTTTACTCAATCAGCGATATTAAACTGCTTATGTCTGAGAAAGAAAGCTTTGGATTGGTTCTTTTAGAAGCGATGGCGTGCGGGGTTCCATGTATCGGAACGAACATCGGGGGAATTCCGGAGGTTATTTCCGATGGGGAGAATGGATTCATTGTTGAGGTTGGGGACATTGAAAAGGCAGCAGAAAAAGCAGTCGCCTTACTAAGCAGCCAGGATTTGCACAGCAGGTTTTCAGAGCAGGCTATGACAGCGGCAAGGGAAAATTTTAAAACCGAGCAGATTGTGGAGCAATATGAGGATATTTATTACGGATTGCTTCAAGGGGATTGAACCGATGAAAAAGGAATTTCTAGATGCGCTGCCGATTATTCACGCACTTGAAAAAGAAGGGTATGAGGCTTATTTTGTAGGGGGTTCAGTACGGGACCTTTTGCTTGGCAGGGACATTCATGATGTGGATATCGCTACTTCTGCAGCACCGGGAAAAGTGCAGGAGATTTTTTCTAAAACGGCAGATGTCGGGGCTGCCCATGGAACCATTATTGTGCTCCATGAAGGGGAGCCTTATGAAGTTACGACATTTCGTACAGAATCAGACTATGAGAATTTTCGCAGGCCGGAGACAGTTCAATTCGTTACTTCGCTAAAAGAGGATCTAAAACGAAGAGATTTCACGATGAATGCGATGGCTATGGATAAAGACGGAAATCTTCATGATTATTTCAACGGGAAGGATGCCATTCGGGATAAGAAAATAGAAACGGTTGGAAATCCTGAAGACAGGTATACGGAAGATGCGCTCAGGATGCTAAGAGCACTGCGCTTTTCAAGCCAGCTAGACTTTGCCATCACCCCGGATTCGCTGGAGGCAATCAACCGTCTGGCAAGTTTGATGAAACATATTTCAGTCGAGCGGAAATTAATAGAGTTTGATAAGCTCCTTAAAGGAAAGGCTGCTTCCGCCGCTTTAGATTTGCTTCAAAGCAGCGGGTTAATTGAATTTATGCCAGGATTAGGGAAAGGAATTCACGGCTGGGAAACGTTCATAGCCAGGACGCTTCCACCTGCACTTGGACTGCCGGAAAGGTGGGCACTCCTTCTTTTTGACCTTGAGGTGGAGCAGCCGAAAGAATTTCTAAAGCAATGGAAGATGCCTGTTAAAAGAATGGACAAGATCCATTCTGTTTATTTATTTCTTCGTAAGAGGCTGAAAAACCAGTGGACAAATTTGATGCTGTATGAAGCGGGTGCAGAAACAGTCTGTCTTACTGAGGCAATCTGTGAATCCCAGCATGATTGGATCCAGAAAACAGGTGCTGAAAAGGCGGCAGCTGACTACAGCCGGCTGCCGATCCACTCCAGAGCGGATTTATATATAAATGGGAATGAGCTTTTGCAGATAGCAGGCAATGAGCCGGGACCATGGGTAGCAGATGCGCTGCACGCAATTGAACTGGAAGTGCTTGAAGGACGGCTTCACAACTCCAGAAACGAGATTGAGAGGTGGTTTCTCCGTTGGAGCAATCAAAAAGGAATGTAAAGCTAAGGCTATTGGAGGCATTTGCCGAGTCGGATCAAGAGTTCGTTTCAGGGCAAAAAATCAGTGAAGTACTTGGATGTTCCAGGACAGCTGTTTGGAAGCATATCGAAACACTGAGAAAAGAAGGCTATGAAGTGGAAGCGGTCAGAAGAATGGGATACCGTCTGATTAAAAAGCCGGAAGCATTGAGCGCAGCAGAAATACAGTCCTCACTGAGCACCTCATTTATGGGACAAGCCGTACATTACGAGAAATCGGTCCCCTCTACACAGAAAATCGCACACCAGCTTGCGGGTGAGGGTGCTTCTGAGGGGACCATCGTCATTGCTGATGAGCAGACAGAGGGACGCGGCAGGCTTTCCAGGGTATGGCACTCCCCTGTAAATACAGGGATTTGGATGAGCTGTATCCTAAAACCTAAAATTCCGCTCAGCCAGACCCCTCAGCTTACACTTTTAACAGCTGTAGCCATCGTACAGGCCATAGAAGAAACAACTGGAATTCTGCCTTCAATAAAATGGCCAAATGATATTTTAATCAATGGAAAGAAAGCTGTAGGGATCCTAACAGAGCTGCAGGCTGAAGCAGATTCTGTTCATTCTGTCATCATTGGAATGGGGATTAATGTGAATCAGGAGGCAAGGGATTTTCCCGATGCGCTGAAAACCATTGCTACTTCTTTAAAACTCGAAGCGGGGAATGACATATCCAGAACCTCGCTTATTCAAGCCATCCTGTATAATCTTGAGCAGCTTTATACAGCTTATCTGTCTGCCGGCTTTCATCCGGTCAAGCTGCTTTGGGAATCGTATGCGGTTAGTCTGGGACGTGAGATAAAAGCAAGAACTCTGCAGGGAACCATTTATGGAAAGGCGCTTGGCATTAATGATGAAGGGGTCCTCCTGCTTCAAACCGCAGATGGTACGGTTGAAAAAATATATTCTGCAGATATTGAATTATCCTAGAGTGAAATAAATTGATAAATTATTGCGTTTTGATATACTTAACTCGGGTAGTATCCGTTTTCAGGGAACTGCACCGCAAAAGCAGCAAACCATTTTGATTACGATAATTTAGTCTGCCTTGATCCGAAGGACTGGGACAGAGGAATGATCCAGCGAATTTGTTATTGTCCATTCCTTCTTCTCATGTATAGAAGAAGGAATTTTTATGTTTTGGATCCCTTTGTTCCTCTATAGGTAAAACCCCTTCAGCAGGGAGTGGATTCCTGCAGATACGGGGAAAAAAGAGGAGGGAAATGATGAAAAGCAGAGCAGATTTTCAAAAAATGAAAGAAACGGGCGAAGCAATTGCTATGATTACCGCCTATGATTATCCTTCTGCTAAACAAGCGGAAAAAGCAGGAGCGGATATGATCCTTGTCGGTGACTCGCTTGGAATGGTCGTGCTTGGGTACGATTCAACCATTCCTGTTACGATGGAAGACATGATTCATCATACAAAAGCTGTTAAAAGGGGTGCTCCTGACACCTTTGTCGTAACGGATATGCCTTTTATGAGCTACCATATATCAAAAGAAGATACCCTTCGTAATGCCGCAGCACTCATGCAGAAAGCTGGCAGTGATGCTGTTAAACTTGAAGGGGCAGATGAAGTGGCCGGTTTAATTCAGGCTTTAACAAAAGGCGGAATACCTGTTGTAGCCCATCTAGGCCTGACCCCCCAATCAGTAGGTGTCCTGGGAGGATATAAAGTTCAAGGCAAAACGGCGGAAGCGGCAGCAAAATTACTAGAAGATGCCTTGCAATGCCAGCAGGCAGGGGCCATCGCGCTCGTGCTTGAATGTGTGCCGCGCCAGCTTGCCGCGCTCATCCAGCAGGAGCTTTCCATTCCGGTCATCGGAATTGGAGCGGGAGCTGAAACTGCCGGTCAAGTACTCGTTTATCACGATGTAACAGGATACGGTGTGGAGCGCGTTCCGAAGTTTGTAAAACAGTATGGACGCGCTGATGAAGAAATGCAGCAGGCAGTCACTCAATATGTATCGGATGTAAAGGGCCGCACATTCCCTTCAGAGGAGCACACATTTACTATGAATGAGGATGTACTCGATGGTCTTTACGGAGGCGTTTCAAAATGATTGTCAAAACTAAAGTGAAAGAAGCAAAAGAAATCATTTCAGCCTGGAAAGCAGAGGCCGGCGGTTCACCACTTGGCTTTGTGCCAACGATGGGATTTTTGCATGAAGGACATCTTGAACTGATTAAAACAGCCAGAGCGGATAATGCCAAGGTGGCTGTCAGCATATTTGTTAATCCAACACAATTCGGACCGAATGAAGATTTTGAATCGTATCCAAGAGATCTGGATAGAGATTTGGAATTGGCCCGTATGGCCGGAGCCGATCTTGTGTTTGCCCCGGATCCTGCAGAAATGTACGGACCTGCACCATTTGTTACAATGAAAGCTGCAGCCAGGACGGACGTACTTTGCGGCAGGTCAAGACCCGGACATTTTGATGGGGTTGTAACGGTATTAACGAAGCTATTTCACATCATGCAGCCTGACAAAGCATATTTTGGAAAAAAAGATGCCCAGCAGGTGGCTGTTATTAAAGGCCTTGTCGATGAATTTTTCTTTCCGCTGGAAATCATCCCGGTTGAAACGGTAAGGGAAGAAGACGGACTTGCAAAGAGTTCCAGAAATGTTTTCCTGACGGCAGAGGAGCGATTGGAAGCACCCAAAATTTATAAAAGCCTGCAGGCCGGCCGCTTATTCTCCGAGAAGGATCATCCAAGTGCGGAGAAAATCAGAGCATACATTTCAGCCTCTTTACAAGATATAAAGGGTGCAGAAATCGACTACATCGAAGTCCTGCAATATCCAGAGCTGATTCCGGCTACAGATCAAAGCAGGGAAATGATAGCGGCAGCAGCTGTTAAGTTTTCCGGGGCAAGACTAATTGATAACCTGATTTGGACCCGCAGTGAAAAATAATAACCATTCGGAGGAGATTATTATATGTTCCGCACCATGATGAATGCCAAAATACATCGTGCCCGTGTTACAGAAGCCAACCTGAATTACGTGGGAAGCATTACGATTGATGAAGATCTGCTGGATGCGGTTGGAATGACCGCTAATGAAAAAGTGCAAATTGTAAATAATAATAATGGAGCCCGCTTTGAAACATATATCATCCCGGGTCCGAGAGATACCGGAGTCGTTTGCCTGAATGGAGCAGCAGCAAGGCTTGTTCAGGAAGGGGATGTCGTTATTATTATCTCCTATGCGATGATTGCGGAAGAAAATATTCCTATGCATACGCCTAAAGTAGCCATTATGGATGAGAATAACCGCATCGTTGAAATGCTGGGAACAGAGCCTGCATCCACCATTCGCATGTAAATGAAATTATGCTTGTGCATCAGGCCGGCCGGTGTTAAGCCGGCCTTTTTTCTTTCGCCTTGTACTTGAGCGTTTTCGTGCGGTTAATGATACAATGTACTGGAATGCAAGCTGATTGAGGTGTCAATAATGGAGCATCGGCGTTACGTCGTTTTAGATGTTGAAACAACAGGAAACTCTCCTAAAAAAGGAGAGAAAATTATACAATTTGCAGCAGTGGTTTATGAAAACGGAGAAATTACAGACCGCTTTATGAGTTATGTAAATCCGCTTCAGCCCATCCCTGCCTTTATAGAATCGTTAACTGGCATAAATGATGAAATGGTGGAAGACGCCCCCGTGTTTTCTGAGATTTCAGAGAGGGTATACCGAATGCTTGATGGGGCTTTTTTTGTTGCCCATAATGTACATTTCGATTTGTCATTCGTACAGGCAGAGCTTCAGCAGGCAGGGTATCCCCGGTTTATCGGCGGGCTAATGGATACGGTTGAGCTATCGAGAATGGTTTTTCCTTCATTCGAAAGCTACAAATTATCAGAGCTTTGCAGAGAACTCGACATTCAGCATGACCGTCCGCATCAGGCAGACAGCGATGCTGAAGTTACCGCCCGTATTTTTGAAATCATTTTACAAAAATTAAAGACCCTGCCCGTCACGACTTTAAAAAGCTTAAGAAAGCTTTCCGATGTGTTTATCAGTGATTTGCATGAAATTCTCGATGATTTGATTGAGGAGGGGGAGGACTCTCCTTACCAGGAGGGAAGTCAGGAAGTTGAATTGTACGGCACGCTCGCATTTTCCGATGTTTTCACGAAGGCTTATACCAAGGAGAGTCTGCAAAAAAGTGAGATTCCTGATTTCCCTGAGCTTTTGCACTGCATGCAAACCGAACTGTCTTCTTATGAAGAGAGACCTCAGCAGCAAATCCTGATGACCGGGATTTACGAAGCACTCTCCAATTGCGAGCATATGGTTGCGGAAGCACCTGCAGGGAGCGGTAAATCACTTGGCCTCCTCGTGCCGGCTATGAAGTATGCGTTAGAAAATGGAACGAGGATTGTTTATAGCACGCATACGAACACCTTGCAAAATCAGCTTATCGACCGGGACGTCAAACTTGCGTGCAGGATTCTTGGCCGTCCTGTTTCTGCAGCCATTTTGAAAGGTGAATCCCATTACCTATGTCCGCACAAATTTGAACTTTCTCTAATGGAGACTGATGATAATTATGACTCTAATCTCGCTAAAGCCCAGATATTAATCTGGCTGCTCCAAACACAGACCGGAGATGCGGATGAATTGAATCTCCCATCAGGCGGAAAGCACTTGTGGATGAGGATTCATCACGATAACTTGTCCAGCCACCCTAAAAATCCTTACCGGGAACGTTCTTTTTACCATCTTGCCAGGAAAAAGGCTGAGCATAGCACAGTCATCATCGTCAACCATGCCCTTCTTTTGAATGATGCCGCAGCCGAAAGGAAACAGCTTCCTGAATTTGAAGAACTGCTGATTGATGAAGCCCATCATCTCGAGCGGATTGCGGGTGATCAATGGGGATTCAGGCTTGAATATGTAACGATGCACTCATGGCTGCAGCGTATCGGCCATTTATATTCCCGTGATCTGCTGGCCTCTGTAGCTGACTGGTTTGAGCAAGAAAGTGAAATCGGGTATGATTATTGCCTGGAAATGGATGTTCTCTTGAAGGAGTTCGCGGATGAGCTGAATGACTTTTTTACAAACCTTCATGCGTATGTGCTAAAAAAGAAAAACAGCTCAGGCAACAGAATTTCCTTTTCCATTGCAGAGGACACAGATCAAAATCCATACTGGCTGTCCATCGAAGAGCTTGCAGACCGAATCAGATTTTACATGCACGATTTGCTGTCCATTATGAAAAAGCAGCAGCAGCTTTTAAAATCGGCAAGTCTTCCGCTTAAAACTCAAGCTAAGATGAATGAATACTTCTCCTTTGCGGAACGGTTTAAATATGCAAGCGAAGCCATAAGCCATCTTTTTTCAAACGGCAGCAATGATGCAGCCTTTTGGATTGAGGCAGAAGCAAAGGGAGCAAAAAATGCAGCCATTCTGTGCAGCAGGCCTGTTGATCTATCCGATCAGCTTGCCAATGCTCTTTTTGAAAAGAAACGTTCGATCATTCTTGTATCCGGCACATTGTCAGTCAATGGCTCCTTCAAGCATGCGATCAGGCAGATGGGTTTGGAGGATTTTTATCCGAAACAGCTGATGCTTCCTTCCTCGTTCAATTACAGAAAACAGGCAAAGCTGCTGGTCCCGTCAGATATTCCCGGTATTAGAGATGTTTCACAAGAGAATTATACAAATGCTGTAGCTTCTGCCATTTCAGCATTTGCACCCGGTGTTAATGGGAAAATACTTGTTTTATTTACTTCATATGACATGCTGAAAAATACATACAGCCATTTAAAATCAGTTGAGGAAATGACCGGCTACACCATTTTAGGACAGGGAGTCGGTGCAGGCAGCAAGGTTAAACTGATTAAATCGTTCAGACAGGCTGATAAGGGGATCTTGCTTGGAACGAATAGCTTCTGGGAAGGAATTGATTTTCCAGGTGAGGAGCTAAAAGCCATTATAATGGTCAGACTGCCTTTTGATCCGCCAGATCAGCCGGTAGTTTCAGCCAAGGCGAGGAAACTGGAGAGTGAAGGAAAAAACGCTTTTTACGATTACTCTTTGCCTGAGGCCATTATCAAATACAAACAGGGCTTCGGCAGGCTGATTCGCACCCGGGATGACAAAGGCCTATTAATAGTGCTGGACCGCCGGATTGTCTCTTCCCGCTACGGGAAATACTTTCTGAGTGCAATTCCTGATCTTGAAGTTCATTATAAACCAATGGCAGAGCTTTCCCATCTTGCTGCAGATTGGCTGAATTAAAAAAAGGACTGGGATGGGTTCAAAAAAGAACCGGGTCGCCAGTCAATAAAGGTGTGGGTTTGGGAGAAATTATTTTCACTTGATGGAACGGTTATTGTTATAATGGGAACATGTACAACAATCTACGCTGTTGTATTGTTATTGTGTCCTTGCATCGGATACATATTAGTTACAATATTTGTGGCGCGCAGGAGGAATTTGTTATGGAAAGTAAAATTGAAATTCTCTCGACAGTTAAAGTAGAACACTCAGATGATCTTTACAAAATCGTGGATTCTTTAAACAGGACGCTTAAACGGGAAAATCTCATGTTTGGACTGGCACTTGCCGAAGAAGATAAAACCCAAGCCGTATTCACGATATACCGGACTTAATGGAGCCTGCTTATGAGTAAAAAATGGCTAATATTATTGATTGCGGCTTTGGCTGGAATCGCTGCAGGCTGGTTTGTGTTTTCTTCTATTCAGGCAGGTGTGAATGATCTTAAAAAAGGGCACGATACCGCTAAACAGGCAGTCCTTAATCAAGGAAGTCTTACCTCCGTAACGAAAGTAACCACATTTAATGGACCCAATACTGGTTCAGATGGAAAACCGGTTTCCTATTATGCGGTTCATGGGAAAGATTCAAAAGAAAAAGATGCTGTCGCGCTTATTCATTCAAATAAGCTGGGTGAAAAGCCGGTCATGGCGGTTTTATCAGAAGGGATCTCCATGAAAGAAGCAGAAAAAATAGCAAAAAAAGAGAACTCACCAAAAAAAATGTTTCGCACAAAAATGGGCATTCTCCAAAGGGATGGCAAACAAATCCCTGTCTGGGAAGTGAAATATATCGACAGCTATGACAGGTATACATATGATTATATTGATTTTAAAACAGGCAAGATGTTGCACATTGCAATTAAATAGGAGGGACTTAAAGAATGGAATTAGCGAAAAGAGCGGCTTCATTAACACCTTCAACCACATTGGCAATAACTGCAAAAGCAAAAGAACTTAAAGCTGCAGGACATGATGTGATCGGACTTGGAGCCGGAGAACCGGATTTCAATACTCCGTCAGCTATTATTAAGGCAGCAGTCTCTTCTATGGAAGAGGGATTCACTAAATATACACCGTCCGGCGGGCTGAAAGAACTAAAGGACGCTATTATCGAAAAGTTTAAAAAAGATCAAAACCTGGATTATGCACCAGCGGAGATCATTGTTTGCACGGGTGCAAAGCATGCTCTATACACTTTGTTTCAAGTCATTTTAAATGATGGGGATGAAGTAATTGTCCCTTCTCCATATTGGGTAAGCTACCCTGAACAGGTAAAGCTTGCAGGCGGGGTGCCTGTCATTATTGAAGGAACAGAAGAAAATCAGTTCAAAATAACCCCTGAGCAGATCGGCCGGGCAGCAAACAGCCGAACGAAAGCCGTGATTATCAATTCTCCGAGTAATCCAACAGGAATGATTTATACGGAAGCCGAGCTTAAAGCAATTGGTGAAGCATGCGAAAAACATGGCCTCCTGATTGTTTCGGATGAAATTTATGAGAAGCTGATTTACGGGGACGCAAGCCATGTTTCCATAGCGCAGATTTCGCAAGCATTAAAAGAACGTACGATTATCATTAACGGTGTATCGAAATCCCACTCAATGACAGGCTGGAGAATCGGGTATGCAGCTGGTCCTAAAAACATTATCAGTGCTATGACGAACCTGGCAAGCCACAGCACATCCAATCCTGCGTCCATGGCTCAGTATGGAGCAATCGAAGCGTACAGAGGCTCGCAGGAGCCCGTGGAAGAAATGAGAAAAGCCTTTGAAAGCAGATTGAATGAGACGTATGAACAGCTCATTCAGATTCCCGGCTTTACATGCATTAAGCCACAGGGCGCTTTCTACCTATTTGCTAACGCAAGCGAGGCTGCAAAAATTACAGGCCATGATTCAGTAGATGCATTTGTTGAAGCACTCCTTGAAGAAGAAAAGGTAGCGCTTGTCCCAGGATCGGGATTCGGATCCCCGGAGCACGTCAGATTATCGTATGCGACTTCCCAGGATCTCCTGACTGAAGCCATTGCCAGAATCAAGCGGTACACAGAGAAAAATAAAGCATAAAAGAAGGGCGGTGAACATACCGCCCCTTTATGATGAACTGCCCTTATTGACCTGCTGTAAGTGAGGTTAGTATAATAGAACACATACATATTCGGACAAGACGTCCGTGGAGGGAATACTGAATTGAAAACAACTATTTCACAAGTACACAAATACACAGGTAAAGAAGTTACAATTGGAGCTTGGATCGCGAATAAACGTTCAAGCGGGAAGATTGCCTTTTTGCAGCTGAGAGACGGAACAGGCTTCATGCAGGGCGTCGTAGTTAAAGCTGAAGTGCCAGAAGAGGTCTTTCAGAAAGCCAAATCAGTTACACAGGAAACGTCCGTATATGTAACAGGCATCATCAGAGAGGACGAGCGTTCTCCTTTCGGATATGAAATGGGTGTTATCAATGTAGAGATCATCCATGAAGCAACGGATTATCCAATTACACCAAAAGAGCATGGAACAGAATTCCTGATGGATCACCGTCATTTATGGCTTAGATCCAAGCGCCAGCATAGCGTAATGAAAATAAGAAATGAAATTATCCGTGCAACCTATGAATTTTTCAATAAAGAGGGATTTGCAAAAGTTGATCCTCCAATTCTGACAGGAAGTGCACCGGAAGGGACTTCAGAACTTTTTCATACGAAATATTTTGATGAGGATGCTTACCTTTCCCAAAGCGGTCAGCTGTACATGGAAGCAGCAGCGATGGCACTTGGCAAAGTCTTTTCGTTTGGTCCGACATTCCGTGCTGAAAAATCCAAAACACGCCGTCATTTAATCGAATTTTGGATGATTGAACCGGAAATGGCTTTCTACAAATTTGAAGATAACCTGGTTGTCCAGGAAAATTACGTATCATTTATCGTACAAAGTGTATTGGAAAATTGCAGCCTGGAATTGACGACATTGGGAAGAGATATTTCAAAACTCGAGCATATTAAAGCGCCATTCCCAAGAATTACGTATGATGATGCTTTGAAAATGCTGCATGAAAAAGGATTTGAGGATATTCAATGGGGAGATGATTTCGGTGCGCCTCACGAAACAGCAATCGCCGAAAGCTTTGACAAACCTGTGTTTATCACTCATTATCCGACGTCTCTTAAACCGTTTTATATGCAACCTTCAAAAGACCGTGAAGACGTCGTTCTTTGTGCAGATTTGATTGCACCGGAAGGGTACGGAGAAATTATCGGCGGATCTGAAAGAATCCATGACCAGGCTCTTCTTCAGCAGCGCCTGGAAGAACATGGGCTGGAAAGCGACGCCTATAAATGGTATCTTGAACTTCGTAAGTACGGCTCCGTTCCGCACTCTGGCTTCGGACTAGGTTTAGAACGGACAGTAGCCTGGATCAGCGGCGTGGAGCATGTTCGCGAGTCCATTCCGTTCCCAAGACTGTTGAACCGCTTGTATCCATAATTGATGCTGTAAACAAGAGTCTCCAGTATTGGAGACTTTTTTCAGCCATTTTTACCATTGCCTTGTTTAAGAATGCCGCTTGAGAAAGAAGGTAAAGCGGGAATTTTATTGAGGCACAGACAAAAGGACAGGTGATGGAATACCTGTTTATTCTGTTCCCTGTACTCAGTTTGTTTTAATCATCATCAAAAGGGGGGATATGATGAAAAAAGAACAGTTCATATCCATTCAAATGGAGGGATCTTTATCGATTCCCGGCATTTTATTTTTAAATTATCCAAAGCTTGGGCTCTCAGAACCTGAAATGATGCTCATCTTTCAGGTACAGCTGTTTATCCAGCAAGGCAAGCTTTTTCCAACACCGGATGAACTGGCTGCCAGAATGTCTGCCTCATCTCCGGATTGCTCCATGATGCTAAGAAGCCTCATTCAAAGAGGATTTTTAAAAATAGAGGACGAAGACATTCAGTCGGTCCGATTTGAAAAGTACTCTCTTGAGCCGCTTTGGGATAAACTGTACCGTTTCCTTACAGAAGCTAAAATTGAGCAATGTGAGCCTGAAAAAACGGAAGAAAGTCTTTATTCCGTTTTTGAACAGGAATTCGGCCGGCCACTATCACCATTTGAGTGTGAAACGCTCGGTATTTGGATGGACCAGGATCACCATGATCATGACATTATAAAAGCTGCCTTGAGGGAGTCTGTGATCTCAGGCAAGCTTAATTTCCGTTACATCGACAGAATCCTGTTTGAATGGAAGCGAAATGGTATCAAAACAATTCAACAGGCTAAAGACCATTCCAGACAGTTCCGTCAGGGCCAGGGGAAAGGCAGAAAGTCTGAACAGCAGACAGACGAGCCTTATCAGCGGAAGGTTCCTTTCTATAACTGGCTTGAAAATTAAAGCACAATCAATGTGACATGCTGAAAAGAGGTTCTGCCATGCTTACAAATATTCAAATGAGAGAAGCACTTGATACGATGGGGGAGCTGTTTCCTGATGCTCATTGTGAATTGGTTCACGCCAATCCTTTTGAACTGGTGATCGCTGTTGCTCTTTCTGCACAATGTACAGATGTTCTCGTAAATAAAGTAACCAAAAGCCTTTTTCAAAAATATAAAACGCCTGAAGACTATCTGGCTGTGTCCTTAGAAGAGCTTCAAGAAGATATCCGTTCGATTGGATTGTATCGGAATAAAGCCAAAAATATCCGTAATTTATGTTCAATTCTGCTCGAGCAGTATAATGGAGAAGTTCCCAAAGTTAGAGATGAATTGATCAAGCTCCCTGGAGTAGGCAGAAAAACAGCTAATGTCGTTGTATCTGTTGCATTTGGTGTTCCTGCCATCGCGGTTGATACGCATGTGGAGAGGGTTTCTAAAAGACTTGGATTCTGCCGCTGGAAGGACTCTGTTCTGGAAGTAGAAAAGACGCTTATGAAAAAAATACCGGCAGAAGAGTGGTCTGATACACACCATCGGATGATTTTCTTCGGCCGTTATCACTGCAAAGCACAGGCCCCTAAGTGCGCGGAATGCCCATTGCTGCATATGTGCAGAGAAGGCGGGAAACGGTTGAAAAAGGGGCTTATACAATATGCCAAATAAGCTTTATCCAATACCTCAAGGCTTTTTGCTTTCTCCTTATATGAATGGCCCGGACGTTTATATGGATTTAGCCCGGTCTCCGCTTGAAACAATTAGGGAATTTCCTCTTGCGTTTGATCTCCTATATGAGTTGAAAGAACCCATCACATGGAAACCGTGGGAACAGGATGCTGAACCAATTGATTCCTTGTTTGCTGAATGGGGGCGGAAAAGGGAGGAGCAGAAGGAGCGGTTCCAGCAAAATAAAAGAGCAGATGCTGCTCTGATGGGATATTCCTATTGTGCTTTTATAGCATGTCTGCACTGGATTAATGGCCAGAGTGTTTCCTCATTAAAGCCTGATCTCGTTCACTTGGGCATAAAACCTGTTAATTCAGTAGAGAGACTTCAATATATACGTGAAAATCCTCTTCAATTCCATTCATTTATTCAATTGAAAGAGATGTTTGCAGAATTAGAAAAAATGCACAAGAAGAAACTGCTTCTTTCAACATTTAATAAGGAAAAGCCGCTTGGATGACCAAGCGGCTTTTCTGTATTTTGTTATTTAATTATTTGGGTTGCCGTCATCACCGGTTCCGCCAGTGCCGCCGGTTCCGCCGGTGCCTCCGGTGCCGCCCTGTCCGGGAGGAGGGGTGCCAGGCTGACCGGGCTGCTGGCCATCCTGACCGCCGGTGCCTCCGTCATTTCCGCCGTCAGTTGGCGGCTCTGTCGGAGGCGGTTCTTGTCCTGGAGGAGGCTCCTGACCAGGAGGCGGTTCCTGTCCTGGCGGCTGTTCGCCATCCGCAGGGGGCTCAGCTGGTGTTTGGCCGTCTTGATCAGGGGCCGGTTCTTCCGCTGCCGGAATGGTCACAGATGCCGCACCAGGCTCGCTTCGTGTATTATCGTTGTCTCTAATCGCTGTAACCTGGAACTGATAGGTTGATCCAGGCTGCGGATTAGGAACAGTAAAAGACGAATCTTTCGTGCTCGTGATCACCTGTGAAGGGCCTCCGTCCTGTGACTGAGTCACCTCAAACGTTACATTTGTTTTTTCCGCAGAATCATATCCCCATGTTAGGGAAATGGCATTGGCTGCCTGATCAAAATTAACGGAAACCTCTGGTTTAGAGACACCTTGAGGCTGTTCTGGCTCTTCCTCAGGTTCAGGTTCCTGATACTCAGAGGAGCTCTCTGAAGGCTCTGTCCCTTTAACAAAATACTCCGTTGTTTTTTGGCTTTCTGGTGTATATGGTCCTGCTTTTATTGCAGGTTCTGATCCATTATTTAATACCTCTACTTCAGACACGCTAGCCGGTTTTTTAAATTTCGAATCATCGTCAGAACCGACTTCGGACATGACTGATTTAAAAACTTTTTTAGCAAAAGCTTTTTCTGTGTCAGACATCGTTTCATTTTTCCCCGTCCAGACTGAAATAGTAGTAGAAGGGGTATATCCTACGAACCATGAATCTTTCGTTTCATTCGTTGTTCCAGTTTTCCCTGCGATATCCAGTCCCGGTACATCAGCAGCCTCTCCAGTACCGCTGTTTACGACAGAACGAAGCATATCTGTAATGATAAACGCTGTTGCGTCACTCATTGCTGCTTTAGGTTCCGGAGCTAAATCCATTTTGGTTCCATCCTGAAATTCAACGGATTGAACAACGTGCGGTTCAATATAAATTCCGCTGTTTCCGAACGCACTGTAAGCACCAGCCATTTGTAAACTGGATACTCCTCGGTCAAATCCGCCAAGTGCATATGCTTCTGTATAATTCTGTTTTTCAGGCATACCCAGACCTACTGCAAATTCCTTTGCTTTATCCAGTCCAACCTCTTGCAGCGCTTTTAATGCTGGAACGTTATAAGATTCTTTCAGTGCTTCACGAATGGATACTTTACCGTGATATTGATCGTTATAATTTTTAAACGGCTGTCCATTTTCATATTCATACTTTTCATCAATGAGCTGCTTATACGTTGACCATTTCAAATACTCCACGGCAGGACCGTAATCCAGAACCGGTTTAATGGTCGAACCCGGCTGTCTGCGGGATTGCGTTGCGTAATTAAAATCACTTTGAGAGCCCTTGCCGCCTAAAGCCTGAATCTCCCCAGTCTGTGTATCAAGCATCGTCAATCCAGTCTCAAATTTTTCGCTTTCGGGCACATTGATTTCATCGCCCTGCATCAAGGCATTTACATATTCCTGTGCTTTTGTATCAATGCTTGTATAAATTTTTAAACCGGATGAACTTACCTCAACATCGGTTTTATCTTTAATTTCATCCGTAATTTTATCAACAAATGCTTTGTACGGATTTTTGTCTTCCTTAGGAGCGGCAATACCAGCTGTTACATCAGCTTTCTTTGCCTGATCTGCTTCTTCCTGAGTGATAAACCCGTGTTTTGCCATCAGGGAGAGGACCGTATTTCTCCGCTCTGCAGCACGCTCCGGTTCAACACGCGGATTGTAGTTATTTGGGGCCTTAACCATCCCTGCAAGCATGGCTGATTCAGCTAATGTTAAATCTTTTACGTCTTTACCGTAGAAGTTTTCTGCTGCTTTGCCAATTCCATATGTGTTGCCGGTGTAATAAAGCTTGTTTAAATATAACTCCATGATTTCCTGCTTTGAGAATTTCCGTTCAAGCTGGAATGCGAGCCATACTTCCTGTACTTTACGCTCTACGGATTTTTCGTTTGTAAGCAAGTAATTTTTGATAACCTGCTGGCTGATCGTACTTCCGCCTTCCGCTCCGAAGCCTTCTTTGAAGTTGGCAAGAACTGCTCCGCCGAGCCTGATAAAGTCGACCCCGCTATGCTCGTAAAATCGGGCGTCCTCCGTTGCAAGAAAAGCGTTTTCCACATTCTTTGGAATATCTTTATAAGCGACGTATGTCCGCTTTTCTTCTCCGCCGATTTCGAATATTTTTTTGTTGTTTTTATCAAATACTTGAGAAGTATAAATGGATTTCAATTTTTTCTCGTCCAAGGAAGGGGATTTTGCAACAATTACACCGAAGGCAACGCCTCCTGCGATCATTAAAACAACACATGCTGCTAATAATCCAAGGACTATTTTTTTCCACAAAGGCCCGTTTTTACGGTTTTTAGGATTTTTTTGCTGTTTGGCGGGTTTTGAGGCCCTTCTTCGTTCTTCACGACTTTGATAATTATCTGACATTTGATCTCTACCTTTCGCTGCAAAACATGATTGTATTTTAACCATGTACTAAACTAATTAAAATAAAGAGCATCTAAAACGTTAATGTAATGAATTCTAGGGCTGAAGCCTAGTGGTATTAAGATGGCATGTTCCTCAATCTCAGCTTTTGTAATGGATTTGCGGCCGCCATTTTCTTTGCGTTCCCAAAATCCGATTAAATGGCTGGCTGGAAGCAGAAAGATTTTCCCGAAGGCTGATAAAATCACGAAGCAAATGCCGTCTTGTGCCAGAACCTGCTTCATATGGGTAATTTGATGCTCGTGAAAATTCTGGAGCGGGAAGGAGGACGGGTTTTTCGTCTCTTTCGCTTCAAAATCCAGGTATCGTCCTTTGTAGATCCCATTGTAATCCGTAGTAGAGGATTGTTTAAAATAAGCCTCCTTTATGACAGCTGCGCTTCTGCGGGGGTAATCCACATTCACAATCTGAACAGGCGTGGGCTTTTTGTGGACAACGGCTATTCCCCTATGCAGATAAAACTCGTTTGTTTCATTTAAATCTTCCTCAAGGGTCATCCCCCTGTTGCTATAAAGTGGATTGCTCCGTTTTTTTGCAGGATCCTTCTCTTTTTCCACCGGTGAATATATTTTACCGTTAGGATACCGATAAGTCATATTTCCCCTCCCATGGCAAAGACTATATCCTATCATATCAGAAAATTGATCCCTCGCATAAAAAAATGAGATATTTCCCATGATTGCAAGGCTGGGAAAAGGGAACGATAGGAACCGGGGTGACGGCATGGATTTTGAAAAAATCGATCAGCATCAGGCAAGTTTATTAACGGCTGAGATTAAGAGGCGGCTCAAGCGCGCTAATTACGACAATATCTCCAGAACGAATGCGTATTTTCATTACTACTTAAGAAATCCTGAAATTCAATGGTCCCTTCTGGCAAGCATGGTATCAAGAAACGCAGGCTATAATATGACCGATTTGCACTCATCCTGTTATGTGGCTGCCCTTGATGAAAGATTAAGAAGAGAGCTTTTTTTGACCTATGAGGATGCAAATTGGCTGATCTTCTCTGATGCATTTCCTCAGCTTCTGATCTATGAATACTCAAAAATAATGGACTGCCCGCTTTTTCCTCTTCTGAAAGCTTTTTCTGTTTCGCCGTTTATGATCAGGGAATGGCAAATGTTTTGGGAGAGTCAGGATATAGAGAGAATTTTAACCTCGCTTATTATCAATGAACAGCACCTGATCCACCGCCCGGTTATCCACCATCCGGTATTTAGAAGAGAAGTCTTTACATCATTCGTATACCGCTTTCAGGATGTGTTCCATTTTTCAACCGTTCTTTTTCCTACGTTAAAAGGGGAGTTATTCGGTTATTCCGTTTATAACTTTAAAAGAAAAGCCTCTAGGATTGAACTGGGCAAAAAGCTCGCATGGCTTCTTTTTCAAAGCAGATGGAAGGATGACTTTCTCTTATTTGCCTCCAGTGTTCCTCATACAGGATCAAGGTTTGATTATGAGAAGTATTTCCCTGATAAAAGAATACGGCAAACGCCAATTTTAAGAATGGCATTCCCTGCTATACCCCATCATATAGACGCTTCAAAGCGAAATTGGTTTCATGGTCAAAATTTGAACAAATATTACTCTGCCCCGGTTATCAGAGGGCGAAGTGAACTGACGGATTGGCACAGGAAAAAACGGAATCAAATGAAGCTGATTTCATCGCTTAAGGAGTTCTGGGAGGTCCAAAAAAAGACAGGGAAGTAATCCCTGTCTGCTGCGGTTATACAGATGGACGGTTCGGTCCATCCAGTTTTTTGTCCCCGGTTTCACGTTTACCCTGTTCTTTCTTCTGATCAAAATTCGGCTTGTTTTTTGTCATGTTTGCACCTCCTAGCATGTATTGTTTACCTTTGGGTGATTTTCATTCTCTTTGTCGCGATTACGAATGTCGAATAGAAGTGAATGGAGGAAACTTGCTTCTTTGTTTGACGAAACGCTTCTAGTTTTGTCAGCTGGGAAGGGAGGCGCAGGAAAAGATCGAATTTTAATAAGCATGAAAGGAGTGATCGGACATGGGGAAATTAATTGACCGCAAAGAAATTGAGGATCTTCTTAAAGACATTGAAGAGGATATGGCAAGGCTGGAAGAAAAGATGGGATCATCGATCCGGACGGAGAGTCTAAGCAAAGAGCAAGCTGTGATTGCCAAAGCAAATAACGTGGCGGATTTAATGGATAATATCGAATATACAGCACGTCTTGCTTCGGCTGAGAGGAAATGGCCGATAGAGGGCTCCTTTGTTCTGAATACATCGTTTCATTCATAATCACGTTCTGCTATGATATTTAAAGAGGTGAACCTGTTTGAATATCGAATTAGAATTATCCTATAAGCTAAAACAAATAAATGAAGAATCCCTTGCAAGATTTTTAGCAGGAAAAGAAAGTGAAACAGCTTATGATTTTTACGCACACATAAAGCCTGTATTTGAGGAAGGATCTAATATTGCGAACGATTGGAAGGATCTCCTTGCTGAACGGTATAAAACCGATCGGCCTAAACACATCCATCCATCTCAGCTGGAGTCTACTGTAGAGATTATCCAGCAGCAAATTCTCCAATCCTTTGATCCGAAAGCAAAATCCCTCCGTTATAAAAACACAAAGGAATCCGTTGATTATGTCGTCAACTCCGTCATTGAGTGGCTTGAAAAATCCAAACCTTAAAAAGCTGGCCTGATGCCGGCTTTTTGCATTTCAGTCCAAAAAACGCATGAGGGGAGTGCAGGGTCGTATGGGAGTACAGACTAAACAGCAGCGTCCATGAAGGGGCTGTCCAGAAAGCAGCTTTCGGGTTTTGAAAATGGACTCGTTTAGGCAAAATTTAAAACCCGCTCACAATCAGGAAAGGAAAACAAAACCCGGAAATGCTCAATCTGCACTTCCGGGCCTCTAAATTATTCTAAGCTGGGCTTCTTAGAACGCTCAACTTACCTTTAAACTAGAACTTCACTCTTTTATCTCAACTGGACGGTCGCCTTCACTGGCTACTGGCTCTATGGCGTATCCTTTGCTCTCATCCTGTTTCGGGGGAACGTTTTGTCCGTATTCCGGCTGTTCGGTTTCATGTCCTTTTTGCTTATGGTTAAAATGCTGTCCTCTGCCCATTTCATCTCCTCCTTCCTGAGTAGTATGCGGATTTCCCTTCTGTGTTATGAGTAATGATCTTCCCAAGAACCTTTACGATGAATTTGAATAAACTGGTTATTAGCCCAATCCGTCCGTCTTTCATCAATTGAATTGACATGCGGGAACAAGACTAGGAGGGAAGTCATTTATGTTTTATCCATATGATACAGAAGGCAGTGAAGCGCCGAATCCAAGAATCAGAAGGAGACGCTCAAGCAGAGAAGCATCCTGGGGAAGCCAGATGCCGGTCTATCAGCAGCATGCATATCCATACGAAGCCTATCAGCAGGCAAATCCTTGTTATCAGCAGCAGCTATATCAATACCAGCCAGTCCAGCCCGGGCTTCCGTATATGCAGAATCTTGCCCAATACACTCCGAATACAGCCTTTCAGCCTCAATCTCCATACCCTTATCCATATCCGAAGCAAGGACCCTTTCCAAAGCAGCCGCAGGCCTCAGGTATGCAAAACGTTATGTCTCAATTCAAAAAATCGAATGGACAATATGATTACAATAAAATGATGGATACTGCCGGGCAAATGATGAGTGCCGTTAACCAGATGAGTTCCTTATTCAAGGGAGTGACAGGTTTTTTCAAATAGGAAATGGCAATCCGGCTTTCCCAGCTGAATTTTGGAAAGCCGGAACTAATGATTAATGCTTCTTATATTCCATTTCACGTGCTAATTTATTCAGGACTTCTTTATAAGACAAGCCTGAATTAGAGTTAGCTCTTTTTACTTTTTCAGCATCTGTGTCTGAATAACTCTTTAGCATGGATGGCTTTTTCATCGGCCTGGCTTACCCTTGACTGTTTCCATCTGTTCAGAGGGCTTCTCATTTCCAATCACGGCTCCAATGGAAGGGGAGGGGGAAGGTTCGGCTATTAACCGATCGTTCAGCTGTTTAAAATCCGGCATGTTCTTATTATAATTTGTCATATAAATTCGCCTCCTTGACATAGTATTTGCGGATCCTTTCCCTCCATGCAAAAAAAAAGACGCGGGGGACGCGTCATTTTTTGGGCATACGAATCATCAGCTTTCCTTCATGCAAGGCAGTAATCATCTGACTGTCATCCGCTTCAGCTGGCAGATAAACCGATCTTGAAAAATGGCTATATGTGGTTGAGTGTGAATAATAGGCTTTCTCACTGGAAGCAGAGTGCTGAACTTTATGATCAATTTCAAGGGTCAATGTGCGGCCGTTTACTTCAATATCGATATCATTCATGGAAACAGGCGGCAGACTTGCTTCGACAATCACTTCATTTTCCGTTTGGAATGCCTGCATATCCATATAAGGAAAGGATGCGTTTTGAAGGAGAACTTCTTCAAACTGTCTTAAAAAATGCTTTACAGGCGAAGAATGAAAAAAATGGTCTACAGCCTTGGAAAGATCCAGGTCAAAACCAAGTAATTCCGGCGTCTGATTTTTGTTGTTTTTATCATCCATTTATCTCAAACCTCTTTTCAATGGGCTATCTTACTATATGCAAAGAATGAAAAAAGGTTATAGATTGTATCCGGCAACGCTTTATGCTTTAATAATCCTGTACATACACGTTTTTCGGACTGTCCGGTGCTCTTCATGTGTTTATTTGCAGAATTCCCGGGTATGTTTAATAAGGACCATTCCGGTAGGAGGAATTGAAAATGTTCAAAAAACTTTTTGGAAAAAAAGAAGAAATTTCAAGAGATGAAACGGTTTATGCTCCAATGCAAGGAAAGCTAGTCCCTCTGGAAGAGGTTCCGGATCCGGTGTTTTCTCAAAAAATGATGGGTGATGGAGCTGCTATTATTCCAGCAGAAGGAAAAGTAGTTGCCCCTGTAAATGGTGAAGTGATTCAGCTGTTCCATACAAAGCATGCGATTGGTCTTCGCTCAGAAACAGGGATGGAACTCCTGATTCATATCGGACTTGAAACGGTCAGTATGAATGGAGAAGGTTTTGAAGCACATGTGAAAGAAGGGGACAAGGTTTCTGTTGGAGATCTTCTTATTTCATGCGATCTTGGACTCATCAATGAAAAAGCATCAAGCACCATCACTCCGATTGTCATAACAAATGGCGACATACTGGAATCCGTGGAAAAAGCTGATGCCCAAGAAACCGATCTAGGCAAAACAAAAATTTTCGAAGTGAAAGCAAAATAAAATATAGCCGAGGCTCCCTGAAATGGGGCCTTTTTTTATAGGTAAGGCTCGGTAAAACATGGTGTTGATTGGAGTGGAAGGCGCGAGATTCCTGCTTAGAGCAGCTGGACAGATGAGAACCCGCAGTCGCGAAGCGAGGAGGAGGCTCACCGCCCGCCCAAGGATAAGCGATCACCTGCTAGCTGCAATCAACAGCCAGGTTTAAAAGCGCTATAAGAAAAAAAGGGTATGAAAACGAACGTGTATTCGATACAATAGCAGGAAAGAGGTGATCGTATTGTTTAAGAAAAAAACGATGGACCAGCTTGTTGAATGGCTGAAAAAGGATGAAGCGTTTAAAGAAAAAATTGTTCACTGGAGAACGCTTGAACCGCGTGAGGCGAAAATGGCTCCTATGCCGGAAGATGTGCATCCAAAGCTGCTTGAGGCCCTTCATTCGAGAGGGATACAGGAACTCTACACTCACCAAAGCACAGCGTATGCAGCAGCTAGAAATGGAACGAGCTTTGTTGCGGTCACTCCTACAGCTTCGGGGAAAACCCTTTGCTATAACCTCCCTGTTCTTCAAAGTGTGCTGGAAAAATCCGAAAACCGGGCCCTTTATCTCTTTCCGACAAAGGCATTGGCCCAGGATCAAAAAAGTGAAATGAATGAACTGATTCAGTCTATGGATGCGTCTATAAACTCTTATACATATGATGGAGACACTTCGCCTGCCATCCGTCAGTTAATTCGCAAGGCGGGACATATCGTCATGACGAACCCGGATATGCTTCATTCTGCGATATTGCCCCACCATACAAAATGGGTCTCATTGTTTGAAAATCTGAAATACATTGTAATCGATGAATTGCATACGTACAGAGGCATTTTCGGCAGCCATGTTGCGAACGTGATCAGAAGGCTTATGCGTATTTGCAGGTATTATGGAAGCGAGCCAATCTTTATATGCACATCAGCAACCATCGCGAATCCGAAAGAACTTGGCGAGAGGCTTACTGGAAGCAGGATGGAGCTGATTGACAACAATGGAGCTCCATCAGGAAGAAAACATTTTGTATTCTATAATCCCCCAATTGTAAACAAAGCAATGAATATAAGGAAAAGCGCTACACTTGAAGTCCGCGATCTTGCCGGTCATTTCCTGAGCAATGGCATACAAACTATCGTATTTGCAAGAAGCCGGGTAAGGGTGGAAATTATTCTGACGTATTTGCAGGAGCTGATTAAGAAAAAATTAGGTCCAAAAACGATCAGAGGCTATCGGGGCGGCTACCTTCCGAAGCAAAGACGGGAAATTGAAAAGGGGTTAAGGTCCGGTGAGATCATTGGCGTCGTCAGCACAAATGCACTGGAGCTTGGGGTGGATATCGGACAGCTTCAGACATGTATTATGACGGGATATCCAGGAACGATTGCAAGTGCCTGGCAGCAGGCAGGCAGAGCTGGAAGACGTCATGGAGAGGCCTTTATTGTCATGGTGGCAAGTTCAAACCCCCTGGATCAGTACATCATTCAAAATCCGGATTACTTTTTTGAGCAGAATCCTGAAACTGCAGTCATTGATCCTGATAATCTCATTGTCTTAGTCGATCACATCAAATGCGCGGCATTTGAGCTTCCTTTTAAAGAACAGGATACATTTGGAGCTTCTGATATTACGGAGATCCTCGAGTATTTGGCTGAAGAACATGTACTCGTTCAGAACAGGGGGCAGTTCCATTGGATGAATGCCTCGTTTCCTGCACACAATATCTCGCTCCGGTCCGCTTCCCAGGAAAATGTGGTCATCATTGATCAGTCGGATATTTCAGCAGTCAAAGTGATTGGTGAGATGGACAGGTTCAGCGCTATGACGCTCCTTCATGATGAAGCGATTTACCTGCACCAGGGAATTCAATTTCAGGTAGAGCTTCTCGATTGGGAGGAGAAAAAAGCATTTGTCAGAGAAGTGAAGACCGATTACTATACAGATGCGAACCTTGCTGTCCAGCTTAAGGTTTTAGAAACCGATTTAACCGGCTCCAAAGGGGAGTATGAAACTGGATTTGGAGATGTAGCTGTACAGGCAATGGCAACTATTTTCAAAAAAATTAAATTCGATACGCACGAAAATATCGGATCTGGCCCGATCTCATTGCCTGAAGAAATTCTTCATACCAATTCAGCCTGGCTCAGCTTGAAGATGGAGAACCGGGATTGGACAGAGGACCGGGTTGAAGAGGCTTTAATGGGAATGGCAAATGTTTTTCGCCATATTGCACCTTTAAAGGTCATGTGCGACCCATCAGACCTTCACGTCGTTCCCCAGGTAAAAGCATCTCATAACGAGCTCCCGACTGTTTTCCTCTATGACCGGTATCCCGGTGGAGTGGGGCTGTCAAAAAAGATTTTTGAACAATTTCATGAACTTGTGGCCGAAAGCCATGACTTGATTTACGCATGCCCATGCGAACAAGGATGCCCATCCTGTGTTGGCACGGATGGGAGCATGGAGTCACAAAAGCTGGATACGCTCACTCTTTTGAAAGATTTGAGGGAAAACCATGTCATTAAAAAACAAGTTAAACCGTCTTAAAAACCATATCATCTCCGAGGCGCCTCCTGAACAGCCGTCTCTGCCTGTGAAACCGGAACCAGCGGGAGATGAAAATAAGTCAGAATTAAAAGCGGTAAAATACGGGGAGGATTACTGCCTGCTCCGTGAAATTTCTTATCCGCTTGATTATCAGCATGGATTGTACAAATTGCAGGACTGTGCTGATGCGGTAAAAAGGTGGAATGAGAGTTCCTTGAATCATCCACTTTCAGCCAAAGGACATCGTACGGAGGATTTATTCTTTTTCGATACGGAAACAACTGGGCTTGGCGGAGGAACGGGAAACATGATTTTTCTGCTTGGGCATGCTTCGTTTTCAGAAAATGAAGTAACAGTCCGGCAGCACCTGCTGCCAAAACCGGGACATGAAGTTGCCCTATATAAGGATTTTTTGAAATATGTAGATATTACAACCCTTGTAACCTATAATGGTAAATCATTTGATTGGCCCCAGGTAAAAACAAGGCATACCTTAATCCGCGAGTTTGTCCCAGAGCTTCCGTCGTTTGGCCATTTTGATCTTTACCATGCTTCAAGAAGGCTGTGGAAGCATAAAGAGTATGCATTGAAGCTTGTGAATGTCGAATCGGAAATGCTCCATATCAAAAGGGAAGACGATGTGCCCGGTTATTTGGCGCCGATTATTTATCAGCACTATGTCCAGACACAGGATGAATTGGTGCTGGAAGGAATTTTAAAGCACAATGAACTTGATGTACTGACACTGATTACACTTTACACACATTTATCAAACAGCCTTTTAAATATCGGGTCCGGTCAAGCTGGAGATGAAATTGAGCAGTATGAAGTAGCAAGATGGTATGAAACAGCAGGGGAGCACTCGGCGGCATTAAAGGAGTACGAAGCAATTGCACTAAGGGGCGATAAAAAGTCCTTTGACGCAAAGTACAAGCTGGCGCTTAAACGGAAGAAGGAAAAAAATTGGCCGGCAGCCGTTCAGGCATGGGAAGATATTGCAGCAAATGATTCAGGGAAATTAAAAATTGATGCCTCTATCCAGCTGGCAATGTATTATGAGCATGCTGATAAAAACAATGATCTCGCCTTAAAGTGGACAGAAGCAGCCATGGCGTCCGCGAAAGAACTTAACAGGCTGGCGAAGCTTCCTGCCATAGATTCCATTTTAGCGGAGGGAAATAAGCGCAAAGAACGGTTAAACAGGAAATTATTACGAAATTATTCCCCGGGCAAGCGCAGGAATTGAGAAATTCCGCCAAATTTTTAACATTTGTGTGACATTTTCAAACAAGTCAAAACAATAATTGTAGAACGGTGCTGAACCATGTAAAATAGATGACTGTAAGCCAATCATCTGTTAGGAGAATGCTCAATGCATAAAGGTGTTTTCTACCTGTTTTTTGTTGTTTTGCTTGTTACGGTCTATGTTTTTACTGCTTTTAAAGAAACGTTTTACGCTTATCTCTAATTTGTACAAAAAAATAGGTATTTGTAATAGTACATGTATACTCCCTTTCACATAACTTGTATGGAAAGCAAGATATTTATCTAAGGGAGTGGAGAAAATGTTTGGAAGAAGACCTTGTATGATGCCGCCTATCGTGCACCCTACTCAATGCTGTGTGCATAATACCTATTCAACTACGGCAGTGCCCCATATCCATCCTCAGCACACTACTAACGTTAACCATCAGATGTATCAGCATTTGCACTATCATCCGCAAACGCAATCTGCTGTGAACGAGGTATCCCACCAGCACTTTAACTGCAGCGGACCGGGACCGCGCTAAGATTCAGGAAGGAGCTGACATCATCAGCTCCTTTACTTATTCTACAGGTGATAAAGATGAAAACAATTGCGATCACGGGATATAAGCCGCATGAGCTTGGTGTGTTTTCAAAAAGCCATCCGGCAGTTTTTTACATAAAAAAGCTGATTGAAAAAGAATTGAAGGTTCTTTTAGATGAGGGGCTTGAGTGGGTCGTAATCAGCGGCCAGCTCGGTGTCGAGCTGTGGGCAGCAGAAGCGGTCATCGAACTGAGGCTCGAGTATCCTCAGCTTAACCTTGCCGTCCTTACACCCTTTTTAAATCAAGAGGAAAAGTGGAAGGAAGCAAACAAAGAACAATATGAACGTGTTCTTATGGAGGCGGATTTCGTCGACAGCATCACGAAGCGTCCATATGAAAACCCAAAGCAATTTATCATGAAAAACCATTTTTTTATTCAAAAAACGGACGGATTGCTGCTTATTTACGATGAAGAAAAACCAGGCTCTCCTAAATTTATGCTGGAAACCGCCCGTAAAATGAAATCCGCAAACGAATATACCATTAAGGCCTTTACCTTTTATGATCTTCAAAACATAGTAGAGGACCTTCAGGATGAAGAATAATTCAATTACTAAGGCTTACCTAAAAAAGGATGAGCAGGCTGGAGAAGCGTGACAGGCGACGAGCATACCCGCCGCCAATGAACAGAGTAGCAGGAACAAAAACCCAGCCATAACCACAGCAAATTCTAATTCCCTGCTTCAAAGTTTGCGAAACAAGCCTTTGTTTAAAAACATACTTTATTGGGGAAATTGACATTTGGAAGGATTTCTGAAAAAATATGAAGTAACCATTTTCGATCGGGGTGAAAGAGATGCTTTCTGACAAAGTGAAGCTGACGGCCAAAGAAATACTTGAAAAAGAATTTAAAACCTCTGTAAGAGGATACAGACAAGAAGATGTGGATAAATATCTTGATTATATCATCAAGGATTATGAGACATTCCACCAGGAAATAGAAGAGCTTCAACAGGAAAATCTTCGATTGAAGAAGCAGCTTGAAGAAGCATATAAAAAGCAGCCTGCACAAACCAATACAACGAACTTTGACATTCTGAAAAGATTGTCCAACCTTGAAAAACATGTATTTGGAAGCAAGTTGTACGATTAATACATACAAAAGACGATCTTCCAAAATCAGCTATTGATATTTGTATTATAACCCGTTATAATTTACATTGCTGTTAACAGCGGCTAACTAAATAATGACGTTCAGGTAATCGCTGCAGTCTTTAGGGCTGCAGAGGAAAGTCCATGCTCGCACGGTGCTGAGATGCCCGTAGTGTTCGTGCCTGGCGAATTCATAAGCCAGGGTAGTCTGGAATTTCTGGACTAACGGCGGGGAACGAGCCTAAGTTCCATTTGGAATATGGCTTTAATACTCTGAAAGTGCCACAGTGACGTAGTCCTGCAAGAAATTGCAGGAGTGGAACGCGGTAAACCCCTCGAGCGAGAAACCCAAATAATGGTAGGGGCATTTTCCTGGAGAAATTGAACAAAGGGAAAGACAGAGCAGTTTGTCTCTGTAGATAGATGATTGCCGCCTGAGTACGAGGCGACAGCCGTTTGCAGTACGAAGGAACAAAACATGGCTTATCGAACGTTATTAGGTAAAAGTTATCCACTATATGATGAATGCATGGCTCTCCTTGTGACAGGAGAGCTTTTTCGTTACAATATGTACGGGCGCACGTCGAATCGGCGCCGCCATTTCAAAGGAATGGGGAGCTGCAATAATGAAGGATGTTACTCTGATCGCCACCTCCGCTATGGGGCTTGAAGCGCTTGTAGCCAAAGAGGTAGGGGATCTTGGATATAAACACGAAACGGAAAATGGGAAAGTTATTTTTAAGGGTGACGCCAAAGCAATCGCGCGTTCCAATCTTTGGCTTCGCACGGCGGACCGGATTAAAATAAAGGTTGGAGAATTTAAAGCTGAAACGTTTGATGATCTTTTTGAACAAACAAAAGCCTTAAACTGGGGCGATTACATACCGGAGAACGCCGAATTTCCGGTTATCGGGAAATCGGTCAAGTCCAAGCTGTTTTCTGTACCCGATTGCCAAAGCATTGTTAAAAAAGCAGTCGTTGAAAAGCTAAAGAAGCATTATAAAAAACAATCCGGCTGGTTTGACGAAAACGGTCCGCTTTACCGTATTGAAGTTGCCCTGCATAAGGATATCTGCACACTTACAATTGATGCATCAGGTACAGGACTGCATAAAAGAGGTTTCCGGATCGGGCAGGGAGAAGCACCGTTAAAAGAAACGCTGGCAGCTGCTCTTGTGATGCTGACGAATTGGAATCCTGATAAACCCTTTGCGGATCCTTTCTGCGGTTCCGGAACGATTCCGATGGAGGCAGCTTTAATTGGTCAAAACATCGCACCGGGCTTCAATCGCGAGTTCGCGTCAGAGCAGTGGGACTGGATTGGAAAAGACTTATGGAGAGAAGCTAGAATGGAAGCTGAGGATCTGGCAAATTATGATCAGAAGCTTGAAATTTTCGGCAGTGATATTGATCACAGGATGATCGAAATTGCGAAAGAAAATGCGGAAGAAGCCGGTCTGGCTGATTTAATTCAATTTAAACAGATGCAGGTTAGGGACTTTACCTCTCCTTTGGAGTACGGAGTGGTTGTCGGTAATCCTCCGTATGGCGAGCGTTTAGGTGATAAAAAGGAAGTAGAGCACATGTACAGGCAGATGGGACAGGCATTCAACGGAATTGACACCTGGTCTGTTTATATGCTTACGTCCCATCCTGACTTCGAAAAGTTTTATGGGAAAAAGGCAACAAAAAAACGAAAGCTGTTTAATGGTTTTCTTCGAACGGATTATTATCAATTTTGGGGTCCTAGACCTCCAAGAAACGTATAAAGTGTCTGTGCCCGGCATAAACTGCAAGTATCTGTGCAAAAAGGAGTGAAGCCGTTTATGCTGGGCAATGAAGAATTTCAGCGGATCACGAATGCGCTGAACCGTTCGTTTGAACACTTGTCAGACCAGTCAGCTGACAGTGCAGCAGTCCAATCCATTGGGACAGCAAGGGAAGATTTGCTTCACGCAATCTCCCACGCTTCTTCACTGGAGAGGAAACTAATCATTCATACTTTGTATGATAAGAATTGAGCTCGCTGAGAGGCTTGATTAAATCATCCGCACCCAAGAGGAACCAAGCTTAAGGTTCCTCTTTTTGACTGTTAAGGGGATGATTCGATGTGGATTAGGATTAGCGGGTGGTGCCAGTGCCGTTCTGCTTCAACGCACCGGGGGACAGAGGCATTATGCGTCCAGCCCTTATGTATCAAGGCTTTGAAGCGAGGGTGCCTGAGCTTTAGTACAGTAAAATTTGAGGGGACAGGCGCCTGCCTGTGGCACCGCTCCATATGAGACATACAGCGGGATTTGATGGAGTAAAAAAGCGGACTTGAAAGGCTGACGGAATCATATGGGTCCGTATTCAGGCGTTTGGGAAATGAAAAATGGACTCAATGTGAATTAGTATTCCAGGGTGTATCTCCGTCTAGCTCATCAGTTGCAGGGCAGAGAGCTGCATGGTACAATTAGAGTTCTGAATTCATAAAGAGGAACGGTGTATATACATGAAAACTGCCCGATTGCCATTTCCTATATCTAAAGATGAAACGTTCTATGAAGGATTATCCAATTGGATTGGTGACGTTTTTTATGACATATTGCCCGAAAAGGGTTTTGATTTACGGGATGAACAGATTTTTATGGCTTTTCAGCTTGAAAGAGCCTTCAAAGAAAAGAAAACGATTTTTGCTGAAGCCGGTGTCGGAACTGGAAAAACACTAGTCTATTTGCTTTTTACGATTGCCTATGCGAGATATACCGGTAAGCCTGCCGTTATTGCTTGTGCAGATGAAACGCTGATTGAGCAGCTTGTTAAAGAAGAAGGCGATATCCGTAAAATCGCTAAGCATTTGGATTTGACTGTAGATGCCAGATTAAGTAAATCGCAGGATCAATATTTGTGTGCGAAAAAGCTGAAAGACACGGTAGAAAAAGAAGACAACGAAAAATTCGATCAAATACACGAAGAATTGCCGGACTTTGTCTATCAGCCAAGCGGCTTGCAGCGCTACACTCCATATGGCGACCGGAAGCAGTATCCGGATGTATCGGATAATGAGTGGAAACGTATTTCCTGGGATCCCTTCCAGGACTGCCAGACCTGTGAGCTGCGGCAGCGCTGCGGTTTGACGCTTTCTAGAGACCATTACCGCAAAGCGGCAGATCTGATTATCTGCTCCCATGATTTCTACATGGAGCATGTGTGGACGGCTGAATCAAGAAAGCGGGAAGGGCATTTGCCGTTTCTTCCTGAGCACAGCAGTGTCGTATTTGATGAAGGGCATCTGCTGGAATTTGCAGCACAAAAAGCGCTGACGTACAGGGTAAGAAAAAGCACGCTTGAAGCAAGCCTGGAACGCCTCCTGCAAAACGAAATCAGAGAAGAATTTGCGAACCTAGTAGAAGATGCACTCATGATCAATGATGAATTTTTCAGTTTGCTGGATGATTCTTCTGTGAAAGCAAACGATTCGGAACGCTATGAAATTATAAGCAGTGCTAAATTAAAGCAAACAGGCATGCAGCTGCAGTCTGCTCTCGAGCAAATTGGCGAAGCCCTTGTATTTGAAGGTGAACTCTATACAATTGACCCATTCGAGCTGAAGATTGCAGAAGAAACGCTTGAACAGATGGAATACTCTTTTCAGTTATTCAATAAAGGAAACCACGCCGTTTCATGGACCGAAAGCCAGGGCGCAGACCTTTGCCTCGTCATTATGCCGAGGACCGTTGAAGAAGTGCTGAAGGAGAAAGTATTCAGCAGCAATAAGCCGGTCATTTTCTCATCTGCAACTCTGTCAAGCGGAAAATCATTCGATTATATGGCAAGCAGTCTTGGAATATCTGACTACCTTTCCTTCACTGTGGATTCTCCTTTTGACTATGATGAACAAATGGAGCTTTACATCTATAATCAGGAAACCGCTGAAGCAAAGCTGGACAAAGTCAAAAAATCGTTAATAAAGAGTCAAGGGAAATCATTGATTCTTTTCCCTTCGTTAAAAGAATTGAATTGGTTCAGGGATCGTTTAGATCCTGGTCAGTTCAGCTTCCCGATCTACTTTGAAGGCGATAACGAAATAAGCGAAACGGTATCAAAGTTTCAAAGAGATGCAAGCTCTGTACTATGCACGGTAAACCTGTGGGAAGGTCTTGATGTACCAGGCGAATCGCTATCAAATCTCATCATCTGGTCATTGCCATTCCCTCCAGCTGATCCGGTATTTGAGTCGAAACGAAACCACTCGAAAGATGCATTCACCCAAGTGGACTTGCCATATATGATTTTAAGGCTCCGGCAAGGTCTTGGACGGTTAATACGTTCAGGATCCGATTCAGGCTCAGCTTGCATATTCATTGATGAAGGACAATCAGCTGAAACACTTAAAGCCATACATGAAGTCCTGCCGGTTACACCTAAGATGGATAGGGAGATTGGCTGACAGGGACGGAGCATGAGTCTAATAACACGATAGGAAAAAATCCAAGGGCGCTCGCAGTATGAGTGATCTTGGATTTTTTTTATTTTGCTCATAACGGCTTTTAACAAGGCGCAAAGTTGCGGGATCAGCCAGAAGCTCTTAAAAACGGAGATTGCTGCCTCCTGTAAAAAAGGTTAAAAATAAGCCGAACCAATCTCTTCTGCCTGAGGAATAGATTGACATCCTTTTCTTTTTTCGATTAATCTAAAAGTGGGAATTTTCCAGCAAGAATAAGAGGGGGATACATAGATGAACGAGAATGCAATAGAAATTCGTTTTTACGATCTGCTGCAAAAAATAGAAAGCTATAATGAGGCATTGAATGTCATGTTTTGGGATCTGCGCACCGGAGCACCGAAAAAAGCTGTCGATCAGCGGTCAAAAACCATTGGCGTCCTTTCATCTGAAGTCTTCCGTTTGAAAACTTCAAATGAAATGAAAGAATTGCTTGATCAGCTTAGTATTCAAGAAGAGCTGTCAGTGAAAACATCGGCAGCCGTAGAAGAATCGATGAAGGAATATAAAAAGTATGAAAAGATTCCTGAAAAAGAATACGCCGAGTACGTGATGCTTCAGACAAAGGCGGAGTCTGTCTGGGAGACTGCGAAGGAAACGTCGGATTTTTCATTGTTTGCTCCATACCTCGAGAAGTTAATTGAAGCAAACAAGAAATTTTTAACGTATTGGGGCTATGAAGGAACTCCTTATAATACTTTGCTTGATTTTTATGAGCCTGGCATGACGACGGACATTCTGGATCGTGTTTTTAATAGCTTAAGAGAACGCATTGTTCCTCTTGTTAAAAGGATTGCAGGTTCAAACAAACAGCCGGATACATCATTTATTTATCAAACCTTTCCAGTAGAAGGCCAGAGAAAAGCGAGCGAGTTTTTCCTTAAAGAACTAGGCTATGATTTTTCAGCAGGCCGTTTGGATGAAACAGTTCATCCGTTCCAGATTTCCCTGAACCGCAGTGACGTAAGGGTTACAACGAAATATGATGCGAATGACTTCCGCACCGCTATTTTCGGTACCATCCATGAATGCGGGCACGCCCTATATGAACAAAATATTTCTGCCGATCTGGAAGGCACGCTGCTTTGCAGCGGAACATCCTATGGCATCCATGAATCACAGTCGCTGTTTTATGAAAATTTCGTAGGACGGAGCTTTGGTTTTTGGAAAAGGCACTATGAGACACTTAGAGAATTCTCACCAGAGCAGCTGAACAGCGTTTCTTTAGAGGACTTTTACTTTGCTATAAATGAGTCAAAGCCTTCTTTAATCCGAATAGAGGCGGATGAACTGACGTATCCGCTTCATATTATGATCCGATATGAAATTGAGAAGGAACTATTTAACGGAAATCTGGCAGTAGCGGATCTGCCGCGCGTTTGGAATGAAAAGTATGAGGAATATTTAGGGGTGACCCCTCCTAATGATGCAAAAGGAGTGCTGCAGGATGTCCATTGGTCAGGGGGCAGCTTCGGCTATTTCCCTTCCTATGCACTTGGCCTCCTGTATGCAGCGCAAATCCGCGAATCCATGCTAAAAGACCTGCCGGACCTTGAAGAACGGATAGAAAAAGGAGAACTTTCCGGTATTCTTGCCTGGTTGTCTGAACGCATCCATCAATACGGAAAAACGAAAAAACCGCTGCAGCTTCTGATGGAGGTGACAGGGGAAGAACTCAACCCTACCTACCTGATTGACTTTTTGGAGGAAAAATACACGAAACTATATTCACTTTAAACAGCAGGGCTATCCGAAAAGACCTGCAGTGAGGAACGGTATTAAAAGCACACCCCCCGGGAAGCTGTTTGAGCATTCCGGGGAGGTGTGTTTTTATATAGGTGCTTTGAATAATTATTGGAGTGGAAGATTTGCAGCTTTTGCAAAACGCTCACCGCCTGCCCGGCTGGCTGCAATCAGCCTTTTAAAACCCTTTCTAGAGGACCGTTCACACCGCAAATGGACAACGCGGGTGTGACATCTCATCCTTCCTGCTTTCCCGCAGGGTTCCACAAAAAAGTTTTTAGAAAAAGCGAACAATTTTAATACTCCATACTTTTTTGTTCGTAAATCTTTTCATGTTCGACAATTAATGCTATAATCCAAAGTAATTCAATTGCACTCATATAATCGCAGGGATATGGCCTGCAAGTTTCTACCGGATTACCGTAAATGATCCGACTATGAGTAAGCGAACGTGCGGATCAACCTGAATGCTATTCAGGTTTCTATAGGCATTGCTTACTTCATAGTAGGCGATGTCTTTTTTTGTATACATCGCCTCAAACGAATAGAGAGGGGTTACACACATGCAGTTACTAAAACAAAAAATAAAAGATGAGGGCACCGTTTTGAATGAGCAGGTCCTGAAAGTAGATTCCTTTTTAAATCATCAGATCGATCCTGTCCTAATGCAGGAAATTGGAAAAGAATTTGCAGACCGGTTTAAAAAGGAAGGAATTACGAAAATCCTGACACTGGAGTCCTCAGGAATCGCCCCGTCTGTCATGACAGGATTGTTTTTGGGTGTACCAGTTGTTTTTGCTAGAAAAAGAAAATCGCTCACATTAACAGAAAACCTGCTAACGGCAAGTGTATACTCTTTTACAAAACAAGAGGAAAATCCGATTGCGGTCTCAGGCAATTACCTGAAGGCTGGTGATACTGTCCTGATTATTGATGATTTTCTTGCGAATGGACAGGCCGCAAAGGGGCTAATGGAAATCACGGCGCAATCGGGTGCAAAGCTTGCCGGAATTGGAATTGTGATAGAAAAAGCGTTCCAGGATGGCGGAGCAGAATTAAGGAATCTGGGAGTGAAAGTGGAATCCCTCGCAAGAATTTCTTCTCTTGCAAATAGGGAAGTGACATTTGCAGAGGAAGTGACGATATGAAATTAACGGCAGGTAAAACGGCATCCCTGGCGATGCAGCATGTTTTAGCCATGTATGCGGGTGCCATGATTGTACCTCTGATTGTAGGGAGCTCACTCGGCCTAAGCGGCCAGCAATTGACGTATCTCGTTTCTATCGATATTTTCATGTGCGGGGTGGCGACACTCCTCCAGGTTCTTTCGAATCGCTTCTTTGGAATTGGACTTCCAATCGTCCTTGGCTGTACATTTACAGCTGTAGGTCCGATGATTGCCATAGGTACTGATTACGGAATTTCCGCAGTTTATGGAGCTATATTGGCATCAGGATTGTTTATTTTAATCTTCGCAGGTGCTTTCAGCAAGATTGCCCAGTTTTTTCCGCCGGTTGTTACGGGTTCAGTTGTAACGATTATAGGAATTACTCTGATCCCTGTAGCGATGGGAAATATGGCTGGTGGAGAAGGCAGCAAAGATTTTGGTGCTGGTTCAAATCTTGCACTTGCATTTGGCGTACTGCTGCTCATCATTTTGCTGTTCCGTTTTACAAAAGGATTCATTCGCTCCGTCTCGATCTTGATTGGACTAGCCGCGGGTACCATTGCGGGTTCGTTTATGGGAATGGTCAATTTCCAGGCAGTACATGAAGCATCCTGGATATCTGGGCTGCAGCCGTTTTATTTTGGAGCACCATCCTTTGAATGGGCCCCGATTGTCACGATGATTTTGGTGGCGATTGTAAGCATGATTGAATCAACGGGTGTTTATATCGCAGTAGCGGATATATGTGAAAGAGAAATCGATGAGAAGGATTTAGCAAAAGGATACCGTGCCGAAGGAATTGCTTACCTTCTTGGCGGCTTATTTAATGCCTTTCCTTATACGGCTTATTCACAAAATGTAGGACTGATTCAGCTTTCAGGAGTGAAAAAAAGAAAAGTTATTATGACGGCTGGCATCATGCTTGCCCTGCTGGGACTTGTTCCTAAAATTGCAGCCTTTACAACGATTATTCCATCACCTGTACTCGGCGGAGCGATGGTTGCGATGTTTGGGATGGTCATAGCATACGGGATTAAAATGCTATCGAGAGTAGACTTTTCTTCACAGGAAAATTTGCTGATTATCGCCTGCTCTGTTGGCATTGGTATGGGAGTAACCGCCGTTCCGGATATGTTCTCGCAGCTTCCTGAAGCTTTCAAAATACTTACAAGCAACGGGATTGTTGCAGGCAGTGCTGCTGCAATTCTCCTTAACCTGCTGCTTAATGTCCGCCCTGTGAAAAGCAAAGAGCAAGAATTTGAAGCACGGGTGCTGAATAATTAAAGCATGTCATGAAAAAAGATCCCAGCTGTTTAAGCGGGATCTTTTTTGTATGCCAGTCATGTTCAAAGGCTGCTTTCAGAAAAAGAAACTTTTAGGGGTCCTTCCTGTTTGTGGCTATAAGGATTGAACCCCAATGTATCTTCCAGCAGCCTAGGCGGAGTGATATCCAGTTTCATTCCTTTTGAAGAAAGATTGGTGGCCATTTGTCCGGCTACCATATTCGCAAATTCTCCAATAAAAGATGACAGCATTTCACCTTCGAGTGCCATACCGTAAAGCTTCAGTCCGAAATCTTTGAAAACATCTTCATTGCCCTCAATAAGCAGGCTGCCCTTCACTTCACCGATGATGCCGACCTGAACAGCGGCGGTTGAGAGACGGCTGTTTTCCAGTTCGTAATGAAAAGTACCGGGGACCATTGTTTTTATTGATTCAAACGTACTAGTTATAATGAGGTTATAAGTATATTCTGTCATAAAAATAGTTCCTCCGGCTTATATTTTCGAATTCATCATACCACAGAATACGCTCGGAAGAATACGGTTTTTGAAAGTATTTGTCGAACGATGTATAATAAATCATTTACTCGATGGCAAACATAAAAAAGGGTAAGGAGCTGATGAACCATGCTAAAGGAAGAAAAAACCAAGAAATTTACAGCGAAGGACGGCCGGACCGTAATCATCCGTCCAGTTGTCCTTGAGGATGCCGCACAAATCATCAAGGCAGCGGAGAGTGTCGTCCGGTCTGGTGTTTACATACAAAAGGAACAGGTTAGAACACTTGAGGAGGAACGGGAATTCATTAAAGAAATTAAGGAAAAAGATCATATGTATGCTGCTATTGAATTAGAGGGTGAAGTCATCGGCATTGCAAGAGTCCTCAGAGGTGAACTAAAAATGAAGAGACATACCGGTCTTTTCCGTACATGGCTGACAAGTTCAGCGCAAGGGTTAGGCATCGGAAAGGAAGCGATGAACTACACGCTGGAATGGTGCCAAGCTCATCAGCTTCATAAGCTTTGTCTTACAGTGTTTAAGAGTAACGAGGTGGCAGTGAAGCTATATGAGAAAACAGGCTTTGTTATAGAGGGCGTTCAAAAGGATCAGGTCTACTTAAATGGAAAATACGATGATGAAATCCATATGGCTTATTTTTTTGAAAAATACTGAAAATATTTAAAACGGGGATTTTAAGAATCGGGTTAAACCTGATTCTTTTTTTGAATGAGTATGACAGGTATTGGAAATAGTATCCTTAATTACTTAGAACTTTTTACGAACAAACGGCTGACTTTTCATAGCAGAAACTCGTGAGCCTCCTCGCGCTTGGCGGCAGCGGGATCTCACCTGTCCCGCTGCTCTAAAGCTAGGAGTCTCACGCCTTCCGCTCCAATCAACAAGTGATAAAAATCAGCACCAGGCTTTAACAGAGCCTAAGAAAATAAACCAATGGTCAACAAAGAGATTACTTAAAAGGGTGTGCAAACTATGGGATACATACTTTCCTGCGGTACATCCATACCGCCATATCATGTAGATCAGGAAACCGGCGCTCAATTTGCGGAAAAAATGTTTGAAGGATCTTTTAAAGATCTTCCAAGGCTTTTAAAGGCGTTCCAAAATGGAGAAATAGAATCACGTCAATTTGTAGAGCCGTTGGACTGGTATACAAGTGACCATGATTTTGAGGATAAAAACAGCCGCTACATCAAGCACTCTGTTGAACATGGTGTTCATGCGGTTGAAAAAGCGCTCACCAGCAGGGAATTTTTGCATAAGCCTTTGGACTATTCGGAGATAGATGCTATCTTCTTCATCTCAACAACCGGTCTGTCCACCCCAAGTATCGACGCAAGAATTATAAATAAGCTCCCATTTAAAGAAAATATCAAGAGAATTCCAATATGGGGACTTGGCTGTGCAGGAGGCGCTTCCGGCTTATCCCGGGCTCTGGACTATTGCAATGCCTATCCCGAGGCTGCCGTTCTCGTTTTAGCTGTTGAATTGTGCAGCCTGACTTTTCAGCGGGGAGACTTAACGAAAAGCAATCTAATCGGTACCTCCCTTTTTGCAGACGGAATTGCGTGCATGCTAGTTGCGGGAAACAGATCGCATGCAGTCAACAACTCGAAGCTTCGTTTTATTCCGAAATTGGAGGCGTCCCGTTCAGTTTTCATGAGAAACTCAGAGGAGGTCATGGGGTGGGATGTTCAAAATGATGGACTCCATGTCATTTTTTCACGTGATATTCCATCGATTATTCAAGGGTGGCTTGGACCAAATGTCCGGACGTTTTTACAGGAAGAGCAAACTGAACCGGAGCAAATTGGAATGTTTTTGGCTCACCCTGGAGGAAAAAAGGTGCTCGATGCGTATTTAAAGACATTGAATCTTGATGAAGACGCGATTTCCCATAGCCGGGACATCCTAAAAATGCACGGAAATATGTCCTCCGCTACCGTTTTTTACGTGATTGAAAAAGCAATGAAGGATACGTACCGGGAAAAACCGCAGCTCTCCCTATCAGGCGCTTTAGGTCCTGGCTTTTGCGCAGAGCTTTTGCTGATTAGCTGGGAGGAAACGTCATGACGGTTCTTATCATTCTTTTTGTAATTGTTTTGCAGCGGATCTCTGAACTGATCATAGCGAGATCAAATGAAAAGAAGCTTAAAAGCCAGGGAGGAATCGAATACGGTCAGGAACATTATCCCTACATGGTTTGCATGCATGCTGCCTTTTTGCTTTCGCTCATCGCAGAAGTGCTGCTCCTTCACAGAACGATATCCCCGATATGGATGGTTTTCGTTCCGGTCATCTTTTTTTCTCAGGCAATCCGCTACTGGGCGATTGCTTCCCTTGGTATCAGGTGGAACACAAAAATTATTTTAATGCCAGAGGAACAGGTGGTCATAACAGGCCCTTATCAATATTTCAGGCATCCGAATTATGTAGCGGTAACAGCTGAAATCCTCTTTTTCCCGCTTCTTTTTCAAGCCTATGGGACAGCGATTCTGTTTACCATATTAAATGTGATGATGCTCTCCGTTCGAATTCCGGCCGAAGAAAGAGCATTAAAAGCGCATACAAATTATCAATCCGCTTTTCGCCTCATGGACCAGTCAGAAACTGAATAGCTATTGAATTCTCTTACCATTCATGATATCGTGAAAGTACATGAAAACAGTTCTCAATTAGATGGCGGAGGTAATTCGTATGCTTTTTACAATGATTGCTGCAACTATTATTCTTTATGTGACCTTAGCTAAAGTGATTATGAAAAAAGTAGATGCCGGTTAAACGTGAACTGCCTTAAGGGCAGTTTTTTTGTGCTGCGAAAGCTTTTTTAGAAAAATAGATGCCGATCCGTTAATTTTTCAGTAAAATAGAAGGAAAAGAACGTTCAAAAGGGGTATTTTCAATGGCTGTATCTCAGCAGGATTCTGCAATAAAACCGCTCATTGCCATTCAAACCGAAATGAGCCATTCAAATGATTTCACATCGGCTTCAAAGCTCGATGACCTGATTGAAAAATCAATCAGCAGAGAAAAACAAATTGCTTTTACAGGGCATTTTTCTGCAGGTAAATCAACACTGCTCAATACACTGCTTGAAGAGGAGATTTTGCCGGCAAGTCCGATTCCGACAAGTGCGAACCTCGTTTATATCAGGCGCGGAAAAAAAAGAATTATGCTTGAAACACATGCAGGTGAGCAGGTTGAAGCAAATCCCGATATGGAGCTCGAAGAACTGCAGCAGTATGCTAAAGAAGGAGATCAAATTGCCAAAATACATATTTGGAAGCCTTCTCAGCTTTTGCCTGAAGCGGTTGCGCTAATTGATACACCGGGTGTAGATTCCAATGATGCATCCCATATGGAATCAACGGTTTCCGCCCTTCATGCGGCTGATTATATTTTTTATGTAACAGACTACAACCATGTTCAGTCGGAAGGTACGCTTGAATTTTTAAAGCGGCTGATTGAAGACGGGCAGGAAGCGGCTTTGATCGTGAATCAAATTGATAAGCACCAGGAAGAAGAGCTTCCTTTTACGCAATTTAAAGTCCGAATCGAAGAGAGCTTCCAGGAAATCGGACTAATGAGCAGCAGAATTTTTTACACCACGATGAAAGATCTCAATCATCCGGATAATGAGCTTGAGCAAGTGAAAAAAACAGTTGAAAAGCAGCTTAGCGACAGGGATAAGCGGAGTGAATCGGCTCAAGGAAAGCTGGTTATTCAAGCCCATATCCGCTTTCTTGAAAATCAGGAGGGCGTTAGGGCTGAAGAAAAAGCGGCTGCAGAGGCCCGATGGAAGCAGCTTTCGGAAGAGCACCAGGCAATTCAATTGCAGATGGAGATGAAAAAGCAATCGATAACGGCCGGATGGACGAACGCAAAGGCCGAAATAGCGAAGGTTCTCGCTAATGCCAATATCACTCCTTTTGAAATGAGGGAGCAGGCAAAACAGTACGTGGAAGCAAAGAAACCAGGCTTTAAGGCAGGGATGTTTTTTGCGAGGAAAAAGACCGGCGAAGAAATCGAAAAGAGAACAGGGGATTTTTCAGCAGCTTTAAAGGACCTTGTTTCTTCGCAAATTGACTGGCACTTGAAAGATATTTTATTAAAAACGGTCAGAGCGCTGGATTTACAGGACAGCGGCATAGACGAAGAGGTTTCCTCGTTTGCTACAGCAGACTTAATGGATATAGCAAACAGCTCCCTGCAGCCTGGTGCTGATGCCACACCTGAATATGTGATGAACTATACAAAAATATTGGCTGAAAATGTGAAGAATGCTTCTAAAAAGCAAGCTCAAACGATTTTAGACAGCATAATGGAAAAAGCTATGCGCATTTCTGCAGACAATGAGCAATTGCAAAGGCAGCAGCGCCTGAAGGACGAAATGGATGATACAGATGAAAAGCTATTAAAAATCATTAAGATTATCGAGCAAAGAGACTATCTTCTCAAAATTCTGCGTCATGAACTGCCTGCAGAAGCGGATCAGAACGAATGGCAGCTTCAGAAAAAATCACGCACAGCAGGAAGTCAAATACCTGTTAAAGAAAAGAGGAAAAAGCAGGTACTGATTGACGGGAATTCCGGTAATGAATACTCTTCTGAAACGGCTTCGGTAAATACCGAACGTGTCATTAAACATGCCGAAGAAATGGCGGCAGCTGCCGGCCGGGTAAAAGGGCTTGAGGGAAGGCAGCAGTTAATTAGTGAGAAATCCAGCCGGCTTAAAGACCGGACCTTTACCATCGCGCTGTTTGGAGCTTTTAGTGCAGGCAAGTCTTCAGCGGCAAATGCTCTTCTGGGAGGAAAAGTGCTGCCATCCTCACCAAATCCAACGACTGCAGCCATAAACAGAATTGTTCCTGTTACAAACGAGCATTTACATGGAAGCGTTGCGGTAAGGAGGAAATCTGTTGGGCAGCTAGTGTCTGAAATAAAAGAAATGATTCCAGACTTCTCCGCTGCAGGCAATCAGTATTCAGGACTTCTGGAAGCGATCACGCGTGCATTGTCTGACAGCAGACTTGACGATTCCAAAAGGGCCGTATTGACCATATACAGTGAAGGCCTCATAAGAAATGAATGGGGAGAAGAAGCTGTTCATTGGACAGATGTGGATCATTTTTCTCCCTTTGTATCTGAGGAAAGCCTCGCCATTTTAACAGAAGAAGCGGTTATTTACTATGATTGCCCGCTGACGAGGAGAGGAATCACACTCGTGGATACCCCGGGAGCTGATTCCTTGAACAAACGGCATACGAATGTTGCATTTCAATTTATTAAACAATGCGATGCTCTGCTGTATGTGACCTATTACAATCATCCATTTTCTAAAGGAGACAGAGAATTTATCCAGCAGCTTGGAAGGGTAAAAGACTCCTTCTCGCTTGATAAAATGTTCTTCCTGATCAATGCCATTGACCTGGCTAAAAGCAATCAGGAGGTTGACCTTGTCAAAGACTATATTGAATCACAATTTTTAGAAGAAGGGGTCCGCCGTCCCAGGATGTACGGAATTTCCAGCTTGCATGAATTAGCAGGGACACCGATGGACGTGCAATCGGACTATGCTCACTTTAAGAAGGATTTATTTCATTTTGTTGAGACAGATCTGGTTCAAACGGCGGTTTCATCATTGAAGGGCGAAATGCACGGAATGCTCCGACAGCTATCCTCTTATATCGAAGAATCAGATAAGAGCGGGGATGAAAAAGCAGCGGCGCTAAACGAGAAAAAACAGGAACTGTCAGAAGCCATGCACTATTTGGATAACGGAAGCCGCGAGAACTATATCAAGAAGGTCAATCAGGAAATTAAGGAGCAATGTTACTATTTAATTCAGCGAATGGGCCTTCAATTTTCTCAAATGTTCCGGGAGCACTTCCACCCTGGTATTTTCAACCAGGATGGAAGCGCAAAAGCCATTTTACATGTGCAAATGGATGAGCTGATTCAAGCGGCTGATTACAGACTTGTACAGGAACTGCAGGCAATCACGCTAAGATGCGAAAATACGGTAAAACAGCAGATGACGAATATGGCCGAAAAGCTCTCAGCGGGCCTTTCGTCCATCATGAAGCTGGATGGACTCACTGCGCCTGAGTTTCAGCCGATCGAAACGCCGCCGGTATCAGGGGTCCTGACGCAATCCGCTTCCGCCTATCAGCGCGAGCTCAGCATGTTTTCGAATACGAAGGCTTTCTTCGAAAAAAATGAGCGCACAAAAATGAGTGAAGCAGTATGGGAAACACTTCACAAAGAAATGTCATTGCGATTAGCTGAACGGGAACAGGAATTTGCTGATTTTTATCGTTCCAGTCTGATGGAAATGGCCCAAGTGCTTACAGAAAAGCTGCGAATGGACGCTGAAAATTACTTCAGCGGTTTACAGGAGCTTTATCTGGACGGAAGCTCGGCTGAACAGCTGAAGAAGGCATATAAAGAATGCACCGAGCTTTATGAGGCAATATGAGCAGGTATCACTGCTGCGCATCCTGTAAACATTTTCTTGCAGAGAAAGCGGTGGATGGCAAGGGAATGAAGTACTTTTGTAAAAGGCTCGGATTTGAAACAAAACCAGACTATACATTTCATTGCTGGGATCCAAAGAATGAAGTGATCAAGCTAATGGAAAAAAGAGGAGAATCAGCTGATGGAAGAAGTTCATAAAGCAATAAGCAGGCACTCGCAGGGACAGCATGAGGAAGTTCGGACATTTATCCAGCTAGATGCATCAAGAGAACAAAAAATAGAAGAAGCAATCACTAAATGCGAAAACAAACAGCCTTTTTCAGTATCTAAAATTAACGAAATAACAATCAAAATGAACACGATGGCAAAGAAAGTGAATCTTCCTCTCCGCCAATCGGTAACACCGGAAATGGTAAGGGAGTTCGTGGAAAAGAAGAATAACGGGTAAGTTTCATCCTCTTTTTGCACATGATAAAGCTTGATCACCCATGAAAGGCGGTCCGGCAATGGGCAAAACGAAGCCAGCTAATTCAAATGCAATGGCAAATAACAACGCCAAAAAGAAAAACGGTTTTGAACACGAATTTGCATCTTATGCAGAAGCAGAAGCGGCAAAACTGGATAGCTCCAAAAAAAGAGACTGAATCCTAACGGGTTCAGTCTTTTCTGTGTAGCGTTCCTCTAAAGATTCCTTCACTTACCGTTTCGCAGCATGGCTTAGATATGGTAGGATAATGTTATGTAAATAAAGGAGAGAATACGATGGAACGAAAAACAGACCTATTACTTGTAGATGGAATGGCACTATTGTTTCGGGCATTTTTTGCCACATCTGTCCATGGCAATTTTATGATAAACAGCAAAGGCACTCCAACAAATGGTGTCAGCGGCTTTTTAAAGCATCTCCTGATGAGCATCGATGCGTTCAAACCTGAGCAAGTCATATGCTGCTGGGATATGGGCAGCAAAACCTTCAGAACAGAATCCTTCCAAAACTATAAAGCAAACCGCAGCGAAGCGCCAATTGAACTTCTTCCGCAATTTGAAATGGCGAAAGAAGCCGCCGCATCACTTGGAATTCCGAATATCGGCGTACCGGGTTACGAAGCGGATGACTGCATCGGGACCATTGCGTGCCAATTTAAATCCTCCATGAATATCACAATTCTCACTGGAGACCGCGATCTCCTGCAGCTTCTTGATGATAATGTGGAGGTCGTCCTCCTTCAAAAAGGCATGGGACAATATTTAATTTACAGCTCCGAGCTGTTTCAGGAGGAAAAAGGCATTCACCCGTCCAAGCTAATCGATGTAAAAGGGCTGATGGGAGACTCAAGCGACAATTACCCAGGTGTAAGAGGAATCGGCGAAAAAACAGCCTACAAGCTCATCCAGGAGCACACTTCCATTGAAGGCATTCTCGAAAGCCTCCACATGCTGACACCATCGCAAAGAAAGAAAATTGAAGAAGACATAGAAATGCTCCACCTTTCCAGAAGTCTCGCTGAAATTCATTGCGAGGTTCCGCTGGAGCTTGCCATCGAAGAAGCCGTTCTGAACATCGATCTTGCGATGGCCCAGCAATGGCTGCTGCATGCTGAAATCAGAGGTATTGATAGTCTCATCAAAAGAGCGGCTGAAATGAAAGCTGTCTAATCGGAAGTTACATAAAGCCTGCCGGCAAAATCGGCAGGCTTTATGTTTGTTCGAAGAATGCGGGAAACTCCATAAACTGTGCTTTGATGAGGAAACCTGATGCCGGGACGGAAAAAGGGCCGTTGCCAGGCAAGAATGCCAGGCATTGCAGGGAAAGGGAGAGGTTGCCAGGCAAGAATGCCAGGCATTGCAGGGAAAGGGAGAGGTTGCCAGGCAAGAATGCCAGGCATTGCAAGGAAAGGGGGAGGTTGCCAGGCAAGAATGCCAGGCATTGCATGGAAAAGGGCTGATGCCAGGCAAGAATGCCAGGCAAGAATGCCAGGCATTACAGGGAAAGAGGGATGTTGCCAGGCAAGAATGCCAGGCATTACAGGGGAAAGGGGCCGATGCCAGGCAAGAATGCCAGGCATTGCAGGGAAAAGGACTAATGCCAGGCAAGAATGCCAGGCATTACAGGGAAAGAGGGATGTCGCCAGGCAAGAATGCCAGGCATTACAGGGAAAAAGGGATGTTGCCAGGCAAGAATGCCAGGCATTACAGGGAAAGGGAGAGGTTGCCAGGCAAGAATGCCAGGCATTGCAAGGAAAGGGGGAGGTTGCCAGGCAAGAATGCCAGGCATTGCAGGGAAAAGGGCTGATGCCAGGCAAGAATGCCAGGCAAGAATGCCAGGCATTACAGGGAAAGAGGGATGTTGCCAGGCAAGAATGCCAGGCATTACAGGGAAAGAGGGATGTTGCCAGGCAAGAATGCCAGGCATTACAGGGAAAAGGGCCGATGCCAGGCAAGAAAGCCAGGCATTACAGGGAAAAAGGGATGTTGCCAGGCAAGAATGCCAGGCATTGCAGGGAAAAGGACTAATGCCAGGCAAGAATGCCAGGCATTACAGGGAAAGAGGGATGTTGCCAGGCAAGAATGCCAGGCATCACAGGGGAAAGGGGCCGATGCCAGGCAAGAATGCCAGGCATTACAGGGAAAGAGGGATGTTGCCAGGCAAGAATGCCAGGCATTACAGGGAAAAGGGCCGATGCCAGGCAAGAATGCCAGGCATTACAGGGAAAAGGACTAATGCCAGGCAAGAAAGCCAGGCATTGCAGGGAAAAGGGCCGATGCCAAGCAAGAATGCCAGGCATCACAAACAAACCATATAATCCCCGTTATTCAGCAATTAACAGAAACCCCAACCCCAAACAAATGTTCACAATTTTTATCTGGAATTTTGGAGAAAATTGGCGTAAAATTTGAGAAGGTTACTATTTGCTTTGTAAGGGCGGGATGTCAGGGTATGACTTGCGATCTAGCAGAGTATCTCGATCGTTTATATGCGAAAGGCTTTAAATTTGGGGATGAGACCATCCGGTTTATTTATTTTGGAAAAAGCTATACCGGTGCGGTTGATAGTCAGGTTATTTCCGCTATAGAGCTGACGCTTAAAATTCAGAAGTCGTTTGAAGGATCTTTTTTCATGTCACTTCTTGAGATCTTTGTAGAGGGAGAAGTAATGACGAAAGCGATGGCCCTGGAAAAGGTGCGTTCGCTTCGGCTGCTTGTATAAAGCAGAAAAGCCTGCTTTTTATAAAGCAGGATAAAGAGGATATGTATTCAGTCAGCTAACGCTGGCTATTTTTCATTTTTTCGGATGCCTTCCTTTGCTATCCGGTCGGCAGGGTTGACTTTAGAAGGGATCCATTTAATAAAAAATAAATCGAGTTGATCAATCAGGCTTTCTGCTTCTGCTAATAATGGGGCAAACAGCTTGTTTTTAGCATATCGATTCTCGGCGGCCCGTTCGACCAGCTGGGAGTCGGTTCGGAATGAGACAGTTTTGTACTTCTTTTCCACGCATAGCTTCAATCCAAGGATCAAGGCGTGGAATTCTGCTTCATGATTGGACATCGTACCGAGCGGGTAGGAGAAGGACTCAGCAGCGCCATTTCCTTTGATAACAATTCCAGCACCGGAAGGGCCTGGATCGCCGGCACTGGCTCCATCAATATACACTTCAATCATCGGAGTCATCCTTTCAAGGAAGAAATGCTTCTGCATACATTTCTCATACAAAGCATGTTAAAATGTAAAAATGCGGCATGCAAAACACTTTCATAGTGTAGCATAAGAATAGTAAATACGTTATAAAATTTTTAAGCTGTATGCAGGAGGCGCAGGATGAGAGTCAGGATTAATTGGACGTATCAATCCCCTAAAAAGCAAACCGCATTGTTTCAATCAGATGAATTGGATGCCGATTTAGCGCTTTTGCTTTCTGACGATTTGGAACGGACGGGAAGAACTAAAACCATTGAGTTTGAGGATAGCCGGGGAGTAACCTGGACAAAGAAGGAAATGCTTAAATTAATGGAAGAGCTTGAAGAGGAACCTTCTTCTGTCATCGTTTATTTTGATGGAAGTTTTGATAAAGATACAGGAAAAAGCGGTGCCGGAGCTGCGATTTATTATAAAATCGGCAAAGAAAACTACAGGGTTCGAATTAACAGAACTCTTGATGAACTAACCTCGAATAATGAGGCAGAATTTGCGGCATTGCTTCTCGGAGCCAATTATCTTGAGGAGCTCTCGGTCACGGGACAGAATGTGCAATTTAAGGGCGATTCACTGGTCGTCATCAATCAGCTGTCAGGAGAATGGCCCTGCTATGAGGAGCAGCATCAAGTCTGGATTAATCGAATTGAGGAAGTGTTGTCTAAGCTGAAGGTGACGGGTGACTATGAATCCGTCCCAAGAAAAGAGAACAAGGAAGCTGACCAGCTGTCCAAACAGGCGATTCAAGGTATGGATGTTACCAGCCAGATTAAATTGGATTAATTGGAGTGGGCTAGAATGAATAGAAAACAAAAATTGGATGAAATAGGGGAGCTTTTAGATACGTATTGCGTGGATTGCCTGCTGAAGCAGCATTTCCGCAAAGAATATGGGAAAACCTTCGCCCATTCTTTTTGCATCAGTCAATGCACGGTTGGTTTAAAGCTAAAGGAGCTGGGTGAAAAGCTTTCTTAGTATGAGGCTCTGATAAAGGCGCAGTTTAACCTTGGCGCTTGATGAAAAATGCTTTCTCCTGAAAAATGTGGAGGAGGCTTCAGAGGAACATTTAACGTTGAATCAAAAAAGGTCTGACAGAGATACGCTGTCAGACCTTTTTTGTTAGACTCGATCGAATCGTTATTTTTTAGCTTCGTTTAGCTGGTGCTGGCACTGATCCAGCAGCTTTTTTTGGTTTTCAAGAAAAACCTGGTCAACTCCGGTCAATTTAACTTGTTCAAGGTGGGATCTCGCATCCTCAATAGATTTCTGCGCCTGGCTCAAGCTTTCAGGATCCATACTCATCGTGCTTGAGCCGGTCATTTTTTGTGAAGCCTCAACGGCAAGCTCAAGCTGGGCAAGGTCGTTTAATCCGCTTACCGGTTTCTCATTGCTAAATTGCTCCATATTGTAAGCACCTCCAGCCAATAGGATGAGGCTTAGTTGAAAAAATTATTCAAAATCGTGACATAATGAGTGCAAAAGGTAAAGAATCCTGTTATATTCGTTATAACGGATAAAAATAGTTCATAAGAACGAGTTTTTGTAAAAAGAAGGAACGTACTGGATCCGAACTTAGAAGGGAGCTTAAAGGGAGAGTGAAAAATAAACACCTTGAAGAGCATATCAGGCAGGCATTCATCGAGATATATCAGGATCTGGACAAGCTGGTTTACATTGCGAACAATGCCAATGTATTCAATCATCTGGAAATAACACGTGTAGAGAAGAAAATTAAACAAAATGTAAAAGCAATTGAATATTTGATGAAATAAAAAGAGACCGGATTAGTTCCGGTCTCTTAAAATCTATTGGTCGTTCATGATCCGGATTGAATTACAGTTTTGTAACGTTTGAAGCTTGAGGTCCGCGATTTCCTTCAACAATTTCGAAAGAAACTTCTTGACCTTCCTCTAGTGATTTAAAGCCATCTCCTTGAATAGCAGTGAAGTGAACGAATACATCTTCTCCGCCTTCAACTTCAATGAAACCGAATCCTTTTTCGTTGTTAAACCATTTTACTTTACCATTTTGCATATTACATAATCCTCCTAATTTCTGTAGCGCAATGAGAGCGCTATAAAAAGTATTCACCATTATGCCAAACGCATGAAGTATCCATTTCTAAGCTTAATTCTCACACTTAGCCTAATGATGTTTTTAATATACAAAAAAATTACGGAGCCGTCAAGAAGGGTGGAAACATTTATACAAAACTTTCTGAAAGTTTTGTAAGTATATTGGATCATTCCTGGCATCTCTTTTCTAATGCTTTGTAAATCGGATAGTTCCGCCCGAATGAATTGCAGGTGATCGCTCATACTAATAACAAAGCGGCAGAAAGGACGAGATGAAAATGAATAAAGAAAACAAAGAAGAATCCTATATAGCGAACGAGAGGATTGAGGATGCACTGAAAAATGATTCTAAAGTCCGTACTCATGGAATGTATAATGTCGAAGCGGCGCCTATGGTTATTAGCGAAGAGCCGGAGAAAAAGCAGCAGTAAATGCTGCTTTTTCTTATGCTGCAGAGGGAAAAGGACAAGGGCTGGAGAAAGGATAGGAGAGAGGATGATCAGCTAATGGAACATGTAAACGAATTTAACTGGAGCAAGGAAGCAGAAAAACTTTGGAACTCCAATTCCGGTAATTGGCATTCCAGAAGCCGGGGCATGTGGGAGAAAGGAAGCAGAAAAGAGATTATTCCCTTCTTCTCAAAACATGTTGATCTTGCAAGACTGATTCTTGATATTGGATGCGGAGATGGATATGGGACATTAAAGCTTGCACAGCTGGGCTATAAGGTGAAGGGGATCGACTTTTCGCCAGAGATGATTTCCATTGCGAAAAGGGAGGCGATTCATAACAATCTTGAGTTTGAGCAAGGGAACGTGATGAACTTGCCGCTCGAAAATGACCATGCAGACGCGCTCCTCGTCATTAACTGTCTTGAGTGGGTACAGGAACCGAAAACTGCACTCTTGGAGCTGATGCGGGTCCTCAAACCAGGGGGACTTGCGTGCATAGCAGTTTTAGGACCGACCGCAGGGCCTAGAAGCAATAGCTATTCTCGGCTGAATGGGGAGCCGGCCATATGCAATACAATGATGCCGTGGGAATTTACAAGGCTTGCGGAAGAGAATAAATTGAAACTTATCGATCAGCATTCCGTATATAAGGATGGAGTTAGTCAGGAGTTGGCCGCGCCGCTGAGTTTAGAATTAAAGCAAGCCCTTTCCTTCTTAACTCTTTTCATGTTTATAAATGAAAAGGAGATGAAGTAATGGAAGACCGTTATTCAATTACCGAATTTATTTCCGCCTCGAAGCAATCGGAGAGAAAGCAAGGTTTTTTTGAATTGGAAACTCCAAGGATGCTTGAAGTGAATCTTGACGGACTTGTGTGGTCCAAAGCGGGATCTATGATCGCATATAAGGGACAGATCAAATTTGAAAGAGAAGGCATGCTGGAGCACGGTATGGGGAAATTTTTAAAAAAAGCTTTTACCGGTGAGGGTTCTTCGCTGATGAAGGCAAACGGTACCGGTCAGCTGTATTTAGCGGATCAGGGGAAAAAGATTACCATTCTTTCATTAAACAATGAATCAATAACCGTTAATGGCAATGACCTTCTGGCATTTGATCCTGCGATCAATTGGGATATAAAGCTGATGCGCAAGGTTTCCGGCATGCTTTCGGGAGGACTTTTTAATATACATTTAAGCGGGACAGGGCTCATAGCCATTACCTCTCACTATGAACCTCTCACTCTTTTTGCAGAGCGGGGAAAGCCGGTCTTTACGGATCCGAATGCAACTGTCGCTTGGTCCGGCGGTCTCCAGCCTGGATTTGTTACGGACGTCTCCTTAAAAACCTTTCTAGGCAGGGGAAGCGGTGAATCGATTCAAATGAAATTTGATGGAGATGGATTTATTGTCGTACAGCCTTTTGAAGAGATCTATTTGAGTCAGCAAAGCTGATGAAAAAGAAAAACCGTGCAGGGAGCACGGTTTTTTAATGTGAAACAGATTCATTTAAAGACCCCGGGTTATCAAGGGTTTGGACATGATGCAGCCAGCCGGTTGCAGATTCTGAGATGTTTCCTTCAAGGTCTAATTTAACGATAGCCATGTACGGATAATGGTTTTTTGTTCTGTATCGTACGTCGAACCATCTGACTTCATATCCGTCCGATCTTCTCCAGAACAACGGATGAGCCATTTCTGCGTTCACTAGAAAGTGCTGTACATTCCAATCCTTTAAAGATTCTTGTATAACAGGGGAAGTGAGGTCATCTTTTTCAAATCGATGGATCCACTCAATTTTTCCGTTTCGATATTCTCCTGTTATAAAAGCGGCTGGTGATTCAGCACATACATTCCAAATTCCCCATCTGATGGTCGGAATGGCTTTTATCTTTGTATATTCAGGCGCAAGATCGGAGGCAGCTTTTCTCTTTACCGACTTTGATGCAAAGGCGCGCTGCACGATATATCCAATCATTAGGAAATAAATGATGGCAAAAACGGTTCCGGGATGAAAGCCTGCACCCCATAATCCAAAGCCGATTACATGAAGAAGCATAATAAATGGATCAAAAATGTAAATGGCATCAAAGGTAATCCACTTTTTCAAGAACGGCCTGCCTGCCTGTGTGCCATAAGAATTAAATAAATCCACAAAAACATGAATGACGACGGCAGCAAGTGTCCAGCCAAAAAGGCGTAATGCTGAGATTTCAGGGAAAAAAGGCCATATGCAGGCAGTCAGAAGGATTCCCCATATAAATAAGGCAGGTACAGAATGGGAAGCTCCGCGATGATGCCGCAGATACATGCCTTGTCCTTTGGCAAGCTTAACTGCGTAATCAAAATCAGGGGCATTCGAACCCAGCAATGTTCCTGCTAAGACGGCTTGTGCTAGGGCGGGATCGCCGGCCACTGCCGGATCAAGTGATGCGAGGCCGGCAAGTCCGAATCCCATTGCAATATGTGTGCTCGTATCCATGGTTTCCCTCCGTGATGCAAGTATTTTCCCCCGCATCCAGAAGCCAATGAAGAAGGGCGAAATTAATAATTTACTGAACCCTTCATCTTTTTCTCATTCTCTTTCGTAATCACGACGGCTTCTTCCATGATGTCATGCAGGATTGTATCAGCAGAACTTGCAATATGAAGTTTCTTCATGTTCCTGCGCATACTGGAAAGAAGGTGCTCATTATTCATAAGATAATCGACGCTGTCCTGTATTTCTTCATACTTGTTCACCACGACGGCAGCACCGCTGTTTTCAAAGAAAATTGAATTCTCTTTCTCCTGTCCCGGCACTGGCTTATAAAGAATGACAGGAAGACCTATAGCAGCTGCCTCACTTAGAGTGATACCCCCGGGTTTCGTGATCATACAGGAAGAGATGCGGAACAGCTCATCCACCCTCTCAACATAGCCAAGGGCCTTAATCTGATTCGGGTAGGCGTTGGCTAGAGGTGTAAGGCTGTCTTTCAGCACCTGGTTTTTCCCGCAAACAACGATGGTTTGCAGCTGATCATGCTGGAGAAAGGACTGGCACAATTCCCTGACGTTTTTCAGAACGCCATGGGCTCCTGCCATAATAAGCAAGGTCTTTTTATTAGGATCAAGTCCGTATTTCGCAATCAGCTGATCATGATTCAGTTCTTCTTCAAACTGAGAGCGGATTGGGATGCCTGTAACTTTAACAGCAGAAGGCTGAATCCCCAAGCGGACGATTTTTTCCTTTACATGGTGGTTAGCTACGTAATATTTATCAATATTTTCGTGCACCCAGATTTTGTGGAGGCAGAAATCGGTTATGACGTTAAATGTCGGAATGACGGTGCCGGTTCTCCTCCGGTACTCAGGTACGACAATCATCGGAAAGGTATTGATAATGATATCAGGGTCTTCCTTCAAAATAATTTCATGAAGTCTTTTGTGGCCCATTTTGTAATACAGATTCATCATTCGTTTATTATACATTTTATCTACGCCATAGTAGAACAAACGATAAAACTGCTTTCCGATTGAGAAGCTTTTTAAATACAGATACTGGGTTATTTCCGAAAAAACAGGATGTGATTCATTATAAAGATCACAAACAATCACATCTTCAATCCCCAAATTTCTGCAATGATTCACCAATGTGTTTGCCACCTGAACATGCCCATTCCCATACTTGGCCGTCAGAATCAAAACCTTTTGTTTGGATCTCAACGTATTCACCTCAATCAAAATAAAAAAACTCTCATTCTATTTTTAGCTCTATTCCTATTCAATTTACTATATAGAGTAACATATTCCTATCTTGCTTTTTATAAAATTAATGTTAAATCTTTGTTATTTTCAGCTATTCTAGTATTCATTTTAACAAATACAGGAATTTCGTGGAACATCTTTTTAATATTTCCCTTTAATTCCCATCTCTATCTTTCCAGATATACGGGGTTTCCTGGTAGACGTAATAGTTCAGCCAGTTGGAGAAAAGAAGGCTTGCATGTGATTTCCATCTGAATAATGGGCCATTCTCAGGCTTGCCGCCTTTATAGTAATGGAGCGGCTGGCTAATCGGTATTCCGCGTTCAAGGTCTCTTTTATATTCTTCATCAAGCGTATGAGCATCATACTCCGGATGTCCGGTTAAAAACACCCGCTTACCGTCTTTGGACATCAGCAGGCATACGCCGGCTTCTTCGGATTCAGAAAGAATGAGAAGATCTTTATGGGAGACAGCCTGGTCTTTTGATATATCTGTATGCCTGGAATGGGGAACATAGAATTCCTCATCAAACCCGCGTACGAGTTTTTCTGATGGAGCACTGACTGTATGGGGGAAAATTCCGAAGCATTTATTTTTCAATTGAATTTTTTCTACGCCATAATGATAGTAAAGTCCCGCTTGGGCTCCCCAGCATATATGAAGAGTTGAGGTTACATGCTCTGAGCTCCAATTGAAAATCTGCCGCAATTCATCCCAGTAGGATACGTCCTCAAATGGAAGCTGTTCTACAGGAGCCCCAGTCACAATCAGTCCGTCAAAGCTCCGGTGCTTAATATGTTCAAACGTTGTATAAAATTCTTCCAGGTGCTGAGGCTGAACATTTTTGGATTTATGAGTTTTCATATGCAAAAACGTGATGTTCACTTGCAGCGGAGTGTTTCCGAGCAATCTTAGCAGCTGCGTTTCAGTCTTTTCCTTCTGCGGCATGAGATTCAAAATCAAAATATCAAGCGGACGGATATCCTGAGCTGCAGCCCGCATTTCATCCATTACGAAAATATTTTCTTCCTCAAGTATCGCTTTAGCCGGAAGATTTGAGGGGATATTAATGGGCAAGGAAAACACTCCAATCTAAAAGGATGGTGGCCGGGCAAGAAACGATCCGGCATTTTTCTCTCATTATAAAACACTTCAGCCATTTTGGGCTTATGGTTTATGGTACAATGTCAGATGTTTAGCTTATAGAGTATGAAATAGTTGATTATTCGAGAATTTTGGAATGGAGATGGTTTTTTGGCTGCTGAAACGAATGGTAAATCTGATATTGAGATCGCTTCGAAATCCAGCATGAAACCGATTGCTGATGTAGCGTCATCGATCGGCATACTAGAAAATGAAATTGAATTATACGGTACATATAAAGCAAAGCTGTCTGATGCCCTTTTAAAAAGACTCAGTACAGCACAGGATGGAAAATTGATCCTTGTTACATCCATTAATCCTACACCTGCCGGAGAAGGCAAGTCAACAGTGACAGTAGGCTTAGGTCAGGCGCTCAACAGGATCGGCAAAAAGACCGTGATCGCTATGAGGGAGCCGTCACTTGGACCTGTCATGGGACTAAAAGGAGGAGCAGCGGGAGGCGGTTACTCCCAGGTGCTGCCTATGGATGATATAAACCTTCATTTTACTGGCGATCTGCATGCCATTACAGCTGCAAATAATGCTCTTTCTGCTCTTATCGACAATCATATCCATCAGGGAAATGAGCTGGAGCTTGATCCTGGCAAGATTGTCTGGAAAAGAGCACTGGATATCAATGACCGGGCTCTTCGCAATGTTGTCACAGGACTTGGCGGAGCATCGAACGGTTTGGCAAGGGAAGATCAGTTCGATATTACAGCTGCTTCTGAAATCATGGCTGTTTTGTGTATGGCAGAAAATATTCAGGATTTGAAACAGCGGCTTTCCAGCATTGTGGCTGGATACACAAAAGATAAACATCCGGTTACGGTTGGAGATCTTGGTGTTGAAGGAGCGCTAACGCTTTTACTGAAGGATGCGGTCAAACCAAACTTAGTTCAAACAATGGAACATACCCCGGCTTTAATACACGGAGGGCCATTTGCTAATATAGCCCACGGCTGCAACAGCCTGATTGCCACAAAAGCAGCGCTTAAATTGGGAGAATATACAGTAACAGAAGCGGGATTCGGTGCAGATTTAGGTGCAGAAAAATTCCTGAATATTAAAGCGCGTGCCGGAGGACTAAAACCAGCGGCTGTTGTGATAGTTGCAACCATCCGGGCACTGAAAATGCACGGGGGAATTGCGAAAAATGACCTGCGTGATTCCAATCCGGAGGCTATGATAAAGGGCTGTGAAAATCTGCAAAAGCATATTGAAACCATTCAGGCATTCGGTTTGCCATATGCGGTAGCCGTTAACCGATTCACAGCGGATTCAGATGAGGAAATCCAGGCCTTGAAAAAATGGTGCGAGGATCTTGGCCATCCATGTGCGTTAACCGAGGTATGGGAAAAAGGAGGAGAAGGAGGAGTGGAGCTCGCGGAAATCGTCACTCGTCTTGCTGAAAGCGCCTCCGCTTTCTCCCCGCTTTATTCATCTGATGCTCCATTTAAAGCAAAGGCAAAAGCGATTGCGGAGAAGGTGTATGGCGCAGACGATGTCCTGCTCACTTCCAAAGCAGAGAAACAGCTGGCAGATATCGAAGCAAACGGCTGGGGGGATTTGCCAGTTTGTATGGCGAAAACACAGTATTCTCTGTCAGATGATCCAAAAAAGCTGGGCCGGCCAGACGGTTTTTCGATTACGATAAGGGAAATAAAACCATCAGCAGGTGCTGGCTTTCTTGTCGCGCTCACGGGAGACATCATGACGATGCCGGGCTTGCCGAAAAAACCGGCTGCTTTACACATGGACGTAGATGAAAATGGCTGCGCGAAGGGATTATTTTAATGTTTGATCCAACTGTTTTTGATAATTTAAAGGTTGTGCTTGAGGGAGCTGTTTATGACCTTGATCTTGAGGGTTATATTGAAGTCAATTCGAGAAATGATCTAGTCAACCTGGCTGATATGTCAAGATGCTGGAATATTGGGTTTCAGGAAACCGGACTGCAGGAGGGAGCTGCTGCAGAAATAGAACTGTCGATAGTGGCCGATCAGCTTCAGGCAGAATGGAAAAAAACAACTTCTTATGCGGGGTGCCGGCTTCGAATTCATTATACGCTTCCGGCGGCTGCCGATGAGAACGGCATGGCAGTGCTTACGGCAATCAGGGAAATATGGGGTGCAGATGCTATTGTTGAATCAGAAGTATCTTTTGATCCGTTTGCCAGTCAAAAAATGCACAGACAAACGTTTACGCTCTCCTTCAGCACGATGATTACAGAAGAGCATGCAGGAGATCTTGAGAGACTTGCAGAATCTGTATTTCAGACTCTGAAAAGAATAAATGATGAAAAAGGAGCCGGGATATGAGCATTTATGAATTTAAGGCTGAAACGATTAAAGGGAATGAGCAATCACTTTCCGACTATGAAGGCAAGGTGCTTTTGATTGTGAACACTGCAAGTAAGTGCGGATTTACTCCGCAATTAAAAGGTCTTCAGGAACTGTATGAAAAATATTCCACTGACGGACTTGAGATTCTCGGGTTTCCCTGCAATCAATTCATGAACCAGGAGCCGGGAAATGAAGAGGAGATTGAAGCGTTTTGTGAACGAAACTATGGGGTGAATTTCCCGATGTTTGCAAAAATCAATGTCAACGGGAAGGATGCTCACCCCCTATTCAGCTATTTAACAAAAGAGCTGCCGGGCATGCTCGGTTCTGAGGGAGTGAAATGGAACTTTACGAAGTTCTTGGTTGACCGGAACGGCATGCCGGTAAAGAGATTTTCTCCGAACACGAACCCTCAGGATATAGAAGAGCCGATTAAGCAGCTGCTTTCTGAGCAGCCGGCTTCCATATAAGGATAAAGCGGCTGATCCCTTCAGATCAGCCGCTTCTATTAAGGATGTGAAGGGTTGGATAAACGAGCGATTGTAATGGATGCTGAGCGATTTGTGAAGAAACATCTTGATAAGGAAGGATCCGGTCACGACTGGCTGCACATTGAAAGGGTAAGGAAGCTTGCATTAAAGCTTGTGGAAGAAACAGAAGCAGATGCATTCATTGTGGAACTCGCAGCCTTGTTTCATGATCTTTCGGACCGCAAATTAGCTGATGACAAAAGAATGAGCAGACTGGAAGTCGAAGATATGCTCATTGCATTATCGGTTTCAGAAAATGATCGGTCTCAAATCATGCATATCATAGATACCATTTCATTTAGGGGAACAGGCAGGACCGTCCCTGAAACGATTGAGGGGAAAATTGTCCAGGATGCCGATCGGCTGGACGCGATGGGAGCGATTGGTATAGCGAGGACTTTCGTTTATGCAGGAAGCAGGGGCACACCGATTTACGACCCGGGGGAACAGACTAAAGGAGATTCTGCCATTCAGCACTTCTATGATAAACTTCTGAAGCTAAAAGGACTGATGAATACAGAAGCAGGCAAAATGAAGGCGGAAGAGAGACACAGATTTATGGAGTTATATCTCGACACTTTTTATAAGGAATGCGAGAGGTAGGCTTTGATTGTGAACACACCTGTTCCGCTATGTTAGAATAAAGAAAAATGTGCGATGCAGGAGGGTTAGCTGTGCTGAATATTAAAACGATTGAACCAACACCGAGTCCCAACACAATGAAGATTATCTTAACGGAGGAGCTTCCGAAAGGGACAAGCAATAATTATAAAAAGGATCAAGCTGAACATGCTCCACAAGTGATCCAGGATATTCTGCAAGTAGATGGGGTTAAAGGAGTCTATCATGTAGCCGACTTTTTGGCGGTTGAACGCAACTCCAAATATGATTGGAAAGACATTTTATCAAGCGTCCGGGAGTGCTTCGGAGAAACTCCATCAGATGGTACAGGCCGCGGGCTCATGGAAGAAGCTTTCGGAGAAATCAAAGCATCTGTACAAATGTTTAATGGAATCCCAATGCAGGTAAAGCTGACAGATGGTTTGGAAGAGAAGCGGTTTGCGCTGCCTCAAAGATTTCAGGATGTCATTTTTAATGTCCAGCAGCATGCATCGAACGTCGTGCTTGACCGTGAGTGGAAGGATCATGGTGTCCGGTATGGGGACATGGAGGACATCGGAAAGGATATCGTTGATGAACTGTCTGCCTCCTATCACGATGATCGACTGAAAAGAATGGCTCAGCAGCTGATCAATAAAGAGGAAGGGGTTCAGCAAGTCAGCCGATCTTCCTATAAAGTGACAGCTGAAATGATGGATGAGCCGGAATGGACAGGCCGGTATGCCCACCTGGAACAAATGAATCCTTCATCAGAAGATTTGGAAGTGCTGGAAAAAGCACTATATGATGAAAAGGCATCAATCAGAAGGCTTGCTGTCGTGTATCTTGGAATGATTGAAGATCCTGCTGTTCTGCCGCTTCTCTGTAAAGCGCTTGAGGATAAATCTGTTACGGTCAGAAGGACGGCGGGGGACTGTTTATCGGATATTGGAGACCCGAAAGCCATTCCGGCAATGGTAATTTCACTTGGAGATAAAAATAAGCTAGTCCGCTGGCGTGCAGCTATGTTTTTATATGAAGTCGGTGACGAGCAGGCTCTCCAAGCTTTAAAAGAGGCACAGGATGATCCTGAGTTCGAGGTCAGTATGCAAATCAAGCTTGCAATCGGAAGAATTGAAGGCGGAGAAGAAGCGATGGGTTCCGTCTGGAAACAGATGACTGAGAGCAGGAAAGCAAGTGAATAATTCAAATATTGACAAGGCGCACCTATATACAAAGGGTGTGCTTTTTTTCATTTCAGTAAAATAACAATTAATTTAAAATTTTAAGAATATTATTGCAATATGACTTGCAAAGTTCTATAGTAATACACAATCAATTATTGCAGGAGGGAAGCTGAAATGAGCAAAGTTAGCAAAGATCTAAGAATTAAAAGCAGACAGCTGAGTGAGGACCCAAAAAGAGCACCAAACCGCGCCATGCTTCGTGCAGTCGGTTTCCAGGATGAAGATTTTAAAAAACCGATGGTCGGTGTAGCAAGTACGTGGAGTGAAGTGACACCTTGCAATATACATATTGATAAACTCGCGATCCGGGCAAAAGAAGGAATTAAAGAGGCAGGCGGAGCAGGTCTCATCTTTAACACCATCACTGTATCTGATGGAATTTCTATGGGTACCGGCGGAATGCGCTTCTCCCTTCCTAGCAGGGATGTCATCGCTGATTCGATTGAAACGGTCGTAGGCGCAGAAAACCTCGATGCCTATGTTGCAATTGGCGGGTGTGATAAAAACATGCCGGGCTGCCTCATTGCGATGGCAAGATCTGAAGTTCCATCTGTATTTGTATACGGAGGCACAATTAAACCAGGTAAGCTTGACGGGAAAGATATCGACATCGTATCTGCGTTTGAAGGAGTCGGACAGTACAACAAAGGCGATATTGACAGGGAAGAGCTTCATAAAATTGAGTGCAGCGCATGTCCGGGTGCTGGATCCTGCGGCGGAATGTATACCGCGAATACAATGGCTTCCGCAATCGAAGCGCTTGGAATGAGCCTTCCTGGAAGCTCTTCAAACCCGGCGGAGTCTAATTTGAAGCTTAGCGACTGCTATGAAGCGGGAGAAGCTGTCCTCCGTTTGCTGGAAGCTGACATTTATCCGAAAGACATCATGACGAAGGAAGCCTTTGAAAATGCGATCACCCTCGTAATGGCTCTAGGCGGATCCACTAATGCCGTCCTTCATTTATTAGCGATTGCCAACGCCGCTGATGTGGATTTGAGTTTGGACGATTTTGAACGTATTCAGAAAAAAGTTCCTCATATTGCAGATTTGAAGCCAAGCGGCAAATATGTCATGCAGGATCTTCATGAAGCGGGAGGCGTACCTGGAGTCATGAAGCTGCTTCTTGAAAATGGATACCTGCACGGTGACTGTTTGACCGTAACAGGGAAGACCATTGCCGAAAACCTGAAAGAGATGGATGATCTTTATGAAAATCAAAAGGTTATTGTTCCTCTTGAAAAGCCGCTGCGCGCAGACGGCCCACTTGTCGTTATGAAAGGGAACCTGGCTCCGGATGGAGCGGTAGCGAAGGTTTCCGGCCTTAAAGTTACAAGCCTTACTGGACCTGCAAAAGTATTTGACAGTGAGCAAGAGGCAACAGACGCTGTACTTGAAGGCAGGGTGGTTCCCGGAGATGTCATTGTCATTCGCTATGAAGGTCCAAAAGGAGGACCGGGTATGCCGGAAATGCTTTCTTTATCGGCGATTCTAGTAGGAAAAGGGCTGGGAGAATCGGTGGCCCTGCTTACAGACGGACGATTCTCCGGTGGAACTCATGGTCTTGTCGTGGGCCACATTGCCCCGGAAGCCCAGACTGGAGGCCCGATTGCTCTCTTGAAAACAGGAGATCTTGTAACGGTTGACAGCGGGAAAAGAGAGCTGACCATGCATGTTTCGGAGGAAGAGCTTCAAGAAAGGAAATCAAGCTGGTCCGCACCTGTTCAAACGTTAAGAGGAGTCCTTGGGAAATACGCAAGAACGGTTTCCTGTTCCTCTAAAGGAGCTGTAACCGACCTGTTCGAACCATTAAAGGAACATGTCAAGCTCTAAACGTTTGCCACCGTCATTTTTCTATAGTATTCTTGAACTCAGACAGGGAAAGAAGGCCATTTTTACCGGCCTCCCTAAGCGACAGTTCAGGAGGGTATAAAACATGTCTATGGCATATGAAGAATACATGCGTCAAATGGTTAAACCGATGAGAGCTGAATTAACAAGAGCCGGATTTCAAGAGCTTCTTACTGAAGAAGAGGTTGAAAAATACATGGAATCGGCTGAGGGAACAACGCTCGTCGTTGTGAACTCCGTCTGCGGATGTGCGGCTGGACTGGCAAGACCGGCCGCAACTCAGTCAGCATTAAATGCTGACAAAAAACCGGATCATCTTGTTACGGTTTTTGCAGGACAGGATAAGGATGCAACAGCTAAAATGAGAGAGTACTTTGAAGGAATTGAGCCTTCTTCTCCTTCTATGGCTCTTTTAAAAGGGAAAGAAGTGGTTCATTTTATCCCGAGACATGAAATTGAAGGTGCTGCAATTGAAGAAATCATGGCAAATTTAGAGCAGTCTTTTGAAAAGCACTGCTGAATAAGATTGAATGGGATGGCTGATGGATGCAGCCATCCCGATTTTTATATTAAAAGAGGTTGAAAATGTGATTATTACGACAGTTATGAAAAATTTTAAAGAAGCAGAAATCATGGCAAGAGTACTGGCCATTTCATTGAATAGTCAATATGTCCCAAGAAACAAGAAGTCAATTTCCTCCCTTCTGGAAAATGAGGAAGCGGTACTGGTGGTAGGCACGGAGAGAATGGAGCTTTACAGTACACCAGGCGAAAAGCCGTTCTTTTTCCATCCGAATTCCGCTATGTTCCGGGTTAAAAGACTGCTTGGCGGAGAGTGTGATCCATTTGTTGAGGCAGCCGGGATCCGGGAAGGAAATACCATACTTGATTGTACACTGGGATTGGCATCTGACAGCATCGTTGCCGCCTATGCTGCCGGAGAAAAAGGAAAGGTATGCGGGATAGAGGGGAATAAAGAAATGGCGCTGATTGTAGGCGAGGGGCTGAAGAAGTGGGAAGCCGGCAATGAGGACATCTCAAAAGCGATGAAAAGAGTGGAGGTGGTTCACGCCGATCACCTCAAATTCCTTCGAACGTGCGCAGACCGCTCCTTTGACATTGTTTATTTTGATCCCATGTTCGAAGAGGCGCTATCCTCCGAAGGAATGGTGCCTTTAAAGCAAATTGCCATCCATGATGATTTGAGCGAAGACGTAATCGCTGAAGCAAAACGGGTAGCGAAGGAACGGGTCGTTTTAAAAGATCACTGGACGAGCACCAGGTTTGAAAAATGGGGCTTCAGCCAGATTAAACGCCGTTCAGCTTCCTTTCACTTCGGAGTTTTAGAAAGAGAGGATTAGGCGAAACTAAGACTCGGAGGTGAAGGGAATGTCACGCAAAAAAGCGGATCCGTCTAAAGCACAGCTTGGATCACCCGAGACGGAAGGCCAGGGCACGACCAATCAGGAAGCAGGAAAACAAAAAAGCTCCGCAGCATCAAAAGCAAAGAAAATGTAAACAGCTTATGCACAGAGAAAGCCCGGATCAACTCCGGGCTTTTAATCTGTTATTTCCATAAAAATCATGTAAATGAGGGTAATGAAACTTGCAGCGATCAGCAGAGCTTCGTACATAACAAGCCTCCCATATCTTAATACATTTATTGTAAAGGAATTACGCTGGCAATAAAAGCGTTTTCTTTAACTTAATAAGGAGAATTGTCTAGGGCTATGATAGAATAATAGAGAATATACTTAGGAGAGGAAAACCATGAATAAATGGCTTAAAAAATCGCTCGTAGCCTTGTTCTCAATTGTCACACTGGGGATGGTTTCGCCTCCCGCTGTGCTGCTCGCAGAAGAGAATTCTCAAGACTTATCTAAAACCATTATTCCCGAGCAATCAGATTCCCACAAATCGCAAATTATTGAACCGAATATCCAATATTTTAAACAAATGGCCAAAGAACAAACGCATCAAAAATTCGGGGACAGAATTGGCCCGGTAATTGAATCGGAATTTGACACGATGATCCTGCCGAAAATCGAAGAAGTAATGGAAAGAGAGCTGACATTAGAAGAATCCTCAAATCTTGTAATCAGTGAGAAACCCGGTTCAGGGAGAAGCGAAAAAATCTTTCATATTTACGACCGGAATTCCGGTAAGGATGTAATTCGTTTCCACGTCCGTGTGGATCATCCTCCAGGGGATGGCTACTGGTTCAATTTTCATTACCATTTAAGCAGAGATTCATTTGAACAGCATCATGAACTGGGCAGCATTTATTGGGATCGGAATACACCACCCGCTTGGATGACTCATTAAAAAGGGGCGATCAGTCTAATGGCAAAATACACGATGAAAGAAATGACCTCAATTACAATCGATATGCTGAAAGACAGGGGAGTAACGATAGCTGATATAGCTGATATCGTTTTCCGTCTTCAGCAGCGCTACATCCCGGCTCTTACCCATGAAGACTGCGTATATAATGTAGAGCGGGTGCTTAGCAAAAGGGAAATCGTGCACGCCGTTTTAACCGGACTTGCTTTGGATGAACTGGCCGAAAAGAAATTACTGCCGCAGCCATTGCAGCATCTCGTAGAAACGGACGAGCCATTATATGGAATTGACGAAATCATCCCCCTTTCAATCGTAAATGTATATGGTTCCATCGGACTGACCAACTTTGGATTTCTTGATAAAGAGAAGTTCGGGATTATTAAAGAGCTAGATGAGCATAAAGAAGACCGGGTTAATACATTCCTCGATGATATTGTGGCCGCATTGGCTGCAGCGGCCGCGAGCAGAATGGCCCATCGAAGCCGTGATAAAGAAGAGGAAGACCAGTCAGAGCAAATGATTGGAAGCTAAACTGGTTTTTACTTAACAAGAGATTATAAATCTTGTATACTAGTTAAAGTATTGCTCGAATCCTAGGAGGTTTTGTCGTCACAATGAATGAGATATTGAATGCTTTTGTAGACACGTATGCCCAGTTTTTTAACTGGCAGATGTGGGGCGAAGTACTGACAAGCCCTACAAGCTGGGGATTAATTCTTACCCTGGTCATTTTAGAAGGGCTGTTATCTGCTGACAATGCGCTTGTTCTTGCAGTTATGGTCCGCCCGCTTCCTGAGGAGCAAAGAAAGAAAGCACTTTTTTACGGTTTGATCGGAGCTTACATTTTCCGTTTCATAGCGATCGGAGTCGGAGTATTCTTAATCCAGATAACATGGGTCAAGCTGCTTGGTGCAGCGTATCTCGCTTGGCTTGCTATTAAATACTTCATTGATAAACGCAATGGGTCTGAAGGTGATGATGCCGAGGATGCAGCGAAGCTTACAAAAGGCAGCATTTTTACCCGTCTTTTTGGACAGTTCTGGGGAACGGTCGCAGCAGTTGAACTTATGGATATCGCTTTCTCCGTGGACAGTGTTCTTGCAGCATTTGGTGTAAGTGATCAAGTATGGGTTCTTCTTCTCGGAGGTATGCTTGGAGTACTCATGATGCGTGGTATCGCAGGAGTATTTGTTAAACTGATTGAGAGAATTCCTGAACTTGAAACTACAGCATATGTGCTAATTTTGCTTATAGCAGTGAAAATGGCTATAAGTGAAGCCGGAGTACACATGCCGCACTGGGTATTTTTTGTCTTAATCATCGTAATGTTCATTGGAACGTTCATTATTCATAAATTGAAACACAACCGTCAGGAAAAAACAAATTAAAGAAAAGCGCCGGAAGTGATCATTCCGGCGCTTTTTTAATGGGATAAATATGGTGAGTTTTAACACCACTGGATTAAAGCGAGCGCCTGCAGTGGAAATCAGCAGCCAAGTTTAACAGACCTAATGGAAAAAATATAGAAAGAGAATAATCAAACCACCACTGACCAGCCCATCGGCTACCAGAAAACGAGAGCTTCCCATGTACTCAATGACTTTATCGACTTCTTCCTTTGCAGGTCTTTTTCGCATGATGTCACATCCTTAGCCGTTTGATGAATACTATTCATCCTGCACGAATTTGACCCCTTCCATACTTCATAATATGTTAAAATGAAGAATCGAATGTTAAGAAAAAGGAAGTGACACAATGAAACAGTATTTAGATCTTTGCCGGCATGTGCTGGAAAACGGAAAAGCAAAAGGCGACAGGACGGGGACGGGAACGATCAGTACGTTCGGCTATCAGATGAGGTTCGATCTAAGCGAAGGCTTCCCAATGGTTACAACGAAAAAGCTGCATTTGAAATCAATCATTCACGAACTGCTGTGGTTCTTAAAAGGCGACACAAATGTTGCCTACCTTCAGGAAAATGGTGTGAGGATATGGAATGAGTGGGCAGATGAAAATGGGGAACTGGGTCCTGTGTATGGAGCGCAGTGGCGTTCATGGGCAGGTGCTGGCGGCGAAACGATTGATCAGATTGCGAACGTCGTTCATGATTTGAAGCATAATCCCGATTCAAGACGGTTAATCGTCAGCGCCTGGAATCCGTCTGATATCCCGAATATGGCATTGCCGCCATGCCATTGCCTGTTTCAATTTTACGTTGCGGAGGGGAAGCTTTCATGCCAGCTTTATCAGCGTTCGGCAGATGTTTTCCTCGGTGTTCCTTTTAATATCGCTTCCTACGCACTTCTCACAATGATGATGGCCCATACATCGGGTCTCGAGTACGGAGAATTCATCCATAGCTTTGGAGATGTTCATATTTATCAAAATCACCTGGACCAGGTAAATCTTCAGCTTGGACGAGATCCTAAACCTCTTCCGCATATGAAGCTAAATCCTGACGTGACATCCATTTTTGATTTTACATACGAGGACTTCACACTGGAAAATTATGAAGCCCATCCTCATATTAAAGGAGCTGTCAGCGTTTGATTTCATTTGTTTTTGCTATGGATGAACAGCGTGCAATCGGCAAGGATAATGATCTTCCATGGAAACTGCCGGCTGATCTGGCTCATTTCAAGAAAATAACATTCGGATCTGCTGTTGTTATGGGCAGAAAGACGTTTGAATCGATGGGAAGCAAGCCTCTTCCCGGCAGAAGAAATATTGTCGTTTCTTCAAATCCTGAATTCGTTGCCGATGGATGCGAAATTCTTCAATCTGTAAAAGAAATCCCTCTTCTTGAAGAAGAGGGGGAAGAGCTGTTTGTCATTGGAGGAGCCAGAATATTTGAAGAAATGCTTCCGCACTGTACGAAGATGTATGTGACCATTATTCATCATACGTTTGATGGAGATACATTCTTTCCTGAATTTGACGAGAGTGAATGGCGCACGACTTCAAAAGAACAGGGAATTAAGGATGAAAAAAATCCGTATAATTACGAATTTTTAACCTTGGAGAAAAACTAAGAAAATCCCGCATCGATGACTTGGATGCGGGATTTTTGTGTGCGGGGTATGACAAGTAAGGAAGGTGCGAAATCATTCCTGTTACTTGTTTTTAGCCATTAAATAAACGGCACATCCACAACATAATACAAAACACAGAAAAACATCGAAGCACTGCCGCCGAGTACAAAAAGATGCCAGATGGCGTGGTGATAGGGTATTTTCCTCCATACATAAAAAATGGAGCCGACAGTATAGAGAATTCCTCCAAGTAGAAGAAGCATGAATCCTTCCACCGACAGGTACTCATAGAGCGGTTTTGCTGCAATAATCACGAGCCAGCCCATAAGAATGTAAAATAGTGTGGACAACACAACAAACCGGTCTACAAAAAAGATTTTAAACACTACGCCGGCAATCGCAAGGCTCCAGATGATGATAAGCAGGGACCATCCAAAGGTTCCCCTGAGAGGGCCAAGAAGGAGCGGGGTGTAAGTTCCGGCAATCAAAATATAGATGGCGGAGTGATCTAATATGGCGAAAATGTGCTTCGCTTTTTTATGCTGGATGGCATGAAGCAGTGTCGAGAATAAATAAAGCAGAATCATCGATGCTCCGAAGATTGAAAAGCTGACCACACTGATTGTATCCCCGTACCATACAGCAAACAAAATCAAGTACACCAAAGCGGGAATGCTGAGCAGCACACCGATGCCGTGGGTAATCGCGTTGGCAATCTCTTCCTTTATTGTAAATTCCATTCGTTCCAGCTCCTTTTAATGGTTTCCGAGATGAGATTTCAGTGAATGGAGGAAATCCATTCCCTCGAGAGTAATTTTCGTGCCTGCCCTTCCGCGCCCTTTCGTCACATAGCTGTGCTTTTCAAGAAAGTCAAGCCTATGGCGGACCTGCTGTGCAGTAAGGGGGTGAGAACCTGCTTTGCTGATTTCTGAAATGATTCTCCTGCTAGCCGGTTCTCCGTTTTCGTTTGAAATACGGATCGTTTCGAGGATAAACACAAATTCCTGTTTATCCATAAGGGTAAGCTGAAGCGGGGCTGCTTCTTTTTCTTTTTTCTTTTGCTTTTTGACCGTTTTCCCAGGAAGATCGTGAAGCTGAATGGTTTTTCCGTCAGAGACGGCAAGCATGTAATCTATCGAATTCTTTAATTCTCTTACATTTCCTTCCCATTCTTCCTTCATTAACATATCCATTACCTTTGAGTCCATCCGTGTGACGGCTCTGTTTCTTTTCAAAAATTCTTCTGCAAGAATTGGAATGTCCGATTTTCGTTCTCTAAGAGGCGGAATTTGAATGGAAAAAACATTTAACCGGTAGAAAAGATCAGCCCGGAAATCCCCATCCGCCATTTTTTCTCTTAAATTCATATTGGTGGCTGCAACAATCCTTACGTCGACCGCAATATTCTGGGTTCCGCTTACTCGGCGGATTTCTTTTTCCTGAAGAACACGAAGCAGGCTCGCCTGGAGGTCACCTGAAATATCTCCGATTTCATCCAGAAAGAGGGTGCCTCCGTTTGCTTGTTCAAACAGTCCTTTTTTTCCGCCTTTTTGTGCCCCTGTAAAAGCTCCTGCCTCGTAGCCGAATAGCTCGCTTTCAAAAAGGGAAGCTGAGAGAGCACTGCAGTTAACGGCTACAAAGGGGCCGGAACGTCTGCCGGAGCCGTTATGTATCGCTTGTGCAAACAGTTCTTTACCCGTCCCGGTTTCTCCTTCAATCAAAACCGGCAATTCAGAAAGCGCCAGTTTCTTAGCTGTGCCGATTGTATCCAGCATGCTTAAATGGCTGCCGATTATTTGATCAAAGGTATACTTGGCCGTAAACCCCTTTTTCGCCCATTCTGCTGCCGCAGAGTTGATTTCTGAGGCTTTGCTGACCCTGCTGATGGTAGCAGTAATGATCCCATTCGTTTCATTCCGGTAAATGGCCGCTTCCATTCCATTAATGCTGAAAAGCTGAAAGGGTTCAATCCCTGTTACTATATAAGAAATCACGTCTTGATCAAGTCCTGAGAGCTGAATGGCTTTACCGGCGACATCTGCCCGGTCAAGCTGGAAAATGGACTCGCACACGGAGTTAAATGCCGTAATCACGCCGGAGGCACTGACACCAATCACACCTTCACTTACATGATCAACGACAAGCCGCAGATTTTTTTCCGCTGCCAAAGCTGAAGTTTTCGCTTCGGTCAAAAGCCGCTGCTGACTGACGGCGTGTTTCATCTGGCGTTCTGTTAATATAGAGTTCAAATAAGAAAGTTCAAAACGATTCGCCAGCTCCTGAATAGTAGGGGATCCGATTAGACGTACTCCTATATCCAATTTAGGTGCTGAATGAATGGGTGCATGAATCATTTCGCCTGGAGAAAGAATCAGGTCTGCATCAAAAGTGGTTTCTCCTTTTTTAAAAGGAACAAATTCGACGTGCTGTATGCCAAGTTCTATAAGCTGATGAATCAGCTCAGCTGCTGATTCAAGTGTGTCGCTGACGACAAGAACTTTGGAGCCTTCGGGCAGCAGCAGCAGCGTCTCCAGTTTTTCAACATTGATCGTTCGAATCGCCTCTAGGATTTCGGAGTCACATGTAACGAATGGTTCAAGTTCCTTTTTTAAATCTGGAGATGAAATTAAAATCGGACCTTCAGCGAAAGTGTCAGGCAATCCTTCATCTATAGAAAAGGATTCAATCGAAATCAATTCATTAAAAAGTTCAAGGAGCTGCCCGTGAAGAGCTTTTCTCGTTTGTTCAGTTCCGGTTACTAAAAATAATTTGTCTGGATTCAATGGCATTCGCTCCTGTCGCGTAACTATAATAGCATTATAACACCCAATTGGAACTAATTGAACCCAATAAAAATAAAATGAGCAGAATGAAATGATTTCCCGAGAGGATTACTTCATGGCATGATTCTTGCTTAAGGATAAATAGAAACGATATGAAGGAGGAAAAGATTTGCTTAAATTAATCAAAAATGGAGAGCTATATGCTCCTGAATATTTAGGAAAAAAAGATGTGATCACTGCCGGCGGTAAAATAGCTTTTATAAAGGAACCTGGATTTTCTTTTCCAAGTGAATACCTGTCAGAAACCATTGATGCAGATGGTCAGGCGGTATTTCCCGGGTTTATTGATTCACATGTACATATTATGGGCGGCGGCGGAGAAGGCGGCTATAAAACAAGGACACCGGAACTGCAATTAAGCTCCGCTATCAAGGGAGGCGTGACTGCAATAGTCGGGGTGATCGGGACGGATGGAACCACTAGAACCATGTCCGCCCTGCTTGCGAAAGCAAGGGCATTGGAGGAGGAAGGCATCTCCTGTTATGTTCACACCGGCAGCTACCAGATCCCAGTTAGGACGCTTACAGGCAAAATTGAAGATGATTTAATTCTCATTGATAAAGTCATCGGCTGCGGCGAAATTGCGATCAGTGATCACCGCTCATCCCAGCCTGAATGGAAAGAGATGGCAAAGATTGCTTCTGCTGCCAGAATCGGCGGTATGCTGTCAGGAAAAGCAGGAATCGTCAATGTTCATATAGGCGATGGCAAGGGCAAGCTGGATTTACTCTACAAGGTTTGCGAAGAGACGGACATTCCAATCAAAACGTTTCACCCTACCCATATCAACCGTAATCCTCATTTGTTTGAGGCGGGCATTGAGTTTGCCAAAAATGGAGGGCTTGTTGACTTTACTACAAGCACCATTCAGCGATTTCTGGACCAGGGAGAAGTGAAATGCAGCAGGGGTTTAAAAAGGATGCTTGATGAAGGGGTGCCTTTGGAGAACATCACCTTCACATCTGACGCCCAGGCAAGTCTTCCGGAGTTTAATACAGACGGGGAGTTGACGGGTTTGCAAATTGGAAATATTACCTCTCTTTATAATGAAGTAAGAGACGCAATCCTAATAGAGAACGTCCCGGTGGAAAAAGCAATTCAAGTAATTACCTCCAATCCAGCCTCCATCCTCAAGCTAACCCATAAGGGCAGGATAGCTGAAGGCATGGATGCCGACCTCGTACTAGCTGACAAAGAGAGTCTTCATATCAAAACGGTCCTAGCGAGAGGCCAGGTAATGATGAAGGAGGGGAAGGTCTTAGTAAAGGGAACATTTGAATAAGTATTCCCGCTGCTGCTTATGTGAAAAGCAATAATGATTCATATTATGGGACTGTTGGGGGAGACTGGGGTTTTATTCGGTCCAGCTGACAGCCCATAACAAAAGTCCCCCTATACTGGATAAGGGGGACTGAATTCATTCAGTCTGCTGATATACGTCTAATCGCCTGTTTCAGCTCCTCAGGATCTTCAAAATCTTCCGGATTCCAGTTTTCTTCTACCCACTGGATCAGCTCTTCTTTCGTGTTGAATCCTTGACCGCTCGTGTCGGCGCTACGAATCATATACAGATTGCTATTAGGATCTGCTTCAATGAGGCAAGGGATGGCGCTTGATTTGCTTTTAAGCAAATACTCCATAATTATTCCTCCTCTATATTTGGATTTTTCCCATTTTCTAAGGTAATCAATCTTGAATTACTGGAAATGACTTTAAATTTTGAATATTCGTGATATAATGGCAAATTAAATAGAGGTATAGAAAGGAATTTTGCCATGAACCCGTTAGCTCTCCAAAAACAATCGTCCATTGTCCATGTGGAATCGATTCTAAAAGCCCATCATCTACTAAAGGAAGTGGTGATCCATACCCCGCTTCAGCTGAATCGTCCTCTTTCTGAGAAATATCAATGCAATGTCTATCTTAAGAGGGAAGATCTCCAGCTTGTCCGGTCCTTCAAAATTAGAGGGGCCTTCAATAAGATGAAAAGCTTGAGCAGCAAAGAACTTGAAAATGGGGTTGTATGTGCCAGTGCCGGAAATCATGCACAGGGAGTCGCTTATTCCTGCAAGACGCTTGGGGTTCAAGGGAAAATTTTTATGCCAAGCACCACCCCGAGGCAAAAAGTGAATCAGGTGGAAAAATTCGCAAATGGCTGTGCTGAGATTATTTTGTGCGGAGATACGTTTGATGATTCCTATCATGAAGCTGTTAAATGCTGTGAGGAAGAGGGCCGGGCGTTCATACATCCGTTTGATGATGAAGAGGTCATCGCAGGTCAAGGTACAGTCGCTGTTGAAATTTTGAATGATACGGATGTGCCTATTGACTTTGTTTTTGCAAGTGTCGGCGGAGGGGGGCTGATTTCCGGTTTAGGTACATATTTTCAGGCAGTTTCACCGAATACGAAAATTATGGCGGTCGAACCGGAAGGCGCTGCATCCTTTACTTCAGCGAAGTCATCCGGTGAGGTGGTCACCCTGCCGAAAATCAGCAAATTTGTAGATGGAGCTGCCGTTCAGCGGATGGGAAAGAAGACATTTGCCATCGCCAATGGCTTTTGTCATGAAACCGTGCTCGTGCCTGATGGGAAGGTGTGCACGTCCATTTTGGAATTGTATAATGATAATGCCATTGTGGCCGAACCTGCCGGTGCATTGCCGATCGCCGCATTGGATTTTTGCCGCGATGAAATTAAAGGGAAAAATGTGGTATGTATTGTCAGCGGCGGGAACAATGATATTGGAAGGCTGCAGGAGATCAAAGAGAGGTCAATGATTTACGAAGGACTGCAGCATTATTTCATCGTGGATTTTCCGCAGCGGGCAGGGGCTTTACGAGAGTTTTTGCATGACGTACTCGGTCCTTCTGATGACATAAACCGTTTTGAATACACAAAGAAAAACAATAAAGAGAACGGTCCAGCTCTAGTGGGGATCGAATTAAAGGACAAAAAGGACTACTCAACCCTGATTGCCAGATTGGATTCCAAGGGATTCCATTACACAGAAGTCATTAAGGATGAACAGCTGTTTAACTTACTAATTTAGCCGGAGGCAGCAAATATGTGCGGAAGATTTACACAAACGTTCGATGAGGATGTTTTTGAATATTTCCCTGTTCTTAATCATTCAGATATAACCGTTGAAAGAACATTTAATGCGGCCCCCTCTCAAAAGCTTTTAGCCATTGCCGGCTCAGATGGGAGCTATAAGGCCGGTTATTTGAAGTGGGGGCTTGTGCCCTCCTGGACGTCAGCGCTTAAAGGTTCAGGAATTATAAATGCGAGAGCGGAAACCGTTGCTGAAAAGCCCAGTTTTAAGCACCTCATCGAGAGAAAAAGATGTTTGATTCTGGCAGACAGTTTTTACGAATGGAAAAAGACCGATACTGGAAAAAATCCATACCGTTTTCTGCTCCGTTCAGAGGAGCCGTTTGCTTTTGCAGGCTTATGGGACAGGTGGCGTAAGGACGGGAAGGACCTCGTTACATGCACGATTCTTACAACGAAGGCCAATGAACTTGTTCATGAGGTGCATGATCGAATGCCGGTTATTTTTCAGCACCGCACCGCTTTCACCTGGCTTGATTTAAGCAAAGAGGATGCGCTTGAAAACCTTCTTCCCATTCCTGAAGAAGAAATGAAAGCCTATCAGGTTTCATCAATGGTTAACTCGCCAGCAATAAACGAACCGTCCTGTACGTTTCCTGCTTGAAAATTTTTAAAGCTGTGAGCATAATTTGACAGACTTCGATAGGATAATGGAGTATAATAAAGCAAACGGGTGAAAAAGAGGATTGATATTTTTGCTATTCAAAAGCCTAGAGTTCAAACGGTTGGATGGACAGAAGGTAAAGGTTATTGAGATACCGGTAATGGGAAAAGACCACAGTTATGCTTTCCTGATTCAGGCAAGACTGCAGGCATATCTGACAAGGATTAATGCAGAGCCAGAACCGAAAAGCGTCTATTCTTTCCGCGATTATCTCAAAAAGATTTTAAAATGGCCGGATTATGAAGCAATCTTTCAATCTGAAGTATTACAGAATAATGCCTAGGGAGATCTTAACAGATCTCTCTTTTCTTTATGAATACTTATTGACCAAAAACGATGCAGGCTGGCTGGACCGGGAACTGCACACCATCTGCAGGCAACTGTGCACCGGGGAATTCTGTGCCCACCGGAAACGCGAACAGCATCCAGGAGATCCTCTAATATAGAAGCGTAGATTGCCAAAAAAGTTTTCTAAAAAAGGTAAATCTTTTAGTTAAGGATTTTTTATGACGATTATAATCAATAAACCCTTAATTTTTAGTGTTTTTTATTGAAACCATTTGCACAATCTGTATAATACTTGTTAATGAGAGAGATAGGGAAGTGACAAGATGAAAAAAATTGTGATTGTAACCGATTCAACAACAGATCTTGATCAAAGCATGATTGAAAAATACAAAATTGAAGTAATTCCGTTAACCATACATATAGATGGAGAGACGTACACGGATCGGGTGGATATTACACCTGAAGAATTTATGATAAAAATGGCGGCTGCAAATGAATTGCCGAAAAGCTCACAGCCCGCGATCGGAAAGTTTGTCGAAACTTATACGGAGCTACTTAAAACGGCAGATCAAATCATATCGATTCATTTAACCTCAGGGATGAGCGGAACGTTTCAGACTGCAGAAAGCGCAGCTGCAATGGCAGGCGGGGATATTACAGTGATCGATTCTCAGTTTATCTCAAAAGCTCTTGGGTTTCAGGTAATAGAAGCGGCGAAAATGGCTGAAAGCGGATCGTCTAAAGAAGAGATATTAGAACGGATTTCCTCGATTAAGGAGGCGACGAGACTTTTTGTCACGGTTGATACCCTTGATAATCTTGTAAAGGGCGGCAGAATCGGAAGGGGAAAGGCTATGATTGGTTCCCTGCTGAATATAAAGCCGATTGCAAGTCTGCAGGATGGAGTGTATACTCCAGTTGCAAAGGTGAGAAGTCATTCTCAAATTGTCAAATACCTTGCTAAGCAATTTGGGGAAGATTTAAAGGGGAAAACGGCAAAGGCAATCGAAATCGCGCACGCAGACGCCTCTGATCTCGCCCATAACCTGAAGGAAGCGCTCCTTCAAATCCGTCCGGATCTGCCAATTGATATTTCGTTTACGACTCCAGTGGTTTCTACCCATACGGGACCGGGTGCTATTGGATTTATGTATTATACGGAGTAGAGGCTGACCTGATCCCATATTGAAAATGCAGGAAGTGGTTTATTTGAAAATAATACGTTTAATATGGCTCGCTGCGGCTTTTATTTTGCTATCGGGGTGCAGCACTGCTGCTTCCGGTTTTAAACCCATTTCATCTGTAGAAAATTTTCATTATAAGGACCAGGAGGGGGAGTCTTTCGGTCTTCCTGAGCTTAAAGGAAAAATCTGGGTAGCGAACTTTATTTTTACGAGCTGTACGACGGTTTGTCCGCCAATGACGGCCCATATGAAGAAAATTCAAAGTTTGGGGGCCGAAGAGAACATCCCGTTTGAGATCGTTTCATTCAGTGTAGATCCGCAGATTGATACACCTGAAAAGTTAAAATCGTTCGGCAGCCAGTTTGGCACCTCATTTGAAAATTGGCATTTTCTAACGGGATATTCACAAAAGCAAATTGAAGAATTTTCCCTTAAAAGCTTTAAGACTTTAGTAAAAAAGCCGGAAAATGAGGATCAGGTTATTCACGGCACCTCCTTTTATTTAATAAATAAAGAGGGACAGGTCGTTAAATCTTACAGCGGGGTGGAAAATCCTCCATACGAAGACATCATTCAAGATATGAAGAGGCTGCAGCAGCTTTAACCCTGCATGTCTCTTTTTTTAGTATCGGGATGTTTAAGGTTTTTTAGCTGAACATGATGAGGCTGATTGAGAGTTTGCAGAAACATCCTTTTATATAGGCAAAACCATTGAACAGGAAGTGTAAAAATCGGTATGCTTATAACATAGAGTTGATGGAAATGACTAAATTAACTCGAGGAGGGACCGAAAAAAGATGAAAAGAATCATACTCTTACTGATGTCAGCTCTGGTCCTTCTGGCTGGATGCGATCAGTTCACTTCAAAATCACAAAAACCCGCTCCTGAAAAAGCAGAGGTTAAGAAAAAAGAAAAGCCTCTGGAGGAAGTGAAAAAAGCGGATTTAACCATAACAGGAATTGGTGATTCACTGACGGCAGGAGTCGGAGATGACACAAAAAATGGCGGGTATGTGGGGATTGTTAAAACAAAGTTATCCGGATTGAAAACAACAAATTCCATTGCAGTTAACAACTATGCGGTGCACGGAAACCAGACTACGGACTTAATAAAGAAATTAAATAAAAAAGAAGTACAAAATGCGCTGGAACAGTCGGATATAATATTATTGACCATTGGCGGGAATGACATCATGAAGGTTGTGAAGGAGAATATATTTAATTTGACCCTGCAGCCCTTTGAAAAAGAGGAGTCCGGCTATGAACAGCGGTTAGCTCTTATTTTTCAAACGATTAGACAATATAATCCTGATGCGAAGATCGTATACTCAGGGCTCTATAATCCTTTTAAGTTTGTGCTGCCGCAGCTATCTGAAATTGACCTTGTAGTAAACAGATGGAACGAAGCAGCAAAAAAATTGATTGAAGCCGACGGAAATGCTGAATTCGTCCCAGTGGCAGACCTTTATGAAAGCAAAGATGATGGACTTCTTTATAAAGATGCGTTTCATCCAAACACTCAAGGGTATTCATTAATCGGAGAAAGAGTTTTTGAAGCGATTATGAGAAACGATGGATCGAGATAGGAGGCCGCAGATGAAGAAGAAGTGGAAATGGGCGTTTATTCTTTTGCTTGCCATTAATGCAGCGGCAATTGCAATTGCCGCTATCTTGCTTTTTGCGCCGGCAGATTCAAATGCTCCAACCCAAAAGGATATTAAAGAAGGCAAAGCTGTGGCCCTCAATGTTGGTGCCAAAAAAGAAGCGCTAAATCAGCTCATTGATCATTATTTGAAGGAAGAAGCGAATGCCGATCAGTACAATTACAAAGTCTATTTAGATGATAAGGTCTATTTTACAGGCGCGATCAGGGCATTCGGGAAGGACATTAATGCGAAGATTACGTTTTCTCCCGTCGTGAAAAAGGATGGAAATTTGAGATTAATTGTTGAGGATCTTTCAATTGGACAGCTGGATGTTCCTGTATCATTTGTATTGAATTATATTAGTACATCCTACACCCTTCCGGAATTTGTTCATATTGATGAAAGAAATCATTCTATCGACGTAGACCTTTCGGAAATTCAACTAAAAAACAATTATCGTGCTAAAGCGGTAAAGTTTGATTTGAAAAATGATGAAATCCGATTTGACTTGTTTGTCCCGCTAAATTAACGAGGAATGGGTTGACGAAATAGGACATTTGCCTGATAATATTAAGCTAAGAATGTAAATTTTTTATGACAGCATTTACGATAATTTAACAATAGATAGAATAAGAGCAGGAACCGGCTCCCTTTGCAGTCATAAAAGGATGGAGGATAAGCATGGATCAGAGAAAATACATATTAGGCAGCGTTATTTTCCTATTGGTCGGCCTATACTTTGCAGGAATTGCGGGAATTCAATTTATGGATGAAAAAGTAGAAGAGAACATGGACATTGTGTTTACGAATATTGCATACAGTGCGTTGTTTTTCTGCATTACCGTTTATATGCTTCACTTAAAAGACGAAAAAACAAAACGAACAGACGAAAAATGAGAAGGCGGATCGCCTTCTCATTTTTTATATTCAGATAAGAAGCATTATGCGGCAAGCAAGAAAAGGATAATTAGAGATATGCTCAATTTCTTTGTAAAACGCATGTCAGCTCCCCCTTTAGCGGTAAAAGTTAAATGATTGCTCCTACAATCATAATAGTAAAATTCAGAGAGGAATTGGATGCTTTAACCGTTTTATAAAATAAACTTTACAAAATTCATAATCTGTTTACAATCATATCCTATTACCCGATTACCATCATTGCCTCAAGCGGAGGAGTTCCGTTCGCGAGCCCAAGAGCAAAAATTGTGTAGGCGGTATCGGATTTAAATTGGACTTTAGGAACATTTAAGGCTACAGTATCCGTTCCCGCTATTCTTACTTCAAGGTCAATCTTACCCGCAGGCACTGATTTGTATGGAGTAGCTTTAGTAAAGGAGACATTTGAAAAAAGCACGTCACCGTTTTTGACTGCCACATCCACCGACGGGGCATCAGGGGATAAGTGAACGAATTTTACCTTTGTTTCCCCTGCTGAAACAAATGGGCGGTCTACAATAGGAATCAGCTTTAATTTTGAAAGCATTCCGCTGGCTGCAAGTGTATACGTAATTCCCGGCATCAAGAGAAGATTTTCAGATAGCACTGGGGCGGTTTGATTGCCTGCGGGAAATAGATCAATTCGGTACTGCCCTCCAGGAACTTGCAAATAGTCGCTAATCTGTTTAAATGACACATTTGAGAGCACTAATCTCCTGTTCACATAAACATCAACAGCCGGAGCATCAGGCGAGGCGTGAAGTACTCTGATCATGGTCATGCCGGGGGCGATCGCAGCCGGACCCTGAGGCTGGCCTGCTGCGGTCCGGGTATGCATGGCAGACTGCAGAGCCTGGATATGCTTTTGATAATACATAATATGAGCTTGGGGATTCCGGTATTTATAATAGCAAGCATACAAATCATACACTATTGCCTGCCACAAGCTGTTTTGATCATTTGCCATCTGAAACACTCCCATTCTGTAAATTATCTCCAGTCAGTCTTGTAATATAAGATATATGATCTCATGCGTAATATTATTATGTTAACTGAAGGTTTTATTTGTGCTCTATTCACCTATATGACGTTTGAACAGATAGTATTAAGGAAAAAAATACGTAAGAAGGGGAGGATGATGATGAACCGGTATGAATTAACAAAAAATGAGCGGACGATTACATATGTTGATGAAGGAGTAGGAGATCCTGTTATTTTCCTGCACGGATTTTGCGGGAGTGCGGATTATTGGAAATATGTCATACCTGAAATGGCTGAAAAGCACAGGGTGCTTGCGGTCAATTTAAGAGGGCACGGCGGATCGAGTACAGAGAAAGAAAGCTATGGAGTCGAAGAAATGGCGGATGATATTAGACTTGTTCTGGATGATTTGGAGATTCAGAGTGCTTCTATTTTCGGACATTCGCTTGGAGGATATGTTGCTTTGGCTTTCGCTGAGAAGTATCCAGACCGGGTCACTTCGTTTGGTCTTGTCCATTCCACAGCATACCCTGACAGTGAAGATGCAAGGCGGGGCAGGGAAGCGGGAATGGAAAAAATCGAGAAAGAGGGAATAAAACCTTTTGTTGATGGTTTGGTTCCTAAACTATTTGCTGAACATAACAGGACGGGAGAGGAAGCTGATTTCGCTAAGCAAATCGGGTATCATACGCCGACTACAGGTGCAATTGCTTCTCTTGAAGCCATGAAGAACAGACAGGACAGAAGAAGGATTATTGAAATCTCAGATGTACCTGTACTTTTGCTGGCTGGAGAAAAGGATGAAGTAATAGCTCCGGAAAAAACCTTTACAGCAAATGGCCCTCATATTTACCAGTCCGTACTGAATGGAGCAGGCCACATGGGAATGCTTGAGGAACCTGAAACGTTTGTGAAGGTGCTAAAGGATTTTCTGGAAAACTTTGTCCATCCAAAACCGAAGGAATGATTGATACTTACTTTTGAAGTGAGCGAGAGTAACAACTGAAAGGTTTGCGATATCAGCCAAATAAGAAGACTGCCTGGGCGGCAGTCTTCTTATTTGTGATTTGAAGGGTGGCTTTCGGCAAATTTAATAAAGGATTGTTCATCTTCTATCAGGCCGCACGACCCGCATTGAACACGCTTTGATGTCCCTTTGTAAGGAAGATGGAAAGGATCCAGTGAGGACGAATCATATTGCTCCATAATTTCTCCAGATTGGGGATTCAATTTAACAGCTTGCGGGTTCTGCTCTAAAATGTGATACCTTGAGCGGTTGGTTTTACAGTTCGGACAAAGATACGGCGAAGTCATGAGAGCACCTCCATGCTTGAATATCTTTATCTTTTCTCAAAAGGAAAATATTATTCGAAAAGTAAATGTTCAATCCTTAGAAATACTTACGATCCATAAAAAATCCCCTGCAGCAAATGCGCAGGGGGTTTTCTATATTTTACGATTCATTAGCCGCAAATTTTTGTTCTTCTTTTTCTTTTTCTGCTGTTTCATCCTTGTTGCTCGTTCTCAGCGGAATTTGCTTAAGGAACAAGGTTAAAGCAAAACCAATGGCGATGACCGCTGAACAGATGAGAAATACATTCGTAAGGCCTGTTTCCAATGTGTGCCGGACACCATTAATCAACTGGGTGATGGCATCCTGATACTGTGGAGGAATGGACGATTGAATTTTCTCGAGTTTAGCATGATCCATCAGTACCTGCGGATTCATCAGCCCCTCAAGTTTTTCTGAAGGGAGGCCTGCTGGTAATTCAGGCTTCTCTGCATGGTGCATACTGTTATTTAATACAAGTCCCATAATCGCAACCCCTACAGTTCCTCCCGTTTGTCTGAACAGCTGGGAGGAAGCGGTAGCCACTCCAAGATACTGGTGGCCAACAGCGTTTTGAACGGTCAAGGTAAAGATCGGGAAGCTCATCCCAAGACCTGCCCCAACAATGATGTTATTGATAACAGCAGTGGCAATCCATGTATTTTCATCCATTAAGGACAATGAGAACATTCCTGCTGACATAACCGCCAAGCCGACTAGAGCATAAATTTTGTATTTTCCTGTTTTTGTGATGAGAGATCCAGTGATGCTGCTCGCAGCCACCATGGATAGCGTCATCGGCATCATGATCAAGCCTGATACAGCGGCCGATACACCCATTACTCCCTGAATGAAGAACGGAACATACATAACAGCTCCAAACATTCCGGCGCCTAAAATAAATCCTGCTAAGTTAGACAATGTGAAAATTCTGTTTCTAAACAGTTCCAATGGCAGAACGGGGCTTTTTGCACGCTTTTCTGCAAAGACGAAAAGTATGAGAGAGACAAAGGTTAGTGCAAATAGTCCAATAATCTGCACGGAGGACCAATCATAAGTCGTTCCAGCCCATGTGAAGGCAAGGAGCAGCGGGACGATAACCGATGTCAGCAAAATGGAACCGATGTAATCAACGGATTCTGCCTGCTTTCTCGGTGTGCTTGGGAATAGTGCCATAATGCAAATAAAAGCTAGGATGCCAAAAGGAAGGAATACCCAGAACACCCACTGCCAATTGGCATTATCAACGATCCAGCCCCCGAAGGTTGGTCCGAAAACACTTGCCAATCCAAAGACAGAGCTCAGGATTCCCTGCCAGCGTCCACGTTCTCTTGGGGAGAAAAGGTCACCGACGGCTGTAAAGGAAGTGGACATAATCATACCTCCACCAAAGCCCTGTATTCCCCTGAAAATGATAAGCTGAACCATGGTTTGAGAAAATCCAGCCATAAGCGACCCTGCCATAAAAACTGCAATTCCGATCAGAATAAATGGCTTCCGTCCATAAATATCAGACAGCTTTCCAACCAGAACGGACGTTATGCTGGAAGTCAGCATGAAAATCGTGAAGACCCAGCTGTAATATTCAAAGCCGCCAAGTTCTGCCACAATTTTCGGCAGTGCTGTACCGACAATGGTCTGGTTTAATGCGGCAAATAGCATAGCAGCCATTATCGCGATCATAATCGTCACTTTTTTGCGGTGATCTAAATGTTCCATTTTGTTTTGTTCCTCCTATGAGCGCTTTGCGTTGGATTGTTATTCAAAGTCTTTATCAATTTTTTTAAATAAGTGCACAAATGTTTGAAGTTCTTCCTGATTCAGGCTTCCGAACCGTTCAAATAAATAGTCGGTTTTCTTTTTTTCAAGCTCCATTAATTTTTTTGTCCCTGCATCCGTAATGCCGATATGAATAATTCTGCGGTCAGATTCGGCTCTGGAGCGTTCTATTAGCCCTTTGCCGACGAGTGAATCCGCCATAGACGTAATATGGCTAGCTGAAACATCAAGCTTTTTGGAAAGATCAGATGATTTTAATGTTCCGTCACAGTGAAGTGATTTTAATATGAAGAATTCATTTCTTGAGATTTCTTTTTCCAATATGCTGTTAACGCCTTGGCGAAGCTGGCGGAATACCCTCCTCAGCAGGCCTTCCATTTCATAAAGAAGCTCTTCCTTATCGTTCAAACGCTCTCCCTGCCTTCTTGAAAAAAATACTTAAGTAACTGAACTATTAATTAGATTAAGTATTTTTTCTCTTCCTGTCAAGAATAATAAACCGGTAATCTTTACAGGCCCGTCCATATGTTAAGCAAGTTTCTTTTCCTGGCGATGGCAGGTGGTATAATAATGGTATGAATATAAAGCGAGGTGTCTAATGATGAAACAAACAGAATTGGCGACTTTTGCCGGAGGGTGCTTCTGGTGCATGGTCCAGCCTTTTGATGAGATGCCGGGAATCGAGCGGGTTGTCTCAGGCTACACAGGAGGCACTGTTGAAAATCCCACCTATGAACAAGTATGCTCCAATCAGACAGGTCATTATGAGGCGGTTCAAATAACTTTTCAGCCCGACGTTTTTCCATATGAAAAGCTTCTTGAACTTTTCTGGCAGCAAATCGATCCGACTGACGCGGGCGGCCAGTTCTTTGACCGCGGTGAATCCTATAAAACCGCTATTTTTTATCACAGCGCAGAGCAGGAGCGCCTTGCTGAACAATCGAAGGTAAAGCTTCAGGAGAGCGGGAAATTCAGCAAGCCGATTGTAACAGAGATTATACCGGCATCGGTTTTTTACCCGGCTGAGGAGTATCATCAGGATTACTATAAAAAAAATTCAGCTCACTATAACCGTTACAAAACAGGTTCAGGCAGAGCAAAATTCATAGAAGACCATTGGAAAAACAACGATGGAAAAAAAGACATTATTCAATCGCTGACTCCTATGCAATATGAAGTCACACAAAATAATGGAACAGAGCCTCCATTCCGAAATGAATACTGGGATAACAAAGAAGAGGGCATTTATGTAGATATCGTTTCCGGAAAACCTCTTTTCAGTTCAACAGAACAGTACGATGCAGGGTGCGGCTGGCCAAGCTTTACAAAGCCGATTGATGAAGAGGAAGTTGATGAAAAAATGGATTTCACCCACGGTATGGTTCGAACCGAGGTGCGAAGCAAAACGGCTGATTCCCATCTGGGCCATGTGTTTAACGACGGACCAGGACCGAATGGACTAAGGTATTGCATTAATTCCGCAGCATTGAAGTTCATACCAAAAAATGAGCTGGCTGAAAAAGGATACGAACGATACAGTGTTTTATTTGATTGATGAAAGAAGGCTGCCGGTTAACCCGGCAGCCTTTGCTTTTTCAGAGAAAAAGTCTTTCTTTTTCTTCCTTCTGGCCAGTTCCCTGAAAATACAGATTTAACCAGGTTTTTTAAACCCATCTTTCATTTGCACATACATATTCCGTCACTGATTAATAGATTAGATTAGTATATATTGCAAGTAAGGAAAGATCGCTTCCATTAGTTTAGTTCCAATGAATAAATTGTATATGCTCTAATTTTCTTTGAAAACACCTCTTCAGGCAGTATTAGCTTCTTTCTCAGTTATTTTTCCCATCATTCCATCATCTGCTTACGATTACTGCGTTTTATTGTTTGACGATACCAGAGTTAAAAACTCGATTCGGTTGTTAATAATGAGATTATTTAAAGTGGAGTTGGCGAAAGTTACGTTCTAATCTGTTCAAAATGCAATATATTTGATGTTCAGATTGAAAATAATTGAAATTAAAACACGAATATAGTTAAGCCTTTAAGGACTCGTGAGGTTAATTATGGAGATGCTATCCACTCATCTTTGAAGAATGTTCAATTAAGTAATTGAGTGAAAAATCCGCAAATTTACTAGGTCATTTACTAGAAACTAAATTTCTATAAATAAATATAATGCATAGATCAGTATGCTTGAATTACTAGTATCAAAATAAGTTGCTGCACCTTTAAACTGGAATACAGGACTTAAGGAAAAACTAATTTTAGGGGGTATTTGCATTTATGGCCACCTTATCAACAGGCCCAATAGAAAACAATTCGGTGGGAGGGATTAGACCTAGCCAACAGGTTACAGTAAAAATTGACAACCGTGACTCTGTGAACAACTCTACAATACTCATTCAAGGATATACATTAAACGGGACGAGAATATTATATGTAAGCGAATTATTTAGTGTAAATCCGAATCAGGTTGTGACAAAAACCTATTTTGCTGATGTTGAAGGTTTTGAATTTATCTTTAATATTTCAGGACTTGGAGAAGGAGAAACGGAAGTCTCTGTGTGGGGGAAAAATTCTTCAGGCCAGCTTGTAGCTGCTCACAGACTAGTCTCGGACGAGCTAATAGGCACACAGCAAAATGTAAGTGGAGTGACGGGTGCAACGGGAGCGACAGGTCCAGCTGGTCCAGTGGGAGCAACAGGTCCAGCGGGAGCGACCGGAGCAACAGGCACAGCCGGAGCAACAGGTACAGCCGGAGCAACCGGAGCAACAGGCACAGCCGGAGCAACAGGTACAGCCGGAGCAACCGGAGCAACAGGCACAGCCGGAGCAACCGGAGCAACAGGCACAGCCGGAGCAACAGGAGCCACAGGCACAGCGGGAGCGACCGGAGCAACAGGCACAGCCGGAGCGACCGGAGCAACAGGCACAGCCGGAGCGACCGGAGCAACAGGCACAGCCGGAGCGACCGGAGCAACAGGCACAGCCGGAGCGACCGGAGCAACAGGTCCAGCGGGAGCAACGGGAGCAACAGGTCCAGCGGGAGCGACCGGAGCAACAGGCACAGCCGGAGCAACAGGTACAGCCGGAGCAACCGGAGCAACAGGCACAGCCGGAGCAACAGGAGCCACAGGCACAGCCGGAGCAACAGGTCCAGCGGGATCAACCGGAGCAACAGGCACAGCCGGAGCGACCGGAGCAACAGGTCCATCCGGAGCGACCGGAGCAACAGGTCCAGCGGGAGCAACGGGAGCAACAGGTCCAGCGGGAGCAACGGGAGCAACAGGAACAGCGGGAGCAACGGGAGCAACAGGAACAGCGGGAGCAACCGGAGCAACAGGCACAGCGGGAGCAACGGGAGCAACAGGTCCAGCGGGAGCAACGGGAGCAACAGGTCCAGCGGGAGCAACGGGAGCAACAGGTCCAGCGGGAGCAACGGGAGCAACAGGTCCAGCGGGAGCGACCGGAGCAACAGGCACAGCCGGAGCGACCGGAGCAACAGGAACAGCGGGAGCAACGGGAGCAACAGGTCCAGCGGGAGCGACCGGAGCAACAGGCACAGCCGGAGCGACCGGAGCAACAGGAACAGCGGGAGCAACGGGAGCAACAGGAACAGCCGGAGCGACCGGAGCAACAGGAACAGCGGGAGCGACCGGAGCAACAGGTACAGCAGGAACGACCGGAGCAACAGGTCCAGCGGGAGCGACCGGAGCAACAGGTCCAGCGGGAGCAACGGGAGCAACAGGTCCAGCGGGAGCAACGGGAGCAACAGGTCCAGCGGGAGCAACGGGAGCAACAGGTCCAGCGGGAGCAACAGGAGCAACCGGAGCAACAGGTCCAGCGGGAGCAACGGGACCAGCGGGAGCTACAGGAGCACCAACGCTCGGCTTTAGTAATAATACAGGAACAATTACCGTATTTCCGCCATTGAATACTGAAACCGTTGTTGCGAGCGTAACAACTTCAGTATTAGCTGGCCAGAATATTAAAATTGATTATGCATTATCGTATGAGTTGGTTACGACCGCCAATAGTACGTTTACTGTTGAATTTAGAATATATAGAGATGCAACCCTTATTAGTACAAGAATTATGAATCGAGCGATCACTTCAGCAGGTGTTCAAAGATTTGTTATTGCTAACACTTATGTAGATACTGCTCCAGCTGCAAATCCTGCTTCCGTTTACCAGGTTCGTGTCATTCAGACTCAAGCAACGAATGTGACGACTGGAGCAGCAGTTAACCGAGATTTAAACTTGATTAAATTCTAATTAAAGAATTAAGATGCCTTTTAAATCTTTCCCCTGTAGGATTGACCCTTAGAAAAAGGGTCATCTTATAGGGTCTTTTTGTGGAGAAACCAATGGGTCTAAAGAGATGGAAATAAAAAAATAGCGATAAACTCATATCTCAAATCTATCCACATAAGTAATACTGGTCCCTATATAGGATAACGTTAAGAAGACAGGACAGTTCGACTAATAAGCTAGTTTTGAGAAGTGAGTATGATTCTAATGCATTGAAACTCATCTGGAAGAAAACGGTGAGCGCTGATTAAGGAATTCTAGATGCAGACAACAAAGACGGAATTCCCCTTAGTGGAGAAGTATAATCGGCTGGGAGCGAATCATTATTTACTACCAGCGGAATACGAACTGCTAAAAAGATGCGACTATCTGAAAGGAATCTGACCAAAAAGAGAAAACACTCCTCTAAATATTTCGTCTGATTCGGAAAGCCATTGTAAAACCTGAAAATCCTTGAAGAAACCAGAAATATAGAGATATATGACGATCAAAAAAATGATGACCCCTGTATAAAGCAGAAATCATCTTCTTTAAATATCTACCTTTTTAAATAAGTGTCCTTGACAAGGGATACAGATTTATAATTACTGTTTGGTCTAATGATGAAAAAACACAGAGTTCAGTATCAAGGATATTAAAAAAGGTGAAATATAAAAACTGCGATTCTTTTCTCAAAATGGATGATATAAATGCATCCAAAGGAGTGGACGGTACTTGCTTTCAAGTTGAAATACTTCCGAAAGGATCTGGGGCTGATATTTTCTTGTACCCGCTTCAATATGCGTGCGGAATTGGATGAGGATTTCATCGATATAATGCAGATCGTAGCCGGCAAGAATCATCCTAAACCACATATCATAATCATGGGTGTACTTCCATTGGGGGTCAAAATAACCGACCTTTTCGAAGCATTCTTTTTTCATAAGGATGGTACAGCCGTTAACTGGATTTCCCTGGAGAAAAAATTGGGGCACCTCTTTTAAATCGGCAGTAAACCGCTTTCCGCACCAGGGAATCAATACCGTATTATTTTCATCGATGTAGTCATAGTTGGTAAAGCTGAAGTCTGCCCCATGCGTTAGCATATAAGTCATTTGCTTTTGAATTTTTTCTGGCAGGAAATAGTCATCCGATGACAGCCAGGCAATGTATTCTCCAGAAGCTGTTTCAATCCCCTTATTCAGCGCAGTAGCGGTTCCTCCATTTTCTTTTCTTATATAAACAATCCTGTCGAGGAAGGGTGCTAATTTTTCCATATGGGCAGTTGATCCATCGTCCACAACGATGACTTCTATGTTCGGATACGTTTGGTTCAGAGAACTCTGAATAGCCTGTTCTACATAAGAACAATTGAAAAACGGGATGATGATCGACACTTTTGGAGTCATTATATAATCTCCCTTACATCATTTTGCTGTGCTTCAATCCACATGATATGAAAATTCATCAAATCGGTCAGGACATCCATCCAGTTTCATAAAAAACTGATAAAATAGCTCATTCCAATCTCAGCATTTGAACATAGAAATGAAAAGGAATAGATAAGTGGTCCGAAGCCTGGAAATATTGAAGAGAAAGGAATTTTAAAATGGATATACTTTTCATTTATTACGTGCCGAGCGGCGGTGTAGAAACGCTGAACAGGCAAAGATCGGCAGCATTAAAAGCGGCAGGGATCCAGAGTCATTTTTTGTACTATAGGATGGAAAGAACGCTTGTAAATGATCATGAAGCCCCCTTGCATATTAAAAGTGACGAAAATGAAATAAGGAGTTTAATTGAATCAAACCGTTTTGATGCAATTGTCGTGACGTCAGATTATCTCCTTCTTCCAAAGATCCGCAGCTGGGGATACACGGGAAAGCTGATTTTCGAAATTCAGGGTTTAGGATCACAGGAAACGGCAAGGACTGTACTCACTTATGCCATTTCGTACATTACCCCGTCTGCAAACTGCATTCTAAGCTCCAAAACCCCTCATATCATGCAAATGCTTGGTGAACTCTATCCTGGATTTCCTGCTTATTTTATGGACAATTGCTTTGATGCAGAGCGATTTACCCACCGGACCTCTGCAGCATCCGTTAAGCCGATTATAGGATGGATTGGACGATTGGAAGATAATAAAAATTGGAGAGAATTTCTATTAATCGCCCATCTCTTTTCCAACGCTTTTTTTCTGGATGCAGACTTTTATATGTTCGAGGATCATACACTTTCCGCACCTGAAGAAAGAGCGCAATTCGATGCTTTGAGGAACATGTTGGGTCTTGAAAGCAAACTTACCGTTCTTTCAAATATACCGAACCAGGAAATGACGGAATACTTTTCCAGAATGGCGGATTCAGGAGGTTTTCTCTGTTCGACCTCCAAGGTTGAAGGATTCGGATACGCGATTGTAGAGGCGATGAGCTGCGGCTGTCCGGTTTTATCTACTAATTCGGATGGGGTACAAAGCTCCATTATTCATAACGTGACTGGGAAATTTTATACACTCGGGAACATCCATGAGGCTTGTTTAGAAGGGCTGGAATTGATTCAAAATAAAGAGACAAGGGCACGTATACAGGCATCTGCATTAGCGCATATTAAAGAGCATTTCAGCAATCAAAAGTACAGTCAGAGCTTTTTGGAGATGCTGTGCAGCATTTGAACGCTTTAATGGAATAAATGAAATAATCAGCGTTCATTGACTTATTTCGTGAACGCTTTTTCAAGTTTACACAGTTGCTGAAGGTCTAGTGATATTTAAAATTAATACATAGAACTTTTCTTGGTATATCCCATTAATGCGAATCCTTTGCTGACAAGTCATACATATTTAACCCCCTTTAAGACAACCAGGAACAAAAAGGCTGTTCTGATCAATTGAGTATCCTTAAAGATTATTAGAACAATACTTGGTTTATTAAGAAATATAAATGGGAGTGTCAAATCAATAAATAAGGAAAGAGACTACTAGTTTGATAGGACAAATACGTAAGCCATATTTGAGCGGCTGAATAACATAGAAGTGTAGGTGCTGATGAGTTGGATCGTTGAGGGGATGGGGAGAAACATAATGTTCCAACCTTTGCTGCAGCCAGTTACATTATCGTGCCGAAAGTAATGATTTCTCCTATTGGACAGGTTTTATATTTTGCAGGGAGGTTGTTGGATGGCTATTTTATCAACTGGGCCAATTGAAAATAATGCGGTGGCAGGAGTAAGACCTACTCAGCTTGTAACGGTGAAAATTGCCAATCGTGATGCTGTCAATTCTTCAACGGTATTAATTCAGGGCTTTAAATTAACTTCGACAAGAACACTTTATGTTCTGGATCTGATTTCTGTTGCGCCAAATCAAGTGATCTCAAAAAGTTACTTTGCCAATATAGATGATTATGCTTTTGTCTTCACAACTGGAGGTATGGCTGAAAGATCTACTCAGGTATCAGTATGGGGGAAAGATGCAGACGAAAACCTTGTATCTGCCCACAGACTTGTATCAGATGAGATTTTAAATCAAAATTAAAAAATATTACGGTTTTATTTTTACTGAAATGTGAGAATTTATGATATGCCGCGGTCCTCATCAGTGATGTTACACAATTGCAGCAGTGAAAGAGATTTTTCGGTTAGACACACTGCTTCTCAGCAAGGATAATTCTGAATTTTAATTATTCAATTACAGCATGATCATTTTAAGCTTTAATCCATGCATGTGCCGAAATAAGAACAAAGGCAGCATGTATTATTTAATAAACTTATAAAGGCTGCATGAATTAGATGCATCCTTTTTTTGTGTTCCATTTTAATGATCAGTAAGAACCTAATTTTTTTTTATTAAATTGGCTTTGTTAAAGCATTATGTTGATTTATTAACACCTGTTGATTGGAGTGGAAAGCATGAGACTTCAGCGGGAGCAGCAGGACAGGTGAGACGCAAAGCGCAGAGGAGGCTCACCGCCTGTCCCGCGGAAAGCGAATGCATGCTAGCTGCAATCAACAGCCAAGTTTAACAGAGCTATTAAATTAAGGATCCCCAAACGGAACGACGTTCTTCTTTTAACTCTATTATATTAGGCAAGTGGCTGTTTTCAAGAAAATGAGATCTTTCCAATAGACTTGCCTATGCATGGCCGATTCATCGAGCATATCTTAGAAGGAATGCACTAGGAGGAGAGTACACGCGCGGATTTACAGCGGATTAGGAGGCTATAGAAAGTGAATGTCGTAACGATTCTAGGCACCAGACCGGAAATCATCCGCCTAAGCCGGATCATTCCGAAATTGGATAGGCTAGCGAAAAAGCATATTGTCGTTCATACCGGCCAGAATTTTACAGAGGAATTAAGCGGGGTTTTCTTTAAAACGCTTCAGGTGCGTACCCCGGATTATCAATTATTTAATCAGCAGCTTACAGTTGGGGAACAATTATCTGAAATGTTTAAAGGTCTTGAGGCAATCTTTTTAAAAGAAAAACCGGATCGAATTCTGATCCTGGGTGACACGAACAGCGGCTTGTCTGCTATTTTAGCAGAGAGGATGGGGATACCGGTGTTCCACATGGAAGCAGGCAACCGCTGCTTTGATTTGAAGGTACCAGAGGAAAAGAACAGGAAAGTGATTGATTCCATATCTAGCATTAATCTCCCTTATACAGAGCAAAGCAGGGAGAATCTGCTCCGGGAAGGGCTTCACCCCCGGAAAATCCATGTTACGGGAAACCCTATTAAAGAAGTTCTGGATCATTATAAGGAAGAGATCATAAAAAGTCCGATATTAAATCAATTAAACTTGCAGAAAAAAAATTATCTTTTGGTAACCATTCACCGCTCAGAGAATGTTGATCACCCGGAACGGTTAATTGAAATATTTAAAGGGGTGAATGAGACTGCAGCTAAACTGAATGTAAGAGTTATATGCAGTGTTCATCCACGAACGGAGACGCGTTTGAACCAAGCAAGCCTGGTTATGAACCCCCTCGTTGAATTCTACAAGCCCTTTTCCTTCTTTGACTTTGTTCAATTAGAAATGCATGCCAAATGTGTACTAACAGATAGCGGCACCGTTCAGGAGGAGTGTTGTTTATTCCATGTACCTGCGGTAACTATTCGGGATACAACGGAAAGACCGGAAACTGTAGCGTGCGGAAGCAACATGCTGTCTGGAATCGATGCCGCAAGCATAACCGCTTCTGCAGAAACCATGATGAACTTGCCAAATAAGTGGAAGATTCCTGAAGAATATCTCCGTGAAAATGTATCAGACACCATTCTAAAAATTATATTGGGAGGAAATTCTTGTGTTTAATAACCAAACCATTTTAGTCACAGGCGGTACAGGATCGTGGGGGCATGAACTGGTCAGGCAGCTGCTGGAGTTCAGTCCGAAGGAAATCCGGATTTTTTCCAGAAACGAATCAAGTCAATTTACGATGGGTCAGGAATTTAAAGGGCATAGCAATATTTCCTTTGTGATAGGAGACATTCGGGATAAAGAGGCCATTGCTGAGGCAGCAAAGAATACGGATTATATATTTCATCTAGCGGCTTTGAAGCATGTTCCGATTTGTGAAGCACAGCCTCTTGAATCGCTGAAAACCAATGTGCATGGAACCCAAAATGTCATTGAAGCGGCGATTGCAAATAAAGTCCGGTCGGTTGTCTATATCTCTACTGATAAAGCCTCTGATCCATCCAATTTTTACGGTTTTTCAAAGGCTATGGGAGAGCGTCTGATTATCAATGCAAACACGCTTAATAGCGGAACAAAATTTGTGTGCATTCGGGGTGGGAATGTACTTGGGACAAATGGCAGTGTCATTCATGTATTCAAAAAGCAAATTGCAGAGTCCAAAAAGGTAGGGATTACGGATCTGAAAATGACGAGATTCTTCCTTACGCTTCAAGATGCCATTGCACTTGTCTTTAAAGCGGTAAAAGACAGCGTTGGCGGTGAAATCTTCGTTATGAAAATGCCGACTTGCCGAATACTCGATCTCGCTGAGGTATTAATTGAGGACTCCGGTGTGAAAAATGTCCGCATTGAAACAACAGGAGTGAGGCCTGGGGAAAAAATTCATGAGCTCCTGCTGTCCAATTATGAATGCTCCTACTCCATCGTTTACGATGATGAATACTATGTGATCTTGCCCTCTATTCATATAAACGGAATGAAAGAACGCTATGAAGGCTTTGAACCCGTCAAACTTGAAAACTATGATTCAAGTGACGGATTAATGACCAAAAAAGAAATAAGAGCCATGCTTCAGAGAGGCGGTTTTCTATAAATGCGAGTTCTGATTTTAGGCGGGGCGGGAATGGCTGGCCATATAATCAGAGATTATTTTTCCGAAAAACCGACCTATCAGGTGTTCTATACAACAAGAAACATTTCAGATACTAAAGGGATCTTTTTAAATATTAATAACGCTAACAGTGTGGAAGAAATCATTGATTATCTCAAACCGGATTTGATCATCAACTGCATTGGATTACTCAACCATATCGCGGACGAAAACCCTCTTGCTGCTCTTCAGGCAAACAGTATTCTTCCGCATCAGCTCGAAAAATTGCTTTCCCGGCAAGGAGGAAAGCTGGTTCATATTAGCACCGATTGTGTATTCTCCGGAGAGAAAGGCCGATATTCAGAGAAGGACACTCCTGACGGCACATCATTTTATGCACAGTCTAAGAGATTAGGAGAGATCCACAGTGATCGGCACCTTACCATTCGGACTTCGATAATCGGTCCGGAATTGAAAGATAATGGAATCGGTCTCTTTGCATGGTTTATGAAGCAAACAGGGGAAATTCAAGGGTATGAAAAAGTTATCTGGAACGGGGTTACCACTCTGGAACTGGCGAAAGCCATCGAATATTTGGTTGAAAAGAAGACAGCCGGTTTGTATCATCTCGGTTCAAAAACGCTGCTATCTAAAAATGAGCTGCTTTTACTAATCCAAAGAGTTTTTAATAAAACGGATGTAAAAATTATTCCGGATAGCAAGATCATACTAAATCGAACCATCGTGAGCACACGATCAGATGCTGTTTATCCGCTCCCTTCCTATGAAACCATGCTGATTGAACTTAAGCAATGGATGGAAAGCCATGAGTAAAACCATCCTGATAACAGGTGCAAATGGATTTACAGGGATGCACGCCTGTCAGTATTTCTCTGAAAAAGGCTACAACGTTATTGGAACAGCGAGAAGGCCTGCTGAAATAGGTAAAAAGGTGAATTTGATTCTCTGCGATTTAGTAGAAGAAGCATCTGTTCAATCATTAATTAAACAAACCCAGCCTGATTATCTTTTGCATTTAGCGGGAGTAAGCCACGTAGGGAAATCATGGGAAGATCCTGTGGGTACTTTAAAAACAAACGTCCTTTCCACCCTTCATTTACTCGACGCCATTCATAAAGAAAAAGTGGACTGCAAAAGTGTCATTACAGGGTCTGCTCTGCAGACAGACCCCGGAAGTTTAAAGTCGGTTCCCCATCCTTACAGCTTCAGTAAAACCATCCAAACCCTCTGCACGATAGCATGGGGGACGTTATACCAAATGGATGTTGTGATTGCGAAGCCTTCGAATTTAATTGGACCTGGAAATTCATCAGGAGTTTGCTCGGCTTTTGCTCAAAAGATTGTTCACATGCAGCATAATGGAGCAGATCATGTGCTTAACATCGATACCCCTCTTGCGGAAAGGGATTTTCTAGATGTGAGAGATGCTATTGGAGGATATGAAGTATTATTTGAAAAGGGTGAGTCAGGAGAAACGTACGATGTATGTTCGGGCCGAACCCGAACGATTAAAGAAGTAGCTGAAACGTATCGGAAAATTTCCTCCTTCCCATTCAAAATTAAAACAAAAAAAGATGTTCCCTCAGATCCTGCTGAACTCGGCAGCCCGTCTCGTTTAAAGGAATTGGGTTGGCGTCCTCAATATATGTTCGAGGATACGCTTGCAGATACTCTCCAATTCTACTCCCAGTCCTAGTGTCCAGGCATTTGGCTTAAAGGTCAGATGTCTTTTTCTTTCATTAAATTTCTTAGTATCTCTTCCAAGGTTAAACGTTCCAATCACTATCCGCAGGTGTCCATAAGCAAGCAACCCATATTGTATTCAAAGGGCTGAAAAATGGTGTCATTTGCAGATTGCCTTCCATATCATGTAAGCAGCAGGACTAGACGGTTATTAAATTTGGTATAGGAGCTGAACCTCATGAAAATATTACTGGCCACTTATTGGGCCATCCCCCATTTAGGCGGAGTTTGGAATTACATGGTCCAAACGAAAGGCTATTTGGAAGCGCTTGGACACGAAGTAGACATTCTGGGCTACGGTGCAGATAATACGTTCATTCACCTCGTGAACAAAGACCGAAGAGTGGAGAAAAACGACTTGATGCCAGTCCTAAATGTAAACGTTACTCCGGAAAAGTATCCGGAAATTTTTGCGAATAAATTAGTAGAATACACAGAATTCCAGAGGTACTGCTATGAACTGGCAGCTGTCTATTTAGGGCTTGAAGAATATGACATCATTCATACCCAGGATGTCATAGCAACCTCGTGCATTAGCCGCGTAAAACCTCAAGCAACCCCGCTTGTAGCCACACTTCATGGATCTGTCGCACACGAGATCCGCCATCAGCTGAAAACCATTCACAAATCCTCGAATTCTTACCTGGCTAAAGCTTATTATGATGAATTGGAAAGCATGGGCGGGTATACAGCCGACTTGACGATTGTAGCGAACAACTGGCTTAAAAACATCCTGCAAAATGAGTTTGCGATCCCCGAAGAGCAGCTGAAGGTCATGCACTATGGCTTTAATATTCCGGCATTTGATTCAGGGCTGAATCAGAAAACCGATGTGACGAAACCAGAAGGAAAAAAGGTCATCATGTTTTCAGGAAGGCTTGTTGAATTAAAAGGTGTTCATTACCTGCTGGAAGCTCTTGCAAAGCTCATGGAGAGAAATAAGGACTGGATTTGCTGGATTGCAGGCGATGGGGATAAAAAAGGGGAATTGGTCATTCAGTCAAAGGTGCTTAGTCTCGGAGACCATGTAAAGTTTCTTGGAGTGCGGGATGATTTGCCTGCACTGCTTAAGCAAACAGATATCTTTGTTCTGCCAAGCTTGATTGAAAACCAGCCGCTCTCACTGATTGAAGCACAGCTGGCAGGGAACGCAATTGCAGCAAGCAATGCTGGCGGCTTGCCTGAAATGGTCGAGGATGGAGTGACAGGATTGCTGTTTCCAGCAGGTGACTCAGATAAACTGACAGATGTTTTACTCGATATGGTAACGGATGATGAGCTCCGAACAAGATTGGGGACAGCTGCGAAAGAGTGGGCAAGAATCCACTGGGATCTCAGTACAGGGGTCAGAAAATTGACGGATATTTATGAAAGCCTGACAAAAAACGGATAAATGAGGTGTAAACATGGGGAATGAAGGAATTGGTTTATTGAAAAGACAGCAAAGAATGACAGTGCTTATGAATTCATTGACGGCTGTTAAAACATCTGGTGAACTGCAAGTTGTTTCCGGTGACCTAGAGAATTTATCGGCTTTGCTTAAAGCAAGGCTTGAAAGAAATAGATCGAGAACCATAGATCCGGTTTCTGAAGCAAATCCTGATAAGTTGATACCAGCCGAGCTTCAGGAAGCATCAAAATTAAATATGGGACTCATGAAGGCAAATCCTGAATTAAGGGGATTTTCAGCAGCCTTAAAAGACTATATCAGCGAATTAATTTTAAGATCAATCCGAAGCAAATGGTCTGCAAATATAAGACCGGCTGTAGCTGCAGAAACAATGGAATCATCGCCGATGGGTATAGCAGAAAGTTTACAATCTGTATTTGAAAACGCGGTTTTCCCTTCTGAGCTCCCTGTTAATATGGGCATATGGAACAAAATAGCTTCTTCGCTTCCTGAAGGATACCAAATTCCTAATCCAAAAACATACAGCGTCATTGCAGATAATCTCGTTAAATAACCAGGTATATTAGAATTCAAAAAAAGGAGAACCGCTCATGAAGGCTGTTGTTACAGGGGGAGCCGGCTTTATTGGCTCCCATCTTACAGAAGCATTAGCAGATCTGGGATTTGAAGTCCATGTTTTGGATTGGACAGAAGCAGAAGTACCTGAAGCCTTAAAAAAAGATCATGTCGTCTATCATGCACTTGATATTTGCAGCAGAGAGGCGAGGGAAATGGTTGTTTCCATTGATCCATCCTTCCTGTTCCATTTGGCTGCTCAAGCAGATGTCGGAATTTCAATTGAAACTCCGCTCTATGATGCCTGGATTAACGTAAACGGGACCATCAACATGCTGGACGCATGTAGAGAAACCAGCTGTTGCAAAATCATTTTTGCTTCTACTGCGGCCGTATACGGACTTCTCGATAAAAAAGAGATCTGTGAAAAAGATCCCGTGAATCCTGAATCGAATTACGGACTTTCAAAGCTTACCGCAGAATCCTATATTCGGCTTTATCAAAAACTTTACGGCATCCCTTATACCATACTTCGATACGCAAATGTATACGGACCAAGACAGCTACCGAAAGGAGACGGCGGGGTAGTCGCTGTATTCATGAAGAACATCCTCTCCTCGGGATCAATATCTGTACATGGAGATGGCGAGCAGACCAGGGATTTTATTTTTGTTAAAGATGTGGCCGCGGCAAATATTGCAGCCATGAAATATGGAAACAATGAAACAATCCAGATCAGCACAGGCGAAACATACAGCATTAATGAATTAATCCAATATTTAAAAGCGAGCCAAAGTGACGGATTTGTTACACAATATTCAGCCGTACGCAAAGGAGATATCAAGCACAGCTGTCTAGCAAATGAAAAGGCCCGGAACCTATTGAAATGGATCCCGGCATATGGGCTGGAACATGGGCTGAAAGAAACCTATTTATACTACAGCTCACTTTAGGACAAATACCCTCTCTAATCACAGTCCAGCTGAATAAGATACTCAATGAAACACTATACATTCTCAAAGGCTAAAGGAGGAAAGAGGTAACATGAGCTTAGAAGAAAGTTTAAGCAAAATAAAAGGATCCTATGATGCAGTCATCAGTTTAGGTGATCTGTGTCTGGGTTCCATTCAGCTTAAAAAAAGCAGTCTGAGAAATTTTTCAGGTGTATTGGATTGGATGGCATCCCCATTTTTAAGGGATGTAAACCGTTTGCTGAAAAATAAGTTTATCGGTTTTTTTGATGAGGCCAATCTAAGAATTATCGGGTATGCAGCGGATGACATTATCTGTGTAGCAGACGACGGATATAATTTGGTTTCCAACCATGACTTTATGACCGAAGATGGGAATACATTGACCCACCTAGGTTCCTATAAAGATGTTATGGACAAATACGACCGCAGAATTCAGCGGACCCTTGAAAAATTTGCTTCGGCAGACAGAATCCTTTTTGTGAGAACAGAAGGATCGTATGAGGATGCATGGGAGCTTCAGAATATATTATCCGAGATTGTAGCGAATGACTTTCGTGTTTTGATGATCAACCATACGGATGTAAAAGAGATGACAGACAGCTTCTGGGGACTTGAGAAAATCTGTGCCGTTGAGCTTCCTGAGGCGGATAAATGGAACGCAAACGACCAGTTATGGTCTGAATTATTGAAGGAAGTAACACTTACTGACAAAAACAGTGCAGACCTTGAATCCAATCCCGGCTTGGAAACAGAATCCGAATAAAATACTGCATCCGGGAACAAAACAAAAAAATAGGCAAATGCCTAAACCAAACAGCCTGGGTCCTGCATAGGCTATCATTGACTAAAACAATTGGAGGGATTGCTTTATGTACGGTTACCCAGGATATGGATATGGTCATGGCGGTTATGGAAGCAGCTTCGTTCTCATCGTTGTATTGTTCATTTTGCTGATTATCGTAGGAGCTGCCTACATCGGCTATTAATTTGCTAGAAGGGCCTAACGGCTCTTTTTTTATGGGCTGTTTTAGGAATGCAGATGCTCACCATAATGGTTACCTTCAGCTTTTGTCTGCCTGCCATTTTTCACGTATTTCTGTCCGATGATCCACCCGATCTGCCCGATCGCTGCCGTTTTTAGTCTGTAAAACGGCATAATCTGTCCAATGACGATGCGAAACTGTCCGTTGTCTCTGAGAATTTGTCCGTGCGGAATAATCTGTCCAATCACAGCCAGATTCTGTCCGATGAAAGTCATAATCTGTCCGATGACGCGTCGAAACTGTCCGTTGTCCCTGAGAATCTGTCCGCACGGAATAATCTGTCCGATCGCCGCCAGATTCTGTCCATGAAAGTCATAATCTGTCCAATGACGCGTCGAAACTGTCCGTTGTCCCTGAGAATCTGTCCGCACGGAATAATCTGTCCGATCGCCGCCAGATTCTGTCCATGAAAGTCATAATCTGTCCAATGACGCGTCGAAACTGTCCGTTGTCCCTGAGAAACTGTCCGTGCGGAATAATCTGTCCGATCGCCGCCAGTTTTTATCCGATTAACCGCATAATCTGTCCGTCCGACTTTATTGATCTGCCCGCCACCAGGTATTGTGCTTCCATCACACTGATCAGATTTTGTAAATACTGTCCTTTAAATGATTTGCTCCGTTACATATCAAAACACGAACATTAATTATTTATTCTTGTAGAATAGTTCGCTTTATTTGTTGACGGAAGCGGTTTACTTTGGTATATTTACCAAGGATGTTTGAAAAACGATAACGGAGGGATTTTCCTTGAGCCGTATATATGATGTGATTATTGTAGGAGCAGGACCAGCGGGTATCTTTGCTTCATATGAACTTTCCAATTTAATGCCGGACGCAAAGATCCTGCTGATTGATAAAGGACACGATATTTATCGGAGGAATTGTCCGATTCTTCAAAAAAAAATCGAAAAATGTCCGCCTCCTGCTGGGAAAAAGGACTTCTCGGGATGCCTCCCTGCTTGTTCAATAACAAATGGTTTTGGCGGAGCGGGAGCCTATTCTGACGGAAAATTTAACATTACAAGTGAATTCGGGGGCTGGATGACGGATTACCTTTCCGAAAGTACAGTAATCGACCTGATTAAATACGTAGACCAAATTAACTTAAACCACGGGGCGGCTGATACGATAACCGATCCGCTGACAGATAAAGTGAAAGATATCGAGCGAAGAGGGTATGCAGCAGGATTGAAACTTCTTAGAGCCCAGGTCCGTCATCTTGGAACTGAACAAAACCTGGAAATATTGAAAAGCATTTATGAATTTCTTTCCGTGAAAATTAAGATGCAGTTCAAGACAGAGGTAGAGGATTTGATTACAGTCAAGAACAATGGCGGCCATCATGTGAAGGGGATCTTGCTGAAAAACGGAGAAGAAATTTTGGCAGACAAAGTGATTGTGACTCCAGGCCGGGATGGATCAACATGGCTTGGAGGCATGCTGAAAAAACGCCGGTTATCCATGATCAGCAATCAGGTGGACATTGGTGTACGGGTTGAAACATCCAATGTGGTCATGCAGGAAATTAATGAGCATTTGTATGAAGGGAAATTTATCTTCAATACTTCGGTTGGCACGAGAGTACGGACTTTTTGCAGCAATCCGTCCGGACACGTGGTTGTTGAAAATCATTCGGGAACGATGCTTGCTAACGGACATGCATACAAGGATCCAAAGCTTGGAAGCAGCAACACGAACTTTGCACTGCTTGTATCCCATAAGTTTTCAGAGCCGTTTGATCAGCCGAATGAATATGCACATGAGGTTTCCAGGCTTGCGAACAGTCTTTCAAGCGGCGGGTTGATTGTACAAAAATATGGAGATATCTTAAAAGGCCGCCGATCAACGGCAAACCGGATTAAAGAAGGATTTATAGAACCGACTTTAAAAGAGGCAGTACCGGGTGATCTTGGCCTCGCGCTTCCATACAATACGATGAAAAGTCTGATTGAAATGACTGAAGCTCTGGATAAAGTGACGCCTGGTCTTGCTTCTGAACATACTCTCTTTTATGGAATTGAAGCAAAATTCTACTCTGCCCGGCCTAAGCTGAATGACCGCTTTGAAACCGAAATCAGCGGTCTTTATGTAGGCGGCGACGGAGCAGGGATTACAAGAGGACTTGCACAGGCAGGAGCTTGCGGCGTATGGATTGCCAGGGATATTGCCAGTAAAAAGGAAGCACCAAGAAAAGAAGAAGTATTCGCCTGAACTTTAGTGGCTGCCGGTATTAATCCGGCAGCTTTTTTATATTTTATGGGGCACACGCACTTAAAGCTGCGGGTGTATTTTTTGTATTTCATCCCTTGATTTTGAGTTCAATAGGCATTCACAAGAGTCGACCTCTGGCAGTTTTTCATAAGATATTTAGAGTCTTTAGCGAGTTACGGCCTGCTTTCAACTAAATGAAGAAGGAGCGGCTTATGAAGGTAATGACGGTTTTTGGAACAAGACCCGAAGGTATCAAGATGGCTCCTTTGGTAAATTGTCTGAAGAATGATCCCCAAGTTAACCATGTTTGTGTAAATACCGCTCAGCACCGTGACATGCTGGATCAAGTGATGGCTATTTTTCAAATAAGCCCGGATTATGATTTTAATATTATGAAACAAATTCAAACACCGGAAATGATCAGTACAGCCATCCTTACCAGGCTGTCCAAGGTTCTTGATCTTGAAAAGCCGGAAATCGTACTTGTCCATGGCGATACAACAACAGCGTTCATCAGCAGCTATGCTGCTTTTATGAAGCAAATTCCGGTAGGACATGTGGAAGCCGGTCTAAGGACAGGAAACCGGTATTCCCCTTTTCCGGAAGAAATGAACCGAAAGCTAATTGACCAGTTAGCGACTTACCATTTTGCTGTCACAGAAAGCAATAAACAGAATTTGATGAATGAGGGAATCTGCGAAAAAGATATACTCGTCACAGGAAACACCGTGATTGATGCATTGCTTGAAGCAACGAATAAACCTTTTCAATTTTCGCCTCCGCTTGTAGATATTGTAGAACGGAGCGGCAGAATTTTGCTGATGACGACACATCGGAGAGAAAATTTGCAAAAACTCCAAGGGGTCTATGAGGCCATTAATCAAATTGTTCAACTGTATCCCGATCTCCATGTGATTTTCCCCGTTCATAAAAACCCGCTCGTCCGCAAAGCAGTCGAACAATCTCTCCACTTCAATGACCAGATCCATATTACTGAACCGCTTGACTACCTGAGCTTTGCCCATCTGATGAAAGCCTCTTACCTTATTTTAACGGATTCCGGCGGTATACAGGAAGAAGCTCCAGCTCTCGGCAAGCCCGTATTTGTTGCACGGGAGAATACAGAACGACTTGAAGGAGAAAGAGCGGGGACTATTAAGCTTACAGGCTTAAATTCAGCCCGGATTGTAAAGGAAATCCGATTGGTCCTGGACGACGAAGGGGCTTATCAAAAAATGGCACAGGCAATCAATCCATATGGAGATGGATTTTCAAGCCAAAGAATTAAAGATTTTCTTTTAAAAGCATACCGTTCACAGGGCGGACTATAACGGAGGCGCTAAAATTCAATGGTAACGATCAGTTTATGTATGATTGTAAAAAATGAAGAAGATGTTATAGGCAGATGCCTGGAATCAGTTAAAGATCTGGTTGATGAAATCATCATTGTCGATACAGGTTCAACAGATCAAACGAAAAAAATCGTTTCATCGTTTACAAAAAAGATCTATGACTTTAAATGGATAGATGACTTCGCTAAAGCCCGAAATTTTTCATTTAAAAAAGCAACAAAGGAATACATCCTTTGGCTTGATGCTGATGATATTTTTTTAGAGGAAGATCGAAAGAAATTAGGCCAATTAAAAAAGAATCTTGACCCGTCTGTTGATTCCGTCTCCATGTTTTATAATTTGACCATGGATGAAAATGGGAAACCTGTCATGAGGCTGAGAAGAAATCGTTTAGTAAAAAGAAGCAAGGGGTTCAAATGGATTGGTCCTGTGCATGAATATTTGGAGGTGGGCGGGCACATTATTACGAGTGACGCGGCTGTAACTCATGCCAGCATTCATCATGATTCCGACCGGAACCTGAGAATCTATGAAAATCGATTAAAACAAGGAGAAAAGTTTTCTCCGAGAGATTTATATTATTTTGCTAATGAATTAAAAGACCATCAGCAGTATAAAAGAGCAGTGGAGTATTATGAGAAATTTCTTTCTGACGGTAAAGGATGGATTGAAGACAATTTAGCAGCATGCGGCAAATTAGCTGATTGCTACCATGAATTATCCAATCAGGAGAAAATGATATACAGTGTGCTTCGCTCCTTTAAATATGAATCTCCCAGACCGGAATTCTGCTGCAGGCTGGCCTATACGTTTTTTGAAAAGATGGATTACCACTCAGCGATTTATTGGTATAAGCAAGCAGCAGCGATAGGAGTATTAGCTTCTTCATGGGGGATGCAGAATCAAGCCTACGCCGACTGGATTCCGCATATTCAGCTCTGTGTTTGCTATGACAGGCTTGGTGATTATAAATTGTCCCAATACCATAATGAACAAGCAGGGTCTATCCGCCCGGAAAATCCGCAATATTTGCATAATAAACGTTACCTTGAGCAGGTTTTCGCTCTTCAGAACAAAAAGGAGAGTCATAATGAGCAAGAATAAAGTGCTGATTGGCAGTCCAATTCATCAGAAACCGGAAATTCTGAGTGAATTCCTTTACTCATTAGGTCATTTAAATCAGGATGATACGGAACTCAGTTTTTACTTTATTGATGACAATAAGGATCCTGAATCCACCCGCCTTCTTTACGAGTTTCAGCAAAAGGCTAAACGAGTGAAAATTGAGCGCTCATCCTATTCAGATGTTTATGTAAAGGACCACTCCACTCATTATTGGAATGAACATCTTGTTTGGAAGGTAGCCTCTTTTAAAGATAGCATGATCCAGTATGCCGATCAGCAGGGATTTGATTATTTGTTTTTAGTAGACTCTGACCTGCTGCTATATCCAGAGACCATATCCCATTTGGTTAAACAGGAGAAAGACATCCTTTCTGAAGTATTCTGGACTAGATGGCAGCCGGATTCGATGGAGCAGCCGCAAGTATGGCTATCTGATGAATATACGCAATATCAGAAAGGAAGAGGGGATCAGCTTTCGGATGAGGAAGCTACTACCCGTTTTCATGAATTTATCAGCCAAATGAAAGTGCCGGGTGTTTATGAAGTAGGAGGACTTGGTGCCTGTACCCTGCTTTCCAGAAAAGCTCTTCAAAAGGGTGTCGGCTTCGGTCAAATTTATAACCTTTCATTTTGGGGAGAAGATCGGCATTTTTGTATCAGGGCTGCAGCAATTGGCTTTAAGCTTTATGCAGATACGCATTATCCTCCTTATCATATTTACCGTGACACGGATTTAGAGGGAGCAGATGATTTCTTTTTAAAGGCTCACAAGAAAACCAGGATCAGGATTAAATCAGAGTATAAGCCCAAACTGACTTTATCTATGATTGTCCGGAATGAAGAAAATAGGTTTTTAAAGGAAGTATTGGAGCATCATGCTTCATGTATTGATCATGCCGTTATTATCAACGATGGAAGTACGGATCGGACCCTTGAGATATGCAAGGAGAGTTTAAGCGACGTCCCCTATGTCATCGTCACAAATGAAGCATCCAAGTTTCATAATGAAATCGAATTACGTAAACAGCAATGGGAAGAAACCATTGCCACAAATCCAGATTGGATTCTGAGCCTGGATGCAGATGAATTTTTTGAAGACGGATTTTGTGAGGAACTCAATAAGCTGATGCATAACAAGGAATTCGATTTGCACTCCTTCAGGCTATATGACTTTTGGAACGAAACCCATTATCGCGAGGATCATATGTGGAGAGCGCATCATGTGTTCCGCCCGTTCCTATTAAAATACAGACCTGGATTTTCATACAAATGGAAGGAAACTGCTCTGCACTGCGGGCGAATGCCTGAAAACGTTTTTCAGCTTCCAAACGCTATATCTCCTATCCGAGTGAAGCATTTCGGATGGTCCAGAGAGAAAGACCGTCTTGAAAAATTCAAAAGATATTTAGAACTGGATTCTAATTTCCACTATGGGGTAAAGGAGCAATATGAGTCCATTTTGGATCCGCACCCTAACTTAATCGAATGGAAGGATTAATACAAGGAGGCTGCCGATAAAAGGCAGTTTTTTAATGTTAACGCATATCATAAATAAGTTGACATATGGAAAGTCTTTTTTTACGATTATGAAGCAGAGGGGGAATGGAAATGAAAATGAATTGGATTGAAAGAGCCAAGAGTTTGATTGAAATGAATGATACATTAACAACAGAGGAAGCTATGCTAATATTGCAGTCGGAGGACGATGACCTGCTTGAACTGCTGCAAGGAGCTTTTCACATCCGAAAGCACTTCTACGGAAAAAAAGTGAAGCTCAACATGATCATTAATACGAAATCCGGACTGTGTCCGGAAAACTGCGGCTACTGCTCCCAGTCATCTGTTTCGTCAGCGCCTATCGAAAAATACAGAATGATGGACAAGCAGTCGATTATCGATGGGGCGAAGAGAGCCTTTGATCTAAACATAGGAACCTATTGCATCGTCGCAAGCGGGAGAGGACCTTCGGAAAAAGAAGTGGGTCATGTCGCTGAAGCTGTCAGAGAAATAAAAGAAACGTACGGACTCAAAATTTGCGCTTGCCTCGGAATCCTTAAACCCGGTCAGGCAGAAAGGCTTAAAGAAGCAGGAGTTGACAGGTACAATCATAATGTCAACACTTCTAAAGAGCACCATGAGCAAATCACAACCTCACATACATATGACGACCGTATTCAAACCGTTCAATCGGTTAAGGAAGCCGGCATCTCTCCTTGCTCAGGAGTGATCATTGGCATGAAAGAAAGTCTGGAAGATGTGATTTCTATGGCCTTTCAGCTAAAAGAGCTTGATGCAGACAGCATTCCTGTGAACTTTTTGCATGCCATTGACGGCACACCGCTCGAAGGAACAAACGAACTCAATCCGCGCTACTGTCTCAGAGTGCTTGCCCTGTTCCGTTTCGTAAATCCTTCAAAGGAGATTCGGATATCAGGAGGAAGAGAAGTCAATTTGCGCTCACTGCAGCCTCTTGGATTGTATGCGGCGAACTCCATTTTCGTCGGAGATTACTTAACGACGGCAGGCCAGGAAAGTTCCAGCGACCATAAAATGCTAGAGGATCTAGGCTTTGAAATTGAATGGCCGGCAAATACCATATAATCAATTGATTTGAATTTACCCCGCCGGAGCATGCAGCCAGCGGGTTTTTCTGTTTGTCTTCACCATGTAAAGAAAAGCAGCTGGGCATAGAAATAGAGACTGATGGGCCGAACCAGGTCCATATTCAGTCTTTCATCCCCGTACTCTCCCATAAAATCCGCCCAACCTCCTGAAATAAACAGCAGAATTCATACATACAATGTAAAAATAGATGGTTTGGCGATCGGGAGGGATGAAGGGTGAAGAGGAGTTATCTGATAAAGCCTCTTGTAGACGAGCAGCTTCCGGAAATTGCTTTTGGGAGGGGCGTTTATTTATATGGTGCGGATGGCAAGGAGTATTTGGATGGATCGTCAGGTGCGATTACGTGCAGCATTGGGCACGGGGTACGAGAAATTACGGAAGCAATGAATGAACAGGCGAAAAAAGTTTCATTTGTGTACCGTTCCCATTTTACAAGCAAGGCAGCCGAGGCGCTGGCGGAAAAGCTTGCAGAGCTGCTGCCGGGCGATTTAAATTGGAGTTTTTTCGTAAACAGCGGGTCTGAGGCCGCGGAAACGGCAATGAAGATGGCGATTCAGTACTGGCAGGAAAAGGGGAGGCCGTCTAAAACGGCTATTCTATCACGCTGGCGGAGTTACCACGGAATTACAATGGGGGCCCTGTCACTTTCCGGATACCCTGAGCGCCGGGTGAGATTTACGGACCACCTTGCCTCAAATCCGGATGTTTCAGCGCCCTATTGTTACCGGTGTCCCTACCAGCAAGCCTATCCATCTTGCAATCTCATGTGTGCGGATGATCTGGTGCGTTCAATTAGGAGAATGGGAGACGAAAATATAGCGGCGTTTATAGCAGAACCAATTGTTGGCGCGGCTGGAGCATGTCTCACTCCGCCGCCTGGATATTATGAACGACTCCGGGAGATTTGCGACCGGTATGATGTCCTGTTTATTGCGGATGAAGTGATGACAGGGATGGGAAGAACCGGAAAGGTACTGGCTACTGAACACTGGGATTGTCTTCCTGATATAGTTGTGCTTGGCAAAGGGCTGGGTGCGGGCTACAGTCCAATCGCCGCCGCCGTTGCCTCCGATAAAGTGATGAAGCCATTTCAGGAAGGCAGCCGTGTGATCATGAGCGGGCATACGCATAGCGGGAATCCCCAGTCAGCGGCAGCCGCCTTAGCGGTACTGAAATATATGGATAAGCATAGCCTTGCTGAACAGGCAGCAAGGCAGGGCCAGCATCTTAAGGAGCAGCTAAAAGACATGCAGTCATCATTCCCTTTTATAGGAGAGGTGAGAGGAAGAGGGCTTTTAATAGGGATCGAATTAGTGAACAATCCCAATGACATGACTCCTTTTCCAAAGCACCTGAAGGCGGGGGCCAAATTGGTGGAGCTTGCATTCAGAAACGGCCTTATTCTGTATCCTGCAAGTGCGGGAGTCGATGGCGGGGACGGAGATGCGGTGATAATTGCTCCGCCGCTCACCATTACGATTCAGGAAACAGCGGAGTTGCTTAAGCGATTTAAAAGAACGTGCATCCAATTTAGTCAATGGCAAAAGGAGGGGTAAGGGATGGAGGAATACAGTAAGATCCGTCAGGCAGAGGAAGCGATAAAAACAGTCAAAGACGGGACATCGCTTATGATTGGCGGGTTCGGCGGAGTAGGTTCGCCCCCCCTCCTTATTGATGCCATTTTAGAAAAAGGTATCCGGGATCTTCATATTATCTGTAATGATGCAGGATTTCCTGATATCGGAGCGGGCAGGCTGATTACGGCGGGGAGAGCAAGGAAGCTGACGGCCTCCCACATTGGATCAAATCCGATTGCCGGAAAACTGATGACCGAGGGGAAGCTTGAGGTTGAATTTTCGCCGCAGGGGACACTTGCTGAACGAATCCGCGCCGGAGGTACAGGCCTTGGAGGGATTTTAACAGATATTGGTTTGGAAAATGAATACGTGAGGAATGGTAAGCAGCTGATTGAGTCAGGAGGGAAATCGTATCTCCTGGAAACGGCCATCCGAGCCGATACAGCTATCCTGCATTGCGGCAAAGCAGATAATTGGGGGAACCTCAGTTACTGCAAAAGCGCACGTAATATGAATCCGCTTATGGCGATGGCTGCTGATTACACGGCCGCGGAGGCAGAGGAACTGGTAAACGCCGGGGACATGAATGGGGATGAGGTTATCACGCCTGGTGTGTTTATCCAGACGGTTGTGCAAAGCAAGGGAGTGAATTGGAAATGGGTATGGGAAGAGAAACAAAGCTGAGCATTGCCAAAAGGGCTGCACAGGAAGTGGAGAAGGGAATGGTGCTTAATTTAGGCATTGGAATTCCTTCACTCGTACCGAATTTTTTGCCTATGGACTTTCCGGTCATGATCCAGGCAGAGAACGGAATTTTGGGGATGGGCCCCGAGCCTCCTACAGGCGAGGAAGAGTGGGAGCTCTGCAATGCGGCGGGTTTTCCGGTTACTGAAGGAAAAGGGATATCCTACTTTGATTCTGCAGCGGCATTTGGGATGATTCGCAGCGGCTGCATTGATATGACCATACTGGGGTCTCTTGAGGTGAGTTCGAGCGGTGACCTCTCCAATTGGATTGTACCCGGAAAAACGATTCCCGGAATGGGAGGAGCGATGGAGCTTGCTCAAAAAGCGAGGAAGGTTCTCGTGGTGATGAGCCATACAGACAAGCATGGCCGGCCTAAAATAGTGGATCAATGCTCTTTGCCGATAACAGCTCAAAAATGTGTCAGCCGGATCATTACGGAAATGGCGGTACTGGATGTAACAGATTCAGGACTTATGCTGACCGAGGTTATGGAATCTTTTTCCGTTGAGGAAGTCATCCGCAAAACGGGGGCTTCGTTAATTATTTCACCTGAATTACAAGCATAGGAAGGATGATTGCATGGATCAGGAGCAATTGGCGATTTGCCAGTGGCTGGATAACAATCAGCATCGTGCGGTTAAATTGCTGCAAAAGTTAGTGGAGCAGCCAAGCACTCAGGGAAACGAAGCCTCTGCCCAGGCGATTGTTTTGGAAAAATGCAGACAGATCGGGCTTGAAATTGACATATGGGAGCCTGGAGGAAAGAAACTGAAATCGCACCGGCATTTTTATTCAACTAGGTCGAATTTTAAAGAAAGTCCAAATATTGCCGCCGTCCTAAAGGGCAGCGGAGGCGGAAAATCACTGATCTTCAACGGCCACATCGATGTTGTGCCTGAAGGAGATTTGGAGCAATGGGATCGAGAGCCTTTCTTTCCAAAGCTTGAGAATGGCAACGTCTATGGAAGAGGAACCTCAGACATGAAGGGCGGAAACGTCTCGATGCTGATGGCGCTGGAAGCGATTTCTAGATGTCAGACTTCTATTAAAGGAGACATTATTTTTCAAAGTGTGATTGAAGAGGAAAGTGGCGGAGCAGGTACATTGGATGCCATTTTAAGGGGCTGGGAAGCGGATGCAGCCATTATCCCTGAGCCGACCAATATGAAAATTTTCCCAAAGCAGCAGGGCTCGATGTGGTTCAAAGTAATTGTGCACGGTAAATCCGCTCACGGCGGTACGAGGTATGAAGGAGTTTCAGCCATTGAGAAGGCGATGATGGTCATGAACCACATTCGGGAGCTCGAAAAAGTGCGTAATGACCGGATTACAGATCCTCTTTATGCGTCCACACCTATTCCCATACCAATCAATATTGGAAAAATAACCGGAGGCAACTGGCCATCCTCCGTCCCGGACCGTGTCATTCTCGAAGGCAGATGCGGTGTTGCACCTAATGAACAAATGGAAGAGGTCCAACAAGAGATGCAGGAATATTTAGAGCGGCTGGCTGGGTTTGATCCATGGTTCGCTGATCATCCCGCAGAGCTGCAGTGGTATGGAGCCAGGTGGCTTCCAAATGAGCTGGAACCGGATCATCTGCTCATTGACTGCCTCGTTCAAAGCTTTAAGGAAGTGACAGGGGAGCAGCCGGTTATGGAGGCTTCACCATGGGGGACTGATGCGGGTATGATTTCAGCAGCAGGCAGCATACCCTCGATTGTGTTTGGGCCCGGCATCACGGAAACTGCTCATCATCCAAATGAGTACATTCCGGTGAAAAATGTCATTCAGGCTGCGAAGGTAATGGCTCTCTTTGCTTTAAAATGGTGCAGAACGTCGAAGGGGGAGTCAAATTGACAAAATTCATTTCGCTTCATGCTGCTTCAGGCAAAGCGACTGAGAAGCTGATGGAACGAAGAAAACAGCACGTTCCGAGAGGACCTTTTCATGTGATGAACAAGTTCATCACTCACGCTAAGGGGGCTCAGGTAACCGATGCGGAAGGAAATACGTACCTGGATTTTGCAGGAGGAATCGGGACATTAAATGCCGGACACTGTCCGGATGGAGTCGTGAAGGCGCTGAAGGAGCAGCTTGATTTGTTCATTCATCCGAGCTTTCACGTCCTGCTTTATGAATCGTATATTGAATTGGCCGAAGAGCTGAACCGGCTTACACCGGGGAACCACCATAAAAAAACCTTCTTTTTGAACAGTGGAGCCGAAGCAGTCGAAAACGCAGTGAAGATTGCGCGAAGAGCTACCGGACGGAGAGCTGTTGTTTCCTTTGAAAGAGGATTCCATGGGAGAACCTATATGGCCATGGGGCTTACGAGCAAGGTGAAGCCATACAAAAATGGTTTCGGCCCATTTCCTCCTGATATTTATAAACTCCCATTCCCTTATTACTTTCATTCAGTTGGGCAATCCAAAGAAGAAATTGACGCGCAGGCAATTAAGCAGCTTGAAACGTTTTTTTTGACCGAGGTTCCCGCGGAAGATATTGCAGCCATTATTATGGAGCCGGTTCAGGGCGAGGGAGGCTTTGTCATTCCCTCCGCTTCCTTTGTCCGGCAAGTGAAGCAGATTTGTGAAGAAAGCGGCATCCTATTTATCGCGGATGAGGTCCAAACGGGATTCGGCAGAACGGGAAAATGGTTTGGAATCGAGCATTTTGGGGTGGTTCCGGACATTGTGACGATGTCAAAATCGATCGCTGCCGGTTTGCCGATCAGTGCCGTGACGGGCAGAGCGGAGCTAATGGATGCACCTGAAATCGGGGAGATTGGCGGCACATACGGGGGAAGTCCTCTTGGATGCAGAGCAGCTCTAGAGGTTATCAAAATGATAAAAAGCCAAAAGCTTCTTGAACGGTCGGAAAAGATCGGCGAAACCATAGAAATGTATTACCGGAAATGGACAGAGGAGTTGCCGTTTATAGGAGAAGGAAGACGGCTTGGAGCTATGGCGGCTGTAGAAATAACGGAACTGGGCAGCCAGAAGCCTGACAAACACCAAACGGCCAATCTGCTGAAGAAGATTCATGAGCGAGGGGTTATCTTAATGAGCGCAGGACTATACGGCAATGTCATCCGCTTCCTTTGTCCGCTGGTCATTTCTGATGAAGAATTAATGGAGGGTCTTGAAGTAATAAACAGCGTGCTATACGACACCTGAGCCGCCTTTTTAGGGTGGTTCTTTCATGGAGAGACTGGGTCTAATCCTGCCATTCCAACTGCTGGGATAGAGTGGAACAGACATCAGAAAACGATGCTGCTGCTTGAATTAAAGCGCCTTCCTGCTCTTTTTCTGCAGGACAGCCAGTCAAAAGCATGTTAATTGGGGGATAACTCAAATGAAAGAGGTCATTGAGGCTGGATTGAAAGGAACTGCAGCGGTTGTTTTTGATGATTACAATGAACGGTGCAGGGTCGACGATTATGCAGGGAATTTTTCCTTTTTGTATGAGACGCTTGTTAAAGAATGCAAAAAAAGGTCCGTGAAAAAATTGATCTGGAAGGTAAAGGCTTCGGACTGCTTTCCGGCACTGGCATTAGGAATGGAAGCGGAAGGTGCAGCGGGTTCATTTTTTAGGGGAGAGCCATGCTGGTTTTTTTCAAAATATTTCTCTGAAACCAGGAGAAAAACCGATGAATGGGTAAACGAAGACCGTTTACTTGAGGAGGTTTTCCATAAGACCCCTAATCGGGGCATCCCGCTGCCTCCCGATGGCTTAAGAGAAGCAGCGCTTACGAATGCAGAGGAGCTCGCTTCTTTTTATGGAGGAATTTTCGATGTTTATCCTGTCCCTATTACGGAACCGGATTATATAAAGAAGTCAATGAGTTCGTCTGCTTATTTTATGGTCGTGGAGGATGCGGGGAAAATCGTGAGTGCGGCTTCCGCTGAAATTGACGCGAACCACTTGAATGCGGAAATAACCGATTGCGGGACGCTGCCTGCCTTTCGTAAACAGGGGCATCTTCAGCATTTGATATATGCGCTTGAGGAAAGGCTTGTCAAAAACGGCATTTATTCTGCTTATTCATTATCCCGCGCAAGATCCTTTGGAATGAACCGGTCCTTGCATCAATGCGGCTACACATATGGAGGACGGCTTGCGAATAATTGCTACATTTATTCTTCTATTGAAAATATGAATATATGGTGGAAGGACCTTTCAAGGTAAAGCGAAGCATCTGGTAGGCAACTTTGTGTATGTATCTGCATCTATTGTAGGTAAAAGCAAGAGGGGGGAAATCAATGGCTCAGCAGCTCTATGCACCAAACAGGCACTGGAAGGATATCAGTCTATGGAAGGACGTCCCGGAAGAAAAGTGGAACGATTGGCTATGGCAGCTCACCCATACAATCCGAACGGCAGATGATTTAAAGCAGGTCATAAACCTGACTCCTGAAGAAGAGGAAGGGGTTCGGATATCAGCGAAAACGATCCCTTTAAATATTACGCCCTACTATGCCTGGCTCATGCATCAAGATAATCCTAAATGCCCGATCCGGATGCAATCCGTACCAATCGGAAGCGAGCTGAATAAAACGAAATATGATTTAGAAGATCCGCTTCATGAAGATGAAGATTCACCTGTGCCGGGTCTTACGCACCGGTATCCCGACCGTGTATTATTTCTTGTCACGAATCAATGCTCCATGTATTGCAGGTATTGTACAAGAAGGAGATTTTCCGGACAGATCGGAATGGGTGTTCCGAAGAAGCAGCTGGATGACGCGATTGCTTATATCGCCTCTGCCCCGGAAGTAAGAGATGTGCTGATTTCCGGAGGAGATGGGCTTTTAATCAACGATAGTATTCTGGAATACATTTTGAAGAATTTACGGGCAATACCCCATGTTGAAATCATTCGGATCGGAACGAGAGCCCCGGTTGTTTTTCCTCAGCGGATTACAGAAAATCTATGCAATATACTAAAAAAATATCATCCGGTTTGGCTGAATACGCATTTTAATACAAGCATTGAAATCACGGAGGAGTCCAAAAAGGCGTGCGAAATGCTCGTAGATGCAGGTGTGCCAGTCGGCAATCAGGCAGTCATCCTGGCGGGGATCAATGACAGCGTTCCGATTATGAAAAAACTTATGCACGACCTCGTGATGATTCGCGTAAGGCCGTATTATATTTATCAGTGCGACCTTTCAGAAGGGATTGGACATTTCAGAGCTCCAGTATCAAAGGGACTGGAAATTATCGAAGGATTAAGAGGACATACGAGCGGATATGCGGTCCCAAGCTTCGTTGTCGATGCACCTGGCGGAGGCGGAAAGATTACCCTGCAGCCAAATTACCTCATTTCTCAAAGCCCCACTAAAACAGTGCTTCGCAATTTCGAAGGAGTGATCACGTCTTATCCTGAACCTGAGAATTATGTACCTGGAACGGCAGACGAATACTTCGAATCCATATATGGAAACATGGATTCGAAAAAATCGAAAGCAGGTATTGCGGGCATCCATGAGGAGGCTCATCTCACGCTTACACCTGTCGATTTAGCGAGGCTGAAAAGAAGAAACCAATACAGCAGCAATCCGGCACACCAATCCCTGAAGGATAAACGTGAAAAAAGAGATGAACTGAAGGAGAAAAAATACCAGGCACAGCAGCATAAAGGCAAAGCACAGGGTGAGCAAGATGACGTGTGAATGGTGCGGTTCTGACAAAACGAAAACGGCTGAACTTCCTGTTTACTGGGAATTGCCTGATGGAACGAGATCGATCGAGATTACAGATGCCCCATCGGTTATTTGTTTAGCCTGCCAAATGGTCTATCAGGAAGAGACGGTCGTGAAGGAAATAGAAAATCAGCTCTTCCTGATCCGGACATCAAATCTTGGGGATACAATTGACTATAAACAGCTAATGGCAGAGCCAAGAATTTTAAAGAAAAACTACTTTGACTTCAGTTAGCATGAAACCAGAAAGATTGACTCCCTCTCTGAACAGGATATAATAAAATCCAATCAGCCAATTTAGCGGGGGAGAATGTATGAAGTCTTTTTATCACTACCTGATGAAATTCAGGCATCCTAAACCGAAGGATGAAATCAGCCGCTTTGCAAATCTTGCCTATATGGATCATAGTTTTCCAAAATCATCCGATGCTTATCATGAGATTTCCGACTATCTGGAACTCAGCGCAGATTATATGGAGAATATGTCGGTATTTGATGAAGCCTGGGAACTTTATAAATCGGAAACAGCGAGATAATCCGTCGTGAGACCGCAAATTTGCGGTCTTTTTTCGTTTACAATAAAAGGAACAAAACTTATAATTTGTAAGCGTTAACAGAAAGTGTGTTCGGGGGGATTAGATGATTCACGTAACAAATTTAGAAAAAGAATATTTACTAGTAAAAAGGGATCCTGGCTTAAGAGGTGCTTTTAAATCACTTTTTAACCGAAAGTACGAGAAAAAGACAGCGGTTAAGGGTGTCAGCTTTCATATACAAAGAGGAGAAATGGTGGGGTATATCGGCTCGAACGGTGCCGGGAAATCTACAACCATTAAAATGCTCACCGGAATCCTGACTCCATCCTCTGGAGAGGTAAAGGTCAATGGAATCATTCCATATAAACAGCGGAAAGAAAATGCAAAGCAGATTGGAGCTGTATTTGGTCAGCGAACACAGCTTTTTTGGGATATTCCGGTCCGTGAATCATTCGATCTGCTAAAAGAGATTTATGAGGTGCCGGAAGAGCAATTCAATGAAACGATGGAGCTTTTTACAGATGTTCTGCAGCTGGATGCCCTGCTTGGAATTCCCGTAAGGCAGCTTTCTCTTGGGCAAAAAATGCGCTGTGAACTGGCTGCGGCCTTCATCCACCGTCCTGAGGTTGTGTATCTGGATGAGCCGACAATCGGATTGGATGTAGCGGTCAAAGTGAAAATCCGGAAATTCATTCGGGATATGAATGAAAAGTGGGGGACGACGGTCCTGCTCACGACCCATGATATGCAGGATATTGAGGAGATTTGCAGCCGGATTATCATAATCGATCAAGGAACGATTTTGTATGATGGAGGTCTGAACGAAATCAAGGAGCGTTTTTCAGCAAAAAGAGAGGTTCATTTTGAGCTGGATCAAATGCAGCCGTTTGCACTTCCTGAACCACTTCGCCATCTTGCAGATTGGCGTCTTGAGGAAGGCGAATCAATGAACAAAGCGATCGTATCCTTCTCAAATGACCAAATAAAAGGATCAGATGTCATTGCTGAAGTATTAAAAGAAAACAAAATAACCGACTTATCGATTCAGGATCCCAAAATTGAAACCATTATCGAAGAAATTTACAACCAGGGGCTTTAAGGAAGGTGAGTAAAAATGAGAAAATACTGGATGTTTGCTAAATCCTCTATGCAAATCAGTGCTGCATACAGCGCCTGGTATTGGGCGAGCATGGCCACCGTCATCTTAAAGCTGCTGATTATGTTTTATTTCTGGCACGCAGTCTATCAAAATCAATCTTCAATTGGACAGCTGACTTTAAAGGAAATGCTTACATATATCATTGTCGCAATGTTTGTGCAGGGATTTGTTTCAGGAGCAGGAAACGAACTGGCAAGGGAAATTAAGCAGGGGCAAATCGCAGTCGAATTAATGAGACCGTATCATTATCTTTTTAAAATGATTTTCATGGATTTTGGCCAAAAAGCATCCTTTTTCATTAGGGAAACGATTCCAATGGGGCTTATTGCCTTTTTCGTTATTCAAATAAATCCGCCAGGCAGTCCGTTGCAATTGATCTTTTTTCTAGCCAGTGCAGCCCTTGGATTGTGGATTGGAACTTTTTTTGACATGCTAATCGGAATCCTTGCATTTTGGACGGTAAATATATGGGGGGTACAAGTGTTGAAGGAAGGTGTCATTACTTTTTTTTCGGGAGCGCTGATTCCGATCACACTCTTTCCTGCATGGCTTCAATCGATATCCTTTGCTCTGCCGTCTCAGGCGATGGTTTTTTCACCGGTTGCCATCTATACAGGACAGATTACCGGTATGGATATTTATTGGACGATTGCTGTTCAGGCGATCTGGGCTGCAGCACTTTATATTTTGCTTAACGTGCTATGGAACCAGGCCATTAAAAAAGTGACCATTTTCGGCGGATAGGAGGCTGGGATGAAAAGATACGCAAAGCTTTATTATTTGTTTGCTAAAAATCATATAAAAGTGATGCTTGAGTATAGAATTGATTTTTTGATTGGAATGGTTTCTGTCGCGTTGCAGCAAGCTGCCGGGGTGTTTTTTCTGGCAGTCGTTTTTGGCCATATTCAAGAATTAAATGGATGGTCGTTCTATGAACTCCTGTTTATTTATGGGATTGCGGCGAGCGGAAGGGCGATCCACCATATCTTCTTTGATAATTTATGGACGCTTGGCTGGCAATATATTAAACCCGGCCAGCTGGACAGACTGCTGATTCGTCCGATTAATCCCTTTTTTCACGTATGTGCAGACAGGCTGCAGCAAGACGGCTTCGGACAGCTGCTGATCGGATGGATTATACTTGGAACGGCAATCCCGCATTTACACCTTTCCTGGGGTCTTTTTGAATTCATGATGCTCATTGTGCTCGTCATTTCGAGCGGTGTCATCTTCGTAGCCATTAATTTATTTTTTGCTTCCCTGTCTTTTTGGATGACAGACAGCATGCCGGTCCTGTGGGCAGTTTTTAACCTAAGCGACTTTGCTAAATACCCTCTGACTATTTACCATAAAGGACTGCAGTTTTTCCTGACGTGGATCATACCTTACGGATTTACTGCCTTTTTGCCGGCAGCATGGTTTCTGGACCGGGAAGGCTATGCTTCGGTTGCCATTAAAGCCCCGGTCACAGCAGCCGCTGCGATGACAGTTGCCTATTTGTTTTGGCTGCTCGGATTGAAAAATTATAGCAGTACCGGAAGCTGAAAAATCAAACCGTTCGACCCTGTGTGAACTGCCCATGCGAATACGAAAGACCCGCATATACTATCATAACTTTTCAGAGTGCGGGAGTGAGAATGGGCATGACCTCAAAATATCCTAAGTATAAAATGGGAGAAGTCGTTGTAATCGTTCTATATGGAACAGTTGGCACCGTAACAAATGTTTATAAGCTGAACCAGTCCTTCCTTTATGAGGTCAACCATGGGGATGTTCTTTTCTTTGAGAGTGCCCTTTCTTTCTATAAAGAATATGAAGGCAAAATTTTTGAAATTGAACGGATTGAAGTAGAATACCAATTTGCGATCGGCGATCTCGTCCATGTAAGCGGGTACGGAAATGATCTCTTTAAAATTGTTGGATTAAGAACGGAGATCTGGAGATACCTCGAGGATGGATGGGAGGACATGGTATATGAATTGATGAGGGTGGCTGACGGGGAATGGCTTGAAGCAGCTGAAGAAGAGATGGTGCTTGTGATGAGCAACAATGAGGCAGAAAAATCTCTTCATCAAATTATGCTCATGCTGAACAAAGAGGGTGCAGAAAGTGAAGCGCAAGAGGAGGCTTCGGGCACTAAATCCAGCGGACTTTCTTATTCTCTCGAAAAGCCTGAAAGAAAGAGAGAGCCAGGCCAGCTGATTAATGACCTGCTGGATATTTACAACGACTATAAACTGCTGTATATGCAGTTTGGAGATTCAGAGTACAAGGAAATGATGCAAATGGTCATGGACAGTCTCAAACGGTTCAAGTCCAATTAATTCACAAGGAATTCAGCAGCATGACCGCCATGTTCCATGTGATAAAAGGCAGACAGCCAATTATGGCAACTGCAAATAATACACGTACGCCTGCAGCCAAAATATGATCAAATTGTTCTCCATCGGCCCATTCAATAATCCTGTTCATTTATTTTCCCCCTCATAAGCTTGTCCTGTCAAAAAGATATGCAAGGGAAAGCTGCTCTATTCCAAAAAAACTTGTTCTAATTCAGACATAAGCTTGCTCTTCTTTTCATATGAAATAGAAAGGGGGGCGAGATAATGAAAGAAATGGAAGTCGTGATAGATACAGAGGAAATTGCAGAATTCTTCTATTCGGAATTAACAAAAAGAGGCTACATACCGGGCACAGAAGAGCTGGAAGTCCTAGCGGATATCATGTTTGATTACCTTCTCGTCAAATGCATCATTGATGAAAATTTTGAAGATGAGCATCCCCCATTGGATTAGCGGAACAATTTTTTGCTAATGGCTGAAATCGGGGCGAGCTTCAGAAGATCGGCCATCACTTTATTCGTTAGATCCTGTAGTTTTTCCGTTTCCGGAAGCTCAAATCCTTCAGGAATTCCAAGCTGCAAAAGCCAATCTTTCTCTATACTTTCCGGCCCTGGGATAATAGGCCAGGCATCGGCAAGATAAGGACTTGTGAGTCTGAATGGGTCTCTGGATGATGAAAACAAATGCGGCCAATAGTCGCTTCTTGAACCTGTGTGGGCGGAAGATTTGCAGTAAGCTAATATAGACTCGTGAATTTTCCGGTGATGAAAAAGTATGTGGTACAGTTTTTTTCCGGTCCTGATCCGCTCCGAAAGGGATTGAAAGCCGGTTACCGTTATTCCGGCAAGAGAATGTTGCTTTTGTTTATGGTGTTTTTTATATGGAAAGAGTATATTCGTTAATCCCCATTTCTCCTGAAACGAAAATTTTAGATTACTAAAGATGGACGCAGACTTGCCTGACAGGATGTTTTCCTCAATCATGGACTGCTCATTTGTAATAAGGGCTCTTGTAAGCAAAGCGGAATTACCGGTTTGAAAAAAGCAGGACCAAATCGGTTCCATAAACGCGGAAACGCGGAAAGCGGGCAGGAGATGAAAAAGGTCCCTGTTCCTTTTTTTGCTTTCTTCATATAAAAGAAGCTGTGGATAGGCATCGAGAAAAATGGCTGCATTGATTATCTCAAGGATCTGAAATAAATCGTTTTTTTCGCTTTGGTGAAGTAAAGGACCTATGTAGGATGATTTCAGATCTGTCATACTGTATCCTCCGTTTCTTGAAACAAGATGCGCGAGCAGCGCCCAATGTACCTCCGGATACTGGGAATGAAACATGAGATAACTTTGAGTGCGTGTCAAATTTGACACGTTGCAAATAGCTGTTTCACTTTTGATTCTCTGGATCACGTCTCTTTCATCACCCGCAGTAACGAAAGGCTGCTGCTTTGCATGTACCTTTTTTTGGAGAGCAGTGTACAGGCTTTCTTTCTCTTCTTCAAGTATTCGAAAGCGGTTTAATGCCGTCTCGGACCTCTTCATGGATTTTTCCTCCTAACCGGCTGCGCTGCACTAAAATATTGTATGATAAATATGAAACTTAGGTTCACTCTGCTCCGTATTAAGAAATAGAAAGGAGAATGATGATGATAAAAAAAATATTAGATTCTCTTTTATCCAAAAATAATAAGGATAAGCACGGTTCAAGCAGCGGATACAAGCGAGGAAAATTTGGGCAGCATCCGTCAAAGCATGGCCACCATTATTATAAGAAAAAGCACCGCTCAAGCGGCTCCCGTTCATATAGCAGCTGAAAATGAACGCAATCGAACTCAAAAAGGGATTTGTGCTGAAAGGTAAATATGAGATCGAGTCTAAGACGGGGGAAGGCGGCTACGGAATCGCCTATAAAGCCCGGAAAATCAATGACGGCGGCACAGTGCTTATTAAGCAGGCTAGAAACCGAAAGCGCAAAACAAGTCATTCCTTTGAAATGGAATCCTTAATTCTTCGATCCTTAAAAAATATACAAATTCCTGAGCTGTATGAGCAATTCGTTGTCGACCGGCATATGTATCTTGCAATGGAATTTAAAAATGGGCGAACGTTTGAAGAATTGATTTTTGATGAGGGTCATGTGTATACAGAAGAGCAGTCTATAGCTATTCTTGCAAAAATCACGGCAATTTTAGCCTCTATTCATGAGCGCGGAATTGTGCACAGGGATTTACGGATTCCAAATATTTTGCTTGATGGCCAGGATATTCATATTATCGATTTTGGTCTGGCTAGAAACATAGGGGATAAACAAAAATTCAGTTTCTTTAAAAAGAAAAAGAGATACAGAGAGATCTCATTTATAAGCGATTTCTATGCTTTAGGGCACTTTCTGCTTTTCTTGCTTTATTCCGGCTACTCTGCGAGAGAGGAGAAGGAAAAGCCCTGGGAAGAGGAATTGAATATTGATTCAGGAACCCGGCTTATCCTGCGAAGAATGCTTCAGATTGATTCTCCGTATGAAAGAATAGATGAGCTTCAAAAAGATCTTCATAACCAAAGAAATTAGGAGGAGTCAGTATGTCTTTTTTTAACAAAGTATTTGCAAGCGTTGGAATTGGTGCAGCGAAAGTGGATACCCGTCTGCATGACGTAAATGTAAGGGCAGGGGAAGATGTTCAGGGAATTGTCGCGATTAAAGGCGGTAAAACAGAGCAGGAAATTGCGGAAATTTACCTTTCCGTCATGACCAATTACGTTAAGGAATCAGATGACAAAAAATACACCCAGACAGCGGTTATTTCAAAAGTGAAAATTAATGAACCGTTCGTCATCATGCCGGATGAACATAAAGAAATTCCGTTCCGCTTTGTATTGCCGTCAGATACTCCTGTTACATACGGTCAGTCAAAAATTTGGATTCACACAGGCCTTGAAATTAAAAATGCGGTTGATCCGACTGACCAGGATGCCATCCATGTACACCCGGGTGCTCTCCAGCAGAAAATTTTTGATACCCTTGGTGAGCTTGGATTTCAGCTGAGAAATGCAGAAAACGAAGCGGCATCTGCAAGATTAAGAAGGCGGCTTCCATTCGTTCAAGAATTTGAATTTTTCCCGTATCAAGGTCCATTCAGAGGGAAATTGGATGAGTTGGATGTCGTTTTTACCGATGTGACGGATGAACGGGTTGAAATGGTCCTTGAAATTGACAGAAAAGCAAGAGGGCTGTCCGGTCTGTTCTCAGAAATGCTTGAAACAGATGAAACAGCTGTTAGAATGTCGGTAACAAAACATGATCTTCCCCAGCTGACTGGTATTCTTAAACAAACGATCCAGCGTTTCAGCTAAATGACAGGCAGCTGAGCTAACTAAGCTCAGCTGTTTTTTCTTTTCGCAAACAGGCTCTATCCTATTTGGCGGGGGTGCCCAAACAGTTGCTAAAATATTGCCCGGAAGCTTGTTTTGCCATTCATTTGGGGAAACTGGCTTTTTTGTTTTACTGATGCGAAAATATGGGTAACGTAGATGAATACTGTAATAGGAAAGGTCGCATGTACATGAAAGACATCAGGAATACAGCTCTTTTGCTCATAATCTTTATCGTGCTGGCTGCTATTTATGACTCAAGCTGGTATACGCCTGCCGATCAGTGGATGGTCAAATTTTTTGAATACAACCGGGCTTCATGGTACACAGATTATTTTATTTTCTTTACCGAATTTGGTTCAGGAAAAACGATTTTTCCTTTATTGATTGTCTTATCCATCCTTCTTGCCTATAAAAAGCGGGCATTAGAAGCAATGTTCTTATTCATATGCTTTACTGGCTCAAGGCTGTTTAATTGGCTTTTGAAAAATGGATTTGACAGAGAAAGACCATCGTTCAATCCATTAATGGAAGAAAATACGTACAGCTTCCCAAGCGGCCATGCCATGAACTCAGCTGCTATTTTTGCATTTTCCGGTTACCTCCTTATCCGGTTCTTTCCGAAATACCGCCCGATTATTACAGCGGTTATGATATTCTTTGTTATCAGCATATCAGTCAGCAGAGTGTACATCGGCGTTCACTATGTTTCGGACATAACCGCGGGTATCTGTGCAGGTCTGATCTGGTTTATTGCCCTGAAAAGATTATATGAACGCGCCAGTCATAATTTTCGACAAAAATAGTTTGGTTTTGCTGAAGGACTTTCGGCATCTTATCGCTAATACATAGTGAAAATGATGCGGAGGGATTCAGATGAAAGATCAGCTGCTTATGGTAAAAAGAAAACTGCGCATGATGGACATATCTATTTTTCAGACTCAGGTCTCAGGTGATACAAAAGGCTATAAGCTGGTGTACAGTTTTAAAACCGAAGCGAAAGATCATCAAGATGCTTTGGAGAAAACCTTTAGACTATTTAATGTTCATGATACGGTTCCGGCTGATTATACCGCCAGATTTATACAAACAGGCGACATTCTGTTTATAGATGAAGGCAGAAGGGGTCAGGAATACTATAGGCTTCATTCTGGAGGATGGAAAAAGATTAATCGTATTCATGTGAGGTAAGCAGAACAAGCAGCGAATTTTTTATTCGCTGCTTGTGCACATTATAGATGATAGCAGGAGCCTGAATTTCTTCAGCCGGCCGCCTGTTCATGTCCGTATGCAGTTTAATGGCCGGAACTTAATTGCATTGACGCGTTTTCTGTGTGTATAACCCATCTGTCTACCTACAAAAAAAGGGGATTTTGTAATGCTTCTCACGATCATTTGCATACTTGGTGCCATTTCAACGCTTTCAGCCCTCTTAGTCAAAAAGGAACTCGAAAAACTGTTTTATAAAGGCAAAAGCCAGTTTTTTTTTCATCTGCTCAACCTTTATTTCGTCAGTTTGCTCATTAGCTTCTCTGAAATTGTTTTCTTTCAAAAGTTTCATGATTTTAACGGATTCTCCATGTATTTCTTTGAAATGGTTAAGATTTCTATGGTATACCTTCCATTTTACTTTTTCTCTGTCTGGATTTTCGAGAAATATATAAAAAGCATGAAAAAGTACGTTGCAAGAGGAAACGTACTTGTCATAAAGCCTAAATACCTTTCTCGAAAACAGCTTCCATAGTTTGTTCAATCAAAGTACAATGTGGATATAGCAGAAGATGCTACAGTTGCAATAGAGGAGGATTTTTACATGAGCGTACATATAGGAGCTAAAGAAGGACAAATTGCGGAAACGATCCTGCTGCCAGGAGACCCGCTGAGGGCCAAATACATTGCAGAGACATTCCTTGATAATCCGGAATGCTATAATGAAGTCCGCGGGATGCTAGGGTTTACAGGCACTTATAAAGGGGAACGGATTTCGGTTCAGGGAACAGGAATGGGCGTTCCGTCGATATCCATTTATGTAAATGAACTAATTTCAAGCTATAATGTTCAGCAGCTGATTCGTGTGGGCACATGCGGAGCAATTCAAAAGGACGTTAAAGTTAGAGACGTCATTCTCGCTATGAGTGCATCTACTGATTCGCAAATGAACCGCATCACTTTTGGCGGAGTGGATTATGCTCCAACTGCAGACTTTGATCTATTAAAGAGAGCATATGATGCAGGAATCGCGAAAGGACTTCAGCTCCGCGCAGGAAGCGTATTTACAGCGGATATGTTCTACAACGAAAATGCTGAGCTGGAGAAATGGGCAAGATATGGAATACTCGCTATAGAAATGGAATCCTCCGCACTATACACAATTGCTGCAAAATTTGGACGGAAAGCATTATCTGTTCTTACGGTAAGCGACCACATTCTGACTGGTGAGGAAACGACATCTGAAGAGCGTCAATCTACGTTCAATGAAATGATTGAAGTAGCCTTGGAGGCTGCTATTCAAAAATAGAAGCAAGTGAAGGTGCCCTCAAAAGGGGCATCTTTTTAATTGGCAAATATAGTTTTTTTCTTTTTTGGTAATAATGATACAATGGACTTTGCTGAAAACAGAAACTTTACAATCTAGGGTGGTAGTAAGACATGAAAAAAAGGCTCGCCTATGCTATTGTACCGCTGGTTATTTTCTCAGGCGCATGCACATTTCCAATGGCAGATAACAAACAGGCTGAAAAAGTGGAACAACCTTCTTCAAAAACCAAAAGCGAGACCTCTGATGTAATGGTACTCGAAGGAAAATATTTTAATGCGATTGAAGCGGTGAATGGGAAAAAAGTGATTTCTAATCCTGATAATCTTCTCGTTTTAGTAAATAAGCACAACACTCTTCCCGGACATTATGAACCTAAGGATTTGACTGTCCCTAATGTACCGTTCTCGTTCGGTGATGCCGACATTCCCCAGAAATATGTGAGAGAACCGGCCGCCAGGGCTCTTGAATCGCTATTCAAGGGTGCAAAGGACAGTAATTTGGAATTATTTGCGGTTTCGGGATACCGTTCCTATGATAGACAGGAAAATATCCTAAACCAGGAAATTGCAGCTAAAGGGGAAGAAAAAGCGGAGGAAGCTGTTGCATCCCCAGGCCAAAGTGAGCATCAAACAGGACTTGCAATGGATATTTCCAGCAAAAGTGTCAATATGGAGCTTGTGAAGGAATTTGGAGATACCCCTGAAGGCAAATGGGTCAAAGAAAATGCTTATAAGTACGGTTTTGTTGTACGTTACTTGAATGATAAAGTTGCGGTTACGGAATATAAATTTGAACCGTGGCATTTAAGATATGTAGGGAAGAAAACGGCTAAAACTCTTCATGACAAAAACCTGACCCTTGAGGAATATTTTGACCAGGTAAAAAAATTATAGCAGGTGAAGAGATGGAAAGACCGATGGATTTGCTTGATTATGGCTTGAAGATTCTTTTTACAGGATTTAATCCAAGTATTCAATCGGGCTTGACTGGACATCATTATGCGAATCGGACAAACCGTTTCTGGAAAATTCTTTTTGAAGCAGGTCTTACGGACCGAATTTATCAGCCGGAAGAGGATTATACTCTTTTGGAAAAAGGGTTCGGGTTTACAAACATTGTCCACAGGCCGACAAAAAATGCTTTGGAGATTACGAAACAGGAATATGCAGAAGGCAGGCTGGAATTAATGGATAAAATAAAAATCTATCAGCCTGGCATTGTATGTTTTGTGGGAAAAGGTGTATATCTTCAGTACAGAAGTGCGAAAAAAGCTCCTTGGGGATTCCAGAAAGATCCGCTAATCAGCGGAGTAAGGGAGTTCGCTGCACCTTCTTCAAGCGGACTTGTACGAATGAAGACCGAAGAAATTGTTTCCATTTACAAAATGATCAGTGAGCATATTTAAAAAAAGAGACTGAATTCAGTCTCTTTTTTCTTAAGCTCTATTAAACTTGGCTGTTGATTTTTGCTACAGGCGTTCGCTTACCCTTGGGCGGGCGGCGAGCCTCCTCCTGGCTTCGCCGCTGCGGGGTCTCACGCCTTCCGCTCCAATCAGCAAAGTTAAAAATCAATATGGAAGCTTACTATTCAATGAATAAGGTACATAAAAAGGCCCCTAATCGGGCCCTTTTTATGAGACGATCCAATTAGAAGAAAAGCAAACTGCCAAGAGCAAATCCAGTAATAAAACCTAAGCCGATTCCATAAGCAGGGTAATATGGATAATATCCATAGCCTCCACCATAAAAGCCCATTCCGAAAGCTCCGCGCGGACGCGGGCCATTTGGCTGGATGTAAACCCTGCTTCGTGTTACGTTGACAATTCTCCCTGTGTGTACATTGCCGAAACGGTCATTGATTCGCACATTCTTGCCATGATGCTGACAGCACATATTATAATAGTTTTGACTCAAGTGGGATCCCTCCGTTTTTAATCCTTACCTTGTACCTTATGAACGAAGGGGGGAAATAGTTTGTACGAATATCCCGGTTGTCTTATTTATTTGCTAAAAACACCCGGTAGCCTAGGAAAGTGCCGTATTTTTGCAGCATTTCCTGATGTCTGTTTAGAATCTGAAATGTGGCCGGCTCCACTGTATCATCCATATCGACATCATGATTAGGCTCTTCATCATCGAATGTGAAATCCTCTTTTGCCAAGCTCCGTATATTTGTAAATCCGCTATTTTCAAACCGCGAAACCCACTCATCCTCTGTTTGAAGTGCTTGAAATCCATAAAATCCGGTTATTTCTGAGAAAGATGCTGGATCGGCAGGCTTTTCAAGGGTGACCTCCACAGCGACCAAAATACCTCCATCAGTGAGGACGCGTCGGCATTCATTTAATGAGGCATTCAAATTTGTAAAGGATAGGACGGATTCGCACAATACTGCTTCAAACCGGCTGCTGTCAAAACTCATTTGTTCCAGACTGCCTTGAACAACAGGAACGGAATCACCAGACAGCCGTGTTTTGGCTTTTTGGACCATTCGCTGATCGGCATCAATACCTGCAGCATCATATCCTAATCCGGAAAGATAGAGAAGAGTCTGGCCAGTGCCGCATCCAGCGTCCAATATCCGGCACGGAAAGGGAAGATTCAATTCTGAAAGAACTTGTTTGGTGAGCTGCAGACCGCCTGGATGGGCTCCTGCTATGCCTAATGATGAAATCATATTTAAATAGTCTGGCAATTTAAGATCTCCTTTGCATGGAAGAATTCATTTACTTATTCTTACCTTATGCATAGGGAGAGTCATGTGTCTTAGCAGCTTCTGAATAAGGAATATTGCGCGAGCATCCTGTTAAGTTTGGATTGAATTAGAGCGGACAGCTCTGATCTGCAAATTGTCTGAAGGGTTATGCTTATATTAAGGGATTGAATGAAAGTATCGATTTGTTTTTGTACATAGCTTAAAACCTGATTTTCATAGAAGAGGATTTTTCTTTGTATTTTCTCATTCACTTCATTCAATAATGAAAATGAGAAGCTGATCATTTTTCTGTCTGTATCCATCATGAAGTCATTTAGAAGCATGATGACCGCCTCCTTTATTTAACTTTGTCTGTTGATTTCCGCTGCGTTCGATTGCTTAGCGCCTGCAGGGTCTCACGCCACTGCTCCAATCAATTTGACTTGTAATAAAATTTACACAAAATTTACAAAATAATCATGAGAAAGGTGTCGAAACATTTAAATTATTTTTTTAGGACTATAAAAGATTTCCTTTTGCTGTTTAGTTGACGTTTTTACGGCACTCGGACATAATAAAATTCATAATGAGGTGATGATAAATTGAACAAAAATGTAAAGCTGCTGTTAATCATCCTTTTAACAGCCGTTATAAGCTCAGGATTGACTTTGACTTTGGCCAAGCCAGAGACAATTGTGCAGGAAAAAGAAGTGCAGCAAAACCCGGATTTTGCAAAATTAGTGGATACATATGAAAAACTGGAACAAAAATATTATCAGAGAACAGATAAGGTGAAAATGATTGATGGTGCAATCAACGGAATGGTGGAATCCCTTGGCGATCCTTACAGCGCTTATATGAATGCAGAGGATTCGAAGAGCTTTAATGAGACAATTTCCTCTTCCTTTGAAGGAATTGGGGCAGAACTCCAGGAAATTGATGGACAAGTCATGATTGTTTCCCCTATTAAAGGATCTCCTGCAGAAAAAGCAGGTTTAAAGCCGAAAGATAAAATTGTTAAGGTAAATGGGAAAAGTGTTAAGGGCAAGACCGTTAATGATACGGTCGCCTTAATAAGAGGAGAAAAAGGAACAGCGGTTAAAATCGGTATTGAACGCGGCGGCTCCCATGAGCTTGAATTTTCAATCACGAGAGATGAAATTCCAATTGAAACGGTTTACACAAATGTTACGGACGACAACATTGGCCGCATCCAGATTACCACTTTTTCAGAAAGAACAGCAGCTGACTTCAGCAAAGCAGTTAAGGATCTGGAAGAAAAAGAAGTAAAAGGAATTGTGATTGACCTCCGGCAAAACCCAGGCGGTTTAATGGATCAGGCAATCAAGATGAGCGAAATGTTTATACCTGAAGGAAAAAACATTCTTCAGGTTGAAAACAAGGATGGCTCCAGAGAAGCATACCGCTCAGAAAATAAAAACCCTATTACCATTCCTGCCGTAGTGGTAGTCGATGAAGGAACGGCGAGTGCAGGCGAAATTATGGCCGCAGCTCTGAACGAGTCTGCCGATATTCCTCTTTTCGGTGAAAAAACATTTGGAAAAGGGACGATTCAGACAGCAGAAAAATACAAGGATGGTTCTTCCATTAAATTTACCATTGCAAAATGGCTTACACCCGGAGGGACATGGGTTCATAAAAAAGGAATTGAACCAGGTGAAAAAGTTTCTCTTCCTGCGTATGCAAAACTTCCATATTTAGATCCTTCCAAGATGCTGAAACAGGGTGACGCATCAAAAGAAGTCAAAACGGCACAAGCCTTCCTTAATGCTCTAGGGTACAGCACAGAAGAAAACGGAGTATTTGATTCGAAGATGAAAACAGCTGTAATGAACTATCAAAAAGATTACAAGCTGAAACAAACCGGAACGATTGAAAAGGATACGACAGTATCGATGCTGACTTCTTTACAGGAGCTCATTAAGAAACATGATACGCAAATGAACAAAGCAATTGAAGCTTTAAAAAAATAATGAAATGGCCCCTGCACATAATGCGGGGGTTTTTCTATTTTTGGAAGTTATTATTTGACGCATAGAGTGCTTAACCCGTATACTTTATTTGAATCTGAGATGTTTGATGCTGAAGCAATTCCTGTATTCCAATTAAAGGAGAGATTCAACATGTCCAATGTAAACGTTGCAGTTATTTATTACAGTTCCACTGGTACAAATTATCAGCTGGCTAAATGGGCAGAAGAGGGTGCAAAATCTTTTGGTGCAGAAGTTAAAGTACTAAAGGTGAAAGAACTTGCTCCAAAAGAAGCAATTGAATCAAATCCGGCATGGAAAACACACCTTGAAGAAACAGCTAATGTTCCGGAAGCGTCACTCGCAGATCTGGAGTGGGCAGACGCTATCATTTTCAGTGTGCCAACGCGGTTTGGAAACGTTCCGTCACAAATGAAGCAGTATTTGGACACTACAGGGGGATTATGGTTCCAGGGTAAACTTGCCAATAAAGTGGTTAGTGCCATGGCATCAGCAAGCAATCCTCATGGAGGTCAGGAGCAAACCATTTTGAGCCTGTACGCGACCATGTATCATTGGGGAGCCATCGTAGCAGCACCTGGCTACACCGACCAATCTGCATTCACTTCCGGCGGAAATCCATACGGAAACAGTGTGACAGTAGGACAGGACGGCAGAATTCAGGAAGACGTTGTGGAAGCTGTCAAACATCAGGCCAGACGTACGGCAATGATCGCAGCGGCTGTGAAGAATGGACTATAATAAAAAATAGGGGCATTTCCAATAGCCAAACCTTAAGAAAATCTGAATCGTTAACCCAAGAATACTCAATGCATGAGTATTCTTGGGTTTTTCTTTGGTTCAAAGATCTCCCGCAATCAGTAAAACGTTCTGTTTTACCAAAACAGCTTTCTGGACAGGCGTTTATTCATTTCCTTCACGCTCCCGCATACAATGGAATTATTGGAATTGAGGATAGATGGAGTGATATACGTGGAATCTGAACAGGTCGAAAAAGATCGCCTATATAGTTTAAAATCTATGCAAGCTTACTTAAAAGCCAGATCTCCCAAACGGGGAGAAAAGACGATTCCCGCTCTGACAAGTTCAGGGTCTTTCATTAAAGATGAGGAAATGAGCGAGAAACTTATCGAAAAGAGAATGGTATCTCTTTTTAAAAAGAGCGGTCATTCAATCATGGTAACGATGGATAAAAGCCTGCAGGAGGCCGAGATCGCAGGACTTCTGGAAAATGGCATGGACATTGCACGAGTTAATTGCGGCCATGACGGAGTAAAGGAATGGAAGGAAATCATTGAAAGAGTAAGGCGAGCCTCCAATATGACTCATCTGCCATGCAGAATCTATATGGATTTAAGTGGTCCTAAAATAAGAATAACCAAACTCCCAAATAACCTCTCGACCGTCAAAATGCAGTCCGGCGAGGCAATTCGCATCTCTTTAGCCGAATCTGAAAAGATGGCCGGATTGTTCTCTACCAATATGCCAAAAGCCTTCCGTAATGCAAGAAAAGGGGATCGGCTTTTAATAAATGATGGGAAGATACAAGGCACCATTGCATACAAGACGGAGGATCTCATCGTCGCAAATGTTCATCATTACTTAAAAAGGAGTGTCTCTATTAAGGTAAATGATGGCATTAATCTTCCGGATTCGTTATCTTTTCTTCTGCTTCCGGCTATGTCTGAGAAGGATATAAACGAGAGTGCGTTCATTTTCCGCCATGCGGATATTGTGGGTCTTTCCTTTGTCCATACGAAAGAGGATCTGCAGTTTCTAAAAAATTTAATGCTTGAAAAAACAGGAAAAATCCTTCCGATTACAGCGAAAATCGAGACCGAATATGCTGTAAAAAATCTTCCTTCTATTATCTCAGAAGGGCTTAAACATGAAGGCTTTGGGGTGATGGCTGCAAGAGGGGACCTTGCTGTAGAAGCAGGATTTGAAAAGCTTGGACGGCTTCAGGATGACCTAATGAGTCTTTGCTTTCATTCTCAGATACCGCTTATTTATGCAACCGAGGTTTTGGCTTCGCTTGCCAAAACCCGATTGGCAACCCGCCCAGAAATTGTTGATGCCCACCGGTCTTTTAAAGCTGCATGTACCATGCTGAATAAAGGCCCTTTTATCGCAGATGCGGTCAGCATGCTGAAAGGAATAGAGGAAGACCGTAAAGAAAGACTGGAGTTTATCGAGTCTCATGAATTAAAGAACTAAGATTCTTATGGAGGGCTGGAAGAAGCAAATCATTTATATCCGGGTACTGCAAGGAAAAAAAGAAGACCTTTGCGTAAACTTCGCAAAGGTCTTTCCTTTAATACGTTATTATTGAGCTGTATATCCGCCATCAAGCACAACAGCTTGACCTGTTACTCCGCGAGCTTTATCGCTAGAGAGGAAAATTGCATAATCAGCAATTTCTTCAACGCTAAGCAGACGTTTTTGCGGTACTAACGGGTAGATGACTTCTTCCAGAACTTTTTCAAGTGGCACATTACGTGTTTTAGCCAAGTCCTGCATTTGCCCGCGCACTAGCGGAGTATCAACATAACCCGGGCAAAGAGCATTAACCGTGATGCCTTGTTCTGCTCCTTCAAGCGCTGCAACCTTAGTTAGACCAATTACGCCGTGTTTTGCACTATTGTAAGCGGCTTTACCTGCGAATCCTATAAGTCCGTTAATGGAAGACATATTAATGATCCGTCCGAAGCCTTGTTTTTTCATATGAGGGAACACATGCTTAATCGCCATGAATGGGGCAGTCAGCATAATTTTAACTAAAAGTTCGTAACGCTGTGTTGAGAATTCCTCAATTGGTGAAACGTGCTGCATTCCTGCGTTGTTAATAAGAATATCCAGTCTTCCAAAGTGTGAAATGGTCTCATCAATTGCATTTTTCAATTCTTCTTCGTTTGTTACATCACATTTTAGGCCCAGAGTTTGCTTTCCATTTTGTGCCAGAGTTTCTGCTGCTTTTTTAACGCCTTCTTCATTAAGGTCTGTCAAAACAACTTTAGCGCCTTCTGCAGCAAATTTTTCCCCTATTTCATACCCAATTCCTTGTGCAGCTCCAGTAATAAAAACAACTTTATTTTCGACCATGTTTATTTCTCCTCCTATTATTTAGAAATTTATTTAAAATTAGAGAGTTATGCTTTAGAACTCCTAATTTCATGCAATTAGTAAATACCTGCAGATGCAAGCAATATCGAAACAATCAATGCGATTATTGGAATAATCAATCCTACGACCGCAACATCCATATAGGATTCTTTATGCTTTAGTCCCGTAACCGTAAGCAATGTCAATAATGCTCCATTGTGGGGCAGAATGGAAGCTCCGGAAGCGACGGCAGCAATGCGGTGAAAGGCCTCGGGCGCAATGCCTGTTGATTGTGAAAGCTGATAATATTGATCACCTAATGCCTGAAGAGCAATTCCCATTCCTCCGGAAGCGGAGCCTGTAATACTGGCAAGCAGCTCAACAGCAATTGCTGCAGAGATTAGAGGATTCCCTCCAAGGCCCATAATCATATCTGTAATGTTTGAAAAACTAGGAACTGCGGTTACGACGGCTCCAAATCCAACAGCAGCACTCGTATTAATAATGGCCATAACCGAACCTGCAGCTCCGCCGTTAATTGCACTTATAAACAGCTTCATTTTTTTCAAGCTCAAAAGCATGATGATGATGATGCCGATCAATAGCGATGGCAGGATATCGAGCTTGATGACATTTAGTGATAGAACAACTGCTATCAGCGGGATAATGGATATATAGGGATTAGGCAGGTTGGAAGGATCTACTTCCTTTACGTCATTGCCGCCTTTAGGCTCTGTGTATCCTTCTCCCTTTGCCTGCAGCTTTTTACCGCGCCAGGCGAGATAGAAATATCCACAGACTGCCATAATGAGCCCTGCGGCAATCCCTGTAACCGGCCCCGCTAAAGGAGTCGTCTTAAAGTAATCGGTAGGAATGATGTTCTGAATTTGCGGTGTTCCCGGTATTGCTGTCATCGTAAAAGTAAAAGCACCTAAAACGAGTGTTGCCGGGATAAGCTTCCTTGGAAGGTCTGCTGCTTTAAACAATGCAACCGTTAACGGGTAAAGAGCAAACACGACAACAAAAAGGCTTACTCCGCCATATGTTAAGACAGCTGCACCGATTAGTACTCCGAGTATGGCTCTTTTTTTCCCAATGAAATCGGTAATTTTATAAGCAACAGCCTGAGCCATCCCTGTTTCTTCCATTAATTTACCGAATACTGCACCAAGCAGGAAGACAGGGAACCATTTTTTTGTAAAGCCTACAAAGCCCTCCATATAGGTTTCGGTATAGGCAGGCAATAAATCCAGCCCTTCAATCCCTGCGACAAGCAAGGATATGAGCGGTGCTATCCAAATAATGGACCAGCCAAAGTAGGCAAGCACCATCAGCAGAATTAAACCGAGTATGATACTAAACATAAGCACTATCTCCTTGTTCCAATATAGGTATATGATTCCTCAAATCCGTCAAAAGTATTGAAAAAAAACGGGAAAAAGAATAATGGCAAAATGAAAAGCGGGTGGGAGCCCGCTTTTCAGGTTTGTGACTAGAGCCAGACGGATACTTGATCCAGTTTGATTCTGTCACTTTTATGAGCAGGTTTTGCCGCTTTTCCGATGGAAATCAGCATAACCGGTACATATCTTTCTGATATTTTAAATTCTTTGATTAATTCTTCGCCGTTAAAACCGCCGATTGCACATGTGTCGAAACCTTTAGCTTTTGCTGCTAGCATAAGCTGCATAGCTGCTAGGGAAGCATTGCTGTAAGCGGCATCACGGGCATATACAGGGTTTGTATAAGCACCATTGATTTGGCCTGCAAGCGTTTCCTTAATTTCTTTGGACATATGACCGGCATCTACAAGCGGATTGTATACCTGGTCTGTGTTTTTATTTGCTTCCAAGTCGCCTAAAATCGCAACAACTGCTGAAGATTCAACAATTTGATTCTGGCTGTATGCAATTGGCAGAAGGCGTTCTTTTGATTCTGCGCTATGGAATACTAAAAAGTTCCAGTGCTGCAGGTTCCACGCTGATGGAGCTTTAATAGCAGATTCCAGGATCCCGTTTAAATCTTCTTTAGATATGGATTCGGATTTGTCATAATGACGGACGGATGTGCGTTCACCCATTAGGGTCAGCAAATCATCTGCAATGGTTGTTGCCATGGTGTAGCCTCCTTTTGTAAAATGATGGATTTTCGTTTATAATGGACAAAAAGTAACACACTCACTTATTGTAAGTTTGTCGAACGTTGTCTATCATAAAACGTTGTTCAAACAATTGTCAAGAATGAGGCTTGAAAAGGTGGCGATGTTATGGAATTTTCAAATTGTCCGCATATTGAATTTGCTTTTAAGCTGCTTGGTAAACGATGGAACGGAATGATTGTCCACGTGTTAATGGACGGGCCGAAGCGTTTTAAAGATCTCTCTGAAATCATTCCTAGTATTAGCCAAAAAATGCTTGCTGAACGATTAAAAGAATTGGAAGCCGCTGATATGATTAAGCGGATTGTATATCCTGAAACTCCTGTAAAAGTGATTTATATGCTGACCGAAAAGGGTATGGCATTAGAGAACGTTATGAAGGAAGTTCAAATATGGGGCAATCGTTATTGCTAGGAGGTCGCTCAAAGATGGAAGCAAAAACAGTTATTGTAACCGGAGCATCAAACGGAATTGGAGAAGGGGTTGCACGAGCTTACTGCAAAGAGGGATTCAATGTTGTATTAGCTGATTATGATTCCGATAAGGGGAAAGAACTGGAAGCTGAATTACTAAAGCAAAACGACAACGTATTATTTTTAAAAACAGATGTCAGGAATTCTGAGGATATCATTGGCTGTGTGGAAGAGACGGTACGAACATTCGGCGGAATCGATGTTTTGATTAACAACGCAGGAGCAGTCGCGTTCGAGGATCCGCTTGAACTATCCGTGGATGATTGGGATAACATTCTTTCCACAAACCTTCGAAGCGTATTTTTATTTTCAAGAGAGGCAGCTAAGCATATGAAGGACCGAACCGGGGGTTCCATAGTCAACATAGCTTCAACAAGGTCACAAATGTCAGAGCCTCACTCAGAGGCCTATGCAGCATCAAAAGGCGGAATCGTGGCCTTGACACATGCCCTGGCAGCTTCGTTTGCGGATTATTCCATCACTGTAAATGCTATTTCACCAGGCTGGATTCACACAGGTAATTTAGAAGATCTAAGAGAAGTTGATCATTCCCAGCATCTGTCAGGAAGAGTCGGTGAGCCTTCTGATATAGCAGGTGCCTGTCTTTACCTCACTCAAGCTTCAAACAGCTTTGTAAATGGTGCGAACCTTGTCATAGATGGAGGAATGACTCGTAAAATGATTTATGAGCATTGAGGAGGGAGCTTAACCATGCCTTGGAGCAAGCAGGACTATCCGGATTCAATGAAAAACCTTCCTGACAAAACGAGGGAGAAGGCCATCGAAATTGCCAACGCCCTGCTGGAGGATAAATATGATGAAGGCAGAGCAATTGCAATTGCAACTTCTCAAGCAGAGAAATGGGCAGACGGCAGAGAAGAGCCTGGCCAAACATATAAACTTCACAAAAGAGAAGAAAAATGGGTTCTCGAGAAGGAACATAGCAAAAGGGCAAGCTTCTCTTTTGATACAAAAGCAGATGCCCTAAGTAAAGCAAGAGAGCTGGTTCATATTCAAAATGCTTCCATTATGATATACAAAGAGGATGGATCCCGGGATCAGTCAATTAATTAATATCCCTGGTGGGTAAGGGCCCATTCGTTGTCCATGCTAGGTGAATAACCTATGAGTGCAGGCTAACGAAGAGGAGGAATAAACGTGTACCCTTATATGATGCGCGGAAATCCCGGAGGCCCAGGTCCTGGCCCTTACCCGAGGTTTATCCCGTTCGGATTTCCATTTGTCGGCGGGCTGGTGGGAGGGCTGCTGGGCGGTGCAATTGTCGGCAGTTTGGCTCGTCCCCCCTATCCGTTTTATGGCGGCGGTTTCTACGGCGGTTATCCTGGCGGCGGTTTCTACGGAGGCTATCCCGGCGGAGGATTTGCTGGAGGCTATCCAGTGGGATTTGCCGGAGGCGGCTACCCCGGCTACCCAGGTGCGTATTGACCTGTCTACCCTTAATAAGATAGAAGGTATGCCGCTTTCATGCAGGAAGGCGGTTTTTTCCTGTTTAATTAGGTGGCTTTCCACAAATTTTCTATGCTCAACATGCTGCCCGTGGATATCCCAAGCCAATGCAAAAAGCCAAGCGTCATTGGAGACTGGGGCAGTGCGTCCTAATCCAAAGAAAAGAAGCTGATGGCGTTTCAGCTTCTAATGTCACCTTCCGGAATATGAATTTCTGTAACATTTAAATCCTCGTTCTTAATAAATGACAGTTCCAGTTCTTCATCCTGATAGGTCGCTTTTGTTCCTTTTCTGCGGACCAGAAATGGAATTTGAAAGGTTTTTCGCTCTCCTTTTTCAGGGAAATTCTCAAGCGTCAGCTGATGACTGTTATGCTGAATTTTGACATCTCCTGCTATCTTTGCGGGAATTTTTATTTTAAAGTAAATCCGATCTGTGGCCTCATACCAATTTTCAGACGGCGGCGCTTGTTTTTCTTCTCTGTTTTTTGAGAATTGGTAAGGAAATCCGCCAGATTGATCTTGGCCAAAAACCTGCCCCATTACCTCCTGAACGTAATTTTCAACCTGGTTAGGATTCATGCTCTTAAAGAAATCGGGCATTTTCTGCTGATTAAACGGATATTGTTTATTCCATGGAAACATCTAATCATCCTTTCGTTTAGGCGGGCGATAATGCAGTATATGCGGAGTCAAAACCTTTTGCTTGTGAAGGTTCAGGAGGGAAGAGTATAATGTGCATGGAGTAACAGGGAGCGTGAATTAAACTTGCACGAACATGTAAAGCATGACAAAACCGGAATCCTGCTGACGGCCGGTTCTTATTTTTTGTGGGGAATTCTTCCGCTATACTGGAAAGCAGCTGATTCAGTCAGTTCAGAAGAAATCCTGGCACATCGTATTTTCTGGTCTTTTATTTTTATGCTATTGGTTTTAACAGCCGGTAAAAACTGGCCGGCAATGATCCAAACACTGCGGAATATGAAAAAAAGGCCGCTTTTAATCGGATCTCTTATCTTGTCTTCCTTGCTCATAAGCGCAAACTGGTTTGTATACATTTGGGCCGTGAATAACCATCATATTTTGGAAGCCAGTCTTGGATATTATATTAATCCATTAATCAGTGTCCTTCTTGGAATGATTTTTCTGAAAGAAAAGCTGAATGGATGGCAAAAGCTTTCTTTCATCCTGGCACTTACTGGTGTCCTAATCTCAGGCTTTCACTTTGGAAGCTTCCCATGGATTTCAATGATCCTCGCTTTAAGCTTCGGGTTATATGGTCTTACAAAGAAGGTTACGAAGCTGAATGCTTCCATTGGATTGACCTTTGAAACCCTAGCCGTTTTACCTTTTTCAGTAATGTATCTGCTGCATCTTTCACAGACAGGGAAATCATCATTTCTGGCTGGAAGTCTTTCCGTTGATCTGCTGCTGATCGGCGCTGGAATCGTAACCGCTATTCCGCTGCTTCTTTTTGCAACCGGGGCACAGAGAATACCTCTTTACATGACGGGGATTCTTCAATACATTGCTCCTACCTTAACACTCATAGCAGGGCTAACCATCTTTAATGAAACCTTTACACGTGTAGATCTAGTTACATTCACGTTTATCTGGTCTGCCCTTGCCGTTTTTACACTTTCCAGCAGCAAAGCAGCCAGAAGCGTCCACCTTAAAAGAATGAAAAATCGTTCAGCGGATATATAAAATAACGGGGGTGGTAAAATGGAGGATAAGCACCTGCTCGACTGTTATCGGAAAATATGGCACAATCGAAAGCTGGATTCTGATCTCCCTGAAAGAGCTGCACTCGAAGATGCGATGAAAAGAGATCTGCTCGATGAAGGAACCCATCCAAGGGTTAGAAAAAGCCCTGATCAGAAATTTGACATTTCGATCAGCAGGGTTATGGACTCCTCATTAAAAGAAGAGGAGAAAATGGAGCTTGCTGCGGGCTACGCTGCTGTGCTGGCAATATTAAAAGAAGGGACCTCAAGTTAAAGGGTTCAGGCTTATTGCATCGGTGAATTCTGAATCATCCATTCGCTAGCCGAAGCATTGCGAACACAGCCATAAGAAATGATTAATAAAAGGAGCTTTAGTATGAAACCTATTATACCTAATGAGATTCAAGAATACCTGGATCAGCATGCAAATAAAGAAGTATACATTCATCTTGAAACGACAACCGGCGCATACAATGCTCACCAGAATGAAAACAGCATGACAGTCGTGGCATTCATCCGAAACGCCAAGTTCCGCTACTCACTTGCTAAAATCACCGGTTTTGGACCTTTCAGAGTAGGATTGAAAATGGAGGAAGGCTGGACTTATGCAGAAGGTTTAACGGATTTTACAGTAGATGAACAAAACCGCTTGATTCTTGCCGGTCATCACCCTGACGGTAAACTTGCCATTGCGCTGCAAATCAGTACTGTGCCATTTCCATCTTAATAAAAGGAGTTTTTTAATATGAGTGAACATGTGTTAGTTGTATTGCCGCATCCTGATGATGAATCATTTGGGGTTGCCGGTTTAATTGCTTTAAAACGAAAAGCAGGGGTTCCTGTTACATATGCATGCGGAACGCTGGGAGAAATGGGCAGAAATATGGGGAGTCCATTATTTGCTAACCGCGAGACGCTGCCTCTAATCCGAAAAAGGGAATTGCAGGATGCATGCCGGGCCATGGGTGTTACGGATTTAAGAATGCTTGGCATGAGGGATAAAACACTTGAGTTCGAAGATATTGATCTTTTCGCTGACCGCATTGAAGCGATCATTCAAGAGGTAAAACCGACACTGATTGTCACGTTTTATCCGGACCATGGGGTTCATCCAGATCACGATGCTACTGGCAGAGCAGTTATCCATGCACTTAAAAGAATGCCTGCTGAAGAACGTCCAGTGACATACTGCCTGGCTATAACGAAAAATAGAGAAGACGTTTTAGGTGCTCCGAATGTAATACTGGATATAAGGGAAGTAGCTGAAACAAAAATGGAAGCATTAAAAGCACATCGTTCGCAGACAGAAGGCTTAATAAGGCAAATGGAAGAAGACTTTAAAAAAGGCGTCCCTCAAGTCATGAACTGGTTTGAGACGGAAACCTACTGGCATTATCAATGGAACGAATAAGACATGAAAAAACCAGCCCGGACATTCAGGACTGGTTTTTATTATTGAAAATTTTTCGAAGGACGATCCTGAACAAGTTTTTGGGTTCTTCCAAGTCTCAGTGAAAGCCCGATTGCCCCTGAAGCAAGACCTGCGATTAGGCCAATCCAATATCCAAATGCTTGAAGGCTTGTATATTGGGCCAGGACATATCCCAATGGAAGCCCGATTGCCCAATAAGAAATCAGGGCAGTATAAAAGGTGAATCGAACATCTTTATAACCTCGCAGGGCTCCTTGAATCGGTGCCGCAATTGCATCCGACATTTGAAAGAAAACCGCATAGATCAAAAATGTTTTTGTTAATTGGAGAACCTCAGCATTTTCGGTATAAATCGAGGCAATAAAATCTCTGAAAAAGAAAATGACGGCTGCAGTTATAAGCGACAGGCAAATTCCCATTAAAATTCCGAGATAACTGTACTCCTTTGCATCCTTCCATCTTTTTGCACCCGCTTCAAACCCGATTACAATCGTTAATGCCATTGAAATCGACAGTGGAATCATGTATAGGAATGATGCGAAATTCATTGCTGCCTGGTGTGAGGCAATTGTGACTGTATTGTATTCGCTCATAAACAATGTCACCGCCGCGAAAATACTTGTTTCAAAAAAGATGGCAAATCCGATTGGCATCCCAATCGCTAAAATTTCTCTCCATTTTTGCAACGAGACTTTATAAAAATTCGAAAAGAGGGAAAAAGAAGCGAAGGAAGGGTGTTTGGTTAAAATAATGATCGTTATAATCGCTGTAATCCAATAGGTAATACATGTAGCAACTCCGGCTCCGGCTCCCCCAAGCTTGGGAAAACCAAAATTGCCGAAAATAAACAAATAATTTAAGACAAAGTTTACTGGGAGTGCTGTCAGTGTAATCCACATGGAAATACGCGTCATGCCGAGCGAATCAATAAAACCTCTGAGGACTCCGTAAAGAAAAAGCGGCAAGGTCCCGAAGGAAAGGGCGATTAAATAATTTTTTGCGATTGCTTCCACCTTTCCTTCCAATGGGAGAAAGGAGAGCAGTGGGCCAAGAATAAAAGATCCAGCCGCAATAACAAGAACCGTCATGAAAATGGACAGGTAAAGACCCTGAATGACGGTAAAAGGTATGTCTTTTGTCTTTTTAGCTCCTGCAAGCTGTCCGACCAAAGGTGTAATCGCCATAAAAATTCCGCTTAGTCCCGTATAAACCGGAACCCAAATACTTGAACCAACTGCCACTCCGGCAAGGTCCTCCGGACTAACCTTGCCTGACATCGTTGTATCAAGAAAAGTCATAGAGTAAAGACCAAGCTGGGTAATAAGAATAGGAAGCAGGATGATGCTGAATTGCCTGAATTTTTCTGAATATGTAGGTGCAGAATGCATAGGTTTACCTCTTCTGTTCATTGACATAATGAAGGAATTATATCATGAATCCGAGGAACGCTACTGCTTTTGTTTATGGTTTTTTGAAGAATTACCTTTGAACATCCGGTAATAAAAACACCCAAGAATGACTGTACCTGATAGAGAAAAAACATATTGGAATATTTTTGCTATCGTCATCACTTATGCTCCTTATCAATATCTTTTAAACGGTATTAGTATGTACCACCATTTTCCATTCGATTCGCTTTCATGTTTAGACGCATAAGGCTTATCCTACAATAAAGGAGCGAAATGTATGAGCAAACCTGAAGAAATTGTCATTATTGATGATATAAAGAGCAGCATTGAACGGAATTTGACCGAAATTATAGCCGGCTCTCAAAAAATTCTTGGGGAACTTGGTAACAGTGAAAGCTGTCTGTTATGTGAACTGGATGAAATCAATGGCCGCTTTCAAATGATTCAATCATCGGCATCCACCTTCTATCTTCAAGTGTATCTGTCAACCTATACTGAAAGCTTCCATGCTCTTGCATCGGCTATGCAAAATTTGTCAAATAAACACCATGGAGGATTAATTATCGTGGAGAGAGGGGAACCGGTTGCTCCTTATATCCGAAATGGGGTAAACGTGCAGGCGGAGCTGTCTGCTTCTCTGGCTGAAAGTATTTTTTATCCTGGAAATCCTCTTCACGACGGGGCCATGCTCGTAAAGGGAGATAAGATTGTATCCGCCGCCAATATTCTTCCATTGTCTGAAATTTCATCAGGCGGAAGCAAACTTGGAACGAGACACAGAGCTGCTATTGGCTTGACGGAAAAAACGGATGCTGTCGTGCTGATTGTTTCGGAGGAAACAGGGAAAATGTCATTTGCAAAGGATGGAACGATTTATCCGATAAGTACAAATAATCTTTAAATTGCAACCTTTGATAAAGTTCTTTCATCGCTTTTAAATGTGAGATATAATGGCGGATATGTTTTATTTGAGGAGGTATGAGGTTGAACAGGCTACTTGATCAATTTTTTAAATTAACAGAGCGCAAAACGACCGTAAAGAGAGAATTTCTTGCTGCCCTTACGACATTTGTGACTGTAAGCTATATTATCCTTGTAAATCCTGTGATTTTATCTGAGGCAGGCATTCCGAAAGAAGCAGCCCTCGCTGCGACCATATTCGGTATTGTCATTACAAGTATGATTATGGGATTATGGGCAAATCTCCCAATTGTAATCGGACCCGGCATGGGACTTAATGCATTTTTTACATATACCGTTGTTTTAAAGCAGGGACTTTCATGGGAAACCGCTCTCGGCGCCGTATTTATTTCGGGTCTATGCTTTTTCCTTCTTTCAATCTTCGGAATCAGTGAAAAAGTTGTTAAAGCCATACCTAAAACACTTAAAGCATCCATTACAGCCGGAATTGGATTATTTATCGCTTTCATCGGATTAAAAAACGGCGGAATTGTTGTCCCGGATGAAGCCACTTTTGTTGCTTTAGGGGATATGACGAATATTGGAACGATCCTTGCCATTTCAGGAATCGTTCTCACAGCCGTATTAACTGCGCTGAATGTAAGAGGCGGAATTATTTTGTCCATCCTGATCATCTCGGCAGCATCGATGGTGCTGGGAAATTCACCATCACCTCAAGGCATTTCTGATTTTCTTTCCTTCCAGATCCCGTCGATTGAACCGACGTTTATGGCAATGGACCTTAAAGCTGCCATCGGTTACGGAATCCTTTCCATCATCTTCTCTTTCACGATTGTGGAACTGTTTGATACCCTTGCAACCCTCATTGGATTGACGAAAAAAGCAAATCTGACCGATGAACATGGCAACGTTCCTAATATGAACCGCGCTCTAACAACAGGAGCATTTGGAACAATGGTAAGTGCTGTGCTGGGAAGTACGGCGATGAACACTTACGTAGAAAATGCCACCGGGATAGCAGCAGGTGCAAGAACTGGCTTAAAGGCGATTTTCGCTGCCCTTTTATTCCTGCTTACACTGCTGTTCGCGCCGCTTATTCAATTTATTCCGAGTGTCGCCACAGCACCTGCGCTCATCATCATCGGAGCTTTTATGCTGACAGAGCTGAAAGAAGTAGACTTCGATGATTTAACAGAATTGATCCCGGCGTTCCTTGCATTAATTATGATGCCCCTCACTTACTCAATAGCTGAGGGAGTGGCCTTTGGATTTCTTTCTTACACGCTGATCAAACTCTTCACGGGACGTGCAAAAGAACTGCATTGGCTCATGTATCTGATTTCAGCAGCATTTATCGTTAATTTCTTTTTAATCGGCTAAAAATACAGGGCACGCCCTGTATTTTTTTTGTTGTTAGAACACTTGGCAGAACTTAATTATTTGAAGGAATTTGCGCTTTTATATTTAAAATTTCGGGTGGCGAAATACTTTCGCTGGTGCTATAGTTAATGCATCATACAAAAAATGGAGATATCATATGTGGAAAAATAAAAATGTTTGGATTGTTTTAGCCGGGGAGTTCATTGCCGGTCTTGGTTTGTGGATGGGAATCATCGGAAATCTGGAATTTATGCAGACCTATATTCCTTCCGATTTCTTAAAATCACTTTTATTAATAGCAGGACTTTTAGCAGGTGTGGCTGTAGGTCCGATGGCCGGCAGAATGATTGACAGCCGGTCAAAAAAGAAGGTTCTTATTGTTTCAGGAATTGGACGAATGCTCAGCGTATTCTTTATGTTTGCAGCCATTTCCTATGGCTCTGTCTGGCTTATGCTCTTATTTTTAATTGGCATTCAAATCTCTGCAGCCTTTTACTTTCCTGCTCTGCAGGCTGCCATCCCATTAATTGTTAAAGAACAGGAACTGGTCCAAATGAATGGTGTTCACATGAATGTCGCCACTCTTGCCCGGGTCATCGGAACGGCACTCGCCGGTATCCTTCTCGCTTATTTAAGCCTGAGTATGCTATATGCCATGTCCATGGCGGCTTATGGAGTTCTTCTATTTGCCACATTCTTTCTGAAGTTTGAAGAAGATGAAAAAAGCATTCAGAATCGTAATGGCAAACAGGGGGGATTTTTGGAGGTAATGCCGATTTTAAAAGCCTCTCCCATCGCGCTGACTGCCCTGGTACTGACCATTATTCCCATGCTCTTCATTGGCGGCTTTAACCTCATGGTTATTAACATTAGCGAGCTGCAGGACAGCACAGCTGTAAAGGGACTGCTTTACACTGTGGAAGGACTAAGTTTCATGCTGGGAGCCTTATTTGTTAAAAAGCTGTCTGACCGTTACAACCATGTAGCGTTAATGATTTTGTTCTCTTTTGTAACCTCAATAGCTCATCTTTCGTTGTTTTTCAGTGACCATTTTTGGATGTCGCTCGTCTCGTTTGGCTTATTCGGATTAAGCGTCGGCTGTTTTTTCCCGATTGCTTCTACGATCTTTCAAACAAGAATTGAGAAGGAATATCATGGGCGCTTCTTTTCTTTCCGGAACATGCTGGACCGAATCATGTTTCAGGTCGTGCTTCTAGGAACAGGGCTTCTTCTTGATACCATCGGTCTGCAATACATGGTAGTTGTGTTCGGAGCAGGATCACTTGCTCTTGTGCTGATCTATGGCAGCAGCCAGTTGAGAAATCTGGGCAAGCAGGATGATACTATCTCATTTTCCGAGCAGAAAAAAGCCAGCAGCTGAACAGTCTATTACAGACTGTTTTTTTTTGTTGTTTAATATCTTTAAAAGTACTCAATTGGTAGCGGGCGCCAGAGGACAAGCTTAAAAAATTGAATGACTCTAAGCACATGCGCGCTTGCTGCCAGTTTCAATTGCAGAAATGAAGGGAAGAAGAGGGAAGGGCCATACAGAGTGTCCGATATCGATGCGAATGAGCGATATATAAGGTGCAGCGTCCGATATATGGGCGCGAGAGTCCGATATCCCAGACTGAGTGAGCGATATCCAATGCGGAGTGTCCGATATCGATGCGAATGGGCGATAGATCAGGTGCAGTGTCCGATATATGGGCCGGAGCGTCCGATATCCCGTACTGAGTGAGCGATATCCAATGCGGAGTGTCCGATATCGATGCGAATGGGCGATATATAAGGTGCAGTGTCCGATATATGGGCGCGAGAGTCCAATATCCCGTACTGAGAGAGCGATATTGATGCGAATGAGCGATAGATTAGGTTCAGCGTCCGATATATGGGAGCGAGAGTCCGATATCCCGTACTGAGTGAGCAATATCCAATGCGGAGTGTCCGATATCGATGCGAATGGGCGATAGATCAGGTGCAGTGTCCGATATCGATACGAATGAGCGATAGATCAGGTGCAGTGTCCGATATATGGGCCCGAGAGTCCTATATCCCGTACTGAGAGAGCGATATTGATGCGAATGAGCGATAGATTAGGTTCAGCGTCCGATATATGGGAGCGAGAGTCCGATATCCCGTACTGAGTGAGCGATATCCAATGCGGAGTGTCCGATATCCAATGCGGAGTGTCCGATATCGATGCGAATGAGCGATATATAAGGTGTAGCGTCCGATATATGGGCGCGAGAGTCCGATATCCCGTACTGAGTGAGCGATATCCAATGCCGATTGTCCGATATAGATGCGAATGGGCGATAGATCAGGTGCAGCGTCCGATAACTGTGCGCGAGTGTCCGATATCCCGTACTGAGTGAGCGATATCTAATGCCAAGTGTCCGATATAGATGCGAATGAGCGATACATAAGGTGCAGTGTCCGATTTATGGGCCAGAGAGTCCGATAACCGGTACTGAGTGAGCGATATCCAATGCCGAGCGTCCGATATCGATGCGAATGGGCGATAGATTAGGTGCAGTGTCCGATATCCCGTACTGAGTGAGCGATATCCAATGCCGAGTGTCCGATATCGATGCGAATGGGCGATAGATCAGGTTCAGCGTCCGATAACTAGGCGCGAGTGTCCGCTATCCCGTACTGAGTGTCCGAAATCCAATGTCGAGTGTCCGATATATGGGCCCGAGTGACCGATATCCCGTACTGAGTGAGCGATATCCAATGCCGAGCGACCGATATCGATGCGAATGGGCGATAGATCAGGTTCAGCGTCCGATAACTAGGCGCGAGTGTCCGATATCCCGTACTGAGTGAGCGATATCCAATGTCGAGTGTCCGATATCCATGCGAATGGGCGATAGATCAGGTTCAGCGTCCGATAACTGGGCGCGAGTGTCCGATATCCCGTACTGAGTGAGCGATATCCAATGCCGAGCGTCCGATATCATCGCGAATGGGCGATAGATTAGGTGCAGTGTCCGATATCCCGTACTGAGTGAGCGATATCCAATGCCGAGTGTCCGATATCGATGCGAATGGGCGATAGATCAGGTGCAGCGTCCGATAACTGGGCGGGAGTGTCTGATATCCCGGCCTGAGTGAGCGATATCAAGAGGCGAGAGTCCGATATCGATGCGAATGACCGATAGATCAGGTGCAGTGTCCGATATATGGGCCCGAGCGTCCGATTTCCCGTACTGAGTGAGCGATATCCAATGCCGAGTGTCCGATATCGATGCGAATGAGCGATATGTCAGGCGCAGTGTCCGATAGATGGGCCCGAGCGTCCATTATCACGGATCGATTGAAGTGAAATCACTAGTCTAAGCTTGCCGGTCCACTGATCTGCCACTCCTCATTTTTTTCCGACAGCAATGAGTATTAACATCAAAAAACTCATTTTCTCTGCAAAATTTCTCTTTTTAAGTTAAACAAATGTAAAAACAGCCGATATATATAAAGATTGCTGTCAAATATCAGCCAAACTATTACAAAAAATACTTATTATTTACAAAATTAGTAGTTTAAGTTAGTGATCTGAAGTAAAATAAATGGTGAAAGTAGAGGAGGCTCTGTAAATGAATCATAAAGTACTTGGATTGACGGTAACCGCAGTGGCAGGTGCTTCATTTTTTGCAACCGCTGCTTCTGCAGAGAGCGTAAAGGTAAAAAGCGGTGATTCGCTTTGGAAGATCGCGAATCAATACAAAATTTCCCAAAAGGCACTTAAAGAGGCCAATCAGCTGAAAAGCGACACGATTTTTGTTGGGCAGGTTCTTCAGATTCCAGGTACAGGAAATCAAAACCATAACGGCAGCGCAGAGCCGCATAAAGCACAAGCTGCACAAAATACATACAAGGTCTCTAAGGGAGACTCCCTTTGGCTGGTTGCCAGAAAGTACGGGATGACTGTTAATGAATTAAAAACTCTAAACGCACTCAAAAGAGATACAATTTTTCTTGGACAGGTTTTAAAAATTAATTCTAATTCTAATCCTGTGAAACCGGCGGTTACTCCGCCAGCCCCGCCTAAAACGCCTGTTTCAGAGGATAAAGACACGAGCATTCAGAATACATACCAGGTGAAACCAGGAGACTCTCTTTGGAAAATAGCTAATCGATTTAATTTAACCATCGCTGAATTAAAGGTCTCAAACCAGCTGAAGAGCGACACACTTTATGTAAATCAAGTACTTAAGCTAAAAGGCGAGGTAAAGCCAGAATCCAATCCAGCTCCCTCTGCCCCAGATAACAGCCAAGAAGACACAGAAATAAAAGAAACGATGATTAGAGAAGCCGAACAATTGATGGGGATTCCATATAAATGGGCTGGCAATACTACTTCAGGTTTCGATTGCAGCGGATTTGTCTATTACGTGCTGAATAAAGTAACTTCGGTATCCCGTCTCAGCGCTGCGGGCTACTCCAGTATCATGAAGCCAGTTTCGGAGCCTGCCAGAGGAGATTTCGTATATTTCACCACTTATAAGGCAGGACCTTCGCATATGGGAATTTACTTGGGTAACGGTGATTTCATCCACGCCAGCGGATCTCAGGGAATTACTGTCTCTAATTTATCCAATGCATATTGGAAAAGCCATTATCTTGGAGCTAAGCGCTACTTTTAGGGAGCCGCTGGCTTCTTTTTTTTGTAGATCTTTTCTGATTGCATCAAAGGCAAGTGCATAAATGCTTATATAACCTCCTAAAACCGGGTTTGCATGCCAAAGCATTTGGAGAAAATGCGAATGAAAGGCAAAACAATGAACGGAGGAATCGTATGAGCAGAATAGGTAAAGCTGGAATCCTTTTGCTGATGGCAATATCTCTGTATGGATGCTCGAACGGAATGAGCGAGCATCACCATCCGGAAGCAAAGGGACTGGAAACTGCAGCTGAAAAAACAGTTAAGGAAATTAAGGTGTCTATGATCACTTCAAAAGGAGAGCCTGCCGGAAAAGCCGTTATTTCAGAAACAATAAAAGGTGTAAACGTTCATCTTGAAGGAGTGAATCTTCCCCCCGGCAAAAGGGCGATCCATATTCACGAAACAGGATCATGTAAGAAGCCAGACTTCAGTTCAGCTGGGGGACATTTAAATCCATTTACTAAAAAGCATGGATTCCTAAATCCGCATGGACCCCATGCAGGAGACATACCGAACATCACCATTGGTTCAGACGGGAAGATTACTGCAGATGTAACCGCACCTCTTGCCGAATTTTCACAGCTGCTTGATGAAGATGGAAGCGCTCTAGTGATTCACGAGAAAGAAGACGATTATAAAACCGATCCGGCCGGTAATGCGGGTGCTAGAATTGCCTGTGGTGTGGTGAATAAAGAGAATCAATCAATGTAATGAGAGGAATCTTTATCCGGCCAGTCAGCCGGGTAAGGATTTTTTGTGATGGACGTCTTTTTTCTGTATACTAATATAAGAAAATGAGACGCTGAAAAGAGGTTTGATTATATGAATGAAATGAAATTAAATTTGCCTGAAGCCATTCGGGCTAAAATACAAAGAACATCTGCATCATCTGAAATGGATGCTTCACTAATTGGCGGAGGAGGATTCATCACAGGAGATTCCTCTATAATTGAGGACGCCGTCATCGCCCTGGCCCTCGGAAAAAATGTCCTGCTGAAAGGGCCGACCGGATCAGGAAAAACAAAGCTGGCAGAGACGATTTCTTACTTATTCAACCGATCTATGCACAGCATAAATTGTTCCGTCGATCTTGATGCAGAAGCGCTATTAGGCTATAAAACAATCAGCACAGCCGGAGGAAGCACGTCGATTGAATTTGTTCCGGGACCCGTAATCAATGCAATGAAAAAAGGACATTTCCTGTACATAGATGAAATCAACATGGCAAAACCTGAGACTTTGCCCATTCTGAACGGGGTTCTCGATTACCGCAAAATGATTACAAATCCATTTACTGGCGAAGTGGTAAAAGGATCCGAAGCATTTGGAGTAATCGCCGCGATTAATGAAGGGTATGTAGGAACGGTTCCTTTAAATGAAGCATTAAAGAATCGTTTTGTTATCATTGATGTTCCATACATCCAAGGGGAAGAGCTCCGTCAAATTATTACGAATCAATCGGGACTCGAGGATCCGATCCTGATCAATTTATTTGTCAGGCTTTCAGCAGATTTAATTACTCAGGTTAAAAATGGACAGGTATCAGAAGAAGCTGCTTCCATACGAGCTCTTCTTGATACGTGCGATCTCGCTGCATTTATCCCTCCCATGCGCGCTATTGAGCGCGGAATTGCAGAAAAGGTCGAGGATGAACGGGAAAAAGCGGCTATCCGCAATATTGCAGAAACGTTATTTGAGTGAGGCCTGCTTATGAGATTTATAAAATTCAATGATAGCCAAATTGATTCCTTCCTTTTTATGGAACTGTCAGATCTTGCAAAAACGCTCTCTAAAAATCCGGAACTGGAGATGGAGTATGCTCCGTACTCTTATTTGAATCCAGCTGAAAATAAAATCTATCTGACCCATTTTTGGGATCACCGGCCTGCTGAAGATCAGATTAGCGGGCTGAAAAGTGATGTTTACCTTCATGCTACAGGGCACGTTTTTCACAGCAGCCCTCAAGAAACGGATGATTTTATTAAGAAGACAAAAAGACTATCAATTCCTGAGTTTGCGAAGCAGCTTTTTTCACTGCTTGAAGATGTCCGAACCGAAGAAATCATCAAGAGGGAACGGCCGGGTACAAAGAAGTTTTTTAAACGCCGCACAGAAATGTACAGGATGTATTTCCGCTCTCAGCTGACCATTCACCTTGAGCGGAATATTAGAACGGATGCACTGTTTAATGCGTTATTTTTGAAACTAACTGCTGAATCTCCGCTAGAGACGGTCCCGGCTATAAACGAAGATTTTGAAAGAATGCTGCCTTTTCTTCAAAGGGAGCTTGAATATGCTTATGAAAGTGCAGGCACAGCTCAGACTGCAGCTATTGCTCTCAGAATTAGTGAAACCATAGAAGAATTCCTGGAAAAGGATATGCTCAATACATACTTTTTTCTTCCTGAACATGGTTTTGAAGAGGGGACAGGACTTACCTTTAAGGAGCTGAAAAGAACAAACAAACTGGATAATGATGATTCTCTTGAGCTTGACCGTAAAGAAGAAAGGGACGTCCATGACCAGGAAATGCCGACGTGGCACAGGGAGACAAGCAAGGCGACAGACAGTTTTCTTCAATATGATCTCGAACACGGTTCCAAAACGGACTTAATGGGAAATGGTCTGCGAGAAGGTGAGGACGGGGATCAGGCCATGGGGACCGTGCAAGGATCGGCCAGAGAATCGAAGAAACATAATTATGCCCAATCAGAGGTTCTTGAAAACCGGCAGGATGGAAACACAAACGGCAGCCAGAATGCATTTGGCAAAGAAAATAAGTTTGCTTTTGCAGTCCAAAAAACACCGGACCCTTCTTCTGCTGAGCACTATCAGCAATACAGCGGGAATAAAGCCATTATTTCTCATTACCAAAAAAAATTGAAGCAGATGATTCAAAAAACACTTGAGCACAAAAAGACCAATCCAAGAACAGATCTTCATACCGGAAGACTTGGCAAAAAACTGCTGCGGTGGATCACAGACGATAATCCCAGACTTTTTTATAAAAAGCAGGAGCCTTCGATCCAAATAGATGCGGTCTTTACTCTATTAGTCGACTGTTCTGCATCTATGCACGATAAAATGGATGACACCAAGCTTGGCATAACCCTTTTTCATGAAGCACTGAAATCAGTAGGAGTCGTTCATCAGGTAACGGGGTTCTGGGAGGATACGAATGCTGCATCTGCAGTCAGCCAGCCTAATTATTTTCACCGCGTCATTCCATTCCGCAATTCGTTAAACAAGAGTTCAGGTCCTGCCATCATGCAGCTGAATCCTGAAGAAGATAATAGAGATGGCTTCGCAATCCGTCATATGACGAGGGAGCTGTCGGCCAGACAGGAAAAACAAAAGTTTTTGATTGTTTTTTCTGATGGAGAACCGGCTGCAATGGATTATGAACAAAAAGGAATTGTAGATACGCATGAAGCGGTCATTGAGGCACGTAAAAGAGGAATTGAAGTAATCAACATTTTCCTGTCCAATGGGGAGGCAGAGGAAAGCCAGGTTAAAACCATTCAGAACATTTATGGAAAATTCAGCATCATAGTGCCGAATGTCAGTGATTTGCCGGATGTCCTGTTTCCTCTTTTGAGAAAGCTTTTGAAGAAAAGCATTCAAAGCCTGTGAGTGTTCCATATAATAAATTGTTTAAACGGGCGCATTATTCATTCATGCGCCAATCTGCAAAAAAGGATTCCAGTTAATATAGGAAGAGGGCACCTGGAAGGATCCATGGTGCCTTTTTCTGATATTTTCCTGCTTTGGCTGATTTGGAGCAGGGAGCGTGACGGCTCTGGAATAGCGGGTTGTATTCAGCCGTTAGACAGAAATCGACAATATATCATGAAAATATTTGTCTTATGAAAACCTGATTTCACCACCCGACATGCTTACACTCCAGCTAAAAGGGTCAGCGGGCAAAGGGAAAACTCTGCTGTATAAGGAAATCAGGTAATATACCTGCATCTGCTTCCAGATTTACACGATTCGCCACAATTTTTTGTTTTTCAATATTATTTACAATTTTCGATAGATAATTGTTGGAAAGAATAAATGGTAGTGTTAAAATATCTATGGAAGCGTTTTAACTAATTTACATAAAACGCGGTCAGCATAAATATATACCAGAATAATATCCTATTATTTACATTTGGTAATTATTAGTTGGGGGTAGTGTGAAATGTCGCAAACCAAGTCAAAGCTCAACGTTACATGGGAAGACTTCCATGGCCCTAACCTTGGCTATGTCATGGATCTGTATGATCAATTTTCTGAAAATCCTGAATCGGTCGACGCTGATTTGCAGGAACTATTTCAACATCTAGGCCACCCGCCGGATAAAGGATCCGCTGCATCAGTTCAGGCAGCTCCAGTTTCCAAGCAGTCAATTGCGGATTTCGGTCCTGAAAAAATCGTCAAAATTGCTTCAGCTGTAAAATTGGCTGAGGATATTCGTACGTATGGACATTTAAATGCTTCCATCTTTCCAATCGAAGGAATGGGCGACAGACAGGATCTGTTAAGCATTGAGGCATACGGTCTTTCAGAAGAGGATTTAAAAGAAATTCCCTTTTCTGTATTATGCGAAGACGCTCCATCCAGCGTAAAGAACGGATATGATGCCATTCTTCATTTAAAAGAAAGCTATAAAAAATCATTGTCTTTCGAATTCGATCATGTTCACCGCTTCGAAGAAAAAAATTGGCTGAAGCGCATGGTGGAAACGGGAGATTTATTTAAACCGCACTCCAAAGAAAAACGCAAAGCACTGCTTAAAAGGCTTTTCGAGGTAGACGGATTTGAAAAATATCTTCATAAAACATTTGTAGGCCAAAAAAGATTCTCCATTGAAGGATTGGATATGCTTGTACCGGTTCTAGATGAAATGGTTCAAAATGCAGTTGAGAACGGAACGAAAACCATCAACATTGGTATGGCGCACAGAGGACGACTTAATGTTCTTGCACATGTGCTTGGCAAACCGTACGAAATTATCTTCTCTGAATTCCAGCATGCACCAAATAAAGACCTTGTCCCTTCTGAAGGTTCGACAGGCATTAACTACGGCTGGAGCGGAGATGTAAAATATCATCTTGGCGCAGACAGACAGATCAAAGAAGAGAATATGGTGAGAGCCCGAATTACCCTTGCGAATAATCCGAGTCATCTGGAATATATTGATCCAATCGTTGAGGGATTCACAAGAGCTGCGCAGGAAAACCGTGAGGTCAGCGGATTTCCGGAAATCGATACAAGCAAAGCTCTGGCTATTCTTATTCACGGTGATGCAGCGTTTCCTGGTGAAGGGATCGTAGCTGAGACATTAAACCTCAGTCAGCTTAAAGGCTATCAGACCGGGGGTACTATTCATATTATCGCCAATAACATGATCGGTTTTACAACTGAAAGCTCGGATTCGAGATCCACACGTTATGCGAGTGATTTGGCAAAAGGATATGAAATTCCAATCATTCATGTAAATGCGGATGATCCTGAAGCGTGTCTTGCTGCTGCCTATCTGGCATCTGAATACAGACGCATTTTCAAAAAAGATTTCCTTATTGACCTAATCGGCTACCGCCGCTTCGGACATAACGAAATGGATGAGCCGATGACGACTCAGCCCCAGCTTTACAGCAAAATTAAAGCACACGAAACAGTGAAGGCACTTTACTCCAAATCTTTAACGGATGATCAGGTTCTTTCTGAAGAAGAAGTAGCTGCCCTAGAAGAGGAAGTACAGAACAAGTTTGAGACCGCATATAAAAAAGTGCCTGACAAAAAGGTGGCACAGGTACATGAGATCCAGCTTCCGGAAACGATTTCTCATGGAATTCCGCAAATCGAGACGGCTGTTGACATCAGTGATATCCGTTCCATCAACCGTTCACTCGTTGAATGGCCTGAAGACTTTAAAGTGTTTGGGAAGCTGCAGCGGATCCTCGAACGCCGTGCAAGTGTGCTTGAAGAGGATCACAAGGTAGAATGGGGACTTGCTGAAGCTCTTGCATTCGGTTCCATTTTGCTTGATGGCACACCCATCCGGTTAAGCGGACAGGATTCAGAGCGGGGAACCTTCGCACAGCGTAATCTTGTATTGCATGACAGCGAAACAGGAAGCGTGTATTCACCGCTTCATCAGCTTGATCAGACGAAAGCATCCTTCGCGGTTCATAACAGCCCGCTTTCTGAAGGCTCGGTCATCGGTTTTGAATATGGCTATAACGTATTCTCTCCTGAAACATTAGTCCTTTGGGAAGCCCAATACGGAGATTTCGCGAATGCTGCTCAAGTATTCTTTGACCAGTTTATCTCTGCGGGCCGTGCAAAATGGGGCCAAAAATCCGGCCTCGTGATGCTGCTTCCGCATGGGTATGAAGGACAGGGACCAGAGCATTCAAGTGGAAGACTGGAACGCTATCTTCAGCTTGCCGCTGAAAACAACTGGACAGTAGCGAACCTTACAAGTGCTGCCCAATACTTCCATATCCTAAGAAGACAAGCTAAAATCCTGCAAATGGAGGAAGTCAGACCGCTCGTGATTATGACTCCGAAAAGCCTGCTTCGCAATCCGAACACGGTTTCGGATGTTCAGGAACTGAGCAGCGGATCCTTTAAAAAGGTGCTTGAGCAATCAGGGATGGGCGGAGAGCACAAGGCTGTTACACGCGTTGTTCTTTGCAGCGGAAAGCTTGCCATTGATATTTCAGATAAAGTACGCCAGTCAGAAGAAAATACAGATTGGCTTCATGTTCTAAGAGTGGAAGAACTTTATCCATATCCGCAAAAAGAAGTGGAATCCATTTTGTCCAGATATGAGAATCTTAAAGAAATCATCTGGGTTCAGGAAGAACCTCAAAATATGGGTGCATGGACGTATATCGAACCTAAACTTCGCGAATCAGCCCCATCAGGAGCTGACGTATCCTATATCGGCAGAACAAGGAGATCCAGTACTGCAGAGGGAGATCCAACTGTTCATAAAAAAGACCAGGAACGCATCATAACACAGGCGATTACACGAAACTAAGGGGGAAATGATCATGGCTGAAATTAAAGTACCGGAACTGGCAGAATCAATCTCGGAAGGAACCATTGCACAATGGCTAAAGCAGCCTGGTGATTTTGTTGAGCAGGGTGAGTATTTGCTTGAGCTTGAAACAGATAAAGTCAATGTAGAATTGACAGCAGAACAATCCGGAGTATTAAAAGAAGTACTGAAGGACGCTGGGGATACCGTTCAAGTAGGTGAAATCATCGGAACGATCGATGAAAAGGAAGAAGCGGGCGGCGTACAAAGTGCAAATGAAGGCAGTCAGGAACAAGCTGAGCTGAAGCCAGAGAAAGAAGAATCCAAAAAAGAAGAACCAAAAACAGATCACATTCCATCAAGAGAAAGTGAGCCTGTTGTCCAGGCGGACACGAAAAACCGTACAATTGCTTCTCCTGCTGCAAGAAAACTTGCGAGGGAAAAAGGAATTGATCTCAGCTCTGTAAATGCTTCCGATCCTCTTGGAAGAGTGCGCAAGCATGATATCGAAAACCATCAAAACGCGCCTAAGCAGCCTCAAGCTGCTAAACCTGCTGAAAAAGCTCCTCAAGCTCAGGCAGATAATCCGGCTAAACCGGTTGAGCGTGTGAAAATGTCCCGCCGCAGACAAACGATTGCGAACCGTTTGGTCGAAGTTCAGCAGACGGCTGCCATGCTTACAACATTCAATGAAGTAGATATGACAGCTGTCATGGATGTTAGAAAGCGCCGCAAAGACAAATTTTTCGAGCAGCATGACGTCCGTCTAGGTTTTATGTCATTTTTCACTAAAGCTGTAGTTGCAGCCCTTAAGCAATTCCCGCTCTTAAACGCAGAAATTCAAGGCACGGAACTTGTGCTGAAAAAATTCTACGATATTGGTATTGCTGTAGCTGCGCCGGACGGTCTTGTCGTACCTGTAGTCCGTGATGCTGACCGCATGAGCTTTGCAGGAATTGAAGGGGAAATTTCCAACCTGGCAAAAAAAGCAAGAGACAACAAGCTTGCCCTGAACGAGCTTCAAGGCGGAACATTTACCATTACAAATGGCGGAGTTTTTGGCTCCCTGCTTTCCACTCCAATTCTGAACGCACCTCAAGTAGGGATCCTTGGTATGCATAAAATCCAATGGCGTCCGATTGCACTTGATCATGAAAGAATGGAAAACCGCCCAATGATGTATATCGCCTTATCATATGATCACCGTATTGTAGATGGAAAAGAAGCGGTTAGCTTCCTTGCTACAGTAAAAGAATTGCTTGAAGATCCTGAGTCTCTTCTTTTGGAAGGCTAATAAGAATCTTCATAGAAAAATGGCCTGTTCCGCTCGGAATAGGTCTTTTTCAATTTTGGCTGACCTTCAATACATGCTATATTAATATGGGCACGGTTTTAAACAGGTTAGTTAATGCCAGTTGCTTTTAGATGCCAGAACCATGAAGCGGAGGGGCCATGAATGATTCAAACGATGATTCAAGGAGCAGTAGAGGGGAAAACGAGAATTAAGTGTGAATGGAAGAATGAGCTCGCTAAAAGAGGAGAAAGTGAATTTTCTCTGTATCTTATTCAAGCTGAGAAAAACGAACAAATTTTCGAGATTCTGTTTTCCTATTTTACTGACTTTCAGAAGAAACGCACGGATGATTTAGAGGCTTTCCTTTCTCAATTATTGAATAACGGATGCCCGGCAGTTTTTTTGAATATGACAATCCAGTCCTTTAGAAATGCAATTGCAGCTGTCATTCTGGATGAGAGCATTTTTGCAGTTGATATCCATGCATTTTACACAACGCTCAATGAATGGCTGGACGCTGTGGTCAATCTTATTGCTCATTTATCAGAACAAAAGGATCGGCAGGGGGATTTTCAATAGGGTAATTGCGATATTCTAATAATTTCCTAGCTGTGATAAACGCAGCTGTTAGTTTCTGCTGCAGGAGTTTGCCGCTAAGCGAGACTGCAGGTCTTACGCATCCAATCCAATCAACCGATTTTTTAAAAAAGCTCAATGCTGGAACATAGCCAGTTTAATGTCAAACCGCCGCGCATTCATCACTTTTCCATTATATGCTATACTGGAAAAGCAGAATAACGGTTGAAATAGGAGTGATTTAAGATGGATCTATCCATATTGAGTCATAAAAGTCCAAGTAAGAAAGAAATTGAAGATGCTTTTTTTGTTTCAGACGATTGCCTGACCTTTGGTGTTTTCGATGGGGTTACGCCGATGACGGATGAGTTGTTTCAAAATGAACACAATGGAGCTTATCTTGCTTCCCATATGCTCGCCTCCACCCTTGCTCTCCCAATAAACCAAAATAGAAGTTTAATAGAATGGCTTGCTGAAGCAAACGCTCTTCTTCTTCAAAAAATGGAATCTGCTGCTTTGGCAATTGAGGAAAGGCATTTAAGATGGGCATCCTGTGCGGCTGTTTTAAGAATTACAGGAGAACAAGCGGCGTTTATACAATGTGGAGACTGCATGATTTTAAAGGAAGATCATCATGGGTTCGTTACTCCGCTTACGATTAACTCGGTTGAAGGCATTTCAGAAAGAGCCAGACTAGTACGGGAAAGAAAAAGAGCAGAAGGACTTCATATTCCTCCTGAAAGCTGGTTTCTTGATCATCCTCATGAAAGGATGAAAGATCACCGGCATCTGGCAAATCGAACCGGAGGATATTCTGTTGTGAACGGAGATCAGGAGCTCATTGATTTTATTCAGACCGGGGAAGCGGATATTAAGGGTATTAAGAGCCTTTTGATAATAAGTGACGGTTTTTTTCATCCTGAGTGGAGTCTCCGTGATGTGCATATCGAGATTTCGAAACTTGGTCTTGAATCGTATGCAGAAGCGTTAAGATACCTGGAACATATAAATGGCCTCCCGCATGATGATATGACTGGAATATTCATTCAATTTTAATGACCCGGCAGTTTGCCATGCAGCTGAAATAATAATAAACTATACATAAGAAATACATATTTTGAAGGAGCGGAACAGCGATGAATCATCTTAATTGGCAGGATAAAAAAACGATAAAAAAAGTGACGTGCATTCACACAGATGCAGAGAAATATATCGTAAACCGTGCATTAACAGCAGGCAGCACATATGAAGTGAAAAATGAAACTGAGGAATTTTATTTTGTCGTGGACAATTCAGGCAAAGTCAGCGGATTTTACAAGGATTATTTTAAAGAGGCGTAATACATACATATACCCTCTTCCTCCTGAAAAAGGAATAGCCCATATATGAAAGTGAGGGATTGGGAAGTTGGAGCTGAAGAAGGATTTACTGGAAGGGATACATTCGATTGAACTTCTGAATCGTGTAGGAGAGTCACTAATTTTAACAGATGATGAATTAAATATTACATGGTTTAACGAATGTGCTGGGGATTTATTAAATACCGTCGCCCCGCATATGAACCTTGAGGATGCAGATTCGTTTATGGGGATGAATTTGAAATCCTTTCACAGGGCAGATCAAATCCGGATAATTGAACATGGTCCTTTGCCGTATACTTCGACTATACACCTGTTTCAAACCTTCTCTGCACATATCGTTGTTGACAGGCTTCCGGAAAGCAGGGGGTATATTCTTACCTGGAAAGATGTAACCGATTACGAAAACGAATTGCTTTCTGGAAGGAAGCTAATGGAGGAATTATACACGCCAATCATAGGTACTATGATTGATCATACATTTCTTGCGGCTATTACTGGTTTTTTATCCGAGCAAAGGATAGAACACATGACAGGGAAATTATTGTCCTTTGCTGGTGCTAATCAAGCAGAATACATACTTTTTGATTTCTCGGAAATGTATTCTGTACCCGATGAGGCTGTTATTGATAAGCTGGAGCAGCTCGTTCAGGCACTAAATCTAATGGGAACAGAAGCCATTTGCGTAGGATTAAAGCCAGGCATGGCCCGGCAAATGATCAGCAGGGGATACGGACTTTCCATAAAAGCATTTCCTTCGTTTAAACAGGGAATGGGATATGTGTTGAAAAATCTTGGATACACCTTGGTTAAATCATAATTTTTCATAAAAAAACATTTTTGTGGATTTTAAGATGTTAAATCGATTGTAACGTATATCTCTTGGTTCAGGGTATTTAGTACATAATTTAATTATGTAAACAAAAGACAAGTGATGGATGCTTGTCTTTTTCGCTGGTAATGATATAAACTACATGACTATGAGAAGATATTCAAAGAGGGGGAGGGGATTATTTGAGAACGACCATATCCGATATTGCCAATATGGCCAATGTATCCAAAAGTACCGTCTCTAGATATTTAAATGGCGGCTACGTAAGCGCGGCAACAGCCCAGAAAATTCAAAATGCTATTACTGAAACAAAGTTTGAACCTAATGCGTTTGCTCAAAGTTTGAAACAGAAAAAGACAAATTTTATTGGAGTTATTATTCCGAGGCTTGATTCTTATACGATGACCAAGATGCTGATGGGCATTGATGAAAGACTTAAGGAGCTTGGGTTTCAAATGCTTGTTGCCAATACCGATCAGGTTCAGGAGAGAGAAATCGAAAATATTTATGCTTTTGCACGGCAAAAAGTAGCCGGTATCATTTTAATGGCTACAAAAATTACAAAAGAACATCATGGTGCATTTGAGGATGCGGGCATTCCTTCCTTAATCATTGGGCAGGAAAGCAACTATTATCATTCCATTATTCATGCCGATTATGAAGCAGGATATGACCTTGGGAAATTTGTTTATAAAAAGGGACACAGGAACATTTTGTTTATCGGGGTAAGTGAACAGGATGAAGCGGTTGGCCAAAAAAGGAAACGCGGTTTTATGGATGCTTTGAAAGACAGCGGTCCCCATTCAGTAAAGGCTTTGGAAGCGGACTTTTCAATGGAAAAATCCAGACTGGAAACAGATAAAGCTTTAAGTGAGGGTTTACCGGACATTATCGTCTGTTCTACAGATAACATGGCACTTGGCGCAATGAAAGCTATACAAGAAAAGAAACTTGCCATTCCAAGAGATTTATCTGTTGCGGGATTCGGAGGATACCGGATATCCGAAATGGTTCATCCTGGCCTTACCACGGTCAGTTTTCACTATTTTGATGTTGGATTAAATGCTGCATATTCTATCGTCAGTCTCATTGAAGGAAGAACCATTCAGAAAAAAATGGTATCAGGATATGAGATCATCAGCAGAGAGAGTGTAGCAGCCATCAAACCAACGATTTGAGCCCATTTCAGGGCTTTTTTTTAATGGTATTTCATAAATATATTTATGAATATAAAGTTATGCACAGCGAATGATTGACTGTGGAAAAGGGTTAGTTATAAAGAACATGTTTGATCCTGTTGTACTTATGTTTGCTGTAAGAAGGAAAGATTGCAATACAGCTGAAAACTGTATTAATGTTTTTAGTTGATCTGTATTAATTTTAAGAAATAATGACCGATAGACACTTTCATGATATAATTTTTTCAACTATTACTAATGTGAAGAGAGAGTGGAATGAGTGGAAAAGCCGACTATTTTATTTATTGGGGCAGGCCGAATGGCAGAGGCCATTATTGCTGGTTTACGAGCAAAAAAAGAAAATGAAATAGAACGGATTATCGTTTCAAACCAATCGAATATCATGAGGCTGGAAAGGCTGAAAAAACAATATGGTGCAGAAACGGTCTTTCAATGGCAGGAAAAAATTCACGAAGCAGACACCGTCGTTCTGGCTATGCCACCTGAAGAACATGAGGAAGTTTTTATGAAGCTTCGAAGCCTTGTCAGCGGGCAATTGATCGTGACAATCGCCGCTGGAATCGGTCCATCAAAAATGGAGTCGGCTTTGCCCGAATCAGCAGTCAGCTGGATTATGCCGAACACGGCATCATCTATCGGAGAAAGCATGTCTTTGTACTGCAAAGGGAAAAAGCCGCTTAATGCCCTGCAGGAAAAAAGTCTTAAGCTGCTTCTTGATGCAATTGGACAGGCTGAAGAATGTACGGAGGAAGAAATTCATCATTTAACAGCAATTACAGGAAGTGCGCCTGCATTTGCTTATTTGTTTGCTGAAGTGCTGATTGAGAAAGCAAAAGAATATGGGATTTCTGAAAGCAAGGCGGAAAAGCTTGTCACTCAGATGATCTCCGGTTCAGCTGCTATGCTGATGGCAAACGGAAATCCTTCTGCTTTAAGGGAACAAGTAACAACTCCTGGAGGATCTACAGCTGAGGGAATTAAAGTATTAGAAGAGAGGAAATACAAAGAAATGATTCAAGATGCAATTACTGCTGTTAACAGGAAATCGTTATCTTGAATTGTCTGGCCGTTGTTCTGCGCTAACAAGCGAAGATCATCGGCCTATTGACATTTTCAGGATTCAGGTATATAATTAATTTTGATCGACTCGATGTTAGACTTGAGAGTACGTTAAGTACATTTAGCTATTAGAAATAAACGAAGAAATATCTTTTTTCACCGCATTCTTTCCCTCCAAGAGCTTATCTTCAGTTTATCTGCTTAACAAGAAACCTTTTTCAAAATGATGTTTTTGGTTTATCCAAACAACTGATTCATACTGGCACGGCCTAGGAGCCGTAAGGATGAAAGAGAGGCAGGGCTTTCGTTGTTTTGGTTTTTGGAGATTTATTCTCCAGTCTAAGAAGCCGCTTCATAATCTCACGTATTGCGGAAATTGCGAGTAATAAAAGCTGCCTTTTATGGGTAGCTTTTTAGTTAGAGGTATAAAAGGAGGGTTTTGTTCTTGTATAATAAAAAACCGGTTGAGGAAATTATTACAAAAGATACGAAAATCTGGACTTGTACAGCTGACAATTGCAATTGCTGGGTTCGGGATAACTTTAAAAGCAGTGATGAGCCGTTATGCCCGATCTGTAAAAGCCCAATGGCTACCCAGACAAAAGAGCTTCAAGTAGTCGACAATCCATGCTCATCCTTTTAATTTAAAATAAACGGCCAATTGGCCGTTTATTTTTTTTTGCCATTTTTTAAGAATAGGCTATGTTAAAGCATGGTGTTGATATTTTACACCTGTTGATTGGAGTGGAAGGCGTGAGACTCCGAGCTAAGAGCAGCGGGACAGGTGGGACCCCGCAGGCGCAAAGCGGCGAGGAGGCTCACCGCCCGCCCAAGGATAAGCGAACGCCTGCTAACTGCAATCAACAGCAAAGTTTAACAGTGCTTAAGAATAAAGAGAATCTCGGTAGGAAGTATGGAAAGGTAAACGGCTGCCCTGCTGAAATCTTAAGCTGAAATCAACTGGAAGAGCGGTCGCTAAATATCAGAACATTAAGAATTAAATAGGAATTTGCAAGCGCTTACTCGTATGTGCATCATATAAATACTCGGTTATTAGAGGATTTTTGCCGCCTTGACACTATTTGCGGTCATGTTACGATAGGTAACGTTAATTAATTATACGAACAAAATGCGAACAGTGAAAACAGCGTAAATGTGCCTTAAGAGAAATGGATCGTAATCCGCTTTACCTTAAAAAAATCCATTCAATAAAATCTTGTTAAAAGTTGATTTAATTAGGTGCAAACAGGGGGTCAATATTATGAAGGAAATAAAAATTGCATTTATAGGGGCAGGATCTATGGCTGAAGCCATGATATCGGGCATAACGGAATCACGCACAGTAAAAAGGGAAAATATTTATGTAACAAATAGAACCAATCGTGAAAGAAGAGAAGAGCTAGTTCTAAAATACGGAATACAAGCCATGCATACAGAAGAACTGCCATATGAAGAAATGGATGCATTTATCCTGGCTATGAAGCCTAAGGATGCAGAAAAAGCTATGAAGCCGCTTAAAGAAAAAATTCAGCCGGAACAAACCATTTTGTCGGTTCTCGCGGGAATATCCAATCAGTTTATTGAAGCATGCCTTCACGGCGGACAGCAGGTAATCAGAGTGATGCCAAATACATCGAGCATGATAGGAGAGTCAGCCACAGCGTTATCGCCAAGTCCGAATGTTTCAATGGAAAACGTTTGGATGGCGGAGGAATTAATGGCATCTATTGGAAAGGTATTTGTAATAAAAGAAACCCAGATGGATTTATTTACCGGAATTGCAGGCAGCGGTCCCGCTTACTTCTATTATTTAATGGAAAGCATTGAAAAAACAGCAGAAGAAAATGGAATGGACCCTGAAATGGCCAGGAAAGCAGGAGCCCAGACAATTTTAGGGGCAGCGAAAATGATGATGAGCAGGGAGGAAACACCGGCACAGCTTAGGGAAAACGTTACGTCTCCAAATGGAACCACAGCAGCCGGACTTGAAGCCTTTAAATTTAACGGAGGCGGCCATGCAATCGCACAAGCGATTTTATCAGCCGCTGAACGGTCTAAAGAAATGAGTGAACAATTAGAGGAAGCGATTTTGGTTAAGTAATCATAGGAGTGATCACAGTTGACTAATAAAAAACGCATTGTCATTAAAATTGGAAGCAGCTCTTTAACCAGTCTTCACGGAGAAATCAGCAGAAGGAAGCTGAAAAGAATTGTAGAGGAAGTTGTGGAATTAAAGGAAGAAGGACACGAAGTTCTCCTCGTATCTTCAGGAGCAGTAGCGGCAGGATATCGCAAGCTTGGCTGTGTAGACCGGCCGACGGCATTAACAGAGAAGCAGGCAGCAGCATCCATTGGTCAGGGCCTGCTGATGGAGGCGTACTCGGAATACTTCCTGTCCCATGGATATGTGGCTTCCCAAATTCTCATAACGAGAAGTGACTTTTCTGATGAGAAAAGATATATGAATGCGCGAAATACATTAAAAATTCTGCTGGATCGAGGCATTGTTCCGATAGTAAATGAGAATGATACAGTCACAATTGACCGGTTGAAGTTCGGAGACAATGACACTCTCTCCGCTAAGGTGGCAGGGTTAGTGGATGCAGATCAGCTCATCATCATGTCGGATATAGACGGATTATATGATAGTGATCCCAGGAAAAATCCGCATGCAGAACTTCTATTAAATGTGCATGAAATCACATCCGAGATTGAGGATTCTGCCGGTGATCCAGGGACCGGTGTAGGAACAGGCGGGATGAAGTCTAAAATTGAAGCATTTAAAATCACGATGGCTTCAGGAATCCCGGCTTTTCTAGGGAAATCGGGAATAAAAGGATTGATTGGGGATGCAGTCAGCGGTACTGCTAAAGGAACCTATTTTAATCCAAGCATGGCAGGTGACGGTTTGGATCACCGCAAGCAATGGATTGCCTTTAATTCAGGACCAGAGGGAAGCGTAACCGTCAATGATAAAGCAAAAACCGCTATAGTAGAGCATTCAGGTGAACTGCATGCTCAGCACGTCTTAAACGTATCAGGCCGATTTAAGCATGGTGCCGTTGTGAGACTTAAAGATGATCGGGGAGAGGAAATAGGACTCGGTATCGTCAACTATTCATCTGAACAGCTTTCAAATTTCCGAGGCTTGGATGTAACAGGAATGGATGGGAATGCAAAAGCAATAGTGGACAGCGAAGGCTTAGTCTGCCGGCTGGATTTTCCTATGCCAGCGGGCGTATAATCTGATGGGAGGAATTGGATGACTTTATTAATGGAAAGTCAAACAGTAGAGGACCAGGCGATTAAGGCAAAAAAAGCAGCAAATGTTTTAAAGATGCTGGATACGAAAACGAAAGACCGTGCTTTGGAAAAACTCGCTGATGAATTAGAAGCTAACATCCCGTACATTCTAGACGAAAATGCAAAAGATCTTGAGGCGGGAAGAAAAAAAGGGTACGACGAAGCGTATATGGACCGTTTAAAATTGAGTGAATCAAGAATCAAAGAACTTTCCGGGGGGCTTAGAAAGCTTATCGATCTTGAAGATCCTGCAGGTATAATACAGGAAAAGTGGGAGCTTGATAACGGACTGTCGGCTGAAAAAGTTTCCGTTCCTTTAGGAGTAATCGGGATGATTTATGAAGCCAGACCAAACGTAACAGCCGATGCTGCAGGGCTTGCGCTTAAATCAGGCAATGCGATTGTGCTAAAAGGCGGTTCCTCTGCTCTTTACTCCAATCAAGCGATTGTAAATATTCTGCATCAGGGATTATCCAAAACGGACATTCCGGAAGACGCAGTCCAGTTTATTTCAAGCACAGACCGTAAAGCAGCACAGGAGCTATTTACAATGAAAGAATACATTGATGTTCTCATTCCGCGCGGAGGCGGAGCATTGATCCATGCGGTCGTGGAAAATGCTACTGTACCTGTGCTGGAGACAGGAGTCGGCAATTGCCACATTTATGTCGACAAACACGCAGATAGTGAAAAAGCATTATCCATTATCGTGAATGCTAAGACAGACCGTCCTGCTGTTTGTAACGCTGCTGAGACGATCATTGTTCATAAAGAATGGCTCTCTGCTAATAAAGACATATTGAATGAGACACTTAAGAGAAATAAGATTAAAGTTCATGCTGATCAAGCGGCAATGAATGTTTTGGATGGAGCCGCCGCAGCCGGAGAGCCGGACTGGGCAGATGAATATTTAAGCTTGGATGTTGCAGTGAAAACAGCTGAAAATATGGAGGATGCGATTCATCATATTGACCGGTATGGAACGAAGCATTCCGAAGCAATCATTACAGAGGATGCAGATTCCGCCGAAGAATTTCTTAACAGGGTGGACGCAGCGGCTGTTTATCACAACGCTTCAACACGGTTCACTGATGGGAGTGCATTAGGCTTTGGAGCAGAGATCGGCATCTCGACACAAAAGCTCCATGCAAGAGGTCCGATGGGTCTTCCGGCATTAACTACGACAAAGCTCAAGCTTAAAGGGAATGGTCAAATCAGATAGCATCCGCCAGCCGGTTCCATTTTCGGAGCCGGCTATTTTAAATGGTTGCTGTTCTTAAATCGTTTTTTTGAACGAAAACGATTTGGTCCATTGGCTTAATTTTCCTCTACGCTGACAGCGGGCAGCCCGCTGCATAGAACAAATTCCAATCTCAGCAGCCAAGTTAAACAGTGCTTCAAAATAAAGCAAAGTCATGACGAACGAGCATAATACGTGTAAGATAGATATGCAGCAAGGAAGATTGAAGATAAAGGAGACATACATAATGAAACTGATTGCAATTGACTTAGACGGAACGCTGCTTTCATCGCAGCTGGAGATTTCTGATGTGAATCGAAATGCACTATTAAAAGCGCAGGAAGAGCATCATGTCATGATTTGTTCCGGCAGGGCACCAGAAGATATTCAGGCAGTTTTAAAGGAATTTAATTTGCAATGTGATCTTGCCGGGAGCAATGGGACAGTTGTTTATTCGAAAGGAAAACTCCTATCGAGGGTATCGATCAGCGAAAGTGCAGTCAAGGAATCGGCAGCTTTGCTTGATAAAAAGAATGTACCGTATAAACTTTATACGAGCGAAGGCATCTACGTCCTGAACAGCTGGGCTGAACGGACAACCGCCGCATTAGAATCACTGGATGGCAAGCATTCCATATCAGAAGCTGAATATAAAAGAATTACGGAACAGCCAAAAGCGGATGGAGCTGTAAAGCTCTTTGATTCTGTTGAAGAATTATTGAACAAAGAAGGACTGTCTATTCAAAAATTCTTTATCTTAACCCTTGATCAGGCTTTAAAGGAGGAGCTGCTCCCAGCCCTTGAGAGCATCGACGGTATTGCCCCGACTTCTTCTGGTCCGAATAACCTTGAAATCATGAATCCAGACGGCCATAAAGGGCAGGGACTTCAAATTATGGCTTCCCATTTAGGTATTAAAATGGAGGACACGGTTGCGATAGGAGATAATTTCAATGACGTCCCTATGATGGAAGCTGCGGGATTATCCATTGCTATGGGAAATGCAGATCCGGATGTGAAGAAACTTTGTGACAGAGAAACTCTTACCAATAATCAAGATGGTGTAGCACACGCCATCACTCATTACATAATGGGCTGAATGGGAGAGAGCGGCGATGAACATGGCATTCAATATCAAACCAATTGACCGGCTTTCGGGTGAAAAAGCAAGCGAGCATATCAATCAGCTAACAAAACCCCTTGGAAGTTTAGGAAGGCTTGAAAGTCTGGCTGTTCAGCTTGCAGAAATAACAGCCAATCCGTTTCCTTCCGTTTGTCCGCCCGGCGTCCTTGTTTTCGCAGCCGACCATGGCATTACAGAAGAAGGAGTTTCTGCATTTCCTTCAGACGTTACGGCGCTTATGGCTGTAAATTTCAGCAGCGGAGGGGCAGCCATTAACGTTTTTGCAAGAATGATTGAAGCTCAGATGACGGTAGTTGACATAGGGATAAAAGGACATCAGGTTTTCCCGGGAGTTCAAGCTTGTAAAATCCGTATGGGAACAGCTAACTTTGTCAGAGAAAAAGCCATGTCTGAATACGAGGCTGAGCAGGCAATCTCGACCGGCAGGGAGCAGGCTGCGGCAATGATCCAATCAGGCGTGAAGTGCCTCATCCCAGGAGAAATGGGAATTGGGAACACCACCTCGTCAAGTGCTCTTCTTGCTGCCATCACAGGCCTTGATGTTCACGCCATTACAGGCTATGGAACGGGGATTGAAGAAAAGAAGAAAGCTCGCAAATCCGAGCTAATCACCATTGCCCTTGAAAAGCACCGTCCCGATAAAGAAAATGCCCTTGAATTGCTCTCAGCAGTAGGGGGACTTGAAATCGCCGGAATGTGCGGAGCAATCCTTTCAGCAGCTGAACACAGGATCCCAATCCTTTTGGACGGATTCATCTGCACGGCGGCAGCGTGTCTTGCCGTTCTCATTTCTCCGAATGTCCGTGACTATTTAATTGCAGGCCATTTATCGGAAGAACCAGGACACAAGAAAGCACTCGAGTGGCTCGGTCTGGAACCTCTATTAAAGCTCCAGCTTAGGCTTGGGGAGGGAAGCGGCGCAGCGCTTGCCTACCCAATTGTAAAGGGAGCAGCAAAAATGCTCTGTGAAATGGCAACTTTTGAACAAGCAGGAATAAAATAAGTCAATAAATCTTGAAACTGCCGGACTTGTTCCGGCAGTTTTTTTTTGTGGAATTTAATATAAAATCATTATGTAAATTAAAACAAATAGAATCATGTTCTAAATAATCAATTAGATGTCTTTTCCAATGAACATTGTTCTAAAAGAAAAAGCATGGCTATGTTAAAGCATAATGTAAATTTTTAAAACCCTGAAGCTTGAAGCGGAAAGCGAATGCCTGCAGTTAAGTTTAATTGAATTAATAACCAACAAAAACCATTCTAAATAAACCATGTTCTAAATAATCACTTTAAAACCAAAATCCGTAATAAAATGTAAAAAGAATCATTTTACAAAATGGGAAAGGGAAATCATGTTCTATTAGCGAAAGGAGTAGTATGCTTTCAATAGGAGGGGACAGAATGAAAGAATCAAGAAACAGCAGCGGTTTCCTGCTTAAACAGCGGGCATTTCTTAAATTATATATGATCACACTGACAGACCAGAAAAGGCTTTATGGGCTTAAGCTGCTGGATAATATGAGAGATGAATTCAGAAGATTTGGCTATAAGCCGAATCATTCTGAAGTATATAAAGCTCTTCATGAATTAATTGATGATGGCGTATTAAAGCAGGTGAAGAAAAAGAAAGAGGGAATGAAGCTTCAGGAAGTTGTATTCTACGAATTTCGGGATTTTGACGCTGCGATGCTCTATAAAAAGCAGCTTAAGGTTGAACTTGAGCGATGTCAAGGGCTAATTGAAAAGGCGATTAAAGATAATTTTTAAAAACAAACGGGCGATTCATTGAGAATCGCCCGTTTTTGCTTGTTCCTGATTTTTTTCACTGTTAAACTTTTTAGCTCTTTTTTTCATGGAATTAACCATGTAACCGCCTTTAAATGATCTCAATTCATAGGAAGTCATAAACGCCTTCGGTTCAATTTCTTCTACAATTTCCATAAGTTCCTGCTCTCTTGATCGTTTGGAAACAATATCCAAACGGTAGCGCATGGAGTTTAAGCCTTGTCCGGTGAAAACCGTAACTCCGAAGCCGGCGTTTCTTAGCGCATGAACTAATTCGTCAGAACGCTCATTAAGATTAACGTGGTGGGTAACATAGCCGATTGCCAGCCTGTTTTCAAGTTTGCCGCCTAAATACAGCCCAACGCTGAAGCCCAGAACATAGGCAATAATGTTATAAATATTAGAAAGGTCCTGAAAAACAATTCCAAGTGCCACGATGTAAATCGCAGCTTCCATTAATCCAACGCCAGCGGCAGCTCTCGTTTGATTTTTAACTAAAAAGATCGTCCGAAGAGTAAGGATTGGAACATATAAAATCTGCAGGACGAAAATCAAAAGCGGCTGTAAAAGCAAAAAGAAAACCCCATTTCTATAGAAGTACATTTATGCAATAAGGACAGTATAGTATGTTTGCCTGTACATGAAAAGACAATTTTAGAATTTGTATTTAATCATTATGTTCCCCTGATTTAACATTGAAAACCATTTGAGAATAAAAAGGGTAGCAGGATAGGGAGCGGGGAAGGTTAATAGGGGTTTAACAGGCAAATGAAGGAGAGGATTTTCATGGGTGATGCAGCGATTCAAAGACCGAAGGGGAAAAATACGAGATGGGCGATTTCCTCCCTCTTATGCAGCATAATTATCCTTAATTATTTTGACCGGGTTGCGATCGCGGTCGCGGCGCCTGAGCTGCAGGACAGCTTCAACCTGTCCGCTACAGAGATTGGTATTGTTTTTTCCATATATAATTATGCTTATACTATGATGCAGCTGCCTATAGGAACAATGCTCGATAAATGGGGAGTATCATGGATTACAAGAATCGGTATGGCGGTATGGAGCATATTAACCATCATTTTCGCATTTATAAGCGGAAAGCTGCTCCTTTACCTATTAAGGTTCTTAACTGGAATCATGAGCGCTTCTGCTTTTCCGGCTGCTTCTAAAGCCACGGCAAACTGGTTTCCATATCATGAACGGGGTCTGGCAAATTCTTTATTTGATTCCGCCGCAAAATTTTCGAATGTACTTGGAGGACCGCTAGTTGCTTTATTAATTACATTTTATGACTGGCGCACTGCCTTTTTGGTTTTAGGAATCATAAATGTCATCTTCACACTTATTTTTTGGAGCTATTACGACGAGCCTGGCAGACATAAAACCATTTCAGAAGAAGAAATCAATTATATTCAAAAATATGGAGCAAATGCTTCAGATATCCCGGTTCACCGGGCAAAAGACGTATGGAAAAAGCTTTTTACCAGCAGAAAGGTATGGGGAGTCACCATTGGTTTTACCGGATACGGGTATACATTTAATCTTTTATTGCTATGGCTCCCTACTTATTTTAAAGAAGAATTCCAGGTTGACCTCTTATCGTCCTCTTTGCTGACCGCTATTCCATGGCTAATTGCTTCTATAACGGGAGTAGCGGTGGGAGGATGGCTCGTTGACCGGCTGATTCAAAAAGGGCATAAATCGAATCGGGTTTACAAAGGTATCATTATAATCGGAATGCTGATTGGTTTTTCATTTCTTGGCGCCATTCTTACCAGCAATCCGATTCTCTCCATGGTATTTATCTCCATTGGCCTTGCCGGAATATCTGCCACGGCACCAATCGGATGGACAATTGCATCCAAAATTTCTCCACCGGGTGCACAGGGGCAGACAAGCTCTATCGTTAACTTCTCGAATAATTTATTCGGAGGAATCATGGCGGCTGCCCTTACCGGATACCTTGTAGATAAAACCGGGTCGTTTCATTTATCTTTCATGATTGCAGGAGCGGTTCTTGCAATCGGACTGTTCTTTTATACGATTGTCCTGGGAGATATAAAAACGGTTGAATTTGGTGAAACGGAAAAAGAGAGCAAGTGAAGCCATTGGGAGGCCATTATGGAATTGGCGATTTTGTGCTGAACAAACGTTAACAGCATATATATAAGGACAGGTCTTACTCTGGAGGTATCGTGTTGCGAGAGGGATTTGTCTTTAAGTTATATGCATTAGCGGCAGTTGCTTTTTGGGGGATTTCTTTTGTCTCCAGTAAATCCTTGCTTCAGAACCTGGATCCTTATACAATCGTGGCGTCAAGATTCGGACTGGCTTCTTTACTTCTTGGACTGGCAGGTGCCGTTTTTAATATCCCTTTAGCTATCAGATTGAAACATTTACCCCAGCTTGTAATCCTCGGTGTTTCCGGTGTGTTCATTCATCAGTGGATTCAAGTGCTGGCTCTTCAATACATTGATGCCGTTTCCGCTGGCTGGCTGATTGCCTGTTCCCCTGTTTTTACCGTCATCCTATCGGCCGCACTTTTAGGGGAGAACATGACGAAAAGCAAAGGGTTCGGAATGGCTGCCGCCCTCGCAGGTGTACTTTTTGTCGCTTCCAGTGAGGGATTTAAAGCTTCATCTAATGCAGGTGTTGCATTAATGGTGCTCAGTACACTTAATTGGGCAATTTACTCCATCTTATTAAAAAAGTTATTTGTGCCTTACCCAATAATCACGATTGCGTTTTACACAAGTGTCATTGGTTCTCTGCTGATGCTTCCGTTTACGATAAGAAATGGGGGCTGGCATGCTTTAGTTACAATGCCTGATCATCAATGGGCGCACCTTCTTTTTCTGGCAATCTTTGTTTCTGCAGCCGCCTATTGGTTTTGGGGAAAGGCGTTATCAAGGATGAATGCCTCAAGCGTGGCCGCTTTTCTGTATATTGAGCCTCTATTTACCTTGGCTGCAGGAGCAGTCCTCCTGCAAGAGAGAATGGCAGTTTCAGCACTAATAGGAGGGGCTATGATTCTATTTGGTGTCTATTGGATGAATAAGAAACTGCCAGCTTGAATATAACCAGATACTTTCCTGCTTTTTCTCTGTTCATGTATAATTTGAGTAACGGGATTAAAAGAGGAGGTATCCAATGAAATTTTTAGTTGTTGGAGCAGGAGCTGTGGGGGGATATTTTGGAGGAAGACTCGCCGAAAATGAACAGGATGTAACGTTTCTTGTACGGGAAAAACGGAATCGGCAGCTTGCTGAAACAGGCCTGATTATAAAAAGCGTTCATGGTGATTTCAGCTTTCAGCCAGAAACCATAACAAGCGGAGATCTGGGAACATACGATGTGATCCTTCTTAGCACAAAAGCCTACCAACTTGATCAGGCAATATCCGATATTGCACCGTACGTTCGGGAAAATACGGTCATTATACCGATGCTGAACGGGATGAATCATATACATAAGCTGAAAGAGCGGTTTTCTGATCATCAGGTTCTAGGGGGTCTGTGTTTCATAGAGTCTGATCTATCATCGGAAGGTTTCATTATTCAGACCAGCCAGACCCATCGTTTCGTTTTTGGAGAATGGGATGGGAGCATGACGGAAAGGGCCCGGGATGTCGAGCATGCATTTAATGGAAGCAAAAGTGATTCAAAAGCAAGCCGCTTAATTGTGCAGGATATGTGGGAGAAATACCTCTTTATCGCGGCTATGTCCAGTGTAACCACACTTTTCAGACAGCCGATTGGGCCAATTAGAGAAGTGCCTGAATCAAGAGAATTTCTAGCAAGGCTGTTTAAAGAATTGGAATCTGTAATGAGACAGGCAAATGCACCTCTGTCAGGACAAATTACAGAGAAACATATGCAAACAATCGATCAGATGAGCTATACAATGAAATCTTCTATGCAAAGAGACATGGAAAAACACGGGAATGTTGAAGCAGGACATCTGCAGGGATATCTTTATAATATGGCAAACGAGACAGGTATTTCAGTACCGAATTTGCATGCTGTTTACTCAAATTTAAGGTTATATGAAAAATCCAGGGAATCCTCGTTTTAAGCTGCTTCACATTGTGGTAATGAACAGGTATAGGAGGAGATATTTTGAAGCATGTCGTGTTCTATGATGCGCAATGTCCATTATGTTTTCATTTGAAAAAATTCCTTTCCTCATTAGACTGGCAATGCAAAATCAAATGGTCTTCTGTACAAACGATAGAAGAAACTCCCTTTGCATTCCTGAGAGATCGTCCTTTACTTGAAAAAATCCATATGATTACAAGAGATGAAGAGGTCTTAGCCGGAGCGCATGCATTAAGGGAGATTTTTCTTGCCATGCCGCTTACAAGGCCGCTTGGAATCATTATGTATATTCCATTCGTGATAAAAGCAGCAGAGATTATTTACTCACAAGTTTCTACGAGCCGGTTCAAGTGGTTCGGCCGATACAGCCAGCCCCGGTATGAATGATTTGAAAAGTGAAGCTGGACGATTCAGTCACTGATATGATTAAGCTGAATCGTGACACAGCTTCTTTTTTCTTTTTTTTCCTCTTTCTATCTTAAGCCTAATAGTTTAGTTTTTTGGTGAAAATGGTACTATATACACATGTGTCATTTCTCTTAAGTGGTAAAATCTATAGGTGTTCATTCCAAAATTTATTTGATTCATCCAAGGAATGGATTTAATTTTCTCTTATTATTAGTATCTATTAAAGCCTGATGTTGATTACTGGAACCTGTTAATTGGAGTGGAAAGCGCGAGACTTGATCTTTTGAACAGCGGGACAGGTGAGTCCACGCACTCGCGAAGCGAAGGGGAGGCTCACCGCCCGCACAAGGATATGGGACCGAGTGCTAATTGCAGTCAACAGCCAAGTTTTAAAGCTTTTTATTAAAATATGAAACATTTTCCATGGTTTAAACGTTTTATAGGGGAGCTAGAAATAAATAGTGAATTGGGAGAGAGAGCAATTGTTAAAAAAATCAGCCATTGTGTTAGGACTATTGTTTGCTGGAGGATGTTCAGCAGCAGGGGGGGGCACAGTGGAAGTAACTAAGCCAGAAGATTTAATGACAAAAGAGACCGTTCTTGAAGCGAAAGATTTCAGCCGCAAAGTGGAGTTAATTGATTCCAGAACAAATGATGTTCTTTATACGTATGATTCCTCGAATGGTGATATAGATGCCGATTCAATCGCAGATGATCTAGCAAAGAAAATTGATCAGCCTATGGTGCCGGCAAAGTTAGGTGCTAACGGACAATTTTCAGCCGGGCAGAAAAGAGTGGTCCTGGATGAAGAAAAAACATCCGGCATGCTTCAAAATTTAAGTGCTTACGAAAGCCGAATTACGCTTCCGATTGAAGAAAGTGTACCGAATGTGAAAGCAGAAGACATCAGCGGGATTACGAATCAGGTAATCGGTGAGTACAAAACAGATTTTAATCCAGCGGTTAAAGGCCGGGTCCATAATATTAAATTGTCATCAAACGCGATTAATAACATTGTACTTGGTCCTGGAGACCGCTTTTACTACAATTTAATCGTTGGCGAAAGAACGGAAGCAAGAGGCTTTCAAAAAGCTCTTGAAATCGTAAATAAAGAGTTTGTAGAAGGGGTTGGAGGAGGAATCTGCCAGACATCCTCGACACTTTATAACGCAGTAGAAAATGCAGGACTCGAAATTATTGAGCTGCATCACCATTCCAAACAGGTTGGATATGTACCGAAAGACAAGGATGCGACGGTTTCGTGGGGCGGACCGGATTTCAAATTTGAAAACAGCAAGGATTTTCCTGTCTTGATTCGTTCGACAGTTGATGAAGTAAATGGGGCCATGACCATTCAAATATTAAGTGCAGTAAAGATGGTAAAAAGCTAATAATGAAGAAAGAACCCGCTAAATTAAGTAAGCGGGTTCTTTCTTTGTTTCATTCGGAAAAGGATGATGTCCTTTCACTTCCTTTATTAAGAGAAGTTGGTTCAAGCATCACGGATATCCATAATCACTTCGCTTCCGAAATGATCGTCAAAGAGTACCGTCAGCAGTTTCTCTGCGGCAAAAGAAGGCGAATAAAGCTTTCCTTCTTCCTTTAATTTTATAAATCGGTTCTGCTGCGGAAATTTGCCTTCTTCTAAACTGCGTATGTGCTCCTGCATACTCGTATCAACGACACCCGGAGCAATGGAAACACATTTAATCCCATTTGTTCTTTGTTTTTGTTCTTCAGCGATACAGCGTGAAAAATGATCTAGCCCGGCTTTAGAAGAGCAATAGCTGCTCCAGCCTTCATAGGACTTCCTGGCTGCTCCTGAGGAAATATTCATAATTCTTTTTTCTGCAGGGATATCAGCCGTTCTCTTAATAAATTCGGAGGTTAATACCATAGGAGCAATAAGGTTAACCGAGATATTCTGTACCATTTCACCTGCTGATGCAAGCTCTGCTGGCACAACGGGCTGTACAGTACCGGCATTATTCAGTAAATAGATGCCTTGCAGATTCTCAAAGCGAATGGAAGAGAAAATATGTTCCATAAGATCCGGAATCGATTCTGCATTTGATAAATCTGCTTCAATTTCTAAGAAAGGAGCCTTTTTCTCTTCAGCTTTCTGTTGGAGAAATTCACTCTTTGATCTTGATAGACAGATAACGTGATGTGCTGTATTCAGCAATTGAGAGGCCAGCTCTTCCCCAAGACCTCTAGATGTACCTGTAATGATAAAAGTTTTCATGAGAATGCCTCCAGGCTGTTATGATAAAATGATAATCATACAATTGCTAACACTATATCGCATCAAAAGGAGCGAATGCCAGTGTTTGTTCATAAAAACTTGCCAGTTGGAAAAATCGTTTTTATCGGAGACAGTATTACGGATTCCGGCCGGAAGTCCGATCCTGTGAACCTGGGTCATGGATATGTGCGGTTAATAAGAGATTATTATGTATTAGAAGGGCTGGGCTCCAAAATCGAGGTATGCAACAGGGGAATTAGCGGCAACCGAGTGACGGATCTTGCATCACGCTGGGAAAAGGATGTTATTAATGAGAAGCCCGATTTTCTTACAATTTCAATTGGGATAAATGACGTCTGGAGACAGCTCGATCAGCCAGGTATGAAACAGGTGATGCCAGATGATTTCAGAAGAATCTATGAGCAAATTTTAGACGAAGCAACAGCAAAAACAAAAGCTCGTTTAATTTTAATGGAGCCTACAGTAATTGAAGAAGATCTTCAATCTGAAGGGAATAGGAAGCTCATTCCATACATAAATACGGTAAAAGACCTTGCATTGAAATACAATGCAATTTTAGTTCCGGCCCACCAGGCGTTTACTGAAGTGCTTCACGTCAATGAGAGAGTCCCTTTAACAACAGATGGAGTGCATATGACTTCCACCGGTAATCTGCTAATGGCTAAATCGTGGATTGAATCGGTTAGTCAAGTTATATAATAAAAAGGCTAAGTAATAAATCCTGGTGTTGAATTTTGACACCTTTTGATCGGAGCGGAAAGCGAGTGCCTGCTAACTGCAATTAACAGCCAAGTTTACCAGATAATAAAAAACGGGAAGTCCGATTTGACAGCTTCCCGTTGGAGTGTGAACATACTATTGTGGTATAACCCTGATTTCATCATGATCGAGACTGTCCGTCCCATTTTCAAAAATAAGTTTCGTGACAAACTTGTAGGTCGTCTTTTCATCCGTCAAAGGCAATTGCTCCGGCAATCTGCATTTAAAAGAGATGGCCCTATTCTCTTCTGCCATCACTGTGGAAGCAGTGTATATACAGTTGTTTAGGATATGAGTTTCTTTTCCATTAAGGGTTTGAACAAGATCGGATTCAATTCTTTTTAATTTTTGTTCAATGGTTCCCCCATAAATATCGTAGCGCCCATTAATGACGTCACCCTGTTTATAGATTTCGCTGTCTAGTACTAAATCAATTTTAGCTGCGCCAATCCCAAGACGGGACATCCATTTTCTTAATAGCATATTGTCAACCTCTCCATTTTCATTCGATATGATGTATACGAGGCAGTGATCATAAAGGTTTCGTCTTTTTTGATTTCTAGTCTGTCTACCAACAGCATATCAAATTCTCTATTCATGATAAACCGAACGTTCTGTGACAAAAACTGAAGCAAATAAACGACATCATCTCCATTAAATCCAAGTGTGATGTTACACGAATAATCTAAAATAGTTTGCGTAATTAAGAGGAGGGGCCGCAATGATCAGCATTACAGCTTATATGAATGTAAAACCGGGGTACCGGGAAGAGTTTCTTGAAAAAGTACAGCAGGTAATTGAACATACAAGAGAAGAAGAGGGAAATGTCAGTTACCGCCTATATGAAGAAACAGGCAATTCCAATCAATTTGTGATGCTCGAGCAATGGAAGGATCAGCACGCCATAGACGTTCACAATCAATCTGACCACTTCCAGAATTTTTTCGCAGCAGCTAAAAAAATACTTGCTGAACCTCTCACATTAAAGCGATTTATTAATGATGATGATTAACACTAGCCCGATCCTTCTTGGATCGGGTAATATTATGGTGTCATATTTACAGACCGCTGGTCGGTTTTTATAATAATGAGGGGAGGGATGTCATGAAACAGCTTGCGAGACGTATTCGATCAGAGCAAAAGATTACAGAATCGGCTAAACAGCTTATTGCAGAAAAAGGGTGCCCTCAGACAACATTTGCTGAATTAATGAAGATAACAGGCCTGTCAAAAGGTGCAATTTATCATTACGTGTCAAGCAAAGACGATTTGATGGCAAAGGTTCTGCAAAATCTTTTGGCAGAAAGCAATGACCGTTTTTTTTACAAGCTGTCTGAAGGCCAAAAATCAATGCTGGATCCAGCAGACGTATTGGCGGAACAGATCAGGGTAATGGAAGATGCAGAACAGATTATCGGAAAGATTTTTGTCTATTTGGTTTCTCGCACAGATCATCAAACTGCACGGGATGCCCTTGATGATTTTTATGACAGTCTCTATCAATTCGCATTGCTATGGATTCGTTCCGGTCAGCAAAATGGGACAATCCCAATTGAGCTCAATCCTTCGAAGGCGGCGGAGTTGTATATGCTGCTGCTTGACGGCTTCAGGCTGAGGTCCACTCTTTATCAATCCGACTTTACACTCAACTCTGATGAACTTTCTGCGGTTTTGAGCCAGCTTTTCAGCAGGAAGGATTTGTTATCATCGTCCAGTTAAGCATATAAGGAGCAAGTCTGGCCAAAACTTGATACGATGGTTTCAAGTTTAAGGAGATGAAGGAGGATTTGAAATGGCTGAAGTACAGTTGCGTGAAGACTTTAAAGAATATTTGGAGCAGTTCAAGAAAAATACTCCTAAAGAAACACGGGAGAAAATGGAGCAAGCGATTCGGGAGCTTGAGAATTCTCAAGAAGGAAAGGGCCTTCAGGTTGGTGATCAAATTCCTGATTTCGTTCTGCCGGATGCGAATGGCAAGGAAATCAGTATAACGGATATCCTGAAAAAAGGACCTGCTGTTATCACATTTTACAGAGGCGGATGGTGTCCATATTGCAATATGGAGCTTAAAGCTTATCAATCCATTTTGGATGAAATTCATGAAGCGGGAGCTGAGCTTGTAGCCATCAGTCCGGAAAGTCCTGATGCATCACTCAGCACGAAAGAAAAAAATGACCTGTCCTTTCATGTTTTAAGTGATCAAGGAAATAGGACGGCACAGGATTTTAATCTTGTTTACCGTATGCCCGAGTATTTAATTGAAATTTATAAGGAAAAGGGATTGGATATTCCCGGACACAATGGAGATGAATCCTGGAGTATTCCTGTATCCGCTACCTTCATTGCCGACCAAAACGGAAACATTATCTATGAATATACGAAAGCCGATTACAAAGATCGGGCTGAGCCTTCTGAAATTCTTGCTCAATTAAAACAGATCAATTACTAAATAACGAAGCTGTCTTTACTTTTTGAATATGGACGCTTTATAGTGGGGCTGGTGTATGGCATGAATGAGAAAAAACAAGCAGGTGAATATGCTGCAGGCTTCATAAAAGACGGAATGACGATTGGATTAGGGACAGGCAGTACAGTATATTATGCATTGGCGAAAATCGGTGAATTTATTGAACAGGGAATGACACTTAAAGGTGTCGCTACTTCCACTGCCACTGCGAGGATTGCTAACAGCATGCACATCCCTTTAATCGATTTGAATGACACAGAAAAAATTGATCTGACAATTGACGGCGCTGATGAAATTGATCCTAAATTCAATGGGATTAAAGGGGGAGGAGGCGCTCTTCTCCGTGAAAAGCTTGTAGCAAATGCTTCGGATAAAATCATTTGGGTGGCGGGCCACACGAAATTGGTACAAAAGCTGGGGAAATTCCCTCTGCCTGTTGAAGTCCTATCGTTTGGTTCAAACCATACGGGACGGCTTCTTGAAAAGGAACATTTACATCCGATCCTGCGCAAAACCAAGACTGGAGAGACATTTTATACAGATAGCGGAAATGTCATATATGATTTGCATTTGGATGAGATTGCAGAGCCAGGAAAGCTGGCTGAAAGGCTAAAACAATTTACTGGCGTTGTGGAGCACGGGCTTTTCCTTGCACACCCGAATGTAGTGATTACGGGAACAGGCGGAAGTGTGGTCATCCGTGAGAATAAAAAATAAGGAGATTTGGCATGAAAGCATTAGTGTTCGAAGAATTTGGAGGACCAGAGGTATTAACGTATAAAGAGATTGACAAGCCTGTTTTAGAGACCGATGAAATTTTGGTCCGCATTGAAGCTGCTGGCTTAAACTTTGCAGATGTGTATAGAAGAAAAGGGAATTATCATTTGGCAGGCAAGCCGCCTTACATTCTCGGTTATGAGGGAGCGGGTATTGTTGAGGATGCAGGGAATCATTCCGGAATCAAACCGGGTGACAGAATTGCGTTTGCAGATGTTCCTTATGCAAATGCCGAATATGTTGCGGTCCCTGTTGATAAGGCGATCCCGATCCATGACGGTATCACATCCGACACAGCCGCATCTGTCCTTTTGCAGGGATTGACCGCACAATACTTAACGAGAGACAGCTATCAGGTAAAAGAGGGGGATGTAATTCTCGTTCATGCTGCAGCCGGCGGTGTCGGCCAAATTTTGGTTCAAATCATTAAAATGATGGGTGGAAAAGTGATTGGCTTAACCTCTTCTGCAGAAAAAAGAGAGGCCGCGTTAAAAGCAGGGGCAGATGAAGTATTTCTATATCATGAAAATTGGACGGAGAAAACGATGGCCTATACAAATGGAATAGGTGCAGATGCCGTATATGAGTCTGTCGGCTCCACCCTAAATGAAAGTTTCGCTGCCATCCGAATTGGCGGGACGGTCATTTTTTATGGAATGGCCGGCGGTGATCCTCTTCCTGTTGATCCGAGGATGCTGATGGATCAATCCAAGACCCTGACAGGCGGAGATTTATGGAATGTCCTCACTTCAAAAGAAGAACGCGTAAATCGTTCCTCAGAGCTCTTTAATTGGATACTAGATGGGCATATCCGCATTCAGCCTCCGCTTTCATTTCCAATGGAAAAAGGTGCAGATGCTCATAGACTTCTTGAGAGCCGCAAAAGCACCGGTAAAATTTTACTTAAACCATAATAATTGAAACCCTCCCATTCATTTACATAAAACATGGAAAAAGTGGTACAATCAGGATTGAGGGAGGGGTTTTCATGCCTGAAAAAAGGACCGAAAAAAGAGCCGCTAAAGGAAGGCTGTCCATCATTGCGATTTCGGCAGCATCACTAGGTTTAGCAGGGACTTTATTCTTTTATTTGTACGGGGAGCCTGTTCAAAATCAGGAGCAGCATGCAAAAGCAGCAACCGATCAAAAGGGTTCAGCTTTCCATTATTTTTCGGCTAGCAGGGAATGGGATGATGCCGCATTTCAGCAGGTCCTTCATTACATGTCCCATCAAAAAATAGCTGCTCATAATAATGAAAAATGGGGAGCCATTAAAATTACAGAAAATCGAATTGGAACTTTAGCTGACCTTTTAGATAAACATTATACCGAGCTGGAGCATGCAGATGTTTATAAAGATATTTTGTCGCGCTGGGAATCCGGTGATTTCTCTCATGCTGTATTGGATCACAACTCCATTTGGACTATCCAGGGAGGGACCATTGGAAAGGCAACCCGTCTGCTGTCTTCTGAAGAAGAGGAAAAATATATTAAAGATGAAAACTTAAAATAGCTCGTAAATCCATTCAGGGGTACGTTCAAGCATTTTTTCCCAGAACGGTATTTGATCATACATGTCTTCTGTAAGGATGCGGCTTGAGGAGAAATCCTTTCGCAGCTCCTTTTTTGTTTCTGCAATAAATGATTTGGAATAGAAGAAACAGTTCGCTTCATCATTTATAAAAAGGCTCCGTTTATCCCAGTTGGCTGTGCCGATGTCCGCCACATAATCATCAATAACCATGACTTTTCCGTGAAAAAATCCTTTGCGGTATAAATAGATGACAGCCCCATTTTCGAGAAGCTTCTTCGTTCTTGGATAGCTTGGCGGTTTCGTATACCAGTAGTCAGGCTTATCAGGTATCAGCAGTTCAATCTTAACCCCTCGTTTTAATGAGGCGAGCAAGGACTTCATCAGCTCATCAGTTGGTATAAAATAGGGAGTAGCAATCATAATGCTGCTTTTGGCATTATGGATCATGCCTATTAATTTCTTTTCCAGATCATCACCAGTTGAGAAAACAAATTGGTAGCGGTCAGAGCCTGTACTATGGGTTTTTGAGATGGGAGGCTGAATGGTTTTTCCCGTGTCTTCCTTCCAGTCTTTTAAAAACTGTTTTGTTATTTCTTCAGAGCCAGAGCCCGTCAGCCGAACGTGATAATCTCTCCAATACCCAAACCTTGGATCATTTCCAAGATACTCTTCCCCGATATTAAATCCGCCAATATACGATAACCTTCCATCGATTACAGCGATTTTACGGTGATTGCGGTGATTTAAGCGATAAAAAAAATGCTGGTAGGAAAGCGGCCTGCTATTGGCAAACTGCGCGCCGCTTTTTTCAAGTTCTCGGATCATCAATTTTGTGATGTCATTTCCGCCGATTGCATCAACTGAAAGTTTCACATCAACACCTTGCTCCGCTTTTTTTTGAAGAAGAGCAAAAAATTCTTTGCTTACGGCATCATCCCGGATGATAAAGAAGTGGATATAAATAAAGCTCTGCGCCTCCTCAATGTCTTTATAAAGAGAACGAATCAGGGTTTTTCCGTCAGTAAAAAGACTCGCATCTCCGGTTGAAATAGGAGACGCGAGAATCGGATGCTGCCTATTATAGGATTCTGCCCCTGATTTCACATCGTTTACGGCTGTATAGGCAATGCCGGTTAAAGCGGCGGCAGATAAGAATAGAATGATTATGATTTTCTTCAGCACACAGAAAACTCCCCGCCTAAGCGATTCCTTAGTCGATCCATTTAAAAAGGAATTGAAACCCGCATCAAGGTTTTACATTTTAGGGTTAGTATGTCACCTGATTTAATCTGCATGCGCGTTACTCATTATAAAAATAGCTCTGCAAGTCTTGAAAAGGAGTGCTTTTTCTGGTCAAAAGAATAGACATTCGTCAAAATCATGATTTCATCCGTTTCGTACTGATCGGATAACTCGTTCATTGCTTTCTTCACCTTATCAGGTCCGCCAATGATCATTCTCTTTCGATTGATTGCCATTCTTTCACGGTCTGCCGCAGATCGAACCACTGACTTGGCTTCTTCAATGCTTGGTACCCGGCTGTCGAGTCCTTTTTCTACTCGGAGAAGCCATAAATCCTGACTATATGCAAGTTCCTCGGCGTGATCATCGTCTTTCCCGCAAATGACGAAAACGGCTGCCAGAGACTGAGGGGATGCGGAAAATAGAGAAGGGACAAAATGTTTCCGATAATCCCGGAAAGCTTCCCGTCCTCTATCCGGCTTAATAAAATGGCCGAACACATAATTCAAACCAAGCTCTGCTGTTTGCCGTGCACTGTTTTCCCCCAGTCCCAGAATCCAAACCGGAGGGATGGATTCGGGAAGAGGAGCAGCCTTGATTCCATGGAATGGATGGTCTGATGGTAATGAATCGGTTATATAATAAATAAGATCCTTCAGCTGCCTTGGAAATTCACTCAAGTCTCTTGCCGCACCATCCAAAAGCGCCTCTCTAACCTTTCGTGTGCCTCCGGGTGAGCGGCCGACGCCAAGATCAATTCTTCCGGGGAATACAGCTTCAAGCTGCCGGAAGTTTTCTGCTGCTTTGTAGGGACTGTATTGAGGAAGAAGCACGCCGCCTGAGCCCACTCTGATCCTTGAGGTTATGGAAGCGATATACGACATCAGAATTTCTGGAGAAGTGCTGGCAAGTCCCCTTGTCCCGTGATGTTCCGCAAACCAGTATCTGGTGTATCCGAGGAATTCTGCATGCTGAGCAAGCTCAGCTGTCTGCTGAAATGTTTCGGTAACGCTCATGTTTTTAGAAACCGGAACCTGGTCGAGTATGCTAAGTTTCATAAATGGTTCATTTCCTTCAACTTGTTTTTTTACAGGATGCCACAACAGAAAGTCTTTACGCAATCGGAACGCATTCATTGTTTCTCTTTTTTCTTAACAGGGAATGGTATATGGAGTATTTTAAAGGAGGCTTATCATGCAGACTATTTCATCTTTTCTTTTGACTAAGGAGGATATGACGAATCCCGAAGTTGTGCCTCAATGGGTGATCGATGAATATCAAACCTTTCATGGCGTAGTTACAGACGCAACTTTTCCTTGCTATTTCGGAATGAAAGCCGAAAAAAAGGGAGAACTGCGGTATGCATACATAACAAGAGAGGATTGGTCAAACCTTCCTAAGGCCGTTGAGCAGTTTTTGACCCTCTTTAAAGAACCACCTTATACACGCCACGGTCTATTTGTTTTTATGGAACCTGAAACAGAGGAAGGGGAACTTGATTTATACAGGAAACGTTTTTGGGACATTTTGCAGTACCTTCATGAACAGGATCCGAAGCCATGGCCGGTGGATGCACCTAAGGATCCAGATCATCATTTATGGGATTTTCATTTTAATGGAGAGCCATTTTTCATTTTTGGAAATGCGCCTGCTTACAAGCAGCGGAAAACGAGGCACCTTGGAAACAGCCTCGTATTGGGTTTTCAGCCAAGAATGATCTTTGAAGGTCTTGAAGGAACGGAAAAGGGAGGCATCATGTCCAGGGAAAAGGTGAGAGAAAGAGTAGAGAAGTGGGATCAGCTTCCGACACATCCTGACATTAGCCATTACGGTGATGTCGATCATAATGAGTGGAAACAGTATTTCATTGGAGATGATATTGAACCGATTAGGGGGAAATGCCCTTTTTCTCATAAATAACGGATTACTGAACCAGCAGACTGCATGCTGGTTTTTTTGTTTGGGTCTATTGTAATAATTTGGGGATGGAATGAAATAATGGTAGAATGGTAGGGAGAATATTCGTTATGAAGAAAGGGAGAGGTATCTGTGGGTGTAAGCTTGAGAAAAGGGCAGAAAGTGGATTTAACTAAGACAAACCCTGGTCTTTCTAAAATCGCAGTCGGTTTAGGATGGGACATTAATCAGATGGGGGGCTCTGCATTTGATTTAGATGCATCAGTCTTTCTGCTTGGGGAAAATGGAAAGGTCCCTTCAGATAACGACTTTATTTTTTATAATAATCCAAACGGTGCGTCTGGCTCCGTTCTTTATTGCGGAGATAACCGGACTGGCGCAGGAATGCAGGATGATGAACTAATCCGTATCGATCTAAACCGCGTCCCGCATAATTTTCAAAAAATAGCATTTACGATAACGATTCATGACGCTGCTGAAAAAAGACAGAACTTTGGTCAGATTTCTAATGCCTATGTCCGCATTTTCAGTGAAGATACAGGGATGGAGTTCATCCGCTATCAGCTTGGCCATGAGTTCTCAGTGGAAACAGCGATCGTTGCAGCTGAGCTTTACAGACATCAAAATGAATGGAAATTCAATGCAATTGGAAGCGGATTTGGCGGCGGGCTATCAGCGCTATGCAGAAATTTTGGAGTGACCGTAGATGATGAACCGGCTACTCAGAACCATCCTCAAGGATCAGAATACATACAGCCGAACCATCCGCCGCAGGGATCAATCCAGCAGAGCTACCAGCAGCAGAATGATTTTAGCCAAAACAGAGGCTATTCTTCCGGCGTTTATCAAGAGACACCGGGTATCAGTTCAAATCCATACCAGCAGGGGAATCCATCTGCACAGACATATAATGGAGCACAGGGCTACGGAATGAATCAGCTATCTTCCTACGCAGGAGGTCAGGTTCAAACTGCAGGCAGGACCACTTCTTGTCCAAGATGCCAATCCCAAAATGTGTCAGCCGGCAAGAAAGGCTTTGGAATCGGTAAAGCAGCATTAGGCGGGCTCGTCCTTGGACCGGTCGGATTGCTGGGGGGATTTATCGGCGGCGGCAAGGTTCAATTCAATTGTAATCAGTGCACATACAAATGGTCTCCGGATCAGAAGGATTTTGCAGCATGGGCGAATGAGCAGAAGCGGAATGCACAAGAGCTGCTGCAGCGCTTTAAAAGCCAGGATGTTATGGATGCGATTGTAGCAGGATGTGCATTGGTAAGTTTGGCAGATGGGCATATTTCTTCAGCAGAGCGGCAAAAGGTAAACGAGTTTTTTAATAATAGCCAGGAACTGCGTGTGTTTGATACAGCGAAAGTGAATCAGCGTTTTAACCATTTTGTGATGAATCTTGAAAGAGATTGGATGACTGGGCACGCAGAAGCAATGAGAGCTCTTGGAAATGTAAGAAGCAAACCTGAAGTGGGAAGGCTTGTTGTGCGTTACTGTGTCGCAATCGGTTTTGCAGATGGAAACTTTGATCCTTCAGAAAAACAGGCAGTAGCAGATATTTGCAGAGAGCTTGGCTTGAATCCATCAGAATTTTTATCGTGAATATCTTGACCTGAAAACCAGGTTGATTAAAGGAGAGGTATGGTTGAAGAAAATTTTTTCTTTCTGCTGTCTCTTTTTATTGATATGGCTTGTTTCCTGTTCGAGTCGCAGTGATAAGTCTGCAGAAGCTCCCCAGACGGATGCAAATGCCGGCAAGAAGGCGGAAATAATTGCTGAAAATCTCGATGTCCCATGGTCCATCAATAAGAGCGGAGACACTATTTTTCTATCTGAAAGAACAGGATCGATTGTCAAAATCGAGAATAAGAAGCAGATGAGAATGAAAGTAGAGCTAAAGGAGCCTCTGGCAAAGGTGCCGGAAGCGGGGCTATTAGGCTTTGTCCTTCACCCCGAATATAATGAGAATGGGAAAGCATTTGCTTACTACACTTACGAAAAGCAGGGAATGATCCTGAATCGCATTGTTAATCTAGTGCTTGAGGGCGATTTCTGGAAAGAGGATGAAACTCTTTTAGACAGCATACCCGGCGGGCAGTTTCATCAGGGCGGCAGATTAAAAGTCGGCCCGGACGGCAAGCTTTATGCTTCCACGGGAGATGCTACAAAGGAAGAGATGGCCCAGAATCCGGATCTGATTGGCGGAAAGATCCTCCGATTGAATTTGGACGGCTCGATCCCGGATGATAATCCTTTTGACAACTCATATGTTTACAGCTATGGACACCGAAATCCTCAAGGTCTTTCATGGAGTGAAGATCATGTCCTTTACAGCACAGAACATGGACCTGATGGATACGATGAAATTAACCGGATCGAACCGGGTAAAAATTATGGCTGGCCTACTATTACAGGAAGCCAGAAGAAAGCCGGAATAACAGCTCCCCTTATTCATTCTGGAAAGCCTTCTTGGGCTCCATCAGGTTCAGCTTATTCAGCCGGAACTCTTTATTTCGGTGCGCTGGGCGGTGAAAGTGTAAAATCCTATTCAATTCGCTCCGGAAAATTAAGAACGGCCATCCATGGATATGGGCGAATCCGGGATGTGTTTATCGAAGGAGAAAAGATGTATTTTGCCACCAACAATACGGATGGGCGAGGCGTACCGTTTAAGAAGGATGATAAGCTTTACAAATTGAACGTAAATCAAATCTCTGATTCAAGCTGAATTCATGGTGTCTCCATAAGAAAACGGACTGCTTAAAGCATAACGGGTTCGGTTTTCGAGTACAAAAACTTAATTCGCACACTAATAAGCAGTCCAATTTCAAACTAAATCGGACTGCTTCTTTTTTTTTGTTGAATATTAAGGTTTTCTGTGACTTTGTGGGTGTTTTAGCACCCGAATTCACACCCCTTTTAGCAGAGTGACTAAAATTCTCGTCAGTGTGCTAATTCTTATGCTAATTGTTATGCGAATTGGTGTGTAAAAAATTGTAATTTATTTTTAGGTATTTATGTTTAAAGAGGAGCTTATATAACAAACGTAGCAGGATTGTTGAATAAGGAATTTGAATAAAATAGGACTATGCGTATAAGGGATGGGTAGATTGTAATAACTTCTGGACGAAATGAAATGATAAAAGCTTTAAAATTAATTGTTATCCCATTGTTAAGAGAAAGAGGATTTAAAGGTTCTTTTCCACATTTTCTGCGAGTTTTAGAAACCCGTATTGATCTCATTTCTTTTTTCTTGGTTCTGTTAAAGCCTGGTGTTGATTTTTAAAACCTGTTGATTGGAGTGGAAGGCGTGAGACTCTCTCGGAAAGCGAACGCGTGCAGCGGAAATCAACAGCCAAATTTAACAGAGCTTTTTTCTTTGATAAATATAGTGGTGGTTTTATTGTTGAAATAGGAGCGTCACCAGTCAATGGTTTTACCATCAAATCAGGACTACATTTTCCACCTAATAAAGTAAACACTACTCACCAAGTACCTTGTACTCGTCTTGAACCAACTGAAGACCACGACTCTTATAGATATGACGAAGACCCTGTTCAACATTAAATTTATGAAGTCTTAGCATATGAGGTTGCTTCTCTTTTACCTAAAGCTGAAGAGTGGTGGAATTCGGATAAAATAGCTCGTATTATTAAGAAAAAGACCAAACAACAAGGTGACATAAATTTTGATTAAACATATATCCCGTTATTAAACTATCGGGTGCGATTCTGCATCAAAAGTTGTGCTTTTTATTAGTATAATTGTAGCTGTACATTGGAGGTGTATGGATGAAAATAAGAATAGTTACTAAAGCAGAATATAGTTTTATTGAAGACTTTGTATATGAGATATTCAAAAATACCAATTATTCGGACGGAGTAGCTGAAAAAGCTTTAGTAAGAGAGATCCGAGAAAAACACTATTACATTCCCCTGCTTGATTTAGTTGTTGAGGAAAGAGGTGTGATTATAGGACACTGCATCCTCTCAAAACTTCCAATTAGTAACAAGTATGAAAATGAAATATTGATGTTATCACCAGTTTCAGTAGCAATTAATCATCAGCGTCAGGGTGTAGGTAAGTATATGTTGGAGGAAGGAATTGAATTGGCTGCAAAAATGGGATATAAGGGAATAATTGTTGAAGGAGATTATCGTTACTATCAACGCTTTGGATTTAGAACATCAACTGAATTTGGAATATATGCATCAAAAAAAAATCTTCCACCTTCTGAGGAGAATTTGATGGCTATGGAGTTGTGTGAAAATGGTATGGAAAACATTTCAGGTGAAGTGGATTATTCAATTTATGATGCCTTGAGACATTGATAGGTAAGTTCGCATGTTACTCTTTAAGTTTTAGTATCCTTTGAACTAAAGGATGTTTTCTTTAAGCAATGATCTTCCGCAATCGGGTGCTAATCTTCAACAAAGTAATACGGTGAAAAAAGCTCGAGGCGTAATGACTCCGAGCTTTTTTGTGTACTAATTTCACCGCTAAAAGGTCTGCTAATTCAGCTGCGAATTACACTGATAATTAGAATTTTGCACTTTAAAACCGATCCCATTACTTAAAGCAAGGCCGTTTTTTTATGGGCTGGCAGGCTGAACTTGGTTTGCAGCATCATCGGTTTCGTCATCATCTATCAAGGCTTCAGGCAGGCCTGAATATTTGGCCCAATAGAAGATCCCAAGTGATCCTATTGCAATCAGGATCAGGTCGAGCGGGTTTGATAGTATTCCAAGTCCTCCTCCGAAAGATCCGGTATAAGAGAAAACCAGCATCATGACATAGTATCCGATAAGCCACCAAGACGATTTAAGCTGCTGAGCCAAACTGACTTCACGGGTTGGAACATATTTAGAAAATAACAGATAAACAACAAACATGACGAGCTGCGATGCAAGAAGCCATGAGATCGTTGTCCAGCCTGACCAATACACAATATAAGAGGCAAAAATGAATGAAAGAGGGGCTATCACACTCATTCCTCTAAGCTTAAAGGGCTTCTCAAGATTTTTGGCGTTTACTCTGAAAGTGGCGGATGAGATCGGTGCAATCGCATAGGACAGGATTAATGCGACAGAACACACGTTGACTAGCGCATTCCAGGAAGGAAACGGAAGAGTCCAAAAAACGGAAAGACCGAATGACAGCCACAGTGATGATCTTGGGATACCTGTTTTTTGATCGATTTTTGAAAAGATTTTAAATAGTGTTCCGTTTCTTGACCATGCATACACGAGGCGTGCCGTGGTATTCATAAAGATATTCCCGTTACCTCCCGGTGACAATATGGCGTCAAATACAACAAGGAAAGCAAGCCATCCCAGTCCGAGAACGACAGCAATATCTTTAAATGGCAATGCAAACTCTTTTTGAATGTTCTCCCAGCCGGAAGACAGCATGTCCGTTGGAATCGCACCAATAAACAGAACCTGCAGGGCTGTATATATGGCTGCTGATAAAATGATGCATAAAAACAATGCAATCGGAATATTTCGCTGCGGATTTTTCACTTCGCTTGCGACCGATACAATTGGATGCAGGCCGAGATAGGCGAACATGACTCCCCCGGTAGATATGGCTGCCTGAATCCCGGTAAATCCTGAAGGAGCAAATCCAGCTGCCGAGAGGTTTGCAGATTTAAAGTAGAAAATAAGCACAGTGATAATGGTTAATGGAACGAAATACTTAAAAATTGAAATGATAATATTGGATTTGGCAAATGTTTTTACACTCCAATAATTTAATAAAAAGAAGAGACACAGCAATCCGAATTGAAGCAGCCATCCAGCAACAGTTGGAGATTCTGAACCATTAACCGTTAAACCTGGAAACCAAAAGGCAACATACTGTCTTACAGCCGTTACTTCAATGGAAATGAGACTTGTATACGCAATAATGGTAATGAAAGAAATCATATAACCGACCAGGTGCCCATGCGAATAAACCGGATACCGAATAATCCCACCCGTCCTTGGCAAAGCTGCTCCAAGCTCGGCATATACAAATCCAATCAGTAAAATGATGACTCCTCCGATTATCCAGGAGAAACTTCCGGCTGGGCCTGCTTTGGAAGCGACATTGCTTACTGCAAACAGCCAGGCAGACCCAAAGATTGCTCCAAGTCCTATTAGTGTTAAATCAAGCAAAGAGATGGTTTTCTTAAATTTTCCCTGATCCGCCATGCAAATCCTCCTCATAACAGCATATCTTTCTTTTATTGTGTTCTTATATAAGCATATATATCCTTTTAAAAATGGATAAAACAAAAACCGCATGCTGTGTCACATGCGGTTCTATCTGGTATTTGGATTTTTTAGCATAGGATAGGAACAGGCTAGAGTGTATGGGGGATCATTAGGCTTTGGATTTATATAAATGGCTGACGGCTTTTAAGATGAACATCTTTTCTTTGACCGAGAGCATTTTCCAGCTCCCTGCTCGAATAACCATTCTGCTCCCTCCTTAAAATCGGATTGTTATCTATTAAATACCGTCTTTTGCAATGAATAAAACCTTTAAACACTCTGCAAATTCCGCTAATCCTTTTGCTGTTTGTGAAAAATATGAGTATTTTTTGTATTTAATTGATGAGTAGAGGGGCATTTCGTCTAGTTCATGCAAGACTTTGGTCTCAAAACCTGACTGGATATAGGTGAATATGACGAAATAAATTAATCTTTTTTATTTTTTTCCAAAGGATCCAGTTCTTTTGAAAATTCGGTTCCAAAAGCTGCATGTCCCGTACGGATGGATCTTCTCTCTGCAATCTGCATCCGTTCAAGTAAAAAGAGGTGTACGAATACCTCTCCAGCTGTAAAGATGACAGCTGAGATCCCGCTTCCCCACGCAATTTGCAGATAGTTTTCATACAAAACAGAACCAAAAATCCACACCCCAAGGTAAACAGTGAAAAATTCGACTATGTACGCTGATCGGTGTCCCAATGCAGGCAGTACGACTCTGTCTCCAAGCAAATAGGTAGCAAGGGCTGCAAATAAACTAAAAGAAAGAATATCTGTAATGTTCGCATCAAAGAATAAATCCAGACCAATAGCAAAGGCAATGGCTGCGATAATAAATTTAACGGCAATGACAGCAAGCTGATTCATTTTTCTCACTCCTTTTACTAAAGTTTTGTCACAATTGGGAGCAAACATACATGATTGGCCGGCTGTGTGCAAATTATTCGAGTTTTTAAAGGACATATAGTAAAGTTGTCCTTATGATTTGAAACTATAAGAAACCCTTCCATATATAAGGAATCGTGACTAAGGAGGAATACGTGTGTTTAAACGGAATTACGCAGATGAAAAGAATAAACAGCTGCATGAAATTAAGCTTTCTGTCCTGGACCTTGCACCTATTGTTTCTGGAAGCCATGCAGGGGAAGCTTTGGGCAACTCGCTGGATTTGGCGCAGCATGCAGAAAAATGGAGATACAACCGCTATTGGCTTGCTGAGCATCACAATATGAGAGGGATTGCCAGTTCAGCGACAGCAGTCGTGATTGGTCATATCGCGCAGGGAACTTCAACCATCCGGGTCGGCTCAGGCGGCATTATGCTTCCTAACCACGCTCCGCTTGTCATTGCTGAACAGTTTGGAACACTCGAGTCACTCTTTCCGGGACGAATCGACCTTGGATTGGGAAGAGCACCCGGAACCGATCAGCTGACAGCACAGGCCTTAAGAAGAGAGCTAAAGGGGAGCGCGGAGGATTTTCCTGAACAAGTGGAGGAGCTGAGAGCATACTTCAATCCGACAGAATACAGCCATGTAAAAGCGATTCCCGGTGAAGGATTAAATATTCCGGTATGGCTGCTTGGATCAAGCGGCTTTAGTGCCCATCTTGCCGGTCAGCTTGGATTGCCATTTGCGTTCGCCAGCCATTTTTCACCGGATCATACGACTGAAGCCTTAAGAATCTACAGGAATCATTTCCGTCCTTCCGACGTTCTGGATGAACCGTATGCTATGGTTGGAATGAATGTAGTAGCGGCCGACAGCGAGGCACAGGCGCAGTATTTGTCTACTTCTATGAAACAGCAATTTCTCAATCTTGTCAGGGGCCGTCCGGGCCAATTGAATCCTCCGGTGGATGATATGGATGATTTGTGGAATGAATATGAAAAAGCGTCCATTCAGCAAACACTGCGTGCTTCAGCAATCGGTGATCCTGATCAAGTGAAGGCGAAGCTTCAAAGCTTTTTAAACGAAACCCAGGCAGACGAGATGATGATTACGGCTAACATTTTTGACCATCAGGCACGATTGCGCTCTTATGAAATTGTTTCACAGCTAATGAAATAACCATCAGTGAAGGAGATCAACTTATGGAATGCAAAATAAATCGAAATGCAGCAAAAGTGCTGAAAAGAATGCTTGAAAGTGAAGAAGGACAAGGGAAAATGATACGGGTGTTCATCACGGAAATGCACGGGGACCATGCCCATTATGATGTAAAACTTGATACACCGACTGAACATGATGAAATTGTGAAAACAGATAAAGATATAGACATCCTAATGGACAGCCGTGAAGAATTTTTGGACGGAGTATGGATCCAGTTTTTCTTCGTCCCTCAGGAACGATTTGAAATCATCAATAAAAACAAAGGATGGCATAACCATCATTAACCAATAAAGGAGAGTTCTTTTATAAAGAACTCTCTTTTTTATCAGGAATAGGAGTGATTGTCATGATTATTAATATAAATGAACGGTCAATTGAAGGAACAAACTTCATCCATGAGGAAGTGAATGGATCCCATTTAATCAGCTTCCATTTTAGAGTGAAAAGCGGGCAGGATTATCATGATACAACAACTTTGCTTTACAAAAATGATTTCGAAGTGAAAGTGCCGGAAAAAGACCTTTCCTTTCAAGCCGTGATTAAACAATATTCAACCTCTGCTGTGAATTTATATGAAGAGAACGCAGTAGGAGATTATTTTCTTGAATTGATAGAGAAAAAGGCCGGGAAGTGACCCCCCGGCCTTTTTAATATCCAAATTCATGAGCAATCAGCTTATAAGAATGGAGCTTGTCGGCTTCTTTGTGAGTAATGGTGATGATCATCAATTCATCCGCATCATAGTCTAATGCAAGTTTTTCTAGTTTCGCCTTTACATCAGGCGGGCTGCCGATAATCTGCAGGGTTTTCATTTTTTCTAGCTGTTCTTTTTCTTCCTGAGTAAGCACATAGGCCTCAGCTTCTTCGAAAGAAGGGACCCCCTTCCTGCCTTCACCCTTCGCAAGCATCATTTGCCACACTTGGTTGCTTAAAGCAATTTTCTCTGCCTCCTCCCGGGTTTCTGCACATATTACAGCAGCAGCCAGTAGTACTTCAGGTTTTGATTTATGACCGCTTGCATGGAAAGCATCCTTGTACGATTGGATGATTTCCGGATCTGTACCTCCCATGAACTGTCCAAATACATAACCTGTTCCGCCTTCCGCTGCCATCTTTGCACTCTTCCTGCTCGTTCCCAGTACAAAAACATCCGGAGGAACGGGAGGCAGCGGGGCAGGCTGAATCGTTGAAAACATATGGTTTTCTGGAAAGTCTCCTCTAATAAAATGCAGAAGATCGTTATAAATATCAGGAAGCTGTCTAACATTTTCAAGGAAATTTCCGGACAGGGCTATGGACGCTTCAGCAGAGCCTCCCGGCGATCTTCCAATACCGAGATCAATACGGTCAGGAAAAAGAGTAGAGAGAAGATTAAAGGTTTCTGCCACTTTAAAAGGTTTGTAATGAGGCAATAAAACCGCTCCGGCACCGAGCCGGATCGTCTTCGTTTTCCCTCCTATGTATCCAAGCATGACCTCAGGTGCCGAACTCGTCAGCCCGGTGAAATCATGATGCTCGGCAATCCAATATCTTTTATATCCCAATCCTTCGCCATATTGGGCTAAGCGAAGGGATGCTTCCAGTGCATCTTTCGGTGTTTTTCCGGACGATAGGGGAGATTGGTCTAAAATACTGAGTTTCATTGCAAACCTTCTTTCTGAAAACCTAGTTGATCATTTAATCTTACATCAGCTTATTTTTAATACAAAGTTTCTGCTTTTAAATGGTTATAATTAGAAAAATATCCATTGTTTAATATGTCGCGTCGTGATATAGTCATGTTATGACATAGTCTTAGAGGTGTTCATTTGGAAATAGATAACGTCTTAAAAAAATATACCCCCATGACAGAAACCGCATTCTATATTCTCCTTTCTTTAACAAAGCCCAGGCATGGTTATGGGATTGTAAAACATGTAGAAGAAATGACAAACGCTAGAATCCGTCTTGGTTCCGGAACCGTTTATGGAACTCTGACAAAGATGCAAAAGGATGGGGTCATTACCTTATTTGCGGATGAAGACAGAAAAACGGTGTACGAAGTGACTGACACTGGAAAAATACTGATGGCAGCTGAAATCAAACGGCTAAAGGAGCTGCATCAAAATGCCATAAATCATGAGGAGAAATTCGAATGAAAAAGGTATGGAGACCGTTTTGGAGCTATGATATTCAGAAGACAGAACAGATGATTTCAGAATTGGGTCAAGAGGGTTATTTACTTGTCCGCATGAACCGATGGAAAAGGTGTTTCTTTTTCGAGAAAGGGATGCCGGCAGCCCTTTCCTGCCAGATTGGATATAGTCGTTTAAAAAACGAGACCCTTTCTGAAGGGCTATTGGAAGACGGATGGAGAAAAGGAGTTCAATCCGGCCGCTGGTATATAGCTGTTAATGAAAAACAGCCTATGCTGCTAAAGACTTTTCCTTCCCGTGAAGGGATCATCAAACGAAGCCTGCAGTGTAAATACCTCTTCGCCAGTATCCTGATTTATTTATCCGTCATTGCTATTTTCATCGCATCTATGTTTAGTGTTTCTTTTTTCCAAAATACTTCTGTAGAGGTGGAGGAGAGTCCTCTTTGGTTCATCCCCATAACAGCTGGGGCATTAGCAATCATACTTGGTATGTTTTCTGTTTACTCTTTTCTTAAGCTAAATAAATTGATAAAAAGTTTCAGTGAAAACCAGGATCCTTCGAAGCGTAATGAAGCATTTAGCAAAGAGAGAGAAAAACATCTGATTAATAAAAGAGAACTAATAGTTAAAAGAAAAATTGGCTGGATGTATGCTCCTGATCAACTTGAGAAATGGCTTGAGGAAAAGGAGAGGAAAGGATTCCATCTATATCGTGTAAGCAGGACAGGAACTGTTTTTTACTTTAAGAAGGGCAATCCCCGTCAAGTTCGCTATTGTGCCGACTATCAAAACATTTCGAACGAACAATACTATGAAATGCACAGGGATGCAGGTTGGAAAAGCGTATTTACCTCCAAATCGTCTTTGCAAAAATGGACTATATGGAGCAGAGAATATGGTGCACTTGAGGAAAGGCCCAACTTATACAGTGATAAGATTCACCGGTTAAAGCATGCACGGAAAATCGTTTTTTCTTATAGTCTTTTGTTTCTGCCTATTACGTTCGTTTATTTATTGAATTTAAGTATTTTTATTTCAAACGGGTCTAATTTCGGGTTTAGGGGATTAAATGCGTTGAATACCGTGATGTATACCATCTGTATTTTTATGTTCGGTTCCTTTGTTTTGAGAACATGGCTTTATTATGGAAGGTTGAAAAAAAGTTCTGCAGGTCAAAGCCATCAGTAAAAGCCAAAGTAAACCCAATCCAATATGGATTGGGTTTACATCTATTCTTTTGACAAGCTCCTCCAAAAATAAAAAACAGCATAAGCCTCCCACGGTGACCAGGGTAAAAAGATTTCTTCCATTTCCTCTCTCGAAAGTTTTCTCTCTTTAAATCCTGCGTTCTGCAAAGCTTTGTTAAGAGCCGCATCTCCAAAAGGAAAGCTCGAGGATATCCTGAGACATCTCATCATACAATAGTTTGCTGTCCATGGACCGATCCCCCGGATGGACAAAAGTTTTTCTTCTATTCCCTTTACATTCCGATCTCTCAGAAGATTTTCTTTCGTTATCTTTCCATCTGCAATCAGTTTGGCGATCCCGATCACATACTCTGCTTTTTTTCCTGTAAATTGAAGCTCCCGCAGGTTCTCTGCGGAAAGTGAAGCTATGGTTTCCGGAGCAGGAAAGGTCCAAAAAGCCTGTTCAGCCCATACATGCTTCTCACCGTATGCTTCAACCAATCTTTTCTTCAGTGTATAGGCAAAAGCCAGATTGATTTGCTGTCCGATTACAGCCCAGGTCAATGCTTCGAACAAATCAGGAACCCCGATTATCCGAAGACCCTCAAATTTCCGAGTGAGAGAACCAAGAATTGGATCGTTATTTGCTATCTGATAAAAAGGGTCGAGATCTGTAGTGAGATCGAGCCAGTCGGCGGTATATTCGGCAGCCTTACGATGCATGCTCTCGCTTTTATCTGAACCATCCACTATTTTGAGCTCAAGAAAAGAATGACCGCTTTCCTTTATCCTGACAAGAATTTTCTGCTGGTCAATAACGAGAACCTTATAGATTTCTCCGCTAACAACTTGATGAAGGCATTCCTGGGTAGACCTGGTTAAGTAATGAAGCGTTTCTTTGTAGCTGAAATATTTCGGCACCTGGATGATCATGGATTCAGACTCGGCGCTAAAATTGAAAACGGGCATGTCCTTTGATGCTGAAATCATGATAATCCTCCAATCGGAGAAGGCGTTCTTTCATATGCAGTCCGCCCCTGAACCCGGTCAAGGTATTGTTAGAGCCGATCACTCGATGGCAGGGTACTGCGATCGGAACGGGGTTAGCGCCATTTGCTGTTCCGGCTGCCCGGACTGCCTTTTTATTTCCGGCAGCTTCTGCAAGCTGGGAATAGCTGCGGACAGCTCCATAAGGGATGTTTAACAATGCGTTCCATATAGCCTTTTGAAAAGTGGTTCCGTATAAATCGATAGGAAACTGAAATCCTTTTCGCTCTCCGTTTAAATATTCCATAAGCTCTTGAATGTAGACAGCTGTTTCTTTTGGATTATGTTCTAATTTTGAACCCGGAATTTTTAAAGCAACCCAGTCTTCTAAAGTTTCAAAAGATTCTCCCGGCCATGTCAGCCTGCAAACGCCATAATCGGTCGCAGCAATATAGAAAGGGAGAGGGTTGAAAGTTTCATGTGAAAATTGACTCCAGTAAACAGGCACGATTTCATTCATTTTAAACGTTCCCCTTCTTCCGCCATTTTTTCTCTGTATTCCTGAGGGGTGCAGCCTGCTATCTTTTTAAACACAGATGAAAAATGCGGTGGATTTGAAAATCCTGTCTCAGCTGCAACTTCAGCGATGGCTTTTTGATCTGCCAGCAATAGCTTTTTTGCCTCGCTCATTCTGTAATTCATCAAATATTTGGATGGGGTCAAACCTGTGACACGTTTAAATACTCGCAGGAGATGATACGGACTTATGGCTAATTGCAGGGCCATGGTGTTTAATGTTAATGCTTCTCTATATTGATGGTGAATGAGCTCCTTTAATTTTTCAGCCAGTTCTGCATCAGGACCATGCAAGCCTGAAACCTCAGGCTTGCACCGTTTGCACGCCCGGAATCCTGCATCGATTGCTTCCTGGATGCTTCCGTACACCCTGACATTTTCTCTTTTAGGTGTCCTCGAACGGCAGGAGGGCCGGCAGAAGATTTTGGTTGAGGTGATTCCGACATAGTATAAGCCATCATATTTCGCAGTTCTGCTTAAAATCGTTTCATAGATTGCTTCAAACAGCTCCTGTTCTTTCACACTCATCACTCCTTTATAGGAAAATTATAAACCAATAGAAGGAAGCCGATAACGATTTATGAATAGGTAAGCAAGAATATGACAGCAATAGACTTCCAAAAAAGGGGTCTCCCATCCTTTAGAATAATGATAATATGAAAGGGACGTCATACTTTGATGGAGAAGGAAAAATGAATCTATTCGGAAACAATCAGGAGGATTTTCCTTTTGCTATGTTCGGCAGCAGTCATATTGCTGCTTTGGCTGTGCTTCTCGTTTTATTGATTGTTTTATATGTTTTTAGATCAGTGCTTAAAGAAAAAAAGATGAAACCCTTAGAGATTGGCTTAGCTGTCAGCTTAGCTGCGGTTGAACTTCTTTATCACGTTTGGCTGATTGTTAATAACAATTGGGAAGTAAGACATGCACTTCCGCTCGAGCTTTGCAATATCAGTTTTATTCTGACTGTATTGCTGCTGCTTACAGGGAGCCGTCTTGTGTATGAAATCCTGCTGTTTATCGGATTAATGGGAGCGTCTCAGGCTTTGCTGACTCCGGTGCTCTCAATCGATTTTCCGCATTTTCGTTTTTTTCATTTTTTCTATACGCATACGTGGATTATCGCCGTTCCGCTCTACTATACATGGGTGAAGGGGTATCGGCCTACCATTTATTCGGTTTTAAAAACGGTTGTATTTCTAAATATCCTGCTTCCGATCGTCCTTTTTGTAAACCGCTATACGGGAGGAAATTACATGTTCCTTGACCATAAGCCGTCCAGCGGAAGTTTGCTCGATCTGCTTGGACCCTATCCCTGGTATATTCTTTCTCTCGAAGGAATAGCCGCAGGTATGGGACTCGTGCTTTGGCTGGTTTTTAGAGAGAAAACGGGGGCTGAAGGAAAACGTGCAGAGGCAGGGTCATTCGATTAGATGAAGAACCTCTAATCCAAAAAGGGTTAGGTATGGCTAATAAAGAATTTGATGGTAGCGACATTATTTATTGAAGGTAGATCAAGTTTGAAATGCTTGTTAAATATTTAAATAATAGTATGAGTCATTTTTCTCCCTTTTCAATTTCCGGATATATTAGAGACCATTTCTAATGATAAAAATACATAAAGCGGAGCAACAGCCGATATAAAAAGATTGGGGACTAAAAAATATGAAACAATCGGGGACGCTATATTTTTTCTGTGGAAAAATGGGCGCAGGAAAATCAACTAAATCAAAACAATTGGCGATAGATAAGCATGCGGTACTGTTGTCAGAGGATGAATGGCTTTCGTCTCTTTATCCCAATCAGATCGTCTCATTTGAGGATTATCTGAAATATTCAGCGAAGCTCAAGCCATTGGTGAAAAAGCATGTCCAAAACATTTTAAGTGTCGGTACAGATGTCGTAATGGATTTTCCAGCCAATACTCAAAAACTGCGAAAGTGGTTTTTGGATATTGCGGCAGAAATCAACGCAAGCCATCAGCTAATTTTCCTTAATCTAACGAACGAGCAATGCTTGCATCAAATTGCAAAAAGGCGTAATGAAGAACCCGAAAGAACAGCTTTTGACACGGAAGCAGTGTTTATCAATGTTACTAAATATTTTGAAGCACCGGAAGCATCAGAGGGTTTAAATATTTTAGAGTTTAGCGGAAAAGAATAACCAGAAGTTCATAGGATCAGAAATAATGTTAAAAAACGCAGAGGATCAAGCAGCCTCTGCGTTTTTCTGTCTGATTTTATTGACGTAAACTATGCCATTTACCTTTATAGTAGCTTTGTAAATTCGGTTTTCTATTTCACGACCAAATTACTCAGGCTATTTCCAATGGGATCCGTTTAAGAGCGGATATAATCGCCGCTCTTTCCACCTGTTTTTTTCAGCAGGGAGGTTTCCTTAATGACCATGCTTTTATCAACCGCTTTGCACATATCATAAAAAGTAAGCGCAGCAATGGATACCGCGGTCAAGGCTTCCATTTCAACGCCCGTTTTACCGTCGCACTTTACTTCTGCCTGCATAATCAGCTCGTAGCCTTCCTTGATTTTCAAATATTGAAAGTCAAAGTCCGTGCCCTGCAGATGAATAGGGTGGCACATCGGAATAATCTCCGCTGTTTTCTTTGCGCCCATAATCCCAGCAATCTGAGCCACCTGCAGCGGATCGCCTTTTTTAATGGATCCCGCTTGTATCGCTTCATAGAGTTCAGGGGATAAAGTAATGACAGCTTGAGCAACTGCCGTGCGGTTTGAGCTGTCCTTATCTGATATATCCACCATTTTTGGTCTTCCTGATTCGTTCCAATGCGTGAAAGAACTCATAAAGCTTTCCTCCTAATAATCCTTATTCCAGTCCTTGGCATGATTAATGTTAATAAAAGCAGGATCATCCTCAGGAAATGGAATCGTTAATACATGTAAATCATTCAGAAGATGCTCAAGCTTGTGTTCATCAGCTGCCAGCATTTTCTCTTGATTTTCAATGGTTCTTTTATGATACAGGGCCATTAATGGCTGTATGCGTCCGCCCTGAACCGGTACGACCGCATCTGCTTCAGAATCATTGGCAAAGCCAATCATTTCTTCCACAAATTCTGCTGTGACAAAAGGGATATCGCATGACAGAATGAAAAACCAATCTGGATCATCGATCCGGCTCATTACATTATGGATGGCATACAAGGGCCCTTGATAGGAAGAAGACTCTTCCTCAACAATCAGCCGGACATCCTCACGCTTAAACTGTCCGACAAGCTCTTCATTCGTCGAAATCACAAGAGGGGAGAGGTGATTTTGTTTTAATGCATCCAAACTATGTTCATAGAAAGGTTTACCATTATGCAGCTCGAACATTTTCGGTTTGCCAAATCTTGAAGACCTGCCGCCCGCGAGAACTACGCCAGTAATTTTCATGGACGGTTTAACTCCTCTGTGAAGTGCTGAATGGATGGAAGAATGAGCTTTGACATTCCGAGTTTTACTGCGTTTTCTGAGCCGGGCAGTACATATACAGCACGGCCGTTTATGCTTCCCGCGGCAGCTCTGCTGAACATGGCCTTTGCACCGATTTCTTCGTAGCTCAGATTCCTGAAAAGTTCCCCAAATCCTTTCATTTCCTTGTGAAACAAATTAGATACTGCTTCATATGTAACATCTCTTGGACTGAATCCTGTTCCCCCTGTAATGATAATAGCCTGGATGGCAGAACGTTCGCACCAGCCCGCTATTGCAGCGCGGATTGATAAAACGTCATCCTTAACAATTGTATATTCCTCAACAGGATGTCCATTCGCCTCTAAAATTTCCCGGATGGCTGCTCCGCTTATGTCATTTTCTTTTGTACGTGTATCGCTTACGGTCAAAATGGCCGTTTGCACCGAAATAGACTGATTATGCCTATGCACGTCAATCTGCACTCTCCTTCTGTAAATCACTATATATCCACTTTAGCAGACTTAGGGAAGAATTACATCTAAAGCCCTTGCCGCCAATGCTGCTTCATCTGTTCTTCTTTTTTCGCTTATCGATTTCTTCTGTCACAACAAATGCAAGGTCTTCATTGCCAAATAAGGAAAGCACTCCAAGCAGCGTATCGTCTTCAATGACTCCTGCTTCTTCCTTAGAAACAGTCAATTCCAAAGCATCTTTTAACGCCTGATTATCCGCTTGCTGCGGATAGGCGGCTAGATACAATTCTTCAGGATTGAGATCGTGATTAACGCACCATTGAGCAAAAACAAGAATCATCATTTTTTCTTCATTTTGATAGTTTTGAATAATTTGTTTTTCTAATTCTTTATTACTCAATGCTTTCACTTCCTTCACTCTTCATCGCTTTATTCAAAGAATAGAGCTGCAAGTCTATTTCAAGGTGTTCATTAAGTGCCAGATTCGCTAGCTGTGAACCGAGGTATGGACCCATCGTCAAACCGGAAGCACCTAATCCATTTGCGGCTAGCAGGCCTTTCCATTTAGGCACGGCTCCTATAACCGGCAGGAAGTCTTCGGTAAAGGGCCGAAAACCAACCCGCCCTTCAAGAAAGCGGCCATCGCTCAAACCAGGAGCGGTTTCCGTTGCTTTACTGAGAACTTCATGAATACCGCCTGCTGTTAAACGGGTATCGAAGACATCGGTGTTTTCATGAGTGGCACCAGCCACAATTCGCCCGCCATCAAAAGCAAGAATATATTGCGTGCCCGGCGGCATGACAACCGGCCATTGATCAGTCTGCTCACCAGGAAGCTCCAAATGGACAATTTGTGCTTTTTGAAAATATACCTGAAAGGATATGCCTAATGGTTTAAACAGGGAGGAAGCCCAGGCTCCCGCACATACAATCACCTGATCTGATCTATAGGAATGCCCATTTACAATCGCTCCGGTAACAGCATGATCCTGATGCATAAGGGAAGCATCGCCTGCAATAACTTTGGCACCGTGTTTTTTGGCAGCGCTCAGCAAAGCATCCCTTATTCCGCGCCCGTCCACCCGGGCAGCTCCGCTTACATGGAGACCATAGTATTCATTGCCAAGAGGAGGGAAGAGCTCTGAGATTTGCGATGGGTTCATCCGAGTCAGCTCTCCGATTTCAGGGGCATCCTCTTTTCGTTTCAGCGCACGTTTTTCCATCGCCGCTATTTTTTCTTCATCTTGATGGATGCTGATGGCACCGACTTTTGAATAGCCTGTATCTGTTTCTCCATCAGCTTCAAGCCCCTCAATCAGTTCCGGATAATAGCGGGCGCCGCTTTTGGCCAATTTGTACCAGGCCTGATTTCTGCGCTGTGAAAGCCAGGGACAGACTATACCTGCAGCGGCTCCTGTTGCCTGACCTTCATCGAGCCGGTCAATAATGACAACCTCTGCTCCTTTTTTAACTAAGTGATATGCGGTGGAAGCACCTAAAATGCCAGCCCCTATTATGATAAATCTTTTCATCTTCTGCACCCTTTTATGAAATCGTGTAATAGTAGGTTCATTTTTCGTACTTGCTATTATACCATTAGCTATTCCGCTCTCCTAAAACTTCTTTCAAAAAACCGAGTTCTAAACAGCACAATTGCATACCCCATAAGGGTATGGTATATTAAGGGCAGATAGCAGGGGGTGGAACGATGGAAGAAGAACAAATTCACGCAGGCGAAAAGGAAGCTGAGCATTGTGCAAGCTCCGGCCGGAAAAGCCATCATTCGGAATTAATGAAAAAGAATTTAACGTCCCGTCTTAACCGAGTTGAGGGGCAGGTACGGGGAATTAAAAGACTGATTGAAGAAGATACGTACTGTGATGATGTCATTACCCAAATCGCCGCCACTCAGGCTGCTTTAAATAGTGTAGGAAAGCTATTGCTCGAAGTCCACATGAAAACGTGCGTAGCAGAACGGATCCAGGCTGGAGACGAAGAGGTTCTGGATGAAGTGCTCTTAACGATTGGAAAGCTAATGAAAAAAGGATAAGGGGAGATTATTGTGATAACCACTCTAACAGTTAAAGGAATGAGCTGCGGACATTGTGTAAAAGCAGTTGAAGATAGCGTAGGAAAGCTTGGCGGGGTGTCCTCTGTAAAAGTCTATTTAAATGAAGGAAAAGCTGAAGTAACTTATACACCTGAAAAGGTAAGTCTGGAAGAAATCATCGAAACGATTGATGATCAAGGATATGAGGCAGCAGAATAAGACAGGGAGTACGTGCTATTGTCTAAGTAGCGCGTCTCTTTTCAGAAAAAATATACCCCTATAAGGTATAGGAGGCGGGAAATCTTGAGCAGGCAATTGAAAGAAACAAATATTGGAATCAGCGGAATGACATGCGCTGCCTGTGCAGCCCGTATTGAGAAAGGCCTTAAAAAACTGGATGGAATAGAGGAAGCGAATGTAAATCTTGCGCTTGAACGATCTTCTATTCAATACGATGCAAAAACAGTCAGCCTCTCTGAAATACATGCAAAAATTAAAGATCTTGGATATGAACCAGAAGGGATAAAAGATGCCTTTTCCATTACAGGAATGACCTGTTCCGCCTGCGCAGCCAGGATTGAGAAAGGACTGAATAAAACGCATGGAGTTTATAAAGCATCCGTGAATCTGGCCACGGAAAGTGCTTCGGTCGAATATAATCCTGCTGATACTGGACCAAAGGAAATTATTAACAGGATTGAAAAACTGGGATATGGGGCCGCAGTGAAGAAGGAAGATAAGGAGGCAGGGGACCGGCGATTAAAAGAAATTCAAAACCAGCAGGGGAAATTCTTGTTTTCTATGATTCTGTCCATTCCGCTGCTTTGGGCAATGGTCAGCCATTTTTCTTTTACATCCTTTATTTATTTGCCCGATATGCTGATGAACCCTTGGGTTCAGCTTGCGTTCGCTACACCCGTTCAATTTATTGCCGGTGGGCAATTTTATAAAGGCGCTTACCATGCATTAAGAAATAAAGGCGCCAATATGGACGTTCTGGTGGCCTTGGGTACTTCCACAGCTTATTTATACAGCCTGTTCATAACGTTTAAATCAATCAGTTTACAGGAACATATACAAGGGCTTTATTTTGAAACAAGCGCCATTCTCATTACCCTCATCCTGCTTGGGAAAATGCTTGAAACGCAAGCAAAAGGCCGGTCATCCGAATCAATCAAAAAACTGATGGGGCTGCAGGCCAAAACAGCTTCCGTTTACCGGGATGGGCAGGAGATGACGGTTCCGCTTGAAGAAGTTGTAAAAGGGGATCTTGTTTTCGTTAAACCGGGAGAAAAAATTCCGGTTGACGGTGAGATTATCGAAGGCCGAACGGCAATAGATGAGTCCATGCTCACAGGGGAAAGCATCCCCTCAGATAAAGCAGCCGGGGATTCAGTATTCGGTTCGACGATAAACAAGAACGGATTCATTAAGTTCCGCGCTGCCAAAGTAGGAAAAGAGACGGCTCTCGCGCAAATTATTAAAGTGGTGGAGGAAGCTCAAAGTTCAAAAGCACCTATCCAAAGGCTTGCAGATCAAATTTCCGGTGTATTTGTTCCGGTAGTATTAGGATTGGCTTTTCTCACATTTTTAGTTTGGATCGTCTGGATTAACCCTGGTGAATTTGCTTCTGCCCTGGAAAAGCTGATTGCGGTCCTTGTAATCGCCTGTCCATGTGCTCTTGGTCTTGCGACTCCAACCTCCATTATGGCCGGTTCAGGGCGCGCGGCAGAATACGGGATTTTGTTTAAGGGCGGAGAACATTTAGAAGCTGCGCACAGGATTGATACCGTTTTATTAGATAAGACGGGAACAGTAACGAACGGTACTCCTGTTTTGACCGATGTAAACATCATTTCGGAAAATGAAAATCAAGTTTTATCCATTCTTGCTTCAGCAGAGAATCAGTCAGAGCACCCGCTGGCAAAAGCCATTACAGATGGAATCAAAGAACGGGGAATTCCTTTAGCAGAGGTTCAGGAATTTGAAACGATTCCAGGGTATGGAATCCGTTCAGCTGTGAACGGAGATATCGTTTTGGCTGGAACAAGAAAATTTATGGAAGAAAATGGTATAGAAATCTCTCAGGCAATCCCTTTAATGAAGAAATTAGAAGGGGAGGGCAAGACCGCCATGCTGATTGGCATTAACGGTACGTATGCAGGGCTGATTTCAGTTGCAGATACGATCAAAGCAAATTCAGCAGAAGCAGTGAAGAGATTGAAGGACATGAATGTAAGGGTAATCATGGTTACCGGAGATAACGAGAGAACTGCCAAGACTATTGCCGCTCAGGCAGGAATCGATGAAGTGATTGCAGAGGTATTGCCGGAAGAAAAAGCTGCGGCTGTGAAAAGACTTCAGAAAGAAGGCAAACGGGTGGCCATGGTGGGAGACGGAATAAACGATGCACCTGCCCTTGCTTCAGCTGATATCGGCATGGCAATCGGCACCGGAACAGATGTGGCGATGGAGGCAGCCGATATCACCCTCATACGAGGGGATTTGAACAGGATTGCTGATGCCTTATTCATGAGCCGAAAAACGATCCGCAATATTAAACAAAACCTGTTCTGGGCATTTGGCTATAACGTAATTGGAATTCCTATCGCTGCAGCAGGCTTCCTTGCTCCATGGCTTGCAGGTGCAGCAATGGCATTTAGCTCAGTTTCAGTCGTTCTTAATGCACTTCGACTCCAGCGAGTAAAGCTAAAATAATGGAGGCAGATTATGTCGATCATAACAAAATGGGTTGTGGCAGCCGTTTTGATTGCGGGAGCAGTAACCGGTGTGTATCTTATGGTGCAAGCTGCTTCGGGTAAACCTGAAGGGAGAAATCACTCTCATCAAGAGGCCAATCCTCATTCAAGTCACGATAACCTTAACGTCCACTCAAAAGAAATTCAAGCGGCAGTTACGTTTCAGGATAATCGCATTGTAATCAGGTTAAAAGACAATGAAGGGAAACCATTTGACAAACTAAAGGTCAATCACGAAAAAATCATGCACCTCATTGTAGTAAGTGATGATTTGAAGAAATATCACCATATTCATCCCGTCAAAACGGCAGATGGCACATTTGAGGCAGAACAAAAGCTTTCTGACGGAAACTACAAGGCATTTGTGGATATCAGCCCTGAAAATGCGGAGTATGAGGTGAAGCCGCTAGGATTCCATATCGGTACTTTAAATGGAGTGAAAATCCCATCGCTGCAGCCGGAAAACTCATATAAAAAGACTGCAGGGGACTATACGGCTGAGATGAATCCCCATGAACTGAAAAGCCAGGAACCGGTTACGCTTGCATTTTCATTTAACAAAGGGGAGCCGGAACCATATCTTGGCGCTGCAGGACATGTCGTCATTCTGGATGAAAAAGGGGAAAAGTACGTACATGTTCACCCGGCTTCTGAAAAAGAGACAAAGTTTGAAACGCAATTTGAGAAACCGGGGATATATAAGATTTGGGCAGAATTCAAGTTTGAAGGGAAGGTTCATGTTTTCCCTTATACAGTTAAGGTGGAAGACTGATAGAGAAAAAGCAAGAAGCTGGAAAACTTCTTGCTTTTTCTTTTTGTTTATTCTCAGTATGAACACAGTTAGTTCTTTTGTTAAAGTATGAAATGTTCAGCAAGGCTTCTAAACATTTCTCCGGGAAGAGATTCTTCTTGATAAAGTCCTTCAGTCAGTCTGTCATCAGGCTGTCCAAAAGGTATTCTTGCGATGACTTCCGTTTGCAGCTGTCTGGCAAGCATTTCTCCGCCATCTTTCCCAAACAAATATCTTTTCGTGCCATCTGATTCTTCCAGGTATGCCATGTTTTCTACAACTCCGGCGATTTCATGCTTCGTATGCTGAGCCATGATTCCAGCTCTTGATGCTACTAAAGAAGCGACCACATGAGGAGTGGTAACGATAACTTCCTTGGCCTGCGGGATCATCGCCGCTACATCGATGGCCACATCACCGGTTCCGGGCGGAAGATCAAGGAGCAAGTAGTCAAGTTCCCCCCAATGGGTGTTTACCAGGAAATTTTTAATCCATTTATTCAGCATGGGACCGCGCCACATCACAGGGTTGTTTCCATTCGCAAAGAAGGCCATGGACATGATTTTAATACCATAGCTTTCTACCGGGATTGCGGTCTGATCAATCATTGTAGGTTTATCCTGTACTTGCAGCATAGCGGGAATGCTGAATCCGTAAATGTCTGCATCAAGAATGCCGACTTTTTTCCCCATTTTAGCCAGTGCAGCTGCAAGGTTGATCGTAACGGTAGATTTGCCGACTCCGCCTTTCCCGCTCGTAATGGTAAGGAAGGTAACCCCTGAATCCGGGCGGAGCATGGCTGGCATGCCGTTATCAGCTGTCGTTTCGTTTTTCAAAGATTGTGTTAATGCCGCTCTTTCCTCGGGAGTCATAGATCCGAATTCGATCGTAACCTTGGATGCGCCAATTTTGTAAAGGGCATTTTCGATGTCTTCCTGAATTTTCGCCTTTAATGGACAGCCTGAAATCGTTAAAACGACTTGCAGCTGGATATGGTTTCCCTCCAGCCGCACATTCCTTATCATGTTTAACTCTACTAAGCTTTTATTCAATTCAGGATCGTTTACATGCTTTAAAGCATTCAGAATTTGTTCATTTGTCATTTTTTGATCAGTCCTTACTGAGTCAGATTCTATACTGGAGACTGCTGTAAACAAGAATAATAATGGCAGGTTTTCGCATGCATGAGCAGGGCAAAGGAGAGGATTCGCTGCGCTACACGCCTGAAGACTCTCATCTGTCCCGCTGCTTCCTCGCGGGTAGTCCATCATTTGTCAGACAAAATCGTCAGACAAACGGGGCAGTCCGTCACTTGTCAGACAAAATTGTCAAACAATCTGAGAAATCCATCACTTGTCAGACAAAATCTGGACTCTCACGCCGCCATTGAAAAAGACTGAAAAGAAGCTCAAGGCGTCTTTTCAGTCAGTAAGTTATTTCTCTTTCAGATCTTTTCCCATTCCACGGAGGAAATGGAGGCCGAAGCCGATTGCTCTATTAATATCAGGATCGCTCAGTGTTTTTAATAAATCCATGACGGTTACCTTTTTTTCAGATTCTAAGTATTTGCTTCCTGCATCCATACCGGCAACAGCACTGTTTAATAGCTTGGAAGTTTGTTCGGGATCTGCTTTCATCAATGCTCCAGTTGCACCGAGCAAGGTATTGAGAAGGTTGGTAACTGGTTTGCGTGAAACCTGTCCAAGAGCTATTTTTGCAATTTCGTCTTTGGCTAGAAGCATATGGTCCGCTGCGTCAAGAACGCCGATGCTGTTCAGCTCACTTGCTATTTCCAGCATTTTTGTCAAAGCTGTTTCATTTTCAGCGAGCAGTGTTTTTAAATCATTAAGCTTTTGCTGTTTAACTTCTTCCTCGCTTAATTGAGGTTTTCTGATTTCTGTAATAGGAGCTGCCAATGGTATTCCCTCCTTATTTGTCCGTAGTCAGATGAACATAGCCTGGGCGAGCCCATTTTCGTTCTGCTTCAACTCCGTTTTGAGGATAGCGTTTTTTATTTCTTGGATTTGTGCTTGGCAATGGCATCTCGCGTTTTTCTCCCAGCACTTCCATCCTTACTTTTGTCTGTTTATAGGCAGGCGTATTGGTTTCTGTATCATAAATCGGCCCTGTTAAGAAGTTGACTGCTGTCTCTTTATCGACTGAATTCATCGGAAGGTAGATTTCTTTTCCTTTAACCCGATCCGTGATCAGGACACTCAATTTTACGGCTCCAAATGGAGAAACGAGGCGAACCACTGAACCATCCTCCACTCCGCGCTCTTTAGCTAGGGCAGAAGAGACCTCTACAAATACCTGCGGAACCTTAGCTTGAATTCCTTTGGATTTGTTCGTCATATTTCCTTCATGGAAATGCTCGAGCATCCGGCCATTGTTGATATTCAAGTCATACTCATCAGGGAACTCAGCAGGTGTCACCCAGTCAGAAAGGGCAAACCGCGCTTTTTTGTCCGGGAAGTTGAAGCCGTCTGTATAAAGAAGCGGCGTACTTTTCCCATCAAAGCTGCCCCACAGGAAGCTGTTCCAGCCTTCAAGCACTTCGTAGCTTGCATCGCCGAACAATGGAGACAGGGAAGCCATTTCAGCGAAAATATCGCTTGGGTGCGTGTAATTCCAGTTTGCGCCTAGACGGTTGGCAATTTCTTGGACAATCCACCAATCCGGCTTGGAGTCGCCAAGTGTTGGCAGGGCTTGATACAATCTTTGAACCCTACGCTCCGTGTTGGTGAACGTTCCATCTTTCTCTAAAGAAGGCGCCGCAGGCAGAACAACATCTGCGTATTGGGCTGTTCTGGAAAGGAAGATGTCCTGAACAACAAAGAACTCAAGGCTTGAAAGAATTTCATCAACATGATTGGAATCGGCATCTACCAGTGCCATATCTTCTCCGACCAAGTACATAGCTTTCATTTTGCCGGCACCAATGGACCCCAGCATTTCAATGTTATTCAATCCAGGGGTACTGCTGATTTTCACACCGTACGCTTCTTCAAATTTTGCGCGGGCAGCTTCATCGGTTACGTGCTGATAGCCTGGAAGCCAGCCTGGCAGCGTACCCATGTCACAAGCGCCTTGAACGTTGTTATGTCCGCGAAGAGGGTAGGCGCCGGCACCAGGACGGCGATAATTTCCTGTTGCAAGCAATAGATTGGAGATAGCAGCAGAAGTATGGGAACCGCCGGTATTTTGTGTGACGCCCATTCCCCAAAGCACGCATGTGCCGTCAGCATCGCGAATCATTTCGGCAATTTCAATCATCTGTTCCTTCGTAATGCCCGTCCATTTCTCAGCATACTCAAGCGTGTAACGTTCAAGTACTTCCTTGTACTCATCAAAGAAATTCACATTTTCATCAATAAAGCGCTGATCGTGCCAGCCTTGATCCATCATGTATTTCGTTACCGCCATAATCCACACTTGATCCGTTCCTTGTTTCGGGCTGATAAACAAATCGGATCGTTCAGCCATCTCGTTTTTCCGCAGGTCAGAAACGATTAGCTTCTGGCCATGAAGTTTATGGGCGCGTTTAACCCGTGTTGCAAGAACCGGATGTCCTTCAGCCGGATTGGCGCCGACGATGATGACGAGGCCTGCTTTCGCAATATCCTTGATGGTACCTGCGTCTCCGCCCATTCCTACTGTACGGAATAATCCGTCTGTGGCAGGGGATTGGCAGTAGCGGGAGCAGTTGTCCACGTTGTTCGTTTCAAAAACCTGACGGGCAAGTTTCTGGATTACGTAGTTTTCTTCGTTCGTAATTTTGGAAGATGAAATCAGACCTACGGAGCCTTCCCCGTGCTTTTCTTTAATCGTTCCAAGTCTGCTTGCGACGAGGTCAAGGGCTTCCTTCCAGCTTGCTTCTACGAACGCGCCGTTTTTTCGGATAAGCGGTTTCGTAATACGCTCTTCGGAGTTCACGAAATCCCATCCGAATTTCCCTTTGACACAAGTAGAAATGGCATTAACCGGTGCATCATCAACGGGCTGCACCTTGAGTATTTTACGGTCCTTCGTCCAAACTTCAAATGCACAGCCGACTCCGCAGAAGGTGCAGACCGTTTTGGTTTTCTTTGTGCGAGTGTCTCTCATCGCAGCTTCTGCTTCCGAAATAGCGAAAATTCCGCTGTATCCGGGCTCAACCTCTTTTACGAGATCAATCATAGGACTGAGCATATCGCTTTTAAGTCCTGTCATGAAACCGGCTTCGCCGAGCATTGATTTTTCCATGAGCGCATTACATGGACAGACTGTTACACATTGTCCGCAGCTGACGCAGGATGAATCATTGATGGCTGCACCATCATCCCAAATGACGCGGGGACGGTCTGCCTCCCAGTCAATGGAGAGGGTCTCATTCACCTGCAGATTTTGACACACTTCGACACACTGTCCGCAGGCGATGCATTGGTTGGCATCATAGCGGTAAAATGGATGGGACATATCCACGTCATCCAGATCGACTTTAGGTGTATACGGATATTTTTGATGCTCGATTTCCATGAATTCAGCCGTGTTATGCAGCTTGCAATTTCCGTTGTTGTTATCGCATACGGTGCAGTAGAGCAGGTGATTTTCTAGAATACGGTCCATCGCTTCTGTCTGGGCTGACTTTGCTGCACTTGAATCCAATTCAATATTCATACCGTCAGATGCACAGGTTGCACATGACCGGACAAGCTGGCCGTCCACTTCCACGATGCACGTATCACACGTCTGGATTGGATCCACTTCAGGCACATAGCAAATCTGCGGATGCTGAATCTGCTGTTCGTTTAAGATTTCAAGAATGGAAGTCCCCGGATTGGCTTCGTATTCGCTTCCATTAATTTTCACGCTAATCTTCGAATCACTCATTATTTTGCCCCTTCCTGAATTTGGACATAAAAAAACCACCATGATTGCATGAGTCCAATTATTGGACAGCACACAATACATGGTGGAATAATTTATTAGCAGATCTTGCTAAAGAACCAGTCCAAGCCATTTCGTTATCATAGGCGATAAAAACACAGCAGCGCACTACTGCATCTCCATCAATATGGCTATTATAGACCCATTTTTCAAAAGATACAATACACCTTGAAACAATCGGGGGCTCCAATGCAAGGCTCTTTTATTTTTTGAATCTTTGATTTATGATAGACCAATTGATAAAGTTTGCTAGAGAAATAGAGGAGATGGATTCATGCCAAATGTCATTCATGAATTTAACGATATGATCAGAAAGCTTCGCAAGGAATTATTCGGGAAGGGGCCTGAACGGATTCACACCGTTTTTGTAGAGAACATGGCGGTTTCAACCCTTTATGGAAATCTGACTCCAACCGAACTGTTTCTATCCAAAACACAGGAAGGCAAGGACATGATTCATGCAGCCAGAACAAAAATGATTCAGGATGTATATTCAGCAAGTCCTCCTGAAGGGATGGAAGAACTAATGGGGGCAAAGCTTGTGCATTTATTCTCCGACATAAAAGTGGAAGAAAATATGGCAGTATCTGTATTTGTTTTTGATAAGAATATTATGTAAACCAAGGAGGGTTTCCTATTGGAGCCAATCCAGATAAAAAGAGAGATTATCCGGGTTTCAAATGGCAGATCAGAGTGCCTGGAGGATACAGTGGTTACCGAATTTCCAGTAACGGTGAAAGTGAATGGAAAAGAACTTGTGACAATGGTCTGCACTCCGGAATACGTGGAAGACATGGTTGCCGGTTTTTTGGCATCTGAGGGTGTAATTCGCAAGTATGATGACATTAAAGAGATTTGGATGCAGGAAAAAGAAGGGTATGTTCATGTGAAAACAGACCATATCAATCCCTATTATGAAAATTTTCAAAGTAAGCGCTATATTACTTCCTGCTGCGGGATGAGCAGACAGGGATTTGTCTTTGTCAACGACGCACTTACCGCCAAAAAAATGGACGGAGTCCGGGTAAAAGTAACCCCAGCAGATTGTTTCAGACTGATGGAAGACATGCAGAAATCTGCTCAGACATTCCAAAATACAGGCGGGGTGCATAATGCTGCATTATGTGATGTAAATGGAATGATTTTAAGCAGAATGGATATCGGGCGTCATAATGCCCTTGATAAAATATATGGTTATTGCTTGAAAAACAAAATATCGATTGAAGACAAGATCATTGTATTCAGCGGCCGCATCTCTTCAGAAATTCTGCTGAAGGTTGCAAAAATCGGCTGTGAGATGGTTCTCTCCAAATCAGCACCGACAGAGCTTGCGCTAAAGCTTGCTGATGAACTGGGCATTACGGCAGCAGGCTTTATCCGAAATGAGTCAATGAATATCTATACGCACCCTGAACGGATCAAGCTGGATGAACAATGACTTGGAAGGAGAGGGAACAGCTATGAAAAACAGTGTAACCGATACACTTCAGCGTCCGCTCCGGGATTTGCGCCTTTCTGTAACGGACCGCTGCAATTTTCGGTGCAGGTATTGCATGCCTGAAGAAATATTCGGTCCGGATTATTCGTTTTTATCCTCGGATCATATCTTATCCTTTGACGAAATGGAGCGGTTGACAAAGCTTTTCGCTTCGCTTGGAGTGGAGAAAGTCAGAATAACAGGCGGCGAACCGCTTTTAAGAAAAAATCTTCCCGGGCTGATCGAACGTCTTGCAGTCATTGACGGGATAAAGGACATCGCGATTACTACAAATGGATCTCTCTTGAAAAAGCAGGCTGGAGCATTAAAGCAAGCTGGTTTGCACCGGGTGACAGTAAGCCTTGATTCACTTGATGAAGAAAGATTCAGCAGCTTAAACGGGAATAGAAGCAGTGTAAAAAGGGTACTGGAGGGTATTGAGGCTGCAGCAGATGCAGGCCTTCAAGTGAAAATTAACATGGTTGTACAAAAAGGGAAGAACGACCAGGATATCATTCCCATGGCAAGATATTTTAAAGAAAAGCAGCACATTCTGCGGTTTATCGAATATATGGATGTGGGAAATACGAACGGCTGGAAAATGGACGAGGTTTACTCCAAGCAGGAGATTCTGAATAGAATCGGACAAGTCATGCCGATCGAGCCTCTTTCACCGAATTATACAGGGGAAGTGGCAACTCGATACCGGTACTTGGACGATGGACAGGAAATCGGTGTGATCTCGTCGGTTACAGATTCATTTTGCTCTGCCTGTTCGAGAGCGAGAGTATCTGCTGAAGGGAAACTCTATACGTGTCTTTTTGCGGCGGACGGGTTTGATCTGCGAAATCAGCTGAGGTCAGAAAAAAGTGACCAGGAGCTTCTCGATATCCTTTCCTCCCTTTGGAATCACCGGAAAGACCGGTATTCGGATGAACGCAGGGAGGGAAAAACCTCCGGATCAAAAGTAGAAATGTCCCATATTGGCGGCTGACTGAATAATGCTGTATAGCTTTCTCATCATTTTTTTGATAGGATATGATTGTTTGAGCAATAATGGAAGATATGCAAGACCTGCATATTTTTTATTATGGGAAAAATGATGAATGATTTTGCTGTATGGGATTGCAGCAGGATTTGGCAGCATTCTTAAAGCCCCTTCTTTGAACGGGCTATATGAGTGCTGCCTTTTTATTTGAAGATGGGAGAGAGTAGAATGGCATATCTTAAGCCGCAGCAGATTGCAGAAAAAACGATTGAAGCAGGGGTTAACAAAACCAGGCTGCCAATGCCCGTATTATGGATTCTTGGATTTCTCGGGGGAGCTTTTATCTCATTTGGGTTTCTGCTCGATATCCGTGTAATCGGAAATCTTCCGGCTGAATGGGGAAGCTTTGCGTCCTTGCTCGGAGGAGCTGTTTTCCCGGTAGGTTTGATGCTGATTGTCCTTGCCGGCGGGGAACTAATCACAGGGAACATCATGTCTGTATCCATGGCGTTTTACGCGAAAAAGGTTTCCTTGAAGGACCTTGGTTTGAATTGGATTTTGGTTATCCTCGCCAATTTTCTCGGCGCCTTATTTGTTGCCTACTTTTTTGGGCACGTTGTCGGATTAACAGAGGCTGGGCCCTTTTTGGACAAAACCATAGCGATTGCCGGAGCGAAACTTGATGAATCCTTTGGTCAAACCCTCGTTTCCGCCATTGGATGCAACTGGCTTGTATGTCTGGCTATCTGGCTGTCAACAGGAGCAGAGGACGTCGGGGGAAAAATTTTAGGAATCTGGTTTCCAATCATGGCCTTTGTTGCCATCGGCTTTCAGCACGTTGTCGCGAATATGTTCCTGATTCCGGCTGCTATATTCGCAGGACACTTTACTTGGATGGATTACTTCAGTAATTTTGTTCCTACTTTAATAGGGAATATAATAGGCGGTGCTGTATTTGTAGGAATGGCTTACTTTACGGCTTATTACAAGCAAAAAATGGATTCATCGGTTCCATCAAGAAAGGCCTCATAAGAAAAAAAACAGGACTGACTAGGAGACTAGTCGGTCCTCGTTTTCAATTTAAAAAGCAAAAGGGGGGCATGGAACGTGGACGATCGCTATTCAAGACAGCATTTGTTCGCACCTATAGGAAAACAAGGACAGGATCAGATCAGCAAGAAGCATGTGCTGATTGTTGGAACCGGAGCTCTCGGAAGTGCAGCGGCTGAAATGCTTACCAGAGCAGGTATCGGGAAGCTTACATTAATTGATCGTGATTATGTGGAATGGAGTAATCTTCAGCGCCAGCAGCTGTATGAGGAAAAGGATGCCAGAGAAAAGATGCCAAAGGCCCTTGCGGCAAAAAACAGGCTGGCCCGGATCAACACTGATGTTCATGTAGAAGCATATGTAGAAGATGCTGCACCTGGAAATTTGGAACCGCTGCTTCATGACATTGATTTGATCATTGATGCGGCTGATAACTTTGATATCCGTTTCGTGTTAAATGATTTATCCCATAAGTTCCGTATTCCATGGATTTATGGTTCCTGTGTTGGGAGTTATGGCGTGACCTGCACCATTCTTCCCGGAAAAACCCCATGTCTTAAATGTTTGCTGGAGCGGATGCCTCCATCAGGAGCAACGTGTGACACAGTCGGGATTATCAGCCCTGCAGTACAAATCACGGCAGCCTACCAGACAGCCGAAGCCATGAAGATCCTAGTAGAAGATATGGATCATCTAAGAGAGACGTTTATCAGTTTTGATTTATGGAATAATCAGCATTTTTCCATTAAATTTGATAAAGTAAAGAAAGAGAATTGCCCGACCTGCGGATCAAATCCTTCATACCCGCATTTAAAATTTGAGAATCAGACCAAATCAGAATTGCTGTGCGGAAGGAATACGGTTCAGATCCGTCCGCCAGAACCCATTTATCATAACCTCGATGAGCTTGAAAAACGGCTGAGTGTTCATGGAAAGATTGAACGGAATCCGTTCCTATTATCCTGCACGCTACAAGGGCACAGACTGGTGATATTCCAGGATGGCCGTGTCTTCATACATGGGACAAACAGTATACAGGAAGCGAAAAAATTGTATTATCAAATCCTTGGTTAGGAGGATCCGTGATGATTGAAAAACGAACCCCGATTCCTGTAGGGGATGCAGTAAATAGAGTAATGAAGTTTGCGGGAACCGGAAAGATTGAATCGGTTCCGCTCCAACAGGCATACGGCCGGTTTCTGGCGGTGGATTTGATTGCAGACCATGATATTCCGGCCTTTGACCGCTCCCCCTACGATGGTTTTGCGATCAGATCAGAGGATACCCTAGGAAAAAAAAGGGTAATGCTTCAGGTTGCCGGCGAGATTGGTGCAGGTTCGCTGCATACAAAACCGGCAGAGCCTTTTGAAGCGGTCAGGATCATGACGGGAGCTGCCATACCGAAAGGATTCGATGCGGTTGTCATGCTTGAATTAGTCAAAGAACATACGAAAGAGGGAAAGAAACTTATTGAACTGAACCGTGCCTATAATAAAGGTGACAATGTATCCTTCAAGGGTGAGGATACACAGGAAGGAACGGTTCTGGTCAAAAAAGGAACGGTAATTAATGCCGGGATATCAGCCTTGCTTGCTGCGTTTGGCTATCATCAAGTTCCTGTATCCGTAAAACCGGTAATTGGGGTTATTGCTACAGGAAGTGAGCTGCTGGAAGTGGAGGAAGCGCTTGAGCCCGGGAAAATCCGCAACAGCAATGCTTATATGATTCTTTCACAAATTGAAAGGGCTGGCGCAGAAGCTCTTTATTTTGGAAAGCTTAAAGATGATTTTGATTCCTGCTATAAAACCATCCAAAAAGCGATGGAGCAGGTGGATTTACTGATCACCACAGGCGGAGTGTCAGTAGGGGATTATGATTACCTTCCAGCCATTTATGAAAAACTTAATGCCGCTGTCCTTTTTAACAAGGTCGCCATGAGGCCGGGCAGTGTAACAACGGTAGCGGAGGTCAACGGGAAGCTTCTATTTGGTCTGTCCGGTAATCCGTCAGCCTGCTATGTTGGATTCGAGCTTTTTGCCCGACCAGTCATCAGAAAATCGCAGGGAAATAAGCAGCCCCACCTTAAGAAAGTAAAGGCGGTTTTAGGAGCCGATTTCAAAAAAGCGAATCCTTTCATGCGCTTTGTACGCGGGCGCATTGATTTTGAAGAGGATGGACGGATTTCCGTCACACCATCCGGATTCAACAAATCCAGCGCGGTTTCCTCTCTGGCTGATGCAGATGCGTTTATTTTACTTCCGGGGGGAACGAGAGGCTATGAAAAGGGCATGCTCGTGGATGCTCTTTTATTAAATGATGTGTCGGGGAGTGAATGGCCATGGGAAAACATTGTGCCATCCTACAGATAACAGGCTATCAGAACAGCGGAAAAACGACACTAATGAAAAAGCTGATAGCCCGGGCGGCAGACCTAGGGCTCGCAGCCGGTTCACTTAAGCATCATGGACACGGTGGAACCCCGGATCTTCCTCTAAAAGACAGCACCGAGCATTTTAAAGCTGGTGCCATTGTATCAGGTGCCGAGGGTGAAGGAACTCTTCAGCTATCTGTAAGACTAGAAAATCATAGACTAGATAGATTGATTGAGCTTTATTCTTTTTTTGATCTGGATGTATTATTCATTGAAGGCTATAAAAAAGAGCCGTTTCCAAAGGTTCTATTAATGAGCAAAGAGAAGGATTTCCCTCTTTTTCATGAACTCCAGGGCATCATGTGTGTCATTTCAAACCGCTCCATTCAAAAAGAGCATTTTCCCGGGGTAAAGCATTTTTTCATAGATGAAGAAGAATTGTATCTTGATTTTTTAATGAAAGAAGTGGCCAAACAAAATGGAAGAGACGTTATTTAGCTTAACGGAAGAACAGATTAAAACAGAGGAATTGATTCAAAAGGTCGCAAGAAGAGAAGCTGGCGCAATCACAACTTTTATTGGAACGGTCCGAGAGCTAACCAATGGGAAAAGAACACTTCATCTTGAGTATCAGGCATACGAACCGATGGCTGTCAAAATGCTATCGCAGATAGGCGAGGAAGTCATTCAAAAATGGCCGGATGCCAAAATTGCGATTACTCACCGGATCGGGCGCCTTGAAATCTCAGATATTGCGGTGGTTATTGCTGTTTCCTCCCCGCACAGAATAACAGCATACACAGCAAATGAATATGCCATTGAGCGGATTAAACAGATTGTGCCGATTTGGAAGAAAGAATTCTGGGAAGACGGGACGATGTGGGTCGGGGACCAGCTTGAAAAACAGGCATATTCAGAGGGAAAGCCGCCGGAGGGAGGAAACGCTTTATGATTAAGGTTTTACTGTTTGCAGCAAATAGAGAAAGCATAGGCAAGGAACAGGTTGAAGTGGAAAAATCGAATATTTCGGTAAGTGATTTAAAGAAAGTACTGGAATCCGAGTATCCAGGATCCTCATTTCAGCATGCCATGGCAGCAATCAATGAAAGTTTTGTTCCAGATGATGAGATTGTGAAAACACGGGACACAGTCGCTTTTATTCCGCCAGTTAGCGGTGGCTGACAACTTTAGATAAAAGACAAGGGTGAATACATATGAAAACATTCATGCTGATGGCATCAATGGCGGCCATAATTGCGTTGAGCGGATGCTCTTCTTCTGCTGAAAAAGGCAAAACTGAATTGACGGTTTCCGCAGCAGCCAGTTTAAAGGATGTCCTGACCGAGCTTCAAAAGGATTTCAATAAGAAGCATCCAAGCATTCAGGTTTCCTTTAATTATGGCGGGTCGGGAGCGCTCCAGCAGCAGATTTCTCAGGGTGCCCCTGCCGACTTGTTTTTTTCAGCTGCTGAAGATAAGTTCGATGTGCTGCAAGAGGAAGGGAAAATCGATAAACAGCATGCAACCGACTTAGTTGGAAACGAAATTGTCCTCATCACGAGCAAGGATTCTAAAATCGGTGCATTCCAAAATCTGGATCAGTTAAAAGGAACTTTTGCTATGGGAACACCGGAATCTGTACCTGCCGGACACTATGCGAAAGAAACCTTATCAAATCTCGATCTATGGGACAGCCTCAAAGAAAAAGTTGTTTACGGTAAAGATGTGAGACAAGTCTTAAATTATGTTGAAACAGGAAATGCGGAGGCGGGGATCGTTTATAAAACGGATGCTTCTGCATCTAAAAATGTGAAGGTCGCAGCCGTTCCTCCTGAGGGATCCCATTCTGCCATCATTTATCCGCTTGGAATTTTGAAAGAAACCCGCCATCCAGAAGAAGCGGAGAAGCTTTATACGTATCTGACAAGCAAGCAAGCAATGAAAACCTTTCAAAAATATGGATTTTTGAAGGCTGAGCAAACGTAATGGACAGTTCTTTTTGGGAACCAATCCGCCTTTCTATTGAGATCGCCCTTATCTCAACTTTATTTGTTGGTTTTACAGGAATACTTGCCGCCGTCATAATGGCAAGGAAATTCTTTCGAGGAAAGGTCATCATCGAAACCCTCCTATTGCTTCCGCTCGTTCTTCCGCCATCTGTAGTTGGCTTTCTGCTGATTGTTATTTTTGGCAGCAGAAGCCCGGTTGGACAAGCAATTATTTCCTTATTCGGTTCTCCTATTATGTTTACTTGGTGGGCAGGAGTGATTGCTTCCGCAGTTGTGGCATTTCCTCTCATGTACCAGTCTGCTAAAACAGGACTGGAATCAATTGATCCGGATATTGAGGACGCGGCGAAAGTGGATGGTGCCAGCCAAGGCAGGGTGCTTTTGCATATCTCCCTTCCTTTGGCAGCAGGCTCGATTGTAACTGGCTTATTACTAAGCTTTGCGAGAGCTCTGGGTGAATTTGGAGCAACCTTAATGTTTGCAGGTAATATTCCGGGAAAGACACAAACCGTCCCGACTGCTATCTATATGGCAATTGACTCAGGAGATATGGAGCTCGCCTGGATGTGGGTGCTCTCTATTATTGGAATCTCTTTTTTTATGCTGACAGCTGTATCCATTACCAGAAGCAGAATCCGCTAATTGGCTGATTTCAGCAGGGTGCTCTTGGCATACCGGTCTGCTGTGCTACGGGTAAGAGCCTTAAACACGTGTTGGTAAGTTCTAATTGGAATTGGAGCCAACAAAAAAAGAGCACCTTTTCTTTAAGAAAAAATGCTCTCTGATCGTACTCATTTTCATATATAGTTCTTCTGGCTTTAAGGCACCAGTACTGTATCGATTACGTGAATAACCCCATTAGATGCCTCTACATCCGGATTTACAACAGTGGCATTATTCACCTTTACAGGATCAAGCGATATCGTTACGTCTTTGCCTGCAAGGGTTTTTACCTTCATTCCGTTTTTGAGGTCACTCGACAATACTTTTCCTTGAACGACATGATAAAGCAGAATATCTTTTAAGTCTTTTCTGTTTAATAGTTCTTCTGCAGTAATGTTCAAATCCTTCAGCAGCTTTTCAAACGCCTGATCTGTTGGAGCAAATACAGTATACGGACCAGTACCTTTAAGCGTTTCAACCAATCCTGCTTTTTCAAGGGCGGCAGCAAGTATTTTAAATTCTCCTGCTTCTGCTGCCGTATCAACAATATCCTTATTCCCTTTTGTATTCTCTAGCGCTAAAATGCCGGGCGAGCATGAAAGGGCCATTATAAAAGTCAGAAAAAACCCAATAATTATCTTCTTTTTCATTTGAAATCCTCCTTTTATCATAAACTTTAGCTTGTAGAGAACTTACCCTCGACCTATCGAATTGTAAGCACCAAAAGTATTATTTATCATTTCGTTATTTTTATTCCAATTGATTAAAAGGATTTTTGACATGCTTTTTTTCGTGCAATCTTTTCTAATCGGATTCAAGTACGCTTGCTGGTAAGGGAGTGGATAAGTAGCGGATGTTATGAGATAATACAAAAGTTAAAGAAACAAACTATTCAACAGAAGCAGGAAGTGAATTACGATGATAAAAATCAGTATGCCATCACCAGACTTGGTGTTAAGAAAAAATGATCAAAAAGGAAATCCCGGAGAAATAGACATTATCAGCAAATATGGGTTTACCGACTACCTTAAAATCCCAAGGGACAAAGGCGGAGTTTTCATGTTTTACAACCTGAATGATGAATTGCTATTCGTCGGTAAAGCAAGAAAGCTAAGACTGCGCATCAAAAAACATTTTGAAGACAACGTTTCAGCTGTTAAGGATCACCGTGACGAGATTGCTGAAATTGCAATCTGCTATGTAGAGGATCCGGTTGAGCGCGAGATCTATGAGACGTATGCCATCAACAAGGAAAAGGCAAAATACAACGTAGATAAGGTTTTCTTTAATTAAAATCGCAGCCATTTTTAGGAGGAAAGCCCATGGATAAGATTGAAGTTGGAGATGTTTTGCTGTTGGAGGATGAGAACGGCGAGGACCAGGAGCTAGAGGTGCTTGCAACAGCCGAAATCGAAGGAAAACAATACGCAGCTGTCAGTTTTTCTGAAGAAATTGAAAAAGAAACGACTGAAGAAATCGAATTGTTCTTTTTGAGAGTAGAAGAAGATGGGGAACTGTCCGAGATCGAAAGCGACGAGGAATTCGAAGTCGTAACATCTGCGTTTGAAAGCCAAATAGGATAACATCTTAAAAGAGGGGGCAACCCCTCTTTTATCAATTAAAGGATGAGATGCATTGGAAACAACTGAAACCTATGTCTACACTTATACATATAGCCGTGAAGAAGAATCGCTGTGCATGCTGGAATTGAGATCGCTTTTCGGTGAGGAAGTCCCAGGGCACTTATTTAAAAGCAATCGAAATATTTCAATAGGAAGAAGTCCTTTTATCAGGGAAAAGATTGATGTTTTATACGAGGGGAAATCACTCGAGGAAATTAAAGAACAAATTCAGGCAATCAAGCTTGGGGAAGAAACATTTAAAATAATCTGTGTAAAACAGAGCCTGCTCGCCGGCGGTATGCCGATTGATTACGAAAAGCGAAGAAATATCGAGTATGATCTCGGTCACAGTATTGATGCCGAGGCGGATGTACGCAAGCCCGATCATACATACGGACTTGCTGCTATTGGAGACAGGTGGTATTTTGGGACGTATGAGCGCAGTGAGGCTATGTGGCTGAAGCATCTTAAAAAGCCCCGTCAATACTCCACCGCTCTAAGTACGAGAGTTGCAAGAGCTCTCGTAAACATTGCGGTCCCGGATCCTGAAGGGCTTTCGGTTATTGATCCATGCTGCGGAATCGGGAATGTACTGATAGAGGCTCTATCCATGGGTGTGCATATCACGGGCAGAGACATTAATCCCTTGGCTGTTACAGGTGCCAGAGAAAATATTGCCCACTTCGGATTTGAAGCAGATGTAACCATCGGCCCGATTGAAGAAGCATCAGACCACTATGATGTAGCGATTATTGATCTTCCTTATAATCTTTATACACATATTACAGTGGAAGACCAGATTTCAATCATTAAGAATGCGAAGCGGATTGCAGATAAATGTGTGTTTGTTACAATTGATCCGATCGATGATTATATAAAAGAAGCAGGTTTAGAGATTGTGGATCGCGGTCTGGCGGTGAAGAGCCGGTTTTCCAGAGAGATTCTGGTTTGCAGATAGAAACAGTTGCAAAATATGCAGCTGTTTTTTTTTCGGGATTTAGTTCAAAAGAATGAAACTTAATATATCCTCTGCGACTTTAGTTCTGACTCCTCATGTATCTTCAAAATCCTACAAATTTTTCAATGCCGGTTTAGTAGAATAATAGCCACTGGTAGATATAGGAGGGAGAGATGAGGGGTTGAAAAAAGCAATTCGTATTCTTGGCTGTTCAGTACTATCTGTTTCTATGCTAATGGGTGCTAGCCCGCCTGGCAATGGAGGCGTTCAAAACGTTTTGGTGAGGGATGGGATGACTCAGCCGATTTTTTCTATGGAAGAGGCCATTACGGAAACTGTTTTCGTCGAGGTTCCGCTTGACAGTGACAAAGATGGAAAAAGGGACAGAGTCCATGCTGATATTATCCGTCCTAAGGAAACAGAAAAAGGACTGAAGGTACCGGTCATTTTTGAAATGAGCCCTTACAGGGCAGGTTTGAACGATGTGCCTGTCTATGACGTGGACCATGAGCTGAATGCAGGGAAAAAGAGCGGCGGGATGTCAAAATTGGAAGCACCAAAAGCTGCTGATTTTCCGGGCTATTATGACAATTATTTTGTTCCAAGAGGATATGCGGTCATTTTGGCGGAAAGCATTGGGACAGGTCAGTCTACAGGCTGCCCTTCAACTGGGGATTATCGGGAGGTCCTTGGCACCAAGGCGGTCATTGACTGGCTGAATGGAACCGCAGATGCTTTTGATGCCAAAGGAAATAAAATCAATGCCGACTGGACTACAGGGAAAGTCGGAATGACGGGTGTTTCCTATAATGGAACTCTTCCAAATCCAGTGGCCGCAACAGGTGTTAAAGGACTTAAAACGATTGTTCCTGTTGCAGCGATTTCCAGCTGGTATGATTATTACCGCAGCAATGGCGCGGTAACCGCTCCTGGAGGCTATCAGGGTGAAGATACAGACAATATGGCAGAGGCTATTTTGACCAGAGAGGATCCAGAGGTTTGCCGTCCTGTAATGGAAGAGCTTACAGAAGGGCAGGACCGGGAATCGGGAGATTATAATGCGTTTTGGAAAGCGCGTGATTATGCAAGCAAAGCTCACAACGTGAGAGCGAGTGTCCTCGTCGTGCACGGATTAAATGACTGGAACGTTAAAACGAAGCAGTTTGCCCAGTGGTGGCAAGCGCTCGGCACTTACCATGTTCCGAGAAAGCTATGGCTCCATCAGGGAGGCCATGCTAATCCTTATTCCTTTAGAAAAGATGAATGGCTCACAACACTTAACAAATGGTTTGATTATTGGCTTTATGATGTAAAAAATGATGTGATGAAACAGCCGATGGTTGATATTCAGCGCGAGGACAAGAGCTGGCATACCGAATCCAAATGGCCTGCAAAGAACACCTCAGACACGAAGCTGTATTTTTCAAAACAAGCTGAAGGTGCAGGATTGATTGGATTACAGACATCTAAAAACGAGAATTCCATTCAAACATTTTTGGATGACGCGATGAAAAAAGCAGATGAACTTGCTGAAAATCCAAATGAGGAAAATGAAAACCGGCTTGCTTTTATGACGGGGGAGCTGAATAAACCGCTGCGGATCAGCGGTACACCGAAGATTACGATTCAAGCATCGCTAAGTAAGCCTGCTGCGAACCTCACTGCTTTACTAGTGGATTATGGACCTGACAATCAGGCAAATATCGTAACAAGAGGATGGATGGATCCGCAGAACGTTCAATCCTCCTCAAAATCCAAGTCTTTGATTCCTGGAAAATCCTATTCATTCAGCTGGAGCATGCAGCCTGATGATTATGTATTTGAAAAGGGGCATAAGCTAGGCATTGTCATTCTCTCTAGTGATTATGAATATACAATCAGACCAAAAGCAGGCACGAAATTTGAAGTGAATATGTCTAAGAGCCATCTGATTTTACCAGTTAAAAAAGGGGGAACAGGATTGTAATTTCGGCGAAAGGACTGGCAAAGGGTGCATATAACTCCAATGCCGGTCCTTTATGCTTTTTTGATAAGGATAAAAAGTGTCAATTGTCCAATGTTTTGAAAGCTAATATACCAAAACTAAAACAAAATTTCACTTTAACTAAAATATAATTGAAATAAATATTTAAATCAGCGTATAATCATGATAGGAAATGAATATTGAGAATACTAACGGTTCAAATCAGGAGGTAACAAGTTCGATGGAAAAGCCTTTAAGACAACTAACGACTGAAAAACGCAATGAGCTTTCGATGAATATTGATACTGCGAATACAGCAGATGTATTAAAAATCATGAATGCTGAGGATAAGAAGGTTGCAGAAGCCGTCGAAAACGTTCTACCTGAGATCAGCAAAGCAGTAGAGTGTGCAGTGGATTCCTTTTTAAAGGGGGGAAGGCTGATTTACACCGGAGCTGGAACAAGCGGAAGGCTAGGAATTCTTGATGCGGTTGAATGTCCGCCAACGTTCCGTACATCACCAGAACAGGTAAGGGCTGTGATGGCAGGCGGGGAAGGAGCTTTTCTGAAGGCAGTGGAGGGTGCAGAGGATTCTCCGGAAGAAGGAAGAAAGGATCTTATGTCTCTTAATCTCACAGCAGCGGATACCGTTATTGGCATCGCAGCAAGCGGGAGAACGCCATATGTAGCCGGTGCTCTTGAATATGCCAGCGAAACGGGTGCCCATACGATTGCGCTATCTTGCAATGAAGACGCTTTCATTAGCGGATATGCTGAGCATCGGATTGAAGTGATTGTCGGACCCGAAGTGCTGACTGGATCAACAAGGCTAAAAGCAGCGACTGCACACAAAATGATCTTGAATATGATTTCTACCGCTTCAATGATCAGAATCGGGAAGGTGTACGAAAACCTGATGGTCGATGTGAACGTGAGCAATCACAAGCTTAAAGAGAGAGCGATTTCAATTATTGAAACCGTCACCTCGGTGCCCTACGAAACGGCAAAATCAATGCTTGAATCAGCCGATCTGCAAGTCAAAAAGGCGATTGTGATGATTAAAACCAATTCAGATGCTGAATCGGCACAGAAGCTGCTGGATCTCTCAGGAGGAAACGCCAGAAAAGCAATTACAGCATTTGCTGAAAAGGATCTTTCTTCATGACGAAAGGCGGTTTATCCATTATTCAGCAAACGATTGAACGTCTTCCGGAATCGGAGAGGAAGATCGCACAATATATCCTCGACAATCCGCATGAAGCCGTAAACAGTACCGTAAGCCAAATCAGTGTTTCATCAAATGCGAGCGGGGCTGCTGTCGTGAGATTATGCAAATCGCTCGGATTAAAAGGCTTCCAGGATTTAAAGCTTCGAATTGCTGGAGATCTTCTGAAGCCTGTCGAGCAGGGCTACCGTGATATTGAACCGGAGGAGCCGCTCTATTCAATCGCCATGAAAACAGCAAGCAACAGCATTCAGGCGATTACGGATACGTCTGAAATTCTGAATTACGATGAGCTGGAGAAAGCAGTTCAGCTCCTGACAGAAGCGAAAACTGTCCATTTTTATGGAGTGGGAGCCTCAGGGATTGTAGCTGCGGATGCCCAGCAAAAACTGCTTAGGATCAATAAAAATGCCACCGCCTTTGCAGATTTGCATTTAGTTGCCACTTTGATTGCCAATGCGGATCAGAACGATGTGGTATTTGCGGTTTCTTATTCAGGAGAAACATCTGAAATTCTGCGAATCTTAAAACTCGCGAATGAAAAGGGGGTGAGGACGATTGGCCTTACACACTTCGGCCAATCCAGAATGACAGCATTATGCGATGTATGCCTTTATACATCGAGTTCGAACGAAGCACCTTTTAGAAGTGCAGCAACTTCCTCAAGGCTGTCCCAGCTCTACTTGATTGATGTCCTCTTTTTAGGGATGGCAGCCAATCAATACGGTGAAACAGTTCAGTATATTGATCATACGAGAGAAGCCATTCGTTCAATTACCAAAAAAGAAAAATAGAACAACTTCATTGGGGGAGGGTTTTTGATGGGTAAAATGGATAAATCCAGTTTACTGGCAGCAGAAATACTGGAAAAATTGGGAGGTAAGGATAACGTTATCTCCTATGCTCACTGCATGACACGACTCAGAGTAAAGGTTCAGAATGATTCTCTGGTAGACAGAGAAGGGATAAAAAGGATAGATGGCGTTTTCGGCCTTGTAGAAGAGGATACCTTTCAAATTATTGTCGGTCCCGGCACCGTAAATCAAGTTTCACAGCAATTTGGAAGACTGACAGGTGAACGTGAGGAGCTGGATTTAAAGAAAGCAGCTGCATCGAACAAAGCTGAGATTAATAAAAAGAACGCAACTCCATTCAAACAGTTTCTCAGAAAAATTTCCAATATCTTCATTCCGCTGATTCCAGCACTTGTTGCTTCCGGACTCATAACTGGTATTTCCAAAGCCATTATTCAGGCTGGCTGGCTGGATGAAAAATCGCAAACGGCACTTATATTAACTGCAATTGGAAGCGGTTTATTTGCTTACCTTGGGATTCTTGTCGGTCACAATGCAGCGAAGGAGTTTGGCGGATCCCCGGCACTCGGAGCACTTGCAGGTATTCTGATCATCAACCCGGCAATAGCAGGCATTTCCCTCTTTGGTGAGAATTTGCTGCCTGGCCGCGGAGGTCTCGTTGGGGTCTTATTTGCCGCTATCTTTATAGCGATTGTAGAGCAAAGAGTCCGCAAATTTGTTCCGAAGTCACTCGATATTATCATTACCCCGACCATTGCACTGCTCGTAACCGGATTGGTTACGTACATTGTGTTCATGCCTGTAGGAGGCTGGATTTCTGAAGGCATCACAAAAGGATTGCTCACTGTGTTAGATGTAGGAGGTCCTGGAGCAGGATTCGTTCTAGGCGCCACATTCCTGCCGCTCGTCGTTACCGGTCTTCATCAAGGATTGACTCCCGTTCATTTGGAATTGATCAGTTCAATTGGCGATGATCCGCTGCTTCCGATTCTGGCAATGGGTGGAGCTGGCCAAGTAGGTGCTGCATTTGCTATTTTTGCTAAAACAAAGAAAAAACGTTTGAAACGGGCGATTGGCGGAGGTCTTCCTGCAGGGATGCTTGGAATCGGCGAACCCTTAATTTTCGGTGTAACCCTTCCACTAGGCAGGCCATTCCTTACCGCATGTCTAGGAGCTGGAGTAGGTGGAGCATTTCAGGCGTACTTTAATGTAGCGACAACAAGCATTGGCGTTTCCGGGCTGCCCCTCGCCTTTCTGATTCCGCTTAACGAAATCGTGCTTTACTTGATTGGGCTGCTGATTTCTTATGCTGCGGGATTCCTTATCACTTATTTCTTTGGGTTTAAGGATGAAATGGCAAGTGAATTCGCATGATTGGGATATCCTTCTATCTGCATGATGAATGTGCAGAAGAACGAATCAGGGAAGCGGGGAGACTGGGGGTAAAGCAGGCCTTTACCTCCCTGCACATCCCGGAGGATAAGGGAGATCTCGCAGGAAAAGCGAAACAGCTTCTTCAAACAGCCAAGGAAGCAGGTGTTCAGGTTTTTGCAGATGTATCTGCAGGAACTCCTGCCAAGCTTGGTGCAGCCTCGATATATGATCTGAAAGATCTTGGGGTAAACGGACTTCGGCTTGATGATGGATTTGGATTAGAAGAAATGGCGGAGATCAGCCATGAGTTTTCGATTGCCATCAATGCCAGTATTCTTTTTGAAAGGGAGCTTATGGATCTGCTTTCCTGCGGGGGCCTGCCAGAGTCCCTTTTAGCATGGCACAATTTTTATCCTCGGAGAGAGACTGGGCTGGATGATTCTTTTTATAAAAAGCAAAACCTCCTTTTTAAACAATACGGGATTCCAACCGCTGCCTTCATACCTGGCAGAGGAGAAAAGCGGGGACCATTATTTGAAGGCTTGCCGACATTGGAAAAACACCGTGCGGCAAATCCTCTGCATGCAGCAATTGAGCTGGATCAAATGGACACAGATCATATTTATATCGGAGATGCCGATTTTGGGGGAGAGCTTCTGGAGGATCTCTTGCTTTACTCAAAGGAAAACACAATAAAACTTAGAATCTCATCAACTCTCAATTTGAATGAGAAGTATGAGGTAAGACCGGATCTTTCAAGGGATGTCATTCGTTTGCTGCACACAAGAACAAACCGATCTATACCTCCGCTGCCAGCCGGACCAAGAAGCAAAGGGGCCATTACGATGGATAACGATTTATACGGCAGATACCGCGGAGAAGTTCAGATTGTTAAACACGACTTGCCAGGGGATGAACGGGTCAATATTATCGGCAGAATTTCAGCTTCAGAGCAGCCGCTGCTTGAGCTGATTCAGCCCGGACAGACTCTGCTGCTAATAAAAGACTCATAGAATAAGTGACAAGGGGATGGGGAAATTGAAACGAAAAACAATAGGTTCCTTGCTGACGATTGCAATGATTGCACCGGCCGCTGTTCCTGCACAGGCGCTGAACACACCTCCACACACGATACAGGCGCAGGCGCATCAAAAAGCCTCTACACTTGAACAGGTAAAGAGACCGGAAGAAGCCGGTTTTTCCTCATTTGGACTAAAGAAGGTGGACAAGCTGATTCAGGATGAAATCAGCCAGGGTTTCCCAGGGGCCGCTCTCATTGTTATTAAAGACGGCAAAATCGTGAAAAACGAAGCCTATGGCTATAAAAAGAAATATACCGGTCTTGCACTTTTAGAGCGACCGGAAAAGATGAAACGGGATACCTTGTTTGACCTTGCTTCCAATACGAAAATGTATGCGGCAAATTTCGCCCTGCAGCGGCTTGTATCGGAAGGGAAGATTAATCTGGAGGACAAAATTCAAACGTATATACCGGAATTCCGTGATCAGGAAACCGATGTGATCAAAGGGAAGAATACTTTAAGGATCATTGATGTCCTGCATCACACAGCCGGATTTCCGCCTGACCCGCAATACCACAACCCGAACGTATCCAAAAACCTATTCTCGCAGGACCGGGATCTGACCATAAAAATGATTTCGAGAACACCGCTGACCTATCAGCCCGGAACAAAAAACATCTATAGTGATGTTGACTATATGCTGCTTGGACCATTATTGAGAAAGTAACCGGAAAACAGCTTGATGAATATGTGGAAAAACACTTATACAAACCTCTTGGACTGAAAAACACCGTTTTCAATCCTCTTTTAAAGGGATTCAAACCGAAGGATGCTGCTGCAACAGAGCTTATGGGGAATACGCGCGATGGTGTAATTGATTTTCCGAATATTCGTAAATATACCCTTCAGGGTGAAGTGCATGATGAAAAAGCATTTTACTCAATGGGTGGGATGTCAGGGCATGCCGGGCTGTTTTCCAATACCCGGGATATGGCAGTTCTGCTTCAAACCATGCTCAATGGCGGAAGCTACGGCAATCAGCAGCTATTCAGCAAAAAAACAGCCAAAGAATTTGTCCAGCCATCTTCAATGAATCCCACATACGGACTAGGGTGGAGATTGAATGGCAATGAAAGCATGGAGTGGATGTTCGGAACCTATGCGAGTGACAAAGCTTTTGGCCATACAGGCTGGACAGGTACCGTGACCATCCTGGATCCAAAGTACAACCTGGGAATAGTTCTCTTAACAAATAAAAAGCATTCACCGCTCGTGGACCCTGCTAAAGATTCGAACACTTTCCAAGGATACCAGTTTCAGACTGGAAAATATGGAAGTGTTGTAACAGCTGTCTATGAAGCGATGCTGAAAAAGTAACAGGATTCCTAACTCTTTTAGAAAGCGCTTACTTAAAACGTTCTATGTAAATACTAAACCTAACAAGGAGGACTTTATGAAGAAAACCCATCTTTTAACGTATGGTTTGATCTCCGCTCTCATGTTGACTGCATTTTCAGGATTGAAGCCTGATGCAAAAGTAAAAGCAGACAATGTCAGCACTCCTTCAGCTGCGGAAGAAATAGTGGATGGAATGTCGCTTGAAGAAAAGGTCGGCCAAATGCTGATGCCTGATTTCCGCAACTGGCAGAAGCAAGGGGAAAGCAAAATGACCGGCTTAACCGAAATGAATGATGAAGTCGGAAGCATCATTGAGAAGTACCATCTTGGCGGCGTCATTTTATTTGCCGAAAATGTAGTGGATACTGAGCAGACTGTAAGACTTGCAGATGGTCTTCAAAAAGCGAGCAAGAACATCCCGCTTTTTGTCACGATTGATCAGGAAGGCGGCATTGTGACAAGACTGCAATCGGGAACGAATCTGCCAGGAAACATGGCACTCGGTGCAGGGAGAAGCTTGAAAAATGCCTATAACACAGGAGCGATTGTCGGGAAAGAGCTTCATTCCCTGGGCATCAACGTCAATTTTGCTCCATCTCTGGATGTAAATAATAATCCCGGCAATCCAGTAATCGGGGTCCGCTCCTTTGGCAGCAGCCCGGAGCTGGTTGCTTCCCTCGGCCTTCAGACAATCAAAGGCCTGCAGGATCAGAACATGGCTACGACGGCAAAGCATTTCCCGGGACACGGGGATACAGCAGTTGATTCCCATTACGGTCTTCCGATGGTCACACATGATAAAGAACGATTAAAAAAAGTAGAATTGTATCCTTTTCAAAAAGCGATTGATGCCAACGTCGATATGATTATGACTGCACATGTTCAATTCCCTGCGATTGACGATACCACATACAAAAGCAAAAAGGACGGCCAGCAGATTATGGTTCCTGCGACACTCTCACGCAAAGTGCTGACAGATTTGCTAAGAGATGAAATGGGCTTTAAGGGAGTCGTTGTTACTGACGCACTGAACATGAAAGCCATCGCTGATAACTTTGGCCAAAAAGAAGCGGTAATCCTCGCCATTAAATCCGGCGTGGACATTGCTCTGATGCCAGCACCGGTTACGTCAATTGCAACAGAAAAGAATTTGACAGAAGTATATAACGGGGTCATAGATGCAGTAAAATCCGGAGATATTCCAATGAGTGAGATCGATGATTCCGTTGAACGGATTCTCGATTTGAAAATGAAGCGCGGCATCTATCAGCCTGAAGGTTCGAACCAGGAAGATGCACTGGAAGCCAGGATTGCCAATGCCAAAAAAATGGTCGGCAGCATGAAGCATTACCATTTAGAAAAGAAAATGGCATTAGACGCGGTGACGCTTCTGAAAAATGAGGACAAAACCCTGCCGTTTAAACCGAAAAAGAATGAAAAAGTTCTGATCCTCGCACCATTCGAAGATCAGGCGGAAGCTATGAGAAGGTCCATTAACGAGCTGTACTCCAAACAGAGAATAAACAAAGTACAAGTGGAAAGTCTGATTTTTTCCGGAAAAGTATTTGATCAAGAAACCGCTGAGAAAATTGATGAAGCGGATTATGTCATTACCGGTTCTTATGTCGTGAAAAATGATCCGGCCGTTAATGATGGGGTTATTGATGATACGGTGACAGATTCAACCAAATGGGCAACTGTTTTTCCAAGAGCGGTTATGAACTACTCTCAGAAAAACAGCAAAAAATTTGTCCTGATGAGCCTGCGCAATCCTTATGATGCCGCTAATTTTGAAGAAGCGAAAGCGGTCTTGGCTGTTTACGGTTTTAAAGGATATACAAACGGCCGGTTCCGTCAGCCGAACATTCCAGCAGGAATTGAAACGATCTTCGGATTATCTGAGCCTAAAGGAAAACTGCCGGTCGGCATTCCTTCCGTTACCCATCCAAATGACATTCTTTATCCATACGGATACGGTTTAAAATTCAATGGAAAACCACTAAAATAAGCAAACGGGAGAGGACTCGCTTATGAAAAAAATACTATTCGCCCTGATTGCCGGAATACTGGCAATCGGGATGGCTACATCGGTGGATGCTTCCCTTTTCGGACATAAAAAAGAGAAGAAGGTACTTACTGGCGCTGAGCTGCTGCTGAAGGAACAAAAAAGCCTGATTAAAGGGAAGCGTGTAGGCCTGATCACAAATCCTACCGGAGTAGACCGGAATCTTACAAGCGTTGTCGATCTGCTTGCACAGGATAAAGACATTAAGCTGACCGCTCTTTTTGGTCCTGAGCATGGGGTGCGGGGAGATGCGCAGGCTGGCCAGTATGTTGAGTATTACATCGATGAAAAGACAGGAGTGCCGGTATACAGCCTTTATGGACAAACGAAAAAGCCAACACCTGAGATGCTCAAAAACGTGGATGTGCTAGTCTTTGACATTCAGGATGTCGGCTCCCGCTACTACACATACATTTACACGATGGCTTATGCGATGGAAGCGGCGAAAGAAAACAACATTCCGATTATCGTTTTGGACCGGCCGAACCCGCTTGGCGGAATCCAAACGGATGGACCTGTTCTTGAACCGGCTTTCTCTTCATTTGTAGGCAAATACCCGATTCCTTTAAAGCACGGGATGACAGTTGGAGAACTGGCCAAGCTCTTTAACAGTGAATTTCAAATCGGTGCTGACCTGAAAGTAGTGAAAATGAAGGGCTGGAAGAGAAGTATGGACTTTGATGATACCCATCTTCCATTTGTCATGCCGTCACCGAACATGCCGACACTTGAAACCGCCATCGTTTACCCGGCAACAGGCATGATTGAAGGAACCAATCTTTCAGAAGGCAGGGGTACTACGAAACCATTTGAACTGATTGGTGCACCTTTTATAAATAGCGATAAACTGGCTGGAAAACTGAACAGCTTGAAGCTGCCGGGCGTATCGTTTAGAGCAGCATCTTTCACTCCAACGTTTTCAAAGCACACCGGCAAGCTTTCACACGGGGTACAGCTCTACGTGACCGACCGGAAGAAGTTTAAAGCAGTCAAAACGGGCTTATCCATTGTGAAAACCGTAAAAGACATGTATCCGAATGATTTTCAGTTTTTAGCAGCCGATAATTTTAATCTTTTGCTTGGAAACAGCTGGGTGAAGGATATGCTGTTAAAGGGAGCTTCTGTTGAAGAGATCGAGAAGAATTATGAAGAGGAAAGAACAAAATTCTTGGATATTCGGGAGAAATATTTACTGTATTAAACTGGAGGACTCCTTAACGGGGTCTTTTTTTTCATTTGTCTGCTTCACCATTATGTGGCGAGAATCTCTAACTCGCACAGAAAATTTTTCATACTCGATTGACAGACAGAAACGCCTAGACATAGAATGAAAGAAGATAGTAGTGAATAGAGAAAATTCAGACAAAATGAGGTTGACTATGACTCTGGAAGCTCAAATTGGGAAATACGCTTTGCTTCTGGCATCCCTGACCGATGAGGAATTGGCTTTTCTAAAACCATCTTTTCATAAAATAAGGTATTGCCAGGGCAAAGTGGGATCGATGAATATGCAAAAAGTCATCGCGGCAGTTGAAACCGCCGCAAAACGGAACGAACTCATTCTTGATAACTGCTACCGGGAAACTCATGCGCTTTATCATGCTGTTTTAGAAGGGATTGAAGGGGTTACCCGGGGTCAGCCTTCCATTGGCGAGATGAGCCGGACGGTAGGATTGAGGTTTGCCATTGTAAGGGGCAGGCCATATGCAGAAGAATCAGAAGGAGAATGGATTGCGGTCGCATTTTATGGAACGATCGGCGCCCCTATAAAAGGGCTCGAACATGAAACAGCTGGTCTAGGAATTAATCATATATGAAGAAACATTGCCTATAGTTCATAAGTCATGAGGAGGCGATGATGGTGTTTTGCATGCCATTGTCGTCTCTTTTTTATTTAGGAGGGATGAAGATGGTGGTTTTAACGGGTGAAACGTTAACTCTTGATGACATCAGGAAAATCTGCCTCGAAGGGGAACGAATCGTTCTCAAGCCGGAAAGCATGCGTAAAGTAGAACAAAGCAGAGAAGCAGTTTTGAAAATTGTCTCAGATAAAAAGACGGTTTATGGAATCAATACGGGATTCGGCAAATTCAGTGATGTTGTGATTGGTGAGGATGATGTCAATGAGCTGCAGCTGAACTTGATTCGCTCGCATGCATGCGGGGTGGGAGATCCGTTTCCGGAGCAGGTTTCAAGAGCGATGGTCCTCCTGCGATTAAATGCACTGTTAAAGGGTTTTTCAGGAATCCGTCCCATTTTGGCAGAGCTGCTCGCTGAACTGCTCAATCAGCACATTCATCCGGTCATTCCGCAGCAGGGATCTTTAGGTGCTTCAGGCGATCTTGCACCGCTCTCCCATCTAGCCCTTGTCCTAATCGGAGAAGGCAAGGTTTTTTATTCTGGAAACGTGTGTAAAGCTTCTGAAGCCTTTCATCATACAGGCCTTTCACCGCTTATATTGGAAGCGAAAGAAGGTCTCGCATTAATTAACGGAACCCAGGCGATGACCGCAATGGGGGTGATCAGCTATCTCGAGGCAGAACAGCTTGCCCTGCAAAGCGAAATGATCGCATCGCTTACAATGGAGGGTCTGGAAGGCATTATGGATGCCTTTCACCCTGCCATCCATGAAGCGAGAGGATTTCCGCAGCAATCAGCCGTCGCGGAACGGATGAGAAACACGTTAGCTGGAAGCAAATTAGTGACAAGGCAGGGAGAAAAAAGGATGCAGGACGCTTATTCATTAAGATGTATCCCCCAGGTGCACGGAGCTTCCTGGCAGGCTCTGGATTATGTGAAAGAAAAGCTTGAAATTGAAACCAACGCAGCAACCGATAATCCATTGATTTTTGACGGCGGCCAAACGGTGATATCAGGAGGTAATTTTCACGGACAGCCCATTGCCCTGGCTATGGATTTTATGAAAATCGCGATGGCGGAGTTTGCGAGTATTTCAGAGCGGAGAATCGAACGGCTCGTGAATCCTCAGCTCAATGATTTGCCCCCCTTTTTAAGTGCTCAGCCCGGACTTCAATCTGGTGCGATGATTATGCAGTATTGTGCTGCCTCGCTCGTCTCAGAAAACAAAACACTGGCCCATCCGGCAAGTGTGGACTCCATCCCGTCATCCGCGAATCAGGAGGACCATGTCAGCATGGGAACCATTGCTGCGCGCCACTGCTTCAGCATCATCCAGAATGTACGGAGAGTGCTTGCCATCGAGTGCATTTGTGCGCTTCAAGCCGTTCAATACCGGGGGATTGAACGAATGGCGACTGCTACAAGAGTCTTTTATGATGAAGCAAGGGAGATTGTCCCATCCATCACTCAAGACCGGGTATTTTCGGAAGATATAGAAAACATGACAGAATGGCTAAAAAAAAATAAAGCCGGATGGACAGCTTTAAACGAAGGAAGGGAGTTTGAGAGATGGAAACAAAACGCGTAATCCGTGCAAAAAAAGGGCTTAAACTCGAATGCAAGGGATGGGAGCAGGAAGCAGCCTTAAGGATGCTTTATAACAACCTCGATCCGGATGTCGCTGAAAAACCGGAGGATCTCGTCGTTTACGGCGGAATCGGGAAAGCGGCTCGCAACTGGGAATCATTTGATGCGATCGTTCACACGCTCAGAAGATTGGAAAATGATGAAACGATGCTCGTCCAATCGGGTAAACCTGTAGCCGTTTTTAAAACACATGCTGCAGCACCAAGAGTACTGCTGTCAAACTCCGTCATCGTTCCAAAATGGGCAAATTGGGACCACTTCCACGAGCTCGACCGAAAAGGACTGATGATGTACGGTCAAATGACCGCAGGAAGCTGGATCTATATTGGAACGCAAGGAATTCTGCAGGGAACGTATGAAACCTTCGCCGAAGTCGCCCGCCAGCATTTTGGGGGTTCACTTAAAGGAACGCTCACCTTAACAGCTGGACTTGGCGGAATGGGCGGAGCACAGCCTCTTGCTGTAACGATGAACGGCGGTGCCTGCTTGGCGGTTGAGGCGGATCCGGAACGCATTAAAAAGAGGATTCATACAGCCTATTGCGATAAAATGACATCCAGTCTGGATGAGGCAGTAGAATGGGCCATGGAAGCTAAAAAGAAAGGAGAGGCTTTATCCATTGGAGTTGTGGGAAATGCAGCAAGCCTTCACCACGAGCTATTAAACCGAAACATCCATTTTGATATAGTCACGGACCAAACCTCTGCACATGATCCGATCAATGGCTACATTCCTGAAAATTACTCGCTTCAAGCAGCAGCTGAATTAAGAAAAACCCATCCGAAGGAATATGAGAAAAAAGCTTCGAAATCGATGGCTAAACAGGTTGAGGCGATGCTTGAATTCCAGCGAAGAGGTGCCATCGTTTTCGATTACGGGAACAATATCAGGCAAGTGGCCAAGGATGAAGGAGTAAGCAATGCCTTTGATTTTCCAGGGTTCGTTCCTGCCTATATCCGCCCCTTATTTTGTGAAGGAAAAGGCCCTTTCCGCTGGGCTGCCCTTTCAGGGGATCCGGAAGATATTTACCGGACGGATGCTCTGATTCAAGAGCTGTTCCCGGAAAATGAGCCGCTTCTCCGCTGGATTGATATGGCACAGGAAAAGGTGGCATTTCAGGGGATTCCTTCGCGAATTTGCTGGCTAGGCTATGGAGAGCGAATGAAAATGGGGCTTGCCATCAATGATCTTGTCCGGAGCGGGGAATTAAAAGCACCCATCGTGATAGGCCGTGATCATTTGGATTGCGGATCCGTTGCTTCCCCAAATCGCGAGACAGAAGCGATGAAGGATGGGAGTGACGCAGTGGGAGACTGGGCGATTTTAAATGCTCTGATCAATGTTGCGGCAGGCGGTTCATGGATTTCGGTTCATCACGGAGGCGGTGTTGGAATGGGCTATTCTCTGCATGCGGGCATGGTTGCTGTGGCAGATGGCACCGGGCTTGCGGAAGAGAGACTTCGGCGGGTTCTTACTACAGATCCGGGGATGGGCATTGTCCGCCATGCTGATGCAGGGTATGACAAAGCTATTGAAGCTGCAAAGGAAAAAGGGCTGGATATTCCGATGATCCATCATGCAAAGGGGTGACCACGATGACACATGACCTGATTCTATTTAACATTGGACAATTGCTTCTGCCTGAAAGTAACGGAAAGCCATTGAAAGGAGAGGACATGAACAGGCTTCGTGTCTTAAACAGCGCAGCTATTGCCGTAAAAGATGGTCTTGTATCCTGGATTGGCTCTACTGAAGAAGCCGAAAGATTGCTTGCTCATGAAAAAAGGAATGCAAAGGGAAAAGTCGTCTCACCCGGTCTTGTGGATCCGCATACTCATCTCGTATTTGGAGGGAGCAGGGAAAATGAGCTCGCGATGAAGCAAGCCGGCGTTTCCTACTTGGAAATCCTTGCGAAGGGGGGAGGAATCCTCTCAACAGTCCATGCAACAAAAAACGCATCCGCAAAAGTACTATTTGATAAAGCCGCTTTTCATTTGGAACGAATGATTTCATTTGGCGTTACAGCCATTGAAGCAAAAAGCGGCTACGGCTTGGATGATGAAACCGAGTTGAAGCAGCTGAGGGTGATAAAACAGCTTCACAACAGCTACCCGATTCGCCTAGTATCTACGTTTCTGGGGCCTCACGCCGTTCCTGCTGAATATAAAGGAAGGGAGGACATGTTTCTTGAGAAGATGATTCAGCTTCTGGATGTCATAAAAGAAGAAAAGCTCGCCAAATTTGCAGATATCTTTTGTGAAACGGGAGTGTTCACAATTGACCAGTCGAGACAATTTTTAATGAAAGCGAAGGAAAAAGGATTTGGTTTGAAAATTCATGCCGACGAAATCGACCCGTTAGGCGGGACGGAGCTTGCGGTATCCTTACGTTCAGCCAGTGCCGATCACCTTGTTGCCGCCTCAGATGAAGGCATCGCTTGCTTGGCTGATAGTGATACGGTAGCCGTGCTGCTTCCCGGAACCACCTTTTATTTAGGAAAGGATCATTACGCCCGAGCCCGAAAAATGATAGATGAAGGGACAGCTGTCGCCCTCGCGACTGATTTTAATCCTGGAAGCTGCGTAACGGAAAATCTTCAAATGATCATGTCGCTTGCTGCCCTTAAGCTAAAAATGACAGCAGAGGAAATTTGGAATGCGGTGACCGTTAACGCCGCTTATGCTATTGGCCTTGGTGGAAATGCAGGAATAATAAAAGCAGGAAAACGAGCTGATTTCGTCATTTGGGATGTCCCGAATTATCACTATATTCCTTACCATTTTGGCGTAAATCATGCAGAAAGTGTATATACCGAAGGAAAGAAAAGATGGGAGAAGGTGCGCCGTGGATCCATTCAGCTTTCTTCAGCCAGGGAAGGCCGCAATCTTTAAAGATCGGTTTGTTACGAAAGTAAATGAAACTATACTTCCTTATAAGGAGGGGATGACAGGGGATACAGGTCTGATCGGAATGCCGTTTTCCAAGTCTTCCATTTCGTTGTCACAAGCATCCGACGCTCCTCAAGCAATCCGGTCCTGCATGAGTCTATACTCTACTTTCTCAGGGGAACGAAACAGGGATTATCGCAATCACAAAATACTGGATTTTGGAGATGTTTTGACTCACCCTACCAATCTGCCGGAAAGCTTAAAAAGAATGTATGTAAGCGTTAAGGAAATGATCAACAAGAAGTCATGCTCCCGGTACATTTTGCTGGGCGGCGATCATGGGGTAAGCTATCCGGCCATCCGGGCTTTTAAGGAATTCTTCGGTACAATAGGCATCATCCAATTTGATGCCCACCATGATGTGCGGAACCTTGAGGATGGAGGGAGGACAAATGGTACGCCATTCAGAAGTCTGATAGAAGAAGGAGTCATTGAGGGGGAGAATTTGGTTCAAATCGGCATCCGGGATTTTTCCAATGCAGCGGTTTATAACGAGTATATAAAGGATAACAATGTCTCTGTCTATACGATGGGGGATATCGATCGGACCGGGATTCTCCCTATCGTAGAAAAAGAGGCAGACAGGCTAGCGGAAAAAGTGGACGTTATCTACCTTTCTCTTGATATGGATGCAGTGGATCAGGCGTTTGCTCCCGGCTGTCCGGCCATTGGCCCGGGGGGATTAACGAGCAGGGAGCTTCTTTCAGCGGTTTCTGCAGCCGCAAAGCATGAGAAAGTACGGGCAATGGATATTGTTGAAATCGATCCATCCAAAGATTTCAGGGATATAACGAGCAGACTTGCGGTGCATGCCTTGCTGAGGTTTGCCTATAGGTAGAAGCGGTTAGGCTTCTTTCATGCGCGACATGACGGATTCATAGCCGCCGCCCGGATAAACCCATTGCCCAGAGTTTGAGTTCCCGTTATCGCTCCATTTTCCTTTATAGTATGCAGGAGAGCCCTTTTCATCGCCCCATATGATGAGCGTTTCCTGATTAACTTCATATGTGTATTCAAACGAATTTCCATAGTTGTCAAACATTCTGGATTTTATGTGTTTACCCGGTGTCTCTTCACCAAATTCTTTCGTATAGCCGATTACTTCCATCCCTTTTATAACCCGGCCGTTATGGACCAAGTCAAAATGCTGAACAAGAAAATAGCCGCCCTCCATCCATGAATAGACAACATGACCACTGATGCTGGAACCGGAGATATTCCAGGCTCCTACAAGCTTTTCAAGGCTTTTGAGGCCCTCATAAGGGTTATGTGAGTCTGCCATTTCAAATCCTCCTTCTATTTGATTTGATGTTCCTCCCTTAACGTAACACGATAGGATGAAAATACTCAAAAGGCTCAGAAGCCAGCTTACTGCCGCTGATCTGAGCCTTTGCCTTATCAACTTTCGTTTATATGTTTGCTCCGCATTCCATAATAAATGGGGAGACCCAGAGCAGTGATTGCCAGTCCGCATAGTGCGAGCACGGTCTGAGTTAAAAGGGTATTAATGACGATGAATAGCCCTCCAAGTATGGAAATCACCGGTAAAACAGGATAAAGCGGGACCTTATATGGCCGGACAAGTTTCGGCTCCCGCTTTCGCAGGATGATGACTGCCGCAAATGTCATCGTGTAAAAAATCCAAATGACAAAAATGAGCATGTCTGTCAGCGTGTTGAATCCGCCAATAAACATCATGATGATCGCAATCAGAAGGATGAAAAGTCCTGAGTTATATGGGATTCGGCTTTTAGAAGATAGTTTTGCAAACCACTTGCTGAATGGCAGTTTGTTTTCCATAGCCATCGCATATGGTACACGCATTCCTGTCATGACATAGCCGTTAATGGAACCAAATACGGAAATAAGAATACCGATACTGACAAGTTTTCCGCCCATCGAACCGAAGATGAGCTCTGCAGCATCTGAAGCAGGCGTATCCGTTCCTGCAAGAGATGCTGCAGACATCACCATTAAGAAGGCAACATTGATAAGCAAATAAATGGCCATAACCGCGGATAAACCTAAAATAATCGCTTTCGGTAAATCCTTTTTCGGATTCCTCATTTCCCCTGCGATATTTCCAACAAGTATCCAACCATCATAGGCGAACATGGTAGCAAGCAAACCTGCCCCAAGCGCGGTTAGAAAAGAAGATTGCTCCGGTCCTGGTTCAACAGGAAACAATTGAAAGGATACGCTCCCTTCATGAAGCAGACCAAAAATAATGATAAGGGCTAATGGAATCAATTTGCAGATGGTGGCCACGGTTTGAATCCCGCCGGCAGCCTTCGCTCCAAGAAAGTTGAGCAGCGTTAAAAAGATGGCGGTTGCGGCTGCGATCCCGACGATCAGCATTTTATGATCATTTGCAGCTAAACCAAACAAACTGACTGTTTGTGTTCCAAATATGATAGCCAATGCTGCAATATTAGCGGGAAAATAAATGACAGTTTGAGCCCATCCAAGCAGAAAGGCTGTTAAATTTCCATATGTACGCTTTAAATAGGCCATCATTCCGCCTGTTTCAGGAATGGCTGCAGATAGCTCCGCTGCTGTCAGCCCTGCACAAATTGTTAGAACGCCACCGATAAACCAGGCGAGTAATCCTAAGCTTGCCGAGCCGGTTGAACTATATACTGCGGTCGGCTTAAAAAATACACCAGCTCCAATTACAGTACCGATTACTGTTGTTAAAGCGGCTAGAAAACCAATTTCCTTCTTTAGCTGCTGCTGCAAAATAACCACTCCTAATTCCGTCTCTAATGGATTATTTTGTGAAAAAAATCACAAAAATATTCAAAAAAAATAAATTATTGCATCTTTATCCTATAAAGTGATGCGTGTCAAATTCTAGCATAACTAGGGTTATGAAACAATGGCTGAAACGAAGCTGCAAAATAATAAACAAATCTCTTCGCTTATAAGAACAAAAAAGAGACCGGCTTACATAGCGATGGTCTCAAATTCTAGCTGAAGCTAATATTCAATTAGCAAGCATCCGAAGGTATTCATCTGCTGCATATCGGAAATTATACCTGTCCAGGTTGTCTGTGTTTACTGCCGCTATAAGAAACGCATAGGATTTAGTACTTAAAAATATGAGCTATTCCATGATTCCCGCATGAATAATGGTGACCTGTACGTTTACGCGGATTGGCATTTTTGCATACTGATCTCCCCATTTTTTATTTGAAAATGTCCGGCTTTGCATGGCTTTCCGTTTGAATCCGATCGGATCGACTTGACTCTCCTGAAAGGATTGGATCAGTTTTTCCATTTGCTGTTCAATTTGCTTCCGCGTTGTTTTTTCTATTCCGCTGATGATGGTCTTGTTTGTCATCCTAAACCCGCCGCCCTCGGAAATTCTTCCCTTTACTTTTAAGGTAAGCTCTGCCTCGTAGGATCCATTCCTCTTTTTTACGGTTATCTTAGGTTTTGACAACAGGTTTTCAATGGACAGCTTTTTATTCTTATAGCTGACTTCAAGGATGCCTTTTCGAATCTTATCTGCCGCCATTTTTAAATAATAAGCATCCTCCGTATTTATCTGCTGTACAAGCCTGTCATTTTTAAAAACCCCGACTCCGATAATTTTCAAGCGGGCATCCGATTTTTGAAGGATTGGCATATAGGCATCAAGACCTTTGCCGTAGTAACGGTATAAGAACCCATGCAGATTTATCCTGGGCATATCCTGTTCCATGCTCTGCTGAATTAAATCAAAAATATAATTGGAAGTAGGCACACTGCTGCTGTATTTTGTACTGATCATTTTTTGAGAACTATCCTTTGCAAGGGCTAAATAAATGTCCCTCCCAATTTCCGGATCACGCTGAAGGTTATCCAAAAGGTCCGATATGCCTTTTTCCGCGAGTTTCTGATTAAACAGAACAACCCCGACCCGACCGATAACAATTGGCTTTGTGGATTCATTCTGAAGCTTTTGCCTGATCTGTTTGCTTGTATATCCAATAGCGGAAAAGACTTCATCGGTCGGAAGGGATTGCTGGCCTGGGGGTATCGAGGTGGATCCTCCAGTTCCCATAATTTCATCATCGCTGACATAATCATAGCCGATCGTCTGTATAAGCTGGAGCTCTTCAAGTATTTGCTGCTCTGGAGTACATCCAGCCATAAGGATAAAAGATAGAAAAAGGATAAAACCTCTCCTCATTTTGAATCCCTCCATTTATGAACGGCCAGCTGACAGATGTAAATAAGAGGAATATACATATAAGCCAGATAGAAACCAATCGTATTGGCCATGAAATTCAGCTGGTCAATTTGCGCCCGTTCTGTGATTAAAATCGCGCAAATCAAGACTGCCGCCGCGGCTCCTTTTAAAGATACTCTTTGAGTAAGGGGAGTAAACCGGTTGATGGCCCGGCTGGCTGCCCATAGCCCGAGCGCAATATTAGGCAGAACGATAAAGAGCCATGCTGCGATTCCGATGTATTCAAACCGTTCGATAATAATCAAATCAACAATTTTCCATAACGTTAGGGTCGCCCAAATCGTGGTGCGGAGCTGATCCTGATCAAAGTACACGAAGGAGGTCAAAATAGTCAGCAAATAAATACCGATGGAAGCGAGTACCCCGAAATATGCCCACTTCTCCGATCTCTTTCCATCCTTGATAAATGGAAAAAAGATCAGCAGTGTTTCATACCCCAGATAATTCAAGGTCATCGTTTTCGTTGCCTCCATAATGTCAGAAAAAGAATGCGAGAATATAGGGAGTAAATTTCCTATATGAGCTTCTTTTAACGGGAAATACTTTACAAAAAGAAGCGGAATCCCATAAATGACACTTAAGAAACAAATCCCTGTGACCACCCGGAATCCTCCTGAAACAAAGGAATAAGCGAGCAGCAGGATCAATGAAATGAAGACCCAATGGTATGTCTCAGGAAACATCCATACCTGAATGACCTCAACGTATGTTCTCAGATTTAAGAGGACCAATAGCAAAACATAGGCGGCAAATGCCGTATTCAAGACATTTCCTATACGTTTGCCGAAAATCTGGTGGTGGACAGAAATAATATCATTTCCATTTTTAATTAGAATTCTATAGCAGAACCAGACAACAGCAGCAATGGATAATCCTGATATAATGACAGAAATCCAGGCATCATAACCTGCAGATTTTGCTATATAACGTTCAAATCCTAAGACAGCTACACCAATTTGCTGTGAGTGAATGATGTAAAAAACAAAAAAGGGGGAGACTTTTTTGCTCTCTGGCGGCAGCATCTTGCTCAAAGATGACCCCTCCTTTATGATTCTTCAATATCCGGTTTTCGCCGCTTGGATGGGCCCTGAAATCTCACTGGATTCTGAGAGCGCATTTGCACCGGTCTGGTACTTTGAACACTGAAAGGGAGTCTGAAAAGGGAATCTTTTAAATCTCTCCATCTTAATGGATATACTGGGGCGATATATGGCCTTCCGAATGACGTAAGACTTAATATGTGACAGATGAAAAAGCCAAAGCAAAGGAAAACTCCAAAAATCCCCCAAAGCTGAGCACATATAATAAACGGAAAGCGGATAAGCCTAATCGTATTCCCCATCTGATAAATGGGGGTTGTAAAGGAAGCCAAGGCAGCGAGTGAGACAATAATAAGCAGGACGTTGCTCGTTAACCCTGCTTCAACGGCTGCCGTTCCAATAACAATACCGCCCACAATACCAATTGTCTGTCCGATTTTTTGAGGAAGTCTTGCTCCAGCTTCCCGCAGCAGTTCAATCGTTAGCTCAAGGATAATAGCCTCGATGATCGGCGGGAATGGAATTCCGCTCCTGGAAGCGATAAGAGGATCCAGGAGATTGGAAGGAATCATTTCATAATGATAGGTGAGGACTGCTACATAAAGGGAAGTTGAAACAACGGAAAAGAAAACCGCAAACAAGCGGATCATCCGAAAGACAGATGCAATTGGCCAAGGGAGAAAATAATCTTCAAATGCTGAAAAAAACTGAATGAGTGTCGTTGGACAAATCAAGGCATGAGGTGATCCATCAACAAAAATAGCAATTTTCCCCTCTGCCAATTCGCTTGTTACCCGATCCGGACGTTCTGAATCGATCATTTGCGGGAACGGAGAGGTGCTATTGTCTGAAATCAGCTGCAAAATAAAAGAACTGTCAGCAATCTGGTCGAATTGAATTTCTTTTATCCTGTTCAAAACCTTTTCGACGTTTTCCTGGTTAGCGACTTCGTTTAAATGAATGACTGCAATTCGGGTTTTTGAAATGGATCCTGCCTTAAGTTCCTGGACAATGAGGTTCCTTGTAGGCATTCTTTTGCGAACCAGGTTTAAGTTACTATCCAAGGACTCCACAAATGCTTCCTTTGGTCCAATCACACTGTATTCTACTTCCGGCTGGCCAACAGGCCGCTTTTCAATGGCAGGAGCGGCAATCACTAGAGCTTCTTTACCCGGTGCTGCCGGAAGGATTGCTATATGGCCGCGCATCAATAATTCTTCTATTTTAGAGAGATCAGCAGTAATAACTGAAGAATCAATTGGAATAGCTGACTGCAGTCCTGCGAGGCTGAGGTTTTGACTTGAGCTTTTTAAATAAGGCAAAATACACCGATGCAAAATATTATTATCAACAATAGGCTTAAAATAATAGACACTGAAATCAGAACCGCCTGTCTGCTCTGAAGCGAAATCCGAAGACCTTTTGCAGCTTTCAATCAAGCCATCAATCGTTTGAATTTGATTGCCAGAATGAGCCTGATCTTGATTTGAATGGTTTTCCATAAAAAATCTCCTTATTAACGCTGCTCATAATAGTTTGCAGAAAATAGAGGGAAATTATGCAAATCAGCTCAATATGGAAGATGGGTAGTACACACCTGCTGCCTATGGTTTGACACGATACCCAGGCAGGTATAAAATTAGCTATCATAAAGACCTGATACGGTAAAGGGAAAGAAAGGGAGGACTTAATGATGGAGTACGATAAAAGTATTTTAAATCGATTAAAGCGAATAGAAGGACAGATAAAAGGTGTTGCGGGCATGATGGAGCAGGGGAAAGACTGCAGAGAAATTGTCACTCAGCTGTCTGCCGCCCGCAATGCAATTGACCGCACAATGGGAGTAATTGTTAGCCAGAATTTAGAGGAATGTGTAAGGGAGAATATTGCCAAGGGAGAGAGCACGGATCATTTAGTTAAGCAAGCAGTTGAGCTCCTGGTTAAAAGCCGGTAAGAATTTTAAGGATTGACAGACTGCTTAATAGTCTGTAATGTAATACCCAAGGGGGTACCAACCCCTATATTTTTTTATAAATTTATATACCCCTATAGGTATGTGAGGGTGATTTTAGAACTGCTGTTTTAATATCAAACAGCGATCTGCGAAAGAGGTATTGAAAAATTTTTATATACCCCTATAGGTAATTTCGGAGGAGGAATGGTTATGTCAGAAAAAAAGAAAACCACCATTGTATTATTCAGCGGTGACTATGATAAGGCAATGGCCGCTTACATCATTGCAAATGGTGCAGCTGCTTATGATCATGAGGTAACGATCTTTCATACATTCTGGGGACTGAATGCTCTCAGGAAAGATGAACCGTACAACGTGAAAAAAGGATTCTTAGAAAAAATGTTTGCGAAAATGATGCCCCGAGGTGCGGACAGGATGAGTATATCTAAAATGAATTTTGCAGGCATGGGTCCAAAAATGATCAAACACGTTATAAAAAAACATAATGCAATGACTCTTCCACAGCTGATTGATATGGCTCAGGAACAGGAAATCCACCTTGTTGCCTGCACAATGACAATGGATCTCCTTGGGCTTTAGCAGGGAGAACTGCTTGAAAACATTGAATATGCCGGTGTAGCTGCTTACCTTGGCGAAGCGGAAAACGGAAATGTAAATCTATTTATCTAATATTATTAAGGGGGAATTTCCATGAATTCTATTAAATCAGATGTTTTATTGGATGCGAAAGGTCTTGCCTGCCCCATGCCGATTGTCAAAACGAAAAAGGCCATGACAGGACTTGAATCTGGACAGGTGCTCGAGATACAGGCAACAGATAAAGGGTCAAAAGCTGATTTAAAAGCATGGGCCGAGAGTTCTGGCCATCAATATATCGGGACGGTGGATGAAGGGAATGTATTAAAGCATTTTCTAAGGAAGGCAACAGATGAGGATTCGGAAAAACGGTTCTCCAGAGTAATCAATAACGAGGAACTGCTGCTTAAATTGAGTAGCGATTCCAAAGCCTTAATCTTGGATGTTCGGGAAGAAGCAGAATTTGCTTTCCGCCATATACCCAACGCAATATCGATACCCCTAGGGGAATTAAAGGAACGGTTAAGGGAGCTTGACCATAAATCAGCAATTTATGTAGTATGCAGGACCGGCAGCAGAAGTGATATGGCGGCGCAGCAGCTCGCATCGGCTGGGTTTATAAACGTATATAATGTTGTTCCTGGCATGAGTAAATGGATCGGTGAGACAACAGGTCTTTAATAAAAAAATTTGTGGAAATTAATACAGTGGGGGGTATTTAAATGCCATACAATCCGATGACAGCCAAAGAAGTTGCGAAGAAAGTAATCGATAAGGAATCCCTTTTTATACTCGACGTTCGGAACCAAAACGATTACAGTAATTGGAAAATCGAGGGTGGAAACTTCCAGTATCTTAACATTCCTTATTTTGATCTTTTAGATGGCGTTGAGGGGATTTTGGAAGGGCTTCCTGAAACTAAAGATGTGCTTGTCGTTTGTGCAAAAGAAGGATCCTCTCTCATGGTAGCAGATATGCTTTCTGATGCAGGACGAAATGTGTTTTATCTGGAAGGAGGCATGAAGGCATGGAGCGAGCACTTGGAACCGGTAAAAGCTGGTGACTTGCTGGGGGGAGGAGAAATTTATCAATTTGTACGGCTCGGCAAAGGGTGCCTCTCTTATATGATTCTGTCAAACGGTGAGGCGGCTGTTATTGACGCAACGAGGATGACAGATGTTTTCACAGAGTTCGCAAGGGAGGCAGGTGCCGAAATCAAGCATGTATTTGATACTCACCTTCATGCAGATCACATTTCCGGCGGCAGAAAAATTGCTGAAAAATCGAATGCGGCATACTGGCTCCCTCCCAAGGATGCAGGGGAAGCTGCGTTTTTGTATCATCCTCTTAAGGATGGTATGAAAATCAAAATTGGCAGCACGGAGATGAGTATTGAGGCCTTGTACACACCTGGCCATACCATTGGTTCCACATCCTTTATTATTGACGGTATGTATCTATTATCGGGTGATATCCTCTTTATCGATTCCATCGGCAGACCGGACTTGGCAGGTCTTGCAGAGGATTGGGTTAGTGACTTAAGAGAGTCTCTATATACAAGGTATAGAAAGCTCTCTGAGGATCTGCTAGTCCTGCCAGCCCACTTTATGCAGATTAGGGAATTAAACAAAGATGGATCTGTTGGCAAAAAGCTAGGAACATTAATGGAAAAAAATCATGGTTTGAATATCCGTGATGAGAAGGAGTTCAGAGAACTTGTTACAGGAAACCTTCCTCCTCAGCCGAACGCCTATCAGGAAATACGCAAAATGAACATGGGTAGAATCAGCCCGGATGAAGAAACGCAGCGGGAAATGGAAATCGGACCGAACCGCTGTGCCGTTAGATAATAGATAAAAAAAGGAGAGAAGATTTCATGAATTCACATAAAGTGCTTGATGCAAAAGGGCTCGCTTGTCCAATGCCGATCGTGAAAACAAAAAAAGCGATGAATGATTTAGAGAAGGGTCAGATTTTAGAGGTTCACGCTACCGATAAAGGGGCAAAAGCGGATCTCGCTGCCTGGACTGCATCAGGCGGACATGAATTATTGGAAACAGCCGCTGAAGGAGAAGTTCTAAAGTTTTGGATTCAAAAAGGATAAAGAAGAGAGGGACCTGAAAGGGTTCCTCATTTCTTAGGGAGGAACCAAACATGGAATTTATCCTTGTTATTTTTCTAATTGGAATGGCGGGAGCCTTTATTTCTGGCATGCTCGGAATTGGGGGATCCATTATTAATTATCCAATGCTTCTCCTCATCCCTCCACTTATTGGAGTTCACGGCTTCACGGCACATGAGGTATCGGGCATAAGTGCCATACAGGTGATGGCTGCGTCCATCGCCGCGGTATGGTCCTATAAAAAAGGCAGCTATTTGCATAAGCCGCTGATTGCTTATATGGGAAGCGGCATCCTTGCCGGAAGCTTATTGGGGAGCTTTTTATCTATTTACATGTCAGAAAACGGAGTCAATATGATTTACGGCGTCCTAGCTTTAATTGCAGCCTTAATGATGTTTATTCCCAAAAAAGAGGGGAATGATTTCAAAGTAGATGAAGTGGATTTTCATAAGGGGATTGCTGTTGGTTTATCGATACTTACAGGGATTGGCAGCGGGATTGTGGGTGCTGGCGGAGCCTTTCTTCTTGTGCCGATTATGCTGTCTGTGCTAAAAATACCGATTCGGGTTACGATTGCTTCCTCTTTGGCCGTAACGTTTATTTCTTCCGCCGGAACCACTGCAGGCAAAATGGTCACTGGACAAATTGATTACTTTCCGGCTTCCATACTTGTGATTGCAAGTTTGCTTGCCGCACCGCTTGGAGTAAAAGCAGGCCAAAAGATTTCGGCTAAATATCTTCAAGCAACCCTGGCCATCCTTATAACCGCTGCGGCTATTAAGATATGGTCCGGACTTTTTTAAAATATAGAAAGAGAGCCATACTATTGGAAAAGGGAGCTGAATGAATGAAAACGACCATAACATGGGACGGGAACCTTGCGTTTGGCGGTCTATCGCCATCCGGACATGAAATCAAGATGGATGCAGGACAGGAAACAGGCGGAGTAAACAGCGGGCCGAGGCCAACAGAGCTGCTGCTCCACGCAGTAGCCGGCTGTACAGGAATTGATATCGTCCTGATTTTGAAAAAAATGCGTCTGGAGCCTGTTAATTTTCAAATGGACGTTGAAGGTACACGAGCTGATGAGCATCCGAAAAGATTTACGGACCTTCACATCCATTACGCCTTTGAAGGAGAGCTTCCGGAAGAAAAAGTGGCTCATGCCATCCAGTTATCTAAAAATAAATATTGTTCCGTTTCCCATTCCCTTAATGCAAATCTTTCTGTTAGCTACTCCATTAATGGAAAACAAGGGAACAAAGGATTATAAGAACATTTGTTCCGCATTCGAAAAAAGGGCATTTTTTATAAAAGGCTATGTTAAAGCATGGTGTTTATTTTAAAACACCTGTTGATTGGAAGTGGAAGGCGTGAGACTCGTGAGGGAGCAGCGGGACAGCTGAGATCCCGCAGGCGCAAAGCGGCGAGGAGGCTCAAGCAGCCCGCCCAAGGATAAGCGAACGCCTGCTAACTGCAATCAACAGTTAAGTTTAACAGAGATTCATAACGAAAACAGTCTCTCCCAGAAACGGAGAGACTATTTTTTCGTTATTTTTTAAAAATGCCAAACGGTTTTCCGACCGGCAGAAACTCTCGTCCAAAATGGGGGTTTAATACTGCAGCAGCGGATCCGTAAAAGGACACAAGTGCGATCAGCATTTCGGAAACTGCAGCAAGCATATGTGTCGCTTCATGCATGACTCCAAAAGTGCTTAAAGATAACCCAATAAATAAGAAATCAATAAGAACGAAAATAGTAAATAGCACTTTGTGGGTTTCCATAGCCCCGACTGTCATGAATAAACTAAAAATCAAATATCCGACAAAGGCCATACCAAGCTGCTTCGAATCAACCCCGGAAGCCAGTTCGTCTCCGAAAACACCAAGCTGCATAAGCCATGAACCAGCAACACCAAGCCAAAACAGGCCAAATGCTCCGAATGCCGTTGAACCGAAAGTGTTGTTGTGCTTTGCATCCTGAACGCAGGCAAACAACTGAGCAAATCCTCCAAGGAATATTGCCCAAGGGATAATAAAGGAAAGTCCTTCCGTTAACCCGAGTTTTTGTGATGAAGCGACTAGTGTTACCATAGCGAGTCCAAAAAGACCAATTGCCGAAGGATCGGCCGTTGAAATTTTTACTTGCTGCACATTCTGATTGTTCAAGATGAACCTCCTAAAAATTAATACATACTTGAACAAAATACAGGATTCAAAGAGGGGTGTCAATTTAATTTTGAAAGAACGGAAATAGTAATCGTTTACATCTTGCTCTTGCTTACAATTATAGAAATTCTTCCTCATTTGCCATCCAAAAAAACAATTGGGTTTAATCCGATGATAAAAAAGAACCAATTAAAACCCTGGATTTACTATTTTTAGAATTTTTAGATATTTTACTCTTTTACATCTTAAACACTAAATTTTTTCTCCCCTCTTTTTTTCAGGCTTCTAGAGCTCCTCGACAATTAAATAGTGGAATCGGACCAAAATTTGGCATGATTTTTGCATGTTTTAAGATTGAAAGTGAAAGGAGCAAGTAAAATTTTAATGATGGGGAGCTGGAGAAATGAACAAATTTGTGAAGTCGTGTGTAGCGGGATGCTTACTAGCTTTATCTGTGCAAGGAATATCTGCGCAGGCCGCAGCGGGTGACTATTCGTATTACAGCTATGGAAACACCGGCAACGTATCCGCTGTCACTTCGTATGGAATGAACCTGATGGGCGGCGGTACAGATGTTGATGAAGCCATGCTATGGATGGCCAGGAAAGCCAATCGTGGAGACTTTGTGGTGATCCGGACTTCTGGAACAGACGGCTATAACCAGTATTTATACGATTTGGCCCAAACCAATAACGCCAAGCTGGATTCGGTTGAAACGATCCTTCTGAATAACCGCTATGCTTCTTCCGATTCATTTGTTTTAGATAAAGTCAGCAAAGCGGAAGCGGTATTTTTCGCAGGAGGAGATCAGTTCAATTATACGGATTTCATCAAGAACACTCCGCTGGAAGACGTGATCAATCAGCTTATCCAAAAAAATGTTCCGATAGGCGGAACAAGTGCAGGACTTGCTATCCAAGGTGAGTTTATCTATGACGCTAAGAACGGTTCGGTCTATTCAGATGAAGCACTGAACAATCCAAATAACCGCTACATGACATTCACACGTGATTTCCTGGCGAATCGTTATTTAACAAGCACCATAACCGATTCACATTTTGAACAGAGAGACCGGATGGGAAGATTTATTGGATTTTTATCAAGAAATGTATCAGACGGATGGACGAGTCAGGCAAAAGGCATTGCGGTTAATGAACAAACGGCTTTGCTAGTAGAAAACGACGGTACAGCAAAAGTGGTGGCACAGCCAGGCGGAACGAAGCAATCTGTTTATGCAGCGAGAACCTCCTCTTCTCCTTCAAGTGGCTATGGAAACCCTTTAACCATCAGGGATGTGAACGTCATCAAACTGCGGCCGGGCAATACGTTTAATTTGCAGACATGGTCAAGTTCCAATGGATATTCTTATAAGCTGTCTTCTCAAAACGGAGTCTTAACATCTTCGAGCGGTTCACTATACGGAAACTAAAGAATAAGGGGGACGTGTCATGAAAAAAAGGTTCAGCCTATTTGCTGCCGCCTGTTTATTTGCATCAACAATGAGTTTACCGGCAGCGAATGCAAGTCAAATCGCGAGCAATTCGATTAAAGGAAGTCTTGTTATTACCGGCGGGTCTCTAGGGAGCAGCAATGCAGCCGTCTATCAATCTTTTATTAAACTGGCAGGCGGAGAAAACCAGGCAAAAATCGGGATTGTTCCGGCAGCAAGCGGGAAACTGAAATCTTCGAAAGACTTCAAATCGGACCTAGAGAAATATGGGGTAAAGTCAGAAAACATTGAGGTTCTTCCCCTGTCCAATCACGATTTCAGCGATACGGATTTTGATGAACTCAAATGGAAGAACAATGTGAATAACAAAGAACTGGCAGATCAAATCAAAAACTTTACAGCGATTTGGTTTGTTGGCGGCGATCAGCTTCGCATTACCGAGACCTTAACAGATAAGAAGGGGAAAAATTCAAGCGTACTTGATGCGATTTGGACGATGTATAAAAAAGGCGGTGTCATAGGAGGAACAAGCGCCGGGGCGGCCATTATGAGTGATGTCATGATTACGGGCGGTGATAGCCTCGGAGGATTGAAGGGAGAATTTACAGAGAAAGATGAGCCCCTTCAAAATAAAGAATATGAAAAAGTTTATATTGAAAAAGGACTCGGATTTTTTCACTATGGAATCGTCGATCAGCACTTTGATGAAAGAGCGAGACTTGGCCGGCTTGCGGCTGCCGCTGTTAAATACGAAAAGCGGAAGGACCTGTATAACTCGTATGGAATTGATGAAGATACTGCCCTGATTGTTCATAACCGGGAGAAAAAAGCCGAAATTGTCGGACGAGGCGGCGTAACCGTCATTGACACAAGCAAAGCAAAACCTGCAAGCAAAAAAGTCCATCCGGTTAACAATGTTTCCGTCAGCTTTCTATCACCAGGAGACCAAATCAATCTTCAAACGAAGGAAATGACCATCAATCCGGATAAAGACGCGACGAAAGGCAATGAATACTATGAGTTCAAACCTTTGGATGCCACAGGATTATTGACGCCATATGGAAGATTAAAGCCGTATCTGGCCTATTCTCTGACGGATAATTCATCCACTCAATCTGTAAAAAGCTATTTGTATGACAGCAAAGGGAAAGGCTACGCCTTAACTTTCAGTAAAACAGCATCAACAAATGGATACTGGGGCTACCAGGACGGTCAGAAAGATGATTATTCCATCACCAATGTAAAGCTTGATGCCGTTCCGGTTTCGGTCAAGTTTAAGAAAGATAAAACGGCCTTTAAAAACTATAAACCATCAAATTTCAAGGTTCCAGACAAAGTAAACCGCGGAGATATTTCAGGTAATCTCGTTATAGCTGGAGGTGCACTCGGTTCAAGCAATGAAGCCGTTTATAAGAAGTTCTTAGATCTTGCCGGAGGAAATTCAAAAGCGAAAATCGGGATTATTCCTGCTGCGAGCGGAAGCTTAAGTTCTTCGAATGCCTTTAAAAAGGATTTAATCAAATACGGGGTCAAAGAAGATCAAATGAAGATCCTTCCTATTTCCTCCCACGATTTTAAAGGAACAGCAGAAGATGAATCCAAGTGGGAGGAAAACAGGAACAGTGATGAAACAGCCGCAGCTATAAAAGAACTCAATGCCATTTGGTTTGTCGGAGGTGATCAAACGTCCATCACAGAAGCGTTATTCAATCCGGATCAGACGGAATCCAAAGCCTTATCTGCTATATGGGACATATATAAAAAGGGAGCTGTTTTAGGCGGAACGAGTGCCGGGGCAGCGATCATGAGCGACGTCATGCTTGCAGGCGGAGGCAGCCTGGATACCCTATCAAAAGGATTTACTGATACGTACAACGGAATGGAACAGCAGGAGGGAGGTCCCGCATATTTGGAGAGAGGCCTCGGCTTTTTCCAAAATGGGATCATTGATCAGCACTTTGACAATAAATCGAGACTTGGCAGACTGATTGCAACAGCGTATGACAAAGGGGACCGAAGCCAGCTTTCCTATGGAATTGATGAAGACACGGCTATGGTGGTCAATAATAAAGAACAAAAAGTGGAAGTCGTTGGACGGGCTGGATTAACAGTCGTTGATTTATCGAAAGCAGAGAAGAAAAAAGGCCATTTTAAGAACATTGCCATCTCGGCGCTTGCAGAGGGGGATTCGGTGGATTTGAAACAAAAGACATTTGCCATCAGCCCGCATAAAGACTCAACCAAAGGCTATGAATACGGGGATTTCAAAGCCGCTCCCCATTCAGGAGTCCTTACTCCGCACGGCACTTTAAAGAACTATCTGTCCTACAACCTGGTGGATAACAGCGGGGAGAATATAGTAAAAAGCTATGCATTCCATCAAGGAAAAGGAGTCGAACTGGTCTTCCGTAAAACAGAAACTACGGATGGGTTCTGGGGATACAAAGATGGAGGAAAGGACGATTATTCGGTAACCAATGTAGTACTGGATATACATCCTGTTTCTGTTCGATTGAAGTAACGATTATGAGAATCAATCCTTAGCGGGATTGATTTTTTTTGCGAGCCAAGCATTGTATAGGCTAAATCCATATTGGCCGGTATTAAGAGACCTTTGAGTGAGTAAGACGGCTAATTTCAGAGCTATAATGAGGAGAATCCACCTTCCGCCCTTGAAGCCACGTTTGTTTCAGCATCAGTGTATTTCTTTTGGGAATTGGTACTCAAAGCTTAAAGATACGGACTTCTGCTATAATTCAGGAAAAGATTAAACTATTAGGTAATAGGAGCGAAAAGGGGGTATGGGAGATGAAGATTCATAGAATGGATCATGTAGGAGTAATCGTCAATGATCTATCAGCTGCCAAGGAATTCTTTCTCGATTTAGGTCTTGAAGTGCAAGGGGAATGGAAATCGGATGGAGAGTGGATGGGGTTACATGACGTTAAAGCAGGATGTATAGGGCTGGGGACGCCCGACGGTCAGGCATGGATAGAGCTAATCAAATACAATACACCATCAGATCAGCCGCCTCTTGCAAATACTCAGGGTATCCTGCACATTGCGTTTGCTGTGGAAGATATTGAAGCCGTTGTGGGCAGATTGAAAAAGAAAGGAACGGAATTCATCAAAGAAATTCAAAACTATGAAGATAGATATAAGTTATGCTACTGTCGCGGACCTGAGGGGATTATTGTAGAGCTGGCGGAGCGAATTAAATGAAATGCCGCTTTTAATTGCTTATACACAAATCATACTGGAGGGGAAAACACCGGCTGCTTTTCAAGTACCGGCGTTTTCTCATCTTCTTTTCCGTTGTAAGCGGTTTATAAAAATAGTAAAATTTGAACAGATTTTTTTCAAACTGTACTAAAGCAATGTTAAACTTATTCATAGAATCACCTTTTTACAGAAAGCTATCGCTCTTATGACAAAAAACCGTACATAAAATGTAAGGAGGAGTTACTTGTGGTATACCAAGCAGCGGAAAACCGCTATGAAAAAATGAAATATAACAGATGCGGCCAATCAGGTCTGCTCCTGCCGGCCATTTCCCTTGGACTGTGGCATAATTTCGGAGGCGTTGACCCATTTGAAAATGGCCGGGCGATGCTGAGAAGAGCATTTGACTTAGGGATTACCCATTTTGACCTTGCCAACAATTATGGTCCCCCGGCTGGATCTGCTGAAGAGATGTTTGGAAGCGTTTTAAAAGCAGACTTTGCCCCATACCGGGATGAAATGATCATCTCAACTAAAGCGGGATACTACATGTGGCCTGGTCCTTATGGAGAATGGGGATCTAAGAAATATTTAACAGCAAGCATTGATCAAAGCTTAAAACGGATGGGCCTTGATTATGTCGATATCTTTTACTCCCACCGTCCGGATCCGAACACGCCGCTTGAGGAAACGATGGGTGCCCTTGATTCGATTGTGAAGCAAGGAAAAGCGCTGTATGCAGGCATCTCCAGCTACAGTGCAGAAGAAACAGCCGAAGCAGTAAACATTATGAATAGACTTGGAACCCCCATCTTGATTCATCAGCCGAGTTATTCCATGCTGAACCGCTGGATTGAGGACGGACTTCAGGATGTACTGCATGACAATGGAGTCGGGTCTATTGCATTTTGCCCTTTGGCACAGGGACTGCTGACGAAGAAATATTTAGAAGGCATTCCGGCTGATTCAAGAGCTGCCAAACCGAGTGGGGCGTTAGGGGAAGAAGCAGTAACGGATACCGTGATTGAAAGTGTAAAAGAACTGAATGCACTTGCTGCTGAACGCGGACAAAGCCTTGCGCAGATGGCTTTGGCATGGGTCCTTCGCGGCGGGAAAGTGACTTCTGCTTTAATTGGAGCAAGCAGGGTCAGCCAAATTGAAGAAAATGTGGCCGCACTGGAGAATTTAGATTTTACAGATGAAGATTTAACGAAGATTGATTCGATTTTGTTAAAAAGCGAATGAATTTTGTTCTAAATGGAACAGCAGGCATTTTCAAGCCTGCTGTTATTTTGTTTGTATAAAGCAGATGTAATGTGAAGGAAAGATTACCTACTAAAGGAAATTATCTGAAAGTCCAGAAAAAGGATCAGAATAATAGTGAGTGAATTGACAAAGTAATATATTTTACAAACTACCTTGACAATCACAGTAGTGTGGCATATCATGCAAATATGGAGGTGATTGTATGAGCGAAAAGAAAATCACATCCGACTTGCTGCGGGGACATACGGATACGATGATTTTACGGCTTTTGAACGAAGCTGACCGCTACGGCTATGAGATCGTCAAGCTGATTGCAGAGCGATCGGGTGGTGAGTATGAACTAAAAGAGGCTACGATGTATTCAAGCGTCCGGCGCCTTGAGGCGGACGGTGATATCGAGTGGTATTGGGGCAATGAATCTCAGGGGGGACGGCGGAAATATTTTAAAATTACCGAGAAGGGCAAGGCGGCTTATGACCGGAACAAAAGCAACTGGGAGTATGCAAAACGCGTACTTGAAAACTTATTATAGGAGGCTTGAAGGGATGAATGAGAAACTGAACAACTATTTGGACGGTGTTTTCGCGCCGTATGATGGGGTAAAGAGTGTGACTGAATTGAGGGAAGATCTGCTTTCTGATTTGCAGGAGCGGTTCCGCGATCTTAAAGCCGAGGGCAAGGACGATGAGACAGCGTTTCAGATTACCATTGACAGCATCGGCGATATTGAAGAAACGGTTCAGGAGGTAGCTAACCTAACCCGGTCGCTAGAAAGGCAGGTTGTAACAAACTTTAGCGCGAGTAACCTGTCAAAGAGTGATTTTGCGGGCGTTACCGCTCATAAAGGGCAATTTAACGGCAGTGCGCTTCATGGTTCAAATTTTTCTGGCGCAGATCTAACCGGCAGCTCGTTTAAAGGCAGCGATGTTCGTGAAGCAAATTTTGATGGCGCAAATCTGACCGACTGCAGCCTCTCCGCCCTGGACCTTAGGGATTCAAGTTTTAAAAGATCAATCCTTGTACGCACAAACATCAGTAAATCTGGACTTAACGGAGTAATATTCAAAGATGTAACCATGACCGATGTGATATTGTCCATGACGGACCTGAGAAAAACAACCTTTGAAAACTGTATCTTTGACGGGGTGGACTTCAAACAATCGGATCTGCGGGGTCTGAGTTTTGACGGGCAAACGTTTATTGGGGTCAATTTTGGCAAGGCGGCGGTAAACGATGTTTCGTTTAAAGGAGCGACACTTAGGAACGTATCTTTTCTTCCGGGTTTTACATTGACTAAGAAATATTACCGTGCCATTAAAACCATCTGCTTTGAAGGCGCTATGATGGATAAGTTGACCTATGCTTCACTCAAAGGGATAGAGGCTGATTTGTCAAAGGTTACAGTCAGATAAGGAGGGGTAAATATGCAAAACAATTCCATCCAAGTAAGAGGACTGAAAAAGTCTTATAGACAGCTTGAAGTTTTGCAAGGCGTAGATTTCGAGGTGGAAAAGGGCAGTATTTTCGCCCTGCTTGGCTCCAATGGTGCAGGTAAAACAACAGTAGTCAAAATCCTCACTACGCTGCTCACACATGACAGCGGAAGCGCCACAGTAAACGGATTTGATGTTGCGCTAAACCCCGAAAATGTTCGGCAGGGGATCAGTCTTACTGGTCAATTTGCCGCCGTTGACGAGATTTTAACAGGACGGGAAAACCTGATCATGATTGCCAAGCTGCGTTACCTCACAAATCCGCGCCAGATTTCGGAAGACTTGCTTAAGCGCTTCAGTCTGTCAGACGCGGCCGACCGCAGGGTCTCAACATGGGATTTCGATCACCAGCGGGAATCCTCTCATGGCTTGCAGTAGCAGGCATCCTTGCGCTGTTTACCCTTGCATTAACATGGGTGGCAGCGATTGCCGGACTGTCCGCAAAATCAGTCGATGGTGCAAGCGCCTTTTCCTACCCAATTATTTTCCTTCCTTTTATCAGCTCAGCGTTTGTGCCGACTGAGTCGATGCCGCCAATCGTTCGCGCATTTGCCGAAAACCAGCCTGTCACCTCAATCGTGGAAGCGATTCGTGCTCTGCTTTCTAATCAGCCGGTGGGCAATGATATATGGGTCGCCCTTGCATGGTGCGCCGGGATTTTGCTGGCAGCCTATTTCTTTGCAATGAGAGTGTACAAAAAACGAGTGTGAAATTGATTTAAGAAGCAACAAGCTATGCAAGCTCAGCTTTTTATAAAATTTAAATATGGATTAAGGAAAACGCCAAGCCGGGAGACATAATTATAGGTTTGGCGTTCATTTTTGTTATAAGATCCTAATGGGAGTGAAGGTTACTCACTAACCCCCATGCCATGAGGAACGTGTCAGTTTTCGCTGCAAAACATAAAAAAAGCCTGTGTTCTTAAGGTCAATCCTAAGAAATCAGGCTTTTTACTGTAATTAAGCTATTTCATATATGCGCGCTTCCTGCAAAAGACATATTTTCATCATAGAGAGCATAGGGAAAACACATTGATAAACAGGAGAAACTATGTTAGATTTAAAGGGATATATCGTCAAAATTATTTTAGTGTAAATTATCCCTATAATAATTATACACTAAAATTCACTTTCCAGTCAACCCCTATTTTTAGGAAAGGAGTGTTTGGTACGAATATGGATATTCGCCAGGAGCAAGAACGGGTGAACCGTGTAATGGAGACCATAACAGATCAAATGAATCGATTGGAGGCCGAAACTTCGAGGCGCCGAAAGGAAGTAGTGGATATCCGTAAACACTTTTGGGATGAAATTAAACTGAATCTTGATACGTTTGACGATTATCTCGAGACCATTATCGGCTTGAGGCAAGAGGCTCAAGCTTTATCCGTTAGCCAAAGCACCCACAAGCATGCATCTAAAAGGTTAACTGCGCTGGAGCGTATGAAGGAAATTCCATATTTCGGGCGGATTGATTTTATGGAAGAAGGTACTTCACTTGCGGAACGAATTTATATCGGCATTTCTACACTCACGGATCCAAGCGGAGAACATTTCCTTATTTACGATTGGAGAGCACCCATCTCAAGTGTCTACTACGATTGCGCGCCAGGACCTGCCGCGTACGCTACACCTGGAGGTGACATAAAGGGCGTACTTGAGAAAAAGTGGCAATACCTCATTCGCGGCGGCATGATTGTATCGATGTTCGATACAAGTCTGACAATTGGTGACGAAATTTTACAGCAAGTGCTCGGTAAAGGTACTGACAAACAAATGCATAGTATAGTAGCTACCATTCAACAAGAGCAAAACCGGATCATCCGGCATGATCGCGGGAGGATGCTTATCGTACACGGCGCTGCAGGAAGCGGTAAGACATCAGCTGCTCTGCAGAGGATTGCGTACCTGCTTTATAAATATAGAGAAATGCTAAATGCCGATCAAATCATTCTTTTTTCACCAAACTCGATGTTTAATAGCTACGTATCGAATGTATTGCCGGAGCTCGGGGAAGAGAATATGCAGCAGGCTACCTTCCAGGAATACTTGGACTACCGTCTGGAAAGGGAATTTCAAATAGAAAACCCATATGATCAGCTGGAATACGTTTTGACTGCAGCGGATAACCCGTTGTACAAAACGAGGATATCAGGAATCCGGTTCAAGGCTGCTGCTCATTTTTATGAGGCCATTCAATTATACAGGGAGTCGCTCGAGTCATCAGGAATGATTTTTAAAGAGTTATTTTTCAGAGGGAAGCCGCTAATTACTGCAAAACAAATCGTAGAAAGGTTTTATACAAGCGACTCCACGCTTCGTTTTCACAACAGGCTTGAGAAATTGAAGGATTGGCTCATGAAGCAAATAGATGAAGCCGAGAAGCATGAACAGATGAAGCCATGGGTTCAGGAGGAAATCGAACTGCTTAGCAATGAGGAGTATCATAAGGCGTATACTTATTTAGCCAAAAAGCGGGGCTATACAGGCGAGTCTATTCATGATTATGAGATGGAGCCTAAATTGCTGGCCCGCTTAATTGTCCGCCAGAAGTTAAAGCCTTTGCGAAAACGGATTAAGGCTTTTCGTTTCGTTAACATCAAGGAAATCTATAAACAGTTTTTTACCGATCCGAGCAAGATCAACCAATGGATGGATGGGGAGGCACCAGAAGAATGGGCGGATATTTGCCAATTGACAGTGAGAATGCTGAATGAAAATAGACTATTATACGAGGATGCTACTCCATATTTGCTATTGAAAGAGCTCATTCAAGGCTTTCAGACGAACAATTCGATTAAACATGTCATTGTCGATGAGGCGCAGGATTATTCTCCTTTTCAGTTTGAATTTATTAAACGATTATTTCCTTCAGCAAGAATGACTGTACTCGGTGATTTTAATCAAGCCATATTCACTCACGCAAACGAAATGACTGATTTTCAAACGCTTACCAGCTTATATGGCCCTGATGAAACCTTTGCGATCAATTTAACCCGCAGCTACAGATCCACGAAACCAATCGTCGAATTTACACGCACACTCGTACCGAACGGCGAAGAAATTACTCCTTTTGAACGCGATGGCGGGAAACCGGAATTGACCCAAGTATCCAATCCATCCGATTTACATCTCTCCATAGCTTCCAAAATTGCAGAATTGCGGAAACAAAAACGCGGCACTATAGCAGTTATTTGCAAATCTGCCGCGGAAAGTACAGCTGCATACGAGTCTTTGAGCGGGATAGATGGAATTAAGCTTATGAAGAGCGGGTCGATGGACTATGAGCAAGGCGTTATCGTGATCCCGGCGTATTTAGCAAAAGGAATCGAATTTGACGCGGTTATTATTTATAACGCTTCAGCGGACGTATATGGGAATGAGAGCCTGCGGAGACTGTTTTATACCGCATGCACAAGGGCAATGCATGATTTGCAGCTGTACAGTGTTGGGGAACCGAGTCCATTTCTATGCGATTTTAAGCCAAAATATCAATAATGCAACGCGAAATAAAAACGGATATAAAGAAGAATTCACTTTTATATCCGTTTTTATCTTGCGGGAGGTTAGCTCAACAAGAATTAGTAAAACAGAGTTGTTAAAAACTGAAACTCGACAATTGGAACTGTTTATTAATGTTATAATTGGAAAATGTGAGAGTGTGTAAGGGTCATTACGGAGTTTCAGTTTGCTTGTCTCTGCGGAAAAGGAAGGATTGTAATTATGTATCAAGGAAAGTTACGAAAAATAGCGATTGTATTGTTAACATTATATACAGCTTTGATCCTCTATTTCTTGTATCTTGGTTTCAATAGAGGTTCCCTGGGGCAAGAATCCAGCTTGCGATTTAACCTAATACCTGGAGCGATTCAATTGCATTACCCAATGGGAAGAGACTTGCAAAATTGGTTTTTTCAGTTTGGGAATTTTGTAGCGTTCATACCTTTTGGGATTATCATTCCACTCCTGTTTCGAAGTAGTTTTAGACGCTTTATAACCTTTTTTATTTTGTCTATTACAATACTTGAAATCCTACAAATGTTTTCCGGTTTGGGAGCTTTTGATATAGACGATATCATAATCAACTTATTAGGTGCTGCGGTAGGGTTTGCGGCACTTCAAATAGTCACCGGTGACCGAGATAAACCAAAAGGGATTTTCAAAATATTCGTAATGGCTATGGGACTTGCCCTTTGTACTGTTATAATTATTGGCGGTATCAATAATTATCTAGAAAAAGGGGGAGGGAAAACCGCAGCTCTGAATGAACTGATCGTAAAAGATGGGTCTGTAAATTGGGACGAAAGCTTGGCCAGCTTTACAGTAGACCGAAAAAAGGTTACGCCTCAAATAAATCTGTATAGTAGGAATAATACGAAAAACAATGAATTCACGTATCACTTAGATGGCAAATATAAAAACATATCAGGCTATGTCGCCATACCAGACGATGTAATTAACGATGCAAAAACAGAAGGTAGTGACATAGAATTCATCAGTAGCGGAACAGTCATTTATTCGTTAGAGTTATCATTCACTGGCGAGGAGAATTTTCAAATCCCTTTAGATGGCGTAACTGACCTTACCATAAAAGTAATTAACAAAGATCCAAATCCAATTACAAATGCTGTCATGTGGGATATTACTCTTACAGAGGTAAACTCAGGTCAAAAAGTTATAAACACTATAAGAGAAAAAATAAGAGCATTATACTAACAAAAACCTGACTTCGAATGAACACTGGGGTAAACCCGGTGTTTTATAATTTTTTAAGTTAACATAATATATATTCTAGTCAGTTCTATAAATAATTCATTTTTTGTCTCAATACCTAAGTATACTTAAGATAATGAGACAAAACGAAATTTTACACCCAATTTTTTATCCAGTTCAATATCAATCAGTATCTTTTTTTACAATCTATTTATAATTAAATCTGTCTTTGATTGATTCTTTAATTTTTATCTGCTTATTATTCGTCTGAACTGTCCTGCAGCCATCCATTAGGATCATACAGATTTTCTCGCTGAGCCGCTTTAATCTGGAAATTCCCTTCAGTAAATCTTCCAGTTTAATGACAATATCACCATTTAAAAAATTTCCGTTTTAGTATCCAGCTATATAACCCTATATGAAATTTTCAACCTGCAGTTTGCTATATATAAATGTTCCCGCTTTTTTCCTTATTAATGCTCCAGGATTCTGAATGCATGTGCCGGAATTAAGCACAGCTGTCAGATCTCAGCAGCCGTTTAGGATCCCAAAGTGTAAATCCGGTAAAAAGGCCAGCCATTTCAATTGCTGATCTTTTCATGTGATTCTCAGAACTTTTTCATCATTTTAAACACATAATTATATATTGTTGGAAGGCGTTTATCAGCGTTCTCCTTCCTCTTCCGTTGCCATATAAGATATGAAAACTTCAAAATATGCTGCAAACTAAATAAAAAAGCCTGCAGAAATTTTAAAAATTCCTGCAGGCTTCTTTATTTGATTCAGCTCATCACTGGCATAGTATTCTCTTGCTTTAGCTCTTCCAGTTTACGGCGAATATCGTCTTCGCTCAGGTTGTGTGCCTCTACATAAAGGTTACGCGGGTGTACAAGGCATTCTTCAGAGCAGCTGCGGTAATGCTTTTCTTCATTTTCTACGGAAGCTAATATTTGCTTGTTGCAGACTGGGTTTGCACAATTTGTATATCTTTCACATGGTTCGCCTGTAAAATAGTCTTTACCGACGATTACATGCTCTTTGCGGTTAACCGGAACACTGATGCGTTCATCGAAAACATAGCATTGTCCATCCCACAAATCACCTTGAACTTCAGCGTCCTTCCCGTAAGTGACAATTCCTCCGTGAAGCTGGGCAACATCCTCAAATCCTTCTTTCAAAAGGAAACCGGAGAACTTTTCACAGCGAATTCCGCCTGTGCAGTAGGTAAGGATTTTTTTGCCTTCCAGCAGCTCCTTATTTTCGCGAATCCAATCAGGAAGCTCACGGAAAGCGTGAATATCAGGCTTTATTGCGCCTCTAAAATGTCCTAGATCATATTCATAATCGTTTCGTGCATCAAGAACTATGGTATCTTCCTGCTGTAAAGCCTCATGGAACTCTTTAGGACTGTAATACTTCCCGGTAATTTCTTTAGGATTCACATCATCCTCAAGACGCAGCGTCACCAATTCATTTCTCGGGCGAACGTGCATCTTTTTGAATGCATGCTGATCGGCTTCATCGATTTTAAAGACCATATCGGCAAAACGGGGATCGTTTTTCATTGCATTCATATACGCTTCCGTTTGCTCGAATGAGCCGGAAACCGTTCCGTTGATCCCCTCATTTGCTACAAGAATACGGCCTTTAAGCTCCAGCTCCTTGCAGAATGCTAAATGGCTTGCAGCAAACTCTTCAGGGTCTTCTATCGTTACATAGTTATAATACAGCAATACTCTGTATGGTTTGGTTGACATATATTATCACCTGTCTATTTATATTTGCAAGATATAAATGCTCGAGGTCAGTTTATCTTAGCAACAGTATATTTTAAAGGTTTTTTTCTATTTTATCAAGTTTTTTTCTATTCTGAAAAAGAAATATGACGGAGTCCCTGCCGGTTCTAGTCCTCTTTGTAAACAAGCTGGGCTCTTTTGTTAAAAAACAGCTTTGTCCCAAGCTGGATGAAAAGAATCACGCACAGTGCCGTACTGCCCGTAATGCTTAACAAAACAACAATTTGGTACTCAATAGCAACAAGAGGACTTGCACCTGCAAGAATTTGTCCAGTCATCATGCCTGGTAGAAAGACAATTCCCATTCCGAGCATGTTGTTCAATGTGGGCAAAATAGCGGAATCAAATGCAGAATTGACAATCGATTTCGAAGCATCCTCAGGCTTAGCTCCGAGCATCAGCGCTCCTTCTACATAATTCTTTTGTTTCCTCATGCCTTCTGTCATGTTCTTCACCCCTAATGTAATTCCAGTCATGGAGTTTCCGATGATCATTCCCGCTATCGGAATGAAGTAACGCGGTTCATACCATGGTTCAAAGTGAACCACGACAAAATTGAAGAACAGAAGGCTTGCAATGGATCCTGAAAACATGGAAATGGCGATAACGGATTTCATTTTTTTGGATAAGTATTCATCGATTTGCCGGTAGATATTAATAATAGCGAAGGTTTCCATAATCAAAACAATCAGAATGGATATAAACGGATTTGGTTTTTCAAATATGTATGTGAGGATGTAGCCTACTAAAATTAGCTGCACAGACATTCTTGTAGTGGCTATAATAATTTTCCACTCTCGTCTGATTCCTCTTCTCTTCGCAATGGCAAGAAGCAGTACAATAAACCCGTACGCAGCAATGAGTCTCCATAAGTCGATATTTATCATGTTATCCTTCATTTGTCTTGTCCCTTTTTTGCTTTTTTAATGTGATGATGGCATCACTGTATTTCTCTGCAATTTCATTAGAATGGGTGACCATAATGACTGTCTTTCCTTTTACGGCTTCTAGAAACGTCCGAACTATTTCATCCTCGGTGCCTTCATCCAAAGCGGAAGTAGGCTCATCCAGCAGAAAGCACTCAGGTTCCATTAAATACACGCGAGCCAGCGCAAGCCTTTGTTTCTCTCCGCCTGATAAATCTTCAGCGGATTGATCCAGTTCCTTATCCAGTTTTACAAGCGCTAAGACATTTTTAAGTGCATCCGTTGAAGCGGGCATTTTTTCAGAAAAGATTCTTCCAATCTGCAGATTGTCCTCAACCGATCCTTCAAAAATAACAGGCTGCTGGGCAAGCATGACCACTTCCCTTCGATGGGTTATGGCGTTTACCTCACTAACGTCACTGTTCTTATATTGAATTCTCCCGCTGTCGGGTGATAGAAGAATATTCAGCATTTTCAGCAGAGTAGATTTTCCCGCGCCGCTTTCTCCAATAATGCTTGTTACCTTTCCTTCTTCCATCTCCATATGGCTGATGGACAGTATGTCTTTATATACAAGATTTGAAATCTGAAACATTCCGTGACCTTCTTTCTTCCCGCTCTTTCTGCTTATTCTAAAGCATTTTTCCACTCTTTTGCGAAAGATAAACTAAAAGAGCGCTGTTTTATCATAACAGCGCTCTTCAGTCTTTACTTATCCAGTCGATTTTCATTCCATGCTTCAATGTTTTTCAAGCCCGGCACTGACTTTTCTGTAAATACCGGTTCGATTCCTTCTCTGCGCTGTTTCAGATAATGATTCATCACCTTTACCGCAATTCCAGCGAGCAGAGTAATGGCTACCAGGTTAACGATTGCCATCGTGCCCATAAATACATCAGCAAGATCCCAAACAAACTTGAAGCCTGAAACGGATCCAAAAACGACCATAATAAGAACAGCTATTCTGTAAACCAAAAGCCAGTTCTTGTTTGTATTCATGAATTCAATATTCGTTTCACCGTAATAATAATTCCCAATGATTGAGCTGTAAGCAAATAAGAAAATACTGACTGCAACGAAAATCTGCGCCCATCCTCCAATATGATGGCTCAATGCTGCTTGTGTAAGCTGAATGCCTTCCAAGTCTGCATTTGGTGTCAAATCATAAAGAAGAATCATGAATGCTGTTGCGCTGCAAACCATTATCGTATCAAAAAATACACCAAGGGATTGAATAAAGCCCTGTTTTGCCGGATGAGATACATGTGCGGTGGCGGCCGCATTAGGTGCGCTCCCCATCCCCGCTTCGTTGGAAAACAATCCGCGTTTAATTCCTTGCATCATTGCTGCACCAATAGCTCCGCCTGCTGCAGAGTCTAAGCCGAATGCAGAAGAGAAAATATGCCCGATGACTGCAGGCACCTGTGTAATGTTTATGATTACGACGAACAGTGCGACTAAAATATACAGTCCTGCCATAACCGGTACGATCAGCTGAGTAGCAGCCACAATTCGCTTTAGTCCCCCAAAAATGATAAACGCTGTGATGATAACCAAAACACCGGCCATGACCGATTTGTTTACATTAAATGCGGATTCGAATGCAAGAGAGATTGTGTTCGCTTGGACGGCATTAAAGATAAGTCCGAAACATAGTGTGATCAAAATGGCAAACAGAATGCCCATCCATCTCTGCCCAAGGGCCCTCTCCATGTAGTAGGCTGGACCGCCGCGGTACTGATCCCCGTCTTTCACTTTATAAACCTGAGCAAGCGTGCTTTCAACGAATGCAGTTGCCATTCCAATTAGCGCTATAAGCCACATCCAGAAAACCGCTCCAGGACCGCCTAATGCGATGGCAATAGCTACACCGGCAATGTTCCCTGTTCCTACCCGTGAAGCGGCACTTATAAAGAATGCCTGCAAAGAAGAAACTCCTTTGCCTCCTTCGCCTGAAGTCATGTTTTTATCACCAAGCAGTTTAATCATTTCTCCAAAATGGCGAAATTGAACAAACTTTGTACGAATGGTAAAAAATATTCCTAATATGATGAGCATATAAATTAATAATTTACTCCAAAGTAAATCAAGATACCCATAAAATAATCCGTTGATAAATTCCATATAAAGCCTCCAATATGTATTTTCATGTCAGAAAACCTAACATGACCTGATTTATTATATCAAATGAATAAGCATTGTCCAGATTTTTTTTCTTTCCAACCCTCTTGTATCATGCTAGAATACCCATATTAGGAGGTGATGGGACGCCATGTTTCGTTATACGGTTATTCTTTTCATGTTTACCCTATCGGCACTCCTCATGACAAATGTTCACTTTCAACATAGTGACGGAGCTTCACATAAAATGATTGAAGAAGGATCCATTCAGATTAGTGAGCCAGACCTGCATGCGGCAGATCATGATAAGGTTATTCCGTATCCGGTTCATTCTTATTCCTTATTAGCTGCTCAAGTTGTTTTCCTGACCAGTCTAATGATCCTTACAATAAAAAGGAAAAGTCAGCTCCAGTATTTTCTCATGGCTGTCTTCTATCAGTCTTCTTATTTTCGAACATTCGCGCGCATTCATGCATAGGCAAAAATCTATGTAAAGGGGGCAAACCGAATGTTCTGGTTAAGAGCAATCATGGTTTCCGGATTTTCTTTAACAGCTGCTACTCTGCTGTTTTATCAAGGAAACGAAATCATTCACGCGTTTATGAATCTATTTACAGACAAATAATTCATTACAGAGAGAGCGGCACGTTAAACGTGCTGCTTTTCTTTTTCCTTAAAGCTCTGTAAAATCCGCTCCGCTCTCTTCCGATTCACACCGAAGTCTGAATACCCCATTCTCGATGAGGATTTGATGTGAACCTTTTTGTTTTCGGCATCAAACCAAATTTCTACATCGTCCTTAAACCTTAGCCATTTCGTTTGGAAAATACAGCGGATGTAAACCGTATCCTCTTCTTCAATCGACACCCTGTCCATGGATAGCAATAGCTCCTTCATAATTGACATAGCTTCTCCTTCTGTAGAGGAGTATGAAGCTGGATGGATGTGCAGGGGCTTTTCCTGATTAAAAGTAGAAACGCAGTTTTTTGAGTTTTTCTTACACGCATGAATTCGATTCATATCGTTCCCTCCCTATCGTTCTTCTCCATTTATTCCCTTGCGGCAGAGGAAGGAAACTTCAGCCAAAAGAAAAGCCTGAGATTCAGTCTCTCAGGCATTCGGTATCTATTCTGTTATCCAGCCGTTCGTCCAAATTTCTGTAACGGTGCCGGCTTCGTGCTCATCCACAGCGAACGAACCGTTGCTGTAGCGGTCATTGTTGCGGTAAGAGCTGGATCGCACAGACTCAACAAGTCCTTTTGCGGTTTTCAGGTAAATCATCACATCTTTATTCGTCAGGAAGGATCCCATCAGGCGATGAGGATTCTTCTTAAGCTCTCTCAGCATAATCAGGCCGCGCTTAGCCCGTGACGACCGCTCAAATTCTGCAGTCAGGTCCATTCGTTTTACAGCGCCTCTCTGGGTCACAACAAGAATGGATGGAGCTGTATTCTTCTCAAAAATCTGACCGCTGATTACATAATCGTCCGGCTTCAGGCTGATTCCTTTCACTCCCGCTGCCCTCGCACCTACTAAACTAACTTCCTCTTCGCCAAACCACAGACCGTATCCCACGTGTGTGGTGAGGAATATCTCGGATTGGCCATCGGTTAAGTGCAGATCAATCAGCTCATCATCTTCTTTTAAGTTAAGGGCGACGAGCGGTTTTGAATATCGCTGCGCCTTATAAGCCGTAAGCTCTGTTCTTTTCACCATGCCGTTCTTCGTGATGAACAGCAAATATTGATGTTCCGTGAATTCTTTAACCGGTATCGCTTTCAATATGCATTCGTTCCGGTCAATTGGAATGATATTGGCAATATGCTGCCCCATGTCCTTCCAGCGGATATCAGGAAGAGAATGAACCGGACAATACAGGTAGCTGCCTTTGTTTGTAAAGAGAAGCAGAACATCCTTTGTATTCATCTCAAGCTGGGAGATCAGCCTGTCTTTTTCCTTCATTCCGAATTCCTGGCTTCTTGATGCGGAGAAGGAACGCTGGCTCGTCCGTTTGATATAGCCATCCTTTGTCACGGTGACGATCACATCTTCAGACGCAACCATTACTTCAAGATTGATTTTAATCTCTTCAATTTCTGCTTCAATAATCGATCTGCGATCATCGTGATAGGTTTTCTTTAGTTTTTTCAAATCGGTCTTGATTACTTGAAATAGCGTTTTTTCATTGTTCAGAATTCCTTCAAGCTCAAGGATTTTGCGGTCAAGCTCACTCGCTTCTTCCCGAAGAGCGGTAATGTCGGTATTGGTCAGACGGTATAGCTGCAAGGTTACAATGGCTTCTGCCTGAGGCTCGGTAAAGCCGAAGGAAGCAATCAGGTTTTCTTTTGCATTCTTTTTATCTGTTGATGCACGAATAACCGAAATGACCTGATCCAGGATGGAAAGAGCCTTTATAAGGCCATCCACGATGTGGTGGCGCTCTTTTGCTTTCCTCAGCTCATAAACAGACCGGTTCGTAATGACTTCCTTCTGATGGGCGATGTAGGCATCCAGGATGGAGGGAAGCGTCATCAGTGTCGGTCTTCTTCCCGCGATGGCGACCATATTAAAATTATAAGGAATTTGCAGATCGCTGTTTTTGTAAAGATAATTCAGGACGCCGGCAGCATTGGCGTCTTTTTTTAGTTCAACAACAACACGCAGTCCGGTACGGTCGGTTTCATCGCGAACCTCGGAGATGCCTTCCACTTTCCGTTCAATCCGGAATTCATCCATTTTCTTAACGAGATTCGCTTTGTTAACCTCGTAAGGAATCTCAGTGATGACAATTTGCTGACGGCCGCCCTTAAGGTTCTCTATTTCTGCTTTACTGCGGATGATGATTTTGCCTTTTCCTGTTTCATAGGCTTTTTTAATACCCTCAATCCCCTGGATGATCCCGCCTGTAGGAAAATCCGGTCCTTTAATGACTTCCATCAGATCGTCAACGGTGCACTCTGGATGATCAATGCGTTTAATGACAGCATCAATGACTTCCCCTAGGTGATGAGGAGGTATTTCTGTCGCATAGCCAGCTGAGATCCCAGTTGAACCGTTAACAAGAAGGTTCGGATATTTCGCAGGAAGAACGACGGGTTCTGCGCTTGTATCATCAAAGTTCGGAATAAATTCTACTGTTTCTTTATCAATATCTCTTAAGAGCTCAGAAGCGATAGCAGAAAGACGGGCTTCTGTATAACGCATCGCTGCAGGCGGGTCACCGTCCACACTTCCGTTGTTTCCGTGCATTTCCACTAACAGGTTCCGCACTTTCCAGTCCTGGCTCATCCTCACCATGGCCTCATATACGGAGGAGTCTCCATGCGGATGGTAGTTCCCGATAACATTACCGACCGTTTTAGCCGATTTTCTAAAGCCTTTTTCCTGGGTGTTTCCTTCTGCATACATCGCATAAAGAATCCTTCTTTGCACCGGCTTTAAACCATCTCGGGCATCCGGCAGGGCACGATCCTGAATAATGTATTTGCTGTAACGTCCGAAACGGTCGCCTAATACTTCTTCTAATGGCAAGTCATGAAATTTTTCTGTTTGTGCCATAGATTAATCCTCCTCTGCGACCGACAAATTTTCATTTTCCAAAATGTTGCTTTCATCTTCCAGGCCAAACGCAACATTGCGCTCAATCCATTTTCTCCGCGGCTCCACCTTGTCACCCATTAACGTTGTAACACGGCGCTCGGCTCTTGCTGCATCATCAATTCTCACCCTGATGAGGGTCCTTGTTTCAGGGTTCATCGTCGTTTCCCACAGCTGGTCAGCGTTCATTTCGCCAAGACCTTTATAACGCTGGATGATGGTTCCGCGGCCGACTTTTTTTTGAACCACTTTAAGCTCTTCATCTGACCAGGCGTATTCTGCTATTTCTTTTCTGCCGGTGCCTTTGCTCACCTTGTAAAGCGGAGGAAGAGCGATAAAAACCTTCCCGGCTTCTATAAGCGGCTTCATATACCGGTAGAAAAAGGTGAGAAGAAGCACTTGAATATGCGCTCCGTCTGTATCGGCATCCGTCATAATGACCACTTTATCGTAATTAATGTCTTCAACCATAAATTCGGCACCGACGCCGCCTCCTATGGCATGAATAATGGTATTGATTTCTTCGTTCTTAAATATATCCTGAAGCTTTGCCTTTTCCGTATTGATGACTTTTCCTCTTAAAGGAAGGACAGCCTGGAACTTCCGGTCCCGTCCCTGCTTCGCAGAGCCGCCGGCTGAATCTCCCTCCACGAGGTAAAGCTCATTCCTCTGCGGATTTCGGGACTGTGCTGGTGTCAATTTTCCGCTTAAATTCGTTTCAGAACGCTTTCTTTTCTTTCCGCTTCTTGCCTCTTCCCGGGCTTTACGGGCTGCTTCCCTTGCCTGGTACGCTTTAATGGATTTACGGACGAGCAGGGTGCTCGTTTCCGGATTTTCCTCAAAGAAGTAGGCCAGATGCTCAGAAACAATGGCATCAACAGCTGATCTTGCTTCGCTCGTACCAAGCTTGCCCTTCGTTTGTCCTTCAAATTGCAAAAGCTCTTCCGGAATTCTGACAGAAACAATTGCGGATAATCCCTCGCGAATGTCAGACCCTTCCAGGTTCTTATCCTTCTCTTTTAAGAGTCCTGCTTTTCTGGCATATTCATTGAATGCCCGGGTCATGGCAGTCTTGGCTCCTGCTTCGTGTGTGCCGCCGTCTTTTGTGCGGACATTGTTGACAAATGAGAGAATATTTTCGGAATATCCATCGTTAAACTGGAATGCAAACTCCGCTTCAATCCCGTTTTGAGTGCCCTCGAAGGACACCACCGGATTGAGAGAGTCTTTCTCTTCATTCAGGTATTCAACAAAGGCTTCAATTCCGGTTTCGTAAAAATACGTTTCCTCCAGCTGATCCCGCTCATCTTTCAGCTGAATTTTAAACCCTTTCAGCAAAAAAGCAGATTCTCTTAAGCGTTCGCTTAGAGTTTCAAAATTATAGACCGTTGCACTGAATATGATCGGGTCCGGCTTAAAGTGGATTGTCGTACCGGTTTTATTCGTTTTCCCCTTTTTCTCCAGGGTCGTGACAGGCTTGCCGCCGTTTTCAAAACGCTGCTCATAAATAAAACCGTCCCGGCAAATGGTGACAGTCAGCCATTCAGACAGAGCGTTCACAACGGATGCCCCTACACCGTGAAGTCCGCCGCTCGTTTTATAGCCTCCCTGGCCAAACTTACCGCCGGCATGAAGAACGGTTAAAATGACCTCCGGGGTGGGTTTTCCCATTTTGTGCATACCGGTAGGCATTCCCCGTCCTTTATCTTTAACGGAAATGCTATTATCCTTGTGGATGATGACAGTGATTTCATCTCCATAGCCTGCAAGGGCCTCATCCACTGAGTTATCTACGATTTCATAAACAAGATGATGAAGCCCTCTGCTGTCGGTGCTTCCAATATACATTCCCGGCCGTTTTCTGACTGCATCCAGCCCTTCCAGCACTTGTATAGCATCATCGTTGTAGTCAAATTGCTGCTTAACCAAAGACTTGAACTCCTTTCAACCATCCGCTATCTTTCTCTCTTCACGAGAACGTGTGTTTCTATATTGTATCGCATGATCCGCTCTTTAGACAAGGTATGCCCTCCTGAGCATGGATCAACGCTTTATTTCATCCCTTTATTAATTAGAAAAATTTACATGAAAGGAATGTGTCCAAGCACTATTTTATCTTTTCCGCTGTATTTCGCAAACCTAAATTTGTCAGGAGCAGTGAATTTTCTTGAAAAAGCGATGAAAATGGATCTGTTTTATGAGGGAAATTGCTGCAGTTTTTCATGCTGAATGCAGGAAAAGGGAAAAAATGTGAGTAATGAGAAAGAAGGCCGCTCCATTGGAGAAGCGGGACTTCGTTATTTCGTCAGAGCATGTTCGACTTTAATGCAGCGGTCCATGATGACCGTGCAGCCTTTTTCCTTCAGCTTATGGTATGTCTCTTCATGAGCAACACCAAGCTGGGCCCAGAAGACCTTTGCATCAATCTGCAAAAATTCCTCTGCAACCCCAGGCAGAAATTCAGATCTTCGGAATACGTTCACGATATCTACCGGTCCTTCAATGCTTTTCAGATCAGGTACCGCTTTTACGCCAAGAGCTTCATCAATTGTGGGGTTAACCGGAATAATTTCATAGCCGGCTGCTTGCATTGCTTTGCTGACCATATAGGAGGTTCGGTTGGGGTCTGAGGAAAGCCCTACAACTGCAATTCGTTTGCTTGATTGTAATATTTTGCGAATCTCGTCTCTTGAAGGATTTTCAATCATGTATGCTCACTCCTTTTCTTATATTGTATAGAAGATTCAAGACTTTAAGCAAACGTAAGGTGAAAGAGATTTTCACTGGATGCTAGTTGAATAGCGCTTGTCATGATAAACTATAAATAATTACAGTAAGAATTAAAGGAGTCCGGAAGTTCATGATTATTGCGCTTATTATCATTATTGCTTATTTGCTTGGTTCCATTCCTTCTGGTCTCATTGTTGGAAAAGCCGGATACGGGATAGATATCCGGGAGCATGGGAGCGGGAACCTCGGCGGAACCAATACGTTCAGGACGCTTGGTGTAAAAGCGGGCTTGATTGTGACCCTCTCAGATATTTTAAAAGGAACAGCCGCCGCTTCCGTTCCTCTATGGTTCGGGAGTGAATTTCACCCGCTGCTTGCCGGAATTTTCGCTGTCATAGGACATATGTTTCCGGTATTCGCGAAATTCAAAGGCGGAAAAGCGGTAGCGACTTCAGGCGGGGTCCTCCTGTTCTACGCACCCGTTCTCTTTATCACGATGCTCGCCTTTTTCTTTATTCTTCTGCTGCTGACAAAGTATGTATCCCTGTCCTCCATGCTTTCAGGACTGTATGCTGTTGTCTTTTCTATTGTTTTAGGAGATGTATGGCTAATTGCGATCACGTGTGTCATGACCTTTTTCGTCATCTATAGACATCGGGCAAACATTAGCCGAATCCGAAATGGCACAGAGCCTAAAGTCCGTTTCGGAAAAAAAGCAGTGTAGCCTTAAGCTGTCCTTCAATGGGACAGCTTTTTTCTGCTCTTTTATTTCCATAGATGTTCCGATATGATTAAACTAGAAATATTCAGAAATCTAACAAAGATAAGGAATAACGGCCATGAAAAAAATACTAATAACCTGCTTGTTTATACTTGTTTGCATGACGGTATCTGCGTTCTTGTTATGGAACCGAAAAAGTGAGAAGCCGCGCCAAATTACGAAACAGCCCTCCAATCATTTATCTATTCCCTATAAGCCTTATAAAGCAGAAGCCACCCTTTCTGCTGCAGGTGATTTTCTTCTTCACAGCCAAGTCTATACAGACGCCCTAACTGGTAAAAATAAATACAATTTTAACCCGATGCTTGAAGAGATTCGTCCCTTCTTTGAAAATACAGATCTCGCATATATTAATCAGGAATCCATCCTTGGAGGTGCTTCACTCGGTTTGTCCTCCTACCCTTCGTTCAATTCGCCCTATGAAGCTGGAGACGCTCTAATAAATGCGGGAATCGATATCGTGAATATGGCGAACAATCATGCACTCGATAAAGGTCCTGCAGGCATCTATAATGCGATTGCATACTATGAGAAAAAGGGGCTCCCTTACATTGGAGCCTATAAAAATTCAAGAGATTCCCTTACTCCGAGAGTCATTAATAAAAATGGAATTAAATTTGGATTTGCAGGCTATACATATGGTACAAATGGAATTCCAGTTCCTTCAGGAAAGCGCTTCCTTGTTAATTTGATAGATGTTGAAAAAATGAAGAGGGAGACGAAAGAAATAAAATCTTTATCTGATTTTGCCATTATCAGCGTACATTGGGGAGTGGAATATCAGCGGTTTCCGAATGAGGAGCAAAAGCGGATTGCGGCGATCCTGGCTGACGCAGGTGCAGATGTCGTTATTGGACACCATCCTCATGTCCTGCAGCCGATGGAATGGATTGAGAACGAGAACGGGCATCGAACGCTCGTTGTTTACTCCTTAGGGAACTTTCTGTCCGGTCAGCAAGGAGAATATAAAGATATCGGCGGTATTGTCCAAATTCCATTTACAAAAGAATCTACAGGTACATCTGTAAAGAAATTCGTAGGGGATCCTGAATTCATTCCCACCATTGTAACCAGCAAGAACAAGAAACAATATCGGGTGAAGGTATTGAAAAGAGTCAACCCAAAGCTCAACCATTCCATTGAAAATCACGTGCTCACGCCTCTTAAAACAAACAAATGAGCCTGGCAAAGGGCTCATTTTTATTGAATCAATTCATTTTTGAATGCATAAATGACCGCTTGGGTACGATCATGGACCTCCAGCTTACTTAAAATATTGCTCACATGGACCTTTACTGTTTTCAAAGCAATGTATAACTCATCTGCCATTTCCTGATTGGATTTCCCCTGAGCCATTAAAAGCAAAATTTCCATTTCCCTTGCTGTCAGCTCATCATGAAGGTGCGAGCCTTGGGGCTGCCTCATTCTCTGCATCATTTTTCCGGTTACCTCCGGTTCAAGGATGAACTGCCCCTTATACGTTTCGCGGATGGCTCTCGCAATTTCGCTCGCCTTTGAGGTTTTAAGCATGTAGCTTGCAGCACCAGCCTGAAGAGCGGGGTAAACTTTTTCATCGTCCAGAAAGCTCGTTACGATAATGACCTTTGCCTCTGGCCAATCTCCGATAATTTTACGGGTTGCTTCAATCCCGTCCATTTCCTTCATAACAAGATCCATTAAAATGATGTCAGGCTTTAGTTTAAGGGCAAGTTCGTGAGCTTGGAGCCCATCCTCTGCCTCCCCTACAATTTCAATATCCGCCTGAGCGTTTAAATAAGAAGAAACCCCAATTCGGACCATTTCATGATCATCTGCAAATAAAACGCGTATCACAACGTCTCTCCTCCCGTTTCCTGTTCAATCAGCGGAATTCGTACTTCTATCCGTGTTCCTTTATTCGGCAGACTGATAATTTTAACAAGTCCCCCGAGCTCTGCTGCCCTTTCTTTAATATTCTGCAAGCCGTAGGAGCCGGTTTTTGCCTGCTCTACATCAAAGCCGATCCCGTCATCGGTTATCCTTAAGATGGCCATCTGCTCCCTTCTGATAAGCAGCACATCAAACTGTTCCGCTTTCGCATGCCTTAGTGTATTGGAAACAGACTCCTGCAGGATCCTGAATAAATGATCCTCCACCCCTTTAGGGAGTTTGAAAGATTCCAGTTTCCATGTCACCGTCATTGGAACTTTATGTATGAGCTCTGAAAGAAGTTCCTCTACTCCTTCTTTTAAAGTTTTTCCCTTCAAGGCAGCGGGACGGAGATGCAGGAGCAGCGCCCTCATTTCAAGCTGGGATTGATGGATCATTTGCTCTGTCAGCTTCATTTGCTTTCGGGTCAATTCCGGGCTGCTTTCCCCCTCATTGATTGCCGACATCAGCATGGAGGCGGCAAATAGCTGCTGACTTACGGAGTCATGCAGTTCCCGGGCCAATCTTTGTCGCTCCAGGGAAACCATCGCCTGTACCTGTTTTTCATGATCAACAGCTTTTTCATTGGCAGACTTTTGAAAGATTTTTATTTGTTCCGTTTGCTGCTTGTTCAGCCTGCCCAGTCCATCCCATATTTGCTGCAGCTCAGGTAATGAAGGCTTCTCAAATTCGGCGTTTGGATGTTTCCCGCTCTGGAGTTCCTGCAAATATAAGTTCATCATGTGAAGCTGTCTTTTCAGGCCGAATCCTGAAAAAAGTCCATAGCAGGCACCAGCCAGCATGCAAAGCAGCAGTGCGAACAAGATAAATGGAAGGTCTCCAATTTCTCTTTCCCACAGACTGGACCAATTATCGGGAGGGAACGTCATAAACCAGACGCTGAATAAGGCGATAAACAGAATGAGGGAAAGAATGACTCCTGAAAAAATATGGCGGAGCAGTGTGCTCATTTGCGTCTCACCTCGATATCCCCAACAAGGAAAGAGGTGCAAATCTTAAGTTTTTCCTTGGCATCCTTATAAGCCTCTGTTTCAAGAAAAATCGTTTTATTCATCTTTCTGGACTCTTTGTAATCCAGGACGTTTACCGCTCCTGCCATGACAGAATGTTTCAGAGAAACTTCTAATTCATAGGGAATATAAATTTGAACATTTCCAATAAACCCGCGGATAAAAATGACGGCCTCCCCTTTTGGAAGCACCGTATTGGATAAATCAATCACGGTGTCGCCAATACCTGTTTGAATGTTAACGTCCTGCCATTCATAAATGTCTTCAGGTGTCTGCTGCCTTCCAAAAAGAATATTACTGAGAAGCGGCTTCTCCATGACAATACCCTCAACCGGATCCTTATCAAGCCGGATTGCGCTCTCAGGTACTATCATCTGAGGTTTTTTCTGGCTCTGTACATACTGGTAAATGGCATATCCGAGCATCGCCAAAACTAAAAATTTAAAAGCAAAGGTATTCAGGAGAGTTAAGGTAAAGGAGATAATTCCAAACCAAAAGAGTAATTTCCCTTTTGAACGGGGCATTTTTTTTCGCCCGAAGTAGATGCATCCAATGGTGATGACTAGAAAAAAGACAGATCCTCCATCATGAAATGTGAACTCCAGCACTAAAAGGGCGATCCCGATAAGCAGGAATAAGTTAATGGTTTCGGTTTTTAGTTTGTCAAAAATGGCGATCGCCTCCTTATTGTGAAAAAGGCGCAGTACTGCGCCTTTTTAGGATACCACGTTTATTTAGGATGGAGAATTCGTTTTTTGTAAGTTGAATCCTTTTTCAAGTGCCTCCGTTTTAGCATCAATTGTACTTCTGTAGTAGTTGGTTTGAACCTGGTATTCAAGGCGGTCGATATATCGTTCCATTTCTTCAAAACGGCTGGATGAAGCCATTGATTCTTCTGAAGACTTCAGCACTTTATTCATTTTCGACTGAGCCCTTGCTGTGTTTTCCCTGCCCATTAATTCCATTCTTCGTAAATTCATATCCTTAAGTTTATGTTTCATTTCTTCGTATCTTTGTTCAAGCTGTTCAAGCTGAGCGGATGTCTCCCGTAAGGAATTAGTTAGACGCTGCTCCCGGTCCGTATACTGCTCATATTCTTTTTCAGCAAATTGCTTTAGCTCTGATTCCCCTGCCTGATCAGCGACTTCCGCCTGGTGTTTCCTTTTAGCCGCCATACGGGTCGCTTCTTGAAGCTCTCTTTTAAATTCGTCTTTCAGCTTATATTGCCTTTCAACAAGCCCTCTTACTTTTTCCGTTTCTTTCTCGCATTCTCTTAAGTATTGATTGAGCATAGCAATTGGATTTTTCTCCTCTTTTTGATCAAGGATTTCATGCAGATCAGCTGTAATGCTTTCTTTTAATCTTGTGAACAAATTTGACATGTTTTTTTCCAGCCCTTCTTATTTGGATTTATTGATTTCAGACCATTGACGTTCAAAGTTGACAAAAGGATCATCTGAACGGTTTTCACGTTCCTGCTGCTTTCCTTTTAAGCTTTTAACAATCTTGATGAATGCGTACAATGCAGCCAGGCCGATAATCGCCGGAAAATTCGAAAGCGATGCACTCAAAGCAATGAGACCGGCTATTGCCCAGATGATTTTCTTACCCGTAGAATCTGTTTTCATAAATCCTTTAAATGCAAAGTACAATATAGCGGCGCTAATCGCCAAACCGATGATATGCCCTGTATTGGCAAGCAGTATTATACCTGCTATAAAGGCAGCCGCTATCAATCCCGCTCTTTTCATTTTTTCATCTCCCTTCATGTATCTAGCTTACCTTCCCTGCCGTTTTTCTATAATGATCCCTGGCCATATTTTAGTGTAAGACTTGAGGCGTAGCCCGAGTTAGACCTTGGCTGATTGCTGTTATTACTGGTTGTTTTTTTATCATTATGATTATTTAGAACATAGTTTTTTTAGACATTCTAAAGGTGAATTGCTCCTGAAAATCTTCACTGTAGAAAAGGGTAGAAATTTCTTAAAGTGACTTACCGGACTGCCGTTTACCATATTTTTCAGCAAATCCGTTTATGCGCTGCAGTTCAACGGGTTAAGGAATAACGGTTTATAAAAGACTTGTATTAAGCCATCTCCTTTTGTACTAAGAAGAAAAGCCTTCTTCCAGTTGGAAGAAGGCTTTGTTCAGCTGTTTTTTAGTTTTGTATAAACAACAAGCCGTTCAAGGTGTGTTTTTTTGCGTTTGTCAAACGTTCCGGTGCACGTAATCAGATTGAGTCTGGGCTCATTCGTCCGGCCGAAAATGGATTGAATCGGTGCACGTTCATAAGGGTATGATTCAACCTTTTCAACAACAAACGTGCGGCTTTCTCCATTTGCATCCAAAACGGCTAATTCATCTCCGCTTTTCAGTTTTTTTAAATTGAAAAATACGGCTGGTCCCGTTTTGTTATCGACATGGCCGGCTATGACGGCATTGCCGGATGCACCAGGACGTGCCCCTTGCTTATACCATGCTGCATTCTGATCATCCTTTGGAACATCCATTGTTCCATCGCTTAAAAGGCCGGCTTTCTCAACCTTTGCATTGATTCCCAGTGCAGGAATTGATAGGGTTACGGGCGTTAAGCCTTCCTCAGGCTTTCGAACAGGTGCTTGAGAGCTTGAGGAAGCCTTCAAAGATTTAGTTTCAATCGGTATGGTTTTACCCGGCTGAGGCATTCCTTCTTTTTCCTGAACTCCGCTGCATCCAGCCAGGAAAAGAATCAGAGCAATGTTACTGAGTGCTTTTTTTCTTACCATAAATAACAAGAGCTCCTAAACCCGCGGCTGCTGCAAAAATGGCCCAAGGTGCAGCGGAATGCTCATTTTCTGATGTTCCCCCCATACCAGTTTTCGGCATTCCGGCAGGCATCATTGGATCTTCCAGGACGATGGCATCAAGTGCCGGATCCTTTTTAGCAAAACCTACAGCCAGAACGGTATACGTCATGTTCTCCTTCAATTCTGTCCCAGCCAGGTCAAGAACGGAATCCTTTGAACCCGCTGCTCTTACTTCCAGATCATAGCTTCCTGGATCAACTTCCATATAATCTGTTACTCCTTTAAATTCTGCTTCCGGGAAAAGTACATCCCCATCTTTAACAGCAACATCTACTGCAGGTGCATCAGGAGAAAAATGGCCTACCCGGATTTTAGATTTGCCATCCGTAACCATTGTATCGTCATTCAAAATTTTCAGTTCAAGATTATCAAGTGTGTTAATAGCTGCAGCTGTATACATTTTTCCTGCTTCAACAGTCAGATCAGAGGTGATGACCGGTTTTCCCTCTTCCACAGTTCCTGCTGCGAAAATTTCGACTTTATGGTTTCCGGCAGGCAAAGCCATAAAATCCGTTGCATCCTTGAATTTTGCTCCTTCAACTACTGTGTTTCCATCTACTGTTACATCAACCGCCGGTGCATCAGGCGAAGCATGTACAATCCGAACCATCGCATTTTTTGATTCCGCTGCCAGTACTGAAGTCCCCATTAGTGCAAATACCATGATAATGACCATCATCGCTAATTTTTTCAACTAGAATCTCTCCTTTTATTTTGGTGTAGTCCGGAAATTAATTGCAACGGCCCTCCTCTCTATTATTTATGTACAAATCTTATACAATACTTGTACGTTTAGTCAAAACATAACATGCTTTGACAGCACATTCCGATTATTACTGATTTTTTATTATTAATTGATTATTTAGAACATAGTTTTTTTAAAAAATGTTTTACACTGCATCCTTATTTAACTGGTTATTTAGAACATTGTTTTGTATGAATGAATCATTTTCGGAGGCTTTGATCGATGAATGGTTAGCCAATCAGGCTAAAATTAGCTTATAATAAATGAATATCAGATAAAGGAGTGCTGGCATGAAAATCAAAGTGAATAAAGAAGCAGCTAAATGGTACCAAGATGAACTGCGTTTACAGGCTGGAGACTCCGTTCGGTTCTTTGTCCGCTACGGCGGTTCAAGCACCATACAAAAAGGATTTAGTCTTGGAGTAGCAAAAGAGGATATAGAAGATGCTGGTGCATCCATAAAAGCTGAAGGAATTGAATTTTTCGTCAGCGAACGGGATTTATGGTACTTTGACGGAAATGATCTGCTGGTCGAATTTGATGCTGAAAGGAAGGAACCTATTTTTGACTACGAAAAAGCCGCAGACTAACTGCGGCTTTTCATTTCAACTTAAATTTTTGTATGGTTTCGTCCATACCGTAATGTTTTAGCACGTTTAGCTGTGTTCTGCCCATTAAATCAAAATGAGGGTAATCACTTCGGCGGTCAATCCATTCTGCTTGTAAGCCAAATTGTTTTCCCCACTCTGCAAGTTTGGTCAGATCACTGCAACCTGCTTTCGTCACGGAATGGGAAGCCGGAAACCGGTCATCATACCAAAAATGAGTCAAAAAGGCGATTTCTTTCCTTAATACCGCTTCCTTCCAAATTTTCAGTTCACTTCTTTTAATTCCAAAAGCCATTAACGTTCACTTCTTCGAGCCCTTTTATAGGCTTCATCCCAGTCCGGAAAGAATTTTCTAATGTTAATAGGCCTGAATGATTCCTTCTTGACGCATACATGAGAGGACGCTGCTTTTATTGCAAGCTCCCCATCGGGAGTGAACATTTCATATCCGTAAACCACTTTAACACCGCTATATTCTTGAACCCATGTATGTATGATTGCCTTTTGGCCGTATTTTAGAGGCTTCTTATATTCGATATTTATATCAATGACAGGGGAAAGAATTCCTTCTTCTTCCATGTCTGCATAGGAGAACCCTAAATCTTCTATAAGTTTTGTGCGTCCGATCTCCATCCAGACTAAGTAGTTGGCGTGATAAACAATTCCCATTTGATCCGTTTCTGAATAGCGTACTTCCACTTCTGTTTTTGATGTGAACATCGTTTTCTCTCCTCACTGCTGCTGACTGATTGCCTGTTTATTCTATCATGACAGCGAATCTTGAACAAAAAATGAAGCTTGATGTGCATTTAGCACATTGTTTTATTAATAAAAATAAAGAACCGGCAATTGCCGATTCTTTATTTTTCACTTTGTCTCATACCCATTTTCACGTGCCTGGGCTTCGTCCTGAATTTCGGTTCTCATCGCAGCAATCGAATCTTCTCTGCGTTTGTTCTTTTCTTCAATCTCCCTGCGGTCTTTCTCATTCGCCATAGCGAGAGAGTCATGTGATTTTTCAATATTTTGTATGGTGTTCTGAACCATATCCTGCAGCTTTTCTACGTTATCTGAACGGTCATCCGGATTTGATTTGTAGCCCATTGCTCTCACCCTCCGCATTTGTATTGTCATTATTCCCCTTTTGTTTGAATAACCTGGGGATGCTGGCCTGATTTATCCTGCATTTGCTTGCCTTTGTTTCCTCCGAACCCTCTTGACTTTGTGCCAATGTGATCGGGATTAAATTGTTTTGATTTATTGTTGGAATTGGTCATAAAAATAGCCTCCTTCCGATTATTATCTTTTCCGGCTGAAGGCACTTTCATGAATTTATTTTTCTGTAAAACGCTGTTCAAGCTTATCTTCAATTTTATCTAGGAATGCTTCATCTTTTAATAGTTCTTTTTTGTTTTCCATCACAAGTTCCTCGAATGACAGCTTTTTGACTTTTCTCAAAAGCTTACACCTCCATATGTATTAGCGACAGTATAGCCGATTTACTCGCCGCCTATACGTGGAGGGATTCAAGACTGGACAAAATTTTTGAGGGTTTTATAATCCACCATGCTTCTTTGGACTTTCTGAATGACCCCTTTCTCATCCAAAAAATAGGTGGTCGGGTAGCTGAATACTTTATATTGTGTCAGCACATCTGCTTCAGGATCCATTAGAACAGGAAATTGCATCTTTTGATCCTCAACAAATTTTTTAACAGAGCTCTCGTTGGCTTCAGAAACGGTATAATTAACGGCCAGGATGACAACATCCTTATCGTATTCAGCTGAAATTTCCTTCAATTCAGGAATTTCTTTTTTGCATGGCGGGCACCAGGTTGCCCAAAAATTGAGAATGACTTTTTTTCCTTTATAATCGGAAAGCTGAACGCTGCCTCCATCAAGCTGAGGCAATGTGAATTCAGGAGCTGTATTCCCCTTCTCAAGTCCTACTGGCGGTTCTTTTGGCCATAGCGCCTGCCAAACAGCGAAAAGGATTAAAACCGCTAATATGGACAGCGCTGCAATGCGTTTCATCATGGCTTTTCCCCTCTTCGTCCCATTTATCTTTTATATGTATGCATTTATTTTACTTCATAATCCGTAAAAAGGACAATCCGCAGGAACAGAAAAAGACAGCCAATTGGCTGCCTTTTTACGTTTAATTTATGCTTTTAGCTTGCCGCGAAGGACCATTGGAAGAATCCCGCCGTGGCGATAGTAATCAATTTCAACTTCACTGTCAAAACGGACAAGTGCTTCGAATTCAATGGAGTTTCCTGCTTCATCTGTCGCACGCACTTTTACGTGATCGCGAGGTTTAACGGATTCTCCAATTGATACTTCAAATACTTCTTTCCCAGTTAAGCCAAGTGAATCAGCGCTGTCTCCTTCTTTAAATTGAAGAGGAAGAACGCCCATTAGCACAAGGTTGCTTCTGTGGATCCGCTCGTAGCTTTCCGCGATCACTGTCTTGATTCCAAGAAGCGTTGTTCCTTTTGCAGCCCAGTCACGGGAGCTTCCCATACCGTAATCCTTGCCTCCGATGACCATGAGGCCGGTTCCATCCTGCTTGTATTTCATGCAAGCCTCATAGATGGATGTTACTTCGCCTGTCGGCCAGTAAGTTGTATAACCGCCTTCTGTGCCTGGAGCGATTTGATTGCGGATCCGGATGTTTGCAAACGTTCCGCGCATCATTACCTCGTGGTTGCCTCGGCGTGAACCGTAGGAGTTAAAGTCTCTTGGTGAAACGCCTTTTTCCTGTAAATAACGTCCTGCCGGCGTATCCTTGCCGATTGAGCCAGCCGGGGAAATATGATCCGTTGTAACAGAATCTCCGAACTTACCTACAACTCTCAGAGCTGTCAGCGGTTTAACAGTGCCAGGCTCTGGAGACATTCCCTCAAAGAATGTAGGAGCTTGAATATACGTAGAATTTTCATCCCACACATACTGTGCTTCATCTGTTGTTTCAATTTCATTCCAGCGGGCATTATCGTCAAATACGCGGTTGTATTCTTTACGGAATAGCTCCGGTGTAACAGTTTTTGCCACGACTTCTTTAATTTCTTCTGAAGTTGGCCAGATATCGCTGAAGAAAACGTCGTTTCCATCCTTGTCTTTACCTAATGAATCATTTTGCAGGTCAACGTTAACCGTTCCTGCAAGTGCGTAGGCAACGACTAGCGGAGGAGATGCCAGGTAGTTTCCTTTTACTAATGGATGGATCCGTCCTTCAAAGTTACGGTTTCCGGAAAGAACAGATGTAATTAACAGATCAGCATCTGCAACAGCCGTTTCGATCTCCTCTGCCAGAGGACCGGAATTTCCGATACAAGTCGTACAGCCATAACCAACTGTGTTAAAGCCAAGCTTCTCAAGGTAAGGCATTAGGCCGGAATTATCAAGGTAGCCCGTCACAACTTTTGATCCCGGTGCAAGAGATGTTTTGACATAAGCAGGCACCTGCAAGCCTTTTTCGACGGCTTTTTTCGCCACTAAGCCTGCACCAATCAATACATACGGATTGGAAGTATTCGTACAGCTTGTGATAGCAGCAATTGCAATCGCACCCGTTTTCATAACCGTTTCTTCTCCGCTTGCAAGTTTAACGGTTACTTCTTTGTCCATATCCTTTGCCTCAAGACCAAAACCTTGATTTCCGAAAGGAGCGGACAGGTGGGAATGGAATGTTTCTTTCATTTGGGAAAGAGGAATCAAATCCTGCGGACGCTTTGGACCGGAAAGATTTGCTTCAATTCCGCCAAGATCGATTTCTACAACATCTGTGAAAATCGGATCTGCTTTATCTGGTGTATAGAAAAGATCATTTTCTTTGGAATAAGTTTCAACTAAATCAATTTGATCTTCATCGCGGCCTGTCAAACGAAGATAGTTAAGCGTTTCTCCGTCAACCGGGAAGAATCCGCAGGTTGCACCGTATTCAGGCGCCATGTTTGCAATTGTTGCACGGTCAGCAAGTGGAAGTTCCGGTACACCCGGGCCGTAGAATTCTACGAATTTCCCTACCACACCTTTTTGGCGAAGAACTTGTGTTACTTTTAGCGCTAAATCAGTAGCCGTTGTTCCTGATGGCAATTTGCCGGTTAATTTTACACCGATTACTTCAGGCACAGGGAAGTAAGATGGCTGGCCGAGCATTCCTGCTTCTGCCTCAATTCCGCCTACACCCCATCCAAGTACACCGATTCCGTTAATCATCGTTGTATGGGAATCCGTACCGACTAAGGAATCCGGATAAGCAACTGTTTCTGAATCCTTTTCTGCCGCGTGGACAACGTTTGCCAGATACTCAAGGTTTACCTGATGGACGATACCTGTTGCTGGCGGTACAGCGCGGTAATTATCAAATGCTTTTTTAGCCCAGCTCAAAAACTTATAGCGTTCTGCGTTGCGCTGGAATTCAAGCTCCATATTGAATTGAAGTGAATCTTCTGTTCCCGCTTTATCAACTTGAACAGAGTGATCGATAACAAGATCTACTGTAATTTCAGGATTGATTTTGTCAGGGTCGCCGCCCATTTCAGCCATTGCTTTACGAAGGGATGCTAAATCTACAACCGCAGGAACTCCTGTAAAATCCTGAAGGATGACGCGGGAAGGCTTGAAAGGAACATCGATATCCTGCTGTTCGCTTGTTCCCCATTTTGCAAGGTTTTCAACGTGTTCTTTCTTAATAACATGTCCGTCTACCTGTCTTAGCACAGATTCCAGAAGAACCTTAATGGAATAAGGCAATTTTGTAACCTGCCCGATTCCTGCCTCTTCAAGCGCTTTCAAAGAGTAGTAATGATACGTCTTGCCTTTTAAGTCGAAGGTTTTACGTGCTTGAAATACATCTTGATTATTCAACTGCTGCTGTTCCGTCATGTGTTACTCCCCCTTAAAGCTGTTATCGACTCTACGTGTCGAAAACGGTTACCATGAACCGTTACAAACTTCACAATTCAATCTTAATACAACTTTATACATAAGTAAATATCAATGATGTTATTGAAGATTATAAGAATTTCTTATAGATGTGATCATTCATTATTTTCGCACAATATAAAATTTTGTGCTTCATGATTGACTCCCGAATGGTTCTGCTTTCTAAAAGCTTTAGGAAACAAAATCAATAGACATGGTTAACAGAACCAAAAAAAACCACGGCCGCGGCTGTGGTTTTTTAATCATTATTTTTCATCCTCTTCATTCATTCCCTGAACAATCTGGTTTATATCCTTTTGAAATGTCTCCAGCTGGCTGCGCTGATGCTCAGAAGCAACCTCCAGTGCATTTTGGATTTGTTGGTTCGTCTCATTGATTTCCTCTTTTAAATGGTTAAGCTCTGAACCATAATCCTTGCTCTCTGAATTTAATGTTTCGAAATGACTCTTTGTTTCCGTGGCCTCCTGCTGTGCTGCCTGGAATGCCTGCTGTTTATTCTTATGGTATGGCATCATCATTACTCCTTTATCTGGCTTTTTTTCTTCCCCTATCTTTTCCTTTGGCGTTAAATGTATGCACGTATACTCCATCGAACCAAGCAAAAGCTAACAGGAAAGGAGGAGATTCATTTGACCAATAAAAACACAGGCAAAGATATGAGAAAAAATGCTCCTAAGGGAGATCAGCCGGGACAGCCTGAACCGCTTAGCGGCTCTAAAAAAGTAAAAAACAGAAACCATTCCCGCCAGAAGCATAATAGCGGACACGATATGTAATTTTCTTACCCTCCACTTGGGCTTATTCATTCACTAAAAACCTGCTGCTGAATAAAAATAGTGAAAGGCATCTTTTGGAGGGTATGATTAAAATGAATGATCCAAAACGGTCCGGCGCCTCTGATTTTGAAGGACTGGATCAATGGCTCGCTCAGTTTTTAGATGATCCTTTTTCAAGTGGATTTGATGGTTCATTCCGCACCGATGTTTATGAAACAAGCGACCAGTACATTATCGAAGCTGATTTAACCGGACTTCCATTAGAAAAGATTTCTGTTTTAAAAGGGAACAGCAGCCTCACAATCAAAACACTGTCCTCTAAAAAAGAAGCAATGGTTTTTCTTCCATTCTGCCTGGATAAAAGAAAGATGACTGCTTTATACGCCAATGGGATCCTAGAGATCATGATTCTGAAAGAAGAACAGCAACTACCGGCATCCTCAAATAATAAGCTAATCATCATCCCTGAACAGAGATAGCCATCTCTGATTTTTTTTGTTTAAAAAATGATCCTCAGAGGCATGCGCCCTTGGCAGCACTTAAATGCACCCGTTTGTTACATATAGACAAGCGCTTATACATTCCGCTCAGCCTGTACATATACTGCTAAAAACAGGAGCGATCAAAACTTGGGTGTGTATATAAAAAGTCTCGTCATTAATGAAATATCCGGAGGAGTGGTTCATTTCGGAAATGCGGTAAACGTTGGACCGATTACTGCTTCAAAATCGGTGGAAGGCAGCGGGAGCGGTACTGCTGATGATTCCTCTCAGTCCCCTGCAGCCCAAATGTCCTCAAACGGTTCCCTATCCGCTACTGCCACAATGAATGCAGGTTTAAACGCTCAGCGGCAAAGCCGTTCTAATTGAATCGCCATAAGCATATCCTCTTTGAAAAAGAAATGGGGTTTTCATTATGGCATACAGGGGTTCGAAGGGCTGGTACATTTCAGAGCTTAAGAAGGCAGGAATTACGAAGCATCCAATCGACCGAAAGAAACTTGAATCGTATAAAACATATGTAATCAGAAAGATCTGGCTTACTGCGCTTAATGGAAATGAAAAAGCTTGACCTCTTCCCATTCGTTTTCATGTATAATAAAAGCATAAATGGAAACAGTTGGGGTGAACAGGATGCTTGACGGCTGGTTTCAATGGTTTATCGTGTTTTGGGTATTTTTCCTGATTGCGATGCTCTCGATTGGCGGATATTTTATGTTCAGAAAGTTTTTAAAACGCCTGCCGAAAGAGGACGGAAAATCAATTTTGGACTGGCAGGATCATTATATTCAAAAATCCCGCCATCTGTGGGATCAAAGTCAAAAGGACCTGCTAGAGGATTTAGTTTCACCTGTACCGGAACTTTTCAGAGATGTGGCCAGGGAGAAAATCGCCGGCAAAATCGGCGAGCTTGCCTTACAAGAAAAAGCACCAATCATTACACAGGATCACGTCATAAGAGGCTATATACTGGCTACACCTAAGAGGGACCATAAGTTTCTGATTAAGCATCTAAAACAAAAGCAAATCGATTATCAGATGTATAAGACGATGTTTTAAATGATTAAAGCTGCACCCTGCAGGGTACAGCTTTTTTACGTGGCTTGTGTATTTGGCGGATTGATCTGATTTTGGATTTTTTTAAAAGACATATACATGGCAATTCTCCAAGGCACAATCATTCCAAATGCAAGCAGCCAGAACATTCCGCTAAGAGCACCGACATCAATAGAAAGGCTCAAAAATGACTTTAACCCAACACGGAGTGCCAGCAAACCAATTAAAATAAAAGCAAATGCCTTCGATCGCTTTAAATAAATTTCATTGTCGCGAATTTCAAACTTGCTCGTTTTAATGAGAAATATTGAAAAAAACATTCCCGCTAGAATGGCCTCCCAAAATTCTGCAAGCGTTACATGGAAAAACGGAAAAATAAACATCAAGGCACCTGTACTCATGAATAATGGCGGAAGGATAATTTTCTTAGCTGATGCAGGCTTCCTTGAAGCGCGCATTCTTACTACTAATACGATCGTTCCCATTACAACCGCCATTATCGTAGAAATGACTAATAAATCCATGGTTCATCATCCCTCATATTTTGATTCTTCTATTATAAACCAATTTACTCAAAGTTAACATATGACAAAGGCTTGCCGGACATGCTAGTATTTCAAGAAATGAAAAAACCATTTAGATTCATTCTAAATGGCAATGTATAGGTTAGCCCAGTACCCGCTCTACCGCTTCAAGAACCCGGCTGGAGTCGAAGGGCTTAATAATAAAATCTTTGGCTCCCGCTTCAATCGCCTCTACAACCATTTTCTGCTGGCCCATAGCAGAACACATGATTACTTTTGCGGCCGGAAACTCACTCATAATCTCTTTTAATGCATCCAGCCCATTTTTCTCAGGCATTGTAATATCAAGTGTTACAAGATCCGGGAGCAGTGCCTTATATTGACTGACCGCTTCAATGCCATTTTCGGCTTCCCCTGCTATGGTGTGACTTGCTCCTTCAAGTACATTAGTCAATGTAACTCTCATAAATTTGGCATCATCAACGATCAGAATCCTCGCCATGTTACCCCTCCCTAAAATGCTTCGCCTTCATCTGTAATCTATTATAACAGAAAGAAGAGGAAAAAGTAGTAAATTTGACTTATTTTTAAAATATTTATAGGTCTAAAATCCTGTAAAACCTGTCAATTTTGTAAAATAGTTGATAATAGCCGCCATACCATCGAAGAATAGGAGCAATCCCATTGCAACCATAATCCCGCCCCCTGCTTTCATAAATACGGCAGTATGCTTTGAAATCCAATGCATCTTTCCGATAAAAAAAGCTAAAACAAAAAAAGGGACAGAAAAACCAAGCGTATAGCTAATCATATACAGAAGCGCTGATTCCGGCTGTGAACCGGCTAAGGTCATCACCGCTGTCAAAATCGGACCGACACATGGAGACCATCCAGCAGCAAATCCAAGCCCAATCAAAATTGACCCCGCATACCCTGCAGGCCGATGCTTGAACTGCAGTCTCCGCTCTTTCATAAGGAATTTTGGAGATAAAACTCCAAGCGTGACAAACCCCATAAAGACAATCAATATCGCTCCCAGCTGCCGAAGTAAATCCTGATAGTTAATAAAAAAACTCCCAATCATGGACGTACTGAACCCAAGTGCCACAAAGATAATGGAAAAACCCAGCAAGAAAAAGCCTGTATGAAGCATGCTCTGTGTTCGGTGCATTCCCTGCTCCGATTTCAAATCCTGAACAGAAACTCCCGTTATGTATGATAAAAACGCCGGATAAACCGGCAGGCAGCAAGGTGAAACAAAAGAAAGGAACCCCGCTCCAAATGAAAGCATCGCATTTACATCTGCCATCCTCATCCTTCTCTCTTCAATACCTTTTTTTAAATGTACCACATCCGGAATGAATACGAATAAATATTTCATTTTATGTCATTCATATGTCAATTTTCTTACACTTAATTCGACTAGGTTTTAGGATGCTATTAAAAAGCTTATAATCAATGATGACAATTCCATCAAAACCTATAACTTTTTTCCAAACAAAATGCAGCAGTTTACATAGAAAGGATACATCGCAGTGACAAAGAAGGATATGCTTAAAGAAATCGAACGCAAACGAGAAGAACTGAATGAAATCGTCTGTAAAAACGGAATGAGTTCAACGGTCACCATTCAATACAGCCAGGAACTTGATAAAATGCTGTATGAGTATCAGCAGATTATCCTTCCTCAAAACAATCAGCGTTATATGCATTAACAGGGAAAGGGAGTGGCGCAACAGGGCGGTCATTCCCTTTTTTAAAGCAGATTTTCCCCTACCTAATATCTTCCGGTTTTTTTCTGATCCCATAAAACTTTACAATTCCTGCGCTGGTAACTTCCTTTGCGTATACCCGGACTGTGTTGCTATTGACTGTAATGAAATCCGATAGCATCATAAGCTGAGCGATTTCTAGATCAACCTTATCATGGAATGCGTCATTTTCATCGATAATCATTTCAATCCTTACCTGCGGCATATTAAAAACCTCCTCCTTCATCTACTATTCGCCAACTAAACGGAAGGACCTTTAAGTTTTCAATTCTGCATTTTGAAGGTGGACGCTTTCCGAAAAAATGTTGCCGATATCACTACTCACACAAGCAAATCACTTCTAAAATCTGTTGGCTGTCCACCTCTGCTCTGATATCTGGCCAATATAAAAAACCGCCTTCTACTGGTTTGATGGCCAGCATAGAAGCGGTTCGGTGTTTGATTGATGAAAGATCAAGCATACATTAGTCAAATTTCAGATGAATGGCTCACTCTGCATGACAAATCTGCAAAATGCCAGGAGTGACTATCGTTAAAGCACTATAAACACCAGCTGAAATACCTTATTTAATCTGCTGACTGTTCATCGCTTTCATCATTTGATTGATTTTTTTCTGGGATGGTTTCATTCCCATTTGCATCATCATCATACGAAGCATTTGTTCATTGATTGGCGGATTCTTTTTCAAATAGCTCATCATGTATCTGCGAGCAATAAAGAAGCCCAGCGCCACGCCGCCCAAAAGAGCAACTATGATCAGTGTTATGCCTAGCCATAAAGCCATGGTAGTTCCTCCTTCAAGTTCTCTCGTTTACAGTCTACTAAACCCTTCGATATTATACAATAATTCCTGCATAATTTCTGCTTTTTTAGACAAATTTTCTTTCAGATATCGGGTTCAGCCATCCATATCGCTGGGATTGGAAGTCCATCGCGAGAAAACAGGGGTCCATTTTCCTAAGAATTTCAAAAAATATCGTCTCCGCTTCATAGCTGCCTTGAGCATCGATTTCCAAATATCGGTCTTTTATAAGCAATGTTGCCTGTCCGGCCTCACCATTAAGAATGATTCTGTGCAAGTGGCCTAACTGCCGGTAGCCTTTTCTCATCGTTAAGAACCCGGTTAACAGCTGATGAATTTTTTTGGCCGGGATGGCTTTAGAAATATATTGTACCTGGCGATCCAACAGGTCGTACGAACCGTCATGAATGCTTGTCCATTGAAAATTTTGAATCAGGTTAAAAATCTTCGACTCTTTGCCAAAATAATGGCTTGCGAATTCTTCTTCTATTAAATAAACATAGTAATGCCTCATACTGAACCCCTCCTGCCGCTGCACGCTCTTTATCTTTATTATACGGAATGACTCATGATGAAGAGTGTCTTAATGCGGAGAGAGGATTCACTATTTATGTCGAATCAGAGTTCGGCAAATGAAAGGGAGCCTGCACGATGCAGGCTCCCTTGCTGGTTATTTATTTAGCAATGCTTTAACGCGTGCTACGATATTTTCAGGAGTGAAGCCAAACTCTTTCATAATCGTTTCTCCTGGTGCAGATGCTCCGAAACGGTTAATTCCAAGAACGTCACCTTCATCACCCGTGTACCTTTCCCATCCAAGCGGAGAAGCCACTTCAATCGCCAAGCGCTTTTTAACATCCTTAGGAAGGACGGATCGCTTGTAATCTTCAGTTTGTTCTTCAAAACGTTTCCAGGAAGGCATGCTCACAACAGAAGCATCGATTCCCTCTTTAAGAAGCGCTTTTTGGGATTCGACTGCAAGACCCACTTCAGAACCGGAAGCAAGCAGGATAGCATCCGCCATTTCTTTTTGTGAAGGTGATACAACATATGCACCTTTCTCCACACCAGTGCCGGACAATTCTGCAGAGTGCTCGAGCGTCGGAAGATCCTGTCTTGATAATACAAGAGCTGTCGGACTGGTTTTGGCTGTTACAGCGAGCTTCCATGCAGCAGCCGTTTCATTTCCATCCGCTGGTCTGATCACATCAAGATTCGGCATCGCTCTTAATGAAGCCAGCTGTTCAATCGGTTCATGAGTAGGTCCGTCTTCCCCTACCGCAATGCTGTCATGAGTGAATACGAATGTTACAGGCAGGTTCATTAAGGAAGCCAGGCGGATAGCAGGACGCATGTAATCGGAGAATACGAAGAACGTTCCTCCGAATACCTTTAATCCCCCGTGTAAAGCCATACCGTTTAGTGCCGCACCCATAGCAAATTCTCTTACGCCGAACCAGATATTGCGTCCGCTGTAATTGGCGGCAGTAAAATCTTCTACGCTTTTGATTGTCGTTTTATTGGATCCCGCTAAGTCAGCTGATCCGCCGAAAAGATTTGGAACATTTTTAGCGATTGCATTAAGCACTTCACCTGAAGATGCTCGGGAAGCAAGACCTTTTCCTGTTTCATAAACTGGAATATCTGCATCCCACGCTTGAGGAAGTTCTCCTTCAATTGCGCGAGCAAGCTCCTCAGCAAGCTCAGGATACTCTTTCTTATAGCTTTCGAAAAGGGCATTCCACTCGCTTTCTGCTTTCATGCCATCTTCTTTGATCGTTTTTGCAAAATGATCATAAACTTCGTCCGGAACATGGAAATCTTTATCAAATGTCCATTTGTAAGCATCCTTTGTCAGCTTTGTCTCTTCCGCTCCAAGAGGTGCCCCGTGGACGCCTGAAGTACCGGCGCGGTTCGGTGAACCAAATCCGATAGTTGTTTTGACTTCAATCAGGGTTGGCTGATCTTCATTTTGCTTCGCTGCAGCAATAGCCCGGCCGATTTCATCTGTATCGTTTCCGTCTTCGACACGGAGCACCTGCCAATTCATTGCTTCAAAACGCTGCTGAACATTTTCGCTGAATGAACGGTCAAGATCGCCATCAAGAGAAATATCGTTTGAATCATAAAGGACAACCAGGCGGCCAAGCTTCAAGTGACCTGCAAAAGAAGCAGCCTCAGATGAGATTCCTTCCATTAAATCGCCGTCGCCGCAAATCGCAAATGTATGGTGATCGACTACATTAAAAGAGTCTTTATTGTATGTATGTGCTAGGTGACGTTCTGCCATAGCCATTCCTACCGCCATTGCAATTCCTTGGCCAAGCGGTCCAGTCGTTGCATCTACACCAGCTGTATGTCCGTATTCAGGATGTCCTGGAGTTTTGCTTCCCCATTGACGGAAAGATTTCAAATCCTCCATAGAAACATCATAGCCTGAAAGGTGAAGCATGCTGTAAAGAAGCATAGAGCCATGCCCGGCAGAAAGAACAAAACGGTCACGGTTGAACCAGTTTGGATTCTCTGGATTTTGTTTCATATAATCTGTCCACAGTTTGTAAGCCATTGGGGCAGATCCCATAGGCATTCCCGGATGTCCGGAGTTTGCTTTCTCAATTGCATCAATAGATAGAGTCCGGATTGTAGCAATGGACAATGAGTCAATAGTAGATAATGTCATTATAGACCATCCTTTCGTTTGAACAATTTACCCTCTTATCATATCCGTACAGCTCAAATAGTACAACCAATAGGCCTGTTTATATTAAACAGGCCAGTTATCGAACTTTTAATGAAGTCCTTTATTCTTCTCATTTTTCAATTTTTGAGGGGTTACGTCATTACCCTCCGGATCGACCACGGTCACATTTTTCAAAGTGTTCTTCATGGAACTTCTAAAGGTTTTCAGGTACTCTTCCCGCAAAGCCTTTTGCTCCTGCTGTTCCTGTTCTGTTAACCCTTCAGCTTTGGATTTTTTTGAAAGAGCATTAATTCGATCAATTTTTACTTTAGAAAGCATAATCATTCTCCTTTTTAAGCCTGTATAACTCCTGTACGTTTCGTGATCGAAGACTTTTTCCTATCATTTTGCTGTTATGAAATTAATATGATGGCTGTTTACTGCTGCAGCATGCCCACCATCCTTAGAAAGGGAAATTTACAGAGCACCTGTCCAAAAAAAAACATGTTCTTATATAATGGGCTTCACTTCGCACGTAACTTACGGATAATGTTAGATAGTGCAATCGTACAAAAAAGAGCAAAAAAAGGCAACTAAACAGATTATTAGGTCTGTTCAGCTGCCTTTTTCTCTTCCATGTATTCCTGGAACCTTCTATGTACTGTCGCTTTTGATACCGAATAGCCGAAGCCTCTCAGCGTGGCTGCTATATCTGCAAACGTGAGCTTACTATTCCTTAAACGAACGATTTCCTCGATTGGAACTTCAATTTTATCTTTTCTTCCTCCGGAGACAAGATCGGTTAAGTTATGCTGCGGCCGATATCCCTTTTCAACCGCACGCTTCATTCCGCGCCTAATTTTCATATTATGGATCTTCCTCTGATATTCTTCGACAATGCTGACAATTTCAAGAACCATTGTATCCGCTTCTGACAGCTGCAGTTCGCCCTGCTGTGCGATTGTAAACACTTTCACCTGTTCTTTGTATATACAGTGGAGAATGGCCATTCTGGCGCTTCCCCTCCCAAGTCTCGTTTCATCCTGGATCAGAATTGCTTTTGCATCTTCTTTTTTTATCGTGTCAAGAAGCTCGAGAATTCCTTCCCTCTCAATCTCATAGCCGCTTGCCTTCTCCATGATGATCCGGACGGGTTCCATTCCGTTTTGAACCGCTAAAGAAGTCAGTTCTTCCTCCTGTCTGAGAAGAGAAGTTTCCTGTTCGTCTTTTGCTGTACTGACTCTGCAATAAATAACCGCCTTCAAGTAAACACCTACTCTTCTGAAGCAATAATATGGGTTTCATGTTTGTAAAGATCATTCTTTTTCACTGGAATAAAAACGGTGTCACCAGGTTTAATTACAATAGTAGATAAATTATTTTCCTTATCCACCCATTCCACAAACTCTGTCTGAGACATTCCGTGCTTGTCCTTCAGTGTTTCTGCCAAATCCCATAGTGTATCTCCTTCTCGGATTTCTATTTTAGCATATTCATCCAGTGTTTTGCCGCTTCCCGTACCGGCTGCTGCAAATAAAATACCCCCGACAAGAACGAAAAATGATGCTATGAGTGCAAATGTGCTTTTTGACATGTTAACCCCTCCAGAATGTTTGTTCGCTTTTTGATATTTTTATTATAATACGAACAAACGTTTTGGGTCAAGCGTTTTTCGAACTTATGTTTGTATTTTCAGGTAAATGATGCTATAATCACTATAAATTACTTACTCTGAGGTGCTAAGGATGAGCAAACTATCAAAAAGGCAACAGGACATTCTTGAATTTATTAAACAGGAAGTCAAAAGCAAAGGGTATCCGCCTTCCGTCCGTGAAATTGGCCTTGCTGTCGGTCTGGCATCCAGCTCTACCGTACATGGCCATCTTGCCAGACTTGAAAACAAAGGCCTTATACGCCGAGATCCTACAAAGCCAAGGGCTATCGAAATTTTAAATGAAGATCATGGAATGGAAATTCCGAGAAACGAAGTGATTAACGTTCCGATTATCGGGAAAGTTACGGCAGGGCTGCCGATTACTGCTGTGGAAAATATTGAAGAATACTTTCCGCTCCCTGAACGGCTTGCTTCACCTGATGACCAGGTTTTTATGCTTGAGATTGTCGGGAACAGTATGATTGAAGCGGGAATATTAGACGGAGACCTTGTTGTAGTAAGACAGCAGCAATCCGCTAATAACGGTGATATTGTCGTTGCCATGACCGAGGATGATGAAGCCACAGTAAAACGCTTTTTTAAAGAAAAAGATTATATCAGGCTGCAGCCGGAAAACTCATCAATGGAACCCATTATTTTAAGGAACGTGTCCATACTTGGCAAAGTGATTGGAGTATACCGTACAGTGCATTAACGAGCTTGTTCAACTGGACAAGCTTTTTTTCATTCAGATTATAATGATAGAATAAAGGCTGTATAATGTGCTATACAATCAGCATCTGGAGGAACCATTTATGTCCGACAATCAAAAGGAGCTTCAATTAGATGAAGCCAGCAGTCAATTTATTTTTCCCTTCTCTTTAAAACATACAAATGTGATGAAGATCCAGCAGCAGCTGGAGAATAGCGGTTACCGCTTCTTCCATCTGGACGCAAAAGAAACAGAAAATGCATATTACGGTCCCGGGCAGTCCGTTTCCCATGATAATATGGACCAATACTTTTTGCCGTTTATTGAAAACCTGTTATTTGTTCATGAGCCGGCAAAAGAATCGCTCAGCCGGTTTTCAAAGTCTGTTCAATCACCAATCCGGTTATTATTCGGTGAGGATCAGCGTTCATATGAAGCAGAAGTCCTTTCTGCTGATATTTTTATCTGCCCTTTTGAAATTGGTATGATCTCGATTCGGACCCGGTTTACTCAGTCTCCCCTAAAGCTTTCTGAAGTGATGGACTTTCAAAATCAGTTCCGTGTTCTGGATCCAAAGCTTGTTGAAAAGAAAAATCTTAGGGTCATGACTAAAAATTCATCCTATGACAGCATTCAGGATTACATATTTAAAGAAGTCGCACCCGGCATTGTCCCTTTTATCGAAACAGGAGTGAACAAGTCCTCTTATTTCGGGAGTCTTCCGTATTTCGTGGATGAAAGAATGTATATTGTCAGTACGCTGGTCACACGTGAGAATCACGTGACAAATGAACATCTCTTCCGATCGGGGCAGGTAAATGGTTATGATTCAAAAGGAAATCCGTTTATTTCCGCTAAAAACCCAGAGTACATAGATCATTATGCAAAGACCCACACTTACAGCAGGTGGGCTCCTCAGACAAACTATGTAATCAGCGATCATGCCTTTACATGCCTTACCCAGCAGGGCGAACATGTACCCATAATTAAGTCTGAAATGTTTGGCCAGCATTATTACAACTTGCTCCTTCACTTCTTTTACAAAATGGTTCTGCTTAAACTTTCCTATCAATACTCGCTGCTGTACAGACGGAATAAAACGAATGAGATTGAACAGCTAATTCAAACGATTACCGAGTTTTCCGGCAAATATCATTTTAAGGAAATAAGCAGCCGCACAGAAGGACAGGAATTGGCTTTCTTAATGAATAATGTGTTTCATATTTCGACCTTATATGACGAAGTAAAAAAAACGCTCGACAGCTTGTTCAGAAACCAGGAGAAAATTTCAGCTAAACGAAATAATTATTTATTGTTCATTTTAACGACATACACGGTTATTTCCGGAATTTATGGGATGAATCTTGTGATAGAGGACTGGAAAGGAAAAATCGATTGGAGATTGATGACTCAATACTCGGTTTTTGAGTATATTGCGTTTGGAGTAGCCATTAGCGGAATCCTAATGGGAATTGGCTTGGGTGCAGGAGCGATTTTCAGTCTTGGCAGAAACTTTTTTAACCGCAAAAAACGATGACTCCAATCCCGGGGTCATCGTTTTTCTGTTTTCTTCTCAATTGTGAAAGTTTGTTCCATCTGTTGTTGCAGAAATAATTCCCGCACGGACAACATAATCTCCGAAGTGTTCCCCATCTTCCCGTTCTTTGGCATAACGCGGCAAGATGTCACGAAGATCATTCAGTATTTCTTCTTCTCCAATGTTTTCTTTGTACATTTTGCTTAAGCGGCTGCCATCGAAGGCTGCTCCAAGATACATATTATATTTCCCCGGAGCTTTGCCAATAAATCCAATCTCCCCGAGGGCATGCCTGGCACAGCCGTTCGGGCAGCCAGTCATGCGGATTGTTATTTCTTCATTGCGCAAACCGTTTTCATCAACAATCCGCTCAATTTTATCGATTAAGACCGGCAAATAGCGCTCCGCTTCCGCCATTGCAAGGCCGCATGTAGGCAGGGCCACACACGCCATTGAACTTCGACGGAGTGCGGAATAATGCTTGCCGTCCGTTAAACCGTATTCGGCTATTAACTGATCGATTTGCTTTTTCATCTTTTGCGGAACATTTGCAATGATTACGTTTTGGTTAGCGGTTAGCCTAAAGTCTCCTGAATGCACTTTCGCAATTTCACGAAGGCCAGTCATAAGCTTATAATTTTCGAAATCGGCTACACGCCCGCCTTCTACAAACAGGGTATAGTGCCATTTGCCCTTGACCCCTTTTACCCATCCGTAGCGGTCGCCGTTGTGATCAAAATGGTAAGGTTTTGCATCCTGCAGGGTCCAGCCCAATCGGTTCTCTAGTTCTTCTTTCACTGCTTCAAGTCCAAGACGGTCTACCGTGTACTTAAAGCGGGCATTTTTCCGTTCTGAGCGATTTCCATAATCCCGCTGGATCGTGATAATTTTTTCAGCCAGCTCTACTATTTGATCAGGTGTGCAGAAGCCAATTGTTTTTCCCAGCTGAGGATAGGTTTCTTTATCGCCATGGGACATTCCCATCCCTCCGCCAATCAGGACATTGAATCCAAGAAGCTTCTCCTCTTCAACAATCGCGACAAACCCCAGATCCTGTGAATACACATCGATATCATTGGACGGCGGAACCGCAATTCCGATTTTAAATTTACGGGGCAGATAAAGAGGACCATACATTGGTTCAGCTTCTTCTGCCGTGCCCGCTACCTTCTCTTCATCAAGCCAAAGCTCATGATACGCTCGTGTACGTGGAAGGAGATGTTCACTTAATTTTTTGGACCATTCGTAAACCTCTGTATGAATCTCAGATTGTTCAGGATTCGGATTGCACATGACATTCCGGTTTACATCACCGCAAGCAGCAATCGTATCCATCAGAGATGCATGGATATCCTGAATCGTTTTTTTCATATTCCATTTTAATACTCCGTGCATTTGAAAGGTCATGCGCGTGGTCAGCTTCAAAGTGCCATTGCCGTTCCTTTGAGCCAGGTCGTCCATGACAAGCCACTGAGCGGGAGTAGCAACTCCGCCCGGCAGACGAACACGGAGCATAAATTGATAGGCCGGCTCCAATTTCTGTTTTTGGCGTTCATTGCGGAGATCCCTGTCATCCTGCAGGTAGCTGCCGTGAAATTTCATTAAGCGGTTATCATCATCCGAAATTCCTGCACTGATCGGTTCAAGCATTGATTCCGCAAGGGTTCCGCGCAAATAGTTGCTATCATCCTTAATACGCTCCACATCGCTCGGAGTTCCTTCCGGTGCTTTTAATATTCGATTGCCCATGTGAAAAACTCCTTTCCTAATAAACATCCCGCTGATATCTTTTATCCTGCTGCATTTGAGCCAAATACTCTTCTGCTTTTTCCTGACTCAAACCGCCTTCCTTTTGAATGATTTCCAGTAGTGCATTATGGACATCATGCGCCATATTCCTTTCATCACCGCAAACATAAACAGCAGCACCTTCCTGCAGCCAATTGAACAGTTCCCGGCTCCGCTCAAGCATACGGTGCTGAACATACACTTTTTCCTTTGTGTCTCTTGAAAATGCCACATCCATTTTTGTTAATAGACCATCTTTCATCCATTTTTGCCACTCTGTCTGGTAAAGGAAGTCTGTTACAAAATGCTGATCTCCAAAGAAAAGCCATGATTTCCCTTCTGCTTCTTTCTCTTCCCGCTCCTGCATAAACGATCGGAATGGGGCAATTCCTGTCCCTGGACCTACCATAATGATCGGTGTTTCGGGATTGGCGGGCAGCTTAAAGTTTTGATTGGGCTGAATATATACCGGCAAGCTGTCTCCCGGCTGAAGCCTTTCCGCACAAAGAATGGAGCATACTCCGTTTCGTGCGCGTCCATGAGACTCATAGCGCACAGCCCCGATTGTTACGTGAACCTCATCCGGGTTGGCCGCCAGGCTGCTTGCAATAGAATAAAGTCGTGCAGGAATTTTTCGAAGGACGGAGAGAATCTCTTGTGCCGGAACAGCCCACGGTCCAAAATCACGCAGCAGATCCAGCAAATCACGTCCTGTAAGGTACTCTTTTAGTTCCGCTTCCCGGCCAGGTGAAAGCAGTTCTTTTAAATCCTGACATCCTGTAATTTGTGCAGCTTGCTCAAGCAGCGGCTTCGTTAGGACGGTTATTTCATAGAAAGAAGTGAGCGCATCCTTTAATGAACGCACATCCCCCTGTTTGTTTACTGTAACCATTTCATCCGGTGCCCAGTTCATTTCGCTGATAATCAAATCTGCCAGAGCAGGATCATTATTAGGGTAAATCCCAAGACTGTCCCCCGGTTCAAAGGAAAGACCGGAGCCCTCGAGTGATAATTCAATGTGGGTCGTTTCCTTATTGGACCCCCGTCCGTTTAAATTTATACTTTCAAGAATTTCCGCATGAAATGGATTCGTTCTTGAATAATTCGTTACTGCAGCCGGTGTAGCAGCTGAAGAATCCGGCACTGAGGCATCACTTCCCTGCAATCCTAAAAGACCATTAATGACCCCTTCCAGCCATTCAGCTGCAGGCTCATCATAATCCAGATCGCAGTCCACTCTTGGATGCAGTCTTTTGCCGCCCAGCTCTTCCAGCTTGCTGTCAAATTCCTTTCCTGTCTGGCAAAAGAATTCGTAAGAACTGTCACCCAGGGATAGAACGGAATAGTTCAAATCCTCAAGCTTCGGTGCGCGTTTCCCATGAAGAAATTCATGGAGTGACAGCGCATTATCCGGCGGATCGCCTTCACCATGTGTGCTGACCACAATCAGAAGGTTTTGAATTTTTTTTAGCTGATTTGGTTTGAAATCGTTCATGGAAGCTACGGTTACTTCAAAACCCTTCTCCTTTAAGGTCTTGCCCCCCGCTTGCGCCAATCCCTGCGCATTCCCCGTCTGGGATCCATAAAGGATGGTCACGTTTTTGGAGATGGTCTGGACAGCAGCCTGAGCTGGAACTTCAGCTGCAGCAGCCCCTGGAGTACTGGCAGCTGAAGCCGCAAGATAGCCTGAAATCCAGTTTTTTTGTGAATCAGTTAATGTTGGCAATAGCTGGTTCAGGAGATCTGCCTGCTTTTGATCAAAAGGGCTGTTTGTTACTTGAATATGCAATGAACCCACCTCATCATTTCATCATATTTCGATTATACCTATGTATTAAGTCGGTTTTTCACTTAAAATAAACCAGCACGCTTTTTACCTTGGTTAGCAGTATAAATATCTTATCTAATTTTACAGAAAATTAGAGCATTAGTAAAATATTTTTAAATAATCGGAGTTATTAATATTGTTAATAGTAAAAGTTCTATTCCTCTCGTCTAATTGAACCATCCTTTTTCAACAATTAGAACGGTAATTGCAGCAATCAAAAACCCCTTACAGCATTATGCCGTAAGGGGTTTTTGAGTAAATTAGCGCTGAAGAAGGCTTCCTTCATAGCTTTTTACATCAAGCGGTGCCGTTAAAAACTCTTTTGCTTTCCCTACAAACCCAACAAAATGGGCACTTTCTCCATGGGTTTTCACAGCAGCCATATCTTCCCAAACTTCTACCATTGTATAAGCGTGCTCCTGATCCAGATTTTTCATCAGACGATAAGAGATGCATCCATTTTCTGCCTGTGAAGCTTTCACCAATGTTTCAATTTCTTCAAGAAAAGCTGCTTCTTTATCCGGTCTAACTTGAAATCCTGCATGTGTAATAATCATTTTTTTGTCCTCTTTTCATTTAATTTTTTCTATGCATGAATGGCGGTTATCTCCACTCCGTGATCTTTTCAATCGGTAAACGCACTGATTGGTAGCCCTGATCTGCCGCTTTCCCAATGGAAAGAAGCATAACTGGATAGTAACGCTCTTTATCCATTCCGAATACATCGGCAATTTGATCCTTTTCATAACCGCCGATTGGATTCGTATCGTAGCCGTGTGCACGTGCAGCAAGCATCAGCTGCATTGAAACAAGGCCGGCATCAATCAAATTCATTTCCTTTAGTGATTCAAACGAGCTTGCTTCAAAAAACCCTTTAATCTGCGCTACTTGTCTGTCTCTGACCTCAGCAGGCATATGTCCCTCAGCTACTGCTTTATCGTAAATTTCATCCATATATTCATCACTCTTCATATCAGCGAAAACAGCGATCATTGCAGCAGATGTCTCGGTTTGCACCTGATTAAACTTCGCTAGCGGAGCAAGCTTCTTCTTGCCTTCTTCTGAATCAATGACCATAAAACGCCATGGCTGCATATTTACAGATGATGGAGCGAGCGTTGCTTCTGTCAGAATCTCCGTCATTTCCTCCCGGCTGATTTTCACTGATGGATCGTAATTGCGAATGGAACGGCGTCCAGTGATAATTTCTTTAAAATCGTTCATTTTAGTCATGATTTATTTCTCCTTTATGAGGGGTCTAGTTGATATTCATTCATTAGTATTTCATATTCTCTACATTTTCTTGAATCCGGGTAAGCATTTCTAAAAGAAGCGTTCGTTCCTCCGTATTAAAACCATGTAAGACATCCGAAACAAACCGCTGTTTTTCTTCTTTATATGCGGCGATTTTCCCGCGCCCTTCTTCGGTCAGGCGTACATATGTGAAACGATTGTCTTCAGGATTTTTCCGGCGGATGATCGTACCCTTTTCTTCAAGCTGCTTCAAATGCCTGGTTACAGCAGCATTGTCTATATTTACTTTTTTTTGCAGTGTGCTCTGATTAATTTCCTCTGTTTCATACAGTTTTAGCAAAAGCTCCAATCGGGACTGGCTGACTCCTGTACATGCTTCGAATTTCGGATTTGTCCGTTTGTTGATTTCATATAATCGGAAAACAATCTCTTCATCTTCGGCTCGCAAGTTGGACAAACGCATCCCCCTCCTTTCACGCAATGAATATAATTGACCTATCAAATATAAGATGATATTTATAATGAAGTCAAGAAATTAACCTGGCCATATTTAACTCACTATTGTGGTGAAACTTATAATTGATAAGTCAACTATTGAGCTATCAACTATATTAAATCATCGATACATTGATGTCAAATTATTCGTTCCGTATGCATGAAACATTAACTTTTTTATCGGAATACCCTCCTTTTATTCAAAGCTTTGTTAACTTAGCTGTTGATTTCCGCTGCAGGTGTTTGCTTCAATCAACAGGTGTCAAAAAATCAACACCATGCTTTAACATAGCCTTATTCAATAGAAAAAGGCTTCTTAGGAAGCCCCTTTTTTAGATTATCCTTGATGCGCGCCTTCTTTTAGTTCTTGTACAGAAACCGCTCTCGCTTCCTTACTTGAGCGGGCTGCCGCTTCGTTCATCAGAGTTAAATTCAGCACATCGTCTTTTGTAATCGCCGGACTTTTTTTCCCTTCGATATCCATTACCCATTGCTCCATCGGCATAGGAAGAGGTTTCGGAAGATCATCAGGGGTAATCCACTCTCCTTGTGTTAAGGAGGCACTATTCATGCGGACCTTGTTATCTTCTATAAGAAGAGCTCCGTCTGTTCCGTATAGTTCCAGCTGGAACGGGCTTGCTGCTGAAACAAACCCTGTTTCTATTATTCCTAGAGCACCTGATTCATACTCTACCGTCACAGCGGCATTATCATCCACTCCAAGCCCAAGAGTATGAAGGAGCTTAGCAGAAACGGACACAGCGCTTCCAGCTAAACGGTATGTCAAATAAATGGGGTGTGCACCAAGATCAATTAGCGCTCCTCCGCCGCATTGTTCTTCGCTGAAGAAGTGCGAGGGCAGCCAGCCGGATGGTTTCCCGGGAATAGATATTGCTCCATCATGCGCCAGTCTGCACCGAATGGATGTTAACCTTCCAAGCCAGCCTTTCTCGACTGCCTGCTCTGCATATAAAAAGTAATCTGCCGAGAGTCTGGGAAGCGAAACCATAAGTTTTACGTTTGCTTTCTCCACCGACTCAAAAATCTCTTCGCAATCCCGCAAGGAAACGGCTAAAACTTTTTCAGAGAAAATATGCTTTCCGTATCCCGCAGCAGCCATGATGACTTCTTTATGCATGGTTGTCGGAGTACTAACGATCACTGCATCAATATCGCTTCTTTTCAAAACAGAATCTAAATTGGCTTCAAACGGAACACCAAGCTCCTCTGCCCACTTCATACCCCTCTCCTCTTCTTCGTCCCAAACGGCTTTAATTGAAATGGACTCATTATTCAGTGCCTCTTTCGCATAATCATCAGCATGCACATGCCATCTGCTAAGCATTGCAACATTCAGCATTTTATTCACTCCCGTAATCGTCATTTTTTACAGCCTTTGTACATGATCTTTGCTAAATTTTACACTTGAGTGTATCTAAAACTTTAATTCTCTGTGGAGCGGCTGCTCAAGGCAACTATGGCGCTGATTATCACTGCCCAGTCATCACTGTGAATTTCATGTCCGGTGCCTTCAAGTGCAATAAATTCAGCATTCGGAATGGCCTTCGCAAGCGCCAGGCCATGCTCAATCGGAAGCGCGGGATCCTTTGTTCCGTGTATAACCACTGCAGGTGCCGTTATCTCACCCATTTTGTCAAAGTAATGATTACCGCCCTGCAGCAAGGCATAATTAAATCGGCTTGCAATTTGTCTGGCCCGTTTTAATTCTTTTTCGGCCAGTTTCTCCATTCGATTTCTCTCAAAAGGCTTAGAACCTGATAAGGTTTTCCAGCCTCCTGCAAGGTAGTCGATAGCTGCTTGCCGGTCGTTCCAATCAATGGAACTGCTGCTGGAATGATAATCTAAGATGCGCTGATCCATCTCAGGCAGCTTTTCCTGTTCCCTTCCAAACACACTGGAAGCAATTGCTGTGAGTGATAGAATTCGTTCAGGATATCGCAAAGCAAGAATTTGCCCAATCATACCGCCAAGCGACATTCCAGCAATATGAGCCTTTTCAATGGAATAAGCATCCAGTACACCTGCTGCGTCATCTGCCAGGTCCGTAATCGTATAATTTGACGTTCCTGGCTCGTAAACCGTTGATTTTCCTAAATCACGATTATCATACCGAATGACGAATCTTCCTCGTCCGGCTAGCTGAAGGCAAAAATCTTCATCCACCCAATCCATGGATGTCATGGCTCCCATAATAAGAAGCACCGCCGGGTCATTTTGGTTACCAAAACTCTCTGTACATATTTCTATATCTCGAACATCTACTATTTGTTCACTCATTGTTATCCCTCCTTGTTTTATCATCACATCGCCGGTTTTTGGGCGCAGATCAATAAACTCTAGTTCGGAGTAGTTGGCCTGCACCGTCAATTATCTATGTTTAATCCACTTGATAATCATGACAAGGCCTCCTTTTATAGGATGTTAAGGGTTTCATACCCATTTCCACTATATCACAATCTGCAAAAGTCAGTTTCTAAATTCTTCTATATTAGTAATGATCGTTTTTAATAAGAAAGAGATCATGTAAACGATTACGAAAAGGACTGCAGACTCGCCTGCATGGGCAATGATAATAAAAAGCCCCCTGATACCGAAGTATCAAGAGGCCTCCTGATTAATACATGCTCATATATTGTTCGCGTTCCCAAGGGTGGACTTGTGTGCGGAACATATCCCATTCGATTTCTTTCGCTTCGATGAAATGTTCGAACAAGTGGCTTCCCAGAGCTTTCACGATTGTATCATCCGTTTTAAGGTTTTCAAGCGCTCCAGCCAGTGTGGAAGGAAGATCCACGATGCCGTTTTCAAGGCGCTCTTCTTTGTTCATGACATAGATGTTGCGGTCAATCGGTTTAGGCGGAGTCATGCTGTTTTTAATTCCGTCCAATCCTGCTGCCAGAAGAACAGCCATAGCCAGGTATGGGTTTGCTGCCGGATCTACGCTGCGTACCTCTACACGGGTAGAGATTCCGCGGGATGCCGGAATACGGATCAGCGGGCTTCGGTTGCGTGCGGACCATGCAACATAGCAAGGAGCTTCATAGCCTGGTACAAGGCGCTTGTAAGAGTTCACAGTCGGGTTTGTAACAGCTGTAAAGTTAGGCGCATGCTTGATAATTCCAGCGATGAATTGACGAGCTGTATCGCTCATCTGCAAATCTCCATTTTCGTCGAAGAACGCATTCTTCCCTTCTTTGAATAGAGAAAGGTTGCAGTGCATTCCAGAGCCGTTTACACCGAACAGCGGTTTAGGCATGAATGTCGCATGCAAACCGTGTTTGCGCGCAATTGTTTTTACGACTAATTTGAACGTTTGGATATCATCACATGCTTTTACAGCACTTGCATATTTAAAATCGATTTCATGCTGCCCGGGTGCTACTTCGTGGTGGGAAGCTTCGATTTCGAATCCCATTTCTTCCAGCTCAAGCACGATATCACGGCGGCAGTTTTCACCAAGATCTGTAGGAGCAAGGTCGAAGTATCCGCCTTTATCATTCAATTCAAGAGTCGGTTCGCCTTTTTCATCCAATTTGAAGAGGAAAAATTCAGGTTCAGGTCCAAGGTTGAAATCCGTAAAGCCCAGCTCTTCCATTTCGCCAAGGATCCGCTTAAGATTTGCACGAGGATCTCCATCAAATGGAGTGCCATCCGGATTATAAATATCACAGATAAAGCGGGCAACTTTTCCTTTTTCAGAAGTCCACGGGAAAATGACGAACGTATCAAGATCCGGGTATAGATACATATCGGATTCCTCGATGCGCACAAATCCTTCAATAGAAGATCCGTCAAACATCATTTTGTTATCAAGCGCTTTTTCAAGCTGGCTTGCCGGGATTTCTACATTTTTGATGGTGCCCAGTATATCCGTGAATTGAAGACGGATATACTTTACGTTGTTTTCGTTTACTAACTTAACGATGTCTTCCTTGGTATACTTTGACATAATCATTTCCTCCCAATTCAAATGCAAATTTATAGTAACAAAATATGGTGCTCACAGAATTAATGAAAGAACCTGGACATGTCTCCCTGACGCAAATTCGGTCTGTTGAAGTTTCCTCCCTGTGCCATTTCGGCTTTAAGGAGCTTCCTCAGCTCTTCGTCAGTTAAATCAGGCTTCTCTGCTTTAACAGGTTCTGCCTGCGGGACTGCCGGAATTTCTTTCCTGGAAAATATTTGTTTAATGCCCGCGAGATTTACGCGCTGCTCAATGAGGCTTTTAATCTCTAAAAGCTGATCTACATCATTGAACGAGAACATCCGGCGATTGCCTTCTGTCCGGGCAGGGAATATCAATTCATGCTCCTCATAGTAACGGATTTGTCTTGCAGACAATTCCGTCAGCTGCATGACAATCCCTATAGGAAACAAAGGCATTGAGCGTCTTATGTTATCACCCATTCCTTTTCCTCCTTACTGTTTCATAAGGCTATTATATGCAATGTTATATTATGTGTCAAGAATATGTAAGGAAATATGACATTAGGATTCTTTTACCCTATCGAACTGCCAATATACGGTTTTTCTCTGGGTCTATTGAAGAAGCCTAATCAGCAGCTATTGCCGTTCGCTCATCACCCTCGGCGCTTGCATTGATCCCGCAAACCAAAAAAAGAGCGGAATATCCGCTCTCTCAAAAGGCAATTAACTTTTTCTCCAGCAAAAAATCTAATGCCGAGCTAACTGCGATCTTCACATGAGAATAAGTCAGACCGCCCTGCACATAGGCAGTATAAGGAGACCTAAGCGGGCCGTCAGCTGACAATTCAATGCTTGCTCCCTGTATAAAGGTTCCTGCAGCCATAATGACATCATCCTCATAGCCAGGCATATAGCTTGGATATGGGGTAACATGAGAATTGATGGGAGAGGCAAATTGGATAGCCTGGCAGAAAGCAATCATTCTGGCAGGATTGTCAAATTGAACAGACTGGATTAAGTCTGTCCGAACCGCATCCCATGATGGCGATGTTTTTAATCCCGCTTTTTCCAGAACAGCTGCAGTAAATACAGCTCCCTTCAGAGCTTGCCCGGCAACGTGAGGAGCAAGGAAAAAGCCCTGGTACATTTCCTGAAGACTGTAAAGGGAAGCACCAGCTTCTGCTCCGATGCCCGGTGAAGTCATTCTGAAAGAACAGGCTTCAACAAGCGGTTTTTTCCCCGTTATGTAGCCCCCTGTCTTGGCAAGGCCTCCTCCGGGATTTTTAATAAGGGAGCCAGCCATTAAATCAGCCCCAACGTGGCAAGGCTCAAGCTCTTCAATAAATTCCCCGTAGCAATTGTCTACAAAAACAACCAGCTCCGGATTGATGGCTTTCACAAATTCAATCATTTCCTTGATTTCTGAAATGGTAAAGGATGGACGGCTGGCATAGCCTTTTGATCTTTGAATGCCGATCATTTTTGTCTTTCCGGAAATTGCGCTTTTCAACGCCTCAAAATCAGGTGTGCCGTCTTCCTTTAAATCCACGTGCTGATAATCGATTCCAAATTCCTTTAAAGAACCAATCCCTTCGCCCCTGATTCCGACAATTTCTTCAAGCGTATCATACGGCCGTCCGGTCATATAAATCAATTCATCCCCGGGACGGAGCACTCCAAACAAAGCAATGGAAATAGCATGCGTTCCGGAAATAATTTGAGGACGGACAAGTGCCGCCTCTCCGCCGAACACATCTGCGTATATTTTTTCAAGGGTGTCCCGTCCGTTATCATCGTATCCATAACCGGTAGACGGAATAAAATGAGAATCACTAACTTTGTGCGCCTGATAGCTTTGCAGGACCCGGTATTGATTCGCTTCTATTCGTTCATCAATGCTCTTAAGCACATCTGCGATTTGAGCTTCTGTTTCCCTAATTAGCGGAGAAAGCTTCTCCCCGTGTTTTAATTGCTTCAGCATTTACCATTCATCCTCATCTGCTAATTCTTTTGATGGAAGCTTAGAATCTCCTTCTTGAGCATATCCGCTGATTTCATAAGCTTCTTTTTCTTCATTAAATGAAAAGGACTGTACAATTGTATCGCGCTTCAGCTGAGAGATCAGTCTTCCCTCGTCTGGAGGCAGCTCCATTGAGTATGGAACCATTTCATTTTTTACCTGTTCCTCAATTTTCATTTTCAAGTCATCAAGATCCTGTTTATTCAATGCGCTTATCACGATATATGGATCGGCTGTATTTGGTGTGAATTCAGGCAGGATTTTATCTTTTTTATTATAAATTGTCAGTCTTGGAATGGAGCTCGCTTCCAGCTCCTCAAGGAGTTTGAAAACGGTTTTCTCATGATTGATGCTGTCCTCGCTGGATGTATCGACTACATGCAAAATTAAATCGGCTTCTTTCGCCTCCTCCAAGGTGGATCTGAAGGCAGCAACAAGTGTAGTCGGCAAATCCTGTATGAACCCCACCGTGTCTGTTAAAAGGGCTTGATAGCCGCTCGGCAGCCCCATTTTTCGGGTCATCGGATCAAGCGTAGCGAAAAGCAGATTCTCTTCAAAGCTATCGGATTCAGTCAGCCTGTTAAACAACGTAGATTTCCCGGCATTCGTATATCCGACCAGTGCGATTTGAAACGCCTGATTACGTTTGCGGCGCTCACGGTAACGGGCTCTGTGGCTAATGACCGTTTTCAGCTGCTGTTTGATTTCTACCATTCGTTTATTAATGTGGCGCCGGTCTGTTTCGAGCTGTGTTTCACCAGGTCCTCTTGCTCCGATTCCGCCGCCCTGCCTTGATAAATGAATACCTTGTCCGGAAAGCCTCGGAAGCAGATAATCAAGCTGGGCAAGCTCAACTTGCAGCTTTCCTTCCCTTGTCTGTGCGCGCTGTGCAAAGATATCCAAAATCAGCTGGGTCCGGTCAATTACCTTTATTTCAAGCTCTTTTTGAAGGTTGCGGATTTGACTTGGCGATAGCTCCCCGTTAAAGATCACCACATCAGGTTCAAGTTCTTCTGTAAGGGATTTTAATTCCTCAAGCTTTCCTTTTCCTATGCAGGTTGCGGGGTGAAGACGGTCCCGTTTCTGGGAAATGTCCGCTAAAACGCTGCCCTGTGCTGTTTTTATAAGGGATTTAAGTTCCTCTAAAGAATAATAAAATTGTTCGTCCGATACAAATGGAAGCTGGCATCCGACGACAATTGCCTGTTCAGGCTGTGTTTTTGAAAGATCACTCAATCTGCATTCCTGCCTTTTCCTGTTTCTAATGATAAAATCTATCATACCATTTTTTGATTGTATTTGAAAAAAAATCATTGATTTTAAAGGAAACACCGCTTAAAATCTATACGGTTGCACTATGGTTTAAGGAGAAGTTTATATGACGTGGGAAGTATTAAGTATTATTGGCACGGTTGCCTTTGCGATCAGCGGCGCAATTGTTGCCATGGAAGAAGAGTATGACATTTTAGGTGTTTATATATTAGGCATTGTCACAGCCTTTGGCGGAGGAGCCATCCGGAACCTTTTGATCGGTGTCCCGGTTTCAGCCCTTTGGGAGCAGGGCCTTTACTTTCAAATCGCTCTCTTTTCCATCACACTGGTTTTTGTTTTTCCGCAATTTCTAATGAAGCATTGGAATCGCTGGGGCAATTTTACGGATGCAATTGGATTATCAGCATTCGCCATCCAGGGTGCCCTGTATGCTGCGAAGATGGAGCATCCTCTTAGCGCCATCGTTGTAGCGGCCGTTCTTACAGGAAGCGGTGGCGGGATTGTCCGCGATATGCTAGCCAGAAGAAAGCCTCTCGTTCTCAGGGCAGAAATTTATGCGGCATGGGCGATCATTGGCGGATTTGTTATCGGACTCGGCTGGGCCCGCTCCCCATTTGAATTGTATACACTGTTTGTTTTTATAACCCTTTTCAGAATTTTTTCCTATATGTTTCACTGGAAGCTCCCAACCCGAAGTATTTATGGGGAGAAAACTCATTTAGAACAATAAAAAAAGCGCATTGGCTGCGCTTTTTTTGTTTATTCTTTCATACCTGAAGTAGCCATTCCTTTCACAAATTGCTTCTGGAAAATGAGGAATACAATCAAAATTGGAATCATGGTCACGACAGACATGGCAAGAAGGCTTCCCCAGTCAACTCTGAATTCCCCTATGAAATTTGCCAAGGCAAGCTGAATGGTGTATTTAGATGGATCACTGATGACAATAAGCGGCCAGATAAAGTCGTCCCATCTCCACATGAAGGAGAAAATCGTCAGGACAGCAATTACAGGCTTTGCAATCGGCACGATGATCGTCCAAAAAATTCTCCATTCTCCGGCTCCATCCATTCTTGCCGCTTCCAGCAGATCATCCGGTACCGTCAGCAAATATTGACGGATCAGGAACACTCCCATAGGAGTAGCAGCGGGAGGAATAATCAGCCCAAGCAGATTATTATAAAGCCCGAGCTTGCTAATCACCGTAAAGATCGGAGTCATGATGACCTCTATTGGAATCATCAATGTAGAAAGGAATAAAAACAAAATGAGTGTATCTCCTTTAAAGCGAAACTTGGAGAGCGCATACCCAGCCATTGTATTGATCAGCAATGTCAGGATTGTGGCGGATACCGCTACAATGGCACTGTTAATAAAATACAGTCCGAAATTCCCTTTGCTGAAGGCAGCCGTAAAATTTTCAAATGAAAGCGAATCAGGCAAAAACTTCGGCGGCCATGAATACAAATCGATCGGCCCCTTAACAGAAGAAATAAAAATCCACAGTACGGGGGCAATGAAGATTAAGGCAAGTAGGATCAAGGCAAGATATGTAAAAAAACCTGCTTTCTGTGTCAATCGATTTTCCCTCCTTCTGCCCATTTAAATTGGATCAGCGTGAAAATACCAATCAGCAGGAACAAGATAACCGACATGGCACTTGCATAGCCGACTTCACTTTTCGTAAATCCGAACTCAAAAATATATTGAACAATCAGGGTTGTTTCCTTTGCAGGTCCGCCTCCTGTAAGGGAAAAGATGAGCGGATATGCCTTTACCGATTCTACGATCAGCAGCATAAAAACAAGAAGGCTTGTAGGCTTTAAGAGCGGGAGTGTAATTTTCCAGAACAGCTGGCTTCTGTTTGCTCCGTCGATCTGTGCAGCTTCATAGTAGGAAGCTGGAATGCTTTGCAGCCCGGCAATAAAGATGACCATAAAGAATCCGACACGGGCCCATACAGTCGCTATTACAATGGTAATCTTCGCTATAACCGGATCCGACAGCCATTTAATCGGTGGAAGGCCGCCTGCTTCAAGCAGATACGTAATCACTCCAAAGCTGTCTCCAAATATCCATTTCCAGGACAGGCCGACGATGATGAAAGAAATCATGGTCGGCCAGAAGATAATGGCTCTGAAAAGACCTCGCGCCTTCATTTCCTTAATCATCAGCATGGCGATCCCCAGGGAAATCGCGAAAACGAGCGGTACGACAAGCGCTGCGTAGATTAGCGTATTCAGCATGATTTTCCAGAATTCTGCGTTATTAAACAATCGGATATAGTTTTCCAGGCCTGTAAACTTCATATCTGATACGCCATTATAGCTTGTAAACGAATAAACAAGTCCCATTAAAGCAGGAATGATTATGAATATTAGGAAAATTAACAGATTTGGAAGAACAAATAAATAAGGAGCAAGCTTCTTTTTTCTTTGCGCTTTTTTCATCGTCTCTACGTTCGTTTTTTTTATTGCCATCGGCATGGCCTTTGATTTTTCTACTACCATTATTCAGCACCCTCCTCTATGGCTGTTTTTTGTTTTGTTCTATGGTGTCATCGAAGATTTTAGCCACTTCATCGAGAGCCTCCCTTGGAGTGGATTCTCCTTTTAGAGCTTTCGCAATGCCGGTTGTTAAATCCCCGGCATTTTTATTCATGACCTGCTGATTTGACCAGTCTTTTGCTGCCTGTGGAGAAGTGTTTTTAAACTCATCCGTAAACACATCAAACATATGATCATCGAGCGGATAATTCAGTTCTTTGTTATCTTTTCTGGCACTTAGGAATAAAGACTTTTCAATATACTCTGCATTTACTTCCTTAGTTGATAAATATTGAATGAATTTAGCGGTCTCTTTCTCAACTCCGGTATTCTTTAAGCCCATTACATACTTTCCTCCTGGAACGGAAGACCGCTTCTCATCTTTTGGCAAATAAGTCACACCCCATTTAAAATGGGTAATGTCCTTATAGCTGCCCATCATCCAGTTTCCAGCTAAATGGACCGCGACTGTACCTGAGCGGAACAGGTTATTCGGGTTCTCGCCGCCAAGCCATACGGAATCCGGGATAAGGCCTTCCTTATGCATGTTCCTGAAGTCAGTTAGCGCTCTTACAGATGCGGGGCTGTTTACCGCTGCCTTTGTCAAATTTTCATTAAACAAGCTGCCGCCGTACTCATACATCATGGTCGACCAGCGGTGTCCTGATGAATCCCAGACCATCGGATAGCGTGCGTCCCCTTTTTCTTTTACCTTTTTTAAAGCTGCAGTGAACTCATCCCACGTCCAAATTTCCTCCGGAGTCTGCGGAACCTTTACTCCCGCTTTTCTAAAAAGATCCTTGTTGTAATACATTCCATTGGCTGTTACATCCATGGGGGCTGCAATAATTTTTCCATCAATGACATAAAAAGGTTTGATGGAATCCTCAAACTGACTGATGAATTTCTCCTGATCTCCTACATAATCAGTTAAATCAATTGCATAATCAGCAAATTCATATGTATCATTTATCCGAACCAATGCCGGCGGTTTTCCGCCTGCTATCATTGTTTTTAATTTCGTTTTAACATCCTTGAAGGCAATTTCCACCAGATTGATGTCAACATCCGGATTCTGCTTTTCATATTTTTTGATAATTTCCTTCATGACTTCTCCTTCTCCGCCATCAGAGAACCACATGAAATCAAGCTTTACTTTTCCTTCTCCTGATTGACCGCATCCGGCAAGCGAGAGCACGATTGCAATGATGATGATTTTCGCAGCGCTGCCCCAGTTTCTCTTGATCAAAGAGCTCCCTCCTATCTGTTTAAATATTCCGACTTCAATATCCGTCAATTGTTTAAAGGCGCAAATCCCCTTTAAACATTTACCCCTTTTTATAAAAATAAAACCTATTAATCTCCATTTTTTTCACTATTTCGACTTTATCAGGAAACTAGAGCAAGCGCCTTTGCTCCGCCAAATGCTTCTCATCCAATCTCAACGCTAGTAAAACCGCAACTGAACCATAATAAAAAGCCGCTCAAAGCGGCTTCTCTTCCCGAACGATCAAATCCTGAGCTTTAATCGTTATCAATTCATCCCGATTGTATTTATCAGCCATTAACAATCTCATAGCCTGCGCTCTAATTGATTTTTCGATGATATTCCTTATAAACCGGCCGTTGCTGAATTTTGATGGCTGTGTCATGCTCTTAACGGACATTAAATGATCTCTCAGCTTCCATTCCGCTTCCCGGCTCCATACATATTCCCTCTCCTCAATCATTCTTTTGGAAATATCCATCAGCTGGTCAACTGAATAGTCAGGAAAATCAATAACGAGCGGAAATCTGGAATGCAAACCGGGATTGATTGCAAGAAATTGATCCATTTCTTTGGAATAACCGGCAAGAATGAGGATAAATTCATGCTGTTTGTCTTCCATGTGCTTGACGAGGGTGTCTATTGCTTCTTTACCGAAATCCTTCTCTCCACCCCTTGCGAGGGAGTAAGCCTCATCGATAAATAAAATCCCGCCAAGCGACCTCTTAATTAATTCTCTCGTTTTTTGAGCGGTGTGCCCGATATATTCTCCTACTAGGTCCGCCCTCTCTGCTTCAATCAAATGCCCTTTGGAAAGCACGTTCATTTGACAGAACAGCTTTCCGATCAGCCGGGCGACCGTAGTCTTTCCAGTTCCCGGATTCCCTTTGAACATCATATGAAGCGCCTGTTTTCCTGCTTTTAGCCCTTGTTCCTCACGCTTTTGGCTGACAAAGATCCAGGCGTAAATTTCTTTTATATTCCGCTTCATTTCTTCCATACCTACAAGTGTGCCCATTTCCTCTTCAATCTGCCTGAGAATGGCGTGCTTAAAATCCGTTTTAGGCAGAACGAGGTCATAGCCCTTGCCTTCCGATTCCTTGCCTGCTTTCGTCTGGCCATTTAGGATAATATTGATTTGTCCGTTATTTTTATAAGTAACTGCCTGATCCATGAGAGTCACCTCAGCTTTCTATGTTACTATACGCCCGGAACGGCTCTGCCGTGACAAATGCCTATTATTGTTCACGCATGAACCGCAGGACTCCCCCTGTTTTTTTCATTTTTTTTTGAAAACGCCTGATCTTCTTATATGTATTCATCAACGGGTCATGTACAACCACTGGAAATAGGCAAAATAAAAACCGCATACACTGCTGTATGCGGCCCATTTGAATCACTGATTATTCCGTTTCAAGCTGAATGTTCTTTTGCGGTGCAAACGTTGAAATTGCATGCTTATAAATCAACTGCTGCTTGCCTTCAGTCTCAAGCAGTACAGTAAAATTATCGAATCCTTTTACCAGCCCTCTCAGCTGGAATCCGTTAAGAAGGAAAACAGTGACAAAAATTCCGTCCTTGCGCAGCTGGTTCAAAAATTGGTCCTGAATATTGATTGCTTGTTTCATGATATGTCCTCCTCATTTCTCTATATGGTTACTATTCGATTAAAGATGAAGCTTTCCTGCTATATATGTAAAAATTTCGTCAAGCTTCTGTTCGGATTGGGCCGGAGGAGTCATATCGTACCATTTGACGTCCATTCGATTCCGGAACCATGTAAGCTGGCGTTTTGCATATCTCCTCGAGTTTTGCTTTAGCTGCTCAACAGCTTCTTCTAAAGAGATTTCACCATCAAGATACCGGTAGATTTCTTTATATCCAATCGCTTGAACAGCCTGTCCTGTTTTCAATCCATCTTGGTACAGGCCTGTCACTTCCTCAAGCAGTCCTTCATCAAGCATCTTATCAACCCGCTGGTTAATTCGATAGTACAGGGTTTCACGGTCCATCGTCAACCCTATAATTGCAGATTGATAATGTTCCGCCCGGTACTCACTTTCCAACTGGTCTGTCATGGTTTTCCCTGAGGCATGAAAAATTTCTAAAGCTCTGATCACTCTTCTCTGATTGTTCGGATGGATGCGTTCAGCCGATTCAGGGTCCGCTTCTATTAGAAGCGAGTGGATATACTCTGCCCCTTTTTCCTCTGCCATATTTTCCATACGAAGACGGAATTCAGGGTCTGAAGGCTGCTCTGAAAATTGATAATCATACAGCAGTGACTGGATGTATAACCCAGTTCCGCCAGCCACAATCGGCATTTTCCCTCTTGAAGCAATATCTTCAATACTGGCTCTCGCAAGCTTCTGAAAATCCGCAGCTGAAAAGCTCTCGTCCGGATTTTTTATATCGATCAGATGATGGGGGATGCCCTCCATCTCATTCTGGCGTATTTTGGCGGTCCCAATATCCATTCCTTTATATATCTGCATCGAATCGCCGCTGATAATCTCTCCATTCAGCTTATGGGCAGCTTCGAGGCTAAGTTTCGTTTTTCCGACTCCAGTTGGTCCAATAATGACGATTACTTTTTGTTTTTCCTGCATTTATATATCACTCTCTCAGTATCTGCACGTGCATTCTCAAAGCTAGTATAGCATGAATCCCAATCAGATACGTAACCATTATGGCCATAACGGATTCCATCTATACCAAGCCGGCTGATCGACACCGACCGGATTCCCTGTCATTCCATCAAATAAATGAAAGTGGCGTTCAATACCGCCTTCAGCATACTGCACGCCTCCGGTAGTCATGCCTGGAGGTTTATTATAATTGAAGTACGTTCTGCCCGACATACTATGGTAGTGCGTTCCATCCGGCAGCGGGATGGCTGGCCCGGTTTTGCCGTAGAAACGGTGATAGTGCCCTTCATCAAATGAACTGATCCCGCTGAAAAAATGAAAATGCCCATCAAAAGCGTTTCCATTCACCGGCTTTGTAAAACCATCCATTACATGCGTATGGCCCTCACTTTCAGACGTTTCGATCAAAAACACATGACTGTGAGACGGAAAATCCGGCGGAGCAAAAACCACCCTCATTTATAACCTTCCTCCTCTGTTCACTTTCTTTCAGGTTATACAGAGGAGGGATGCGCGGTGACGGAGAATTCACATAATCCGCTTAAACATTTTTTCCATTTCATACGTGGTAAAGTGGACAATGACCGGTCTTCCATGCGGACATGTAAAAGGATCTTCCGTCCTTCTTAATTCCTCCAGAAGAGCTGTCATTTCATCAAGCCTTAAGTAGCGGTTTGCTTTAATGGAGGCTTTGCAGCTCATTAAAATTGCCGCTTCCTCCCTCAGTTTTTTGACGTCCGGCTTTTTAAGGTCCAGAACTTGCTGAATCATTTCTTCAATGACGAATTGCTCTCTGCCCGAAGGAAACCACTGAGGATGCGAACGGACAATATAGCTGCTCCCGCCGAAAGGCTCAAGAAACACTCCCACTTCAGCAAGAGCATTTAATGACTCCCCGATCCGCAGCGCCTCATCATGGGAATAATGCAGGGTAATCGGCACGAGCAGCTCCTGCACTTCCTTCTCCATGCTCCCAACTTTTTCACGAAAATATTCATATTTTATCCGTTCCTGGGCCGCATGCTGATCGATCATATAAAGACCTGTTTCATTCTGGGCGAGAATATACGTCCCATGCATCTGGCCAATTGGATACATCGGCGGAACTCTCGGCTCTACTCTGGAGCTTTCTTCATGAGTCTTCTTATCAGGAAGAATTTTTTCATGGACTGTTTCTTTTACCATTGAGGTAAAATCATGGTCAGTTTCAGGCACTGTCTCAGGCTCAGCCGCCCTCTCCTCCAGAACCTGCTGCTCTTCCATTTGAATGGGAGTTCGAAGTGTTTTTTCAGCAGATCTGTAGGATTCATCAAATGATATAATCTGCTGCTCATCCATTCTCGGCGCCGGCTTTGCTTTATGAGGCTGCGATTCGGGAATGAGTGTTTTTTTGCGGAAAGCCGCTTTTATCCCCTCGGCCACAAGCTCATACAGCTCCGCTTCCTTGCTTAGCCTTACCTCCATTTTAGAAGGATGAACATTAACATCAACGAGCAGGGGATCCATCGTAATAGTTAGAAACGCAATCGGATACCGGCCAATTGGGAGAAGCGTATGGTAGCCCTCCATGATGGCTTTTGCCAGCGCGTAATTTTTAATATACCTGCCATTAATGATCGTTGAAATGTAATTTCTTGATGCCCTTGTCACTTCTGGAAGGGCTAAATAGCCTGTCACTTGAAAATCAAGGGATTCCAGTGAAATCGGCACCATTTTCTTCGCGATCGATAATCCGTAAATGGAGGCAATCACCTGCCGGACATCTCCGTTTCCATTCGTATGGAGAATGGTTTTGCCATTGTGGGTGAGCCTGAAAGAAACCGATGCATTGGCCATCGCCAGACGGTTTACTGTATCCGTAATATTACCGAGCTCGGTATGGACGGTTTTCATATATTTGAGACGGGCAGGTGTGTTAAAGAACAGGTTGGAGACCGTAATATCGGTTCCCTTTCGGCTTGAAGAAGCCTCATGCTGCTCTACTTTTCCCCCTGTAAGTTTTAAATATGATCCCTCATCCTGTCCATTGCTTGTTTTCATCTCCACATGGGAAACAGACGCAATACTCGGAAGGGCTTCACCTCTGAAGCCCAGTGTCCGGATGCGGAACAAATCATTTTCATCCTTAATTTTGCTCGTTGCATGGCGGTGAAAAGCGTTTAAGCAATCCTCAGGCTCCATTCCGTCTCCATTATCAATAATCCGGATAGAGCCAAGGCCCGCTTCTTCAATGTCAATCTCGATGACCGAACTGTTTGCGTCAATGGCGTTTTCCACCAGCTCCTTGACAACAGAAGCAGGACGCTCCACTACTTCACCAGCCGCTATTTTGTTGCTGAGCTGATCATCAAGCAGGACGATTTTGCCCATGTTGGATCAACTCCTTTCTTTTTTATCTTGCGTTTTTTTGAAGTTCAAACAGTTTATTCATCGCTTCGAGCGGTGTCATTTCCAGGATGTTTAAATTGAGCAGGGCATCTCTAAGCACCCTGTCTGCCGTTTCCTCTTTTTTCTGCTTTTTAGCAGGCTTGTCAGACGTGAAAAAGGACAGCTGTGCCTCTTCTTCCTGAACAGCAGACTGCTTTTCAGGCTCCCTCGTTTCCACTTGAGTCTTCGGCTGATTTTCGAGCTTTTCTAAAATCTGCTGAGCTCTTTTAATGAGATCAGGAGGCAGTTCCGCAAGCTCAGCAACATGAATTCCATAGCTCCGGTCGGCTGCGCCTTCAGAAATCTTATGGAGAAAAACAACCTTGCCATTACGCTCAACTGCTCTGACATGGACATTGGCTAGCAATTTCAGAGGCTGGTCTAAAACCGTGAGCTCATGATAATGAGTGGAAAACAGCGTCTTCGCTCCAATGTTGTCATGAATATATTCAATCATTGCCTGCGCAAGAGCCATTCCATCATATGTCGATGTACCGCGGCCGATTTCATCAAACAAAATAAGGCTGTTTTTCGTTGCATGCACAATCGCGTTTCTCGCTTCCAGCATTTCTACCATAAATGTACTTTGACCTGAGATCAGATCATCTGCTGCCCCGATTCTTGTGAAAATCTGGTCAAAAATCGGCAGCACCGCTTTTTCTGCTGGAACGAAACACCCAATCTGGGCAAGAATTGCCGTTAATGCTACCTGCCTCATGTAGGTGCTCTTACCGGACATATTGGGACCGGTAATCAGCAGCATGCTTCTGCCGCTGGCATCACCCATCCGGCAATCGTTGGGCACATATTCCTGAGACTGCAAAACCTTCTCAACAACCGGATGACGGCCCCCTGTCACTTCAAGCCTGTCATCAGAAAAAGAAGGCTTAATATAGCGGCGTTTATCACTGACCGTTGCAAAGCATTGCAGAACATCCAGTTCGCTCATGCATTTAGCGAGTGTCTGCAATCTCGGAATAAACGTTCGCACCTGTTCCCTAAGCTCATTAAAAAGCTGGTATTCAAGCTCTGCCATGTTTTCTTCCGCTTCTAAAATGAGTGCCTCTTTTTCTTTTAAATCCGGAGTAATAAACCGTTCTGCATTGGTCAGCGTCTGCTTGCGTTCGTATAGACCTTCAGGCAAATGCTGCAGATTGGCTCTCGTAATCTCGATATAATAGCCAAATACCCGGTTGAATCCCACTTTCAAAGAACGAATCCCTGTTCTTTCTCTTTCACTCGCTTCCAGCTCGGCAATCCAGGTTTTCCCGTTTTTACTTGCATCACGGTACTGATCGAGCTGTGCGCTGAATCCTTCTTTCATCATGTTCCCCTCTTTAACAGAGACTGGCGGCTGCTCAACAAGAGCCTGCTCCAGCAGGTTCTTTAGCTCATCACAAGGATCAATGCGTTCTGCCAGTTTATTGGAATATGAATGGTCCAGGGATTGAACGAGAGCTGCAAGCATCGGAACTTGCTGCAGCGATTTTTTCAGCTGAATCATGTCTCTTGCATTTACATTCCCGAAAGCTACTCTTCCGGCCAGACGTTCTAAATCGTATACTTCCTTCAAGCCTTCTCTAATATCTTCACGCTCAAAAAACCTTTCCAAAAGAACCTGAACCATTTCATGCCGCTCTTCAATCTTTTGCCTGTCAATAAGCGGTCTGTCAATCCATTGCTTCAGCAAACGCCCGCCCATGGCCGTTTTCGTTTCATCCAGAAGCCACAGCAATGAACCTTTTCTGCCGCTGCTGCGGATCGTCTCCGTCAGCTCAAGATTCCTCTTGGAATATAAATCCATTTTAAGGAAATTCTTCAGCTCATATCGACGGACAGCCTGTAAATGATCCAGGCTCCTCTTTTGAGTCCGGATAATATAATGATAAAGCCTCGCGAAGGACCTCTGCAGGTTGAGATCGTGAATCCGGGCGAAAAGATCTCCTGGAATCTGTGCCGGCGAATCATTTGTTTCAACGGATACAGCCACATTGCACCGGTCTTTCATCAACTTTATATACTGCTCAGGCAGAGTGCTTTCAATCACAGCCTCCTTAGCTCCAAGCGAATACATTTCATTAAGCGCCTCATCAAACCGGCTCGCCATCGTTACACTGTTTTCACCAGTCGTTAAATCGGTTACTGCAAATCCAAAGCCATCCTCGAGCTCCGTCAGACTAACAAGGAAATTGTTCTCTTTCTCTGAAACGCCTTTGCCGTCCATAACCGTCCCGGGTGTGATCAGCTGTACAACTTCTCTCCGGACGACACCTTTTGCCTGTTTAGGGTCTTCCGTTTGCTCGCATATTGCCACTTTATAGCCTTTAGCAATCAGCTGTTCTATGTAATTCGGAGCAGAGTGATGGGGAACACCGCACATTGGAATTCTGTCACTGCTCCCGCCGTCCCTGCTCGTTAATGTTATTTCAAGCTCCTGAGAAGCACGAATGGCATCCTCAAAAAACATTTCGTAAAAATCACCTAATCTAAAAAATAAAAAGGCATCCTCGTAATCTGCCTTAATCGTTAAATATTGCTGCATCATTGGCGTGTAAGTAGCCATCTAAATCCCCCATTGCCTAATCCTAATCAAAAACAATCTTAATTATAACACACTGGGCCACCCCCAATACATGGATAAGAACTGTTAAAAAGGATCAGAACAAAAGCGCTGGAGATGGACGAAGATTCACTCAGCTAAAACTATCCTTACCAACAAAAAAACTAGGAAGGACACCCTCCTAGTCTTTTACTCTTCTGCTTCTCCAGCTAAAAACTCCGGATTCAAATCTTCAAATTCATCCTCTAAATCCTCTTCCCACTCATCATCCTCGCAGCCGTCAGGATGAACAGCCACACATACCTTCGTCTCACCGATTACTTCAGCCAGCACTTCCCGTTCAGCCTGAACAATAATCTTATTGCCATTTGGAGAGATGGTTACCTCCAGGCAGTTCGGCTGCTGAAGAACCTTAGCACATACTTCATGCTCATCATCAATAAAATGATTATCTCTGTATTTTAGTTTTACAACATCCACATATCTGACCCGCTCAGTCACAACTTCTGTCTTGGTGTTATCATCGTATGAATACCAAACGTTAATGTCATAAGTACCTTCAACCTCGACTGTTTTACCAACTTTATGGGGTTCATATTTATGGTTGATAATCCAGCCGCCCAAAATACTTGTAGGTCTTTGAGACGGGGAGATCGTGTGCGTGCATTGTGTGAACTTTCGTCCTTTCGCAACAACCGCTTTTGTGATAATTTCTCTGAATTCAGACATTCAAGCATACCCTCCTCAATCAATATTCGTTCCATCGTATGCTGGGCTAATATTGATATTGCTTTAATTTACACGAACCCGCAGACAAGGGTCTGCTTAGTCCATGACGTTCCTATTTCATATGTATGCATGAGCCCAAAAAAATGTGCCTTTTTTTTAAAAGCGGAAGCGGCTGTTTAGCTGTGAAAGACGGTGGAGCTGGAACTGACAAAGTCGCCCTTTGACTTTGACTGGGCCAGTGAAGCGGCCGAACAGCTAGCCGCTGGAGCTGGATAGAGAAACGGAGTGCAGAGAACATAGATATGTATGAGCCTGAAAAGCGGAAGCGTCAACTAGTAAGGAGGTTCTGCTAAAGACGCGGCCTCCTGCCGCAACGCAGAACTGACCTGCTTCCTGAGGGCCTCCGACCGAGGGAGCGAAGCGTCTGAAGGCCTAGCGCCCGGAGCTGGATAGGGAAACGTAGTGCAGAGATCTTAGATATGTATGGGTCTTTAAAGCGGAGGGCGCTTGTTTAGGACTGAGAGATGGTGGAGGTGTATAGGGGGACTATAATTAGGTGGTGCACCATAAACCGGCGAATGACGCATTAGATGGATGAAAATATTAGACGGATCAAGTCAGCAATTATCCTTAATTAGTCAGCAATTATCCTCAATTTGTCAGCAATTGCCCTCAGCTAGTCAGCAACTCTGCCTGTTTGCGTCACAATTATACCAAGTCACCAATCACAAACGGGTCTGCTAAGCCCATTTAACCTCTTTTGTATCCTATGCACCTTTACCTGAATTGTTCTTTATGAGATTTTGATTGTTACCATTCAAAAAGGAAAAATAAATAGATAAAAAAAAGACTGCCGGTTCTCACGGCAGTCTCCTCATCATTATTCCATTCAGCAGCTTCCACCCGGACTGTTTTTCAGCTTGGATCCCGTTTCGCCGGTTAGCAGGTCGCCGTCTGTGCTTTCAATGATTTTATCCGTTACCTGATTAGAAATCGTATTTGCCACGAGCTGAAGTAAATCGTTCACTTCAATTTGTGAATCCTGGAATTCCTGGATGATTGGCAGCTGATCCAGTTCTTCCTGGATGCTGTCAATCTTGTCTTCTATTTGCTTTAATGCTTCAGTTTTTCCGTAATGCTGGAAATTGACAGCCTGTTTTTGCAGGCTTTTTATGCTTGCGATCATACTGCGCACTTTTTCGTTTTCATTAAGCTGTGCCTCGGCTCTTTTGAAAAAATCGACTTCCTCTGTTTCGGAAATCATTTGTGCAAGTTCCTTTGCCCGGGATACAATATCATCCTTTGAATAACGTGTCATCTTCCGTTCACCTCTATAGCTTCTTCTGCCATCTCACCGTCCAGCGACCATGTTTTGGCTTTCGTAACTTTTACTTTTACGATTTGGCCAATAATTTCTCTAGGTCCCCGGAAGTTGACGAGCTTGCTTTTTTCTGTGTAGCCGGCTAATACATCAGGGTTATTTTTGCTTTCCCCCTCAACTAATACTTCGACAACATGCCCTTCATATTCCTGCATTTTCTTGGCAGAAATTTCATTTACTAGGCTATTCAGACGCTGAAGACGGTCTTTTTTAACACGCATCGGGACATTATCCTGCATCTTGGCAGCAGGTGTGCCTTCGCGCGGAGAATAAATATAGGTGTAGGCCGCATCAAACTGGATTTCTCTATAGATGGACAGCGTTTCTTCAAATTGTTCCTCAGTTTCATTTGGAAAACCGACAATGATGTCTGTTGTTAAAGTTGCATTTGGCATCGCTGTTTTTATCTTTTTCACAAGCTCGATATAATGTTCGCGAGAGTATTTGCGGGCCATGAGCTTCAGCACATCTGAGCTTCCTGACTGGATCGGCAAATGAATATGATCGAGAAGATTTCCGCCTTTTGCAAGAACTTCAATCAGCCTGTCATCAAAGTCACGCGGATGGCTTGTTGTAAAGCGGATTCTTGGGATATCGATTTTATGAAGTTCATCCATTAAATCTCCCAGCCCGTAATCCAGGTCCGAAAAGTCTTTGCCATATGCATTGACATTCTGTCCAAGGAGTGTAATTTCTTTATAACCCTGTGCTGCAAGCTGGCGAACTTCCTGGATAATTTCCTCAGGACGGCGGCTTCGTTCTTTTCCGCGCGTATAGGGAACGATACAGTACGTGCAGAACTTATCACAGCCGTACATAATGTTTACCCATCCCTTAATGGCACCTTTCCTGACTCGCGGAAGGTTTTCAATTACATCTCCTTCTTTAGACCAAACCTCAATGACCATTTCTTTGGACATATATGCTTCCTTCAGGATGTGAGGAAGACGGTGGATGTTATGCGTTCCAAAGATCATATCGATATGAGGATGCTTTTGCAGTATTTTATTAACAACGGACTCCTCTTGGGACATGCATCCGCATACTCCAACGAGCAGACCAGGCTTGTTAAGTTTTAATGGTTTTAGATGACCGATTTCACCGAACACTTTATTTTCAGCATTTTCACGGATAGCGCAAGTATTCAAGAGAATAACATCCGCATCCTCAGTGGAATTTGTCGCTTCATATCCGAGTGCAGTAAAAATACCCGCCATCACTTCTGTATCATGTTCATTCATTTGGCAGCCGTATGTACGGATATAAAATTTCTTTCCGCTTCCCATCCCTCTGAATTCCTCTGAGATCGAAAAATCATTTTTATATTGAATGTCTTCTTTGCCCCGTTTTTTTGCATCCTTTAAGGAAGGTGGCATATAGACCGCTTGAAAATATTTGCTGTAGTCTTTTTCAGTTTTGTTCGTTTCAGGCGTAACCTGGTTATTTTCTTCACGCTGTTTTTCATTCATGGAGAGTGCTCCTTTCAAATGCCGCTTTTATCTGTTGTATCAGCCAACGACTGATTACATTAAAAACAAGTTATCAATACTAAAGTATAACTTCTAACTGGCGTGCATACAATAGAAGCCGCTTTAAATACAGAAAAAAAGAGAGGATCGCTCCCCTCTCCCGCTTAAAGAATGTTCAATTCTTTTGCCGCTTTTTCAAAGAGATTCAAAGCTTCCTGAAGCTCTTCCTTTGAATGCTGAGCCGTTACGATTGTCCTTACGCGGGCTTGGCCTTTTGAAACGGTCGGAAAGGCGATACCCTGTGCAAATACACCGTATTCAAGCAGCTTATCAGAAAACTGATGACATTTCTTTTCGTCTCCAACAATTACAGGAGTAACCGGTGTTTCGCTTTTGCCTGTGTCAAAGCCGAGTTTCGTTAATCCATCTTTAAAGAACGTTGCATTATCCCAAAGCTTTTCAATGAGTTCCGGTTCTTCTAGAAGCACATTGATCGCTTCGATGCAGGCTGCTGTCACAGCAGGAGGATGCGATGTACTGAATAAAAACGGACGGCCTTTATGGATGAGGTAGTCAATCAGTGTTTGTGTACTGGCTACGTAGCCTCCAAGCACTCCGATCGCTTTACTTAATGTTCCAACCTGAATGTGAACACGGCCATCCAGACCAAAATGATTAACGGTTCCTCTCCCATTCTCTCCAAGAACACCTGAAGCATGTGCGTCATCAACCATGATCAGCGCATCATATTTTTCTGCGAGTTCAACGATTTGAGGAAGCGGAGCAATATTGCCGTCCATCGAGAATACACCGTCCGTTACAATGAGACGGACACGGTAATCCGCAGATTCTTTTAGTGCACGCTCAAGATCCTCCATATCGACATGCTTGTATACATTGCGGGCTGCTTTTGTCAGGCGGATTCCGTCTATAATGGATGCGTGGTTTAAAGCGTCCGAAATGACAACATCTTCACCTGTTAGGATGGATGACAGCACACCTTGGTTCGTCGTAAACCCGGATTGGAAAACAAGTGAGGCTTCTGTATGCTTAAATGCTGCAAGTTTTCTCTCCAGCTCTTCATGCATGGAAAACGTACCGGCAATGGTCCGGACGGAGCCTGTGCCAGCCCCGTATTTTTCAGTGGCTTCAATGGCTGCTTTACGAAGCCTTGGATGGGAGGTAAGACCAAGGTAGTTGTTGGATGAAAGCTGAATCACTTCCCTGCCGTCAATAACTACTTTTGAGCCCTGCTCCGATTGGAGCGGAATGAGTTTACGGAATGTTCCCTGTTCTTTCATTTGATCAAGTTCTGCTTGCAAATATTCAAAACCTTTCATTAAAAACCCTCCTATAAAATTATGGATTCAATACGACTTTCCCGCATTTCCCCTGGATCATCAGTTCAAAGCCTTCTTCAAATTCCTCAAGCTTCAGATGATGAGTAATCATCGGCTCCACATTTACCTGCCCGGATTTCAGCAGGCTTGAAACCTGCTGCCATGTTTCGTACATTTTACGTCCTGTGATACCTTTGACCGTTATTCCCTTAAATACAATATCATTCGTTACATCAATCTGCACAGGCTGTACAGGCAAACTTAAGATGGAAACGCGTCCTCCGTTCGTAACCATTTTAAAGCCTTGATCCATCGCAACAGGATGACCCGACATTTCGCAGACCACATCCACTCCATTGCCGTTCGTCAGCTCAAGAATTTTTTGCAAAGGATCGGTTTCCCCTGAATTAATGGCAGTCGTCGCTCCCATTGCAGCAGCGAGCTCGAGACGGTAGTTGTTTAGATCTAACGCAATGACCTGTGATGCTCCAGCAGCTTTTGCAACGCCTGCTGCCATAATGCCAATTGGTCCGCATCCGATAATGGCAACGGTTTTGCCAGCTACATCGCCAGAAAGAACAGTGTGGACCGCATTGCCCATCGGCTCCTGGATGGATGCGACATCCCAAGGCATGTCCTTCGGGTTTTTCCAAAGATTGGAGGCTGGAAGGGCCACGTATTCTGCGAAACAGCCATTCGTATCCACTCCGATAATCTTTGTTTCTTTGCATATGTGAGCATTTCCAGTTAAACACTGCGGACATTGGCCGCATACTAAATGCGTTTCAGCAGATACGTGGTCACCAAGAACCACACTCGTCACCTTGCTGCCCACCTCAATAACTTCACCGGAAAATTCATGGCCAAAAACATAAGGCGGTTTTACCCGGCTTTGCGACCACTGATCCCATGTATAAATGTGAACATCGGTTCCGCAGATTGAAGTCGCTTTTACTTTTATCAGAACTTCGTTTTCTTTTATTGCTGGAATATCCACCATTTGCAGCTGTGCTCCATAGCCTTCATGGTGTTTAATAAGCGCTTTCATTTTTCCATTCATGGTGAACACTCTCCCGTTCAATGAAACTGTAACTACAATGAAATTCTATCATTACAGCGAAGAGGAAGTAAAGATGTCAGTCCACTCCATACGGACACATGAACACACCTAATAAAATTTTCGATATTTTTTTTCTTTTCAAAAAGACTATTTTTAAATTAAACTGTTGATATTTGAAAAACGCGAACGATTCCTCTTTTAGTAGAGATGCAATCATAGTTCGGAGATGATTCACCTATGGATTGAAAAAAATGGATGAGGCTCACTGATGCTTTGAATGACTCCTCGTTCAAAAATTGATTCTATCGAATTGCCTCCAACCTGAATCCAAACTCCGCACCTGTTCGACCCTGCCTGACGCCATTGCAGCATGGACTTTGATTTTAGCGGAGACCACGATGACGTGAATCGGCATGAGGCGACCGGCTGCACCATGGAAGACGGAAGAAGAGTGAATATTGCTTTCGTCGATCCATTGAATGAGACGCAGGTCATTTGAACGTGCTACGCGGAAAGCTCCAATTCCGCCATTATAAAGCCTACACCGAATAAGACTCTTCATAGCGAAGAAGACGCCGAAGAAGATGCCCGGCGTCTTTCTTTTTGAATAATAGTGCGACCTTGCTCTCCGTTAGCCTTAGCCTTGTGCCGCATCCATGTTCATATAGTTAATGGCCCACAGATGGCCGTCCAAGTCCACGAAGCCCCAATGATACATGAACCCATGATCTTCAGGATCAGCGTGTAATTTCCCGCCCAAGGAGACCGCGGTATTCACGATTTCATCGACCTTTTCCCGGCTCTCGAAGGCCAATGCGATCGTCATCTGCGCATACTTGCTCGTATCGACGGATTCCTTCTCAGTGAGCGTATTAAAGAATGCTTGATTGATCAGCATGACCTGCTGGTTGTCGCCGATCACGATGGCTACCGAATTCTCGTTCTCAGGGAATTGCGGGTTGAGCTCGAATCCGAGTCCGGTGAAGAACGTTTTCGATTGTTCTACGTTTTTTACAGGCAGGTTGAAACTCGTGAATGCGGACGTTAATGCCATTTTCAAAACACCTCTTCATCAAATTAGTTTGTGTTCATTTATGTCTTCGTTAAATGCAACAATCAATTGGTCTAAAATGGTCTAATATCAACATTAGAGGTAAACATAGTGTTCAAAAAAAATAGCGCCTAAAAAGACGCGTTCACATAAATTCAGCAGTCAGCTGCTCAAATTGAGCCTCGCTTATTTCTAAATCAGCTTTGGAGAGCGGCTGCTTACTGTAACCGTGAATCATCTCCTGGTAAGAGGCTTTGTTCTTATCCTGATAAATCAGCCCGGTAACGAGACCGTTGTACTCCATAACCGTCTGCATGGCAGAAATTCGATTTGAAGGATCATAATTTTCGACTGTGTTCAATTTTGTTAAGTTTTCTTTAAACCAATCATACGTGTTCACTTTATTGTAGGTGACGCATGGGCTGAACACATTAATGAATGAGAATCCTTTATGCTGTATTCCCTGTTCAATCAGCGCGGTTAAGTCTTTCAAATCAGTTGAAAAACTCTGTGCTACGAATGTTGCCCCGGCCGTAAGAGCAAGCTCTATTACAGAGAGCGCCGATTCAACGGATCCCTGGGGAGTGCTTTTCGTAACGAAGCCAGCTTCGCTTCGGGGAGAGGTCTGTCCCTTTGTCAGACCGTAAATCTGATTATCCATCACAATATAGGTAATATCGATGTTTCTGCGAATGGCATGAATGGTATGTCCCATCCCGATGGCAAAACCATCTCCGTCTCCTCCGGAAGCAATAACAGTCAAATCGCGGTTCGCCATTTTGACCCCCTGGGCAATTGGAAGGGAACGCCCATGGATTCCATGAAAACCAAACGAATTGATATAACCGGAAATCCGCCCAGAACATCCAATTCCCGATACAACTGCCAGCTGATCCGGCTCAAGGCCGGTATTAGCTGCCGCCCTCTGTATAGCAGCCTGTACAGAAAAATCTCCGCAGCCCGGGCACCAGTTTGGTTTTACATCATTTCGAAAATCCTTAAAGGTTGCCATTAGATCAGCTCCTTGCATTTGAAATACACTTCATTAGGAAGAAATGGATTGCCGTCGTATTTTAAGACAGACGCCAATTTTTCAGCGCAGCCCGTGTTCATTTTAATAATATTGGCAAGCTGTCCGGTCGCATTGTTTTCGATGACTAGTACTTTTTTTGCAGATGCAGTCAAAGAACGAAGCTCATTGGCAGGGAAAGGATGAATCAGGCGTATATGTGCGTGATTGGCTCGGATGCCTTCCGCTTCAAGGCGCTCCATCACTTCCTCGATGACTCCCCTTGTCGAATTAAAGCCTACTAGCAGAACATCCGCCTCGGCATGCTTGATCTGTTTATGAATAGGGTTTGGGAAAAGCAGGCCTTCCATTTTACGAAGGCGTTTATCCATTTGGACCTGCCTGTTAGATGCCACTTCCGATGGTTTTCCCGTTTCATCGTGTTCAACACCTGTAACGTGGTGCAGGGCATTCTTCATGCCTGGCAGGACTCTTGGTGAAATACCGGACTCTGTAACTTCATATCTTTTAAAGTAGCCTTTTCCATCACCCTCAGGAAGGCTGTTTTCATTTGCAAGGGCACCCCTTCTTATTTGAACCTGATCAAATTCAAGCGGCTCAACGGACTGTTTGCCGAGTGAGAGCTGCAGATCGGACAGGATGATGACTGGACACTGATATTCTTCGGCCAAATTAAATGCTTCTACTGTATCGTAAAAAGCTTCCTGTACCGTACTTGGCGCCATAACGATTTTTGGAATCTCCCCGTGTGTTCCATAAATCATCGCCATTAAATCAGACTGCTCCTGCTTTGTAGGAAGTCCGGTACTTGGTCCTCCTCTTTGCGTATCCACAATCACTAACGGGGTTTCGGTAATCCCCGATAATCCGATGGCTTCCATCATCAGAGATAACCCTGGACCAGCTGAAGCTGTAAACGTACGCGCGCCTGCATAATTTGCCCCAATTGACATCGTACAGGCAGCAATCTCATCTTCTGTCTGGATGACTGCTCCGCCGTATGCGGGGAGCTTTTTTATTAAATACTCCATGATTTCGGATGCTGGCGTAATGGGATAAGCAGCCATAAAACGAGCTCCGCCGGCAAGAGCACCAAGGGCAATCGCATCGTTGCCAATCATAAACATCCTTTTTTTCCGGTCTGTCTTTTCAAGATAAAGATCGGTACGATTATACTGCAGTTCCTGCTTTAAGAAGGAAGCTCCTTTTTGAATGGCGTTCATATTCATTTCAACGATTTTCTGGCCTTTGCGCCCATACGTTTCCTCCACCACTTCATAAAAGTCATCCGGACTTAAATCAAGGATGGTGCTCGTTGCTCCAATGGCGACCATATTTTTCATCAATGATGTGCCGAGTTCAGCCGCAAGTTCCGTAAAAGGAATTGCATAAAGGGTAACGGAATCCTCATCTGGGATTACCGGACTGAATTTAGTATCAGCTAATACGATGCCGCCTTTTCTTAGCTCACTGAAATTCACATCAATTGTTTCCTGATCAAAAGCTACCAATATATCGAGCTCGTCTGAAATCGCCCGTACCTGAGTTGTGCTGACCCTTATTTTATTGTTCGTGTGGCCGCCTTTTATGCGTGATGAAAAATGCCGGTAGCCATATAGATAATAGCCGAGCCGATTCAATGCAATGGAAAAAACCTCACCTGTTGATTCAATTCCTTCCCCCTGCTGTCCGCCTACTTTCCATGAAAGCTGCTTCATCATTTCCCGTGCACCCCTTTAATAAGCTTCTCCTCAATTTGTAAATATGTAGTAAACGCTTTCCATTTTAGACTGACTGGCATCATATTACAATAAGTTTTTTAATTTTTTAGAATATTTAAAAAGGAATTCTGCTCGCAAAGTTATGAAAAGCAATTCCTCTCGCCACATTAGCGGGATATCGCTTGTATATTTCATTCAGCAGGTTATCATACTGCTCATATCCGCTAAGGCCTGGAACGGTATCACTTATTCCATCAAAGTCTGATCCCAGTCCAGCGTTCTTCTCCCCGCCTAAAGAGCAAATGTGTTCCAAATGATGCAGCAGCAGGCTGATGCTTGGATTTTCACCTATAAAATCCGGAACGAAGGTAATTCCAATTGGAGCATCCCGCTTGATGAGTGCCATGATCTGGCTGTCCCGCAAATTTCTCGGATGAGGCCGCAGTGTATACGCATTCGAATGGGTCGCGGCGACATGCTCCCCAGCTTCCATAACGTCCCAAAAGCTTCGTTCACCTAAATGAGAAACATCAATCCACGCTTTTTGCTTATTTAAGGAGTAAACGAGTGATTTTCCGAGCAGGCTTAGCCCGGCGTCTCGCTTTTCAAGAGCCCCGTCGGCAAAAAGGTTAGCATAATTCCAGGTTAGATTATAAATTCTGACCCCATGCTCCTGCAGCAAGGAAACCCGGTCCAGCTGATTTCCAATACAGTCGCAGCCCTCCAATGAGAGGATGATGCCAATTTCAGCGTTTTTAAGGTTGTCTATTTGCTCCTTTGAAGTTAAAAGCTTAAATTGCGGATATGACTTTAAAATCAATTCGTTCAGAATGCGGATTTGAGCCAATGCTGCCCCAAACTGCTGATCAGCGGGCAGAGTCGGAGGTATATAGATAGCAAGACATTGAATTTTTGCGTGGAATTCGGTAAGTTTTTTCAGATTTGTATGAAGTCCGCTGCCATCCCAAGGATTGATTGAAGGGTCAAGCCAAAGCTTCAGCAGCATGTCGCAATGCGCATCAAAAATTTTCATTCAGCCATTCCTCCGGATGCTAAAAATAAGAGGCTGCCCGATTCGCAGGCATGTCCCTGCCGCTGCCGCAAAAAGACGGGCAAAAGCGGGAATCCTGGGCCGGTCAGCCTCTATTTTATCAATCAGCGCGGTTCTACAATTAATTTAATGGCAGTCCGTTCTTCGCCATCAATCAAAATATCTGTAAAAGCCGGAATACAAATTAAATCAACTCCACTCGGGGCTACAAAACCTCTGGCAATTGCTACGGCTTTTACCGCCTGATTAAGCGCTCCCGCTCCGATGGCTTGAATCTCAGCGCCTCCGCGTTCACGCAATACTCCGGCAAGCGCTCCAGCTACGGAATTAGGATTAGACTTAGCTGAAACTTTTAATATTTCCATTACTGTTTTCCCCCTTATTCATTACCAAGGATCTTGAGCGATCATTGGAACAACCGTTGTTGGATCTTGTTCAAATCGCATCCCCTAAGACTTTGAACAAAAAATGGCTAATCATTCCATTACTACATATATTCACTAGTGTGGAGCGTTATTCCTGCCTAAACAGCTGTTTTTTCAAAAAATTCAATCAAAATAGGGGTGATCGTCATTAATCGCAATCCTTTTTATCGATTGAGCCATTCCAGTTCTGCTGTCAAGCTTAACTACAACTCCGCTAAGCTGGGTGCGGCCCTCTGCTACCTCGAATCGCGTTGGGAGACTTGTTAAAAATCTCCTGATAACCGGTTCCTGTTCCACACCGAGTATTCCATCATACGGCCCTGTCATGCCGACATCTGATATATAGGCAGTGCCTTTTGCAAGAAGGCGCTCATCAGCAGTTTGAACGTGAGTATGGGTTCCCACTACTGCAGAAACTCTTCCGTCTAAATACCAGCCCATTGCCTGCTTTTCACTCGTCGCTTCAGCGTGGAAATCGACGAAAATATACGGAGTTCTCTTTCTTGCCCGTTCAACCAGCTCGTCAGCCTTTCTGAACGGACAATCAATAGCCGGTAAAAAGGTACGGCCCTGCAGATTAATAACGGCTATTTCTTTATTACCCATTTTTTGAAAAAACATGCCATTTCCAGGTGTACCTTCAGGATAATTAGCGGGTCTGATTAGGTTCGGAGTCTTATCTATGTAATCCGTAATTTCACGTTTATCCCATGTATGGTTACCCATCGTGACTACGTTAGCTCCTGCCTGGATTAATTCATGGAAATTTTTTTCAGTCAATCCTTTTCCGTGCGCTGCATTTTCACCATTTACAATAACGGCATCTGGCTTGTAAGTAGACTTCAAGCGAGGAAGATACGTTTTAAGCATCTCTCTTCCGGGAGAACCTACGATATCTCCAATAAATAAAATATTCATATTAAACCGATTCCTTTCATGTTTGGGGTATTCCGTCTATGCTTTCCGGGTTGTCTCTTTCCGCTTACTTACGCATTGAATGGTAGAACAGAGATAAAGAATAAAAGCGTCCTCCTCCGGACGCAGTGAATCTGCTGCTCATGATTTCTCTTCAAAAAGAAAAAAAATAAAGCGGCGCAATGCACCGCTTTATTTTGCCCATATGTGCAGTCATCCAAAACAAGGATACTGTGCACACTGAGACTTTATTTTGCGTATTCAACGGCTCGCGTTTCTCTGATCACTGTAACTTTAATGTGTCCAGGATAATCAAGCTCTTCTTCGATCCTCTTGCGGATATCCCGTGCCAGTCTGTGGGCTTGAAGATCATCAATCGTATCCGGCTTCACCATAATTCTGACTTCACGGCCTGCCTGGATGGCGAAGGACTTCTCTACACCTTCATACGATTCAGAGATCTCTTCAAGCTTCTCAAGTCTGCGGATATAGTTTTCAAGTGTTTCGCTGCGCGCACCTGGTCTTGCAGCAGAAAGTGCATCGGCTGCTGCTACAATCACAGCAATAATTGAAGTTGGTTCCTGGTCACCATGGTGGGATGCAATACTGTTGATAACAACAGGATGCTCCTTGTATTTTCCAGCGAGCTCCACTCCAATTTCAACGTGGCTTCCCTCTACCTCATGGTCAATTGCTTTACCGATATCATGAAGAAGTCCTGCTCGCTTAGCAAGCGTGATGTCTTCTCCAAGCTCGGCAGCCATCAGACCGGATAGATGTGCTACCTCCATTGAGTGCTTCAGTACATTTTGACCATAGCTTGTTCTGAACTTCAAACGGCCCAGAATTTTGATCAGGTCAGGATGCAATCCATGAACTCCAACTTCAAAGGTTGTTTGTTCACCGACTTCGCGGATGTACTCATCAACCTCGCGGCGGGATTTCTCAACCATTTCCTCAATCCGTGCCGGGTGAATACGTCCGTCCTGAACAAGCTTGTCCAAGGCAATTCTCGCCGTCTCCCTGCGGATTGGATCGAAACCTGAGAGAATCACCGCTTCAGGAGTATCATCGATAATTAAATCGATTCCTGTAAGGGTCTCAAGCGTACGGATGTTACGTCCTTCACGGCCAATAATGCGGCCCTTCATTTCATCATTCGGAAGGTTTACAACTGATACAGTTGTTTCTGCCACATGATCAGCAGCACAGCGCTGCAGTGCAAGAGAGAGAATCTCTTTTGCCCGTTTGTCTGCTTCTTCCTTCGCACGTGTCTCACTCTCTTTAATAAGAACAGCGAGATCATGGGAAAGCTCGTTTTCAAGCTTGTCAAGAATGATTTGTCTGGCGGATTCCCTTGTTAAGCCTGATACACGTTCAAGCTCTGTTTGCTGCCTGCGAACCATCTCATCCACTTTGCTTTCCGTCTCTTCAATATGTTGTTGTCTTTCAGCCAGAGAGTTTTCCTTGCGATCCAGAACAGCTTCTCTTTTATCAAGAGAATCATCTTTTCTGTCAAGGTTTTCCTCTTTTTGCAATAACCGGTTTTCTTGTTTTTGTAGCTCGTTTCGACGATCACGAATTTCTTGTTCGGCATCTGTACGAAGCTTGTGAATTTCATCTTTTGCTTCAAGCATCGCTTCTTTCTTAGCTGCTTCAGCTTCGCGTTTTCCATCTTCAAGAATCTGCTCGGCGGCACTCTTTGCCCCGGCAATTTTCGCTTCGGCAATCGATTTGCGAACAAAATAGCCAACAACTACACCTACGATAAGGCCAAGCAAAATGGAGATGATTAGTGTTGCGTCCATTATCTCACCTCCTCTTGCTATGAACATTTCTTGCTCGAATAATGTGTCGGCACGTACATTGTTTCATTAGGTCTCAATATACTGCACAAGTTTTCTTTAGGATGATTTTAGTTAGCAGCTAAAGGCAAGCCAAATGGTTGCTTTAGCCAAAACCATCAAGGTCTTTGTTAAAAAATACTAAAAATAAAACAAAATACACAATTTCATTGTATAGTTGTGAAAAATACTTGTCAAGCCAGTCATCCTGCCCTTTTTGCCCGCTTCCTGCCGGATTGTCTGATTTTCATTTCTGTAAACAGAAAAAAAGAGGGAGAACATCCCTCTTTCCGCTGCTTTTGCATTGAATCTTACTTAATCTTCCAGTTCAAACAGTTCCTCTTCCTCTTCAGGAGGAGCTTCTGCTGTTGCATCGAGATTGTAGTGATCTCTAATTTGCTGATGGATGACAGAAGCGATGTTTGGATTTTCTTTCAAAAAGATTTTAGCATTTTCACGGCCCTGGCCAAGACGCTCTTCATTATAGGAATACCAGGATCCGCTCTTCTGAACGATATCAAGGTCCGTTCCCATATCGATAATTTCCCCTTCTCTGGAAATCCCCAAGCCATACATAATGTCTACCTCTGCCGTTCTGAACGGTGGAGCCACTTTATTTTTTACAACTTTGATTTTTGTTTTATTTCCCATTACGTCATTGCCTTGCTTAAGCTGCTCAGCACGGCGGACTTCCAGACGGACAGAGGAATAGAATTTTAACGCGCGTCCCCCGGGAGTTGTTTCAGGATTTCCGAACATAACGCCAACTTTTTCACGGATTTGGTTAATAAAGATGGCAATTGTCTTGGATTTGCTGATTGCGCCGGACAGCTTTCTTAGAGCCTGTGACATTAGACGCGCTTGAAGACCTACATGGGAGTCTCCCATTTCCCCTTCAATCTCCGCCTTTGGCACAAGGGCAGCAACTGAGTCAATAACCAGAATGTCTACTGCACCGCTTCGCACAAGCGCTTCTGCGATTTCAAGAGCCTGTTCGCCGGTATCTGGCTGCGACAGAAGAAGTTCGTCTATGTTTACGCCAAGCTTTTGCGCGTAAACGGGATCAAGAGCATGCTCAGCATCAATAAATGCAGCTTGTCCTCCCTGACGCTGAACTTCAGCGATTGCATGCAGAGCTACCGTGGTTTTACCAGAACTCTCTGGCCCGTATGTTTCAATAATACGGCCGCGCGGATATCCGCCTATTCCCAGTGCAACATCCAGTGCCAGCGATCCGCTCGGCACAGTGGAAACTTTACGGTCCGTCTGCTCTCCAAGCTTCATAATGGAACCTTTACCAAACTGTTTTTCTATCTGTTTAAGCGCCATATCAAGGGCGGCTTGACGATCATTCATGTAACGTTCCTCCTCTAATCTTTAACCTATCATTACTATATCTCTTTTTATATCATTTGCCAAGAAAAAAGTCGAACACTTATTCGTTTTTTTGGTATATCGTGTTTGGAAATCGTTTTTTTCCTTAGGGAAAAATAGATTTTTAGGAGGCGTATTTTTAGTAAAAATGCATTTTACGCACATGGGGCAGGATGGCAAGAGCTGTTTTCCGCACAAGGGATGCCTGCTTCCCGCTCAGAGGGCGGTAAGCATACAATACTGGTTTCTGCCTTAGCAGAATAGGAGAAAACCGCAATTTGCCAAAAAGAAAAACACACAGCTCAAAGCGCTGTATGTTTTTCAAGGTGTTTCATCAGGAGCCTGCAGCCGTACTTGACGGATCTTTTTCGGATTCCGTCTCTGCTGCCGGCGAGCTTCAGTTCATGGACCTCCGTCTGAGCTTCGGAGGCGATCCCGATATAAACGGTTCCGACAGGCTGGTTATCCATCGGTTCCGGGCCAGCTACGCCTGTAAAGCTGATTCCGATATCACTCTCTGCCAGACGGCGGATGTTTTCGGCCATTTCCTTCGCACACTGCCCGCTCACTGCACCGTGGTTTTCAAGAGTTTCAGGCTTGACGTTAAGGAGGTTTTGCTTCACAGAGTTGGAGTAGCATACAATCCCGCCCTTCAGCACACTTGAAGTTCCTTTAACTGTAGTGAGCTGTTCTGAGAATAATCCGCCCGTCAAGCTTTCGGCAGAAGAAATCGTGATTTTTCTCTCAATAAGACGGTCCGTCACTTCCTGAAGAAGGCTTGTGCTCTCATACCCGTAAAAATAATCGCCTACCCGTGCATTAATGGTTTGCTCCAGCTCATTCAAAAGCTGGGTTGCTGTCGTAGCCTCTTTATGTCTCGCGGTCAATCTCAGCGTTACTTCGCCATCTCCTGCCAAGGGAGCGATCGTCGGGTTAGTCTGACCGTCAATCAGGTCCTCAAGGTCTGCTTCAAGCTGTGATTCGCCAATGCCGAAATACCGGAGCACTCTGGACATGATTTTTTCCTGTTCGCCAAGCAGCTCCAATAGATAGGGCCGGGCATAATTGGAGAACATCGGCCTCATTTCAGACGGGGGCCCCGGCATGAGGATATACACAATTCCATCCGCTTCCAGAGCCATCCCCGGTGCCATTCCCGTATCATTTTTCAAAATATGCGACCCTTCAAGGACGAGTGCCTGTTTCCTGTTATTTTCAGACATCGCCCGGTTTACCTTTTTAAAATAATCCTCGATTGATGCCATGGCATCGTTATCTGTAACCAATTGGACATGTAAATGCGAGGCAATGGTTTCCTTCGTTAAATCATCTTTTGTAGGTCCAAGGCCGCCCGTGAAGATAATGACGTTCGATCTGGTCTGAGCCGTTTCAATGGCTGCTTTCAGCCGGCCTGCATTATCACCGGTTACTGTATGGTAATACGTATTAAAACCCATTTCTGCAAGTTCACTGGAAATAAACTGGGCATTTGAATTGACAATTTGTCCGAGAAGAAGCTCGGATCCTACGGCAATGATTTCAGTTTTCGTATTCATAGCAAGCTCCTTTTTCTTTTATTTAGAGTTTAATAAAGCATTTTTGTTTTTAGCGAAATAGTCCCAGCCTGAAATAATCGTAAAGAAGACAGCCACCCAAAGTGCAAATTGGGCAAAAGGAATATGTAATGGTTCAAACGGAAAGTTGTTAAGCAAAAGAGCAGAAATTGCGATGATTTGAGTCCATGTTTTGATTTTGCCAAGCGAGTTAGCCGCTACTACTTCTCCTTCATTGGCAAGAATCAGTCTGAGCCCGGTAACTGCAAATTCTCTGCTGATAATGATAATAACCATCCAGGCAGGCGCGAGCCCCATCTCAACAAGGATAATAAGTGCTGCAGAAACAAGCAGCTTATCTGCAAGCGGGTCCAAAAACTTCCCAAGGTTTGTTACAAGATTGTACTTCCGTGCATAGTAGCCGTCGATCCAATCTGTAACGGAAGCGAGAATAAACAGCAGGGCGCCCGTGAACTGTGAAGCAGGCATTTCAGTTCCTAAAATCGATACCATTCCCCAATCGAAAGGATACAGCATAATAAACATAAACACCGGGATAAGCAAAATACGTGAAACCGTGATTTTATTAGGTAAATTCATTTTTTTCTACTCCTTCATCCGGGATCTGCATCTGGGAGATACCCTGCAAACTTTTGATAAATGGCAAGAAAAGCCATCAGGATGATGACTTTTCTGCTTTTGTATACGTAATGGTAATGGATTGAGTCATCTTTTTAGAAGGGTCTATTACGTATTTCAGAGGTTCACCGTTTACTTTAATGTCTGTATTCGGCATGTTTCCAATACGTATTTTCACTTCATTTTCATTGCTTGCATCAATTTTTTGCGATTTGCCGCTGTTCAGCACGCCGGAAAAAAAAGATTTGCCTTTACTGTTTTTGACGCCAATCCAAGTAGATCCTTTTGCTGAGATTTCGATTTCCAGTTTCTCTGCTCCGGTTACAGCATAGGAGGAAGAAGCTGAACCCGTTTCTTTGCCGCTGATCGCTTGCTTTGGTGCAGGCGGTTCTACTTTGGCAGGTTCTGGCTCGGGAGCGGGCTTTTCTTCAGCTTTTTCATCCGTATCCTTGTTTTTCAAAGATTCATCCATCTTCACTTCTGAACTGATTGATTCTGACTTAGGCTTAGCGGGCTCTTCACTTCCGCTGCTGTTTTGATTCACCATCCAAATAACGACTGCAGCCGCTACAATCAGGAGGATAATCAGAAGTTTGGGGAGCAGGTCAATGGCTTTTGATGCACTCTCTGGTAGCTCCCTTTGCGTTTGCACCCTTGAAAGCTGGCCTGGAAGTTCATCCTGGCCGCTGTCCGGAACATCTTTTTTGTAATCTTCAAATAGCTGATCAGGATCCAATCCGACTGCTTCAGCATACTGCTTAATAAAAGCACGCACGTAAAATTGGCCAGGCATTATTTTATAATTGCCCTCTTCAATTCCGATCAGATATCTTTTTTGGATCTTCGTCATCGTTTGCAGATCGTCCAATGTTAATTGCTTTTCTTCCCTCGCTTGCTTAAGGCGATTTCCTAATTCACTCAACCGTAACACCTTCCATAATTAAAAATCAAATCCAGAAAAAGCCGACTGATCGAGCATTTGCGGCTCTTCAGCGTCTTCATATGTAATTTCTTCATCCGGGTCATTGCGAAGCTCAATGACATAATCAAAGTCTTCCAAAGTATATTCCGTATTCTGGACAAACACATCTGGGTGTTCCACAATTTTTGTTGCGGAAAGGCGCATTATTTCACGTACAAGCTGCAAATGCCGTTCTGTCCCTCTCCGGGTTGAAACAATTCCATCAATTATAAACAAATTATTGGCATCGTATTCATCAGCGATGAGCTGGCTTCGAAGCGTTTGTTTTAAAAGGGTTGAGGATACAAAAAGCCACCTTTTATTTGCGCACACACTTGAAGCTACGATCGATTCCGTTTTCCCCACTCTTGGCATACCGCGGATTCCAATCAGCTTATGGCCGTCCTGCTTCATCAATTCCGCGAGAAAATCCACAAGCAAACCGAGTTCATCCCGAACAAATCGGAAGGTCTTTTTATCATCTGCATCACGCTGTATATAACGTCCGTGTCTGACGGCAAGCCGGTCCCGAAGCTTCGGCTTCCTTAATTTAGTCACAGTAATTGTATCCATTGTATGTAAAATCGATTCAAGACGTTTAATCTGGTCGTTATGTTCACATTTTAGCAGGAGTCCACGACGGGAGTCGTCAACACCATTAATTGTCACAATATTTATGGAAAGCATACCCAGCAGGGAAGAAACATCCCCCAGTAAACCAGGCCGGTTTTTCTGAATTTCATATTCCAAGTACCATTCTTCCTTTTGCAAGGAGAATCCCCCTTTCGATTGAGGCGAAATGTACCTATAAGTTTATAATAAAGCATTTTCTCGTAATAAGAAAGAATAATTCCCTAAACCTCTTAATGCAGGAAGAAGCTGGCTAAGGATCTTCCTGATAAAATAACCCTTACAGGTGATTTCCCTTCAGGAACTTCTTCTTAAACGGGATATTCGGACGAGAGTTCAAAACTTCATACATGAGAGGTCTCATATAACCCCGCTCTTTTAAATGAGCTCATATCGCTCCAATCTGCAAATGGAGAAAAATCAGCACCATAACCATGCCAAATAAAAAAAAGAGAGGCAGCGCCTCCCTTTTTTAGTGTGTTCCTTCAGTTCCGTTGTTGCCGACAAGCTTCACCATCATGTTCGCAATTGCATGCTGCTCTTCTTCACTTGCAACGCTCCATAAATCAGCAAGAACTTTTTCCTGATCATTTTTGGAGTCTACTTGGTTTGCAAGGTATCCGCCGATTTCATAAGCAAGTCCAGAAACCGTTTCACGGCTCATTCCGCTGTTTTCAGCATGATGAAGACGATCTCCAAGGAAATTCTTCCATGAATCCCAATTATTCAATACGGACATTGTTCATTCCTCCAGTCCAAAAAATTGATTACAAGGTTAGTTTTGCTGATTTGAATGTTTTTATGCACCATCCCCCGCTTTTTTCCTTAATTCCATCCGCCATTCACAGAGAGGATGTGACCGGTTATGTATGAAGATTTTTCTGATGCTAAAAAACAGACGGCATCTGCAATTTCTTCCGGCCTGCCGATTCTGCCAGCAGGAATGTCATCAGCCATTTCGCGCAAATCTTCTTCAGTGAAGCGGCTTAGCATGCCGGTGTCTACAGCTCCCGGAGAAACTGCGTTTACGCGGATGCCGCTTGGTGCAAGCTCCTTTGCCAGCGCTTTTACGAATGTGTTTTGACCGCCTTTAACCATTGAATATAAAACTTCGCAAGAGGCTCCTTTTTCTCCCCAAATGGATGTAATGGCAATAATGGACCCTTTTTTTGCAGAAACCATATTCGGTATTAAGGATTTAGCCAGAAGAAACGGACTTGTAACATGAAGCTGGACCTGCGCTTGAATTTCTTCATCATCCAGATCCGTTATAAGACCATAAGGAGCCGTTCCGCTGGACAGAACAAGGAGCTGAATCGGATGGGTGATTTTACCGAGCAGCCCGTTTACTCCGTCTTTTGTGGACAAATCACCCTGTACCGGCAGACAGCTGATACCTTTGTTCTCAAGCTCCTTTTTCAGGTGCTCCGTCTTCTCCTTGCTGCGGTGATAATGCAAATACAAATTCCAGCCTTCATCCGCGAGCTTGGCGGCAATTTTGGACCCTATTCCCCCGCTCGCTCCAGTAATAAGCGCATATTTCAACTCTGTTTACCTCCTTGCACAAGAATACCGGCTGATGTCAGCCGGTATTCAAAAAAAATTATTTGTCTTCCTTTTTTGGAACAACCGTAAAGACGGTCATTTGCTTTTCATCTGCGAACTGTTGTAAAAGAGCATCCGCATCCTGCTTTGTTATCTGCTCGAGAACCGGTACAACATCAAACAGGTTCATATCATTGAATGCATAGCGGGTGAATTGATTGGCAATGTACTCAGGAGAATTGACGGAACGCAGAAATGCTCCAATCCTTTTTTTGATCGCTGTATTCAGCCGTTCCTGATCCACGCCTTCTTCCCTAGCCTTGAATAAAATTTCTTTTGTTTGCTTGGCAAGCTCCTCGGGCTGATCGGTGTCTCCGCCAATCATCGCAAATCCGAAGGTCTCCTCTTCCGTGTAATCATAGCTGAAGGTATCATCTATTAACCCGTTGCTGTACATGGTTTGAAAATGACTGGAGCTTTTCCCGAAGAGCACATCAAGCACCAGGTTAGCCGTCAATTCTTTTTTAAGAAGCTCTTCCCCGGATAAACCGGTCTCTTTTGCCTTGATGCCAACGAGACATTTCGAAGACTGAACGTTCATTGGAAGCTTTTCGTCCTTTTTATCCACCTCTGCTTTTTCAGAGAGTTCAGGACGCTTAATGGTTTGAGGCTCTTCAAACGTTTTCTTTTTCTGATTTTCTCTAACCTGCTTTAAAACACGCTCAGGATCAACCGGGCCGGTAACAAAAAGCAGCATATTGCTCGGATGATAAAACGTATGGTAGCACTCATACAGCAAATCCTTCGTGATATGAGAAATAGATTCAACTGTACCGGCGATATCAATTTTCACAGGATGCTTTTCATACATGTTTTCAATTAATCCGAAATATAAACGCCAGTCCGGGTTATCATCATACATGTTGATTTCCTGTCCGATGATTCCCTTCTCTTTTTCTACTGACTTTTCTGTAAAATAAGGCTCCTGAACGAAATCAATTAACGTTTCCAGGTTTTTCTCGGCATCTGATGTGCTTGAGAACAAGTAGGCGGTTCGTGTAAACGATGTAAAGGCATTAGAGGATGCCCCTTGCTTGCCGAATTGCTGAAAAACATCCCCATCTTCTTTTTCAAAAAGCTTATGCTCAAGAAAATGCGCAATTCCATCCGGAACCTTTTTCATTTCTTCCTGTCCAAGAGGCACAAATTCGTTATCAATGGAACCATATTTGGTGGTAAAGGTTGCATAAGTCTTATTAAATCCTTTTTTGGGCAGTACATAAACATTTAATCCATTGTCCATTTTTTCATGATACAGCTCTTCCTGAAGCTGCTCAAACTGTATAGGCTTACCCATTGTTTTGTGCCCCCTTTCCTTTAAGAAAATAAATGGTATCCAGCTCGATTTTAGAAGCTGATTCCACTACCTCTTCTTTCGTTACATGGCTGATGCCATCTAATAGCTCATCAAATGTACGTTCAGAGTTGGCTGCAACATTCTGATACAGAATTTCGCTTAGTCCATAGCTCGTATCGATGGTTTCCAAAAGCTGATTTCTGATGACGCCCTTTGTCTGATTCAAGTCATCATCCGTAAAATCGCCGTTCTTCATCGCTGCCATCTGCTCTTTAATAATGGAGACAGCCTGATCATAGTTACCCACTTCAATACCTGACATGACCATTAAGAGACCTTTATGGGATTCAACCCTTGAAGCAGCATAGTACGCAAGACTTGCTTTTTCCCTTACATTTATGAACAGCTTGGAATGAGAGAATCCGCCGAATATCCCATTGAAAACCTGAAGTGCAAAATACGAATCATCGTTATACAAGCAGTTGGTCCGGTATCCGATATTTAATTTCCCCTGCTTAACGTCTTCTTCTTCAATGACCTCTTTTTCCTCAACATGCTGCTTGCTTGCTTGTTCGGTTTCAGGATAGGCGTGGGTGTTGGCAGAGAAATCAAAATATTTCTTTACCATTTCCCCCGCAGCAGCTTCCTTAAAATCTCCAATCAGGTATAAATCAAGCTTATCTTCTTTAAGGACCTGCTGGTAATACTCATAAACATTTTCCGCAGTCAGATCATCAGCCTGATCCTTCTCTCCGTTTACATGCAGAGCGTAAGGCTCATTTTTGCACATTTCCTGCACGAGCCTAAGATTGGAATATCTCATTTTATCATCGTAAGCAGCCTGGATCCGCTGTTTAAGTGTCCGTATTTCTTCCTTTACTATTCCATCATCAAAAGCGCTGCCCTTTAATAGCGGGCGCAGCAGGATATCCGACAGAAGGCTGATCGCCTCTTCAAGCAATGGCGTTTTCTCGGATAAAAATTTTTCATTGGCTACTTCCATCCGAAACGTGATAATTTGATTTTCCCCTTTTTTAGAAAGGTCCGCGAACAGGGATGCTCCATAAAGTTCATCCAGATGATTTCGCAGTTCGCCAGTGGTACGGAACCTTTCAGTTGCCCTTTGTAGAATAAAAGGAAGAATCGCTCGTTTTGTCACATTTTCTTTTTTAAGGGGGGCCATCATCTTTAGGACGAGGGTGTTCGTTTTGTATTTATCCGTTTTTACGGTATGAACGGTGATTCCATTCAGTTTTGTTTGCTTTTCCTGAAAAAAAGACATACATTCACTCCTCAGTTTAAGGATTATCCTTTGTAGTTTAGCCTTTTTTGTTTTAAATGAGTCCATTCGTACCAGTAATTATACCAAGTAGAGGAACATTTAGGAAATGAGGAGACTTTGTCTTTAAATATACGCACGATTCGTATCGGCTTTAACTCAAATCCGTAAAAGAGCCTGCTTCCTTTGTTTAGAAATAATTTGCTCATAGCTGATTCCCGCTGCTTCCTCAAAAGACGCGCATCTCCCTCTCCAATCAGCCTATCCTTATTGTACAAAGTACCAATACCACAAAAAACAACCCCCTGGGCTGCATTTAAAATGCGTCCCAGGGGGTTGTTTTCAATACAAGTCCCTCAACAGGACAATATTAAGATTCACGTTTTCCCATAAACGGCCACCAATTGGCCTTATCAAATGTCCTGACCATAACAGGAACAAAGATTGGCAGGATGACAAAGGCATACAAAATCAATCCTGTCAGTACGAGGGTTGCAATCTGCAGCAATGAAAGAACACCAGATGGCAGCATGGCAGCGAACGTACCGGCTAATATAATGGCTGCCGAAATAATGACGGTCCCCATATTGCGCATGGCAGTAATCATCGCTGATTTTACGTCCATTTCCCTATATTCATTAAAGCGGTCCATTAAGAAAATCGAATAATCAATTCCTAAAGCCATAAGTATAACAAATCCAAAGAACGGAACAGCCCAGTTGATCCCGTCATACCCGAGCAAATCTACAAAGATCCATTCTGAAATCGCACTGGATGAATAATACGTTATTAGGAGGGAGCCTACAAGGTAAACCGGCATAACAAATGATTTCAGAAGAATGATCAAAATGATCAGAATCGCTGTAATCATAAATAAAACCGTTCTGTTATAATCCGCGTCCGAAATCTGCTTTAAATCCGCATATGTGCTGGTCACACCCGAAACACCCACCGTAGCGTTCTCAAGCTTTGTGCCTTTTACAGCACGTTTCACTGCTTCTTCAACTTCATCCATTTTAGCCAAAGCATCATTTGAATATGGATTTACTTTTAAAACAACATCCATTGTTGTCAATGTTTTATCTTCTGACATATATTCATTAAATACCTGCTGAAAATCCTTATTCTTCAGAACATCATCGGGCAAATACCATCCATCTGCATTTGAACTTGATAGTCCGTCCAAGTAAGTTTCCGCCTCATTTAATCCGCCGGAAACTTGATTTAATCCGTTGACGCTGTCATTCAGGCCTTTCGTCAAAGAGCCAAGCTGTGTGGAAAACGGACTTAGACCGTTTTTCAAATCCGTCTGCCCTTCGGCAAGCATCCCCGCTCCAGCTTGCAGCTTAGGAAGCTCGCTGATGACTTTGTTTTGACCATTGGATGCAGCTTTCAGCCCATCAGATAACTTGCCTAATCCTGCTGAAAGCTGTACAAGTCCTTTTTGAAACTCTTTTTGCCCTTTATTCACTTCAGCAAGACCGGCATTCGCTTTTTTAAGTTCAGGCAAAGCTGCTTTTAGTCCTGATGACAGTTTTTCTGTCGCACCGCTTAGTCCGGTAAATCCTTTTTCCAATCCAAGCACCGTTCCATATACAAGCTGATAATCCGGGTCATTTTGAATGTTTGGATAGGCCGGATTCACAGCGAGCCTGTTCAGCGGCTCTTTCAATCCTGATAAAGCTTTCTGTGAATCTTTCACCCCTGCATCAACAGCCGTTAAACCGTCTGATAATTGACCAAGCTGTTTCCCCGCTTCTTCATAGCCTGCAAGAATGGCACTGCTTCCTTTAATCAGCTGATCCACACTGTTTTTAGCTGTATCCACTTGTTTTTTTATTTCGAGTGAACCGGCTGATCCTTGATTCATCCCATTTTCAATTTGCTCCAGTGCCGTTTCAATTTCACCGACCCCGCTCTGCAAATCCGTGGAACCTTTGATAAGCTGATCAATTCCAGAGGTAGCTTCCTTCAGTTTTGGTTCAGATCCTGACAGTTGCTTTGAGGCCTCATTCAGACCCTTCCCAATTTCCTGAATTCCATCATTTCCTTTTTGGATTCCTTTGCCAAGCTCCTCAGCCTGACTGGCTACTTCTAAATCCTCAAGTTCATCTCCAAGCGGCCTTGTTGCACTTCTTACTTTATCGATGTCTTCGATTTGATCGAGGTCCCCGCTTATTTTCTCAATGGTTGCCAGATTTTCCTTATTGTTAAGGGGCTGGTCATCCTTGATAACAATCGTTGCGGGCAAAGATTCACCCGGTCCGAAGCTGTCGGAAATCATATTAAACGCCTTTACGGATTCATATTTATCTCCTATCTCATCAAGCGAATTAAAAGAAAGGCTTCCGTCATATTTGATCAGTGCAGGAGAAATGATGGCAGCAATGATAAGCAGCGCCACGATTGGCCTTTTAAAGGAGAATCGGCCTGCCCACTCCCAAGACCGGCTTTCAGCATGCTTAATATTGCCTTTAAGCGGCCAAAACAGATTATTGCCGAGCACCATCATAAAGAAAGGAACAATCGTCACTAATGCGACAATCAGGAAGGCAATTCCTACTGCCACGGCAACAGCGGATTGATACAGCTTAAATTCCGCAAATGCGATGGACGCGAAGCCTGCAAATACGGCAAGGCCGCTGAAAATAACCGTCCTTCCAGCTGTCTTGAACGTTTTAATGATTGCCTCCGTCTTTTCTTCCCCATGGCCTAATTCTTCCTTAAACCGGCTGAGAAGCAGAATGCAATAATCTGTTCCGATCCCGAACATGACGGCAACCATAAAAATCTGCGTAAATGTCGATAGCGGAAAATTGAAATACTCCACGAAGTAAGATACAACAGACTGACTTACCAAGTAAGCAACACCTACTGTTACCAGAGGGATAATCGGAGCGATCAGGGAACGGAAAACAAGAATAAGCACAACGAGGATGAAGGCAACGGTAATGTACTCCGTCTTCTTTAATCCCTCCTGTGAGCTGTCAACTACGTCTTTATCAATCAGCTCACTGCCGGTCATATAGGAGTCGACTTTATATTGCTTTAGTTCCTTTCGAATTTCACCAGCCATTTCAGGAACCGTTCTCTTGCTGTCTTCCAGTGTTACGGCAGCAAGAATCGTTTTTCCATCTGAGGACACCATTTGTTTTTCCAGTTCTTTATTATTGAAATGGCTCGTGATCGCCTGAATGTTCAGCTCTTTGCGGTTTTTTTCTAAGTCTTCCACCGCTTTTTGAATTTCGCTTATTGCTGACGAACTGAGCTTTTTGTCATCATGAAAAACCAGGGCAAGCGCCGCTCCATCCCCTTTAGACTGATCCTCAAGAAGATCACCGGCTACAGATGAAGAGTAGCCGTCAGGAACAGAAATTTGTCCTTTTTCCGCTACGAGATCTCCCATATTTGGTGCAGTCATCATAAGAACAGCTGCTGCCGCTACCCAGAATACAAGCAGAATCCATCTTAACTTGATTATTCCTCTCATTGTTCATTTCCCCGTTCTTTTTCCGCCATACTGGCTGAGATTTTTTCAAACACAGTTAAAAAAGTATCAATCTCTCCCTCGGACAGCTCAGTCAAATAACCGGAAACATATTTCTGTATTTGCTGTTCCCCTTTTTCATACACGACCCGGCCTTTTTCGGTGCTCTCCAGAAAAACGTTCCGCCGGTCCTTTTCATCGCGGATTCTTTCGACCAGTCCTTTTTGAACCAAACGTTCAATCATGGCAGAAATGGCACTTTTATTTACTCCGCACATATCCGCAAGCATGGTTGCCTGGCAATTGGGATACATGGTGATGTAACGCAGGATCTGGTACTGCTCAATAGTGATATCCTCGAGCACTTTTTCTGTGACAATAGCGGTTACTCTTTTTGCCGCAAAAAAATAAACCTCCTCATACCTATGTATAAAGGCTTTGATTTTTTCTTCATCCAATATAGTTCACCTCTTTAACCATTCACTACATAAACTATTAAAAAGGCAGGCAGGCTATTCTGTCAAGAACTAACCGGCTGTTAAATTACAAAATAAAAAACTCCCCCTTTTTACGGGAGGAGTTTTCAAGTTAAGCCTTGTTTATGCGCAAGGCATCATGTGGTCTTCAGCTTAGCAGGCTGATTCTTGTCCTGCGGTTTTATAAAGAACAATCCAATCAAAAGGGCAAGAAAGCTAAAACCAATCGATACATAATAAATCCAGTGCTCTGATCTAGGCATGATGGCAGCATACAAAGGCGGCCCCGCTGCAACACCGATAAATCTCATGGAGCTGTAAAAGGAAGTGATCGTCCCCCTGTGCTCTTGCTCGATTCCTTCTGTAATTAAAGCATCTAAGGACGGAAGGGCTATACCAATACCAACTCCGCTAAGAACTAGAAAAACAATTAAAAAGGCAAAGCTGTGCTGAATGCGGATGGCTATAAAAGATAAAGCCAAAAGCCCCATTCCAAATGAAATAAGCATTTTCATCAAGTGCTTTTTGTTTCCGATTTTTTTCCCTGCAACATATGAACTAATGGAGAGCGCAAGGAGTGGAATAGCCAGCATAAATCCTTTAGCAACACCATCTATTCCATATTTGTTCTCCAGTGTATCGGACAGGTAAAAAAGAATGCCGAATAAAACAAGCATAATGATTCCGCCGATGGCAAAAATGGCATAGAGCCACCTTCCGCTTTTCTGAAAAATTCCTTTCACACATTGCAAAAATTCTTTGAAGGTCTGAGTTTCTTTTTCCTTCTTTGGAACTTTTACTAAAAAGAAAACAAGCAGAACTCCCGCAATGCTGAAAAACGGAATAAACCAAAAAGGCATGTACCATACAAAGCTTGCTAAAAACGCCCCAATAATCGGACTTAGCACCTTGCCGGCTGTATTGGCCGTTTCTATCAATCCAAGACCAGAACTGATTTGCTCATCATCATCAAACAGATCGCCAATTAAAGGAATGACTACAGGTGCGGCTCCGGCAGAACCGATCCCCTGAAGAATTCTGCCTGCCAATATCCACATAAACGGATTTCCAGCATTTGTGGAAGCCCAGGCAGATAACGCTCCTCCAGCCCCGGCAATGAGAAGACAAGGAACGATAACCGTTTTCCTTCCAATCCGGTCTGACAGGTATCCTGCAAGCGGGATGAGCAAAATTGCTACGATTGAATAAACCGTGATGATAAGTGAGACCTGAAAAGAGCTGATTCCCAATTCCTTCTGAATAGCCGGTAGTACCGGAATCAACATTGAATTCCCAAGTGTCATGACGAGCGGCACGGAGGAAAGTGCAAGTAAATTTAATTTGTTCGAATCTGCCATATCATTCACCCTGCTTATTTATTCGATAACAACATTGTTCCGTAAGTACGGTGTTATTATGCAACCAGGAAATGACAGGCTGAGGACGTAGCAAGACCATTGTTTGCTGCTGAAAAAGAAAAAAACGCGGCTAAAAGCTTACATCAGCCGGAGCAAGTGAACGTGGGCTTGAGTTAAAATCGAGCTAATTATGAAGGAATGCGGGCCAACTGAGAAGAAATACGGGCCAATCGAAAAAAATTCCGCAAGATTTGAATGTTCAGGACCGCTGTTTTAATTAGGAGACGGGGCTCTCCTGTATTTGAGATTGGTTGCGCAAGTATGCTTTTAAGGGTACCATTTCCGGCTGCTTTCTCGCTGCACAGAATTTTTTAATAAAAAAGCTCTGTTAAAGCCTGATGTTGATTTTTTACACCTGTTACTTGGAGTGAAAGGCGCGAGACTCCGAGCTGAGAGCAGCGGGACAGGTGAGACCCCGCAGGCGCAAAGCGGAGAGGAGGCTCACCGCCCGCCCCGCTGGTCGCTGAGCGCCTGCTAACTGCAATCAACAGCCAAGTTTAACAGAGCCAATAAAAAGAAAAAGCTGCAGAAACGCAGCTTTTATCTTTTCCCTTTAATATAAGGTGTTCCAAGTGCTTTAGGAGAGTCCGCACGGCCGATAAATCCGGCAAGCGCCAATATGGTCAATACATAAGGTGTAATGAGCAGGTACACTTCAGGGATATCCTTCAAAAATGGAATGGAGCCCCCAACGATGCTGATCCCTTGAGCCAGCCCGAAGAATAGGGCAGCTCCCATTGCACCAAGCGGATGCCATTTCCCGAATATCATCGCTGCGAGTGCCATAAAGCCCTGGCCGCTGATCGTCGCATGGCTGAAGTCTCTGGAAATGATGGTAGCATAGATTGATCCGCCGATTCCGGCAAATGCACCGGACAGAATTACTCCGATGTACCTCATTTTTGTAACGTTAATCCCCATCGTATCCGCTGCCATCGGATGTTCACCAACCGCTCTCAGTCTAAGACCGAAGGGTGTTTTGTAAATAACGTACCAAACGGCTACAGAAAGGAGGATGGCAATATAAGATGTGATGTAGCCGTTGCTGAAAAACAGCGGTCCGATGACCGGAATTTTGCTTAACAGCGGAATATCAATAATATCAAAGCTTTGATCAATCCGGTCAGTTTGTCCCTTATCATACATATTTTTCACAAGGAAAAGAGTTAACCCAAGTGCAAGAAAATTAATGGCTACACCGCTGACAACCTGATCCGAGCGGAAAGTAATGGTCGCCACGGCGTGCAAAACGGCAAATAGCGCGCTCGCAATCATTGCGGCAAGCAATGAAAGCCATGGTGTCAATGAACCGAACGTCTCCGCGAACGTTAAGTTAAAAACGATTCCTGTAAATGCACCGATAACCATTAAACCTTCCAGACCAATATTTACTACACCTGACTTCTCACTGAAAATCCCGCCTAGAGCGGTAAGAATTAGAGGGGCCGCTACGAACAGAGCGGTAGGAATGATAATTTGAAGTGCTTGAAGTAAGCTCATTTATTTCTCCCCCTTTTTAAACCGAAGCAGCAGCCACCGGATAAAATAGCTGGATGCTACAAAGAATATGATTAGTGCAATAACAATTTCTACTAGCTCATTCGGAACATTGGCTTCCAAAGGCATATTCAGTGCCCCTACCTTCAATCCTCCAAAAAGGAAAGCCGCAAAAATAACACCGATTGCTGTATTTCCGCCTAACAAAGCAACGGCGATTCCATCAAATCCAATTCCGGTAAAACCGCTTTTAACGGATGCATATTGGAACGTACCAAGTCCTTCCATTGCACCGGCAATACCAGCGAATGCACCTGAGATTACCATAGAAAGAATAATGCTTCGGTTAACATTCATTCCGGAATAATGGGCAGCATCCTGATTAAAACCAACGGCACGAAGCTCATATCCCTTCGTTGTTCTCTCAAGCAGGAACCACATGATGAATGCTGCTGCAAGCGCGATGATAATTCCATAATGCATCCTTGAGTAGTTTGTCAGCATCTCAAATGTTCCTGAACGGAGACTTGCTGTAGCCGCGATTTCATCTGTTGTATCGCTGCCTTTTGTTAATACAGATTGTATAATAGCATTCGTCGCATAGAGTGCAATGTAATTCATCATGATTGTGACAATTACTTCGTGTACACGGAAACGCGCTTTCAGCAGGCCTGGAATGAATCCCCATAACGCACCAGCTAATGCAGCAACGATGATGGCAAGAGGAAGATGGATGATTTTAGGAAGATCAAATGCCACCCCAACCCAAACCGCCGCGAGCCAGCCCACGATTACTTGCCCTTCTACTCCGATGTTAAATAAACCAGTCTTGAAAGCAAAAGCTACAGCAAGTCCTGTCAAAATATAGGGCGTCATCAGTCTTATTGTATCCCCGATGTTATAAGGATCGCCGAATATTCCATTCCATAATGCGCCATATCCAAGGATTGGATCATAGCCGCTGACAAGCATAACCAGAGCCCCGCTGAGCAATCCAAGAATGACTGCGATAACTGGGATGATCAAATTTATATAACGGTTGATGATTTTCATGGTGCCACACCTTCTCCCTTCAGCTTGCTTCCGGCCATCAAGAGCCCAAGCTCCTGCTCGGTTGTTTCCTCCGGTTTTACAATGGCCACAATTTTCCCTTCATAGATAACCGCAATTCTGTCACTTACATTCATGATTTCATCGAGTTCAAAGGAAACCAGCAAAATCGCCTTTCCTTTATCACGCTGTTCGATCAGTCGTTTGTGAATAAATTCAATGGCTCCGACATCAAGTCCCCTGGTTGGCTGCGCAGCAATCAAAAGATCAGGGTCCCTGTCCACTTCCCGCCCAATAATCGCCTTCTGCTGATTTCCACCGGAAAGGGCTCTTGCTGGAGTTGATGAACTTGGAGTTCTTACATCAAACTCCTTAATGAGCTGCTCTGCTTTTTTGTAGATTTCTTTAAAATTTAGAATGCCTGACTTAGAATAAGGCTTTTGATGGTACGTTTGAAGCACCATATTCTCTCCAATTGCAAAATCAAGCACCAGCCCATGTTTATGGCGATCCTGAGGAATATGCCCCACTCCTGATTCAGCTACTTTTCTTGGAGTTAAACGTCCAATGTCTTTGCCGTTTAAATGGATCGTGCCTGATTCGTGCTTTTTCAAACCGGTAATCGCCTCAATAAGCTCACTCTGTCCATTTCCATCCACTCCGGCTATCCCGACGATTTCTCCAGCTTTCACATCCAGTGATAACGAATCGATAGCGGTTACCATTCTTGCATCCTTAACAACCAAATTCTTGACTTCCAGAACCGTTTCCCCAGGCTTAGCAGACGTTTTATCTGTTGTAAAGAGAACTTCCCGGCCAACCATTAAGGATGCCAGTTCATTCGGATTCGTTGCAGAAACCTTAACAGTGCCAATGCCTTCACCTTTACGGATGACGGTTACCTTATGGCAAACTTCCATAATTTCTTTCAGCTTATGGGTAATCAGGATAATGGATTTTCCTTCCTTTATAAGCGCATTCATAATAGAAATCAGTTCTTTAATTTCTTGAGGTGTCAGTACAGCAGTCGGTTCGTCAAAAATCAGGATCTCCGCTCCTCTGTAGAGTGTTTTTAAGATTTCTACACGCTGCTGCATTCCCACGGAAATATCCGAAATTTTTGCAGATGGATCTACGGCAAGGCCATACCGTTCAGAAATTTCCCGAACCTGCTTTTCAGCTTCCTTTAAATTGGTTTTCCCCATTTTGGAAGGTTCGTTTCCTAGAATAATATTTTCAGTAACCGTAAAGTTATTGACAAGCATGAAATGTTGGTGTACCATTCCTATTCCGAGATCATTTGCTATATTAGGATTGGTAATATCAACTTTTTTGCCTTTGACTCTAATTTCACCTTTTTCCGGCTGATATAAGCCGAATAATACGTTCATAAGGGTCGATTTTCCTGCACCATTTTCCCCAAGCAAAGCATGTATTTCTCCCTTTTCTACTTGCAGGGTAATGTTGTTATTTGCGACAATTCCAGGAAACTCTTTGCGGATCCCAAGCATCTCAATTACATAATCCATGTTGATTCACTCCTTTTTCATGATGGACAGCTTGAATGCAGATCCCCATCTGAAAATCTATTTATCTCGCAAATGGACTTTCAGACGGAGATATACACGGTACTTTAGAAGACGTTGGCTTAAAAAAAGGCTAGAAGAAGATCTAGCCTTTTCAGCAGTCCGGTTTATTTTACAGGGGCCGTTGGAACTTTAATTTCGCCCTTGCTGATTTTTTCTTTATATTCGTCTACCTTTTTCATCACATCTTCAGAAACATTGTCGCCTTTTGCTACAGAAATTGCGTCTTGATCTAAACCATAGCTGATGACTTCTCCGCCAGGGAACTCATTGTTTTTCGCTTTTTCAGCAAGGTCTTTCACTGCAACGTCTACACGTTTTACCATGGATGTAAGAGTGATGTTGAATTCTTTTCCGTCTTTAGACGTGCCTTTTCCTTCTTCGCTTTGGTCTTTATCTACACCGATTACATAAAGCTCGCGTGCTGGATCTTTTTTCTTAAGGTCGATTGCTTCTGAGAAAACACCATTTCCGGTTGCTCCTGCAGCATGATAGATGATATCAGCTCCAGATCCGTACATGGAAGATGCAATCGCCTTCCCTTTATCCGCTTTGTCAAATGCACCTGCATATTGGACATCAACTGTCGCTTCAGGATTTACAGCTTTAACTCCTTCAACAAAGCCAGCTTCAAATTTACCGATTAATTCGCCTTCCATACCTCCGACAAAACCAACCTTATTTGTTTTCGTAGTAAGACCTGCTACTACTCCAACAAGGAAGGAGCCTTCATTCTCTTTAAACACGATGCTCGCAACATTATCTTTTTCTACAACACTATCAACGATTGCAAAATTCGTTTTCTTTTGCTGATCGGCAATTTCCTCAATGGCCGGCTGAAGCTTGTAGCCAATTCCGTAAATCAAGTCATACTTTTGACGCACAAGTGTGTTCAAGTTTGTAACATAGTCACCGTCATTTTTGGATTGCAGGTAGTTAAAGCCCTTGTTTCCTTTTTCCATGCTGTTGTCTTTACCGAAATCCTGAATTCCTTCCCATGCGGATTGGTTAAATGACTTATCATCTACACCGCCGACATCCGTTACCATTGCCACTGTGAAATCGCTTGCTTTTCCGCCCGTCTCGGCAGATTTATTTCCGCAAGCCCCAAGTATTGTTCCTGCTGCCAGAACAGCTGATAAAGCTAAACCCCATTTTTTCATGTTGTATTTCCCCCCGTAATTATGAATAGAATATTGCGAAACTTTTGAATGTAAAGCAGAGAGCCTGTCCTTCATCACCTCCTAAAAGTTCTAATTTCTAGTTTCTTTTTCTGACAACGTGGAAGGAAAACATATCGGCTCTAAAATAGTTTAACGAGTATAGAATTGGACGATCCTGCAGGTCATAATGCATCTGTTTAAGGAGCAGCAGTGCAGTTTCCGGATCGCAGTTTAAAAGCGGTGAAATCTTATCGTGGTAGCCAATAGGCTCAATGGCTGTAATCGCATGGCCAATAATGCTGTCTGTCTTTTTCTCAAGAAGCTCAAACAAGGATTCACTGTCATGGGTCAAATCTTTCGGGAGAAGTTTCCCGGGAATTTTGTCCAGACAGTAGACGACCGGTTCTCCGTTCGCAGTCCGTACCCTCTCAATCTGGAAAATTTCTTCTTCTTCCGTAATTCCGAAGCGCTGTGCATCTTCTTCAGTCGGTCCCACGATAGAAGAGGATAAAAAGATGGTTCCTGGAGCTTTTCCCCCTTGCATGATCATAGCTGTTACACTGTTAAGCTGCTCAATTCCTGAACTGAACAGCGGGACTGTATTGACAAATGTCCCGACACCATGGCGTCTTATGATCACATTTTCTTCTTCCAGTATCCTAAGTGCTTCTCTAAGCGTTGCTCTGCTTACACCCAAATTCTTGGCCAGGTCAAATTCTGAAGGAAGTTTTTCCTTTTCTTTATAAGCACCTTTTTTTATATCTTCTTTTATTCGATCTATCACCTGCAAGTACAGATGCCGATTGTCTGATTTAATGCTCATGACAAGCCCCCGTTTTATAAAGATCAGACATCTGATGTTTAACCTTTACTAATCGAAAATAATATATCATGTTTCAATACATAAATAAATAAAAATTTAATAATTTTGTCGAATTTTCGTAATACTATTTACTCAAACTTAATACGGGCTAAAAAACAAGATAATATTATTATGTTAACTTGTACAGCAAGAAACAGAAGGGATTTCCCCTTCTGCTTAAGAACTCATTTCATCATGCTGTCCTTTACTTAATAAAACCTCCCGGGGTTTGCTCCCCTCATAAGGTCCCACAACGCCCCGTTCTTCCATGGCGTCTATCAGTCTTGCGGCCCTTGTATATCCGACTCGAAACCTTCTCTGCAGCATAGAAACCGATGCAGTCTGCATATCGACTACCAGCTGAACAGCTTCTTCATATAAATCATCATTCACTTCGCTTGTCGTTTCAGCAGCTTCAGTTGGAATCATATTTTCCTGATACTGAGCCTTTTGCTGGCCAATCACAAATTCTACTACTTCCTCTACTTCATGATCTGATAGAAAAGCTCCCTGAACACGTACAGGTTTGGATGCCCCGACAGGCAGGAAGAGCATGTCTCCTCTTCCAAGAAGCTTTTCTGCACCTCCCATATCCAGAATCGTACGGGAATCCGTCATTGAAGAAACACTGAATGCGATACGTGATGGAATATTTGCTTTTATTACACCAGTTATAACGTCTACAGACGGCCTTTGAGTCGCGATAATCAAATGGATTCCTGCTGCTCTAGCCATTTGGGAAAGCCTTGTTATGGAATCCTCTACATCGGAAGAAGCGACCATCATCAAGTCTGCAAGCTCATCGACAATAACCACGATATAAGGAAGCTCCGGCTGCTTTTCGCCCTCTTCTGCATTGATTCTTCTAATATTTTCATTGTAGCCTTCGATATTTCTCGTACCGGTATGAGAAAAAAGCTCATACCTTCTTTCCATCTCATTCACTACTTTTTTCAAAGCCTGGGAAGCTTTTTTCGGGTCTGTTACAACAGGTGCAAGCAGATGCGGAATGCCATTGTAGACATTAAGCTCAACCATTTTCGGGTCAATCATCATCATTTTCACTTCATGAGGCTTGGCTCTCATTAAAATGCTCGTAATAATTCCATTTATGCATACACTTTTCCCGCTTCCCGTTGATCCGGCTACGAGCAAATGCGGCATTTTATTCATTTCAGCAAGCACGGCTTCACCTGAAATATCACGGCCCAGACCTATTAGCAGCTTCGCATCAGGCCGGTCATTCACGTTATTGTCAATAACCTCGCGAAGCGAAACCATCGCAACTTCAGAATTAGGGACTTCAATGCCAATCGCCGATTTTCCGGGAATAGGCGCTTCAATCCTAATATCCTTTGCGGCAAGCGCCAATGCCAAATCATCGCTTAAATTAACAATCCGGCTGACTTTTACACCAGTATCCGGATATACTTCATATTTGGTTACTGCCGGGCCTAAATGTACCTGGGTAACCTTCGCTTTGACTCCAAAGCTTTGAAAAGTTCTTTCAAGTTTTCTGGCATTTTCATAAATGTTCTTTTTGTCAGTCTGCTGTCCATTGTGCTGAGGCTGTTTTAACAATGAGACAGGAGGCAGCTTGTAATCTTTGTTTTCGACTTCCGAAAAGCTGATTTGAATTCCCGGCACCGGTTCAGGATCCACACCTGTACCTTTCTCGAAGGCAGCTTCAGGAGGAGGTTCAGGGGCTGTCTCTTCCCTTTCAACACGATCTGCAAAGCTTGAAATAATAGGTTCTGAATCCTCATCGTACCTGCTTATCGGTTCAAAGACTTCAATTTCCGGCTCATCCGTATCTTCTTTTGACCTGCGAGTCTTCTTTTCTGCAGGCACAGAGGATTTTCTCTTTTTCTTTTTAAAGGACTTAGGAAGCTGGCGCATATCTTTGATAAAGGCCGCGAATTGCTTTTTGAAGAATGTAAAGACGGGCCCAAACAATTTAAACAAAGTTTCCTGAAGAGACTTGTCTGTAATAAGAAGAATACCAGCCACAATCATACCCGCTGCAATCAATTTGGAACCAGCTGCCGCAAAGAGGAAATAGGATGCTGCAAACAGCAGAGCTCCAATCATTCCTCCTCCCAAATCCCGTGTTATACTTTCGCCTTTGAGCTCCATTGCATAAAGCTCCCACGTATTTCTGATCACACTGGAGGAGCCTGCTTCTCCGCGTGCAAGCACGGCTTCGAATAAGGATATGTGGGTTAGCAGCAGAAGCGCTGCAGTAATTAAGTATATGCCGATCATTCTTCTTGATGAAAATGGCGGCCTTTTCTTGTACCAAAAAACATAAATTCCTGCTGCTCCAAGTCCAATCAGAAAGAGGATATGCCACTCTCCGGCAAAAAACCTGAAAAACTGGACAATGGCCATTCCTGCAATCCCCAGCCTGGCCATTGCAATAATAGATGCTGCTGTCATTCCTAAACCGGCAAGCTCATACTTAAAAACTGGTCTGCCGGAACTTTTCTTTTGCTGACGCCGTTTCTTTTTTGCCATTCGATCACCTGTAATCATCTCTAAAATTGGGTTTGCAGATTTTTGTATCCGCAAACAAAAAAAATCAAACTACTTGGCTCAGAGTACAATCCCAAACCGGATTAATTGTTGGTTCAGACCCAACGAAGAAAGCAGCCTTCAAGAGGGCTGCCCATTTTGATTAGCTTCAGTATATCATAGAATGGTCTGTTTCAGACTAGAATACCACCATGGCAGAACTGATTTTTTGTCCTGGCATGCACTCACTTTTCAAGTAATGATTCGGGTTGCTGCTAAGCAGCCGGACAACTTCAAAAGAATGATCTTCACATGGCCTGACTATCATCTCGACTCCGTTGACAATAGCCATTTTTTCCTCTAAAGCGCCATTTCCGCTTTCTGCAAAAACAAGCTCATGGGGCATCATCGTATACAGAATCATTGCAGCACCTGCTCCTCTTGATCATGCCCTTTCGTTTGTTCAATCAGCTCATTCAGCTTTTTTATGGCTAAGCCCACTCCGCCCACATCATCAATCAGTCCATACTCTACAGCGTCCGTACCTACCACATTCGTACCGATGTCCCGTGTCAGGTTGCCCTTTGAAAACATAAGCTCTTTAAATTTTTCTTCAGAAATGTTGGAATGCTTCGTCACGAAATTTACAACGCGGTCTTGCATTTTATCCAGGTATTCGAATGTTTGGGGAACGCCGATCACAAGACCCGTTAGACGAACGGGATGAATCGTCATCGTTGCCGTTTCAGCAATAAACGAATGGGTGCAGGATACCGCGATTGGTACGCCAATCGAATGACCTCCCCCTAAGACAATGGATACTGTAGGTTTTGAAAGGGATCCTAGCATTTCAGCGATCGCAAGACCCGCTTCCACATCTCCTCCTACCGTATTCAAAATCACGAGAAGGCCTTCAATCTTTGGATTTTGTTCAATGGCAACGATTTGCGGAATAACGTGCTCGTATTTCGTCGTTTTATTTTGAGGAGGGAGCTGGATGTGACCCTCGATTTGACCCACAATCGTCAGGCAGTGGATATTTGTTTCCTGTGACATTTGAGGAATGTTTGTTTGGCCAAGCTGCTGTATTTTTTCGGTCAGGGAGCCTTGCTTATCATCCTGTTTTTCCGATTGCTCAGACTGATCGTTTGTGATTTTGTATTCCTGATGCTCACTTGAAAATGCCATACGGTTCTCCTGCCTTTCTGAAATATGGTCTTATTATGCAAAGAAGACAGCCATTTCATACAAAAGGCGAAAAAGAAGAAGACCGGCAGCTGCGGTCTTCTTCTTCCGTTTTAAGTTCGGTTCATTCAGCAAATTATATGTTTAAACTTCCATTATGATCGGTAAAATCATCGGGCGGCGCTTAGTGCGTTCATATAAATATTGATTCAGCGCTTCCCTGATATTCAGCTTGAGAGAAGACCATTCAATTAAATGGTCTTTCATGCATTTATCAGCAATTTCTTTTACAATCAGTGCCGATTTATCCAAAAGCTCTTCTGACTCTCTCACATAAACGAAACCTCTGGAAATGATCTCAGGTCCTGCTACTACCCGCTTATTTGCTTTATCTAACGTAACAACAACGATTAGAATTCCATCCTGTGATAGGAGCCTGCGGTCCCGAAGCACGATGTTTCCAACATCTCCAACACCCAGACCATCAATCAATACATTACCGGAAGTGACTTTAGAGCCCGTCCGGACTGAATTTTCTTTAAAATGGACGACATCCCCTTTTTCAATCAGGAGAATATCTTTTTTGTTCATTCCCACTTGCTGTGCAAGTTTGCCGTGGGCTACCTGCATTTTATACTCCCCGTTAATAGGAATGAAGTATTTAGGTTTCATTAAGTTCAGCATCAGCTTTAATTCTTCCTGATTGCCGTGTCCGGAAACATGAACTTGCTTTTGGCCGAAAACAACATTCGCCCCTGCCCGGTAAAGCAGGTCAATGGTTTTGGAAAACTCCAGTTCATGACCTGGAAGAGGTGTAGCGGCAATCATCACCGTATCTCCCTCAGAAACATTCAGCTGTTTGTGAGAATGCCTTGCCATTCTGTTTAAAGCTCCGAGCGGTTCCCCGTTTGTTCCAGTTGTTAAAATGGCAATTTTCTGACTGGGATGTTTTTCAATCTCCTGTAGAGGAATAATCAAATCTTCCTGAACATGAATATACCCTAGTTTAATGGCTGTCTGAAGAACATTCATCATGTTTTTGCCAACAATTGCAAGTTTTCGGTTATTCTCAATTGCAGCATTAATTACATGCTGAATCCGGCTGTAATTTGATGCAAAAACAGCAATGATGACCCTGCCGTCTGCATTGTACATGGCTGTAGCAATTTCGCTTCCTACCACAGATTCGGACGCACTATAACCTGGTTTTTCAGCATTTGTGCTGTCTGAAAGCAGGCATAGAACACCTTCATCTCCCAGCGCGGCCATTTTGCTGATATCTGATACATGATTGCTGGTTGGTGTCTGGTCAAACTTAAAATCTCCGGTATGTACGATCGAACCAAGGGATGTATGAACGGCTACCCCTACAGAGTCTGGTATGCTGTGGTTTGTTCGGAAAAAGGTGACGGCAGCGGAGTCAAATTCAATTTTAGAGCTGGAATCAATTTCTTTAAGCAAAGAATAGTTCTTCATTCCATACTCTTTAAGTTTTTCCACAACAAGTGCCAGGGTAAGTTTCGTTCCATATACAGGAATGGATAATTTTTGCATGACATAAAAAACACCGCCAATATTCTCTTCGTGCCCATGAGTTAAAAACATGGCTTTCACACGGCTGCGGTTTTCAATTAAATACGAAATATCCGGAATCACGACGTCAATTCCGAGCATTTCTCCTTCAGGATGCATAAGTCCGGCATCGACAATAAACAAATCCGCATCAACTTCGATGACAAACATATTTTTGCCGATTTCCCCTACGCCGCCTAAAGCGATCACTTTTATATTTTCTGTCTGTTTCAAATTCAATGTATAAATCCTCCCTGTTTTGCTCGCCCGTTCCACGTCACTTAGCATCATTATACCTGAATGGTGAAAAGGAATACAAGAAGAAAAGCCGGGACTTAAATACTCATGCAGCATAATCAGCTTTTTTGCTAATCGGGAGCAATGAAAGGCAGCAAGACTGACATCATGCTCCGCAGATTTCATTCACTGCATCAGACGTTTTATTAAAAAGAAGCTGGCAGCAGTCTGCCAGCTTCTTTTTACTTATTCAATTGCCCCATAACGTCCATTAAACTGTTTCTTTCTGATTCGGTCAGAGGAAGAATCGGCAATCTTACCGGCCCGACATCCATGCCTGAGATCTGCAATGCGGTTTTCACAGGTGCAGGACTTGGAGCAGCGAACATTTCATTCATTACCGGCAGGATACGGCGATGGATAGATGCCGCCTGCTTAACATCGCCTTGAGCGAATGCTTCAATCATCTGCTGCATTTCATTGCCAATTACATGGGATGCAACAGATACGATTCCGGTGGCACCAATCGCCATGCTTGGCAGAGTGAGACTATCGTCTCCGCAATACACATCAAAGTCATCACCCGTCTTTTCGATAACCTCAGCAATGGCTTCCAGGTCGCCGCTTGCATCTTTTACCGCAGCAATGTTCGGAATCGCAGATAACCGGATGATGGTTTCAGCTGTCATTTTAACAACCGTTCTCCCTGGAACATTATAAATCATGACCGGGAGTACTGTGCTCTCGGCAATAGCTTTAAAATGCTGGTAAATGCCTTCCTGTGAAGGTTTATTATAGTAGGGAGCGACGAGCATGACTGCATCTGCCCCTGCTTCTTCCGCCTTTTTTGTCAGCTCAATGGAAGCTCTGGTATCATTGCTCCCCGTACCTGCAATTACTGGTATTCTTCCATTAACTTCTTTAACCGTATGCTGGAACAATGCTGCTTTTTCTTCAAAAGTCAGCGTAGGGGACTCGCCTGTTGTTCCTGCTGCTACAATGGAATCCGTTCCGTTTGCAATTAAGTATTCAATAAGTTTTGATGTTTTCTTAAAATCTATATTGCCGGCAAAGTCAAATGGAGTAACCATTGCCGTTGATACTTTTCCAAAACGTGCCATGTGCATTCTCCTTCAATTGTTCTCGATTACTTTGACAGTTCAAATGCTTCGTGAAGCGTATTAACTGCGCTGATCATATTTTCTTCATTTACCAGCACCCAGATCGTTGTGTGGCTGTCGGCAGATTGAAGAATTTGAATTCCCTGTTCAGAAAGGGAGGAAACAATGGTGGCCATTACACCCGGTACACCCATAATAGATGCTCCGACAACGGAAACTTTAGCGCATTTTTTTGTTACAGTAGGATGATACCCCATTGACTCCAGGATTTCAACGGCCTTATTCGTAACCGAACCAGGTACGGTGTAGACCACTTCATTTGGTGTAATATTAAAAAAATCAACGCTGATGCTGTTCTTTGCCATGGCCTTGAATACATCCGTTTGTGTATGATATTCTCCGCGTTTTGCGGCTACTTTTATTTGACTGACGTTTGCCATGTGGGCAATTCCTGTGATAAGCTGCTCTGCTACGTCACTGCCCATTTTGCCGGCACTGTTCGCAGCGACTAATGTTCCCTCTTTGTCTGAATAAGTGGAACGGATCCTGATCGGAACTTTAGCCTGCATGGCAATTTCCACAGCACGCGGATGAATCACTTTCGCACCCTGATAAGCCAGATTGCATATTTCTGTATACGTAACATTTACAAGCGGACGTGCACTTTCAACAATTCTTGGATCTGCTGTCATAACCCCTTCTACATCCGTAAAGATATCAATGTATTCGGCATTCAGCGCAGCTCCCAGTGCTGCCGCGGATGTATCGCTTCCTCCGCGGCCAAGCGTTGTAATGTCCCCGTTCGGAGCTGCCCCCTGGAAACCGGCAACAACGGCTACATCGCTTGTTTCAAGTATTTCTTTCAATCGCGAGCAGTTCATTTCCAGAATTTTAGCGTTTGTATGATCATTATTTGTCATAAATCCTGCTTGTGCCCCAGTCAATGCGGCAGAGTTTAAGCCTCTTTTTCTAAGCATACTCGAAAAAACAACGGATGAAATGGTTTCTCCGCATGAAAGCAGTAAATCATGCTCTCTGCCCGATACATCTTCAGCTTCCCCATAAAGAAGGCTTAATAGTGTGTCCGTTGCATAAGGATCGCCGCTCCGTCCCATTGCTGAAACGACAACAACAACTTTATATCCTTGTTCCAATGCAAGGCTGATATGTTTATATGCCTGTTCACGGCCCTCATGATCCTTGACGGACGTTCCGCCAAACTTTTGAACCAGAATTTTCATCGCTTCCTACACCCCAACTGTTCAATTTCCCTTCATAAATCAACAGAAGAGAGCAGGGACAGCTGCCCAGCTCTCTTCCTTATCCATTACACAAGCTTAAGCTTAATAAGACTTTCCGCAATTTGAACGGAATTCCATGCCGCACCTTTAAGAAGGTTATCAGAAACAATCCATAGGTGAAAGCCATTTTTCTGATCCAGGTCTTTTCGGACTCTGCCTACGAATACATCATTTTTGCCAACACAATTGGCAGGCATCGGATAAATCTGTTCAGCCGGGTTATCTTCAAGCGTTATTCCTGGTGCTTCAAGGAGCAAATGATGCAGATCGGCCACAGATACATCATCTTTGCCGATTTCAATGTATACAGATTCAGAATGGCCTGTCACAACAGGAAGCCGCACACAAGTTGCAGCTACCGCAAGCTCAGGCATATTCATAATTTTTTTCGTTTCATTGATCATTTTCATTTCTTCAAATGTATAGCCGTTCTCCTGAAATTTATCAATTTGAGGAATGGCGTTGTATGCGATTTGATAGTGCTTTTTATCTCCCTTAACAGGAAGAATGGATGGCGTGTATTCCTTGCCGTCCAATATAGCACGTGTTTGATCATTCAGTTCATTGATTGCAGCTGCCCCTGCACCTGATACGGCCTGATAGGTAGATACAATCACTTTGCTCAATCCGTACGCTTTACGGATTGGCTCAAGTGCGGCAGCCATCTGTATAGTAGAACAGTTTGGATTGGCGATAATGCCCTGATGATTTTTCAGGCTCTCCTCATTGACTTCAGGAACAACGAGCGGTACGTTCGGATCCATGCGGTAAGCACTTGTATTATCTACAACGATTGCCCCTCTTTTTACTGCCTCAGGAGCTAATTTCTTTGATACGCTGCCCCCTGCACTAAAAAGCGCGATTTGAATATTTTCAAAGCTTTCCGGCTTAGCCGCTTCTACTGTATAGGATTTGCCTTTAAACGTAATGGTTGTGCCCGCCGATCGTTCAGACGACAGCAATTTTAATTCAGAAATAGGAAAATTTCGTTCCTCCAGCGTTTTCAGCATCTGCTGGCCTACGGCACCTGTTGCGCCCGTGACTGCAACACGATATCCATTTGAGCTCATTTGCCATAACCCCTTCCGCAATCCATTCATCAACTACTACCGGTTCATGTACAATTGATGTTAGATAATATTCTAACACATTGGTGTTCTCATGAACGATTTTTTTTACCCTTCTGCTGGAGTTCATTCCTATTCTTCGTCTCTGAATCTTTCAACAACAACCGGCTGTATTTGCTTATGCTCGAGAGCTGCTTCCAAAGATGGAACCAGCATATGCATTCTGGCTACCATGGAATTCGGTTTTTTCTCAGGGTTATCCTGGCCGAATGGAATAAAAAAGACATTTTTCGCTCCCATTAACCTCATTAAATTTACACCATTCAAGCCAAGTGCATCGTTCGTTGAGATCCCAAGAAGGACTGGTTTGTTATTTCTCATCGTTGCTTTCGCTGCCATAAGTACAGGGGATTCTGTCATTGCATTTGCAAGCTTGCTCATCGTATTGCCTGTTAAAGGAGCAACAACCATACAGTCAAGCGGAATTTTCGGTCCAAGCGGTTCGGCCTTTACGATTGTATCAATCGCTTCATTTCCGGTTGCTTCCTCAATTCTTCGCACCCAGTCTTCTCCATCTCCGAATCTGGTAATCGTAGATTTTACCGTGTTTGTGATAACAGGAAGCACGTTCGCTCCCAGTTCCACAAGTTTTTGAATCTCTGGAAAGACAGCGTCATACGTGCAATGAGATCCAGTTAAACCAAAACCGATCGTTTTTCCTTTTACATTCATGAGGAGGACTCCTTTCCTTCTAATAATTGCTCGCCAAGGAGCTGCGTGAGCACATTTGCCAAAATTTGTCCCGCTGTTTTTGGAGCTACGATTCCCGGCAGACCCGGAGCAAGCATGGCTTTGATCCCGCGTTTTTCGGCAAATTTAAAATCTGTCCCTCCGGGCTTGGAGGCTAAATCAATAACAAGTGCATGCGAAGGCAATTCCGATAGTACAGCCGGAGTTAAAATCATGTGGGGAATTGTGTTAATGCAAATGTCTGATCCGGATGCCTCCTTCACAATGTGATCCAAGTGAAAAGAGGTCAATCCCATTTCTTCAATACGGGCGAGATGGGACGATTTCCTTGCACCAACTTTCACTTTTGCACCAAGAGCAGCAAAGGTGCGGGCAACGCTCATACCGACTCTCCCCAGACCAAGGACGCTCACATTGGACCCGTGAATGGTAAAATCCGTGTTTTGAATAACCATCATAATTGTCCCCTCAACAGTCGGGATCGAATTATAAATCGCCACATCATCTCTTTCCAGGAGCTGGACGTGTTTTCGATTCGCAGATTTAAGAATCTGATCCAGAAAGGCATTGCTAATGCCTGAATAGATGACAGCATTCTTAGGTGTTTTGCTCAGCCATTCCTCGCTGATGATAATTTCTTCGTTCGAAAAAACGGTATCAATTGTACCGTTTATCGTCGTCCCTGGTACAGGGAGAATGATGGCATGGATCACAGAAAAATCAATTTCGTTCATCTTCGCTTTAGCAGCTCCTGCGAACCCATGATCAAGCTGATCAAACCCTGCCATCCAGATTTTCGCTCCCAATTCGGTCAGTTTTCTTATGACTTCAAGCTGTCTTGCATCTCCGCCGATGACAGCAATATTTAAGCCGGTTAACATAAGGTCTAGTCACCTTCTTCATCTCGTTCTGGATTGAATTTCTTGCCGTTAATGGAGTCTTGTTAAACAGTATTTTTATTTAAACAGCGATCAAAAGACTTTCGCTCACATTATATGAGAATGGCAGGTGCCGGGTGAATGTTTCCTTGCAATCGGAATAACCTGCATTGATGATTGGAGGCAGCCGCTTTCATTTTTTGTTTTATTTTCAAAACAACATCTTTCTTACAGTCTTTAAAGTCGCTGCATATATAAAAAGGGGTGGATGAAGAGCAAAATAAATATTTTCACACAAAAAAAAGCGAAGACATGGTCATTCGCCTGGAGCATTTAAATTCAGTTGGGCTATTTCCGAATCCGGAACATCCAGGATAATCATATCATTTCCGATCTTACGGATATGCTGCCATGGCACCTTTACTTCTGCTCCCTGCTTCCGCATTCCGAACCACTTTTGAGACGGAATGACAAGGGCTGTAATTTGGCCTGTCTGTTCATTGATTTCTAAATCTGTTTGGCCGAGAATACCCAGTCTCTCTGCTCTTTTCACATCCACAATTTCTTTGCCGCTCATATCGCTCAGTCTCATTTTCCACCACTCCTTATTCTATATAATGCGGTCTTAATAAAAAAAATGCCTGCACATAGGGCAGGCATTTTTTTGAAAATTATTTTAGGAGGCTTTCCGGAAGCTCGCCCTCGGGACTAATCAATGAAAGGGAATAAGGTTTGCTGAAAATATCAAGAGTGAGCCTGTTTACACTTTCTTCAGTCACTTCATTTACCTTTTCAATCATTTCATCAAGAGTACGGTGTCTTCCGAGAAGCAATTCATTTTTGCCGTTTCGGCTCATGCGGCTATTTGTGCTTTCAAGGCTGAGCATCAAATTTCCTTTAATTTGCTCTTTGCTGTTCAAGAGCTCTTTCGCTGTAATACCTTCTGCTTTCAGCTTGTTCAGCGTTTCCTGAATTGTTTCATACAAAACCTCAAGCTGGCTGCTTCCAGTCCCTCCATAAATGGTCAGCATTCCATTGTCTGCATAGGAGGAATGATACGAGAATACAGAATAGGCCAGACCCTTCTGCTCTCTTACGTCCTGGAATAGGCGGCTGCTCATGCTCCCTCCAAGCACATTATTCATAACAATCAGACTGTAAACATCTTCATGTCCGATTTCGAGGCCTTCATAGCCAAGACATAGATGTGCCTGCTCTGTTTCTTTTTTGCGGGAGAGTTTTTGATTTAGGAAACCTGGTTTCTCAAACGCCTCCTGTTTATAGGAGGAGGTATAGGAACCGAATTTCTTTTCAATTTCTTCTATAAAAGCTTCGCTAATATTACCTGCAACCGAAATGACGACATTTTCAGGAATATAAAAGCGTGACATATAGTCTCTTAAAGAGTCGCCATTAAAAGAAGATAACGTTTCTTCTGTTCCAAGAATCGGATACCCAAGCGGATGACTGCCATAGGCAGCCTTGCTAAGCAAATCATGCACAAGATCATCCGGCGTATCCTCATACATCTTGATCTCTTCGAATACAACATTCTTCTCTTTCTTCAACTCTTCCTCATCAAAGGCTGAATTGAAAAACATATCAGACAAAATATCAAGAGCCATTCCCGCGTGCTCATCAAGCACCTTGGCATAGTAGCATGTGTATTCTTTTGACGTAAACGCATTTACCTGTCCGCCAATGCTGTCAAAAGCCTCCGCTATATCCCGGGCAGATCTTGTTTCTGTTCCTTTAAAAAACATATGTTCAAGAAAATGCGACACCCCATTTATTTCAGGGGTTTCGCTTCTAGAACCTGTTCCGATCCAGACACCCAGTGCTACAGATCGGACAGTTGGTATGTTCTCAAGCACAATTCTTACTCCATTTTGGCACGTATACCTTTTAATCAATGTATGTTCCTCCTATCTGCGCCTGTGCTGATTAAAGCGGCTGTTCTGACCTGGATTCATCCATTAAATCCGTTACAGTTCCTAAAGAAAGGTTCTTTCCTTTTATCTGCACAATCAGCTGATCTAATGCATCAGCTGATGACTTTGTCGGATGCATTAAAATCATGGCACCGGGATGAACCTTCTTCATCACTCGCTGAATCAGCTGCTCAGGTGCAGGGTTTTGCCAGTCAATTGTATCTACACTCCATAAAATGGTTCTCATCCCCATCGTTGAAGCGATTCGAACTGTCTCATCGCTATAACTTCCGCTTGGAGGAGCAAACCATTTCGTTTTTATGTCTGTTAACGCTTCAATAACCTCGTTTGTTTGCTGCAGCTGTACTTTTGCGCTTTCAGAAGAAAGTCTTTTCATGTCGGGATGAGTATAGGAATGGTTTCCTATTTCGTGACCGGCTTCGGAGATCATTTTAGCAAGCTTAGGATTTTCTTTTGCCCATCTGCCTTCCAGAAAAAAAGTCGCCTTCACATGTTGCTTTTCCAGTGTATCAAGCATTTCAGGAAGGTATTCATTGCCCCAGGCCACATTAATAAGAAGAGAAGCCATTGGCTTAGCCGGGTTCCCTCTATATATTGGAGATGGAGGCAAATCAGAAAGATGAATGCTTGGAGCAATCTCTTTAAAAACCAGCAGCTCTTTTTTGAACATTCCGATTTCCTTCATTTTAGCGCAGGATGCGGTTAGATCGACTTGGCGTCCATTGTAGCCAGGGGTCGCTTTCCAAATGGTATGTATTTCAGCATTTTTTGCAGGAACATTGAATTCAATTGCCCTTGTTTCAATTTCTTCACAAATTCCGTCCACTGACTTAGAGGCCTGCAAATCTGAAGACTTTAATTCCACGACGTAACTGGATATATAAGAATTTTGCATCACTCCGGCAGTGATCACCATGAGCAAAATCGTAACTGCAAATTTCATTCTGATTCCCCGCATTTACCTTTCCCCCTTTTGTATCAAACTATGTAAAAAGGGGACAAGGTAGAACAGGGTGTTCAGAATGTCCGGTATTTTCCGGTAAATAGACAAAGAAGCCAGGGCAGCCTGGCTTCAATGGTTTACGAATTTTGTTCCTCTTTTTGTTCCTTGAGGACAGCTTTTCGCGAAAGATTGACTCGGCCCTGTTTGTCAATTTCAGTGACCTTGACCAAAATCTCATCTCCAATGGAAACCACGTCTTCTACTTTGCCGATTCGCTCTTCAGCTAGCTCGGAAATATGAACAAGACCGTCTTTTCCACTGAATATTTCTACGAAAGCACCAAATTTTTCAATGCGCTTAACCTTACCAAGATACATTTGTCCAACTTCAACTTCACGGACAAGATCCTCAATAATGCTCTTCGCTTTTTGATTCATTGCCTCGTCTACAGATGAAATGAAGACTGTACCGTCTTGCTCAATGTCAATTTTAACGCCAGTCTCTTCAATGATTTTGTTGATTTGTTTACCGCTCGGCCCAATGACATCGCGGATTTTGTCCGGGTTGATGGACATCATCAAAATCTTAGGCGCATAAGGAGATAGTTCTTTTCTTGGTTCGCTAATCGTTGCAAGCATAGAATCAAGAATTTCCATTCTTCCCTTTTTAGCCTGAAGAAGAGCTTCTTCAAGGATTTCACGAGATAATCCTTCAATTTTAATATCCATTTGCAGAGCTGTTACTCCTTTTGACGTACCAGCTACCTTAAAGTCCATGTCTCCAAGGTGATCTTCCATTCCCTGAATATCTGTCAGGACAGAGTAATGTTCTCCGGATTTAACCAGTCCCATTGCAATACCTGCAACCGGAGCCTTGATTGGAACACCGGCATCCATCATGGCAAGTGTACTTGCACAGATGCTTGCCTGGGAAGTTGATCCATTTGACTCAAGCACTTCAGAAACTAAACGGATTGTATAAGGGAAATCCTTTTCGGACGGAATAATCGGTTCAAGCGCACGTTCACCAAGCGCTCCATGTCCAATTTCACGGCGTCCCGGCCCTCTTAGCGGCCTAGTTTCGCCTACAGAGAAGGATGGGAAGTTATAGTGATGCATAAAACGTTTAGACTCTTCAATTCCCAAACCATCAAGAATTTGAACATCGCCTAATGCTCCAAGCGTACAGATGCTCAGCGCCTGAGTCTGTCCGCGGGTGAATAGTCCGGAACCATGAGTTCTTGACAGCAGTCCGGTGCTTGATGACAGCGGTCGGATTTCATCTGGTTTGCGACCATCCGGGCGGATTTTTTCCTCTGTAATTAAACGGCGGACTTCGCCTTTTACCATTTTAGAAAGAATTTCACTTGCCTGTTTAAGCGTTTCTTCATCAGCGTCCTGCTCTTTGTAGCTCTCCATTACCCGTTTTTTAACGGTTTGGATTGCTTCTTCGCGGGCATGCTTTTCCTGAACCTGAATCGCTTGAATCATATCTGCTTCTGCAGCTTCGCGAATGCTTCTTTCAATGTCTGCATCATGAGAATAAAGCTGGATCTCAACTTTTTCTTTCGCGATTTGAGAGGCAATTTCCTCTTGGAAAGCAATGAGACGCTTGATTTCCTCATGACCGAACATAATGGCTTCAAGCATTGTTTCCTCAGGCACTTCATCTGCTCCTGCTTCAACCATGTTGATTGCATCCTTCGTTCCAGCTACAACAAGGTTGATATCGCTTTTTTCCATTTGATCAACTGTTGGATTTACGATAAATTCATTATCAATCCGTCCAACTGTTACACCGGCGATCGGGCCTTCAAATGGAATGTCAGAAATCGTAAGAGCTAAAGATGAACCGAACATGGCAGCCATTTCAGAGGAACAGTTTTGATCTACACTCATCACAATACTGATAACTTGTACATCATTTCTGAATCCATCTGCAAAAAGAGGGCGTATTGGACGGTCAATCAGACGGCTTGCCAAAATCGCTTTTTCGCTCGGTCTTCCTTCCCTTTTAATGAATCCTCCGGGAATTTTACCTACTGCATATAAACGCTCTTCGTAGTTAACAGTCAGCGGAAAGAAATCAACCGCTTTCGGCTCTTTTGAAGCAGTCGCTGTACTTAGAACAGCGGTATCACCGTAACGAATGAGAACCGCACCGTTTGCTTGCTTTGCTAGCTGGCCAGCTTCAACAGTTAATGTTCTGCCTGCCCAATCAATGGAAAAGACATGCTTATCTTGACCCATAAATGCGTGTGCTCCTCTCTAAACTCTTCATATGTATGAAATATACATTATTTATTAGTATGGACTAATTAATATGAACATATCAATGATACGTCTATATGTAAATAGCTGTATACAAAAAGAATCGGAAAGACGCAGGAGGACAGTTTCAGCATTGCGGCAGGCCGCATGTGAATGAGCTCTTCCTCTGCGCTTCCTTTTCTTTCAGTTGCATTAAAAAAGCGGGAATGCTCCCGCTTTTTCGAGATTAACGACGTAATCCCAGCTTTGTGATTAACTCGCGGTAACGAGTTACATCTTTATTACGCAGGTAAGTTAGCAAGTTACGGCGTTTCCCTACCATTTTCAATAGACCGCGACGTGAGTGGTGGTCCTTTTTGTGTGTGCGCAAGTGATCGTTCAAAGTGTTAATCTGTTCAGTAAGGATAGCAATTTGGACCTCTGGAGATCCAGTATCCGTATCATGAGTTCTGTACTCATTGATCAGATCATTTTTGCGTTCTTGTGTGATAGCCATCCTGTTCACCTCCTAATTTCTATAATCCCCAATTACCGAGCAAGCGTCGGTGACTCGACTTGCCGAGCAATGGTTTAAAAGTTACAAGCATAAGAATACTACTATTTAGGATAAAAAGCAAGCGGATTACGACTGCATATAAAAATATTCTTCAGCTGCCTGCTTATCTTTAGCAATTTGTTCGATTAATTCCTGAACAGAGCTGAATTTTTGCTCGCTTCTTAATCGTTTGTACCAATAAATCTCTGCATGTTCACCGTAAATTTCTTTACTGAAATCAAAGATATGAACCTCTACACTGGGTTTGGGGAATTTTTCATCATGAAAAGTCGGTTTGTATCCGATGTTGCAAACACCATTGGAAAGCTGTCCGTCAACTCTTACAGATACCGCGTAAACCCCCGTTGGAGGAGTAATATATCCCTCCTGCAGGCTTATATTGGCCGTAGGGAATCCAATCGTCCTGCCCCGCTTCTCCCCATGAATCACTGTTCCTTTACCCGAATAGGCTCTGCCAAGCAATTTTGAAGCATATTCAACATTCCCGTTCCTAATTACTTCACGGATCAAGGTTGAACTGATTTTCCTGTCAAAATCCTTTAGCTTTGGTACAGTTGTCTGCTCAAATTGTCCTCTGGAATGAAAGGGCATTGACTCCATAGTGCCCTTTCCGAGCTTGCCGTAGCTGAAATCAAAACCTGCTACAACATGCTGCACATTAAGTCCGATTATATACTGATCAATAAATTCCTGAGGCTCAAGCGCTGAAAATGCTTCTGAGAATTCCACAATAAACAGGTAATCTGCGCCAAGTTTTTCAATCATCTCAACCTTATCTTCTAATGGAGTTATCGCTTCAGGAACCTGCTGCTTTCTCAGGACAATGGAAGGATGGGGATGAAATGTCATGACGCCCCATTTAATGCCTTTTTCTTCCGCCTTTTCGCGAGCTGTCTGAATGACCGCCTGATGGCCTTTATGTACTCCATCAAAGTAACCAAGGGCAAGAACCGTTTCGCTTATTTCTGATTTATTTATTTGATGCGGATGCGAGATCTTGAACGTTTGCACGAAATCCTTCACCTTTTCTTATAAGCCGAAAGCTCCGGCTATCAAATGAATTAGTCAATAAAAAGTACTTTTGCCGGCTTAAAGGAGGGTTTTTCAGGGTGCTTCTGATAAATCGCCAGACAAACACCTTGTTCATCATAAACAGCCACCCTCGTGTCAGAATCAATATCCTGATGGCCTTCAGGCACCGGCAATACTGCTCCATGTTTCACTTTCTCTGCTAATGTATCATTTATCACCCATTTCGGCAAATGATTAAGCGCCTCTGAGATCGGGATTAACTGGAGTGTTTCATTAGCAAGTTTTTGCTCAATTTCATCAAAGGTTAAGCATTGATCCAGAGTGAATCGGCCTGAGGCCGTTCGGATCAGCTCAGACATGTGTGCGGGTAAACCGAGCTTTTCGCCAATCATTACAGCAAGAGTCCGTACATACGTGCCTTTGGAGCAATGCACTCTGAATCGGAAGGATACAGTTGAATTTTGCTGTCTGATTGGAGATATTCTTTCAATAGAGTGGATGGTGATCAATCGGGATGGACGCTCCACCTCAATTCCCTTTCTTGCATATTCATATAATTTCTTCCCATTTATTTTAACTGCAGAATACATAGGGGGTATTTGTTCAATTTCTCCAATAAATTCTGTCAGAAGATCATCGATCAATTTATCCTCCGGCTTCTCATCTACTGCAGCCTTTTGCACGACTTCTCCTGAAGCATCCTCAGTAGTTGTTGAAAAACCGAGTGTTACCTCTGCTTCGTACGTTTTGCTTGAAGCAGTTAAATATTCAACAATTTTAGTCGCTCTGCCCATGCAAATCGGCAGAACCCCGGTAACATCCGGATCAAGCGTGCCTGTATGGCCTGCTTTCTTTGTCTTGAACAGTTTTCTGGCTTTATAAACACAATCATGGGAAGTTAATCCGGCCGGCTTGCGCACCAGTAATACGCCATCCATATCGCACCTGCTTTCTAGGTTATTAAAGCTTTATTTCAGCCTTTGCTGCATGAATTTACATTGGAAGTGTTTCCGTTTCCGCTCCTAATAAAAAAGAACGGCCCTTCGCACAGCCTTTCCTGCCCTGCAGGAGGCACAGCACTGTGCCTCCATGTTCGCAGAGAGGAAAGAATTCCGTGCAGGCCATCCTTTTCCGGTCAATCTTCCTTATCGGAATGATTGATTTCGTGGATCAACGTCTCAATACGATTTCCATAATCAATGGATTCATCGAACTCAAACTGAATTTCAGGTGTTTTTCTTAAGCGGATCCGCTGTCCGATTTCAGACCGGATAAAGCCCTTAGCCGTCGCCAGGCCTTTCAGCGTATTTTCACGCTGTTCTTCATCACCTAAAACAGAGATATAAACTTTAGCTATTTGCAGATCCCCGGTTACCCGGACGTCTGTTACGGTAACAAACCCGATTCTTGGATCTTTTATTTTACGGCCGATGATGTCGCTCAATTCTTTTTTCATTTGCTCACCGACACGGGTTGATCTGATACTCATATAATCACTCCATCCTTATAACCATTCATACACGGTTAAGGTTCTTTCTATTTCCGGAAAGGAGTCGATAAAGGCAAGAACCCTGTTCAGCTCCTTTTCCGTATGGGTTTTATCAGAAGAAATGGCTACAATGCCGATTTTGGCTCTTTGCCAGGAATCCTGATAATCCAACTCGGAAACGGCAACATTATATTGCTGCTTAACCCGGGTTAAAATGCGTTTCATTACAGACCGTTTGTCCTTAAGGGAAAAGGAGTCATGAATCATCCATTCACAGTGGACAAATCCGATCACTTGCGCTCGATTTCCTGCATGACGTAGGCTTCAATCACGTCGCCTTCTTTGATGTCATTATAGCCTTTAATGGTAATTCCGCACTCATAGCCTTGAGCAACTTCCTTCACATCATCTTTAAAGCGTTTCAGCACATCTACTGTACCTTCAAAAATGACAATGCCTTCGCGTATCAGGCGCATGCCGCTGTCACGGGTGATTTTTCCGTCGGTTACATAACCGCCGGCAATTGTACCGATTTTGGAAACTTTGAATGTTTGGCGCACTTCAACCTGACCGATAATTTTTTCCTCGAATTCAGGATCAAGCATTCCTTTCATTGCGGATTCAATTTCCTCAATTACTTTATAGATGATGCGGTGCAGGCGAATATCGACTTTCTCAGCATCTGCCGCTCTCTTAGCATTAGCATCAGGACGCACATTAAACCCAATTACAATTCCGTTTGAAGCAGATGCAAGCATAATATCATACTCAGTAATCGCTCCAACGCCTGTGTGAATGATTTTAACTTTAACGCCTTCCACTTCAATTTTCTGCAAAGCAGAAGCAAGTGCTTCAACAGATCCTTGAACATCGGCCTTAACAATCAGATTAATATCCTTTACATCGCCTTGTTTAATTTGTTCAAACAAATCATCCAGGCTAAGCTTGGATTTTTCGCTGCGCTGTTCAACCTGCTGTTTTTGCGAGCGGGCTTCACCAACCTGGCGTGCCTTTTTCTCGTCAGCAAATACCATAAACTGATCGCCTGCTTGCGGCACTTCATTCAGTCCGGTGATTTCAACCGGTGCAGACGGACCTACTTCTTTCACACGGCGGCCAAGGTCATTGACCATTGCACGTACACGCCCGAATGTATTTCCGACAACGATAGGATCCCCAACTTTTAATGAACCATTTTGAACTAGGAGGGTTGCAACCGATCCGCGTCCTTTATCCAGCTGTGCTTCAATAACGGTACCAGTCGCACGAAGCTTAGGGTTCGCTTTTAATTCCTCTACCTCACTGACAAGGAGGATCATTTCAAGCAAGTCATCAATTCCATCTCCCTTAAGAGCGGAAACAGGAACGAAGATGGTTTCTCCACCCCAGCTTTCAGGAACGAGACCGTGCTCCGTTAATTCCTGCATCACGCGGTCAGGATTGGCACTTGGTTTATCCATTTTATTAACGGCAACGATAATCGGAACCTCTGCTGCTTTAGCATGATTGATCGCTTCAACCGTTTGAGGCATAACCCCGTCATCTGCTGCAACAACGAGAATGGTAATATCCGTTACTTGAGCTCCGCGCGCACGCATCGTTGTGAAGGCAGCATGCCCTGGAGTATCAAGGAAGGTAATTTTTTTGCCGTTTGTTTCAATTTGATAAGCACCGATGTGCTGCGTAATTCCGCCGGCTTCGCCTGCTGTTACTTTTGTATTGCGGATGGAATCAAGAAGCGTTGTTTTACCATGGTCAACGTGTCCCATGATCGTAACAACCGGCGGACGAATTTGATGATCCTCTTCTTTATCGACTTGATCGTATCCTTCAAATTCTGTTACATCGAAGTGAATTTCCTCTTCCACTTCAACTCCGTATTCCCCTGCAATCAGTTCGATGGTATCTTTGTCAAGATCCTGGTTGATTGTAGCCATAACACCAAGCATCAAAAGTTTTTTGATGATTTCTGAAGGTTCTTTGTATAGTTTTTGAGCAAGCTCTCCAACAGTTAATGACCCTGTGAATGTAATTTTGCTTGGCAGCTCTTTTTTAGGTCTTTCTGCTTGAGGTGCTTGTGTGCGCTGATGATTGTTTCTGTTTCCGCCTTTTTTCTGGCTGCTGTTGTTATTATTTCTTCTGTTTTGGTTCATGCTGTTATTCCTTCCGCTCTGCGGTCCCTTTTTATCCCCTGGGCGCTGCTGGGAGTTTTTCCTCTGGTCGGAAGAAGGACGGCTTTGATTATTAGTAGTGGTTGATGTTTTTTTGACTGAGGCAGATTGATCGCCGCTTGATTGAGAATTAATGGCTGCATTCCCCTTCCCGGCTGATTTAGGAGCCGATCCTTGAGTTTTTGGTTTGCTGTTTGAAGCGAATTTCTGGTTTAGTTTCCCTACATGAGCATCCTCGATCATTGCCATATGATTGGAAACCTCAACATTGATATCCTTTAATGCGGAAATGACATCTTTACTTGACACATTGTGCTGTTTTGCATATTCATATACTCTCACTTTTGTCATGTGTTCACCCCCAAGATATTTAATCGAGCAAGTCCTTCAGTTTCGCAGCAAAGCCCTGTTCGGTCACTGCTACTACTACTCTTGCATCCTTGCCGATTGCATGTCCAAGCTCATACCGGCTTTCTACATGTACGACCGGAGTGTTATAGGAGCGGCATTTATCCGTCACTTTTTTTCTGGTATTGTCGGATGCATCTTTTGAGAGCAGAACCAATTTTGCCCGGTTTTGACGAACTTCTTTAATCACAAGCTCTTCACCGGAAATGACTTTTCTTGCCCGATTGGCCAATCCAAGCAGGGATTTCCATTTTTGCTGATTCATGAATGCTTGCTCTCGGCAAGCTGAATCAGCTCATCATAGATGGCATCCTCTACTTTTGTTTTAAGCTGATTGGATAGGATGTTCTTTTTTTTGGCCAATAAAATAGATTCCTTATCCAATGTAATATAAGCGCCTCTGCCGTTCTTTCTGCCGGAAGCATCTACAGAAACATCACCTTCAGAAGAACGGACCACGCGGACCATTTCCTTTTTCGGTTTCATTTCACCGGTAGCTACACATTTGCGTAAAGGAATTTTTCTTCCTGGGTTCATCCGGTTCACCTCTTACTCGTCTTGAAAATCGTCAGCAGACTCGTAGTCAGCCTCTTCTGTATTTTGTGGTTCACTCAGCAAACCAAGCTTTTCTGCATCGGTTTCGCTTTTGATGTCTATTTTCCAGTTTGTCAGCTTTGCAGCAAGTCTTGCGTTTTGACCGCGCTTGCCGATTGCGAGGGAAAGCTGGTAGTCCGGTACGATAACGGTCGTTGCTTTATCGTCTTCGTTCACCTTTACTTCAACTACTTTAGATGGACTAAGTGCATTGGCGACAAATTCAACCGGATCATTGGACCAGCGGACAATATCAATTTTCTCGCCTTTAAGTTCATTCACAATTGCCTGAACACGCTGCCCTTTAGGTCCGACACATGAGCCAACCGGATCCACTTCCGGATTTTCCGAATGAACAGAAATTTTGGAGCGGTCTCCCGCTTCGCGTGCTACGGATTTAATTTCAACTGTTCCATCGTAAATTTCCGGTACTTCGATTTCAAACAGGCGCTTCAGCAGACCCGGATGTGTCCTCGAAACAAAAATCTGCGGACCCTTTGTTGTTTTCTCAACCTTTGTGATGAAAACCTTAATTCGGTCATGAGGTTTATATTGTTCATTCGGCATCTGCTCGTTAACAGGCAGAAGAGCTTCGATTTTCCCAAGACTAACATAAATGAATTTGGAATCAATGCGCTGAACGATTCCGGTCATAATGTCTTCTTCACGGTCAATGAACTCGGAATAAATAACTCCGCGTTCTGCTTCTCTGACGCGCTGTGTCACCACTTGCTTCGCAGTCTGTGCGGCAATTCTTCCAAAATCCTTCGGAGTAACTTCCATTTCAACTATATCGCCTACTATGTAGTTTGGATGAATGGCCTGCGCTTCGCCTTCAGAAATCTCCAATCGTGCATCAAATACCTGGTCTACTACATCTTTACGGGCAAATACCCTCATAGTCCCAGTATCACGGTTTAAATCAACACGCACATTTTGGGCCTGGTTAAAATTCCGTTTATAAGCAGATATTAACGCGGCTTCAATTGCTTCAATAATAATTTCTTTGCTAATCCCTTTTTCTCTCTCAAGTATGGTAAGGGCATCTAAAAGTTCACTGCTCATTTTTCCTATTTCCCCCTTTAATCATCACCGGCCGTTTGGGAGCGGTTCGGTTAGTGGATAAAAGCATAATGGTCTTAAAAATTGAAAGAAACTGCCAATCTTGCAGCGGCCACTTTATCATACGGAATGACCACTTCTTTTTTTCGTGTTTTAACGGTAATTAATACAGTTACATTTTCTCCGTCAAAGGATTGAAGAATGCCTTCGAACACTTTTTCCCCGCCTATCGGTTCATACGTTTTCACATTCACGTTTTTTCCAACGGCTTTATGGAAGTCAGCATCCTTTTTCAAAGGACGTTCTGCACCGGGAGAAGAAACCTCGAGAAAATAATTATGAGTGATCGGGTCAATTGCATCCAGTTTCTCGCTTAACCGCTCGCTCACCATTCCGCATTCTTCAATATCTACACCTTTGTCTGAATCAATAAATACGCGAAGGAACCAGTTTTTTCCTTCTTTTACGTACTCAACATCAACTAATTCCAGATCCAGTTCTTCAAGGATTGGAACGGCTAGTTCGCTGACTGTATCTGTGACTTTTTTACTCATTCTCTTCCTCCTTGTAATTCCAGGAAAGTTTACAATAACGGTGCAAAGCGCCGCACCCTCATGTTCATTCATCATTAATTCGGGTGGAGCGAAGGTATACTCCTGTATCCTTACATAATCAATGCTCAATAACATACGTTTTTAACGCAATAAAGCGGAGTCCGTTATTGCAGCAGGAGCTTCCGCGGAATGATGCGAATGAAAGGACAGCAAATGCAGAAAACTCCAGATGCTGATTTGCAGCTCGGTCAAGTTCAGCGGCTGTTTAAAAACCCTGCCATAACAGCAGGGAGTCGAGTCGTTCAACCAATAAGTAAACACACACTGCAGCAGGAGAAAATGAACCTGGCATTGCATGAGCCGGAACAAATGTTCCTGTACCCAAAACGAAAGAGTGGGTTGCCCCACTCTCTTTGCCTCTGCTATTGCAGCATTTCCAATAAAAATATACCATAACCAGAATTTTATTGCAAATGAAGGAAGAATCCGCTTGTTATCTCTTTTTAGTTAAAACAAGGATAGCTGATTTTGATCCGGAAGAGCTTCAAGGCACCCATGGTTATCCAAATACTCAATAATGGTTTTAGAAACCCTGCCTCTTTGCTGAAGGTCTTCTTTGGATAAGAATTCTCCCTCTTCCCTTGCTTTTACAATATTCAGCGCAGCATTAGTTCCAAGTCCCGGAATTGCGTTGAATGGAGGAATCAATGTCTCCCCTTCAATTACAAATTCACTGGCATGCGATTTATACAAATCCACCTTTTGAAAAGCATAGCCTCTAGCACACATTTCGAGGCATAGCTCCATAACCGTCATAAGGTTTTTCTCTTTTGGACTTGCTTCAAGACCCTTGGCACTTATTTCTTCAAGCTTTGCTTTTATAGCAGCTGCTCCTCTGGCCATAGCATCCACATCAAAATCATCAGCTCTAACTGTAAAGTATGCAGCATAATAGAGGAGAGCGTGATGAACTTTGAAATAAGCAATCCTTACAGCCATTAGAACGTAAGCGGCGGCATGGGCTTTCGGGAACATGTATTTGATTTTCAGGCATGATTCAATATACCATTTGGGTACATTGTTCTTTCTCATTTCTTCCTCCATATCCGGAGTCAGTCCTTTTCCTTTACGGACCGACTCCATAATTTTGAAAGCAAATGACGGCTCAAGCCCCTGATAAATTAAATACACCATAATATCATCACGGCATCCGATTACTTCGCTTAAGTTGCAGATATTATTATGAATCAGCTCCTGTGCATTTCCAAGCCATACATCCGTACCATGTGATAGTCCGGAAATTTGAACAAGCTCTGAGAATGTCGTCGGTTTCGTATCTTCAAGCATTTGGCGCACAAATTTCGTTCCAAACTCAGGAATACCAAGTGTACCGGTTTTGCACATAATGTCTTCCTCAGTTACACCCAATGATGAAGTGCCGCTGAAAATTTTCATCACTTCCGGGTCATCCGTCGGGATTGTTTTCGGGTCGATTCCACTTAGATCCTGCAGCATCCGAATAACCGTCGGATCATCATGACCCAGGATATCAAGCTTGAGCAGATTATCATGAATAGAATGGAAATCAAAGTGAGTTGTTTTCCACTCAGATCCCGCTGCGTCGGCCGGGAATTGAATAGGAGAGAAATCAAAAATATCCATATAGTCCGGGACAACAATGATTCCCCCGGGATGCTGTCCGGTTGTTCTTTTCACCCCGGTACAGCCCTGCACAAGACGGTCAATTTCTGCACCCCTGAAGTTCAGATTATGATCACCCGCATAGCCTTTTACGTAGCCGTATGCCGTTTTTTCAGCAACTGTTCCAATTGTTCCCGCCCGGAATACATTATCTTCTCCGAAAAGCACTTTTGTATAGTTATGCGCCCTCGGCTGATATTCACCTGAGAAGTTTAAATCGATATCGGGTACTTTATCTCCTTTAAAGCCCAGGAACGTTTCAAATGGAATATCATGTCCATCTTTTTTGTATGATGCACCGCATTTTTCACAATCTTTATCAGGAAGATCAAATCCTGAACCGACCGATCCATCATTGAAGAATTCAGATTGTTTGCACTCAGGACACACGTAATGCGGCGGCAGCGGATTAACCTCGGTAATTTCGGTCATCGTAGCGACGAGTGAGGATCCGACTGAGCCCCTTGATCCTACCAGGTATCCGTCATCAAGAGATTTTTTAACCAATTTGTGTGAAATAAGATAGATGACAGCAAAACCGTGGCCAATGATGCTTTTTAATTCTTTTTCAAGTCTTGCTTCAACGATCTCAGGCAGCGGTGTTCCATAAATGCTTTCAGCCATCTCGTAGCTCATCTGCCTGATTTCCTCATCTGCCCCTTCAATTTTAGGCGTAAACAAGTCATCTTTAATCGGCTTGACGTCCCCAATCATATCAGCAACGGCGTTAGGGTTCTCCACAACAATTTTTTTGGCTCTTTCTTCTCCCATAAAGGAAAAGCATTCAAGCATTTCATTGGTCGTTCTAAAATGAACATTGGGATGTTCATGACGGTTGAGAGGATTCGCTCCACCTTGGGAACTGACCAGGATTTTCCTGTAAATTTTATCTTCAGGATTCATATAGTGCACATTGCCTGTAGCTGCTACCGGCTTTCCAAGCTTGTCACCAAGGTCTGCTATTTTGGTGATGATCTCGTGCAATGCCTTTTTGTCCCGGACATACTCCAAATCGATTAAATGCTGATAAACTTCAGGAGGCTGGATTTCAAGGTAATCGTAGAACTTAGCAGTCTCCTCTACTTCTTCTGGAGATTTCTGCATCATTCCTTCAAAGACCTCTCCCTTGTCACAGCCTGATCCGACGAGTATGCCTTCACGATGCTTCTGAAGGACGGATCTTGGAATGCGCGGTACACGGTAAAAGTACTGAATGTGAGATAAGGATACAAGCTTAAAGAGATTTTTCAGCCCAACCTCGTCTTTTGCCATCAATGTTGCATGGAAAGGCCTTGAGCGCTGAAACGCGTTCCCTTGTCCCATATTATCGTTTAATTGGTCATGATATTGAATTCCCTTCTCTGCAGCATCTTTCAGCATTTTCAGCATTAAGTAGCCAGTCGCTTCCGCATCATAGATCGCTCTATGGTGCTGGGTCAATTCAATATCAAACTTTTTGCAAAGCGTATTCAGCCTGTGGCTTTTGAGGTCAGGATATAAGAAGCGTCCAAGTTCGAGTGTGTCAATTACAGGATTAGCTGCTTTATCCTCTCCGAGCAGCCGGGTATAGGCTACATTTAAAAATCCCATATCGAAGCTCGCATTATGGGCAACGAGAATGTCATTCCCAGCCCACTCTTTAAACTCCTGCATGACCTCTTTTACTTCAGGAGCATTCTTGACCATGTCATCGGTTATTCCTGTTAATTCGATGGTCGTAGCCGACAGCGGATGATGAGGGTTGGCAAATCGTTCAAAGCGGTCAATAATTTCACCGCCTTTAATTTTCACCGCTGCAAGTTCGATAACTGTATCATATACCGCTGATAATCCTGTTGTCTCAACGTCAAATACGACGTACACAGCATCCTCAAGAAGGCGGTGATCATCATTGTATGCAATCGGCACTCCATCATCAACAAGATTGGCTTCAATACCGAACAGAACTTTTAAACCGTGCTTTTTCCCTGCTGAATAGGCTTCCGGGAAGGATTGGGCTACAGCATGATCAGTTATTGCAATTGCTTTATGTCCCCATTTAGCTGCTTGTTCCGCAAGACGGCTGAAAGAAGTTACCGCATCCATTTGACTCATTGGTGAATGAAGATGAAGCTCTACCCGTTTTTCATCCTCAGGCGCTGTATCCATTCTCAGCTTAGGCTTGACTTCATTAATATCATTGGCAATCATAACAAGATCGCGTACAAACGTATCATTTTGTACACTTCCTCTTGCTTTAATCCACATACCTTTTTTTATAGCAGTCAGCAGCGCTGCATCTTCTTTATCGCGGGCAAACATTTTGACAAGCATTGAGCTCGAGTAGTCGGTAATTTTTATCGTAGCGAGAGTCCGGCCGCTTCTCAATTCTTTTGTTTCTGCATCAAACACGTATCCTTGGATCGTTGTCCTTCTCTCTTCATCCACAATCGTTTCCATAGGAACAACTTCCTCATCGTCTTTAATTTGATATCCGATGACGATTGGACCTGATGGAATTTCTCCTGCCTTGTCCTCTTCCTCTTTCTTCTGCATCTCCGTTAGGGCAGCAAGGGCGCGCTCCTGATCCTCAAGAAGCTTTTGTTCATTGAATTTCTGAAGGTCCGCTTCAGAAAACGTAACATCCGTATCGACTTGAAAAAGCGGAAAACCAAAAGATTGAAGACTTTCCTGGATTAGAGACGTGTATTTTCTTTTAATCGTAGCGGCTTCTGTATCATTTCTTGCGCAGATTATCAGTTTCGTTCCTGTTAATTTTGGAATCTGTTCGGACAGAAGGGATAAAACAGGAGGTGAAATTCCCTCAATCTCTTTTAAACTTGCCATCCAGTATTCCTGAAGAAGCGCTTCACTTGCTTCCGGATTTAGCACACTGATTGAAAACGTGACGGATGCTATGTGAGAGAATGCCTTAGCAAGACTCGAATGAAAAAGCTGGTACACTTCAAAAGGTAAAATAGTTGAAAGCTCAAAATTAAAATGCCACCTTTTTTGCTGCTTATGGACGGTAAGTTTCACGATCGAAGCATGCTGAAAATAAGGGACAATTTGATCATCCGTTAGCTGAAGCTGCTGGAGCAGCAGCTGAAATCTCTTACGCTGTTCAGATTGTATTTCTTCCACGTCTCCCGCTCCTTCCCTATCAAAATGGAAGGGTCTGACCGCTAGGCAGCCAAACCCTTCTTTATCTTTTTAGCTCAATTAAACCTGGATGTTGATTGCAGCTGGCAGGCGTTCGCTTATCCTTGGGCGGGCGGTGAGCCCCCTCCTCGCTTCACGACTGCAGGGTCTCACCTGTCCGGCTGCTCTAAAGCTCAAGTCTCACGTCTTCCGCACCAATCAACAGGTGTTAATAATCAACACCAGGCTTTAACATAGCCATAAATGTTTGTCTTCTGATTTTTTACAATTTGTATCATAGCTAGCTAAGTTTTTTAAAAGCCGGGAATTATTTGCCTAGCAGACGGCTAATGGTCTCCGCAAGCTCGTCCATAGGAACATCCAGTTTCTCACCGGTTTTCCGTACTTTCAACTCAACGATATTCTCTTCCGCAAGCTTGCCCGCAGTAATACGGATTGGAAGTCCGATCAAATCTGAATCGGCAAACTTCACTCCCGCTCGTTCAGCACGGTCATCAAACAGGATGCTGTAATTCTTCCCAAGCTCCGTATAAACTCTTTCAGCCAATGCCACCTGGGCATCCGATTTCATATTGGCAGGAACAACATGCAGCTGGAATGGAGCAATCTGCTCAGGCCATACAATGCCATTTTCATCGTTGTACTGCTCTACGATCGCAGCAAGCGTTCTGGATACTCCAATTCCGTAGCAGCCCATGATCATCGGCTGGGAACGGCCGTTTTCATCCAGGTAGGAAGCGCCCATATCGACGGAATAGCGGGTACCCAATTTAAAAATGTGGCCGACTTCGATTCCGCGTGCAAATTTAATGGTCCCTTTTCCGTCAGGAGATGCGTCCCCTTCTTGAATAAAGCGCAGATCTGCGTATTGGCCAACCTGCAAATCACGCTCAGCATCCACAGATACATAGTGGAAACCCTCTTCATTTGCACCGCAAATGCCATTTACAATGGACTTAACAGCAGCATCAGCGACAACCTCTATTCCTTCTGGAACACCGATTGGACCTACAAATCCAATCGGACAGTTCAAGGCCTCTTTTGTTTCTTCAGGCGAAGCAAGTTCAACATTGCGTGCATCAAAAAGGTTTTTCACTTTAATATCATTAATCTCATGGTCTCCTCTTGCAAGAACGAGAACCAAACGATCATCTGCTTTGAATAGAAGAGATTTGATGCATTTTTCCTTCTCCACTTCAAAGAATGCGGCCACTTCCTCAATGGTTTTTTGAGAAGGTGTTTCTCTTTTTTCCAAATCCCCGCAATCTTCATGGGAACGGATGTAATCGGCAGCTACAGGAGCCATCTCCACATTTGCAGCATAGCCTGATTGATCTGAGTATGCAATGGTATCTTCTCCAACTTCGGACAGGACCATGAATTCATGTGTATCTTTTCCGCCCATAGCTCCTGAGTCGGCAATTACGGCGCGGAAATTCAGTCCGCAGCGTTCGAAGATATTGCTGTAGGCTGTATACATTTTGTCATACATTACATCCAAACTCTCATAGGAGGAGTGGAAGGAATAAGCATCCTTCATAATAAACTCACGGCCTCGGAGAATGCCGAATCTAGGGCGTTTTTCATCCCTGAATTTTGACTGGATCTGGTAAAGAGCAAGAGGCAGTCTCTTGTAGGATTTCACTTCATCTCTTACAAGACTTGTAATCACCTCTTCATGGGTTGCTCCGAGGGCAAACTCACGGCCATGTCTGTCTTTAAGCCTCATGAGCTCCGGTCCATAAGAGTACCATCTTCCCGACTCCTGCCATAGCTCAGATTGCTGCATAGCCGGCATCAAAAGTTCGGACGCACCTGCTTTATTCATCTCATCCCTTACGATTTCCTGAATGTTTTGCAGCACCTTCTGCGCAAGCGGCAGATAGCTGTATATGCCGCTTGTGTTTTGACGGATGTAGCCTGCTCTCAGCAGCAGCTGATGGCTTTTAATGTCGGCATCAGCCGGAACTTCTCTCAATGTAGGAATAAACGTCAAACTTTGTTTCATCTAATTGCACCCCGTTTTAATAGATCGGCTAATTTTTATAAAAAGAATCTTTGAATATCATTCCACGTTACTACAAGCATAAGCAGCATGAGAAGGGCAAATCCGATAAAGTGAACGATGCCTTCCTTCTGACGGTCAATCGGCTTACCGCGTACCGCTTCAACAAGGAAAAACATAAGCCGGCCGCCATCCAGTGCAGGAATGGGCAGCAGGTTCATAATCCCGAGATTGATGCTCAGAAGCGCTGTCCACCTTAAAAGGTTTTCAAAGCCGGATTGTGCAACCTGATCCGTCACATCGTAAATGCCTACAGGCCCTGATAGCATGTCAATAGAAAATTGACCGGTTACAAGCTTCCCAAGGCTCACAAGAATTTCTTTCGTATAAAACACGGTTTGGCTTGCCCCATTCTCAAGAGCTGTCAAAAAGCCCTTTTCCATAGGTGCATAGGAACCTACACGGCCAATGACCTGCTCTCCTGCCTTTTCAGCTTTAGGAACGACCTGAATGGTTTGCGGCTTTCCATCTCTTTCAATGGCAAAAGACAGCTCCTTTTCAGGACTTGCACTAATGATTTTCGTTACATCTGTCCAAGTGGTAACAGGCTTGTCATTGATTGTTTTTATGACGTCCCCCTGCTTAATGCCAGATTGAATCGCAGCACCGTCTTTGGTCAGCTCGCCGAAAATCGGCTTATCCATAGGCGACCCCTGGATGAGTCCTAACCCAAATAAAACAACAAATGCAAGGACAAAATTCATTAATGGTCCGGCGATAATCGCTGCCGTTCTCTGTCCAAGCGTCTTGGAGCCGAATTGCCGGTCATAAGGAGCAATTTGGCTTTCCTGGCCATCTGCTACGAAGAAAGATTTCTCTGCGACAGTAAAATGCTGCAGCCGTTCCTCTTCACCCTGTTCATATCCTGTAATTTTCATCGCTTTTTCAACGTCCGCATGCTCTACTTCAATGATTCTTGCTTTCGGAAATTTTTCTTTATTGTTTAAAATAATTTTTTCGACTTCGTCTTTTTCATTGAATAGCAGTCCAATATGGTGGCCTGGTTTTACTTCAATCATTTCAGGATCTTCACCGGCCATTCTTACATAGCCTCCTATTGGAAGAAGACGGATCGTATAGAGTGTTTCATTTTTCCTATAAGAAAAGATCTTTGGTCCGAATCCGATTGCAAACTCACGGCATAAAATTCCGGCACGCTTGGCAAAAACCAAGTGGCCCAGTTCATGGAAAAATACTAGAGCTCCAAAAATCAGAATAAACGCGATGACCGTATTCACCTGCATACCACCTTTAGTTTAATAGGGACCGCACAAAAGCTCTGGCTTCCTGATCCGCATGCTGAATGGCTTCAAGATCCGGATTTCCAATCAGGCTGTGGGCCTCCAAAGTCCTCTCAATCCTATCCTCAATATCCAGAAATTCTATTCTTCCTGCTAGAAATTGAGCTACGGCTTCCTCGTTGGCCGCATTTAAAACGGTCGGCATTGTCCCTCCCATTTTACCTGATTCATAAGCAAAATGTAAGCATTTGAAGCGTGCGAAGTCAGGCTTTTCAAAATGAAGCTTTCCATGATCCCAAAGATTTAAGCGTTTTGTATTTTGTAATGGAAGCCGCGATGGATGTGTGAGAGCGTATTGAATAGGCACTTTCATATCCGGTGTACCAAGCTGGGCTTTTACGCTGCCGTCTTCAAATTCAACCATAGAGTGGATGATGCTTTCTTTATGGAGCAGTACGTCAATATTTGAATATGGAATTCCAAACAGCCAAAACGCTTCAATTACCTCAAGACCCTTATTCATCATTGTAGCCGAATCAATCGTGATTTTAGCCCCCATTGACCAGTTAGGGTGATTTAGCGCTTCTTCAACCGTAACCCCTTTTAATTCTTCTCTGGAGCGCTCACGAAAGCTCCCTCCAGAAGCTGTAAGGATCAGTCTGGTCACATCAGATAAATTTTCCCCTTGCAGACACTGAAAAATGGCGGAATGTTCACTATCCACCGGCAAAAGTGCCGTACCGTTTTTTCTGGCTGCCTCAGTAACGATATGCCCGGCTGTAACAAGGGTTTCTTTATTAGCCAAAGCAACGGTCTTTTTTGATTCAATCGCCTTTAATGTCGGTACCAATCCAATGCTTCCAAGAAGGGCATTGACTGTAACATCCGACTCCGTATACACAGCTGCTTCGATGTTTCCCTCTTCCCCGTAAGAAAACGAAATCGCTTCTCCGCTGAATTCATCCTTCAGCCGGATGTAATCTTCTTTTTCTTTTACAGAGACAAACTTCGGCTTAAATTCTTTAATAGCTTCTCTTCCGGCCTCCAAGTTGGATCCAAATGTAATAGCCGATAACTCGAACTCTTCCGGATGCTCCCGGATCACTTCCAGGGTTTGAGTTCCGATCGATCCTGTAGCGCCTAAAAGACTGATTCTTTTCATGTTCGCTCACTCTCCAGTAGATCTCTTTTGTGTAATCGAAATTAAAATAGGACTAGCATGAAATGAAGGAGAGGAAGGACAAATAATAGACTGTCAAAGCGATCCAATATACCTCCGTGACCAGGAAGGATCTGTCCGGAGTCCTTCACATGATAATGCCTTTTTAGTGCTGACTCGACTAAATCGCCCACTTGTCCAAAAACAGACAAAAATACGGTGATTAAAGCGACAATGACATAGGAATGCACAATTGGCATTACCGCCTCAAAAATAATTGAAACAATCAGCGCGCAGAAAATACCTCCAAAAAAGCCCTCAATCGTTTTATTTGGACTTATTTCCGGCCACAGTTTGTGTTTTCCAATCGATTTCCCTATAAAATAAGCACCTGTGTCCGTAGCCCAGATAACAAGAAGAGCAAAAACGATAAATTCCAGCCCCAAAGCTCTTGTCTCGATAAAATAGTAAAATCCGATTCCGATATACATAACCGAGAGAAGTGAAAATCCTACATCATCAAATGAAAAGCGGTTTTTCGTTATGACGGTATATGTCAAAAAGAGCAGCACCCCTAGAAGGGCAACCTCTAATTTTGAAATATGTATGTTCCCAAGTACAATTATATGACTCGATGGAATGAGCAAGATCCACAAAAGCAGGACGCTGATAAGCCCCGGTATGCTTACCAGGTGAATTTTTTTCATCTTCAGCAGTTCGTACAGGCTGATTGTGCTTAAAATATAAATAGCAAAACTAAACGGGATGCCCCCCAGTATGACAAATGGCAGGAAAAGCGCTAGTGCCAGTACTGCTGTTATTATTCGCTGTATCATTTCTCTTCACCTTCTATACTCCGCCAAATCTGCGGCCCCTTTGCTGATATTCAGCGATTGCGTGGATTAAGTCTTCTTCTTTAAAATCAGGCCACAGGACATTTGTAAACCAAAATTCAGTATACGCGAGCTGCCATAGCATAAAGTTGCTGAGACGTATTTCTCCGCTCGTCCGAATCAGCAAATCCGGATCCTGCAGTGATTCTGTCATTAAATAAGAAGAAAAAAGCTCTTCGTTAATATCTTCTGTTCGTAACCTGCCATTTTTTGAGTCTTCGACAAGGTTTTGAATTCCTTTGACTATCTCTGTCCGGCTTCCGTAATTAAGAGCAAAATTTAAAACAAGACCTGTATTAGCCGAGGTTTCCCGAATCGCTTTCTCAACAGCACTTAGCGTGTGCTTTGGAAGACGGCTGGTTTCTCCCATAATCTTCACTTGGACGTTCTCTTCAATTAATTCAGGCAGAAATGTCGTTAAGAACTCCTCTGGAAGCTTCATTAAGTAATCCACTTCAATTTTAGGCCTTTTCCAATTTTCTGTTGAAAAAGCATAAAGTGTTAAAGCGCTCACACCAAGCCCGCTGGCAAGTTTAGTGATTTTTCTGACCACCTTCATCCCTTCATGATGGCCAGCCATTCTGGGAAGTGCCCGGTTTTTAGCCCATCTGCCATTCCCATCCATTATAATAGCGATGTGAGAAGGGATTGGTCCATCAATCACATCTTTTTTTGTGTATGTATGATTGGCGGAAGGCGAAACAGTCCTTCTGCCCCTTCTGAAAAAGTTAAGCATGTGATTCCTCCATCACCCGGCAGCTAATGGTTCTTAGCGATCCCTAGCCGTGTTAACAGTATTAACAAAAAAACCCCCTGTAAACGTTAGAGGGTCTTTTGCACACTTCTATTTTACATAGAAAAACGTTAAACTTCCATGATTTCTTTATCTTTGTCTTTAGCGATTTGATCCAGTTTGCTAATATAGCTGTCTGTAAGCTTTTGAACTTCATCAGAAAGACCGCGCAATTCATCTTCCGTCATGTCGCCATTTTTTTCTGCCTTTTTCAAATCATCATTTGCATCACGGCGGATATTGCGAATTCCAACCTTTGCTTCCTCTGCATACTTTTTAACAAGTTTGCCAAGCTCACGGCGTCTTTCTTCTGTAAGAGCGGGAATGGCAATACGTACAATCGTCCCGTCGTTAGTTGGATTCAGACCAAGATCTGCTTTCTGAATTGCTTTTTCAATGTCGCCAAGTGCGGATTTATCATAAGGAGTAATGATAAGCATGCGAGCTTCCGGAACACTGATTGAAGCAAGCTGGTTCACAGGTGTTGGTGCTCCGTAATATTCTACCGTAACTTTATCAAGCAGCGATGCACTTGCACGTCCTGCACGAACAGTAGCAAGCTCGCGCTGAAATGCAGAAACTGCTTTTTCCATTCTGTCTTTCGCCTGATTAATATGCTGGTTTGCCATATTATTTCCCCCTCACAATCGTTCCGATGTTTTCACCAAGTACGGCTCTTTTAATATTTCCCTCTTCCATTATAGAGAAAACGATTAGTGCTATATCGTTATCCATGCAAAGAGATGATGCTGTAGAATCCATGACAGCAAGTCCGTCTTTCAGTACATCTAAGTAAGAAAGCTCTTCATACTTAACAGCACTTGCATCTTTAAGCGGATCTGCATTATATACGCCATCCACATTGTTTTTCGCCATAAGAATCACGTCTGCTTCAATTTCAGCTGCACGCAGCGCTGCTGTCGTATCGGTTGAAAAATACGGATTTCCTGTACCGGCTGCAAAAATGACAACACGTTTCTTCTCGAGGTGACGGATGGCTTTTCTTCTGATATAAGGTTCTGCAACCTGTCTCATTTCAATGGAGGTTTGAACTCTAGTCTGAATGCCGAGATTTTCAAGGCTGTCCTGCAGCGCCAGGGAGTTCATGACGGTCGCAAGCATTCCCATATAATCCGCTGTCGCGCGGTCCATGCCCATTTCACTGCCGACTTTACCGCGCCAGATGTTTCCGCCGCCAACGACAACAGCTACTTCCACATCCATCTCTGCAATTTCCTTTACCTGTGTGGCAATGGATTTAATAACGCTCGGATTGATGCCAAACCCTTGAGGGCCTGCTAAAGCTTCTCCGCTTAATTTTAAGACGATGCGCTTATATTTAGGATTATTCATAATAGCCTCCAAATCATTTCATTAAAATTCCATTAAATAAGACAAGATGCTGATTTGCCAATCCCCCTCGCATTCAAGCTTAGGGGTGACAAAGAGTTCCTGTCTTGAAAAAACGGGAACACTGTCGTGTTCCCATTTTCATTACTTGTATAAATTCATTAAAGCAAAAGGATTATTTGCGGACTTGGTTCATAACTTCTTCAGCAAAGTTATCCTGGCGCTTTTCAATACCTTCTCCAACTTCGAAGCGGATGAAAGTTTTAACTTGAGCGTTATAAGAAGCAACAAATTGCTTCACTTTTTGATCTGGGTTTTTAACGAAGCTTTGGTCAAGAAGGCAGATATCTTCAAAGTACTTTCCAAGACGGCCTTCAACCATTTTAGCAACGATGTTTTCAGGTTTTCCTTCGTTAAGAGCCTGTTGAGTCAATACTTCGCGCTCGCGGTCAGCTTCTTCTTGAGAAACCTGGTCACGGCTGATGTATTTAGGGTTAACGGCAGCAACGTGCATAGCAACGTCTTTTGCAGCTCCCTCGTCTGTTGTTCCTTCAAGAACAGTTAGAACCGCAATACGGCCGCCCATGTGAAGGTATGCTCCGAAAGCATCACTGTCTGTTTTGGTAACAACTTCAAAGCGGCGAAGAGAGATTCTTTCACCGATTGTTGCTACAGCAGAATGAATGCGCTCTTCTACAGATGAACCATTGTCCATTTTGGAAGCAAGAGCTTCTTCAAGAGTAGCTGGTTTAGCAGTTAGAAGGTGTGATGCAAGCTCGCTGATAAGCGCTTTAAAGCCTTCGTTTTTCGCAACAAAATCTGTTTCCGAGTTTACTTCAAGAATAACAGCTTCGTTTCCTTCTGTTTTAACAGCAGCAAGACCTTCTGCCGCGATGCGGTCAGATTTTTTTGCAGCTTTCGCAATTCCTTTTTCACGAAGGTAATCAATTGCCTTGTCCAAATCACCGTTAGTTTCTGTCAGCGCTTTTTTGCAATCCATCATTCCTGCGCCAGTTTTTTCACGAAGTTCCTTAACCATTTGAGCAGTAACTGCCATGGGGAATTCCTCCTTAGAATTTAAAGTTATGTAAAGCAATACTTTTTCTTTTTAAAAAAAGGTGATAAAAGGCCTTACCCTCTTATCACCTTTTTGTTAGCTCATTAAGCAGTTGTTGTTTCTTCTTCAGCAGCTTCTTCGCCTTCGTTGCCTTGTTTAGCTTCAAGGATTGCGTCAGCCATTTTACCAGTAAGAAGTTTCACTGCACGGATTGCGTCATCATTTGCAGGGATAACGTGGTCAATCTCGTCTGGATCACAGTTAGTATCAACGATGCCAATGATCGGAATGTTCAATTTGTGTGCTTCTGCAACAGCGATGCGCTCTTTGCGAGGATCGATGATGAACAGAGCATCCGGAAGGGATTTCATATCTTTAATTCCGCCTAGGAATTTTTCAAGACGCTCAAGCTCTTTTTTAAGCTGAACAACTTCTTTTTTAGGCAGAACTTCGAAAGTACCGTCTTCCTGCATTTTTTCAATGTCTTTTAGACGCTTAATACGCTTTTGGATTGTTTCGAAGTTTGTTAGCGTTCCACCCAACCAGCGTTGGTTTACATAGTACATGCCTGAACGTTGAGCTTCTTCTTTAACAGAATCCTGAGCTTGTTTTTTTGTACCAACGAAAAGAATTTTACCGCCGTTAGCAGCCAATTCTTTTGTTACGTTGTACGCTTCTTCAACCTTTTTAACTGTCTTTTGAAGGTCGATGATGTAGATGCCGTTACGCTCTGTGAAGATGTAACGTTTCATTTTTGGGTTCCAGCGGCGTGTTTGGTGACCGAAGTGAACACCAGCTTCAAGCAATTGTTTCATTGAAATTACTGACATGTTAATTTTCCTCCTAATGGTTTTTCTCCTCCGCTTTACATCATTTCCAAGCAAAACTGACTGAACAGCACCGATGCTTGAATCTGTAAGCGTGTGTATTAACACCAAGAGAAAATATACCATAGTCAGAGATCTTAATCAAGCTTTTAATCACTAATTTTGCCGAAATTTAAGAAGAAGCTCGACCTCTGTTTTGCCTTTATTCGTTTTTTTTGCAATTTCTTCTATAGAATATCCTTTTTCATGCAGGGTGACAACCTCATCAGCATTTTTTAAGGCTGGTGAAGTCCACTCAATGGAATCTTCCATAACTTCAGCATGTTTAAGGTGTTCAGGAAGGAGTTCAACAGGGTCGGGTTCTTTACGGTCATGTTTCTTTTGATCAGGCTCTTCCTTTTTTTCAGTAATCGTTCCGGTTTTTCCTGGCGCAGAAGTTCGGTCCAGTTCTTTTAAAAAACGGTCATGCTCTTCCTTTTGTTCCAGCATGAAGGCTGCCAGCAGCTGTTCTGTCTCTTCAAGAATCGACTCCTGTTCATTCTTTGTCTGCTTCAAGGATGAGATTTTTGTAAATAGCAGCAAGATGAGATAAAAGGAAATGATATGAAGAAGGATGCTTGTGAAAGTAAGAATACCGTTCATGGTGACCCTCTTTCCGTCAATTTTCATAAAAAAATGAGGCGCTGCTGACATTTCTCCGAATTGAATGGAAATAAAATGTCTGTAACGCCCTGGTGTTTAATTCATGAATTTTTCCATAATTCTTCTTAATTTAAATAAAGCTTTGGAGTGAATCTGCGATATTCTCGATGTAGACAGGCCCATAACTTGTCCAATTTCTGTCAAGGTGAGTTCATCTTTATAAAATAAGGAAACGACCAGCTGTTCTTTTTCTGACAGCTCACTGATAACGTCTGAAAGCTGGCCGATCATCTCCTGTTTCAGTATGCTGTCCTCCGGTGTTTCGCTTCTGTCATCCTTAATGGCAATGCCCAAATAATCCCCATCATCATGGTCAGGCAGATACTCATCAATCGATAAAACATTTGCAAAAAAACCTTCATTGACGGCTGTAAGCACCTCGTCCTCTGAAATTCCCATTTCATGCGCAATTTCTAAAGGAGTTACATTTCTTAAATATTTTTGCTCCAATTTTTCGATGACGGTTTCTACCCGCTTCGCTTTTTCGCGCGAGCTTCTCGGCAGCCAGTCTTCTTTTCGAAGCCCATCAATAATTGCTCCCCTGATTCGAAAAGAAGCATAGGTGTCGAATTTCAAATCTCTTCCAGGATCGAATTTTTCAAGTGCATCATATAACCCATACAGGCCGAGACTCATCAAATCATCCCTGCTGACTGTCTTTGGAAGCCCTACAGAAATCCTTTGAACATGAAATGTAACAAGCGGTGTATACCTCCGGATCAGCGCATCTCCAGCTAAAGGATCTCTATTACTCACCCATTTTTTCCATATCTGCTGTTCTTCTTTGCCTGTCAATTGAGTCATAACCTTTCCCCCTAGTGTCTATGGCCTTTCTTACCCGCTTATATAATGGTTGTTCCTAAATTTACAGTGCGTATAGTCAGCAAAGAAGTAGCAGGATCAAATTCAATGGTTCTCCCGCTCGATCCGCCTGTTTCTGAGGAGATAAGCGGTATGGAATGGCAGGATAAAAGCTCTTTAACGGCTTCTATATTCCTTGGACCAATCCTCATCGTTTCATTTTGTGTTTTAAACGCGAACATCTGGGCACCGCCTGCCATTTTTGCTTTCAGCCGCGAACTGGGAGAACCCATTTTCTCAAGCTTCTTCAGCAAATCAAAGAAGGCGGTATCTGCATACTTATACCGGTTAAACTGTTCGTTCCTGGCCAAATCGGATGTCGGCAGCATAATGTGGGCCATTCCCGCATTTTTTCTGTCCTGGTCATAAAGCACAAGCCCCACACAGGAACCGAGCCCTGAAGTACGGAGCTTTATAGGAGATGCTGCAGCATTCATGTCAGCGATGCCGACTTTTATGATATTTGCTGTTTCAAGCTTCATCGCTTACACCAAGTGCACGGTAAAAGTGGTCAAATGATTCATAATCCGGCAGAAGGAAAAGATGTCCCTGAAATGAATGGCCATCCTGCCGGTCCTCCTCCCGGATCACAGTTTGAATCGATACCGCAAAGTCAGCCGCCTTCGAGAGTTCAATCAATCCCTCGCTAATTACAGCACCAAACATATCGATGGAAAAATCCGGGACCTCAGGTATAAATGAGAGCTTTGTCAAATCTGACAAAGAGGTTAAATAGGAGCCTATTAAAATATTGCCCAGTTCTATTAATGCAGATTTTCCGTATTCGCTATATGGGGGGATACTCAGATTTAATGAAGGTTTGCCGGTAATTTCCCGGACAAATTTCTCCGCCTGGGCAACCTCCATAATAAAGTACAGTGAACCTGAAATCTCTCCGGCTGCTTTTAAAAAAATACAAGCTACTTCTTTTTCAGCCCCGCCCATCACTTCCGTAAGTTCATTAAACGTTACTGTTTTAACATCCGGGACGTCCATGCCGATCTTTCGGCCAAGCATGAGGGATAGGGCTGTAGCAGAATGAGCCGCGCCTATATTCGCCATTTCTTTTAAGACATCTAGCTGTTCAAATTTAAGACTCATTCCCATCACGCTCCGCTGGATGCGGGCAATGAAGGCGAATGGAGTACTTCCTCCAGGTCGAGCATAATAATTAAACGTTTATCAACCTTGACAACTCCGCTGATATAATCCGTTTTAATGATACCCGCTACTTCCGGAGAAGGCTCAATCTGCTCAGCTCTTATATCAATGACGTCATTAGCTGCGTCAGCGATTAGACCGGCTTCTGTGTCATGAATCGAAACGACGATCATCCGTGTAAATTCCGTCGGTTCATACGAACTAAGTTCAAATCTTTCACGCAGATCAATAACAGGAGTTATGACTCCTCTTAAATTTAGCACTCCCGTAATATAAGAGGCTGTTCCAGGCACTCTTGTAATCGATTGCACCTTCTCAATCGATTTTACAAGCTCTACAGGAATACCGAATTCTTCCTCGCCTAACCGGAAAATAATGATTTTTTTTTCGATCGATTCATTTGTCTGCATGCTCAAAACATCCCCCGTCCTTATTTAATAAGTGCATTGCAGTCAACAATTAACGCCACTTCCCCATCTCCAAGGATGGTTGCTCCTGAAATAGCAAAGACTCCATTTAAATAGCTTCCCAGAGGTTTCAGAACAACTTCAAGCTGGCCGATAAACGAGTCTACAACGAGACCTGCAAGACGCTCGCCTTTTTTCACGACCACCATGGAAAGATATTCAGATTCCTCCGCTTCATCCTGAGGGACATCAAAAATCTGTTTTAAGAAAACAAGCGGAACAATTTTCCCTCTAAAATCAATGACCTTTTGATTATGGGCATTCATAATATCTTCTTTCCGGATGACTGCCGTTTCAATGACAGATGAAATTGGAATCGCAAATTTCTCTTTTTCCAATTCGACGAGCAGGACTGAAATGATACTCAATGTTAATGGCAGCTGAACTGAGAACAAAGAGCCTTTGCCTTCCTCAGAGTCAACAGTTACGGAACCGCCTAAGGCTTCGATTGCACTTTTCACAACATCCAGTCCTACACCTCTTCCGGAGATATCTGAGATCTGTTCGGCAGTGGAAAAACCGGGAGCAAAAATCAGTTCATTAATTTGGCGCTCAGTCATCTCAAGGGATGATGCTTCTGTCACAATTCCTCTCTCTATTGCTCTGCGCAATACTTTTTCACGATTGATTCCCGCTCCGTCATCTGAAACTTCGATGAATACGTGATTTCCGCTATGGTATGCTTTTAGCTCAACTCGGCCTGTTTCAGATTTCGCTTTTCCTGCTCTTATTTCAGGAGCCTCGATTCCATGATCCATTGAATTGCGGATTAAATGGACAAGCGGATCCCCAATTTCATCAATAACGGTGCGATCCAGTTCCGTTTCTGCACCGGAGATATGAAGATCGATTTTTTTATTCAAATCCTTCGCAAGCTGTCTGACCATTCTCGGAAAGCGATTAAATACCGTTTCAATCGGTACCATTCTCATATTGAGAATGATGCTTTGCAAATCACCCGAGATTCTTGTCATCCTCTCAACTGTCTCCTGAAGTTCAGCATTTTTCAAATCCTTTGATATGGTTTCAAGCCGGCCTCTGTCGATGACCAATTCTTCAAATAAATTCATTAATATATCAAGACGGTCGATGTTGACCCGGATTGTTTTGGAACTTGTTTTTGCCTTTTGTGCAGCTTCAGGTGCAGCTTCAGGCACAGCGGCAAGCTCTGCTGATGCTCCCGCAGCTTCCTGTAATGCCGCGGCTGTTTCCTCTTGTGCTGCAAGATACTCTAAATTAATGGGCAGTGCTTCTGCCTTCTCTATCTCTGAAACTTTTAAAATACGGCTCTCGAGCTCTTCTTTGCTCATTTGCGTTAATATTGCCACAGAAAATTCATTTTCAAAGTTTTCTTCTTCCAGCTGATCGACAGAAGGAACACTTTTTACAATTTCACCGGCTTGATCAAGGATTTCAAATACCATGAATGCCCTGACAGCTTTTAGAAGACACCCTTCACGAAGCTGGACGGTCAGTTCAAATGCATGAAAGCCCTGCTCATTGGATTGCATAATTATGGTTTTTTGAAAATCATCATAGGACCCAAGTTTATTCTCACCTGAAACGGATGGTGAAAGAGCAATCTTCTCAGGAACATCTGAGCCATTCTCAATTGCCTTCAAACGGCTGACAACATGTTCCACATCTTTTTTTCCATCACCGCCATCAGCGATCGAGAAAACCATTTCTTCCAATAAATCAACGGCCGCAAAAACTGTATCAAGAAGAACAGGCGTCACTGAATTTTTTCCGTTGCGGATCGCATCCAGCACGTTCTCCATTTGATGAGTCAAATTTGCAAGATCTTCATAACCCATTGTGGCGCTCATTCCTTTTAGAGTATGAGCGGACCGGAAAATATCGTTTACAATGGATAAATTTTCAGGGCTTTTCTCAAGTTCGAGCAGCTTCTCGTTGCATGCCTGAAGATGCTCCTTGCTTTCTTCGATGAATATTTCTAAATATTGACTCATTTCCATCTGCTTTCGCCCCTTACGATTGTATATAGTGCATAATTTTTTCCGCTATATGGTCTACATGATCAATCGAATCTATCAATTTAGCACCAATTGCGCTCTTCGGCATTCCGAATACAACTGAAGTCTGTTCCGATTCCGCGATGGAAAGTGTATTTCCTTTTTCTTTTAATGAAGAAAGACCCTTTGTTCCATCGCTGCCCATCCCCGTCATAATGACGGCGATGTTCTTATGATGCTCGATTTCGCTTATTGACTCAAAAAGTACATCCACGGATGGGCGGTGGCCGTTCCGGATCGGTGTTTCCTCCACTTTTACATAAAGGCTTGTCCCCTTTTTAATTACGGTCAAATGGGAGCCTCCGGGAGCTATATACGCCGTTCCATTTTCTGCTTTTTCCCCATCAGCTGCTTCTTTCACTTGAATCTTGCTCATTTTATTCAGCCGGTCTGCAAGAGAAGCTGTAAATCCTTTAGGCATATGCTGGACAATAAAGACCGGTGCATTCAATTCAGAAGGGAGCTCCGGCAGAACCCTTTGGAGCGCTCTTGGTCCTCCAGTAGATGTACCAATGCAAATGATTTGATCATAATGTCGAAATTTGCTGTCAAAACTAGGATTTTTATCCCTTACAGTGGATATTTTACTATATTTTTCAAGGTAAAGGGGGGGATTTTGATTTTTTTTAGGGTCTAACGGCACAAATATTTTTGCATTCTTGGATTGAAGTACTTTTTCCCTCAGCTCGTCTCTGATTTTATGCAAATCCAGTGAGATTGAACCCGATGGCTTGGCAACAAAATCTACGGCACCGGTCTCTAATGCCCGGATTGTCGACTCAGCGCCTGACTGAGTCGTGGATGAGAGCATAATCACGGGTCTTGGAAATTTCTCCATGATTTCTTTTAATGCAGCCATACCGTCCATAACAGGCATTTCTACGTCCATTGTTACGACATCCGGTGAAAGCTTCTCGACCAGATTTAAAGCCTCCCTCCCGTTTTTTGCCGTTCCAATGACTTCAATGCCCTGAAAACCGTGCAGAAAATCTGAAATCATTTTTCTCATAAATGCCGAATCGTCAACAATTAATACCTTCATGTTATCCACCTTTTCCTGCCGTGCTGCTAAAAAGCGTTTTTAAGCGATCCATGAATAAGCTTGGCCGGCTTGTATTTTCAATGAAACCCTCATTCATTGCTAAAAATGATGCCGCTGCCTGGCGAATGGACCTCGAGTACTTGGCCTTAGGAAAGGACTGTGTAATAGGATTTCGTTTGATTACCGCTTGCATGACAGCAGGATCATCCGGTAAAATTCCAAGAAGCTTTGGCTCCTTTGAAAGAAATTTACTAAGGACTGACGAAATCCGTCCGTATGCATTTGCCCCCTCTTTTTCCGTCTTCGTTTTATTCATCATAATAGACATTCTTGTCTCAGGGCTGCTTAATAAAATGTGCTTTGCAGCAGAATAAGCATCCATTAAAGATGTTGGCTCAGGAGTTACGATTAAGAATACTTCATCGGCAGCAAGCAGAAATTGCAGACTCTCCTTTGTCATTCCCGCCCCCATGTCAAAGAATATAAAATCATACACTTTCGTGAGCTCATCCAATTCAAGAATAAAAGCATCCAGATGAGTGCCTTTTAGCTCAAAGAATTCATTAAATGCCCTTCCTCCGGGAATATAGTCGAAGCCGGAGGGGCTTTTTTCAATAATTTCATTAAAAGAAAGGTTTTTCTTCCAAAAATCCAAAATAGAATGCTCGGGACTTTCACCTAGAAGAATATCTACATTTCCCATACCAATATCTAAATCAAACAGTAAAACCTTTTGCTCCAATCGAGACAGCTCCAAGCAAAAATTCACGGTAAAGCTGGATTTGCCTGTACCGCCTTTTCCGCTTGCAATCCCAATTGTTTTAGCACGGTTCGGCGTATCTTCTTTGGCTTTGGATATCATTTGTCTGAGTCTCTCAGCCTGATCGTTCATGCTTGCCCCCCAGAATCATATCAACTAGTAAAGTTTCTTTAGCCGGTAATAGGTCATCAGGAACATTCTGGCCGGCCGTTATGCAGGCAATGCCCTTGTTTGATAATTTTGCAGCTTCATATAATGCCCCGAATGTATCTGTTTCATCAAGCTTTGTAAAAATCAGCTTATTTATTTGGAGGGGTTCAAATTGCTCGATAATATCCCGCATGTCTTTTTTCTTTGATGTTGCTGATAGCGTTAAAAAGATGTCCATATCCTGATCCATACCAATTAACGAGTGTAAATCTTGAATGTATTGGCCGTTCTTATAGTTTCTGCCGGCAGTATCAACAAAAACATGATCAATTTGTTCGAATTTCTTTTTTGCCTCTTCAAAATCTTCCCGGTTATAGCAAACCTCGATTTGGATATCCAGAATTTTCGCATAGGTTTTCAGCTGGTCGATCGCTGAAATACGATACGTATCTGTCGTAATAAACGCAACCGATTTCTGTCTGTTAATTAAGCAATCGGCTGCAAGCTTCGCAATGGTCGTCGTTTTACCGACACCTGTAGGTCCTGCAATCACGATAAACCGGCTTTGATACTCCATTCCATTAAAAGGCAAATCTCTCAGTCCATTGATCAGAATTTGACCCGCCTCTTTGCGGCATGCCTCTTCATTTTGATGATCCTTTGACTGGAACCAAAATGTTAGAAGCTCCTGGACTGTGTCATCCAGAATCTCAGAGCCGATTTCCTGCTCCTCCAATTCCTTGTAAATAACTTCAATGGGTTCAGGAAGTTTTAATGAGGAGCCTCCTGATGCAATTTTGCGGTACTCCAGCTTCCCATCCCGAAGGTCTTTGCCGAGCAGCTGATCTTTCTCCCCCGGTAAAGGGGCAGCATTTTCTTTTTGAACCGGCTTTGTCTGCTCCTCTGTATCAGGATCTGCAGCAGCGAACACTTCAATTTGCTTTTTTGTAAATAAGCCAAGGAACCCGCCTTTTTCTACCGCTTTTGAATGGAGAATAACCGCATCCTGCCCGAGATCTTCCTTCACTCTTTTCATGGCTTCCTGCATCGTATCTGCTGTATATTTTTTTACTTTCATGCTACATTCACCACTCCCACGCTCTGAACTTCAACGTTTGATTCGAGTTCATTATAAGAAAGAACCGGCACATCCGGAAAATACCGTTCCAATAGTTGCTTTACATACATTCTGACAGCCGGTGAGCAAAGCAGCACAGGTGAGCTGCCCAGTAAAGACAGCGATTCAATCTCTTTCGCTACCGATTCGATGATCGCCTGGGAAACTGAAGGGTCAAGAGATAAATAGTTTCCGTGTTCCGTTTGCTGAACACCCTCAGCGACCAGCTTTTCAACTCTTCCGGAAAACGTCACGACTTTAAGCACTTGGCCATCTCCTGAAAATGCCTGAGTAATCTGTTTTGCCAGGGCCTGTCTGGCATACTCTGTTAAAATATCGCTGTCAGACGTCATTTTTCCATAGTCAGCCAGCGTTTCAAATATAACAGGCAAATTGCGAATGGACACATTCTCTTTCAAAAGATTGGATAATACTTTCTGAATATCACCAATTGATAGCGGTGAAGGCGTCACTTCGTCTACCAGTATTGGGTACGCTTCTTTTAAATGGTCAATAAGCTGCTTTGTTTCCTGCCGTCCCAGTAGCTCAGATGCATGTTTTTTTATGGTTTCTGTTATATGAGTGGAAACAACTGACGGCGGGTCCACTACTGTGTATCCATAAAGCTCTGCCTGATCTTTCATCGCTTCAGAGATCCATTTAGCAGGAAGGCCGAACGAAGGCTCAATCGTATCAATTCCTTCGATCGCATCTTCATCCGCTCCTGGTGCCATCGCAAGATAATGCTCAAGCAGCAGATCTCCCCTGGCTGCTTCGCTACCTTTAATTTTCAGTCTGTATTCATTTGGCTGGAGCTGGATGTTGTCTCTTATTCTCACAACTGGAATGACAATGCCCAGTTCGATGGCAAGCTGTCTTCTGATCATCACGATCCTGTCGAGCAAATCCCCTCCCTGCGAGCTATCTGCAAGCGGGATTAGTCCATAGCCGAATTCAAATTCTATCGGATCCATACTAAGAAGCTGTACGATGCTTTCCGGGCTTTTCATCTCTTCCGGATCAGGCTGCATCTCAAGCTCTGATTCAGGTACTTCTTTTAGCTTTTTCTGACTCTGCTGCATCACATAGGCACCGAACGCCAGCGCACCGCCGATCGGCGCAGTAACGAGGAGACCGATTGGCGTGAAAAGACCGAGCATCATCATCGAGCCTGCTGCCACATACATCATTTGCGGATAAGCAAATAGCTGTTTGCTGATATCTCCGCCCAGATTTCCTTCAGATGCTGCTCTTGTAACAACGATTCCTGTAGCTGTGGAAATCAGCAGTGCTGGAATTTGGCTTACGATTCCGTCTCCTACCGATAGCATGGTGAAATGGCTTGCTGCTTCGGCAAAGGGCATTCCCTGCTGGACGACACCAACAATCATACCGAAGATTAAATTGATGATAACGATGATGATACCCGCGATGGCATCCCCTTTTACAAATTTGCTCGCACCATCCATTGCTCCATAAAAATCCGCTTCATTCCCTACTTTTTCTCTGCGGATTCTCGCTTCCTGCTCCGATATCATTCCTGCATTTAAATCCGCATCAATACTCATTTGCTTACCCGGCATTGCGTCAAGTGTAAAGCGGGCTGCAACTTCGGAAACACGCTCAGAGCCCTTCGTAATAACAACAAACTGGATAATCACCAATATGATAAACACGACAAATCCTACCAGAACGTTTCCGCCGACAACAAATGTTCCGAAGGTCTCGACTACTTTTCCCCCTTCTCCATTTGAAAGGATGGCTCTCGTTGTCGAAACATTAAGCCCGAGTCTAAATAGAGTTAAGAGCAAAAGCAAAGAAGGAAATATGGAAAACTCAAGCGGTTCTCTCATATTCATGGTTGTTAGGAGCACCAGCAGTGCCAGAGAGATATTGCAAATAATCAGAAGGCTCAACAGCCATGTTGGAAACGGGATGATCAGCATGGCGACAATGAGCACAACGCTAAAAAGTACGGATAAATCTCTTGTTGACATGTTCCTTCCTCGCTTTCAATCTCACGAATTACATTTTATTTTTAAGCCTGTAAATATAGGCCAGTATTTCTGCTATCGTCTTGAAAAATTCCTCAGGAACCGCTTGTCCGATTTCAACCTGTGCATAAAGAGCTCTTGCCAGCGGCTTGTTTTCAATGGCTGCTATATTGTGGCTTTTGGCAATTTCTTTAATTTTCTGTGCAACGAGATCCGCTCCTTTCGCTACAACAAAGGGGGCATCCATTTTTGATTCGTCATACTTCAGCGCAATCGCAAAATGTGTTGGATTCGTAATAATTACATCAGCGTCAGGAACGTCCTGCATCATTCTCCGCATGGCCATCTCTCTTTGTTTTTGCTTAATTTTTGATTTAATGAGCGGGTCGCCTTCGGATTTTTTGTATTCATCTTTTATATCCTGTTTCGACATCCGGATATTTTTCTCAAAATCGTATTTTTGATATAAATAGTCTAATAACGAAAGGAATAAAAGGGCTCCCCCTGCTGCCAGACCCATCTGTACGGTTAAGCTGCCAAGGAACTGCAGTGATTGTTCCACTGTCAGGTATGGCAATCGCAATATGTCACCCAGCCTAAGCCATATTACTGCCGCAGTAACCCCGCCTGTAAACAGGATCTTCAGGATTGATTTAAGAAATTCTACTAGTGCCCGGATTGAGTATATCCGTTTGAATCCTTTAAGCGGATCTATTTTTTCCAGTTTTGGCTGAATGCTTTCGGTTGAAAAAAGAAAGCCAACCTGTATATAGTTGCTGATTATACCTGCAGCAAGGGCGGCTCCCATAACGGGAGCGAGCAAAATGGCCGCTTCCATTGTGACGGACCCAAGCAGATTTTGAACACTTTCCTCTGTTACTTCGAGCATCATATAGTCATTAATGCTGCCGCGAACAAAACCTATGAGACGATCTCTGTAAAAAGCTCCGGCTACCATCAGGGTGAAAAATACGGCGAGCAAATTCACGGCCATATTTACATCGGCACTTTTGGTAACCTGTCCCTTTTTCCTTGAGTCCTGTCTTTTTTTCGGAGTGGCTTTCTCAGTTTTCTCACCTGAAAAAAACTGTATATCAAGTTTTATTAGCATTTTCCACTCCCCCAAGAAGCCTGACCAAATCTCTCATGGTTTCTGCCATCGTCTCAAAAAGTCCTTCCATCGTAAAAAACAAGGCCCCCATCACAATAATCAGTAAAATAAATGCACTCAGCATTTTCACAGGAAGCCCGACAACAAATATATTCATCTGCGGCACTGTCTTTGCTACAATCCCGAGTGCAATATCAATGATAAATAATGAACCGACGATCGGAAGTGACATTTGGAAAGCAATTAAAAACATCAGAGAAAAAGATTTGATGATGAATTCAGGAATGGCTTCGCTGTTTAAAGAAAAAGATACTGTTTCCGGCGGGATATATTGAAAACTGTAGTAAACCCCGTCCAAAAGCATATGATGAGCATTCAGGCTAAGCATGAACAGTAAAGCAAGTGTATTCAGAAGCTGTGCGATTAAAGGGCTCTGCGTTCCTGTTTGCGGATCGATAATATTGGCAATGGCAAATCCAATCTGAAAATCCATAAAACTGCCGGCAATCGTGATTCCAGAGAATATAAGGTATGCTATAAAACCAATCATCAATCCTGTAAAGACTTCTTTCAAAAGCAGCTGAAAATAAAACCCGTCGATTTCAAGTTCCTGCGGCTTCAATGTTTCATACATGATCAGTGCCAGAAAAAATGAAAAACCTGCTTTATGAAATGCCGGAATTGTCCGATATGAAAAGAGAGGCAGTGTAATCATAAAAGCAGACATTCTGGCAAATAATAATAGAAAAAAAGGATAATGGCTTATAAGTGACATATTAGCCTACAAACCGATCCAGATTGCCAAAAATACTGGATGCATAGGATACCAGTGTTGTGAGCATCCATGGTCCAAAAAAAATCAGTCCGACCATCACAGCTACTATTTTTGGAATAAATGCAAGAGTCTGTTCCTGAATTTGAGTAGTTGCCTGAAAAATACTGACCGCAAGACCAATAACCAATGCGACAAGCAGCAGCGGCCCGCAAATCAGCAGGGTAGTATAAACCGCTTTTTCAGCAATGGAAATGACCATCTCCGAACTCATTGATATTCCTCCTTAAAAACTTTGAAGCAGTGACTTAATCACCAAATACCAGCCATCAACGAGTACAAAGAGCAAAATCTTAAATGGCAGTGAAATCATAACGGGAGGAAGCATCATCATCCCCATCGACATCAGAATACTTGCTACGACCATGTCAATGACAAGGAATGGGATGAAGATCATAAAACCGATTTGAAAGGCTGTTTTAATTTCACTAATGGCATAGGCCGGAACCAGCGCAGTTATGGGGATGTCATCGACTGTTTTAGGTTTTTCGATGTTTGCATAATTTAAGAACAATTCCAGGTCTTTTTGTCTTGTATGTTTGCTCATGAATTCCTTAAATGGTTTTTCCGCTTTCACATACGCTTCTTCCAGCGTGATTTTCTCTTCCAATAATGGCGTGAGCGCCTGCTCGTTAGCCTCAGATAAAACAGGTCCCATAATAAAAAAAGTTAAAAACAGGGAAAGTCCAATCAGTACTTGATTTGGAGGCATTTGCTGCGTTGCAAGGGAAGTTCTGACAAAAGACAGGACAATGACAATCCTTGTAAAGCACGTAAACAGGATTAAGATGCTTGGTGCCAGAGATAACACGGTCAGCAAAAGCAGCAGCTGAACGGAGGTGCTTACACTTTCGGCTTCCCCTGAACCCAATATGCCCATAAGCTCATTCATTTCTTCCAGTCCCTTTCCTGATCCACTCTTGTTCCTTTTGCTTTCTTTCTGATCCAAGTTCTTCAAGCTGCTTTTGAAGAGCTTGCTTAAAGGATGAACGATTCTTTTCTTCAGATTTAACTCCGATCGATTGAACTGCCTTTGATACGATCGTTTTTGCTCCCTGCAAATCGACACCTTTATCTTCATACTGACGAATAATCCGTTCCACTTCTTCTTCGTTTTCAATCACTTTAAGAAGCTGAATGGAATCCCCTACACCAACTAGAAGAACCTCTTCACCCGCTTTTACAAGCTGAATCGATCGGTTTTGACCTAAAGATGTTCCTCCCAGTGTCTGAAGATAATTCACTGGTTTCATCAGCTTGTTTCTTGATGAAATCAGCCTGAAAAGAATATAGATAAGACCGACTACGAAAAGAGTTGCAAAAATCATTTTTATGAAGTCCCACGCGGTAACCCCAGGCTTGTTTTCCACCTGGGGAGCAGGGACAGATTTCTCACTCTTTTTCTCCGAATCAGTCGTTTTATCCTTTTGCTGAAGATAATCCTGGACCGTGCCGTCTTTTTCGGCTGCCGCAGATATATGGTGTTGAAAAGGAGAAAAAACTGAGATTAGAAAAATAAGAGCGGCTGCTGTAATTTTCATCATTTTTTGCACGCTGCACACCGGCTTAGCTAAGTGATTTTTGAATAGCTTCAATTACGCGATCCGCTTGAAAGGGTTTAACGATAAAATCCTTCGCTCCAGCTTGAATGGCGTCGATTACCATAGCCTGCTGCCCCATTGCGGAACACATAATTACTTTGGCATTCGGATTTAATTTTTTAATTTCTTTCAAGGCTGTGATGCCATCCATTTCAGGCATGGTGATATCCATCGTAACTAAATCAGGCTGATGTTCTTTATATTTTTCAACTGCCTGTGCACCATCTGCTGCTTCTCCTACTACATCAAATCCATTTTTAGAAAGAATATCCTTAATCATCATTCTCATAAATGCTGCATCGTCTACGATTAAAATTCTCTTTGCCATGTTTGCCACTCCCGTTTACTTAAGTTTATTTAGTCTGTCTTGCTGGCTGATAATATCTGTTACTCGAACTCCGAAGTTCTCGTCGATGACAACAACTTCGCCTTTTGCTACGATTTTACGGTTAATTAGTATGTCTACTGGCTCACCTGCAAGTTTATCAAGCTCAATAATGGAGCCTGAAGACAGCTCGAGGATTTCTTTAATGGACCGCTTAGTACGGCCAAGCTCTACGGTCACTTGCAGAGGTATATCCATCAGCAGGTCCAGATTTCTGCGATCACCGCTTAAAGATTGCATCGGCTCAAAGCTTGCAAATTCTGCCGGCTTCACATCATACTCAGGCTTAGGCGGATTGTAGGCAGGCTCAGGCTGCTTCGCATATTCCTGATAAGCGGCTCCGTTTGCGGCCTGATGTACAGGCTCTTTTTCAGGAGCAGGCGTCTGGACTTTCGGTTCAGCGGGTGCTGCCGGTGCCGGAGGATTCATCAATTCAAAAATAAGATCTTTTGCAAATTGCAGAGGAAGAACCTGCATTATGCTTGAGTCAATCAAGTTGCCCACCTTTAGCCGGAAAGACACCTTAATAATTAATTCTGAATCAGGAATGGCATCCGTTCCCTCTCCTGCGTTGATGTTCAATAGTTCAAGTTTAGGCGGACTGATATCTACTTTTTTGTTAAAAATGGTAGACATGCTTGTTGCAGCCGAACCCATCATTTGATTCATTGCTTCCTGAACGGCACTGATATGAATATCGCCTAGTGAGGGATCTGGATTAATTCCATCTCCTCCAATCATCAGGTCTGCAATAATCGCCGCATCATTTTGTTCAATTACAAGCAGATTACTGCCAGAGAATCCTTCCGTGTAAGTGACTTCGATGGCCACATAAGGCTGAGGAAACTCATGAGCAAGCTTGTTTTTTTCAATAATTGATACCTCTGGTGTGGTGATATCCACTTTTTGATTCAGTAAAGTGGATAAAGCGGTAGCAGAGCTCCCAAATGATATATTTCCAATTTCGCCGAGCGCATCAGCTTCCATTTCATCCAGATAATCTCCAACCTCTTTACCTTTAGCCGGTTCTTCTTCTAATCCAGTACCTTTAAGCAATGCATCGATTTCATCTTGTGATAGCATTTCATTACTCCCCATCTTCGTCACCCCCAAAATAGTGGTCAAGAATCTGCACAGCTAATTTGCGGTTTAATTTTCCAGGCTGTCCTGTATATTTTGGTTTGTCTCCTATTTTAATCAGGAGCGGCTGATCAATGGATTGATCCATTTGAATGATGTCTCCGGATTGCAGCTCCATAAATTCGTGAATGGTAATTTCAGAGGAACCTAATTCTGCTGAAACCGTAATATCTGTCAATTCAATCCGCTTTTGAAGAGCTTCTGTTTCCGCAGGGTTCCGTTCTTTCCTGTCTGACTGCATCCAGTAGTGAACGGATAGCTTTGGAATAATCGGCTCAAGAACGACATGCGGGATGCATAAATTAATCATTCCGCTGGTGTCTCCTACTTGGGCTGTCAGAGAGATGACAATAACCGTTTCATTTGGAGAAACCATTTGAATAAATTGCGGATTCACTTCAAATTCCTGCATCTCCGGCTCAATACTTGTAATTGAACTCCATGCCTCCCTGTAATTATCAAGGGATTTTTCGAAAAGATTGGACATAATTCTTGTTTCAATCTCTGTCAATGTATCAATCTTATTAAAACCAGATCCAATTCCGCCCATTACTCGATCCATCATTGCATAAGCGATGTTCGGGTTGACTTCCATGACAATCCGGCCTTCAAGAGGCTGAACTTGAAAAATATTCAAAATCGTCATCTTAGGCATCGAACGCACGAACTCTTCATATGGAACCTGATCAACGGATGCCACAGTAATCTGGATGTACGTTCTCAGCTGTGCAGAGAAATACGTAGTAAGAAGCCGGGCAAAGTTTTCATGGATCCGGGTAAGGCTTCTGATCTGATCTTTGGAAAAGCGCAGAGCTCTTTTAAAATCATACGTTTTGATTTTTTTCTCCGCTTCTTCTCTTTTAAGCTCTTCTGCATCCATTTCTCCTGTAGTAATGGCTGATAGAAGTGCATCAATTTCATTTTGCGATAATATTTCACCGGACATGACGTTACCTCCTTAAACAAATATTCATCATTGCAGGATGAAGGAGGTAGTGTAGACCTTCTCAACTTTTCCTTCTTGCATCAGATTGTTAATGCTTCCCATGATCGTTTTCTTTAACGATTCCTTGCCATTCTTTCCTGCAAGCTGTTTAGCGTTCATATTGCTTAATTCCGAGATGATGACATCCTTTACCTGAAACTCTCTTTTTTCAAGCTCTTCCTTTGCTTTCTTTGAATCTGTTTCTAACTTTAGGGAAATCCGGACGATATTCCCGCTTGCAAGATTTGTCGTAAGCTCAGGAACTTCAACAGAAGCCTCCACTATTTCATCAATGGTTGGCGCTCCTGATGTGTCTTTCTCAAAAAAATTAGTCATTACCGCTAATGCCGCAACTCCAATCAGCGTAATAGAGGTAATAATGATAAACATAATGGATAATAGCTTTTTATTCATTTTCCTGCTCCTTTAGCTTGTTCGTCATGGCTAAAAGGCCAATTTCCCGATAAAAATTTGTCATCCGCTCAATCACTTCTTCTTCTTTTTCTTTCACAATGAATTTTCTGCCGTTGGTTAAGGTAATAGCTGTATCAGGGAATGACTCTACTAACTCAATCTGTAAAGCATTTAAGTAAAATGGCTGTCCGGTTAAACGGGTCACTTTAATCATTAAGTTCAGGAACAGCTTAAAGAAGCTGTTCCCTGCCCCCATTCTTATCGTTTTAGATTCATAAGCTCCTGGAGAATTTCATCTGATGTCGTAATGATTTTCGTATTAGATTGAAATCCTCTTTGGGCAACAATCATTTCAGTGAATTCTTCTGAGAGATCTACGTTTGACATTTCAAGAGATCCAGCTTGTACTAAGCCGATTCCTGATTGACCAGGAGCAGCTACAACAGCTGTGCCTGAATTGGTAGTGGCGATATAAAGGTTGGAACCTGATTTTTCCAGACCTCCAACATTCGGGAATTTTGCTAACTCAATCGTTCCAGCAGTTTGTATGGCACCAGTTGAATCAACATATGAAACATTTCCATCTTGTCCAACACTCATGCTTTTGGCAGTAGTAGGAATCGTAATTTTTCCACCGCCCGTACTTTTTAGATATAACCCTTCGGACGTAACAATATCGCCCTTATTGTCTAAATAAAAGTTACCTGCTCTCGTATATAAAGGTGCACCGAATTTCCCAGTTTCAGCAACCTGAAAAAATCCATCCCCGGAAATAGCCAAATCTAAATTCCTTCCCGTCGTCTGCAGGCTTCCACCTGTGTGAATGGTATCGATTGAAGCAAGCTGTGAACCAAGTCCTACCTGACTTGGGTTTGTGCCTCCCATTGTTCCTGCTGGTGCACTCGCCCCAGTGATCGACTGGCTGTAAAGATCTTGAAATATCGTTCTGCCCTTCTTAAAACCGTAAGTATTCACATTTGAAATGTTATTCCCAATAACATCAAGCTTTGTCTGAAAGTTTTTCATTCCGCTTATTCCTGAATATAAAGATCTTAGCATTTTCAATTCCCCCATTTTTTTATGGATGACTGCTTCAATCAGTCGGCAGCCAGGCTTCCCTTGACGGGTCCAGCCGTTAATCCAATAAGATTGTTCCGTTAATATTCGTAAAAATCTGAGACGCTGCTTCTTTTCGATTCATGGCAGTAATCAGCGTGGAATTTTTCACACTGATGATGAAAGCTCCTTCATTTGATAGAAAAAGCGCATCCTGAATACCCTTTTGCTTTGCTTCGGAAAGCCTGTCCTCCATCAAATTCCATTTTTCATCTGAGATGACAATGTTTCGCTCATCTAATCGTGCTCTAGCATGCTTGCTAATGGTCAGTTTTTCTTGAAAAAGAGTTTGAAAACTTGTGTCGTTTTGCTTTTTTTGAATGGGTCTGTATAGAGACAGCGGAAGGTGTTTGAGTTTTTCAATTCCATTTTCCATCCTTACTCGCTGCCTTTATCAGACACCTTAACGATTTCATCTTTATAAATGATCGTTCCATCCATCAGTTCGAGTGTCACTTCATTGTTTTTCTGACTGATTGCTTTAACAGTTTGTTTGCCTTCTTTAACAGCTGTATTTCCGTCATTGTCTGTTTCCTTGTATGAATAGGTAATTTCTTTTCCAATCAGTGTGCTGTACTGAAGTATGGAACTTCCTGACTGAGAGGTGATGAAATCCTGCATTGTTTTATTCATGTTGGTCATCTGTTCCAGGGATGAAAAGGAGGCCATTTGAGAGATAAATTCCTTGTCTTCCATTGGATTTAAAGGATCCTGGTTTTGAAGCTGACTCATCAGAATTTTCAGGAAATCATCCTTGCCAAGTACATCTGATGGTTTTCTTTCTTCCTTTTTGATACTTGAAAGCATAGAGGATGAATCAATTTTCGTTTCCAATTTTGTCACCTGCCATTATTCATTGTTTAATTCTTCTTTCAGGGAGTCCTCAAAAGATCGTTCGAGAGAATCGTCTTTAGGATTTTCACGATTTGAGTGCCCGCTGTGTCTGCCGCGTTCCCCTTGATCCTGAGGAAGATCTCTGCTTGGAGAAGTAAAGGATTGCAGCACTTCAATTTTTTCCATTTGTATATGCTGAGCTGTGAGGCCTTGTTTGAGTTGATGAAGATGGCTTTCAATCACTTCTTTGACCATTAAGCTTCCAGCGGTAAATTTAGCCATCCATTTCCCGTCGGACTGCATAATTTCAATTCGCAGTTCGCCTAAATGCTCAGGGTACAATTTAAGAAAAAGCTTCTCGGAACCATTTACAGCAATAAATTTACTTCTTGTAAGAAGCTGCTGAATCTGCTGAATCATATCTTCCTGATTAACCCTGTTTCCAGTTGGATCAGTTTTTACAAATAGCAAGAGCTGCTCGGGCTTGGCTAAAGGTGATTGAGTGGTGAAATTTGCGGTTTCATTGGATAAAGGATTGATTTTTTCAATTGTTGAAGATAAATGAGCGCCTGTTTCTGCTCCAGATGATAAGTGAACGCTTTTTCCTGATGCAGCAGATAATGGATAGGCTTTATTAATAGTTGAAGAAACGATATCAGCTGCAGAAGCCGCCGATTGCTGATGGACAGATCCTGTTTTTTTCAAAGCGCTCTGTATGAAAGCAGCAGCTGTATCAGGACCCGTTTTTTTCTCAGCAAGGCTTGTGAGCAAAGCTTTAAGCCCTGCCGGCAGCTGTCCTTCTTTTTCAAGTGAAGTCAAAACTTCAATTAGATGTCCCGCCTTGACTGGAGTCAGCCATTCGCTTAAATGGTGCTGTTTGTGATTGGCCCCGTTCTGCTGCAGCTCTGCATTGACTTTCAGGTTGCTATACATAGCCGGAGCATTTTCCTGCGTTAAAAAAGCAAAGAGTTCTGAAGCAATGTTTTCCAGCTCATCGATCTTGTCTTCTTCCAGACTTCCTTCTTTCAATAAAGTATGAATCTGTTTCTGAAGCCCTTCCAAAAGAAGCAATAGGGTTTCTTTTGTGATCGGAGCAATCGTTTGTTTATCAGCAGAATCGGGCAGCTGACTGCTCTCTGTTATTGCCCCTTCCATATTGGGAGGAGGAAATGCTCCGATTAACATTTGCTGAAATGAAAGACCGTTCAATGGATTGCTTCCGTTCATTTGAGCTGCAGGAGCAGCCATTTGGTTAATGGAACGAATCAACAATTATTCACCTCCTTTAGAATCAGCAAGCTTTCCAGTGTATAAAGCGGCGTTCTCTGGGCTCATTTTTTCAAGAATGGATGTTACTTGATCATCTTTTAAGGTATTGAGAATCTTCATCGCATCGTCTTCTCCAAGAAGCGGCAGGATGTTTGCTGCTTTACTGGCTGACATTCCTTCATAAAGTTTTGCAATATCCTTTTGATCTGCTTTCACTGAAGCTTTCTGTTCCAGCTGTGCTTTTAAGTCCTCTACTTCTTTAGAAAGACTTGCAATCTTTTTTTCTTTAAGCAATACGTCATTTTCCATCGCTTTTATTTCCTGTTTATGTGCAGAAATGGAAGCTGCCAGTTCTTTATTATCTTTTTCTGCCTTTTTCAGTTCACCGTTCGCAGGTACAGATTGGGAAGCATGTCCTTCATTTTTTTGTGAAGTACCTGTTAGGCTCGATATCCATTCTGCGGCTGTTCCCGCTACATTAATTCCTGCAACAGATAGGATGATTGCTGCAAGTGTGACTGTGAAGAATAGAGGGATGAGGATGACGAAAAGAAACCACTGAAATTTACCGTATTCTTTTTTATTATTTTCCAACTTCCTTCACCTAGATTTCCCGGTACATGAACGATCGAATCGATAGGTCATCCATGCTCCTTGTATCGTTTTGTTTCTCCATTTCTTTATTCATTTCAATATGGCGTTCTTTCATTTTTTCGAACTTTCGGACTTCTGAGTTGCTTTCCATGAGTACTTCCTGCTTTTCCTGCATCTTGTTCCTGCTGACGATCACCAGTTTTTGATAGTGTTCAATCGCACGGTCCAGGTTTGTTACAAATTGCTGATAATGCCGGATTTCCTGCACAGCCATTCCGCTCGTTAATCGTTTCTTTGTGTTTTCTTCAAGAACTTCCTTTTTTTTCATAGAGTCATACAGCTTTTCTGCGGCAGTTTCAAAGTCCTGAACTGAGCGGTTGTATTCCGAAAGCCGCTGCTCTTTTTCGTTCTCCTTCAACTCGAGTATTTTTTGGAAACGAAATGTATATCCCATTAGTTAGTACTCATCTCCATTTTCGTAAATAGTTCATGCACACTTTCGTTAAGAGAAACATTTTCATGAACTTCCTGTTTTAAAAAAGCGAGAATCTCTGGGTACAGCCGAATTGCTTCATCAATTTCTGCTGATGAACCTCTTTTGTAGGCACCAATATTTATCAAATCCTCTGAATTCAGGTAAGTAGAAAGATATTCCCGAAGTTTACTTGCTGCATGTCTATGTTCGGATGGCACGAGCTGATTCATCACCCTGCTAATGCTTTTCAGGACATTAATCGCTGGAAACTGGCCCTTATTTGCAAGAGCCCGGTCAAGCACAAAGTGCCCGTCCAAGATTCCCCTGACCGTATCAGCAATAGGTTCATTCATGTCGTCCCCATCAACAAGCACGGTATAGAAAGCTGTAATCGATCCATTTTCATTTGTTCCTGTTCGTTCTAAAAGCTTTGGCAAGATAGCGAAAACAGAAGGTGTATACCCTTTAGTCGTAGGCGGCTCTCCGATAGCCAGTCCGATTTCACGCTGTGCCATCGCCACCCTTGTAACAGAATCCATCATAAGCATTACGTCTCTTCCTGTATCGCGGAAGTACTCAGCAATAGCTGTAGCTGTATAGGCAGCCTTCATCCTCATTAAAGCCGGCTGATCCGATGTCGCTACGACGACAATGGATCGCTTTAAGCCCTCAGGTCCCAGGTCACGTTCAATAAATTCCCGTACTTCCCGCCCGCGCTCCCCAACAAGTGCGATAACGTTTAAATCTGCTTTCGTATTTCGAGCAATCATTCCCATCAGGGTGCTTTTTCCAACCCCGCTCCCCGCAAAGATCCCTACCCGCTGGCCCTTGCCTACCGTTAAAAGTGAGTCAATAACTTTAACCCCCACCTCCATCGGCTCATGGATCGGCGGTCTTTTCATTGGATTGGGAGGTGATTGGTCGGACGCCACATAAGAAAGGCCTTTTGGAAGTGAGGCATCGTCCAGAGGCTTCCCGAGAGCATCCAGTACAGATCCGATCAGCGGAATCCCCGCCATTACACGAAGAGGTTCTTTTGTTGCCTCTACAATACTGCCCGGCGAAATATCTGATACGGGTGAGAATGGCATCAGCAAAACATTCTCATCTTTGAAACCAACTACTTCAGCCGGAATTCTTTTCGTCTTTCCCGCCCCTGTATGGATGTAGCATAAGTCCCCAATCGAACTTGCAGGACCTCTGGACTCAATCATTAAGCCGACCACTCTTTTAACCTTGCCGAATCGTTTATATGAATCAAGCATTTCCACAACGTTTAGCAGATCAGCCGCTTTCATGAAGTCTCCGCCTCTCCCAGTCTTTCCAGAAGCTGCTTTTCAAGCTGTTTAAGCTGAGTATCCACAGAAGCATCAATTCTGCCGAAGGACGTTTCTACGAAACAATCAAAAGGTGATAACCCGTCATCCATGTACAAAAACAATTCCTGCTCATTTGTGAGAAGCTGTTTTAACTCACCTTTCTGGGAGCGTACATATTCATATCGTTCCGGGTGTACAAAAATTTTGATTTCATCATAATCCTTTACTTCCTTTAGAAGCTGCTTCACGATATCAATCATTTGATCAGGCTGTTCATTTAAGTAGGTTCCGATGATTTTTTCCGCCATCTTCACAGCCAGTGCAACAATTGTTTCTTCTGCTGATTCTACTTTTTCCAGGTAATCTGCACGGGACAGCTCAACCAGTTGGTTTGCCTGATCTATAGCTTGGGAAACTTGTTGGTATCCATCTTCTCTGCCGTAAGCAAGACCTTCCTGGTAGCCTGACTGCCTTGCCTCTTCTTCTAAAGCCATTTTTTCATGTTCCCAATTTTGTTTTGCCATTTCAATTGATTGGAGCAGAGATTCTTCTTCAGCACGTGCATCCCTGATGATTTGCTCGCTTAATCTTTTCGCACGTTTGATTTGTTCAGATTCTTCTATCTCTTCCTGAAGTAAATGGGGATTCTCCATTTTCATAATTGGAACAATGGCAGCAGAGTCTGTCTGCTGGCTTGAGAATCGTGACTTGATAAGCTTAGACAATGATATCGTCTCCTCCGCCTCGGGCAACTACGATTTCACCATTCTCTTCCAGTCTGCGGATTACCCCAACAATTCTTGATTGAGATTCTTCAACATCTCTCAAACGGACAGGCCCCATATATTCCATCTCTTCCCTGAACGTTTCAGCCATTCTCGCAGACATGTTCTTAAAGACAATTTCTCTGACTTCTTCACTCGCCACTTTAAGTGACAGCTTAAGATCTTCATTATCAACATCACGTATTACACGCTGTATAGCGCGATTATCAAGTGTAACGATGTCTTCAAATACAAACATTCGTTTCTTTATTTCTTCCGCAAGTTCAGGATCCTGAATTTCAAGAGCATCCAGAATGGTTCTTTCCGTGCTTCGATCTACTCCATTCAGTACCTCAACCACCGCTTCGACTCCGCCTGTCTGGGTGTAGTCCTGGGTAAAGGCTGAAGACAATTTCTTCTCCAGTATTTGTTCCACCTCATAAATGATCTCAGGAGAAGTCCGATCCATTACAGCAATCCTCCTTGCTATGTCTGCCTGAACCTCTTGAGGAAGTTCGGAAAGAATTTGCCCTGCCTGAACCGGGTCCAGATAGGACAAAATCAATGAGATGGTTTGAGGGTGTTCATTTTGAATAAAATTAAGAATTTGAGTCGGTTCTGCTTTTCTTGCAAAGTCAAATGGCTTAACTTGAAGAGTGGAAGTTAGCCTGCTGATAATTGATGTTGCTCTCTCTTCACCAAGCGCCCGCTCCAGCACTTCCTTCGCATAGGCAATCCCACCTGAAGATATAAAGTCCTGAGCCATTGCAATTTCATGGAATTCTTCTAAAATATCTTCTTTCTTAATGGAATCAACGGTCCTTACTCCTGAGATTTCAAGAGTCAGCCGTTCAATTTCTTCCTCCGATAAATGTTTGTAAACAGAAGCAGACACATCCGGTCCAAGTGAGATTAAGAGAATGGCCGCTTTTTGTTTTCCTGATAGTTTTGTTTGATCCCGCCTTGCCACGTATCACATTCCTCCTTACTCTTCAGAGAGCCAGGTTCTGAGGAGCTTCGCAAAGTCTTCCGGCTTCTCTTTTGCCAGCTTTTCAAGCTGCTTTCTTCTTACCGTTGCTTCTGATTCCGATTCTTCGTTCACATCAGGTACATTAATTGGAATCGTAACCAGTTCTTCTTCATACTCGTACTCATCTTCTTTTCTTCTTTTTCGGAAGAGAAGGAAAATAAGCAATAGTATGACAGCCAGGAGCGCACCTCCGGCAATATATACCCACATAGGAATGGCGGGTGATGATGCATTATCAAGTGCTTGCATCTTTCCTGCGAATGGCTGAACAGATACAACAATCTTGCTTTCGATATCCTGATCTGAAATTGGATTCGCATTTGCATCTTTATTAATAGAAGTACGGACGATTGTAGACAGCATCTGCCTTATATCATCTACTCTTTCCTGTGGTATGGATCCGGGATTTTTAGGATTGGGAGGTTCAACCATTACCTGAATCCCCAAATCTCTTATTTTATATGGGCTTTCAACAATCTGTTTTTTTATTCTGTTAACCTCATTGTTGATCCGTTCTTCAGTCCGCTCGTAATTTCCATTACCGTTTTGAGCAGATTGTTCATAATTCGGAACGTCCCCTTCATTTGTTCCTGCTGTACCTCCGGCTGCCTGCGCACCGTCTCCGGTATAGGCTTCTGAAATACGCTCTGCGCTGACCTGGATTCCAGCCATATTCTCTTTATCCACAGGCTCGACTAAATTCTCTTCCCGGTTTTCCTGGGTAAAGTCAAGATCTGTTGTTACAGAAACAACTACTTTATCTTGACCGATCATCGTTCCAAGCATTTTCTGCACCTGCTGCTGCAAATCCCGCTCGATCCCCATCTTGATATCATGCTGGCTGGCATAATTGCTTACGGTTGGATCATTTTCCTTATTTTGGTTGAAATAGTTAAAATTATCGTCCATTATGACGATATTATCAGCAGGGAGATTCGGTACACTTTTAGATACGAGATGATAAAGAGCGTCCACTCTTGTCTGATCCAATTTATTCCCGGGCTTCATCGTCACTACTATGGAAGCAGAGGCTTGTTCTGCTTCCTCACCGACAAAGACAGTTTCCTGGGGGAGATTGATCATGACACTCGCATCCTTCACTCCCTCAATCCCTTTAATGAGGTTTGCAAGCTCTGTTTGGGTTGCCTTCAGTTTCAATACATCGAATTCATTGTCTGTCATCCCGAACCCGACATTTTGTCCAAAGAACGAATAGTCGATCGTACCGCTCTCCGGAAGTCCTTCGGCAGCAAGATCCACTTTCAAGCTGTTTACCATTTCAGCCGGTACGAGAATCGTCGTTCCGCTGTCTGCAATTTCAGATTGAACCCCTCTTCCGTCAAGTGTTTCTTTAATCTGACCGGATTCTTCAAGTGTTAGTTCTTTATATAAAGGCACCAGATTCGGCCTGGATAAAAAGAAGGCCAGAACGGAAATCAGGATAACTGCTGCGAGGAAACTCCCAATCACCATTCCTTTTTGACCTTTTGATTTCCCCCTCCAGAACAGGAGGATTTTTTCACCTATTTCTTTAAGCTTTTGATTCATTCTTTCCGTTCCCCCGGTTCTGATGACGACTCAATGGCAGGCAGTGAAAGTCATCTTACATTTGCATGCGCATTACTTCCTGATAGGCTTCAATCGCTTTATTTCTCATTTCAATTGATGATAATAAGGTTACACTTGCCTTTTCAGCGGCAATCATTACATCCTGCAATTCAACATTTTGTCCTTTTGCCAGTGCCCCAGTCATTTTATCCGACTCAAGCTGTGCACGGTTTACTTCATTCATAGCATTTTTCAGCATGTCTCCGAATTGGCCTGCCTGTGTTTGAGCCGGTGCCGCTGCCTTTGCCACACCGTCCATATTTTGAAGGGATATAGGAGTAATACCATTGATCATGAATTTTCACCTTACTTTCCAATTTCTAATGCCTTTAAAAGCATGTTTTTAGAGGCATTGAACACGGTTACGTTTGCCTCGTAAGAACGAGTACTGCTGATTAAATCCGTCATTTCTTTAAGCGGATCAACATTCGGCATCTTAACATAACCTTGCGCATCTGCATCCGGGTGCCCGGGATCATAAACTAATTTAAATGGTGATGAGTCATCACTGATTTTTGTAACCTGCACTCCGCTTCCGGCCTGGCCGGTTCCCGCTCTGGACAGCATAGAGGAAAAGCTGTCCTTCTCTTTTATTTCAACCATTTTCCGTTGGTAAGGCTGCCATTCCCCATCAACAAATTTTCCTCTTGTAGTCTCTGCATTCGCAATGTTTGAGGAAACAACATCCATTCTTAATCGCTGCGCAGTTAAAGCTGAGGCAGAGGTATTCAAGCTGTTAAAAATGGTCATCGATTATCTCCCTCCCGTCAAAACTGTCTGAAGCGATTTGAACTTCCCGTTTAATCTGTCAACAAGAGCGTTGTACTGAATTTGGTTTTTCGCAAGATCGGACATTTCCTGATCAATGTCCACACTATTGCCGTTCGAATGATAGGAGCTGTTTTTATTTTTAACTACAGCTCCTGTTGTGGAGGCATTTGTAAATTCCAGGTGTCTTTGATCTGTCCTGGTTGCTTTTATAGAAGCCATCTCACTGTTTAAAACATTTTGAAAAGATACCTTTTTGGCTTTATATCCAGGGGTATCTGCATTGGCAATATTATTTGAAATCACTTTTTGCTGTATATTGGACGTTTTCAAGGCATTCTCAAGAGAAGTAATGGTATTTGAAAAGAGCAAAATTAAAACCCCCACAATAGTTCTAAGTCATTCGTATCTTATTCATGTCGAATTATGTTAAATCCATACTGTTATTGTAAATTTATATAGGCTCAAAGTCTATGAACTTCTTGTAAATTTTCGTCCTCATATTGTTCTATTTTTTTAACGGGACTTTAAACCTATATTTTGTAATTAAATTGAACTACAAAAATAAAAAGGCACCCGGAGAACGGGTGCCTTTTTACATCAATTTGATTTCAATCGCTCTAATTCAATGAGGAATTTGTCGTTAAGTACTTTAATGTATGTTCCTTTCATACCAAGGGAACGTGATTCGATTACTCCAGCACTTTCAAGCTTGCGAAGCGCATTTACGATTACAGATCGGGTAATTCCTACGCGGTCAGCAATTTTACTCGCTACCAGCAGTCCTTCATTTCCATTTAATTCCTCGAAAATGTGCTCGATTGCTTCAAGCTCACTGTATGATAGGGAGCTAATCGCCATTTGAACAACTGCCTTGCTTCTTGCTTCTACTTCAATTTCGTCAGCTTTCTCGCGAAGAATTTCCATTCCGACTACTGTTGCGCCATATTCAGCAAGAATCAGATCATCATCTTCAAATTGTGCTTCAAGACGGGCAAGAATCAATGTGCCCAGGCGCTCCCCGCCGCCAATGATTGGAACGATTGTCGTTAAACCATTTTTGAACAGATCACGGTTTTCAACTGGGAATGCCGTATATTCACTGAATACATCCAGATTGGAGGAAGTCTCAGAGACTTTGAATAAGTTTTTTGTGTACTCTTCAGGAAATTGGCGGTCTTCAAGCATCTGTTTCATACGTTCATGTTCAATCTGCTGATTGATGGCAAATCCAAGCAGCTTCCCTCTTCTGCTGACAATAAAGATATTCGCCTCGATTACTTCACTCAAAATTTCGGACATTTCTTTAAAGTTAACAGGCTTTCCTGCAGCTTTCTGCAGCATTGCATTGATCGTTCTCGTTTTCTCTAGTAAAGCCATGATTGGGTTTCCTCCTAAAAATAATCAATCTCTATAAGATAAATTGGCTTAAATCTTTATTGCTTGCGATTTTCCCCAGCTTTTCTTCAACATATTGCGGTGTAATCGTTATTTTGTCCATTGTTACATCCGGAGCTTCGAAGGATAGATCCTCCAGCAGCCGCTCGAGTATGGTATGTAGTCTGCGTGCACCAATATTATCTGTGTCCTGATTCACTTGAAAAGCAACTTCGGCAATCTTACGAATAGCTTCGTCTGAAAATTCAAGTTTTATACCTTCAGTTTCCAGCAGTGCTGTATATTGTTTTAAAAGTGCGTTATCCGGCTCAACAAGAATCCGGACAAAATCCTCTGTACTTAACTTTGAAAGCTCCACGCGGATTGGAAATCTCCCCTGCAGCTCCGGAATTAAGTCAGATGGCTTAGCCATATGAAAAGCACCTGCAGCGATAAATAGAACATGATCTGTTTTGACCGATCCATATTTCGTTACAACGGTTGATCCTTCAACAATTGGAAGGATATCGCGCTGTACGCCCTCTCTTGAAACATCAGCTGAGCCTCCGCCGCTGTTTTTCTTGGCAATTTTATCGATTTCATCAATAAATATGATTCCGGATTGTTCCGCACGGGTTACTGCTTCCTGTGTGGCTTCATCCATATCAATCAGCTTCTGTGCCTCTTCATTTTGAAGAACCTTTCGAGCTTCTTTTACAGTCAGCTTACGCTTCTTTGTTTTCTTAGGCATAAAACTGCTGAAAGCATCCTGCATGTTCATGCCCATCTGTTCCATACCCGACCCCTGAAGCATATCAAACATGGATGGCTGCTGTTCCTCAACGTCCACGGTTACATACTGATCCTCAAGTTCTCCGAGCTCCAGCTGATGAGCGATTTTTTTCCTTCTTTCATTCAAATTCGAATCGTCATCATTGGATGAAGTATGGTCCTGTTCTTGCGTTCCGCCAAAAAGCATTTCAAAAGGATTTTTTGTGGACTGATTTTTTCTGGATGAAGGAACGAGCAGCTCGACAAGCCTCCTGTTGGCATTTTCTGCAGCCGTACCCTTCACTTCGCTCATCTTTTCTTCTTTCACGATGCGAATAGAGCTCTCCATCAAATCTCTGACCATCGATTCGACATCACGGCCTACATAACCGACTTCGGTAAATTTTGTCGCTTCTATTTTGATGAAAGGCGCTCCGACAAGTTTGGCAATCCGTCTTGCAATTTCGGTTTTCCCTACTCCCGTAGGCCCAATCATCAAAATATTCTTCGGCACCACTTCATCCTTAAGTGATTCATCAAGAAGACTTCTGCGGTAACGGTTTCTTAATGCAACCGCTACAGCACGTTTCGCATCGTTTTGACCGACAATATACTGATCCAGACGCTCAACAATCTGACGGGGGGTTAATTGGTTTTTCATGGGTACCAATCCTTTCCTACAGCTCTTCTACAATCACATTGTCATTCGTATATACGCAGATTTCTCCTGCGATTCGGAGTGCTCCTTCAGCAATTTCTTTAGCTGACAAGCTTTCCCCGCTGTAGCGCTTTAAGGCTCTTCCTGCTGAAAGAGCATAGTTGCCTCCGGAACCGATAGCAAGGATGCCGTCATCAGGTTCGATGACTTCCCCTGTTCCTGAAATTAGGAGTAAATCTTCCTTGTTCATTACAATAAGCATCGCTTCAAGCCTTCTGAGAACTTTATCGCTTCTCCATTCCTTAGCAAGCTCTACTGCTGCGCGCTGAAGGTTGCCATTATATTCTTCGAGCCTGCCTTCAAACATCTCAAACAGAGTAAACGCATCTGCTACAGAACCTGCAAAACCGGCGATTACTTTTCCGTTAAATAATCTGCGGACTTTTCTTGCTGTATGCTTCATGACGACAGCATTGCCGAACGTTACCTGGCCGTCGCCTGCCATCGCATACCCGTCTTTATGGTGAATGGCAAATATTGTGGTTGCATGGAATTCACTCATGATCCATTCCTCCTCTAGTCAACAATTTACGCTCTAGGATGATGAGACATATATGTCTTCTTCAGCTGATCCTTAGAAACATGTGTATAAATTTGTGTGGAGGACAGGTGGGAATGACCCAGCAGCTCCTGAACACTTCGCAGGTCGGCACCTTCATTTAACAGATGTGTGGCAAACGTATGGCGGAACATGTGCGGATGAATATGTAAGTTTGCTGCAGACTTTTTAACCAGCTCATTTAAGATATGCCGGATGCCTCCAGCTTTTAACGGATTTCCGCGATTGTTCAAAAAGATTGCATCATTCGGTGCGGCCTTTTGTATGAGCTGCTCACGTCCATCTTTTAAATACAGCTCCAGAGCATCTTGGGCATAGCTGCCGAACGGGACATAGCGCTGCTTATTTCCCTTGCCGTTTACAAGAACTGTTCCCATATAAAGATCCGCATCCTGTTTTTTTAACCCTGCACACTCGCTCACCCTTATTCCCGTGCCATAAAGCATTTCGAGAAGGGCCTGATTCCTTTGGCCAAGCGGTGTGGAAAGGTCGGAAACAGAGAATAGCAGCTCCAGCTCTTTTTCATAAAGAAAAGTTGGAATCCTTCCCTCTTTTTTCGGAAGAGAAACAAGTGAAAACGGGTTATCATTCAGAAGTTTTTCACGGTTAAGAAACTTATAGAAGCTTCGGAGACTGGAAATCTTCTTAGAAATTGTTCGTCTTGCCAGTTTCATCTGATGAAGCTTTGTCAAATACAGTCTAATATCCTGGTAGGTCACAACATCAAGACCCGCAATTCCCTCTTCTTGCATAAAAAGGGCAAATTCTTCAATATTTGCAGAGTAATTCACAATTGTATATTGTGAATAGTTTTTCTCAATTTGTAAATATTCTACGAACAAAATTAAACTTTTCTTAACAATATCCATTTCTTCACCTCACAAGGGCGATTAAATGTTATCACATTGTAACCGCCCTTGCAATGAATATCAAATTGTTTTCGAAATTTTTTGAATTGTTTCCAGCGCTCTATTTGCATAAGCCTCGTAACGATCTTTCTTCACTTTGATTCTTTTAGGAAGTTCGGGAAAGATTCCAAAGTTAGCATTCATTGGCTGGAAATTGTCCGGATTAGCTGAAGTAATGTAGTTAGCCATACTTCCTAATGCCGTTTCAGCAGGAAGCACAGCAAGTTCTTTGCCCAGCACAAGATTTGCGGCGTTTATGCCGGCCAGAAGCCCTGAAGCCGCTGATTCTACATACCCTTCAACACCTGTCATTTGACCTGCAAAGAATAAATCTTCACGGTGTTTGGACTGATAAGTAGGCTTTAACAGTTTTGGAGAATTAATAAATGTATTGCGGTGCATTACGCCATAGCGGACAATTTCTGCATTTTCAAGACCTGGGATGAGCTTTAGCACTTCTTTTTGAGGTCCCCATTTTAAATGTGTCTGAAAACCGACAATATTATATAGGGTTCCCGCTGCATCATCTTGTCTAAGCTGAACTACTGCATATGGACGCTTCCCTGTTTTCGGGTCTTCCAGTCCAACAGGCTTCATCGGTCCAAACAGCATGGTCTTCTTTCCGCGCTTAGCCATTACTTCGATCGGCATGCAGCCCTCAAAAAAGATTTCTTTTTCAAATTCCTTCAATGGAACGGTTTCAGCCTCAATGAGAGCTTCATAGAAACGGTCAAATTCTTCTTCTGTCATCGGACAATTTAAATATGCCGCTTCGCCCTTGTCATAGCGGGACTTTAAATACACTTTGTCCATATCAATGCTGTCTTTTTCGAGAATGGGTGCTGCCGCATCATAAAAATAGAAATAATCTTCTCCTGTGAGTTTTTGCAGCTCATCTGACAGTGCCTTTGAAGTAAGCGGGCCTGTTGCGATGATTGTTGGTCCCTCAGGGATATGAGTAACCTCTTCATTCATCACGGTCACATTCGGATGATTCTTAACCCGTTCCGTTACCAGCCCTGCAAATTCATGGCGATCGACTGCAAGTGCTCCTCCGGCAGGAACCGCACAATCATCTGCGGATTTAATAATAACCGAGTTTAACTGTCTCATTTCTTCTTTAAGCACTCCAACAGCATTTGTCAGTGCATTGCCTCTTAGTGAATTGCTGCATACAAGCTCAGCAAATTTGTCCGTATGATGAGCAGGTGTCTGCTTTACCGGCCTCATTTCATATAAGTTAACATGGACTCCTCTTTCTGCAAGCTGCCATGCTGCTTCGCTTCCGGCAAGACCTGCTCCTATCACATTAACAGTAGATGGTTGACTCATATTGATTTTCCTCCTCGTGGGGTTAAATAAAAGATCTGTTAAACATGGGATGTTGATTTTCGCTGCTCACAGGAGTCTCACGCCTTCCGCTCCATTCAACAGGTATTAAAAGCCGACACCAGGCTTTAACAGAGCCTAAATAAAAAGAAGGTGAGCGAAAAGGCTCACCGTTACTTTTGCTGCTCTTCTTTGTAATCACAGGCTGTACATTGAACCTGAACACCTTTTTTCAGCTTCTTTTCAACCAGCATCGCTTCACAGCGCGGGCAGTTCCTTGCTATCGGCTTATCCCATGACAGGAAATCACACTCAGGATATCTGTCGCAGCCGTAAAAAAGACGTTTCTTCTTGGATTTGCGTTCAACGACATTTCCTTTATCGCATTTAGGACAAGGAACTCCGATCTCTTTCACAATAGGCTTCGTATTGCGGCAGTCCGGGAAATTGGAGCATGCCATGAATTTACCGTAGCGGCCCATCTTGATAACCATTGGGTTGCCGCACTCTTCACAATCTACACCTGCATATTCCGGCTTGATTTCTACTTCTTCCATCTCGGTTTCGGCAATAATAATCCGTTTTTCAAAATCTTTGTAGAAATCATCTATAATTTTTACCCATTGGATATGGCCGTCTTCCACTTCATCCAGACTGTTTTCCATACGGGCTGTAAATTCGACATCAATTATTTCCGGAAAAAACTCCATAATCAGTTCCAGGACAATTTCTCCAAGCTCTGTCGGAATAAAGCGCTTGTTATCAAGTGATACGTACCCTCTTTTTTGAATCGTATCAAGTGTAGGCGCATAGGTGGACGGTCTCCCGATTCCCTGCTCTTCAAGCGTTTTAACCAAACGTGCTTCCGTATACCTTGGAGGCGGCTGGGTAAAATGCTGAGCGGGCTCCGTATCTTTTGAAAATACTTCGTCACCTGCGGCAAGCTCCGGCAAGTAGCGGTCCTTTTCTTCTATCTGATCATCATTTCCTTCAACATATACTTTCATGAAACCAGGAAATTTAACCTTTGACCCTGTAGCTCTGAAGACAACTCCATTATTATCTAAGTCTACGCTCATTGTGTCAAGTACAGCTGAAGCCATTTGGCTTGCTAAAAAGCGCTCCCAAATCAATTTGTATAGTCGGAGCTGGTCACGGCTCAAGTATTCCTTCATGGAGGATGGGTCTCTTAATGTAGATGTCGGACGAATGGCTTCATGGGCGTCCTGCGAATTGGAATTTTTCTTCACGGCTTTCTTAACACCCAGATAGTCTTGTCCGTACTGCTGTTCAATGTATCCTGCTGCTTCAGTTTGAGCGGTTTCAGAAATTCTTGTGGAATCCGTTCTCATATATGTGATTAACCCGACGGTCCCCTCTTTGCCAAGATCAATTCCTTCATATAATTGCTGGGCAATCATCATCGTTTTCTTGGCTCTGAAATTCAGCTTTCGGGCAGCTTCCTGCTGTAAGGTGGATGTTGTAAACGGCACCGCAGGGTTGCGCTTTCTCTCTTTCTTTGTCACATTCGTCACGTTAAACGAATTACCCTTGATGCGGGATGTTACTTCTTTTACATCCTCTTCCGTTTTAAGCTCGCGTTTTTTTCCGTCAATTCCGTAAAAAGATCCTTCGAATTGATCCTTGCCTTTGAAAAATTGGCTTTCTATTGTCCAGTATTCTTCAGGTATAAATGCATGGATCTCTTTTTCCCTGTCGATGATCAGCCGGAGAGCAACCGATTGAACCCGTCCTGCACTAAGACCTTTTTTAACTTTTTTCCAAAGAATTGGACTTATTTTATAGCCTACAAGCCGATCCAGTATTCTTCTCGCCTGCTGGGCATCCACCAAGTCCATATTAATCGCTCTTGGATGTTTAAAAGACTCTTTAATTGCGTCCTTTGTAATCTCATTGAATACAACCCGGCAGTCCGAATGGACATCAAGATCAAGGCTGTGGGCCAGATGCCAGGCAATTGCTTCCCCTTCGCGATCCGGGTCAGCCGCGAGATAGACTTTCTTTGCTTTTTTTGCAGCAGATTTTAATTCCTTTAATACATCGCCTTTTCCTCTGATCGTAATATACTTAGGCGCAAAGTTTTGTGTTACGTCAACACCAATTTGACTTTTCGGCAAATCGCGGACGTGTCCCATAGATGCTTTCACTTTAAACTTTTTCCCTAAATACTTCTCAATTGTTTTCGCTTTTGCTGGTGATTCTACAATAACCAGGTAATCCGACATCCTTATGTCCCCCTCAAGAGGTATTCTCTCTCTTTATCTAAAAATGAACCTTTCATTATTGGCTGTTACCCCAATAACGGGCAGGAGCTAAGTCTTGCTTCCGGGCAGTTACAGGCAGTGCTGCATCCTTTATTTTTACAGATGACAAGGAAGGATTTCCCTGCTCGTTAACGCCGGGTATACGTGTATAAAAGCTTTTTGAAAGCATTTTTATCTTTTCAAGTTAAATCCCCACTATTATTAAATATATATCATGCGTTTGTCAAACAGTAATTTCCCGCTTAATGGAATTTTATTCCTCATAGTTGCCGGATGCTCTTAATCCAATTCCGTAAAATTCTTCTAAAATATCCTCTGCAGTCATCACAAGTTTTGCCCCATCTTTAATCAATTCATTCGTCCCATCCGAGTTTCTATCCAAAATGCGGCCCGGAATAGCGAAAACATCCTTCCCCTGCTCCATAGCAAGCTGCGCTGTTATAAGGGAGCCGCTCCTTTGCTTAGCCTCTGCAATCAGCGTCCCGCTGCTTAATCCGCTGATTAGTCGGTTTCGTTCTGGAAAATGCCATTTTTGGGGCCTGATATGGGGAGCGTATTCTGAGATCAGGAGATGGTGATTGCTGATTTCATTTGCCAGACCCCGGTTGGAGGAGGGATAAATATGCTGAAATCCTCCCCCAAGCACTGCAATCGTTTTCCCTCCATTAACAATCGACACAGCGTGTGCCGCTGTATCAATGCCTTCAGCAAGCCCGCTGACTATGACGAATCCTTGTTTGATAAGAGGAATAAGAACCCTTTCCAGCGCTTCTCTGCCGTACTGCGTGGATTGTCTTGCTCCCGCAACTCCCAGTGATCTGCGATGCTGAAAAAGCCCAAGATCTCCTTTACAAAATAAGAATAGAGGCGGATCGGGTAGTTCTTTTAGAAGATCGGGATATAACGGGTCGAGAATGGTAAGGAAGCGGGTTTCTTGTTTTTCAAGGCTTGTTTGGATGTCTGGTATTTTTAATGAAGTAAAATCTTTGGAGAAGGCAGAATAATAGGAGGGGGTAACCAGTCCTAACGACTGGTACTCAGAGGGTTTCAGGCTTTGGAGAAGGCTGAAAGACCGGTCGAATGCATAGAGTTTTCTAAGCTTCGCAGCACGAATACCCCTGCAGTGAGAAATCAGGAGCAGTGTGTTTTGTATGCTGTTCACAAAAGCACCCTTTCTTTTTTTGCATACTAATAGAAACGGATGCTAAAGCACCCGTTTCTACTATTTAATTATTAGTGTGTTTTGCAGTTCTCATAAATGCCTTTTTCTTTCAGAACAGAAATCAGGGTTTCACCCATTACTGAAGGTGTATCCGCTACTTGAATGCCGCAAGCATTCATCGTTTTGACTTTTTCTTCAGCCGTTCCTTTTCCTCCAGAAATGATCGCACCTGCGTGGCCCATACGTTTTCCAGGAGGCGCTGTTTTTCCTCCGATGAAACCGACTACAGGTTTAGTCATGTTGGCCTTTACCCATTCAGCAGCTTCTTCCTCAGCTGTACCGCCGATTTCACCAATCATGATCACAGCATACGTTTCAGGATCTTCATTGAATGCTTTTAGAACATCGATAAAGTTTGTGCCGTTGACTGGATCTCCGCCGATTCCAACTGCTGAAGACTGCCCGATACCTGCCTGGGAAAGCTGGTGCACTGCTTCATATGTAAGCGTTCCTGAACGGGAAACAACTCCTACATGGCCTTTTGTATGAATGTAGCCTGGCATGATGCCGATTTTGCACTCGCCTGGTGTAATGACACCCGGGCAGTTAGGTCCTACAAGGCGTGTTTTTTTGCCTTCCATGTAGCGTTTAACCTTTACCATATCCATTACCGGGATATGCTCTGTAATACAAATAACAAGATCAAGCTCTGCGTCTACTGCTTCCATGATGGAGTCAGCTGCAAAAGGCGCAGGAACGTAAATGACGGATGCATTTGCACCTGTTTCATTTTTTGCGTCAATAACCGTATTGAAAACCGGCACTCCTTCAACCTCTGTGCCGCCTTTTCCAGGTGTCACGCCGCCGACAATTTTCGTGCCGTACTCAAGCATTTGCTTTGTATGGAAAAGAGCTGTTGAACCTGTAATACCCTGAACAATAACTTTTGTATCCTTATTAACGAAAACACTCATTTTTATCCCCCGCCTTTCTTAGCCTACTAAAGAAACGATTTTTTGAGCTCCATCCGCCATGGACTCAGCTGCCGTAATATTCAATCCTGAATCTTTTAAAATCTGTTTGCCCAATTCTACGTTCGTGCCTTCCAGACGCACAACCAATGGAATTTCAAGGCCAACTTGCTTTGTTGCTTCCACTACTCCTTCAGCAATGATGTCGCATTTCATGATTCCGCCGAAAATGTTAACGAAAATGCCTTTTACATTTTGGTCGGACAAAATGATTTTGAAGGCTTCCGTAACTTTCTCAGCCGTCGCGCCGCCCCCAACATCAAGGAAGTTTGCGGGTTCTCCGCCGTAGTAGTTGATAATATCCATTGTAGCCATCGCAAGTCCGGCTCCGTTAACCATGCAGCCGATCTTTCCATCTAATGAGATGTAGCTTAGGTCGTATTTGGATGCTTCAATTTCTTTAGCATCCTCTTCATCAAGATCTCTGTACTCCAGAACATCTTTTTGACGGTACAAAGAATTTGCATCGAAGTTCAGCTTAGCGTCAAGCGCCATGACTTTTCCGTCGCCTGTTACAACCAATGGGTTGATTTCTGCGATCGAACAATCTTTTTCTGTGAACGCTTTATATAGGCTCATCATAAATTTAGCCGCCTGTCCTACAAGCTCACGCGGGATGTTAATGTTGAATGCAATGCGGCGCGCCTGATACATTTGAAGGCCGACTGCCGGATCAACGGATTCTTTAAAAATTTTCTCTGGCGTTTTTTCAGCCACTTCTTCAATTTCTGTTCCGCCTTCTTCAGAAGCCATCAGAACGACTCTGGAGGAATCACGGTCCAGAACAAGGCCCACGTAATATTCCTTCTTAATGTCGCAGCCTTCCTCGATAAGCAAACGCTTAACTTCTTTACCTTCAGGACCTGTCTGATGGGTAATCAGTGTTTTCCCCAAGATTTCGCTTGCATATTCTTTTACCTCATCCAGATTTTTCGCAACCTTTACCCCGCCTGCTTTTCCGCGGCCGCCTGCATGAATCTGTGCTTTTACCACAGTTACCTGTGTTCCTAGTTCTTTTGCTGCTTCAACTGCTTCTTCAACAGTGAACGCGACTTTCCCGTTAGGCACTGCAACCCCATATTTTCTGAGGATTTCTTTTCCCTGGTACTCATGGATATTCATATCCCATCCTCCTAACCTATGTATCAGTTAAATTAGACTGCGCTTTCATTTTATAAAATAGTTGATTGGTTGTCTACCATTCCACTCAAAATCTTTAAATCCTTCGAAAAATTCGTAATCTTTCACCCTGAATTGTTTTTGTGAAAATATAAAAAATGTGACATCTAAGCCATACCAGTCCAGTCAATTTTTCTCCTTTAATTTGTCAAGCCTGTAGATGTATGCAAAAATTTCGGCAACCACTGCATATAGGTCTTCCGGAATTTCCTGCTGAATTTCAAGGGTTTGGAGGAGTGCTGCCAGAGAAGGATCTTCTTTGACAGGAACTCCGGCCTCCCTCGCCCTTAAGAGGATTTCATCCGCAATCAGCCCCTGCCCTTTTGCTGTTACCTTTGGAGCCCTCGCCCCGTTTCCCTCATACTTCAGAGCAATTGCCTTGCGCAGTTCCCTGTCCTTCATATTTTAAAATCAAATCCTTTCTTGGGAGTTTGATAGAGATCTGGTTCAGGAACTTTGCTCTTCTCTATTCTTTTAAAGGAAATCCCTGAAAATTGATAGGGCAGATTTTGAAATTGAGCCTTTAACTCAGCAGCTGCACCGGCGGCCAGAGGACCCAGATCATGCTTTGAATGCACAACCGCTGTTACGATTCGGTTTTGAATTTGAACATCAGCCATAATGGAGCCAAGATTGGCAAGTTCCAGATAAAAAACGAGCTTGCAGAAGGCGGGGTCAATTTTCCCCTCAGGATCTTTCCTGAGCTGAAACTGAATCGATACATCAGAGAGGATGCGCTCATCCTGTATCGGAAAATGATGCCAGATTGTTGTTACTCCAGGCTGCTCTGTCTGAGAAAGCTGGATTCCATTCAGCTTCCGGGACAGCTTCTCTGCACTTTCTCCTGCAGCACCTTCCAAATCGGCGGCATCTGCCAGGAGGGATCTGAAGGCTGCATCCTTCAGCAAAGCGTCCTTTGAATGATCCTGTATCATGGTTAGGGATTTTTCAAGCATGGAAAACAGCCGGACGAGTTCTTTCGGCTGAGCCAGGACTTCAATCTCTTTGCCTTTATTCACCAGCCAGCTGCTTTCTTCTGAAGACAGCAATGTTTCTTGATCCACACCCCCCGTAAAAATAGTCCTGAGCATTTCTTCAGGATTGGGAGCGGTATTCAACTTTTTCAGAATTCCTGAGGCGTTTACATGGTCAGCCGACAGCGGCTCATCATTCCATTGGATGAGCTGATCCATCATCAGAGAGGCTTTTCGCTGTACGGGAGCGGCAAGAATGGCCTCAATGACCTGCCTTAATGCCTTGGGCTTCTCTTTGTGCAAATCCTGTCCTGCTAATTCTGAAGCCAGCAGCTGAAGATCATTTTTCAATGTTCCCCCTGTCAATGCTTCAAATAAAGCTGAAAGAGTATTACCAGTAATGGGAAGTCCGCGTTCAAATGCAGCCGTAACGGTTTTGAACCCATCAGCTTTCAAGCTCTCCGGCACGCTTTTAAGCCATTCTGCAGCTTCAGGCAGTTCATCTGCAGAAAAAGGAATATTTGCTCTTAGAAGGCGTTCTGCCAGCTGTGAATGCTCTTTGCCTGCAGAAGGCAGTCCCAGACTCCGGTTAATGGCTGCGGTTAGACGGTCCATATTCCCAGAGGTATCCAACTGTTCACGTAATCTCAGCTTCGGAACTCCCGTTTTTGACAGAACTGCTGCCTCAAAAAGATATTCTGCCCCTTTTATCAGCGGCGCTTCAACAACAGCTAAAGCCTTGTTTGCACCAATCTGAATGAGTGCACGCTGATTTGGGTAGAGTTCACTTATCTTTCCGATGACGAGCTGGCCGTCTTTAAGCTGAAATGAGCCTGTCCCTTTAGCGGTAAATATAGGCAGCAGAGCTGAGGTGATTCGATCCAACTGTTTTCACTCCTAATTTAGATGTTCTTTTACCGGACTGAACGTTTTTCGGTGATGGGGTGTGATACCGAGAAGTCTTAAAGATTCCAGATGCACTGATGTTCCATAGCCCATATTCTGATCAAATCCATAGCCTGGATAAGCAATGGCGAGATCCTTCATGATCCTGTCCCTGGTCACTTTTGCCACAATCGAACCCGCCGCAATGGAAATGCTGCGTGCATCTCCTTTAATAATTTTTTCCTGCGGAATATTAAGCTCTACCTCCATCGCATCAATCAGAAGATAGTCAGGACTCAATTTCAGGTCATGTATGGCAAGCTTCATAGCCTTCTTAGCCGCCTGATAAATATTGATCTCGTCAATTTCATCCGCATCCACAATTCCCACACCAATCGCAAGTGCTTCTTTTTGAATGACGTCAAAAAAGAAATCTCTTTTCGCTTCCGATAGTTTCTTTGAATCGTTCAGTCCCTCCAAATAAAAATCTTCCGGAAGGATGACGGCACCCGCTACAACTGGACCCGCCAAGGGCCCTCTCCCTGCTTCGTCAATTCCCGCTATCGTTGTAAATCCTTTTGAACGTGCTTCATATTCAAAGCTCTTTAACTCCTCAAATGTTTCTTTCATTTTTGCTTTTTTTATAAGCCTTGCTTTATGACGTTCAGCAAGCTTTCTTACAGAAGTTCGGTCATCCCTGCTATATGTCTGAATAAGCGGATCTTCAAAATTACGCACAGCAGAAAGAATGGCTTGAATTTCTTTAACGGTTTGCTTCATTTCATAAACTTCCTTCTTGATAGTATCGGTTTTTCGGCAAAAAAATAAAGACTCGCATCATGCAAGTCTCTTTATCATATCTCTTCTCCCGGTCTTTCGAAAGACAGGGCACCCAATTTTTCGGAACGGATTTCCCGCAGGACCAGCTCTGAGGTTTTGTCATAGTCGACTATGCCCCCGCTCATCATACAGCCTCTGCGATTGGCGATTTCATCAAAGACCGCAACGATTTCCTCAGGAATTTCCTCAAATCCATAACGCTCCTTAAGTCTCTCAGGATAATTCTCTCTTAAAAAATTCAGGGCATAGACTGTAATATCCTGAAGATTTAAAATGGTATCCTTAATTGCTCCAGTAACCGCAAGCTTATAGCCGACAAGCTGGTCCTCGAATTTCGGCCATAAAATACCCGGTGTATCCAGAAGCTCGATTTCTTTGCCAACCTTTACCCATTGCTGAGCTGTTGTAACACCTGGACGATCTCCTGTTTTGGCCATATTTTTCTTGGCCAGTCGATTAATCAGCGTCGATTTCCCTACATTGGGAATTCCGATAATGAGCGCTCTGATGGCGCGGGGCCGAACACCTTTTGCTTCAAGACGGTCCAGCTTCTCTTTTAAAACCAGCTTGGAAAGCGGAAGTATGTCCTTCAACCCTTTTCCAGACTGGGCATCCAGAGGAAGGGCATGCATTCCTTTTTCTTTAAAATAGCTGAGCCATTCTTTCGTTATTCTTGGATCCGCCATATCTGCTTTGTTGAGCAAAATGATACGAGGTTTGACTGAAACAATTTCATCAATCATCGGATTTCTAGATGAAAGAGGCAGCCTTGCATCCACCAATTCATAAACAATATCAATCAGCTTTAATTTTTCTGTTACCTGCCTCCTGGCTTTCGCCATATGGCCGGGAAACCATTGTATAGCCATTTTAACACCTTCCTTTACTTCACAATACGCATTTCAGGAAGCGGCCAGTAAACAACCCTTGCCTCTCCCATAATCTCCGACACCGGCACTGTGCCGATATGACGGCTGTCTTTGCTGATCCTTCGATTGTCCCCCATGACGAACACTTGCCCGTTTGGCACCTTTTTACGCCCTGTTATTTCTTCGAGAGTAAAGTTTTCAGTCAGCGGCGGGTCAATCAGCTCAGCTTTATACTCGTTTAAATAGGGTTCAGCTACCGGCCTGCCATTTATGTATAGCTGATCATACTTATATTCAACCGTATCTCCGGGAAGTCCAATGATTCTTTTAATATAATCCTCATCCTCTGAGGCATGAAACACAACAATGTCAAATCTCTTAGGGCCTGAAAGAGAGAAGCCCGCTTTGTTTACGATCATCCGGTCATACGAGTTAAGAGTAGGAAGCATGGATTCACCATCCACCACGACCGTGGAAAACAAAAAATGACGAATAATAAATGCGATGATAATGGCCAGTCCAATCGCTTTGAGCCATTCAAATATCTCTTTTCTTTCTTTAGTCAAACAGCTCACCATCCCAATCTTCAGCTAATTCTATTTTTGCACATCAGCGGTAAGTTAAAACCTCGATATTTGATGGGAACGGCAGAGCGCTTCAGTTTTTTTGCTTTTTAATGATGGATTTACCTTTATTATCTCATAAAAAAAGAGCTTGTTGCTTTAACAAGCTCTTTCTCTAATTTATCGGATTTCTTTAATACGGGCTTTCTTACCACGCAATTCACGCAAGTAGTAAAGCTTAGCACGGCGTACTTTACCGCGGCGAACGATTTCAAGATTAGCGATTTTAGGCGTGTGTACAGGGAATGTACGCTCAACACCAACACCGTAAGAAACTTTACGGACTGTGAATGTTTCGCTGATTCCACCACCACGACGCTTAATCACAACACCTTCAAAAAGCTGGATACGTTCACGTGTTCCCTCAACAACCTTAACGTGTACACGAACAGTGTCACCAGGACGGAACGCCGGAAGATCAGTTTTAAGCTGTTCTTTTGTGATTTCTTCAATTAGTTTTTGCATCGTATTCAACTCCTTCCAACAGATGCTCATTCCAATCTCATGCATTGCAGCGGAACATCTTAATAAGATTCACAGAAAATCAAAGATCTCTGCAAACCACAAAAGATATCTTATCATATTCTGTCTTTCTTTTGCAACTGGAATTTCAGCGTTTTTTAAGCTTTTCTATATATTTCTGCTGCTTCTCAGACAGTTCATAGGTTTCAAGCAAATCCGGTCTCCGTTCGAAGGTCCGCTTCAAGGATTCCTGTTCGCGCCACTCATCAATCAGCTTATGATTGCCTGATATGAGAGTATCCGGCACTCTCATTCCTCTAAAATCCGCCGGACGGGTGTAATGGGGATGTTCAAGCAGGCCTGAGCTGAATGAATCAAGGACAGGGGAATCTTCATTGCCAAGTACTCCCGGCAGCAAACGGACAACACTGTCAGCAATCGTCATGGACGGAAGCTCTCCTCCTGTAAGGACAAAATCGCCGATTGAAATTTCATCTGTTACAAGATGCTGACGGATCCGCTCATCATATCCCTCGTAGTGCCCGCAAATAAAGACAAGGTGTTCCGCTTCAGCCAATTCTTCTGCTTTCTGCTGATTAAACCGCTCTCCCTGCGGACAGACAAGTATAACCCTCGGCTCGGCAGCCGACGTATCTTTAATTGCCTGCACCGCGTCGAAAATCGGCTGCGGCTTCAGAACCATTCCGGCACCGCCGCCGTATGGATAATCATCCACCGTTTGATGTTTGTTGTCTGCATAATCCCTGAAATTAATCACATTAAATTTTACTGCTTCTTTTTCCTGTGCTTTTTTCATGATGGAGTGATGGAGCACCCCTTCAAACATTTTAGGAAAAATAGACAGAAAATCAATCCTCATCATCAATCAAACCTTCCATCGGAGTGATGATAATTTTCTTTTCCGAAGGGTTAATCTCTTTAACGACTTGTTTAATATATGGAATCAGCAAATCTTTTTTACGGGGTCTTTTTATAACCCAAACATCATTAGCGCCAGGGGTTAGAATTTCTTTTACTTTTCCAATCTCTTTCCCATCATCCGTGAATACGATGCAATCGATGATTTCATGGAAATAGAATTCATTTTCATCCAGCTCTGAAAGTTCAGACTCCGGAATCTTGATTACCATTCCTTTATAGCCTTCTACATCATTTATGTTCGGATGTCCTTTAAAGGTCAGCAAGTCAAAGTTTTTATGCTTGCGGTGACTTTCGATTTCAACTTCTTTAGGTATCGTCGTCTGTTCGCCGAAAATAAAAATCTTTTTCCCCGGCTGGTAGCGCTCATCTGCAAAATCTGTGACAGAAATGACTCTCACTTCTCCGCGGATTCCATGGGTATTCACAATCTTTCCAACATTAAACCATTTACCTTCCATTATGTCACCTCAGCGTATTTCAGTAATGATTCCATCTGTAATAATGATGCTTCTTTCAGTGATAGAGCTTGTCCAGGAATTACCCACTTCAAGCTCGACAATTGCCTGTACTTCTTTTTCTTTCAGCTCGCTGCCGAGCGGCAGGGTATTCAGCTGATCAATTTGAAAGTCGACCATCTTTATTTTATCCTTGCGCTTTTCGATTTCTTTCTTATATTGCTGGCGCATTTCATTGCTTATGTTTGTTTTCTCGAGTTTTTTCAGCTGAAAATAAAGCTGATCGCACTCTCTCAGCAGCTGCTCCCGGTTTGAATTAAACCCGTCCTGCAATTTATTTCTGCTGTTCTCTGTCAAAACCTGCATAACCGATACCGTTTGCATGATCTTCACACGCCATCCACCCTTCAAACACACTCTCTCCATTTTATCATTTTTCGTATGTAAGAAGAAAGAGCGGACAAAAAGCTTAGAGCATAAAAAAAGACGGGGTTAATCCCCCGCCTTTTTCAAGTTAATCGTTTATTTCAAGCTGAATTCGTTTAGAGGATCTTGTCCCCGCTGCATACACAACGGAACGAACGGCTCTTGCAATTCTTCCCTGCTTGCCAATGACTTTTCCGACATCATCTCGGCTGACGGTGAGCCGGTACACAATGACCTTGCTCTGAACTTCCTCTTCAACCGAAACCGCAGCCGGATCATCCACAAGCGGCTTAACAATTGTTTCGATTAACCCGATCATCTGATTCATCTTACTTGTTCAATTTAGAATTATGGAATTTTTCCATGATTCCTTGTGCTGAGAACAGGTTACGAACTGTGTCAGATGGTTTTGCACCGTTTTGCATCCATTGAAGAGCCAAAGCTTCATCAATTTTCACTTCTGCAGGCTGAGCTACAGGATTGTAAGTTCCAACTGTTTCAATGAAACGTCCATCACGAGGAGAACGGGAATCTGCTACTACGATACGATAAAAAGGAGATTTTTTTGCTCCCATGCGTTTCAAACGAATTTTTACTGCCATTATTAAAGCACCTCCGAAAATAGTTCACAAGATAGTATATTATCAATGTTGCATTGGTTTGTAAAGTGTTTTTTCTTAACAGACCTAAAATTTACATGAATGGAAACTTCATGCCGCCTTTTCTCTTGCCTTTTGACATGCTTGTCATCTGTTTCATCATCTTTTTCATGTCTTCAAATTGCTTAAGCAGGCGGTTTACTTCAGGAACCGACGTGCCGCTTCCCTTCGCAATCCGCTTTCTGCGTCCGGCATTGATGACCTCCGGATGCTGCTTCTCTTCTTTTGTCATGGACTTGATAATCGCCTCAACATGACCGATTTGCTTTTCATCTACCTGAACGTTCTTAAGTCCCTTCATCTTTCCGGCACCAGGAATCATTCCAAGAAGTTCATCAAGCGGACCCATGCTGCGGACCTGCCCAAGCTGTTCAAGAAAATCATCAAACGTAAAGCTCGCTGTTCTCATTTTCTGTTCAAGCTCTTTCGCCTTGTCTTCATCAACATTGGCCTGAGCCTTTTCAATCAGGGTGAGAACATCCCCCATTCCAAGGATCCTCGAAGCCATCCGTTCAGGGTGAAACGCCTCAATCGCATCGAGCTTTTCACCGAGACCCACATATTTAATAGGTGTTTCGGTTACCGCACGAATAGACAGGGCAGCACCGCCGCGCGTATCGCCGTCAAGCTTCGTTAGCACAACTCCGGTAAGTCCGAGGCGCTCGTTAAAGCTTTGGGCAACATTGACAGCATCCTGTCCGGTCATGGCATCAACCACAAGGAAAATTTCATCGGGATTTGCCAGTTCTTTTACCTGAGTCAGTTCGTCCATCAGATTTTCGTCAACATGAAGACGGCCGGCTGTATCAATCAGCACGTAATCATGGTGTTCCTGCCTCGCATGAGCGATTGCCTGCTTGGCAATTTCAACAGGACTAATCTGATCTCCAAGTGAAAAAACATCCATATTCAGCTGTTTACCAAGGGTTTCCAGCTGTTTAATTGCAGCCGGACGGTATATATCTGCAGCGACCAAAAGCGGTTTGCGGTTATGCTTCTTTCTAAGAAGATTAGCAAGTTTCCCCGTCGTCGTTGTCTTACCTGCCCCTTGCAGACCGACCATCATAATGACAGTCGGAGGTTTTTTCGCAACAGCAATTTTGCTTTGCTCTCCGCCCATCAATGCCGTTAATTCTTCCTTAACGACTTTAATAACCTGCTGTCCGGGAGTAAGACTCTGCATGACCTCCTGGCCTACAGCCCGCTCGCTTACGCGTTTGACAAAGTCTTTAACGACCTTGAAATTAACATCCGCTTCAAGCAGAGCAAGTCGGACTTCCCGCATCATTTCTTTTACATCGGCCTCGGAAACTTTTCCTTTGCCGCGAATCTTCGTTATGGTCTGCTGAAGCCGGTCGGCCAATCCTTCGAAAGCCATCTATACCGCCTCCTTATTCCAAATTATCCAGCGCTTCAAAAAGATCCAGCAGCTGTCCTTCGCGTTCCGTTTCAGACGCAAGTTCCTTAAGCTGTTTCATAATTGCATTGCGCTTCTGAAACTTATGAAGCAGCAGCAGCTTTTCTTCGTATTGCTCAAGCATCGCTTCCGTCCGTTTAATGTTATCATAAACGGCTTGTCTGCTGACGCTGTATTCTTCGGCAATTTCACCGAGGGAATAATCATCGAGATAATAAAGAGACATATAGCTCTTCTGCTTCGATGTAAGCAGTGACTGATAAAAATCAAAGAGGTAATTCATCCGCGTCGTTTTTTCTAAAATCACGGCTCTCTCCCCTTTTGTTAAGTGAAATGCCTTTACAACAATTACAGTTTACCGAGATTAAGACACCATGTCAAGTTTTTATCTTGACAATTCGAAAAGCGGAGGGCGCTTGCCCAGCCGTGAGAGACGGTGGAGCTCCCGACCGAGGGGCGCTCAAGTGAGGTTGTTCAGCTAAGTGCGCGACGTCCTGTCGCAACGCTGAACGGGCCTGCATCGTGCAGGCCCCCGACCGAGGGGGCGAAGCGGCCGAAGCGCTAGCGCCCGGAGCTGGACACCTCCAAAAGCGGAGGCGGCTTGTTCAGCCCCGACAAGCATAAGACATCAGCCGGAGGAAGGTGCCTTTTCCTTCCGTAGGATGAGTGGCTTATGACCTCGAGAGGCTAGCCGCTGGAGCTGGACACCAAGAAAAGCGGAGGGCGTCCACTCTACTAAAAGCTCGTCGGCGTTCCTCAACGCAGAATTGACCTTCCTCTTACCCATCCCGCCCAGAAATAGCAGGTATCTTTAAAGTCAGCATTTATTGAGTAAAAGTCAGCATTTATAATTAAACGTCAGCATTTATTGAGTAAAAGTCAGCATTTATAATTAAACGTCAGCAATAATTAAAAAAAACGCCCTCGTTTCCCTTACCAGCATGTGATTTTCTTTTTGATAGAGATCACCCCTCCTGAAAAGTCATCCTCCTTCTTATTTTTCGAATACTTTACCCACCAAATCTGCCGTTTACGTGTACTCATGATGCTCACGATTCACCTGCCCATACAAAAAGAAAGCCTGGCAGCCAGGCTTTCTTTACAAAATTAAGCTTCCTCCACCAAATCCGCGAACAGACCATATACATATTGCTGTGCGTTGAATTCCTGGAGGTCGTCTATTTTTTCTCCTAGACCTACGAACTTGACGGGAATGTCCAGTTCGTTGCGGATGGCGAGGACGATGCCTCCTTTTGCGGTTCCATCGAGCTTGGTCAGGACAATTCCGGTTACGTTGGTGGATTGTGAAAATTGCTTGGCCTGGCTCATGGCGTTTTGTCCGGTTGTAGCATCAAGGACGAGCAGGACCTCGTGAGGGGCGCCTGGAATTTCCCGTTCAATAACGCGTTTTACTTTTTCGAGCTCGTTCATTAAGTTCACTTTGTTTTGCAGCCTTCCAGCTGTATCACAAATCAGAACATCCGCTTTTCTTGCTTTGGCCGCCTGTACGGCATCAAACATGACTGCTGCGGGATCGGATCCTGCTGATTGCTTGATGACTGCAGTACCTGTTCGCTGTCCCCATACTTCTAGCTGCTCGATCGCTCCTGCACGGAACGTATCTCCAGCTGCAAGGACGACGGATTTTCCTTCACTTTTGAATTTATTGGCGAGTTTTCCGATCGTCGTTGTTTTCCCGACTCCGTTTACGCCTACAACTAAAATAACATTCAGCTGGTTTTCTTTTATATTCAGCGCGGTAGAGGATTCTTTTCCATCATCATATATTTCAACAAGCTTTTCAGAAATCACGTCGCGAACCTCGAGAGGATCCTGAATGTTGCGGAGCTTGACTTCAGTCTTAAGCTCTTCAATTAAATCCATGACGGTTGTGACTCCTACATCAGCACTGATCAGAATTTCTTCCAGCTCTTCAAAGAATTCCTCATCTACTTTTCTAAAGCGTGAAACCAGTTCGTTTACTCTTGAGGAAAAATTGGACCTTGTTTTCGTCAGGCCATCTTTAAATTTGTTCGAAACGGAATCAGACTGCTTCGTAATGCTCTCTTTTAATTTTTTAAAAAAGCTCATTGGTTTTCTTCCCTTCACTTTGTTGTGGCAAATTCTTTGGAATCTTCCAATCTGACTGATACGAGCTTGGAAACTCCCGACTCCTGCATCGTCACTCCATACAGCACATCACATTCTTCCATTGTACCTTTACGATGGGTAATGACGATGAATTGGGTCTGCTCGCTGAATTGTTTCAAATATTGGGCAAACCGGTATACATTTGCTTCATCAAGGGCTGCTTCCACCTCATCAAGAATACAGAAAGGCACCGGTCTGACTTTTAGTATGGAGAATAAAAGCGCAATTGCAGTGAGCGCTCGCTCTCCGCCTGACAGCAGACTGAGATGCTGCAGTTTCTTCCCCGGAGGCTGGGCAACAATATCCACACCAGTATTCAATAAATCTTCAGGGTCCGACAGCCTAAGCTCAGCCCTTCCCCCTCCAAACAATGCTTGGAAGACAGACTCGAAATGGGATCGGATCTGCTCGAAGGTTGTGGAAAACCTTCGTTTCATCTCCCCATCCATTTCATCAATAACCTGGTGAAGCGTATTCTTAGCTTCAAGGAGGTCTTCCCGCTGATCATGGAGAAATTGATAGCGCTCTGAGACCCGCTCATACTCATCGATTGCACCGAGATTTACCGTGCCGAGCTCTTCAATGCCGCGCTTGATGAGTTTTACTTTTCTTCTTGCTTCTTCAGGCTCAAGAGTTAGCTCGTATCTCTCTTTTGCACGTTCAAATGTAAGCAGGTATTCCTGGCGCAGATGGTTCAGCTTCGTATCAAGCTCGATATCAAGGCGTGTAATTTTCAATTCTTCATCTTTGAGCCAATCCGAAATCTGCTTATAAATGCGCGAGCTTTCCTTCAGCTCATGCTCCATGCTTTCGAGCCTTTGCTGCAGGTTTGTACGCTCGGATTTTTTTTCAGCGATCATTTCGATCGTTTTATTCTTTTCGTTGAGTTTCTCTGTTGAAGCATTCGCAAGGGTTTGCTCCCCGCTCGTATTTGAGCTGACTTCAGTTGTCAAAAGCGACAGATCTTCCTCTGCTTCCTTCAGCCTTCTCAAGTTCTCGTCATGCTCTTCTTTTAAACGGCCGGCTTTTTCTGACACGTTTTCATAGGATTGCTGCTTGCCCGCCAGAATAATCTTCAGTTCAGTCAGTTCCTGCTGAAGCCCGGCCCTGGACTCCTGCTGCGTGCTTTTCAATGATGACAGTTTGCTTATTTCTGTATCCATTTGCTTAAGCTGAGCTGCCGTCTTCTCGATTAAGGCATTAAGTTCAGTTAAACGCGCTTCATTTTTTTGCCATTCGTGGTCGAATGATTCTTTTTCGGCATCGTAGATAGAAAGATGGTCATTTACATTTTTCACTTTCCATTCCGCTTCTTTTACGGCCGTTTGGAGCGTATTCAAATTGATCCGGAGCGCATCTCCTGCTTTTCTCAGCTCCTCAACTTGCTGTTCTTGCTCCTGCAATGAGGATTTTCGTTTTTTCACATCGGCTTCCAGCTCGGCTGTTTGGGTTTCCATTTCCTTCAGCTGAACAGCGATGGCTTCAAGCTCGCGGTTCCGGCTCAGCAAAGATCCGGTCTTTTGCTTTACAGCCCCGCCTGTCATCGACCCGCCAGGATTGACAACGTCTCCATCTAGCGTAACGATCCGGTACCTGAATTGAAGGATTTTTGACAGTTCATTAGCTCCTTTTAGATCCCTCGCTACGATGACAGCGCCAAGAAGGTTTTCCATGACTGCCGAATACCGGGAATCGAATACAGCAAGTTCTGATGCGATTCCTATAAAAGAAGAATGTTCGGAAAGCTTCATTTTGTCTGAAGTGCCGATTTTCCTGCTTTTCATGATCGAAAGCGGCAGGAATGTAGCCCGTCCGAAAGAGTTTTGCTTAAGATAGGCTATAGCGGACCTGGCTACTTTTTCATCCTCTGTCACAATGTGCTGCGAGGCGGCACCAAGCGCTATTTCTATAGCCGTTTCATATTCTTTTTCCGTTTTTAAAAGCTCGGCGATCGCTCCATGAATGCCGCTGAATCGTTCCCTTGCCTTCAAAATCTCTTTTACACCCTGGAAAAATCCGGAATAATCCTCTTGCATTGCTTCCAGCATTTCCTTGCGTGAGCGGATTTGCTGCAGGTATTGGTAGGCCTTATATAGCGCAGATTCGTTTTTGCTGTAAGAATCACGATTGGTTTCAAGCCTATTAATCGCTTGCCGGAAAGCAGTGACTTGCTCATTCATGGCTTTTTCTGCCTCGGTAAATTCTTTTTGCAGTTTTTCTTTTTCCTCAGATAAGAGGAGGCGTTCCTGGAGATACTTGCTGTTGCCGTCGGAAAGCCTCTCATTCTTCACAGACTGCTGTCTAAGCTGCTCTGTTATGTAGGATGTTTCATTTTTTGCAGATGTTTGCTGGTTCAGTATATCGAAGTATTCGCTTTTTAGCCGTTCAATATCATGTTCGATATTACCATTCTGAGCATCAAGAAGGCTTTGCTTTTCTTTTACAAGCTGCTTTGCTTCTTTCATCTCCGCAGAAAGAAGAGCCACTTTTTCCGCTTCCAAATCCCTGTCCCTCGCGAGAAGTTCAATTTTCCCGCTCAACTCATCAATTAGCTGTTCTAGCTGGCCGCGGTTTGCCTGTGCGTTTTTTCTTCTCTCTTTTAAGACTTCTTTTCTCCCCTCGAGTTTTTCAAGCTCTTCGCTCGTTTGAAGGAGAATTTGCTGAAGGCTGTCAAGTGTCTCATCCAGCTCAGAAACTCTGCTGCGGGAATCACTGATGGCCATTTCCTGTTTTTGGACAGAAGCTGCAAGCTCGGTTTCTTTTTCCCGGGTGCTTTCAGCCGTTTTGGTCAAACTTGTCCACTTCTGGTGGAGCTCCTCAATATCATGTACCGTTAAGGCAACCTCAATCTGCTCGAGCTCCTCCTTTTTTTCCAAGTAATCTTTCGCAATCGATGCCTGAACTTTTAAAGGCTCTACCTGTCCTTCTAATTCGTGAAGAATATCCTGGACGCGATTCAGGTTATCATGTGTTTCCGATAATTTATGTTCGGCTTTCTTTTTTCTTGTTTTGTATTTCAGTACCCCGGCAGCTTCTTCAAAAATGCTTCGGCGCTCTTCTGCTTTGCTGCTCAGGATTTCTTCTACCTTCCCTTGGCTTATAATCGAAAAGGCTTCTTTCCCCAGTCCTGAATCCATAAATAAATCGACAATATCTTTTAGGCGGCAGGACTGCTTGTTGATGTAATATTCACTTTCTCCGGAACGGAATACTTTCCTCGTAATACTTACTTCATGAAAATCAATTGGCAAAAAATGATCTTCATTATCAAGGGTTAGTGTAACTTCTGCCAAATTGAGACCTCTTCTTGAGTCACTTCCTGCAAAAATGATATCCTCCATTTTACCGCCGCGGAGTGATTTTGCGGATTGCTCACCAAGAACCCAGCGGACCGCATCTGTAATATTGCTTTTACCGCTTCCGTTCGGTCCAACGACTGCTGTAACCCCTTTTACAAAATCAACACTTGCCCGATCTGCAAAGGATTTGAATCCTGCTATGTCCAATCGTTTGAGGAACATGTTGGGTCCTCCTTACCATCAGTAAATTCAAACATATTTTAACACAATCCTTTAGTTAAAAATATTAGTAACGCATCAAAGGCGGCCAGTATAATCCGCCGGAATAAAGCATTCTAAACGATGATCAGAACATAAAAAAAGCCGGCCCAGTACCAGGTCCCCTCCTGCCTTATCTTATCCGGCAGGCGGAGTCTGTCAAGCTGGGTCAGCCCATTTAAGGTTTCGTTTGCATTTTGGAGAGTGCTTCCTGAGCAGCATGCTGTTCTGCTTCTTTTTTGGAGCGGCCATTGCCAGTGCCCAGCACTTCGCCATCAAGAGAAACTACCGCCTCAAATTCCCTGTTGTGGGCAGGTCCTTTTTCGGTAAGTATTTTATACTCCAACGGTCCTTTTCCGTCTCTTTGCACAAGCTCCTGCAGCTGGCTTTTAAAATCCATCACATGAGAAAAAGCACCTTCGTTCACCTTAGGAAAAACATATTTTTCAAGAAAGACAACAACAGGATCGAGTCCTTTATCTAAATAAAGAGCTCCGATAAATGCCTCAAAAACATCAGCTAGAAGGGCAGGTCTTGCACGTCCACCAGTCATTTCTTCCCCTTTTCCAAGCAGGATAAGATTGCCGAATGACAGGTCATTTGCAAATGAAACGAGAGACGGTTCACATACAATGGCTGCCCGAAGCTTCGTCAAATCTCCCTCAGACATGGTTGGGTACTTTTTATAAAGAAATTGGGAAACGGTCAGTTCCAGCACGGCGTCTCCTAAAAATTCCAGTCGTTCATTGTCTTCATAAGGTTTTTTTCGATGCTCATTCACATACGATGAATGGGTGAAAGCTTGATAGAGCAGCTTTTCATTGGTAAACGTCTGTCCGACGCTTTCCTGAAACTGTTTAAATTCTTCCGCTTTCTTCGCGAAATTTCTTCTCTCTTTATAATGCGTATGCTTCTGCATAACTACCTCCATCATTACCAAAACAATTGGGCGGCTCCCTCCCTAAATAAAGGGAGAAAGCCCCGCTGCTGTGAGCGGGACTTCAACATACTTTACTGCTGGTTCTGTATGTAGTTAACAGCGTCACCCACTGTAGCGATTTTCTCTGCATCTTCATCAGAAATCTCCATATCGAACTCATCTTCAAGTTCCATTACAAGCTCAACTACATCCAGGGAATCAGCTCCGAGGTCATCTTTAAAAGAAGACTCCATCTTAATTTCAGAAGCATCGACTCCAAGGCGGTCAACGATGATCTTAGTTACACGATCTAAAACGTCTGCCATTACATTCACCTCCCCTCAAGTATTATAGTCAATTCAAGCTAAAAACACCAGTTTGATTTTAGAAATGTTCTACATGAACATTCCGCCGTTTACATGAAACGTTTGTCCGGTAATATAAGCGCTTTTTCCACTGGCAAGGAATGTAACTAAATCGGCGATATCCTGTCCCTCTCCGAATTTCGCAAGAGGAATTTGCTTAAGCATTTCTTCTTTTATTTCATCGGTAAGTTTTTCAGTCATATCCGTGGATATAAACCCTGGCGCTACGGCATTCACCGTAATATTTCTGGCGGCGAGCTCTTTTGCCGATGTTTTCGTAAGACCGATTACACCCGCTTTTGCCGCTACGTAATTGGCTTGCCCGGGATTGCCGGTTTCCCCTACCACTGACGTAATGTTAATGATGCGCCCGCTTCTTTGCTTCATCATTTGTCTGGTGACAGCCTTTGTGCAAAGAAATACACCTTTAAGATTGGTGTCCACTACATCGTCCCACTCATCCTCTTTCATTCTCATAAGCAGGTTATCTCTTGTGATTCCGGCGTTATTAACAAGGATATCGAGGGTTCCGAAGCGGTCTGTAACTTCTTTCATCATATCTTTTACCGCATCCGCACTGGAAACATCCGCTTTAATAGCAATGGCTTCTCTGCCAAGAGCAGCAATTTCCTCTACCGTTTCCTTTGCTTTTGCTTCATTACCCGCAAAATTGACTGCTACGTTCGCTCCGTTTTTTGCAAGATCCAAAGCGATTGCCCGGCCTATTCCCCGGGAGGCGCCTGTTACTAGTGCTGTTTTGCCCGTTAGCATTATGCTTCCTCCTTAAGTGCTTCAATTGCAGCCTGAAGCGTATCCATATCGGATACAGACAGGGTTTTTACACTCCGGTCTATTTTTCTGATCAAGCCTGAAAGAACTTTGCCGGGACCAATTTCAACAAAGGTGTCCGCCCCTTGTTCAATCAATGTTTTAATTGATTCTTCCCAGCGCACGGGAGAATACAGCTGTCTAATTAATAGATCTTTAATCTGTTTACCTTCCGTCTCCGGCTGTGCGGTTACGTTGGCGATTATAGGAACGGCTGTGTCTGATAGTGTCATGCCGTCAAGTACGTCTTTCAGTTTCTCTGCTGCCGGTTTCATTAATTGGGAATGAAACGGCCCGCTTACTTCAAGAGGAATCGCTCTTTTCGCTCCGGCTTCTTTTGCTTTCGCGGAAGCAAGCTCTACTCCTTTAGCTGTTCCGGAGATGACAATTTGACCTGGACAATTTAAATTAGCGAGCTGAACGGAGTGCCCTTCATCCGTGACAGACTGCGTAATCTCTTCAAGAGGTCCAGCTTCCATACCCATGATTGCCGCCATAGCCCCCTGTCCGGAAGGAACGGCTTCATTCATAAACTCCCCGCGCTTCCGAACAGCAAGTACAGCATCTTCGAACGAAAGAACACCCGATGCTACAAGAGCGGAATACTCACCAAGGCTGTGCCCGGCTGTGAAATCAGGGGTAATCCCCTCTTTATCGAGAAGCTTCCAAGCAGCAATGCTTGCTGTAACAAGAGCAGGCTGTGCATTATATGTAAGAGTTAATTCTTCTTGCGGACCTTGAAGCATGATTTTGCTGAGCTGATCTTTCAATATTTCATCAGCTTTTTGAAAAATTTCTTTTCCTTCAGGGGTTTGTTCAGCGAAGTCCTGCCCCATCCCCACTGTTTGAGATCCCTGCCCGGGAAACACGAATGCAATTTTAGACATACTCTTCCCCTCCGTTGGTTATTCAGAATTTTGACGGCCGGCCATTGCGGCTCTGATCGTCCCTGATACATCATTTGAAATCATATCTCTTGTCTGGCGGACAGCGTTATAAACGGCATTTGCATCAGAAGATCCGTGCGCCTTTACTACTGGAGCATTTAATCCAAATAGAGCAGCACCGCCGTATTCCGAGTAATCCATTTGTGAACGGATACCCTTCAATTTCGGTTTAAGAACCGCAGCTGCAAGCTTTGACGGCAAGTTACTGGTTAAAGCAGACTTAAGCATGGTGAAAACAGAAAGAGCGGTTCCTTCAATCGTTTTTAACGTGACGTTTCCAGTAAAACCATCGGTTACGACAACGTCAGCGGCACCTTCAAGAAGGTCTCTCGCTTCCACATTGCCTTTAAAATGAAGTCCGGAATCCTTCAGCTTGATAAAAGCCTGCTTTGTCAATTCATTTCCTTTTTTGTCTTCAGTTCCGACATTCAGAAGACCGACGGAAGGATTTTTTACGCCGCGGACTTTCTCTGCATAAACTGAGCCCATAATGGCATATTGCAGCAAATGCTCCGGCTTCGCATCGACGTTTGCACCCGCGTCCAGGAAAAGAAAGCCTTTCCCGTCCATAGTTGGAAGAGTCGGAGCAAGTGCGGGACGGTCAATACCGTCAATTCTGCCGACAATAAATAATCCCGCTGTCATAAGGGCACCTGTGTTGCCGGCAGAAATGCACGCATCCGCTCTTCCTTCCTTCACTTCATTGGCCATCAAAACCATTGAAGCATTTTTCTTTCTGCGAACCGCTCTCACTGGTTCATCTTCAGATTCGATGACCTCAGTTGTATGGATGACCTTGATTCGGTCATGCCCTGATAGATACTTGCTGATTTCGGCTTCATCACCAATCAGCGTTATCTCAATATCCGAGAAAGTATTTGCAGCCTTTAAAGCTCCTTCACAAAGAGCCTGCGGGGCATTGTCGCCGCCCATTGCATCAATAGCGATTTTCATCAGTGAATCATCCTTTATCTAATGGTTGATTAGAGCGGTACATTTCAAAATCACCTGAAAACACCAGCTCGTTCCCTACATAGCTGCTAACACTCACCAACGTTCGTCCATTCAATCCGTTTACGTTCGCTACTCTTGCTTTCGATACTACGCGTTCCCCTTCCATTACCTGTCTGGTAAACCGGATATCCGCTTTTGCTGTCAACGCCAGTTCATCATTAATTACGGCAACGGCAAGGGAATTGGCCTGGGCAAATAAATGATGTCCCCTCGCAATTTGATTGCGCCGGAAAACATGCTCTTTTTTCACTTCAAAAATGGAAATAGCACTATGATCAAGTTCCAGGTCAATGATGTCTCCAATAATTTCTTCAGGAGGCAAAGCTTTTATTTCGTCCTCCAAAGAAGCTTGAGCTACTGATCGAATTCTCTCACGAAGCTCAGGTATACTCAGCTCCAGCCGGTCTAGACGAATTGTTTGAATACTAACTTGAAATTTATCTGAAAGCTCTTCATCCGTAATAAAAGGAGTATCATTTATCGTTTCCAGCAGCTGCTGCTGTCTGTCCTTTTTTGTTCTTTTCATGTTATAGGTTACACCATCCGCACTATTATGACTAGGTACTAATAGTAGTATATAATCTTAATAATCGGATTGCAAGAATGTTTTAATCCAGTTTTTCTCCCTCAAGAACCCCTGTTGATTCCAAGTATTTTCTAAGCCATTCATACTCAGGCTCATGCCAGAAGGCGCTGGAATTGATCAATTTTGCTGCATCGCCTCTTGCGGTTTCAAGAGCCCGGTAATCATGAACCATATCCGCCACTCTGAATTCCGGGACACCGCTTTGTTTTTTCCCAAAGAAATCACCTGGTCCACGGAGTTCAAGATCCTTTTCTGACAGCACAAAGCCGTCATTCGTTTCCGTCATAATCTTCATGCGCTCTTTGCCCGTTTCTGATTTCGGATCAGCGAGCAAAATGCAATAGGATTGCTCACTCCCCCTGCCTACGCGTCCTCTCAGCTGATGGAGCTGTGACAATCCAAAGCGCTCTGCATCATAAATCACCATAATTGTAGCATTCGGGACATTGACCCCTACTTCCACGACGGTTGTTGAGACGAGAATTTGTGTCTGATTTTCACTGAATTCCCTCATCACAGCTTCCTTCTCATTTGGATGAAGACGGCCGTGCATGAGACCGACATTCCACGTTGGTGAAAAAGAATGAACAAGCATCGCATGTACGTCAATTGCATTCTGAACATCAAGCGTCTCTGATTCTTCAATCAACGGGCAGATCACATAAGCCTGTCTCCCTTTTTTCACCTCTTTATCTATAAAACCCAATATCCGGTCCAATAAATTATGCTTTACCCAATACGTTTCAATCGTTTTTCTTCCTGCAGGCAGCTGGTCAATTACCGAAACATCCATTTCACCGAATGCGGTAATGGCAAGGGTCCTTGGGATAGGGGTTGCCGTCATAAAAAGGACATCCGGCGATTCCCCTTTTTCTCTCAGCACCCTCCTCTGATTCACTCCGAACCGATGCTGCTCATCCGTAATGACAAGCCCCAGATTCCGGAAGTTCACTTCATCCTGGATAAGGGCATGAGTTCCTACCAGTATTTGAATCTCTCCGACTGAGAGACGCTCCAGAAGTTCTCTTCTTTTTTTCCCTTTAACAGAGCTTGTTAAAAGAGCAACCGTGATATTGAGCGGCTCAAAGAGGGCGGCAAGGGAATTCGCATGCTGTTCGGCAAGGATCTCAGTCGGCACCATCAGCGCACTCTGATAGCCTGATAGAATGGCGGCATACATAGAAATAGCCGCTACTACGGTTTTCCCTGAACCGACATCTCCTTGAAGCAGGCGATTCATCCGATAAGGCGATTTCATATCCCCAAGAATCTCGTCCAGCACTTTCGCTTGAGCTTCCGTCAGTTTAAATGGAAGTGCTCCTGTAAAGACAGAGAGTCCTGCATCTGTGAATACATGTTCAATTCCTTTAGAGTTCTCTCTCTGGACTTTTCGCAATGCCTGCATTTTCAGCTGAAACATTAAAAATTCCTCATAAACAAATCTCCTTCTTGCATGCTTTAAATCAGCATGGCTAAGAGGCAAATGAATGGTTTTGATTGCTTCATGCTTCGGCATCAGCCTGTAGGCATCCCGAATTTGGGCAGGCAGGTTTTCCGGTATTTCCTCCCCGAAGTCTTTCAGCGCATTGACCACATGCTTCCTGAGCTGTTTGATCGTGACGGAGCCCTTAACCGTATATACCGGTTCTAAATCCTGCTTGGATACATGCGGGGAAAAGGAGATGTCCTGCAGGGTAATGGTTTGGCGGTTCTTGTCCCATTTTCCGCTCACCGTAACAACTTGATTGATCGAAAGCTGTTTTTTGTAAAAAGGACGGTTAAAACAGACAACACTTACCAGGTATCTTCCTGAAAGCAGCCTGAAGGTAAGCCTTGACTTTTTCTTCCCGTAATAAGCAAGAGAAGGCTCGCTATGAACCTTCCCCTCAACTGTAACTCTTTCATCATGCTGAACTTCAGCCAGGTCCCTCAGCCGGTAATCTTCATAACGGTAAGGAAAATATTCAAGCAGGTCCTCGATGGTCCTGATCCCCATTTCAAGCAAAACGGATGCTGTCTCCTCTCCGATTCCTTTCAATATGGATACAGGCTGTTTGAGATTATGGCTCACGGCGATCCAAAGGGATGCCAAAGATTTTCGCCTCAAGTTCACGTCCCGTAGGTGTGGCAGCGAGACCTCCCTGTGCGGTTTCCCTTAATGCACTTGGCATGGATTGTCCAATTCTGTACATCGCATCAATAACCTCATCACATGGAATCCTGCTTGTTATTCCAGCAAGGGCCATATCTGCTGCGACCATCGCATTCGCTGCACCCATTGCATTTCTTTTGACGCATGGAACCTCCACAAGTCCGGCAACCGGATCACAGACAAGACCAAGCATATTTTTAAGCGTTATTGCCATTGCCTCTGCTGCCTGAGCCGGTGTCCCCCCCGCCATTTCTGTAATGGCAGCAGCAGCCATTCCGGCAGCAGAACCCACCTCGGCCTGACAGCCGCCAGCTGCACCTGAGATGGAGGCGTTGTTTGCTACGACAAACCCAAACGCTCCAGATGTAAATAGAAACTCAATCATTTCTTCTCTGGTCGGATGCAATTTATGTTTAACGGCAAAGAGCGTACCAGGTACAACCCCTGCAGAACCTGCGGTTGGCGTCGCACAGATCGTTCCCATTGCAGCGTTTACCTCATTCGTTGCTACCGCTTTGCTTACTGCATCTAAAATGGTTTCACCAGATAGAAAATTGCCTTTCTCAATATAAGCTTGCATCAGCACTGCGTCTCCGCCAGTTAGACCTGAATGGGATTTCACTCCTGCAAGACCTTTTTCTACTGCCTGTTCCATTACCTCAAGATTACGGTCCATCATGGAAAATACTTCATCACGGGTCTTTCCGGTTACTTCCATCTCCTGCTGAATCATGACTTCAGCAATTTTGCTATTCCTGCTCATTGCAAGCTCCACGAGCTCAGCTACATTTCGAAACATGATATTTCCTCCAATTTTCCAATAGCGTCATATCCTAATCTGCTATTTTTGTAACCTGCAGAATATTTGGCAGCGTTTTCAATTCCTCAATAACCCCTATTTCAATATTCTGGTCCACTTCAATGGTCATAAGAGCAAGCTGGCCTTTTTCTTTTCTTGATACATTCATATGTCCAATATTAATGGCATACTTCGCCAGAACGTTCGCAACACCTGCAATGGCACCATAGCGATCATTATGCATGACCAGAATGGCTGGATGGTTTCCTGACAGCTGCAGCAAAAAGCCGTTCAGTTCAGTTATTTCAATCTTGCCTCCGCCGATTGAGATGCCAACCAGTTCAAGCTGTCCGTGGTCATCGCCGATAATCACTCTAGCTGTATTTGGATGGTCAGTTACAGCTTCCTCTTCTAGAAAAGTGACTTTCATTCCATTTTCATCAGCTATTTGAAGAGATGTTTTGATGCGTTCATCAAAGGTATCGAAATCCAAAATGCCTCCGATTATGGCTACATCTGTTCCATGGCCTCGGTACGTCTTAGCAAAAGAACCGTAAAACGACACAGTCGCCCACTTCGGCTCCCTCCCAAACAAACTCCGGGCCACTCTGCCAATTCTTGCAGCTCCAGCTGTATGAGAGCTTGAAGGTCCAATCATAATCGGACCTATAATATCAAATACACTGCGATATTTCATGCATGGGTACCCCTCTCTTATGAAAGAAAACATCCTGTTACAGTTTGCTTTCAGTTTACCAGATTTCTTTTAAACCTGTATATGGCCGAATTCCGCTTGAACTGCCCGTTCCTTAAATTTTTTGTGTAACTCTAAGCAGGTACACAGCGGTCTTATACGGAATTTTCTCTGCGAAAATAATAAATAGGACCGCCTGATACACAGACGGTCCTTTAAGCTGGATAACAGCTTTTTACTCGACAGAGAAAATGTAGGAGTATAGCGGCTGTTTGCCGTTATGCACTTCCACTTCAATATCACTGAAAATCGTTTCAACCTGCTTTACGAGCTCACTTACTTCCTCGTCGCTTGATTCACTTCCATAAAGAATGGTCAGAATGTCGTCTTCCTCACTGATCATTTCTTTAAGAAGGTTTAAAGCAGCTTGAACCTGTACTTTATCCTTCGTCACAATCTTTCCGTTCAAGATTCCCATAAAATCATTTTTGGAAATATCCATTCCATCAATTTGAGTATCACGAACGGCATAGGTGACTTGACCCGATTTAACATTTCCAAGAGCTTCAGTCATGACTTCTTCGTTTTCCTCAGGTTTAACACCAGGATTGAAAGAAAGCAGAGCAGACATTCCTTGAGGAACCGTTTTAGAAGGGATGACCAGCACATTTTCTTCCACAACTGATGCTGCCTGGCGCGCTGCCATGACAATATTTGAGTTGTTTGGAAGGATGATGATGTTTTCTGCATTTACTTTTTCAATGGCAGAAACAATATCCTCCGTGCTTGGATTCATCGTCTGGCCGCCTTCAATGACCTCATGGGCACCTATGCTTTTAAACAAGTCCGCAATTCCGGAACCCATAGAAACTGTGATGATGCCGTATTTTTCCTTCTGCTTTTTCGGTTTGGATGGCTGTGCTTTAGCTGATTCCCCTACAAGGCTGCTGTGCTGTTCACGCATATTTTCAATTTTCATGCTGATCAGACTTCCATACTTTTGTCCATATGACAGCACTTCGCCCGGGTGCTCCGCATGAATATGTATTTTCGCTACCTCATCGTCAGAAATCACAAGCAATGAATCTCCAAATTTGCTTAGATCATTACGGAACTGATCCTCTGAGAAGACTTTCTTCCCATCTTCAAAGCGAACCATGAACTCTGTGCAGTATCCGAACTCAATGTCTTCCGTATTGATATGAGCGTGAACATTTTTATGATGTTCGGCATTGACAAGATCATTCATAGACGGCAAAGCCATTGGAGTTCCAGGTACTTTCTCGCCTTTCAGTTCAGCAAGGAAGCCTTCATACACCAATACAAGACCTTGACCGCCGCTGTCTACGACACCCACTTCTTTCAATACAGGCAGCAAGTCCGGCGTCCGGTTCAATGAGGCCTTAGCTTCATCAAGAATCGCTTCCATCAGTTTGATCAGATCATCTTCATTTTTAGCTTCAGATACGGCTTTTCTTGCTGCATCCTTCGCTACAGTTAGGATCGTCCCCTCTACAGGCTTCATGACAGCTTTGTAGGCTGTATCCACACCGGTTTGAAGCGCCTGGGCAAAATCCTTCGCTGTAATCGTGCTTTTGCCCTCAATCGACTTCGAAAAGCCCCTGAACAGCTGGGAAAGGATGACCCCTGAATTTCCCCGTGCACCCATGAGCAGTCCTCTTGAAAGGGCTGTCCCTACTTTGCCAATATGGGCTTGGACATTTTTATGTACTTCCTTTGCTCCTGATGTCATAGACAGGTTCATATTAGTGCCTGTATCTCCATCTGGAACTGGAAAAACATTTAAGGCATCCACCATTTTGGCATTATTGGATAGATGGCTTGCACCTTGAGAAATCATTTCAGCAAAGCGCTCGCCGTCCAAATTTTTGATTGACACGATTTTTCCTCCTTACTACGGGTTCGTTACACGAACTCCCTGAACGAAAATATTTACTGAGTCTACAGCTAATCCAACCGTGTGATCAAGCGTATATTTCACTTTGGTCTGTACGTTGTGTGCTACCTCTGAAATTTTCGTTCCGTAGCTTACAATGATATACATATCGATGTGAATGCTGTCTTCTGCCTGACGCACGATGACACCCCTGCTGAAGTTTTCCTTGCGCAGGATGTCTGTAATTCCATCTTTAATCTGATTTTTGGAGGCCATTCCTACAATACCGTAGCAATCAATGGCGGCGCCGCCTGCTACCGTTCCAATTACTTCATTGGAGATATCGATTTGTCCGTATTTGGTGGTAAGTTCGATGGACATGCTATTTCCTCCCTTGTTTATCGGTCAATGAATTTCCTTCACTTTTCATGATGGCGTGTTCACAGTCTTGATGACCATACGCATGATAAAGCTATTTTACTATAGGCCGCGAAAATTTTAAAGGCATTGCTTAACAAGACGGCATAAAAGGCTCTTATTATTATAGAGCATAGCATCATCAGGTATGTCAAGGTGTTTTTCTTGTAGGAACGTATTTTTTTAATGATCCGGTTCCTGCCGCAAGGGAGCGGGTCCCATTATCCTTCTATTTATACCTTCCCCTAACGCCCCCATTCATAACCTCATTGAAAAATGTCCGCAAAGGAAAAAAACTTGACAAAGAATAGTTGCAATTCAAAAGGGGGTTATGGTAAATTATTAAGGTATCTCGTGAATAGAGACGTTTTTAACCGTATGAGCAATCATCAAAGATGGGCGTCTTTTATAAAAAGACAAACGGAACTGAAACGATAGCTTGCTACAAAAGAGGTTTTGCAAGGTGAGGAGGGAATATTATGGCACGTAAATGTGTAATTACAGGCAGAAAAACCCGCTCTGGCAATACACGTTCCCACGCAATGAACGCTAACAAGCGTACATGGGGAGCCAACGTTCAAAAAGTGCGCATCCTGGTTAACGGGAAGCCAAAACGTGTATACGTTTCAGCTCGCGCCCTTAAATCCGGTAAAGTGGAACGCGTATAATTGGAACGCCAATAAGATAGCCGTTCACGGCTGCAAAGAGGAAATGGCAGGTTAACCTGCATTTCCTCTTTTTTGGTTCCAAAAGAAAAAGATGCCCTCTTAAGAGCATCGTTCTGTTGGTTTGTACTTTAGAAAACAAGCGGATTTGCCTGTAAGTTTATGAGTCCTTTTTAAAAGAACCAAGCATTGCCCGAACTATTCCTCCCAAAAACTTTGGCAGTTTAATCGTATAGAACTTCATAGTTTCCCTCCTCAGCCCTTTCAATGATCTTTGAAATGGCCCCGCTCTTGCTGGCCTTATGTTTAGCATTCATCACTTTATAATCGTTTCATCCCGGCTTCTCACCATCATTAATATGCCGCTTTTAAACGAAACAGTACCGGTGTGATGAATCAGTTCATTACTAATACATAGTGTAGAACCAAAAGGAATATGCCGATTTTCAAGAGGATATTTAAAACCTTTTAATGTTAGTCCTTCTACATCTGACGCAACAGGGACAAACGACAGATATGGATAGGTTTCGCTTGCCTTGATTTCCTGGATTCCGGGAGGCAAAAGCTTAATAAAATTGAATCTGTCTTCCAATTCAATCGGAATGGAGCAATCAAATTCTTTCATTAATAAATAAATGTTTGCAAAAAAGTGGTCCAGTCTGCCGCCGGTTGCACCGTAGATGCGGATTCGTTCGGGCTGTTTGCTGATCGCCCAGTCAAGTGCAAGTTCTGTATCCGTTTTATCTTTTTCTGAAGGATAAATCTTCAGATTTTTATGTTTTGACTCCAGCTCCTCCCTTTCTCTGCCCGTTATGGAATCAAAATCTCCGATTGCTTCTTCCATTTTTAATCCTCTATCAGCAAGATAGACGACCCCTCTGTCCACTCCAACCCACGATACATCATGATGGTCGGCAGCCGTGAGGTCAGGAATCAGTCTCTCAGGCCCACCTGCAACTATGTATATGTATTTCAATTCCAATTCCCCCACTCTAATTTACATAATATTATTATTTAAATCTTATAAAAAGCGGCTTTCTATACCTTCATTTCCATTCAAATCGGACTGACTTTGGCCTGATTTCCGCTGCAGGGTGCAGGGCCGGCGGTGAGCCCAGCTTTGCCCCTGCGGAGTCTCACCTGTCCCGCTGGTCCCGCAGGCGTCTCTTGCCACTTCAATCAACAGGTGTTAAAAACAACAGCATCCTAAAAAATAGCCATTATAAAAAAACCCGGGAGGCTCATAAAGCGTCCCAGGCGGCAATTTCAATCATTTACTCTCAGGAGGACTATTTAAGTAGCATCCCGTATATCACGTATTGCTTTTTTCCGGTCAGGAAACCCATAGACTGCAGAACCGGCTACCAAAACATTAGCCCCTGCTTCCATGCAGGCTTTCGCATTCCCGGCATTTACACCGCCGTCAATTTGGATAAGTACAGATAAACCTTCCGCTTTAATCATGTCGGACAATGCCTCAATTTTAGCGAGCATTTCCGGAATGAATACCTGTCCGCCAAACCCGGGATTAACCGTCATTAGCAATACATAATCCAGATCCTTTAATACATAGTCAAGCACATGGAGGGGTGAATGCGGGTTCAGCACCACTCCCGCTTTAACTCCCTTTGCTTTGATATGCTGAATGGTCCGGTGAAGATGTGTACAGGCTTCTGCATGAACAGATATTAAATCTGCCCCAGCTTCAGCAAACTCATCAATGTATGAATCCGGATTCTCAATCATCAAATGCACATCTAAAGGGAGCTGCGTAACAGGGCGAACTGCTCTCACAATAAGCGGCCCAATTGTAATGTTCGGGACAAAATGCCCGTCCATTACATCGATATGAATCCAATCAGCCCCACCATGCTCAACATCCTCAATTTCTTCTTTAAGCTTTGAAAAATCCGCAGATAATATAGATGGAGCGATATAAACCAACGTCAATACCTCGGCTTTCTGTCTTTAATTTCCTCTAGAAAACTCAAATAATGCTCATATCTGTAATCCTTGATTTCTCCGCTGTCAACAGCGGCTTTCACCGCACACTTAGGTTCAGATACATGTGTGCAGCCTCTAAATTTGCAATCGCCGGCTCTCTCCCTCATTTCGGGAAAGCATTGGCTCAGGTCCTGGGCTTCAATATCTGTAAAATCAAGGGAACTGAATCCAGGTGTATCTGCCACAAGCCCGTTATCTATTGTAATCAGTTCAACATGTCTCGTTGTATGCTTTCCCCGGCCAAGATGACTCGAAATGTCATCTGTCTTTAAAGCAAGATCCGGTTTAATCGCATTAAGCAATGATGATTTTCCAACTCCTGACTGACCTGCAAAAACCGATATTTTATTATCGAACAGCGGTCCGAGAGAGGCAATTCCATCCATGCTTTCCGTGGAAGTCTGGAATACCTGGTATCCAGCTTCTTTATAATCCGCAGCAAACGAAAGAATTTCTTCTCTTTGAGCGGGATTGGAAATTAAATCAGTTTTGCTGATGCAAATAACCGGCTCTATAGAATTAGCTTCAACTAATACTAAGAAGCGATCCAGCAAAAGGGTACTGAAGGCTGGCTCAATGGCCGAAAAAACAAGAATGGCCTGATCCACATTCGAAATCGGAGGCCTGACCAGCTCGTTTTTTCTGGGCATGACCTCGAGAATCGTTCCTTCCAAATCATTATCCGCCTGATAAATGACTTCATCGCCTACCAGCGGGGTGATTTTGTTTTTTCTGAATAGCCCTCTGCCTCTGCACTGAACAAAACGATCTCCGTCTAAAACATAGTAAAAGCCGGCTAAAGCCTTCACAATCTTTCCTTCCGGCATACATTCCCTCCTTTAGTTTGGATAAGGTATCGTATCGTTATCAACGATTCGGCTGTTAACGGTTACTTGATAGTACGCATTCTGTCCAGGAGCGATTTTAAATTGGATCGTTCTCTTTTCAGGTGCTTTAATTTTAAATGTCGCTTCCGGTTCTGAGAAAGACCGCTCCGCATCATTAATCCAAATTTGAACTTCCTGTTCTTCCCCGGGTACAGCAGGCTCATACGGAATCTCAATTTCCTTGGATACCGTTGCTACTTCCTGCTGTTCTTTGCCAAGTGAAAAAACGACTTCGAGCCTTTCACCAGGCTTCAGCTTTTCTCCGGCTGCCGGGGTTTGGGAAATAACCTTGCCTGCGGGAACCGTATCAGAATACTCTTCCTTTTCTTTTAAAAGGATCCCTTTTTCCTGCGTATAGCTGTTTACATCATTCTGAGAGTAGCCATTTAAATCTTCCAGTAAAATTTCCTCCGGCCCTTTGCTGACTGTGAGCTTCACTTCATCCTCTGAAGGAATGACCTCCGTACCTGCCGAAGGCTCCTGGTCAATGACAAGTCCTGCCTCCTGGTCATCATTCATTTCCTCCACGATTACGTTCTTATAGCCTTTTCGTTCAAGCAATTCTTTTGCTGTATCAATATCCCGGCCCTTCAAATCCTCAAGTTCAGTCATTTTTTTTCCGGTACTTTGATAGATTGTAACCATGGAGCCTTCCTTGGCCATTTTCCCACTCTCTGGATCTGTTTTCACGACATAATTTTCTGGAACGTCATCACTTGCGATCGATCTTTCCGTTACCCTGAAACCTGCTTCGCTTAACGTGTTGACCGCATCCCCGTATTCTTCACCTGAAACATCGGGGACTGAGACATCTTCAGGAAGCAGCAATGAGGGCACGATGGTGATGGCACTGACTCCTGCTGCCAGCAAAATAATAAAGACTGTAATGATAAAAACTGCAAATTTACTTTTTTTCTTCTTAGTCTTTTTAGGTTTTCCATCCTGATTTGCTTCTTCATTCGCTTTACCGGGAGGCTGAGAATGATTGATCGTTTCGCTTTTATCTGAAAGATATTGATCTGTAATGACGGGAATAGCCTTTGTGGCTTCATCGTCTACAGGGATTTCATATCTCTTTTCATTGAGTCTGTCTGCATGTAGGGCTGTCCTTAAATCCTCTTCCATCTCTTCGGCAGAATCGTATCGATGAAATGGATCCTTAGCCATAGCTTTTAATATGATATTAATCATGCTCTGGGGAATAGATGGATTCCAGCGCTCGGGTGATGGAGTTTCAGATTGCAGATGTTTTAGAGCAATTGATACAGCCGATTCTCCATCATACGGAACCCTTCCTGTCAGCATTTCATATAGCACAATACCGAGTGAATAAAGATCTGATTTTTTAGTTGCCAAACCGCCCCGCGCCTGCTCCGGGGAAAGGTAGTGAACTGAACCAAGCACGGAGTTTGTATGTGTAATTGTCGCTGAACTCAGCGCCATGGCAATGCCAAAGTCCGTCACTTTCGCTCTTCCATCATGATCGATTAATATATTGTGCGGCTTTATGTCTCTGTGAACGATAAAATTCTCATGCGCATGTTCAATCGCTGATACAACCTGCACCATAATATCCAATGCCTCGGATGGGTGAAGAGGAGCATGATTTTGTATGTATTGTTTAAGGGTTGTACCCGCCACATATTCCATGACAATATAATAAATTCCGTTCTCTTCGCCCACATCGTATATACTCACAATGTTCGGATGATCCAGACTCGTCGTTGATTGTGCCTCACGCCGGAATCTTCTGATGAAATCCTCATCATTTGCAAAATCAAATCTCAGTACTTTAACCGCAACTTTTCGTTCCAGAATGACGTCCTGAGCAAGGTAAACATTCGCCATTCCTCCTCCGCCAATCACTTCAAGAATGCGATAGCGGCCGCTGATTCTCTTTCCGATTAGCAAGAAAGATCACCTTCCCCATCCCCGGAAGGCATAAGGACCATGGCAACCGAAATATTATCTTCTCCGCCATTTTCATTTGCAAGCCGAATTAGCTTGTCAGCAGAATCATTCAGAGCTGCACCTGATACGAGGATGTTTTCCATTTCAGTTTCACTTACTTTATTAGAAAGTCCATCTGAGCAAAGCAGCAGTGCATCTCCTTCTTCTGTGCAAAAGGATTTGATTTCCACCTGTACCCTAAGCTCAGTTCCCATCGCTCTCATCAGCACATTTTTACGGGGATGATGCTCAGCATCTTCCTTCGTAATTTCTCCGGAGCGGACGAGTTCATTGACAAGAGAGTGATCCTCGGTAATCTGTTTAAAACCGCTTGCATTAAGAAGGTAGCAGCGGCTGTCGCCGATATGCCCAATGGTGGCAAATGACCGGGTACAAATTGCACCGACAAATGTCGTTCCCATTCCGCTGCATTCAGGATGATGCAAGGCATGGTCAAACAGAAGCCGGTTGACTTCTTCAATTTTTCCTCTCAGCCACTTTTCCGCATCATCCGGTGTATGAATCCCTTCGGATTTTTCCCAAAATTCGCGGAATGCGGAAACGGCCATCGAGCTTGCTACATCGCCCGCTAAATGGCCTCCCATTCCGTCTGCTACTACGGCAAAAGCCGCTTGTTCCCTGTTAAAGAAAATACCTGTACAATCCTCATTATGAGAACGGACTTTACCTATGTCCGATCGAAAAGCAGTCTCCAAAAAAGGTCACCTCGTCTCTTCTTTCCGCTCCTTCGCCCTTAGCTGGCCGCATGCTGCGTCAATGTCAGAACCTTGCTCACGTCGAATCGTTACGTTTACACCGCGGTCTTTCAATGCTTTTTCAAACGCAAAAATTTGATCTCGAGGTGTCCGCACATAATCACGTTCCGGCACATAGTTCACAGGAATAAGGTTTACGTGGCATTTGATGCCTTTAATAAGGTCAGCCAATTCTTCTGCATGCTCCACCTGGTCGTTCACGCCGCCGAATAATCCATACTCAAATGAGATTCTGCGTCCCGTTTTGTTTACGTAATAACGAATGGATTCAATAAGATCAGGAAGCTTATAAGCCTTGTTGATCGGCATTAGACGGCTTCTGATTTCATTGTTTGGAGCGTGCAGGGAAAGGGCAAAGTTAATTTGCAGCTGTTCATCTGCAAATTTGTAGATTTTAGGAATAATTCCGCTTGTGGAAACAGTAATATGGCGTGCTCCTATGTTCAATCCTTTATCATGGTTGATGATTTTCAGGAAAGACATCATTGCATCATAGTTATCAAACGGTTCGCCGATTCCCATTATGACGACGGAGCTTACGCGTTCGCCAAGTTCATCGAGAGCCTTCTGTACTTTTACGACCTGAGCAACGATTTCTCCTGCTTCAAGGTTTCTTTTTAATCCCCCAAGGGTTGATGCGCAGAACGTACAGCCGATCCGGCAGCCTACCTGAGTGGTAACACAGATGGAGTTTCCATACTCATGCTTCATCAATACCGTTTCAATTGAAGAACCGTCATGCAGCTCGAAAAGAAACTTCATTGTACCGTCGCCGGACGTTTGCTGGATTAGCGTCTTTAATGTGGTTAATGTGAATTGCTGTTCCAGTTTTTGACGCAGTTCTTTTGAGAGGTTCGACATCTCTTCAAAAGAAGTAACCCTTTTTATAAATAGCCAGTCGAAAATCTGCTGTGCACGGAACGCCTTCTCGCCATTTTCCTCGAGCCAGGTTTTAATTTCATGAAGTTCAAGGGAATAAATGGACGGCTTAGCAGCCGTTACTCCCTTTTTACCTTGTTGTATTGTTGTTTTATTCAATGATTACACCTTCTTTTTTAATCTTGTGATGAAAAATCCATCTGTTTCAAAATAATGCGGAAGAATTTGCAGTTTTCCGCCGTTGATATATGGGTGAACCTTCTCAGGAAGGAGCTGTTTTAAGGAATGATCTTCTTCAAATTCAGGATGGGACGCCAGGAAATCAGCGATAACCTCTTCATTTTCTTCCTTATCGATTGTACAGGTACTATAGACAAGTGTACCACCTTTTTTAAGTAAACGCGAAACCGAATCCAGGAGCTCCTGCTGAATGGCAGAAAGTCTGTTAACATCGTTGGCATTTTTTGCATATTTTATATCTGGCTTTCTTCGAATGACACCAAAGCCCGAGCATGGCGCATCCACTAAAATTTTGTCAAATTGAATACCACTGAGTTCTAGTGGAGCCTCCCTCGCATCCATGACTTGAGGAGAAATGTTGTGGAGCCCGGCTCTTTCAGCCTGTTCCTCAATTAGCTTCACTTTGTGTTTGTGAAGATCCAGAGAAACAATCTCACCAGTCCCTTCCATCAATTCAGCCATATGCAAAGACTTGCCCCCAGGTGCAGCACAAGCATCAAGGACTACTTCATTTTTGGCTGGACTTACAGCTCTTGCAGTAAGCATGGAGCTTTCATCCTGAATGGACAGTTTCCCTGCTTTATAAAGTCTGCTTTTAGAAATATTGCCTCTTTTCAGGATTACCGCATCTTCTGAAAGAACTCCTCGTGCTGCGTCGAAGGATTCTTCTGCCAGACCAGCAACTGCCTCTTCAACGGTAAGGTGCATCCGATTTACCCTTGCGGAAGCGACAGGAGGCTTCATATGAACTTCGCACATTTTCTGTGTATCATCCAGTCCATACTGATCCGCCCATTTTTTCACGAGCCAAACCGGGTGGCTTGTTTCAAGCGCCAAACGTTCAATAGGATCTTCAATTTCATTGAGTGAAGGCACTCCTTCTCTTTGAACAGCACGAAGGACTCCATTTACAAATCCGGCAATTCCTTTATGCCCTTTTTTCTTGGAGATTTCGACTGCCTCAAAAAAGATCGCCCTTTCCGGAATGCGGTCAAGATAGATCATTTGATAAAGGGACATTCTAAGCAAAATCCGTACCCATAATTCCATTTTTTTTGCTTTCGAAGTAAAAGGCTCCAAATAATAATCAAGCGTTATTTTTCTTTGAAGTGTTCCATATACAAGCTCTGTGAATAAAGAAACGTCCTTAGATGACAAATTGCTTTTCTGGATGGTGGTGTTAAGCAGCAGGTTGCTGTATGCCTGATTTTTCTCAATGGACATCAAGGCATCTACTGCCAATTCTCGTACATTTGCTGTTTTCATTTATTCACCAAGTTTCGTTCCGGGGGCAATCTGGCTGCCGCGCAAAAAGTCTTCCCCGCTCATTTTTTTCTTGCCTGCCGGCTGAAGCTCTACTATTTTTACGGCAGTGCCGTTTCCAGAAGCCACGACAAAACCATCTGAATCGATTCCAATCACCGTGCCCGGCTCAGATGGATTGGTGCTTTTCATTTTTTCTCCGCGCCAAATCTTCACTGTTTGTCCCTCTAAAGAGGTGAAAGCTACCGGCCAGGGATTTAAACCGCGAATATGGTTGTAAATTTCTTCACCTGTTTTAGTCCAGTCGATCTTTTCCTGCTCGCGTTTAATATTGGATGCAAAAGTCGCCTTTGAATCATCTTGCTTTATCGGCTTCAGTTTGCCTTCCAGAAGCATCGGGAGAGTTTCAGCCAGTAGTTCTGTTCCGGCTTTGCTTAGTTTATCGTGCAATGTACCGACGTTATCTTCTTCTGTAATCATAACCTCAGCTTGTGTGAGGATATCACCCGCATCAAGTTTTTCGGCCATATACATAATTGTTATTCCCGTTTTTTCTTTCCCCTGTAAAATGGAATAATGAATGGGGGCGCCGCCGCGAAGTTCCGGCAGCAAGGAAGCATGGACGTTAATACAGCCGTGCTTTGGCGCTTCCAGCAGCTCATTCGGTAAAATTTGTCCGAATGCCGCTGTTACAACTAAATCCGGTTTCAGTGCCAGTACTTTGTCAAGATCCTTTTGATGGCGGATTTTCTCCGGCTGCAGGACCTCAATGCCATGCTTTAAAGCCTCTGTTTTGACTGGGGGAGGCGTCAGTTCTTTTTTGCGGCCTTTCGGACGGTCCGGCTGGGTGACAACACCGACTACATTATACCCTTCATCAACAAGCCTTCTTAAAACAGGAACAGAAAAATCAGGGGTTCCCATGAATACGATTCTAGTCATTTCATTCATCCTTCCATTTCCTCAAGCTCTCCGTCTTCATAATATCGAAGAACTTTAGCAGTAAAAAGAGTGCCATCCAGATGATCGATTTCATGCTGAAGAGCTCTTGCCAAAAAACCATCTGCTTCAACAGTGAAAGGTTTTCCTTTCCGATTGAGCGCATGTACTTTCACATAATCCGCACGCTTGACTTCACCAAACAGTCCTGGGAAGCTCAAGCAGCCTTCAGGTCCAGTCTGTTCTCCGCGTGAGTTCATAATTTTTGGGTTGATTAATTCGATTTTTCCATAATCATCTCCAATGTCTACTACAGCGATTCGTTTTGCAATCCCCACTTGAGGGGCGGCTAATCCTACCCCATCTGCAGCGATCATTGTTTCATACATATCTTTAAGCAGCCTTGTAAGCTCCCTATCAAAAACCGTTACTTTCTCACAGGACTGCTCAAGAATTGGATCCGGGTGCTCTGCAATTTTCAGTATAGCCATAAAAGGTTCCTCCCTCACATTTTGAAGTGTTTACTCGGTGCCGCAGGGTTTCCTAGCTTTTGATGAAATATACGTAAGCCCTGATTACATATATAAAACCGGCAACGGCCGGTCTTAGGATGCTACATTAAAGTTGTTGGGTTCAAATCAATTGAAATAACGAGCTCATCTCTTGCCATTTCCTGCTGATAGCGATCCATCACTTTTTTCAGCGCAGGGATTAATTTTTCATCCCGCTTGTATTTTATCATGCATTGATAACGATATCTATTCTTGATCCTGGGTATCGGTGATGCAACAGGACCCAGCACTTTTGTATGGGAATCAAGGTTTTGTATAAGAAACTGTGCGATTGTTTCCATTACTGATGACGTTTTAAGCAAATCGGGATGTGATACGTTGACAACCGCCACATAATAAAAAGGCGGATAGGCATGCTGCTTTCTTTCCATCATTTCCCTCTCATAAAACCCATCATAATCGTGATCTTTAGCGAGCTGGATACTGTAGTGATCCGGTGTATAGGATTGGATGACCACTTCACCGGTTAATTCATGCCTGCCCGCTCTGCCGCTTACCTGCGTTAGCAGCTGAAAGGTTTTCTCTGCAGCCCTGAAGTCCGGCAGGTGAAGCATCGTATCTGCGGCAAGAACTCCTACAAGCGTAACATTGGGAAAATCAAGACCCTTGGCAATCATTTGCGTTCCAAGCAGGATATCTGCTTTTCCTTCGCCAAATTGCCCCAGAAGCCGTTCATGGGCTCCTTTTCTTGAAGTTGTATCTACGTCCATTCGAATTACCCGTGCTTCCGGCAAAACCTTTGCAAGTTCTTCCTCCACCTTTTGAGTACCCGTTCCAAAAAAGCGGATATGCTCGCTGCTGCACTCTGGACATAAAGAAGGCATTGGTGCTTCATGTGCACAGTAGTGGCATTTTAGTTTATTTCCCTGACGGTGATAGGTCATGGAAATATCGCAGTTAGGACATTGAATGACATAGCCGCAATCCCTGCACATGACAAAGGCAGAAAAGCCCCTTCTGTTTAAAAACAGAACCGTTTGCTCTTTTCGGTCCAGCCTGAGCTGCAGCTGCTCGAAAAGATCGGAAGAAAACATCGAACGATTTCCATTTCGCAGCTCTTCTCTCATATCAACAACATTCACCTCAGGCAGTGCCCGGCTGTTGACCCGCTCCCTTAATGGAAGAAGATGATAAACCCCTTTGCTTGCCCTAGCAAACGATTCAAGGGATGGAGTCGCACTGCCTAATACAACCGGACAGCGGTAGCTTTCAGCTCTGTGAATTGCGACGTCACGGGCATGATATCTTGGGTTTTCTTCCTGTTTATAGCTTGATTCATGCTCCTCGTCAATTACAATGATTCCAAGGTTCTCAAACGGGGCAAAAATAGCCGAGCGGGCACCGACGGCGAGCTGGACTTCCTTGCGCTGAATTTTCCGCCATTCATCGTATTTTTCTCCCGTCGACAACCCGCTGTGCAATACGGCGACTTTTGAACCGAACCGTCCTTTGAACCGATCTACCATTTGCGGGGTAAGAGAAATTTCAGGAACGAGCACAATGGCTTCCTTTCCTTCTTTCATGACGCGGTCGATGGCTTGAAGATACACTTCTGTTTTCCCGCTTCCGGTCACACCGTACATCATAAAGACATCATGCCTGGAAGCTTCAATTGAATCCAGAATTGGAGCAATAGCACTTTGCTGTTCACTGGTAAGCGCCATATTTTCTGTTGCCTTAAAGGTGCGATGCTCAAATGGATCACGATATACTTCCAGCCATTCTTCAGCCAGTATCCCTTTTTGAACAAGAGCTTTAATGGAAGAATCGCTTGCGTTCGCTCCGCTTTTCAAATCGGCTGCAGAGATCTCACTTTTTTGGGATGCAATAATATAATCAAGAGCAGCCTTTTGCCTGCCGGCTTGTGCAGGCATTTCCTCTGCAGTTTTTTTTAATGCTTCAAGATCTGCTGCAGGTTTCAAATACCGGACTTTTTTTTGCTTCCCCTTTTGTGCTACCTGGTAGACGACTTCTAAGCTGCCTTTTTTTATTTCCTTCTGCAACTCTGCAAAGAGATTGTGAGCTTCAGCCTCTTTCCAGGATATATCCCTGGTATTTTCAAATAACACAGCAAGTTCCGGGGGCAATTCACTGCTATTCCGGGTCAGGCAAATCCGTTTTTCATATTTTGCTTTCATGGCTGCAGGAAGCATGGCTTGAAAAGCAGAAATCTGGAAGCACAGGGTTTTTTCTGTAAGCCACTTTCCAAGTTCAAGCAATTCATCCGTTAATGCCGGCGTCAAATCAAAAATCTCTGAAATTTTTTTGAGCTTGTTTACCTCAGATGCTGATGCCACCTCGATAACAAAGCCCTGTACTTTACGCGGGCCAAACGGTACGATCACTCTGATTCCCGGTACAATGACATCCTCCCACTCTTCCGGAACTAAATAATCAAAAGGCCTGTCTGTCTGCATGGCAGGGACATCGACCACTACCCTTGCAATTTTCATTCTTCTTTCTCCAAACGCAGCATTGCAGCAGCCTCCAGCAAAATACTCTCAGCTACCTTATTCTTAGACATTAAAGGGAGCTCCTTACTGGTTCCATCTTTGCGGTGGATTGTGACCAGATTGGTATCAGCAGCAAAACCGGCTCCCTCAATCGTCACATTATTCGAGATGATCAAATCGAGATTTTTCTTCACAAGCTTATGCATCGCATATTCATGAACATTGTCTGTTTCAGCAGCAAAACCAACAAGAAGCTGATGCTGTTTTTTCTCACCGAGTGTTTTTAAAATATCAGCTGTACGTTCCATTTCAACGGATAGCGGACCTTCTTGTTTTTTCATTTTATGGGACATAGGGTGTGCAGGCCTGTAATCAGCCACAGCAGCAGATTTAATGACAGCATCCTGCTGATCAAATCGTTCCATTACCTCGTTCAGCATTTCCTCAGCCGTTTGAACTCTTATCACAGCTGCTCCGTATGGATCCTCCAAATGGGATGGTCCGGTGACAAGCGTTACATCCGCCCCCATTTCCGCAGCCTTTTCAGCAAGTGCAAATCCCATCTTGCCCGTCGACCGGTTTGAGAAATACCTTACAGGATCAATGGGTTCCACGGTTGGACCGGCTGTAATTAAAACTTTTTTGCCTTTTAATGGTCCTCGTCCATCTATACGAAAGTAGCTTTGAATAAGGCGGACAATTTTTTCAGGCTCTTCAAGCCTGCCGCGTCCGACATATCCGCACGCTAAATATCCTTCGCTCGGTTCAATAAATCGAAATCCATCCTCATACAGCGTCTGGATATTTCTTTTTACTGCAGGGTGATCATACATATGTACGTTCATGGCCGGTGCAATCCATACTGGTGCCGTGGCAGCGAGCAGTGTTGTAGTCAGCATATCATCTGCCAGACCATTGGCAAGCTTTCCGATCACATTGGCGGTTGCCGGAGCGAGGACAATCAAATCCGCCCAGTCTGCTAAATCAATATGAGCAATAACGCTTGATTCTTTTTCATCAAACGTATCTGTATACACATCATGTCTTGAGAGCGCCTGAAAGGTCAGCGGTGCAACAAATTCACATGCCGAGGCAGTCATGATTACTTTTACATCATAACCAGCCTGGGTAAGCTTGCTTGTCAAGGCAGCTGCTTTGTATACGGCGATGCCTCCGCTTACTCCAAGCAGGATCTTTTTCTTATCTCCCATTGTAAACCCCCGCCATCATTGTTATTTGTCTATCATTTTACCAATGTTTCAAGGAATGCCAAAGCAGAAGACTTCATTAAATTTCTCTCCATAAAAAGAGGCCGCCCCATTGCAACCAGGCTGCCTTAAGCAGTTCGCCCTTCATAAAAGGGAGAAGAGCAAATGGCTTTCAGATTGAATGGGTCAGCCTTTCATAACGGCATATCAAGCAGGATCAGTTCTCTTCCTTATCGTAAAAAAGCAAGCCTGCATCGATTTCTTCCAAAGCTTTTCCTACAAATTTATGAGAAATCGGCTTTGTAATCTGCTGATCTTTGTAGATCTGCATTTCTCTTGCACGTTTGGATGCTACGGTTACAAGTGTGTATTTTGAATCAAGCTTATTCATTAACGAGTCAATAGAAGGATTTAACATAGGGTTTATTCGACCTCCGAAATTTTCTTTTTATACCATGGAGCAACACGTTCGCGGCGGCAATGCTCGGCCGTAACGATTGCTTTAATTCTGTCGCATGCCAGATTTACGTGATCATTTTCAACTACATAATCATAGGCATCCATCAGAAGGATTTCTTCTTTCGCTGCAAGCAGGCGGTTTTCAATAATATCCGCCGATTCCGTTCCGCGCGTCACAATCCGATTTTTTAATTCATCAAGGGAAGGCGGCATAAGGAAGATAAATAGTCCTTCCGGAAATGCTTTTCGCACCTGAAGGGCGCCCTGCACTTCAATTTCCAGGAAAACGTCTTTCCCTTCGCTAAGCGTCTTTTCAACATAATCGACAGGTGTTCCGTAGTAATTCCCTACGAATTCTGCCCATTCGAGTAGCTTATCATTCTTGATCATCTCTTCAAATTCCTCATGGGACTTAAAGAAATAATCGATGCCGTCAACTTCGCCGGTACGCGGCTTTCTTGTTGTTATGGATATGGAATAATGAAATTTTGTATCATCCTGAGAAAAAATCTCTTTTCTGACTGTCCCTTTTCCGACTCCCGAAGGACCTGAAAGGACAATGAGCAGTCCTCTTTCTTTCATAGCTTTCAATAACCCCTACCCTTCATCTGATAACTCTTCTTTATTTGAAAGTCTGTGTGCGACAGTTTCAGGCTGAACAGCAGATAGAATAATATGATCGCTGTCCATTACGACAACGGCCCTCGTTCTGCGTCCATACGTGGCGTCAATGAGCATGCCGCGGTCCCGGGCATCCTGGATAATTCTTTTAATAGGTGCAGATTCAGGACTGACAATGGAGATGATTCGATTAGCTGATACAATATTTCCAAAACCGATATTAATGAGTTTAATGTTCAACGTTTGCTCCCCCTATATGATACCAGCTCTAGTCTAGCCTGAAAAATGGCGGTCTAAACAGGCTCCTATTCTACGTTTTGGACCTGTTCCTTTATTTTTTCAATGGTACTTTTAAGCTCCACTGCAAATGCTGCAATTCGGCTGTCATTAGCTTTCGAACCAATGGTGTTGGCTTCCCGGTTCAGCTCCTGCACGATAAAATCGAGCTTTCTGCCAATTGCTTCACCTGAATGGAGTGCCTGGCTGAATTGCTGAAGATGACTGTATATTCGGGTGACTTCTTCCGTAATATCGGCTTTTTCGGCAAATATGGCTGCTTCAGTTAAAATTCTTGATTCATCCGCCTCTGTCTGCAGTAAATCCTTAAGCTTAGTGGAAAGCTTCTCCATATGGCTCTTTTGAACAGCCGGCGCAATTGCTTCGATTTGTTCTGCAGCCGCCCTTACATCATCCAGCCTTATTTCAATATCTTTAAGCAGATGCCGGCCTTCGCTCAGCCTCATCCCGCTAAGCTCAATAACCGCGGACTCAACTGTATCCAGAATTGCTTCAAGCAAACGGCTCTGGTCCCCGTGTTCTTCCTGTACTTGTACCACATCTTCTATTTTCAATAGACCATCCAATGTAAGCTGGTCATTAAAACCGTACCGTTCTTTCATTTTCGCTGCAGCCTCTGTCAGCTGATCGAGCAGATCCCAGTCAACACTGACAGTGCGCTTAGCAATCGGCTCTCCGTCGATTGTTATGTATGCTTCTAATCGGCCCCTGCGTATCCGGCCGGAGATCACTTTTTTGATTTTATCCTCTACAGACATTAGTTGTCTAGGCATTTTTACACTAATCTCACAGAATCGATGGTTTACCGATTTCATTTCAACTGAGATCGTCCGCCCATCCTTTTCTTGAACGGCCCTTCCGAACCCTGTCATACTCGCAATCATGATTATCACTTCCATTTTCCAAGAGTGAATTGGAAATATATGATGTCCCTGCAAAACCTCGCTGCTGAAAGTTGTATGGGATAACGGTAAACAGCAGATGGATACAGAAAAAATAAAAAGGTAATAGGCGCGCTATTACCTTGTGAATTATATCATAACAAATTAGGATTTTCTTGTTAAAAGTGAGCCGGCCAGTAAAAATGTAGGAAGTGAGGCCATTCCAAGGATAAGAATCCAATCCCTAGGGATGATGGATACCGTTTTGAAGATCGGCTGAAGCGGCGGATAATAGATGACGACAAGCATAAGCAGGATGGATGAGGCAACCGCTCCCAGCAGGTATAAATTTTCAAATGGATTTCGGTCAAAAATGGATTTCTCACTGCGGCAGTCGAATACATGAATGAGCTGAGCCATAACGAGAGTTGAAAAAGCAACTGTCTGGGCATATGCCAGATTTTCAGGATCACGGTTATAGATAAACATGAAGGCAGCAAGCGTTGCTGCTCCAATTAAGAATCCCCTTGAAATCACTTTCCATCCAAGCTTTCTCGCAAATACCCCTTCTTTAGGATGACGGGGCTTGCGATTCATCAAATTCCCTTCAGGCTGATCCAGGCCGAGCGCCATTGCCGGCAGTCCGTCCGTCACCAAATTCACCCATAGGATTTGGATAGGCACTAAAGGAAGCGGAAGAGCAAGAATCATCGCAAACAGCATAACCAAGATTTCTCCTACATTGGATGCGAGCAGGTAACGGATGAATTTCCGGATGTTCTCGTATATGTTTCTTCCTTCACGGATCGCGGATTTAATAGTGGCAAAGTTGTCATCTGCCAGAACAAGCGCTGATGCTTCCTTCGCAACATCTGTCCCTGTAATGCCCATTGATATACCAATGTCTGCAGCTTTAATGGCAGGGGCATCATTCACACCGTCTCCTGTCATTGCCACGATATGGCCGCGTTTTTGAAAGGCTTTCACAATTTTAAGCTTATGTTCGGGTGAAACCCTTGCAAAAACATAGACATCCTCTACCACTTTCTCTAAATCATCTGAAGAAAGCTTGTTCAGTGCCGCCCCGTCCATAACCTTTCCGTTGTGAGGCAGAAGGTCAAGCTGCTTGGCTATAGCCCGTGCGGTAATAACATGATCGCCCGTAATCATGATCGTTTTGATGCCAGCAGCCCGGCATTCTTTAATTGCCTGCTTGACCTCAGGCCTTGGAGGATCAATCATTCCCTGAAGCCCGACAAATACTAAATCCTTTTCGGCATCCTCCTGCTTATACACCCGGTCCTGGCTTATCGGTTTATAGGCTATGGCAATCGTTCTCAGCGCTTTGGACGCCATGCTCTCAATTGACTCTTTAATGCGCTGTTCATATTGTGACGTCATAGAATGCTGCCTGTCTTCCCAAAGGACCTGCCCTGCGATGCCAAGCAGGACGTCAGGTGCACCCTTTGTCACAACAAAACGCTTCCCGGCAGAATCCTCTGCGATGACACTCATCATTTTCCTTGTGGAATCAAAAGGGAATTCTTCAATAATCGTAAATTTCTTATTAAGCGATTCTCTTGTCATTCCAGCCTTCATTCCGGCAATCAGCAATGCGCCCTCTGTCGGATCCCCGTCAATCCTCTTTTCAGCTTCCGTTTCGTTTAATTCAGCCGTATTGCAAAGCATTCCGAACGTTAATATTTGCTGCAGCGCTTTTTCTTCTTTCAGGGCAACCGTTCTTTCCTTATAGGTAAATTCCCCTTTCACATCAAAGCCCGTTCCCGATACCTTCCACTGCTTCCCGCCTGACCATATATCCGTTACGGTCATTTTATTTTGAGTCATCGTTCCGGTTTTATCTGAACAGATCACCGAAGCACACCCAAGCGTTTCCACCGCCGGCAGCTTCCGGACGATGGAGCGCTGCTTAATCATCCGCTGTACGCCAAGTGATAAAGCAACTGTGACAATAGCCGGCAAGCCCTCCGGTATGGCGGCCACCGCCAGGGAGACCCCTGCAAGGAACATGGAATATAAGCTGTGGCCTTGAATGACGCCCACGCCCACTACAAGAGCAGTCAATATAAGAGCGACCACGATTAAAATCTTTCCAAGCTGTTCAAGCCGTTTCTGGAGCGGCGTGTCCAAGGATTCAGCCGTCTGCAGCAAATCGGCAATTTGCCCCATCGCCGTTTTCATCCCTGTTGCCACGACCATCCCGATTCCGCTGCCTCTTGTAACAAGCGTCCCCATAAAGGCCATATTCGTTAAATCCCCGAGACCCGCTTCTTTTACATGTAATGCTCCATTCGTTTTCTGCACGGGTACCGATTCTCCCGTCAATGCAGACTCCTCAATTTCCAGACTTTTTACCGTTAATAGTCTCAGGTCTGCTCCAATTCTGTCCCCTGAAGTAAATTTTATTATATCTCCCGGCACTAATTCTCTGGAAGCAATCCTTCCCCACTCCCCATCCCTAAGACAGTTCACCTGTGGAGCAGAAAGCTGTTTCAGGGCTTCAAGAGATTTTTCAGCCCGCCTTTCCTGGAAATACCCTAAAATACCATTCATAAGGACGATCGCCACAATCGCGACCGCATCAATGTATTCTCCTAAAAACGCAGAAATGATGGTAGCTCCAAGCAGGACGAGCACCATAAAATCTTTAAACTGACCCAAAAATAATAAAAGCGCGGAAGTCTTTTCCGCCTCTTGCAGCTCATTATAGCCAAATTTACCATAACGGGAATGGACCTCTCTGTCCGAAAGGCCCGTATCCCGGTTGGTGTTAACGGACTCCGCCACATCCTGAATCTCCATCTCATGCCATTTCATGATCTGCATATGCACCCCTTGCTCCAATTTGGTCAAGCCCTTCTCTATCACCATCCTATTCAGACAAGCACAGAAAAATGACTTTAAAAAAAGGGAAGCCTTTTATGCAGGACACTAAGCAGTAAAGGTATTTATAGTGAAAGATACCAGTCTTACACGTTATAATAGAGAGAAGCTTCCATAAACAGAGTTATTTGCAGCAGCAAATACAAATCATTCATGGAAATGCAACTAGAGGGACGTTCCTCTAAATCTTTACGAAACAGAGCAGGTGAAGGACATGTCGTTTGACGGAATATTTACATATGCCATGACAAAAGAGCTCCAGGGAAAGCTCGAGAATGGCAGAATCTCAAAAATATATCAGCCTTATAAGAATGAACTGATTCTTCAAATACGTTCAGGGGGCACAAATTATAAATTGCTGATTTCTGCGCATCCGAGCTATGCGAGGATTCACTTAACCAATGAAAATTATGATAATCCCTCCTCTCCGCCCATGTTTTGCATGCTGCTGAGAAAGCACCTGGAGGGCAGTGTTATTGAACAAATTGAGCAAAAGGATATGGAGCGGATCATTATTTTCCGTGTAAAAGGCCGCAGTGAACTGGGGGATGTCACCCATAAGGAACTGATTGTTGAAATCATGGGCCGCCACAGCAATATGGTGCTTGTTGATTCAGAACGGCAAATTATACTCGACAGCATTAAGCATCTCCCCCCTGCCGTCAACAGCTATCGTACCGTATTGCCTGGACATCCTTATGTGTTTCCTCCTAGCCAGGACAAAACGCCGCCTTTTGGACTGGACGAGGAAACGATCTTAAGAAAGCTTGATTTCTTTGGAGGGAAACTTGACAAACAGCTTGTAGAGCATTTTGCAGGTATTTCCCCCCTGCTGGCACGCGAGATTACTGAACGTTCAGGCATGGTCAATCGGGAAACCCTTCCTAAGGCATTTATAGAGACAATGAATCGTCTTCAGCAGGGCAGCTTGAATCCTGTCATGATTACAGGAAATGAAAAAGAAGCCTTTTATTTAACGGACCTCACCCATCTAAAAGGAGAAAGAAAATTTTTCGATTCCTTAAGCGGGCTTTTGGACAGATATTATTTCGGGAAAGCAGACCGCGACCGTGTTAAACAGCAGGGAAATGATCTGGAGCGGTTTCTTTCCAACGAACTGAAAAAAAATAAGTCAAAGATCAAAAAACTTCAACGGTCTCTAGTCGATGCGGAGGATGCAGAGAAATTCCAGCTATACGGGGAGCTGCTGACCGCCAATTTGTATTCTATGAAACGCGGAGATAGGCAAGCTGAAGTGTTGAATTATTATGATGAGAACGGAAGCACTATAACCATTGCACTGAGTCCTCAGAAAACCCCGTCTGAAAATGCTCAGAGCTATTTTACTAAGTATCAGAAGGCTAAAAAATCCATTACCCATATCCATGAGCAATTAAGATTGGCAGGAGAGGAAATTGACTACTTGAATAATCTTCTGCAGCAAATAGAGTCTGGTTCCCCAAAAGATTTAGAAGAAATCCGCGAAGAGCTTCAGGATGGCGGTTATATGAAGAAGAAGATTTTGAAAAAGGGCAAGAAACCGAAAGTGGTCCTCCCCGTCCTAGAGCAGTATGCTGCATCAGACGGCACCGTCATCCTTGTCGGGAAAAACAACAAACAAAATGAATACTTAACCAACCGTGCTGCAGCGAGAGATGATACGTGGCTTCATACGAAGGACATTCCAGGCTCTCACGTTGTCATTAAATCCAAGGATCCAGCTGAGGAAACCATACTGGAAGCAGCCAATATTGCTTCCTATTACAGTAAGGCGAGAAGCTCCGCATCTGTTCCAGTTGACTTCACTCTCGTCCGCCATGTAAAAAAACCGAGCGGTTCAAAACCCGGCTTTGTGATCTATGACCATCAGCAAACCGTTTTTGTTACACCGGATCCCGATTTGGTGAAGCGGCTTAAAAAATAGGCTAAGTTAAAGGATGATGTTGATTTTTTAAACCTATTGATTGGACCTGCAAGTGATCGCCCGAAGAGGAAACCAAAAACCAAGCTTAACACCTAAACACTAAAAAAAGGAGCCTGCCCGGCTCCTTTTCCTGTTATTGATGATATACGCGTCTGCGCTTCACCAGCTGATAAATTTTTCTAATTGCATATAGTAAGATAAAGATTCCTATCACATTGATAAGAAATCCGATGATTGAACCGAAGATCCCCATGTTCGCAAGCAAGCTCCCGAACAGAAGACCCGCTAATCCGCCTGCTATCAGACCCTTCATGAGTGAACGGTTCTTCGCTTTAGAAACAGCAGAATTTTTACTGTTATTGTATTTGTTCACCTGCGGTTTTTTATCTAAAATGGAGGATCGGTTTCCAAATCCCCCGCTCTTCTTAAATCCTTTCGCTTCAACGGTTTTGACACCCTGATCTGGAATCAGGTTTGTTACCGGGGTAAAAAGCAGTGCAGCGGCTGTCATGGCTGCAATCAATTTCTTCATCATTCGTCATCTTCTCCTATCGGTCTGCAGACTGGGTATATGTTTCTTGCTTTTTTCTGGATATACGACCGTATACCGGTCTTCAATTCTTTCTTCTAGCTTTTCCATTAAATCAGCATTGCTTGTCAGCTCCTGCTTATTCCTGCGGATAAATTCTTCCATTGAATATCTGACTGGTTTTCTCATAGCGATCCATTCCTTTCATTTCATCAAAATCAAAAGGGCGCCTTTACCATGCCGGTAAAAGCGCCCTGAATACAAAAATGCCTTTACCAACAATTTGGCAAAGGTCTCGCAAACAACAATATGCTGCCAATAAAGCCGGAGACGGTTATCTCGTAATGACGACTTTATTTGAACTGCTACTCCCCTTTGGAGTTCATATGAACTTATAAATCTATCATATAGGACTTCTGCCATTTTGTCAACTTGAGTATGGAAACAGTCAAAAAAGAGGGCTGTCCACATAGTCAGTTTTCAAAGCTCTGTTCGCATTTAAAAGCAGATTGATTTGGGCTGATTTCCGCTGCAGGTGCTTGCTTTGCGGGGGTCTCACCTTTTCCGCTGCTCTTAGCAAGGAGTCGCGCACCTTCCCCTCCAATCAGCCTATACAATAATTGTTCGAAAATGCTAAGTAAAAACCAAAACCCCCTGTATGCTCATTCAAAGCATTCAGGGGGTTTCATTCAATCCTATCCTCTTAGCAGGGGTTATTGGACAGCCCCCTCATATTTCTTGATTCGTTTTACGCATTTGTCTTTCCAGGTAACTCTGTTCAAGCAATTCAAAGGTTTCATCCTCTATACTGCCAATGAGCTTTGAACAGATTTCTTTAGCCATAGCCGGACTGGAACTGCCTGTATGGACGGAAACGGTCAGTTTTCCTTTAGAGGCACGCATGGGTACTTCAACATTTCCATCCTTCGCTTCATCAGCAATGTTCACTAGCTGCAGTGGATGGGTCTGTTCGGCTATGTATTTGTTTGCCGACCGGTCATCTGTTGCGGCAATGATTAAAAAGTAGCCATCCAGGTCTTCTTTTCTTATCTTCCGCTTAATCCACTGAATTTCCCCCGACAAATGAAGATCCCTTATTTCGCTCACTGCTTCAGGACTGATGACCGTGATGGCGGCCTCTTCCTTTAGAAATACCATAAGCCTGCGGTACGCGATTTTCCCGGCCCCGGCAATAAGGATAGGTTTTTCAGAAAAATTAATCATTAAAGGAATCACAGTCTCACCTCTGCTTCAGCAGAAGACGCCGGCAGCTTTTCTAACGCTTCTTGCACTCTCTTTATAAAAGCAGCTTGTACATGCTTTGAAAAACCTACGTATGAGCAAAGAATGATTTGTTTATCGGTTTTAAGCAAACTGATTTCTTTTTCAATTCCGTTCATGAGAAGACCGGTAAACAGCAAATAAGGGACAATATAGATTTTTTTTTCGGGAAACTCCTGAATCCTTTTTAAAACCTCTGAAAAAGAAGGCTCAGCCGCTGTTAAGTAGCATATGTTGACTTCGAGCCCCTCTGTCCGCTCCTCTACGCCTTTCGCTATTGCCCCTAAGTCCTTTTTTACATCCGGATCGGAGCTGCCTCTTCCTACAAGCAGAGCTCTGGCGTTTTCATGAGCAGGGAGCGGACTCAAGCGTTCAAGAATTGCTTCGGACATTTCCCCTTGAACGCCGATTGGCGCGCCATAGGAAACAGCTATATTAGGATGTTCTTTCATGACTGCTTCAAGCTCTTCGGGTATATCGGATTTCGCGTGGGCGGCTGTAAGCAGAAGTACAGGAATAACCGCTATAGAGTCTGCGCCTTTATTCAGGCACAATTCAAACCCGGTTTTTATATCCGGTTCTGCAAGTTCCAGAAAACAAATTTCCTGGATGGGTGCTTGCACGTGCTTTTTACATGCTGAGATAAATTCTATAGCCTCATCACGCGCTTTTTTCACGCGGCTTCCGTGGCATATATACAAAACAGCCTGCTTCATTTAGAGCGCCTCGCTTACTTGAGAATCTGTCCTGTCCTCTTTGAACCATTTGAGCTGCTCACGGTATGTAACCACTTCTCCAATGATAATCATGCTCGGATTGGATATACCGCCCTGCTTTACAGCTTCATGGATGTCAGCCAGTGTTCCGGTTACGGTTCTTTGCTCATCCGTGCTCCCCCAGTGGATCACCGCTGCCGGAGTTTTAGCAGGCTTCCCATGGGCCAGGAGCTGTTCCTGTATATATGGCAGCTGACTGATCCCCATGTAAATGGCAAGGGTATCTACTCCCCCGGCTAAGCTTTTCCAGCGGCTGCTTTCTTCCTCCCCCTCTTTCCGGTGGCCGGTAATGAATGCTACACTTCCGCTCGCATCCCTGTGGGTTACCGGAATCCCTGCATAAGCAGCAGCAGCAATTCCGGATGTAATTCCCGGAACCACTTCAAATTCAATTCCATGCTTAACAAGTGCTTCCGCCTCTTCGCCGCCGCGGCCGAATACAAACGGATCTCCGCCCTTAAGCCGTGTTACCACATGGCCGCCTTTAGCAAATTTTATGAGAAAACGGTTAATCGTTTCCTGTTTCATTGTATGATAATCAGGCAGCTTTCCGCAGTAAATGAGGTCAGCGCCTTCTTTAGCGTGCTCCAGCAATTCTTTATTCACGAGCCGGTCATATAAAATGGTATCGGCCTCCTGGATGCATCTCAGCCCTTTTACTGTGATCAAGTCCGGATCTCCCGGGCCTGCTCCCACGAGGTACACCTTCGACATCATCATCCCTCCCTTGAATCATTATACCGCAGAAGGGGTTTCAAGTCCTTACTCGGAAACAGCCCTATGCATTCTTCAAGCTGACAAACTGTCTATCTTTTAAATAGTGAAGAACCTGCTCTGCGCATTCAGAAGGATTGAACTCCCCGCTGTTCAGGACAATTTCCGGCTGATCCGGTTTCTCATAAGGGGAATCGATTCCTGTAAACCCTTTGATCTCTCCGCTTCTTGCTTTCTTATACAATCCTTTAGGATCTCGTTCTTCACATTTTTCAAGAGAACAGTCTGTAAACACTTCGACAAATTCATCTGCTTCCAAAAGGCCGCGAACTTGGCTCCGGTCCTCCTTAAACGGTGAGATAAAGGCTGTTATAACGACACTTCCCGCATCGGTAAACAGCTTGGATACTTCACCGATTCTCCTGATATTTTCGCGGCGGTCGCTGTCAGAGAATCCGAGATCCCCATTAAGGCCATGGCGGACATTATCCCCGTCCAGCACATAAACCTGCACACCGTTTTCATAAAGCTTCCGCGCCAGTTCATTGGCAACTGTAGATTTACCTGAGCCGGATAATCCCGTAAACCATACGACAAAGCTATGATGTCCGTTTCTTTCTCTCCGCTCCTGTTTGGAAATGGACTGCTGATGCCACGTAACGTTAGCAGACTGTTTCATCGAACTTCCTCCGCTTCTGCCTGTGTCTCTTTCATCCCTTCAATCAGCACCTTAATGACTTCAGGTCTGCTGAATGTGCTTGGAGGAACTTCTCCCTTCCGAAGCATCTCTCTTACCTTTGTACCGGAAAGAATAACCCGATGCTCCGGATCGTGAGGACATGATTTGGTTGTAGCCATTCCTTCGCATTTGCTGCAGTAAAAGCTGTGCTCAAAACGAAGCGGTGTTATGTCGATTTCTTCAGGGTTAAATTCGTCAAATATATACTGTGCATCATACGTGCCGTAATAATCGCCGACACCTGCATGATCTCTTCCAACAATAAAGTGGGTGCAGCCATAATTTTTCCGTACTAATGCATGAAAGATGGCTTCTCTTGGTCCTGCATATCTCATCGCAGCCGGGAACACTCCAAGGAATACCCGTTCCTTCGGATAGTATTCATCCAGCAGAACTCCATAGCTTTTCATTCTGATGGAGGCAGAAATGTCATCTGATTTTGTCTCCCCGACAAGCGGGTTTAAGAATAGACCATCGACGGTTTCAAGAGCCGTTTTCTGAATGTATTCATGCGCCCGGTGGACTGGGTTCCTCGTTTGGAATCCAACAATCGTTTTCCAGCCCTTTTGTTCAAAGGCAGCTCTGGTTTCAGCCGGCTCAAAATAATGATCAGGGAAATCAGGCTGGGTCCGTTTAATGAGCGTAATTTCCCCGCTTACGTAAAGCTCTCCTCTGGAAAATAGCTTTTTCACGCCGGGATGGTTCCGGTCTGATGTTCTGTAAACGTTAAGAGCTTCTTTTTCTTTATCCGGTCTGTAAATTTCGGCGATGTTTATGAATCCATAATCTGTGCCCTCAAAAACGAGCTTTGCCTGATCTCCTTTAGTAAGATCTTCTGCCTGCTTTTCAAAGATTGGAAGTGTTATAGGTATGGACCATACCGTACCATCGGAGAGCTTCATTGTTTCTACTACACTGAGATAGTCCTTTTCAGATAAAAATCCTGACAGCGGGCTGTACCCTCCTATAGCAATCAGTTCCAAGTCGCTTAATGCCATAGCATCCAGTTCAATCGTTTTCTTTAAATGTCCGAGACTCTTGCCTAAATCTGTTCGCTGTATTAATTTTCCTCCATGCGGTGCTAAACTCATCAATACTCCTCCTATTCAGATAAAACTACTTGGTTTCAAACTTAAATTCCTCCGCCTTGTTCATGTACAGAGCGCTTTTCTTTTTTTATTGCTTTCATTAACGAGAGAACTCCAAGCGTCGCAACCATAATCGCAACAGCTGAAAATGTGGAATAAAAATCGGATTGTACAAACAGCTTGACCATTACGTATGAGATCGCCAGACTCACCAGCGGGGAAACAATCCAAACTTTGACGATTTTTTTCACGATGCCCTTTTGAAAAACAATCGGACCATTTTTAGCAGCCCCGGACGCCATAATGGATGTTGAAGTAACTTGTGTTAAAGGGACGGGAAGACCGAATAGGGAGCTGATGATGACAAGCAGTGCACCCGTACCCGAAATTACAATACCTTCTGTTTTCGAAAGTCTTGTTATTTTCTTCCCATTCGTCTCAAGGACCCGACCGCCCAGAAGGACAGCACCAGCTGCTACGAAAAAGCCGCCAATCCATACCCCTTTGTTTACAGAAATAACTCCCGCCGCTACCAGCGGGCCGACAGCGTTGGCAACATTATTCATTCCAGCTGAGAATGCTTCAAAGAAACCTGCTGCAATTAAAAGATAAATCAGCATCGTTCCTCCTCGGGCCTCCAGCCTGGAAAAAAGCGGCTTTGATGCTCTGCATATAAAATAGGTGATAAAAAAGGCTGCCACTGGAATAATGACCCAGAACATCATGATGAGGAGAATAGATTGGACATATAGAGCATGATAGGCGACCCCAACCCCGACTACCGCTCCTACTGTAACTTCACTGGTAGACAGCGGAATGCCCATCAAATTGGCCATAAACAGCGAGATAGCAGCAGAACTGATAATAACCAGGACGATTTGCAATGTAATCATCGACTGGGGAATAATTCCCGAGCTGATGGTTTTAACGACTTCTCCTCCCCCGAGTACTGCGCCAAGAACTACGCCCGCGCCGCAGAGCAGGAGTGCTGCCATTCTGCGTTTTATTGCCCCTGATCCGTACGCGACACCCATGGAAGCAGCCGCTCCGCTTGCCCCAATATTCATTGCGAAAAATAAACTCAGGATGATCGCTGCAGCTTCCATCATAGCAGAGCCCTCAACCGTGCAGACCGCATTCTGTCTTTTGGCTGCCATTCCAGCGGCCGGATCTCGCATCATTTACATCGATTGCAGGCTGGGTGCATGGCTTGCATCCGATGCTCGGGTATCCTTGATCGTGGAGAACATTGTAATCCAAATCATTTTTGTGGGCATAACGCCAGACATCTTTCCATGTCCAGTGAATGAGCGGGCAGATTTTAACATTTTCGAATTTATCATCTCTGTTCAGAAACTGGGTGTTTTTCCTTGAAGGAGATTGCTCTCTGCGCAATCCGGAAATCCATGCTTTTTCGCTGCTCATAACCTCTCTGAGAGGAAGCACTTTCCTGATTCTGCAGCATTCATTCGGATCCCTCTTCCATAGTTCATCCCCGTGCTTTGCAGCCTGTTCAGCTACAGTTAGAGGCGGCTTTTTCAATAAAATATTTAAATCTGGGTACCTTGCCTTTACACGGTCAATCAAATCATAGGTTTCTTTAAAATGGAGCTCTGTATCTAAAAATACGATTCTGGCATCCTTTTTAATTTTTGATATGAGCTCGATCAGAACAATCCCTTCAATACCAAAGCTGCATGCGTAAACTAAATCGTCCTGATAATGTGAATACGCCCATTTTAGAACGTTGAGCGCTTCGACCGTTTTGTCATCATTTTCGAATTCTGGAGCGGTTTCTGTCCAATTTTCGAATGTCAGCATAAATTTACACTCCTCTTTTTTAAAACCAACGCAAAAAGGCAGGAACGCGCCGCTGCATAAACAAAGAGCAGGCAAACCGTTCCCGCCTCTAGTTTGTCTAGTCAGCGTACTCATATTGGATTTTTATTTCAGTCTGACTTTTTCATTTTTCTCAAGCTGAATGATCTTACCATCCTGGACAACCAGGGTGATGGATCCGTATTTCATTGCCTGAAGCATTTCTTTTAGCTTTCCGATAACTTCTTCAAGCTGATCCTGCTCCCCCACGGACAGCCCCTCCCCAATACAAAAATAAAAAGCCTTCCATTTTAGAAAGACTTGTGAGGTGTATTCCCCTTATCTCCCAAAATGGATTCCATTTTGCTGGATTTAGCACCTTGCTTTCAAGCAGGTTGCCGGGTTTCAAAGGGCCAGGTCCCTCCACCGCTCTGGATAAGTATGATGTGTTATTGATTTCAAATTTTAGCACAATTCGAACGATTGTCAACCCGAGTTATCGGGTAGGTTTTATAAAAAATCTAAAAATGTGCGAATTACCCAGTGATTTCAGCAGCTTAGAATTTTTTTTGTCAGTAGGATACAATTAGCTAAAGAGGTGAAATTCATGAAAAAGACGATTGTTTCATGGAGCGGCGGAAAAGACAGTACAATCATGCTTCACAGGCTTTTGCAAAACCCGGAATATCATATCTCCGGACTTTTTACATCGATCAACCGGGTTGCCCGCAGCGTCCCTTTTCATGGAATCAGAGAGGATTTGCTTAAAGATCAGGCAGCAAGCCTCGGTCTTGCTATTCAATTCATAGAACTCTCTCCATCTCCATCTAATAATGAATATGAGGAGAGCCTGGGCGAATTTCTTAAAAGCTGCAAAGAAAATCAAATCACTCATGCTGCTTTTGGCGACATCTTTTTAAAGGATATTCGGGAATATAGAGAAAACCTTGTCATGGACAGTGGTTTACAGGCTGTTTTTCCTCTATGGAGAGAGCGGACCGACTCTTTGGCTGGACAATTTATAGCTGATGGCTATAAAGCGTTTATTTGCGGTATAGATGGATCGAAGCTTCCATATTCTTTACTGGGACATCACTATGATGGAGCATTCATTGAAACCATAAAAAAATCAGCCGATCCATGCGGAGAAAACGGGGAGTTTCATACCTTTGTGTACGGCGGACCGATTTTCAGCACAGAGCTTTCATTTGCGGCAGCCGGCACGGAAAACACGTTTTCTGATTTCCGTACACTTTTGCTGCAGCGGGAGGATAACACATGATTGGTAAAGCGTTCTTGTCACTGATTGGTTTTATGATGGCAGCAATCGGCTATTCCTTTTCCTTCTCTTCAAAATGGAGCAAAGAAGAGCTGAATGAAATAAGAATAACCGCAGCTGGCGGCTTTAAGTTATTTGCTGCTGGCGGCTTATTATATTGGTCCATTCTGGAGAAGACCGTTCCTGAAAAACAAACGGCCCTATTGTTTCACCTTAGCTTTCTGTTAATCGGCCTTGCCGGTTTTGCCTTATCAGTCTTCATTTGGTTCAGTTAATGCAATAGGGAATTCCATGTAAAAAGATGTTCCTTCCTTATTGCTGACAACCCGAAGTTCACCATGATGATTTTCAATGATCTTTCTTGAAATAGAGAGACCCAGGCCTGTTCCATCATCCTTCGTTGTATAAAATGGATCGAATATATGAACGAGAACCTCAGGCTCAATTCCGCTCCCGTTATCCGAAAAAGAAATTTGCACCATATCCCCGTATATGGCTGCTTTCACGTCAACCTTTAGTTTTTTATTCATGGTCTTTGCCTGCTGGGCGTTAGCAAACAGATTCATAAATACTTGCAGAAGCTCCTCCTTGTTTCCGAGGATAGCCGTTTCAGGGAGTATCTTTTTACAATCAATGATCAGATCCGTGTCATGCAGGAACGCTTCACTGTGAAGAAACTTGCCCAAATAGTTCTTGAGGAAGTCAGACACATACAGAGTCTCAAATGGCAGCGCCTCCGTTTTTGATAACCTCAAAAAATCCGTAATAATACCGTTCGCACGATCGAGCTCAGGAATAAGCAAAGCCGAAAACAGCCGGTTCATATCTGGACCGAGCTGTCCGCTGAGAAGCTGGAGATACCCCCGGACAGTGGTAAGGGGATTTCTGATCTCATGCGCGATTCCTGCTGCAATTCTCCCTGACATCGCCATTTTTTCAGCATCCTTTAAATTATTCAGAAAATGAAACACTCCGGCTACCCTGCTAATACTCCCATCGTGCCGTCGTATGATATATGTATTAACGATCCCATAATTGCGGTCCCACAATTCCCGATTGCGGATAGCCTGTCCGGTCTGAAGCGTTTCCAATATAGCAATCTGATGATCAGGAATACGCAGCAGCTCCCTGATATGTGTACCGATCACGGCTTCATGATCGGCCTTTAGATCGGCAGCTGACTGCCTGTTGCAAAGCGTAATCTTTCCATCAGCATCTGTGATGACTAGATGATGCGGTATCAAATCAGCCAGCGGAGCAAGCTTCTCCTCCAGCTTTTCAAGCAGGTCTCCTTCTAAAGATGTAATGGTAAACGAACCTTCTTGATCAGCAGCAGGCTGATGCTGATAAAATCTTCCTGATTCAGGATCCTTAAACTCAAAAGCAAAAGGAATCGAATCTATTAGCCGTTTATAAAATAGAAGTTCTTTTTGATCCCCGAATTCTTTCATTTCTTCCTCCAGCTTACATAATTGATCATTTCCCATTATAAGGGAGGATTACAGATCGTTCCAATGCTTTTTTGCAATCCCCGCAAAAGGAAAACCTCCTTCTATAATAGGAGGCATCAACTGTTATAGAGTTGGAATGTTATGTTTTTCTCTTACTTGGAACGCTGCTTCTGCCATACTGCTGTGTGACTGGAGAAGCTGAGCATAAAGGGCAGCAGATTCATCGACATTGGAAAGCCTGATAAAGGTATAAGGACCAATGGTGACAGACTGTCCCTCCGCCCACTCTTTCACTTCAAGATCATGTTCAAGCGGTTTGAAATTGAGCTTCGGTTCTGAGCCTTCCCACTCCGGAACAAGGTAATGGTAGTGTTTATCAAACCACTTTGTCATCCCGCATGCAGTTGCATGCTTCGACCCCCTTGCCATGAAAAACAGCTGTCAACGGAGGCAGAATTCTCTGTCCGGTGCCTTTAAGGAATCGGGTTAAAAATCCAGGCCATATCAAGCATTTGATCGCAGAATGTAAAATCACCGACCGGGACAAGATCAATGCCGGCATCTTTTTGCTTGCGCTGCTTTTCAGCTGCGTTCAAACCTCTCTCCTTTCGTATTAAACAAAAAAAGACTGACCCTAATCTCCCTGTCTGCTTCGCCTACAATGGCACAGACAGGTCTGACAAGGTTCAGTCCAAAACGGTCGATGACAAACAATAAAAAGAATCGTATGTAACACAATCTTTTTCACATCTTCCCCCGAAGATTGAAAACTCCAAGGAATAGCAGGTCTCCTGGCTTATGCTTCAGTCTTTTCTGCGCCTTCCCGTCCATAATGACAGTGGCTTTTCAGCAGAATCGTCAGCACGTACAGTTGCGGGGACAGCTCCGGATTATAACCGGATTAATTAAACCGCTATAAGCGGTACCTGTTATTCCTCTACAATATGAAATTGATAGTTTCTTTTATAGCATACTAGCTTTCACAATGGCAAGAGTAATCTTTCTATTCAGACAGAGGTTTCCGCCTTCCATTCGAGGGAAGAAGGATTTTCCCTCCACAATTCAAGCTTTTTAAGATCCTTTTCTTTAATACGGTTTTCCTCCCTGGCTATTTGAATGAGAGTCGAATAGTCTGTCAGGGTCCGGTATGAAATCAGCTCTTCGCTGAAGTTTTGATCAGCTGCGTCAAACTCATAAGTGAAAATTGCAGCAACACCCAGCACCTCCGCACCTGCTTGACGAAGCACCTTGGCGGTATGAATAGAGCTTCCGCCAGTAGATATCAGGTCTTCGATGACCACTGCCCGGTCGTTCTCTCCAGCTATTCCCTCAATCATATTGCCTTTGCCGTGTCCTTTGGCACTTCCGCGCACATAGCACATCGGCAGTCCGAGAATATCACTGACAAGAGCTGCATGGGCAATCCCAGCCGTTGCCGTTCCGGCAATCAGGGTAGCATCCGGATAATTCAGCTGAATTACTCGTGCCAGACCTTTAGCGATCTCACTGCGTATTTCCGGATAAGACAGGGTTAAACGATTATCGCAGTAAATAGGGGAAAGCATCCCGCTTGACCATGTAAACGGCTCGTTTGGCTTCAGTGTGACCGCCCCTATTTCAAGAAGTGACTTTGCAATTTTTTCTTTCATATCTTTACACCCTCCCAGTCCATTTGCATCTTTTTATACGCATTCAGCGGATGTTCTTTTTGAGTAATGCTTCTTCCGGCAACAAAATAGGTAGAATTTTCGCTGCGCGCCATTTCTGGTGTTGCGACTCTTGACTGATCCAGAGCCGCATCGCCTGCCAGCCGGATCCCAGGCGTAATGGTCATAAAATCCGGGCCAAATGCCTTCTTGATCTGTTTTGATTCCCATACGCTGCAAACAATGCCATCCAGTCCGGATTGCTTAACATTTTCTGCATAATGATGCACTGCCTTATACATGCTTCCTTCGATGAGGAGCTCCTCATTCATTACCTCTTGAGACGTACTGGTAAGCTGTGTGACCCCGATTAAATACGGGCGGTTCTGTCCTGCTGGAGTCCCTGCGATCAGCCCTTCCATCGCTGCCTCCATCATTGAGCGTCCTCCGGCTGCGTGGACATTGATCATGTCCGGCTGAAGTGAGGCAAGTGCCTTCATCGCCCTATTTACGGTGTTCGGTATATCGTGAAGCTTTAAATCCAAAAATACTTGATGGCCTTCATCCTTCAGCCATTCAATAACGGCTGGACCTTCCTTATAAAAAAGCTCCATTCCGGTTTTTACATACAGCTTTTCATTGCCCATTTCCTTCAAAAAGCGGGCAGTTTCTGCTTTATTTACAAAATCAAGCGCGATGATAATCGGGTTCCGGTGCATCCTCATGGCTCCTTCCTATACACTCCCGAACATGTCTGAAACCATATCTGCTCAGCATTTCAGGAAGTGCATCAATGATTTCAGAACAGATAAACGGATTGACAAAGTTCGCCGTTCCAACAGCAACCGCACTTGCGCCGGCATATAAAAACTCTAATACATCCTCTGCCGATTGAATGCCGCCCATTCCAATGATTGGGATGGTTACAGCACGGCTGACCTCATGAATCATCCGGATTGCCACAGGCTTGATGGCAGGACCTGAAAGCCCTCCTGTTTTGTTAGCCAAAACGGGTCTTCCGGTTTTCAGATCGAGCCGCATTCCAAGAAGTGTGTTGATCATTGTTAATCCGTCTGCTCCAGCCTGTTCCGCTGCGATTGCAATTTCAGAAATGCTCGTGACATTCGGCGACAGCTTGACATATACAGGCACGCTGGAAACCCGTTTTACTGCCGCGGTCAGGTCAGCTGCCATCTTAGGATCCGTACCGAATGCAATGCCCCCCGTTTTTACATTTGGACAGGAAATATTCAATTCCAGTGCCGCTACATTTGGAACCTGGCTGATTTGCTCGGCTACTTTCATGTAGTCCTCTATGCTCGACCCCGCTACATTGGCAATGATCGGTACATCAAAGGACTCAAGCCTTGGCAGCTCGCCCTGAATTACTCCCAAGAGGCCGGGATTTTGAAGTCCGATCGCGTTCAGCATCCCGCCGGGCGTCTCCGCCACGCGCGGCGTTTCGTTACCGAATCTCGCTTCAGGTGTAGCTGCTTTAATCATGATGGCACCGAGCTTGTTCAAGTCATAGAGGCTGGAGAACTCCTTGCCGAAACCGAAGCATCCGGAAGCAGGCATAACCGGATTTTTCAGCGATAATCCCGGAAGTGTTATGTTCAGCATGAAAGCACCACCTCACCCGCTCTAAATACCGGCCCGTCGCTGCATACTTTTTTGTAGCCGGCTGGATCATTTGGAATGTGGCACACACAGGCAAAGCAAGCTCCTATCCCGCAGCCCATTCTCTCTTCAAGGGAAAGGTATACTTCCCTTTCGGTATACCTGGTTTCAAGCGCCTTCAGCATTGGTGTCGGGCCGCAGGCGTATAAACGGTCAAACTCAATCTCATGATAGCTGATGGCGTCTGTTACGAATCCTTTCACTCCCAAGCTGCCATCCGTTGTAGAAAAATAGGTATCTCCCAGTCTGGCAAACTCTTCTTTATAGAAGGACGACTCTATATTTTCAAAGCCCAATACATGGACAGGCACTGCTCCTATGGCTTTCAGCTGGCGCGAAAGTTCATACAGGGGAGGAACGCCGATGCCGCCTCCTGTAAGCAAAACCTTTTTTCCTTTTAAAGAACTGTCAATAGGAAACCCGTTTCCGAGCGGCCCGATGACGTCTGCCTTTTCCCCAGGTTTTTTTTTAGAAAGAAGTGCCGTGCCTTCCCCGCTTTTTCTGTAGATGATGGTAAATGTCTTGTCCTCACGGCTGATTCTGGCAATGCTGATTGGTCTTCTAAGAAGAGGGACAAATGTTTCCGATACTTTTACATGGACAAACTGGCCGGGCTTCGTCATTTGAAGGGTCAATTCTCCCTGAAGAACCAGTTCAAAAATATTTGCGGCAATTTCTCTATGCGAAACAATCAGCATGTCTTCTTTTCCGGTCATGAATAAACAGCCTCCCGTCCGGGATTCAGCTCCTGCATCGCTTCTGTCGAAAAGCTCATGGATTCAAGAACCCTTAATATCGCTTTCGCTGTATCCAGTGATGTCAGGCACGGCACACCGTTTTCAACGGATTCACGTCGGATTTTGAAGCCGTCTCTTGCCGGCTGTTTGCCTTTTGTCAATGTGTTGATGACAAATTGCGCTTCTCCGTTCCGGATCACATCCAGCAGGTTCGGCTGCTCACTGATTTTATTGACAATTTTTGAAGGAATGCCCGCTTCCTGCAGGTATTCGGCTGTTCCGCTTGTTGCAAGGATCTGGTAGCCGATCCGGTTAAACCGTCTTGCAATTTCCAGGCCTTCCGTTTTGTCTTTATCTGCTACGGTCAGAAGAACAGATCCATATTTATGAATTTGAATTCCGGATGCAACCAATCCTTTATACAAAGCCTTTTCAAGAGTGGCGTCTTTCCCCATTACTTCCCCTGTGGATTTCATTTCCGGTCCAAGGGTAATGTCCACCATCCTTAGTTTCGCAAAAGAGAACACAGGTACTTTTACATATACTCCAGCCTTCTCTTCAATCAGGCCTGTTTCATATCCCATGTCCCTTAGCTTGTGGCCTAAAACCACTTTCGTTGCAAGATTCGCCATAGGCACGCCGGTAATTTTGCTTAAAAACGGAACCGTCCTGCTTGACCGCGGGTTTACTTCTAGGACGAACACATCACCTTTATAAATAACAAACTGGATATTCAGGAGTCCGGAGATATTCAGTCCCTTCGCGAGTGCGATCGTATGCTCAATGATTTTGTTTTTGCAGTCATCCGAAAGGGTTTGAGGAGGATATACCGCAATCGAGTCTCCGGAATGGACACCGGCTCTTTCTATATGCTCCATAATCCCCGGTATCACGATCGTCTCCCCGTCAGAGATCGCATCCACTTCAATTTCCTTGCCCGTTAAGTATTTGTCGATTAGGACAGGATGAGCTGGATTTACTTTCACTGCATTCTCCATGTAATGAAGCAATTCTTCTTCCCGGTAGACAATCTCCATCGCTCGTCCTCCTAATACATAGGAAGGCCGGACAAGGACCGGGTAACCAATTTCATTTGCAATTACGGCAGCTTCACTTGCCGATACAGCTGTTTTTCCAAGGGGCTGAGGAATTCCCAGGGTATTCAGAGTTTGCTCAAACTTATCCCGGTTTTCCGCCCGGTCCAAATCTTCCAAAGATGTTCCAAGAATTTTCACACCGCGTGCAGAAAGCTCATCCGCTAGATTAATGGCCGTCTGGCCGCCAAACTGCACGACCACACCAATTGGTTTTTCAAGTTCAATGACATGCATCACATCTTCAGCAGTGAGCGGTTCAAAGTAAAGCTTATCGGAGATGCTGAAATCGGTTGAAACCGTCTCTGGATTATTGTTAATAATAATTGCCTCATAGCCTGCTTCTTTTATCGCCCAGACAGAGTGAACCGTCGCATAGTCAAATTCTACTCCCTGACCGATGCGGATCGGGCCTGAGCCAAGAACGAGAACGCTCTCCCTAGCTGTTACCGCGGACTCATTTTCTTCTTCGTACGTACCATAAAAATACGGTGTGGACGATTCAAATTCGGCAGCACACGTATCAACCATTTTATAAACAGGCAGGAGTCCCGATTGTTTTCTGAGCTCATAGATTTCTCTTTCATCAGATGACCATAAATTTGCTATTGCCAGATCAGAGAATCCATTTGCTTTGGCTTCGTAAAGAACCTCCAGATCATATGGGCGGTTCGCCACATGCTTTTCCAGGGCAATAATTCCGGTTAGCTTATTCAGGAAAAATAAATCAATCCCGCTCCACTCGTGCAATGTTTCTGCTGAGACTCCTCTCCGAAGTGCTTCTGCAAGATAAAAGAGACGCTCATCTCCCGCTTTGCGGATTCTTTTTTCAATATGATGGTCGTCAAGCTCTGCTGCACTCTTCAATTCAAGATGATGGACATCCGCTTCGAGTGAACGGACCGCTTTCAGCAGCGATTCCTCAAATGTTCTTCCAATCGCCATTACTTCACCTGTAGCCTTCATTTGGGTACCAAGCCATCTGTTGGCGGATTCGAATTTATCAAATGGCCAGCGCGGAATTTTAGTAACGATATAATCCAATGCCGGTTCAAAGCAAGCGTATGTTTTACCGGTAACCGGGTTCATCATTTCATCGAGTGTAAGACCTACGGCAATTTTCGCTGCCAGTTTAGCAATCGGATAGCCTGTTGCCTTAGAAGCAAGAGCAGATGACCGGCTTACCCTCGGGTTGACTTCAATAATGTAATATTGAAAGCTGTCCGGATCGAGTGCGAGCTGAACGTTGCAGCCGCCTTCTATTCCAAGGGCCCTGATAATTTTTAGCGAGACATTTCTTAACAGCTGATATTCCCGGTCACTCAGCGTCTGTGAAGGTGCGACTACTATACTGTCACCAGTATGGATTCCGACAGGATCGAAGTTCTCCATGTTGCAGACGACAATCGCATGGTCCCCGCTGTCCCTCATGACTTCATACTCGATTTCCTTAAAGCCTGCGATGCTTTTTTCAAGAAGGCATTGGGTAACCGGACTTGCTTTTAACCCGTAAGCGACGATTTCGGCAAGCTCTTCCTCATTGCCGCAAATGCCGCCCCCTGTACCGCCAAGGGTAAATGCAGGGCGAACGATAATCGGATAGCCGATTACTTCAGCAAATGCGAAGGCTTCATCAATCGTATGAACAATTTCACTATCCGGCACCGGCTCGTTCAGCTCATTCATTAATCTGCGGAACAGGTCCCTGTCTTCTGCCTTTTGAATGGCCTCAAGGCTCGTTCCGAGTATTTCCACACCGCATTCATCGAGAACACCGGATTGGGCAAGCTCAACCGCAAGATTCAGGCCGGTTTGACCGCCAAGTGTAGGAACGAGTGCATCCGGTCTCTCTTTGCGGATGATGTTGCTGACAAACTCTGCTGTTAAAGGTTCGATATAAACTTTATCTGCGATTTCCGTATCCGTCATGATTGTGGCAGGATTGGAATTGACGAGAACGACTTCATATCCTTCTTCCTTTAGTGAGATGCACGCCTGAGTGCCTGCATAATCAAATTCTGCAGCCTGGCCAATGACGATCGGTCCAGATCCAATAACTAGTATCTTCTTAATATCTACACGTTTTGGCATAGTCGGTTTCCTGCCTTTCCTGCTGATTCAATCAGTTCCATGAATTGGTCGAACAATCCGTTTGCGTCTTCCGGCCCAGGTGATGCCTCCGGGTGGTACTGCACTGTAAAGGCGGCATGCTGATTATGCTTTAAGCCTTCAATCGTCCGGTCATTTAATGCAATATGAGTAACAGCTAATTCCGTTTGTTCAAGTGAACTCTCTCTTACTGTGTAGCCATGGTTTTGAGAAGTAATGGCTACTTTACCCGTTTCCAGATCCTTTACCGGGTGATTGGATCCCCTATGTCCGAATTTCATTTTTTCGGTATCCGCTCCGCATGCCAGAGCAAAAAGCTGATGTCCGAGGCAAATCCCGAATAAAGGAACTTTCCCTAAAACTCCCCTGATCATTTCAATGCCTTCCGGAACATCCTTTGGATCCCCAGGACCGTTTGAAAGCATAATGCCATCCGGATTTAGCTGAAGAATTTCTTCTGCAGAAGTATGAAATGGAACAACAACGACATCGCAATGCCTTTTATTTAATTCCCGGAGGATACCGTGCTTCATCCCATAATCAACAAGCACGACTCTTCTGCCTCTGCCGGGACTTGCATAAGGAGTTTTTGCTGATACTCTTTCCACCTGGTTCACAGGCAGGCGCACAGCTCTTAACTTCTCTAAAATCGTTTGTGGATCTGATTCACTTGAGCAAAGAGCGCCTTTTAGTGTCCCGTGGCTGCGGATGATTCTTGTGAGCCTTCTCGTATCAATCCCGGCAAGACCCGGGATATTTTTCATCTTCAAGTATTCGTCAAGCGAATACTCGCTTCTCCAGTTTGATGGGTGGACCGCATGCTCTTTCACAATGAATCCTCCGGTAAATGGAGTGATGGTTTCAAAATCATCGCGGTTGATCCCGTAATTCCCAATCAGCGGATAGGTCATCGTTACAATCTGCCCGCAATAGGATGGGTCAGACAGAATCTCCTGATAACCGGTCATACCGGTGTTGAACACGATTTCTCCAATTGATTCCCGTTCGCTTCCAAAGCCTTTTCCTGTAAAAATCGTTCCATCTTCAAGTATAAGCAATCGCTTCATGCCCGGACTCCCCTTTCATCGAATACCACGTTACCATTTGCAATGGTGAGAACCGGCCAGCCTGTGCAGCTCCAGCCTGCAAACGGTGTATTTTTCCCCTTTGAAACAAAGGTTTCAGGATCAATTTGCCGTTCGTCCGAGATGTTAATCATCACCAGATCTGCCGGGCCCCCCTCCTTCAAGGTGCCATAAGGCAATCCGAACGTTTTGGACGGCAGGATGGTCAGCCAGTTTAAAAGCTGCTGGAGCGTTGCCATTCCCGTTTTCACAAGGTTCGTATAAAGGAGCGGGAACGCCGTTTCCAGTCCTGTAATTCCGAATGGTGCGAGCTTCATCCCCTCCGCTTTTTCCTCAAGCGTGTGAGGAGCATGGTCTGTCGCGATAAAATCAATCGTTCCATCCAGCAGGCCTTCAATTAATGCCTCTCGATCCTCTCTCCCCCTAAGCGGCGGATTCATTTTGAAATTCGGATCAAGGCCGGGAATATCTTCATCACACAAGATTAAATGATGAGGTGTAACTTCTGCTGTTACATTAATGCCTGCTCTCTTCGCATCTCTCACTGTGCGTACAGATTCCTTCGTGCTGATATGGCATACGTGATAATGGCACCCTGCTGCTTCAGCGAGCAGGATATCTCTTGCAATATGTACAGATTCACAAACGGATGGAATCCCGTTTATCTGATGTTTTTCGGAAAACACACCTTCGTGGACCGATCCTTTATTAATGAGCGAATTATCCTCGCAGTGCGCTACAATGCTCACCCCCGCTTTAGCCGCCTCTTTCATCGCCTGAAGCATCATTCCTGCTTCCTGAACACCGACCCCGTCATCGGTTAGGGCAAATGCGCCCGCTGCTTTTAATTCGCTAAAGCTTGTTAGCTTTTTCCCAGCCTGCCTTTCTGTAATCGATGCGTACGGCAGAACTCTTACAGAGGCATTCTCGCGGATTTTCTCCATCAACGCCTCCATCTGCTCTTTATGATCTGGAACGGGGCGCGTATTTGGCATCGCAGCAATGGTTGTAAAACCTCCTTTTGCTGCTGCTTTTGTTCCCGTTTCAATCGTTTCTTTGTGTTCTCCCCCCGGCTCTCTTAAATGAACGTGAACATCAACAAAACCTGCTGACACAATGTGACCGGAGGCATCGATTATTTCTTTCCCATCTCTATGAATGGAATCATCTATTTTTGCAATCTTTCCTTCTTCAATTAGAAGATCCTGAATTTGAAACTGGCCTTCGCTGTTTAGTATGTTTGCCTGTTTAAGAATATAAGACATGGTGATCCTCTCCTCTTTTCAGCATTTTAGATTCAAGCGCTCTTGCCAGAACGGCCATCCTTACATATACTCCGTTTTCCATCTGTTTAAAAATTCTGGAGCGGCTGCACTCCACAAGACTGCTTTCGATTTCAACCCCCCTGTTTATTGGGGCAGGATGCATAATGATTCCGTGATCCTTCATATTTTTTTCCCTTTCAGCTGTTAATCCGTACCTGTCAAGGTAGGAGTGCGTATCTGCAGCAGCAGCCGAAGCATGACGCTCATGCTGAATTCTTAAGAGCATCACAACATCCGAATTCTCTATCGCCTCATCAACAGAGACGCTGTGTCCGAAAGCATTGAGCGGATCCTGCCATTCAGGCGGGCCAGAGAAAAGAACATTCGCTCCAAGCCTCGTGAGCGTTTCAGCATTTGACCGGGCCACCCGGCTGTGGCGGATGTCTCCGTGGATGCTTACGGTTAACCCTTTGAATCCGCCGAATTCTTCATGGATGGTCATCAGATCCAGCAGGGACTGTGTCGGATGATTTCCGCAGCCGTCCCCCGCATTTAGAATGGGAATGCCAACATGTTCCTTTAAGCTTTCAAAATAACGGTCCATTGGATGTCTGATGATGACTGCGTCCGCCCCGATCGCCTCCAGTGTCCGGACTGTGTCATACAGAGTCTCGCCTTTCTGAACACTCGAGCTTTCGGCCTGAAAGTTCAGCACTTGAATTCCCAGTCTTTTTTCGGCAACCTCAAAACTGAACCGTGTCCTCGTACTCGGTTCAAAAAACAGGTTTGCAGCAAATACCGGGTTTTCCTTCGGCGAAGGCAGATTCCCTGCTTTCATGCACTTTGCGTTATGAATGATTTCAAAGATTTCATCAATAGCGAGCTCAGACATGGTTAAAAGATGCTTCATCATTCCATCCCCCTTTTTGTTAGATCCTGTTTTCATTCAGTCAAAGAAACTGGTTCAAACAGACATGTTTTAAAAAGATCTAATAAAAACACCCTGAACGATCCGGTTCAGGGTGCAGGAAAACAGAAGGGCCATTCGGCCTTTCTTTACACCCTTTCAAGTCTCTCTGGACTTTATTTAAAAGGCGGTATATTAAGAGACAGCCGATTTCTTTTCCGTCTCGTTTTCAACTTTGCTTTCTGCATCAGGCTCATTGCCAGGCAGGACCATATTAAGGATCACTCCGATGATGGCGGCAAGCGCCATTCCGTGAAGCTCGAAGTTCTGGCCGATTTTTATCACAGCTCCTCCGATTCCAATGACAAGGATTACAGATGAAATAATTAAATTCCGTTTGTCCCCAAGATCAATCTGGCTGTCAATCAGCATGCGCAGCCCTGATGAAGCGATGATGCCGAAAAGCAGGATGGAGACGCCCCCCATAACCGGGGTAGGAATCGAACTGATCAGTGCTGAAATTTTCCCGATAAATCCGAACGTAATGGCAAGAACTGCTGCCCCTCCCAGAACAAATACGCTGTATACTCTCGTGATCGCCAACACTCCGATGTTTTCACCATATGTCGTGTTCGGAGGTCCTCCAATAAGGGCGGCGGCAAAGGTAGCGAGCCCATCTCCCATGATGGAGCGGTGCAGCCCTGGCTTTTGAACCAAATCCCTTCCTACGACATTGCTTAGAACCATTTGATGTCCGATATGTTCAGAGAGCGTGACAAGCGCAACAGGCGCCATCAAGAGAAGAATCTGCCATGAAAACTGAGGCTGATAATCCACAAATGGAATGGTAAAGTTCGGAGCCTGCAGCCATCTTGCCTGGGCAACTTTGCTGAAATCCACAATGCCGATTGCCAGTGCATATAAGTATCCGGTGAAAATTCCAATCAGCACCGGAATCAGATTGAAAAACCCTTTGAAGTAAATCGAGCAGATAATCGTAACAGCTAGTGTAATGAGAGCAGCCGAGAAGTGAAGCAGACTATATTCACCCGCGGGGTTATTCGTAGCCATTCCGACCGCTGTACCTGCAAGACTAAGGCCGATAACAATGATCACCGGACCGACCACCACCGGCGGCATCAATCGTAGTATCCAGCGGTGTCCCGTCCCTTTAATGATCAAGGCGACTAGCGCATAAACAGCTCCTGCAAACATACTGCCCACCATTGCTGCTCCAGGTCCTCCCCCGGTTTGAGCCGCCATGAGAGGCGCGATAAAAGCAAAAGAAGATCCTAGATAAGCAGGCACTTGAAATTTCGTGATCAGCAGGAAAATCAAGGTTCCTACACCGCTTGAAATCAGTGCGACGGCAGGATCCATCTTAACAAGAAACGGAACAAGGATCGTAGCCCCAAACATCGCAAACAAATGCTGAAAGCTAAGTGTGAGCCAAGTCGCCGGGCTGGGTTTATCGTGTATATCAAGAACAATTTTTTCGTTTTCTTTCATCATTTTCCCTCCTATATAAAAAACCTCTTTGCCTGAGAGCAAAGAGGTACGCAGAAAGACAGGCATCCCTGTAAAGGAAGCATCTGTTTCCGGTTCTCTTTGCGGTCTCACGGGACTGCGTTAAAAAGAACTAGCTATTTTTTTCAAAAATGGAGACTTGATCGCATTCATCAACCTCTGCCATCTCAACCACAATCTTCTCTGAGCTTGAGGTCGGAATGTTTTTCCCGACAAAATCAGCGCGGATCGGAAGCTCACGATGGCCTCTGTCAACCAATACCGCAAGCTGGATCGCTGCCGGCCTCCCGATGTCAACAAGCGCATCCATGGCCGCACGAACTGTTCGTCCGGTATACAGCACATCATCCACAAGAATCACCTTTTTATCCCGAATGGACTGCGGAATATCCGAGCCCCTGACAAGCGGCTCCTGACTGCTTGTTTTTTTCGTTAAATCATCCCGGTAAAGCGTAATATCGAGTTCCCCGATTGGAATATCCTTGCCTTCAATCTGGCGGATCTTCTCAGCAAGCCGGTTTGCGATATAGATTCCCCTTGTTTTAATCCCGATCAGCAGGCAATCATCTATTCCTTTATTGCGTTCAATAAGTTCATGGGCAATTCGGGTTAATGCTCTCCTGATTGCCTGTTCATCCAATACGACTGCTTTTTTTGACATCCTTACCTGCCTCCCTTCATTTAGGGCAAAAATAAAGCCCTCCTATCCTGCTGGGATAAGAGGGCATAGAAATTCCTTGTATCATAACATCTGCCGTACCCTTCCCAGCCTCACAGGACTGTCCTTAAAGGTTCTATTCAACTAATAAACATTATGGCAAATGCAAGGCTTGCTGTCAATGCTTTATTTGTCGATTTGCGTTAAAAGCTTGCTAAAGTACTCTGGCAGCGGAGCTTCAAATTCCAAATACTCACCGGACCTTGGATGAACGAATCCAAGAATTCCTGCATGAAGAGCCTGTCCTCCGATTGAAAGGGTTTTTCTCGGTCCGTATTTCGGGTCACCCGCCAGCGGATAGCCAATATACTTCATGTGAACGCGGATTTGATGAGTTCTTCCGGTTTCAAGCTGGCACTCGATGTAAGTATACTCTTTGAATCGTTCCAGCACCTTAAAGTGAGTAACCGCATCACGGCTGTTCTCACGGGTTACCGTCATACTTTGGCGTTCCTGCTTATCACGGCCGATCGGCGCATCTACTGTTCCCTGGTCATGGGAGATGTTCCCGTGGACAAGCGCTTTATACCGTCTTGTAACGGTTTTTGCAACAAGCTGGCTGACTAGTGATTCGTGCGCCAAATCATTTTTGGCCACCATCAGCAGCCCAGAAGTGTCTTTGTCGATGCGATGGACGATTCCCGGCCTCAAAACCCCGTTGATCCCTGATAAATCTTTGCAATGAGCCATCAGACCATTTACGAGTGTTCCAGTCAGATGACCTGGAGCCGGATGTACAACCATCCCTTTTGGTTTATTTACTACAAGAACATCACTGTCCTCATAAAATATTTCCAAATCCATTTCTTCCGCCTGGATATTTAATTCTTCAGGCTCTGGAATTTCAACTGTTACAAGATCGCCTTCTGAGCCTTTATAATTCGTTTTTACTGCATTTCCATTAACAAGAACCAGTCCGCTTTTCATCATCGACTGAATCTGCGTCCGGGACCATTCTTGATTTAACACGGACAGTGTTTTATCAAGCCTGTCCCCGGCATGTTCATTTACTATCGTATATTCATGGATGTCCATTACAAGATTTGCCCCTCTTTTTTCTCATTTTTACTGTCAATCATCATTTGAATAAACAGAAGTGCGACTCCTACGCAAAGCGCAGAGTCTGCAATATTGAAAATTGGGAAATTGTACGAGAAGATAAAGGTTTGCACAAAATCAACAACCTCCTGGTGGCGAACCCGGTCAATAAAATTCCCGATGGCCCCGCCAAGCATTAATCCTAATGCAGCTCCCAGCAAGACCGCTTTCGCTGCGAATTTTTGGATATAATACACAATCGCACCAATGACAACAAGCGTTACAATATAGAAGAACCACATCTGTCCCTGAAGAATCCCCCATGCCGCCCCTTCATTTCGATGGGACGTGATATAAAAGAAATTTTCGATGACAGGTATACTTTCTCCAATTTCTAAGTTTTGAACAACCAGCCATTTTGTCAGCTGATCCAAACAAATAATAGCAACCGCAAGTATGTAGCTCACTAAACGCACGTACGTTCCCCCAACCATTCAAATTAGATACATTGAATTTTATCACAAAAATTTAAAAAGAGTAAGGAATAGCGGAAAAAACCGTTCAAATTCATGAACGGTTCTAAAACACCATCTCTCCTGTGCTTTGATCTTCATAATCGATTACTCCCGTATAGTCAAATGGAAGCGACTTTTTTTCATATTGGTCCTTATAAGAAAAATCATGAATGCTCCTTGCTGTCGGCAAAAACTTAAGACTGGCCAGAGGCAGCACTGCTCCCGTCTCTTCACAAATGCCATATAACCCGCTGTTCATTTTGTTCAGCGCATGCTCCACATCATGAAGCTCTTCTTTCACATGATACATGAGCGTTCCAGATAACGCCTCTGAATTCCCGTTATCAAAAAATGAATGGTGAAACAATCGCTCCTGAAGCTCCTCCCGCATTAATTCAAGCTCTTTTCTAATCGCAAAAAAATCATTGCTCAATGCGGCTCAACTCCTGCTGTAAGGTTTGTAAAAATAGTTTATCCTTTCAGCCGAACCTCACCCTGTTCATTTTTTTCCACGGATTTTTTATTGGGTTTGTCTGACAAACCGGGTTTTCTTTTGTTTGTCTGACTATTTTGTCTGACAACCCGTGGTTTTCTTCGTTTGTCTGACTATTTTGTCTGACAAACCCATGTTTTCTCCGTTTGTCTGACTATTTTGTCTGACAAACCCAGTATTGCTTCGTTTGTCGACGATTTTGACTGACAAACCCAGTATTGCTTCGTTTGTCTGACTATTTTGTCTGACTACCCGTGGTTTTCTCCGTTTGCCTGACATATTTGTACCCTTCCTGCACCAGCGTCTCCGTTCCGCACACCATAATAAAAAGACCCGAATCAAATTCGGGTCTTTCACTTCAATTAGTTGGAGGCATATTCTTTTTCTACAATGCCAGCACAGCGGACGCAAAGTCCCGGGTGGTTTTGATCCTGACCAACCTCTGGTGTTACGATCCAGCAGCGTTCGCACGTTTCGCCTTCTGCTGCTTCAACTGTAATTTTTACGTTGCTGAATTCCTGAGCGTTTTCCGGTGCAGCACTTATATCTCCGCCAAGTTCAAAACCGGAGACGATAAAGAGCTGTTTAAGATCTTCTTCTACCGATTCAAGCAGGGATTTTGCTTTTTGGTCCGGATAAAGAGTAATTTTAGCCGTCAGGGATTTTCCGATGACTTTTTCATTCCTTGCTGTTTCAAGGGCTTTTAGTACATCGTCGCGAAGAGCCATGAATGCATCCCATTTCTCTTCTAGTGCTTCTGACTGTTCAATCTTGGTGCTTTCAGGCATATCCGTAAGCTGAACGCTTTCTGCCTTTTCAGACTCAATATGCTCCCAAACTTCATCTGCAGTATGCGGAAGAATTGGCGCCGTTAATTTGGTCAGAGCCATCAGGGTTTGATGGAGAACCGTTTGAATGGCGCGGCGGTCCGGATGATCCTTGCCCTCGATGTAAAGAACATCTTTCGCAAAATCCAGATAGAATGCACTCAATTCAATTGTGCAGAAGTTATGGACTGCATGATAGATAACGGCAAATTCATATTCATCATATGCTTTCTTTACTTTATCAATCAGTTTATTGAGTTTAACAAGCATGTATCTGTCAACATCCCGAAGGTTTTCCCATTCTACAGCATCCGCTGGAGTAAAGTCTGCAAGGTTTCCTAACAAGAAACGGAATGTGTTGCGGATTTTGCGGTACACCTCAGCCACTTGCTTCAGAATAGCATCGGATACCCGGACATCGGCCTGGTAGTCAACAGATGCTACCCATAGGCGAAGGATATCTCCGCCGAGCTGGTTCATGACTTTCGAAGGAACAACGACGTTCCCTACAGATTTACTCATTTTGCGGCCCTGGCCATCAAGAGCGAAGCCATGGCTTAACACTCCTTTATAAGGCGCTTTTCCTGTTACAGCTACAGCTGTGGATAAGGATGAGTTAAACCAGCCTCTATACTGATCCGATCCCTCGAGGTACAAGTCAGCTGGACGCTGCAGGTCGTCTCGTTCCTGCAGAACGGCTTGATGAGAAGATCCGGAATCAAACCATACATCCATAATATCCGTTTCACGTGTGAAAAGACCGTTCGGGCTTCCTTCATGAGAGAATCCTTCAGGCAGCAGATCCTTTGTTTCGCGCTCGAACCAAATATTCGATCCGTGCTGGCGGAACAAATCAGATACATGGCTGATTGTTTCATCCGTGATAATTGGTTCCCCGTTTTCAGCATAGAACACTGGAATTGGAACACCCCATGCGCGCTGTCTTGAAATACACCAGTCTCCGCGGTCTCTGACCATATTGAACAATCTTGTTTCACCCCAGGCCGGAACCCATTTCGTTTCTTTAACGGCATCAAGGAGTTCGCTGCGGAAATCTTTAATAGAAGCAAACCACTGTGCTGTCGCTCTGAAAATGACCGGTTTTTTCGTTCTCCAGTCATGCGGATAGGAGTGGGTGAAGAACTGAAGCTTGAGCAGAGCTCCGTTTTCCTGAAGCTTTTCCGTGATTGGCTTATTTGCTTCATCATAAAATAACCCTTCAAATCCTGGAGCTTCGCTTGTCATAACACCTTTTTCATCCACTGGGCAAAGAACATCCAGTCCGTATTTCTGACCTACGATGAAGTCATCCTCCCCATGCCCTGGAGCGGTATGAACGCAGCCTGTTCCTGCATCAGTCGTAACGTGGTCGCCGAGCACAACGAGGGATTCTCTTCCGTAAATCGGATGCTTTGCAGAGATTCTTTCCATCTCTTTCCCTTTAATCGTACGTACAAGTTCATGATTTTCCCATTCCAGCTCTTTTGCTACGGAATGAAGAAGCTCTGATGCGATGACATATTTTGATCCGTTTGCACGGACTACACTGTACTCCAGGTCAGGATGGACAGCGATTCCCAGGTTTGCCGGAATGGTCCAAGGAGTTGTAGTCCAGATGATGATTTTTTCATCTTCTTCAAGCACGCCTTTTCCATCTGCTACGTCAAAAGCAACAAAGATGGAAGGAGATTTTTTATCCTGATATTCAATCTCCGCTTCAGCAAGAGCTGATTCGCTGGACGGAGACCAGTATACTGGCTTTTTGCCTTTATAGATGTACCCTTTTTTAGCCATTTCGCCAAATACAAGGATTTGCTGTGCTTCATATTCAGGTTGCAGGGTTACGTATGGATTATCCCAATCTCCCCTTACTCCTAAACGTTTAAATTGCTCCCGCTGGCCATTGATCTGCTCCCATGCATACTCTTCGCAAAGCTTGCGGAATTCGGCAACAGACATTTCCTTTCGGTTTACTTTTTTATTTTTCGTCAATGCTGTTTCAATCGGAAGACCGTGCGTGTCCCAGCCGGGTACATAAGGGGCATTGTAGCCGCTCATGGATTTGTAGCGGACGATAAAATCCTTAAGGATTTTATTTAGAGCGTGGCCCATGTGAATATCTCCGTTTGCATATGGAGGTCCATCGTGCAGGATGAAGAGCGGGCGGTCTTTTGTATGCTCCTGAACCATTTTATAAATATTCATCTTTTCCCATTTTTCCTGCATTTCAGGTTCACGCTTTGGTAAATTTCCGCGCATCGGAAATTCTGTTTTAGGCATGAGCAGCGTATCTTTGTAATCCATTCTTTTTCCTCCTATGTGTAGGCACTTTTTAATAACCTGGACAAGCGGTTTGTATTGAAAAATCAAAATTGAATCTGAAAAATACAAAAAAGCCTTCTCATCCCTGGAAAGGGACGAGAAGGCTTGCTCCACGCGGTACCACCCTTATAGATGCAAAAACACATCCACTTAAGCATTCTTATCGGGAATGAGGCGCCCTCCTTACTCGTTCATTTCAGGAAGGAACTCAAGGGTGATCTTCATCTGAATTCTTTAGCCGGGCTCCCACCATCCCCGGTTCGCTTCGTAAAGGGTTCATTCAGACTACTTTCCCTGTCATCGTCGAGTCATATTTTGATTGTGCTCAAATTATATGCGAATTGCCATGAAAAAGTCAAGAACGGTATTTAGCTTCTTCTTCTTCACCTGTATAAATGCTGTCCACTTCATACTCAAGAAGATGATCCCAATCATCATTTTTCAAAAGATCCAGCTGTGCTTCAATCAGCATTTGGAATCGCGTCCGGAACACTTTGGACTGTTTTTTCAGCTCTTCAATTTCCATCGCTACCTTGCGGGATTTTGAAAGAGATTCATTGATGATGCGGTCAGCATTCTTTTCTGCTTCTTTAATTATAAGCTTTGATTCCTTTTGAGCGTTGCGCTTTACTTCTTCAGCGGTTTCCTGTGCAATCAGGATCGATTTATTTAATGTCTCTTCGATGACCGTATAGTGGCTCAGCCTTTCTTCCATCTCTGCAACACGGGTTTCGAATTCCTTTTTATCACGGAGCACCATTTCATAATCTTTAATAACCTGATCCAAAAATTCGTTTACTTCATCTTCGTCATAACCGCGGAATCCTTTATTAAATTCCTTATTATGAATATCAAGCGGTGTTAAAGGCACAAAGGCCACCTCCATATGTATCGTTTGCACTCCTGCATACCATTATAATTCATTATTCGGCAATTATGGGGCAAATCCTCCAAAATTCAAGATTATTTTTGCCTGCCGTAAAGAAGTCTGATTTTATCTTTTTTCGTGCGTCCTAAAATCTCTGTCACTTTGCTGCGGCCGAACCCTCTTACTGAAATTCTGTCGCCTTCCTGGCATTCCATCGATCCCTGCTCCGCAGTACGCCAATTTACTTTAACTTGTCCTGCCTGCAAAAGCGGCTGCACTTTCTGTCTTGAGATTCCATATATAGCCGCTATCACCGCATCCAGTCTGAGTGAGCTAACGGTAGAAGAGAATTCACTCCACTCATCATACTTGATGATCGCCTTTGAAAAATCAATTTTCTTCAGCTCAACCTTTGCTTTCCCAATCTCATTCAGCTGCAGTCTTAAGAAATCGTCCATTTCTTCTGCAGCGACAAGCTGAATGTTCTCACCCTCGATCAATATATCTCCATATTTTGATCGTTTAAGGCCGATAGACATGAGAGCGCCGAGCACTTGCCTGTGTTCCAGGGTAATAAATTTTGAAGGGTAGCCTATTTGGAATAAGCTTAATGCAAAGTCTTCATGCTCCGGCTCCAAATACTCTGGATAAAGCAGGGCCCGTTTTCTTTCCGACTGAGAGGTACCTCCTTGAAAAGCCGCCTTTACTTCCTTTTGATCACCGATAAGAGAACGGACAATTTCCTGTTCCCTCGGGTCCAGAAAGTCAGTCAGCTTCGGGCTGTATGAGGAAAGAACATAATCCCTCCAGCCAATCACTTTCTCAATAAAATCACGTTCATCTTCTCTAAAATGCTGAAATAAATCTGTCATTTGCATCACCGTTTCATTAATTGGAAAAAGGGACTATGACGTCCCTTCCATTACGCAATCATATAGTATAGAGACCGCAATCCGCCTTGTGCCAGGTTCAGTACAAGGATCGCGGCAATTGGAGAGAGATCAATCATGCCAAGTGACGGAATAATCCTGCGGAACGGTTCTAGAAATGGTTCGCAAACCGACTCTAGAATTTGTCCGAATCTGCTTTCTTTCGCATTCGGAAACCAGGACATAAGAATATAAATGATGATGGCATACGAATATACCTGAAGTAAAGATTGTAAAACTGAAAACACTATGCCCATTGTCTATTACCACCTTTGAGGTTCATCTTCAACTGCCAGTTCGGAGATCGTTCCTGATACGTCCACATTATCTGGAGTACAGAGAAAAATATTCATTCCGATTTTTTGGATATCTCCGCCGATTGCATATACGGTCCCGCTCAGGAAATCAACGATTCGTTTTGCCTGATCATGCTGAATACGCTGAAGATTAACAACAATCGCACGGCGGTTCTTAAGCTGATCAGCTATATCCTGTGCTTCAGAGTATGCGCGAGGCTCACATAGCACTACTTTAGAGGATTTTTGAAGACTTTGCAAACTTACAACGTTTTGCTTTCCTTCTTTTCTTGGGGCTTGCGGATCGGGAGTTAAATATTCCTCCTCCTCCTCCTCATAGCTTTGTTTATCAGTATATTCATATTCCTCTTCATCAAGAGCAAAAAAGTTCTTGAAGCGGTTTTTTATACTCATTTTGACACCTCCTGTAAATTATCCTACGAGTGAAGAGCCGATTCGGATGAAAGTAGCTCCCTCTTCGATGGCAATCATATAATCGTTTGACATTCCCATAGAAAGCTCTGTGCAAGGTGCATGGGCCAGGCCCAGACCTTGTACTTCTTCCTTAAGCTCTCTCAGGCGCTGAAAAGTCTGGCGGATCGCTGAGGTGTCGTCAGTGTTGGGAGCCATCGTCATCAGCCCGGCAATCTGAATGGCCGGATATTCGCTGCATGCTCTGATAAATGAAATGGTTTCTTCCGGCTTTATTCCATGCTTGGATTCCTCACCGGATGTATTGACCTGCACAAAACATCGAACGGGTGCTTCTGCACGCTTATCGATCTCTTTAGCGAGGGACAGGCGATCCAGTGAATGTATGTATGATACCTTATCAATTATCTGTTTAACTTTTCTTGATTGCAGGGAGCCGATAAAATGCCAGATTGCTTTTTGGCCAATGCGCTCGTATTTCTCTGAGAGACCCTCATCCCGATTTTCTCCCAAATGAAGAATTCCAGCTTCTATGGCCTCCTGGGCCCGCTCTGCTGTAACGTATTTGGTCACGGCAACGAGGTGCACATCCTCAGGATTCCGGCCAGCCTGTCTGCAAGCAGTTATGATATTCTCTTTGATGACAGACAGATTTTCTTTTACTTCCAATCAGGAGCCCTCCTCTTTCAATCCTATAAAGCCAATCATTCTGCCTGTCTTGCCATTATCCCTGCGATGTGAGAAGAACAATTGATCCTCACAGCTTGTACAACGGCCTGACACTGATATATTTTCTCTATTTAATCCGGCTTTCACCAGCAGCGCTTCGTTAAGTGCTTTCAGGTCAAGGAAATATTGACCTGCCCCCGCTTCCTTGTAAGGAACCTCTTCAACTGGGTCGAAATGCTTGTTGACTTCTTCGATTACACGGTCATCTACCTTGTAGCAGCATGAACCAATAGACGGCCCGATAACCGCATGAATCCGGTCTAATTGGGCACCTTCCGCTTCTATCCACCGGCTGATCATGGCTTGGCCAATGTTGAGGACGCTTCCTTTCCATCCGGCATGAGCCACTCCGATCAGATTCGCTGCCTCTTCATAAAAAAAGATTGGCACACAATCTGCGAAGGCAAGTGCAAGCATCGTATCTGCTTTATCTGTATAGATCCCGTCGGCAGCATGTATCGCAGCTTCGTATTCGAAAGCGCCGTCTCCACGATTTTCTTTCTCCGCTTTCACGATCCGGCTCCCGTGAACCTGATCTGCAAAGACCCAGTTCCGGAGCGGAATGGACGTTTCTAATGCACAGATTTTTCTATTAGCCACTACATCTGCGGGATCATCGTTTACATGAAGCCCCATATTTAAAGTGGAAAAATGGGAGGTGCTGACGCCTCCATTTTTTACCGTAAATCCTGCAATGATAGAAGAATTGATTGTCGTAAAGCCGTCCAGGCTCAAAAAAGTCTCTCGATCCTTTATAAATGGCTCCATCATAATATCAATCTCCTTTTCGACAAAATCCCTAAATGAATGCTTTTATTTTACCACATCTTTCCCTTCAAGTTCATAAAATAAAGGGCAAAATTAATCATTTATGGCATTATTTCATGAGCTTTATTAAAGCGGAGTATCCTGAGAAGACATTCTTACTAAAATTACATCTTCCCCAATCTTTACTATGTTTCGCCATGGGATAACAAATTCCTCTTCTCTGCCGAAGAAACCCATCATTTTGCCCGGTCCGGTTATGATAATAGCCTGTATTTTTCCAGTTGTAACATTAATGTCGAAGTCTCCAATGCTTCCAAGTTTTTTCCCGTCTGACACATTTACAATATCCTTTGTTTGAAACTCGGAAATGTTCATCATGTTTACCGCTCCTCTCAAACAAGTCTTTTACTATTCAATGTATGAAAGGATTCGGTTAGTATTCGCACACAATCATTAGCAGGAGATTGGGTTTTAAAAAAAGCTTTGTTAAACCAGGCTGTTGATTGAGCATCTGCGGGGTCTCACCAGTCCCGTTGCTCTCAGCTCGGAGTCCAGCGCCCTCCACTCCAATCAACACTTGTTGTAAAATCAGCATAAATGTATAACATTGCCTAAATAAAAGGGGATCCTCCGTTTCCGGCAGGATCCCTCAGGCTTGTCCAGCTTACTGCTGAATATTTTTATTCATTTGCTTGATTGCTGCTTTTTCCAGCCTCGATACCTGTGCTTGGGAGATTCCTATTTCATCAGCAACCTCCATTTGTGTTTTCCCTTGAAAAAACCGCTTTCTTAAAATGAGTTTTTCCCTATCGTTAAGTCGCCTCATTCCTTCCTTTAAGGCGAGCTCTTCGATCCACTGGATATCCCGGTTCCGCTCATCACTCAGCTGATCCATTACATAAATTGGATCGCCTCCGTCATTGTAAATCGGCTCGAATAATGAAACTGGATCCTGAATGGCATCAAGCGCGAAAACAATTTCTTCGTGGGGAACCTCAAGCACTTTTGCTATTTCTTCTGCGGATGGTTCTCTTGATGTCTGAGTCATCAGCTTTTCCCTCACCTGCAGGGCTTTATAGGCGATGTCCCTTAATGACCTGGAAACCCTAATCGGATTATTATCGCGCAAATAGCGTCTGATTTCCCCTATAATCATAGGCACAGCATAGGTTGAAAATTTCACATTCTGTCCCAGGTCGAAATTATCAATGGATTTCATAAGGCCAATACAGCCAACCTGAAACAAGTCATCGACAAATTCTCCTCTGTTGTTAAAACGCTGGATGACACTCAAGACAAGCCTGAGGTTTCCATTTACGAGTTTTTCTCTTGCTGAACTTTCCCCGCTTTGCATCTCTCTGAAGAGAATTCGCATTTCTTCATTTTTTAATACGGGAAGCTTTGACGTGTCTACTCCGCAAATCTCTACTTTATTTCGTGTCACATCTTTCCCTCCAGTCAGGAGCTGCTGTACAAAAAACAGTATTTCCTGGAGTTGGAAAAATATGCACATAGAAAAGACGCTAAAATTTCAAGAAAACTATTTTCCCCAAATAAAAAAAGGGTTTTTCGACCCTTTTTATTTAAAAATTTTTACACCATTTTATTAAATTCTTTTCTTAACCGTTTGATAATGCGCTTTTCCAGCCTCGAAATATACGATTGAGAGATCCCTAGCATATCGGCTACATCCTTTTGCGTTTTTTCTTCGCCGCCCTGCAAGCCAAACCGCAGCTCCATAATTTGCTTTTCCCTGTCGTTCAGCTGCTGAAGAGCTTTTAGGAGAAGCTTACGGTCAACATTTGCTTCGAGATCCTTCGTAATAATATCATCATCTGTTCCGAGAACATCCGATAGGAGAAGCTCATTTCCGTCCCAGTCAATATTGAGCGGTTCATCAAAAGAAACTTCGGATCGAATTTTATTGTTTCTTCTCAAATACATGAGGATTTCATTTTCGATGCATCTGGATGCATATGTAGCCAGTTTGATTTTCTTCTCAGGATTAAATGTGTTGACTGCCTTAATCAGACCAATCGTGCCGATGCTGATCAAGTCCTCGATATTAATACCTGTATTCTCAAATTTTCTGGCAATATAAACGACTAGCCGCAAGTTTCTTTCAATGAGGATTGCTCTGGCAGCCTGGTCTCCTGTTGGAAGCTTCTTTAGAAGGATTTCTTCCTCATCTTTATTAAGGGGGGGAGGCAGAGCCTCACTTCCTCCAATGTAATAAATCTCATCTGTCTTAAAGCCCAGCTTCGTTAATAATTTGTACCACCAATACGTCATTCTCAGCCTAAGGTTTTTCATCTTATTCCCCCTTCTAAAAGTCCAAAACGCGAGTAAACTTATTTAAGACACATGTGCAGATGATGGCCCCTGGAGCATTTGAGGATGAACAATGCAAGTGAAATCTCCATCAGCTGATAGCTGTGAGGAGCTTAAGCCGATAATGGCTTTTTTCACGTTTACTTCTTCTTTTTCTGTTTGAATTTTTAAAGAGTCCGGCTTTAGGCCGATAAGAAATTGATTTTGCTGTCCGACTCCCCTGTAAGGAATAATCCGTATTCTTAGCTGCCAATGATCATCCAGCTCAGGAGTATCGTCCAGAATATTTCCTGACATCACTTTGTCTGTTAAAGCTTTAGGGAGCAGCCCGGCAAGTTTGTCCGTATCTGCAATCATGACAGGCGTTCTTGTGATGGGATCAAATAGTTGATTTCCGCTGTCGATCAGTCCGGTCATTGGGAGAATTGTTTCTCCAAAGACGGCTGTTACCTTTACGATTTCATGATACTGGAGTTTTTTAACTTGCACGTCCTTTCCGCGCCCTGCTGAAAACAGCCAAAGCAGAGGAAAGCCAATAACAACAAAAATCCACGTAATCGGATCACCGAAGCCTGTTGTCTGGGTCATTAATATCCCATTGGTTAAATAGCTGTCTTTCTGCAGAAAATAATGGGCTCCAATAATTCCGCCTCCAAGAGCGAACGTTGAAAAGTAAAACATAAACCAGTTCTGCAAAAAGTATTTAAACCTTACAAAGCCAAAAGCAGACCAAACCATAAGGACAGAGATGAAAAGCTTTCCTGCAGGATGACTGAAGAACGGCCCAAGGGGTGTAAACATAAAAAGAATGATAGCTGAACCTATGAAACCGCCCAATAAAAGCCTATACCAAACTTTTGGCCTCTTCAGTAAGGAAGCAGTAAGCATCAGAAGAAACAGATCAAAAAGGAAATTAAGCATCCATATGACATCTAAATATACGGACAATGTCTAACCCTCTTCCATGACAGGTTCCAGATTGTCTAAATAGCAGGATATAGCCCTAAGTATAATGAGATCGTCCGAGGAAGTCTGTCAATTCATGAAGGGGAAAACAGTGTTTTTTTAAGGGGTTTTGTCGGAAGGGAAGGGTTCTTAGTTTAATCGTTTTATTCCTTTCTACAGGCGCAGGCTGGCTGGGTTGGCCTTTATTTTGGCTTATTTTATTTCATGCAAAAAGAGCCAGGCAGGTATGCCAGGCTCTTTTTAAAGGAATATTATCGTCTTCTGTTTCGGTTTCTAAGAAAAGTCGGAATATCCAGAGCATCATCAGGCTGCTGCTGGCGGGTATTTTCATTATAAGGTGATGGCTCCTCACGCTTCATATCGCGTTCCCGTTCACGCTTTTGGGGCATAGCCGGTTTAGGAGTTTGAGGTGCTTGCGTGCTTCCTCCAAAGCGAGGCTGTTTTCCAGGGTTAATTTCCTGTTCGCTGAACCCTGTTGCAATAACCGTTACGACGATTTCATCTTTCAGGTTTTCGTTAATAACAGATCCAAAGATCATGTTGACTTCCTGATCAGATGCGGATGCTACGATGTCTGCAGCTTCCTGAACTTCATAAAGACTTAGGTTTGTTCCGCCTGTGATGTTCATAAGAACGCCTTGTGCCCCATCAATGGACGTTTCAAGAAGCGGACTGGAAATCGCTTTTTTAGCAGCCTCTGCCGCTCTGCTTTCACCAGTTGCTACACCGATTCCCATTAGTGCGGACCCTCTGTTGGACATAATCGTTTTCACATCTGCGAAGTCAAGGTTAATTAGACCAGGAACCGCAATCAGGTCAGATATACCCTGTACACCCTGACGGAGAACGTTATCTGCTTCACGGAACGCTTCAAGCATTGGTGTATTCTTATCTACTATTTCAAGCAAGCGGTCATTTGGAATAACAATCAGCGTGTCTACTGATTCTTTCATTGAAGAAATTCCGCCTGATGCCTGCATCGCACGCTTTCTTCCCTCAAATGTGAATGGACGTGTAACAACACCAACTGTTAGTGCTCCTAGATCCTTGGCAATTTGAGCAATAACCGGAGCCGCTCCAGTTCCGGTTCCGCCGCCCATCCCTGCAGTAACAAAGACCATATCCGCACCGCGAAGTGCTTCTTCAATCTGCTCTTTGCTTTCTTCTGCAGCTTTTTTGCCTACTTCAGGGTTTGCACCTGCACCAAGCCCTCTTGTAAGCTTGGAACCTATTTGCATCTTCACTTCCGCTTTTGATAGATTTAATGCTTGTGCATCCGTATTAACGGCAATAAATTCTACCCCTTGAACACCATGTTCAATCATTCGGTTTACAGCGTTGTTTCCGCCTCCGCCTACCCCAATTACTTTTATGGTTGCAAGACCGTCAATATTCGTTTCAAACTCTAACATGCTTAATCCTCCTAATCCATCAATCACTTCTTGTTGATCTTTTTATTCAAAGAAGTAGCCGAAAAACTTTTTCACTTTGCTTTGTTTTTTTTCTTCATTTGTTTTTGGTTTGCTGCTGTTTCGCTGAGTCGGTTCCTCCCGGACAGCGGCTGCCTGTTCAGTATAGACTTCCTGTGAAACATTGGAGCCAATTCTTCTGCCTTGAATTTTAGCATTTTTATAAGCGAATTGTATGAGCCCGACTCCTGTCATATATCGGGGTTCTCTTACCCCGATATAATCAGGGCTTGCAATTCTCACACTGCTTTGCAGCATATCCTGGGCAAGTTCAAGAACTCCGGGCATGCTTACTGTTCCGCCAGTCAATACGAAACCTCCTGGAAGGTCTCTCACACCCAGCCTCATAAGCTCATGCTGGACCATCTCAAATAATTCTTCAAGTCTCGCTTCAATAATATCAGAAATTTCCAGTTGATTAAATTGCTGTTTTTGATCGGTTCCAATAATGGACACTTCGAATACTTCATCAGGTGAAGCAAGATCATAAAAAGCATGTCCATGTTTGACTTTAATTCTTTCCGCCTCTTCTGTTGCTGTACGAAGCCCGATGGAAAGATCTTTTGTCAAATGCTCCCCTCCGATTGGAAGGACGGAAGCAGTACGCAAATGCCCCTGCTCAAATAAAGCAATGGTTGTAGAGCCGCCTCCAATATCAATCATGGCAACTCCAAGATTTTTCTCGTCACGAGACAATGCTACAGAACCGGCAGCCAAAGGCTGAAGGCAGATGTCTGTTATTTCAAGCCCCGCCCTTTCAACACAGCGGAGCAGATTATGTAAGATTGTTTTGGAACCGGTAATGATTGTCCCTTCCATTTCAAGACGAACCCCGAGCATTCCGCGGGGATCATTTATCTCATCCAGACCGTCAACGATGAACTGACGGGGAATAACGTCAATAATTTCTCGTTCAGGAGGAATGGACATCACCTGAGCCGCTTCAATCACACGGCGGACATCTTCATTCGCTATTTCTCTGTTTTCACTTGAAACAGCAACCACTCCATGACAGTCCTGAAGATGTACATGGTTGCCTGCAACTCCCACAACCACTCTTTTCAGGGGAATTCCTACCATGCGTTCCGCTTGTTCCACGGCTTTTTTAATAGAATGAACGGTTTCGTCTATATCAACGATTGAACCTTTTTTTAATCCTTCTGATTTTACATTCCCCACACCGATTACGTTTAAAGCATCGTCGGCCATTTCCCCGATTATGACTTTAACACTGGATGTACCGATGTCGAGACTCACGAAGATTTCACTGTTGTTCATTCTATGGCACCTCCTTCTCTCTCTACATTTCCTATTCTATTATTTGATGGACAACTTTACAATCTGCAGCATGAACATTTTGAGACCGCGCATTGAACAGCTCGCTTCGCAGCCTTTAGAGCCCATGCCTATTGAATTTAAATTGGGTATTTCTTATGCACCCTGCTTGAATTCACTTTTTTCTTAGACATAAATGATGCTATAAGAAATTATTCGTCAAAAGATGCATTTTTCCCTCTACTTTAATCAACTTTTTTCACCTTTTGTCTGGAATCACTCCACTTTGAGATTAAAATCCTTCTGATGACCGCAATGTTTTGGAACAATCTTACTCCAAAGGCAAAAATCGCCACCAGATATAAGTCTACACCAAGATGGACACCTAGAAAAGCTAAAGCTGCAGCTAAGAGAATATTAAAGAAAAACCCAGATACGAATACCAGCTCATCATATATATTCTGCAGCTGGGCGCGTATTCCGCCAAGCAATGTATCAAGAGCAGCCAGGATCGCTATAGACAGGTAATTCGAATACTCAGCAGGGATTTTAAATTCTGTGGAAAAGCCCAGAGCAATTCCTAAAATCAGCCCAAGTACAGGCAGCCACATCAATTTCCTCCCCCTTTGCCGCTCTCATAGGGCTTCAATTCCCCCGTACGAATTTTCTTATCGCTGCCGGGAACGACTATGTCTTCCCTGGGTTTCTCCGCTGTCAGCTTAATATTATCGACTGCAAACAAATCATGTGTGCTTGACACTTTAACTCTGTCAAAAAGCTTATTTGCATCCTTTGCGATGACTTTGATTTCAATTGGCAGTGTATCCAATTCATAGCCGTCCATCTTTGTCACTCCATTAATGTCTCTGATAACGGTTGTACTAGACACCCTGTGTCCATTAATGGAAATATGCTCTGCATCATATGTGTTTAGTTCGTTAATCAGTTTTCTAAGTAAATCAGGTGAGACAGATATCGTATTTTCCCCAATTAGGTCCTGGCTAAACAATGGCTCAAGACGGAGGTTCATTCCCTCCCCTTTTACTTCGGTTAAACCAGCTTGTATTTTGAGCTCATCCAGCGTTTTTTTTAAGGCTTGCTCCCGTTCTTCTCCTCCCATGGTGTCGTACGTATTCAGAAGCTTATCGTATTTCCTGATTTCCTCCAGAAGGTCTGATTGCTGCTTTTGCTCCTCTTTAAGCTGCTCTCTGATTTCCCACAGGTCTCTTGTATCCCTTGTAACAGGTTCCTTTATGGATAAAAATTGGACGGATAGCATAAATCCGAATAGACCCATGATGACGGTGTAGCCCATTATTTTCTTCCTGCCTGACACATTCTTTACTCCTTACTTTACATGAAAGATCAGGATTTCCTGTCACCCTGAAGTATTGAATTCATGGTAATCTCACTTTTCTTTTCCGATTTCACAACGATATTGTCATAAACAAGCTGTTCTGAAATGCCGCCGGATATCGTAAAAGCGCTGATCATGACGTCCGGATCTCCAATTGCTGAGATGACAAACGGTGCCGGAAACTGATTTCCGTCAACATTAACAACCGGCCCATTGCAGAAAATATACGAGTCTGCTGAAATTCGCTGGCCATTAATGGAAACAGCAGAAGCACCCGAAATAAGGAGCTCGTTGATGACTTTGAAAATATGGCTCTCATGAACGATGTAATTGTTGGCGTTTTCGTCCGCAGGTATGTATGAGGAATCTTCAAGGGTAATTTGAACACCTTCCCCTTTGACTCCAGTTTCGCCAACATACATTCTCAAGTTTTCAATTTGTTCAACTAGACCGCTGGCAGCCTGTTTATCCTTTTTAAGCTTTTTCTCATAATCCTGAACATTCTTTTGCTTTTTCTGCAGTGCTGCCTGAAGCTTCAGGTTTTTCTCTTCCTGTTCAATGAGGAGCTGTCTGGATTCATACTCTTTATCCCATTGTTCAGCTGACATGCTACCAGGCTTCTTCTCATTTGTGAGCTGATAAGAAAATGAAATTAGATAGCCTAGAACAAGCATGACAATGGAAAGCAGAACATACTTACTCTTGGGCTTCATTTAATTCTTCTCCCTGATCTTTTTTATCTTTGCTGTCTGAAGGTTTTTCAAAGGACTCGAAGTATGTCCCTACTTCCATATGAATGATCCCTTTAGTACCTGGTTTCAGCTGAGATACAATCGAAGGATAGGCCTTAATTTTGTCTGCAATATTCCTAACAGATCCGCTGATTACATAGCCCTCGTTCATATAAAGCGTGATATGCCATGAATCATTCTTTTCCGGAGCATGATAGATTTCAGAAATGGATGATGCAATCGGCTTTGGGATTTGAAGCAGAGCGGAAGCCATTTCCTGAATTTGATCGGCATCCTTCCAATTTATTAAAATTGGAGCATCCGACGGAAGAGATTTTTCATCTGACTTCAATACAACTCCGTTTTCAAGGATTGGCATAAAGGAGCCGTTCTTTTCCGCATAAGCCACCCGTTTATACTCTTCGACCTGAAGTGTCACTTTATTGGGGAACGTCTTCAAAACCCGGGCAGATTTTATTTCTTTCATTTTTTTGATCTCTCTCTCTGCCTGCTCCCCGTTTAAATTCCAAAAGCCTGTCCCAATGGAAACCCCGCTCTGTTTTAAAATGGATTCATCGGTGGCATGAGCATTTCCGGCCACTTCAATAGCCGAAATTTTACTTAGGGGCGATTGGAAATAGACGACGAGAAGAATCAAAATAAAGAAAAGACAAAGAAATAAAGTAAGCCGCTTATTTGTTTTTTGTTTGCGCTGCTGTTTCAATTTAGGTATGCGGTCTTCGATCGAAACAATTTTTTCCTGTTCCATTCGATTATTCAAATTCCCAGTCACCCTTCATGAAATATTCATTCAAATCAGAATGGGAAATATAAACAAACGGCATACAAGGATGCCGTTTTACAATTTTCCTATATTAGTCATTATAGCACAATAGGCGGATATTTAAGAACATTCTTCAGGAATTTCGCCCGATAATTTCAACCTCGGTTTCAAGCTCTGTTCCGTACTGCTCCATAATCGTTTTTTTAATAAAAGCAATCAGATTCAATACATCCTCAGCAGTTGCCCCGCCTGCATTCACAATAAAATTGCCATGCATATCCGAAACCTGAGCTCCGCCGAGTTTATATCCTTTAAGGCCTGCTTTTTCCACCAATGCTCCTGCATATTCCGGAAGCGGGTTGCGGAATATGCTCCCTGCGCACGGGAAATTCCAAGGCTGAGTATCTCTGCGGTAATCCTTATTTTTTTGCATGACTTTCACGATGTCCTCTTTAACTCCTGCTTCAAGCTTTAGGACAGCCTCCAGGCAAATCCCCGGTCGTTCCTTTTGAAGCAAAGAGGTCCGATAGGAAAAATTCAGTTCTTCATTCGTCAGCCAGTCCATTGTTCCGTCTTCAAACAGCACACGTGCTTTCACCAGGATTTTGCTCATATCAGAACCATGTGCTCCCGCATTCATATAAACAGCTCCGCCGATCGACCCGGGAATACCGCTTGCGAATTCAAGGCCGGAAAGCCCCTTTTTACTGATAATCGTAGCAAGCTTTATGACGGAGTAACCGCCGCCGACGGTCAGGATATCCCCATCAATTTCCATATGGTCCAGTCCATCTCCAAGCTTTATAACGACCCCTTCAATTCCTTGATCGGCTACCAGAAGGTTTGAGCCCCTTCCGATTGCCCGCCATTTTACGCCATGTTTTTTCACAATGCGTATAATGGTTTCAATACTCTCAATATCCTTCGGCTGCACCAAACAGTCTGCCGGTCCTCCAATTTTCATCGTCGTATGTTTGGATAAAGGCTCATTGACTAATACTTTCCCGATATCTGCCTGTTCCAGTTCTTTGATGACGTTTTCCATAATACCCTCCTATAAACAAAAAGAATCTTATTTTTTTACAGAAACTTCTTCAAGCAATTCCGCCAGTCTTGATGCTGCATCGGGCATCCCAATTTCTGAAGAAGCCGTTCTCATTGCAATAAGAATGGATTCCTCATTCATAATCTTATCCATTTCACGCAGAAGCGCCTTTCCATTCAGGTCTTTTTCCAGCATGAGTACAGCCGCACCCTTATCACTCAAGGACCTTGCGTTAACCTCCTGATGATTGGCTGTCACATAAGGACTTGGAATGAGAATGCTAGGCAGTCCGAGTGCAGTGATCTCAGCAATAGACGTGGCACCTGCACGCCCTACGATTAAATCCGTTCCAGCAAGGACTTCAGGCATGTTATGAATAAATGGCTTGATTATAACATTATCCGGCGAGCCAAGTGCTTTCGCTTCTTCCGCCACTTGGCTGTAATGGACCTCTCCTGTAACATAGAGAAGCTGGTAATCTCTTTTTCCAATCTCCGGAAGCACTTCGAGAATCGCTTTATTAATGGGTCTTGCACCCCGGCTTCCGCCAAAGACGAGTACAGATTTCCTTCCCGGCTGTAATCCGGCTGAAAGCTTGCCCTTCTCTCCGTTTACTCCAGCTACCTCTGAAGCCCGGGGATTGCCTGTCATGACGGCTTTATCAGCAGGAAAATAGCTTCTCGCTTCCTCAAAGCAAATGGCAACCTTATCAGCGTACCTTGAAAGAAATTTATTCGTTAAACCAGGCAGGCTATTCTGCTCATGAATGACCGAAGGAATTTTCATTTTCGCCGCTGCGTAAACGACAGGCCCGCATACATATCCGCCTGTTCCAATGACAACATCCGGTTTAAATTCCTTTAAATAACGCTTACTCGTTTGAACACCCTTTAAGAACCTCATTACGGTCTTAACATTATCCATGGAAATCTTCCGTTTAAATCCTGTAATTTCAATGGCTTTAAAAGGAATGTTTTCTCGTTCAACGATCCTTTTTTCAAGACCATTTTCTGTGCCTATATATAGAAATTCCGCATTCGGGTTTTTCTTTTTCATTTCCTTGATCAGAGCAAGTGCAGGATATATATGTCCTCCAGTACCGCCGCCGCTCACAGCTACCTTCATTTATGTTCCTCCTCACCCCGTTAAAAAAGGGGAAAATGGGATGGGCTGGCCCTATAGCTAAAGAATGCTCACACAGGAGCCATTCGTTTAAGCAGGGTCAGCCTCATCTAGTTTATATTCTATTTAATATTTTGCATATCTGCTGATATTTAGCAAGACCCCGATTCCCATCAGCATGAGCGTCAGGGAAGAACCGCCGTAGCTTAGAAACGGAAGGGTGATTCCGGTTACAGGCATCATTCCAGTGACCACCCCTATATTAATCATCACCTGAATGGCGACCATTGCAATGATTCCCACTGCCAGGAATGCTCCATATAAGTCAGGAGCGCCAAGTGCAATTCGGATTCCTCTCCATAACAGCAGGCAGAATAGAAGCAAGACCAGTGATCCGCCGATAAAACCTAATTCTTCAGATAGAATGGCAAAGATAAAATCTGTTTGCGGCTCAGGCAAGTAAAAAAACTTTTGCCTGCTTTGGCCCAGACCCATTCCGAACAATCCGCCAGGTCCAATGGCGTAAAGCGACTGAATGATTTGAAAACCGCTTCCCAATGGGTCCTGCCATGGATCCAGAAAAGACGTGATCCTTTTCATTCGGTAAGGAGCGGAAAGGACCAGAGCAGTAAATCCGCCAACACCAAGCAGTCCAAGAAATCCAAAGTGCCATATTCTCGCACCTGCCGTAAAGATCATGACAATACACGTTCCTACCATTACGGTTCCAGTACCAAGATCCGGCTGCAGCATGATCATGCCAAATGCAATAAACACAAGTCCTAATGAAGGAATCAAACCTTTTTTGAAGGACGTTATTTTTTTTTGATGTTCTGATAGATATTTAGCCAAAAAGATAATCATGGCAAACTTCATAAATTCAGAAGGCTGAATCGAAAATGCACCTACACCTATCCAGCTCCTGGATCCATTCCGTTCCATTCCAATCCCTGGAACCAAGACCGCAATCAGCAGTACAAAACAGATTAAAAGAATGATTTTTGCCCACGTTCTCCACGTCCAGTAGTCCACATTCATAATGAAGAACATCCCGGCAATACCTACTCCGGCAAAAAGGAGCTGCCTTTTTGCAAAGAAAAAGGAATCATCAAATTTATAATCTGCCCAGATTGCACTTGCACTGTAAACCATAATGAGACCAACCGTCAGAAGCAAAAGCGTCACAATAATCAGTATAAAATCCGGAGTCGTCCTTTTCGCCGTCAAAGCCGCACACCTCTATTTCCTCTAAAGGTCAGGCTCTAACTGGTACGAGCCCTTATTCTAGCTTATGCACGGCGCGGACAAACATGTCTCCTCTTTGTTCAAATGTCTTATACTGATCCCAGCTTGCACATGCAGGAGAAAGCAAAACCACATCCCCCGCTTCAGAAAGTTCATAAGCCGCGCCGGCTGCCTGTTCCACATTATCGACACGATTGATCACTTCTATTCCGAGTTCTCTGCAAGTCTTCTCGAGCTTAGGGGCTGTCTCACCAAAGCTTATCAATGCCCGGACGTTTTTCATCGCCGGTTTGAGCTCATCAAACTCATTTCCCCTGTCCAGTCCGCCGGCAAGCAGAATGACAGGCTGATCAAATGCTTCCAGAGCTTTTGAGGTCGCAAGGATATTCGTTGCTTTGGAGTCATTATAAAATTTACGGTCTTTCAAGGTACGTACAAACTGCAATCTGTGAATAACACCTGAAAAAGAAGTAAGGACGCTGCAGATTGCCTCATTTGAACAGCCTCTTGTTTTCACCAGCGAAACCGCAGCAAGGATATTCTCCAGATTGTGTTTCCCTGGAAGGACCACCTCGTTGACAGCGATAATACGCTCCTCGTTGTACCAAATTGCATCCTCATGAATAAACGCACCATGATCCAGCTTTTGTTTTACCGAAAAATAAAATTTAGTTCCCTGCGTCTCCTCAGAAAGTCTGCACACTTCCTTATCATCTGCATTTATGACTGCAGCATCTGCGGAGGTTAAATTTTCGTAGATCTTGCCTTTTGCCTGAGCGTAGGCATCTCTCGTTCCATGGTAATCCAAATGAGCATCAAATAAGTTCAAGATGACAGCTGCAGAAGGCTTGAATGAAAGGGTGCCCTGAAGCTGAAAAGATGAAAGCTCCATTACGATGACCTGATCAGACTTCGCTTTTTCTGCAACTTCACAGGCAACCGTACCAATATTTCCGGCAATAAGGGGGTTCTTTCCGTCTTTCTTCAGCATTTCATAAACGAGCGTAGTTGTCGTTGTTTTTCCATTTGATCCTGTTATTCCAAGGATGTCAGCTTCTGAAATCTCATATGCCAGCTCCACCTCTGTAATAACCGGAATGCCCTGATCCGCTGCCTGAAGCAGGATCGGATTTGAATAAGGAATACCAGGATTTTTCACAATCATCTCAATCTGCCGGTCGGCAAGCAAGTTTTGAGGATGGCTGCCGCATACAACATGTATTCCCAGCTCATGTAATTCCTTCGCTGCTTCATTTTCTTCAAACGGCTTCATATCATTTACCGTCACTGCAGCTCCGAGTTTATTAAGCAGTTTCGCTGCAGCAAGGCCGCTTTTTGCCAGCCCTAATACAAGTACAGGTTTCTTTTGATAGGATTCAATGGTTTTCACTTACATCCACACCTCAATATATATTCCGATCATGGCAAAAATTAATCCTACAGTCCAAAATGTCACAACCACACGCCATTCCGACCATCCGGAAAGTTCATAGTGATGGTGAAGCGGACTCATTTTAAATACTCTTTTTCCTGTTGTTTTAAAACTAATAACCTGAATGATGACTGACAGTGTCTCAAGAACAAAGATTCCGCCAATCAGAACAAGCAGAATTTCAAGCTTCGTCAAAATGGCCACGGTCACAATCGCACCGCCTAAAGCAAGCGATCCCGTGTCACCCATAAACACTTTCGCAGGATGGGCATTGAAAACAAGGAATCCAAGTACTGCCCCTGCAACAGCGACTGAAAAAATCGCCACATCATACTGAGACTGATTCCAGGCTAAAATGGCAAATGCACCAAATGCAATCGCAGCCGTTCCTGAAAGAAGTCCGTCAAGTCCGTCTGTAAGATTAACTGCATTAGATCCGCCGACAAGCATGAATACGATTAATAAAACATAGGCCCAGCCAAGATCGAATCCAAATTCTGTTCCCGGGACTCTAATTTCTGTTGAAAAGTTGTATTGCCTGAATACAAGATAAAAAACAATGGCAATCATGATCTGGCCAATAAGCTTCTGCTTGGAGGTCAGACCCAAATTGCGCTTCATGACCACTTTTATAAAATCATCGAGAAAGCCCAGGACGCCATATCCGAAGGTAACAAAAATCAGAAGCCACATTTCTACACTTGGCTCTGAAAATTTCCCAGTCATAACCAGCGTCGTCACGATAATGGATAGAATAATCATAATTCCGCCCATCGTCGGCGTCCCTGATTTTTTCATATGGGATTTCGGTCCTTCATCCCTTATGCTTTGTCCAAATTTCAATCTTCTTAAAAATGGAATAAAGATAGGAGAAAGCAGGACGCTTATTAAAAACCCCATCATAATGGTAAATAAAATGACTTGCTCAAGCACTGCGTTTTCCTCCTTCAAGCTCCATCCTTGTCTCTTTGAGACCATCATATGCTTCTGCTGATCTAATATGTTTACAACGATTTAACATTTCCATTTTCTTCACTGCTCTCTTTCATGATCTTTCTCTGCGCTCTGACTGATTTTCAGGGTGCTGATGGCTTTCAGTGCCACTTCCCTGTCATCAAAATCATAAATTTTGTCACCTATTTGCTGATACGTTTCATGCCCTTTTCCTGCGATGAGGACTACATCACCAGGACGTGCATTTGCAGCAGCGAAATAAATCGCCTGCTCTCTGTTAGCGATAGAATGGTAATAGGAATTCCGAACCCCATTTTCCATATCGGCCAGAATCGCAAGGGCATCCTCGCTTCTTGGATTATCCGATGTAAAGATTGGTTCGTCTGCATATTTCACAGCAATCTGAGCCATGATGGGCCTCTTCGTTTTGTCGCGTTCCCCGCCGCAGCCTACAACAACAAAAGTACGCCCGGAAGAAAACTGCTGGATGGTTGTCAGCACATTTTCAAGACTGTCCGGGGTATGTGCATAATCAACAATAACCGTAAATGGCTGACCGGCATCTACAAGCTCAAATCTCCCTCTTACACCATCTGCTTTCTCAAGAGCAGCAGCCGCTGTTTCTAGTGAGATGCCAGATGCTAAGCAAGCACCGATTGCAGCAAGGACATTGTACACACTGAATTTACCGATGAGTTTCAGTTTCATCGTTCGCGAACCGTATGGAGTTTGCAGGAGAAAAGCCGTTCCGCTTGACGTCATTTTTATATCAGAAGCCATAATATCCGCCTTCTGATCAATACCATAGGTAAGAATATGGGCTGCCGTCATGCTTTTGTATTCCTCAGTAGCAGGGTCATCCTGATTTAGAACCGCAAATTTAGGGTTTTGATGGTTAAAAGTATTTCCAAGCTGGGAAAACAGCAGACCTTTCGCCTGTTTATAAGCATCCATCGTTCCATGATAATCAAGGTGATCCTGTGTAAGATTTGTAAATACAGCCACATCATAGTCGCACCCATGGGCTCTGCCCATATGAAGGGCATGAGAGGATACTTCCATTACGGCATTCGATACCCCTGAATCTGCCATTCTTTTAAAAGTCTTTTGCAGAGTCAGACTTTCCGGGGTAGTGTTTCTAACTTCCAGGGTTTCATCCCCGATTTTTATGTACATCGTGCCAATCATACCGGTTTTCTTTCCGGCAGACTGCATAACCATATCAATTAAATGGGCGGTTGTTGTTTTCCCATTTGTGCCGGTTACTCCAATTAAATGAAGTTTCTGGGTCGGCTGTCCGTAAAATGCATCTGCAAGTACAGCCATCGCTCTGCTTGAATCAGGTACGATGATGACAGGTACAGGAAGATCCAGCTCTCTCTCTGCGATAACAGCGGCGGCTCCCATGTCTACTGCCTGCCTTGCGAAATGATGGCCATCTACCGTGTATCCTTTAATACAGATAAACAGGCTTCCTCTTCCTGCATTTCTAGAATCCATCTCTATCGATTCAATGTCAGGATCCTCGCTTACATTTATTTTTCCAAAATGCAAACGGGAAAGCAAATCAGTCAACTTCATCCTTATCAAACCTCTCAATTCACACTCTTTAAGATAACATTATGCCATTTATGCATACAGTTCATATTTTATCTCACTTCCTAGAAAAGAGCCATGATTAATTTAGAAAAGCAGTGTACCCTTTGGAATCGCAGGATATAATGCAAGTACCATTCTGATTAAACTAACCAAATGCCCCTCCGTACAGGTTCCTGACAGGAGCCATCCTTTATCGGAACGCAGACTCTGGCTGATCAAACCAAAAAAATCAGTCCGGCAAAGCTTTGACTGCGCTCAACCAGACTGATTCGCCTTTAGACAACAGCTAATCCACTATTTAAGGATTGATATGAAAAAGTGCCGCTTTAGGATATCCGCTTATCCATGGACGAGCGGCATTGCTCCAAGGTGGGCTTCACTTGCGGGTGTTTTTTAAATAAAACCGGATTATGGGTTTCCCATAAATACACGTATAGACGAACCCTCTTTAACCTTCGTTCCAGCTGCCGGTGATTGCTGGACTACAACCTCGCCGTTGCCCGCTACATCAAATTTGACATTCAAAAGCTGTTCTCTCAGTTCATCCATTTCCATCCCTAAAAGATTCGGAACCTCAACGGACTTTATGTCTCCCCATTTGTATACTTTATCCATCTGATCTTTACGCGGCTTAACACCCATTTCAGGAAGGCTGTCTCTCATAATATTGCCGACAATCGGAGCTGCCACCGTTCCCCCGAATTGAACAGTTCCTTTTGGATTATCAACAGCTACATAGACGACAAGTTCTGGATCATCTGCTGGAGCAAAGCCAATGAAGGAAACGATGAAATTGTTTTTTAAATAAACTCCATTGCTTACCTTCTGGGCTGTTCCTGTTTTCCCTCCGACCCTGTACCCTTCTACAAAAGCATTTTTACCTGTCCCGCCAGCTACTACGCTTTCCAGCGCGTATCGGATTTTCTTGGAGGTTTCTTCAGAAATGACTCTGCGCTTCTCTACTGGAGCTTTTTTGCTCGTTACTTTTCCGGTCACTGGGTCAACCAGCTCTTTAGCTACGTACGGAGTATATAAAATCCCTCCATTAACCGCAGCTGAAACAGCGGCTACCTGCTGAATCGGGGTTACCGAAACTCCCTGTCCAAATGCTGTTGTTGCCTGTTCCACTGGTCCGACTCTGTCAAGATTAAAAAGAATTCCTCTTCCCTCACCTTGCAGATCAATTCCCGTTTTTTGGCCAAATCCGAAATCCTTAATATATTTGAACAGCTTTTCTTTCCCTAGGCGCTGACCCAATGCAACAAATCCGGGGTTGCAGGAATTCTGAACAACTTCCAAAAAACTCTGCGAACCGTGTCCGCCTCTCTTCCAGCACTTCAGTCTGGCTCCCGCTACCTCAATCGATCCAGGATCATGAAAATGATCGTGCTCCAAATCGACCTTTTGTTCCTCTAATGCTGCAGCGAGAGTAATAATTTTAAATGTAGATCCGGGCTCATATGTGCTCCATACAGGCAAATTGCGGTTGTATACAATTGGTTTTACATCTTGATAATGGGCGGGATCAAAATCCGGCCTTGAAGACATCCCTAGAATTTCACCATTTTTCGGATTCATGGCAATTGCAATCATTCCATCGGGGTTATATTGTGCCTGAGCAAGATCAAGCTCCCTCTCCATGATTGTCTGCACCTTGGAATCAATTGTAAGTTTCAGAGTCTGGCCGTCTGTTGGGGATTTATAATCATCCGCTTCATTCGGCATTCGTTTTCCTTTTGCATCTGAATAAAATTTAACAAAACCCTTTTCGCCTTTAAGCTCTTTATCATATACTGCTTCAAGTCCAAGCAGCCCCTGGTTATCAATCCCTGCGAATCCGAGTACATGTGATAGGTAGCTGCCATTCGGATAATATCGTTTACTGTCCTCTCCTATATAAACACCCTTAATGCCAAGAGCTCTGACCTCTCCCGCTTTTTCATGGGAAATTTTCCGGCCTTCCGGCTTCAGCGTGACAATCATTTCATTTTTTGTCAGAAAATCATACGCTTTCTTCGCAGTCATATTCAATACCGGCGCAAGCTTTTCTGCCGCTTCTGCAGGATTCTCCACCTGTCTTGGCACGGCATATACCGTAGGCGCACTGATATTTGTAGCAAGCTTTACACCATTCCTGTCCAAAATTTCTCCCCGTTCAGGTTCAAACGGAAGATTACGGCTCCACAAATCCTTTGCTCCTGCAGTCAGCTTATCACCGAGTATGAATTGGACATATCCGAGCCTTACATCTATCACAGCAAATACAAGCACACCTATCAGCAAAACAGCGGCAAGCCTTTTTCTGACGGTAACCTGAGATACCCGCACCAAACATCACTCCTCGTCTATGCTCCTCCCACTATATGCTTGTACAAAGGACAATAGAACAGGCCGGGGACTGCATCAGGAAAGCAATCAGTATCTCTTCATAAAAAGAGAGGCGTTTAATAAGTCGTGCTGAGAGGAAATGCTTGAACCAAAAACCCCCTGAACGCTTTGTGAGCATTCCGGGGGTTTTGGTTTTGACATAGGTACTATGAACAATTATGGGTTAGGCTGATTGGAGCGGAAGGTGCGCGACTCCTTGCTAAGAGCAGCGGGACAGGTGAGACCCCACAGGCGCTTGCGCCGCGGAGGCTCACCGCCCTCCCCGCTGCAGCTTGAGCATCCTGCAGCTGAAATTAGCCAAAACACATCCAATTTAAAAATGTGAGAGGAGCTATAAAACTGACTTTCCTGAACAGTACATCCCGTTTTATGAAGGCGGCTTTAATTCAACAGTTAAAAGAGTTTCCTTACTGACAATTGTCCCTTTAGGTATACTCTGCTTGGCTGAAAAACCCTGTCCTGAAAATGAAACTCTTAACTGAAGCAAGTCAGCCAGTTTCATAATATCCCGCTTGGACCATCCGGAAAGATCCGGCATTTTTACTTTTCCGCCCGTTTGCAGAAATACTCTTTCCCCTTTTGAAATCACAGTCCGCTCTGAAGGGGATTGGGCCTCAACAGAAGGACCGGAGCCAAGAATAAGTGGTTGATACGCACTTGATTCAAGAAGTTTGGCAGCATCCTTTGCGTTTTTCCCAATATAAGATTCCATCACTGGATCCTGCGCTTTAGGTGCAGAATCATTCTCTTTTCCTTTACCTTCTTCAGGCTGAATCTGCAAATACTGCAAACTGTTCTGCATAACTGTTTTAAAAATAGAGGAAACAGGCATCGATCCGATTTCAGTCGGCTCAAGCTCAGGCTGCTGGACAGCTACGTACACGAGCAGCTCCGGATCATCTTTTGGCGCCATTCCCATGAAGGAGAAAATGAAGTTTTCTTTTCCGCTCATATAGCGTCCGTTATCTCCAGGAATTTGTGCTGTACCCGTTTTCCCCGCTACATCATAGCCTTCAATCGCAAAAGGCTTACCGGTACCGTTTTTAGAAGTTACGACCTTCCCCATCAAATCGCGGACCTGAGCAGCCGTTGCTTCTGAAATAGGCCGGCTAATCTGCTTTGGTTCATTCTTTTTTATTACTTTATTAGCGTCGGCATCCACGATCTGATCAATCAGATATGGCTTCATCAGCTTGCCTCCATTGGCAATAGCGGTTGCAGCCTGAATTTGTTCAATGACCGTAGCTGTAGAACCCTGGCCGAATGAGGCGGTTGCCAATGAAATTTTACTGTCACTATTGATCGTACCGGCTTTCTCACCCGGCAGATCAATTCCTGTCTTTTGTCCAAAACCGAATTTCTTCATATAGCTGCTATAAGCATCCGGACCGAGTTTCATTGCCAGATTGATCATCGCTACATTTGATGAGCGCTCAAAGCCCTCATCATAGGTGATTGATCCCCAGCCGGTTTTATTATGGTCTTTAATAACCTTGCTGCCGATTTTATAGCTGCCGGATTTATAGGTTGAACTGCCTTTATACACACCCTGCTCTATAGCAGATGCCACAGTATACATTTTCATTGTTGATCCCGGCTCAATCGGGTATCCGATTATATCATTATTAAAATTGGAAATGTCTCTCGTGTTGGGATTAAAGCTGGGACGCTGGCTCATCGCTAAGATTTTGCCTGTCTTTGGATCTGCTACAACAGCCATAATTTTTTTCGGACTGTATTCTTTTACAGTCTGATTCATTGCATCCTCAAGGAAGGTCTGAATCTTTTGATCAAGCGTCAGATAAATATCGCTTCCATTGTCGGGAGGTGTAATTTCATCACGTGTCCCAGGAAGCTTCCAGCCATAATGATCACTATTGTATTTTATGGATCCGTCCCTTTCCTGAAGGTAACTGTCCAGGCTTTTTTCAAGCCCCAGCATTCCAGAGGTAACGCCGTTCTCTTCATTTTTTTGAGCGTAGCCAATAATGTCAGAAGCGAAAACACCATTCGGATAAAAACGCTTTTGATTCTTCATAAAGGCAATACCTGGCAGCTTTAACTTTTCGATTTTAAGCTTTTCAGTTTGGCTTAAATTTCTTCCATCCGCACCAAACTCCACCTGCTTTGCATCTTTGTGAAGAATTTCAAGAGCTTTAGACGTGTCAATATCCAGAATCGGAGCAAGCTTTTCTGCTGTGGTTTCTTTATCTACCACATGCTGGGGCTTTTTGGGATCCGATGTCAATGACTCGTCAAGGATCGCAACGAGCGTATATGCTGACGTATCTTCCGCAATGGCTTCTCCGTTTCGATCGAGGATCGAGCCTCTCGACGCTTCCAGAATCTGCTTTTTTTCATATTTTTGTGCTGCGCGCGCAGCAAGCACCTGCCCATCAACTTGTCCAGTCAGCTGAATGTACAAAAATCTGCCTGTAATGATAAAGAAGAGCACCGCAAAAAATGTTGCTAATACGGCTGCTCCTCTATTCATGTTTTTATTCTTTTTCAGCATGCTCTAGTCCTGAACAACCTTTACGTTGTTTTTGTTAAGAGTCAGTCCAAGCTCTTTCGCTCTTTCCCAAATTCTCTCATAATTGCTCAATTCTTTCACTTGGATCTGCAGATCGGCATTTGTCTTGCCTTGAGCATCAACCTGTGCCTCCAGCTTTTGGATATCCATGCTGGCTTTATAGGAGGCCACACTGTTTGCGATAAGATGAATGCTCGCTGCTGCCAGTCCAAGGACAAAAAGGACAATCAGGACCTTTTCCCCTAGCGTAATCGGCAGTCTTCTTTTGACCGGCATTGCTTTTGGCTGAGACTGGGGCTGCGATTGGCGTGTCGTTTGTTCCTGTGCGCGCTGATTAACTTTAACAGCTAAATTACTCATGGCTGGACCTCCTCTTCTACCTTCTCATATTTTACTTTTGCTGATTTTCCATCAAAGGCTTTTCTCTCTATTTATCGGCCGATTATTTTATTTTTTCTGCAATTCTAAGTTTGGCGGAACGTGACCGGTTATTATCGGTCAGCTCCTCTTCAGCTGGCAGAATCGGCTTTCTCGTGACAAGTTTAATTTTCGGCTCAAATTCTTTTGGAATAACCGGCAGTCCTGGCGGAAGCTGCGGAAGCTCAGCCGCCTGTTTGAATGTCGTTTTGCAGATTCTGTCTTCAAGGGAATGGAACGTGATGACACTTATTCTCCCTTTCGGATTCAGAAGCTCAATAGACTGTTCAATCGCCTCTTCAAACACCTTCAGTTCATCATTGACAGCAATGCGGATCGCCTGGAAAATTCGTTTAGCCGGATGTCCTCCCGTACGTCTTGCAGGAGCTGGAATGCCATCCTTAATCAGTTCCACAAGCTCGCCCGTCGTTTTTATGGGTTCCTTTTCACGTCTTGCTTCAATTTTCCTGGCAATTTGCTTGGAAAATTTCTCTTCCCCATATCTGAAGAAGATTCTAACAAGATCTTCATAGCTCCAATGATTCACAACATCGTATGCGGACAAGTCAGATTGCTGATCCATTCTCATATCAAGGGGTGCATCATGGTGATAGCTGAAGCCCCTTTCAGGAGTATCCAGCTGCGGAGAGGAAACGCCTAAATCGAAGAGTATCCCGTCTACCTTTTCCACGCCTTGCTCTGCAAGCTTTTCTCTAATGTGCCTGAAATTGCTTTTGATGAGGATGGCCTGTCCTTCATATTCCGCAAGTTTGTGTTTTGCATTTTCAATGGCTGTGTCATCCTGGTCAAAAGCGAACAATCTGCCTTCTGAAGATAATTGTGAAAGCAGGTATTCACTGTGGCCTGCACCGCCAAGAGTGCAATCAACGTATGTACCGTTACGTTTAATATTCAGACCATCTACCGTTTCTTTCAGTAATACTGTTTTATGTTCAAACATGGATGAACCCACCTTTTTATCAAATTCGAATGATACAATATGCAGCCCGATTCGTATCCTTCGCAGCACATGCACAATGATTCATTATATATCAAAATCAATCATGTTTTCAGCAATTTCTGCGAAAGAGTCTTCCTGCTGGTCTATATAGTCTTCCCAAATCGGCTTGCTCCATAGTTCAATTCGATTTGATACCCCAATGACAACGCAATCTTTTTCAAGCTTAGCGTAATTCAGCAGAGGGGATGCAATATTAATCCGCCCCTGTTTATCCAGTTCACATTCAACTGCACCTGAAAAGAAGAATCGTGTAAACGCCCGAGCGTCTTTTTTAGTTAGCGGCAGAGTTTTGAGTTTATCTTCCATGATGATCCACTCTGACATGGGATAGCCGAATAGACATTGGTCCAGCCCTCTTGTTAGGACAAATGACTCACCTAACCCATCACGGAATTTTGCTGGGACGATCATGCGGCCTTTTGCATCGATTGTGTGCTGATATTCCCCCATGAACATGCCTTGTCCCCACTCTCTCTCCCAAACTCACCACTTTCCCCCACTTATCTCCACTTCCCATTCTACACGTTTTGAAAACAAAAAAAAACCCTGTACAGCACAGGATTTTTAAAAAAATTACGTTAAATTTTGACAACCTTATGTTGATTATTAAAGGAATATGACAAACCTGCAAGATTTTGCGGGAATTGACTTCCGTACTTGTTTAAATAGTAATATATGTTCCAGATTCTTTCCTGCAGACTGCCTTCCGGAGAAATAGCCCATTCTGCCCTGTCAAATTTCGCTAAAATGTGATGGTGTTTCAATTCGATGTTCTTCTTGGTTTCTTTCTTCAACAGGTCTATTTGCCTAACGATGAACTGCTTATTCTTATGAGAGTAAGCTTCCATACCGCGATATTCTCCAGCAATTTTAATTGCAAGCTGATCATGAATTCGGGTAATTTCACGAATAGCATCATCTGCCAGCCCATCAACTTCAATCTCCTGATTTTTAATCAGCCACTGTTCCTTCATTTTGGCAAGGTTTCCGTTTAATGCTTCAGGAATGCCCACTTGAATATCCTTCAAGTCAGTTTCGATTGAACGCTCCAGGATGGTTACATTTAATCTTGGCACGACCGGCGGCATTTTAATATCCATTGTTTCAAAGGCGAGCTTCAATTCCGCCCAGTAGGAAAGCTCACCTGGACCCGCAATAAAAGCCAGAGTAGGGAGAACAAGCTCCTGCATAATCGGTCTTGTCACAACATTGTTGCTGAATTTCTCTGGACAGGCAGCTAACTCGCTCAAAAACTCCTGCTTTGTGAAGGAGATTCGATTTTCTTTATCTGCGAATCCGCCTGATTCGAGGCGCTGCATAAGAAGCCGCTCATCATCCGCTTCATAAAACAGGTTAGCACTTTCAAAAACCGTTTCGATAATGGGCGAGAATCCATTTTCTCTGATTATTTGCTGCTGATCCATTACACCGCGCGCAAGTTTATCATTTTTATGAATCATAGCAGAGAAATACTCTGTTTCAAGCTCACGAAGACCTGCGTCTGCAGACTGAATCAGGACAATCCCCTCTGAGCCAAATAGATCCATAATCAGCCATTCGAAAAATTCGGTATAAGTAGAGGACTTCTCCATATACATAGTGAGTTTCTTTAAAAGCCCTTTTGTATGCTGTGTTTCTCCAAAGGACTGAATGACTTCTTCCATCCACCTTTTACAGGCTGCGTGATCGAGTTCCGCATAGGCTACAGAGCGCTTATTCAAATACCGCTGACTGATGGCTTTCTTTTTCACCCGATCATTTTTTTGAATATAAACATGATTGATTTCATCAAAATCATGGTCCTCACCCGCTACCCAAAACACAGGGATAACCGGAGACCCAAGCTTCTCCTCCTGCTGTTTGGCCAAAGCAAGGATGGATATGACCTTATGAATGGTATATAGCGGACCGGTTAATAACCCAGCCTGCTGTCCGCCTACTACAACAGTGCTTTTCTCATCAAGCAGCCGTTCAATATTCCTCATTGCGGCAGGAGCCTGAAATTTTTCATTGTAGGATTTTAAATAAGAGCATAATTCTGTTCGGTTAAATGACCGCTTTAATAGGTCATCACGTCTTTTTGTATAGACATCCTCCTGGCTGATGTCATAGTCAAAATATGTATGAATATCTAACGTTTTCTCAATCATTGCATTGACAAACGGATTCGCCGATTGCAGGGAGAACTCGAATATCTCCATGATGTACTTCCTTTCTCGGTTAAAAATGCATTCCGTCAAAAAGTATAGCACTTATTGATGGCTTTGTTAAAAAATACGTTTCCGTAAGCTAGTTGAGTTCATTCAGGATATAAAGACCGGCGCCATAAATCAATAAAATAAAGGACGCCATGAAATATACTAAGAAGGATAGTCTCCACATCTTTTTCAAAGCTTTCCTTGGCCTTTTCCATTTAGACATCGCAAAGAATAGTATGAACACGAGGAACCAGCCAACTAAACTCCAGTACAAATAGATTAAGGAAGGCATCTCCCAGATTGTGGTCATTTTTATATACACTGAGAAGAAAAAAAGAAAAACACTTAAATCAGATGCGGCGAGCAAAGCCTTTTTCCCATTTCCGGTCAAAGCTTTCAAAGTAAAGATTAACAGCATAAAGCATATAGCAGGTGCAAACGCTGCAGCACCGAGTAATACTGAAACTAGTCCCTTCACCAGCATCCGCTCCCCTTTAGTTGTTTTCCAGTCCTTTTATTGCGTTCGTTAAGAACGAAAGAATTGGAGCCGTTATGTTTTTATCTGATGCCAGATCCAGGACATAGCCTGCTATTGCATCAATCTCAGTTTTTCTGCCCATACGCAAATCCTGAAGCATCGACGACACGTTATTGGATGTTGCTCTGCATATATCCTCTACTGTTTTCCACTGATCGGCTTCATCCCCCAGTTCCAAAACCGGGAAAACCTCATCAAAAACTTGTTTTAGCAAAAGATGATAATGAGGATCTTCTATGAGCTGGCCATTACGGACATTGAGCAGCCCTGTAAGCGGATTAATGCATGCATTTACGAGCAGCTTTCCGGCAAGAATCTCATACCAGCCAGAACGATAGACAAACGGAAAATCTGCTGTGCTGAGAGATTCAATCATTTCACTGCCGGTTCCTTCCGGAAAGGGTGAGAAGATCGTCGTTCCGATGCCGTTTTCCTGAACTTCCCTTTCTCCTTTTTTTTCGGCGCCATGACTAACGGAGCCAGTGTAAATGGTGTGTCCTTTTAAATTAGACAAACTCTTAATGTGCCCCATTCCATTTTGTAAAAAGAGAAGGGTTTTTGGTTCTTCTGGGGAAAGATGATTGAAGATGAAAGGGAGGTGAAATTGCTTGACAGTCACAATCAGCAGCTTCTCTTCATAATGCCTGGCAGAAGAAGCATGAGGATAACTGATTTCAGTTTCTCCATCTTTAATAACCGCAATCCCCTGATTGCGTATATCAGCTGCCTGCGCTTCTGTATTTGTATAGACGGTAAGCTGATGATTCCGGTTTAAATAGGCTGCAAATAATAAGCCGATCGCCCCGCCGCCAATTATTCCGACTTTCATATGCCAAGCCCCCTTTTTCCCTAATCATACCAAAAATTAATACAGCAAAACATCCGTTTGGTTGCACTTCATGAAAAAAAGATGACCTGCGCTGCACACTAGCTGCAGGCAGCTTACTTGTGCAAGTATACAGGTCATCTCTTCTTAGTTATACCGGATAAACCGGGTGCTTACGGTAAGGCAGCGGTTCTTCCTTTGATTCATATTGTTTAAACCGGACAATCAATTCCTGTCGCAGATCATCCGCTCCAACAATATGGTCAATAATCATTTCGGATGCAAGCCTGTATATGTCGATCGTTTCTTTGTATTCCTGCTGCTTTTCCATCACATATTTCAGTCGTTCTTTTGGATCCTCTATTTCATTGATCTTATTGGAGTAAACCGCATTGACAGCGGCTTCAGGTCCCATTACGGCAATTTGCGCTGACGGAAGCGCAATACAGCAATCCGGTTCAAATGCCGGACCTGACATCGCATATAACCCTGCTCCATATGCCTTTCTTACAATAACAGAAATTCTCGGCACGGTGGCAGAACTCATCGCTGCAATCATTTTCGCCCCGTGGCGGATGATTCCCGCTCTTTCCACTTTTGTTCCAATCATGAAACCCGGTACATCTGCAAGGAAAAGCAGCGGAATTTGAAAGGCATCACATAATGCAACAAACTTTGCCGCTTTATCAGCTGAATCCACGAAAAGCACCCCGCCTTTAACACGCGGCTGATTGGCAACAATGCCTACAGGCTTTCCGTCAATCCTGGCAAGTCCCGTGATTAACTCCTGTGCGAACAGCCTTTTAATTTCAAAAAAGCTGCCCCCATCGATCAATGAATCAATTGCGTCATACATATCAAATGGAGCATTTTGATTTTCCGGAATAATCGAAGACAGCAATTTTTCACTTACCGGAGCTGCCGGTTCTGTTTCGGAGGGCCTGTTTTTAAAATTTGCCGGAAAATACGTCAAGTATGTCCGGGCTTCAGCAATTGCTTCTTCCTCAGTAGATACGAGCACATCACCGCAGCCGCTTACACTGCAATGCATTCTGGCTCCTCCCATTTCCTCAAGCGATACCTTCTCCCCAATGACCTTCTCTGCCATTCGAGGCGAACCAAGATACATGGACGCATTTCCTTCCACCATAATCACAATGTCACAGAATGCAGGAATGTAAGCTCCTCCAGCTGCAGATGGGCCAAATAGCAAACAAATCTGTGGAATCATTCCGGATAGCCTGACCTGATTATGAAAAATCTTTCCTGCGCCTCTCCGGTTTGGGAACATATCCAGCTGATCCGTAATTCTTGCTCCGGCTGAATCCACTAAGTACAGGAGCGGCACCATTAATTTCTCTGCCGTCTCCTGGATCCGGATAATTTTTTCGACAGTTCTTGCTCCCCAGGAACCTGCCTTAACTGTTGAATCGTTGGCCATCACACATACCGTTTGCCCGTGTATCTGTCCAATCGCCGTTACCACTCCATCAGCCGGAAGATCTCCTGCAAGGTGATTCGCAAACTTGCCGTCCTCCGAATACTGACCATTATCAAAAAGCTGTTTTAGCCGGTCCCTGACAAAAAGTTTTCCCTGTTCTCGGGATTTATCATGATATTTTTGATGACCGCCTGCTTCTGCTTGAGCAATTTTTTGCTTTAATTGATCGTTCAGCTCTACCATTTTCATTGCAAAGCCCCCCTTAATCCTCTAGTAAAACGAGGACATCCCCTTCGTTTACGAAATCGCCCATTTGAACTTTTATTTCCTTAACAGTTCCTGAATAAGCAGATTCAACAGGAATCTCCATCTTCATTGATTCAAGCATCAGTAAATCCTGTCCCGATGCTACGGCTGCACCTGCTTCAACTAATACGTTTAATACTGTACCTGCCATGCTTGCTGTAACTTCTTTCATGTTTGTCCCATCCTTTACCCGACGATTTTTGATTTTTTTAATAATGATGTAGTGTACTGGCCTGATTTAAACTCTTCGTCCTTTATCACCTTTACAAACAAAGGCAAATTGGAATTAACCCCTTCAATTTGCATTCCTTTAAAAACTTCGGCCGCCTTTTCCATAGCTGCATCGCGAGTTTCACCATATACAACCGCTTTTGCGATTAGGGGATCATAAAATGGCGTAATTTGATTTCCTTCTGTATAGGTCCGGTCCAAAATGAAACCTGTTGGCTCAGGGTATGTAAACACATTCAATTTTCCAGGTGACGGAATGAATTTTTCCGGGTCCTCTGCATAAAGTCTGAATTCAAATGCATGGCCAATTTTACGGATCTCACCCTGATTGAGGGGAAGAGTTTCTCCTCTGGCAGCCAGAATCTGCCACTTTACCAAATCCAGCCCTGTAATCATTTCAGTCACACGGTGCTCCACCTGCAGGCGGGTATTCATTTCAAGAAAATAAAATTGCTCCTGATCATCCATAATGAATTCGACGGTCCCCGCGTTTCTATAGCCCACATGAAGAGCTGCCTGAACGGCTGCCTTGCATATTTTTCCGCGTGTTTCTTCTGAAATACTTGGAGACGGCGCTTCTTCAATTACCTTTTGATTTCTGCGCTGAACCGAGCACTCCCTTTCATACAAGTGAACGATATTCCCATGCATATCCCCGAATATTTGAACTTCAATATGGCGGGACTCAGCAATATACTTTTCAATAAAAACCTCGTCATTACCAAAGTAAGCTTTTGCTCTGTTTTTAGCGGATGCATACACTTTTTCAAGATCTGATTTGTCCTGGCAAAGATGCATACCGATCCCGCCTCCGCCCCCGCTTGCTTTCAGCATCACAGGATAGCCGATTTGTTCTGCTTTCTCAGCAGCCTGCTCCAGTGTGTCCAAATCAAGCTCACTGCCCGGCACTACGGGTATTCCTGCTTCCATCATGGTTTTTCTTGCAAGAACCTTATCGCCCATTTTTTCAATCACATCAGACGATGGTCCAATAAACAGTAATCCAAGTTCCTCTGTTTTTCGGACAAAATCACTATTCTCCGAGAGAAATCCATAACCCGGATGGATTGCATCTGCCCCTTCTCTCACTGCTAATTCCAAAATAGAATCTGCGAGAAGATATGATTTCCCTACAGGTGCCTCACCAATGCGGAAGGAATAATCCGCTTCCTTTACATACGGCAGGTCCTGATCCGCATCTGAAAAAATAGCAATCGTCTCAATCCCCATCTGCTTGCACGTCTCAATGATCCGCGAAGCAATTTCACCCCTGTTTGCAATCAATACTTTTTTCAACGATTCCCACCCCCAGTTTAAAAAAGACCATCTTCAAATATATGTTTCTACAATATAATGCAATATCCTTTATTTTTTTGAAAGCGTTTCCTAACCCTTTGTGAAAAGTACTGAATACATGGTATAATGGGATTAGTCAATAAATTTAAAATTTTACTACTTTTCATCTGCATCAAGGGGGAAAAAATATGCATAAGGTTGAACGCCTTCTTATTAACTACAAAACACTTGAAGAGTTTAAAAGATTTAAAGAATACGGACTTCAAGAGCTATCCATGCTTGAGGATCTTGAAGGAAACATTATTGAGAATGACAGTGACTCCCCGTTTTACGGAATCTATTTCGGAGAAAAACTGGTTGCACGGATGAGTCTTTACAGAGTCGATAAAAAATTTGATCAATATTTTTCTCCACAGCAGGATTATTTAGAGCTTTGGAAGCTTGAGGTTCTTCCCGATTATCAGCGGGAGGGATATGGCCAATCCCTGGTGGAATTCGCGAAATCCTTCAAGCTTCCGATTAAAACGAATCCACGTGTCAAATCCGCAGATTTCTGGAGTAAAATGGATTTTGAAGCTGTTAAATACGATATGGACCGGGATAAAGGGGAAAACCCGCTGCTCTGGTCGCCGGACGCCTCCCGCCATTCCTCTGAATCCGCTTAAACGAACAGGACCGCTCTCAACGAGCGGTCCTGTTCGTTAGTCCTGGCTATTTTTCTATTCTCTCAAGATTCCCATTTCGATCCATCTGAAACTTCACTTTACGGTTCCGTTCATCTTCCTGCGAAATGGCCATCTTTCTTGCACGATCCATAATTTCAATAAGCGACTGATAGTCTTCCTCCACAAGCAAAAGCTGATTCTGCAGAATCTGCTTTTCCTTCTCCAGAATCGTAACCTGCTGCTCAAGCTTCTGCACTTTATCCGAAAGAAGCTGATTGCTCTCCTTTAAAACTCTCGCATCCTCTGAATCATCATAGGCTTCTAAAAATTTCACAATCTCTTTTATCGTCAGCCCGTTTTTATCATCCGAAACGGACGTAATCTCCTTCACCGCTTCCTTAACAGGTTCCAATTTCCCTCTAGACTCCTTGCGAAGCCTTTTCGCATGATCAATTCCGGACTTATACTGTTTTCTCACATATGAATTCCATCTGAATCCGCACGCTGCAGCCGTCCTGGACAAATGTCTGCCCACCTCTTCAAAAGCAGCCAGCTGGGTCCCGCCCTCTCTAATATGGCGAAGCACCACTTCAGCAAGCAAAAGATCCTCATCCTGCGTCCAAGCATCCTGTCTTGTAGCCGTCATCCCCATTTCCCCCCAATATCGTTTTCATATACATATGCTGATGATAGATTCGATAGACTATGTACTAAAACAAAAGCGGAGTTGATATGGTGTGGACGTCAGGCTGCGGATCAAAAGGTTATTAAGAGACGAAGGAAATCCATTTTGCTAATGAACATCTCCAGGTTACAATTTTCCGGCCTTGAAGGAGAATTCCCAAGCCTACTTAATGCGGGAACTGAAAAATTCTTATTTCCTTTTAAAAAACAGATCCACCGCATGATGATGCTCTTCTTTTCCCCATAATCTTGCACATTGGCGAATTTCTTCTTCCATCCTCTCCCACAGCTGACTGCTTTTCAGCTTTCGTACTTGAATCGTTTTATAAGCCCTTGTAACAGCTGGATTTTTCGCTAGCATGGTTTTTATGTATTGCACTCCTTCTTCCTGGAAAATGGGTTCCGGCAATATTTCATCCAGGACTCCTTTTTGAAGGAGCTCATGAGCACCATATATGTTCGCTGAACATAGAAGACCGATGGCTTTGGATGAATCCACTCTTTCCATTAATAAAGAGCCGCCGCCCCAGCCGGTAGTAATCGATAGCGTTCCTTGAATAAAGCCCATACGGATTCCCTTTTTTGCATATCGGATATCCGCTGCCATTGCAAGCTCGCAGCCTCCACCTACAGCCGTTCCATTTATAAGAGCACAAACAGGTGCCGGGAACATAGCAAAACGGTAAAGAATCTTTCCCATTCTATGAAGCATCCTAAATGATTCCTCTTCTGTTTTTAAAGAATGGAACGCTGAAAGATCACCTCCTGAACAAAAGGCTGCGTCTCCGGATCCTGTCAGAATAAGCCCCCGCACTTGATCATCCTGTTCATACTGATCCAAAAAAGCTTCCAGTTCCTCCATTACACCAAAATCTATTGCATTCCGCTTCTCAGCACGATTAAGTCTTACTTCGATCATCCCATCTCCAACATCTGAAACAAGTACCTTGTTTTCCACGATAACCACCCCTGTTATGTATATAAAACTATTATATCACCGGGATTATGAAAACGGATTCATTTTGGTGCTTACCCTTTTGTATTGCAGGACAGAAACTGTGGTTTAACTGGCAGGCTGCTCCTGTCCTCGTTTGTCTGACTACTTTGTCTGACAAACCGCTCTTTGTCTCGTTCGTCTGACAATTTTGTCTGACAAGCTGCTCTTTTCCTCATTTGTCTGACTACTTTGTCTGACAAACCGCTCTTTTCCTCGTTTGTCTGACAACTTCGTCTGACAAACCGCTCTTTTCCTTGTTCGTCTGACAATTTTGTCTGACAAACCTCTCTTTTCCTCGTTTGCTCGTTTGTCAGACTAAACAATTTCCAGACAACAAAAAACCCGCTCCGAAGCACTGGGCTTTGAGCGGGTTTTTTATGGTCTTATTTTTCCACTACTTCTTTTCCTTTGTATGTTCCGCAAGCTTTGCAGACACGGTGAGACAATTTCATATCACCGCAGTTAGGGCATTCTACCATACCAGGCACTTGCAATTTGAAGTGTGTACGACGCAATCTTTTTCTTGTTTTAGAAGTTCTTCTAAAAGGTACAGCCATTCTTCCCACCTCCTTAAAGAGTGTTAAACTTACATGTACTGGATGAAGACGGCGTAAATCCGATCATCTGGTTTAAAGCTAAAAATCAGCCTTTAGCTTTCATTATTGTTATCGAAGAATTTGGCCAGTTCAGCCATTCTTGGATCCACTTTGTTTTTGTTTTCCTCTTCAGACACGACCTTCCAGTCCCTGCCTTCCTGAGGGGCGGCTCCTTCTTCGTTAACGCTGTCGCTGAAGACCTGCATTGGAATTTCGAGAAGAATCAATTCTTTAATTGCTGGAATTAAATCAACTTCATCGCTATCAAGCGTATGAATTTCTCCTTCAAGTTCCTCGTCATAGTCTGTCGGTTTCAATAGGTATACTTCAGTCGTCTCAATATGAAAAGGGAATCGAACATCTACAAGCGTTCTGGCACATGGAAGAGTCAAGACCCCTGTTACAGTCAGCTGAAACGTTGCTTTATCCGATTGGATCGCGGCTCTGCCGGTTACATGGACAGGCGAAATATCTCTCACGTCTTTATGCTCATTGATGAGCTCGGTGAGATCGATTTTCTCGTCCAATTCCAATCCTTTGCTTTGATATTGATATAACTGGTTGATTAACCATTTCATTAGGTATCACCTCAAGGCAACAAAGGTAATTATAGCTTTCACTATTCCATTTGTCAATATTTTTTCTTTACACTATAATATAGTCATTCAAGCCGTCTTTCCATACATGCCGGGCACAATATTCAGCATTATATCACACTTTCGCAGAAGTGTGTTTTATGTTGGATATACTGTATGAATACTCTACCATATGAATGACCCGGAATTCAAAATAAAGGAGCCACTCTAATTGAATATTTTAGGGCTTGTTGTTGAATACAATCCTTTTCACAACGGACATTTATATCATATGCAGGAAGCAAAAAAGGCGGCTCAAGCCGATGTTACAATTGCCGTCATGAGCGGAACCTTCCTCCAACGAGGCGAGCCTGCTCTTTTGCCTAAATGGGAGCGTGCAAGAATGGCTCTGGAGGCAGGTGCTGACTTAACAGTAGAGCTGCCTTACGTTTATTCTTCACAAAAAGCAAGTACGTTCGCAAACGGGGCTGTTTCAATTTTGGATATGCTCGGTGCTTCTCATCTGTGCTTTGGCAGCGAGGATGGAAGAATTGAGCCTTTTTTCAATTCAATCAATCAAATCTCTCAACATGAAGAAAAATACAGGTCGAGCATTAAAGAATACATGAAACAGGGTCTGAGCTATCCAAAGGCTCTCTCCCTTTCATTTGAGGCCATCAATGGCTCTAAAGGAGATCTTGCTGATCTGACGAAACCGAACAATATACTTGGCTTTCAGTATGTTACCTCTATTCTTGAGCAAGGAAGTCCGATGAGGGCTCAAACCATCCAGCGGACTTCAGCGGGCTATCACGATGAAGAGCTTCCGTCAGGAAAAATCGCGAGTGCTACCAGTCTCCGCAAAGCCATTTTCAGCGGAAATGGAACGATAAATGAAATAAAACCATTTGTTCCGGAATCCACATATCGCATTCTATCCGGCTGGTCAAATGAGGGCAATCCATTCCTCAGCTGGGATCGATACTTTCCATATCTGCAATATAACGCTTTATTCATGACGGGTAAGGAGCTTTCTGAAATTTATGAGGTCGAGGAAGGTTTGGAAAATCGTCTAAGGTCCGCCCTCAAAGAAAGCTCTTCATTTCAGGAATTTATGGAACAGTTAAAAACTAAGCGGTATACATGGACAAGACTTCAGCGAATGTGTGTTCATGTGCTAATGAGAACGACAAAAAAGCAGATGGAAGAAGCCGTAAATGGAGAACGAAGTCCTTATATTAGAGTTTTGGGGATGAATCCAACCGGGCAGCGTTATTTAGGAAGCATAAAAAAGAATGTGAAAGTGCCGTTAATCACGAATGTTCATTCATTTGAGCATCCAGCCCTCTCACTGGATATAAAAGCAGCAAATCTCTATGCAATGGGTTTTCCAAAACAAAGCAGGATCTCACGATTAAAAGCAGAGTATGCAACACCGCCTGTAAGAATTGGGTTTGACAAATAAACAGCCGCCATTACATGGCGGCTGTTTTCTACTTAACCTTAAGCTGATCAAGATAATTTACGGCATCGCTGAACCGGTCAACTGGAACAATTTTCATTTTGGTTTTGATGTCTTTCGCGGTTTTGACGGCTTCTTCATAATTCGAGCCTTTTTTACCGTTCTCGCTTGGAGCAAAAAAGATTTCGGCTCCTGATTTATCGGCTGCGACAATCTTTTGTGAAATCCCTCCAATTGGACCTACCTCGCCAGTTTCAGCGATCGTTCCTGTTCCGGCAATCTGATATCCTCTCGTATAATCCTCTTTCGTCAGCTGATCGTATATTTCAAGGCTCATCATAAGGCCAGCGGAAGGTCCGCCTATGTCCTCTGTATCGAGCTTAATGTCGGGATTCACGGTTACTTCTCTGTCTGTCATAAGGGTAATCCCTATACCCGCTCTAGATTGACCGCCTTTTGTTAAGCTTTCAGGAAATTTCGCAATGGCAACGGTGACGGTTCTTTTGCTGCCGCGGCGCTCGAAGGTAATCGAAACTTGATCTCCTTCTTTTTTCTTTTCTACATAACTGACGAATTCTTCTGAACTTTTTAGTGCTTTTCCATCAACTTCGTATACTCTGTCTCCCGCCTTCAAGCTTTTTGCAGCTGGCATGCCTTTGATAAGCGAGTTTACATACACTCCGTTAAATTTGCTTGTCACTTCTTTCCCTGCCTTATGGTAAGCAAGGATCAGTGCAGATTCCTGGGAGCCTTCCATCAGCTTAAGCTGTCTATTCAAGTATTCCTCATCGGATTCTTCCGGTGCTTTGACCTGATTCATTGGGAGAATTTCAGCGTATTCATCGAATTGGGCTGCGAGATAGCCTAAAATGCTTGCCCTTCCTATACTTACAGTGGTAAGAGAAAAACTGCCTGCTGAATCGTATCCTCCATCCACTTTAATAATGGGTTCAAGAGCTGAAGCATTTCCGGGCTTTGTTACGTAATACGGTAATTTTATGTAGGAAATCGCCATGGCTATAATAATGCCGATGACAAAAGCCCGGATTGCCCCTTTTCGTTTATTCCTCATTCTGAGACTCCTTCCAATTTTCAATCAAAGAACGGATCGCCGGGAGGTTTTTTTGAGCCTCCACTTCTCCGCTTAAAATAATCTCTTGTATGTTCGTAAAAGACCTGGAGCTGAATTTCTCTACTTGGGGCCGTATCATGATGTCGGAGGCAACTGCACGGTGATGAACCAGTTCATCCTGCATAATATCAAGACTTTGAAGGATTACATCAAAAATCGATGTGATCGCTGCCTGTCTTTTTACAACAGAGACATCAACTGAAATAACCAGATCCGCTCCCATATCCCTTACAACGGATACCGGAACCCGGTCGACTACTCCCCCGTCAACAAGCATTCGGCCATCGATGATTTCCGGAACAAAAATTCCCGGAATGGCAATGCTCGCGCGGACGGCTTCTGCAACCGGACCTTTCGTGAATACTACTTTTTCACCTTTGCATAGGTCCGTAGCCACGATGGAAAGCGGGATATTCAAATCTTCAATATTATTGCCCTTTGTAAAAGCACGTATCAATCCTTTCACTTTTTCACCAGCAATAAAACCCATTTTAGGGATGGTCAGATCTAAATAATAGCTTCTTTTAAAGGCAGCAGCGATTTGGTACAGACTTTTTATATCAAGCCCCGCTGCATAAAAGCTTCCAACAAGTGCTCCCATGCTGCTCCCGGCTATCATGTGAACCGGAATTCCCTCGTCCTTCAATACTTTCAATACACCGAGATGTGCAAATCCTCTCGCTCCCCCGGATCCGAGCGCCAAACCGATTTTAGGTTCCATGTTCACCAGCCCTCCTTAATCATTTAAAGGCAGATACTGAATCTTATGGTCTAAAATAGAAGGCTATTCTCGTATATTAAGGTAATGAAGAGGTACATGCCTGACAACTATTTTATCATTACACGGTTCTCGTTGTATAGAACATAGAGAGGGGGAGCCTGATGGGCCGTGAAAAGTGGAATACCCTGCTGATCGCATTTTTATTGCTTACGCTCACCGCTTCAATTATCTTGCATCCAAAGGCTTCTCTGGAGGCCTCAAGGGGCGGGCTGGAAGTTTGGTGGACCATAGTATTTCCTTCCCTGCTCCCTTTCTTTATCATTTCCGAGCTGCTCATAGGCTTCGGTGTTGTCCGGTTTGCCGGCGTTCTTCTTGAGCCAGTCATGAGGCCGCTGTTTAAGGTCCCTGGGTCGGGCGGATTTGTTTGGGCAATGGGAATTGCATCTGGTTTTCCTGCAGGTGCAAAACTTACTTCCCGGCTGCGTAAAGAAAAGCAGCTAACCAGTATTGAAGCAGAACGGCTCGTATCCTTCACGAATTGTTCAAGTCCCCTTTTTATGTTTGCTGCCGTTTCTGTTGGAATATTTAAAAACCCGGCATTGGGCATTTTGCTCGCATCCGCGCATTATTTATCAAACCTGCTGGTAGGCATCCTCATGCGATTTCATGGAAGCCAAACAGAATCGAAAGAAGAAGCAAGGGTCAAGAAACTCCCTTTCCCTTCCTTTTCAGAGGCCTTTTCAGCACTTCATGAGACCCGGTTAAAAAATAAAAAGCCAATTGGAAAGATGCTTGGGGATGCTGTACTTGGATCTGTTCAAACGCTGCTAGTCATTGGCGGCTTTATCATACTCTTCTCCGTATTAACAAAAATTCTGGATATTGTTGGGTTTTCAAATATGGCTGCTGGGATTTTAAGCCAGCTTTTCACTATATTCTCCCTCCCGGAAAGCCTTACAAAGCCACTGATAGCAGGTATTTTTGAAATTACACAAGGAAATATGGAGACAAGCAAGGCGAGTGCGGGACTGTTATCAAAAGTCATCATGGCGTCCTTTATTTTGGGATTCAGCGGTTTATCTGTTCAAGCTCAGGTTGCAAGCATTCTCGCCGAAACCGACATTCGCTTTTTTCCGTTTTTCATAGCCAGGATCATGCAGGGATTTCTGGCAGCCATTCTTACCTGGCTGCTATGGAAGCCGCTATATGTAAACCGGGGAGGCGTTTCATTAACGTATGCACCTTCACAAGGAACTGAAGGTCTGGAGCCATTTAGCCTTTTATTTTCATCCGGTCCGCTCATTACATTATTTTTCCTTGGCTTGTATATTTGGCTTTACTGGCGAAAACATGGGGCTTATTAAGAGTAGCGTGTCCTGCCGTAGCGCAGAAGTGACCCGCATCCTGCGGGCCCCCGGCACCTCAGATTGGACCAGGCGCTGAAGCGGGATAAATCAATTTATACAAAGAAAGAGGATACAGTAGTAAATAAGGGCAGAGAAAATCCTCCGCCCTCATTCTGCTTTATTGAATTTTTCCTTAAGGGCTTCTTCAACACACGGGGGGACAAGGTCCGAAATATCTCCGTTGTATTTTGCCACTTCCTTGACAATGCTCGAACTTAAGAATGAATATTGGTTGTTTGTCATCATAAAGAAGGTTTCGATTTTATCATCGAGCACCCTGTTCATGGATGTAATCTGCATTTCGTATTCAAAATCCGATACGGCTCTTAACCCTCTTAGAATCGCATTGGCATTCTTGCTTCTGGCGTAATCAATCAGTAAACCTTGAGAGGACTCTACCGTAACATTGGGAATATCCTTGGTTACTTCTTTTAATAACGCGCATCTCTCATCCACACTGAACAAAGAATTTTTAGATGAGTTGTTTAATACACAAACGTAAACCGTATCGAATATATTGGCTCCCCGTCTGATAATATCCATATGTCCAAGAGTAACCGGATCAAAACTACCTGAACAAACTGCTACACTTGCCATTACATTTCCCCCATTCTCCCATCGCCGTGTCTGTAAATACTGACAGCAGCCATCCCATACTTCTCAAACTTTACTAATTCGAAGCTTCCAATTTGACCGGGCAATTCAACCTCCGTCCCATGCTCTGCAACGACAAAGCCGCCCTCTGTAAGAAGCTGTTCATCACTAATCTGTTCGATAAGCGCTTTCAATTTTTGTTGCTTATACGGCGGATCCAAAAACACCAATTGAAACTGCAGCTCTCTCTTAATAATCGCTTTAAGCGCCCGCTCTGCATCATTGCGATAAACCTCGGACTGATCCTGCAGCCGGCACGCCTCTAGATTGCTATGTATGGTTTGGATGGCTTTTGCGTCCCGGTCCACAAATATGCACCGCTCTGTGCCTCTGCTTAACGCTTCAATTCCGAGGCCGCCGCTTCCTCCAAAGAGATCAAGCGCGAGTCCTCCATCAAAATAAGGTCCGATCATATTAAAGATTGCTTCTTTGACCTTATCAGTCGTCGGTCTGGTCGACATCCCCGGAACTGCTTTTAAAGGTCTCCCTTTTAATGAACCTGATACAACTCTCATTTTCTATTCACCACTGCTTTACAAATTTCCTGTTTTTTCGCAAAGTCATCGTACCATAAATTAATGGGAGAGAAAAGGCAAGCCTTTTTAAGCATAAAAAAAACCCCGCAGTAAAACCGCAGGGTCCCTCTAAACCAAAAGGCTAGAAGGAAAAGGGAGAGGAGAAACCGGAGGAAGAACTTATGGGGAAACGTAAGTCTTCTCCGCGGTTGGCAACAACATCATGAACGAGATGCTGTTAATAGAGAGTATGGCCTGCCTTTTACATTTCTATACATTTATTTCCTTCAATGGCGCAACTTTCAGATTCATGCTACATTTGATATGAAAACCATCTGCAAAAAAGGAGAGTATGTAATGGTACAGCGTTTTATCGAGCTTGGCGAAGGCTATTCAGATTTATATGAATTACTGGAAATTATCCGGTCCAATAAACATAGAATTATCTCATTTCTTGATCTATCAACGGTACATAATAATAAAAAGGTAACGACTGCAGGAGTTATCATGTCTCCAACAGATCCCGGAAATTTTCAGGCCATCTATATTTGCCGCGAAGGAATTATTGATCCCAGTGAAAAAGATACACAGCGCTACCGGCTTTTTCGTGATGCGGCTGAAGAATCCGGAAAGCCCGTCTACCAATTTGCTGTAAAGTCTTCTTCTGTATTTCATGAACCCATTTTATATTATCAATACCTAACGGGAATCCTTCGGTTAAACCATATCCTTCCCCCATTAATATAAAAAACGCAATCCAGGTTACTGGATTGCGTTTGGATTATAAACCCATTTTGTAATCATATTCCTTCGCTTTATCTTGCTTTTTCTCGAATTCGAGCTTGAGAAATGGCTTGTAAGAGGGTTCAACATGCTTTACAAAAGAGTAAGATGCGATTTTCTCTTTAAGCGCCTCATTTTGCTCCATATCACAGTACAGAACAACATATTTGAGCCTTCTGGAAATATAGTGAACGTTTCCAAAACGGCGAAGCATTTTAACCTGCTTCAATGAGTGCATCCATACAATTAGACCTTGTCTTTTTCCATCCATTTTTTCTCACCCTTTTTCACATGTCCAAGAAAAGTTTATCAAAGTTCTCACTCTTTCACAATATGCATCTGAAGGAGGAAAAAAAATTGCCAGCTGAACTTGACCTGATTTGGAAGGATTTTTTGGATCATATGTCTTCTGCGTCTGTTTTATATTCAATACGTAAGGCAGTCATAACTGGAATCCCATTCCTATATATTACAGAAAATTCCGCATTAAGCAAAGAGCTGCTCAGGAGCCTGATTGATCAGGCTGCCAAAAAAGCCATGCTCCATAAAAAAGTTACGTACAAATCAGTTTTTGTACGTAATGATGGTCCTCTTTGGGTATATCGTCATCGTTTTTACGTCCCTCAGGAAAAAATGTTCTGCTGCGGAAATTTATGTACTGATTGTATCTTGAAAAATAAATAATAGGGGCGGATAACTTCCGCCCCTATGATCAGGAAACTTTGCAGCCGCAGCCTCCGCCAGAACCGCAGCCCCCGCCGCATGCTGAAAGGCTGTCAAAAAACGGATTTCCAGTCGGAACTTTCACATGTTCTGAAACTGCACTTCCCAGCTGGATGCTAATCTCATCCAGAAGGGTTTGGAGCCCAGTCTCAGCCCGTCTGAACGCAGCTACTTTCTCGTTTAAATCAAGTTCTCTTTTGATCTCCCGCATATCTTTTGAGATCTGTCTATAGTCAGGATGGTATTTTCCAAATCGCTGGACATCCTCGTATATGTCTTTTACTTTTACAAACCTGCTGACAATATCCTGTGCCGTTTGATCATTCTTCAAGTCTGCCAGACGCATGCGATAGGCTTCCGCAAGGTCCGACTGCAGGATCATTTCACTAATCTCGTCAGCCTGATCCAATATTTGCACACTCTCCATTGTTGCATAAACCAATGACAGCACCTCCAATGACCATTTTACCATGAAAAAGGCTGGAAGAGAACTATCCCCCTTCTGCAGCTAATCGACTTTAACCGTCAAGCTGCGAGGCTTATGGCTGATATCAGGCCTGTTATATGCATGAACATTCAGCAATATTTCATGATATCCTGTCTTTAAACCGGAAATTGAAAACGCAGGGGTCATGTATCGCTTCTCTTCATTCCCATCAATTGAAACGGTCACAAAAAGCTCTCCTTCTTTCAGTTTTTGATCCGGCACGCCAAAATTTCCTTTAGGAACAAAACACTCTACATAGACGGTATCGCCTTTAACAAAATGATGAATAGAGTAACTTCCCTGCCTCAGTTCCAGAGCTTTTGCCTCAGCTCCTCCCGTGAAACCCTTCGGCCTGGGCTTATCATTTGTACAGCCAGCTGCCAAGAGTGTGAGCATAAGAATAAGGATGGTCCTTGTCATAGGTGCACCTCCTTTTCTTACTAGGCTTTGCAATCTTGGACAAAACATGTAAAAAAAGCTTAAGCGTTTTTGCTTAAGCTTTAATCCTGCTGCTTCATAGACTGAAACATACCAAGCATCATAGAAGCCATCTGAATGGAATTTGAGAATTGCGCTACCTTATGGGGAATGGTTTTCTGGTAATAATTCATCATAGCAAGATTCATTTCTTCCAGCGCTTGAGGATTGCGGGAAAGCTTTCGGTACCATTGAGGCTGTTCCCTGATAAATTTTGTGATTTCAGGCTTGGATTGGATGTACTCCTGGATTTCTTGTCTCATAGTTTAGTCCTTTCTGAAGGAAAAGGGTCTGCTCCCTCCGCTTGAAGATGAGCTCCCCGATCCTTTAGCAACCCCCAATGTTTCCAGCAGGTTCTGAACCGTCGAAACAGCATTGCTCATTTTACTCAAGCTGATGTTCATTTCGTTTGCATCCATTTTTTTCACAGCGGAAAAAAGCTGTGTGACGAATCCTTTTTCTTCATCCGTTTCTTTTTCTTCCTGAGTAGCGTCTTTATAATCGTTCCAATAAGCATCATTTTCGCCAAGCAAATACCAATTTTCATAGTATTCCTGCCACGTTTTTGTTCCTTTTTTCGCTTCTTCAATCATTTTAGGATGCTTTCGGACAAATTCCTTAAACTCCTCAACTTTCGGATGCAGCTTTTTCGTAGCCATTTGCCTCACCCCTTTTACTTACGCCTAGTATAATTTAAGCAAAAGGTACCCAATTGGTTCGCCTAAATTTTTCACACAGCATTGTCATTCTGATAATATAAAAAGAAAACACCGAAAGGGATGCAGCAATGAACAAAGAACAGATGAAGCAGCAAACATTCGAGCTTATCGATCAGCTATCCCCCGATGAAACAGATGATTTTCTTCTGCTTCTTGAGGCAATGAAACGGAAAAATCAAAAAATCAGCAGTACATATATTGGGGCCCTTCTGCAGGCAGAAGGTCAAGATGGCGATGACGAATTTATCGTAACCATACCGAATACAGCATTAATCCAAAACTCCCTGGATATAGTACATGGAGGAATTACGGCGACACTCGCTGATTCAGCCATGGGTACCCTTGCACATAAACTTTTACCAGAGCATCTTGCAGCCGTCACTTCAGAGCTTAAAATCAATTATACAGCTCCAGGAATCGGGTCTTTCCTGACATGCAAAGCAAAGCTAATTCATAAAGGAACGAAAACACTGCTAATGGAATCGAGCATTTACAGGGAAGATGGGAAACTGATCGCATACAGCACGGCTACCTTTTTTATTATAGAAAGAAAAAAATGATAACCCGATGCGGTTATCATTTTTTACTTCCCTATGAAATCCTGTGTATAGTAATCTTTATAAACACCGACTCCAAGATGGGTGAACTCTTTATTGAGCAATGCTTTCCTGTGACCTTCACTGTTCAGCCAGCCTTCTACAGAAGAGATACTGTCACTGTAGTGGGCAGCAATATTTTCACCTGCCGTTTGATAAGGAATTCGGTCCCGCTTTAACCGGTCAGCAAGAGTCCCCTGTGTGGGTGAATCATGAGCAAAATATTGCTGGTCTGCCATATCTTTGCTATGTGAAAACGCTGTTCGGGCCGTATTCGGGTCCCAGCTTAAAGGGGCCAATTCATGACGGTTCCGTATGACATTGGTAATATCTAATATTTGCCTCTCCTGCGCACGCTGAATATTCTTCTCCTCTTCTTCAGACACAGTCTTGGCATTAATCAGCTTTCCTCTGTAAACGACTTCATAGGGACGCTGTTTTATAAAGGTTTCTTTGTCGGTCGCGCGAATACTTGAGAGTGTCCCATCAAACTTATCAATATAAAGCTGAATGATTGTCCCATCAGCTTCAATGGCAGGACGCGTATTCATATCTTCCTCTGAAAGTTCGAATCGATATGAATTTCCATCATGCTCCATTGATAGCGAGGAAGAAATCGGTGCAGTCTGATAAACCTCGCTCAGCGGCTCACCCAGCTTATAAGGATTCATATTCACACCATTTCCGATCGCATAGACAGAAACCACTTTATCCGCCAGAACACCAATCTGTACGTATTGATTGTTTCCTCCATTGTAGATCCACCATTGATAATCATATTGTGATGGATCTTTCCTTGAAGGTTCCCCGAGTTCTTTAAGAACCTGTCCTGATGACTGGCCCATTAAAGAAAGCAGTCCTTTATCGGGCAGGTCAATAGCTTGATTGGGGGTATCTTCTTCATTTGAAAGCTGTAAATCTTTCTTTTCTTCTATTCGGTTAGGAGGCTGTTCTGCAAACTTAATAAATACGGTATAGGTACTTATAATAATGGCAATGACCAAAATGGTTTTAAACAAACGTCTCAGCTAAATTACCCCCGCTTTTCATTTTAAATTAATCCTGCTGTTACAAGTCATTTAATCAGAAAAGACTTCCAATTTCAATAAATAAGGCGAAACTGTCATGTTATGGTTAAATAGTATGTCTAAAATGCTTGCATTTAATACCGATTTTCCCAAATGGACCCATATCCGGATTGAAAGTCTGACTGTTTCATACTATTATAAGAATATGGGATGAAAAGCGTTTACATAAGGGTGGAAGGGAGAATACGGTCTTATGAAATTCGAAGGAACAGGGCTTGACCAGCAAACCGCAGAATTAAGCAGGCTTGATTTTTTAATGGAGCAGCATGGATTAGTTCGCGCCGGACAGTGGGACTATGAACGCGTTACCTATGATAAGAAAATGGAACAGCTGGGGGAAATTTATTATTTTAGGATTCAAGGCTATATTACAGAAGGTGAAGTGGGTGGAAGACACGCGGTTGTAAAATTATTAACACCCCTTCTGGGAAAGCATTATTATCCCCATGGCGTGGAATATGGCGAGGGAGAAGATTTTCCCGAACCGATTGTCCAATCCTGCGAAAACACCATTAAGCGTTTAAAAAAAGACTTGGAAGCGATTACGCTTTAAAAAGACAGAAGCCTTGCTTTTGTCTTTTTTACTTTGACAGGCTCCAGCTTAAATAGGATTTCTCCTTCCTATTACATATGAGACCGAGCCTGCTAAGAATGCCAATCGTCTTTACCTGTTCAATATGGCATTCTGTAGAAATGCATTTCACCCCTTTTTGTTCAAAAAGCCAATCAAAAAAATGGCTTACTGCCTCAAATCCATTCTCTTTTCGATAGTCAGGGTGAATACGAAAGTCAAAGTCTACAGTGCCATCTTGATCCGGCTTTGAATAAATGTAAAAATCTCCGATCATCTTCTTTTCCCTGTGGTGAATAATCAGCCAAATGCCCCAACCATACTCAGACCGGTCCTTCTCCAGTCTTTCTATGTAAAAAGGCAAAATTCCTTGACTCATTGATGAAGGCCAGTCCTCTGGAATGACAATAGGAGATCGCTTGGCCAGTTCCTTTTTATGCAGAATGAGCGACTTCGCCAAATCCAAGGAGCAGGGAATGAGCAGCAGCTCATCTGTTAGAATTTCCATCGCTTTCCCTCCTTTGCATTTAACCAAATAAAAAAGGGTTACAGAATTATATTCTGCACCCCCCTTGTATTATGTTAAAAGCCAGTAATTGCCTTAATGACGGGAACTGTTTCTCCCCCGCCATAAATAATGTATAAAAGCATATAAACAGTGACTCCTGTTATTGCTGTCGAAAACCAGATAATGCTTGTGATTGGTCCAAGCCTTCTATGGCGGATTATTTTTCGTTTGTAGCCGGACCAGATCGAGATAATTCCAAAAACTCCCCCTGAAGCTGCAAGAAAGATATGAAAGATTAAAAAGATTAAATAAAAAACTTTAACACTCGGGGGTCCTCCAAAGGCCGTATTTCCGTCGAAAACAGTTCTGGAAACGTAAACGATAAAAAAAACAAGCGCAAAAACACCGGCCCATGTCATCGCTTTACGATGAGCCTCTACACGGCGTTTAGCAATCAAATACCAGCCAATGGCAACAAATACGGCACTGATTACAATAAAAGCTGTGCTGATCGTTGGAAGAAGAGGCAAGTACATATGCAAAGACTCCTTTTATTTGAATGATGTCACAATCAAATGCGATGCTCTTTTTCTGAGAGGATTGCCTGCAGCTCCCGATTATCCTTTTCTCTTTCGATTCTTACCCACTTAAAGAAAATATATCCAAGAATCGTGCCATAAACAGCCTCCTGGATGATTTTCATTAATATGCCCCCGAGCTGCTGATCCTCGGTTAACGGCATAGAAGTAAAAACTTCCGGGCCTGACAGGTTTAGCCCCGATAACATGTTTCCAGGTACACAGAGCGCCATTGCGTTCATCCAGGAAGCAGGATCGGAATAAGCTGCATAAAGCGGATCCTTCGCAAAAATGATCAGCGCACACGCAGGTGTCAGGAGAACACCATTAGCAAAAATATACCCTATTTTCATAAGGCTGGACATCTCGTCTGAATTTCCGCGTTTTCTAAATACAGGCCACCACATACATAGGGATGTCAAAAAAATAAGACTCGTAGCGGCAGCGTGATAGACAGGATTAGTTTTGACAATATCGAATACGAGTGGTGTATGATACAAGGAAAAAATGCCATTAAACAAAATTAATGCCAGGATCGGCTGAGTCAAAAACATAAAAATCTGCCTGACTGGCGAACGCAGTAAAATCACATTCCAAATCCAGCCTGGTATCCCAATGATAAGCAGCGGTGTAACAACTAAATATACCAAGGCCATCTGAGTCATATGCACACTAAAAAGGATATGGCCCAGCAGATCAAGAGGACTTCCTTTCAAAATGTAAAGAAGTGCTAGTCCTCCATAAAATGAAGCTTTCTGCTGCCAGGATACTTCCTCAGAGTACTTAAACCATTTTTTTCGATGCCTGACTGCTGAAAAATACAATGCTGCAAGGATTCCTAATATAGCGAGATAATAAGGACTCCATAACGCCTCAAATCCGAACAATGCCAAATTTCCCAAAGATGTCTCCTCCTTCCTGCTGCCCGCAGAAGGCAATTAGTCCATCGAAGCGGCCGAACTTAGCAGCTTACAGCTAAGGAAAAATAGGATTTCTTCCTGCTAATTAGCCAGTAATCCATTCAGATGCAAATAAAACAAGATAAAGGCCTTCGGAGCAGCGGCAGGACGCCGCGCTTTTAGCATACATTACTAGAAGCGCCCTCCGCTTTTCTGCTTTGTACAGCTCCAGGCGCTAGCGCTTCGGCCGCTTCGCTCTCTCGGGCACGCAGGATGCGGGTCAGTTCTGCGTTGCGACAGGACGTCGCGCTCTTAGCAGAACATCCCCTTATTTGAACGCCTTTCGGTCGAGAGCTCCACCGTCTCTCAGCGCTGGGCAAGCGCCCTCCGCTTTTCTGCTTTGTCCAGCTCCGGGCGCTAGCGCTTCGGCCGCTTCGCTCTCTCGGTCAAGGCAAAAAACGCCTTTCGGTCGAGAGCTCCACCGTCTCTCAGCGCTGGGCAAGCGCCCTCCGCTTTTCTTTTTACCACCAGACGATTGTCATAAATGTGAGTACAGTTAGGGCGGCGACGAAGACTCCTGAGTATAGGAAAAGGGCAGGTGCTTCGTGGCCTTTGTGATTCATGTGCATGAAATAGTAGAGCTGGAAAGCGACCTGCACTAAGGCCAAAAGGATAATGAATGGTACGGTGAACCAATGCTCGATACCCTTATAACCAACTGCCATAAATGCCAGTACGGTTAAAAAGAGCATCATTCCAAATGATACAAGCTGATATTTCATGTCTTCAGCGTTTTTCCTTTTACGATAGGCAAGATCTACCTTTGGGTTACCTGAATTTTGATGTTGAGCCATTTACCCCACCATCCCCATTAAGTATACGACTGTGAAAATGAATACCCAGACTACATCAATGAAATGCCAGTAAAGACTGGCTACATAGAATTTAGGTGCGTTATATAGGCTTAATCCTCTCTTGCTGTTTCTTATGATAAGGGTCGCAATCCACAAAAGTCCAAAAGTTACGTGGGCTCCGTGCGTTCCTACAAGAGTGTAAAAGGCTGATCCAAAAGCATTTGTTGTAATGGTAAAATCCTTCTCGTGAACATAGTGATTAAATTCGTAAATTTCAAGTCCAAGGAACCCCGCACCAAGAAGCAACGTAATACCAAGCCAAATCTGCATTTGTTTAAAGTTAAAATTTTTCATATGGTACATTGCATAAACACTCGTCAAACTGCTTGTCAACAACAGCATGGTTGCGATAAATACAATAGGCAGTTCAAACAGTTCTTCCGGCGGCCCGCCTTTAGGTGATTGCCTAAGTGCCAGAAAAGTAGCAAACAGAGAGGCAAACAGGACAGTTTCTCCTCCCAGGAAAAGCCAAAAGCCCACAAATTTATTTTTTCCTTCAAGGGTTGCTTTTTCAGGAGATTCCGGGAAAGTTTCAGCTGTTAGCTTTTCTTCAGCATGCATTATGCCTTCACCCCTTTATCATCATCTTCAAGATCCTCTTTATGAATATGGAACCCGTGGTCATCCTTAACAGAACGCAGGAACATGGATGCAAGCGTTATCGAGAAGCCAATAAACAGGACAATAATTGCCCATGGCTCTTCCGTGCGGTACATGAGACCGAATGCTGCAACAAAAAGCCCGAATGCCATAATCAGCGGAACAATTGATGAGTTTGGCATATGGATATCTGACACAGGTTCAGCAGGTGTCATTCCTTTTTTCCCTGCCATTTTTTCAACCCACAAAGCGTCAAGACCGCGAACAAGCGGTGTTTGCTTGAAATTGTACTCAGGAGTCGGCGCTTCAACCGCCCATTCGAGTGTACGGCCATCTACCCAAGGATCTTTACCTGCCGCTTTTCCATTTATCGCCGTTATAACGATATTGTAGAGCATGACGATAACAGCTGCTGCCATGAATATAGCGCCCAGGGAGCTGACAAGGTTTCCTGTCTCCCAGCCTTGATTCGGCAGGAAGGTAAACACCCTTCTTGGCATTCCATAAAGACCTAGAAAATGCTGAATAAAAAACGTTAAGTGGAAGCCGAAAACAAATAGAACAAACGTAATTTTTCCGAGCGTTTCATTAAGAATTTTATTAAACATTAGCGGCCACCAGTAATGAACACCGGCAAAGAGAGCAAACACAACTCCGCCAACAATTACGTAATGAAAATGGGCCACTACAAAGTAACTGTCATGGTACTGGTAATCAGCTGCTGCACTTGCAAGCATAACCCCTGTTACTCCTCCAAGAACAAAGGAAGGGATGAAAGCTACTGACCAGAGCATTGCAGTTGTGTAGCGAATGATTCCGCCCCACATCGTGAAAAGCCAGTTGAATATCTTAATGCCGGTCGGAACGGCAATGGCCATCGTAGCTACAGCAAAAATCGCGTTGGCAATTGGCCCTAAACCCGTTGTAAACATATGATGGGCCCAAACCATAAACCCTAAAAATCCGATTAATACGGTCGCAAAAACCATAGAAGAATATCCAAACAATCTTTTCTTGGAGAAAACCGGAATGATATCAGAAAACATACCGAACGCAGGAAGAATTAATATGTATACTTCCGGGTGCCCGAAGATCCAGAACAAATGCTCCCAGATGACTGTATTTCCTCCTTTTTCTGCGGCAAAGAAGCTTGTGTCAAACAGACGGTCCAGCATCATCAGAGCAAGCCCGACAGTAAGTGCTGGAAAGGCAAATAATATAAGTGCTGATGCAACAAAAGTAGTCCAGGTAAAAAGCGGCATTCTCATAAATGTCATTCCCGGGGCTCTCATGTTGATAATTGTTACAAGAAAGTTAATTCCGGCTGTTAATGTACCGATCCCGGATATTTGCAGCCCAAGTACATAAAAATCAATGCCATGCCCTGGAGAATAGAGAGATAAAGACGCGTAAGATGTCCATCCCGCATCTGGAGCTCCTCCTAAAAACCAGCTTAGATTCAAAAAAAGGCCGCCAAATAAGAAAAGCCAGAATCCCAGTGCATTTAAAAACGGGAATGCAACGTCGCGTGCTCCGATTTGCAGCGGCACGACCGCATTCATAAAAGCGAAAAGCAAAGGCATTGAAGCAAGAAAGATCATTGTCGTCCCATGCATCGTAATAATTTCATTGTATAATCCCGCCTGCAGAAAATCATTGCCGGGAACAGCCAGCTGAATACGAATCAGCAGCGCTTCAAGTCCCCCTATTAAAAAGAATAATCCACCTGCTGCAAGATACAATATTGCAATTTTTTTATGGTCAACAGTCGTTAAATAATCCCAAACTGTTGCACCGAACCCCTTCTTTTGAGCGATTGTACTCAAGTCAAACCCTCCCCTTTATTGCAGATTATTCAACCTTTAAACCCTTCATATATGCTGTAAGCGCTTCAATTTCTTGTCCGGATAATTTAGGGTATTTACCGGTCATCTTGTTGCCGGGCTTGTATTTTTCAGGATTTTCAAGCCATTTTTTTATGTTTTCATCCGTATGAGGCAAGATACCGGCCACTTTAGTTCGTTCACCAAAGTTGCCAAGATTAGGAGCTGTTCGCACTTCTTCTGGTCTCTCATCAGCAGGTGCTACAGCATGGCAGCCGATGCAGCTCTTTTCCTCAAAAAGCTGTTCCCCTTGTTTAGCAAGAGCAGTCGCAGCCTGAGGCTTGGCAGCTTTCATTTTATTTGTCCATTGATTAAATTCTTCCCGCGGTACCGCTTTCACTTTGAAGTCCATTAATGCGTGTGAAGGTCCGCAAAGCTCGGCACACTTGCCATACAAATACTCTCCAGCCTTATTGACTTTATCTGAATCAAATGTAAGCCAGAATTTGTTGACATTTTCCGTGTTCGTATCAATTTTCCCACCTGCAGAAGGAATCCAGAAAGAATGTTTTACATCGGATGCTTTTACACTGAAGTAAACCTTTTCATCTGTCGGTACGACTAAATCCTGACTCGTAATGATTTTGTAGTCAGGGTATTCAAATTCCCACCAGTATAGATTGGCGCGTACATTTACGACTAATGCATCCTCCGGCTTGCGGTTTTTCTCTTCCATTGGCTTTACATTCGCCAATTCAAAAGTTGCAGCAACAACCGGTACAGCTAATACAAGCAGAAGCAAAATCGGAATAACAGTCCATATAATTTCTAATCGCTGATTTCCCTCTACTTGTTCAGGTATTTTCTTTTCGTCCCCTTTTCGATGTCTGAAACGCACGATGACATAAAAGAATATAACAGTAACGACTGCAACGACCACTACCATAATAATAGTGCTTAAACTCATAATCCAAAATTGGTTCTCCGCTACCTCTCCAGCTGGCCGCAATGTTGAAAGGAACGGTTCTCCGCATCCGGTCATGACAAACGCTGCTAAGATGAACAAAGTCATCAAACGCCATGTTGTCCGCCATTTTTTCATAGCCAAATCAAACCCCTCTTCCAGTAATTTGGTTGTGTGACGTTTTAAACCTTTTGAATATTGCAAAAAATTTATTTATGGAAAATCCTTTTAAATAAAAGAATTTTTTACAGGGATAGGTATGAATAATGCGTGGCGGATACATACCGCCACGCCTATTCATTTATTAAACGATCGTGAAGAGGATCATAGATACGAAGAGGATCGTTAAATAGTTGAGTGAGTAAATAAACATCCATTTAGCCCAAACGAGGTCATCTTTTATTTTGAAGCCTGATAGTGCTAAAGCAATCCAGCCTACATTCAGCACGGTAGCCAAAATCAGAAATCCAATGCCAAGATCATAAAGATAGAATGGCAGCGGGAGAAGACAAGCTACCCAGACCATCATCTGTCTTTTCGTCATAGCAAATCCGCGTACTACTGGAAGCATTGGTATATTAGCTGCCCGGTATTCTTCCACTCTTTTCATAGCAAGAGCCAGAAAATGCGGCGGCTGCCAGATAAACATAATCATGAACAGGACCATAGCCTGAACTGTAATATGCGGATCAACTGCCGTCCATCCAATCAGCGGCGGAACCGCGCCTGGTATGCTTCCAATTACAGTGTTGATTGTGTAGCGTCTTTTCGACCACATTGTATAGAGAAATACATACGAGAATACTCCAATTGCTCCGATAAATGCTGCCATCATCGTTGTCATGAGCAGGGCAGCCATTCCAAGTACAATTAGAAAAATCCCAATCCAAAGCGCTTGGTTTGGTTCATATTTACCGGTAACAGTCGGACGGTTTTTCGTCCTTTCCATGATCGGATCAATATCCCTGTCATAATAGTTATTTACTGCACATGAACCTGCCATGACAAGCGCAGATCCTACGAGCGCAAACACCACAGTATCAAGCGAAGCCAAAAAGCTTTGTCCGCTGAAATAAAAAGCGAGCCATAGCCCGGCAAAGGCTGTGATCATATTGGAATTAACAATTCCTATTTTTATGAGAGCCAGGAAGTCCTTCCAGGCGGAAGCCTTAGTGATCTCATGAGGACCTTGTTCGCTCATCGCTGTCTCGCCAGCTGTCCTCGAATTCGGCATAATACATCCTCCTTTGCTTATGGTGCCTTTATGAAAAGCACCTCAAACCTGTTTCAACACAAACAATACAAGCCTGAATCTACTCATAATGATACAGGAAGTGTAACTGGAACAAAATGCTCTAAATGATTTAAACAAGAATTCGACAAATATTTATGGCTAATTTGTGAACATTTTGTGTCATTACCGTGAAAATTTGTGTGAATTTGAACAGGATCCAAGCCATTTTATTTTACCATAAAATGCGGAGGAATAAAGTTGGGCATTTCTTTTCAAAAAAAACCTTCTTTATTATTTCTAGCAAACTCTTTTCCATTTATCAACCTTTTTTCAAGTAATAGGTAAAATGACCGCTGTTTTTAAGCGTTTTGTGAACAATGTTCCACTCTGGTTGTATTTTCCGCCTCTTTTTCTTACAATCAAAAGCGTGTTATGTCAAAATACTATTAGGTCCATAATTGAATTGACTAGAAGAATAAGAAGGTGAATCATTTGAAGCGTGTTATCGCGTTGAAATGGCTGGCTGTCGTCACGACACTAGTTATGCTAGTTGTGCTGCTTGGCGGTGCATTAGTTACAAAAACCGGTTCAGGAATGGGCTGCGGGCGGTCCTGGCCCCTATGCCATGGGAAATTCGTTCTTCTTCCCAGTGACATCACCCCTCAGCTGTTAATAGAGTTAAGTCACAGAGCAGCAAGTGCAACTGCGGGTATTCTTGTTTTGGCCCTTGCCATTGCTTCCTGGAGGCTCATTGGACATATAAGGGAGACAAAGTTTTTAGCTGTCCTGTCTGTCGTTTTTCTTTTGCTTCAGGCACTGCTTGGTGCAGGAGCGGTCGTATGGGGGCAATCCAGTGCAATGAAAGCCATTCACTTCGGGGTGTCGCTTATTTCTTTTGCATCCGTTTTGATTCTCGCACTCCTCATTTTTGAGGTTGACAGAAAGTTTGACGCCAATCGTCTAATCATCGACAGGAAAATGAAATTTCATATGATTGGCGTACTTATTTACAGTTATATTGTCGTCTATACAGGGGCCTATGTCCGCCATAGGGGGGCAAGCCTTTCCTGTTCCAGCTGGCCTCTATGCAATGATGGTTCCGCTATGCCTATGCGATTCCAGGAATGGGTGCAGATGGGCCATAGGTTTGCTGCGGGACTGATATTTGTTTGGATTGCCTATGCAGCCTGGCAGGCAATCAAGCATTACAAGCATCAAAAGGTTGTATACTGGGGATGGATTATTTGCTTCATTCTCGTATCCCTCCAGGCCACTTCAGGTGCTCTTATCGTCCTGACTCAGCTAAATCTTGCCATTGCTTTGGCACATGCTGTTTTCATATCATGTTTGTTCGGGGTATTAAGCTACTTCCTCCTGCTTGTATCAAGAAGCAATGCAAACATGAAAAAACAATAAGCAATGGGATGCCCCGAAAAGGCATCCCTCTTATTTTTCATTTTTAAATAGATTAATTACTTTTTTCCTCTGCTCCTGATGATCAACGGCCGGAGCAGGGTAATCTTTTCCTATCATGCATGAACTCTTACTTTGTTCTTCCTCAGACATTTTCCATGGCTCATGTATATATGATGACGGAACCTCTCTGAGTTCACTCACATATTTGCGTATGTATTCCCCATCACTATCAAACCTCTTAGACTGGGTAACAGGGTTGAATACTCTGAAATATGGAACAGCATCCGTTCCAACAGAAGCCGCCCATTGCCAGCCGCCAATGTTCGATCCGGGATCATAATCCACGAGCTTGGCAGCAAAGTATTCTTCTCCAAGACGCCAGTCAATCATTAAATCCTTCGTCAAAAAGGACGCAGTAATCATCCGCAGCCGATTATGCATCCAGCCCTCCTGATTGAGCTGTCTCATCCCTGCATCCACAATCGGGTACCCTGTATTGCCCTCTTTCCAGGCTTGCAGCATCCGGTCATCCTGATTCCATTGGATAGATCTGTATGCTTCCAGAAACTCCTGATTCTTCGTTTCGGGATGGCGGGCGTAAATCATTTGGTAAAAGTCCCTGAATGCCAGCTCTCTAATATATGCTTCTTTACTGTCCTCCTCCCCATCTGCTTGAGCGATGGCCGTGAAAACCGTTCTTGGTGAAATTGTACCTGTCTTTAAATACCTGGACATAAGGCTTGTGCCCTTTACAGATGGAATATTCCGACCATCAGGGTAATTCGCAAGCGCCTGCTCGATAAAATGTTTCAGCTGGGATCGGGCAGCTTTTTCTCCAATCTTCCAATCCATGCTTTCTGAACCGCCTGAAAGCTTTTCAATTTCTGATGCTGCCCTTTTTGAAATCTGTTTGGTTTTACGGACGTATTTACCAAGTTCATCGAAGGAGAGCTTTTTCACACCGGGCTTGTCCTTTTGCTTCCAAGCCTTGTAATAGGGCGCAAACACTTTATAAATGGAGCCATCCTTTTTCAATACTTCGTTTGGACCATGTATGTATGCATCCTGAAATGAATGAACACTAATCTCTCTATCTTTAAACCAATCTCTCATCTTCTGATCTCTTTCTTTCCCATATCCCGCTTCATCCAGATTAAAGAATACGGCCTCAGCATCAGCATGCTCTTTCAGCACCTGCTGAAACGCCTCATCTGTGTCCCCCTCTACAATCAGCAGCTCCGTTCCTAGCTTGCGGCATCTTTCACCAAAATCCTTGACTGTAGCCATAAAATACTGGAGCCTGAGGCTATTTTCCGATTCCTGAAAAAACCGGCGGTTCAGCTGGAACACAAATACAAGCTCACTTTTATTTTTCTTGCAATAAGTCAGCGCTTCTGAAAGCGCAAGGTGATCCTGCAAGCGAAAGTCTCTCCGGAACCATACAAGCACACTTCCCATCCTTAAAGCCTCCTCTCCCTCTATCCATTCCCTTTTGGAGACGATTGTAACGGAGCAATAGGGATTGCGTACAGAACGGATGTGCTGACATAGAAAAAGCAGCCAAATTGGCTGCTTTTCAAATTAATTGGATAGCTCTATTAATAAATCACCTGTTTGAATCGCTTCACCGTTGCTTACGTGGATCCCCTTTACAACACCGGTATAAGGCGCCTGTACAGTCGTTTCCATCTTCATCGCTTCCGTGATCATTAAATGGTCGCCTTTATTGACTTTTTCTCCGTTTTCAACAAGAACTTTAATAACTGTCCCCGGCATTGAAGCACCGATATGCTCCGGATTGGCATGGTCTGCTTTTGCCTTTGCGGCAACCGCAGATTTAATGCTCTCATCCTTAATTACGACTTCACGCGGCTGGCCATTCAGTTCGAAATAAACCACTCTTGTCCCATCTGCATGAGGCTCACCGATGGAGACAAGCTTAACGATCAAGGTCTTCCCTTGTTCAATTACCACTTCAACCTCTTCACCAAGCCTCATTCCATAAAGGAAGGTCGGTGTGTCCAAAACAGATACATCCCCGAATTGTTCGAACGTTTTTGCATAATCCAGGAACACTTTCGGATAAAGGGCATGGGCAATTGCTTCAAAGCTTGTTACAGGCCTATTCAATATCTGGAACAGCTCTTCCTTGCTCTTATCAAAGTCCACCGGTTTGAGAAGCTCCCCTGGACGCACTGTAATCGGCTCTTTGCCTTTCAGGATAATACGCTGCAATTCTTTCGGGAATCCGCCGTGAGGCTGTCCAAGATATCCTTCAAACAATTCAACGACAGAATCAGGGAAGTCAAGGGTATCTCCGCGTTCATAAATATCATCCTCTGTTAAATTGTTTTGGACCATAAATAGAGCAAGATCTCCAACTACCTTGGAGGATGGGGTAACTTTTACAATGTCTCCGAAAAGTGCATTTACACGCTGATACATTTCTTTCACTTCGCCCCAGCGGTCTCCTAGGCCGACTGCCTTTGCCTGCTGCTGAAGATTGCTGTACTGTCCGCCCGGCATTTCATGCTGGTACACCTCTGTGTGCGGGGCAATCATGCCGCTTTCGAAGTCCTGATAATACTTGCGGGCACCTTCCCAGTAGTGGGACAGCTGCTCTAAAACTTCTACATTTAATTTAGGCTGGCGCTCCATGCCCGACAGCGCGTAATAAAATGTGCTGGCGCTTGGCTGAGAAGTCAATCCAGCCATTGAACTGACAGCTACATCCACAATGTCAACGCCTGCCTCTGCAGCCTTAGCATACATGAATGTACCGTTTCCGCTCGTGTCATGTGTATGCAAATGGATAGGAATATCTACAGTTTCCTTCAAAGCAGAGATCAAGTCATAGGCAGCCTGAGGCTTTAAAAGACCTGCCATATCTTTAATTGCAAGAATATGCGCTCCAGATTCTTCAAGCTCCTTCGCCAAATGCTTATAATAAGTCAAATCATACTTTCGGCGGGATGGATCCAGAATGTCACCTGTATAGCAAATTGCCGCTTCTGCAAGCTTTCCGCTGTCACGAACTGCATCAATGGCAAGCGTCATCCCTTTTACCCAGTTCAAACTGTCAAATATTCTGAATACATCGATTCCTGCATTTGATGATTTTTCAACAAATTCTTTGATAACGTTATCCGGATAGTTTTTGTAGCCAACTGCATTTGAAGCACGCAGCAGCATTTGCAGCAGGACATTCGGAACCTGCTTCCTAACTGTCAGCAAACGGTCCCAAGGATCTTCTTTCAGAAAGCGGTAGGCAACATCAAAAGTCGCTCCTCCCCACATTTCAAGAGAAAACAGCTCAGGAGCAAGCTTTGCAGTCGGCTCTGCAATTTTCTTAATATCAATTGTTCTTAGACGGGTTGCCAGCAGGGACTGATGTGCATCACGGAATGTCGTATCAGTAAGAAGAACTTGCGGCTGTTCCTTAATCCAGTTGACAAGGCCGTCTGCCCCGCGCTCTTCCAGAATATTTTTCGTTCCGGAAGGAAATTGCTCCAGACGGGAAATGTTAGGAATCGGAGGAGTTTCAAAAACCGGTTTCTTTTTCTTCCCGATACCTGGAAAGCCGTTAACTGTTACATTTCCAATATAGCTCAGCATCTTTGTTCCACGGTCTTTTCTTTTTGGGAAAATAAACAATTCTGGAGAGCTGTCAATAAACGTCGTATTGTATTCTCCGCTTAGAAACTGTTCATGCTTCACTACATTTTCCAGAAACGGAATGTTCGTTTTAATTCCGCGTATCCTGAATTCCTTCAAATTACGGACCATTTTTGAAGCAGCCTGTTCAAACGTTAATGCCCAAGTAGAAACCTTTACCAAAAGGGAATCATAGTATGGCGTAATGACCGCTCCCTGAAATCCATTTCCCGCATCAAGCCGGACGCCGAAACCTCCGCCTGAACGGTATACCATAATTTTTCCTGTATCCGGCATAAAGTTGTTTAATGGATCCTCTGTAGTTACACGGGATTGAATAGCGTAGCCGTTTGTATTTATATCCTCTTGTGATGGAATGCCAATCTCGCTGCTATTCAGAGCCAGGCCCTCAGCAACCATAAGCTGGGTTTGGACGATATCGATCCCAGTAATCATCTCTGTGATGGTATGTTCAACCTGGACTCGGGGATTAACCTCGATAAAATAAAATTCGCCGCCTGAAACAAGAAATTCAACAGTGCCAGCGTTCACGTATTCTACTTTTTTCATAAGTTTGACTGCTGCCTCACAAATGGACAGCCTGAAATCTTCGCTTAAGGAAACACTAGGTGCAACTTCAACAACTTTTTGATGACGTCTTTGGATAGAGCAGTCGCGCTCATATAAATGGACGATATTCCCATTCCGGTCACCAATAATCTGGACTTCAATATGTTTAGGATTTTCAATCAGCTTTTCAACATAGACTTCATCATTTCCGAAAGCAGCCTTCGCTTCGGACTTAGCGCGTTCAAATGATTCCTTCACGCTTGCTTTGGAACGGACAATCCTCATCCCGCGTCCGCCACCGCCTAGAGAGGCTTTAATAATGAAAGGATACCCGTGCTCTTCCCCGAATTTTACAACATCCTCTACATGGTCAACCGGCCCGTCGCTTCCAGGAATTACAGGTATGCCTGCCGCTTCAGCCTGGCTTCTTGCCTTAACTTTATCTCCAAACATATCTAAGTGCTTTGAATCAGGTCCTACAAAAATAATGCCTTCCTGCTCGCATCTTCTTGCAAAATGAATGTTTTCAGATAGAAAACCGTATCCGGGGTGAATCGCATCTACGTCATTAGCTTTTGCAATTTCAATAATCCCATCAATGTCCAGGTAGGCATCGATTGGTTTTTTCCCTTCTCCGATGAGATAAGCTTCATCCGCCTTGTACCGATGATAAGCCCCTGCATCCTCTTTTGAATAAATGGCAACGGTTCTAATATTCAACTCTGTACAAGCCCTGAAAACACGAATTGCAATTTCTCCCCTGTTAGCTACAAGCACTTTTTGGATTGTTTGCATGAGATGTTTCTCCTCCTAAGGCAAAAATATTAGTATGTCACATAATTAAATAGTATATCACATTCTGTTATGCATCGGCTTCTGAATGTTTTGCTGTTTTTTCTTACTAACTGCTTTTTCAGCGCCTGTTTTGTATTTTTCTCTATAGTTTGTGAACATTGATACATTTACCAGTAATCCGGCTGAAATCATCAGAACAAGCATCGATGAGCCTCCATAGCTGATGAAAGGCAGTGTGACTCCTGTAATTGGAATTAAACCCGTCATCCCGCCAAGATTGATGCCAGCCTGAATGGCAATCATACTTGAAATCCCTATAGCCAATAACGTTCCAAATGCATCCTCGCATTTTCTTGCCACGTAAAACCCTTTAAAGATGAGCACCCCGAGCAGACTCAACACAAAGAGAACTCCAAATATCCCCAGCTCTTCAGCCACAATAGACATGATAAAATCCGTATGGGACTCCGGAAGATAACCGTATTTTTGTACACTGTTTCCAAGGCCAAGACCGGTTATTCCGCCGGAACCGATGGCATAAAGGGAATTGGCAAGGTGATAACCCGCGTCCTTCTCCGTTCCAAACGGATCCGTAAATCCTTCAAATCTGGAGACACGCTCTTCGGTGATAAACTTGTCCGAATTCAAGAGAATAATAGGGCTGATCAAGGCTAGAAAAAGTAAGGCCAAAAGCACTAGCCCAATGATGCTTTTCCAGTTCATACCTGATGAAAATACCATGGTCATCATAATCAGAGCAATGATCATAGCCGTCCCCAGGTCGGGCTGAATCACAATTAATCCGCATATAAATGTTGTAAAAAAGAGCGGAGGCATAACCGCTTTTTTAAAGTTGTTTATGTATGCCTGTTTTTTCTCGTAAACCGCTGCAAGATAGATGATGACACTTAGTTTCACAAACTCAGCAGGCTGCATGGTGAAACCCGCAATTTTTATCCAGCTCTTTGCATTACCGGCTGTATGCCCATAGACAAATAGGATCAAAAGGAGCCCGACTGAAACAAACATTATGCCTTTTAGTAGTTTTTTAGTCAGTAAGATCCGATACGGGATCACAGCGGCTGCAAGAAACGCGAGACCGCCGATGCAGACAAAAATAAGCTGTTTGTTAAAAAAATAAGCGCTATCCGAATTAAATCTGGTGACTGCTGAGATCATGCTGGAACTGTATACCATGACCAGACCAAACATACAAAGCAGAAAAACAGAAAAAATCAGAGTATAATCATATGATTTTAGGATTTTTTTAATCATAAACTCTCTTCCCTACTTTTTCAATTAATTCTTCTAAAAATTTTGTATTTTCGATTTACTTACCGGCGGAGAGAATGTTTCTCCCCTGTCTATCGTATCAGGGTAATCTACATCGCACAACGAACGAATGGAGCAAAAACAAGAGGAAAAGCATGGATTGGACCTGATACAAAAGTAATCCTTTAAAAGCTAAAAAAACCCAAACTATTGTCATCCAATCAGTTTGAGTTCTAGGTTTTATTTTTTCGTAAATGCCTCATGCAGAACAGATAACTCACGTTCAAGGGAATCCAGCAAAACTTTTCCTTCATGCTCAAACACCAGTCCAAGACGGACAGCGAAGTCAATTTCTCTGGATAGACCAAACATTTGTGTATCTAAAACCTCTTCATAAAGAGGGCATTGGGGCATGGTTAAATTGTCCATCTGAACCTTGATCAACTTCATGATTTTATCAGCGTCAGCTTTCAGCAGCGCAAGTGCCTTTTCACGATGATCAATCGCAATCTCAGAAGCCAAATGAATCCCTCCGTTCCCGAGCGATTACCTCTAATCTACCTATTAATATTAAAGGGAAAAAAGGAAAAAAGCAAGGTATAAGTGAAGGACAAAACATGCTTGCCTTCGCCAATTTCCAACATCGAGCGGATTCATCTCATGACAAGCATAAAATAAGCGCTTATAATGTCAAATAGAGGAGTGATTAAATGACAGATATCATCCAAATTTCAGGGAAGGTTAAGTTCCCGATCACCATTGACCCAAGCGTCTGGATTTTCGATGACCGCAAAGCAGATCTTACCAGTTTCTTCTTAAAAACAGGAGAAACCCAAAATGAACAGGATGAATATACAAAGCAAATTTCAAAGCATTGGGACAGGGAAATTAAAGAAGGAAATGAAGCTCCCGCAGAACCTTTAAAAAACATTTTTAAGAAGCAGGAACTGGTTAATGGAACATTCGGGATCAGGTTCGCTCCTTTTCTATCTAACGCCGAGCTGGACGAAACCGCTTCAGCCGTTCAGATTATTGCTGAAGAGGATATAGTTGTCTTACCGCTGGAAAAAGCCAGAGAACTGATAGCTGCATTCAGTGAGGATGGAAAACCGCTAAAGAAAGACGGCCCCATGCATTTGTATTACGGAGACGGTTCAAATCGGGACCGCCCGATTAAAGCAGTCCGTGAGATAATTATATTGTAAAAGGAAGGTGCCGGATGCAGGCACCTTCCTTTCTTTTAGGCTCTGTTAAAAGCCTGATGATGATTTTTAACACCTGTTGATTGGAGTGGAAGGCGCGAGACTCCGGGCTTTAGAGCAGCGGGACAGGTGAGACTCTGCAGGCGCATTGCGGCGACGAGGCTCACCGCCCGCCCAAGGATAAGCGAGCGCCTGCCAACTGAAATCACAGGCCAAGTTTAACAGAGCTTTCTCTTAAAGAAGATCTGCAGCAAGCTGTGCAAGTCCTGAGCGTTCACCTTTGACAAGTTTCACATGACCGGCGATTTGCTGCTCTTTAAATTTTTCGACCACATAAGTGAGACCGTTATTATACTCATCCAGGTACGGGTGATCAATTTGCTCCGGATCACCCATCAGCACAATTTTGCTTCTTTCCCCCACACGGGTAAGAATAGTCTTGACCTCATGCTTCGTAAGATTCTGCGCTTCGTCAATTATAATGTATTGATCCGGTATACTTCGGCCTCTTATATAAGTGAGAGCCTCCACTTCAATCGAACCCATACCAGCTAGAATAGCATCCAGCTCTCCAGGTTTTTTCGTATTAAATAGAAACTCAAGATTATCGTAAATTGGCTGCATCCAAGGGCGGAGCTTTTCTTCTTTTTCACCCGGCAAAAACCCGATGTCTTTTCCAACAGGAACAATTGGCCTCGCAACAAGGAGTTTCTTGAAGGTTCCCATATCCTCCGTTTGCAGAAGTCCGGCTGCAAGAGCAAGCAATGTCTTTCCTGTACCCGCCTTTCCAACGAGGGTTACGAGAGGCAGGTCATTTCTTAAAAGCAATTCAAGAGCCATTGTCTGCTGAACATTTCTAGGCCGGATCCCCCAAATATGATCATGATCCGTAAATAGTCTCTTTACTTTTTTACCAGTTTTATCCACCATACCAACCGCAGATGCAGATCCGCCTAATGCATCCTTCATGACGACAAACTGATTCGGGTAAAACGGGTGATTGGTCACTTCCGTGAGTGTCAGTTCATTCTTTTCATAAAACCTGTCCAAATTTCCCCGGTCTATGTACAAATCGAGGAAACCTGTATAGATATGATCAACCTCAACGACCCTGTCACTCAAAAAATCTTCAGCAATCAGTCCGAGTGCATCTGCTTTCACGCGAACCAATGTATCCTTGCTGACAATAATGACAGGCCGGCCATTTTCTTTTAATTTTTCCTCATTTGAGAGGTTATTGGCAACAGCCAATATCCGATTATCATTCGTCTTTTCAACAAATATATCCTGAAGTTCGTGAAAGGATCGATGATTTAATTCGATTCTTAGTGCTCCCCCATTGAGGAGCGGTATTTTTTCATGCAGTTTTCCCTGCTCACGCAGTCCGTCAATGAGCTTTGAAACCTGACGGGCATTTCGTCCAACTTCATCCATATAGCGTTTTTTGGAGTCCACTTCCTCCAGCACAACGGCTGGGATGACCACTTCATTGTCATCAAAAGAAAAAATTGAATTCGGATCTTGCAGCAAAACATTTGTGTCCAATACATAAACCTTATTCAATATTCCGCCTCCTAGTCCGCATATGGCGGCAACCGCCGCCTTCTCTCTCACCACTGCCTGTTCATAATCGATGCTAAAATATATGATTTTGTGAATAAAGATAGAAGGTTATTTAGACAATAAACTTAAAAGCCATTAAGAAGGAGTGCTCGTATGCTGCGATCCATACTATTTTTCGTTATTTCCGGCCTTTTCATGCTTACTGCATGCTCGGCCAATGAAAATTCACAAGGTGAAACATCCACTGATTATAAAACCAAACCCATCACAGTCAAAAACAGCATTGAAAGGCCCGTGGACCGCAAAACCGGCCAGCAAATTTCCAAGCATTTAGTTGAAATCGCCAACCGCGTTCCAGACGTAAATGATGCCACCGCTGTCGTCCTTGGCAAATATGCCATTGTCGGAATTGATGTAGAATCAGAACTAGACCGAAGCAAAGTGGAATCAGTCAAATATTCAGTAACGGAAAGCCTGAAAAACGACCCTTATGGTGCAAATGCTGTCGTTGTGGCAGATGCAGACACAAACCAGCGAATCCGGCACTTAGCAAAAGAAATCCAGCAGGGCCGCCCTATTGGCGGGCTCTTGGACGAACTAGCTGCAATCGTCGGCCGGATAATGCCGGATGTACCTAATGATACGATGGATAACCAAGAAAAAGAACCAACTGAACAGGACAATGATCAACTGCCTAAAGATCAGCAGGATGAGCTGGATAAACACCAGAACGATGAATCCAATAAGGAATTGAAAAAGAACTAAATGGATAAAAGCTTAGCCAGAAAATTCTGACTAAGCTTTTTTCATGGCATCCATCACCTGCTGATCAAGGCGGGCCGCTGCTTTTTCATCATACGTCTTGGCATACTGAGGCTCATTTGAAATTCTTGAACCGTAAAACATCACATCCCGAACCTCCGAAATCTCAAGCTCAACCAGCGACAGCTTAAGCGGAACCCCCTCAAGCTTTTCAATTTTCACATGGGCATTCCCAATAATTGAGTATGCCGACTCATTTGCCAGAAGATTAATAACCGCAGCAGGATGCTTATGTATGTTCTCCAAAATGCGCGAACGCGTATCCAATGCGAAATAAAGCCTTTGGCGATCTGGAGCAAGCACCCATGAGATTGCATTTACATTCGGAGCCCCAGTCTCATGATCAATTGTTGATATGGTCACAAATCTTTCTTTTTGCAAAGCATCAAACAGCGGGTCAATCAGCTGAAGCTCTATCTTATTTGCCATATCCATCCCTCCAATGCCGCAGTATACCTCTATCATAACGATTTTTCATAAATGTTCCAATAAAAACAGTCCTTACAAAGAAACTTTTTCAGCCTGTGGTATAATCGGTCTATACAAACAGTTTAGAGGTGTTATCCATGAGAGTAAAATGCGTAATATGCGACCAAGTACACACAATAAATGACGAAACGCTGCTGGCTAAAAGGCTGCGGAACAGACCCATCCACACTTACACCTGCCCCGAATGCTACGAACGTATCGAAACTAAAACAAAAGAAAGACTAAGCACAGGAAACTTCAGGCTTTATCGCGACAAACAAACCGGAGATTTCCTGTCATGATCCTTCGCGGCGGACTCTCCGGTCTTGCCGGCGGCCTGGCTCTCGGCTTTTTTTTGAAATGGATTCAGATCGTCACAGGATTGAAAGTTTATACTCTGTTGCTTAATGTTGATTTTGTCTACTCTAACCCATTGCCAGAGTGGGTGGAATTTGTAATACACCTGATTGTAGCTATTTTTATAGGGATGGGATTTGGATTTGCAATAGAGAAGCTGCGGGTGATTGGCTTCTTGAAAACATACGGGGTTGCGCTGCTCATAACATTACCGGCTCTATTTTTATATTTCCCTCTTTCTATGCTGGCACGCAAGGAAGTTCCTTCTGTTTTTGATTTGGAGGCTTTTGGGTGGTGGGGGGGTGGGCATTTGGTGTTTGCGGGTGTAATGGCAGGAGTTAAGCGCGCAATGAAGAATACCAGCTAAATTTTGATTTGCATTTCGTTTTTAAAATAGTTCGAATCTAACATATAGCTTCTCCCTTTTGTATCTCCATTCTTTTTTAGCGCTGATTTGCTAAGCAGCTTACTTGCAGTAGAAACAGATGCCAATCCAGTGAATTCTCTGAATTGCCGATTGGTAATACAATAATCTTTCAGAAGGTAAAAATCCATAAGTGCAATTCTATGTGCATCCACTGATCGATCGAGACATATAGAGCAAACCCACGCTTTCCGCATACGCTTCATAGTCAACATTCTGCACCTTGAACATTCAACTCCGGACAAAATTTCGCTTTTGTTTATCTTGTAATATTCCAGCACTTCAAAATCTTTCTCTGCATGACTTTTTAATAGCATATCAATTATTGTCTGCTTACTTGTATTCATCCTTCCTGATAAAGCAGTTTCGAGCTCCTTAACCTTCGATAAAATCCCTCCAGCGTGAATAACTCGGTCTTCTACTATGTGATGCTCTTTACTTGTTTTTATAGCAGTTGTTGGGTTACTGATGATGACAATAGGAAATATCACAGGTTGTGATATTCTCTGATTTTTTAAAAATTGAATAAGAGCATTTTTCTGCCTTTCCACCTGCAAAATAGGGTCTGGAAAGCATTCCTCCATACCCTGTGAAATTCTAAGCAACTGTTTAAAAGATTGGTCAAAAATTAGTGTTCCCGAGAAGTTTTTCACCTCGAGTATAAAGATGCAATGATCCGAGATAATTAGGGTGTCCATCTGTAAGGAGGATGTATAAAAAGGAATATTGATATTATGCAGAATACTATATTTTTCAGAGGGTAATTGCTGCAGAAAATAATCAATGGACTCCTCACCTTTATATCCTGCTAAGCATTTTGCAAAATCTTCCTGAATCTGCTTCCGTTTTGAATGATTTTTATTCAGCCTCCTCAATAACGACTGTAATTTTAGTATTCGAATTGGGGTTCCTCTTTCTTTTACTACCACATCTTCCCTCCTGTTCACTATTATCACTCTTTATTAAAAAGTATATCTTAAACAATATGTTTAGACGAAACACCACTAAGCAGCTTTCTGAATGAAAAATGCGATTTTGCAGCGAGGCGGGGTAAAAATAACTCATTATTTAATTTGAATGAAGAATTTTTATGTAAATTGATATTTTTACTACCCTCCATAATATGTCGAGTGCCACCTGCTTTTTAGCCAATCTCTTACTCTATTTAGCCGTTCCATTTTTCTATCCATTCGCATCGGTTATTTAGCCATTCCCCTCCATTTTCTGTCCATTCGCATCGGTTATTTAGCCATTCCCCTCCATATTCTGTCCATTCGCATCGGTTATTTAGCCATTCCCCTCCATATTCTGTCCAGTGCCCCCTGCAATCTAGCCGTTCGCCCACTCTATTTAGCCGTTCCATTTTTTCTGTCCATTCGCATCGGTTATTTGGCCGTTCCCCTCCATATTCTGTCCAGTGCCCCCTGCTTTTTAGCCGATCTCTTAATCTATTTAGCCGTTCCATTTTTTCTGTCCATTCGCATCGGTAATTTAGCTGTTCCCCGTCATTTTCTGTCCAGTGCCCCCTGCTTTTTAGCCGACCTCTTACTCTATTTAGCCGTGCGATTTTTTCTGTCCATTCGCATCGGTTATTTGGCCATTCCCCTCCATATTCTGTCCAGTGCCCCCTGCTTTTTAGCCGGTCTCGCACTTTATTTAGCCGTGCGATTTTTTCTGTCCTTCGCATCGGTTATTTGGCCATTCCCCTCCATTTTCTGTCCAGTGCCCACTGCTTTTTAGCCGGTCTCTCACTCTATTTAGCCGTTCCATTTTTTCTGTCCATTCGCATCGGTAATTTAGCCGTTCCCCTCCATTTTCTGTCCAGTGCCCCCTGCTTTTTAGCCGTTCTCGCACTTTATTTAGCCTTGCGATTTTTTCTGTCCATTCGCATCAGTTATTTTGCCGTTCCCCTCCATTTTCTGTCCAATGCCCCCTGCTTTTTAGCCGGTCTCGCGCTCTGTTTAGCCGTTCCATTTTTCTGTCCGATCGAAGCTGTTATCCGGCCAATACCGGCCATATTCTGTCCATCGAATATAGTTCAAATAACAAAAACCCCCCACTCCAAGAGTAAGGGGTCACAAATCACCGATAATTCCGAAACCGTTCCGGTTCTCTGCGCATTTGATCCTTCATGACGTCGATCAGTTCTTGCGGGAAACGGGTGCGGTATTCTTCTCCATGCTGAAGACAGGATATCCAGTACATTTCATCTTCGGTATGGAATGTAAGCTGTTCGATTCCGTGATCTTCCTGCAGGACGTTTTCAAAGAGTGCTGCGGTTTCGAGCGCTGATTGGTCGTCAGGACGGTCGAGGGCTACTACTTTTATAGTGAGCCAGTTGTAGAGGGCATCCTGGAGGGATCTCATGTAGATTGCTCCATCTTTTTGTGCCGATTGAGGCGGATTTTATAGATGATGAGGATGAGCGCTGCGATAACCAGACCTTCTGCAATGGGAAGAAATATAGCGAAGAAGGTTAGAAAGCTGCATCCTAAAAAGAGAAAGAAGTAAATAAGTGCTGCTTTTAGCGGCGGCAGTTTTTTGGAGAAGCCTAGTTTGAAGACGAGTATGGATAGCAGCAATATGACAGTAAACATGGCTTGTCCTCCACCAACGGGATCCATTGTTGTGTAGATGAATTTAGCCACGGGCCACATGCTGTTGTATACTTCGCTTGATTCCATTGCTGTTGCCCCCTTTTTACAGGATTTTCAAATATAAAAAATTGGTTTCTTTCAGAGTAGCAAAGAAACCAATTTCGGACAAGCATTTATTCGGTTTACAGACCAGAGAGTTTCTTTTTCTTGGCTGCTCTTTCACGTTCGTTTTTGTCTAGAATTTTCTTTCTCAAACGAATGGATTCAGGTGTAACTTCACAGTATTCATCATCATTCAGGTACTCAAGGGATTCCTCAAGTGTCATGATGCGAGGTTTTTTCATGGTTGTTGTTTGATCTTTTGTTGCTGAACGGACGTTTGTTTGCTGCTTCATTCTGCAGATGTTTACAACAAGGTCGCTGTCACGGTTATGTTCGCCGACGATCATTCCTTCGTAAACGTCTGTTCCTGGCTCAACAAAGATTACGCCGCGGTCTTCGATTCCCATGATCCCGTAGCCTGATGATTTACCGTTCTCCATGGATACAAGAACACCTTGACGGCGTCCGCCAACCTGGCCAGTAGCCATTGGCTGGTAGCTGTCAAACGTGTGGTTGATGATTCCGTAACCGCGAGTCAGAGAAAGGAACTCAGTGGAGTATCCAATCAATCCGCGCGAAGGAACCATGAAGATCATTCTTACTTGGCCGTTACCGTTGTTGATCATGTCCTGCATTTCACCTTTGCGGGCACCGATGGATTCCATTACTGCGCCAGTGTAATCTTCAGGAACGTCGATTTGAACGCGTTCCACAGGCTCGCAGCGGACACCGTCAATTTCACGTACGATAACTTCAGGTTTAGACACTTGAAGCTCGTAGTTTTCACGGCGCATGTTTTCGATCAGGATGGAAAGGTGAAGCTCTCCGCGTCCTGAAACGGTCCATGCATCTGGAGAATCTGTGTTTTCTACGCGCAAGCTGACATCTGTTTGCAGCTGCTGCATGAGGCGCTCTTCAATTTTACGTGAAGTAACGAATTTACCTTCGCGTCCTGCAAACGGGCTGTTGTTTACAAGGAATGTCATTTGAAGAGTAGGCTCATCAATCCGCAGTACTGGAAGTGCTTCCTGGTGTTCAACCGGGCAGACAGTTTCACCTACGTTGATGTCTTCCATACCGGAAACAGCAACAAGGTCTCCAGCGCGTGCTTCTTCGATTTCGACACGTTTCAATCCTTGGAAACCAAAGATTTTCGTTACGCGGAAGTTTTTCGCTGTTCCGTCAAGCTTCATTAGGGAAACTTGCTGGCCAACTTGCATGGTCCCTCTGAAAACACGTCCAATTCCGATACGTCCAACATAGTCGTTATAGTCCAGAAGAGCTACTTGGAATTGAAGAGGATCTTCACTATTATCAACCGGTGATGGGATGGTTTCCATGATGGATTCAAAGATGCACTCCATGTTTTCTTCCTGTTCAGCAGGATCCGGGTTCATGCTTGCGGTTCCGTTTACTGCGGATGCAAATACAACCGGGAATTCAAGCTGATCTTCTGTAGCATCCAATTCAATGAACAAGTCGATAACTTCGTCTACAACTTCCTGCGGGCGGGCAGAGTCTTTATCGATTTTGTTTACTACTACGATTGGAGTCAGTTTTTGCTCCAAAGCTTTTTTCAAAACAAAGCGTGTTTGAGGCATACATCCTTCATATGCGTCGACAACAAGCAGAACGCCGTCAACCATTTTCATGATCCGCTCTACTTCACCGCCGAAATCAGCATGTCCTGGAGTGTCCAGGATGTTGATGCGAGTGTCTTTATATTGAATAGCCGTATTTTTGGCCAAGATTGTTATTCCGCGTTCACGTTCCAAATCATTGGAGTCCATGGCACGTTCAGCAACCTGCTCGTTTGCACGGAATGTTCCAGCTTGATGAAGCAGTTTGTCTACCAGCGTCGTTTTTCCATGGTCAACGTGGGCAATAATCGCAATATTGCGAAGATCGTTTCGAAGTTTCACAATTTCATCTCCTATAAATTCAAAATACCCTCGATATTATAACACACACTGCTGGTAAAATAGAAAGTTTTTAAGTAAACTTAGTTTGAAATCTTTTTTTATACGTTAGGGGATGCAGGAAATGAAGTCGGGAAAATGGATTTTTTTAGTACTGGCAGTGCTCGCTGCCGTTATGATGATGCTGATCGGAGTTTCTGTCGGATTCAGAAGTATACTCGGTGTGATTGCATCTATTATTGGATTATGTGCTGTAATGGGCTTCGGTTTTGCCAGGAAAAAGAAGATGCGTGAAAAAGGTCTGATTTAAAATAGGAAGGCCGCGGAACATATAGGTTCCGCGGCCTTTTTTCTATAACGGGAAAATCAGAATGGTGTAGTCTTCACCTTCGTTTTTCTCCATTTTAAATTGTTCAAACCCTGCTTTGCTTAAAAATTGAATCCAAGCCAAACGTTCAGCGGGGACTCCGGCAAAGAGCACTTTATGACCCTTTTCCTTCAATTCAGCTGCAATCATGCGAATGACTCGTTCACCTATTCCCTGACTTCTTTTGGATGGATGTACCAAAATGGTGCCAAGCCACGGCTTTTCATTAGATGGTGACCATTCAATTGAAAAGGTTATGGCTGCAGGCTCTCCATTTAATTCCCAGATTCGCCATTCACCCTGATACATCTCGTATTTTTTCAAGTACTCTTCAAGAAGACCCGGTTCCGTTTCTTCGCTAATCCATTCAGGACTCTCCTTTACGCATTGAAGCAAAAAAGAAAAATCTTCCTCCTGGTACATTCTTGCCGTCAGCATATTATGCTTTGTTCAAATAGGAATTCAGTATTTCTTTATGCAGCCCCGGTCTTGAGGCAAATATACTGTTCCGTTCTAATATGCTGATCGGCTCCCCGCTGACTGTAGTTGCTATGCCTCCCACTTCATGAAGTAAAACAAGACCGCCTGCGAAATCCCATGGGGCAAGCCTCATTGTGATGTAGCAATCCAGTCTTCCTGAAACAACATAGGCGAATTCCAGTGCTGCAGATCCGTATGAACGGGTACCTCTTGCATTCCTAACCAGGGGAGCCAAAACGGATGGATCAATTCTTTTGTTTTCCGTAACCCAGGTCGCATTCAGACCGATAATCGCTTCCTTCACTTCTCGGTGTTCAAGCTTTGGCAAAGGAGTGTCATCCATAAAAGCTCCTTCCCCTTTAAAAGCATGGTACAGTTCATCATGGACTACATCATAAATGAGACCAATCATTCCGGTTCCCTCTTCGTAAATACCGATCGAGATGGCGAAATTCCGCTGCTGATGCACGAAATTCATTGTTCCGTCTATTGGATCAATAATCCAGATGATCCCTTTGGAGTCCTCGATTTCATGTCCATATCCCTCTTCCCCCAGGATACGGTGATCGGGGTAGGTTTCTTTGATCCTGCTGATGAAAAATTGCTCTGTTTCTTTGTCCATGTTGGTAACGAGGTCGTTCGGATTGGATTTAGTTTGAATTGAAAGAGACGTTGCAAAGGAACCGCGGATTCTTTCTCCCGCTTCTCTAATCCAGCTTTTTGCATGATGATCAATATCTTTCCAATTAGTCATGATTAGCCTCTTTTCTATTGGGACTTAACGGTTACAGGCATTTTGGGCCTGTCCAAAATATGTATAGGTATGTAATAAAGGATACTGCAAGAAAAACACGAATTCAAGCCGAAAGGGGAGCATGCAAAGAGCCGGGCGCAGATAAAAACGAACCTTCTTAAGGTTCGTTTAACATCCTCAGGCTATGCCTGCAGCTTAAGCCATTCTCTTCTGAGTTTTTCAAGTCTTTGTTTGCTTTCTGATTTTTGATCTTCGTTGTTATCCTGCATCGCATCAAACAATGTAGCCAGTTCATAATCCAATTCAAGCTGGATTACACTGATACGATTTTTCAATTCTCTGGGCTGTGCGGCTTTAATGACCTGTTTCATCGAAAAACTCCCCTTTCATATCTTACTTATTTTATGAATAGCTTTCGAAAACTTGGGACCGATGAGATTTTGTATATCTTATGTTCATTAATAATGACAGGGAACATGGTGAAAAAAATTGTGTATCTACCTATATATAAAGCTTGTTTACAATACTTTACCACTTTGCCGTTACGATGAAACGTGCAACTTTATTGGAGCGCGCTGCCGGTTATGCTACAATATTTTTACTTATATTCAGGAGGTTTCTCACAGCAATGAAATTCACGGGTTTCACTCAAAAAGATTTTGAAGTATTCACGATAGATGGACTGGATCAGCGAATGGAGAAATTAATCGAGCAAGTACGCCCGAAGCTTGAAAGCCTTGGCGAGCATTTCAGTACAGAATTGTCCAGCTGGACAGGAGATGAAATGTTTTCGCATGTAGCAAAGCATGCAAGGCGTTCCGTAAACCCGCCTGATGATACGTGGGTTGCTTTCGCCAGCAGCAAAAGAGGTTACAAAATGCTTCCCCATTTTCAGATTGGTTTATGGGAAACCCATGTTTTTATCTGGTTTGCCATGATTTATGAAGCTCCCGCCAAAGTAAGCTTCGGAAAAGCGGCTGAAAAAAATCTTAATCAGATTTTACATGACATTCCGGAAAACTTTGTATGGTCCTCAGATCATACGAAGCCTGGAGCAGTTTCACAAAAAGAGCTTGGGAAAAAAGGGCTGAAAGAGATGGCTAAAAGGCTTCAGACGGTTAAAAAGGCTGAAATGCTCTGTGGTGTTCATTTCAGCAAGGAGGAAGCAGAATCCATGAATCCGGAAGAATTTCTGGATAAAGCAGAGCAATCATTAAAAACACTGCTGCCGCTCTATCAGCTGGCTCAAAAATCGTCTAACTAACAAAATCCCGGGTGACCCCCGGGATTTTGTTTAAGGCATTTTTATTCGATTTCCATCTTCACTGTCTTTTGCTTTCTTTACAGTACGGTACGAAGAATAACCGCTTACCTCTTCAAATTCATCACAAAGGTTCTTCTCCTCTGCTTTACCTGGTACGATCTCCTTGAATCTGCGATAGCTGTTCATAAAATCTTCCCTGCTGATTCCCTGTTCATAGGCTTTTTCAACATTTTCGAAAAATTGAACGGCATCAATTATTTCTTCTGTGGACCAATCTGCAGAAAGCGGATATTGATAATCCATGTTCTCACCTCAATCTCTTTTGCCATTCCCCCATTGATTGCGGATGATTTCTCCCTCTTTCAACATTCTATCAAATAATTCCTGTACAGTGGGAATGTCGTATATTAGACCTGCGGACTGTCCGCTCCAGCCGAAACCTTCTGATCGATTTCCCTCATATATGTATTTTTTATTTGCCCTGCCATCAATATACTCTTTTAATCCTTCATAGCCTGATTTTAGTTCTTCAAGCTGGATAATTTGTTCTGTCCATTCGTTCGCCAAGGCTCTGGCAGGAGCTCCAATGCTCTTTTTTATAAGCACTGTGTCTGTTTCACTGGAAGAAATTAAATCCTGCTTGTAGTGATGATGGGCATGGACACATTCTTTTACAGCAATAAATCTTGTCCCCATTTCAATTCCCTCTGCTCCAAAAGCAAGGGAGGCCATTAGCCCTCTTCCGTCGGCGATTCCCCCAGATGCAATAACTGGAATTGAGACCGCCCTTACAATTTGCGGAATCAGGACAAAGGTTCCGGTATCATTTCTCCCTAAATGACCTCCCCCTTCCTGTCCAACGGCTATAACTGCATCTGCCCCCATTTCTTCCGCTTTTTCCGCCTGCCTTCGCGCTGCAACCAATACAAGTTTTTTTATTGATGTTCCTTTTAGCTGTTCAAAAATAGGAGCCGGATTTCCTCCCGTCATGGAAATGACCTTTACTCCCTCTTGGATCGCTGCTTCAAGCATGCTGGAAAACGGCCTGCCATGCTGACCTATGGCAAAGTTCACACCAAACGGCTTGTCTGTTTTCAATCTCGTTTTACGAATTTCTTCCTTAAGTTCTTCTGGAGATCCTAGAGACATGGCTGTAATCTGGCCGAGGCCCCCGGCATTGGAGACAGCGGCTGCCAAATCAGAATATGCGAGATACGCTAGCCCCCCTTGAATGATCGGATATTTGATGCCGAGCAATTCCGTTACTTTCGTTTTCCAAATCATTTTCATCCCCCCTTTTATTTTTTTCGATAGAGAAGATTCGATTTCCTTTGACAAAGCCAGTCAAAATTTACTTTATAAAAATTCTCCCTAATGATATAATTCATGTGTTTTTATTAAGGACGTATTTCAGAAAAAGAAGGTGGAATGAACCATTGAACCAAAACCTGACACCGCTTTATACCGGGTTAAAAAAACACATTGACCGGAATCCCATTCAATTTCATATACCTGGGCACAAAAAAGGTGCCGGAATTGATCCAGATTTCAGAGAATACATCGGCGAAAACGCCCTTAAAATGGATCTGATTAATATAGGACCTCTTGATGATTTGCATTCTCCGAAGGGTATTATTAAAGAAGCCCAGGAGCTTGCTGCAGATGCATTTGGAGCTGATTTCACATTTTTCTCCGTTCAAGGAACGAGTGGAGCAATTATGACAATGGTTATGGCTGTCTGCAAGCCTGGAGATAAAATTATCGTCCCTAGAAACGTTCATAAATCCGTCATGACCGCTATTGTTTTCTCAGGTGCGGTTCCCGTTTTTATTCATCCTGAGGTTGATAAAGAGCTCGGTATATCTCACGGAATTACCACTGACTCTGTGCAGACGGCTCTGGATCAGCATCCTGATGCTAAAGGAGTCCTAGTCATAAACCCGACGTATTTTGGAATATCGGCAGACTTGAAAAAAATCGTCGAAATTGCCCATTCCTACCATGTACCGGTTTTAGTAGATGAAGCACACGGTGTTCACATCCACTTCCACGAAGAGCTTCCAATGTCAGCGATGCAGGCAGGGGCTGACATGGCTGCAACAAGTGTTCATAAGCTGGGAGGGTCTATGACCCAAAGCTCGGTCCTAAACGTCAGAGAGGGGCTTGTGTCCGCTCAGAGGGTACAGTCGATTTTAAGTATGATGACAACAACCTCAACCTCCTACTTGCTGCTCGCTTCGCTTGATGTAGCCCGTAAGCGCCTGGCCATGGAGGGCAGAGAACTGATTGACCAAACCATTCAGCTTGCTCAAAAAGTGCGTCAGCAGTTAAACGCTATAGAAGATATTTATTGTGTAGGCAGCGAAATTCTCGGAACGAAGTCAACTTATGATTACGATCCGACAAAATTGATTATCTCAGTGAAGGAGCTTGGATTAACAGGCTATGACGTGGAGAAGTGGCTTCGGGAGAAATACAGAATTGAGGTTGAACTTTCCGATCTATATAATATCCTGTGCATCGTTACCCCTGGTGACACTGTAAAGGAAACAGATTTGCTCGTCGAAGCATTGACTGAACTATCAGACCGGTTTAAACACCGAGATCCGGGTCAAATCGAAGAAACCGCCGTGCTGCTGCCTGATATACCAGTGCTTGCCCTTACACCAAGGGATGCTTTTTATTCCGAAACAGAAATCGTGGACTTTAATGAATCCGCAGGCCGGATTATCGCTGAGTTTATTATGGTTTATCCTCCCGGGATCCCAATCTTTATTCCCGGTGAGATTATTACTGAAGATAATCTTGCCTATATTCAAAAAAACATGGAAGTCGGGCTGCCTGTTCAGGGACCTGAGGATCCTAACTTAAATTCTCTTCGGGTTATTAAAGAGCATAAAGCAATACGATAAGAGAACGAATCGAATCAATCGTGATAAATAAAAGCATGCGCCAGATTCAGCGCATGCTTTTCCCTTTTTATCTTAACCCCTTGTCATGTTTACCGTTTGATTTCTGTTTTTTCACACTCACAATTTAAGCATCTTCCGTACAAAGTGGAGACTTTTTCATCCTCAAAATGGCTGATTGTGCTGTTGCAATCCTGACAAACGATTGTTCCCATCTTCCCATCCCCTTTTCTTAAATGTAAGCGGTTTTAATAATTTGTTAGTTTTATATTATTATGTCACATTATATTCGTCAAGCATAAAAAGTATGTCACATTAATTTTATTTTGAGTGCCCTTTTTTTCTCAATCAGTTCGATTGTTTCTCCATCGGGTCCCTCATAGAAAACTGTTTTCCATTCGTTCGGCAGCTTGAACGGTCCAAGGGCAGGCAGGAGTCCCTTCTTTTCAAGCCGGTCAAGCCAATATTGGATAGACTCAACCTCCCACGCCAGATGAATGGCTTTTTCATTAAAAACGGCACTCTTATCCTCAATCAGTTCAAGCATTCCATTTGCACCATGCAGAAATACAATGTTATCATCCAAAAAAGAGAACTCCGTTTCTTTATTTAAATCGAAGAAAACGGTATAAAAATTCGTGGAAGCTTCCAGGTTTCGAACATTCAGCCCAATATGATGCACTTTCATCTTTTCCCCTTCTCTCATGGCAAAATAAGATTCATATCACCAAATTCATGCCATAAATAATTTTTCATTAAAGCTTCCTTATAGGCTTCTCCCAATAGATTTGGTTTAATGAAGGCACTCAGCATGTCTAAATGGCTTGCTTCCGGTTCGTGAAAGCCTGTAAGCAGTCCGTCTACAGCCTTCCGGGCAAAGTTACGGGTAACATAAAGATTTGTAACCCCTTCCGTTCCATTTGGCAAACCGCCGTTTTCGGCTGCCGTTTCCAGTGCCCTTACAACTGTGGTTCCAACTGCTATGACCCTTCCCCCTGTAAGCTTTGTATCCAATACAGCTTTAGCCGTTTCCTCTGGTACTCGATAAGACTCGAAGTGTTTAGCAGGATCTGGCCATATGTCACCTCCAAAATAGCTTAAACCTGCATGAAGCTGCAAAAAGGCTATTTGAACTCCTTGAGACTTGAGCTGCTGCAGAAGCTTCCAGGTAAACGCTCTTCCTGCAGAAGGCATCTCAACTGAACCGGGCACAGAGGCATAGACCGTTTGATAGCTTTCCAGAGGCCATGGGTGCTGGATGTATTCGTAATCAACCGCTTTGCCAATTAAGTAGATTTCCTGGAGAAGCTCCACCCCGCTTTTTGAGAACTTCAGCAGAATCAGCGGCCGTTCTATTCCTCTCCCGTAAATCACTGCTTCAAGTCTGTCATTAAATGTAATCGTATCTCCGATATTTGCTAATCCATCATATATGATTGCTTCCCAAATATGATCCGATACCTTCCTGCTCAGCCTGACCTCAACTTCTCCCTTCCTAAATGTTCCCTTTAATACAGCAGGAATGGTTCGGCTGTTATTGAACACCAATAGATCACCGGGCTTCAAAAAAGAGCCAATCTCCCTAAACGATGAATGCCTTCTCATGCCGCTTTCCGCTTCGAGAACCAATAAACGGACTGCGTCTCTCCTCCCGGTTCTCTGTTCAGCCGGTTCTGCTGCATGGAGACTGTCTGGTATATGAAATGCCTGATGCTGAATAGTCATGCTCTTCCCTCCTTATAGCTGAAGGACTGGGCTTCAAATCGCTGTCCATTTATAAGTGCTGACTGATTTGATGCAAGATATAAGAAGATATCTAGATGATCCAGCGGATTGGCTAAATCATAGTCACAATCTGGGACCGCTGTCCGGTGCATTTCCGTATCCATTTCACCGGGATCTACCATATTCATTCTTACCCCAGTATCTTTTAACTCATCAGCCCAGGTCTGTGTCATGCCTTCTACAGCGAATTTAGATATTCCATAGGCTCCCCACTCAGCAAAGCCTGTCTTTCCTGCTTCCGAAGTTAAGTTAATAATGCTGCCCTGCTGGCGGATCAGCATACCTGAGAGCACCCTTTTTGTCATTAAAAAGGGATTTAGTATGTTTACTTCAAGAACTTCTTTAAAGGCATTTTCTGTATAGTCTGCCAGTTGTAAAGGACCTGGTCCGAAAATAGAGGCATTATTGATAAGAACATCAATGTACCCGTAAGCTTCCTCTGCTAGGGATACGAAACGATCGGCTTCTTCAGCAATGGAGATATCCGCCTGGACGGCAAGAACTTCCCCTCCAAACTCAATTATTTCCCTTTCCAGTAAATTAAGCTCATGTTTCCCCCTCGCACACACTGCAATGCGTGCCCCTTTTTTCGCAAAAGTCAGCGCGAGTGCTCTTCCCAAACCTTTAGAGCCTCCAGTAATCATCACAGTCTTTTTCATAGTGATCTTTCCCCTCTTTATTTGATATAACTTTATTGTATTGGGATTAGAAGGGAATCACATCAGAAGCAAGGTGCATCCATCTCTCATAAATTAGAACGGGAATTTCTCGGTCTTTTGATTGAGTCAATTTTAATTGTAAATATCAGATTATTTAGAATACAATGGAATAAACAGAGGATAGGGAGGACTGAAAGTGGGACAACATGCGAGCATCGTTATGAATGACAGGGAGCCAATCTCTTTAGAAATCATTTATAAACATATTGACTACTATAAAGGAATTACAGCCAAAACAGGGGAACAGCTTGGGTGGGAATACAGTGAGACTGCATTCCCATATGAAATCTGCCAGGAACATGAACGCTTGCTAATTTTAAGAAGTGTCCAGCCTGGCTTCAATCATATTTATATAGGAATCATCCAATCAGAAGATGAGTCTGCTGAAGCGGTGCAGATCTACCTGCCAGCCTCTTCTGCACATGGGGACAAAGGAAAGGCCAATGAATTGTGCAAATTCCTGGCAAAAAAAATGAAAGGTGAGCTGCATTTGTTTAATGGGAAGGTTATGCGGTTTACATAATGGTTTACTAAATACAGGAAGCCTCCAGATGCGCACAGTGTCTTAGGAAAATTATCGTTCAATTGCTATAATTAAATTGACCTGGTATGTATGAAGGACAATGATAAAATACTTATGCAAAGGTTTTTATAAAACTTCCAATAAAACGAAACTTTTTTCCAGTTACTCCCGTTTATATTAATGAGAGTAACTTTTTTTAATTGAAAATCCCATTTTTCAATTCGGTAACATTTTGATGACATTTAAAGGAATGAGATGGGATTATGATAAAATGGGATTAATTTGAGACCGGAAATAGGACTGGGGAGGGATAAATCGTGTTTGCAGATAAAATGAATAAGTTCGATCGAATGTTTTTAGCAGTGATGATTGGGCCTGTTTTGTTTCTCTCTTCCTGCACGTTCCCGGGATTAATGTCCCAGACCTCAGGCACTTCCATCCAAACAAAAGATAAAGTGATTGTCTTTTTTTCAGACGGGGACAAAATTGAGGATGAAAAACAGTATTATGATGCGCTGCTGGCAATTAAAGAAAAATACCCGGTTGATTCCAAAAATTTCAAGGTGTATCAGGAGGAACAAAACAATCCTTTTGGCGTCCGTAAATATCCTTCCCTGCTTGTTATGGACAATAAAAAAGTCGTGATTCACATTGAAGGAATGGTCCAAACTAAAGAAGAAATATTAAACCCGCTTCGAAAAGTTTTGAAGCATTAAAAAGACCTCCGCTTTCGCAGAGGTCTTTTTGATGCAATTTATTTAATGATATGAATTGGGCTGCCAAGAGCGACCTCAGCAGCTTCCATCGTAATCTCTCCCAATGTTGGGTGAGCATGGATCGTCATTGCGATATCTTCCGCGGTCATTCCGGATTCGATTGCAAGTCCAAGTTCAGAAATCATGTCAGAAGCGTTCGCACCAGCGATTTGAGCTCCGATAACGATTCCGTCTTCTTTCGTTGTGATTAGCTTCATGAAACCGTCTGTTTCATTAAGAGACAGAGCACGTCCATTAGCAGCGAATGGGAATTTGGCAGCTGTTACTTCAAGACCCTCTTCCTTCGCTTGAGCTTCTGTATATCCTACAGTAGCAAGTTCAGGCTCTGAGAATACAACTGCTGGAATTCCAAGATAGTCGATCTCAGACGTTTCGCCAGCGATTACTTCTGCAGCAATTTTACCTTCATAAGAAGCTTTGTGCGCAAGAGGCGGTCCTTCAACAATATCACCAATTGCGAAAATGTTGGAAACGCTTGTGCGGCACTGTTTATCAATTTTGATAACGCCGCGGTCGCTCATTTCAACGCCTACTTGCTCAAGACCAAGTTCATCAGTGTTTGGACGGCGTCCTACTGTTACCAGTACGTAATCCGCTTCAACTGTTTGTTCTTCGCCTTTCACTTCAAATGTTACTTTCACGCCATTTTCTGTTTCTTCAACAGATTTAGCCATTGCTTTCGTATGGATGTCAACGTTCCCTTTTTTCTTCAGGTTGCGTTTAACTAGTGAGCTCATTTGTTTCTCGAAGCCCATTAAAATATCATCCAAAGCTTCAATAATCGTAACTTCAGTACCGAAGTTAGCATACGCCGTTCCAAGCTCAGTTCCGATGTAGCCTCCGCCGATTACAACCAATTTCTTCGGAACATCTTTAAGAGCAAGAGCGCCGGTAGAATGGATGACACGGTCAGAGTATTTGAATGCTGGTAGTTCGATCGGACGGGAACCCGTCGCAATGATTGCATTTTTAAATTTATAAGTTTGAGAAGAATTTTCATCCATTACTTTAATGGATTCGCCATCTACGAAGTATGCTTCTCCGCGGACGATTTCTACTTTGTTTCCTTTTAGAAGGCCTTCAACACCGCTCGTAAGCTTGTTGACAACACTGCCTTTCCATTCCTGAACCTTTGTAAAATCAACTTTTACGTTTTCAGCCGTGATTCCCATATCTTCGGAATGCTTAGCATTTTCGAAGCGGTGACCAGCTGAAATTAATGCTTTGGAAGGAATACATCCAACGTTTAGGCAAACTCCGCCTAGAGTTCCTTTTTCAACAATTGTTACTTTTTGTCCTAGCTGTGCAGCGCGGATGGCGGCTACATAGCCGCCAGGTCCCGCACCAATGACAAGAGTGTCTGTCTCAATAGGGAAATCTCCTACTACCATTGATTACGCCTCCATTAAAATAAGTTGTGGGTCGTTAAGTAAACGCTTGATGTGGTTCATTGCATTTTGTGCAGTAGCACCATCAATCATACGATGGTCGAAGCTCAAGGAAAGAGCAAGAACTGGAGCTACAACAATTTCACCATCGCGTACAACAGCCTTTTCAGCAATACGGCCAATTCCAAGGATTGCTACCTCAGGATGGTTGATTACTGGAGTAAACCATTGTCCGCCGGCAGAACCGATGTTAGAGATTGTGCAGGATGCACCTTTCATTTCGGCACCGGAAAGTTTACCATCACGCGCTTTAACTGCAAGCTGATTGATCTCATCAGAGATTTCGAATACAGATTTGCGGTCAGCGTTCTTAACAACAGGTACTAGAAGACCTTTTTCAGTATCTGCAGCGATACCGATGTTGTAGTAGTGCTTTTGAACAATTTCGTCTGTGCTGTCATCAAGAGATGTATTAAGCACTGGGAACTTTTTCAGCGCAGAAGTAAGAGCTTTCACAACGTACGGTAAATATGTTAACTTAATACCCTGGTCTGCCGCAACACCTTTGAATTTTTTACGGTGTGCAACAAGCTCAGTAACATCAATTTCATCCATAAGCGTAACGTGAGGAGCCGTATGCTTGGAGTTTACCATTGCTTTAGCAATCGCTCTTCTCATGCCGGACATTTTTTCACGTGTTTCAGGAAGCTCGCCTTCCGGAATTGCTTGTGCAGCCGGTTTTGAATCTTGTTTAGATTCTTGTTTGCTTTCTTCTGCTGCTGAAGCTTCTGTTGGTTGCGCAGCTCCGCCTTTGCCGAATGCATCGATATCTTCTTTAGATACGCGTCCGTTTTTGCCGGATCCGTTTACTTGACGGATATCAATACCTTGCTCGCGTGCATATTTACGCACAGATGGCATAGCTACAATGCGTTTATTAGGGTCAGCTTCAACCTGATCCTGGCTTCCTGCACCTGTTTCAGCAGCAGGTTCTTGCTTTGGAGCTTCTTCTTTTTTCACATCTTGACCCGCTTCGCCTGTTGATTGAACCTGAGCCTCAGTTTTTTCTTCTTTTTTCTCATCGCTTCCATGATCGTCACCCTTGAATTTAAGGTTCTCGTAGCCTGGAGCGTCAAAAGTGATTAGAGTTTGTCCAACTGTTGCAACTGTTCCCTCATCAACTTTAAGTTCTAATACTTTTCCTTTTACAGGAGAAGGAATTTCAACGACTGCTTTATCGTTTTGCACTTCAGCTAGCACGTCGTCCTCTTCAATTTCGTCACCTGGCTTAACAAACCATTTTACGATCTCGCCTTCATGGATTCCTTCACCGATATCCGGCATTTTAAATTCGAATGACACGGTTTTTCAACCTCCCAGTTTTGTGTGATTTGCTATGAACGAAAAGAAACCAGCTTCACTGATTTCTTTTCGATTGCTGTTTCGTCCTGTTTGATTAAAATTCCAAAACTTTTTTAGCTGTTTCAATTACGTCTTTGTGGTTAGGCAGCCATACACCCTCTGCTTGAGAGAAAGGGAATACTGTATCAGAAGCTGTAACACGAAGAACAGGAGCTTCAAGGCTTAGGATAGCGCGGTCATTAATTTCAGCAACAACGTTTGCACCAACTCCAGCTTGCTTTTGAGCTTCTTGAACAACGATTGCACGGCCTGTTTTTTCAACAGAAGCAATAATTGTATCGATATCCAGCGGCTGAACTGTACGAAGGTCAATAACCTCTACGGATTTACCTTCTTTTTCAAGCTCTTCAGCTGCTTTAAGAGATTCATGAACCATTGCACCGTAAGTGATGATAGAAAGATCTGATCCTTCGCGTTTCACTTCAGCTTTTCCAAGTTCAATTGTGTACTCTTCTTCAGGAACTTCCTGACGGAAAGAGCGGTAAAGCTTCATGTGCTCAAGGAAGATAACCGGATCGTTATCACGAATAGCGGCAATTAAAAGTCCTTTTGCATCATAAGGCGTTGAAGGAATAACTACTTTTAGTCCAGGCTGTTGAGTCATGAGACCTTCCAGGCTGTCCGCATGCATTTCTGGAGTATGTACTCCTCCTCCAAACGGGGAACGGATTGTGACAGGAGATGTCCATCTTCCGCCAGAACGGTAACGCATACGTGCCATTTGGCCGGAAATGGAATCCATTACTTCATACACGAATCCGAAGAACTGAATTTCAGGTACTGGACGGTAGCCTTGAAGACCAAGTCCAAGTGCAAGACCTCCGATTCCAGATTCTGCAAGCGGAGTATCGAATACACGGTCTTCGCCAAATTCCTTCTGCAATCCTTCAGTCGCGCGGAAAACCCCGCCGTTTACGCCAACGTCTTCTCCAAATACTAGAACGTTTTCGTCATTTTTTAGTTCTGTGCGTAACGCATCAGTGATTGCCTGAATCATTGTCATTTGCGCCATGGCTTACTTCGACTCCTTCGCTTTATAAATTTCAAACTGCTCCTTGAGATTATTAGGCATTTCTTCGTACATAATGCCCATAAGGTCAGTTACTTTTTGTTTTGGATAATCGTCGGCTTTTTTGATTGCCTCTTTAATTTCTTCTTTTGCCTGTTCGATTACTTTATTTTCTTCCTCTTCGCTCCAAAGCTTTTTGCCTTCAAGGAACTTGCGGAAACGAACAAGCGGATCTTTTTCTTCCCACTCGTTTTCAATATCTTTTGTGCGGTAGCGTGTCGGGTCATCCCCAGCCATTGTATGTGGTCCATAACGGAACGTAAGGGTTTCAATCAATGTCGGGCCTTCTCCGCCGATTGCGCGTTTGCGTGCTTCAGCTGTAGCAGCGTAAACAGCAAGCGGATCCATACCGTCAACTTGAATTCCTACAATTCCAGCCGCAACTGCTTTTTGAGCAATTGTACGTGCAGCAGATTGTTTTTCAACTGGAGTAGAAATTGCATAGCGGTTGTTTTGCACTACGAAAATTGCAGGAGCCTTAAATGCTCCGGCAAAGTTAATTCCTTCATAGAAATCACCTTGTGAAGCTCCGCCGTCCCCTGTATAAGTGATGGCAACTGCTTCTTTTCCACGCTTTTTCATTCCAAGCGCTACGCCGGCAGTCTGGATGTATTGAGCTCCAATGATAATTTGAGGAGACAATGCATATACATCTTCAGGCATTTGGTTGCCGTGGAAATGTCCACGGGAGAATAGGAACGCTTGATAAAGCGGAAGACCATGCCAGATAATTTGAGGCACATCACGATAACCAGGAAGAATAAAGTCATCTTTTTCCAATGCAAAATGGGAAGCGATCTGAGAAGCTTCCTGTCCGGCAGTCGGAGCATAGAAACCAAGACGTCCTTGACGGTTTAGAGAGATAGAACGCTGATCAAGAATACGCGTATAAACCATACGGCGCATAAGCTCTTTCAATTGATCATCAGATAGATCCGGCATTGCCGCTTCATTCACGACTTCGCCTTTTTCATTTAAAATTTGTAACGTTTGGAACTGCTCAGCAATCGCATCAAATTGCTTTTTGCCGTCTACAAGTGCAGATTTAGTTTTAGCAGCCATCTAAGTCACCTCTTCCTTTCATTTAGACAATTTTGATAGCAGAATGATTCCAGTCATATACAGATTTAGGATACCCTAAATTAAATCACAGACACATTTTTTTCAAACACATTCCACTACCATTTACCACATTAGAGCAACTTAAAACTTCAGGATATGTAAAGATTTAAGCTACGGAAACTGTATTAATTTTTTCAGAAGCAAAAATAATACAATACTAATAATACAAACATAGTTTACACCTCATAAAAACTGAAGTCAATCTGTTTACACAAGGTTTATTAAAGGAATTTGGCAAACTTTATTTTTACAAATAAATCCCATTTTAACAAACTGTATTAGTACAAATAAATAACCTGTACTACAATAGTAGCGTTTTCATTTTTAAAAAATTCAGCTGTTGATTTCCACTGCAGACAATCTCTTGTCCTTGAAGTGCAGTGAGCTTCCTGTACGCTTTGCATTTGCGGGGTCTCACCTGTCACGCTGTCCCAGCATGAGTCTCATACCTTCCGCTCCAATCAATCAGGTGTTAAAAAATGGTATCCATCTAAACCATGATCTTTCCCCAGACTTTTCTTTGGTTGTTGATTTGCGTTGCAGGCGCTCGCTTATCCTTGAACGGGCTGCTTGAGCCTCCTCGCCGCTTTGCGCTTGCGGGTTCTCACCTGTCCCGCTGCTCCCGCAGGAGTCTCGGCCTTCCATTCCAATCAACAGCTGTTATAAATCGACACGGGGCTTTAACAGAGCCTAATAAAAAATGGACACTGTTGATAATTGCTGTTTGCACTCTGGGGACAAAACAGGATTTTGCCCATTAAACCTATGTAAGGAAAGCGTTTCTACTATATACAGACAAAAACAAAGACTGTACAAATAAGGACGGCAGCCCCCGGATTTTGTTAACTTCCGGTGGCTTCCCTTCCATTCGCATCAGTCTTTTTATTGATCGACTTTAATATCAGCAGCCTTATAAAAAGCCTTTTTGGCTGTATTATACTGCTCTGTGTACTCATTGAACTTTTTATTCAATTCCATAACTTCTTTATAAGAGGCATTGATCTTACTGATATGCGCTTCCAGATCTTCAAGCTTCAGCTCTTTATTCTGGAACATCTTATACAGTTCTTCATCAAGTGCAATTGCCGATTTGTAGGATTTTGCAAGCTCGTTGTATGAATTATAACGGTCGTGCATGAGCTTTTTTAACTCATCTGCCTCTTTTTCAGCTTTGCCATCCTCAATTTTCCCAAGTGCTTCTTCTGCATCTTTAAATGCCTTTTCCGATTCCGCAATGCTTTTTTGCTCTGTTTCAATCCGGTCTTTTCGATCCGCCACTAATTTAAGCGCATCTCCGGAAAGTGTTTTAATTTTTTCAAAATCTTTCATGCCAAGAGCGATAATTTGGTTGTAAATCTTATTCTCCTTCTGTTCAAGTTCAAGAAGAGGTTGTTGCTCCTTCTTAAACGGGCTCTCTTTAGAGACTACATTTTCAAGCGCCTCATATGCCTGCTCGGATGGTGACGGCCCCATACAGCCTGTGAGAATGGAGCCTGATAAGGCCGCACTCATGCCAAACATTAGCCATTTATTCTTTTTCCGCACATTTAATCCCCCTTACTCTACAACTACTAACTATAAAATCTCTGTGCAAAGAACACAATACATCTCTGTAAAGTAATTGGCGAAAGCCTGCAAAAACAGGTAATTCGGCTGTCCTTTTCCTTCGATGGGTGGGACAAAACCCAAAAAGAAAAAAGAACTGGGCTAATGACTATACACATTTACCCCGCAAGCATATGTTATATCAGACGCTCAAGCAAGAGCGCTATTTTAAAGGAGGTTGTCAATATGTATTGTTATCCTGCTTACCCTGCATACGGCTGCGGTGGCTACGGCTACGGACGCACATTTGCTCTAATCGTTGTATTGTTTATCCTTTTAATCATCGTCGGTGCAGCATACCTCGGCGGAGGCTGCTAACAAGAAAAGCGGAAGGCGCTTGCTCAGCCCTGAAAGACGGTGGAGCTCTCGACCGAGGGGCGCTTTTTGCCCCGACCGAGAGAGCGAAGCGGCCGAAGGGCTAGCGCCTGGAGCTGGACATCAAAAAAAGCGGAAGGCGCTTGCTCAGCCCTGAAAGACGGTGGAGCTTCTGGCCGAGGGGCGCTTTTTGCCCCGACCGAGAGAGCGAAGCGGCCGAAGGGCTAGCGCCTGGAGCTGGACATCAAGAAAAGCGGAAGGCGCTTGCTCAGCCCTGAAAGACGGTGGAGCTCTCGACCGAGGGGCGCTTTTTGCCCCGACCGAGAGAGCGAAGCGGCCGAAGGGCTAGCGCCTGGAGCTGGACATCAAGAAAAGCGGAAGGCGCTTGCTCAGCCCTGAAAGACGGTGGAGCTCTCCACCGAGGGGCGCTTTTTAAAGGAAGTTCTGCTAAGAGCGCGGTTTCCTTCCGCAACGCAGAACTGACCCGCGTCCTGCGGGCCCGAGAGAGCGAAGCGGCCGAAGGGCTAGCGCTGGAGCTGGCAAAATAAACACCAAAGCACTCCTATTAAGGGGTGCTTATTCTAATATATACGTGCAGACAATTAAACGGTGCTTGCTTAAAACGATCCCGAGGAATGGACAGCCCCCGCGCCTGAGCAAAACCACATACATGGAAAATTCAATCCTGCAATGGATTAATGTTCTTATGAAACGGTGTTAAAAATACAATAGAATCATCTTTCATTCAAAAAGCGGTTTCTATATAATGAAAAAGATACGGGTTGAAACGATGAAAGGAAGTGCTTGCAATGCTTACAAGCAAAGACATCATTAGAGAAGGCCATCCGACTTTGCGGGAGGCGGCAAAGGAAGTGTCGCTGCCTGCTTCTCAGGAAGATCGCCAAATACTTCAGGAGATGCTTGATTACTTAAAAAACAGCCAGAATCCTGAGATTGCCGAGAAACATGATCTCCGTCCTGGCGTCGGGCTTGCCGCCCCTCAGATAAATGTGGGAAAACGAATGATTGCCGTTCATTTTTCAGATGAAAACATTCAATACAGCTATGGACTGTTTAATCCGAAAATTATCAGCCATTCGGTTCAGCAAAGTTTTCTTGCAGAGGGAGAAGGCTGCCTTTCCGTTGACAGACCGGTTCCTGGGTATGTACCCCGATATGCAAAAGTAAGAGTAAAGGCCACGGCTTTAGATGGCAGCGAAGTGGATTTGCGGTTAAAAGGTCTGGCTGCGATTGTTTTTCAGCATGAGATTGATCATTTAAATGGTGTTATGTTCTATGATCACATGAACAGCAGCGAGCCATTTTCCATTCCAGAAGGTGCCATAGCTGTAGAAAGATAAAAGGGAGCCACATGCGGCTCCCTTTTGCATTATCCTTAATTTTTTTCCGGCGCAGATGATAGAAGGCCGAGTTCGTGAACAGCATACTGAATGCCGTCTTCATCCACAGGCTTTGTGATAAAATCCGCGATTTCCTTCAGTTTAGGATTGGCATTTCCCATCGCTACACCTGTTCCAACATATTTAATCATTTCCAGATCATTTAACTCGTCACCAAATGCATATATATCTTCTCTTTCAAATTTAAGACGTTCAACTAATTTTTTAATCCCTTCTGCCTTCGAGCCGCCCATCGGCAGAATATCAGTCGCCAGGTCATGCCAGCGAATGAAATGCAAATCCTTATATTGCTTGTATGCCTCTTCCTCTCCTGCCTTGCAGAAAAGCAGTGTCTGGTAGATTTCAGATTCTGAAAAAAAATCCGGATTTACTTCTGGATGGTCAAACTTTAAGGAGCCCATGCTTTCGCGAATAAAAGGATGATCTCCCTCCGATGCCATCATGGTTTCATGATTCATAAAAACAAGCGGATGTTTTGTTTGGGACGAGTAAGCCAAAACTTTCTCCAGCGTCTCCGTTTTCAGAGGATTTTTATAAATCACTTCCCCTTCAAATACCACAAATTGACCATTAAATGAAACAAAGGAATCGATTCCAAGTTCCTCCCGCAAATCTTTAAACATAAATGGAGCCCGTCCTGTAGCAATTGCTACATGGTGTCCTGCCCGGCGCAAATCATCAATCGTCTGTCTGGTTGATGCAGGTATTTTTTTATCATGGTCAAGCAGTGTCCCGTCAATATCAAAAAAAATCACTTTTTCATTCATCATCAGACTCTCCTCTTCCTGCTGCAATAAGCTTAATAAATGTCAGATATACTATAACAAAGTTTGCATATGCGGCAAAACAATAATTTCCGAGAAAAAACTTATCTTTTAATTTCCACGAATACCCATGAAAAAAAAACCGATTATCTCATATAATATAAGTAACAGAGATAAAGCACCGGATTGATGGATGATGGACAAGTTTTATGAAAAGGGGTGTTAAAATGCTTAGAAGACTCAGGAATAAACTCAAAGATCAGTGGAAACATTTGCTAAGAAAAAAGACAATCGCGTAGGGGTCAGACCTTTAAAGGGGTTCGGCCCCCTTTTCTTACGCGCCCGTTTCGAATATAATGTTAGAAGGCAATCTAACAAACGGTATCTAAGGAGAGATTTGGCAAATGATTTACAAAGTATACTTTCAGGAATCTGTACTAGAGGTACCTGTTCGGGAAAAGACACAAACACTCTACGTGCATGGTGATTCTGAGCGCGATGTCCGACTTAAGCTTAAAGATCGGAATTATAATATTGAGTTTGTACATCTGGTTGACAATTCTTATCTTCAATATGAAGAGAAGAGTGAAAATTATAAAGTATTGGAGCTATGATCAATGAAATTCGTTAAAAACGACCAAGTTGCCGTTTTTGCCCTCGGAGGTTTGGGTGAAATCGGAAAGAACACGTACGGTGTTCAATTTCAGGATGAAATCATTCTGATTGATGCAGGAATTAAATTCCCTGAAGAAGAGCTTCTCGGAATTGACTATGTTATTCCTGACTACACATATCTAGTAAAGAACGAAGACAAAATTAAAGGCTTATTTATTACGCACGGACACGAAGACCATATAGGCGGAATTCCATACCTTTTAAGACAGTTAAATATTCCGATATATGGCGGGAAGCTTGCACTTGGCTTAATTCGCAACAAATTAGAAGAGCACGGTTTGCTTAGAACTGCAAAGCTTCATGAAATTCAGGAAGAAGACGTGATTAAATTCAGAAAAACGTCTGTTACGTTCTTCCGCACAACTCACAGTATTCCGGATTCTTATGGAGTGGTTGTAAAAACACCTCCTGGAAGCATTGTACATACTGGAGATTTTAAGTTTGACTTTACTCCGGTAGGTGAACCTGCCAACTTAACGAAAATGGCTGAAATCGGCAAGGATGGCGTGCTTTGCCTCCTATCCGACAGTACAAACAGTGAAGTGCCTCATTTCACGATGTCGGAGCGCAAGGTTGGAGACAGCATCAACGAAATCTTCAGAAAAATTGATGGCCGTCTTATTTTTGCTACCTTCGCATCTAACATCCATCGCCTTCAGCAGGTGGTAGAGGCAGCGGTGATCAACAACCGTAAAGTGGCGGTATTCGGGCGCAGCATGGAAGCTGCCATTCAAATCGGACAAGATCTCGGCTATATCCAATGTCCTAAAGATACATTTATTGAACCAAATGCGATTAACCGGATGCCGGCTAACCGCGTCGTTATCCTGTGTACAGGAAGCCAGGGTGAACCAATGGCTGCCCTTTCCAGAATTGCGAACGGTACTCACCGTCAAATTCAGATCATCCAGGGAGATACGGTTGTCTTCTCATCTTCCCCTATTCCGGGTAATACAGTGAGCGTCAGCCGGACGATCAATAAGCTGTTCCGTGCGGGAGCAGAAGTCATTCACGGACCATTGAATGATATTCACACATCCGGACACGGCGGCCAGGAAGAGCAGAAATTAATGCTTCGCCTTATGAAGCCTAAATATTTCATGCCGATTCACGGGGAGCACCGCATGCAGAAAATGCATATGAAGCATGCTATGGATTGCGGTGTACCAGCTGAAAATTGCTTTATCATGGATAATGGTGAAGTATTGGCTCTTGGCGGAAGTGATGCCGGAGTAACAGGCAAAATTCCTTCGGGCTCCGTCTACATTGACGGAAGCGGAATTGGCGATATTGGGAACATTGTGCTTAGAGACCGCCGTATTCTATCCGAAGAGGGTCTTGTCATTGTCGTAGTAAGCATTAATATGAAAGACTTCAAAATCGCTGCAGGTCCAGATTTAATTTCCAGAGGATTCGTCTACATGAGAGAGTCCGGAGATTTGATTAACGATGCGCAGGATCTGATCACGAAACATCTTTCAAAAATTATGGACCGAAGAACAACTCAATGGTCTGAAATTAAAAATGAGATTACGGATACTCTTGCACCGTTCCTTTATGAAAAAACAAAACGCCGTCCGATGATCCTTCCGATCATTATGGAAGTTTAAAGAACATACGTGCATAACGAAAAAGCGGCCGCTCAATTGAGCGGCCGCTTTTCATTAATTTGCAGCAGAAGGTATGTCTTCGATAATCTTTTCAGAATCTCTTTTGACTCTTCCCTTACCTACCGAGAGAGCAAACAGAATTCCGACCAGGACGAAAACCAATCCCGTTAAAAACGTAATGGAAAACGACGAAACCCACATATCTTTAATTGCTCCGATAAAGGCATTTTTTTGAGCCTCAGGAATCTTCAGTAAATCAGGATGAATCAAAATTCCAAATAACGCATTCGAATCAGGTGCCTGCCCTGAGCCCATTGAGAATTTCTGCTCCGCAATGGACTCCTGCAAAGAGTGATTCATCACAGCATTGAGTACCGTTACACCAATGGTTCCTCCAATTGAACGGAAGAATGTTGAAGCGGATGTTACGGTTCCTAGCTGATGCTTAGGGAACTCATTCTGAACAGCGATCATGATGGTCGGCATCACAAGACCCATTCCCAGTCCTAGTACGACCATAAAAGTATAGGCAACCCACTGAGGTGTTCCTGTTCCCATTGTGCTCATCAAGAAAAATCCAATGGTTGTAATTGCCATTCCGGAAGTTAATACAGTGCGGAATGTCCATTTAAGCAATAGCCTTCCGCCAATGACGCTTGCCGCAATCAACGCGATCATCATCGGCGTCATTGTCGAGCCAGCTACTGTTGGCGAGACCCCCATTATTCCCTGCATGAACATCGGTACAAACATGATGGCACCAAACATACCCAAGCCAAGCAAAAATCCAATCATATTCGTTGTAAAGAAAACTCGGTTCTTAAAAAGAGATAGTTCTAGAATCGGCTCTTCTGCTCGCTTCTCTGCAGCGATGAATAACCCTGTAAAAAGAATGGCCCCTGCAATTAACGCGATACTTGGAGCTGATATCCATTCAAACTTATCTCCGCCGAGAGAAAGCTCAAGCAATAAACAGACAAGCGCTGGAATGAGAGTCGCAATTCCCAGAAAATCTATTTTCGCCTTGCCTTTTCCCCTTATTACTTCGTGCTTCATTCCTGCAAAAATAAGAATAGCTGAAAGCAATCCGAACGGTACGTTAATAAGGAAAATCCAATGCCAGCTGATCGTATCAACGAGCAGCCCTCCAATAAACGGGCCAATAACTGAGCTTAATCCAAAAATTGCTCCAAATACACCCTGCCACTTTGCTCTTTGTTCCGCTGTAAAGATATCACCAATGATGGTTTGAGAGAGCGGCATGATCATTCCGCCGCCGATTCCCTGAAGGCCTCTGTAAACAATCAGCTGTTCCATGGTTTCAGCTGTCGCACACAGGGCAGAAGCGATAATAAAAAGAATCGTACCAATTAAATAAAGCTTTCTTCTTCCAAATAAATCAGAAAGCTTTCCTGTTATTGGAATGACGGTTGTGGATGTAATTAGATAAGCCGTGGTAACCCATGCGAAAATTGAAAATCCATTAAGTTCGCCAATAATCGTCGGCATAGCCGTTCCGACAATTGTTTGTTCGAGCGCACTGAAAAACATTCCAATAATTAACCCTGTTAAAACTAACTTTCTATTAATGGCTGGCTCCATATATGTTCCTCCTATAGCGGCATAAGAATTTGATCCCGCGAATCCTCGATTGTTCCTATTTCATCTCTTATATGCTCCATCTTTTGGTCCAGTAATTGAACCGCCATGGCAGCTTCATACAAATCCTGCTTTAAATAATCTGGTATCTCCCGTTCAAATTTATAGAAAATTTTATGTTCCAGACTTGCCCAAAAATCCATCGCTAAGGTCCTTAGCTGAATTTCAACTTTCACTTTTTTTACACCCTGCTTTAATGTAACGGGCACCTCTGCAATGTAGTGCATGCTTTGGTATCCATTCGGCTTCGGATTTTGGATATAGTCTTTTTTTTCAAGAATGGACATGTCCGTTCTTTCTTCGATCTGCTGCGCGACTAAGTATATGTCCTTAACGAAGGAACAAACAATCCGGACACCTGCAACATCCTGCAAATGGTCCGCTGCATTCATCAGGGTCGGCTCAATCCCTTTTCTTTTCAGCTTTCTGAAAATGCTATCCGGCTGCTTGATTCTTGCTTTGACATGCTCAATAGGATGATAGCTGCCTGAGATAAAAGCCTCTTCCTTAATCATGTTTATTTTTAATTTGCATTCATCAAGAGCGAATTTATATGGCATGAGAAAATCCCGCCACTGAGCCATTTCTGAATTCATTAATCTCTCTCCCGGCTGTTGAATTTTTTGAACGGAAGGTCTATAATTCATTTATACTGACCATCCAGTCATATTTTATATGACGGACGAGTTTCCGTCAATTACTTATCGATAAAATTGATTTATAATCATACTATGGTTTAGCGAATTCCTGCTTTTCACCCTATTCTATATCAAGCTCATGCCCCACATGATAAGAATACCCAAACGGGACGCCTGATGAGGAAAAGACTGATGCTGGGTACATGAAGCGTAAATCAGAAGCGATGTAAAGCAGTGTAAAACCATAAAAGGAGCCGGTTATGGAGCAGACAATTGATCGAATAAGAAATCTAGTAAAAACGCTACAGTCCTATGGAGTCAAAGCAGAACTTGTTCACCTCTCAAAAAACGGCAGCAAGCTTCCTGCTCCAGCTCCATTTAAAAACCTGAGTCCACTCGAGAAAGGTGTAAATGTCATTGAAGGATCGTGAGAAAATTATCATAAACAGCGCAATTAAATGCTTTTCTCAAAATGGTTATCATCAAACCTCTATTCAGGAGATTGCAGATGCTGCCGGAGTAGCAAAAGGCTCGATTTACAATTATTTTGGTTCAAAAGAGGATCTTCTGTTTTCGATTTTTCAGCATCACTTTGAAACTCTTTTCGAGAAAATGGATGAGCTGCATGAACCTGATGGAGATTACAGAGCAAGCTTTGAAAAGCAGCTATCAAGTATCTTTTATATCAATTCAACTCATAAAGAGGTACTCCATATGCAGATTAGGGAACAAATTATGAAGGAAAACAGCGAGCTGTTCCATTACATAAAAACGGTCAGACTGCGTCTGTTTGCCTGGTATTCTGAAAGGCTTGGAGAAGTATATGGGGCAGAGATTAAACCCTTTTTATATGATTTGGTTATTTTGCTTGAGGGAATGGTAAAAGAATTTTTGGTGCTGATGATCAAAGGAAAACAAACATTTCCGATTCCGGAGATGGGGCCGTATCTTCTGAAAAGAATGGATTACTTAATAAAGAGCTTCAATGAAACTGGAGATCAGCCACTTATCCAGGAGGAAGAAGCAAAAATCATATTATCCGAGCTTAAATTAGCGGAAAATAAGCCCAAGCAGCGGATCAGCGACCTCCTCTCTTTATGGATTGGAGAGATTAAGGATGATGAAGATAAATTAAAGACTGCACTTGTCTCCTTAAAAGACGAATTAAATAAAAGCTCTGTAAATGAAATCATTATTGAAAGTCTGTATATGTACATCAATCAAATAGAAAACAAATCATGCCATTCTTATAAAAACGAACTGGATAAATGGTATGGTTTATACAAAAAAACGATCTGACTGGTCAGTTCGTTTTTTAAAATCAAATCTTAACATGTTCAAATTTAGTAACATCAAATAGTCCGTTTACTGTAAGCTTAATTTCGGGAATGACAGGCAAGGCAAGAAAGGAAAGCATAACGAATGGGTTAAACGGTTCGTTAAAGCCAGTCTTCTTTAAAGCATGATGAATGTCTGTCATTCTTACAATGACTTCCTCAAAAGGCCTGTCTGACATCAGCCCGCCGACAGGAAGAGACAATTCAGCTAAAACCCTGCCTTCTTCATCCGCCACAACCATCCCGCCTTGAAGTTCCTCCAATCGGCTAATCGCTGCAAAAAGGGTTTTATCATTCGTTCCTGTCGCCATAATATGATGGGAGTCGTGAGAAATGGACACTGCGATGGATCCTGTTTTTAATTTAAATCCTTTCACTATGCCTACTCCGGCTTTCCCTGATGAGCGGTGACGCTCCACACAAACCAGCTTCAAATGATCGAGTTCAACGCTTGCATGAAAAACTCCCTCTGCTCCAGATGTTTCTTCTATTCGTTTTTTGGTGATTAGCTGATTGGGCAGGATTTCTATAATAGGTACTTTCTGATTTTTTTGCAAAGGCAAGGCGAGTTGTTCCTGATTAAAGGCACCGATATGAACCGTGTTTAACAGGCTCTCTTCATACGGCTCAGGAACCGGCCAGTCTTTGGAAATGAGGTTTCCATCTGATGCCCGCTCTTTTCCCAGTCTAAAGACATTCTTAATAGGCAGGCTTGTTAAATCATCCGTTAAAATGAAATCAGCCTCAAACCCTGGAGCAATTGCTCCTTTTTTCTGAAGACCGTAGCATTCCGCTGCGTTGATGGATGCCATTTGAATCGCCGTTAGCGGATCGATTCCTTTTTCAATTGCAAGTCTCACAAGATGGTCGATGCTTCCTTCTTCTTTTAACTCATCAAGATGTTTATCATCCGTACAAAGAATAAATCTTCTTGAATTCAGCGGAGTAACTGCCTGAATGACAGCAGGGAGATTTTGTGCTACAGATCCCTGTCTGATTTGAACATACATCCCTCTTCGAATTCTGTTTACCGCTTCCTCTGCAGAATTAACTTCATGATCGGTTTTTACACCCGCCGTCCTGTATAGATCAATAAGTTCGGAAGGCAATCCGGCAAGATGACCATCAATCGGCATTGAACGGCTTGAGGCCATATGGATTTTTTCCAGCATATCCTTATCGCCATTTACCAATGAAGGATAATCCATTACTTCCGCAAGACCTAATACCCTCGGATGATCTGCGAAAGGGACCAAATCAGGCATATGAAGGGTGGCTCCGCTCTCTTCAAAGCTTGCTGCCGGAACTGAAGATGGAAGCATGATCCTTACATCAAGCGGCAGATTTTCTGATTGTTCGAGCATAAACCGAATTCCATCTGTTCCAGATACATTCGCGATTTCATGAGGGTCAGCAATTACCGTCGTAACGCCATGCGGAAGAACAGCCTTTGCAAATTCAGAGGGAGTGACCATTGAGGATTCAATATGCACATGTGAATCTATAAACGAAGGAATCATATACATCCCTTTACCATCGATTATTTCTTTAGCAGCCCTGCGGCCGCAGCTAACAAATTCACCATTTTTTACCGCTACATCCATCTTTACAAGCTCGTGGTTGAAGACATCTGCTACAATGACATTCGTTATAAGCAGGTCCGCCATTTCTTTGCCTGAAGCAGCATCGTTTCTTTCTTTCATGTTTTCGATCGACATAAAAAAACCCCTCTCACAGATGAAATGACCGGGAGAAGAGCAAAATTTTGCCTCTATTCTTCTCGTAGTCAAACTCTTTACGGCAGTTTGGTAGAAACTTATGGACCTTATCTCCAAGATTATACGAGTATACATATTTTCATGAATATTTTGTTTTATGTTAATGGATTCACATAAGCGAGTCAATCATTTTTTTAATAAGCTCTGTTAAACTTGGCTGTTGATTGAAGCTAGCAGGCACTGAGCTTTCCTTAGGGGGGGGCGGTTATAGCCTCCTCTTCGGTTCGCGGCTGCGGGGTCTCACCTGTCTTGCTGCTCCCACAGGAGTCTCGCCCTTCCACTCCAATCTACAGGTGTTAAAAATCAACTCCAGGTTTAACAGAGCCTTTCGAAAAAAAAACGCCCTTCAAATAGAGCGTTCGTTTGATTCTTATACATCCAATACTTTTCGTTCAAAACGGTCTATGTCGGAATCCGCTCCAATGACAATGAGAATATCATTGAGCTCGATTGCTTCCTCTGCTTGAGGCGAAACGATTATATCTTTGTTTCTTTTTATTGCTACTATATTGATTCCATAGTTAGCACGGATATCAAGGTTGATCAGTGTATTGCCTGCGAGCTTTTTGTTTGCAACAATCTCAACAATACTATGTTCATCTGAAAGTTCGAGGTAGTCCAGCACGTTATTGGAAATGATATTATGGGCAATCCTTCTTCCCATATCCCGTTCAGGATGGACAATTTTGTCTGCGCCGATTTTAGCGAGTACTTTTTCGTGATAATCATTTTGCGCTTTCACGGTAATGTTTTTTACACCCAGGTCTTTTAAAATCAATGTTGTGAGAATACTCGCCTGAATATTTTCCCCGATGGCGACTATTACGTGGTCAAAATTACGGATTCCAAGGCTTTTCAATACCGCTTCATCTGTAGTGTCTCCCACTACTGCATGGGAGGCAATATTTGCGAATTCATTGACACGGTCTTCATCATTATCTATGGCCATCACTTCCATGCCTTCTTCACTTAATGCACGGCAAATACTGCCGCCAAAACGACCAAGCCCAATTACTGCAAATTCCTTTTTCATATGTATAGTCCCCTTTATGTAGGCATTGTAAAAAAGTTTATCATTCCGATTATTGAACTCCGCCACTTAATTTACTGGAGAAACTTTATTGTGGGGCCTTCTCGCTGTAAGGATAAATTCCAGCCTAACTGCCGTACAGCTTCAGCAAACGTGAAGCTATTTTTATAGTTATCCCCTTTTCCCCTGAGCTTACTAACCATATACCATTATCATAGCAGAAAATTTGATGTCCTTTTATCAATAAACAAAATTATTAACAAACGATTTCAGTCTCAGTTTCCACCGCTGTCTTTAGCTTTCTCTGCATCTCTCCAATTCCCTTTGAACCCTTTAAGGGAAATTGCACCGATTTTCCAAAAACCTCTGATAGAATCCGGTCAAATTTCTTCCCGCCCAGCATGAAAATTTGATCTACATTATTCAATTTCTTTTTGTCCAGCTGATTTCGCAGATCTCGGATACTAATAATCTCAGGATGCTTCATCTGAAAAGCGAGATCGTAATTTCCCGGAACCAGTTCCTCTGGTTTTAAAAATCCATGCTTTGCAGAGAGGATAACCCAGGAAGAAAAAAAGGTGCGGGCATATGCTTGGCAGAGAGTGTGAAAAACACCGGTATAAGCATACTGAGCTTGAACGGGTCCAAGTCCAGGCTGTTTATCCCAAATTTTCCGTTTCCCGCATGGAATAATGCATAATCTATTCATCCACTATAAGTCTCCTTCTTATTCTCAAGGTACTTCATCACTTCTGGAATCATATCCGAAATATCACTTGCAGTCATGGAGCGGGCTCCATATTTGCTTACCCACAGATCTGCCGTCTTTCCATGGATAAATACGGCATTTGCAGCTGCCTCTTTAACGTTTTGATGGGTGCACAAACAAGCGGTTAAAATTCCGGTAAGGGTATCCCCAGTTCCGCCTTTTGCAAGTGCAGAATTACCTGTCAGGTTGACTATCGCTTCACCATCAGGAAAGGCAATGACCGTATGCTCTCCCTTTAACAATAGGATAACATCATGTTCATCTGCATATTGAAGGGCAGCCTGGATCCGGCTGCTCTGAATTTCATTTACATTCAATCCAGTCATCCTGCTGAACTCACCTGGATGGGGAGTAAGAATTGGGGGTACTTCTCTTTTTTTATACTCCCGCTTTTGCAGAGCACCTGCGTCCAAAACTACTGGAAAATCTTCTTTCAGCAAGTTTTGGACTGCTTGTTCAATATAATTCTTGTTCTCTAATCCCGGTCCAATAGCGGCTGCTTTCAACTTTTCAGGGACAAACCCGCTAGCCGTTTTTTCAAGTCCGTCAAACTCGTATGTGGTTTCAGGGACTTCACCTGCCAATATTGCTGAAGCAAATTGGCTTGTCCCCATAATCAGCTTTCCAATACCGCTTCTCAGCGCTCCCTTCGCTGCGAGCATGGCGCTGCCGGGCATATGGTCACTCCCGGCTATGATATAGCCTGTACCGAAGCTTCCTTTATGAGCAAAGGGTGAAAAGGATGGCCATGCGTTAATTGCATCTTCCTCAGTCCATATCTTTAATTTGCTATCCTGGGGAAGTCCAATGGATACTGTCGACACTTTCCCATAATATGCTGTTGATGGAATCAAAATAGCGGATGGCTTGTATCCATGTAAACAAAATGTATAGTCCGCCCGGAACGCTTCACTTACCGAACCATGGTCAGCTTCCACTCCGGAAGGTATGTCTATTGAAATTTTAAGTGCTTGCTTTTCGTTTAATCGTCTGACCCATACCTTTGCTTCTTCTCTCAAGGGCTGCTGGAAGCCAATACCAAAAAGCGCGTCAACGATAACATCACCTTCAATAGCATCCGCAAAGGGTGAAAAACCGCAGGCAGTTAAATAATGGAGATGCCGGCCTGCTGTTCCATCCTCTGCAGGAAGACCAAATGGAAAGAATAGCTTTGTCTGATAGCCGTTGAGAAGCAGGTACCTGGCCAAAACAATTCCATCACCGCCATTATTGCCTTTTCCTGCAGCAATGCAAATCTCCTGCTGCTTAGTAACCAGGGTGGAAATTTCTCTATACAGTCCAGCACCCGCATTTTCCATTAATGTAAATCCGCTTATTCCTCTTTCTTCTGCCTGCCTGTCTATAAGACGTATATTCTCTTTTGTACAGATAAACATGAACGAGCATCCCCTTCATGACAAAATATAGGTAACATCCAGCTTACATAAACTTTCGCTTTCTTGACCGCTGTAAGATCCTTTGCATGTTCAATCCAAGATATTTAAATTCTCAAATTAAGCCGGCAGATGGTATTTTTAACTTCTTGCATCCTTGTATGATCATAGGACTATGCATGAGGATTATCTTATTAAAAGATATTATAGACTGCACCCGCTTTCTCCATAACAGTTCTATTCCCATATCCGGATTTAAAAAAACTGGTCCCAGCAGGGAACCAGTTAGTGAGACTAATCTAATTTAATTTTTTCAAGACCAAATTCTTCAAAATATTGATGATACTTTTCTTCTATTTCCATGAGCCGTTCAAAACGCTGTTCAGGGCTGTATGTATTCATCACCGTTTCTTCTTTCATTAAATCGCGGCGGGCGAGCAGAGCGCAAAGTTTATCCCAGAAGACTTCTTCCTCATAATCAGCAATAATGTCTTCCAGCTCCTCATCCAGCTGGCGGGAAGCATAGTATTCATCTTCCAGAGAATCATAATCTACTAAATGCTCAACACCGTATGATTTGGCAAAGGACAGGACATAATTTTCCAAATCGAAAAATTCATCCGCCTGCTCCTCGTGCTCTTCTCTTGCCCCAACCCAGGTTGAGAGGTAAAGCATCTTCAAAAGCGTATGATACTGCTGTTTCGTAAAGTTAATTTTCATAACGGATCCTCCCCCGAACCATAATGCTTTTATACCCTCATTAAATCACAATTGAGTGCTAAAAAGAAGTCAGACTGATGAAAAAACCTGTCCAGTTTATGGAATAAATTTTGGGTCACCTTACCAAGGCATATCCGTTCCGAACATTTCTGCCATTTTTTCAAATTCCTGCTTTCTATTCCTTCTTGCTTGGGCTCGTGCTTTTGCCGTTTCATTCAGCTGTTTTTCCATCTCCGTTTGAGGAATCACCTGAGGAACAGGCGTTGGCTTATTATTTGCATCTACAGCGACAAAGGTCAGGAAGCTTAACGCGCAAACATTGCGGTCACCTGAGAGCATATCCTCCGCGACCACTTTGACAAAGATCTCCATGGATGTTCTTCCGGTATAGGTCACGAATGCTTCCAAGCAAACAGAATGACCGACCATGATCGGATGCAGAAAATCAACAGAATCGGTGGAAGCCGTTACCACGAGCGTTCTTGAATGCCTTGTAGCAGCAATCGCAGCTACATCATCAATATAAGCCATCAGCCTTCCGCCAAAAAGAGTGCCATGATTGTTAGTATCCGGAGGCAGTACCATAGATGTTTTAACCACAAAAGATTCTTTACAGGTTTTAGTCGGAGTGTTCATATTTCATTCCCCTTTATTATAAAAAAATTTATCCAAATTTTATTATATCACTGTAAAAGCAATTCATACGATTTGACGGATTATTCAGCGTCCTGCCATTCTACTGATGGCGTTCTTATTTGGCATTGCACCTTTTTTTGCAATGCCTGGCATTCTCCTTCTTTTTCACCCAATGCCTGGCATTCTTCCCTGGCATTGCACCCTTCTTACGCAATGCCTGGCATCCTTCCCTGGCATTCCTTCTTTTTCACCCAATGCCTGGCATCCTTCCCTGGCATTCCTTCTTTTTCACCCAATGCCTGGCATCCTTCCCTGGCATTCCTTTTTTTTCACCCAATGCCTGGCATCCTTCCCTGGCATTCCTTCTTTTTCACCCAATGCCTGGCATCCTTCCCTGGCATTCCACTTTTTCTCCGTGATGCCTGCCATTTCATCATTTACTTCAATGTCAGTTTTTTTATGTATACATTTCTAGCAGCCTTACCTCAACATACTCACCAGCCAAAAACCAGGTCATTATACTCATTTTTTGTCGTAATTTGAAAAAAACTTACTAAATCAGCTACCATATACAAATGGAGTGAAAGTTGAGGAATTGATATGAAAAGATGGATGGTCCTGTTTCTTTTAAATGGATTGATTTATTCTATGCTGATTTTATCAGTCATTCAGATTGGACATTTTCCCCAAAAGCCGTTTACCGTTCTTTCTGAATGGGTTGGGGCATTTTTAATAATCGCTGCTGCCGGATCCCTTCTCAGATGGTTTAACCCCCGTGAGAAACAGCTTTTTTGGATTATGTTCTTAATTATGTTTACTGTGATAGGAATTGTTTTGTTTTTCCTTTTTTAGGACAAAGAGCGGGCTTAACCTCATAAGGTTAAGCCCGCTTTTATTCAACGATAATTTTCTTCCCTTGTTTTTTAGGAAAGCGTACACTTAGAATTCCACTGCGGTATTGAGCTTTCATGTCCTGTAAAATCGCGTTGCCGGGCAGCTCGATGGTCCGGATTGCCCCTTCCCATTTTGCTCCGTCTTTATTCTTCGGATCTGGGAAAAGCCTTATGATTAAATCCTGATTCTCTAGTTCCAAATCGATTTCCTCTTTTGATATACCGGGAATTTCCGCCTTAATGATATAGTGGGTCATCGTTTCTGTCATGTCCACTCCAAAGTACATCTTGTTTGGGTTTCGTGTAAAGATATCATCGATCGTATCAAGCAGAGATTTGGAGGGGCGGTTTTCGAAGAAATCATTGATCATCCTCATTGGTCCTGCATTCGGTCTATTTTTATCTTCCGGCATGACTTTAGCAGCTCCTATCCAATTGGTTTCTGCTATAGCCTATGCACTCTCCCCTTCATTTGCCCTTTTAATAAATCGTGATAATGCCAAAAGCGGATATACAAAGTCATAGCTTTCATAGTGTATATAAAATTGGCCGGCAAAGCCCTGTCCCTTAGGATAGTATGACGTCCAATCCTTTTTCCTTATATGGCTGATAAGGTAGCGAATTCCCCTTTCCACAGAAGGTGTTATCTCCTTGCTGCAGCAAAGGAGAGCTTCAATCGCCCAGGCGGTTTGTGTCAGGGTACTTGTTCCAAGCGGCACATAGTGATTCATGATATCGCTTTTACAGGATTCTCCCCAGCCGCCATCAGAATTCTGATGCTGCTCAAGCCATTGTTTTGCACGCTGTATGGGTGGAGAATCTTCTGAATATCCGGCTGCCGCAAGTCCTGTAACTGCAGCCCATGTTCCATATATATAGCAGATTCCCCATCTGGAATTCCATGACCCGTCCGTTTCCTGGTGTTTAAGGATCCACCTTATTCCTTTTTGAACAGCTGAATTCTCAGGATTAAGATTGGCAAACGTGCAAAGAAATTCAATTGTCCGCCCTGTTAAATCCGCTGATGATTCATCTGAAATGATGAATTCCGCTTTTTCAATTGGGACGAAGTGGACATATGGAGGGGCAGCATTTCGTTCAAAAGAGGCCCATCCCCCATCGCCATTCTGCATGGACAGCAGCCATTGCAGCCCTTTGTTCCATGCTTCCCGGCTTTGGAAATTTTCTGCTGCCTCTATTTTAATCGCCCTTAAAGAAGCTGTCGTATCATCTATATCAGGGTTCATTGTATTGATATCCGAAAAGCCCCAGCCTCCTGGTGCAGCTTTCGGATTGTGAATGACCCAGTCCCCATACTGTATATGCTGTTTTGAGCGCAAATACCGGTTTGCCTTTTGAATAATGGAGCCGCTTACGCCTGCTTCTTGAAGGGCATAGGAAAGAAGGGATGTATTCCATACGTGGGCTGTCGTATATTGCATATGCAGCCCTTCTGGAGTGACGGCCGCCATATTAATCAAACCTTGTACTGCCTTCGTAATTACAGGGTGCTCACGATCATATCCGAGTGACATGAGGGCAAATATCATTAAAAAGGTGCAGCTGAAATAGCTGTAAAGGGTTCCGTCCGGTTCCAGCCTGTGAAGCATGTAGGTTTCCGCTTTTTTTAAAGCATCCTTCCGTAAGCGCCCTGGTCCGCCCGCCATTAGCTGAACACCGGAACCTACCATACCGAATAATCCCCTCCACTCGCTTGAACGGTAGGTCTCAAGCGGCTCCTCCCTGTTACCTTCCATAGCAGTTAGATCTGGGGATCCCTCTATTTTAATCTTAAATTTATTCGCAGCAGCTGTAAGAATAGGAATAAGATTAGCGCGTCCATATACAGAAAGGTCATAAATATTCACCGGGAAATTTTTTGGAAGAAGGATCGCTTCAATCGGTACGGACAACAGAGACGGCCATTCTGCCTGGGAGGTAAGGGCAAGCATTATTTTTGTAAAAAGTCCTGCTTTTCTTATCCCTCCCTTAGATATGATGTATCTTTTTGCCGCTATCATCTGAGGAGCCGTCTCCTCATAGTATCCTGAAAGCAGAAGAGCGTAATAGGCTTCAATAGCTGTTGATACATCTCCTTCTTCCTGATCATGGAACAGTCTCCATGATCCATCCCTCTCTTGTTTCCTTGCGATTCTTTCAGATAGGGAGTTCAATAGATCCGGTTTATATAGACGGAGTGCCTTTATAAGAACAATCATAAAACAATCCGTTTTGATTCCAGTTTCAAATAGATAGGACCAGGAACCGTTAGGCAGCTGCTCATTTTTCAGTTTTTCTGTCAGATATAACAGTTCAAGTTCCGCTTCCCGCTTCATGGCTACACACCTCTCCAATAGTCTATGTACATGTATATAAAGACCGCAAAAAATTTATGCATATCTGCACATAATGGATTAGTATTTTTTTCACAAATCTAATAAAATAAGGATAACCAAGCCAAAGGGGGCGGGAAAATGAAGGATTCAATAATGGGCGAAAATTCGCACAACCTATTACACTACTATTTCAATCAAACGAACGAAGCAATCGTTATTACGGAACTCACATCATTGGTACCCCTTGCTGCAAAATTCTATGATTTTAATGACAAGTCATGCAGCCTTCTTGGATACACAAGAGAAGAAATGAAAAAGCTTAACCCCATTACACTGTTCTTTGGGCATATTGATTCAGAAATTTTCCGCTCTATACAGAATCGCTTCGCCATTGAACGGGAAATTACGGTTGAAATGGAGCTGCTGACGAAACTCCAAACCAAAATCCCCGTTGAAGCGAATTGCTTCCTCATCAAAATGGACGGTAAAACGTTCATTTATTCTTCCATCAAAAAAATTTCAAGAAGGAAAAAGGAATTTGATCAACTGCTCTCAGAAAAGGAATTTTCTCATTCTATTTTAGATACGATTCAGGCATTCGTCGTTCTCCTGGAACCTGATGGAAGGATTGCGGATTGGAACCGCCATTGCACGTTTCACACAGGATATGCCTTTGAGGAAGCTGCAGGAAAATATATTTGGGATGTCATGCTTGAGAAGGAGGAGAGCAGGAATGCAAAGGATTTCTTTTCTCGGTCCGTTACCCCCTTCCCTGCCTTTCACGAAAATAACTGGGTGGCAAAAACAGGCGAAAAGATGATGATTCGGTGGTCTAATAAAGAAATTTTTGACCAAAATGGACAGGTTCAATATATTGTTTGTACAGGTATAGATTTGACTGAAAATAAGCTTTATGAGGAAAAATTGAAGGAAAGCAATGAGAAATTCAAGCGTCTTGTAGAACATAATCCAGATGGAATTATCATTTACCAGAATGCCAAGCTTACCTATATGAATTTAGAGGCTGAGAAAATGCTGGGGATGAATTGTATGCAGGCAGGCGGTTCTATATCCAATCTTCTTCACCCATCAGATCAAATAGTGGCACATGAAGCTCTGCATTCACTTATAAATCACGAGCAGGATGTCGCCGGTCCTATTGAACTCACCCTTACAAGAAGAGATGGAAGTTCAATTTCTATAGAAGCAAAAGGCATTTCTGACTGGAATCAGAACGATACTTCCGTCATCGTGGTTATGAGGGATATTTCGCCCCGCAAAAAAGCGGAACAGGAATTTCAGCACGCCTTTAACCAAATGCAGGGTATCCTTTCCTCTTCAGTTGAGGGATTGCTCGGTATTGATGAACATCATCACGTCATCTTTGTTAATCAAGCCATGTTAAGCGCGATAAATATGAACCGCTCCGATATAATAGGGCAGTCAATCAAACCCTTGCTTCTGAAGTATACGGATACTGCTTCAATTCATTCTCTCCTTGAAGAGAACCGCACAATCGAGGTGAAGATTGGGGATGGCCGAAAAAAGAGGCACTTGGAGCTGTCTGCTAATCCAATGAAAAATGAGCGCGGCCAGGTTATCACTTTTTATGACCAAACAGACAGGGTGCTTCTAGAAACGGCAAAAAACCGCTATTATGATGCAATAGCCTGCGGAATCACAGTGCAAAATTCGGATGGAACGATTGTTTTTGCTAATCAATGCGCTTCAGAAATATTAGGGTATGAAAGCTCTGATTTACTAAATATGAGTTCGTTAAATATCGAATGGAATGCAAAAGACGAAAATGGACGAGATTTAACCGGACAGGAGCATCCTTCCATGACAACGCTCTTAACGAAAAAAGAAATCTCACATTTCGTTATGGGAGTGTACAATCCGATTAGAGAAGAAAACCGCTGGATCCTGATTGATACCCGGATTTTATACGCCGATCAAAGTCAGGACATCGAATACATCATTGCTACTTTTCAGGATATTACAGAAAAAATCGAATTGGACAAGATGGTCAAAAGTCAGGAAAAGCTTGCTTTAGCAGGACGAATGGCTACTGCTGTAGCCCATGAAGTGAGAAACCCCCTGACCTCGGTTCTAGGATTTCTTCAGTTAATGGAAACCTCAGATGAACTGAACAAAGACTATTTAAGAATCATGAAAAAAGATCTTGAACGCATTAAGCTTGTGACGAATGAATTCTTATCATTGGCTAAACCTGAGAGTATGGAGACTGTCAAGCTTGAATTAAAGGATGATATCCTCGTGCCTGTCGTTCACATTTTGATGCAGGACTTAAATGACCGGAACATAACATTTGAATTTTTTGAGGAGGAGAATGGTCCTTATTATGTTGAAGGGAAGCAGGAGTCTCTAAAACAAGTATTTTTAAATTTCCTTACGAATGCCATGGATGCGATTCCGAAAGAGGGCAGCATCCACCTTATCCTTTCCCATTTTGGTGAACATGTCCTCATCACCATTGAAGACACAGGCATTGGCATTGACCCAGAGCGCCTCCCTTTCCTTGGAGAGCCTTTCTATTCATTGAAAGAGAAAGGTACAGGACTCGGCCTTCTTATTTGCCGTAAAATTCTTGAAGATCACAGGGGCCATTTCAGCATAGTGAGCAGCCCTGGTGAAGGTACAAAGGTAACGATTTTCATTCCTGCAGCCTCACAATCGGATTCGGAAACTGCTTAATGAAAAAACAGGCCCGGCTCAAGTCCGGACCTGTTATTTAAATTGTCTGAAGCGGTTCTTGGTCCCCTTTGCTGTTTTTCCTTTTTACGGCTGCCGCAGCCAGAAAAATACTTGCTTCAAATAAAAATGCCATTGGAATCAGCACAAATAACTGCGAGCTGAAATCAGGCGGAGTTATGACCGCCGACAAAATGGCCAAGACAAAGTAAACATATTTACGGTACTTTCTCATCATTCCTGGCGTGATCAGTCCAAGATTGGTTAAAAAGACGACGGCTGCCGGCAGTTCAAATAAAAAACCAAACGGCAAAACAATTTGAAAGAGAAAACCAAAATATTTTTCAGTTGTGAATAACGCGGTAAACAGACCATCGGACATATTTAAAAGAAAACCTAAGGCAGAAGGAAATACAACAAAGTATCCAAAACAAATACCTCCGGCAAATAAGATTCCAATTGCCGGTACAAACGCATAGACAGCTTTTTTCTCTTCAGTCGTTAAGGCTGGTCCAACGAATGCCCAGAGCTGATGGGCTGCTACCGGAAATACAGCAGCTATTGCCATTATGTTCGCCATACTAAAGTAAACCCACATAATTTCAGAAGGACCCAGTACAGTCAGCTTAATGTCCGTATCAATTAAAAACCAGCGATACAAATCATCTGCAAGAAAGAATCCGATTCCTAAAAAAACGGCATAAGCAATGCCTGTCAGGAGGAGCCTTTTTCTCAGTTCCTCCAAATGCCTTTGCCAGAAGGTCATTTGAGACATGGTGTTTTCCCTCCCTCCATAGGATGAGGCAATCCAATCAGACCTCCCCCTGATTACTCATTAACTTTTTATTTCATCACTCTTTTTAGAATCTTCATCTCTAATTGCTTCTCTCGTTCCATTCTTAAATTCCTTGAGGGCAGAACCAAAGGATCTTCCAATCTCAGGAAGCTTGGAAGGACCAAAAACAATCAGAGCAATAACCAATATTAAAATAAGACCTGGAACTCCAATATTTTGAATCATTTTGAATTTCCTCCCTAGAATAGACTATTATTTTCATGAATTACGAGTTCTGCCTTTCCATTTGGCACTTCACATTGCCAGAGCAATTCCTTCTTAGATGTTTCTTTTTCAATATTGTCTACCTTGTAAGCTGTCCACATTGATTTTTCCTTTGTTACTTCCAAAACGGCATATCCGTGGGCCGTGCTGTCAAAAAGTTTAATCCATGGATTTTCAATTTTGACGATGTTTTGGAGTTCCTTGAATAACACTTCTGCTGTTATTGTGCTGAGATCGGTCAGCTTTGTTCTTAAAAGGCTGATTAGCTCGCTAATGGCGTTCGCAGGCATAGGACTTGATGGATCCGGGATTTTATTCAGGATATTTCGGATCGACTCCCTCAGGTTGCTGGACGTCACTGAGCCTACCATTAGTTCAACCCCTATCTGTTTCTCATCCTTAAACAGACCGTAGTTGTCTCTCATTACTGATGCTTCAAATGTATGGAAGTCTCCCGTTAGGGCAATTAAATTGGAGATTCCGTTATCCGTAATGGTTTTGGCAATGACATCACGTTCATACGTATATCCATCCCACGCATCCAGATTAGCGAGTTTCCCAAGGATCTTTAGCTGGGTAAGCTGCACTTCGTTTCCCCACAGCTTCCATTGCTGATTTGAAGTTTTCAGTTCATTTAAAAACCAGTCCAGCTGCGAAGCTCCAAGCATCGTTCTTTCAGAGCTGGATACATTTTCACAGCCTCTGGTTAAATAACGGTCCAACGTTTCCTCTCCGCAAGGATGAGAACTTCTGTATAACCGCTGATCGGTCATTATAATTTTTGCCAGGTTTCCATAGGTAAACGAACGATAGATGCGGATGGACTCTTCAAAATTCTTTTCAGGATTAAACGGAACTCGAGCCGGCATATATTCATACCATGCCTGATTGGCTACCAGTCTCCGCTCCGGGTTTGAATTGGGATCATCGTCCGGTGCGACGGCGGGATAGTAAGTATCATTTGCAAATTCATGGTCATCCCATGTTGCAATCATCGCATGCCGGCTGTGCAGTTTTTGAAGATTTGGATCCGTACGATATTTTTTATATAGCGTTCTGTAATCCTCCAGTGAGGATGCTTTAGGCTGACCGCTTGGCAAATCGATTTTTCTCGATGCCAGATTTCCCTGATATGCGGCATCTCCAACAGATTCATATATATAATCGCCAACATGGAGGAAAAATGCCAGGTCTTCATCTGCCAAATGCCCAAGGGCAGTAAAATGACCGTTTGTATAATCCTGGCAGGAAACATAGCCTAATTTTACACGCTGGATATCCGCCTGATTTTTTGGCAGTGTTTGAAAACGTCCTGTCTGGCTGACGTAGCCGTTCTTCGTAATAAAGCGGTAGTAGTAGATTTCAGAAGACTCTAGAAATCCGTCTAAGTCCACCCTCACGACTTGATCGTGTTCCTTCCAAATCGGTGAAAACCCTCTCGCATCCAAATTAGAAAAATCCTCTTGGCGGCTTACTTCAAACATGACAAAATTTCCTGCTTCAATAGCGGCGGAGAGATTTTCATTGCCTGCATTCTCTTTTTCCAGCCAATAAATTACATTCTCGCCAATTTGATTGTCTGTATAGCCCGTTTCTTTAACCGGGTCCACTCGGGTCCATATCATCGCCCCGGATTCAGTAGGATCACCAGATAATACAGCCTGTGGAAAACCTTCTCCTGCTTGATAAACAGGGACATATGGCGATGTTTCCGCTGCATGGGCTCTGGAAAGGATTCCAGTTAACCGGCCGGCACCTGATGCCTCTACTGCCACTACGGCTGAACCAGCTAAAAAGTATTTTAGAAATTTTCTTCTGTCCTGATCATAATCTCCATTAGAATCTTCAAACTTGTCCCGCATCATCGTGCCTCCTATAGCATTTTTCAATACTTCTTTATTCTGGATAGGAATCATGAAGGAGGCTTTACAAATAAATAACAAGCCTTTTAAAAGCTTGTTAAGGAAGGTAAATTTTTTGGTAAATAATTGAACAAGAGTAAAATAAAAACGGACAGCATCAGCTGTCCGTTCTATGTAAGCATGAATTATAATTTAGCCGAATCCTCTGCTTTTACAGATTGGCTCGGAATGGATGAATCGAAATTGACCGTGCTTGCAGAAGATGTACGGGTGTCATTTTCAGCAGTTATTGGATCTGTCAGCCCGGATCCGGCATCGGCTACTTTTGCTCCAACGTCCTTCATATCTCCTGCTGCTTCCTTCACATTGTTAAGAGCTTCCTGTGAGGTTGATGCGACTTCTGTTATTTTTTTAAACACACCGTTGTTCAAGCTTTCGTAAATATTTTGTGCATCACGGATAGCGGATTCCAGTGTGTTTCTTGCATTGTTAAATTGAGAAACAAATTGCTCTTTAACTTCGCCTGGGTTGTCCTTGACATTTTGGACAATGCCAACTGTCGAATCTTTAATTCCGGCAGCACCTTTCGTTACCTTGCTTCGAGTTGTAGAATCCAGCATCGAAACAGCTCCACCTATAATAGCACCTAAAATCATTCCTCTGACTAGCTTGCTGTTTTTATCCTTTTGTCTTTTGCTATCCTGAATCGTAACTTGTGTCATTGCTTGAACTCCTCCTCTTAATCAATTTGTGTATTTTATACCCCTGGCCGCTAAACGATAAACAAGTAAAATTACTACATTTTATAAAAAACGCAATAAAGTCTGGCCGAAGGTACCAGCTGCCTGTCACCGGAGTCCAAGAGATACGTATTTCACTTCTAAATACTCTTCAATCCCTTGCCTGCCGCCCTCTCGGCCAAGACCGCTCTCCTTCATGCCTCCAAAGGGAGCCTGCGCAGTTGATGGAAGTCCATCGTTTAAGCCTACGATGCCGTATTGAAGAGCTTCTACGATCCGGATGCCCCTGGATATATTTTCGGTAAATACATAGGCAGCTAAACCGAAGGAAGAATTGTTTGCTCTCCTGATTGCTTCCTCCATATTCTTTACCCGGGTAACAGGTGCGACCGGACCAAACGTTTCTTCGTTCATGCAGAGCATTTCATCTGTAGCATCACTAATAATAACCGGCTCCATAAAATACCCTTTTAAATCTGGCAGGCTTTGAGGACTTTTTATAAGAGTTCCGCCTTTATTTTCAGCGTCATGCAGATGCTCTTTTACTTTATTAACTCCATCATCATCAATAAGAGGACCGATTGCAATCTCTTCATCCAGTCCGTTCCCCACCTTTAGGCTGAACACAGCCTGCTTAAACTTTTCCATAAACTCATCATAAACAGCCTCATGGACATAAGCCCGGTTGGTACAAATGCACGTTTGGCCTGAGTTGCGGAATTTTGAGGCAGCCATAGCCTGAGCAGCACTATCGAGATCCGCATCATCCATTACAATGAACGGCGCGTGTCCGCCAAGCTCAAGCGAGATTTTTTTCATCGTATCAGCTGAGCCTTTCATGAGCGTTTTCCCTACTTCGGTAGACCCCGTAAACGATAATTTTTTCACTCTTTCATCTGCCATCCAGGCTTCGGAAATTTCTTTAGATGAACCGGTAATAACATTCAAAACTCCTTTTGGGATTCCTGCTTCTTCGGCTAATTCAGCCAGTCTCAACGCTGTAAGCGGAGTAGAGGAGGCCGGCTTGACAACAGCTGTACAGCCTGCCGCCAGTGCTGGACCCACCTTTCTTGTAATCATTGCAGCCGGGAAATTCCACGGCGTGATTGCTGCAATGACCCCAACAGGCTGTTTGATAACAAATAAACGCTTATTAGCAGCAGACGCCGGAATGGTTTCTCCGTAAATTCGTTTCCCTTCCTCTGCATACCACTTTACAAAACTATTGGCATAGCCCACTTCTCCTATTGCTTCTTTAAGCGGTTTTCCTTGCTCCTTCGTCATGATTTCACCAATCTCATTCTGATGCTCTTTAATTAATGCGTGCCACTTTTCCAGGTATTCTGCCCTTTCATAGGCAGTTAGCGAAGACCATTCTGTAAGAGCATGATATGCTGCATCAACTGCCGCTTTTGCTTCCTTTTCGCCGCCTTTTGGTACAGATGCGATGATGTCTTTAGTTGCAGGATTTTCAACTTTTATCGTTTCCTCTGTATAAATCCACTCGCCATTTATGTATACCGGCCACTTTTTCAAATGAAACCCTCCCATGTATAATTGGACTTTCTATCTTTCTTCCACTAACCTGTATAATATTAAACATACATGCTGGTTATGACAAAGGAGGTGACGGATCATAATGAAGCCATTTAAACTATGGAAAGCAGCTGGTGCTGTTGGCTTGATGGGATTTCTTGCATGGAATGAATTTAGGAGATTCAAAAAAGAGCTGGAAAAATCCAGCTTGTCTGAAAGAAATGCAAAGGTAAATATGAAGGATGTAGAAACCAATCCAAATCAAGATTGCTGAGGGCCATTTATTAAATGATTACTCCATTTGCAGGAGAAAAGGCATTAAATTTGAGAGATTTGTTCTGCTGAATGCTGATCGGCATTGTTTAGCTGGGCTGGTGTCAATTGGGTGATTTCTGCAAGCTGGGCCATGGTTTCAATTAACCTTTCCATTTGCAGTTTTATAGAGGCGGCGTGGTAGGAAATATCCAGCTGTTCGATGTTAGGATAATGGGAAGATGCTTTATAATAGGAATGATCGAAGCCCTTTTGTACTTCCTGCAGCTCACGCTCTCTTTCTTTCAGGCGGCTGCTTAATGAGAGCAATTCATTCACATTGATGCTAATTTCGAAAGGTAGGTTTGACGTGTTCATTGAAGTGATTCTCTCGCTTTCTCTTCTAGTTGGGCGGCAAGCTCGGCTAAACGGACTTCCTCATGCTGGAGTCCGGTGATCATTTGATTCATATGGTCGTATATTGTCGTAAATGCATCTGATGCTTCCTCCATGACCCGATTAAAACTTTCAGCGCTCTTCCCTTTCCAGTCATGGGCAGCCTCGGATACATGGTTCGTCGTCTGGTGAATGATACCAGTGAACTGGTCCATAATCTGAACTAATTCTCCTCTGAGCTGCTGCACCGCGTAGCAATCACCCTCTGTATTCATGACACTCCGCATTAGCTGATTGAAGCGATCCATCTCACTCACTGCCATTCACCTTCCATCTTCTTCTTTCTTCAAGTATAGGAGAAATTTTCAAGTTTGCACAACGGAAATTTGGATTATTATCTTTGATTACGTTAGAGAAGTTTTTGTCGAATTACGTCGAATTTATAGGTCTGCATTTCAATTACTGTGTATCTTACCTTATATTTATTAAGAGTCCTATGTCCTATTTTGTATTTCCAAGCAAATTCAGGAGGGATCTCACTGGCTTGAATGTAAAACCACGGACTGATTATCATGTCTTTAATCCTACTATTTTTCCATATAAAGGAATTTATGTTTTGATTTCTTGAAAGCGAATTTGATCCTTTTTAGGAGTAATCAGCAGTTCTCTGACCAAAAATTCTCCGTAAGACCGGGGAATTTCTGCATACAGGATGTCAAGGTTTCCTTTTACGAAAACAATGATATTCATGTCTTCCCTTTATTCCAGATTGCTTTCATTCTTGAATGGCATCCCAAGTTCTTTTTCTATTTCATCTTCTGTTGTATAAGGTCCAAATATATATGCCTTTTCCCATGAATCAGCTGCATGACTCAGCCTAAACTCTGATTTATGCAGACTCATCTCTGATCGTATGTCCTTTTTCAAAGATTGACTTTCTTTTACTTTTGGATGTAGCCGTACACCGCTATGGAAAAGAGAATTAGTAAAGCTGTGACCCATTTCTGCAGTCTAAACCCTATCGTACTATGATCTAGACGATTTTTCATTGGGGCGAAAGGGGTGTATTAATTTAAGACGCTATAAGGAGTTTTTGTACGCCTCTCCCTAGAGAATGCGGGATATCTTTTAGAACGGCTTATAGCATTTTCGGCAAATCTGCTCATGAAACTGGCGTTTATTTTTCGTACCGCAGCTGGTGCAGAAGATGACAAAAGAGTCAAAAGAACCATTAAAGGCTAATCTTTCTCCCCGCTTCAATGCTTTAATACTAAATAGAATATCACCAGCAAGCATCAGTCCTGCCAAGAATATCAATAAGGCTATAAACATATGAGAACCCTCCCAAATGCAATTCACAAATCCATTCACCTTCTATATTTTACCATAAAATAAAGATGAACGAGCTATGAAAATAGCGTCTCTCATTCATTTATTTCTTTGCCAGCAAGTATCTGGAAAAGAAATTTCACGTAAACGATCATGCTCTTTCTGCAAACTTCCCCACCTACCGTTTAGACATTTCAGGTCGTCTGCGAATATACTGCAAGAGGCTCAAAAAGAAGGTGATAACATGGCAGCATATGTAGTGATTTTAGAAATAACAGGTGCCTGGATCCAAACGGCCGGGACAGCCATTGCAGCAATTGGTGAAACACTTGTGGCAGGGGAGGAGCCGGGATATAACACAGGGGAAAAATTAGTCGTAATAGGAAACGGTGTCGAAGCTGCAGGCAATGCGCTTCAAGCAATAGCCCTGTCTTCCGATCTAAACCGCACGATGTCAAGCTTAGGTGCGTGGCTGCAGGCGGCTGGAAATACTGCAAATGCGGCAGCTGGAATCATTATTTTAAATGGAGATGAAAAGGCTGGATTGATGCTTGATATTTTAGGCGATTCTATCCAATCAGCCGGAGCTGCAATCGAAGCAAATTTTGTTGATGGAAGTCTTCCATTTGCTGGTGCAATTGTAATTGGTGAATATCTTATTTCCCTTGGAGCAGCCCTTGAGGCCATAGGAGCTTATTATCTTCTAAAAGGAAAAAAGGTAAGCGGCGATGCAATCCAAGCGTTCGCAAGCTATCTTGAATTTGCAGGTGCAGGAACCATTGCTGCAGCGTTAACAAAGGGATTCGTATGGACGCAAAGGGACTATGGGGATGAAATTCTATATCGTTACCCCCGTGCCTGACATTCAAGGAAAACAGAATTTTTCATTATCTACCAGATCTTCCTTGATTTAATAAATGCTGCTAAAATAGGACCTGACAAGGAAAGGGGTTCTATATGCAATCGAATAATGGTTACTATGAAGAATTATTCCTCACCGGAAAGGAATATCCGGGCGCACATGTAATCCAGCGGCTTTCTCCAAAAGAATACATAGAGGTTCTTGTACTGCATGCTGCCAGGGGATTAAGCGAAAAATTCACGAGTTTAATAGAAAATGATCAATATAGCGAAATGACTAGGTTAGCTTCGGAATTATCCAGCCTCCTCAAGGACGGCGAGGATCAATTTTCGCTTCCGCTTTCCATGGTTACATATAATCGTGATGGAAAAGAAATGCCTTATTTTCAGGATTTCTTTCTTTCCCGCCTGAATTTACTGCATAACGAAAAACATTCAATTAAAAATTTCTTTAAAACTTTGAAATTTGAAATGCTCACAGCAGATTCTGCAGAGTTTATGGTTAGTTTTATCCGGATGTCCGGTCTTCAGCTCCTTATACAGCCGCTGCTTGAGCTGGAACAAAGAGGTATTCCGGTACGAATTATTACATCAACTTATCTGGGGATTACAGAGGCAAAAGCATTAAAGAGGTTACAGGGTTTCTCCAATGTAACAGTTCGGGTGCTTCCTTCGCAAACCGAGTCATTTCACACGAAAGCCTATCTGTTCCACCGGCATTCCGGTTTCCATAACGTCATCATTGGTTCATCCAACCTGTCTCATTCGGCCCTTATTAATGGGCACGAACTAAATGTAAAAATTCCTGATTCACCCTATTTCCCTGTTTTTGACCAAACAAAAAAGGTCTTTGATTCCACCTGGCAAGATCCGAAGTGTCTTCCTCTAACTGACGATTTGATTACAGAATACGAGTCCTATCAAAAAGCAAGAAATGATTATGAACAATTTGCCTATAAACAGGCTGCCGCTGCTGCAGAGGCTCCTGCTTTATATACAACTGGCATCATACCGAATTCCATGCAAAAAAAGGCTTTGGAAAATTTGGTGAAGACCCGCAGCTCAGGCAACAGAAAAGGAGTCATTATTGCAGCAACCGGAACGGGGAAAACATACTTATCTGCGTTTGACGTAAAGGCAGTAAAACCAAATAGGCTGTTATTCATCGCCCACCGGGAAGAACTGCTTGATAATGCCATCTCTGCTTTTCAGAAGGTCATTCCCGATGCCTCGCTATATGGAAAAGTAACGGGAACACAGAAGCAATTTGATCACCGTTATGTCTTCAGTACTGTGCAATCCCTCCACAGGGAAAATAACTTGGTCCGATTCCATTCAGACTCTTTCGATTACATCATTATTGATGAATTTCATCATGCAGAAGCTCCTTCGTATAAAAGGGTGCTTGATTACTTTGAACCTGATTTTTTATTAGGTTTGACTGCAACACCAGAACGTCTGGACGGGAAAGATGTACTGGCCATTTGCGACCACAATGTTGTTTACGAAATCAGGCTACGTGACGCCCTGGAATCTGAATTGCTAGCACCCTTTCACTATTTTGGCGTTTCGGACCAAACAATCGATTATTCTTCCATTCCTCTTCGGAACGGACTGTATCAGGAGGATGCTCTAGTTAAAGCATTAAGTACCAATCGCCGAACTGATTTTATTATTGAAATGATGGAACATTACGGATATGACGGTGACCGCCTGACTGGGCTTGGTTTCTGTACAAATATTGCCCATGCCAAATATATGAGTACAGAATTTAATGCAAGAGGATACGTGACTTCATTTCTCACAGGTGAGCACTCCATAACCTATCGGAAAGAAATGGTCAGTAAGCTGGAAGATGATCATCATCCGCTGCAGCTCATTTTTACAGTTGATATTTTCAATGAGGGAATTGATATACCAAAACTAAACTTGCTTTTATTCTTGCGGCCCACAGAATCATCTGCAATCTTCATTCAGCAGCTTGGACGCGGATTAAGGAAAGTACCAAGAAAAGAGTTTGTAACGGTGCTTGATTTTATCGGAAACTACCAGAAATCCTTCGTTGTTCCTCTTGCTCTTTCCGGCCAGATGAATCAGAGAGGATTTGACAAGGATTCGCTGAGAGTTGCCATCACCCATGAGTTTTCTGATCTTCCTGGCGGTTCGTACGTGGACCTTGATCCAATCACAAGAAAAGAAGTTCTCGATCGAATTGATTCCATCAAGATGAATTCTTCTGAAATGCTGAAAATGCTTTATCATCAATTCCGAAATGAACTGGGACGATCACCAGAAATTCTGGACTTTCTCTATTCTGAACAATCACCCAGCTTTGGGTACTTTGTACATAAATACGGGACGTGGGTCAAGGTCAAGGAAAAAATGCAGGATCTTTCCCCATTGGACGAGGAGATTCTGAATAATCGCACCTTATTGTTCCTTATAGAGCGCCTTGAAAAAATGGTTCCCGTTAAATGGCCATATGAGCTGATTGTCTTGGAGCTCGCATTCATGCAAAAGGATGTACTGGCTGAGGATGTTACGAGGCACATGGAGAAAAAATTTGGAGTACCTGTCAAATTTGCAACCCATCAGACGATCATCCAGCAGTCTTTTTTAAGATTGAGCACACCGGATAAAAAAACAAAGCTCGTTATAGGGGAATCAGACGGTTCTGTTTTGAGGCTGAGAGAAGAGATTTTAACTCTTTCAGAGAATCCCTCTGTATATCAATACATTAAGGACCGAATTGATTATGGAATTATTGAATTTAGACGAATGTATCATCCTGAAAAGTTTTTAAAAGGAGACAAGCTCTCTCTTTATCAAAATTATACGAGAAATGATTTGATCTTTTTATTTGAAGCGGGAGTCGCGGAAGGAACATGGCGCGAGGGTGTAAGCAAAACAGGCTGCCATTACCTGCTGTTTATCAATTTGAACAAGTCTGACCGAGTGGAAAAGCACCTTCACTATCAAGACTATTTTATTGATCAAAAGCATTTCCACTGGCAAAGCCAAAACCAAACATCCCATTCTTCAACTGTAGGACAAAATTACATCCATCATCAAGAGCTAGGCATTCACATCCATTTGTTCGTAAGGAAATTTACTGAAATGCACGGTATGACTCTCCCATTTTCTTATCTTGGAGAAGTGGATTATGTCTCAAGTCATGGCGACAAGCCAATGAGCATTCGATGGAAGCTTCATCATGCCATTCCAGAAGATTTGTTTATGGACCTCGTCCGCTAAATTTTTTGAGTGTAACGTCTATTCCCTCTAACGGAGATTGGCACCCATTGTTGCGTCTATTATAACAGGAAAACGACCCATATCAGCTTATGGGCCGTTTTTGCCTTCAAGTTCATATTCTTAAATTTTAATTTCTACCTTAGCTGTTTTCTTAAGCTCTTCTACCTTTTTTCCAAGTGCTTCGTTTTGCTTTTGCTGGGTCAGCTGCTGCTGGATTTGCGGTTTAACTTCCTCAAGCTTAGGCGGTTTTTGTCCGCCTTGTCCGCCCTGCTGTGCAAACTGGTTATAATATTCTTCAATCTCTTTGTCCGTTACTTTAGGGGCAGGAATTTCTTTTGATACATACTGGTTCATTTTAATGCTTTGAGCCACTTGCTCATTAAGCTGCTTTTCGTCCATTCCCTGCATCTTAAGTGCTTCCTGGAACTTTTTATCATCATTATTGTATTGTTTTTTAATTTCATCTATCTGCTTCTTTACTTCATCAGCAGATGCTTTGTAGCCTTTTTTATCAGCTTCCTGCATCAGGATATTCTGACCGACCAGCGTATTAACGGTCTGATCTTTAACTTGCTTTTCCGCTTCTTTTGAAGTTGGATCCTGGCCCATTTGCTGCATTTGCATTTGAGTGGAAGACAGAACACTATTGTAGTCGCTTCCTGTTATTGCCTTACCGTTCACTGTAGCGACTGTTTTCTTTTCATCTACTTTTTGAGCTTCCATTTTCTTCTGCATTTCTTCCATTTGCTTTTGCTGTTCTTTTTGGCTTGGCTGATCTGCTTTAGCCTGTTCTTCTGTTTTCTTAGGTTCTTCCTTTTTTGCCTGGTCCTGGGCTCCGCATGCCGCCAAAACCATACTCATTAATCCTATGGTGAGAGGATACATTATTTTTTTCATCTTTTCTCCTCCTGCTGCGATAATATTTGAAAATAGCTTCATTTCGCATTGTATCGAACAGGCAATGAAAAAGAAACCATTTCCGTCCAAATGTTATCTCTTTGAAACGTTCTGTAATCTTGTAACAGTTTGCATGACAGAATAAGAGGCGGAATACATATTCCCGGCTCTGCCTTTTAGTTCCTATTGTTCAAGTGAAGGACGGTGGGAATATCTGCCGGCGCCCATTCCAATTCATTAAGCGCCTCCACAGCCGTCCATCTTAATTCTGCATGCTCCTTCGCTTCAGGATTCCCTGAAACAATGGATGCATGATAGGTTAATAAATTCACAATAACCTTGTCGTATTCGTGTAAAACATCCACAATTTTTTCTTTTACATGTATTCTGCACCCAAGCTCTTCTTCTATTTCACGAACAAGACTTTCTTCCGGGCTTTCCCCATCTTCAATTTTCCCGCCAGGAAACTCCCAATAGTCAGGCAGTGACATTTCAGGAGAACGCAGAGCGCATAGAATTTGGTTTTGATCATTATGTATGACCGCTCCAACGACTTTTACGGTTTTTTTCATTAAGAACTACCACCTTCATTATTTTTTCTATTGAACACCTGTAAATATGAAAAATTTAAGTAATGGGCAGTCCGGCAAGGATTTCCCGAAATTCTTTGGTCCGGTTTTCCTTTCATTTTATCATAATCTGTTTCTTTCAAATCGATGTATTCTATGAATGGTTAAGAGAAATCCTGTCTTGAATTCACATGAAAAGGCCGCCATATTCTCAATGGCTGCCTTCCTGCTTTTCTTCAATGAAAATCTTATAAAGCTGCCGGGGCCGGCCTTTTGTTTTCAGCTTTTCTTCCCCTGCCGCTGCTGCAATGCCTGCTTCTGTCCATTGCAGCAAGATCCGATGGGCCGTTCGTATTGTAACATTTAAAATGGAAGACATGTCCTGGGCTGTGTAAAATTCTTTTTCTGTACGATGCATTTTAGCGAGCATCCGCTCCAGATGGACGGCTGACATCCCTGCTCTTTTCGCTCTGTTTATCATTTCAGCATCGGAAGAGGAAAGCTGATACACCAGAGGACTTGCCATCTCAATTGGTCCAACTGCACTTTTATCCTCCCGTACAATAAAACATTGATTCATTCCAAACTCTGATGCCTGTCTTAAAGCAATTCTCGAATGCTCACCAGCCTCGCTTGCCGTATACCCAAAGCCAATCCCCATTGAGAGCATCCTTTCGTACTTTTGTTTAGCTTCTTCAAGAATCGGAATAAATTTATAGCCTTCTGTTACACGTTCAAATACTCCTCGTGTTGTGACAAAAACATAATGCTCTCCCCCTAAATAAGTAAGATGACCCTCAAGGCTTTCTGCATAGTCCAAAATGTCAGCGTGGAGCTTAAGCTTTTCACGCTGATAATCGTGCTCTGATGAAGCACCTTCCCTAAAACGTTTGAAATCACTAATTCGAATCGTGCCGATCACAATTTGGGCTTCAAGGCTTTTTCTTTTTTCCGAAGAGAGCAATGCACGCTCCAGTGCTACCACAATGTCTCCCTTTGTAGGTGTAACCCACTCTGCATGGATTCCTGCCATTTCAAGCTCCTCGGCAACTGACTTAATCCCTGTCAAAACCCCGGTGCACAATCCTGAATCTACATTATTTTTGTGTGTTTCAGCATTCGGGAGGTCTATCACTTTAATGATACTTGATGTTTCATCAAGTTCATGAAGCACAGACTCCACCTGTTGAGAGGATAAAGTATCAATTGATAGCTTTGACAGATCACCTGTTTTATTTTTCAACCTGTGCAGCGAGCGATATAGACCTGAGCCTTTTAAAGGAATATAGTGAACTGGCAAATTAAATTTATATTCCTTGAATGCTTGCAGATACGGTTTTTTTCCAGAGAATAAAAGAATGTCTGTTTTCTCCATCAGTTCAGCTGCAAAAAGAGAAGCATCCTCGACCCGGTCAGACAGTCTAAATATAGGCTTCAGGGAAGGGAAGTCTTTTATCGCTTTTCTAATATTCTCACCGACTTCATGCGGACCGATAATGCCAATGATTATTGGCTGTTTCAAATCTCTTTCCCCCTACTTAGCCGTAGTCCATTCGTTCAGCTGAGAATGAACGAATCGATCGTCATTTAAATGAGGATAGCTGATATAGACCCGGCTGATTTCTTCTGATTGTCCCGGACTTAGCTGTTCGGATTCATTCAGGCACCAGTTTCCCTTCAGTAATCCCTGTCGTTTCAAAACCTCATTAATTCCAGCAATACATCCACTGAATTGATGGGCAGGATCAAAGAACGCGGCATTTGCATCCGTGATTTGTGTTCCCAGAGCAAATAGGTCTTTAAATCCATCACCCGTTCGCCTTGCAATTTTGACTCTCTCAAGAAGCCCAACTGCCTGTTTTGTCCATACTGCCCAATGTCCGAGTAAGCCTCCGGCCACTTCCTTCTCTACGATTTGCCCATCTATATTGAAACGAAACAAGGTAAGCAGATCTGTCACAATACTGTCATCATTTCCGGTATAAAGAGCAATGTCTTTACACCTGCTTGAATGACAAACAGCACGTGCTACATCAAGTGTTTGATATCTGTTAAAGGGAGCCATTTTTATTGCTGCCACTCCGGGAATCTCAGCCATTTCTCTCCAGAATTCGTATGAAAATACACGTCCCCCTACTGAAGGCTGCAGATAGAATCCGAATACAGGAAGAATTTCGCTAATTTGTCTAGTCCTCTCAATCAATTCTATTTCCGATTGATGAATCAGTCCCCCGTTGCTTACAAGGGCAAGATCGTAGCCAAGGCTCTTCGCTAGCTCCGCTTCATGCAAAGCCTGCTCTATAGGACCGCAAACACCAGCAATTTTCAAAAAAGGCCGGCTGATTGTTTCTGCTTCTTCAGCTGCCATCCGAAGAACTGGCTCAAGCAAATTGATACCAGGTTCACGGATTTCAAATTGAGTTGTATGAACTCCTACAGCGATTCCCCCTGCTCCGCTGGCCATATAATAGCGGGTAAGGGCACGCTGGCGTTCTTCGTCAAGCTTCCGGTCAGCTGTTAACGCAAGTGGATGAGCCGGAATAACCGTTCCTTCCCTTAATAATGTCCATTTTGCCTGATCCAAATTAATAGGCCCCCTGACGTTCCTGAAAATGAGTAGGTTTATTGATCGTTTCACCATTTGACATCACCCATTCCGCAGTCCAATCGATCATTTGCAGCAGCGTCACACTTGGATAACCGAATAGCTGATGAGCTTTAGAAGCATTGCTGATTAAAGCGGTCGTTTGTTCTTCCCCTATAAAAAGCGGCTTTTCATTAAATCTTTTCCCAAACTCCCCGGCAAGCCAGCGGATGCTGACCGTTTCCGGACCAGTCACATTAAGAATACGCGGGGGTGACTGACAGATGGATAAAGAACGGATTGCCATTTCGTTGGCATCCCCCTGCCATATTACATTAACCTGTCCCATCGTCACATCGATGGCTTTCCCGGATTTCACCGCTTTTGCTATTTCGAGTAAGACCCCATAACGCAGATCAATTGCATAATTCAAGCGAAAATGCACCATTGGAATCCCATATTGGTGGGAAAAATAAGTAAAAATCCGTTCTCTTCCCAGACTTGATTGCGCATATTCACCAATAGGTCCCGGATCATGTTCCTCTGTAGGTCCGCCTTTAAAAATTTCTGTAAGCGGATAAACATTTCCTGTTGAAAAGGAAACAATTCTTGAATTCCTATAGTGCTCGGCGATCCTGCCAGGCAAATAAGTATTCATAGCCCATGTAAAATGCTCATTCCCTTTCGTCCCAAATTTATTGCCCGCCATATAAATCACATTTTCTGAGAAGGGCAATCCCTTTAGCTGCTCATCCTTCAAAAGATCAGCCGAAATTGTTTCCACTCCGTTCTTTTCAAGATCTGCTCTAACTTCACTCCCGGAAAAGCGGGATACAGCAATGACCCGCTGCTTGCCTCCTCCGTCTTTGATTGCGTTTTTTGCAAGTTTAGCAAGCGTTGGCCCCATCTTTCCTCCTGCCCCTAGGATGATTACGTCCCCCTTCATTTTTTTCATTTCCTGCACGAGAGCGCCGGATGGACTTGTCATTCTCTCCTCAAGCTGCTGAATGGTTTTCATAGGTTTCCCTCCTCAAAATTCACAAAATTTTCTGATTTATATACAGTTTACTATTTAGAGACATGTCTTTAATAGGTCTTTAATTCCAATATTCAATACTGGAATAGAGCATAAAAAAAACTGACCCAAAAGCCAGTCAATTCTTATCTCTTTTGACTGTTCGCTTCTGAGAGCAGTTTTTTTACAGTATTCAGTTTCGACCGGTAATGAATGATATTGGCATCCATTTGTTCTTTAAGGTGTTCAATAGAGTCGGTCGATGTCAAATGGCTGTCAGGATAATCAGAATCAAACATCGCATTAAGAATCCTCGTAGCTTCGGTAGCGGATACTTCTGCTTTTTCCACTTCGAGCTGAAGTCTTGAAAGCTCTTGATCTTTTTTCTTCATCCTATCCTCTCCAGGACCTTAAGGGATTTATTCATTTCCTGTTTGAGTTCAAGTCCGATTTTCTTTAATTCTCTCTCTGTATGCTCGAGGTCTAATGCTGCCTTTTTTAATTGTATGGAAAAACGAGTATCAGCAAGGTCAGTTTTTTGAAAAATTAAACTTGTTTCCGGAAAGATATTTAGAAATTCCCCAACCTTGTCTGTTTTATAGAGAAGTACAGCAGCCTCCGCCGTCATTGGACTGCTTTGATTATTCGTTTCACCAATCATATCTGCCCCTCCTCCATTACAGCCTGCGGCGATTTTAATCTGCTGATTATCAATGTGTATTTATAGATACGATACCCTGTTTAATCAATAGGTCAAACAGGCTTTTTTAAGCTATTTTCAGTTTTGTTTGATATTTTTTTATTAAATGCCAATAACATCACACCTTCTGCAATAAAGCCAACGGCACCTATCAAGCCCAGGATTCGATTAGGGATCCACTCTAAAAGCATGCCTGCTCCAAACATAGAAATCCCTAAAATGGTGTTAGATAGTGTTGCAAGCAAGCCGAAAATGAGCCCCTGATGCATTTTCGGACATTCCTTCATAACCATGGAGTCAAAGCAGGTATTCCCAATGCCTGAAGCAAATCCCATCATGATGAATAAGATAACAGCTGCAGCAGCGGATGCAGTACTGCTTAATAACCCAAGAAAAATTCCTTCTGCTATAAGGGCGCCCAATCCAATCTCAATATGGCGGCAATAGATCCGGGGACTCACGAGAAAGCTGAGCATAAGCCCTGCTCCGAGTGATCCGTAGAAGAGTCCTACACCAAACTCTCCAAGCCTATATTCCTGAATAGCGTAAACACTGATTAGTACATTATCGATCCCATTAAATAAAGGAATCGTTATTTCAAAGAGAAAAATGACTGATAAAACCGGGGACGTGTATAGGAGCGTTCTAATCAGGCTTAAAGGTTTCATAGAAGATAAAGGAGTGCTCTTTCCCTCCCCCTTCGCACTGTATGTGCAAGGCAGTCTGCTATTCAGCAGACCAGCTGCCAGAAAAGAGAGTCCGTTAAACCAAAAGGTCAGATCTGGGCCGAATAAGAATGTGACAGCTCCACCTGTTAAAGATCCTGCGATCAAAACCAATCCAAGCATAACCTGTTCCAGGGCATTCACCTTATTCAAATTTTGTTCATTCACTAAAAACGGAATAATCGATCTTCGGGACGGAGCATATACCGCCTCTCCGGCCGCCAGGAAGAATGAGCTTACATAAGCTAGCCAAATCATGGATGGAGTATCAATGAACACGAATGAAACAGCAAAAATAATTCTTGAAAAATCAGCAGCCATCAAGATCGTTCTCTTTGAAAACCTGTCCGCCAGGAATCCTCCAATTGGTCCAAACAACAAAAACGGCAATAGCCTGATAGCCATCGCAATGCCGACCGCCAATCCTGAACCCGTTAAATACAGCAAAAGAGACAGAAGCGCAACCTGGCTGAACCGATCACCAATTCCATTTACGAGCCCGGCATAAAAGAGCTTGGAATAATTCCTTTCCTCTTCTAAAAGCTGAAAAACACTCATAAAATTTGCTCCCGACAATCAATTTAGATATGCATCTAATTAGATGATAATAAAAACAGTTCGGTATAGCAACAGTTTTTAAAAAAATCAGCTGATCGTTATTTCCCTGCTGACACGTTCAGCATCATGTTTAATTTCATCGAACTCAACTGACAGTGCTAGAATTTTGCAGGATTGCAGCCACCCCTATTTTCTCAAGTACAGCTTCAACCAGCACATCAGCAGCACAAAAAAGACCTGCTGACGATCAGCAGGTCTTCATAAGTTTTATCGGGAACACAAATCATCGTACTGGTCTTTGTAAGAGTCTGGAAGCTGCTCCAGAATACTGCATATTCTTTTCTTTGAGCTAAAATCAACTTGTATCAGAAGGGGATCATGATCACTTGCTCGGCCTTGCTGTTCCATGAAAGAGGAGTTAATGTGAACAATATCCGCTTTAGTCGTTGCAGCAAGGTGCTTAGAAACCAGGATGTGATCTAACACTTGAGAATTCCCTTGATACGTATAAGAATATCTTTCTTCAGGTTTGATTTTTTCTACCATGTTGCTAAGTTCAGATCCTTTTAAAATCTCGAACGTTTTTGAGAACTCAAAATCATTAAAGTCTCCAAGAGCAATTACGCTGGCTTGCGGATCCTTCTTTTTAATATCTTTAACGAAAGAATTCACAATTCCCGCAATTTGATGCCGTTGAGCTTCACTCTTTAGCAGCGGCGGCTGATTTTTACCGAACAGCGGCTCATCTCCGCCTTTTGAGTTGAAATGATTAGCAATGACGATGACATTTTCACCGCCGAATTTAAATTGTGCTGCAAGCGGTTTTCTGCTTGATTCGAATGCTTTGTTCATAGGATTAATACGTCCAGGATTTAATGTAAGTTTTCCTTTTTCATATCCAACAGCCTGCGTAGCTGTACCCTTTGTTCCAGGTGCCAGGGTAACACGTTTTTTGTTATAGAGAAAACCTACACGAATGTTTCCTCCCGGCTGTCCGCCATCTTTTTTATCTTCGGGAGCAATATCTGTAAAAGCGTATTCCGGACCGCCAAGAGCTTTAATTTTATCAATAAGCATTTTGAAGCTTTCGTCAGCTGCTGTCGTTCCTGTATCTGCTGGTCCATCATTATCCTGCATTTCAGTTAATCCCACAATGTCAGGATTCTTTAGGTTTTTAACAATTGCTTGTGCTAACTTAGTTACTTTTTCATCACTGTCCGCCGGAGAGAAATTTTCTACATTATAGGAAGCAACAGTAAGTTCATCTTTTTTGCTTTTAATAGAAGTCGTTTCTCTTTCCGTTTTACCAGAAATAAATTTAGGAAGGTCACTGCTTGGGCTTAACATTTTGTAGTTGCTGAAACCGTAGCTCATCACCCCATTTATCGTTCCCTCAAAATAATCTCCAGTTTTAGCAAGGAACGATTCATCATTGATGTCAATATGAAGGCGTTCAGGATTAAAATCTGTTTTTTCTGCCCGAAGCCCGCCGCTTTTCGTATTTGTTTTCACATTTCCCGGCACAACGACAAGTTCACCATAGTTTTGAGGAGCCACCACTTTAGGATTTTCAACGGCTACTCTCATTCCCTCAAGACTTTCGTAAAAATCAATACCGTCTTCATCCGGATCGAAGGCTGCAAATTGATCGTTGTCAATGACTTCTGCAGGTGCGACGCGGTCTTTACCGATTACAACCGGTTCCGGCAAAGCGCTTCCTGAGGAAACTTTTGTGATTGCAGAGGCATTGATTTCTGTCACAGCTAAATCCGTTTGAAGCTTTTCGCTGTAGCCTTCCAATACCCACTCTTTTACCTGTCCGCTTGCCTTAACTACGTCTCCGGCTTTTAACCCATGGGACTTTTTGTAAACAAGAATTCCCTCTGATGTATTTTTATTATCATCCGGCTTCAAATCCTGCATGTAAAAATTACTGCTGTCTGCAACATGCGTGACAATTCCTTCCACATCGGCTACGGTTTGTCCGTTAAAAGGAGATGTATGGCTCTCACTCTGTATATCATGAATTCTTACCGCATCTTTTTGAATTTTATAGTCAAATTCTGCTGCTTCACTGGAATTCAATCCAGTTTTCATAGCGATTGCTTTCACAACCGTATCTTTCTCAATCTTGATTGCTTCAGTGTATTTTGCGGATTGATCGGTCGGCTGGCTGCCGTCCAATGTGTAATGAATCGCTGCTCCCTGTGTTTCTGTTGAGAGCGTTACTTCAGTGCCTTTTTTCACAAAACCGGATGCAGGGTTCGCAGTAACTGGACGAACAGCTGAAGCATCCTCTATAATATCCTCTGCACTTCTTGGAACAAGCTTGTATTCGTTAAAATTATAATCAATCACTCCAGTAATCGAATCATAAGACTTCCCGGATTCTAACAGAGAGCTGTCAGCAGGCTTGATGACAAATTTACCTATAGAGTCCGAGGCAGCAATGTTTCCATTGCTATCTTTTGTACCAGCAGATATATTCTTTATTGTTACAATTTCTCCCTCTGTTTCCTCATTCAAATCCTGTGAAGAAATAATCTGCGGAGCTGGAACGCCAGCATTTGCCTGTACAATCTCTACCGATTCAAGATTAGCCGGTTCAAGCTGCGGCATTCCGAAATAATCATTAACAGGCCCAGCAGCTTTGATTTTATCTCCAACCTTCACTTTCGAATCCAAACTTGCTGCTCTTACAACAAGTCCGGCAGTAGCATCTTGAATGAACACATTGTTTTTGCCGCCTGCTGTAAATATAGCGGTTACCGTTCCAATAACGGATGCAGATGTACCTTTAGGCAGTACACGCGCACTTGCAATGGTCTTTTCTTCAGCTCCGGGAGGTACACTGGTGTCATCAGAAAATACCATGCTGCTGGCATTTTTTATTCCTGGCATTCCATTATAAGCAAGAAGTTCGCCTGTTACTTGAATCTTTTTTCCAATGTTTGCTGGATTGGTTTGAAGACCAAACTTTGCCCGGAAGCTTGCTGGCAGCTGGACAGAGACCATTTTGTTTACATCTTTCTCTGTGCTGCTGTCCGCAATCGCAACATTGTAATCGTTACCAAAAGGCGGGTCATATTTTACTGATTTTGCACCTGTTGTGTGAGCTACAATATACCCCTCAACAGCCGCTGTCTGACCATTGTTGTTGGCGATGGCATCTGCTACGGTTAAGGTATCTGCTGCTTTGGAGACACTTATAGAACCCGGTGCAAGCAAACTTAAAATCATTGCAAATACGATTGTTAATTGAACGAACCACTTCGAATTCCTTTTCATTATTTATCCTCCTTTGGTAAAATCCTCGTAAAAAATATATATCAATGTTCCTGGTTTTTCTATGTGATTCTTGTAAATTTTACACGCTTCAGTGTAAATAAAATGACGATTTGATTAATCACGCCTATGAATATCTATACAAAATTAGATCTTTTGATATATTTTTTTCTAATTCAGATTCAATTTTCCTTAGCCATTTATCTTGAATTTCAAAATTCGACAAATCCTGATAAAGGATGTTTCCATCTATCCTTCCAAAGAAATTCCTGTATAAGAAAGGATGCATGAGCCTTTTTTCCATAGATCATGTGAACCAGTTCTAAAGTAATGTTTTTTCCTTCTATTAAATTTACATTCATTTTATTGAATATTGCTTGCATTTATCATATAAACTCGTCTTTCCAATTTCTAATAGCTTTGCAGCTTCCACTTTATTTCCCTCCGTCTTTTTTATAGCATTTATAATAGCTAATTTCTCCGCCTGCAAAACAGTCTCTCTTAAAGGAATTATTTGAAAGGGCTGTTCAGGAAAAAAGGAGGAATCAGGAGGGGAAGAGGACACTGGTCTTTCTTCTCCTCTTAAATAAAGCGGCAAATGCTTCGGCAAAATAATGGGTCCATCCAGCACATTCACTGCGCGCTCCAGAACGTTTTCCAGTTCACGGATGTTACCTGGCCAGCTATGCTGTTCGAGATAGCGGGTTGCCTCTTCGGAAAGCTCGAGACCTTGACGGTGAAACTTTCCTTCCAGCTTTCTGAGCAGAACGGCACTGACAGGCGCTATGTCCTCTCTTCTCTCCCTTAATGATGGAATATCAATTTTTATTACATTAAGGCGGTAATAGAGATCCTGGCGAAACAATCCCTTTTCGACCATTTCTTCCAGGTTCCGGTGCGTGGCTGCAATGATGCGCACATCAATCCTGACAGGTGCTCTTCCTCCAATTCTTTCAATCTCTTTCTCCTGAAGCACCCTTAATAATTTACTTTGCATTTGCAGAGGGAGATCCCCTATTTCATCCAGAAAAATCGTGCCTTTATTCGCAAGCTCAAACTTCCCTTTCTTTCCTCCCTTTTTGGCACCTGTAAAAGAACCCTCTTCATATCCGAAAATTTCAGATTCAAATAAATGCTCTGGAATTGAAGCGCAGTTCAATCTCATAAACGGTGCATATCTTCTTCCGCTTGAATGATGGATAGCATGGGCAAATAATTCTTTACCGGTTCCTGATTCACCGAGCAGAAGAACAGCTGAATGACTGTCCGAAACTCGCTCTGCAAGAATCTTTGCTTCTCTAAACTTCCCGCTCTCTCCAATCAGATCCCCAAAATGATATTTACTATGAAGTTCTTTTTCAAATCGATTTTTATAATAGTTCAGCTCTTCCATTAACGGCTGCAGCTTCCTTGAGTAGTCCAGCCACTCCTTGGGATTCCGGAACATCACGGTCCCCACTGCTCCCACAAGTTCCCCTCCAACAAAAAGGGGATAACGATTAGCCACCATTTCACTTCCATTAATCGGATGGATTGATGCAACTTCAGCCTTCCCGGATTTTGCGACAATCTGCATCCTGGAATTTTCAATTATATCCTGGACAGGTTTTCCAATCGATTCCTCCGCTGATACATGAAGGAATTCGCAGTATGCATTGTTTATGTAAAGAATGATTCCGTTATGATCCACTACGACTGTGCATTCCGCAGCCAGATTGATTACTTCTTCAAGCCATTCCGATGGGATCAGTTCGATAAGTCCCTTCATATTCTGCCCCTCCATTTGTTAACGCTTTCAATATATTGAATCTATCATACTTACAGAAGCCTGGGGAAATCAATAAAAACAGCTAATAAAATCTCTTCCCATTTTGTTTCAAATTTTTCTGCTGCTAAAATAAAATGGTGCTATACTATTTCAGTAACAGATAGCACCTGTTACTAGTTTCTCAGTTTGAAAGGAAGGATTTTCACTTTTGAAAAAAATCATCCAATATTTGCTTGCTGCCATTCTTCTAATCGCCGCTTTCTCATTACTCAGCACGACTCCTTTGGCATCCGCTATTACCCAATACAGCAGCGCATCTGTTCAAGGTGAAAAGCTCAAAAAAGCAACAGAGCATTTTAATTCACTTATCGCTGCAGGTGATCTTAATTTAATAAACGCAAACTATGATTCCTTTACGCTCCAGCTTAAACAGACAGAAGCATTGATAGGGCAGGTCCCTGGCAGACTAAATCGCTCAAATTTGAGTGCCCAATATGTACGGCCGGCTAAAATTGCGAAGGAGCGGACAATTTATGAGGTCTCGCAATATAGGCTGATGAATATGATTGATAACCGCTTCATGCAGGCCAGTCTTGAAAATGCCGGTCCTGATCTTGCAAAATTGTCTCGTCTCGAGGAACGGAGCAGGGCAATTAAAGCCGCAGGAAACTATCAGCTATTAAGTGTCAAAACCACTCAAACTTTAATTGAGAAGCGAATTCAGCTAGAAAATGACTATTCAAAACTGAAAAAAACCTTCAATGCCAATGAACCAGCTTTCCTTTTTCCTAAACTCACAGAACTTAAAACAAATTGGGCTGTACTAAGTGAAGGAGAAAAGAAAGAATTTATCCGCAAGGATCCCTGGACTCTTGCCGGGAACACAAAATACTTAGGGTATCTTCCTAAACATTTAGGATTTCTTTATCATTTGACAGGTGAGCAGGATTATAAAAAAATGGTTCAGGATATGCTGCCTTTATATGAAAGGTACTATTTTAAAAAGGGCCGGTTTCAATCTCCAGAATATCAAAATACAGGCTGGTGGTACCGCGATCAGTTTGCGAGAGATGGCCGAGGTTTGCTGGAAGCCTATCAATATACGCAGCTGCCTGAAGTATTAAGATTCGTTGACAGCCAGGCAGAAAAATGGATACAGCAGGTCCCGCGCGGCAGAAATCTTGGATTTACAGTATTTCCATATGGAATATCAGATAAAGGTGAAACAGGCCCGCTGGAAATTAATCCGAATCAAAATTTACAGGTAGCATCCCTGTTTTCTGAATTATACTGGGAGCCAAAATCCAGATTTTATCAAAGTCCGCTGGCAAAGGACATTGTTATGAATGAGGTTGGAGCTGTTCTTGCTTTGCAAAAGAAAAATGGATCCCTTCCTTTGACTCAAAACCTTCCTCTTGTGGAAGATACGAATTACGGCGGTTATTCAGGCAATATGCTCTACCAGCTCGCACAGGTCTGGGGCAATGAAAAATGGATGAAAGCTGACGTGGAAATTGGAAAGTGGCTTTATAATGAATACACCATGGAACATCCGTGGAACACTCCGGCTGACGCCCCTAATTATGCAATAGACCGGATTGGCAGCTTTAATCTCATCAGCCGTGTTCAGCCGTTTTACGCAGCAGGAATACCTGATGAAAAAGTGCAAGCATGGATTCAATTTTCTGAGACGCGTTTTCCAAATGAAAAATTGTATCTAATGGAGAGATGGTACATCTCCCAATCTGTTCCCAGAGACTATTTAGATAAAAATATCACACGAAAAAACCAGCTGCCTCCTAAACTCTACACGGAAGCAGCGGATCGAACCGTTTCCGCGAGAATGATAGCAGAAGAGATAACAGATGTTAAAATAACCGTCGTTGATACTGACGATTCATCTGTACCATTCAGTTACTCAGAAATAGAGGATTTGAAAAAGGAGATTCCATTAAAGTCCGGTAAGTATAAGGTCAATTTTGACGTACACGAAGCAAATGGAAGCATTACACAGGCCAGCAAAGAACTTGTCCTTACAGCAGATCATTCAGTCCAGTTGGAGGTCAAGCTATTCGACAGAAACCACCGTTTTTACGAGAAACTTGAGCATTGACTAAAATTTATTCACCATAGAAAAAGGAACTCCATCGACGGAGTTCCTTTTTTTCATTGCACCGTATAGCCGCCATCTAATACAACAGCCTGACCAGTTACTCCTTTTGCCTTTTCACTTGCAAGAAATACGGAATAATCGGCGATTTCCTGGACATCGAGCAGCCTTTTTTGCGGGACAAGCGGATAGATGACTTCTTCAAGCACCTTCTCCAGTTCTACATTTCTCGTTCTAGCGAGATCCGAGAGCTGATTGCGTACAAGAGGTGTATCCACATATCCGGGGCAAATAGCATTAACAGTAATTCCATGCTCTGCGCCTTCAAGAGCGGATACTTTTGTCAGGCCGATTACTCCATGCTTGGCACTGTTGTATGCAGCTTTGCCTGCAAAACCAATCAGCCCATTTATGGATGCCATATTGATGATCCTGCCAAACCTTTGCTTTTTCATAATTGGAAATGCGTGCTTCGTAGCGATGAAAGGAGCTGTCAGCATCACCTTAATCAAAAATTCAAATCGATCTGTCGGAAATTCTTCAATCGGAGAAACATACTGCAGCCCTGCATTATTTATGAGAATATCGAGACGGCCGTACGTTTCCATAACCGTTTCAATGGCTGCAGCAATATGCTCTTCTTTTGTTACATCACACACAGCAGAAATTGCTTCTCCCCCTGCCTCTCTTAATTGACTAGCTGCCTTTTCTGCTGATTCTGCCTTTAAATCAGATACGATTACTGCTGCACCTTGGGAAGCGAATTCTTTCGCAATTTCAAATCCGATCCCGCTCGCTGCACCTGTGATCAGGGCCACTTTCTTTTCTAGTAAGCGTTCCATGCCTGGCTCCTTTTCCATGTGATTTTAGTGGGCCGTCAATAAATTTTGGCTGATGGAAAAAGAGGCTTCTGTTTTTTTCTTCACCTCTTCAATCGAAATCCCTTCCTGAAGTTCCACCAGTTCCATTCTTCCTGAATGGAAATCAAAAACAGCCAAATCTGTAATAAGTCGATGTACGACTTGCTTTCCTGTCAAAGGCAGAGTACATGCGGATTTCACTTTGGACTCGCCATGTTTATTTACATGCTCCATAATGACGATAATTCTTTTGGCACCATTCACCAAATCCATGGCGCCGCCCATTCCTTTAATCATTTTCCCCGGGATCATCCAGTTAGCCAGATCCCCTTCCTCGGATACCTCCATGCCTCCAAGTATGGCCAGATCGATGTGGCCGCCGCGTATCATGGCGAAGGATTCAGCACTATCAAAATAAGAGGAGCCAGGGACGGCCGTTACCGTTTCTTTACCGGCATTAATCAAGTCAGGATCTTCTGCTCCTTCAACAGGATATGGTCCAATTCCGAGAAGTCCATTTTCTGACTGAAGCAAAACATTGTAATCAGCAGGGATTTCATTGGCTACAAGTGTCGGGATGCCAATCCCCAGGTTTACGTTCATGCCGTCTCTGATTTCTTTTACGGCTCTCTTGACCATTTTTTGGCGATTTTCCATCATTGCATTCTGCCTCCCTTTACTGTGCCTGTAGTACGGTTCGCCGCTCGATGCGCTTTTCGTAATTTTCCCCAAGGAGTACGTGCTGGACGTAAATTCCCGGCGTATGGATTTCATCCGGGTCAAGCTCGCCAGCTTCTACAATCTCTTCAACCTCGGCAATGGTAATCTTTCCAGCCATAGCAGCAACAGGATTAAAGTTCCTCGAGGTTTTTCTAAACACGAGATTTCCGAGAGAATCTGCCTTCCATGCTTTAACTAGAGCAAAATCCCCGATGATACCGCGTTCGAGAATATACGTTTTCCCGTCAAACTCCTTATGTTCTTTTCCTTCCGCTACTTTTGTTCCAACACCTGTAGCTGTGTAAAAGCCGGGAATTCCGGCTCCTCCAGCTCGCATTCGTTCAGCCAGTGTTCCTTGAGGAATAAGTTCAACCTCCAGCTCTCCGCTTAAAAACTGGCGTTCGAATATCTTGTTTTCTCCTACATAGGAAGACATCATCTTTTTTATTTGATTATTGGCCAGGAGCAATCCAAGTCCCCAGTCATCCACCCCGCAATTGTTGCTGACGACAGTCAGGTTTTTCACTCCTTTTTCCTGCAAGGCAAGAATGCTTTTTTCAGGAATACCGCATAGACCGAATCCACCAACAATCAATGTTGCGCCATCCTCTATCGGTTCAATCGCTTCTTCAAAAGATGTAAGAATTTTTCCTTTACCCATGAGTTTCCCCTTTCCTGATGCTGTTTGTTAGACTAAACCAGTTAAACTGTAAAGACCGATGATGACAAAAACGGCAAGGGTCTTAATAATCGTGATCGCAAAGATATCTCGATAGGACTGGCGATGTGTTAACCCTGTAACAGCAAGCAAGGTAATAACCGCTCCGTTGTGCGGCAGTGTATCCATACCGCCGGAAGCCATAGAAATGACCCTGTGCATGACCTCAGGCGGAATATTGTACTTTTCAATTGCTTGCAGGTACGTCTCTGACATTGCACTCAGCGCAATTCCCATACCGCCTGATGCAGAACCCGTGATACCTGCTAATGTGGTGGTTGTAACCGCACCGTTCACAAGCGGATCGGTAAATGTGCTGGAAATACCAGAACTAACGGTTTTGAATCCAGGCAAAGCGGAGATCACTCCTCCAAACCCATACTCTGCTCCAGTATTCATGGCTGCAAGAAGGGCTCCGCCAATTCCAGCATTCAGACCTTCCTGAATATTGGATGTAACAGCTTTCCAATTAAATGCAAAGGTCGCAAGAATTCCGATGAGCAAGGCAAGTTCAACAGACCAGATTGCTACAACGGATGAAAGCTCGATTTTTCCGAATGCCTCAAGACCAATGGCCGTAAAATCAAAACCCTCCGGATACCACTTAGGAAAGGAAACCGTGAAAAATTTGTTCATCACGCCAACAAGAATAAGCGGGACAAATGCAAGGATCTGCCTTGCTGTTGAAGGATCTGTATTAGCCGATACTGCGGCGGCTTCTTTTTCAAGAGCAAGATCAGATTCAGATCCAGCAGCCAGCTCAGAAGTAAATCCTGCATAGCCTTCGCCAGCCTTTTCCGCTTTTTTACGGCGGGATTCCAAATAAAGCATACCAAGTGTTAAAACAAAAACAGCTCCAACAATCCCTAGAACAGGTGCTGCATAAATGTCCGTTTTGAAGAAAGTTGTTGGGATAACATTCTGAATCTGAGGTGTTCCCGGAAGTGCATCCATCGTGAAAGTAAATGCGCCAAGTGCAATCGTACCCGGAATAAGACGTTTTGGAATGTCTGCTTGAATGAACAGGTTCTTAGCAAACGGATAGACAGCAAATACAACTACAAACAGGCTGACACCGCTGTAAGTAAGAATTGCCCCCATCAGCACGATGGCAAGAATTGCTCTTTTCGCTCCTACCAGCTTCACGATTGTCTTAGCTATCGTTTCAGCCAAGCCGGACATCTCCACGACTTTTCCAAAAATCGCCCCTAATAAAAAGACCGGGAAATACAGTTTGATAAAACCAACCATCTTTTCCATAAAAATGTTCGAGAAAAATGGCAGGACAAAGCTTGGATCTGTAAGCAATACGGCAAAGAGTGCACAAATCGGAGCAAACAAAATGACTGAAAATCCTCTGTACGCTACAAACATCAGCAAACTTAAAGACAATAAAATAATAACGATTTCCACATATATCCCCCTTTTCCTTCTATGTCGCCGGTTGGAAAGGAAGCGCTTTCAACCAACTTATAAACTATAGTAGCAAGAAGCGTGCCAACCAATCACATTTGGACAACTATTCAAAAAAAGCCATAAACCATAGACAAAGTGCATGATAGTAAATTTTTTTTATAAAGAACCTGCAGAAAATTCCGAAATTCCGGAATAAACACTGCCTTTCTTCCGGAAAAACGGAATTTTCCGTTTTTCCGGAATTTCCATTTCCTTTCTCCTTACCCTCATCAACAATCTGCCATATATATGAGTGCTTACTTGCCTTGCAATAACTTTTGAAATAAAGAAATTCTTTTTAAGAAGTAGGGTTTTCCTTGATTTTTGTCGAATAAGCAGACAGGAAAGGGAGGAGAGCGCCTTAATGATTTTAGAACGAAAGGCTTCCATAAAAATTAGTTTATGATTCTTTTTTATCAAGGACTGGTTTGGTTTGTGCTTTGTTTACTGGCATTTTACGGTATTTCACATTGGATTTGGGAGGATCGGGTAAAGAAAGCTTCTGAATCAATCCGGAAGACATGGTATGTGCTATTCTTGCTGGGAGCTGCCGTATTCTGGACAGCGCACCCTGCATCCTTATTCTCCGATTGGAAAAACTATCTGATTGTCTTTGGAGTTTTTGTTTTAATTGATGCTTTCCTGTTTCTCGGTATGTATATTAAAAAGCTTGGAGTGAACGAACTTGAGCGGCATACGGAGGTATTAGAGGAGAACGCCAGGCTTGTCCAAGAGAACAACCATCGCCTGAAAACTTTTGCAAACCTCCTCCAGCATGTTTCCATCAATCTCTATCAGGGGGGTATTGCGGAATACATGCAGGGGCTGGATGAACTGATTCAATTATTTGCAGAAAAGAATGATTTGACCGCTTCCTTCCATTCGTTTGATACGGATCAGGAAAAGGAGCAGCTACTGGGTGTGATTGAAAGAAAAGGAAGCATTCGTTCCGCACTTGAGCGGAATGAAATTGTCTATCGGCCTGAAGAAAAGACAGCTTTGATCCCGATTGAAATTCAGGGAGTTACATTTGTATTAAAGATTAAAGCTGCTGCTGATGAAGTCAATGAATCAGATTGTCTCCTTTTTCTTTCTTTAATTCATATGTATGATATAATTTATTAAAAGAACCTAAAAGGCGGTGGTTCATAATGAATCCAAAAACCATTGAGCACGACTTCGGGGACAATAGGATGAAACGTGTGAAAAAATCAAGCATTAAAGCACCTTCTGTTACGATGTCACCCCAGACTAAACGCCTGCTTGAAGCCAACAGCAAATTGCTCTCCGAGTATAAGAAAACGCGATTTTCTTCATAATATAGACGCTGGGATTATTTCCTAAGCGTCTTTTTTTATGCTTAAAGCATATAGTGAAATAATGGGTGAGTCCTCCCAACATGGCGCTGACAGCCCTCCAGCCTTTCCTAAAACAAGAAAAAGCGGTGATGATATGCAAAAACGTACAGTTTCTTCCTCTATTAAATCTCCTTGGGTAACCGAATCCCCGGGAACTAAAAACCTGCTGTTAAAAAATAAGGAAGCGTTAAGATTTTTAAACGAACTGAAGAATAAATGGCTGATAGGCAGTTAAATTCTGTTAATGAATTCTCATTCTCTTTCAGGCATTGATTTTTCATCTATCTGCCAGCATAAATAATGTATTATCTATTTATTTTTGCATCGTCACTTTTCTAACGGCTTCTTCAATGGCTTTTTCCTTAATCGAATGAGTGGCTCTTGCATACTTGTTTCTTTTGATGGGATGCTGCGCTACGGCTGAATAGGATTTGCTTTTTTTTGTTACCTTCACCCAAATGGTAAGCATATCATTGTAATTATAGGCCATGGTTTCTGTATGCAAGGCTAACATCTTATTTCCTCCGATATAAAATTAATTGATGTATTTTAAATATCGGTTTTATTCAAAGAAAATTCCATAGACCTAAATCACTGATTTTTCAAAGGTCAAAAGCACAAAAAAATATGGTAAATGCATCCTTTACATACCAAAAGTCCATGCACCCTCTAGCTTAAGTAAGTGAAAAGAACCAAAAAAAGACTCCCGGATCCGGGAGTCTTTCTCATTATTCTTTTATGCTTGCGATTGCCTGATGCAGGCTTGAGAAGGATTGCACTTCAAAGTTCACACCTAACTGAGTCATTGTAATGGCAAGCTCAGGACGAATGCCGCTGATTTTGCTGGTTACTCCTGATATCCTAAGAGCTTCCAGAACCTGGAATATTTGCTGTGCCACCATTGTATCGATAACCGGAACTCCTGAAAGATCAAGAATTAAATACTCCAGTTTAAATTCTGCACTCTTCTCAAGAGCTGTGACCATTAATAGCTGGGCTCTTCTTGTGTCAATGTCTCCAATAACGGGCAGAATTCCAATTCCTTCTTCAATTTTCACTACAGGAATGGAAAGCTCATCTACTGCATGCTGGGCAGAAGAAATTTTTTCATCATGCGCTTTCATATAACAAATGGAAACAAGCTCAACCGATTGGTCTACTACTCTATCAAAAATGGAATAGATTGAATGATATTCATTAATCGTCAGCTCTTGCTTGTTTGCTTCTTCTTTAAGGAGTTCCCCAATATTCTGCTTGGCAGTCCTCATCTCAACAATCGCTGCATCAAGCGGCAAGCCAAGTTCTACCAGCTTGTTCGCAAATTCCTCCCCCCATTTCTTAACTTCATCTGCTGATTTGTCTGATGACAGGGTTAATGAATTTGCATAGATCTCAATTAGTTTCTTCCTCCAGTTCGTCAAATCCTGTTTATTTCCCCTAAATGAAATAAAGCTTTGATCGCTGTATGCCTTCTGAAGGACTAAATCCTTGAAATTATCTAAATTAATATTCGCTGAAGTGGCCACTTGTCTTCCTCCTTGCCGGTATATACAAGTAAAAATCTTCTACTATTTTAACGCAAAATCTTAAAAGATCCAACCCATACATCCAATGTTCCATTATTCCCCAGACTCATTTTTCCAAAAAGTTCGATTTCCCCGGCATTTGGTCATTGTGTTTGAAGGTATCTTCGAAGGTATCTGAAGCAGCAGATAAACCATTAGCAAATCTGTACATGAACCTGCAGCATTTAATAGGATCAGCATTTTCAATTCCGTATTTAGCATCCCATTACTCCCAGCAATAATTGGAACTGCGAGTGAAATCAAGGTATAGGGTGCGGAAAGGAGGATAATTAGCCTGGTTCTGGATAATTTGTTTTCCAAGTATATAAATGCGCCTAGAAAGGACAGACCTGCATATGTACTTGAGGACCTTATAAAAGACGGAACAAGCACAAGGTGCAAAGCCTCATATATCCCTATTATTAACAGGATGCCAGCTAAAAAGGAGACCGATAGCTTACTTGTTAATCCACTATCGCTAATTCCAAATTCTTTAACAGAAAACGGGTCAAACAGATTCATGATGAAAAAGGAAACGATCGTGCCCGCTGCCATAAATGGAAGGGAGGATATAAGAGCAGCTCCAATCGAAGAAGGTTCTTTAAGGGGTTTCCAGCCATCCTGGACTCATTTTTTATGATCATGCTGACTTGACTTCGGCAATCTAAATACAAATTTAATAACTGACCCCTCCTAAGTTTTTCCTTCCTGTATAGTTCTATTTCCTAATCCTTCTTCCTCCCCCCTTTACATTCCTTTTTTACTTCTTAACCAAAAAATACTTTCTTAATTTTCTCAATTTTAATATAATTGCAACTATACCTAAAAGGGATGGAGGATGTATGAATGATTATACAGGCAGAAGACCGCAAAAAAATGATTAGCTGGAGAAGGCATCTTCACATGCATCCAGAGCTTTCCTATCAGGAAACAAAAACGGCTCAATATATCTTTGACGAACTGGAGAATATGAATGGTTTAGAGTTATCCAGGCCAACTTCAACTTCTGTTTTAGCGAGGCTTAATAAAGGGAAAGCGGGAAAAGTTCTAGCAATCAGAGCGGATATCGATGCACTTCCGATAGAGGAAGAAAATGATTTTGAGTTCGCCTCCCAAAACCCGGGAGTTATGCATGCCTGCGGACACGATGGACATACCGCAATGCTTTTAGGAGCAGCAAAAATATTATCTGAGCATAAGGAAAAGCTGTATGGAGAGGTACGGTTCATCTTTCAGCATGCGGAAGAACATCCTCCCGGAGGAGCAGAGGAACTGGTAAAAGCAGGAGTCATGGATGATGTTGATTTCGTGATTGGGACCCATTTATGGTCCCCCCTTGAAACAGGAAAAATCGGAATTGTTTATGGTCCGATGATGGCTGCTCCTGACACATTTAAGGTTCGTGTAATTGGAAATGGAGGACATGCGGGAGTGCCTCATGAAACAGTGGACAGCATCGCGGTATCTGCCCAAATCATTTCCAGCCTGCAGCAGATCGTTTCCAGGGTAACGGATGCTTCCGAACAGCTTGTCCTTTCAGTCACGCAAATTTCGGGAGGAACGGCGGACAATGTGATCCCCGGGTTTGTTGAATTCAGAGGAACCGTTCGAAGTTTCAATGAAGAATTGCGAAACCGAATTCCCGGGCAAATTGAGAGGATTGTTAAAGGGCTTACGGATGCGCATCAGGCTTCTTATGAATTTGATTATTCGTTCGGCTATCGCCCTGTCATTAATGAAGAACACACAACAAAACTTCTTCATGCAGCGGCTGAACACCTATACGGTCAAGAGGCTGTTGAAATCATGAAGCCCAGCATGGTCGGTGAAGATTTTTCTGCTTATCAGCAAAAAGCGCCCGGATGCTTTTTCTTTACAGGGGCAGGGAACCGAGTAAAAGGAATCACCTATCCCCACCATCATTCGAAATTCACCATCGATGAGGATGCACTGGAAATCGGTGTAAGCATGTTTGCTGAAGCAGCCAAGGTTATGCTTTCCGGTAAGGGGGACAAAGAATGAGACCCCTTTATTTGCTGGCATTTCTCCCTGTTATAGGATTTTTTGGCGGTCTCTCATTTGCCAACCGTGTGGAACCATACGTATTAGGACTTCCTTTTTTATTTTTCTGGATTATTTTATGGGTGGCACTGACATCGGTTATTATGGCTGTCATCTACCGATTTGACCCTGCAAACAAGGAGGAGTTGTAATGGTTGTATCACTGCTGATTGTAGGTGCCTTTTTGCTTTTCTCCCTCTTTCTTGGACTCAGAGCAAAACGCGGCAAAGATATGGATTTGGAGCAGTGGACGGTCGGCGGACGGGGATTTGGAACGATGTTCGTATTCTTGCTGATGGCTGGTGAGATTTATACAACGTTCACGTTCCTCGGCGGCAGCGGCTGGGCATATGGCAAAGGCGGACCGGCCCTCTATATTCTTGTTTATGGCACGCTTGCCTATGTTTTATCCTATTGGCTCCTTCCACCAATCTGGATATATGCCAAGGAGAAAAATCTGATGTCTCAATCGGACTTTTTCGTCAGTAAATATAAGAGCCCGATGCTCGGTGTTCTTGTCTCCCTAGTAGGAATAGCTGCGCTCATTCCATACCTGGTTCTGCAGCTGAAGGGTCTTGGAATTATCGTATCAGAAGCTTCCTACGGAGCTATTTCTCCCGTCATCTCCGTTTGGATTGGCTTAATTACCGTAACAGTCTATGTTATGCTGTCAGGTATTCATGGCTCAGCCTGGACTGCCGTCGTGAAGGATCTATTGATTCTCGTCATGGTCGTTTTTCTTGGGATTTACTTGCCCATTCATTATTACGGAGGGTTTCAGCCGATGTTTGAATCCATTGAAGCGGCAAAACCAGGATTCCTTACTCTTCCTGATTCAGGCATGAGCATCAGCTGGTTTATCTCAACAATCGTTCTGACGGTATTTGGATATTACATGTGGCCTCACACTTTCGCATCGGCCTACACGGCTCAAAATGCAAAAGTTTTTAAGAAAAATGCCTTTCTTATGCCCCTATATTCGGTTGTATTGATTTTCGTGCTATTTGTCGGATTTGCAGCGATATTGAAAGTACCCGGCTTAGAAGGTGCAGATAGCGACCTTTCTCTATTCAGACTTTCCATTCAAACGTTTGATCCCTGGATGATTGGCTTGATTGGTGCAGCAGGCCTCCTGACTGCCCTCGTGCCAGGCTCGATGATGCTGATGGCAGCCGCAACTTTATTTGCAAAAAATGTGTACAAGGCTGCTGTTCCTTCTGCTACCGATCAGCAGGTGGCCAAGCTCGCAAAATATCTCGTTCCGGTCATAGCTTTAATTGCCGCTTTTTTCACCTTTAACGGAGGTAATACAATTGTCACGCTTCTTTTAATGGGATACAGCCTGGTCACTCAGTTATTCCCTGCCTTACTGTTCAGTCTGTTCCGCAGCAGATTTGTTACAAAGCAGGGAGCAATGGCAGGAATCATTGCAGGAGTATTCATCGTCGCTTATACAACTCTTGCGGGAACGACTATAGGAGGCTTATTTCCAGTACTTCCACAGGCAGTTAAAGATTTAAATGTAGGAATTGCCGCCTTATTATTCAACTTAGTTTTCATGCTTGGTGTGAGTATCGTGACGCGTTCCAGCGATGTGAATAAAGCTGCCGATGAAGAGCGGACTGCATAATTAGCATAAGAAAACCCGGACCTGTTATGCCAGGTACCGGGTTTTTATAGAATTCCATCAGATACGGTTTTTGAATAACAAATCAGAGCTTTGGCTGTTTTCTTTTTTTATATATTCCAAAGCGTGCTTTACAGCTGGAAACACTTTAACCGCGTTCAGTTCCTCACAGTCCTCAAGAACTGTAATGGCCATACGGGGGTATATACCTGTAATCAAGAGCTCTGTACCCAGAAGCTTAAGCCATCCATTTAAGTTTACAATATAGTTCGAAAGCGCACGGTCGAAAACGGAAAGTCCTGAAACATCAAGGATTAAATATTTATCCCTCGTTTTATCTTTATGCTCCATAATATTTCTCATTAAGATGGTAAGCCTCTCACTTGGAAATGAGCCAATCAGCGGAAGAACAGAAATCTGATCTTCAATGGAAATAATAGGGGTTGATCTTTTATCTGCCTCCATTTTCGCCTGTTCCATTAAAGATTGATAATGTTTTTCCATTGTGACATCTTTTTGGACGCCAATAAAATAATAGCGATTTTCTTCTTCTATATAGAATGGGTCAATATTCAGCTGATTAAAAAAAAGAGTTCCATCTTTGCGGTAGTTTAGCAATGTTACAGAAACAGACTTCTTTTCCTGGACAGCCTCTCTGATTTTATCTACTTCTTTTTGATCTGTTTTTTCCCCTTGGAGGAACCTGCAGTTTTTTCCAAGAACCTCTTCTTCCGTATAGCCCGTTACTTCCGTAAATCCCCTGGACATATAGACGATGGGATTTTCTTTTTTAGATGGGTCGGTGATAATAATTCCTGTTTGAGAAGAATCCAATGCTTTAAACAGCAGTTTCAGCTGAGGATGATCTATATTTTTTTCAAAAATCATTTTCTCCCTTCCCCCTTCCTGCAATGGTCTCTTCTTTTGCATTCCCTTACTTTTCTTGACTTACTATATCAATCCAGTTAACCGTGAACAAATATGGATGTGCCCGGCGTGTTCTTTGATGACCGCAAAAAGAAAAATGATCCCCGGTTTCAGGAATCATTTTTCTTTTTCAGCATTCAAGAGGATTTTCCCCATAACGTTCCCATAGCTTAGGGAAACGGAGCATTAAACCTTCTTCATCATCCTCATCCCAGTCAAGCACAATATTGGGCTCTACTACTGATTCAAGCACAATTTGATCATATAACTCATAAAAGCTGTTATCATCCTGCCCTGTCTTTTCTTCGAATGCAAGGGCTCCAATGTACGTTAAATCCTCGAATTGCGGAATCTCGTCATTTTCTTCCAGCTTTTTTAGAGAAGGAATCAAGCTCTCAGGATCACGAATAGCTGCTTCATATACCTCTTTACCCTGATAAAGAAGCCAAGCTCGAAAATAATCAAAGCTATCATCAGAACAGCCGCCCATTATAATAAAAGCTGCTGCCCATAGGTGTGAGGTGTAGGATCGCACAAAATAACGGGAGAAGATTTCATCAAATTTAATAATGTCCTGAACCGGCTTTTTTGCTAAATGATCTACAAGCCATTCCAGCTGTTCCTCCTGCTCATCTCCCTTTGTTTTAGCCTGCTCGAATATTGACCAGAATACAGCCTCTGTCATCCCGCTTTTTTTTATCATCTGCAGCGATGACCTGCCTGGCCTGTACCCCTTTTTGAGTTTTGATTGAATCAGCCGTTCAGCCTCCTGGCGGCATTCACCAGCACTTTCAAACTTTTTGGAACGAACCGTTCCGGTTGTACCCGCTTTACCAAAAGTAACGATATATGCGGTTCCGGTAACATTGATTTTCCAAAATTTATTTGATGAATCATCCTGAAAATGTAATATAGTCTCCACACTAATCTCCTCGCGGCCAATTTTTCTTTCTATTCGGTTAGTCCTATTTTGTAACATTTTATGGGGAATGGCAACTTGTCATGCAAATTATTTCAATGGGGATAATAGCTAGTAAGAAAAGGGATTGTTTAAAACGTCGTGCTGAGAGAACATGATTGAAACCCCCGGAACGCAGCGAGCATTCCGAGGGTCTTTTTTTCCATAATTGGAAGAAGTATGAGTTAGGCTGATTGAATCGGAAGGTGTTAGACTCCAGCCGGTGCAGCAGGCACCCGCAGGCGCTGGCGCCGCGAAAAGGGAACATCCTGCAGCGGAAATCAGCCAAAACCTATATCATATAAAAATACTTCCTTCCTGCACAGCGCTTAAAGGCGGTCATCCTGATCATTTGTTTGTTCTTCAGCAGATTTCTTTTTAGCGTTTTTAACCGACTTAACGATCACGACTCCCATCATAACGAAAATGGCCGCTAATACGATGGCCAAACCAGCAACTAAAATCATAAACAATAAATTTCCCGAACCCATTACAAAACTCCTTCGGCACCTTAATATTAGCCATTATACCCTTATCAAAACACCGCCACAATGAATAGCTTTACAAAACAGGTGACAGAGTTATGAAAGCTTACTGCAAACAGTACGTATTCATCATCTAAAGATGGGAATGATATTCGCGGCATAGGGCGTTCAATGGAGTTGCTTGGTTCTTTGCCTGAACCATGCTTTTGCTGCAAGTTGGACAGCAGGGCTGCTCCGGATGATTAGAATAGTCCTTTAATGAAACAGACAGCCTTTTGTACCGGCTGCCTGCTTCCTATCATTGAGCTTGACCTGCCCAGGAATCTATTTCATCCAGCACAGCTATAATCGGGATGCTGAAGCCGATTGTTCCCTGATCTGTCGCTGCAGAATTTATACCAATTGCCTTCCCTGTTTTCTTATCTACGAGAGGACCTCCGCTGTTACCCGGGGCAATCGGAGCAGAAATTTGATAAGCATCCTTGTAGTAGGTTTGCTCAATATTCACTTCTCTGTCCACACCGCTGATAATCCCGTCTGTAACTGTGTTTTGAAGGCCAAGCGGGCTTCCCAATGCCAGCACTTCATCTCCTATAGCTGATTTCTTCTTGCGTTCAACTGGAAGCGGATCATTCCCCTCCAAATCCTTTACTCGGACAAGTGCGATATCTCTTGTAGGATTTACTCCTATGACTTGCCCTTTCATCTCACGTGAATCCTTTGTTAAAACCACTACCTCATTCTCATCGGCTACAACGTGGGCATTGGTGATAACATCTCCTTTTTCATTGTACTGAAATCCAGAGCCAAGAGACCCATCATCAAGCTGAATTGTGACAACATGCTTTTGGGAATCTTCAATGATCTTTTTCACAGCATCCTCGCTGTTGGTGCTTGCAGCCTTTGCACTATCAAGCTCAATAATTTGCGAGGAAAGCTTTAGCTCCTTAGGAATGTTGTTCTGTACTAAAAAAATCCCTGTAACACCAGCTGCCCAAATAAGAACCGTTGCAATGCCGCTCCAAATCCACTTTTTCAATTTTTTTCACCCGCTCCTCTATTTTCTGTAAACTACCTGATCAATTACAATTTTTACTTCCTTTCCATATTCCTTATCCAGGAAAAAGAAAAATTCTGCTTCCTTGCCGCTTTTTATGGACACTTCCTTTGACGAAACATCTTCGTTGAATAGGAACTTTCCTTTTTTGTCGTAAACTTTTAAATAAAGGGTTGGATTATTTAAAGTAGATCTCGTCATGCTCTTAAGTTTTCCTGTTACAACATAAGTGAATTGGTCTTCTTCAAAAGTCACTTTTTCAATCTTTAGGGGCGGTTTTTTTGAACGCATCGCTTTAGAATTAATGACAGACCAGTGCCTTTCCAAAAATACCGGAAGAGAACCTGAATAGCTTAATTTTTCATCTTCAATCTCACTAAGCCTGCTTGTGAGCTCGGCATTCTCATAATTCGTGTATTTAAGGCCGGACCTCAGGGCCCCGATAGCTGCATCAAAATTCTTCTTGCTCATGTATTCCTCTGAAGTCTTCTGAGATATTGAAACAATCTTCTTTATAAGCTGGCCTTTTACTTCCTCTGCTGCCGCTGTCTTCAAACTCATAATTTTTTTTAGCTGCTCCCCGATTTCATCTACTGTATCCATCTCTGCGGATTCTGTTTTAACCATTTCAACCACTAACTCTGTTTCCTGGTCAGATGTTTTCGTCTCAAGTGGAGCAAAAATTGGACTTTTTCTCGTTTGGATATCATTGCGGACGCTGTTCAGTGCATCCTTCGCCTCACCGAATTCTTTTTTATCAATCTTCTGTTCTATGGATAATAAATGATTATCTACCTTTAATGCAGACTCTACCTCTGCCTTAACGCGTTTAATAACGGAGTTGTCCGGTCTAATTTTTGATGCTTCAGTTAATTTGTTAACTGCTTTTTCATAGCTGCCATCAAGAGCATACTCTTCTGCTTCATAATGAAGTGCTTCTGCCTTTTGATTGGCGTTTTTCTCACTCGATTGGACGGCAAGTGCTGTACCGGTAAAAAGGAGAAGGCTTGCTGCTGGAATTCCGATCGTTAATAACCATTCTTTTTTCGTCGTTTTCCTTTTTAGTTGTGAGGTACTTTGGCTAACCTCTGAAGTCGGAGCGAACTCCGTAGTTTGATCATGCTTTTCCTCAGCGTACGGATCATATTGAGGTTCTTCAGGGTATGGAACATTGCCAGTTGAATGAGGATTGGGTACCTCATGGTGAGTATTCAAGTTGTCATCTGCCACAGGACATTCCTGCTGATGATCATTTTCGTAAATCGGAGTCACAGGGAAGTCTTCTGCATCTTTTTCAGCTTTGTTTTCTTCCTGAAAAGGGCTTTCCATCCCGATAATTGAATCTTTATTCTGCTGGTTATTTTGCAAGTGAATAGATTCTGGAGCATCCTGAACTTGTTCAATTTCATAGTCTGTTTTCTCTTCATATCCGTCAGCAGTTTTCTTATGTAAAGGCTCCTCCTGATCGTCACTGTGTACGAATCCTTGGTCTTTTATGACTTTTGTCCCGCACATTGGACAAAAATCTTCACTGCCGTTTAATTTTCTCCCGCATTCCCTGCAATACAAGCAAATGACCTCCCTATTAAAAGTTAAATTAGCACGACCATCATAGTCATAAGTAACAGTAATCTTTAACCATTTCCACACATTTCGAAACATATATTGGAAAAAATGTTGAATAGCAGGGTAAATCGTCACAAAAAAAGAAAAAAAAAGAGACCCAGGAATTTCCCTGCGTCTATATGCTTAATAAATTATTTCGGCTGCTGAATATTTCTCTGAATAAAAAAGTTTGATAAGGCAAGATATTCTCTTATGTAAGACTTCAATATTATTACTGAAGGAGTTTTAGCAGCCAGTCCTGAAACTTCGAGTCCATGGTCTTTTGCAATCATAATCGAACGGTACAGATGAAAATCATTTGTAACAATGATTCCTGCTTTCGCATTCTTTGGAAGGAGCAATTTTGAATTCCGGATATTTTCATTGGTACTTGTTGATTGATCCTCCATCATAATTCGCGCTGAATCAATCCCAAGATTCAGCAAACCTTCTTTCATAGCATCCGCTTCTGTGCGGTTCTCTCCCGGTCCCATCCCTCCCGAGACAATAGCCATAGTTTTTCGATTTTCTCTCAAATATTGAGCTGCTGCTTCAATTCGGTATTTTAAAGCTAGAGATGGGACACTTCCATTTACCTTAGCCCCAAGCACAATTAAATAATCTGCATTTGCAGGCGGTTTGGCTTGAGCATACTGCTGTATTTTCACGTTCAAAAAAATAAAATAAATAAACCCTGTTAACAGCAGCCCTGCAATCAGCCATAAAGACCATTTCTTTTTTTTCATTCTCTACCTCTCTCAACAAACGATACTCTTTAAAATACCTGGAAGCATGCGCCCAGGTGATTCTTCCATTATAAAACAACGGCACCAAGACGTAAATATGCCTGAAATCAAAGAAAACCGGCATGCGCCGGTGCTTTAAAAAATGGAAAAAATGAGAATGGATATAAGCAAATACGCGATTATGATCCCCGCGGCGATTAATACACCGGTCCAATTTGTTCCCCCTTTTGAGAGAAGCAGCTGACGTTTTTCCTCCCAAGAACCTTGAGAAGACAGAACTCTGTCCATTGTTTCTTTCGCATGACTGAGATAAATACGGTTCGCAAAAAAACCGATCATCAGCATACATAACGGCACCGCTATAATAGCAAGCCAGGCCATCCCTGAAGCCGCGATTGCCAACCCTGCCAGAATAAAAGAACCAGCTGAAATCACCATAGGAGCAAACAGCTTTCGATAGCCCATCCAAAAAATCGTGAGGAAAAAAGCTGCCCAGTTCATACTATATTGTTTTTTCCAGCTGGACAGGTAGTACTCACTGTTAGGACCAGCAAACACCCTCAAAAGCTCAGCCTCCTGCGGATCAAGAGGATGTGAACCTGCATTTTTGCTTAGCTCCGGGCGTCCATGCGCCTGCTGAACAGCGCCAGTACCAGTGAAGTCATTTCCCGGGACATAGAGATGGGACTCATTAACAGTTTCTTGTACAGCAGAGTGCGATGTAAATCGCGTGGATTCTGTTCCAGTTTTTTTAATTTGAAGGGTTTTATTCCTGACCTTATCTTCTCCCACTATATTCCTGGAGTCATTCACCATAATTTCAGCGGGCTGCGTGCTTTGTACATTTCCAGAAGAGTCCATATGGGAATTTGACTTAGTCTCCGTAAAAAGCCCGGCATACGCCAATTCCGGCGATTCATGGCTCACTTCCTGATTAGGATTAAAAGGAGCTGAATTGCTTTTATGGACCGCATTAGGGCGGACTGCAGATTCGTTAAATTGGGCTCGGATGGGCCCTTGGTCAACATGGTCTTCGATGTTTGAATTCTGCTCCTTAACGTTGTTTCGTATAGTCTGATTTTCCATGCTGATTTTCGGGATTTTTATAGTCCCCATAGGAACAGCTTCTGCACGATCCTGCATATCCTGGACAGCGGCCGCATGCTCGTTGTAAGCAGGTTCATAAGGTTGCTCTTCTCTGATAATAGCATTGCCGCATCTCACGCAGAATTTGTCTTCTGCTCTAAGCTTCGTTCCGCATTTCGTACAAAACATGATACAGGCTCCTCTCAGGTATATGGTCTTATGTACAGGATGTTTTTTCTGGGTGAACATATCTCAAATACCCGCACCTAGTGTTTCTAAAACATTCCTTTTATGTTAATTTTAGTATGTTTATCTCATAAAGGCACAGAGGGCAGATTTCGTTCATGCTCCGTTCGGCGAAAATCGCAGACTAGAGTCAGGTAAATTAAAAAAGCCCCCTGTTAAGAGGACTATTTCCGTTACATTTGAGCTGAGGGGCTGTTTTTTATTTCCATATGATACCCTATACTATTTAAAACTCTTTTGAAAGCCTTTTGAGCGGCTTCTAATTTAATGGGATCATGTTTGTTTTCCTCCAGCATGGCACGGTAATCACGTTTCAAAGCCTGCAGCTGATAGGGATGCAGCTGCTGAGGAATATAATGATCTTGGATAATTGTAAAATGAATCTCGTTTGCATAGAATTCTGGCACCTTAATCCCTCCTGGACTGGCAGATTATAGGTCGTTATTCCCTCCTAAGCAATCTCTGAAACCTATATTAGAAACCATGAATTGTCATTCCGCCATCTATAAATAACGTTTGTCCTGTCACATAATTTCCCGCCTCAGACGCAAGAAAAACAGCAGGTCCGACGAGTTCCGGCAGCTGACCAATCCGGTTTAGCGGTGTAACTGACAGAAGCTTTTGAACGTATTTTTCATCCTGCAGAAGTTTTTCTGTCAGCGGTGTTTCGAAATACCATGGACCCAAAGCATTTACATGAATGTTATGTTTACCCCATTCATAAGCAAGAATTTTGGTCATTTGGATAAGAGCTGCTTTCGTTGCTCCATATACCACTCCTGTAGGAAGAGCGGTATGCCCCGCTACTGATGCAATGTTAATAATTCTTCCTCCGCTTTCTATCATCATCTTTGCAGCTTCCTGAGAAGCCATAAAAGCAGATTTCAAATTCGTATTAACAATCTGATCCCATTCCGCATCCGTAACCTCTGCTGCAGGTGTCCGAATATTCATTCCTGCATTGTTGACGAGAATATCCAGCTTACCGGCCTTTTCCTGAATTGATTTGAAGGCAGAAACGATGTCTTCCCTAACGGTTACATCCGCTTTAATAGCATAGGCTTTTCTGCCAAAGTCCTTCTCAATCACATTTTTCACTTCATCTAAATCCTGCTGAGTCCTTGCGATAAGTCCCACATCGGCACCAGCTTCTGCAAATCCAATGGCAATGGCACGTCCAATTCCTTTTCCTGCTCCAGTTACAATCGCTGTTTTTCCTTCAAGGCTGAAAGACGGCAAAAACATAGTTTTCTCCCCTTTATATGTAAGATTCCTTTTAACTGTAAGCAAAAAGGGTGAGGAAGTAAACTGAGCAGGCTTTTGAATAGCAAGCTCTGTTAAACTTGGGAGTTGATTGCGGCTTACGAATGCTGCACCAATCAAAAGTTGTTAAAAAGCAAGCATCATATTTAAATATGGGAAAAAAAGAGAATCCGGTAATTGCTGCACCCGGATTCTAACTGGTTTTGCCGAAAAGCCGATTTATCTTTATTATTATTTTGATCGAGAGAAAGTTTCAATTCCTGGCACAGCATGCGCAGGAAAATGAGGCAATACTTCTTCCCCCAGCTCCTGGATCACTTCATCTGCCGGGCGTTCTCCGTCAAATAATGCAAAGAATAGGTGATTAACCCCGATTTCTCTGTATACCTCAAGCAGTTCGATTAAGGTGTTCCGGCCAGCTCTGAATCCAAGCCTAATCGGGACTGGCATCTCGTTTGGATCTTCAGCTAGATCAAGATGCATAGGCTGGCTGAACGGTTTAAACACACCAGGATGGAATTTGGCTGAAAGCTCCCTCCACTGCTTGATCGATTCTTCCTGCAAATGCGGGGTGCGCGGATAATACATCCATCCATCACCATACTTCGCAAACCACTCCATATCCTGCTGGCTGTAGCCTGTAATCATGGTTGGAATCCTTTTATCCGGTTTCGGAACCAGATTAGCTCCACTGATTGATCCCAGGGATCCGGAAAGTTCCGGAAATTCATTATATAAGACATTATTCATATAATGGAAGGCTTCAGCAAAGCGCTCTCCTCTGGTGGCATGAGTTACACCCAATGCCTGAAAATCGGCGCGCCGGTCTCCAGAAGAAACCCCCAGAATCAGTCTTTCTGGAAAAAGCGCTTCTAATGTGGCCGCTTCTTTAGCAATCCTTAACGGATGCCTCAACGAAAGAACGGCAGCGGAAGTTCCTAGAGCAATTTCTTTCGTTTTACTTGCCAAGTAGGTTAAATAAATCATCATGTCATAAATCTGCCCTGTGGCAGGATCGCCAAATTGAGGATCCTGCAGCAGAACATCTCTGAACCAAAGACTGGTAAAACCGTACTCTTCTGCCTTTTGTGATAGCTCCACCTGTTTTTCCATGGTCGGTGCTTCAAAGCGGTAATTTTCAAGCGGGATATGCAGACCTAGAGTCAGCTCTCCCTCTTTATACATCCGATTGTAAGAACGGTGTCCATTAAACAGTGTCATCCGAGCATTCCTCCTTTAAGCAGAACGTGTGTGTTTTTTCTCAATCGCAGAACTCCAGGCGGTTAGAAGAACAGCACCAAATACCATCACGCCGCCGATCCAAGGTGTGTGAATCAATCCAATAGAGTCCACAATCAAACCTCCAACGAATGCACCGATTGCAATACCTACGTTAAATGCTGCTATATTAAGAGCAGAAGCAACGTTTACTGCAGAAGGAACATGGCGTTCAGCCAGCTGAACCACAAATACCTGCAGCCCCGGCACATTCATAAAAGCAAGCAATCCCATTAAGAAAATGGTAATTAAACCTGCTACTTTAAATGGAGCGGTAAAGGTGAGCGCGACTAATACGATGGCTTGTACCAAAAACATCCAGAACAAAGCTTTTAGCGGATTATTATTCGCTACTTTCCCTCCTACTGCATTACCAATAGCAACAGCTACTCCATAAACAAGCAGCAGAACGCTGACTGAGCCGGCAGCAAATCCTGTAATATCTTCAAGAATTGGAGCTAAATAAGTGAACGCTACAAATGTTCCGCCGTACCCTAATGCAGTGATGGCAAAGGAAAGCATAAGCGGACCGTTTCCAAGAATTTTAAAGTTATCGCTGATTTTAGATTCAGGTGCTTTTTTCAAGTTGCCAGGCACTAAAATTGCACTTGCAATGATGGCGATAACTCCTAATGCCGCCACTGCCCAGAATGTTGCTCTCCAGCCGAAAGCCTGGCCGATGAATGTACCAAGAGGCACTCCTGTTACAGTTGCTACTGTTAATCCTGTAAACATAAAGGCAATCGCGCTGGCACGTTTGTTCTCAGGTACCAAGTCCGCAGCGATTGTAGAACCAATGGAGAAAAATACCCCATGTGAGAAGGCTGTAATAAAACGGGCAATTAAAAGCAGGGTGAAGCTTTCGGACAATGCTGCAACTGAGTTTCCTACAATAAAGACAACCATGAGCAGCATAAGCAGCGTTTTTCTGCTCATCTTATTAGTAAGAGCAGTTAACACAGGAGCTCCGATTGCAACTCCCATGGCATAACCGGAAATTAATAGTCCAGCAAGTGTAATCGATATATTTAAATCATCAGCTAAAGATGAAAGCAAACCGACTGGCACAAATTCAGTTGTTCCAATTCCAAAGGCACTAATGGCCAAAGCAAGAAGGGCGAGTGACCCGCCTTTTTTCTCCTTTTGATTGATTGCAGTTGAGCTCATTCGAACTCCTCCTTTTCATATAAATACACATAAATAATTGCGGCTTCAGAAATGCGGGCCCTGCATTCCTGTGACCTTCTAAAGTTATTATGACCCATACTATTATTTAATAGAAGTACGCACTTTGAAGTGCTGTAGGTACTTAAAAGTTCCTATAGGCTTCGTTCCAAACAGTATGAGGTAACTGTTAGTCATTATGGGTTATTTCAGTTCATAGGGAAAGTACGCACTTTAATGTACGATAGGTACCTGGAAGTTCCTAATGGAGGGCAAAAAAAAAGACCAGATCAGAATGGTCTTTTAGTTAGCTTATGATCGCATGCTTGGCTGCTAGTAATATAAATGAGAAATGGTTACATCTCAGTCTGACCAGTCGAGATGCTCCTAAAGTGCCTTTAATTAGTGATAACTAGATGATTTTCCGCTCTCAAAATAAGCTCGGTAAGTGAGAACACCAGTTTCATTTTCACCGATTGTCTCCTTATTTGTAAGAAATGACTCCACCATGAATTGTTCTCCTGTAAACTTCTGTTTAGATGTAAATAAAAGATATGTTCCTTCAAGCTTGTAGTCAACTCCCTCTCTAAATAAAGGAGAAGAGGCTGAAATTATGTATTGACCAGTGGTTATGTCTGACTTTACGCCTGCAGTGATCCGTAAAATTTTATATTGGTTGGGTGCATCTTTATTATCGGAATGAATCGGATCTAAATCTCTCAGCTTCATTAAGTATACATATTTCTTGGTGTTCCTGTTATAAAGGGCTTCAATTGAAAGATCAATATTATTTATGCCACTGCTGAATATGTTTCCGGAAGTCGTATACCGGACCAGTTCTTCATTCCCCGAGCTCAAATCCTTTACAGCCATTGTAGATTCCGGAGATTTCGGTACTTTATTTACAACTTCTTTTGAATGTGTAATCTGGCACCCGGCTAAAAGAAGGAAAATGGATGCCAGCAGCAGTGCCCGGATCATATGACGTTTTCCTTTTAAATGCTCCATATGGATACACCATTCGGATCCTTCACAAAAACTATGCCATTTATTACGACCTGCTGCACGTTTATTTCTTCATCCAATACAGAGAAAACCCGAACATCCCTATTGAATAAACGATGCAAATCTTTTTCCAAGCCTTCCTTACGTATACTAAGAATCATTTTTTCTATAGCTGCATCGCCAGCAGCCAGGACATCAGGATGGGTTTGAAGCTCAATGCGAAAACCATATGGAGTAGAAATAAAGGTTCTCCTTTCATCTTCCTCTACCTTCCACCCAAGATTCCTTGCCTTTTCGCACACTATTCCATGTTCCTCTTTTGAAACAAAGAAACCAATGTGATCAAACATAACCTTTTTACCATATCCGACCGTAACGTTGATGTTCCCCTTTTTCATTTCAATAATACGGAACAACGGCGGATTTTCACGGAAGTCTTCCCATACCAGCGGCGGATTAAAAGATTGAAATGAACCATTTAGTCTGCCGATCCTCTGATGAACTGTGAACCCGAGTTCTGTGTAAAACTTTTCTGTCTCTTCTAAATAAGGTGTCCAGTAATGGTAATGAAAAAGCATCGTGATCTCCCCTTCCCCTATATCATACAGGATTATTTTACCATTTAAATATATTAATTTCCGAAACACTTTGTTTTGCTTGACTGTGAATTTTGTCTGCAGGTGTAAGCGCCAAGATGGCAGGTTTTTAGCCGTTCCGCTTACTTATTTAGCTGTTTCGGAACTGGATTTTGTCCGATGCATTTTATTTGACCGTTGTCACCGTTATCTAGCCGTTCCGCTTGCTTATTTAGCCGTTCCTGAACTTTTTTTGGCCGGTCGGAACTGGATTTTGTCCGATGCATTTTATTTGTCCGTTGGCACCTGTTATCTAGCCGTTCCGTTTGCTTATTTAGCCGTTCCTGAACCTTTTTTGGCCGGTTGGAACTGGATTTTGTCCGATGCATTTTATTTGTCCGTTGTCACCCGTTATCTAGCCGTTCCGCTTGCTTATTTAGCCGTTCCTGAACTTTTTTTGGCCGGTCGGAACTGGAATTGTCCGATGCATTTTATTTGTCCCTTGTCACCCGCTATCTAGCCGTTCAGCTTGCTTATTTAGCCGTTTTTGAACTTTTTTTGGCCGATCGGAGCTGGAATTTGTCCGATGCATTTTATTTGTCCGTTGTCACCTGTTATCTATCCGTTCCTGAAGCCGTTCGGAACTGGAATTTGTCCTCTGAGTACTATTTGTCTGACCGCTGCAATTCAAGAAAAAAAGGAGTGCTCTTATGATCAGAGCACTCCCTCCTGCAGCTATTAATGATGCTGCAGGTGTTTTTTATATGTTTACTTTCCCGTATGAGCTATTCCATGGTGCATTATAAAGAAATAGATCCAGGACCAGCCAATGCAAGTACTAATGCAGCAGCAATAATCAGCAGATTGTATTCAAATCCGCCCTTCCCATTCCAATATCCATTTTTTCCATGAACCGTTGCTATTGCAACGACCATAGTTAGGATAATCAGTGCTGCTCCAATTCCAGTCCATAATCCAAGTACAAGCAGCAGGCCCCCTAATAGTTCAGATGCTCCCGCTCCTACCGCAGCAACTTTCCCCGGCTTCATTCCAAGCGACTCCATCCATTGAGCTGTTCCATTTAGTCCATATCCTCCGAACCACCCAAAAAGTTTCTGGCTTCCATAAGCCATAAATGTTAATCCGATAACAAGACGTAAAATAAGCAGTGCAATATCCATAATGATTCCTCCTATTTACTTTGAAATAAAATATCTTGATTTAAAGATAATACATTCCGAATCTAGAGTCAATGATTTATTTTGAATTCGAGATATTTATTTGATTTCCAATATCTTCTTTTTCCTATATAATGCATGTAGATTACATAGTTAGGAGACTTACTCATGCATCTCATTACAGAGAGAGTTATGTTCATTTCTGTTTTCCTGCTGATTATAACAACTGTTGAAACACTTGCGTATTCTGCAAGGATTTCAGGCGCCCGGGTTAAATTGATTGCGACTGCCCTTTCCTTATTCAGCACAATGGTTCTCGTCTCCCGTTTCTCTGTCATGATTCAGCAGCCTTTGACAGCCAAGCTTATTACAGATGCTTCAAAGCTTGAAAACAAAATGGTCATTATTGAAGAACAATACAGAATTTTAATTGCCGTTACGACGATAGGAGTTCTTTTGGGCATTCTTTTGTTTCCAACATTTATTGCCCTCTTTTCAAGAGCGATTATCCAGTTATCCAGAGAAAGAGGTTCTGTCGTTTCACTATTAACAAAAAATTTCAATCGGAACGGTTTCAGGAAAATGATCAGCTGTTTTCATTTACCTAAATGGTCTCATTTAAACGGCATAACATTCAAAACGATTCCCAAACGGATTTTTGTCATAAACATACTCATTTCAGCAGTATTCACAGTTGGAGTGTTATCTTCTATTTATGCTTCGGAGCTGGTTCCTGAAAAATATTCACAGGCTGCCCTTATGTCTTCAGGAATTATCAACGGTGTGGCAACCATCCTGCTCACTCTTTTTATTGATCCTAAAGCTTCCGTTCTTGCAGACCGTGTCTCCAAAAAGCAGGAAGGCTATATTTACTTGAAAAGCTATTCCTTGACCATGGTCAGCTCAAAGCTTATCGGAACGGTAGCTGCACAGGCGCTGTTCTTGCCCGCGGCATGGTATGTTGCGTGGTTTGCTAAGTGGATTTAAGCAAAGAACCCGCCATTATTGGCGGGTTCTTTATGAAGGGATCAGCGTGGATGCTTGTTTGGAAAAAATGACAGTCAAAGAATGGAGCGCACGTGTACAGCCTACATATAATAGCTTCGCATCGGAAGCAGCATGCTGATAATTGTAAGCTTCTGCATCCACAATCAGCACGGCGTCAAATTCAAGTCCTTTTGTTAAATAAATTGGAATAATAGAAATACCGCCCTGATATCCTTCCTGGCCTTCACGGACAAGATGAACATCCACCCCATCCTTCTGCAATTCAGAAAAGTATTCCTCTCCATCTTTAGCCGTTCGGCAGACAATTGCCAGACTGCTCGCACTAGCGGCTTTTCGCTCAGAAATCCAATTCTTCACAAAAGCGATTGGGTCATCTTCCTGTGTTACAGTCACCTCTTCACCGCTCCTAAAGACCGGTTTTGCCAATACAGCAGGTTTATAGGCAGCTGAGAGCACCCGATTGGCAAACTCAATGATTTCCATTGTGGATCTGTAGCTTCTCTCCAATTCCCTGTATGCGAGCTTGCCTTCTGAAAATACCGGCATGATTTCCTCCCATGCATGGATGCCGATGTTGCTGTGAATGCCTTGGGAAAGATCCCCAAGAATCGTAAAAGAATTTTTCAGCGAAAGCTTTTGAAGCATGGCAATTTGATAAGGGGAAAAATCCTGTGCTTCGTCAATGACAATGTGGTGATATCGCTCGCCTCTTTCAAGTCCATTCAATGTTAGATGAATATGAATAAGCGGGGCCAAGTCTTCATGGGCAGCTACTCTTTTCCTTAAATAGTTAACGGTTTGCTGAAGAATTTCATCCGATAATTGAGCCCTTATAGACTCTAATGAGAGCAGCTGTCTGTATACCGAAAGCGGGTCAAGCTCCGGCCACGATTTCATATATGCACGAAGTCTTTGTCCTGCCTTTGTTTTCATTTCTTTCTGGACTTTTTTCTCCCAGATCTTCTCGAGCTCATTGCTTAGCCACTGTTTAATCTTTATGGAGATCAGTTCCCGCTTTTTCACGGCAGGATAATCCCTGAACTCTTCTGCATACCAATTTTCAATAACCTTCTTTTTCAAAACCATACCATCCCATGGCTCGAAATCCTTTTGGGGAAGTCCGTTTTGTATAAAAAGCTGAAGCGCTTCATCCATTGCGTTCAAAAAAGCGAGTGAACCCTTTACCCTTCCAGGCTCTTTGCTTCCGCTCTCCGCTCTATTCACCCCAGGTTCAAACCACTGCTGCCAATCTGCTGTTTGGACCTTTAAACGGCCGCCGAGCTTAAGAAGAGCCCATTTCGAAAAGGTGGTTTGCTGTATATCACCGACCCCAAGTTCCGGCAGAACGTTAGAAATATAATCCAAAAACATCGCATTCGGAGCGAAAATAATCATTTGATCTGCAAGCATCTTTTCTCTGTACTCATATATAAGAAAGGCAAGGCGGTGAAGGGCAACTGTCGTTTTCCCGCTCCCTGCGACTCCTTGAATAATAAGGGCTGTATCACGGGATGCCCGGATCATATCATTCTGCTCGGCCTGAATGGTTGAAACAATGTCCCGAAGGCGGTTATCCTTGCGATCCCCCAGCCTGTACAGCAAAAATTCATCGGCAGCTCCAGCGTTTTCTTGTCCCTGCTCATAGGTATCGACGACCCGCTGAAGATTTCCTTCACGAATAACGAGGTTTCTCTTCAAGAAGATGTCCCCTTCAATCATACCTTCCGGAGCCATGTAATAGACTTCCTCTTCCCCGCCGGTAAAGGAATAGAAAAGGCTCGCGACAGGAGCCCGCCAGTCGATAATCATTGCCTTACCGCTCTCCCCTTCTGAAACACCGGCCTTGCCGATGTATAGAGGAGCTGCTTCTTCTTGATCCGTCTCTTTAAAATCCATTCGGCCAAAATACGGTTCTTTTGCAGCGATAGCTAAATTTTTTCGATTCCGTTCCCTTGAATCCTCCAGTGCCTGCTCCGTTAAATCCTCACCTCTATACTTAGGAACAGAATGTAAACGGGTACGCTGGCGATTGATCTCGGCAGCAAATGTTTTGAGCTGCTGCGACTCGAATTGAAAGGCACTTTGAACATTTTTTTCCATGAATCAGTTACCTCCTCCTATGAGATTGTACGCCTGAATATTCAGATAGAGAATGATTTTACCATAATGGACCAGGCAATACCAGTCATATAATGAACGAATATCCCAGAGAGGCAGATGACTATGACTCCTTCAAAAATTGTCCTGCTGCGTCATGCAGAAAAACCGGATGAGCCCTCGGATCATAACTTGTCCGCAGAAGGAAAAACCCGTTCCCAACTGCTTGTCCAATTGCTTTTATTCCTCTACCCAAGTATCGCCGGCATTTATGCAGCCGGGACAGGACCAAACGATCCAAGCAAAAGAAAAATTCAAACTGTGATTCCTTTGATCAAATATTTGCTTCATGATGATCATCAGCCCATTGCTATAAATACGGTCCGCTTAGCTAAAGAAACGGAACAGACAGCTAATGAGATCCTTTCAAACGCTCTATATCTTACAAAGACTGTCATTGTTTGCTGGTCCCATCAAAAATTGCCATCATTGGCAAAAAAATTAAACGCAAAACACGTACCTGAAAAATGGCCGGAAGACCGATATGATGTGCTATGGGAGATAGATGGACAAAGCGGGAAACTAAAACAAATTCCCCAGCTGCTTATGCCCGGAGATTCTTTGTATGGAATTGGGGAATGATGTGTTTTCAATAGACAAAAATGAAACCTGCTCCGTCACGCCCCGAAAAATCAGGTTACGCCGGCAGCAGGTTCGTTAGAGGCTATTTAACATTTCCGCTACACCATGTTCATCATTTGTACCGAAAATGGTGTCGCTTATGTCCTTAATTTCAATTCTTGCATTTCCCATTGCGTATCCTTTTCCCGCCGTTCTTATCATCGATTCATCATTCATGCTGTCTCCTATTGCTGCTGTTTCTGATAGCGGGATCGAAAGTCTTTTTGCAAGCTTTGTCAAAGCCAAGCCTTTTGATGCTTTTTCATGTTCAAGCTCGAAATTATGATTGGCTGATGTTACGATCGTCAATCCTTCTCTTTCTTTGAATTCGTTCCAGCCGGTTTTTCTTTTTTCTTCATCAAAAGAAAACGCAAGTATATTATAGATTTCGGCCTCTCCAGGAATGTCCGTAAAGGATTCAATAAATGAAAATCCGGATTGGCTGTATTGCTTGGATGCAGCTTGCTGCAATTCCTGAATGGATACTTCGGGATTTGAACTGCTGATCCGGTCCATTTCAATTTGAAGCAGCTCACGCCCTCTTTGGGGTGTATAGATGAAATGGCTGCTGAAAACTTCATAATAAAAATCATTTTCCTCAAGCCAAGCCATTATTCCATCGGCCTCTTCCCTATCTATAGGAACAGAATGGAAAAGGGTTCCATCAGGATGGTGAATGGTAGCACCGTTTGCTGCTATTATCCAAGGATTAAGACCGGTGCCGGTAAATATTTTCTGTACATCGAAATGGGCCCTGCCTGTTGCAATAACAACCTGAATGCCTCTTTCTTCAGCCTTTTTAATCGCTGATACGTTTTCCTCACTAATTTGGTTTTTGCTGTTCAAGAGGGTTCCATCCAAATCAATAGCTGCGAGCTTAATCATCCTGTTTCCTCCGTATCTGCTATTAATAGTTCTACATGGTTTTTTTCTAATACGGTCATCATGTTCTCAGAAGGTTCTCTATCCGTGATAACAATATCGATTTCTGACAGATCGGCGAACTTAAAAAAGTCTGTAATCTCCATCTTAGAGTGGTCCGCTAGAATGATTACCTGTTCTGCCTGCTTCAGCATTCTTCTTTTCACCATTCCATCCTCTTCATGTGCAATGGTCAATCCATGTTCGGAAATCCCGACGAGACCGATAAAAGCCTTTTCGACGTGATAGTTCGCTAATTTATCCAGTACAGCAGATCCGTATAAAAAACCGTGCTCCTTTTGCAATTCTCCCCCAAGAAGATGGATTTGAATGCCTCTCTTCCCAGCAAGGATTCCCGCTTGGTGGATGGAGTTTGTAATGACCGTGCAATCCTCTTCAGACAGAGATTCGGCACATGCCTGAACAGTGGTGGAAGAATCAAGAATGACACGGTCTCCCGATAAGATGAGTGAAGCGGCTTTTTTACCAATTCTCTCTTTTTCAGCCGATACGTGCTTTAAACGATTGGTATAGTCTCTTATTTTGTGGTGAGCTGATGGCAGAATAGCTCCGCCTCGTGTCCGGATTACCGCCTTTATTTCTTCGAGCTTGACTAAGTCTCTTCTGGCAGTATCCCTCGATACTTGATATATAGAACAGATTTGCTCTATAGATATTCTTTTTTCAGTTCTTAAATAATCTATGATTGCCTCAAGTCGCTCTTCTTGATACATTAATATCCGCCTTCGTAAGTAATAATAAGTAATACATAAGTTATTATAAGCAATTAACTTATTTGATGCAACCACACAAAAAACTTTTTCGAGTTACATATTTTTAATCATTTAAGGGTATTGATTTGAAAGAAAGATATTTTGCGAGGAGAGCTGAAAATGAGAGAAACGACAATCCAGGTTAAAGAGCCGCTGAATGAAGAGAGAATTCAAATGATTGAATCACGTCTTGCTCAAACGGAAGGAATTGAGAGGGCTTTAGTGGATATTGAGTCTGGAAGCATTTGGATTTCGTATAATGAAATGCAAATAGCCCCAGAACTGATTATGAAAGCTTTAAGTGAGCATGGCATGCAATCAGAAGAGATTCAAAACGCGTAAAAGCCCAGCCAGGTTTTAACCCGGCTGGGCTTTTTTTGCTACCTTAATTCAAGATAGTGGAGACTGAACAGCCTGTTTTCATCTGTCCAGAATTTTCTTGCTGCAAAACCGCTCTTTGATGCAAGGTTGTGAAATTCCTCCACTTCATACTTATAGGAATTTTCCGTATGGATCGTTTCTCCTCTTTGAATAACAATCTCTTCTGATTGAATGGTCACTTTCTGATCTTTCTGGCTAATAATATGCATTTCTATTCTGCCTTTTTCCTCGTTGTAAAAAGCATGATGGCGGTATGCATCCAAAGCGAAGTCCGCACCGAGCTCACGGTTCATCCTTCTCAGCAGATTCAGATTAAACTCTGCAGTAATCCCTCTGGCATCATTATAAGCTGAATGTAAAATATGGCTCTCCTTTTTCAAATCTACCCCTACTAAAAACCCGTCCCCTTTTTCAAGCATGGCTGCAACCGTATCTAAAAAAGCACCGGCTTCGCGGGGTTCAAAATTTCCAATTGTCGATCCAGGGAAAAAGGCGGCTTTTTTCCGGCAATTCAAATCAGGCAAGGTCATCGGAGCCGTATAATCCCCCGAGACTGCATGAATATGAAGGGTGGGATAATCGTGAGCAAGCTTCAAGCTGGAAGCATATAAAAATTCCTTGGAAATATCAATCGGCACATAGACGGATAAATCTTTAAGGGACTGCAGCAGGATTTGAATTTTACGGCTGCTGCCGCTTCCGAACTCTATAAGTGCAGCTTCCGGTCCAATCAGCAGTGCTATTTCATTCTTCACACTTTCCAAAATATCAATTTCAGTTCTAGTAGGGTAGTACTCAGCTAGATTCGTAATTTCCTCAAATAACTCAGAGCCTCTTTCATCATAAAGGAATTTTGCAGGCAGGGTTTTCGGCACACGCTTTAAACCATCTAACACCTCTGTTAAAAAACTGGAATATTCAACTCCGTTATCCGTAAACTGTATGGCCTGCTTCAATGTTGTCATTCCGCATCCTCCGCAAGACGAAATCCGCTGAACTGCCAGCGTTTTTCAGGCTGAAAGAAATTCCGGTAAGAAGATCGTATGTGGGAAGAAGACGTTGCGCAAGAGCCTCCTCGCAGAACCATCTGGTTACACATGAATTTGGCGTTGTATTCACCCAGGGCTCCTTCAAGAGGTTTGCTGCCCGGATAAGGAGAATAAGCACTTGCCGTCCATTCCCATACATCTCCATACGCCTGATGGAATTTTCCGTTCCCGCTTCTAGCAGAACGCGGGTGAAAGGTGCGGCTTTCAACAAAATTCCCGTCACAGACGGTGTCTTCTAAAGCATATTCCCATTCCGACTCTGTCGGGAGGCGCTTTCCTGCCCATCTGGCATAGGCATCCGCTTCATAGAAACTCACATGGCATACCGGCTCATCGAGTCCGATTTTTTTCTGTCCGCCAAGTGTGAATGAATTCCATCCGTCCTCTGCCTTAAACCAGTACATAGGAGCGTTCCAGCCCTCTTTTTTGATATGAGCCCAGCCGTCGGATAGCCAATATTCAGGCTTTTCATAGCCGCCCGCCTCTATGAATTTCAGATACTCGCCATTTGTAACTGGATGGGAGGCCAGGGAAAATGGTTCTAAATAGACTTTATGTCTTGGCGATTCGTTATCAAAACAAAAGTCGCCTCCGCTGTGCCCGATTTCTGCCAGCCCGCCGTCTAATGGAATCATTTCAAATACCCGGCGATTTATGCCGGATGGTTCAGAAGACTCGGAGTAGACAGGGAGCAGCGGGTTTTGGGAAAAATTATATTTAATATCCGTCAGCAGCAGCTCCTGATGCTGCTGTTCGTGCTGCAGACCGATTTCAAGCAATTCCAGAACAAGCTCTGCTTTGCTTTCAGGCAGATTGTTAAGAAGCTTCTCTATATGTGCGTTCACGTAATTCCGGTAAGAAAAGACCTCTCTCGCTGTGGGCCTTGTCAGTAAACCCCTCTGGTTCCTGGGGTGAAAAGGTCCGATCGTCTCATAATAGGAGTTAAACAAATAATCAAACTGAGGATTCAGCTCCTCATACTCAGGCAAATGATCTTTAAGAATGAAGCGTTCAAAGAACCAGGTAGTATGGGCCAGATGCCATTTCGGAGGGCTCGCATCCACCATACCCTGCACAACAAAATCCTCGGTTTCAAGCGGTTCTGTTAATTGTTCCGTTAAGTACCGAACCTCTTTGAAACGCTTTAGCAATTGTTTTTGATCATTTTTAAGCAGCATGATTTTCCTCCCTGAATATGGACGGACCAATACCGTCCCAAAATAAAATCAACAGCTTTGCTCATAATCTGATTTTTACCCCGAATAGGAAAGACGAAACCACGTGATGCTTTTCAAGTATTATTTTCAGTATAGACTAAGCCTGAATGGAGAAAAGTAAATATTTTGTTAATTATTAACCTTGGAAAGTTAACAAAAAAAGACAGCGCTCACGCTGTCTCTTCTATCTAACTGAAAATGTCCATTTCGTTTCGGCGTGATATTTTTCGCCATTTCGAAGAATAATGGATGGAAATGAGTCGTGGTGTACGGCATCTGGCGGAAATTGCGTCTCAAGGCAAACGGCCATATGCTTCTCTGCAGTCTTTCCTTCCTGCAGCACAATATCATCTCCCATTGAATTGCTTGTATACACAATGACAGCAGGCTGATCTGTTTCCACTGTAAGAAGGCGTCCGCTGTTAGCTTCATAAAGGATCATCTCCTTCCCTTCATCAAGCAGGAACGGATGATCATAACCACCGCCGGCAATTTTTATTTGTTCGTGATCGGAGAAGATTCCATCCTTCAGTTTCCTGCCTTGCCGGAAGTCAAAGACCGTTCCTTCTGTTTCAAGCTCTCTCCCTGTAGGCAATGATTCATCATCGAGCTCCAGGTAATGGCCGCTTGGAAGGGTCAGCGCATGTTCAGCTATCGAATCTTTGACAGAACCGCTCAAATTAAAATAGGTATGATTCGTCATATTCAGAACAGTATCCCGATCCGGTCTTCCTTCATAGGTCAAAATGAATTCGTTTTTCTCCGTTAACCTGTAAGTTACTTTCACCTCAAGATTTCCTGGAAACCCTTCTTCTCCATCTGGACTAAAGTAAGTAAATACAACTGCTGCATCTTGCTCAGATTCAATTGCATGTGAAGACCAAACCCTGTGACTGAATCCTTTTTCTCCGCCATGCAGGTGATTGCCTTCCTGGTTCGCAGTTACCTGATAGGTTTTTCTGTTTACAGGCAGATGCCCTTTTCCGATTCTTCCTCCTACACGCCCGACTACCGCCCCAAAATAAGGAACTCTATGTATATAATCCTCCAGCTCCCTGCAGCCGAGTACGATATTTTCAACCCTTCCATCCCTGTCAGGCGTTACAATTCTGGTTATCGCACAGCCGTATTCCATGCATTCAACCTCTACTCCATTGCTGTTTCTTATTCTGTAGCCATAAACATCCTGACCGTCCAATTGACCAAATATCTTTTTTTCTGCCTTCATAACGGACTCCTTCCAGCCTTTATCTGATTCTATTAAATTGAGCATAATCTTAATGCTTTACATTGTAAAGTTTCACGAGAGGAAGCTTTTGGCATATTTTTCGAGCCAATCCGATTACAAGATGTTAAAAGGGGAAAAGAACAGGAGTGTGACAATATATAACTAGGAGTGTGAAGAATGAGAGCAGTTACTTATCAAGGCAGTGAGAAGATCGAAGTAAAACAGGTGGAGGATCCAAGGATTCAGGAGAACAGCGATATGATCGTTAAAATTACCTCTACCGCAATTTGCGGATCAGACCTTCACCTCTATCAAGGAAATATGCCTATAAATAAGGATTATGTAATTGGCCATGAACCGATGGGAATCGTTGAAGAGGTCGGTTCTGAGGTTACAAAGGTAAAAAAAGGCGACCGGGTAGTTATCCCATTTAATATTGGGTGCGGAACATGCTTCTACTGCAGAAATCAGATGGAAAGCCAATGCGACAACTCCAATCCTATGGGAGATCAGGGAGGACTTTTTGGATTCACTGAAATGTTCGGAGGTCACCCTGGGGGACAGGCTGAATACCTGCGCGTACCTTATGCTGACTTTACCTCTTTTGTAGTGCCAGAATCCTGTGAACGCGAAGATGAAGACCTTCTTTTCATGTCTGATGTACTTCCTACCGCATACTGGAGTGTAGAAAACGCAGGAGTTAAAGCCGGAGATACAGTGATTGTCCTTGGCTGCGGACCTGTTGGTCTAATGGCGCAAAAGTTTGCAGCAATGGCTGGAGCAGAGCGGGTTATTGCTGTCGATCAGCTCGATTATCGATTAAATAAAGCGAAAAAGATGAATTCAGTTGAAACATTTGATTTTACCAGTACGGATGACCCCGGCTCTTATCTGCACGAATTTACAAAGGGCGGAGCAGATGTTGTAATCGATTGTGTAGGAATGGATGGAAGAATGACGGCTATGGAAAAAATCGGCCAGAAGTTTAAGCTTCATGGCGGAAGTCTTGGTCCAATCCGAATCGCTTCTGAAGCCGTCCGTAAATTCGGAACCATTCAGCTGACAGGTGTTTATGGAGAATCCTATAACGACTTTCCGCTTGGAGATATTTTTTCCAGAAATATCACCGTCAAAACAGGACAGGCACCTGTCATCCACTTTATGCCAAAACTGTTTGACATGATTCAATCCAATCAAATCGTTCCTTCCGAGATTGTCTCGCACAAAATCTCGCTGGACGAAGCTTCCCATGCATATAACATTTTCAATGATCATGAAGATGAGTGTGTAAAAGTTGTTTTGAAACCATAAAAACAGGGCGATCCTCATTTGGATCGCCCTATTTTTATTAAGAGGCTGAAAAGCAGATAGCCAAAAACTCCGCCTGCTGTATTAAGAAGCAGGTCATCCACATCAAAGACACCGAGAGCTAATGAAAGCTGAATGATTTCCAAAGCGAGACTGAAAAGAAAAGAAAGCAAAAGCATCAGCCAGCTATTTCTTAATTTTTTAACCATTACCGGTATGAGCAAGCCAAATGGAATAAATCCGGCCAAATTTCCTAAAAGATTTGGAATGCTTAATCCCGGCCTGCTATGAGCTACCATCATATAACGCTTTACGGTAGCAAAAGGCGTCATATTGCTGTATGCAAAATTTTGTTTTATCAAATCTCCGCTCAAAGCTGCAAAATGTTCCGGAGACTCATGCAGTGGAATTTGTTTGAATAATACCAGTTTTAGCAGAAATGCGAGATAGATAATCAATGTCCCTGCTGCAACTGTTTTTAGCTGTTTCTTTACCATTATCATTCCATCTTTCATTGACAAAACTTTTTTTATATCATCAATAATTCCCTTAATCTTTCTTCTCATAACCTTAATTCCTTTTCCAGACTAACTGTATCAAATTCTTATGTGAAATGATAGGCAAAAAAGAGTGCGAAAACTCACGATAGAGGATAAATAATTGCCTTCCACAACATTCCATTGAAACCTACCCCCATAAATCGACATAATGAATAGAAGCCATATATAAGACTAGAATTCTATAAAGAATGGGTGAAAACATGTTTTCTAACACTGAAATCGGGATTGATCTTGGAACCGCCAATATATTGGTTTATACAAAAAACAAAGGAATCGTTCTAAACGAGCCTTCTGTAGTGGCAATTGATACAGAAACTAAAACAGTGCTCGCTGTCGGTGCTGAAGCGAAAAGCATGATTGGAAAAACACCAGGTAAGATCGTGGCAATCCGTCCGCTGAAAGATGGCGTAATAGCGGACTACGATGTAACCACTGAAATGCTGAAACAAATTATGAAAAAAGCAGGCAAGCAGCTTGGATTCTCCATTAGAAAACCAAGTGTTGTCGTTTGTACACCTTCAGGATCTACATCGGTTGAACGCCGTGCCATCCATGATGCAGTTAAAAACTGCGGTGCAAAGCATGTGCACTTAATTGAGGAACCTGTAGCTGCAGCCATTGGGGCGGACCTGCCTGTAGCAGAACCGGTAGCAAACGTTGTAGTGGACATTGGCGGAGGAACGACGGAAGTCGCCATTATTTCCTTTGGAGGAGTAGTTTCCTGCCACTCCATCCGAATTGGCGGAGATCAGCTTGACGAGGATATTGTTACATATGTCCGAAAAAAATATAATCTTCTTGTAGGAGAACGGACTGCTGAACAAATTAAAATAGAAATTGGATATGCATTGGTCGATCACGAAGAATTGACAATGGATGTACGCGGACGTGATTTAGTAACCGGACTCCCTAAAACCATCCAGCTTCGTTCTAATGAAATTCAGCAGGCGATGAAAGAATCGCTTTCTCATATTCTTGAAGCAATCCGTGCAACATTAGAAGATTGCCCGCCGGAGCTCAGCGGGGATATTGTGGACCGCGGAGTCATTCTTACTGGAGGAGGAGCGCTTCTGAACGGCATGCAGGATTGGCTGAGTAAAGAAATTGTGGTGCCTGTCCATCTGGCACCAAACCCGCTTGAATCAGTCGCAATTGGAACCGGACGCTCTCTCGGTGTCATTCACAAACTTCAAAAAGCAGCTAAATAAACCATTACTTCCGAAAAAGCCTGGAGGCAAACTCCAGGCTTTTTTAATGGTCAAATTGCGGCACTCTATTCAAAGAACCTCCGCTTGAGTGCAAAGGGTGTGAAAATGCAGGAGGAGCAGGATTCCAATAAGACTCCGCCGGTTTCCGTAACTGGGAAAGAAAAAGCATATGCACCACTAAAGAGAGTACATCCTGAAGCAAAAACAAGTGCACCGAAGGTTTTTATTCAGTAAATCATGTTAGATAGAGAAAGTTTAGAGCTTTTGAAAAAGGGAATAATTCTTATAGAAAATTGACCGGGAGGAACCTTTTTGACGAATAAGATGCTGAGTGATGAATTATTTAAAAAGACACTGGATTCTACTCATGTTGGAATTACCATAACTGATCCGTCCCTGCCGGATAATCCGCTCATTTATGTAAATAAAGGATTTGCAGAGATGACAGGCTATTCCTATGAAGAGGTTCTGGGAAAAAACTGCCGTTTTCTTCAAGGCAGGAATACAAGTTATGAGACGGTTGGGAGGATTAAAATGGCGCTGAAAGAAAATAAGCCAATCCTCACTGACATTATGAATTACAGGAAAGACGGCTCCTCCTTTTGGAACGAATTACATATCGAACCTGCCTTTGTGGAAAGTGAACATAAAACTTATTTTATCGGTATTCAAAAGAATGTAACAAAACAAAAAGAATACCTTGAAAGAATTACTGAGCTTTCCACTCCAATTGTTCCCATCAGTGACAATCTTTCCGTTCTTCCGTTAATAGGAGAGCTTAGCAACAAAAGATCCGAAGAACTCATGAATTCCGTTTCTGCCTATGCTTCCACTATTAAAAATCATGCCATCATAGTGGACCTGTCAGGACTGATTAAGGTAGAAAAAGATGAGGTTGCAAGTTTGCTGAAGCTTTTTAATGTATTGAATATGATGGGGACAGAATTGATATTAACAGGTGTCACTCCTATGCTCATACTGCAAACGAGCACTGAATTGATTGAGGAGCTTTCCATTATTCGGACGTATATGAACGTGAAACAGGCCATTGATGCGTTTAATTAAAACAGCCCCTTGCTGAAATCTGCAGGGGCTGTTTTCTTATTGGTCAATAACCGTCAATCCGTTCATTTCAATGCCGGAGGTTTCTTTTCCATTGACAGTAATGGATTTATAGCCAGTGCCTTTGATCATAAGAGTCGCACTTCGCATAATGGTTTTAGCCGGCAGAATGATGGTCAGCTTCTCACCACCTGCCAGGACTTTCATAGGAAGGTCCCGGCAGCTTTTCACCTTGCTTTTATCAAATGCGATCCTCCCTGCGAAAAGTCCGCCTGCTTCCGTTTCCGGATTGGCAATTATACAGGCTGCTTCATTCCCATCCTCTATTTGAATACCGTATTCGTCAAACCAGCTTGCGCTGAATTCCATCTCTCCTGCACCAAAAATGTTAACAAAGCGCGCTTTCTCCCCTTTTTGCCGCTGAAAAAGAACGGAATAGGTTTTTTCGGGTTCTGAAGAAGGTCCGGGGCCCATAGCCTCAGCAACTTCCTTCAGTCCTGTTCCCAGTGAAATCATACGGAGCGTTTTATTATGAAGCTTCCATTGAGAATGAAACGAATCCTTTACAAAAGCGCTTTTTGGATCCTTAAGAAATTGATATCCATTCTGGGTTCCGAGTGGAGAATGGCGTTCAGAAAAATTCAGATTGGTTGAGAAGTCACCAAGACCATGGAACACCCAATCATATTGTCTGATTTCTCCAAGGCTTGACGCTTCCATCCAGTCCAAGGCAAAACGATCCCACATCAAGACTGTCCGTTTTGCTTCAACACCCGGGAAGGCATCTCCCCCCTCCGCCTTCATGACCTGCAAATTCTTGCCCAAAGCAAAATGTTCTAGTTTCCCCTCTGCCGCTTTTTGGGAAGTTCCATCTACAGTCAGCGTATTATGGCTGACTGTTTGCTTATACCATCCAGTGTAAAGGACGTGCCCATAGCTTGGGGTTCCAAAATCGGGCGCAAATGCTTCTCCTTCAGCAAACAAATCCATATGCAGTTTATCAGGGTGTCCGTGGGAGCCCCCGTATGGGCCATAGTCCATGAGGGCATACATGCTGCCGGTTCGAAGTAAACTTTGGCCCGCTCCTTCGAAATTCCGGCTCTTCCATTCATAGGAACCGGTTTCCGGAATCGTCGGAATTCCTTTAAATAGAGCGTATTCGCCTTCACGCGGAATTTTCTTGTATTTTGTATCCAGCAGCCAGGCAAAGCCAGGAGACTCATATGCCGAATAGGCCGGTTCATAATCAAAATTCCCTTTTTTACTCACTGGATCCATCAATGAGCTTCCGTATATTCCTCCATCATTATTGAAAGGGAGCCCAAAATTCGGGTATGCATAATCCAGTGGAACCTCATACATTTTTTTTAGTTCAGGACTGCTGTACAAATCATAGCCCCAGCTTTTAGCCCCATCTGCCAGATTCTGCAGAGCCCTAAGCGCATATAAATGATAGGCCATGGACCCCTCCCACCAAAATCCGTCTGAAAGGACACTCTCCTTCATCAAGTAATAAAATCCATGCTCCCCTTTGATGGCAAATTCCATGTATTCCCGGTCTCCAAGAACAAAACCAATCATGCCGACAGCAGCATTATGCCATGCCTGCCAGTTGGACCGTCCCATATCATACTCACTGATGGCAACAGCTGATGGCCGGAGCATATTCAGCTCGATGTTCGCTTTATCCTGCTCTGACAACAATCCGCTGTCATAAAGCAGATCATACGTGTAAGCAAGATCAACCATGCTTACCGATTCATCAAGCGTTTGCCAATAAAGCCTTCCTCCCCTCGCCTGCTTGGAGTAATTTGGATAATAATTTGCGTATTTGATAATCAGATCTGCAGCTTTTCTGCCATAACGCACATCGCCGCTCAGTTTGTAGGAAGATGCCAGCGTGCGGGCAGCTTTGATGATTTCATTGTGGCGGTAATAACGCCAGCCTGCATCATAAGAATCCCCTGTATAAAATTTATCCTCTGACGGGCAGTAGTGTTTATTGGGGCTCGCCGGGTCATATTGAAGGGGTGAGCTGTCATCACATAGGAACCACATTCCATGGCCGCCTGCCTGGTCCGGAACATCCAGGTTTGAAATGAGCTGCTGGTCAGCTTCCTTTCTCAATTTCTTAAAATAATCTGCTGCCCACGGTTCTTCGGCGATCCTTTTCTTGGCTTCTGATAGCTCATTAGCGTTTATAAAAGATTTCGGCCTTGTATGGCTGACTTCCTTCCACTGATACGGCTTCGATTTAAGCTTCACTTGAAAACTTGCCCCAAGCTTTAAGCGGGACAATATGGATATCGTCATGGTCTGTTCCTCTCCTGCCTGTGTTTCCTTAGGCCATTTCCATTGAACGGTCAGAATTTTGGATTTTCCCGGCTGCAGGTCTCCTGATTTCTCACTTACAGTAACAGCATCTGAAAACTCTTCCGGAATACTGACGTCAAAATGGTCCGCCTGATTGGCTTTATTCAAGATCGTCACAAAGTACGTTTGCTCAGTTCCAGGCATTCCTTCTTTGGAAATGGATTTAGGAGAAACCTGAAACGATTCTCGCACAAGCTTCATATCATCAAAATATACGACTGTCTCCGGATCTGGTGGCTGATTGCTGTACCAGAAGGAGTGAAATGTCAGCTTTTTCACAGTATGAAGCCCCAGCGGCTGCCTGGATGGAGTAAAATCTTTTAAATCAATGGATACCTGCTTCCATCCTGTCCAGTCTATTTTCAGACCTGCAAGGAAATAATCAAATCCTTCTGTTGCCGGATCATCGGAGTCCAGTATAGGATAAATCATCGTGCCGGTTGCCTTTTCAGAGTACATCCAAAAATCAAGCTTGTCATACCGTGACCAGTCCTTTGGGATTGCAGTAGACTGAACCGCTTTTTTAGAGGGCATTTGATCCCATTTTCCGCTGAAAAGTCCTTCTTTCACATATTGGGTGTTCTCTGTAATTGATGTCCATTTCTTCGAATCCTCGAATCCGTCTATAGGCAGAATATCAGATTCTTTCGTATAGTCCAGTGTCATTTGATCCAGGATTAAACGGGTATCTGGATTAGGGGTTTCCCCGTACCATGAGGCATGAAGTCTTAGCTGATCAATTTTGCTGAAGCCGGCAGGCGTATATCCTGCCCGGAAGGAATAGTAGGGCAGCCTGACTTTTCGCCAGCCCTGCCACGTAATTTGTATAGAGGTGATATAGTAATCAAGCTGTGCGGTAGCAGAATTATCTGAGTAGAGGACTACGTAGATTCGGTCGTTTGTTGATTTTTCGGAGTGGATCCAAAGATTCAATGAATCATAGGAGGTCCAGTCATTAGGGATGGAATTGGTTTCAATGGCTTTTGTCAGTTTTCCGGTGTTTTTATCTGTAATCATCCATTTCCCGGCGGAGCTGCCTTCATGTATGGTTTCAGTTTCCCTTATTAGTCCCTTCCAGTCGGCTATATCTTCAAAGTCCTGAATGACAAGCTGCTCTTCTTCTCTATTTTCTTCAGCAGGCGGATCATCAGCTTTTACAATATCAGGACAGATCGGCATTAATAGCATCAAAGACAGTAAGATCAGTATCCCTCTCTTGATTACCATCCATTTCCCCCGGTTAAAGCCCGCTCACATGCTCTTATCCTGGCAGAAAGCAAGTGAATCCATCTCCATGAAAATGAGCCGAACCGAATTTTAAAAGCGCTTGCATTTCTCTTTTTAATGCTCTGTTAAACTTAGCTGTTGATTACAGTCAGCAGGCGTTCGCTCCAATCAACAGATGTTAAGAAATCAACATAATGCTTTAACACAGCCTATTTCAAATAAGCAGCTGTTAGGCAGCTGCTCTTACCAATACAGATTCCAGTTTTTCTTCAGACGGACGAGGCCTTCCATATAATAATAGTCACCCCACAAATTCCCTTCATCCACTCCCAGTTGTTCAGGCTTTGCATATACTCCATGCAAGATGAGAGCATTTGATTCAGGATGATTTCTTGTTGAGTAGCCTTCATAGAGATCTCTCAGCATCGCGGAAGCAGCCTGGCCATAATAGCTTCTTAATTCCTTGTCCGTTGTGTGCTTTGCCAGTTCGTGCAGTCCGCAGGCCGCAATGGCCGTTGATGAGCTGTCCTTTTCCTCCCCGCTTCCATCTGTAAAGGCAAGGTCCCAATATACGACACCGTCGGCCGGGGTCCGATTCAAAAAATAATGGGCAAGCTTTTCAGTCAATTCCAGGAATTCGAGATTATTGGTATAGATAAAACTTAACGGGAACCCATAAATTCCCCAAGCCTGGCCCCTTGCCCAGCAGGAATCATCCCGGTACCCCTGATGTGTTTTTCCATACTTCGCTTCTCCCGTTTCCGTATCAAAGAAATAGGTGTGGTACGTAGATGCATCTTCCCTTACAATCCACTTACAAGCATTGAGTGCGTGCTTTTCCGCAGCCGTTTTGTAACGAGAATCTCCCGTAACCTCTGCGGCCCAATACAGTAATGGAAGATTCATGAGACAATCAATAATAATCCGGCCCCTTTGTTTCGGATCATTCAAGTCTCCCCATGCCTGGATAATACCTGCACTTTCAAAATAACGAGTCATTAAATGATCTGCTGCCAATAGAGCTGCCTTTTTCGCTGTTTCATTTCCTGTCAGCTTATATCCGCTAACACAGGAAAGCGTATACAGAAACCCCAGGTCGTGATGATCGCAGTCCAGTTTCTGAATAATCCGGTCATAAAAACTTTCAACATGAACTTCTGCTGCTTTCCGGTACTTTTCATCTCCAGTTATTTCATAAGCAAGCCAGATGATACCGGTCCAGAAGCTTGTGGTCCATCCGAAGTTGCCGCCTCTCATTTGATCGCTTCTTTCAGGCTTGCGGGGGTAATACAGGCCCTCTACCGTCGTGTCATCGGGGAAAATATAGGTGAACGGCTCCAGGTTCGCACTGATTTTTTCCAGAGCCTGCGCCAAAGCCTTATCTACGAATTCAGGTGAACCATCTAAAGCTTTGTACCGGTTTATTTTTATTCCTTCATTGACCACATTCAAGAATCTGTTCCCTCCTTATCGCAAATCACTCATCGAGACTTGTTCCATGTCATCAAATGTATAATTTTCACCAGCCATTGCCCAAATAAATGTGTAATTGCTCGTGCCGATACCTGAATGGATCGACCAGCTTGGAGAAATAACAGACTGTTCATTCTTCACAACTAAATGCCTTGTTTCGGAAGGCTCGCCCATGAAGTGAAAAACCCTGGTATCGGCTTCCATATCAAAATATAAATATACTTCAGAGCGGCGGTCATGGATATGTGCTGGCATTGTGTTCCACATGCAATTGGGTGCCAAAAGCGTCATCCCCATCATCAGCTGCGAGCTTTGCACGCCCTCCGCATGAATATACTTATAAATCGTCCGTTTATTGGAGTTTTTCTCATCGCCCAAATGTACGGGAGCGGCTTCATTGATGCCAATCTTAACTGTCGGAAATTCTTTATGCGCCAAAGCAGATAAAATATAAAACCGGGCCGGATTTTTCACATCTTCACTTGAGAGCACCACTTCATTTTTCCCGAGCCCCACATAAAGACAGTCTTTTTGATCTAAATGATATTCTTCTCCATCCACTTTAATGGAACCCGGTCCGCCGATATTAATGATTCCGGCTTCTCTTCTTTCAAAAAATGCCTTTGTCTTAATATCAGGCTCGATCAGAGTCAAAGGCTCTCTTACAGGAACAGCTCCGCCAATCAGCATCCTGTCTTCATGGGTATATGTGAGCTTCAGCTGATCATCTTCAAAGAGCGACTCAATTAAAAAAGCATTTCTTAGCTCTTCTGTCGTATAACGTTTCGTTTCTTCTTTGCTTGCACAATGTCTCGTTTCCATTTTTCCCTCTCCCTGTTTATTAAAAATTTAGCCATCCTCCATCAACCGCCAGTATGTGACCGCTTACATAATTGGAAGCATCCGATGCAAGAAAAACAACCGGTCCCTTTAAATCTTCTGGCAATCCCCATCTCCCTGCCGGAATCCTGGATTGGATAAATGCGCTGCGCTCCTTATTCTGTCTAAGCGCTTCTGTGTTGTCTGTCTCCATATAACCCGGAGCAATCGCATTTACACAGATTCCCTTTCCTGCCCACTCGTTTGAAAGTGCTCGTGTCAAACCTGCTACCGCATGCTTGCTTGCCGTATAAGCAGGTACGCGGATTCCGCCTTGAAAAGAAAGCATGGAGGCAATATTAATGATTTTACCGGAGCCCCGCTCCAGCATATGCCTTCCTGCTTCGGAGCACAGCTGAAATACCGCATCCATATTCAAATTGTTGACTGCTCTCCAATCCTCCATTGTATAATCCTCAGCAGGAGATCGCCGGATCATACCGGAGTTATTGACAAGAATATCAATTTTCCCTTTTTCCTCAATGGCCTTTTTAATCAGATTGGTCCGCTGTTTTTCATCTGATAGATCCGCTTTGATTCCCATAAATGATCTTCCCAGACTCTCAATCTCTTTTTGCACAAGGGACATATCACTGATTCCAGCACCGATAATGTCTGCACCTGCTTCTGCCAATCCAAGCGCCATTCCCCTGCCGAGACCGCGGCTTGCCCCTGTCACAAGAGCCACCTTTCCATGTAGAGAAAATTGCGGCAAAAGAACCCCTCCACTTCCCATTTGTGTTCATATTTGTATCTTTATGTTCGTTTTTATTAGTTTAGCACACTGGGAAAAAGAGGGATAGTGAATTTTGGAAGTTTTTGAGATTTTCCAAATATAGCAGAAAATCTAAAATGCCGGCTGACATCCGGTCAAATTTTAGGTTCCTAATCGTTACGCCCTATTTATTTTCCTCATGAGATGTAAGGGATTAACTGATATTTATATGATTACATGGTTTCTCATCCGGCACCTATTCTCTTCCCTGGAATATCTTCTAGCATCCGTCATTTCAGTTTACAATTTACCTATAGGTGTCCTGATTTAGAGGTCATTTTCCATAACAGACTGGAATGCCCATTCTCCCCAGATCTTTTTTCCAGGCTTCCGGTAATTCATTATTTGTAATCACTTCATCGAGAATATCAAAATCAGCATATTGAATTAATGCCGTTTGTCCAAATTTTGTATGATCTGTTACGAGAGCAACATAATCCGCAAGCCTGATTATTCTTTTTTTGTACTCTGCCTGAGCATGACTGAAAACAGTAAGGCCATTTGATAAATCAGCTGCTGTTGTCCCCAGAAACAGCTTTTTAACTCTGAGTTTCTGCATGGCCTCCTCTGCGATGGGCCCAAAAAGACTGGCCGATCCGGGAATTCTTCCTCCACCCGGCATGATCAGCTGAACTTTTTCTGCTCCTATTAGAGTGTGCGCGATTTTGATATCGTTTGTTAGGACGGTTATTTTCCGGTGGATAAGCAGCTTGGCAAGCTCGAGCATCGTACTCCCGCCATCCAGAAATATGGTATCCTCTTCTTCTATTCTTTCAGCTGCAGCTTTTGCTGCCAGCTTTTTTTCATATAAAAAGCTGGCTTGTCTTTTTTCGACAGGCAGCATTCCCGTACTTTCAGGTAAGATCGCTCCCCCGTAAATCCGTTTGAGCAATCCTTTATTTTCAAGCACGATGAGATCCTGCCGGACGGTTTTTTCCGTTACGTTCAGGCTAATGCTCAGTTCAGTTACCTTCACCATTTTCTCTTTTTCAAGGGTTTGAATGATTTTTTCATGACGTTCTACAAAATGCATGGACTTTTTCGCCCTTTCTCTATCATCTTTCTGCCTCCCGTCCAATAAATATGGTTAGGAAGGGGGTATGCGTATGTATGTACAGTGGCTGTTTCTAATCATGGTCCTCTATTCTGCCGCCGCTATCGTACTTTATATGATAAACAGATCTGTCTACTCTTCCCTGCTGCAGGCCTTAAGAAAATGGCTGTACGCACTATTTTTGCTGTTTCTTTCCGTGTGTTTCTTTTTTCAAATACTATCTATGAAGGATTGGCCTCTTATCCTCCAGCTCGCAGCTGCTGCTGTCTTTATTGATCTTAGCATTTTTCAGACTCCCAATATCCAAAAAATCGGATCAGCCGAATTTAAGCATAGTGAATGGATTGAACAAACCATTCAGCATAATGAGCGGACTCTGGAATATATGAGGAAAAAATCAACTGCGTTTTCGCTCATTATACAGGAGGAAGAGGACTTGATGCCAAAGGAATCGTCCCTCCAAAGCTTTGAAGATTATGAGAGATCCATAACTGCATACGTGGAAATTTACACAGATCAATTTGATTTTCATGTGAAGCTTTATCATCTTGTCGGGGATGATGATTATCATTTTACCCAAAGCATCCACCAGGTGCTGGGACGTCTGGAAACCATTTTTAACATTTCCATCAACGATAAACAGCACGTTACAGACCAGCTGAAACAGGCCCGGGTCCATTCATTTAATGAAGAAAAGGTGGCCGTGATCCCCATTTACGGACACTACTCGTATCTGCTTATCCTCTCAGCCAGAGAAAATTCAGTCATGGAAATTGACACCCTGCATGTCATCAATTTAGTGAAGATATTGGAGTGGCGGACGCAATCAAAGAAGAGTGAACCTGGAAGTCTAATGGCGGAGTAAGCTTTATATTTGATATGGTATTTTAAAATATGCTGAGGATCATGCAGCTTAAATCCATTGCTTTGATCACCCAGATGACATTTCCGCCTGTAAAAAAGGACAGCTCCTAATGACAAGGGCTGTCCTTTTTGTTATTATACCCACCACATATCAGCAGGTTTTTCTTCTATAAGTACGGATTGCAGATTGGTTACGGCTCGTTTGAAGCCTTCTTGGATACTCATGATCGGGTCTTCGTGCTCGATGCTGACCACGTAATCATATCCGTATGTGATCAGCGTGCTGATCATGCGGCCCCATTCATCATTGCTATGGCCGCAGCCGACAGAGCGGAATGACCAGGCTCTGGAACGGACTTCGCCGTAAGGCTGCATGTCAGTTAAGCCGTACATGTTGACGTTTTCCGGGTCAATATGGGTGTCTTTAGCATGGAAATGGTGAATGGCGTTTTCTTTAGCAAGAATTTTAATCGCTGCTACCGGATCAATTCCCTGCCACCAAAGATGGCTTGGATCCAGGTTTGCGCCAATCGCATCACATGTTTTTTCACGAAGCTTGAGCAGGGTATACGGTGTGTGAACCAGAAAACCGCCATGAAGCTCGAGTCCGATTTTCACATGATGCTCTTTTGCAAGTTCCCCAACCTCTTTCCAATAAGGAACAAGCTTATTTTCCCACTGCCATGTCAAAACATCGCCGTATTCATTCGGCCATGGAGTCACGGGCCAGTTCGGATATTTTGCGTCTTCGGATTCACCTGCTGTTCCGGAAAAGCAGTTGACAACCGGAACCTCGAGAAGCGAAGCCAGTTTGATTGTTTTTCGAAGAGTTTCATCCGATTCTGCTGCAAAAGCACGGTCAGGAGAAATCGGATTGCCGTGGCAGCTGAAAGCACTGATCGTCAGTCCGCGGCTTTCTACTTTTTCTTTATACTGCTTTCTTGCTTCTTCGCTGGACAAAAGCTCGTCCAAATTGCAGTGAGCATTTCCCGGATAGCAGCCTGTCCCGATTTCGACCGCATGCAGACCCGCTGCTTGGACGGTATCAAGCATTTGCTCGAATTCCATATCGGAAAATAAAACAGTGAATACGCCTAGTTTCATATCTCCCACTCCTTTTATGCTCTATTCTTTAATGGTAATCTTCCCGCTTTCGTAGATCGCATCGATTACTTCAGAAACCTGCATCGCTTCTTCAGGCTGAACAATCAGCTCTTCTTCATTAAAGCAGGCAGCAATAAAATTCTTAGCCTGAAGAATTCCGGGATCCTCTTCTCCAGGAATCCAGGCTGGCTGACTATTGAACAGCATGTTGTATTTAGTTGTGTACAATTCCATTGGAAAAACACTGATCCCGCCATTTACGCCTGAAATGCTGAGATGTTCCTCATCATCACGGATGTTCGTTGCCCAGGACGTTTCAAATAGCATCGACGTACCATTCTCGAAGCGAATATAGGCCGTCACATGATCATCGACGTTAAATCTTTGATGATCATAATGGCCCCACAGGTTTACCTGATTCGGCACTTTGCTTAACGCATTGTATGTGCTGCCTGTTACATCAATTATTTTCGGATTGCCGATCAGCCATAGAGCTAGGTCAAGCAGGTGGCAGCCGTAATCAATTAAGCTGCCTCCTCCTTGAAGCTCCTTGTTTGTAAAGACTCCCCATCCCGGAACTTTTCTGCGCCTTAGAGCTTTAATGCGGACGACTAGAGGTGTGCCGATTTCCTCGGTGATCATTACTTTCTTAGCTGCCTGCGATTCCTTCATATACCGGTAATGGTAGGCGATAGCAAGCTTTCTCTGGCATTCTTTAGCCGTTTCAATCATTACTTTGCATTCGGCAGCTGACAGCGCCATCGGCTTCTCGCATAGTACATGAACTCCTGCCCGGAGCGCGGCAATGGAGATTTCCGCATGGAATTTATTCGGTGTACATACGACTACTGCATCTACTTCAGGAAGCATTTCAGTATAGTCCCCAAAAAACTGAGGAATCCCGAACTCTTTTGCTACATCTTCTGCACGATGGACATTAATATCGCTCACAGCTGTAATTTCTGCCTGGTCTGAAAAGTGCTGAAAGGATGGAATATGGCGTCCCGTAGCAATGCCTCCTGCTCCAATGATGCCAATCCTTAGCTTTTTCATGCAATAACGCCCTGGCTGATCGACACAATTTGCTTTGTTTCACTGGATTCCATAGCAGCTAAAATCACTTCAAGCGATTTTTTTCCTTCTTCCCCAGTAACCAGCGGCAGCTTATCCTCGACGATGCAGTCAACGAAATGATTGACAACTTTGGAAATGACTTGACCGCCTTCTTCATTTGACTGAATCTTGCCAAGCTCAAATTTTGCGATTTCACCATTTGAGTATTGAATGACCAAGCTGTGAACAGGATCATCCTCCAGGCGGATAATTCCATTTTCACAATAAATGATGGTGGAATTGTCCTCCTTACCTGTATAAGACCAGCTCGCCGTTAATGTACCAAGTATCCCTGATCCTGTTTTCAATACACACACCGCATTATCGTCCACATCTCCGAACGTTTTTGCACTCGTTTGAACGAATGCTCCCACTTCCGTAAATTCTTCTCCAAGCAGGTAGCGCATTAAGTCTGTTTTATGAACACCCAAATCTCCCATTGCACCAATAAATGCTTCTTCTTTTTTGAAGAACCAGCTGTCTTTTCCATCGATGCTCCATGCTTCAGGTCCAGGGTGGCCAAATGCTGTACGGAAGCTGTAGATTCTTCCCATTTCACCGGATTCAATCAGCTTGCGTGCTTTTTGATGAGCAGCAGTAAAACGCTGATTGTGAGCAATCATGAGCTTTTTGCCTGATTCCTTTTCAGCAGCAATCATTGCTTCAGCGTCTTCTTTTGATGTGGCCATCGGCTTTTCGCAAAGCACGTGCAATCCGGCTTTAAGCGCTGCAATTGATACAGGAGCATGAAGGTAGTTCGGCGTGCAGACACTGATTGCATCTACCTTGCCGCTGTTAATTAAGTCCTGATAATCAGTATAGGCAGCTGCTCCGTAGATAGATGCCATTTCGTTTGCGCGCTCCTCGACGATGTCGCATACGGCTGTAATTTCTGCAGTATCCAGGACTGCATATTCAGGCAGGTGGCGGTGGATGGCAATGCTTCCGCATCCTACAACACCAATTCTAATTTTTGTCATGTGATGGTTCCTCCTCAAAATGGATAATATTTAATCTGGTTCTTTCGAAAAATTGCTTCCGGCAAAGCTTCATGATGCAGGTATTCCTAAGCAGGTTGGGTTCAATAAGCCTATGAATACACAACCGGCTTTTCTACCTTTATTTTACTGTGATTTTTTCAAGCGGCTGTGCATTACCGTATACCGGTTTTTCACGATCGGCAGGCGCTGCCCAGCGTACTGCATTTCCAATTACTTTTTGAATGTCTTTATTGTGATAGGTTGGGTATGTTTCATGGCCCGGACGGAAATAGAACACTTTACCGCTGCCTCTTTTATATGTACAGCCGCTTCTGAATACTTCTCCGCCTTCAAACCAGCTCATGAAAACAAGCTCGTCAGGTGCTGGAATGTCAAAGTGCTCTCCATACATTTCCTCTTTTTCAAGTTCGATGTACTCGCCGATTCCATCTACGATTGGATGGCTTGGCTCAACTACCCACAGACGTTCTTTTTCGTCAGCTTCTCTCCATTTCAGATCACAGCCTGTACCCATTAGGGATTTAAAAATTTTAGAGAAATGGCCGGAGTGGAGAACAATCAGTCCCATTCCGTCTAATACCCTGTTTTTCACTTTTTCTACAATTACACTGTCTACTTCTTCATGCGCAAGATGCCCCCACCAGATCAAGACTTCTGTGCTGCGAAGAACGTCATCTGTTAAACCGTGTTCCGGCTCATCCAATGTGGCTGTCTGAACACGGTGGCCCATTTCTTCAAGAAATCCCGCAATGGTTCCGTGGATTCCGTCTGGATAAATGGAGCGCACTTCCGGGTTTTTCTGTTCATGACGATTCTCATTCCATACTGTTACATTCATTTCCTGCACCATCCTTATGTATTTTTCTATCAATTAACCGGCTGGGTTAATCGTTTACGTAATCTGCATAGTTGACTCTCTGACTGCGAGCTCAACCGGAAGGACTTTTTTAGTGAGTCCCTGCTCCTTTTGAAAAAGAGCCGAGAAAATCATTTCAGATGATTGAATTCCTTTTGCCAAAATATCCTGCCTTACTGTGGTCAGACTTGGAGATAGATACTGACTAACATTTAAATCATCAAATCCGACTATTGAAAAGTCCTGAGGAATTCTTTTTCCCATTGAAGCAAATCTTCTCATGATTCCTAGACACACAATATCAGAAGTAGCGAATACCGCAGTAATGGGCTCTGAACTGTCCAGGATGCTTTGTCCGGCATCCAGTGAGGCTTCAAGCGTACTGTTACCGCTCTCAAAAATCAGTTCTTGTTTAAACGGAACGCCAAATTCCTTCAGTGCCCTTTTGTAGCCTTTAAGCCGCTGTTCATCAACCGGGCTGTTTTTTGCTTCTGCAACAACCATGGCAATAGATGTGTGACCAAGTGAAAGCAAATGTGCGGTCGCCTGATAGCCGCCTTCCTCGTCATCGATATTCATTGTGTGATAGCTGCCTTCCGGTACATCATATGTATCTACCAGAACGATCGGAATAGCTATATGGCGGGCCAGCTCCTCTGCGATGGAGCCTGATGCATTCATGACAATCAGTCCATCCAGATTCCTTCTCTGAACCCATTGGCTGCATTCATCTGCCACACCGATTCCTGCCAGGAGAATATCATACCCGTAACCCCGGGCTACACTTTCGACTCCGCTGATAAATTCATTATAATAAAGATTTGTCTGGAATACCGGCAATAAGGAGTCCTGATTTAAAATTTTAAGCAAGCCGATCAGCTTGGATTGCTTTTTAGAAAGACTAATGGCTGTCAAATCGGGAAGATAGTGAAGTTCCTCAATGGCTCTGCGGATCTTTTCCTTCGTTTCTCCCGAGACCTTATTTTTCCCGTTCAGGACATAAGAAACAGCTGCGCTGGAAACGCCGGCATGTTTGGCAACATCCTTAATCGTGACTTTCTTTTTCATAATTCCTCCTAGTTAACCGGTTAACTCCACTTACATACTAAACGATTTATTTTCGAAAAACAATCTTTATTTTTCTAAATATTTAAGTTTTAGAGACCGCTTCCATTCTATTAAACACTTATCCTCATTTCTCTATTTTTAAATAGGCAGAAATCCGGATATTTTTCACGGTGATTGACATATAAATATAACATGATGAGCGGCAAGGGAGAGGTTCGGCTATGGAGCAAAAAAATAAAAAAAACAGCTTTAAAAAAACAAAAAAATTCACGACAGCTGACCTGGGATATAAAGTATCAGAGGAAAATCAGAAGCTTTTGAAGATGCTGAAAAACTTAAAAAAAGCCTGATCATTCTGTGAGGGAAACAGGCTGAAAAAGACCTTTGCAAACATTCATTAATTCAGTATTATACGCTTTGTCGTATGACATAATGACACAGGACGCAGGCCCGGCCGATTTGTGTATATCAAGCTCGCATTCTATGAAGCTGGCATGCGGGCTAAGGATTTTTATCTCATGGACAATCCCTTTTGATCCTGCTGGTATCAGTTCATATACAGCTGGATGTGCCAGCAGCTTGAGAAAAAGGGGAATAGAAATCATTTCATCTTATTTTCTATCAAGCACTTCAGAACCTACAAGCGGCTGTCCGATCACTGCAAATCCGGCCCCGTTTGGAGTGTGGCCAGTTCTTACATTGGATGCTTTACCAAGAACCGTTATTCCAAGTGCCGACTGAATCATCTTCATATTGCTTTCGGTACTGCCTGATATGGACACTTTGCCAATTCCCGCTTCATCCAGCAATTCTCTGCAAGCCTGTTGAATGCGTTCCCATGCTTGCTCTCCGTTAAAGTTATGCAGCATGATGGAAAAAGGATAAGCCCCTGCGGACATGCATTCCATCAGTGCTACTCTCAATGTATGCTTTGCCACCGTTTCCAGGGGGGCATGAACCTGATCCTCTGCCTTTTCGCCGATAGCCCCCGCATTATCTGATGCTGCAACCAGCCACTCACCTTTAGAGAGCTGGAATGTTTCGATATCCCGCATACTCTACATCCTTCCGCCATTCCTTTTATTTCAAAGGGGTTTGAATGCCGTACCAGATCAGATCCGCCTGAACCGACTTCCGCATGATTTCCTGGTAGATCCACCCCGTTACATCTCTCCAAAGCCTGTTTTCCGCTTCAATTGGGACAATTCCCTTTGAAATATCCGAACCGATCAGGACAAGCCTTCTGCCGTGAGCATGTTCTTCCCATTCCAGCCACCTGCTGATTGCAGCCCGCCATTGACCGGAAGTCTCTTTACCCGTTTGAAGGACGTCTTCCCGAATATATTGTTCAAGTCCTTCAATGACCGTAACCTGTCTGAAGCCTTGAATTAAAGGGTCTTTTTTATAGGCACTGATCCATAAACCTTCCTCTTCCTTCCACCAGCTTTGCTCTCTTACCCATTGAGCCTTGCCGTTGCAGGCACCGCCCGTAACGAAGTGCATGGTTCTCCCCTCCTGAATGAATCTTTTGTCCAAATCAATTCATATCCCGCTCCTGGGCTTATCGTCCATTCCCAATAAGGCCGCCCATCCCCGGACAGTAAAGTTAACAGCTGTCTAATCGGGCCGCCATGACTGACGATCGCCGCTGTTTCAGCTTCCTCATCAAGCAAGGATTCACGGACTCTTTTCCACCCATTCATCACCCTTTTTTTAAATACCTGCAAGCTTTCACCTCCCGGAGGAGCGTGATCTTCCATGTTTTCAAGCCATAGCTGATACTCTCGATCATCCTTTAATTCCACGTATGTATGACCTTCCCAGCTGCCGAAGTGATATTCCTTTAAATCATCGATCACCCTTTGCTTTAGTCCCGGAAAGAGCAGGCTTGCCGTCTCATTTGTCCGGAGCATTCCGCTTGTAAACAATGCGGCAGGTTTAGGGAGGCTGACTGCAGCCAAGGCGGATTGCCCTTCCCAGGATAAGGAATCGTCTGTCCAGCCAATATAGGCATTGCGGCTGTTTTTTTCAGTCAAGCCATGGCGAAGTAATGTAACAGCCACAAACCCATCCATAACCATGTTTCCCCTCCTTCAGCTGAAGCTCCGAGCAAATCTCCGGTCACACCGCCGAATTCTTCTTTAAAAAAAGCTTTTGCTGCAATCGTAAAACCTAGAATCAGGGCAGCAAGCATAGCAAGATACAGAGATAATAAAGGCTCGGCCATATAAAAAACTGCGGCCGCCGCCAGTAAAGCCGTGAAGTACGTCCGCAATACCTTATTTCTTTTCAAATCCTTTTGAAAGAAATAGGCTAACCCCTCTGACTTTACGGATGGAACGGCCGCGAGGAGTGCCCCCATTCCCATTCGGGATAGCATTGGAATAGCTGACATCAGGAAATAGTCTCTCCACTGCAGTCCTTCAATCACTTCATAAATAAAAAGAAATCGTGCTGCCAGTAAAATGATAACAGATAGAACTCCGAAGGCTCCTGTCCGGGGGTCCTTCATAATTTCCAGCCGCTTTTCCCTGTCTCTATATGAAAAATAAGCATCACTCGAGTCCATCCAGCCGTCAAGATGCAATCCTCCGGTCAGTAAAATGGCTGCCATCCAAATGATGAATGCGGCAGCGGGCATTGAAAATGGTGTGAACGTCAGGACAAGCCATAGCAATCCAGACAGGACAGCACCGATTAACAGACCTACGAACGGAAGCCATTGAACGGCATAAAGGACTCTTTTTTCATCCAGCTCAAAGGATCTTTTTACTGGAACAGCCGTAAAAAATTGGATAGCGATCAGTATGCCTTCTGTTCTCTTCTTCACTGCTCACACCCGCCTTCAGCCATGCACATCAATTTCTCCATGTCCAAGTGCTTTTCAACTTGCTCTGCAAGCAGATTGTAGCGTAGATCCTTCACCGCTTCCAGATTCAGTTCCGTAGCTGGTTTCAGCCCTTTAGCCTTGCGAAGCCTGTTGAGCCATGCGGTGCGGAAGCTGTCGTTGTAAAACAGATGATGCATATAGGTTCCAATGATCGAACCGGACACCGTTCCTGCATCGCCATTGCCACCTGGAAACTCAAGAAATGGATAGATGCTTTCGCTCTTTGTTACCCCCATATGTATTTCGTACCCGTCCACCGGTATTCTCCCGAGGCCGCAGTTCTCAGCTGTAAATCCTTTTCTGCGGGTCGTCTCTTTAATCATCCCGAATTCAGTAGATACTGGCAAAAGCCTCAAGCCAACTGCGCTCTCTCCTTGTTTTCCAGTATCGGTTCCATAAGGATCTGCCAGCTTTTCACCAAGCATTTGATAGCCCCCGCAAATTCCAAGCACCGCTTTTCCTGCATCAGCATGGGCCTTAATCGACTCGCCAAGTCCGTTGTCCTGAATCGTTTTTAAATCTGCCAGTGTGCTTTTGGTGCCTGGCAGGATGACAGCATCGGGATTCCCAAAATCAGAAGCTTTCGCGACGAATCGGATTCGTACATCCTTTTCATATAAAAATGGTTCAAAATCCGTGTAATTAGAAATGCTGGGAAGATGGACCACAGCTATATCCACGCTATAGACGGTTTTTTCAGGGAAAATGGAGGCTATAGAAAGGGAATCTTCTCCTTCAATCATATGACCATGCAGAAAAGGAATAATTCCGAGTACCGGCAGACCCGTCTGTTCTTCAAGCCAGTCCGCACCATCCTGAAATAGTTCGAGATCTCCTCTGAACTTATTAATAATCAGCCCTTTTACCCGATTCCGGTCATCCGGACTAAGAAGCGCAAGCGTACCGACGATGCTTGCAAAAACACCGCCCCGCTCAATATCGGCTACCAAAATAACCGGCAATTCAGCAAGCTCGGCAACCTTCATATTAACAAGCTCCCGGTCATTTAAATTCACCTCTGCCGGAGAGCCTGCTCCTTCTGCAATAATATAGGAATGTCTTTTACTCAGTTCATCCAGTGACGTCCGAATCGCCTGCAAACCCTTTTGGTAGTAGTCGGTACGGTATGCCATACCTGATAAAACACAATCCCTCTTTCCAAACAGGACGACTTCTGCCTGCATGTCACTCGAAGGCTTGAGCAAAATTGGATTCATATATACAGTTGCTTCCTGGCCCGCAGCCTCAGCCTGGACTCCCTGGGCCCTGCCAATCTCCATCCCATCTGCTGTTACATATGAATTATTGGACATATTCTGGGATTTGAATGGAGCCGTGTTCAGCCCTTTGTTGAAAAAAATCCGGCAAAGGGCGGCAGTAAGCAGGCTTTTGCCTGCATCGGAGGAGGTTCCTTGAAGCATTATCCCTTTCACTCTTTATCCCCCTTTTTCAAAATGGGCACCCCGTTTTCCACCATGTATGCCTCATCCGCTTCCTTCACAGCAGCCTGATGAAGTCTTCCGAGAACTTTTATGTATTCCAAAACAGCCCCCTCATAAAGATGAGCATCATATGACAGCTCATTTGAAACAGCAATCAGCATACCGCACGATTGGCGGAGCCTGCGAATTCCCATCATCATATGATTTACTGGATCTTCTGGGGGATCGGGGGCAAACATTTCATTATTCAGCCAAGTTGTGAGGCAATCCAGGACAAGGATATCATCACGGCTGAAGTGAGGAGCAAGCTCATGAAGATTCCGCGGCTTCTCAAACGTCTCCCATGATTTCTGAGAGTCATTGCGCTTTAATTGATGCATGGCAATCCTAAGCTCCATTTCCTTGTCTGTAGCCCGTCCTGCGGCAATATAATTTAATTTCCCATTGCCTGCTGCAGCTTCCTCTGCAATCCGTTCAGCAAATGATGACTTGCCGCTCCTTACTCCTCCTGATATAAAAATCAGCATCCCTTCCACTCCTTAAGCGCCGCAATAAGCGCTTGATTCTCATTGGGCAGCTTCACGGCAATCCGGAGATAGTTTCCGTCCAATCCGGCAAAATTTTCTGTATGCCTTGTGACGATGCCTTTTTTCAGCAGATAGGGGTAAAGTTCTTTTTCCTTTGGCGCTGCAATCAAATAATAGTTGGTTGAGCTCGGGTAAACGGTCATTCCAATGGAAAGAAGCTCATATTTCACTTTTTCCCGTTCAGAAGCGATCCATCCTCTCGTCTTCTCAGCATGATCTGTATCCTTTGCACAGGAAATCCCCATTCTCTGCGCCAGTGCATTCACACTCCAGTGCGGCTGTCTTTTCTTTAGCTTTTTAATTATAGGAGCGGATGCCATCACATAGCCAAGCCTGATTCCAGCAAGAGCATACATTTTGGTTACGGATCGTAAAATAATCAAATTCGAAAAACGGCAGAGGTCCCCTGCAAGTGAATGACTTTCCGCAGTGAAATCGTAAAATGCCTCATCACAGATAATAAGGGTTTCTGTTTTTTCTGCCTGTTTGATTACCTCAAGGAGCAGAGCGCGGCTGTAGACTCTTCCAGTCGGGTTACTTGGATTGCAGATAAAGACAGCTTTTTTTCCTTGCATCTTCTTAAAAATACGTTCATCAAGGTCCCAGCCATTCTCCTCTCTCAAAACAAGTGAGTCGATGACTGCACCTTGCACCTCCAATGCCTGGCGGTATTCCGAAAAAGCTGGTTCTGTAATCAGCACCTGTTCATCCTTTAACAGCTGGGCCAAAATAAAAATAAGTTCTGCCGCACCGTTCCCGGGCAGGATGCACTCTGCCGGGAGCTGCTCTTTTTCAGAAAGTGCCTGCACCAAAGCCGCTGCTTCAGGATCAGGATAATCGTAAATATCCTGCAAATAATCCAGCCAGTTTTCTTTTATAAAAGGCGGCGGACCAAGGGGGTTGGTATTTACGCTAAAGTCTATGATTTTATCCGGAGGAATCATATGGAGACGATGATACACATGCTGCGGATTAGAACCATGATGGGGTAAATTCAACAAGCATTCCTCCTATCCATAAGAAAACAATAAAGGCAGCTACCGTCCTTTCCATAATCTCAACAGACTGAATGATATGGATCCTTTTCAATGGCCTTTCCGGCTTTCCCATTCTTGCTCTGTCTGATTGGACACCCTGATAAAAGTTGATGCCGCCAAGCTCAATATGAAGCATAAATGCAACAGCTGCTTCCCCCCATCCGCTATTTGGGCTTGGATGTTTTTTTGCATCCAGGGATACTTGATTCCAAAACCCAAGCTTACCGTGAACCAGCAGCATCATAAAGGCCGTTATTCTTGCAGGTATCCAATTCAATCCATCATCGAGCTTTGCGGAAGCCCAGCCAAATTCATGATACCGCTCATTTTTATAACCGACCATTGAATCAAGTGTGTTAGCAAGCCGATAAAAAATGGCCAAGGGAGCTCCGCCGGCTGCCGCCCAAAATAGCGGTGCTGTCACTCCATCACTTGTATTTTCTGCAACCGTTTCGACCGCTCCTCTCACGATTTCGCTTTCGTGAAGGTCTTCTGTATCTCTGCCTACAATATAGGACAGTTTCATCCGGGCTTCGTCAATCAAACCGGACCTTAATGGTTTTTCCACTTCCAATGCTGCTTCCTTTAAGCTTCGCTCGGCGATTGCAGTAAAGATAACCGCTGCTTCGAAAAGAACACCGGCCGCAGGATGAAGAGTGTAGCACAATTCTTGTAAAACAATCACCGCGGCGACGACCGCCGCTGAGAGAATCAGCACCATCATAATCCCTTTTATCTTCCTGTATTCCCCTTTATTCAGCCTCTTTTCCAATAAAGCAATCATTGTACCGAACCACCTGACAGGGTGGGGCATCTTTGGGGGATCTCCAAGGAGCCGATCAAGGAGAAATGCAATACTTAAGGCAAGCAGATGATTAAGCATGTCTTTTTTTCTCCAAATACCGGCCGACGGAATCGATTGTACAATCATACACGCTTTTTCCAATAGCCCTGCCAAGCTCTGTTGCAGGACCGCCGTAAGGCAATTCCTGTCCCTGCTGGGTAGCGGCAATCAGAACACTGTCCGTCGTTGTTCCAGTAGCCAGGGTTTTCGTTACAGGGTCTTGAATAAACCGGTCTGCCAAAGCCCTCGTTTTCGCTTCTGTCGCTGTAATTACAGCTTGGATGAATGCTTCCTCTGAGCAGATTCCATTTACAAATACCCATGTGTTGATCGTACCTTGGGAAGCACTCAGTCTGTCCATTCCACTCGAAGCATCTGCCGCATTGCCTGTTCCGGCAGTCACGACTGTCAATATGGAAAAGCCCGCGAGCTCGGTCATTTTTACACTGACATCCTCCAGCTGAACCGCCGTCATCATCCCAGCCGTTTCATTCGGATCAAAGCCTTTTGACTGAATGAAACGGATTAAATCCACCTGTGCATGATCGGTGCTGTAATTTAGATCTACATGTCTGTTTAAAAAGGTCGTATACCAGCCAATACCAGCATGAACAACAGCAGAAGACAGCGTTTTTAACGGAATTGGTGATTTTAAAGCGATGTATTCAGGGTGAATAGACAGCCATTCCTCTGTAATCCTGACTTGCCTTTCCGGGCTTCCCGGGGAATCCAGAATGACCTGCGGGCTTTGATGGGACGGATGATAATGGCGTTTAACCTCTGCGCTGTACACCTTTTTTAATGTTGGCTCCTGCAGCGCTTCATAAGGTGTCCCGATATCTGAAATGGCTCCTTCGCTCAAAAGCATCACTCTGTCGCAATACAGGCTGGCCATATTCAAATCGTGGAAAATAGAAACAATCGTTAAGTTCCGTTTTTTTGTCCAGCTCTTTAAACGTGAAAGAAGACTTTGCTGGAATGCAAGATCTAAATGATTCGTCGGCTCATCCAAAAGCAAAATATCCGGATCCTGGGCAAGTGCCTGAGCCAAAAAGACGCGCTGCTGTTCTCCACCGCTTAAGCTCTGGATTGAACGCCCGGCAAATCCGGCGACCCCTGTATCCTTCATCGCAAGCTCCACAAGCTCTTCATCCTCAACTGTCCACCTTGGAAGAATCCTTGCCTGATGGGGGTAGCGTCCAATACTGACCGCTTCCTTTACCGTCATGTCAAACGCTGTCTGGGTAAGCTGGGGCAGAACAGCCATCACCTTCGCCAGTTCTTTGCTGGAGTATGCCGTTACGTTCTTATTTTTTATCATGATTTGTCCTTTTGTCACCGGCAGAATGCCTGATAGCATCTTCATCAATGTCGTTTTCCCGCTGCCATTAGGTCCGAGAATACCGAAGAACTCCCCTTCCTGCACGGAGAAACAGATGTTATTCAATATGTTTTTTTGATGATATCCGCCAGCAATATTCTGAACTGAAATCATATATTAACCTCCTTTCCTACGAACTTCTTTTCTTAGCTGCCAGAATAGCGGCAAAAACCGGGGCTCCGGCAATTGCGGTGATAATCCCAATTGGAAGCTCTACCGGTGAAATGACCGTCCTTGCCAGCAAATCAGTCAAAATCAGAAATCCTGCTCCGAATATCATCGATAATGGAAGCAAATGGCGGTGATCACTTCCGCACAGGAGCCTCGTCATATGAGGAATAACAAGTCCGACAAAACCAATCGTCCCGGAAACAGCAACCGCAGAACCCGTCAGCATTGAAGCGGAAATAATGATAAGAAATTGCTTCCGTTTCACATTAACTCCAATATGGCGCGCCCGGTCCTCTCCGAAGGCAAATGCATTCAATTCTCTGCTGTGCATAAGAAGCAGAAATGCACCAGCAGCTGTAAACGGCAAAATCATATGTACATATGGCCAGCCTCTCATCGAAACACTGCCAAGAAGCCAGTTCATTACCTGCCTGAGCTCCTCTCCGCTCAAAGCGATGATCAGGGAAATGAAAGAACCTAAAAACGAGTTAAAGATAATCCCTGCTAAGATCATCGTCTCCATTGACGTTCTCCTCTGGGCGAGATAAGCAAATCCAAGGACACCAAACATGGTCAGAAATCCGGAAGCGATGCTGACGATTGGCAGGGAAAAACTGCCGAACGCCTGGAATCCAAAATAAATAACACTAACTGCTCCGAGAGATGCACCCGAGGAAACTCCGAGTGTATAAGGATCGGCTAGCGGATTTCTCAGCAGCCCCTGAAAAGCGGCACCTGATAAAGCAAGTGCCGCCCCTACAAGGCCTGCGAGGAGAACACGCGGAATACGAATCGACATTAATATATTTTCATTTGCCTCAGAAGCCGCATTTCCGCCTAATAGAACAGAAACAATTTCAGCTGGAGAAATAGCTGCAGTACCAATAGAAACGGCAGCTAAAAAGGCGACCGCTAAAAAAAGGATCGCCAAAGTATATTGAAAGATACGGTTATTTTGTAAAAACGTCCGGATAGATTGAGTGCGCAAGTTCTTCTACTCCTTCAATTAAACGCGGACCCGGTCTTGTAACTTTATCCGAATGCACGTCAAAAACTGCTTTATTTTTGATTGCGGCAACACTCTCCCAGCCTTTCCGGCTCATCACCTGTTTAATGGGATCCGGACTATAATAGCCATAGGTCGTCACAATGGTATCTGGATTCAATTTAACAATTGCTTCTTCGGTCATTTTCGGCCATCCGCTTTGTGCTGCCGCAGCATTTTCAGCTCCGACCGTCGTTAATATGTCATTAAGGAACGTGTCTTTGCCTGCTGTATAGATTTCGGGTGAAGGAGAAACCTCTACGAACACCCTTTTTCTTCGATCATCCGGGATGCTCGCTGCTTTTTCTTCGATATTGGCAAGATCCTTTTTCATTCCATCAATCATTTTCTCAGACTTCTCACCTTCTCCCGTTGCCTTCCCGATCATTTCCATAGACTCATAAACTTCTTCGAAACTTTGTGCCTCATTGACCACCACTACATCAATTCCTGCATCCTTCAGCTGTTTCAGTCCATCAGCGGAATTATGCGCCCCTGATTCATGTGCCAGCACCAAATCAGGCTGAAGGCCAATAATTTTCTCAACATTAAAATCCATTCCGCCGACTTTTTCTTTCCTAAGAGCTTCTTCCGGATAGTTATCGTTATCGGTTACGCCAACAACTTTATCTCCCAAACCCATAGAAAAGATAATTTCCGTATTGCTCGGAATTAGAGAAACAATTTTCTTCGGCTCATCTTCAATTGTCACTTCTGAATTGGATGCATCTTTTATTATAATTGGAAATTCTGTTTTGTTTTCCTGTGATGCCTGCTGTTCCTTTGTTTTCTCAGGTGCTGCAGAATCAGATGCGCAGCCTCCTAAGACGCCCGCTGTCAAAAGCAGCGCTGTTAAAGCAGATAAGTACTTATTCATTTTTTTATCCCCCGTAATCATTCTTCAATTGCGTTGCCGTCACCAGCTCAAGCTTGGCTGGATTTCCTGAAAAACAAAAAACACCTCCCTGGCAAAAGGAGATGACGGTTCATGTTATGTAGACTGCATAAGCCAATAAGAGACTTTCCTGTCAACGTTAACACCATCCTATCCTCGTAGGTATGCGGTGACGAGGTGTGAGGCAGGTCTCCTGGCTCATGATCATCGCTCCCCGCTCCTTCCCATGCATTGCCGCACAGTGGATTAAGCAGGTCACTCCCATTTACAGTGGCGGGACCGCGCCGGAGTTAAACCGGCTTCCCTTTTAAGCTGACAAAAAAATCAGCACCTACACCTTATCGATATGAATATTTCGTACACGAAGTATTATACACAACCTTAAGCCTCATGTCAGTCGCTTTCTATTAACTTATGAAAAGGAAAAAGCAGCAGACAGCTGCTTTTCACAGTCGTTAATCAAAGTACACCTGTTTTTCTGCATCCCATCCATACTCAAACAAAATTCTAATCTGGCTTTCTGTAATTCTGCCAACAGAAAGTTCAGGAAGTTCATCCAGTCCAAAAAAACCTGCATCCAATGTCTCAAAACCAGTTGTGAGCTTGCCCCCTATTTCTTCACACAAAAAGAAAAGCTTATAAATATGATAGGCTCCAGGCGGATGAGGATGGCACTTCTTGTCCATCACCGCAATCAGCCTTACTGGCTTAACTTCTAACCCAGACTCCTCAAATGCCTCCTTTGCTGCATTTTCCGAAGGACTTACCCCGATATCCGCCCATCCTCCAGGCAGGGACCAGCGACCATCCATCATCTCCCGAACGAGAAGGATCTTGTTGTCTCTAAAAACAACTGCTCTAACATCCACTTTAGGCGTCTGATAGCCTGTTTCGTTTGCGAACAATTCTGGAAGCTTTTCCATCGGCACTTCGGTATATTGGGCCATAATCTCCTGACTCAGCTCCCTCAGACGCTCAAACCGCTCTATATCAAATTGGTCCTTTGAATAAGCAAGACCCGCCTGTGAAAGAGACTGAATCTCCTTTGCCCATGTTACCCACTTTGGCTCCATGATTCTCCTCCTATCCCTATCCTCTATTTGCATTGTATCCTATGTAAGGATGACATGCATAGACACGGCTTTTGATGAAGGGCTTAGCGGAATATCTCATCACCAAACCATTTCTCTCGTTGAGTAATTTTTATAGATTGAGTAACCGCCTTCTTATGGGACCTAGTTTCAGTTCGGAACAGGTATATTTCCCCATTTTTCAAAAAGAAGAGGTTTATCCCTTTCCAAACAGCTTGTCCCCGCTTTATATTGGTGAAGGATTTTCTATTAATGAGCGGAGGGTTCAAAAGATGAGAGATATGGGCAGAAGAATAGTGATTAGTCTGGTGCTGGCAGGGATTATACTGGGGGGAATGAGTGTATCGTTTGCCAATTTGCCGGACGAAGATCAGCGGGAAGAAAATTTAATTGTCCGCCCTTAAGTCGGTTCTCAAACTAAAAAGAGCAGCCGGGATCCTGATCCCGAACTGCCTTCTTCCTTTAAGTTAACGTAACAAACAGGCTGCACTGACAGATACCCGCTTTTTCTTACTTTCCATTATATAATCCCTTTTGAATCCTTTGGCCCCTGTTCAAGAAGGGGATCATTCTGGATGATAAGATGGGCTGTTTTTTTGGGCTCATCAATGGTTTCGTGTATTTTCTGTGCTCCGGATTTCCACTCAATGTTAACCTGGCCGTCTGCGTATTCCCGTTCCTTCGCTGTGTTTTCAGTGCAGTCTACCCAGATGGACGTGTCGAATAAATGGTGAAGTGTATTTTTCAGCAAAAATGCACCGCTTATAATAACGATATCTAGCTCTTTATGAAGCTTTGCTTTATTAATAGCCGTCTTTCCTTTACAATAGGGCATGGATTGTTCGTACCAGCTTTTGGCCGGATTTTCAGGATCAATATCCACCGGCTCCTCCGTTAATTCCTCTAAATGAACGAGAATCCCCTGTTTTACAAGTTCCCCCTGAAGTACCCGGGCCTGTGTCTCAAATCCTGATCCGGCCGTTCCGCTAACCGCAATGATCACCGGTTTTTGATTTGGTAAAATTCCCATCACCCGTTCGACAATTGTTTCCATATTCATCCCCCGCTATTTTCGGACATGCTTATTGAATCGATTGTACCATTAGGATCGAACAATGTCTTACTTCACCTATTGTTTAGGTCTTTTTTTCTGCTCATAAGCAGATTAAAGCTATTATCGAGCTCTGCATACTCCGGATCTCCCGGCTGCAGCAGGCTTAGCTTCCCAAGTACGGCAGAAAGTTCGGTCTCAAGAATCAGAAGCTGTTCCTTATCATCCTGGGATTCGTTTAAAGAATCTTTTTTCTCCCATTCATTTAAAGTCATTTCATATCTGCGAATTACCTGATCCTCTTCGATGACCAGCAGACAATCAGAGAGCTTCTCCAAAAAGTAATAATCATGGGAGACAATGAGTAATGTCCCAGAAAACAGACGGAGTGTTTCCTCCAGCTGCTCTCTTGACGGAAGATCGAGGTGATTAGTCGGTTCATCTAAAATAAGCATATCAAGTTCCTGCAAAAGGAGCCCGATTAATTTCACCTTTGTTCTTTGTCCAAGACTGAGCTCTTCAATTTTTCGGTCCATCATCTCCGCTAATCCCAGATGGGCACTCATGTCCATTGCCCGGCTTATTAGATCCCGTTCCGTTAAACCGAGGGCTTGAATCGGAGTCAAATTTGCGTTTAAGTCTTCTACCTCCTGGCTCAAATAGCCGATTTTAAGAGAATGGCTGAACCATATTCGGCCTTCAGAGAGCTCCTCTTTTCCTAATAAAATGTTTAGAAAAGTCGTTTTTCCGCTTCCATTCGGTCCGATTAGTGCTGCTCTTTCTCCATGTTTCAAATAAAAGTGACTTTGATGAAACAGCGTTCTTGAACCAAATGCTTTTGCCGCTCCAGTCCCTTCAAGAACTCGTTTCCCGCGCTTTTGGGAAGCAGAAAAATCAAAATAAACGCTCGTATCTTCTTTAGGCTTTTCTACTTTATTCTTTTCCATTTCGGCATTCAGCCGTTTCATTTTGGATCGGATTTGGATGTCCATTTTCTTTGCTTTCACTCTTTGAGTTTCTTTATAGCCCATAGGAAGCTTCTCATTCGTCTTGCTCTTGGTGGAATCCCTGTGAGCCTTCTCGGACCAGCTCTTTAAGTTCTCCATCTGGCCTTCAATCCGTTTTTTATATCGCTGCTGCTTTTCATAATCCCTCTCTTGAATCTCAAACCTGCGCTGCTTCTCTTTCCTGTAAACTGAGTAGTTCCCCTCATAGGAAATGAGCTTTCCATCGTCGAGCTCTTCAATTCTCGTTACGGTTTGATCAAGAAAATAACGATCATGAGAAATAATCAGGACCGTCCCGCTGAATTGCTGCAGTTCTGACGTCAGCCATTTGATTCCCCGCAGATCCATATGATTCGTCGGTTCATCCAGGATAAGCAAATCCGGATTCCCTTGAAGCACATTGGTCAACGCGACCTTTAATTTTTCTCCGCCGCTTAAATGCCGCCTTTCACGATGCCCTTCCAGTGAACCAATTCCGAGCATTTTTGCGGATTTCAGCCATTCCTTAGAATGCTCCTGAACCTTTAAACTATCATCCGTATAATCAACAGACTGCTGCAGATAACCGATTTTTACTTTTTTGCTGAATCCATCTATATAGCCTTCATCCATTGGGAGGATACCGGCAAGAATTTTTGCAAACGTTGTTTTTCCCGTCCCGTTGTACCCGGCAAGACCAATCCTGTCCCCCAAAGCTATATCTAAATCTAAACCCATTAAAACATCCCGTTCTCCAAAGCTTTTATTTATATTTCTTATTTTCATCAATAGCATACGCAGCACATCCCACTCTTTTTTGAATACAAAAAAACCTCTTAGGAACCTGAAGAGGATGACGAATGCCGTATTCAAAAAAAGCCTATGCCAAAAACACTTTTGACGGCTTTTGAATGAAAAATGGGCGCACGAATCCTACTCTCTTTTGGTTCCTTTTTATTAAAGAAACGTCAGAAAATAAGATTACAGCTTCATTGGCCCAAATTCATTCCCTTCTGCAAATAGTACATTTAGTATATTCAGAAATTACTTTAACTGTCAACCATCATTTACAAAGAGATTGCAAATGATGGCGGACAACTCTGCTCATTTTTCTAGGACTGCACTCATCCGGTCTGATCACACCATGAATAGCTAATCCATCAATTAAAGCAAACAGACGCTCAATCTCTATTTCTGGATCCAGGTTTTCCTTTGCCAAACCTAATGTCATTAGCCCTGTAATGATCAGGGTAACTCCTCTTTTTATTTCATCATATAATTCAGCGCTATGCGGAGCCAGCTCACGGTCAGTAAAAGCTTTTGCGATAAACGCAAACCAAACCTCCGTTTCCGTTCTCCTTTCATCATTCAGCGGAAGGGCTTCTTCCAGCAGCATGGCCATATCTTCCATATGGTCACCTGAAAATACAGCTCCTTCTGCTCTTTTTCTTATTTTTTCTGATATAAACTTCATCGTAAACACAATCAATTCTGATTGAGTGGAAAAATAATGCCGCATCGATCCTGGTGAAAGACCGGCTTCTTTTGCCACATTCCGGACTGAAACCTGCTCCATTCCATCTCTCGCAACAATTCTCCATACTGCTTCGGCTATTTTTTCTTTTTGTTTTTCATGATCTACAAATTTAGGCATAGTTCAAGTTTATCACATATTGCCTTTTTAATACAGTTGTGTTAATATGTTTTTAACACACATGTACGAAAAAGGAGAATGATTCATGATTGGCTGGCTTATTATAGGATGCGAAATTGGATTCTGGATCTTTGTAATCGCAGGGTTGGGTGCACGGTATTTGCTTCGAATGAAAAAAACCGGAGCAGTATTGCTTCTATGTACACCTGTCATTGATCTGATTTTAATTGCTGCGGCGGTAATCGATTTAAGCTCTGGAAAAGAAGCTGAATTTGTACACGCAATTGCAGCCATTTATATTGGCTCAACGATTGCTTTCGGACATAAAATGATTCAATGGGCAGACGTTCGCTTCGCTCACCGATATGCCGGCGGTCCGGCACCGGTGAAACCTGCGAAGCTTGGCAAAGAGCATGCTAAAAATGAGCGATTAGGCTGGTACCGGCATCTATTAGCATGGACAATAGGCTGCGGTCTGCTAATTGGAATGATCGTAATGATTGGCGATGGTTCCAGAACGGCTGAACTTCTAAACGCCATTCGCTACTGGTCTTTAATTTTAGCTGCAGATTTTGTCTATAGCTTTAGCTATACGCTATGGCCTAGAAAAGGAAAGGAATCAGAGTTTTCCAGCTAACACACTCTATGAATTCGCAAAAAACCAGCAGATTTTACTCTGCTGGTTTTTTCGGTCTTTCTTCAAATAGGATTTTCACAACGTCCTGAACCGGCTTATAGCCGATTTCTCTGTAGATCTTGTTGGATGTCGGATTAGCCAAATCTGTAAATAGACTGGTTGTCTCATATCCACTATTAAGCATTTGTTCGGTAAGGACCGTCACACAGTCTGTTGCATACCCCTTTTTTCGATGGACGGGAGGTGTGTATACATAGTTAATGTTTACATTTGTTTTCGTCGGGCGCGACCAATTAGCCATCGATACGATGCTGCCTTCCGTAACCCAGCCGTATAAACTTTTCTTTCGTATTAATTCGTCTGCTTTTTCATCGGCTTCAAACATGGAAGCATGCTCCCCTACTTCTTCACAAAAGTCAAAAACCCACTGGCTGATTAACGGGCGGTGTTCGGCAGTCAAGAGCATCATGTTACCGGTGTTTGCTGCCGGTTTTTCAATATGTTCAAGCTTATGTAAACGCTGATTCATGAAAAGCCGGGCTGATTTTCCGGTTAGGCCGGCGATCCTTTTAGCCAGAATTTCGGTTATCCGCTTTTCTCCAAGAAGCCCTGGAACAGATCGGTAAACCTGGGCAATTCTCTTTCCGGCAAGCAAAAGGTCTTCTTCCTCTAAGCTGGATTTTGCCGCGACGAGCACCTGTTTAGGATGGGTTTGAAGAAGGACCACAATGGGCTCCCCGTCTTTCCGGATCATGCTCATATGTATAGGCTGCAGGCTGGAGGATTGTTTGTCCAGCAGGATGCCCAGAGCAACGTTGTTTTCGATTTCCTGTGTTTCCAGGAAGGATAATGCTGCTTTTTTAAAAAAATCAATATCATAGTATGCTTGAATATCAATCATTATGGTCACCTCGATTCCTTATTGATTCTATACGAATATTGGATTTCCTTCAAAAATAAAGGAAATCCGTTTAAAAAGACGAATAACTTCCTTATTGTGAAAGGAGGATTCTATATGATACGTTTAGAACCGTTTACTATGGGGGATGCCGCGGAACTGATTGAATGGATTCCGTCTGCAGAGTTTCTGATGCAGTGGGGAGGTCCGGAATTTTTATTTCCCTTGACATTTGAACAGATCGAGGGATATGTACATGGATCTGATCAAAGAGTGTTTAAAGCAGTCGAAGAAGAGTCAGGTGCTGCAGCCGGTCATATCTGCCTTTCAAAGATTGACCTGAAAAATGAATCCTGCCGCATCAGCCGTGTTCTCATTAATCCGGCCACGAGAGGACAGGGCTATGGTTTTACTCTTGTTCAGCAAGCGCTGAATTTTGCTTTTCTTGAGTTGAATGTTCATAGGGTTACTCTTGGTGTATTTGATTTTAACAAGGCAGCGATAGCTTGCTATAAAAAAGCAGGTTTTACCATTGAAGGTCACTTTAAAGACTCCCGAAAAATGAAAGATTCATTCTGGAGTATAAATGAAATGGCGATATTAAAGCACGAGTGGGAAGAAGTTCGTTCAATTACCGGTGAAAGCAGCTTAATAAAGTAATCCTGGATCTATATGAGAAAATTCAACCCGCTAAAAAGCCGGCCTGTATTTCACCTTCAGGCCGGCTTTTTTTATTTCGCGCTTTCCGGCAATTCCTTCTTACCATACTTCGTTTGGAAAGCAGCAATTTCTTCAAATTCTGTTTCGTACAACCGGGCTAAACGGATGTAGATCGGGATGATTTCCTTGTACACTTCTGATGTTTCCTGATTTGGAAGCAGTCGGATGTTGGAGCTGACGAACCGCTTCGCAGCCGTTAAGCTGTCAATTTCACCAAGGGCATACATGCCGAGAATGACTGCGCCAAGGCAGGAGCTTTCATAGCTCTCTGGAATGAGAACCTCCTGGTCCAGCACATCAGCGAGCATCTGGCGCCAAAATTCAGATTGAGCGAAGCCTCCTGTTGCGTGAATTTTTTCCGGAATTCCAATCAGTTCTTTCAGTGCAAGCAGGACCGTATAAAGGTTGTAATTGATCCCTTCAAGAACAGCCCTGATCATGTGTTCTTTTTTATGGTGAAGCCCAAGGCCGAAAAATGCTCCTCTTGCATGAGCATTCCAAATCGGCGCCCGTTCCCCTGCCAAATACGGATGGAAAATCAGTCCTTCTGCTCCCGGCCTGATTTCCGCTGCGATATCAGTCAAATATGTATAGGGATCCTGTCCCAGTCTTTCCGCCGTTTCCACTTCAGAATGGCAGAGTTCATCTTTCATCCATTGGAAAATCATTCCTCCATTATTCACAGGACCGCCAATGACCCAGTGCTCTTCTGTCAGCGCATAGCAAAAGATCCGCCCCTTCGGATCCGTAACCGGACGGTTTGCAACAGCCCGGATGGCCCCGCTTGTACCGATAGTGAGAGCAACGGCACCAGGATCAATGGCATTGACCCCTAAGTTGGACAGAACGCCGTCACTTGCGCCTACTATGAACGGGATGGCTGCAGGCAGCCCCGTTTCAGCAGCTGCTTCAGAATGGAATCCTTGTATCTGGAAAGTGGTCGGGACGAGTTTTGAAAGCTTGTCCTCAGTAATTCCGGCAATTTCCATCGCCCCCCTATCCCAGTCCTTCTTTTCAAGGTTAAACAAGCCTGTAGCAGAAGCAATTGAATGATCGATTATGTATTCACCGAAAAAGCGGAAAAAAACGTATTCTTTAATTGAAATGAATTTAGCTGTTTTACTGAAAATTTCAGGATGGTCTTCCCGCAGCCAAATAATTTTGGATAACGGGGACATCGGATGAATGGGAGTACCTGTACGGAGATAAATATCATGTCCGCTCCATTCTTTCTTTAGCTTTTTTGTCCAAGCCTCACTCCGCTGATCTGCCCAAGTAATACTGCGTGTCAGCGGTTTGCCGCTTGCATCCATGGCAATAAGACTGTGCATGGCGGAGCTGAAGCTGACAAAGCCGATTTCCTCTGATGGAACTTCTGCTTCCTTGATGGTTTCACGAATCGCACTCACGACAGCAGTGAAAATCTCTTCCGGGCTCTGCTCGGCCTCCCCCGGCGCTTCCGTGTATAGGGGGTATCCTGAATTATGCTTCGCAATGACCGCACCGCCGCGGTCAAAAAGAACGGCCTTGGTACTTGTGGTTCCAATATCTACACCCATCATATATTCTTTCATCTGCACAACCTCCAGAAACTCATTAAGCATCTATCCTTACGTTACACTAATTCCAGCTCATTCGAAACCTTATTCTTCTTCAGAAAAGGCTCTGTCTGCCATAATTTTAACCGTAATATCGTCTGAAGGCGGATTATGGAGCCCTGCCCTGACATCCCGGTAAAATCGTTCGAGCGGTTTGTTCCTGAAAAGACTTTGGCCACCTTCTATTCTCATGGCTAGGTCCACGACTTCGATGGCGATATTAGTCGCAGTATATTTGGCTGCGGCTAGCTCGGTTTGGAGCTCTGAACGCTCATCAGGTTTGGTATCCCACTTTTCAGCTGTCGCGTACATCAGCTGTCTTGCGGTCAGCAGTTTAATATCCATTTCCGCTACTTTTCTTCTAACCTCCGGCACTTCCATAATCGGATGGGGAAGGCTATTCGGATGATAATTCCGGGCAAAGCGGACGGCTTCATTACGGGCTGCAATGGCAATGCCAAGATAGCATGCAGGAATATGCAGCAGCCAGCCCTGCGCCATGGGCTTGGCAGGCTTGCTTCGATTTGCAATTAATGCAGAAGCATCCAGCACAACTTCATCAAGAATTAAATCATCGCTTCTTGTACCCCTCATTCCCATTGTGTCCCATGTTTCTTCAATACGAACGCCTGCCGCTTCCCTCGGGACTAGAAATTCACCGATATCACCTGTTTCTGCAATCGTAGCTGTCACGATGAAGTAGTCCAAAATAGGTGCCAGAGAGGCGAAAATTTTTCTGCCGCTGATTAGCCAGCGGTCTCCTTTTTTAACAGCTGTTGTCTCAGGCTTTCCGCCTCGAGCCGGACTTCCGGTCTTAGCCTCGCTTGCAGCACTGTTGACAAGCTTTCCGGAATCAATGACTTCACGGGTTATTTTTTTAAATAATGCAGGATCCCATTTCCCTGTTTCCCTAAGGCTGAGAAATAACCCCAGATGCCAGCCCGCTGACAAAGCCGTTGCGGCATCCCCTTCAGCAAGCTTTTCCTGCAGAAGCAGGAACGTATATAACGATATTCCCTGACCTCCATGCGACTCTGGTATAGTGAGAGACAAAAAGCCTTCATTTTTCAGATCAGCAAAGTTGTCGAACGGGAAGGTAGCTTCGCGGTCATGCTTTTCAGCACGTTCAAAGAATTTTTCTGACAGGTTTTTTGCTTTTATGAAAAGCTGCTTCTCAGCTTCATTACGGATAAATTGCGTTTCAAGAAATCTCACGTTCGTCACCTCTGCTACTAGTCTTTTTCTATTGTAACTCTTGAGAGCTCTATTCTTAAAGTAATCCGATTGGTATAACGCTCTATGACTATTTCGTTTGAAGATTCGCATAAGTCTGCTAAAATAATGGAGAATAAGAATATAAGGGGGCATTTCTATGTCTAACTTTCAGCAGAACTTAGAGAAGTATGCAGATTTAGCCGTTAAAGTCGGCGTCAATATTCAAAAAGGGCAAACACTTGCTGTATATGCAGCCATCGACACAGCCGAGTTTACTCGCTTAGTAGTAAAAAAAGCATACGAAGCCGGAGCAAAAAATGTCATCGTTGACTGGATGGATGATAAGGTTGCAAGACTCAAATATGATATGGCTCCAGACGAAGTATTTAATGAATATCCTATGCACAGGGCAAAGGAACGCGAAGAGCTCGCTGAAAACAATGCAGCATTTATGAGCATCGTATCAGCAAATCCAGATCTTCTTAAAGGGGTAGACACCAAAAGAATAGCCGCTGCAAATAAAGCAGCCGGCAAAGCGCTTAATCGCTATCGCCAATACGTTCAATCTGATAAAATGAGCTGGACTGTCATCGCAGCACCTTCTAAAGACTGGGCATTAAAGGTGTTTCCTGATTCTGAAGAAAATGAAGCGGTTGAAAAGCTCTGGGATGCTATCTTCAAATCAGTAAGAGTATATGAGGAGAACCCGGTTCAGGCCTGGAAAGAGCATAATGCTTCCTTACATAAGAAAGTTGATTATCTGAATAGCAAAAAGTATAAGGCCCTCCACTATACAGCAAAAGAGACTGATTTAACGATTGAACTGCACGAAAAACACCAGTGGGTCGGAGCAGGAAGTGAAAATGAGCAAGGCACTCCTTTTATGGCAAATATGCCGACTGAAGAAGTTTTCACAGTCCCCCTTAAAACCGGAGTAAATGGCGTAGTTTCAAGCACCAAGCCTTTAAGCTATGGCGGAAATCTGATTGATGAATTTCAGATTACCTTTGAAAACGGCAAGATCACGAAAGCTGAAGCAAAAGCCGGCCAAGAAATCCTGCAAACTCTGATAGAAACGGATGAAGGGTCCCAGTATCTTGGAGAAGTGGCTCTTGTGCCTTACGATTCACCGATCTCCAAGTCCGGCGTTTTATTTTACAATACATTGTTTGATGAAAATGCATCGAACCATTTGGCAATCGGCAGCGGCTATGCCTTTAATATTGAAGGCGGAAAGAAAATGGACCGCGAAGAGCTTGCTAAGCATGGAGTCAACAGCAGCATGACGCATGTTGATTTCATGATTGGCTCACAGGATATGGACATTGATGGAATATTAGAAGATGGTACACGGGAGCCGGTATTCAGAAACGGCGATTGGGCGTTTTAATCCATTAACTACCACCATAAAAGGACTGGCAGTTTTACCGCCAGTCCTTTTATTATCCCACTGCTTCATTTGAAACACGGTCCAGCTCATCCATTTGCTTTTGGGTTAACGTAAAATTCATTGCAGTGATATTTTCTTCTGCATGTCTTACTTTTGGTGCACCTGGAATGGCCACAACCGTATCCCCATGAAAGCGCACAAGCCAGTTCAATGCGATTTGACTTGGTTGTACCTCATATTCCATTGCATATTTTTCGAGCAGGTCAATCAGCGGCTTCGTTCGCATTAATCCGTTTTTCTTAAACCCTGACAAATGTTTTCTTGGTCCCTTAAGCTGTTTCAGGAGCTCTGGATTTTTATGAAACTTTCCGCTTAAAATCCCTTGTTCCAGCGGAGAGTAGGCAATAATGGTAATCCCCAGATTTTTTGCCGCATCCATGACCCCGTTCCGCTCTATCCTCCGGTCGAGGAGGCTGTATTTCACCTGATTGGAGACAATGAAATGGCCTTGGTCCTGCATCACACCTGCTGCTTTAGACATTTGTGCGGCATTGAAATTGCTGACACCTGCTGTTCTGATTTTTCCCTCATCAAGAAGCTTGGCCATTTCAATCATTTGTTCGGTAATGCCGGAAAAGGAAAGTGGCTGATGGATCTGGTAAAGATCGATTGCTCTGCCCTTCAAATGCTTCAAGCGCTGGTCGATTGTGCCGGTTAGTGAAGAGGCTGTCCGGAATAACGGCCACCATTTAGTCGCAATTAAGGCTTCTTCAGCTTGATCCCCAAGCTCAATCAAAGCTTCTGCCAATGCTTCTTCCGATTTTCCTTTTCCATATGCCTCAGCTGTGTCAAACCAGTTAATGCCCCCTGCCAGGCTCACCTGTATAATTTCATTAATATCCATCTGGTCTATTACTGACCAATATTTCCCTACCAGGCCGCTGCCTTTGCTGAACTGCCAGCATCCGAGTCCAAGTGGAGAAATGGATAGATTCGAATTGCCAAGTTTTCGATATGGGATGGCACTCATATGTATCAGCTCTTTTCGGATTTTTTTACAGGTCGAGATGAGAGTCTTATAGCAATGCAGACTCTCATCCTTTTCTGCCATCTTTATATTTCTTTTTTAAAACTTTTGCCGCCTGGATCTTCACTGGTAGAAACGGAGACTTTCTAACCTCAAACTCATCATTTGCTATTTTTTCTTTCAGCTGCTTAACCGTATGAAAAGGTTCATTAAAATGATTATAAACCGCGCCAATCTGGCTGTAGTGATGGGTATCGCTTCCCGCTGTCACTGTTTTGCCATGGACACTGGCCATTCTTTCAAGCTTTGGCCTTAAACCTATTCCCTGTTTTGCTGCATCCTTTGCATTCAATTCAAACGCGTCCAGTTTAGCAAGCTGACTTTCGGAGAGAGCGGTAAGCGGATTTTTTTCTCGAAAGGGATGAGCGCCAATTTTCAGCATGTTTTCCATTCCGTGAAACGACATGAGCTGGTCAAATGGCATATAGTTATCTTTGTTTTTATACCTCTCGAGCCGTTTAGTCATTCTGATGATGTCTGACCTGGAGCCAATTAAAAGAATATGCCCGCCTTCCGCAATGTCTACTTCCATTCCCGGGAATACTTTAATTCCGGCAACATCATAATAGGTACTCTGATAAGGATAGTGGCGGTCGAGTGTTTGATAGATTTGCACATAATCCATTGCGTTAAAATGCTCAGTCAATGCAATGGCATCCAGCCCGTTCCACTTTGCTTCTTCCATCATTTTTGTAAATTCCTTTAACGAGAAAGGAACTTTTTTTCCTAATTTCGCATGCACATGGAAGTCAATTTTCACGAAGATTCCTCTCTATCCATTCATTCTACTACTACTATAATCGAAAAAGATACTTTTCGGACCGGCTGTTTTAACGGTGCGGCCGCCCTTTTTTCATTGACGGTGCCCCTTCCCTTTCAGTAAGATGAGGAAAACAATTAGAATTGGAGAAAATCATGAACCAAACGGAAGTATATATTTTAGGCGGATTTTTAGGAGCCGGAAAAACAACCCTTCTTAAAAATCTATTGCAAGAGGAAAAGAAAGCCGGCAGGAAGGTGGCTGTCGTTATGAATGAGCTTGGAAAAGAATCAATCGACAGCAGTGCGGTTTCAGAAGACATCCCTCTAAAAGAGCTGTTAAACGGATGTGTTTGCTGCACAATGCAGGGGCAATTTGAAGCTCAACTGCATGCCCTGCTGGCAGAGAATGAACTTGATGTCATCTACATAGAAACAACAGGTGCCGCCCACCCTGTTGAAGTATTGGATTCCTGCCTTTCCCCTCTCTTTGCAGACAGGCTATTAGTAAGAGGGATTATATCACTTGCCGATGGCTCAAGGTGGCAGGATCAGGATCGTCTGACCATCCCAGTAAGAAGGCTGCTTCATGAACAGATCAAGCATGCCGATCTTGTCCTTTTAAATAAGACCGACTTGCTGACCGAAAAAGAGCAGGCTGAGGTTGTCAGGGACATTCAGGCGATTCAGGCCAATGGAAAGGTCCTGATGACAGCCCATGCCCGCGTCAAGCTGGAGGATATTCGAAAGCTTACTGCCTCTCCAAAAGGAGCTGTGCTAAAGTCCGGCATCAATGAACAGCTTCATATGAAAACATACGTGCATAAGTTTACAGGCTCTGTAGATCTTGAGGGGTTTGAGCAGTTTTTAAGAGACATGCCGGATACGATTTACCGGATAAAAGGATATGTTTCCTTTGCTGATTCCAACGGCTGTTTTTCTGTGCAGTATTCCTATGGAATGCCCATGTACATGAAGGAACCTGTTAAAATGAAGCCATTGCTCGTGTTTATTGGCGAGAATCTGGATCACAGCTGGATTCACAGCAAAATGGAAGAGATCACAAAATAGGAAAAGCCGGCTTGCCCTCGGGCAGCCGGCTTTCTTTCGCTTCTTTATCTTCTTTTTCCAGGCTTTAGATTTTGTGTAATCCGATCAAGAATAATGGCAAGAATTACGATGGCAAGGCCTGATTCAAATCCAAGCCCTACTTCGATACGCTGAACAGCTCTATATACTTCCACCCCAAGCCCTGGCGCTCCAACGAGGGAGGCGATAACAACCATAGACAGGGCAAGCATGATGCTTTGATTAATTCCCGCCATAATGGTCCCCATGGCCAGAGGAAGCTGAACTTTAAACAGCTTTTGGGACGTTGTAGATCCAAATGCGTTTGCCGCCTCTACTAGATCCTCCGGAACCTGTCTGATACCAAGGTTCGTTAAACGAATGGTTGGAGGCATGGCAAAAATAACAGAAGCGATAATTCCAGGTACAACTCCGATTCCGAAGAAAAGGATAGAAGGAATCAAATATACAAAGGCAGGCATAGTCTGCATAAAGTCCAGTACGGGTGAGATAATTCCGGAAGCCCTGTCGCTTTGTGAAGACCAGATGCCAAGCGGTATTCCAAGAATAATCGATATAATAACGGCCGTTAAAACGAGTGCAAGCGTGTCAATTGTCTGCTCCCAGAAGCCAAGGTTAATAATGAGCAGCAATCCTAGAAGGGTGAAGATAGTTAACCCCCATTTTCTGCTAACCCAATAGGCGAGGCCGGCAACAATTACCGCGAAGATGACCGCTGGAATAAGAAGCATTAAATTTACGAGAACATCATTAAACGTTTCGATGATATTGCCGATCCAGTTAAAAAACCCTAATAGTTTATCATTTAAAAATTCCACGAACATATCGACATACTTGCCAATAGGGAGCTTAGGTATGTTCAATGGTGTTCACCTCTCTCCCGGCCAACGCCTGAATCACACGTTCCCGCTTCACAACACCGCGGATCCGGTTGTCTTCGTCAAGAACTGGCAGCGGATACCGCGTATCTGCCATCTTTTCGTACATCTCTTCAATCGTTGTATCCAGTCTTACAACAGGGACATTTGTATGAAGATAAGCTGAAATTGGCTGATCAAGCCTAACAGCCTGAGAAACATCGTCTGCTGTTACTAGACCCATATAGGATTTTCTTTTATCCACTGCATATATACTTGACATCCCGGCATCGCGCATGATTTTAAGGGCAACACGCGGGCCTCTGTCCACCTGGATGGTTTCTGCGCGGGACATAACAGATTCGGCTGTCAGCACCTTTGCCAAATTTACGTCCTCAACAAACCTCTCAACGTAATCGTTAGCCGGATTCGTCATAATATCCTCAGGTGTGCCGATTTGCACGATCTCCCCATCCTTCATCAGTGCAATGCGGTCTCCAATCCTTAGTGCCTCATCAAGATCATGCGTAATAAATATAATCGTTTTTTTCATTTTTTCCTGAAGCTCAATCAGTTCATCCTGCATATCTTTTCTGATTAGAGGATCCAGTGCGCTGAACGCCTCATCCATAAGAAGAATGTCCGGGTCATTTGCAAGGGCTCTGGCAAGTCCAACACGCTGCTGCATCCCTCCGCTAAGTTCGCCGGGATAGCTGTTCTCATATCCTTTCAAGCCTACTAATTCAAGGGAATGCTGTGCTTTTGACTCCCGGTCCTGCTTGGAAACACCCTGTACTTCCAGCCCGTAAGCGGCATTTTCCAATACATTGCGATGAGGAAATAACGCAAACTTTTGAAACACCATGCTCATCTTTTTTCTTCTGACTTCCCGCAGTTCTTCATTCTTCATTTTCACTAAATCTTTTCCATCAATCATGAGTGATCCTGAGGTTGGATCAATCAGCCTGTTAAACATACGGACAAGCGTGGATTTGCCGCTTCCGGAAAGCCCCATAATCACAAATATTTCACCACTATGTACTTCAAAGCTCGCTTCCTTCACACCGACAGTCAGACCAGCTTCTTTTAGAATTTCTGATTTTGTCTTTCCTTTTTTAAGGAGTTCAATTCCTTTTAGAGGATTCTTACCGAAGATTTTGCTAACGTTCTCGGCTTTGATTTTCACATTTTCCATACGTCCACCTCTTTCTACTGCTATTGTTTGTGTGAATGACTGTTAAGATTCATGTTTTCAGGAAAAAATAGAAATGAGTTCATGAATGAGGGTATTTTTCATTTACCCTTTTCATCACTTTGTAAACATATTCACATATTATTTTATTGAAAAAACGTTTTATCCAGTGCTGTTTAGGGAATAAAACTATAGCCAACATTAGATGAAGGGAGACATACATATTGAAAAAGTGGAAAGCAGCCGCTATTATTGCCCTATTATTTACCCTCGTACTTGCCTCCTGCAGCAATCCGCTTGGGAACAGCAAAAAGAAAATTAAAATTGGAATGATCAATTGGATCGATAATATTTCTACTGCCTATCTTTGGAAAGTTCTCTTAGAGGAAAAAGGGTATGACGTTGAAATGATGGAGCTTGATAAAGCTGCCAACTGGACTGGAGTAGCCCGGGGGGATATTGATATTCAGGGAAATGTATGGCTGCCAATTACGGACAAGCCTTTTTACGACAAGTATAAGGAGGACGTAGACCTCCACGATGAGTGGTATAAAGGCACTAAGCTCGGTCTTGCGGTTCCCTCTTATATGAAAGATATTAATACAATTGATGATCTTAACAAAAATACAGACCAATTTGGCGGTAAAGTATTTGGGATTGATCCCGGATCCAGCTTAATGCAGCTTACAGATAAGATGAAAAAGGATTACAATCTTGATTATACAATCGTCGAATCATCCGAAGCCGCAATGCTTGTAGAACTTAAAAAGGCGTATGAAAAGAAGAAACCTATCGCTGTTACTCTCTGGAGTCCGCACTGGATTTTTTCGGATTTGGAACTAAAGTATTTAGAGGATACAAAAGCTTCCTATGGAAAACCGGATAACATTCAATATATGACAAGAAAAGGCTTTGCAAAAGAACATCCTGAAATCATTAAATGGATGGATAATTGGGAGCTTAACGACAATCAAATGTCCGAGCTCATTAAATATGTGAATGAAGCTGCTGAATCCGATGAAGGGTACTATCCTGAACGGGGAGCAAAAAAGTGGGTGGAGAAAAACCGAGAGCTCACTGACAGCTGGTTTGAAGAAAAATAACCCTCCTGGCGGAGGGTTATTTTTATGTGATCTGGTCAAACCCCGATACCACGATTTTGCCGATTGTTTTTCCGGACTCAAGCTTTTCATGTGCTTTTTTCAAACTCAAAGCATTAAAAGGCTCGATCGTTTCAGTTAAGGTGGACGTTAGTTTTTGTTCATCAAAAAGCTTCGCCATTTCCGTCAGGATCTCATGCTGGGTCTGCATGTCCTTTGTTCCAAAAAGAGCTTTTGTAAACATAAACTCCATTACGAACGTGACACTTTTCTGCTGAAGCAGACTAATATTAACAGGAGTGCCGGTTTCAACGATTGAACAGATCTTCCCTTGCGGCGCAATCACTTCCATCATTGCTTCCCAGTGCTGATCCGTACTGTTTAAACAAAAGATATAGTCTGGCTGATCCAATCCTTTTTCCTCCAGCTGTTTCTTAAATGACTCATAATGGCTGATTGTCTCATCTGCTCCATTATCTCTCGCCCATTTTTCAGTTTCAGGTCTTGAAGCCGTTCCAATGACACGCAGACCGGCCCATTTGGCGAGCTGGATAGCAATCGAGCCTACTCCTCCAGCCGCTCCAATGATCAGAATGGATTTCGATGCATTCGCTTCAGCATCTCTGCTGATTCCAAGCCTTTCAAACATCCCTTCCCAAGCTGTCAGGCCGGTTAAAGGCATAGCTGCTGCCTGTTCAAATGTTAAACGATCAGGTTTGAAGGCTGCTATCCTTTCATCGACGACGTGATATTCACTGTTCGTTCCCTGCCTCGCGATTGAACCGGCATAATACACTTCGTCACCCGGTTTAAACATCGTCACTCCGGATCCGGTTTCTTCAACAACACCCGCTGCGTCCCAGCCTAATATTTTCAGTTCCTCTTCTTCGCCTTCTTTTGGTCCGCGTACTTTAGTGTCAACCGGATTAACAGAAACAGCCCGGATTTTTACCAGTATGTCTCTTTCTCCTGGCGCAGGTTTATTCACTGTTTCATCTACCAGGCTCTCGTCTTTTTCAATTGGCAAATAGTGATGCAGCCCTACTGCTTTCATCTTTTCGTTCATTTTCATCATCCTTTCTCTTTTGTATGTTCCCCTTCTAAAAATGAAAAAAACTTTCAGATGCTCTCATTTTCTCTTATAATCAAGAGAGCTGGAAAGGAGCGGTTCAGTTGGAATTTGCACTCGTATTGTATATCCTGCCATTTGCGGTGATGATTTTATCGCTCGCCGGCTCATGGTTTATCAGAAAAATTTGGGTTATGCCTGTATTTTGCCTAGTTGTACTAATCGCATTAACCATTACTGTATTTAATAGTACTTTTACAATTTGGGTTTCTGTTTATACAGTTCTATCAATCCTTGTATCTTATTTCGGAAAGACAGGACGTGAATTATATGAGAAAAATAAAAAAGAGAAAAGGCGTTAGCCTTTTCTCCTTTTTATTCATTATTAAGATGCGTACATTTCCTGAAGCTGTTTTTGAATCTCTGCATTTTCAAGGAATTCATCATATGTCATTTGTTTGTCAATCATTCCGTTAGGTGTAAGCTCGATGATGCGATTCGCAATCGTTTGAACGAACTGGTGATCATGGGAAGCAAACAGCATGGATCCTTTAAAGTTGATCATGCCGTTATTTAAGGCCGTAATCGATTCAAGATCCAAGTGGTTCGTTGGTTCATCCATAATCAGAACGTTTGACCCGCTAAGCATCATTTTTGAAAGCATGCAGCGGACTTTCTCTCCTCCGGATAGAACGCTGGACTTCTTCAGCACTTCTTCTCCTGAGAACAGCATTCTGCCAAGGAAGCCGCGAAGGAAGCTTTCACTTTGATCATTTGGGGAGTACTGTCTTAGCCAATCAACAAGATTTTGATCGTTGTTATCAAAATACTCGTTATTGTCTTTTGGGAAATAAGATTGAGACGTTGTAACTCCCCATTTATATGTGCCGCTGTCCGCTTCCATTTCACCCATCAGAATTTTAAACAGCGTCGTTTTCGCTACTTCATCTGCACCGGTGAATGCAATTTTATCATCTTTATTCATAATAAAGCTTATGTTGTCCAGGACTTTTACGCCATCGATCGTTTTTGAAATGCCCTCAACGCGAAGCAGATCATTCCCAATTTCACGCTCTGGTGTAAAGTGAACGTAAGGATATTTCCTTGAGGAAGGACGAATATCATCAAGTGAAATTTTATCGAGCAATTTCTTACGTGAGGTTGCTTGCTTTGATTTCGACGCATTGGCGCTGAATCGCGCGACAAACGCTTGAAGTTCTTTAATTTTTTCTTCTTTTTTCTTATTGGCATCAGAAGCCATACGCTGTGCAAGCTGGCTTGATTCGTACCAGAAATCATAGTTTCCTACGTAAAGCTGGATTTTACCGAAATCCAAATCGGCAATGTGTGTACAAACCTTATTAAGGAAATGCCTGTCATGCGATACGACAATGACAGTGTTTTCAAAGTTAATAAGGAACTCTTCAAGCCAGTTGATCGCTTTTAGATCCAAGTGGTTGGTAGGCTCATCCAGAAGAAGAACGTCCGGCTTGCCGAACAGAGCCTGAGCCAGAAGCACTTTAACCTTGTCTCCGCCTGTCAGTTCAGCCATCGTTTTTGTATGCTGATCTTCTGTAATTCCAAGGCCTTTAAGCAAAATGGCTGCTTCACTCTCAGCTTCCCAACCGTTAAGCTCGGCAAATTCGCCTTCAAGCTCAGCAGCTTTCATACCGTCTTCATCAGAAAAATCAGCCTTCATGTAGATGGCATCCTTTTCTTCCATGACCGCATACAGACGTTCATGTCCCATAATGACAACCTTTAATACTTCGTGCTCTTCATATTCAAAGTGGTTTTGCTTTAATACGGCCAGACGTTCGCCCGGTCCCATATGAACATCTCCGCTTTGCGCTTCAATCTCACCGGAAAGAATTTTAAGAAACGTCGATTTTCCGGCCCCGTTCGCTCCAATAAGACCGTAGCAGTTGCCAGGGGTAAATTTTATGTTAACATCTTCAAACAGTTTGCGGTCACCATAGCGCAAACCGACATTATTTACGGTAATCATAGTCTAAATCCTCCAATTAATAAGCATCCTTAACATTATAGCATGAATCAGGAGGTTATAGACAATTGGAATAACTGCCTATGCCGTCGGTTTAGTCTGAGCGCCTCTTCCTCCAAAAGTAATAAACAGCGCCCCCCGCCGCGAGTAATAGAATCCACACCGGCAAATTGCCTGCAAAAAATATGATGAGCGCTGAGCCTGCATAAAGAAGTGCATTCACGCTGTTCATGAATTGCTTTTGTGTCTTCTCCCACGTATTTAAATCGTGATTGTTCACTCCTGGAACGACGACTTTGGTTTCACTCAGCTGAATGGTTATCGTTGATAGATCCGTTTGGTTCTGTAAATATTTCATTCTCCCTTTGAGCTGTTCGATTTCTTCCTGAACCGCAGAAAGGTCCTTTGAAATGGCGAGGAGATCCTCTGTCTTTCCTGCTCCCTTCATAAATTCCAGCAAACGTGCTTCAACCGCTTCTTTCGCTTTAAGCCGTGATTCCAAATCTACAAATTCCTCTGTTACATCCTGACCTGAAATATTCTTCTGGAGAATCTTATATGCTCCCTTTTCCATGGAACTTAAAAACCCGCTGAATTTTTCCTGTGGAATACGGAGGGTCATCGTCCCCTCATTCAGCCCGCTTTCTTCTCCGCTCACATTGGAATTTGTACTGACCACATATCCCCCAGCGGATTGAGCCTCATTCTGTATGTTCTGATAGGCTTTATCAAAATCTTTCACTTCGATAACCATATCGGCAGTGTATATGATTTTCCTGTTCGAAGGCGTCTGGAGAGCCTGTTCCTTATTATCACTTGCCGCCTGTTCCGTTTCTGCTTTCCCTCCGCTCTTGGAAGAGCTTTCAGATGCTGTATCACTGCTATCTTTTTTTGATTCACTCGCCCCTCCTAAACAGCCAGTCAGTATGAGCATTAAAAATATCAATGCTGTCGCCGCCTTCATAAAACCGCCTCATTTCCTATTTATGTAAACAGACGGATAGGCTGTAATAAATGTTACATAAAAAAAGCCGGATTAGGAAATACCTTGAAAGTCTTTTAAGCCGCCAAACAAAAAAACAGCCGGTCCATTAACGGCCGGCGTTTTTACTTTTATTAATTTGTTGCGCGAATTTTATTAAAAGGAAGCATGACAAACTCTGATTTCCCAATGACTCGATCCGCTTCAATTAAGCCAAGGCCTGTCCGGCTGTCCATGCTGACAAGTCGGTTGTCGCCCATGACAAAATATTTATTTTTTGGAACTTTTACTTCCTGGAAGTCGTTGGTGAGCTGAAGGCCTGATGCCTGGGCAGCTTTTCGATTGGAGTTTAAGTAAGGCTCTTTAACTTCTTTCCCGTTTACATACAGGACATCGTTTTTCACTTCAACAGTGTCCCCCGGAAGCCCGATAATCCGTTTAACATAATGCTCTTTATTTTCTTTTCCATTGATGATGACGATGTCTCCTCTGTCAAACTTGCCAATGTAGTGAATTGCTTTGTTCACGAAAAGTTTTTCAGTGTTTTTTAATGTTGGATCCATGGAATCTCCATCTACTACATACGGTTCGAAAATAAAGATTCGGATGCTTACCGCAAGCAGTACGGCTACTGCAATGGCAATGATCCATTCCAGTACAGGACTTTTTTTCTTTTTTGGGGCTGACTTATCCGACACAGGTGTTCCTCCTCTATGTACTGCTCCTAAAGTTGCTGTAAAATAGCATATGCTTCCCTATTTTATCACATAATCATCAAATTAACTCAAGTTTATTGGTCTGTTAAATCCGTGTCAATGAAATGTATCCTCTGCCCCCTGGCTGCATCCTTCCTTCTGCTACCCCCCAGTAGAATCGACTATTCCTCCGCTTCAATCATTAAGGTTTCCCTTCTCCGCCTTTGCCTTTAACAGAGCTTTAAAAAGTGAAATATAGAATGCCTCCCCATCCTGTGTGAATAGACTGTTTTTAGGACTAGCCGCATAGGAGTGAAATGATATGGAGGATGGATTATTAGCGATACTCACACCGCTCGTTTTAGGCATCAGCTTAGCTGCACCATTAGGACCGGTTAAGCTTGAGATGATAAAAAAAGGAATGACAGGAGGCTTCTGGCCCTCTTGGCTTACAGGAATCGGAGCACTCACAGCGGATTTATTTTATATGGGATCCATCGCTGCCGGCTTGCTCCCGTTATTCAAGCATCCTGCTGTATCCTTCTTTCTAATGGCAGCAGGGGCTGTACTTCTTTTCAGGCTTGGCGCAAAAAGCATTCTAGTCTTTTTTAGAAAGGATGCCCTCATCAAATTATCAGAAACAGGATCATACTCTCTCCCTCATTGCTTTTTAACCGGGTTCCTGATCGCTTTTGCCAACCCCTTTAATTTCCTTTTTTGGTTCGGAATTTATGGTTCTGCCATTTCCCGATTTTCACCTTCAGCGGAATGGACGCACATACTGGGATACAGCTTTTTCATTATTCTTGGGATCTTTCTTTGGAACTTGAATGTGGCGCTCACGGTTCATTTTGGAAGAAATCTTATTTCTGACAACATGATGAAAAAAATAAGCTTTGCTGCCGGACTGATGCTCATTGCATTTTCTTTTAAGCTTGTATGGGATTTTTTTCATGCATTTAGTTAGAGGGATTTACCTGTTTCCTGTAGGTTCATGCCAGTATGAATTAAAGAGCATTCCTCCTAATATCTATGTATGAATCCAGCGCCCAGCCCCAGCACTATGAAAGGGATTGAGTGTTCCATGTCCACACTTTTTCGGCATTTAAAACCAAATGTTCACTTTAATAACCGTAATGGCTGGAATCAAAAAGCCCGATTCACCTCAGAAAGGGATGCTAAAGGATGCAGATGCAGCAAGCACCATCTTTTTCATTCTCAAACTAGTTCCCTGCCTATTGAGCGGGGAACTAGGTGAAACCATAGCTTCAATTTTTACGTCTAATTGGTTATAGGTCTATAAACAGCTTTTTTTCTCACAAAAATGAAATGGATTGTGGTAGGATGATAGATAGTGTTTAAGCAGGCTGGAATCAATATTCTTGCGGAAACTTTTGTCAACCAGCGCTGTATCTTCCATTCCTTAACAGCTTCTATAGTGCACTAATTTTGAGGGATGGCTGTCCTTTGCGGGGTTACAGAATAAGGACAAATTTTCGATAAACGATACAAACACCTTGAAGAAGTCATGATACAGGTATTCCCATAAAGAGGATTAAGAAAGGTGATAGGATTGCAGCGTTTTAAGGAAAGCTTTTTTGACAGTAATTTGGTAATGGTATTAATTTTAATTATGTGTTCAAGCTGTATTGCCATATACAGTGCGCAAAGCCATGGTCAGTACAATGAGAATTTTCTAATCAAACAAATATTATGGTTTGCTATAGGTGCTATTATCATTGCAGGAGTTTTAACATTCGACTTTGAACAAATTGAGAGACTTACTCCATTTCTCTATGGCTTCGGATTGCTGATGCTCGTATTAATCCTGGTTGCTCCTGCCAGTCTGGTTCCCGAGATAAATGGAGCCAGAGCATGGTTTAAAATTCCAGGAATTGGTTCAGTCCAGCCTTCCGAATATATGAAGATATTCGTCATACTGATGCTCTCGTATATAACGAAAAAACACAGCGAATCACATGAGATGGGCGATATATACAGCGATTTAAAGTATCTTTTAAAAGTCGGAATAACCTCAGGCGTCCCCATCCTTTTAATTCTGAAGCAAAATGATTTCGGAACATCACTGGTTATTTTAGTTATTACAGGAACGGTTATTTTCGTTTCGGGTATCAGCTGGAAAATAATCAGCGTGATCGTGGGATTTGCCGTTACTGCTGTCTCCACCCTTGTCTTTTTATTTCTATATAAAATGGACTGGCTGCTGCTTTTTGTGGATCAGTATCAAGTAAATCGAATCTATGCATGGCTGGATCCGGCAAAATACGGCTCGGATATCAGCTATCAGCTGAAACAATCCATTACCGCAATTGGTTCCGGTATGATCTCTGGAAAAGGCATCGGCGGCGGCGAGGTCTATATTCCGGAAGCACATTCTGATTTCATCTTTACAATGATCGGAGAGGAATTTGGGTTTATAGGAGCTTGTATTGTCGTTTGTTTATATTTCATCCTCATTTATCGAATTGTCATCATCGGGTTTAATCAAATGAAAAACATGTTCGAATTATATATTTGCGTGGGTATGATTGGTTTGATTATGTTCCACGTATTTCAAAACATCGGCATGGTAATAGGACTTCTCCCTATTACAGGAATTCCCCTCCCTTTACTAAGCTATGGGGGAAGTTCGGTGCTGGCAACGATGTTCGGTCTTGGATTGATTCTGAATATCTCTTATCAGCAAAAACGTTCAATGTTTTCAGGAGATAATTAAATCGTAAAAAGGCAAGCAGCCCCCGTTCATTCAATGAACGGGGGCTTTTTGTATGCTGCTTCAGACATAGGTACCTAAAAGTAACGTATAGTCTTTTATTGCACTAGGCACTATACTTATCATATAAGCATTATAAAAAGGCGGTGTGACGAATGAAAAAATACAATATACCTGTTGAAGCAGCACTCGAGGTGATTGGCGGAAAGTGGAAGGTAGTTATACTTTGCCACCTTATTAAAGCGAAACGCAGGACCGGTGAACTAAAACGGCTGATGCCCGGAATTACGCAAAAGATGCTGACTCAGCAGCTTCGTGAGCTGGAAGATGACGGTGTCATTGAAAGAAAAGTTTATAATCAAGTGCCTCCAAAGGTTGAATACTTCCTTACTGACTACGGCTGGTCTCTTAAGGAAATTCTTGATTCGCTGTGTGCCTGGGGAGAACAGCATATTGAACGCGTCTACCCTGATAAGAGCGAAGTGCTTATGCCGGAAGCAGAAGAAGAACTCCATATCCATTGAAAAAGGATGGCCCGCATAAGGCCATCCTTTTCGTGCTTTAACAATACAGGGATCATCAAAGAATGCTTCCTTAATGAAATTAAAGTGAAAACCGCTTAAGCTATTTGCCCATGCGATGATAAGTCAGCCTCTGTTCTTTAAAGGCCGGGTGCCCTCCTGTTCCATTTCGTTATTAAGCAGCCTTGCATAAATTCCTTCTCTTTCAAGCAATTCTTTATGAGTACCTCTTTCAGCAATGATGCCTTTGCACAACACAAATATTTCGTCTGCCTGACAGACCGCTTCAACAGAATCATCCAAAATTATGATTGCTCTGCTGCCTTTCATTCCTTTAATGCCCCGATAGATTTTTTGTCTAGTCTGAATGTCCACTTCACTTGCAGCATCATCCAGTATAAGGATACCCGGATTTACACATAGTGACCTCGCAATTGCAAGACGCTGCATTTGACTATTCGAAAACCCCGAGCCCAGAAGAACCGTATTATATTGTTCAGGCAGTTCCATGATAAAGTCATGCGCATGAGCAAGCTTTGCAGCCTTTATAATCTCACTCATAGGTGCCTCAGGTTTTGAAAAGGCAATATTTGCTTTTACGGTATCTGCAGTTAATGATGAATATTCAAAAACCGCGGCAATCGATGCAGCCGGAGGCTTTTGATTCAGCTCTTCACCATCAAACGTTATCCGTCCCCGTTCAGGAGTATAAAACCCGGTCATCAAATGGGCCAGCGTTGTTTTTCCAGACCCGGATTTTCCAATTATTCCAATGGTTCTTCCCGGGGTCATCATAAATGATATCGCATTGACCGCGTGCATGCTGTTTTGGCTGTAAGAAAAAAACACTTCTTCAAGTAGCATATATCCCCTTCTCAATCTTGGAGTCAAAGCCTGGGAAGCCTGATTAGAGGACCTCAATACCTTGAGCAGCCTGCCGGAAGATGATTCTGCCAAATGCATTTGAGTAAGCTCGTTGCAAAAGACTGGTAAAAAATACAGGATCATGCCCCATAAAACCATTACTGCTATGAATTTTCCTATTTCCAAAATACCCGTCCAGGCAATAAGTCCCCCGCACACAAAGAAAAAGCCTGCCCATAGAATTTCTGCATACGTTAAGCCGCTGCGGCGAGGAAGAAATGCATTCAGGCCGGTCCCATCATCATTCGCCTTACTGATTAAGGAATCGAACTCGTTTCGTTGTTTATGAATCAAAGCCTTTTCCGACTGATACAATACAAATCCCCAAGCCGGGAGAACAATCAATGCCGAAAGGAAGAGAGGAACGGAAAACATAAACATAACAACCAGATACATGGCGGATAAAAGAAGGAAATGAATGAGCTTAAAGATCCCTTCCGAAAAAAATAACCGGATTCTGTATACATCCGATTCGAAATCTGCCATTAGCTGATCTACCCGTTTTTCATCAAAAGAATGGCAGGAAGACTCCCTTAGCTTCTTATACATTTCCGAATTAAGAGTTTCTGCTATTTTTACCCCTTGCCTGTTGCGCTTTTTTTTGTGAAGAGCCCAAAATAGGCAGCCAACGATCAGGATCCCTGCCATTGATCCAGCTGTCCCAGCAGATATCGAAGCATGATGATCTAATAGATTATCAGCAACCTGCTCCAGGAGGATAAGTGAGCTTGAGATGATGCACTGAAAAAGAAACAAAAATAAAATGGACTGATAAAAATTTCTTTTATAGATACCGCAATAATAAGCTAGTTGTTTAAAGTCATTCATTGATTCATCCCCGATCTTGCTGAAAGCAAACTGCCATATTTTTCAATGTACACAATAATATATCGGTATACAGTGAAATTAGCCAGACCATTCGATGAAATTCTTTAATTCACGACCTACGATGCAGGCTATCTTTCATATAAATGATCTGCCCCCGCAATATTTCCGCAAAAAAAACATGCAGCGCCACGCTGCATGTTTCGTTTTATTTCAACCTTTTATTCCATTCCGCTGCGGTATTTACCGCTGCAGCATCATTCAAAACCTCACCCGGTTTATTTCCCTCACCAATCAAATACCCGTTAAATTCCATTCCCATATACTCCATTATAAAGGAAAACTGCTGTACAAGAGGCAGGGCTTTTAATTTGGGCTTGTCACCGCCCGCGATGATAACTATGCCTCTCTTGCCTTTAACAAGCTCTTTAAAGGAATATCGTTCCTCCCTCAAGCTTTGAGACCATCTGTCAACGAATGTTTTCATTAATCCGGACATCCCATACCAATAAAGAGGGGTGACAAATACCACAAGATCCGCTTCCATAAACCTTTCGATGACTTCATCATAATCATCCTCCACCGGTTTAAAGCCTTCTGCTTCATGGCGTCCATCCTCAATTGGCATAATTTGATAGTCTTTTAGCCAGACAGAATCATGATTGACTCCATCCAATACTTTCTCTGCCAGCAGATGAGAGTTCCCTTCTTTTCTTGAACTTCCATAGATAGCTAATATCTTCATACTCAATCTCCTGCTTTCTTTTTTGCATCCTGTAATAGGCCGCGTATCACATCAGTTTTCGCCTCTGCATAGCGATTCCCATGTGACCATTCGTGCATGCTCAGATCTTTTTTCACTTTTGCATAAATGTCTCTTGCAGCATCGTTCCTCTTTAAATACTCTCTGAAAAGCAAGTGCTCATTCCACCACTCCGATTCAATGGGAACAATGTGAAGATGACTGGAACGATTCTTATGAACAACTTCTCCAGGTTCAACACCCTTTTTCGCGCCTATGAAGAATCGTCTAAAGGGAATTTGCTCATTGTATACCGGCATAGAAAAGAATTCCGTACCTTCCAGCAGTCCTGCTGAAACATCCAGTTCAGCTTCTTCTTTTAAACCGGCCATAATATCAATGATAGGTTTTGCACATAATCCGGGTACAGCCGTGCTTCCAATGTGCTCAATTTCAGGTTCAAGCGGGGCAAGCAAGTGCTTAAGCCGCTCCTTAAGCAGTGAAAATTCTTCCTGCCAGCTCTCCTGATAAGGAATGATCTCAATTTTCATCGTTGTATATATCCTTCATTAAGCTTCCATACATTTACTGAGTGAGCACAAACTTTCCCGCCAATTGAAAATAACTTAATCGCAGTGCTAGTTCTCTCTGGATAAATTCTAGAGGTCATAACCGCTTCTCCCCGATTTGCAAAAATCTCTGCCGATGATTGGTCGAGAAAAATATGAAGCTTGACCCTATCAGTTCTCGACAGGTCCGCTTCACGTATTCCACCGCCAGGACCCCTGCCGCTCTTCTCCCTGTTCAGAAAAAGCTTAGAAGATGTCAGGTCAACCGTAACAACCGTTTCCTCTTCAGCACCGCATCTCAGCTTTAAACCAAATGCCTGGAGAGCCGGATCTTCAACTGTAAATTCCACTATGATCTCAGCCATATCAGCGAACCCAATCGTACATTCTTCTTCAACTGTAATTTCCTGCATGGAAACCTTTTTTTCACCCCTGAGAGATTCAAGCTCCGCAACCGGGTTCATAAGCACGCGTCCTTCTTCGCTTAGTGAAAGAACACGGGGTATGGTTAATGCACCCGCCCATCCATCGTGTTTTGATGGCATATCCTGTTCCCACATATCCATCCAAGCAATCAGAATGCGCCTTCCGGTATCATCCAGAAACGTTTGGGCTGCATAAAAATCATGCCCCTTATCCAGCTCCTCAAAACGCCCATAGTCAAACTTCAGCGTTTCATAGGAAAAGTCCCCAACAAAATAGCCAGTCTGCTTTAAATTAGCGTAGAGAGGCCCTTCCTGTTCCATTCCTTCAGGAGAGATGAGAAGAACATGTTTCCCCCCCAGCTCAAATATGTCAGGGCATTCCCACATATACCCCAGGTTTTCGTTTCTATTTTCAGCCAGGACTCCGCAGTATTCCCAGTCTGTCAATTTTTCTGAACGGTAAAGAACAACCTTGCCTAACCCATCTTTTTGTGTGCCAAGCACCATATACCAAAATGAACCCTCTTTCCACACCTTAGGGTCTCTGAAGTGACTTGATCCATCTTCAGGCACCGATTCCAAAACGGGATTTTGAGTATCCTTAATAAAGGAAATTCCATCTTCGCTTCTCGCTATACACTGAACCTGCTTCAGTTCCTTTTGCTGATCATCCAGCCATACATTGCCGGTGTATATAAGAGTTAACAACCCATCTTCCACTACAGCACTTCCTGAAAAGCATCCATCACGGTCATACTCCTCAAAGGGCGCCAGAGCAATCGGAAGCTGTTCCCAGTGAACAAGATCCTTGCTTTTCACATGCCCCCAATACATCGGGCCCCAATCCTCTCCAAACGGATGATGCTGATAAAACACATGATATTCTCCCTTAAAATGAATTAATCCGTTAGGATCATTGATCCAATTAGAAGGGGCACTAATATGATAGCCAAGTCTATGTGAACTCTCTCTAATCGCTGCTCCTTTTTCAGAAACCGCTGCATCTGCTGATTGAATCTTCATTATGTAATCCTGATTCAATTTAAAATCCCCCTATTAAAGCGCTATCATTTCAATGCTGATTTCATCAATCATCGCATGTATGTGATGATCTTTCCAGACAGTTTCAGAAAAAAATATAAAAAAGCCTTGATTCATAAAAATGAATCAAGACTTTAGACGGTTAAGTCAGAAAATTAAAGTTTAGTAACGTTTTCTGCTTGAGGTCCGCGTTGGCCTTCAACAACGTTGAATTCAACTTTTTGGCCTTCTTCAAGAGTTTTGAAACCTTCACCTTGAATAGCGCTGAAGTGAACGAATACATCGTTTCCATCTTCAAGTTGGATGAATCCGAATCCTTTTTCTGAGTTAAACCATTTTACTGTACCTGTTTCCATGTTGGTACCTCCAAAAATTTATTTATGCGCATTTCCTTTACCTGTGTAAATAAAAAATTCACATACAATAAGCAGCATCCCTAAAGTGTCACGTGAGATACATCCCTATTGTATGTGAACTTCAAGAGGAAATGGAACACTTTAACTTTACAAGTATCATCATACTATATTTAAATAAAAAGTACAACCTTACTTGAAAATTATTTCGAATCGGAGTTGAATTTTATTATGAAATGGCTTTGGTTCATACTCGTTGCCTATGCCCTGTTTTTAGCTCCCGGGCAGGGTGGACTCCAGGATCCGGTCCTTAAAAGCTTATTAGCTGGAAATTACAAGGAACTTGATCCGCTAATTATGATGGTATTCTCTTTTCTTGGAATTTTTCCAATTGTCTGGTCAGGATTGTACCTTCGCCAGGATCATTATTCTGTACCGGCATGGCCATTTGCTTTATTATCATTTGGATTAGGTGCATTCTCCCTTTTGCCCTATTTATTTTTTAAAGGGAAAGACCGCAAGAAGCGCAGTAACGTTAGAAGAGCAGGCAGAATCCTATTAAGCAATCTAGTCATCCTGCCACTCCTGCTGGCGACGTTATCCTTATATGTATACGGACTGTTTCAAGGCAGATTCAGCGCTTATCAGGAAGCTTTTATGCAATCCAAGCTTGTCAGTGTAAAGACTGCCGACTTCATCGTGCTTGTTATTTACTCCTATTGGTGGATGAAAAGAGAGAAGCCCGGTTCTGAAAAATGGTGCTTATTTCCTTTGGCAGGATTACATATAGCCATCTTACAATCCAAACGGTCCCATCATTCCGGAATAGAGGATAAATCATGAACCCATACATGAGCATTCAGTCAAATTGAAGAGCGGTTCAACGTATTGAAAGTGAATATACATAACTTCGGGGACAGTGTACAGCCCATCCTCAGGCTGCTATTGATAAAACGCAAAGGGGAGATTAAAACAGCCCGGTGTTCATAATTGAACACCGGGCTGCCATTTATTCAGCGTTTTCTGTTTCGGAAAGGACGCGGTTAACACGCTTTTCAAGCATTTTCATTCCGCTTCCCCCGGCTTGGAAATGACGCAGATTGCCTTCTTTGTCAAAAACATAATAAGCTGGTACATATTGATTTTCGAAAGCATCCGTCAGTTTATGCTCACTATCAACGAAAATCGGCTGATGGATCCCATGCTCTTCGGCTGTCTTTTTAATCGCATCCAGACTTAGATCATCTTCTGAACGCGGCATATGAACAGCGACGACATTCAATTTGTCTTTATATTCATCACGGAACTGGTTAACCTGAGGCATAGCTTCCTTGCAAAGATGGCAGCTAACAGACCAGAAATGGATTAATGTAGGTTTTTCCCCTGTAAGCTCCTCTTTTGTTACCTGGCCATTCAGCCATTCCACTGCGCCGTTCAGTTCCGGCATTGGTTCACGTAGTTTCATAATAGCCCTCCTGCATTTTTTAGTAAGAAAAAGGCCTAACAGCAGTTAGACCTTCAGCTATTCAATTAAAGTGTAGCTTGTCCTGGCTTCCAGTTAGCAGGGCAAAGTCCGCCAGTTTGAAGCGCTTGAAGCACACGAAGTGTTTCATCCACGTCACGGCCGATGTTGTTGTGGAATACGGTTTGATATTGAAGCTCGCCTTCAGGGTTGATAATGAAAAGCCCGCGAAGTGCTACGCCTTCTTCTTCAATTAGTACTCCGTAATCACGTGATACAGCGTGATTCGTATCTGCAGCAAGCGGATAACGAAGATCTCCAAGACCATTCTCTTTACGATCTGTGTTGATCCAAGCTAAGTGAGTGTGGATTGTATCTGTAGAAAGACCGATTACTTCAGCATCAAGATCTTCGAACTCATCATAGCGGTCAGACATTGCTGTGATTTCAGTCGGGCAAACAAATGTGAAATCCATCGGATAGAAGAAAAGAACGGTCCACTTATCGTTTTTCATGTTCTCTTCAAGACTTACTTTGCCAAACTCTTTGTTAGCCAATACGGCTTCCATTTCAAAACGGGGTGCTTGTTTTCCTACCATACGTTCTGCCATTATGTATCCCTCCAGTATTTATTAAAGCAATTGAGAAAAAAAATGGTCTTTTCTCAACACCTATTCATTTTTCACATTGCCTATTATAGCAGATAGCTATTTTTAGTCAATGTTAAATGATAATTAATTTAATTAGCGGATATACTGATTAACACTCTATTTGTTATACCCTAAATCATGCAAAACATGAAGGTTTTTGTTTTTATTAAGAAAAAACCTATGTTAAACTGGTCAATGAATTTTCATTTCCCGGAGCAATTTAAGTTTAACATGCTTGGGGAAGGGTAACAAAATGATTAGCTTATCCCCTATTGTTTGGAAAGAAAGGAAGATGCAAATGGATATAATACAGAAAATCAACTGGGCTGGGCTGCTGACAAATGCAGGAATCATCACACTTAAACTCGTCATCATATTAATCGCCTTCCTTATTGTCAAAGCAATCGGAAGCCGTCTAATTGAAAGAACCTTCCAAAAGGTTCAAAACCGTCAGCAGGTATCCCCCGGCAGGGCAATGACCCTTCAAAGTCTGTCCTTAAACGTTTTTGGATACATATTGGTTTTTATTTTCGTTGTAATGGTTTTTCAGGTCTTTGAATACGATGCCACTGCCCTCTTGGCAGGAGCCGGTGTCGTAGGGCTTGCTATTGGCTTTGGTGCACAGGGACTTGTCAGTGACGTTGTAACTGGATTTTTCCTGCTTCTTGAACGCCAGCTGGACGTCGGAGACTATATTACGACAGCTGGTTTCTCTGGAATCGTTGAACAGGTTGGCCTTCGAACTACCCAAATCCGCGGGTTTGACGGCACGCTGCACTACGTCCCGAATCGGGAGATCACAAATCTTAGCAACCATACCAGGGGCAACATGCGCGCACTTGTGGACATTGGAATTTCTTATGACGATGACATTGACTACGCAATTAAAGTGATGCAGGATGTGTGTGATAAAGTGGCAGCCGAAACGCCATCAATTGTAGAAGGACCAAACGTCATCGGTGTACAAACTCTTGGAGCCTCAGACGTAGTGATCCGGGTTATAGCAAAAACAGAAAACGGAGAACAATGGGGAGCCGAACGCATACTAAGAAAAGCATTTAAAGAAGCTTTTGATGCTAATGGCATTGAAATCCCATTTCCTCATCAGGTTTATATGGAGAAAAAAGAGCCTTCAGGTAACGCATGATAAAAGAGCCATTGAGGCTCTTTTTTTCTAGTGTTTTTGCCTGGCATCGCACTCTTTCCCCTTCATGCCTGGCATCCCACTCTTTTCCCCTTCATGCCTGGCATTCTTGCCTGGCATCGCACTCTTTTCCCCTCCGTGCCTGGCATTCTTGCCTGGCATCGCACTCTTTTCTATCCATGCCTGGCATTCTTGCCTGGCATCGCACTCTTTCCCTCGTGATGCCTGGCACCAAACTCTCATATCCCCCTTGTTAACCTCTTGCCCAGCCATTCCAAACAAAAAAGCCAGCTGCGCTGGCTTTTTACTGATTAAGACGATGCTGTACCTGCTGGCAAATTTCTTCAGCTGATAATCCGCTCGCTTCAATAACAGAACCTTCTGTAACTGTGTTGCTGATTCCCATGATGTTATTATCCTGACCGGTTACAATGCAGCAGTCACAGGATTTGGCATCCTCTTCACTGCGGATCTGCACCACATCATAGCCCATCGATTTAAGCGCTTCTTCTACATTGGTTAATGATTGTTCTACACCTATTCTTGGCATAAAAACACCTCCTGTCTGATAAGGTGCCTCAAATCGGAGGTGTTTATTCCACAATTTAGGATTTGAATGAAAAATATTCGGTCATTGTGCGAAGGGCCGTTTCCATTGCTGTTTCATCAGGCTGGAGTCTGCTATGATGGAGACCGTATTCCGAGCCGGTGCCAAGCCAAAACATGAAGCCTGGTATTTCTGATAGAAAATATCCAAAGTCTTCTCCTGTCATCGCTTCCTTGCTTTCTTCAAATTGAACAAAAGAAAGCCCGTCCGCAAACTCCATAAATTCCTGAGTAAGCTCAGGTTCGTTAAATACTTGGTAATACATTGCCCCGTAATCTATCTTTGCTTCACATTCATAGCCCATTTCAAGTCCTTTTACAAGGGCTTCTATTCTTTCTTTTACTTTACCCATGGATTGTGCAGAAAGGGTTCTGATTGTCCCTTCCAGCCTTGCATTTTCAGCAATAATATTTTGTACCGTGCCGCCTGTTATTTTCCCTACCGTAATGACAGCACTGTCAAGCGGATCGACGTTTCTTGAAATGATGGTTTGAAATTGCCCGACCAGCTGGCTTGCGGCAACGATCATATCTTTAGCTGTATGAGGATAGGCGGCATGACCGCCTTTCCCTTTCAAATCAATAAAAAGCTCTGACGTATTGGCAAAAAGCAAGCCGGGTTTCGTTCCAATGGTTCCCGGTGTAAGGTCAGGGGCAATATGAAGAGCTGTAATGAAATCAGGCTTCCAGTCAAGGAATTCCTTGCTTTCCATCATCGGCTTTGCACCGCCCGGCCCTTCCTCTGCCGGCTGAAAAATAACAAGGAGGTCATCTGCAATTGGATGAAAGATAAAGTGCTCTGCAATAGCAAGCCCGATCGTCATGTGGAAATCGTGGCCGCATGCATGCATCATCCCTTCATGGGCTGATGAAAAGGAATAGCCTGTTTCCTCTGTAATTGGAAGTCCGTCAATATCCGCCCTGTAGCCCATAATTTTTGAAGGATTCGTTCCTTTTACTTTAACAAGCAATCCTGTTCGCCATTTCTTTAATTCATACCTGTCTGCAGGAAGCTGTTCAAAGAACTGAAGCAGATATTTTTGGGTTTTGAATTCCTGAAAACCAAGCTCAGGTATTTGATGAAGATCCCTGCGGATCGCAGTCATTTTTTCCAGCGAGAGCATTTGATCAGCCTCCAAAAGATATAGCAATGCGCGGATGAAAGACACCCGCGCACAGCATATGCAGCTTCTTACAGTTGACGAAGCTCCTGTTTGATTTCAATTTTAGATTTTGTTTTTTCATCAATATCTTTAATTTTCTTAGCAGGGGTTCCAGCAACTACTGTGTAAGGGGCTACGTCTTCAACTACAATTGCTCCAGCTGCAACAACTGCTCCTTTACCGACTGTTACGCCTTCAAGGATTACAGCGTTTGCTCCAACCAATACATCATCTTTAATCACAACAGGCTTTGCGGAAGGCGGCTCAATGACACCTGCAAGTACGGAACCCGCACCGATGTGGCAGTTCTTTCCAACGGTTGCTCTTCCGCCAAGAACCACATTCATATCAATCATTGTTCCTTCTCCGATAACAGAACCGATGTTAATGGAGGCACCCATCATGATTACGGCGTTGTCTCCGATTTCAACTTGATCACGGATAATGGCGCCAGGCTCAATGCGCGCTTTAATTCCTTTCATATCAAGTAATGGAATCGCTGAGTTGCGGCGGTCATTTTCTACAACATAGTCTTCAATCTTGCTTTCATTGGCTTCAATTGCTTCTTTAATGTCAGTCCATTCACCAAAAACGACTCCGCTGCCGCCATTTAAAAAGGTTTTAGAGGAAGCCCCGAAATCGATTCCTTCAACATCACCTTTAACGTAAACCTTTACAGGTGTGGATTTCGTGCTATTTTGAATAAATGAAATAATCTCATTTGCATCCATCATTTTCATATGTATCGTCCTCCATCTAGTTTATTATCTTTTTTACTCTATCAAACGGAGCGGTTAATTGACAAGCATATTCATCACAAAGCCCATTCTGTTTTGAGACTGCCTATAATCTTAGTGCTAAACGGTCACTTTTGCAAAAATGATAAAGAATATGGCCAGCTGAATAAAAATCACTATACTTGGAACGACGATGATCAGATCAAAAATCAGGAATACGCCCAAAGTAGCCAGAAGAAAGAAAAGATGATACATGGTTAGCCGCTGAGTGATAAAACGGAACCTATGAAACACAAGAGTTGTTGAAAAGAAATACAGAAAAGCGGCTGCAAAAGATATCAATAATAAAAACGGATAGTCAATCTTATGAAGAAAAGCTAATTGAATAGCAGCTGCCATTGCGCTTAGCGACATAAAGATAAATAAATGTCCGTATATAATGGTCTGCCCGGTTGTTTTCTTTTCTTTATCTACTCTTTTTTCAATGTTGTCAAAGTATTGCCACCACATCGCTATCACTACTGCTAATGATACAATAGCAAATACGATTGCATTGAAATCTCCTTTTTCAAGATGCAGAATCGCAATTAAACTAACAATGGATTCTCCAAATAAAATGATCGTAAACAATCCAAAACGCTCCAGCAAATGAGGAGCATTGGCAGGAGATTTGGCCAAAAATTTACGCCCCAGAACAGGTAAGGCAATATCGGCAAAAATACCAAGGTATAAAAGAAAATATCGAAGCCAGGAATCAAAGAAAATGGAAGACCCGGAGATAGTTATTCCAATTAAAAAGGCAAAGCCCAGATATTTTGCAGCTGGCTTGCTTGAATCATCTACCCGTCTGAGAACCCATAAGTACTGCATTGAGGTTAAGAAACGAATTCCTGAATACCCAATTAGAAAAGGCAAGTAATAGGGGTCAAAATCAAAAGAAAGACTTGCTGTCATTAATACTACAAAAATCATTTGAATGATCATAAATATTCGCTGGGTAAAACAATCCTCTCCAAACCGGTTAATAAACAGCGTCTGGCCAACCCATGCCCACCAAATAGGAACGAAAATTAAAACAAACTTGAACAAATATTCAGCCGGTACCATCCCTTGTTCCACATGCAGCAGCAAGTGGGTGGCTTTCGCAACAGCAGCCACAAAAATCAGGTCATAAAAAAGTTCTAGCCACATTACCTTTTTCACTTCCATGGATTCCCTTCCTCCTTTGGCATGTTAATCATTCTTATATTTTCTTGATAAATCAGTAGCAGGATAAGCAAGTGAAGGTCAAAAAGAATCCAAGGCTTTCAAATTCCGTTTTCCCGTTCTGCTTCCTTAGACCAATCTTCGACTACCTCTAAAAAAGCCTGGACCTGCTTCAGCTGGAAAGCTGCCTCATATCCGAGCATCCATGTGTCCCTCGCAATCGGCTTACCTTCAGGATCCGTGAGCGGGACTTTGTAAATCGGCTCATTCTCATCAAGTGCCACAGACGGGAGGATCGCATACCCTATGCCGTTATAGGCCATTTGTTTGCATGTTTCAATCTGGTCAACTACAATAGTCCGCTTAGGCGAGGTTTGAAATTTCCGGTGCCACCAGTCCTGTATTTCCTGATAGTAGGTGGAATCACTGCGGAATTGGATAAAAGGACGCTCTGTTGTCATCAGCTCTTCAGCATTGCGGAGTTCCGTGTCTACAAGATACAGTTCATCACTCAGCAAATGCTTTTTCACCCCGCGCCATTCGAGATTTCCTCTGACAATGCCTATATGAACATTGTCTTCATATAAACTTTTTATGATCTCGCTGCTCCATCCTGTTATGAGGGAGATTTTAGCCTGGGGATATCTTTGAACGTATGTTTTTAGCACCTTTGGGAGCCAATGCTGTCCAATAATAGAGGCGACGGCTAGTCTTAGCGTTCCGCTGACCTCCCCTTCCAGGGATGAAATCTCCTCTCTTACTTTTTCTTCACGCAGAACCATATCCTTGGCATACGTAACTATTTTTTCTCCTGCTGGTGTAAGCGTAAGCCCTTTTTGTGACCGGATAAAGATTTTGGCTCCCCAAGCTTTTTCAATGGATTGCAGTCGCTGCGACAGGGCTGGCTGGGAGACGAATAATCGTTCAGATGCTTTTCTCATATTCATTTCTTCTGACAGGACAAGCAGCATTCTTAATTCTGTAATTTGCAAGGCGTTCCCTCATTCAATAAGTTTTTCTTATATTATATGCTAGTTTTTTCGTAATTTCATTATGTTTCGGTTCAGAATATAATGGATGTACAGAGGGGGAATGCATATGGAGTGGCCGCTTCTCTTTATCGGAGCCATCACTTCTTTTCTTGGGACATTTGCCGGAGGAGGCGGGCTGATTGGAATGCCGGCAATGATTTTGTATGGACTTCCCATTCACCAAATTATCGCTGCTACAAAATTTTCAAACACAATCAGCTCATTTTCAAGCTTTTTCTTTTTCCTGAAAAGTGATGAATTAAAGATGAAAGAGGTCATCAAGATCATTCCTTTCGCCTTGGCAGGAGGAATCACAGGGGCGCTTCTTGCAGGTGCAATACCTGAAAAATTCATGAATGGCATCGCTCTTATTCTTTTGGCCTTTGCGCTTCTTCTAAGCTTGATAAAAAATCCGCAAAAAAACAGCCATCAGAGCAGTAAGCTCCCGGCCAAGTCATTTCCCATGATATTTGGAATCGGTGCTTATGACGGACTTTTCGGTCCAGGCCAGGCTACATTAAGCATGTACATGTATTTTCAGATCGGCCTATCCTATCTCCAATCTATAGCCTACACAAGGTTCCAAACCTTCATAAGCTGCATTGGAGCTTTTACCATGTATTTATCGGCTGGACTGGTCAGTTTTAAAGTAGCCATTCCGCTCGCCATTGGTTCATTGATCGGTGCACAGCTTTCAGTCAGGACCGCTAAACATATTTCTTTTGCCTCGGCAAAATGGATTATCAGAGGGGTTACCTTATTATTAATTGGACAAATCGTTTATCAGCTTATTCAATAGGGGGATAGCATCATGAACAAGTTTAAATTTATTAGAATCGATCACGTGCAAATTTGTGTTCCCTATGATTCTGAAGAGAAAGCAAGAGAATTCTATTTGGAAACACTTGGGTTTAACGAAATGAGTAAGCCGGAAAGTTTAAGCAAGAATGGGGGTTTTTGGTGCCGGGCTGGTGAAATAGAGGTGCATATCGGATTAGAAGATATGCAACTAATAAGAAGCAAAAGGCACCCTGCATTTGAAATAGCAAATATTGAAACAGCAAGAAATCTGCTTCATGAGGCAGGAGTAATCATGAACGAGGAGCCTCCAATCTCCGGTAGAGACCGCTTCAGTTTTGCGGATCCGTTCGGAAACCGGATTGAATTTTTGCAGTACAAATAAGTCCGGCATTCAGACTGACACCCTCCTCTTAGGTGGCAGGAGGGTGTCAGTCAGCCCTTATTTAATCTTTTCACATGGCGGTCCAGCTGTTTCAGGATTTCACGCCTTGTAAAGATTCCTTCGAAATACCCTTCTTCACTCACAACACAAACAAAAGGGTGGTCCACGACAATTTCAAGTCCTTTAGCTGCAGAATCGGTAATTTTAAGTCTGGGAATATCAAGGTTCATAACCTCGGACACCTTAATCTCTTCAAGCCTTTCAGCTTCAATCCGTTCAAGACCCATAATGGCATCAATAATCATATTTGTACCGACTAATCCGTGTAATTTGTAGGATGAATCAAGAACCGGAATGGCCGTATAGCCCGTTCTTGTCAGCACAAGAAGGGCGTGCTCCAAGTTATTCCCCAGCTGCACGTGGGCAACTTTGTCGCCCGGAATCATTAAATCCTGAATGTTAATTTCCATAATTTTTTCAGCGCGAAGAGTAATCATTGCTGTACTTCCTCTCTATTTTGCAGATAGCGTATTTCTAATACCCGTAGTTATCACAATTTAAACAATCGGTCAAAAAAAAACGGTACCCGACTGGAGTACCGTTCTCTATGTAATCACATCATTCAAAACGAATTCGGTCATAAAGAACTGTGAGCTGTTTGTAAGTTTCCATATCTACAGCTTTCTCACCGTTTTCAATATCGTTCAGTTCACTGCTCAATAGCTCAATGGCATACTCTTGCTTCATTAACAAACTGATTAGTAATTCCTGCTCTTCATTTGAGAGTCTTTTATCTGCCAAACCCATCTTTTTGCCCCCCTGCTGCCTGTTGTCACTACAAGCATAATCAAAGGGGTTTTCTTCGTCAAACGCAATTTTCGACATACTTTTTCCTTATTTTGTATATCGATTTGCATAGCTGAAGGCTGTGTAAGAATCTGGTTTAATTCTCGCTTCGACCCCCATTGCTGTAATTCTCCCTGTCATTTCCTGAATGAGGTCTTTCGTAACGCCTTTTCTTCCGATATCCAAATGGATTTCGAAGGAAAAATCAGCCCCTTCATCTGAAAACGGGATGAGAATATCAGTCAGTTCTCCCAAATAAAGGGTGATGAAAGAATAAGCCAATTCTTGACTGAGCGCGGTTTCCGTCGAAATTTTTTCATGTACACTAGTAATCGGCCTGGGCAGGATATAATTTTTCAGACATCCCCAGGCCCCTTTTCCCACTCGATGAAGATGAATGGCTGTAATAAATTTCGTTTCCTTGTAATGAACATGGGAGTCTGTACCGATCGACAACACATAAACAGAGCGCGGATCCTTACGAATAAAGGATTTCAAGCGTGATATTACATCCTGAAGTGTCATGTTCTCTTCCGTTACATTATAAAAGGCAAACGTATCGCTCATCATGCATCTCCTTAAAAGGTTCTTGTTAACCTTATACGCAATCTAAAACCGATATGTTATCCTTTTCTCCCAATCATGTTAAAAATATGTAAATGCCTAATTAGGCTTGTAAAAGGTCGAAAATTTCAATAGCAATGATATCAATATTATCAAATTGATATGTCTGCGGTTTTCCGCCTTTTTCAAATACTTCAAGTTCAAACATTTCGTTTTTCTCGAAATATTTCACGCTGCAGCGCTTCTCACCTTCAACTTCAAAAAAACGCTGGGAAGGTTCATTCCCCACTGCTGTTTCCTGTAGACTTTGTAGACGGCTGATAATACCTGTTAATTGAGACATTTTTTTCTCCTTCCAAAGAACAACCTGTTCTTATCAGTTATTTTCCTCATATTTGCTATTCTTAACCATATTGCTTCATCCTATTTCTATTAGAAAGTTTACCACATTTGCCTTCAGGATAATATGTCCGCAGTCATCTAATTTTCTTTCAGCTTTTGCCGGACAATAATAAAAGAGGAATGGCAAAAGGGGGAAGGAAAATGGGATTTGTAAAACAGTGATCAGACCCAACGCATGATTGGTACTCATTACTTAGGGAATAAGAGCGGGACATCTCCATATTTGCTTCTTGAAGGTTTATTAAGAACATTATGATGTTCTTTTTGATCCGGTTCTGCCTGTCCAAGAAGAACGGCTTCTAATTCTTAAGGATAAAAAAAACAACTGGCGATTAGCGAAAATTGTGCACTGGAGTTTATTGATTCACCCGGACATGCCAATCATCATTTCAGCATATTTGATCCAATAAGTAAAGGGATTTTTACCGGAGAGGTTCTAGGGATTTTTAATGAGGATGATTTATTCCGGTGGTTTTGCTCCCTTCCACCTCTCCTAACCAGTTTAAGTATTGCATGTTAAACAGAGAAAGAATGAAAGAAACGGGTGTTCAAAGCTCTTAAAGACAAAATCATTCCCTATAATCATCCTGTATATGATATTCTAAGTCTTGATTTGTCTGTAAGCGCAATGGGACTTGTCCGTTAATATCATAGTTTGAGCATAAAGAAAGCAGGGATAAATATGACTAAAAAGGTTTTGGTGTACACTCAGCCTGACTGTCCCCCATGTAAAATCGTCAAGCAATTTTTGGATCACCACCATGTGATGTTTGAAGAGATAGATATCACGAAGGACGAAAAAGCGAGAGACCACTTAATTAACGTCTTGCAATCCTATTCTACACCTACGGTTACTGTGGATGAGGTCGCTGTTAAAGGTTTTGATCTTCCTGCACTTGAAAAATTAGTCCTGTAAAAAGAAGAAGCCGACCGGCTTCTTCTAAATGCCCGCTGATCTTTGTAGACGGCGGGCAATTTCCTGAAAATCCTCCTCCGAAATTCCCGGAGCGAACTCTTCAGGAATCTCTTCAAGGTCTGGGACAGGTACACCTTGAGGATGGCCAATTATCACTTCGAGAGGCTCTCCCTTTGGCCCCCTTCCCTTCCAGATTTTATCGATATCCCTATAATATTGATCACTGAACGTATAAAGCCTTCTATTCACTCCTAAATCTTCAAACTTTTTAGCAGAAGCAAATTTCGAATTATCCAGATTTGGAATAGGGAGCATTTTCATTACATCAACGCCTGTAGCTATTTCCAAAGCTTTTGCATAAGCAACAACATGCACGCCCCCCCTTACAAGCAGGTAGCCGATCATTTCCCTCGCAACAGGGTTATCTGTCATTTCATATACCCTCATCTTGTGAGTGCGCGCTCCGCATTCCAAGAAAAAGTTGTGAAGGAGATCAAGCACAAGATTACCGCTGTTGAATACGTTATCTCCAGTCCACGCCCGCCCCATTGAGTCAAAAGGAAAAGCGGTTTGAGCAGTAGAGATAAAATGCAGCGTGTTTCTTTTATTGACTGCTTCTCTCATAGGGGTAGAGTCTGGCGGACCAGGGTGAGTGGTCCCAATAATCATCAGATTAATTGTATTTGCCACAAGCTCTACATGACCCATTTCTTCTGCGGTTATACTTGCTACAAGATCATAGAATGGCTTTAGCTTTTTTTTGCTGCGAAAATTAAAAGACTGGTACAGATAATTATTTAAGGTAGACATCTCACCGAATTTTCCACCAAGCAGCTCCTGCACTGCCGCTGCTGCATTTGCATCTGGATTTTTGGGCTTTGGAAGATCAATGAGCAGGCGGTCGATACGAGTAAACACGCAAATTCCTCCCTTTTATAAGGCACTGTTATTTACCTATGTGGGAGGTGCATGGCCATATTCTTTATTTAAGACAATTCTTCAGGCTATAATTGATACCCTTAAATTAATATCTTTCTCTAATATTTAAAAATATGGCTCTGTTAAAGCCTGATGTTGATTTTTAACACCTGTTGATTGGAGTGGAAGGCGCGAGACTCCTGCGGGAGCAGCGGGACAGGTGAGACCCCGCAGGCGCAAAGCGGCGAGGAGGCTCACCGCCCGCCCCGCGGAAAGCGAGCGCCTGCAACGGAAATCAACAGCCAAGTTTAACAGAGCTAAAAATATAAGAAAAAACCCGGTCAAAAAGGACCGGGTAGATTATTCCTCACTTTTTGGGGGCGCGGGAACGTAAGGCAGTTCATTTATAAGTAAATGATAATGATTATCATTATCTATGTCAACATCCATTTTACTTTGGTTCCTCTATGCTTTCCGTGATGGAGGACACCTTCCATTTCCCACCCGTTTTAGTCAATGTTACTGCTTCATAATGATTATCGTAAGAAACGGGTCCCTCATCTGTTTTTTCAAAAAATTGATAGATAATTCTTTTATCACCCTTATCCTTGAGTTTTGTCTCTGGACCATAGCTGAAAAACGGAATGGAAAATATAGGGAAATCAGTGCCGTATACGATAAATTGTTTTTGCCCTTTCACAGCATTATGCTTTAAATAGATATCTGCCATATCATCCGTAAAATATGGAGCCAGAATACGTTTCATTTCTGATTTGGTGCGTTCTTTGCTGCTTAGTGAAATTTGAGTCTGATATGCAGCCTGAAGCATGTTAAAAGAACGCTGCTTTACAGTAGTTTGATCCTGAACAGATTGATGCGGACGATCGGTTTTAACCGATACGGTTTCACCTGTGGCCGGGGATCCCATTGAAAAAAATAAAACAGATGCTGCAACAATAGTTGATAACGCTTTCATCATTTATTCCTCCCTATCATCCTTTAGCACATCGATGTAATTTACCGGCTCCAATCATTTATATCTTTGTTATTCCACTATTTTTTAAAACGAAACGTAAAAAAACAGAGCGTGTGAAAATACTCTGTTTCCTAATAACCACCATATTTAAAAACAAAATAAAGAATCAGTACGATTACAAGAAGCCCCGCTCCTAAATAAACGAGAAAAATCGGGTTAAATAGATAGGGGTGTGCTTGAACAGGCTTTGGAGCTGAAACATCAAATTCCTTGTTCCTGGCCTGTGTCCAAATCCCAGTACGGAATGTGATAACAAGTCCTGCCAGCAATATAAGCAGAGCAATGACACCTAAAGCTATCATAAATGCCTCCATTATTTTTCCCTTATTGTCTGCCTATTGCGGAATTTCATTCACAGCATCCCGTTTTGATCGTAGAGGTACTGATAGGGCAGATCAATAAAAAGGTAATGGCCATCATCGAGAGGGTAAGAGTAAGTTCGGATGGTTTCACCGGTTTCGATGTCGCTGTATAAATCACTAAAGAAGCCTTTTCTGCCAATTCTCATCTTCATGAGATTTTCTAAGAAATACGGGCGCCAGCTCCAATTTTTATTCTTATATTGCTCCTGAAAGACCCAGCCATCGCTCCCCTTGAAAATATTGCCGGTTGTCTGGAAACCATCTGAGTCACAAATATAAATACGGAAGCTGCAATCGGAAAGCTCTTTAGACAGGATGGTAATTAATTTGTCCTGGCTGTCGCACAGCTTTTCATTGATTAGGGCAAGATGATGAACTCTTTGATAAAATTGTTCGGATAACTCATAAAAGGTTTCTAATTTCTTCTTCTCATGAACGATAAAGTGATGAAATTCACTGGAAAGCTTCTTTTTCAATAAATCCTTTTTAAGAAACTGTGCTTCCGGTTTGGTTAAGTAAAAGCCCTGGAAATAGCGCCCCCCGTTTCTCCAGGCATACTGAAGCTGAAAATTAGCCTCAATATCTTCAAAAAGAATGGACGCACCTATTTTTCTTGCAAGCAATGATATGGAATACAGCACATCATTGTAAGATGCGGATGCAGAAGTCATTCTTAGCGGCTGAAGATCAATTTTCAAAATGTCTGGTGAAAGCTTGCCAATTCGATCCAGGTTACTGCTTTCCCTGCCAATATTAGCAGCAGCAAGTTTAATTCCGTATGTCCTGTAATAAAGAATCAGATGCTGAAGACGCTCAATATCCCCTTTAAACTGATGCTCTGTTACCTCGATAGCAATTTGCTCAAGCTTCAAGCCTTTTGCCTGAAAACGCAGCAATAGTTCAAGAAAGCTTTCTCCGTGATCCATCATAAGTAAATTAGCATCCCGGTTAATAAAAATTAGGGCATCCAGCTTCTCTGCAAGGGCATACTCAAGTGCCTGTTCAACTATGTAATCATCAATCTCAATTTTGTATTCATCGGGAACATTTTCATCCTCAAAAAAATCCTCAAGACTTAAAATCTCCCCACGGGACTGGATTCTCCCAAGCACTTCATAACCTGCAATGGTTTGTTCATCGGCACTGAATATAGCTTGATAGTACGGCACAACATCTTGTTTATTCGAAAGAATATCCAGAGCATCCATGCTTCTTTCCCCCTCATTCTGTCTCTATTATGCAAATTATATCATAATTCTGACGGGGAGCTCTTTGTCCAATCCTACCCTTTTTTTGCCGGCAAGTGGTTTCTATTAAGAATGAATTTTCAAGAACGTGCAGCGTTATGGGTGTTGTTAAATCCCTGTATCTGGCCGGTGGTACTTTAATTACGACCGTTCCGCTTTTCAATTTAGCCAATGATCCCCCCTTTTGCAGCCGGTCATTACAGGCTTTGTCCGTAAAGGGGACAGTCAAGTTCGCCGGCTGCGATCATCATTGATTCAGAATGCTGATCCTTACGCTCAAAAGGGCGGAACCTAAGAAATCCATCTCTTTGTCGAACTAAGCCAAATAGTCGATATCCGCTCAAAATAGCCGATATCTTTCCCGCTGCCCCACGAGGAACCTGCTCTAATTAAAAAACCTGCAGAAATTCTGCAGGCTGATCTTCTGTCAAAATGGATGCTGATTAAGCCATTGACCCCCATCCATCGTGATGCATTCTCCATTAATATATGCAGCTTCATCTGACATTAAAAAGGCAGCAATACCTGCGATTTCTTCAGGGGTTCCAAGCCTTTTTAACGGAACGCTTGCTAGTGTGCGTTTAGCTGCTTCTTCTGATTCCCACAATTTATCGGCTCCGCCTGTCCGCTCAATTGGTCCAGGCGCTATTGCATTCACCCTTATGCCATAGCGGCTGCCCCATTCAACAGCCAATGTGCGTGTCATGGAATGTACACCTGCTTTTGCAGCTGCTGAATGAATTACTCCGGCTCCCGCTCCCCATGCATATGTAGCAAGCATGTTGATGATTGCCCCTTTTTGTTTTTGCTCAATCCAATAGTTTCCAACACTGGAGCTTAAATAAAATGTTCCATTTAGGACGATATTGATTACGGAATTCCAGCCGTTAACCGATAGTTTTTCTGCTGGGCATATAAAATTTCCTGCAGCATTGTTGATGAGCCCGTCTATTCTCCCGAATTGGGCATGAACAGCCTGGACGAGCTCTAATGCTTTTTCAGACTGTCTGACATCCATTGCAAAAGTCATAACCTGCCCCTCCGACTGCTGAATCTCTTTTTTCGTTTGTTCAAGCGTTTCCTCAGTTCTACCGGTTATAACCACATTTAGTCCATCCTGTGCAAATCGTTTTGCCATGGCTTTTCCCATTCCGCTGGATCCGCCCGTAATGATTATAACTTTTTCTCCCATGAATAATCCCCCTCATTTAGTGAATGAATACTCATTCATATCTTAGCATACACAGCCATCCATTTTGAACTATTTTCTTCTTGTCCGCCATTCGATCATTTTCTTAAAAAAACCATGGTATAATTAGTCATTACTTATTAGGATGGTAGGGAAATATGAATAAAAAGATGTCCCGGCGGTTATTCCTAAAGAGTTTTCTGTCTTTTACTGCTGCTGGTTTTTTTTGCTCCATTGGCGGATATAGCTACGCAAGGTACTTGGAGCCGAAGCTGCTGGATATTCAGGAACTGGAGCTGATCAGTCCTAAAATTCCAACCGGATTCAATGGAATGAAAATCGTGCAATTCAGTGATACGCATTTAAGCGAGTATTACTCAATCAGCCAGCTTGCGGAAATTAAAGATACGATCAATGGATTTACCCCTGATTTAGTCGTCTTCACTGGTGATTTAATGGACGATCCTCTTCATTACAGCCGAACGGAAGAGATCATTCCTCATCTGGAGGATATTAAAGCTCCACTTGGAAAATATGCTGTATACGGGAATCATGATCACGGGGGCTATGGCAGCGATATTTATGCGGAAATTCTGAAGCGCTCAGGCTTTAAAGTCTTGAAAAACGAATCTGAAAAAGTCAGTCTGCTGGATGGCTCGTATATAAACATCGCAGGTTTGGACGATTTGATTCTTGGGAGACCAGACTATCAAAAAACAGTTCGCTCATTTACCCCTAACACATACAACATTCTTATAGCTCATGAACCGGATGCCTGGATTCAGGCAAAAAAGCTTCATATCGATTTGCAGCTCTCCGGCCACAGCCATGGAGGCCAAATACAGCTTCCTTTATACGGCCCGCTTATCACCCCTCCATATGCTGATAAATATACAGAAGGTCTGTATGAATTCGGTTCTAAAAAGCTTTATGTAAACCGGGGGCTAGGAACAACCAGGCTGCCTTTTCGCTTTTTATCTGTACCTGAATTAACTGTATTCACATTAAAAGGTGTCAGCACATAAAAAAAAGTCCGGGAAATTTCGGACTTTTTTTGTTATTCTTCATCTTCAAGCACTTGATAGGCCATCCCAAACATTATAAGCTGACTGTCGATCTCAGGGGCATCCTTATCTTTTTTCACATAGCTGTATATCCCGTCTGAGTCCTGCTCCCTTGATTTCATATTATCTTCGAGCTGAATAGCAAGGATCCGATTCATGCGTTTTTTAATGTGGCCATCAAAGATTGGAAAGGCGATTTCCACCCTTTTTTCCATATTTCTCGTCATCATATCGGCTGAGGACAGGTACATTCTTTCTTCTCCATTGTGATGGAAATAGTAAATGCGGCTGTGCTCAAGAAAACGGCCTACAATGCTGCGTACCCTAATGTTTTCGCTCACACCTTTAACTCCAGGACGCAGACAGCAGATTCCTCTCACGATCAGGTCAATCTTTACGCCTGCATTCGATGCTTCATACAGTTTCATAATGATGGATTTATCGGTCAGTGAATTCATTTTGGATATAATACGGCCATTTCCATATTTTTTTTGAAAGGCAATTTCCTCATCAATCAGCTGAATAAAATCTTTTCTGATGTCGAAAGGCGCAACGGATAGATGGTGGAACTCAGGTTTTTCGGTATAGCCGCTTAAATAGTTAAAGAAGTTGGTGGCATCTATGCCAAATTTTCTTTTTGAAGTAATCAGCCCCATATCAGTATAGATATTGGCTGTCTTTTCATTGTAATTTCCTGTCCCAAGATGGACAAACCGCTCGATCCGGTTGTTCTTTTTGCGGACAACAAGGGTTATTTTGCTATGGGTTTTTAAATATGTCATTCCATAAATAACATGGCAGCCTGCTTTTTCAAGCTCTTTCGCCCATTGAACATTATTTTCTTCATCGAACCTTGCTTTTAGTTCAACCAGAACCGTTACCTGTTTCCCGTTTTCTGCAGCTCTCTTCAGCCCTTCAATAATGGGAGAACCGCCGCTCACACGGTAGAGAGTCTGCTTGATTGCCAGTACATCGGGATCATCTGCTGCATCCGCTACAAAGTCAACAACAGGCTGAAACGATTCATAGGGATGATGAAGAAAAATATCACGTTCTGAAGCTTGTTCAAAAACGTGCTGATCAGAATGGAGGTCTTTAGGCGGCTGTGGAATCAGCGTCTGGAATTCAAGATGGTCATGCTTTGCAGAAAGCTCTTTAGAAAAACCGAATAAAAAGGTTAAATCCAGCGGCCCTTCTACTTCGTAAACATCTTTTTCATGGATTTCGAGCTCATGCAGCAGATATTGAAGGACATTTCTGTCATATCCATCTTTTTTCAGTTCCAGACGGACCGCTGCTCCCCATTTCCTTTTTTTCAGTTCTTTTTCAATCTCTTTCAGCAGATCACGCGCACCCTCTTCGTGGATGGTCATATCGGCATTTCTTGTAATCCTGAACTGGGTAACAGATTGCACTTGGAATCCTTTAAAGAGCTTAAAAATAAAATGAGCAATAATATCTTCAAGCAGAACATAATGATCTTTTTCAGGATGCTCCAATTTAACAAACCGCTCAAGGACTGATGGAACCTGAACAATCGCTGTTTTCTGGCGAAGCTCATCCGGAGCATCCGGATCACTTAATACAATCGCAAGGTTTAAACTTTTATTCAAAAGCATCGGAAACGGCCTGTATGCATCTACAGCCATAGGGGTTAAAACCGGAAAAATCTGCTCGTCAAAATAATCTTCCAGCTGATTCAGCTGCTGTGAAGACAGCTGATCAAACGTTAAAAACTCAATTTTCTCTTCTTTCAGTGCCGGAAGAAGTGTTTTTGTAAAGGTACTGCTTTGCACGGCAACCAGCCGGTGATTAAGCTCTGCTATTTTAGCGAGCTGTCTTTTCGGTGTCAGCCCTGCCTTATTTTCCGGCTTATTAAAACCGGCTTTCACTTGATCTTTCAAGCCTGCAACTCTTACCATAAAAAACTCATCAAGATTGGAGCTGAAAATTGCAAGAAATTTAAGTCTCTCAAGCAAAGGGTTTCTTATATCAATCGCTTCTTCTAATACTCGTTCATTAAACGCAAGCCAGCTAAGTTCCCTGTTGTTATAATAAGCAGGACTGCTTAACTCAATCGCATTCTTCGTCGTTGTCATTAAATTATCCGCCACCCTTCTCTATTAGTTATCCTAGCAAAGTATATTCAAAGCTATGTAAATTTTTTGTTATAATTGTGTGAATGAAGAAAAACCGATTTGTTCAATTCCTACTTACCCTCAACAAGAAAGATTAAACTCTTTCAGAATAACTAAATATAATCTCTACAGGCATTCTGAATAATTTTTCCACATGCTTTTTATGTTTTTCTGCCTGATACGCCTCCGGTCCCCAGTCAGCGGAACAATAGGCATGAACCGTTAAAACACCGTTTATAATCGCCAGGTCCAAAGAGTCAACAATGTTTCGCTTCGTTGAATTAAAGCTGTATATGAATTTTAAAACAGCTCCGGATGTCCGGATGTTTTTTTGTTCTTCCTTTGTAAACCAATCCTGAAATGGCTCCAAATATTGCTTTAAGGATGCTTTGCTCACGAATGATGCAATTAAGGCTGTTTTAAGCCTTTCCTTATGTGTCAATCCATCTATGGTCCGGTTGGCAAGCAAATAGAAAGTATGCTTGCTGCTTGATTCTGAATCAATATATTGTCCTAAATTAAAAACAAAGGCACCCCTCTTTAAGTCGGTCAGTTCTTCATCTGAGTAGGAAACAAGAGAATGGTGCTCCAGTAGCCGGACGAAATCAAAAACCATGTTTGTAACCGGTATGACGTGATTTAAATCAATACGAAAGTCAGCAGCCATTTCATAAAAGCTCTCCTCTACCACGTTCGGATAAGCGCTGATTCCATACTCCCTGGAAAGGTCTTCAAAGAACACGCCGTCTCTGAGTCCTTTGCGGCTCATGACGAATCGATCCGCTTGTACCTGGCTGCAAAGAATTTGAAACACCATCCCTGCAGGAATAATCAGATCGGCACGGTCTTTGGACAGACCATCTACACGCTGTAAGTCTTCGAACGATTGTGACTTCAAATATGTGAGGACGTTTTTTATATCCTCCGGTGTCATTTCATATTGGTGAACGCCCGCAAACGGATATTCCTTTAATGCCTGATCGACTTGTACAAGATTCCGCGCGCTTCCTCCAATTCCAATCACCGGCAGACATTTATTATTAAGCCACGGAAGAGTTTGAAGCTGCTCTTTAATATAAGCATTCAAAAGGGCCGATTCTTTTTCATCTGGAAGTTCTCCGTTAACAAACCTTTTTCTTAAGGAAAGGGCTCCAAAAGGAAAGCTGTGATATTCCTTTAGCTTCCGGTTTTCAAAGAGGGTTATTTCTGTACTTCCTCCCCCAATATCAATTGTAATTCCATTTTTAATCGATGTGGAATTAACGACTGCCAAGTATCCGTAATAAGCTTCTTCATATTCTGAAAGCAGCCGGATAGAAAAGTCTGTTTCTGTTTCTGCGCGCTGTAAAATTTCCTCTTTATTAACTGCTTGTCTAATTGTTGCTGTCGCTACTGTATGGACATTCTTCATCTGATGATGGCGGGATACCTCCTGGAAGCTTTTAAGGGTATCCAGCATTTTTTTTATGCCTTCTTCTTCCAGTACATTTTCTTCATTAAGATAATTCCGCAGACGCGCTACAGCTTTTACGTTTTCAATTTCTTTAAGCCTGCCGCTGTTATCGCGTTCATAAATGACGAGCCTCATTGTATTAGAACCGATATCCACTATCGCAAATTTTTCTTTTTCCATTTTAAACACCCTTAATTCAATATGAATTTTGCACCTCATTATACCATAATCTGCACTATTGACTTCATTCCCAGAAGGAAACAAACGGATGCATTTGCATATTTTGTTTCCATGGGCACTCATTATGACGCAGCAAGGGGGAGATTATGATTGATTTATACGGTCAAGGCTTTAGAAACAGTAAGTTCCATCGCAAAAGATTTCAGAATCAGTCCTGAGGCACTGGCAAGAGCCAATGGTCTCACAGTTCAGTCTGCCCTCTCACCAGGCAGATCGCTTTTCATTCCCGGTCTTCGTGATCCGAAAACGATTCCCTATCATATTGCTGTATCGATCAGCAAAAAAAAGCTGGGGCTTTACAAAAACGGAATTTTAGTAAAGCAATATCCGATTGCTACCGGACGCATGCTGTATAGTACACCTACTGGAGAATTTGTTATTGTGAACAGAGAGCCGAGTCCCGGCGGTCCCTACGGAGTGATGTGGCTTTCCTTATCAAAAGCAGGTTACGGAATACACGGTACAAATAACCCTTCTTCCATAGGTCAATCCGTTTCAAAAGGGTGTATAAGAATGTATAATAAAGATGTTCTTGAGTTAGCTGCTGCGGTTCCGAATGGTACACGAGTCTCCATCATCGGCTAGATGGGCCGATGTAAAGAATTTTGTAGTTAAAAATTTACAAACATTCCATGTTAAAAAAAGATTGAATCACTTATAATAACAATTGATTGGACTTAAAGGTGAATAGGAGCGTTTGAATGGAGATTTTTAAGAATCCTAATTTCGTAAAGCTCTTTTTTGCAGCCCTTTCCTCGCAAATGGGTACAACCATAGGCAACATGGCCTTTGCTTTTTACATGCTGGAGCATTTCAGCAGCCAGCCCTATTATGCGACGCTTGCAGAGCTTATGTACTCTCTCCCGACTATCTTTGTATTCTTTGTAGTAGGAGTTGTAGCAGACCGGTTTGACAGAAAAAAAGTAGCTGAAAATTGTGACTGGATCCGTGCCGCGCTGAGTGTTGTCCTATTCGGAGCTCTGTTTCTGAATTCAATTCCTCTCATCTTTTTTATTCTATTTTTAAGAAGTGCTGTTACGAAATTTTTCTTCCCGGCTGAAAACAGCCTCGTTCAGGGAATATTAAAGAAGGAACAATACGCACAGGCAGCCGGTTTGAACCAAATCCTTTTCAGTTTATTTATGGTGTTTGGCGTCGGCCTTGGCGCAATTGCATACAAAACGATTGGGATTCATGGTGCAGTTGTTATTGATTTTATTAGCTTTGTAATCTCTGCATTATTAATCAGAGCATGCAAAATTCCAAAAGGTGCAAGACTTCCAAATGGAAGCCCTAACTGGAAGGACATTAATTTCAAAACATCTTTCAAGGATTTTAAAGATGGAATTGTTTATATCATTCAAAACAAGCTTCTAGCTGTCATCATTTTTGGGTTCTTTGTATTTGGATTTGTTAACGGGGGTTTTGCTATACTCCCGATGTTTACAATGAAATACAAGTTATCACCTGAAAATTACGAATGGTATGCTTCATTTTTTGCCATATCGCTCGGAGTCGGCCTACTTGCCGGCAGTGGGATTGCAACATTCATTGAAAAAAGAATTAAACCTCACCTCATGATGATCGTTCCCATCCTGGCGGCTTCAGCACTCATTGTTCTTCTGGGCTTTACCGACCATTTATGGGTATACTTAACAGCTGTTTTCTTTATTGGCATATGCTTGGGTCCGATAAATATTGCAATTGGCGGCTGGATGCCTAAAATTGTGAATCCTAAGCTAATGGGAAGAGTAAGCGGATGGATTGATCCGCTCATGATGACAGCACAATCATTGACTTTAGGATTCATCGCTCTTGTTTTCCCTAAATTCATTGAAACGATTGATTATATTTATTATGGAATGGCTTCCGTAATTTTTCTTGTTTTTATCTTCTATGCGCTAACGCTCCCTAAACTCAGCGAGCAGGCAGACCTGGAAGAAAAACGGAAAAATCTCCGCGAAAAAAAAGCTAAAAAAACAATGAACACTGTATAATAGACGGCTGATTCGATATCAGCCGTTTTTTTATTATTTTTAGTAATGAATATCCTTGTCGAATTTAGTATAATTAGGGATATCATGCTATTGCTTCCAAAGGTTGTGAAATATTGAAGACTTATGCAAATTTTATTAAAAAGGTAATTTCGAACTATATTGCCGGCTCACTGATTGCAGTTTTTGGTGTAGGCTCTGTTTTTATTTTTTCTACCATCTCAATCACTCCAAAAGAAATACTTCTTTTGTTTGGTATTATGATGATTTCTTTTCTGTGTATGATCGCTTCCGATATTGTGTTTCTTAAGTTCCAGCTAATACCGATCAAAACAGGTCTCCAGCATGATGCTTCTCTAGAGGAAATCAAAAAAGCATTTGATCAAGTACACAGATTTCCTTTGCGTACAATCTTCAGGATCAATATCCCCCATTTGCTTGGCTTTTCATTGCCTGGTTTCTCCCTAGCTGTCTATTTGTATCAATTAGGTTTATTCAGCTTTCCATCGTACTATATGATACTTGCAATGGTTGGGGCCATTCTTATAGCCGGTATGCATAGTGTCATCGAATATTTTCTGACGACCAGTTCCATCAAGCCTTTGCTTTATGACCTTAGAAAAAGGGCACTCATGCTGTATGATCAGGATTTGGCACAGCCTTCCAAGATATATACATCCATTCGAAGCAAGGTTTTATTCACGGCCATATATATCGGCATTTTCCCCCTCCTCCTCTTCAGTTTGGCAACCCAAGTACACCTTTCCGAGGCTGCTGCTGAAATGACCCAGGAGTACTGGAGCTGGGCAGCAATTGTTATGTTTATGTCCATTGCATTTTCATCCTTTGTATGTTTTCTCTTGCTGAAGGATATAGGCGAACCGATTGCAAGCCTTGAGAAAGGAATGCGTCTCGTTAAAAAAGGAAAATATGAATACCGGAATGAAGTTTATTCAGATGAATTCTCCCGGCTTATCGCTGGCTATAATCAGATGCTGGAAGGACTGAAAGCAAAGGACCGTATAAACAGTCTTCTGACGGAAAGTCTATTCAGGACTCTTGCTATGACTTTAGATGCAAAGGATCTATATACAGCGGGCCATTCCATCCGGGTTGCCGAATACGCGTTTATTATTGGTGAACATTCGGGTATGAGTAAAGAAGAATTAGATTTGCTGAAGAAAACCGCCCTGCTGCATGATATCGGCAAAATCGGAATAAAGGACAGTATTTTATTAAAAGACGGAAGGCTTACAGAAGAGGAATTTGAAGAAATTAAGCTTCATCCGGTCATTGGAGCAAATATTCTCGCCAATGTAGAGCCGGCTTCTGCAATGGCTCCCTTAATTCCAGGTGTCAAATACCATCATGAAAGATATGATGGCAAAGGGTATCCAGAGGGGCTTAAGGGCGAGAACATCCCTAAATTCGGCAGAATTCTTGCGGTTGCTGACGCCTATGATGCCATGACCTCTGACCGTCCCTACCGTAAAGGTATGCCGGTCTCTAAAGCCCTTTCTATTCTCCGTGAAGGAAAAGGTACACAGTGGGATCCGAAATATACTGACCTGTTTTTAGAGCACATGGAAAATCAAGGTTATTTGGGAGAAGAAGTTAGTTCGTGATTCTCCTCCCTGGTTGCATTTATTTCAAGGTTCCGTATAATTGTACTAAACCAGTTATTATAAATGGAATATTAAGGAGATTTCGTATGATGGATAGACAGAAGGAACAATCCCTGCCCATGACAGCTGACAATATTGCAAAAGCCATATATACCGTTAACCGTCATGCAAAAACAGCTACAAACCCTAAATTCCTTTATTTTTTAAAGAAAAAAGCCCTAATAAAATTAATTTCTGAAGGCAAGGCCGAAAAGAGAGGGCTCCACTTTTCTCAAAACCCCAAATTCAGCAAACAGCAGTCTGATGTTTTAGTATGTGCAGGCTCCTATTACTTTCACATGCCCCCTACAAAAGAAGATTTTCATCAACTACCGCACTTAGGTGCACTCAACCAATCCTATCGCAACCCTAAAACCCATTTGTCATTGCAAAAAGCAAAAGATTTGCTTCAGATGTATACTGGAATAAGGGAAGAAAAGACAGGTAAGCCCGTGCAGCAAGCCCGTACATACGTGAAGCCTGTATTTAAAAAACTTGGCGAACATTATTAAAAAGCCGCGCAATCATTTGCGCGGCTTTACTTTATTGTCTCAGAGAACAGCCTCTTCTGAAGCCTTTGAAGCGAATAAAAATACGTAGGAACCTCTTGTGGCTTTAAATTTGCGTACAGCTGCTGCACAACCTGGCTGTAATACCAAGCCTGCTGTTCCTTCCCTCTGCTAAAGTGCTGCCACACCTGATCCCCGTATTTTATTATCTCATGATCTATGCTTTTAAGATTATCTAATTTATCTGCAGCTAACAGCATTTTTTCTTCCAGGCTTGCTGATGCTGCGTGATCAATTGTAGCTTGTTTGCGTTCTTCCCAGGATTTTGTTTTATCTTCCGTATTAAAGGCCACCAGTTCTGCCACAGCAGATCCGAATTTTTCTTTGATATCATCGAGTTTAGCATCTGTATCTTCCACAATATCATGAAGATATCCTGCTGCGACTAATTCCTCAGAAGCTCCTGCTTTGAGCAGGATGGTCGCGGTGTTTTCAACGTGAACAAAGTATGGGACTCCGGACAATTTGCGCACCTGGCCCCTATGCGCAAATTCTGCAAACCTCTTCGCTTCGCTTATCATCCACATCCCATCCTCTCTTTTTTAATCATGTGCTGCTTTGAAGAAAAATCCAGTTAAAAGCGGAATCTAGTGCAGGCCAGATTTTTTAATTTTCTTCTCTCTGATTCGAAGAAGATTAAGCATAGTGAATACCTATGTAAAAAATCGCCTTAAAATCAGCAACATGCTCTAGCATAGCCTAACTATAAGATAAATTGATCAATTAATGCAACCAGCTTATCAATCTCTGGTTTGCTTACCTGAGCAGCAGCTCCAACCTTTACACCTTTATGCATTAAATCGTTTGTAATTAAGGAAGAAAAAATAATGACCGGAAGCTCTTGCAGCCTGGTGTTCTCTTTAATCCTCTTTGTCAAATGATGCCCGTCCATCTGCGGCATCTCAATATCCGTGATAACAAGCTGAATGCGATCACGCATCGGGCCGTCAGCAGACGCCATATTCTCAAGAAATTCAAGCGCATCTCTTCCGTTTTCGAAAAACTCCACTTCTGAAAATCCAGCCTCTTCCAGCGTTTCTTTCAAAAGCTTCCTCAGCATCGGAGAATCTTCTGCAACCACTATTTTCTTGCCGGATCGCTCTCTTTTTCCAAGCTTCTTTATCCTGTCTATTGTCAAGCCTGAAGACGGATCAATATCTACCACTATTTTTTCGAAATCCAGCATTAATACCATTTTCTCATTTAGCTGAACCACTCCTGTAACATGAGCTTCAAGTCCCTGGTACATGGACGAAGGCTTCTCAATGTGATCCCATGTAACCCGATGAATTTGTGTAACTCCATGAACGTGAAAAATGAGTTTTTGATTATTAAACTCGGTAACAATAAATTTGTCGGCTCTCGTTGGTTCTTGATCAGGTAAATTTAGAGCTTTTGCTGTATGAATTACAGGGAGCACCTCACCCCGGAGTTCCATAATTCCTGCAATATTTGGATGAGAATGAGGCACCACTGTTACTTCAGCAGGCTGAATGATTTCTTTAACTTTTATTACATTAATACCAAAGCGGTTTTCTCCAATTAGAAACTCAACCAATTCCAATTCATTTGTCCCGCTGTCAAGTAATATTCCTTTGTTCATATCCATGCTGTTCTTCCTTCCATTGACTGTTATAGCGATTATATCGGCTGTTTTTGCTTAGAGATGAAGTATCTGAACTTAACAGCATTAATATAAATATTTTAAAAGGCGGTCATCTGCTAGATTTGTATCAATCGGGCAGTTTTTAGCGTCTCTTCCATATTGCCAAATCCAGACATTCCCTTTGCACGGAGGCTTTGCAGGATTAAACGGAGGTGCCTCATATTCCTTGCTTGTTCCCGTTTCAGGCCTTGTACTCCAAAGGATACTCTGATTGGCAATTTTACTGTTTTTACTAACAGCAGCGCAATACGCTTCAGAAAAATCTCCTTTAACCGGATCATGATAAAATCCTGGACGATAGCCGGTTTCTGACATTTTTTCAGACCACGCTGCAATCCATTCCGGCTGTACCGAGAAAAAATGCTCGATATTAGCAAAAATGACTGTACCCTCTGCAATATCCAGACGCCGGGCATGAAATACAGCATTTCGGACAGCGATCGCTCCTTTATCATATTGTATTGCTTGATCAAAGACGTTATAAATCGGCAAAACCTTTATACCCTTGCTGTGAATAAAACTTATCTCAAGCTTGGATAATCCTCTGGATACTCCCGGAACATCAGCCAAGTACCTTCCCCAGTATGCAGGGGTACCGTAATATTTTTTCACACAATTATATAAGTCCTGATCTGCCTTTTTGGCAGAATCAATTCCCCAAGCCTTGCGCGCCATGCCTTTCACGTCCTCCCGGGTGCTTATCACTTCATGTATATGCAGGAGGAGGCATGTTCTAATCCAATAGCGATGGCCGTGTGTATGGTATACGGTTATGAATGACTAATCCCGCAGCAGCCATGACCATTAATGAAGCCAGTGCTGCCCTGCTTGCCAAATCGCCATAATCAGCGAGGAGCAGTGTAATCGTGCCATAAATGAATGGTCCCACTACCGATGATACTTTCCCGGAGAAAGCAAATAAACCGAAAAATTGTCCGCGTTTTTCCTCAGGGGTAAGTTCCACAATAAGCGTTCTCGATGTTACCCAAACCGCTCCAAGTGATATGCCGAATAAGCTTCCTGCCATCCAGAACATCCACTGCTCAGTTGCTGCCACAGCAATTAGAAGCGCAGCAATCAGGATAAAGCCTACTGCCATAACCGCTCTTTTTGCGCCTTGCGCTTTTGTGATAAATCCAAATAGAAAGGAGCCGCCAATACTTGCTATCGTAGAAACGAGGTAAAGCAAAATGAACTGGCTGTTTGAGAAGCCGACGATGGTTTTCGCATAAATTGCCATCATCGCAATTGCCGTCGCAAGAGCATCATTAATGAAAAAATAAGCAATCATAAACAAAAAAGCAGGCCGGTATCGTTTCAAATCATTGAATGTTTCAAAAATTTCTTTATACCCGCTCATGAAATGCTTTTTCTGCTCCTGGTTATGTATGGGCTGATCCTTAGTAAAAAAAAGAAGCGGCAGGGTGAATACAGCAAAGAGAATGGCCGTTGGAATAAAGGCGAGATGAAAATTTTCACCGCCTATGAATGGATAAACAGTCAGACCTGCAAGGGTTCCCACATAACCAACCGCTACCCCAAACCCTGAAATTATCGGCAGGCTCTTCGCATTACTCACATCCGTAATCATAGCATCGTAAAAAATGAGACTGGATGAATAAAAGAATTTTGCAAGAATAAAAAGGATGACAACAATACCAAGTGAAGCTGGTAAACCGAGCAGGCTTCCGGGCAGCTTGACCGAACCAAAGATTCCCATAAGCACCGTACATAGGACCGTTACAGCAGTAAATCGGATGATATATGTTTTCTTTTTGCCGGTCCGGTCAATTTCAACACCAAACAGCGGTGAAAACAATACAAGAAACATCCCAGCTGCGGCATTTGCATAAGAAAGAAACGTACTCGCAATCTGATCCATTCTTTCACTGCTTCCAATCGCTTCTTCCAAATAGAAGGGGAAAAATATCGTGATCATATTGGAGGAGAAAATGGTATTGGCAAAATCATAAAGGGCCCAGGATAAGACGGGCAAGGAAAAGAAGATGGGCCAGGATGACTTAAGCATAGATCCCTTATTCGAAGCGGTCTTAATTTCAGACATGGATACGGCACCTCCAACAGAATAGGCTAACTTTGAATGATTCGATACAACCGGTCCTGCTTCCTGTCTCTTTACGGAGTTTTAACATTCTTTTTCAATAACTGGTGAAAACGAAGGTGCAAAAACAGCGGCCTCCTGATATAATGCTTAATGTGAATTGGCATATCGCCGATTGTACGGGTTGGGTCGAGGGATGACAAACAAGGAAGGATTACTGTTGAAATCAATTTTTCTGCTTAAAGAAAATGAAACAACGTTTAAACGGGAAGTACTCGCAGGTCTTGTATCGTACTTGACAGCGGTTTACATTATTGCCGTGAATGCATCCATTCTCTCAGATGCAGGCATTCCGCTTGAAGCAGGAATGATTGCCACTGTACTCGCATCTTTTATAGGGTGCCTGCTAATGGGACTGATAGGAAACACCCCCATCATTTTAGTACCTGGCATGGGCGTAAATGCATTATTTACGTATACCATTTGCCAATCAATGGGGATTCCCTGGCAGCAGGGATTGGCAGTAGTGGTGATATCAGGGGCGCTGTTTGCAGCCGTTTCATTCACAAAACTGACAGAGCTTCTAACCGCCTCCATTCCCTCCTCTCTGAAAGAAGCCATCACCGTAGGAATTGGAATTTTCCTTACTTTTATCGGTCTTCAAAAAGCAGGTCTTGTGCAAGCGAGCGAAACAACGTTCGTCCGGCTTGGGGACTTAACGGATCCTGCTGTTATAGCATCGATATTGACCCTGATTGTGACAGTTGTCCTTTTTGCCAGAGGTGTGCCGGGACATTTCCTGATCAGCATACTTGCAGGGACATTGATTGCCTTTTCTTTCGGATTGTTTAACACGGGAATGGCTTCTGAACGTTCCGAAGGATTCAGCAGCTACATTGAAGTGCTTGGGTCTATCTCATTCATTGGAATAGCGGACCTTGCTTTCTGGATCGGTGTTTTTTCTTTGACTATGGTTATCGTTTTTGAAAACGTAGGACTCGTTCATGGTCATACTGCTATGATTAAACGAGGTGACCGTTTCAAACGTTCGCTTCAGGCGAATTCCATTTCAGCCATTACATCAGGTTTTTTAGGAACAAGTCCAACGGTAAGCACCGTTGAATCTGCTGCTGGAATATCTGCCGGCGGAAGAACCGGGCTGACCGCTATAACGACAGGTTTATTATTTTTGGCATCCTTGCTTTTCCTGCCTTATATTAAACTGATACCTGATACCGCGATTGCCCCAATTCTGATTTTAATCGGGGGACTAATGATTCAGAACATCCAGAACATCGACTTGCAGGATTTCTCTGAAAGCTTTCCTGCATTCCTGATTATTGCTCTGATCCCCCTCACATACAGTATTGTAGATGGAATGGCTTTCGGTTTTATTGCTTATCCTATTTTGAAAATGGCGATGAAACGTTCAAAGGAAATCGCTTTTCCATTATATATAATTGCCTTGCTCTTTTTAGCAAGCATGATCTTTCATTCTGTATAGTAAAAGCCGCCATTTTTTGGCGGCTTTTACATTTCTTCTATACCCACAGCTTTATCAATCTGCTTTCTATGATGGCGGTCGTGCTCTAAAAAATCCTCTACATAAGATTCGATAGTGAACCTATGACTTCCAATCCAAAAAGACTGCTTCCGCTTTTCCTGCGGCTTACTCTCAACATATTGTATAATGCGCAGTCTTGTTTCCATGAATTCTCTGATTAACTGTGATTTGTCAGCTCCATTCCTCGCCTGGGCTGCTGCCTTGGCATTAAATGAATCAAAGTCAGGAAACGGATCAAATTGTACCATTCCCTCTCCTATGCTCTCAAAATGCTGTTCAAGAGTATATTGATCCCAAGCCGTCAAATGAGCAAGAATTTCAGCAGGAGACCATTTTCCTTCTTGAATCGGCATGAAAAAAAGTTCTTCCTTCACTTCATTTAATTGCTCCGCCCAATCAACCATCATCCTAGATTCTTTCAATTGATTCATCCTGATTCCTCCACACGAATGTGCTTGTTAATAAAAAGAAATATTATTAAGTCAAGCTGGTATAAGCTTTTAAGGTAATTGTGACTACTGTTCCTTCATTTATTTTGCTGGTGTATTCAATTTCTCCATCCATATCGTGAATGAGGCGGCTCGTAATCATCGTTCCAAGACCCGTACCTTTTGTTTTCGTTGTATAGAATGGCAAACCGATATTCTGAAGCTGTTCCTCCGTCATTCCCTTGCCGGTATCAGCAATTGTGACAATCACTTTGCCATTAAAGTAATCCGGTTTTTTAGCTACAGTGATCCGGCCCCCTCCCTCGATGGATTCGATTGAGTTCTTCAGCACATTCATGATTGCCTGCATTAAATGCTCAGCATCTCCTACAACATCGTTACTTGGAACCAGTTCCAATTTTATTTCAGCATTTTCAAAGGTAGCAAGCGGTTTAAGCAGCTCAACTGAATCACGCATCAACTCATCAATTTTCACTCTTGCAAGTGAAAATTCATATGGTTTCGCTAGCTTTAAATAATCTGTAATAATTTTATTGGTACGGTCGAGTTCACTCAGAATTAGCGGAGAGAACTCCATCAGCTTCTGGTCGGTTGTATCTTCCTGCAAAAACTGAATAAAACCTCTTACAGCGGTAATCGGATTGCGGATTTCATGCGCAATGGATGCAGCCATCTGCCCGATTGTTGTTAATTTATCAAGGTATATCATATTGTCCAGGTTCCGGTTTATACGGATAAGGGCTTCAATAATAGCGATGACCGCCATCGTAACCGCAAAGAAAAACACGAAATAAATCATATAAAAGTCAATGCGCAAAAACGTGATAAAACGGGAAACAATCCATATATAGAAGAAGAAATAAAGTAACGTAATAAAAGCTCCCGCAATAAGACGAACCTTGGATTTCAGAAAGATTCTTCTAAAAAGCAATCCCGCTGCATAGGCAGCCGCATTTATGAAAATTCCAACAAAAACGAATTCTCCTCCAAAGCCGTAGCGGACGGCACATACAAAAAGCAAGGCAATTCCGCCCGCCAGCCATCCAGAATATAGCGTAACAATCAGTATGGCAATCATTCTAAAATCGAAAAATGTTTCCCCCAGGTCTTCAATTGGATATAGCATGCAGAGCATTGCGCCAAATCCGCTGATAAGTCCATATATAATCTGCTGCTTCACCTTGATTTTTTTCCTTGAGTGAAAGGGAAACATTAAATTGGCGTTAAAAGTAAATGAAAACAGAATGGCCATGTTAACGATAAGTGGTTTTAAATAAATGAGCACTCGCTACCTCCGTCCATCATAATACTTTCAAAATATATCATGAATTTCCTTTAAGCCGTACAAAAAATTCGATAAGAAAAAATAATTGCGGGTTTGCCCATTCCATTCTGTACAAATTTGGATAATCAATTCATAATTCAAATGGAAAGACACTTTATTTTAAGGGAGCAATCAATATGAAAGAAAGCAAAAAAGGCCTTGTTGTCACGGGTCTCCTGCTTGGGATTTTAATGGCCGCGATGGATAACACAATCGTGGCTACTGCGATGGGAACCATAGTAGGGGATCTGGGAGGATTGGATCAATTCATCTGGGTAACATCAGCATACATGATTGCAAGTGTTGCGGGGATGCCTATTTTCGGCAAGCTCTCTGACATGTACGGCCGAAAAAGATTTTTCATTGCAGGATTAACCATCTTTATTATCGGATCTATTCTTTGCGGCACCGCTCAGGATATGGCGCAGCTTAGTATTTACCGTGCTATTCAGGGGATTGGCGGAGGTGCGCTAATGCCGATTGCATTTACGATTATGTTCGATATTTTCCCTCCTGAAAAACGGGGCAAAATGTCAGGTTTGTTTGGAGCTGTTTTTGGAATATCCAGTGTATTCGGTCCGCTTCTCGGAGCCTATTTAACGGATTTTCTAAATTGGCGCTGGGTATTTTATGTAAACATTCCTCTTGGCCTGATTGCTTTTTTCCTAGTCGTAAAATTTTATTTCGAATCACTAGAACGCAGGAAGCAGAAAATTGTCTGGGCTGGGGCCTCCCTGCTCGTAGCTTCTGTATTATGCCTTATGTTTTCACTCGAGCTTGGCGGAGATGAAATTCCTTGGAATTCCCCGTTAATGGCGGGTCTGATTGCCGGTTTTGCCATTTTGCTTATATCCTTTATATTTGTTGAAAGAAAAGCCTCAGACCCTGTCATTCCATTCGATTTATTTAAGAACAGGCTGTTCGCAGCCAGTCAGGCAGCAGGATTCTTTTACGGATCCGCTTTTATTCTAGGCACAATATTCATTCCGATTTTTGTACAGGGCGTTTATGGAGGATCTGCAACTAATGCAGGATTTATCCTAATGCCTATGATGCTTGGAAGTGTTGCAGGCAGCCAGGCTGGAGGAGGTTTTGCTTCGAAGACCTCCTATCGCAGCCTGATGCTGATCTCGGCTGTTCTGTTCATTGCCGGCCTGTTTCTCCTTGGCACGCTTTCAGCAGATACTCCAAGAGTATATTTAACCATTTATATGGTGATTTTAGGGCTTGGCGTTGGATTTTCATTCCCGCTGCTCAGTATGGCTTCTGTGCATGGCATCAGCATGAGACAGCGCGGAACAGCAAACTCCACGAACGCCTTTTTCCGTACGATTGGTATGACACTTGGTGTAACCGTATTTGGAACCCTGCAAAATAATCTTTTAATGGATGAATTGAAAAAAACAATGCCTAATTTCGAAAAATTCAGCCCTACAGGGGATTCTAGAGCTATGCTTTCCCCTGAAGCAAGGGAGCAAATGCCGCCTAATGTACTCTCTGCCATTCAGGATGCTATGGCTGGATCCATTTCGGAAATGTTTATGTGGTCCCTGGCTGCAGGCGTTCTTGCTCTCGTTTTTGTTGCACTTATGCCTAACGCCAGACTCGAAGTACCAGGCAGCCTGCAGCAGAACACTAAAACTCCTGTTAAACAGGCTAAATAGTCATTCAATCGACCAGCTCTCTAATAAAGAGCTGGTTTTTTATAATAGCAAGGAACTTTTCCTTTCTTTACATAAAATTAATATAATTTTGTCGAGCCTTATAGTAAAATAGTAGTAATTAATGCACAACGCGAACTAGTCAAGGAGTCATGCTCATGATAAAGATTGGAGAAATAACCGAAAAAGCGCCGGTTATTACAGGGGATGTCAAAACCCAAACCGCCGGTTCCATATTTGAAGAACAGCCTTCCGCCCAAGGGATTGTTGTCTTAAAAAATGACCGCCCAATTGGACTCGTGATGAAATCCCGCTATAACCACAAGCTTTCAGCCAAATATGGGTATGATCTTTTTATGGGGCGCCCTATTGAATTAATTATGGACTCCAAGCCTCTGATTGTAGACCAGGAAGACAGCATAACCGAGGTAAGCTCTCTTGCCATGAACCGCGAAGAGCAGCATCTTTATGATTACATTATTGTGACTTCAGAAGGTAAATACTCCGGAATTATCAGCATCAGGAACCTCCTCATCAAATTTGCAGAAGTCCAAGCCGATCTTGCCACGTGGACGAACCCGCTCACCGGTTTGCCCGGAAATGTGCTCATTGAGCAGAAGCTTAACGAAATCATTAGTACGGAGCATCCTTTTTCCCTTCTTTATGCAGACCTGGATCATTTTAAAGAATATAATGATTTGTTTGGTTTTAAGAGGGGTGACCTTCTTATAAAAGAGACAGCCAATATTCTAATTAAATATCTTTTTTTCAAAAAAAACGAAAACGCTTTTTTAGGCCATATTGGCGGTGACGACTTTCTTGCCGTCGTACCGCATTTCGGGTACGAGCAGCTTTGCAAAAATATTATCAATGAGTTTACTGTTGTGGCAAAAAAGTATTACGAAGAGGAGGACTGGGACCGCGGATATACCGTTGGGCTATCCAGAAAAAATGTGTATGAGGAAATTCCCCTCGTAAGCCTTTCCATCGCAGTTGTAACAAATCAAACGATGCACTTTTCATCAAGCGAAGAATTGAGCAACGCGGCTGCACAGACCAAAAAGAAGTGCAAATCGATTCATCACAGCTGCTACTTTCAATATTCTCCAAAGCAAAAAGTTCATCTGTAAATTCAGGCGGGCAAACACCCATTATTGAATTTATGCATAGGGTACATTGACTACACTTTCCCTCAAGAAGGAGGAAATTTATGTATCCCTATTTAGCAAATCCCTATGAATTTTATCCATACGCTCCTAACGCATACGATCCATATTCCTATGCTTTCAATCCATTTGACCGTCAAATGATGCCACCACCTCCGCCGCCAGGAGGCGGTGGATTTCCTGGTCAAGGACAAGGGCAGGGACAGCCTCCAGGTCCACCCCCTGGCTTCACCCCACAGCAGCAGGCAACTGCTTTTGCTGTTGACCCTGGTGGAATCCGCAGGTGTTTATACAGAAACACTTATGTATGGCTGAATAACGGACAGCAATTCTGGTTCTATCCAACATTTGTCGGCAGAAATTCTACAGCAGGATTCAGATGGTTCCCAGGCTTTAGACAATGGGGCTACTTTGGCATTGATCTCCGCCAGATCAGTTCATTTACTTGCTTCTAATACAAAAAACAGACTGATTGGGTTTACCCATCAGCCTGTTTTTTTTTGCCCATTTCAAGCTCCTTAATCTCCGGTAAGTCCCGTATTTTTCACAGTATCCCGTTTCAGATCAAGGAGTTCGAATGCTCTTTTAACAGCTGCTTTTCCGGAATGGGCATAATGCATTTCCACGGTTCTCCGTTCATCAAGATAGCTGCCTTCAAATGCAGCATCTTTTATCTTAGCTGCCCAGCCTCCCGAGGTTTCGACGATAACGACCGGCTTACTATTCATATAAGCTGCTGACAACTCACCGAGAGTCCCGTTCCCTCCCCTGATCATAATGATCGCATCACAGGAATGAACGAGTATGAGACTGCGATAATCAAAACCCAGGCCTGTCGTAATAGGGACATCCAAATAATCATTTGCCACATCAGTCTTATCGCCGGCTAAGATACCGATAACAAGTCCCCCTGCTTCTTTAGCCCCCTTTGAAGCATGCTCCATGACCCCGCTCCCACCGCCTGTAAGGAGAACAGCCCCTCTTTTCGCAACCTCAGCTCCTGCTTCCTCAGCAATTGTGCATATTTCCTCAGGTATAACTCCAGATTGACCGATAATCGCTATTCTAATCATACATGCCCCCCGCTTTGATCTATTATCTTTATTATACTTGAAATAAGCAGCTTTTAACGGCGGCACATGAAATTCACCTTTCTTTTACCAGTAAAATGATTTGAGGATCTGGCCATCATAGTTAATGAAAGGAGGGATCATCATGACAAAGAGAAACCGCAAATCGAAATCCGGCCTGCAGCACACAAAAGCAATTACAGATACAGAATTTTCAGCTGAAGCAAAAACAGCTAATTCGGCCGCCAGAAAATCACACCCTTCTGCTAAATAAAAAAATTCGGTCTCTCTAACCGTGAGACCGAATTTCTTCTTCCATCTTTTTCATTTTTTCTTTAAAAGCTTCTCTGCGCTCAGCTTGTTCATAGATTTTTTCCATTTCTGCTTTATAAAATTTCATATGCTCTAAGGTCATTGCATTAAACATTTCACTTCTGAGCTTTACAACAAGTATTTTCTCTTCCGGTGTAAGATAGGCATCATCTGGAAGCACAATTTTCACCTTCTTAAGAGGGATATTTAATTTCTCACCTATGAGAAACAGTTAAAACTTAGATTTTTTATAGCGTAGCCAGCCGACCTTCCAAAAGAATCCAATCATGAGCAGAGCGATTACAATCATAATACCTATAACGATGAAATAACTGTTTCTTCCCTGCAGCTCAGGCATGTATTGAAAATTCATCCCGTAAAGCCCTGCAATGAATGTGAGAGGAAGAAATATGGATGACATCACTGTCAGCGTCATCATAATCCGGTTCATTTTATCTGAACTGATTGAAAGGTAGCTGTCCCGAATATCGGCAGTCAGTTCCCTATTTGCATCAATCATTTCAACGAGCTTCAGCAAGTGGTCATAAACGTCCTGCAAATAAATTTCTTTCTCCTTCAATCCGTTCAGCTTCGTTGAAGAAATCATTCTATACAGTAAATCCCTCATAGGGATAATACTCCTGCGAACACTTGATAAATCCGTTCTGATGCTGAAGACCTCTTCCATAATCGAGCTGATTGTTCTTTCCTCAGTTTTATCCTCAAGTGAATTTAATACATCCTCCAGACGGTAAACAGGAGGGAAGTAATCGTCGACAAGTTTGTCTAGAATTTGATACATAATTTGGAGAGGTCCGGCCTGCATCGCAGCGTCCTTTTTGACGCGGAGAAACATATTGCTGATTTCCCTTATAGGTTTTTTATGGAAGGAAACAAGATATTGATCACTTACGAACAAGTCAACTTCCTCTGCATCAAGGGTTTTTTGATGGATTGCATGAAGAACAAGAAAAAAATATCCATCGTAAAAGTCCATCTTAGGTCTCTGGGTAAATTCAACGCAGTCTTCAATCGCTAATGGATGAAAACGGAAAAATTTCGAAAGCAGCTGGATTTCTTTTTCAGTTGGTTCTTGAAAATCAACCCAGTACCACTTATAATCTTCTTTCTTTAAAGAACTTAGCGGCAAATCGTATACTACATCCCCTGTGTTGGTTACGGCTACGGTTCTAATCAATTGCTCCAACTCCGATTCACAGTTTTATTCCATATGAATTTACCCTTTCATGCTGGAATTAAACCATCTTTCTTAAGTATACATATGATTGGACTCCATTGTAAGGAGGACTTTAGCAGCGAAAAAGTTTATCTTTACAAATCCCCGATAAGATTTGTTAAAATGAGACATAAGCACGAGGAAGAAAAGGTGATTGTATGGAACATTTAATCCAGCCGAGAGTGAAAGAACTTGAAATGTCAGGAATCCGAAAATTTTTCAATTTAGTGGCAGACTATGATGATGTCGTGTCGCTAACGATTGGCCAGCCTGATTTTTTCACTCCTCATCATGTAAAAGCGGCAGCTAAAAAAGCAATTGATGATAATTTTACTTCTTACACCCATAATGCAGGGTTTTTAGAGCTTAGAAAAGCAGCCAGTGATTATTTATTTAAAAAATATAAGCTTTCCTACCGGCCAGAGGACGAAATGATTGTAACAGCCGGCGCCAGCCAGGCGATTGATCTTACTCTGAGGACCATCCTAGCTGAAGGCAGCGAGGTTATCCTGCCCGGTCCGGTATATCCAGGCTACGAGCCGATTATAAAGCTATGCGGTGCCATTCCGGTCCATGCTGATACGACGAGAACTCAATTTAAGCTGACAGCTGAGCAAATTGAAGCGCGGCTGACAGATCGAACGAGATGCGTCATCCTGCCGTACCCCTCTAACCCAACCGGTATGACACTTGAAAAAGAGGAGCTTGAAAAAATCGCCCAGCTGTTAAGAGGCAGAGATATTTTTGTTCTTTCTGATGAAATATACAGTGAGCTAGTCTTTACCGATGCCCATTCCTCCATAGCATCCATGCTTCCTGAGCAGACCATCGTCATTAATGGGCTTTCTAAATCCCATAGCATGACGGGGTGGAGGATTGGATTCGTTTTTGCACGTAAAGAAATAGCAAAGCACATGCTGAAGGTTCATCAGTACAACGTATCATGCGCTTCATCAATTTCACAAAAAGCTGCATTTGAAGCGCTGACAAATGGAATAGATGATGCCCTAATCATGCGTGACCAGTACCGAAAAAGAATGGAGTATGTATACGGAAGGCTTATAAAAATGGGTATCGAGACAGCGAGGCCTACTGGAGCTTTTTATATTTTCCCTTCGATTAAAAAGTTCGGACTCTCCTCATTTGATTTTGCGCTATCCCTTGTAAGCGACGGCGGGGTGGCTGTCGTTCCGGGAAGTGCTTTTTCAAAGTACGGAGAAGGATTTGTCCGCATTTCCTATGCTTATTCAATGGAAGAACTGGAGAAGGGGATGGACCGCTTGGATCACTATATCCGCCATGTGGTTCAGCCGGTTTAATACAGTTAAATTTGTCTGTTGATTTCCGCTGCAGGCGTTAAAAATAGCATCAGGCTTTAACAGATCAATAAAAAAGGACGCTCATTTTATACCGGGCGTCCTTCTTTTATTGGGAACCAGATTGTAAAGATTGTTCCTTTTCCTTTCTCACTGGCAAGGCTAACCTTTCCAAAATGATTTTCAATAATATTATACGTAATCATTAATCCAAGTCCCGTTCCTTTTTCCTTCGTTGTAAAAAACGGATCTCCCATTTTTTTAAGGACGGCTTCGGGAATGCCCTCCCCTTCATCCTGAACGGTAACTTTAATTTGATTTTGATTCAAACTTGTGCAAATTTTTACTCTTCCGCCCTTTGGCATCGCATCAATGGAATTTTTGATTAAATTTATAAAGACCTGTTTAAGCTGGTTTGGATCACCAAAAAGGATGGATTCATCCTCCGAATGGACGTTTTCAATAAAAACACCGTTCAAATTTGCCTGAGTCTCAAGCAACGTTGTTACTTCTAATATAAGCGTCTTCAAATCCGTTTCAATAAACATGCTGTTCTGAGGCTTTGCAAGGACCAGAAGCTCGCTCAAAATGAGCTCAATGCGGTTTAATTCCCCAAAGACGATATCAAAGTACTGGTCGCTGCTTCTTTCTTTAGTCCTCATTAACTGTAAAAACCCTTTAATCGCTGTGAGAGGGTTTCGAATTTCATGGGCAATGCCAGCAGCAAGCTGTCCGGCTACAGATAATTTTTCAGATCTCAGCATTAGTTCTTCGGTCTTCTTCTTTTCGGATAAATCCCTCAATATCACTTGTACGGCAGGCTCTCCGAAATAAGAAGTTGGGATGCAGACCATTTCTGTATAGATCAGCCTGTTTTCATATGTTCTCCAGATCACTTCTCCTATTTCGGAATCTGATTGGCCAATCAGAATTTCTTTAATTAGCGTTTGCGCAATCTTCTCCTGTTCTTCCTCCATGAAATGGCAGTAATTCTTCCCGAGCATATCCTGATACCCTGAAGCCTGGAACAGCTTGACACCGGATTCATTGATAAATACCCATTTATTCCGATGGATGACCGCGATGGTGTCCAATGAATTTTGTATAAGCCTCTGATAGCGTTCACGGCTTTTCTGCAGGATCTTCTGAAATCGTTTGCGGGCAGAAATATCAAGCAGGACAACAAGCTCAGCTCGTTTATGTTCATATTGTATGGAGGAGGTCTTCACCTCAATTTCAATCGGGACCCCATCAAGTCGTCTCCATGTTTGCTCCACAGTGCCGATCTTGCCGCCTTTTTGGAGCCGCTCTATACGGTTTCGGAATATCTCCCTGTATTCATCCTGAATCAGCTCAAGAGAATTGAGTCCAATGAGTTTGGAATCATCAGTCCCTGCATTTAAGAGTGCTATGGCTTCCTTATTCGCATATTGAATAATTCCATTTACAGTAATTAAAAGCGGGCTTGGCAAATTATTTAAATATCTTTTTTCATCCATTCCATCCGCATTTATTATCCACTGCTCGTTTGGTATTCTCTGCTTTCCATTACAATGAATAATTCTTAGGACGATTTCTTCCCGGTTTCCATCCCCAATCATACTCCTGATGTAATCCAGCGTAGCTTCTGCCCAGACAAAATCATCTCTACATCGCATCCTGAAAGTACAAGGATCCATATGATGCTGATTCTGCATGTAACTTTCCAGTGTCTGAACATCTTCACTATGTACAAAGTCAGAAAAATAATTTCCAATTAGCTCATCATTCTTAACACCCATTAAATCAATGGTATTTGCTGAAGCATAAAGTATCTTTCCATGTGAATTGAGTACTGTGTACATGGAGTCTGTTTTTTCTTTTTGCTGATCCATGGCTTCCCCCCCTTTTCGGAAAAGCAATCAGATGAATCTATTTATCTTTGTTCTTTCTAATAATCTCTGTTCCCTTTTCAGGATCGAGTAATTCAACATGGAGCTTTAAAACGGCTGTTTTGAAAACGTTGTTCTCTTAGTCGCTATCCAACATTGCTTGATAGCAGCTCTCAGGCTGCAAGGGCGGAGAATATCCTCAACGCGGTGTGAAAGTTCCCGCCAATCACACAGCATTTTACAAGCCCCTTTATGCATCATGTCTATCAGCTTAAAGACCATGAATATTAGCAGCTGAGCTAATGAGCTTAATGTTTATAAAACATTCGAGAAATGATTGCTGAATCCTTCAAATACTTTCAAAAGTTTCCATAATTATATGAACAAACTCATAAGTTCCTTTAGGGTTATATCCTATTGAATTGAACCCCGACATGGTTTCCCTGTGCTGAAAATAGCTATGTATGGGACCATTTTTGTAATTGGGATGTGGACAGAGAGACGTGTTCATAACTTTTTGCGGGTATTCAAAAGGCTGATTTCCGCTGCAGAATGCCCGCTTTAATCAGCCTTTTCATTTTTCTCAATAAAATAAATAAACCACCGCTATTAGAAAGCAATTTTGCTTATACAGCGGAAATTCCCTCTCGGTTTTTAATATCCGCCTTGATTTTTAGATGCCTTTTCCTTTTTTGCCTTCTCATGATGAAGTTTATTTACATGATGGCTTCCGGATTCATGAGCAAATTCAGTATCCGACTTTGCAGAGTCAAACCCTTTCTTATTCTTTTGATCTGCATCATGTTTCTTTGTGCGCTTGGCCATTAAGACTCACCTCTAATTCGTGATAATTGTGTTCAATTTATTTTGCAGCTAAAATCCAGAGAATATAGATGGCAAAAAAAAGAACCGCAGGCTTCTGCGGTTCTCCATTTATTTCAGTTCTGATTCTTTACTTTCTTCCATTTTAACCTGTGATATATTTTCCTGGCCCTTGTATTTCTTTTCAAGCTCAGTGTAAGCCTTCATTAATCGGTCAGCGATGACTCTGCTGGCAGTTGTAGCAGATGATTTCTCTCTGACTCCAGGAACGGTGACACTAAATGCAACCTTAGGATGGTCTGTCGGGTAATATCCGACAAAGGTAACGTTGCTTACAGGCTTTGCTTTGATCCCCAATTGAATATTTGTATAGAAGGATTGGGTTGTGCCTGTTTTTCCTGCTACATCCAGTCCTTTAAAGTAAGCTCTCGCTGTTCCTCTGGATCCTTTTGTAACAAGCTTCATGCCGGCCTTAATCCGTTCGATTTCATTCGGGGTGTTGTTAATGGCATTTAAAATTTCAGGTTCTTTTTCAACAACGAGCGGACCAAGTTTGTTCTCATTGACCGGCTCATGAATGGACTTTACCACTCTCGGCTCAATACGGTAGCCGCCATTAGCTATAACAGAAATATATTGTGCCATTTGTAAAGGTGTATACGTGTCGTACTGGCCAATCGCAACGTCCAGCAGCAATCCCCCAACTGTATCGGGATGGGAACGCTGTCCATGTGCCTCTCCCGGTAAATCAATGCCTGTTGGCACTCCCAGTCCGAACTGGTCATTCAAATTCCTGAACTTCTGCAAAGCAGCAGGTCCAGCCGGAAATTTGCCGTTCGGTACATACGGAATATCGGCAATTTCCATTGCTGTCCGGAACATATAAACGTTGGAACTTACTTCAAGAGCTTCACGGTCATCTACCCAGCCGCTAGGATGAAGCGATTTTTTCGGCTTGGCACCTTTAAGCAAAATCGGCACACTGTCATTGAATGAAGTTCCAGGCTGCAATCCTTCTTGATAGCCTGCCAAAATTGTCGCACCTTTGACTGCCGATCCCATTTCATATTGGGTTGTATAAGCTCCGTAGGAAAAATCATAATATTTTTTCGAGTTATAGCGGTCATACCCTTTTCCTGCCATCGCGATAATATCGCCTTGGTAAGGATCCATCATGACCGCAAATGCCCGATCAGCATATGGGCTGACAGCCACGACTTTTTTCAGCTCTTCCTCAATGATTTTTTCTGCTTCCTTCTGCAGTTCGGCATCAAAGGTAAGCTGAAGATCCAGCCCTCTTCTTCCGGGATCGACTACTTTTTCGGAAATCGTGTTCCCGTTTTTATCTGTTACGTATTCAACCTTTGCTTTGCGGGGATTTAAGTATTCTTCATATTGATATTCCAGTCTTGATTTACCGACACGGTCGTTGCGTGCATAACCCCGTGCCTGGTAATACGCCTTCCGTTCCTGGAGAATTCCTTGTGAGGAAGACGTGACTCCGCCCAGAATGCTGCCGAGTGTATCACCGTAAACATAATTCCGGTTCCAGTCCGTTATGATATTGATTCCAGGCATGGATTCAATGTTTTCAGAAACTCTGGCCATTTCGTCGTTCGTCAGCATATTTTTAGCACTTGGCGCCTCATCTTTAGGGGGAGCCTGTGATTTAATCACTTGCGGTTCATATTGGTATCCTGCTGAAAACCGTTTGAAAAGCACCGCCATTTCGAGTTCTTCCGGATTCCTGCGGATCTCGTCCACTTCATTGGAGGGCACCCGTTCTACCTGCAGCTTATATTGCTCATTGCCGCTTTTCTCCAAATCCTTCTTTGTTAAAAGAGTTTTAGCTTCTTCCTCATTTGCGGCAAGCCAATAATCACGGATATCACGTTCGCTTTTTTGTTCAGCCGTATATTGAAGATCTTTTTCTTCTACCTCAATAAATTCTGCCAGTTTTTTAGCTGTCTTCAGTTTATCTGCAGTCTTCGTGCTTTTCTCTACTGTATAGGTAATCGCAGGTACACTAACGTTATCCACGACAACACGGCCATACCGGTCGTACATTTTACCGCGCGGGGCGGGATAAGAAGAAATATTGGCTTCTGTTCTAGAGACTTCTTTTGTATACTCTTCCCCTTTTACGATTTGAATAACTCCAAGCCGAATAATGAGGAGAGTAAATATCAGGAATACACCAAAGAAGAAAATGTTGATTCGAAAGTGGCGGGATCTTTTCAGCTTTCGATTCTCAGAGGAATTAGCAGCTTGCTCAGTCAATGTATTGACTCCTTTCATCGTTCATCTCTATATAAAGGGCAGTTTTGTAAAATAACATTCCTATTGTAACACTTACGTAACAGTTGTCATATGTCGAACGGCCTATTTTTAGTGTCAACATTAAATTCAATGAAATAACTTCAAACGATTGAATTTTATGGAAGAAAAACACTATCAAAAAATCCTTAACTTACATAAAGAAAGCTCTCTGATCCCTTATAAAATAAGAGTTTGCGAGAAAAGGAAAATACTGTTTCAAAGCGTGCCATGTCAATGGAAAACGGTGGTTCTTATATTACGAATCTAGCGTGTTATGATGAGTTTGTGCAAGAGAGCAGCACAGAAAAACAAAAACACATATTTTTTAGGAGGGCTTTATCTTATGAAAAACACTACTAAGAAATCTTTCATTATATCAGTCGCAGCAGCGGCAGGATTTGCAACTTTCGCTGGAGGTAACCCAGCAAGCGCACAGGAGCTTTCTCAACAGAACGTACAGGCAAAAGTGACGCAGCTAAGCGAGAAATTCAATATCAGCCCAGAGCAAGTTCAGCAAGCAGCTGAAGGCAACGGCAGCCAAAAACAAATTCAAGAACAAGTTCAGCAGCTTCTTGGAAAACAAGCGCAAGCAGCTCAAGGACAGCAAGCTCAGCAAGGCCAAGGACAAGAGCAAGCACAGAACAGCCAAGGTCAGCCATGCCCTGCTGGACAGCAGCCTGAACAGAAGCAAGCACCTGAGCAAGCTCAGCCGAAACAAGAAGCAGCACCAGTTCAAGGTGAGCAAGCTCAGCCTAAGCAAGAAGCCCAGGCTCCGGCTCAAGGACAGCAGCAAGCACCTGCAAAAGAACAAGCTTCTGAGCAGCCTAAGCAAGAAACAGCTAAATCCGGCGCCCTAAGCGAATTCGAACAGCAAGTTGTTGAACTAACGAACAAAGAGCGTGAAAAGCAAGGTCTTAAACCGCTTGCAGTTGATGAAAACTTAAGCAAAGTAGCAAAAGAAAAATCTGCAGATATGCAAAAGAACAACTATTTTGATCACAACAGCCCAACTTACGGATCTCCGTTTGATATGATGAAAAAATTCGGCGTTGAGTACCAAACTGCTGGTGAAAACATCGCTATGGGCCAAAAATCTCCAGAAGAAGTTGTACAAGCTTGGATGGACAGTGAAGGACACCGCAAAAACATCATGAATCCTGAATTCACTCACATTGGTGTCGGACATGTTGAAGAAGGCAACTACTGGACTCAGCAGTTCATCGGTAAATAATAGAGTTTGAGATGAATAGACAGCCGCTTTTAAGCGGCTGTCTTTTTTATGTTAAATGTTCCTGTTTCCAAAGCTTATAAAGGGCATGTGTCCCGCTATTTTCTTCTCCCAGTGCTTCAAGCTTCTCATATAGAGAAAGAGCCAGATCAAGTCCTGGTGACTTCATTCCAAATAGCTCGGATTCTTCTTTGGCGATTCTCATATCCTTTATAAAATGCTTAACGTAAAATCCAGGTTCAAAATTGCCATGAAGCATGCGAGGAGCCAAATTGGTGAGAGACCAGCTTCCAGCTGCCCCTGTAGAAATGCTTTTCAATACATTCTCGGGATCAAGTCCTGATTTTTCCGCATATGAAACAGCTTCGCAAACCGCAATCATTCCGGCAGCAATCGCAATCTGGTTGCTCATCTTTGTATGCTGCCCTGATCCTGCATCCCCCTGATACACAATATTGTTCCCCATTGCTTCAAAAAGAGGCAGACATTTTTCAAAAGCTTGTTTATCTCCGCCAGCCATAATCGCAAGTCTTGCTTCTTTCGCTCCCACATCTCCTCCGGATACGGGGGCATCCATAGCATACAGCCCTTTTTCGTAGGCTGCAGCAGCAATTGTTTTTGCTAAAGAAGGCTTGGAAGTGGTCATATCAATCAGATGCGCTCCTTTTTTGGCTGATTGAACAATTCCGTTTTCCCCAAGGTAGATATTCTCCACATCATGTGGGTAGCCAACCATCGTTATAACAAAATCAGCATCTCTCACGGCCTCTTCTATTGTCTCTGCCCAAATTGCCCCTTCATTAAGAAGCTCTTCCGCCTTCTCTTTTGTTCTTGTATAAACGGTCAGCTTATAGCCTTTATCCATTAAATGACCCGCCATATTTTTCCCCATTACACCTGTACCAATAAATGCAACCGTTTCAGTCATCGTCTCTTCCTCTCTTTTAGAACATGTTATTAAACGGATTTTACCATACCGCCATCAACCAGCAGGGTTTGTCCCGTTACATATGTATTGGCGGCAGACAGCAGGAACACCGCATAGTTTGCAAATTCCTCCGGTTCTCCGTATCTTCCTAAAGGAATCATCGCTTTATTTTTTTCCGTCATTTCCTCAGCCGTAATTCCCTGCCTTTCAGCTGAGGCTTCATCAAGATAGGCTACCCGGTCTGTCGCTATCCTGCCGGGAGCTAGCGTGTTGATCAGAATATTGTGGGAAGCATATTCCTGTGCAAGGGTCTTTGTTAATCCGACAATGCCCAGTCTGAATGTATTGGAGAGCAATAATCCTGTGATCGGTTCTTTTACAGAGGAGGAAGCAATATTGACAATTCTTCCGCCATTTTCTTTCATAAAAGGAAGTACTTCGCGAATGACCCGAACATAGCTGAGAAGATTCAGTTCAAATGCTTCATACCAGTTTTCATCTGTCATTTGTTCAAAGGATCCAGCTGGGGGTCCGCCTGCATTATTAACAAGCACATCAATCTCCCCAAACTCATCTACCGTATGTTTTACCAGTTCTTTAATTTGTTCAGGATTGGTAATATCACATTGTTTACTGATAATCCGGCCATCTCCAATGTAGGCAAGCTCCTGTTGAACTTTCTCAATCTTCTCAGCGTTTCGGCCGGTTATGACAACGTTCGCGCCTTCTTGAGCAAGTTTTTTCGCAACAGCTTTTCCAAGACCCTGGCTCGAGGCAATGACAAGAGCAGTTTTGTGCTGCAAATTTAAATCCATTTTTACCACTCCTTGATTTTAATTAGGTATCATTTACAAGTTTGCTGATGGTGAATAGTGGTGAAACCCGTTCCAGACAGCTCATCCAGCCAGGTTATGTTCATATCCAGCAAACTTTTGCAAAAAACCTTCTAATAACCCAATTTTATCACACCTAAGCAGCTCCTGATAATTTCCGGGCATCCAGAAAAAAAGGACAGCCATTTAAGCTGTCTATTCACGTAAAATATTCAATTTTTGCTTGAGGAAAATATTGTTCAATATAATCTTCGAGCGTATCCCTTAGTTCTTGCTCCTCGTCCTTTTGATAAATATATTTCCCTATACCATACCGGCCCCACTTATAACGCCGTTCCTCTTCGCTCATCTCGAGCTTTGTTTTCGGATAGTTTTTTTCAATTACCCGTTTTGCAGGCTTTGTAAAACGGTGCTGGATCATTTCAAAGGTGATATCGTGTACGGCATCCTTAGGAAGGGATTCATGGAGCTTTACAAAAAGCTGCTTATACCCCTCCTGCCATCCTTCATGTATATATATAGGTGCTACAATAAATCCAAGCGGATAGCCCGCTCTTGCCACCTTTACAGCTGCCTCTATTCTTTGGTCAAGTGGAGAAGTGCCGGGTTCAAAATTCTTAATTACATAATCCGCGTTTATGCTGAAACGAAAACGGGTTCTCCCATTATGATTTGCATCAAGGAGATGATCAACGTGATGAAATTTAGTAACAAACCTCAATTGCCCCAGTTCACTCTGGCCAAAGTATTCAATTGCCCTTTTTAAAGAGTGGGTCAGATGGTCTACGCCAACAATGTCAGAGGTACAGGATGCTTCAAATCGGGTAATATCAGGTGCTCTTTCTATCATGTATTCATTTGCCTGATCCAAGATCTCTTCTACATTTACGTACGTTCTTATATAAGGCTTGCTCCCCATTGTTGTTTGCAAATAACAATAATGGCAATGTCCCATACACCCTGTTGCAAGCGGGATGGCATATTCTGCAGAGGGCTTGGAAGTATCAAATTTCAGGGTCTTCCTCACTCCGACAACGAGGGTTGATTTTGCATTGCGGTATTGCTGAAGATGATTCTTCCCGGGAATGTTTCTAACCTGGTTATGAGAGGTTGTTTCCCGGATTTCCAGTCCCATTTTTTCAAATTTCTCTTTCAATTCTACTCCGAGCGGATATTCAAGAGCCCTGGGCTCTATGTATACAAGCTGCGGAACAAACGGTTTAACCATGATGGTTTCCTCCTTTATTGACGTTCACTCAGCCTTCGTATTGGTTATGATTAAACAGCTCATTATATAGCTGCTCCGCTTCTTCATAGGAAGAGAAAACCGCATCATCCGGAAGCAGCTCGTGATACGTCTCATATAAAAACAATGCAACATCATTTTCATCTTCCGGATGCTGCACCACTTCAGCCTCTTTTATGACGGCTACATTCGCGGTATGGGGATTCCGATAAATAACATAGACAGTATCTCCCGCTTTTGGCTGCTGTCTGTCCATCGCTTCTGTCAGCTCCTTTGCTCTTCGTCTTCTGTTTTAATCTTTGCGGATTGATCCAATATTATGATGGATCCGTAAAAAAAAGGAACTGACCAATTAGAGTCAATTCCTTTTAAGGCAGCGGCAGATGAAGTTTTACTTTTGTCCCTTTTCCTTCCTCACTCTCAATTTCCATTGAGCCGCCATGCTGATTCATTATTTTTTCAGTAATAACAAGACCGAGTCCTGTTCCTTTTTCTTTTGTCGTAAAGAAAGGTTCTTTAATTTTCTTTAAAACGTTTGACGGGATCCCTTTTCCGCTGTCATGAATGATTAAAGTTACCTTTCGATCCTCTGTTTTTATCAAAGAAACATTAATGGTTCCTCCGTTTGGCATTGCATCACTCGCATTTTTCAAAAGATTAATCAGAACCTGCTTAATTTGATTTCCATCTCCATTTATCGAAAACGACTGAATTTCGCTAATCTCAATTACAATGTTATTAAGAGCCATTTCAGAACCAAAAAAAGTAATCGTTTCATTAAGGACATCCCTCAAATTAAATAATTTACGGGTTACGGATTGAGGTTTTGAAAGGATAAGAAACTCACTGACAATTTCATTCAAACGTTTGAGTTCCGCAAGCATGATTTCCGTATACGGGTAATCGGCAGGTGCATTTTCCTGAAGCATTTGCAGAAAACCCTGCAGAACCGTCAACGGGTTTCTAATTTCATGTGCAACACCTGCCGCCATTTCACCCGCTACTTTAAGCTTTTCAGCCTGTATGAGCATGAGCTCCTCTGTTCTTCTCTCCGTCACATCGCGGATAATTTCTGAATGGGCTATTAATGCTCCCTTGTCTCCGTAAATAGGTGAAACAGCCACTTCCACTTCTACGAGTCTGCCATCCCCGGTACGGTCCGTGCGGCTGATCCGGCTTTCCAATCTTTCGTATGTAAAATCATGAAGGAATGCATATTCACCGTGCGGATAGATCTTGCCTTTCAGATCATCTTCCGCCATTTGATATAACTTTTCAAATGCCGGATTCACAGCCGTTACCTTATATTCAGTATCAAGCAAAGCAATTGCATCTTTACTTTGGGAAAAAAGCAGTTCCAGCTGTGCCTTCGTTGATTCAAGAGTTACAGCCATTGCATCCTTTTGCTCATTCACCTGTTTCCAAAGCTTTCCTAAGAATTGAAGATAGTACAGCTGGAAAAAAAGAACCAGAATCGTGAAAAGCAGATAATACGCAATTTCTTTATTTGTTACACTCAGCATAAGAGCATTATAATCTGCATAGAAGAAATACAATTGAGCAGCTGCTGTGAAAAGACCGGATGAAATCAGGATTCTGCCATCCTGGTAAATTGTGCTAACCAATATAGGCAAAACTAGAAACATGATGTTAACAAAGGATGGAACCGTCACATTCAGCATAAATAAATAACTGTATAAAAGAGCAATCAGCGCGTACATCTGCCACACAGGATTCATCTTTTTTTCGGTAATAAATAGGAGAATAAACGGAACTCCAAAAAAAAGGCATAAGTGCCAGTAATCCCGAACCCCATCAATTACGTAAATAAATCCAAGGTCCAAAATGTAAAAAAGACACAGCAACCTAATTAAAAAGTGGTTCCTTTTTATTATTAACTGCTTGTTATCCATTATAAAACCTCTTCTTCATGAGATTAATCGCAGCCAGACCTGTCATCCCTTTTTCACCCTTCAAATATATGAGGATGGAATGAGAAGCGTATCTATAATCCCGTTCATATGTATTTGATTACAGCCATTATATCAGTAAATTCTATCCAATAGCCCATTTTTCTACAAAAATATGCAAAAAAAGACAGGCTTTCGCCTGTCCTTTAAGCAATCTTATTTTACGTCAAATGTTTTCTTTACGAAATCAATAACCTCTTGCGTCGTTTGCATTCCAAGGATCTGCTCTTTATGGGAAGCAGCTTCTTCTTTGGAAAGATTAAGGATCTGTGTTCTTGCCGGAAGAATGGAAGTAGCACTCATGGAGAACTCGTCCAGTCCCAGTCCGAGAAGAATCGGAATCGCAATTGGATCTCCAGCCATTTCTCCGCACATTCCAACCCATTTGCCCTCTTTATGCGCCGCTTCAATTACAAGTGTGATCAAGCGCAGGATAGCAGGATTGTATGGCTGATAAAGGTAGGATACCCGTTCGTTCATCCGGTCCGCAGCCATTGTATATTGCACAAGGTCATTCGTTCCGATGCTGAAGAAGTCTACTTCCTTAGCAAACACATCTGCCATCACAGCTGTGGATGGAATTTCAACCATTATTCCGATTTCAATATTCTCAGAAACTACTGTACCTTTAGATTGCAGCGCTGCTTTTTCTTCAAGAAGAACAGCTTTTGCCTGCCTAAACTCATCAAGAGTGGCAATCATAGGGAACATGATGCGCAGGTTTCCGTAAACACTTGCACGAAGCAATGCGCGAAGCTGTGTTCTGAAAATGTCCTGCTCTTCCAGGCAAAGACGGATTGCACGGAAGCCAAGGAATGGATTCATCTCCTTCGGAAGGTGAAGGTAAGGAAGCTCCTTGTCTCCTCCGATATCAAGTGTACGAACGACAACAGGCTTGCCTTCCATATTGGTTAGAACAGCCTTGTAAGCTTCGAACTGCTCGTCCTCTGTAGGAAGCTGATCGCGGCCCATGTAAAGGAATTCAGTACGGTAAAGTCCAACTGCTTCTCCGCCGTTTTCAATTACGCCTTTAACATCTTTAGGAGTACCAATGTTTGCTGCAAGCTCAACGTGCTGTCCGTCTTTAGAGACGGTCGGCTCGTTAACAAGCTTCGCCCACTCGGCTTTTTGAGCTTCGTGCTGCTGCTTCTTTTCTTCATAAGCAGCAATCGTTTCTGCAGATGGATCAATGATCACATCACCGCTAAGCCCATCTACAATAACCATTGTTCCATTCTGAATTTTCGCTGTCGCTTCTTTCGTTCCAACAACAGCCGGAATTTCCATGGAACGGGCCATAATGGCTGAGTGAGAGGTACGGCCACCGATATCAGTAGTGAAACCTAGTACATATTGGCGGTTTAACTGAGCTGTATCAGAAGGAGTTAAATCTTCAGCTATAATGACAACCTCTTCTGAAATTAGAGATGGATTAGGAAGCTCTACGCCAATCAGATGAGCAATGACACGCTTCGTCACGTCACGGATATCTGCCGCACGTTCCTTCATGTATTCATTGTCCATTGATTCAAACATGCTGACAAACATGTCAGCCGTTTCTTTCATTGCAAATTCAGCATTGGAAGCATCACTGCTGATTTTATCTTTGACTGGATTTAAGAGCTCAGGATCGCTTAGTACAAGCAAGTGAGCAGCAAAAATTTCTGCTTTGTCTTTTCCAAGTTCTTTAAAAGCATGGTCTTTAATTTTTTCAAGCTCTGATTTTGATTTTTGAATAGCTTCTTCAAACCGGCGAATCTCTGCATCCTGATCCGCAACTGTTGTTTTGGAAACAGTAAGCTCTGGTTCTTCAAGGCGATACGCTTTCGCAATCGCAATACCGGCAGAAGCTCCGATACCTTTAAGCTCGAGCATTATTCTCCTAGCCCTTCGTTTTTCATTGTTTCTTCAAGAGCAGAAATCGCTTCGCTTTCATCAGAACCGCTTGCAGTGATTTTGATTTCAGAATCCTTTGCAATACCAAGTGACATAACACCCATAATGGATTTAAGGTTTACTGTTTTACCGTTGTATTCAAGGTTAATATCTGCATCAAAACGGCTAGCCGTTTGTACCAATACTGTTGCAGGACGTGCATGAATTCCGGATTCCGCAGTTACTTTAAATGTTTTTTCAGCCATGTTAATCTTCTCCTTTATCATTATGCGTATTTTTAATTGTTCACAATATGTTATCTTACCAGTCCCGCTCATCATCTGACAAGTGAGACGGTACGATGCAAATTATTTTGTAATTTTCACAATGTTTTTCTGTTCAATTTTCACTTCGCCTGTTTCCAGAAGCTCAAGTGTTTCTCCGTCCTTAAGATTCGTGAAGACAATCGGAGTAATCGTAGATGGTGCATTAGCTTTTATGAATTCTAGATTGACTTCAAGAAGTTTTTGTCCTTTTTTCACTCGGTCTCCTTCAGAGATGAACGACTCGAAACCTTCACCTTTCAGGCTAACCGTGTCAATTCCTACGTGAATTAATATTTCATGGCCGCTGTCGGAAAGAATTCCAATCGCATGCTTCGTAGGGAAGATGTTCAGGATTTTTCCATCTACCGGAGATACGACTGTACCTTCAATTGGCTCGATGGCAAATCCGTCACCCATCATTTTTCCAGAGAACACTTGATCAGGCACCTCTGTAATCGGGTGAATACGGCCGTGAATCGGAGAAACAAAATGCTCAGAATCAAAGTGATTTTGAAGAGCTTCTGGATTCACTTCTTCGATTTGCTGTTCTATTTCCTCTTTCACATTAACAGGCTGCTGCGGACGAGGACGTTTCCCCGCAATGACATCTTGAATCTGTCCTTTAAGGTTATCGGATTTAGGTCCAAAAATAGCCTGAATGTTGTTACCGACTTCAAGGACACCTGATGCTCCAAGGTTTTTCAGACGGTCTTTTTTAACAGCTTTCACATCTTGAACTTGCACACGAAGTCTGGTGATACATGCATCAAGATCCTTAATGTTTTCCTGTCCTCCAAGAGCTTGAAGAATTTCGTAAGGAAGATCTCCTTCTCCAGCTTGTGCGCTGTCGCCGCCTTCTTCAGCTTTGACTTCTTCACGGCCAGGAGTTCCCAGATTGAACTTGCGAATCGCAAAGCGGAAGCCGAAGTAATAAACAACAGCCAGGACAAGTCCTACCGGAATAACAAGCCACCAGTCTGTCCGGTTTGGAAGAATACCGAATAGGACATAGTCGATAACCCCACCGGAGAATGTCATACCAATTTTAACATTAAGCAATTGCATAACCATAAAGGAAAGGCCTGCAAACACTGCATGGATACCAAAAAGTATTGGTGCAACAAACAGGAAGCTAAACTCAAGGGGTTCTGTAATCCCTGTTAAGAAGGAAGTTAATGCTGCAGAACCCATGATACCTGCAACAAGCTTTTTGTTTTCAGGACGTGCTTCGTGATAAATGGCAAGAGCCGCTGCAGGAAGTCCGAACATCATGAACGGGAACTTACCAGTCATAAATGTACCAGCTGTCAATTCAGCGCCGTCTTTAATTTGTGCCATGAAAATACGCTGATCACCGCGTACAAGCTCTCCTGCCTGATTCGTATAGTTACCAAATTCAAACCAGAACGGTGCGTAGAAAATGTGATGAAGACCGAACGGAATTAAAGAACGTTCAATCAAACCAAATACGAATGCCGCAAGAGTTGGATTTGCATCAAGCAATCCTGTTGAGAATGCGTTTAGGCCAGTTTGAACCGGAGGCCATACAAATAGCATGATCAATCCGATAATTAAAGCAGAAACAGCGGTTACAATTGGAACAAAGCGCTTTCCTGCGAAGAACCCAAGATACTGAGGAAGCTCAATATTATAAAAACGGTTGTACATGGAAGCCGCAAGAACACCTATTATAATCCCGCCGAATACCCCGGTCTGAAGTGTTGCCATCCCAAGGACTTTGGCATATTCAGGATGACCAGCCTTGAAGAAGTTCGCCAACTCAACAGCATCTGTTGGAAGCTGTCCAGTTTGAGTAAGAACGGCGCTCATTGTCGCGTTCATGACCAGGTAACCGATGATTGCCGCGATTCCCGCAACACCATCACCTTTAGCGAGTCCTATCGCTACCCCTACTGCAAAAAGAAGCGGGAGATTTGAAAAGACGATGTCCCCTGAGGATTCCATCACCTTTGCGATTAATGTAAAGGTTTCATTTGTTAATGCAGGTATTTTTGCTGTTAGCTGAGGGTTTTGCATCGCGTTACCAAAGGCAAGCAATATTCCTGCCGCTGGCAAAATCGCTACCGGAAGCATAAGTGCTTTACCGATTTTCTGCAAAACGCCAAATAAATTTTTGAACATTCGATTCAATCCTCCTTGACCCTATTTTGTGCGTGCAGACGCAAAAAAATCCTATAAATGCATGTTGCAACCGTTTTCTTATTAGCCGTTAGCAAAAATCGCTAAAAAACAAATAAAAAAGGCATGGTGAAACAAGGTGTGAAGATTCCCCGAATAAACCATTCCCAAAACAGGAAGCCGGAAAACCTAAGCCTTGATCACTCATGCCTGATCGAATCAGTTACACGCTGATACCGGTTACGTTATTTTATTGGATAGACGGTATAAATGCATGGTCAGGTATACTGCTTCTGCATTATATACAGGCTTTTTAAGCGTTTGCTGCATCACTTTTACTAATTTCCAAGCAGTATTATAGCATAGAGGATATTCGTTTTTCAACAGGTCTGCCATTTTTTCTGGTTCTTCGAGTTTTTCTCCTGCCTGTACCCGGTCAATTGTAAAACGAATATGCCGGACAAGCCTTAAATAATTGATGCTTTCGCGATCAATTTGGATTTTTAAAGAGTCCTCGATAATTCCTGTTAAAAGGGCGATCAGCTGTGAAGATTGGTTCACTTCACGTAAAGGCTTATCTGTAATGGCACCATGAATATGAAGAACAATAAATCCTACTTCTCCTTCAGGGAGACTGACATTCAAGCGCTTCTCAATCATATCAACCGCTTCTTTGGCAAGCTCATACTCCAGAGGATACAATGTTTTTGTTTCAATCATGAAAGGATTTTTCAGATCCATCCCCTGCTTTTTTCTTTTCAGTGCGAAAGAGATGTGGTCTGTCAGGCCAATATGAATGTGTTCATTCAGCGGCTGATCCAGCCTGGCCTCAATATGCTGAATCACTTCATGAATGACGGCAATAACCTCTTCATCAATATAAGGAAGAAGCATTTTATATTGTTCCTGTTCCTTTTCATTTTTGAGCACAAACATTTTTTCATAGGAATGTTCTTCAATTTGATCGCCTTTAGATCTGCCAAAACCAATTCCCCTGCCTATAAGGACAACCTCATGAAACTCCAGGTGATCAGCAATCAGCACATTATTATTAAGGACTTTCTTAACGATAAAGGGCGTACTCACGACCTACCCAGCTCCTTTTCATGCTATAACCCTTCATATCGTACAGGTGTTTAAGCCTGACGTCAACGAATATTGTCGGATATTGTTGAAATTAAGAGTAAGAATCAAAAAGGAGCCATTAAGGGTGTTCAGGTTTGTATTGATTTTTCTGAAACTCTTCTTTCGTTCCAATAAAAAAATATTGTTCGGTTCTTTCATTTGACTCTCTTCCGCTGGAGTTCCCATGAATCATTTGATCCGGATTCAATTTCTTTTTTTCCCCTTTTTCATTCACATAGAAATAGTCGCTTTCAGCCCATCCTTCATGAATGTTGCTGCCGCGCGTTTTAATTAGTCCTTTGGAATCTGCCTTCAGGACTTCCCCTTCATTTTGGGAAGTAGAAGCTTTTACTGTGCTGTCGTATTCGATTTTCACCCAGCCGGTATACCCTTCAGGAATTAAAAAAGTTCTTGGAGATGCCTGATCATCCTCCTTGCATCCTGATGAAATCAGCAGGGCGAATGCCGCGGCTATATAACGTTTTTTCATTATACTCACTCCTCTTTTTACTAGAGTGGCATAACCATCATATATCTATTCAGCAGCCTGCTGTTCAGAAAAAGAAACGGTCCTTTTTTCTGCCGCGCTGATTTTAGCGCATTCGATGATTTTGATCACATCTGCAGCATCCTCAGCCTGAACAGGTGCTGCCTCCCCTTCCCGGATTGATCGGTAAAGGCCGTCATAAAATGACATGTATTGTCCTGGAAGCGTTTCAATCTTCCCTTTATAATGGAGCCCGTTTATATCAGTGTTTAATATTCCCCACATTTCTTCTTCCTCTATGCCGATTCCATCATCATCGGGCATCATTCCTGCACCCAGTCTTTCTTCCTGGGGGTCAATTCCGTATTTTACATACGAACCATTGCTCCCATGAACTTGAAAGCGAGGCCCCGGCTCCCTGACAAGCATCCCTGATTTAAGGACGGCAGTCAGTTCCGGATAGTAAAGCCTGATGGCAAAAGCATCATCTGCGGCACCGCCTTCTCTCTGAATGTCAATGTCTGCACTTATTTCTATTGGAACTCCGAAAAGTGAGAGAGCTTGATCAATTAAATGAGAGCCCAAATCATATACAATGCCTGATCCAGGATGATTCTTTTCCCGCCAGGCACCGGAGCTTACATTCTTTTCGAACCGATCGAAATGAGCTTCATAAGCGGCAGGTTTTCCAAGCATCCCCTGCTGAAGCAGCGCTCTAACTGTAAGAAAGTCTCCATCCCACCTGCGGTTGTGATACACAGCCAGAACCTTCTTTTGTTCCTTTGCAAGCCTGGATAGTTTATAGCCTTCTGAGGAAGAAATGGTGAAGGGTTTTTCTACGAGAACATGTTTCCCTTTTAATAGCGCCAGCTCAACCATTTCATAATGATGTTTATTAGGCGTTGTAATAATCACCAGTTCGATCGAGTCATCCTCAATTATTTCCTCATATGAAGTCACTCTTTCCGTATAAGGATAGTTTTTTTTAGCAAGATTTTTAGACCGCTCCATCACCATTGATAAATCAAACCGAGGGTTTACATGCAAAAATGGCGCATGAAAAACCTGGCCTGATAATCCATATCCAACTAATCCTGATCGGATCTTTTCCATTTATAAGCCCCTCCTTTAAGTAAATGCGGATTTTCAACTTAAATCCATGTATAGAATGATAAGAAAAGGAAAAAATAGGATGCGTACGTGATGATTTAATACCCCTTACGTAACTTTTTAAGCAAAGGAGGATAAAAAATGACTAACAACAACCAGAATGAAAGTAAAGAACAGAAAAACCAGCAAAACCAAAAAGCTGATACTGAATTCAGCAAAGAAATGAATGCAAAAAAAGAAAATAAACAGCAAAAATAAAGCTACATAAAAAGGCAGAGGATGGATTCACCTTCCTCTGCCTCTTCTTTTTACTCTGTTTTTTCAAACCTTTCTTCTATGGGACCGGCTTTATGCCGGCCCCGGAAAATATATCTAAATGGTCTGCCCGCTGATAATATTCATTAATACCCAGATTTCATTTCTAAATTATTCCTTTATGTAAATGAAAAAGAAGGATAGTCAGGTTAGAAAGTGTGATATACTTTAAATGGATTGAAAACCGGTATAAGGCTGATTAGATGCGCCAACATCTAATACAGCCACAGCAGAATTACTCAGTGTGTTAGCCTTCTCTTTTTGAGAAGGTTATTTTTTTCTCGGAAAAGAAAGAATCGCGATAACCACAGAACCAAACGTGAGCATCAAAATCAGACTCTCATAAATGGTCATGCCACCTCACCCCCCTTCCGCAAGGGGATTCTCCCGTTATCCGGGCAACCTGCTGCAAGTCCATTATAGCACATAACCAGCCCAAAACAGAACACACGTTTGGCAAAATAAGTCCTATAGCCCACATTTTACAAGGGGAGCCCAATGACAATCGTGACCAGCCAATAGATACGGAAGGAAGTCCGCCTTCATTTTGCGGGCACTGGCACAAGCCTAAATAAATCCGTTTCTAAAATTAGAAACGGATTCACTCGATGTCTATTGATTGTTTTGTATTGCATTATAGGATATTCGCACCTTAGCCAGTGTCCCTTTCAATAGATCCTCGTGGCAAACATCTCTTTTATCATGCATGACCGACAAGTCCCCAACTGATCTCGACAAAAGCTCAACTGCTTTCCTTAATCCCCTGTTATCTCCCTCATACCCATCCTTTAAAAGTGTTCTTAAGATATCCTGCGACAGCTTATGAACTTCCTGGATTTGTTCCTTTTCCGACATTGCCAACACCCCTTTGTAAAGTGTATGCCCTGCAGTAAAAAGTCATTTCTCTATTGATTAAGTAATTCGATACCGCCCCTCCCCCCTCCTTCATTTTTTTGTTTTTGGCGGGTAATAATCATAGTGGCCTTCATTAATTTTCCTCTTAAACCCTTCCAGGTCCATTGCTAATTCATAATACAGCCCTCCCTCTTCCCATTCTGCAACAGAAACCTCTATAATACGTCCTTCCTGGAAATCCATAATCTTCATAAACCTCTCGCCTTGTATAACATATGTGTACATAATGTAATGTCTCATATCCATTTCCCTCCAGAAATACCGTATACTTTTAAGAACATGCGTTCTATTATAATAGCATTAAGTACACATGTTCGCATATAATGTATTTAATGAACTCAATGGAGGGTAAAAAATGGGCTATTTATTCAGGGAAAGCATGGATCATCAAAAACCTATACAAGTGATTTATCTTTCAAAGAAAGGTGAAATCAGCCAGAGAAACATCATTATTATGAAGAAAACTGCCACATCAATCATTGCAAGATGTCTGCTTAGAGGAAAAATGCGGACATTTCGTGTGGATCAGATATTAGCCGCAAGTTTCACCTCCTCGGATTACTCCAGCTGATTCAGGAGGGCTTTGAATTGAATGGGGCCATGATTACAATTTCGTCACAAATAATTTACGTTTTATAGATGCAATTTCACGAAAAAGGGAGTATAGTAAATCTTGTATAACTTTTGTATAACTAAAACAAAGAGGTGTAGCCATGAATTTTTTAACAAAATTTAGCCTTAAAAATGCGGTAGCTGTTTTTATTATTTCCTTTCTCCTGATTCTTGGAGGGCTATACAGCTTTACACAGCTTAAGGTAGATCTCCTGCCGAACATTGAATTTCCTCAAGTATCGGTCGAAGCTGTGTATCCCGGTGCATCTCCTGACGATGTCAGCGAACAGGTAACATCCAAGCTTGAAGATGAATTTAAAGGCATTGATGGTGTTAAAAGCATCACAAGTTCTTCTTATGAAAGTGTCGGAATTATAAATCTGGAATTCCCGTTTAATACGGACATTGACAAGGTAGAAGATCAAATCAACACCTTAATTGGTGAAGCAAATCTGCCTGATACAGCCGAGACGAAAGTCAACCGTTTTTCATTTGGAACCTTCCCTATCTTCAACATATCCCTTTTCACAAAAGAGGATGCCGATATTGAAAAACTCCTTCAGGACGATGTGATTCCAGAGCTTAATAAAATTTCCGGAATCAATAGTGTATCGGTCGGAGGATTGAAGGAAGAAGTTGTCCGAATAACAGTTGATAAGGAAAAGGCTGAAAAAAGCGGACTTTCTCTTTCACAAATAAAAGACAAAATTAACGAAAAATACTTATCTTTCCCTGCTGGAAACGTGGTTGAAAAAGATACCGAAATTCCAATCAGGGTTCAAGAAGGCTTAAATGAAGTAAATACATTAAAAGAGCTGCAGCTCACCACAGCAGCTTCTGCCCCATCAGCTCCTCAAGAGGGAGCATCACAAGGCCAGCAAGCTCCAAGCACCCAATCACCAGCGGGTCCTCCTCAAGGAGATGCGCCTTCTGCAGCTGCTGGTTCAGCACAGCAAGCTCAGCAGGAACCGGTTAAATTAAAAGACATTGCAAAGATTGAAACTGTAACCGACCGTCCGGAGCTGACAAGATATAATCTAAAAGATTCTTTATCAATGGCGATAACAAAGAAACAGGATGCCAACACGGTTGAGGTTGCAGACGAAGTAATCAAAACCCTTGAGAAATACAATGATGAGCTTGATTATTCCATCGGATTTGATCAGGCTGAAGGAATTGAGAAATCCGTAGAGACGCTGATTCGCGAAGGTCTGCTTGGAGCTTTGTTTGCATCGCTTGCTGTATTGGTTTTCCTGCGGAATTTCCGGGCAACGATTATTGCGATAGTATCCATCCCTCTTTCACTGCTAGTAACATCCATTTTCTTAAATCAGCTTGATATCTCATTGAATATCATGACGCTTGGCGGAATGGCAGTTGCAGTAGGCCGGGTTGTCGATGACAGCATCGTTGTAATCGAGAATGTATTCAGACGAGTAAGGAAAACAAATACAGGTGTAACTAATGAACTAATTGAGGACTCCACAAAAGAAATATTGAAGGCTATCACATCTTCAACCATTACCACGGTTGTCGTATTCCTGCCGCTCGGGTTTGTCGGAGGCATTACTGGAGAATTCTTCCTTCCTTTTGCACTAACGATTATCTTTTCACTGATCACATCCCTTCTTGTATCGGTTACCATCGTACCGATCCTAGCAAGGTTTTCATTTAAAAAAGTACCTAAGGAAGAAAAAGAAGGACCGCTTCAAAAGTTTTATGCCGGCGTGATTGAATGGTCTCTTAATCACAAAATCACTGTAATCGGTCTTTCCCTTCTCCTGCTATTTGGATCTGTGTTCCTAGTAAGCGGGCTTGGCTTTACCTTCATTCCAAACGAAGAACAAAAAACATTGGTAGCTAGTATTGAACTGCCGTCTTCCACTACTCTGGATAAGACAAACGAAGTCTCGCTTGAGCTTGAAAAAATGTTCGATAAAGAAGAAGCGATTGAAGAAATCACCGCAGGAGTCGGAAGCCGTGATTTCACTACCGGCTTAAAGAGGGAGAATAAAGCCAGTTACTTTATTACCTTGAAAGACGGAACAGAGGTTTCAGAGTATATTAAAGATTTACAGAAAAAGATGGAAAATATCGCAGAGGTGCAGGCACCCGAAGCTAAGCTTGGCATTCAGGAGCAAAGCAGCGGCGGCCCGCCTTCCAATAACAATGTAAATATTGATCTTTATTCCAATGATTTAAATGCTTTATCAGATGCTGCGAAAAAAGTAGAGGACTACTTAAATAAAAACAAAGATCTGAAATATGTTTCCAACAACTTTGCTGATAAACAAAAGCAGGCTGTTGTAACAATCAAACCTGAAAAGGCTGATGAATATGGCGTTTCAGGCTTCCAAGTGCTTGGCACCGTTTCTGATCAGACCAAACCGGTCGATGTCGGGGATTTGAAGTTGGACGGAAAGGAACGGAGCGTTGAATTAAGTTATGGTGAAGATGTTACATCGGTTGATAAGCTGAAAGATACTGTGATTTTCAGTCAAAAGGGTCCTATTAAGCTTTCTGATGTGGCTGACGTGAAAGAAACGGACGCTTATACTTCCATTCAGCGATTAGATGGTAAAGTGTACGCTCAGGTTAGTGCGCAAATTACATCAGATAATATAGCAGAAGTCTCTTCCTCTGTCATTGAAGGGGTAAAAAGCGATGTTGATCTTCCTAAGGGAGTATCTTTTGAAGGAGGCGGAGGAAGCGATGAAACGGTTCAGACATTCCAGCAGCTTGGGCTGGCAATGGCCGTTGCAATCGGGCTTGTATATATTACAATGCTGATTACATTCGGTCAGGCGCGTATCCCATTCGTCATTCTTTCTTCCTTGATTTTTGTACCGGTCGGGTCTCTCTTAGGCTTATATTTAGCGAAAGAACCGCTTAGTGTCAGTGTTATGATCGGCCTGCTTATGCTAATTGGAATCGTGACGACGAATGCCATTGTTATGGTAGACCGAATTGGACAAAACCGTGAACAAAAAGGGCTTGTTATTCGCGAAGCGCTTATTGAAGCCGGTAAAACACGTTTGCGTCCAATACTGATGACGGCCTTTGCAACGATTGCGGCACTTTTGCCTTTAGCATTCACGACTTCTTCCGGAACCTTGATTTCTAAGGGTCTTGCCATCACAGTAATTGGCGGATTAACTTCATCAACATTGCTTACTCTTATTATCGTACCAGTTGTTTACGAGTTATTTTTCATTAAACAAGCCAAAAAGGAACGTAAAAGAAACAGCATGTCCGCTGAAGTATAATAACTGATTTAAAGCCCGGTCTCAATATGAGACCGGGCTTTTTTCATTGCACTTTTTCACTTAAATGGATTCTGCCCAGCCGATCTCCAGATTCCCTGTTTTCCTCCTGCATACGCACCGGAAGCATTTGAATGGTTTGGATTAACACATCAAGCTTGCCTTCAATCCTATGCATCAAATACATGGTTACGACAATTGGAAATCCCGTATCCCCAATAAACTGAAGCCATTGTTCCATCAGGCTTCCTCCTTTCGAAACAGGGGACTGACAATGTCAGCCCCCTGTTTCAGTTATTTTATTTCCATTTCGGTAACCGTTCGGTCAACCGTTCTTGCCCCTTTTTTCGATGTCAGATTTCCGCCTCCGGAAATGAAGACATTTGCTGCCATCAACCCGTCCATCGCTTCAGCAATTTCATCCTTTGTTAATGAATCTTTTGGCGCGTCTACACTGATGGTAACGGTTTTGCCCTGCTCGTTCACAAATTGCAGTTCAAGCGTCTTTGCCATTTACAACACTCCAATTCTTAGTTTTGAATTTCATTTGTATCCATCCGTTCTGCTGCGAAAAGCGGGTATTTCTGCAGTCCGGAAAGAATAACTGCTGTTGCCAACAGCTGTTCTGGATCAGCTGCAGGTTTTACATTACTGTACGTCTTTGACTTAAAAACCTGCTTGCCTTCCATATTAAGACCGAGGTCATATACAAGACGCAGCTGTCTGTCGATAAGTACTGCTTGTGCCATGTTTCTCACCCCCTTTCGTTATAGCAATACAGCGGAGGAATGAAAAAGTAGCGAAAAAAAACAAGCTTTTATAAAAAAGCCTGTTCCGGTTAATTTTTAGGTTTGGTTTGTGCGTATTCTTTTAACTCTTTAACAATCCTGTTTTTTAGAATCTGATCATTGAGACTTCTGATTCCATACTGAAATCCTGAACCGGTTGGCTTTTTCCACATCGGCTCTCCCTTCAGTTCAATTTCCTCATCTCTAATCTTAAAGGAGATATGTAAAATTATCGGTTCCTCCATCGGCAGCTCCAGATGTGAGATAAGCTTCAGTCCCGATGGGCTGATGTCCATAATAACAGCTTCACCTGGTTTCGTGTTGATTTCCTCACCCGCTTTTTCAGTAATAGAAAATGAGGCATCAATAGGATCTGAGAATACAAAACGGAATGATTCAGAACGATTGTAGCGCATGAGAAAAGTCCCCTTTCTTGCAATTCATCTATTGTAAAGGTAGCTGATAAAGGAAAATATTTCAATCTTTTTTTGCATTCCTCAATTGTTTAGCCGGGATGTATGTTCAGGCAGGATGCGGGAAACCTATTAAAAACGAGTGAACGGAGCTTTTTGATGAAAAAAACAGGCAAACTGGAAGCCATTTTGTGGAGCATTGCCCTGCCTGGGTTCGGGCAGTTTTTAAACGGACATTTCGGAAAAGGCGTAGTCTTTATTGCTCTCGAATTTTTAATAAATCTGAATGCATTCTTCAATCTTACAATAAAATACAGTTTTAACGGGGACATCACTAAAGCATTTAATACTTCAGATCCTCAATGGCTTATGTTTTACCCATGCGTATATATGTTTGCTATGTATGATGCTTACAAATTCGCAGATGGACCATCCCCCCCGCTATCCTTCCTTCCATTTGCCTTTTCCGCCTACTTTGTTACGATTGGAATCATGTTTTCCGACCGCGTTTCTTTTTTTGGAATCATGCCTGGACCAGTCTGGCTTCCTATGCTTTTTCTTATACCCGGACTTGCAGCCGGCTTCGGTATTAGATTTCTGCTCATCAGATTTTATAAGGTATAGCAAAAGCCCGCTGGCAGCAGCGGGCTTTTTGCTATAGTCAGATCGAAAGCTCCTGTGATAAAGTGTACAGTTTATCTGGAAGGGGATCTTTTTGTCCGGCAATTTCCATTAAATCACGGTCTGTTATTACTTCATTTACAATTCCAATGGCACGGCCTGCTTTACCTTCCATGAGCAGTTCAACCGCTCTTGACCCTAAGCGTGAAGCAAGGACACGATCCCTTCCAGTCGGCTTGCCTCCGCGCTGTATGTGGCCGAGGACACTAATTCTCGTTTCAAGATCAAACTTGGTTTTCAGGTCCTTGGCAAGATCATCTGCACTGCCAACCCCTTCTGCGAGAACAATAATCGAGTGCTTTTTACCTCTGCTGATTCCTTTTCGCAGCCTGTCCATCATATCATCCAGTTCGTGAGGATGCTCCGGAATCAAAATTGTCTCCGCCCCTCCTGCAAGGCCCGACCAAAGAGCAATATCTCCTGCACGGCGTCCCATTACTTCAATAATAAATGTACGGTCATGGGAAGTAGCTGTATCCCTTATTTTATCAATTGCATCTACAACTGTATTAAGGGCTGTATCAAATCCGATCGTATAGTCGGTTCCTGCAATATCGTTATCAATTGTACCCGGCAGGCCGATGCACGGAAAACCTTTTTGAGTGAGCTTGGCTGCACCCTGATAGGAACCGTCCCCGCCAATCACAACCAGCCCTTCAATACCATGGGCTCTCAATTGTTCGATTGCTTTATGCTGGCCTTCATCTGTCTTAAATTCTTCTGAGCGGGCTGTATATAACATGGTTCCTCCGCGGTGTATAATATCACCGACAGATCCCACTTCAAGCTTTTTAATCTGTCCCTGCATTAAACCTTGATAGCCTTGATATACTCCGTAAACCTCCAGACCGCTGTATATCCCTTTCCTTACAACTGCCCGGATGGCTGCATTCATGCCTGGAGAGTCTCCTCCGCTTGTCAGTACTGCAATTTTCTTCATTTTTTTCACCTCATATGTATCGTGCTTACTAAGTCCTCTTCTACTATAATCCCCATCAGAGAATTTCTCAAAACAAAAACCTTACCTTACTAAATATAATTTCATTCTGATTTATCGCTGTAAAATTCCCACCGTTTTTGATACAATAGACTCATTACATTTGGTCTAAGAAACCAAAAAGGAGCGACATAATGAACTACTGCACTTCCTGTACACCTGCGCCTCCATTTCCTGATAACGGCTTTTTGATTCTGCATAATCTAGAAGAAAATGTTACTGCCAGAAAATTTTTGGAGAATGCGGATGGAAGCTTATCAATCCCCTATTCAAATGGTAAAGAACTCGCAAGCCTGCTGCAAGACCTTCATGAACAGACAAATACCAGTCTAATAAAAGGGGCTCTGTCAAGAAATCCTGAACAGCCTCTCGCCTATTCTCCCTTTAGCTATATTTATGAACGTGTTATATATAAAGACCTTGTCAGCCTGATTAACAAAGGGGAATTTCTAAGTTTCTTTCAGCCAATCGTGAATTTGGAAAGCGGTCAGATTTTCGGCTATGAATCGCTGCTGAGAAGCTTTAATCCACCTGTGTCGCCTTTTAAACTCTTTGACACTGCGATTAAAACAGGGATGCAGTCTATTCTTGATCGAAGGGCACGGGAGCTTGCCATTATTGCCCGCTCAAATCAAGTTAAGCATGGCATCAAATCTTTCATTAACTTTATCCCGTCTTCTATTTATAACCCCGAGCACTGCCTGCAGCACACCTTTAAAATGGTAAAGCAATACGGAGTCAGTCCGGATGACTTAATATTTGAAGTAGTAGAAACCGAAAAAATCAATGATATGGAACACTTAAAGAGTATACTGGACACATATCGGGCAAACGGCATGAAAGTAGCGCTTGATGATATGGGCAGCGGATATTCTACTTACGAGGTTCTGGAAAACCTGAAACCTGACTTCGTGAAAATCGATCGCCATTATATTACCGATTGCCATCAAGATTCTGAAAAACAAACTTTCCTTAAAAATGTACAAGCTCTGGCTGACGATTTATCCATCACTGTTCTGGCGGAAGGAATCGAAACAGAAGATGAATATACCTTTTTGCAATCAATCGGAATTACACTGGGTCAGGGGTATTTAATTGGAAAACCTGAAGCATCCCCTGCAGGACAAGAAAAATTGTTTGCCGATATGATTCTGTAATGGAACTGCCGGCCATTTCATTTTCTTTTTATAAACATATAAAAACCACGCACATCCGCCTGGACATGCGTGGTTTGGTTTATTCAAAGCTCTGTTAAACTTGGCTGTTGATTGCAGGTAGCAGGCGCGCGCTTTCCACTCCAATCACAACAGGTGTTAAAATCAATATCAGGCTTAACAGAGCCTTATTCGATAATCTGAAGCTCCTTTGGATAAGCCGTCAGAGCGCGGGCTCCGTCCGGTGTTATAAGAACATCATCTTCAATTCTGACTCCGCCCACTTCCGGAACATAAACGCCGGGTTCGATTGTGAACGTCATCCCTTCCTTCAGCAAGCCATCGTTCGTATAGGCCATTGATGGGTATTCGTGGACATTGATGCCGAGACCATGACCAAGCCGGTGAGGGAAAAACTCACCATATCCCGCTTCTTCAATAATACCTCTGGCTATTTTATCTAAATCACCGATTCTAACAGCTGGCTTTGCCGCTTCAAGGGCTGCCAGTTCCGCCGTTAATACCGTTTGATAAATGTGCTGCTGCTTTTCATCTGGCTGGCCGAACATAACTGTTCTTGTAATATCTGAGCAGTACCCGCCTACTACAACTCCTAAATCAAAAAGGACAAAATCTCCTTTTTTCAGCTTGGCTGTGCCAGGGTTCCCATGGGGCTGTCCTGACTTTTTGCCGAAGAGAACCATTGTTGAAAAGGACATTGCCTGAGCGCCTTTTTTCTTTAGTTCGTATTCAATTTTTGCAAGAACGTCCATTTCCGTTATGCCCTCTTTAAGTGCGGCTACGCCTGCTTCCACACCATAATCGGCTAAAGCTGCAGCCTTTTCCATTATGGCAATTTCGCCGGCATCCTTGATTACGCGGAGCTCATTCATTTTCTCTTCAGCTGAAACAAGCTGAGGCGAGCCCGTGATCCTTAAAAATTCCTGCACTCTTGAATAGGAAAGAAGTTCACTCTCGATTGCTGCTTTTGAAATCCTTTGCATGCCTCTGGATGAAAATGCTTCACGAATCTTCTCAAATGGCTGCTCATGGTCTCCATATCCAATAATCTCATTTTGAAATCCAGCCTCTTTTGCCTGCCCTGTTTCCATCCCGGGGCAAATGAAAAAGGGTTCTTTTTCCTGGAAGACGAATAGTCCCATTAACCTTTCATGCGGATCAGTGAGAAAATTAGTTAAATAATAAACGTTTTCCGGTGAGTGGATAAATGCAGCTTCCACTGCTTCTTCCTTCATCCATTCCTGTAATTGCTTTATTCTTTTATTCATTCAGGCCACGCCTTTCCGCGGATATATGTATGGGTCAGTTGCTATCTTATCAAAACGGGAAATTTCATGTAAACCGATTCGGCTTTTTTAAGAGAATTTTTTTTTGTACTCTTTTTTTAGTTTCTGAAACTCTGATTAACCTAATTCGGTTATACCTTTGAATAGCAATAAAAGGAAGATTAAAGGCGAGTGCATAGCTCACGATGATCCAGCCGCCAAGCGGACTGTTCCAAAGAAAAAAGAGAAAGGATGGGAGAATCTGAAGCCAATGGGCAAGCTCCCCCCGCCTTGTCTCAATGATAAACCTGTCGATGTTTTCTTCATTGGTGCCTTGCAAGGATTTCTTCGAATACCCCTTTTCAAACCATCCTCCTGCTTCTGGAAGCCGATCTTTCCACCTTCTGATGGACAATCGTTCATAAAACCTTCCCTCACGCTCCCATTTTCTTTTTTTGTAAAGAAATGAGGAGCGGCGAAAGTTTTTTGAAGGAATGCAGGACAAAATCCAGGCAGTCCCGAATTGTATGAACAGCAAAAGGATTGCATTAACGGCAATTAGCCAAAAGGGATTCACTTACGATGGGCCTCCTTCGCGCTTTTCACAATACTTCTGCCCTTCCAGCTGGCATTTTTACGGATAAATGTCTGATAGATCGAAAATCCAAAAACAGACAAAAAGTACAAAATATGGAGCGGAAACAGCAGAACACTCCATTTGGAGAAACGGCCGAATTTTGATAACGCGCTTCCGAGCTGAACAGCTGCAGCTGCGTAAAGGAGAATAAGGGGCAGCCAGCTGTCCGTAAAGAGGAGCGGAATTTTCACAAAGAAAGAGATGAGACCTGCAATCCAAATCGACGATAAGACCAAGTAGACAAACTTAGCCGTTTTTGCTCCTGATGCAAAACTTTTTGCCCAGCCGTAAGTCATGCTTTTCAAGCCGTCGGGATACATACGCATCGAAACCGCCTTCTTGCCGCTGGCGTAAAAGATGGATTTACCGGACTCAAATATCCGTTCTCCCATGGCCATATTTTCAACGATTTCGCTTTTTATTGATTCATGTCCGCCCCAGCCGAAGTAACTCTCTCTCGTACACATAAGCGCTTGTCCGAATGCTCCGTTTGCTTTTTTTCTAGCCCATTCAGGAGCAAAGGCACCAATCGCACCTACTGTCATGAGATGGAAAAGAGAGGAGCCGCTTTCGTAAAACTTTTTTGTTTCATGGAAAGGATGAACTGTAAGAACACCTTTAGCTTCAATATGCCGAAAAAAATCCGCCAATCGTGTTAAACCGTTTTTTTCAAAATAAGTATCAGCATCGAGAAATAGCAGCCATTCGCCTGAGCTTGCTTTTGCACCGTTCCAGCAAGCCCAGGATTTCCCAGACCATCCATCCGGAAGCTCTGGAACATCAACCACTCTTGCACCGTATGATTCAGCCGTTTCTTTCGTTCTGTCGCCGGATTGATCATTTGCCACAATGATTTCAAATGGAGCATCACTCTGAGAGGCTAAAGAAGCAAATAGCACTTGAAGATTTTTTTCCTCATTTCTTGCAGGAATAATGATAGAGAGTTTTTCCCGTACGTAATTCCTGCTCTTCTCAGACGGAATCGATTCTAGCGTCGGGATCCTCCAGAATAAAAAGATGCCGATTAAAAGAGCGAATATAATAATTGCCACAAAGAGCCACCTCACTAGAATGGTTCCTTCATTATACCCCTTTTCTTCAATAATGCGTACTAAGGGGATTAATTCAGGTTTCCGCATTGCATTATTGTGGAAAATACTTCTTATAGCAATGAATGAAAAATTCACACGTTTGGATAAAATGATAGACGGATCTAATTACCATTGTAATCCATTTTTATTGAATTAATAAGGAGGCTGAAAAATTTGAGGAAAAAGGTAATTGTTATCGGTGGCGGGCTTGGCGGAATGTCATCTGCAATCCGTCTTGCTGCAGATCAATATGATGTCACGGTTATTGAGAAAGGCGAAAGACTTGGCGGGAAATTAAATGTAAGAGAAGGAAACGGGTTTAAATTTGATACAGGCCCCTCTATCCTAACCATGCCATGGGTTTTGGAACAGCTTTTCCGCAGTGCAAACCGGGATATTCATGATTACATAAAAATTAAACGGATTGAACCGCAATGGAGAACTTTTTTTGAAGATGGAACAACCATCGACCTGACCAGTGACCTGCAGCAGCTGATGGAACAGCTGAAGGAGCATAACCCTGAAGATCAGCACGAATTTTTTCAATATATGTCCTACTGCACAAAAATGTATGAATACAGCTTAAAGAGCTTTTATAAACGGAGCCTGACCGGAATTAACGATTTAAGGAACATGCATTCAATGAAAGAGCTTTTGGCCATGGATCCGATCAAGTCGATGGACCAGGTAACGAAAAAGCATTTCAAGAGCAAGCATCTTCAGCAGCTGTTTAATTTTATGATTATGTACATCGGTTCTTCACCCTATCAGGCTCCTGCCATTTTATCTCAGCTTGTCTACGTACAGCTTGGCATCGGCATTCACTATGTCGAAGGCGGAATGTACAAAATCGCCGAAGCTATGAATAAAGTGCTTCGCGAGCTTAACGTAGACGTCCGGCTCAACAGCAAGGTGAAAAGAGTCATTACAGAGGGCGATACCGCCACGGGTGTAGAGCTTGAGGATGGAGACATTCTTCATGCAGACTTAATCGTTTCCAATCTGGAGGCGATCCCCGCATATAAGACAATTATGGAAACCCACAGCGGAAGCCAGAAGGCTGCGGAGGAACTTGAAAAATATGTTCCGACTGTATCAGGCTTAGTCCTTCTCCTTGGGGTAAATAAAGAGTATAAACATTTGGCCCATCACAATTTCTTCTTTTCTGAGGATCCAAAGAAAGAATTTGACCAAATTTTCAATGAAGGCATTCCTGCCGATGATCCAACGGTTTACATCGGCATCTCTTCCAAATCAGATTCTACTCAAGCTCCTGAAGGAAAAGAAAACTTGTTTGTTCTTACCCACGTTCCTCCATTGAAAGAGGGAGAAACATGGGAGGGAATGAAGGAGCAATACCGTGAAAAGGTTCTCGATAAACTGGAACGAATGGGTGTTGCAGACTTAAGGAATCACATTGAATGGGAATACCAGTTTACTCCGGATGATATTCAGGAATTATACGGCTCAAACGGAGGTTCCATTTACGGGGTCGCGACAGACCGGAAGAAAAACGGAGGATTTAAAGTTCCAAGCCGAAGCAAACTGCTCCATAACCTTTATTTTACAGGCGGCTCAACCCACCCAGGCGGGGGCGTTCCCATGGTTACTCTTTCCGGACAGCTTACAGCAGATCTCATCTTAGAGGATGATCTTGCAAAAGCAACACAAAAAGAGATTGGCTGAACCGGGCCCTAACCTTTTCTTAAAGGCATAGAAAGATTTATACTAATAAAGAAGGACTGGTCCTTAGCGGGCCTGTCCTTTTTAGTTGAAGAATATCGTAATTCAATAGGCCGCATTTTCAGAGTCTTATTAAGGAGGCATAGCCCAAATTGTTAATCGTCATCTACACCATTCTTCTCTTTATTTTTCTGCTTTTAACTGTAGCCAACTCCTTTTTTATGCCTAAGCTTAAAGATTCAGAGATTACCCATTACCCAGCAGTAAGCATTCTTGTTCCTCTCCGAAATGAAGAACGAAATGTACCAGATCTCATTTCCATGCTAAAAAAACTGAAATATCCTAACCTTTGTTTTTTGCTTTTGGATGATCAATCTGAAGACCGTACATATGAGCTTTTAAACAGACATACTGGCGATGATGGGAGGTTTAAAATCCTGTCTGGCAGAAGTCTTCCTAAAGGCTGGGCTGGGAAAGTCCATGCGTGCCACACATTGAGCCGTCATGCTGATACAGAACTTATCCTTTTTTTAGACGCAGATGTCCGTCTGGCACCAATGACAATTGAACGTGCTGTGCACACGCTGGAATCTGCTAAGGTTTCCCTTTTAACCGGCTTTCCTAAATTTCCTGTACAGTATTTGATTGAGAAATGGCTTGTTCCAATGCAGCATTTTCTCGTATACTTCCATCTTCCTCTCCTATTGGCAAACCGGACTGCATTTCCCGCTGCCACAGCCGCTCATGGAGCTTTCATGCTGTTTAAACGGACAGATTATGAAAAAATCGGCGGTCACGAGAGTATTAAAGACTCGATCGTAGATGATGTGCATCTCACTCGAAAAATGAAAGAGAATAGAAAACGAGTATTGCTGGCAAATGTCACGGATATGGTCACCTGCTATATGTACAGTTCAAGCAGGGAAGCATGGGAAGGCTTTAAGAAGAATATCTTTCCCGGTTTTGGCCGTTCACTGCCCATTACCATCAGCCTTTGTTTATTTTATGCACTTTTCTATGTGTTCCCGTTGTTTTTGCTTGTTTACGGAGTCGCTCAGCTCATTATCTTGCAATCTTTTTTGATTTTCTGGTACTTACCCTATATCCTAATCGTTCTACAAAAAATGTTTATCGACTGGCGCTCCAATCAAAAGCTTTCCCTGGCCTTCTCTATGCCGCTGTCAGCTGCTGCCTTCATCTCCCTTATGGTTGTATCAATGTATACCTCCATTCGCAAAAAGGGATATGAATGGAAGGGACGGTCTTATTCTTAACAAATGTTAAAAAACGCTTGAAGGAATCTTCAAGCGTTTAACTTGTCATGCTTGAGTAATATTCACAATCAGCTCATCAAAATATTTTCCGTCAATATAGACCTTTAACTTCCACCGTCCTGATTCTGGAAATATCACGGCTGAACGAGCGTGTCCATTTATTTCATTACCGCGGGGAATTAATCGCTCATCTTTAAATGTTATTGGGTTAATCGCTTCTTTGCCTTGCATAAAAGCTTTTACTTCCCATTCTTTATCTGCTATTTGTTCAGTTCCCCAAAAATGCCACATCCACTTTTGTCCATTTTCTGTAATTGATTTAGAACCTATAATTCCAATGCTGCCTTTTTTCCCAAACATTTCACCGTATTCAGAAGTAAAGGTTGGACTATTCTCTTCCCATTTTTCCTCTTTCACCGCTTCTTCTTTATTACAAGCTGTCATAAAAAATACTATTCCAAGCATAATCAAAAATAGCCGTTTCATTTTCAAAAGATCCCCCCCTAATTTTCAATCATGCTGTTCAATCGAAACTAATCTATTATTCCATCACAAATTTCCATTTTCCTTCAATATACTTGAAATTTTTTCGAACTCACTGGTTAAACTTGGCTGTTGATTTCCGCTGCAGCAGCCAAGTTTAACAGAGCTTAAATTTAGATGAAAACACCTTTTTTTTACTTTTCAAGTTTATTTCTTAAATAATGGAAAAGTTATTCTTAAACGATTTTTCTTTCCCCTGGTTTTTCTGTATAATAACGGTGTTCGCATGCCTAAGGAGATGTGTATATGGCTGGATTTATTAAAAGAAAAAGTGTTGTTATATTAACCTTGCTTGGGCTGGCCTGTCCGTTTATCGGTATGGCGCTCATTGATTTTTATTATTTCAGTTCCCTTATAGGATGGATTGCAGGATTCATTTGCTTTGTCTTCGCTTATATTATTGTTGTTAGAAGACCAGAGACTGAAACAGAGGTATAAGAGCGTACTAAAAAGCCCCCTGACTTCAATCTCAGGGGACAATGCATTATTTTAAAAGTCTTAATCCATTTAATATAACGAGAATGGTACTTCCTTCGTGACCGATCACACCGTATGGCAAACTCAGAATTTGAAGGAAATTTGAGCAGATCAGCAGAGCAATGACTGCCATTGAAAAAACGATGTTCTGCTTAACAATTCGATTCATTTTTTTTGAAAGAGCAATTGCATCAGAAAGCTTTTGAAGATCATTTTTCATCAGGACGATATCGGCTGTTTCAAGTGCCGCTTCCGACCCTTCCCCCATAGCAACCCCGACATCCGCAAGGGCAAGTGCAGGCGCGTCATTAATCCCATCTCCTACCATAATGGTTACACCAGCTTTGGATTTAAGCTGCTTGATCTCATTTAGCTTATCCTCGGGCATGCATTGTGCACGATAGGAATCCAAATGTGCTTCTTGTGCAATTGATTTCGCTGTTTGTTCGCTGTCGCCGGTCAGCATCACAGTTTGAATCCCATTTAATTTAAAGGATTCAATGGCCTTTTTCGTTTCAGGACGGATCGTGTCTTTTAATGCAAATAAAGCGGCAATTCCTTTCTCATCCCTTACAAACACGACGGTCTTCCCAGTTTTCGCAAACTGCCGTGCTGCTCCATCAGCGAATGTTAGCGCTTCTTCTTTCCCAACAAATTCAGCTTTTCCTATAAAATATTTGTTTCCACCCCAAGCCGCTGTAATGCCCATGCCGAATTCTTCTGTTACCTCCGTCCGCTTCAGCTGAACCCCCTCCACTTGACGGGTGAATTCGACTATGGCTTTTGCAAGAGGATGGTTCGATTGATTTTCAATGGACCCTGCGGCACTGAATAGTTCTGCGGTATCAATCCCTTCCCGCAGGTTCACATCCGTGACGGAAGGTTCGCCTTTTGTTAAAGTACCTGTTTTATCAAAGGCAATGATCTTAGCTCTGGATAGTCTCTCAAGATGGACGCCTCCTTTAAACAAAAGGCCATTTTTTGCTCCGTTGGAGATAGCGGATAGACTGGCCGGCATTATCGATGCGACAAGCGCACATGGGGATGCAACGACCATTAATACCATTGCCCGGTAAAATGTTTCACCCCAGCTCCAGCCCAATGCAAAATGAGGGACAACCATCATTAATCCAACGGCTGCCAGTACAGCTTTCACATACGTGCTTTCAAAGCGTTCAATAAATAGCTGGGAAGGTGACTTTTCAGATTGTGCAGACTGAACCATTTGGATGATTTTCGAAAAAAGCGTATCCTCACTTTTCCTGCTTACCCGAATCGTGATGGACCCGGTAAGATTTACTGTACCCGCATAAAATTCATCGTTTTCTTTCTTGTCAACAGGTATCGATTCACCAGTTATCGCTGATTGATCAACCGTTGTTATTCCGCTCTCGAGAATTCCATCAGCCGGAACCCGCTCACCAGGTTTAATGAGAATCAGGTCCCCCTTTATAAGCTCACTGACATGGACTTTCTGCTGAGCATCACCATTAATCCTTACAGCTTCCTCAGGCTGAATTTCCATCAATGAAGAAATTTCCTTTTGACTTTTATTCATCGTATACGTTTCTAAAGCTCCGCTTAGTGAAAATATAAAAATTAAGATGGCACCTTCCATCCAATGGCCAATGATGGCAGAGCCAATGGCGGCAAAGATCATCAGCAGTTCAACATTCAATGTCCGTTCAGAAACGGTTTCTTCAATCCCCTCCTTAGCTTTGGCAAAACCTCCGATAAGGAAGGCTAAAATAAATAACATCACTGAAATAGGCTCATAGCTTTGCTGAAATGCCCATCCCGCTGCAATTAACAAACCTGAGAGAATGGCAGCTGTTAACTCAGCATACTGATGCCATCCTGAATTTAACTTAGTCAGACCTTTCTCCATAACAAATCACCTCTAATTGAGAATACTAATCATCTTCGCAGAACATAAATTTTAAGAAAACCATAATAATATAAGGGATATTCCTTATTATAGCAGATTGACCTTAAAAACTAAATAATAATTATTATAATTTAGTTTTGATAATTATTATAATTTGTAAACAATAAAAAAACCAGCATTTAAGCTGGTTTCTACTTAGGTATAAAAGTTAGCTCATATTTCAACTTTTGTTCATCTGTGCTTTCGTGCTTCCCCAATGAAATGGCATTCATACAAAGCATGTAGTCACCAGACGAGAGCTCGCATGTCATTTTCTCAGACATAACACTGCTCACTTCGACTCCTGTACCCTTCACATGAAATGGTATTACAATGGTGCATTCCGGTTCCTTGCCTGAAGGACTGACTCGCACTTCTATAAGTGCTTTACTGCTCGTTTCAGCTGCAAAAGCAGCTGCACTCAGGTCTGCGGCAAACCCTTTTTCAAGAGCACTCTCCGGCCAGTCAAAATGAGGACGCTTCATCCCTTGCTGGTAAACCGTAAACTGATGATAAGAAATAAGAATTTCTCCTTGAGCTAGTACATTCATTATTGAACGATGAATAATACTTTCGTTCCATCAGGATAAGCCTCAAGCTGATTTCCAACCCATGAACCTGAGCCGCGGTTATCTGAATAAGGTACGTAGCGGATATCTGCTCCTGCTCCGCCTTCTTCACACATAGCCATTGGCCATTCATCACGGTCATAGCCTGATTTTGTAGGGATCCCCTTTAAGGATTCCGCACGGTTTTGATCCGCACCGGCACGGTCAATTGTGCACACATCGGAGTGTCCTGCAGCGATTGCATCAATAATGTGATCGCCCGTTAATGGATATCTGTCTAAAGGAAAATATAAGACCTCATCATACGCACTTGCAGCTTCTGCTTTATTCTCTGTCAATGGAGCTTGTACAGCGGATCCGGATACAAGGGCAGCAGCGAGCGCAGCACCAGCTGCTAAAGTTTTTAACCATTTCATGTTTTTGTTACCTCCGATGTCATTTTTTACTACCCTTTAAATTTAAATGACAGATGATAACGCTCCATTACCCCAATCTAAAGGTGGTGTAAATAATAGCTTTCGATTATGTAAACCTATGCTGAATTAACTGAGTCCTTTTGCATGAAACCCCCCAACTTTTGCTGAGTAATAAATATTTATGAGCTTTCATTTCAAAGGAAGCAGGGAAATTGGCAGTGCTATCATAAACTAAGTATAATATAATTTATAGAATATTCAGTTTTTTATATTTCCATCATTACCTGGGGACAAATACGATAAGGAGGCATTAGCTTATGGCTTTAGTTATTATTTGTAAAACTTGCAGCGGATCAGGCAAGCAAAAACGCATTTCATTTTTCCCCCTAAATACAAAGTGCAGCAGCTGCAATGGAACAGGCAAACAGGCGGCAGCAACATTTAAAGATTAAAAAAACGGCTTCATATTTATAAAAGCCGCTTTTTTGTTCCTAATCTATTTATATGACTCCTTTTGAATCCATTGCTGCTAAAAATGACTGCGGTGCTGCAGAATAATTTACTACATTTGCATCGTGTTCAATCGACTTTTCTCTTTGCACCCTCTATGGTCAGACAGGGCATAGCCTTTAACCAAAATACCTTTCCTTTTAAAAAACCGGATACTCATATTCCGTTCAAGTTTTGTAGCCGCGATTAAGTAGATTTCCTGTCCATTAATATCATTAAATGCTTTTTGCAAATAAGAATAAGGAATATTCATACTCCGCTCTAAAGTAATGACCTGACGATTGTTGTAGTCCCTTACATCAACAATCGGAATACCCTCCATCATCTGGATAGGCAGGCACGGAATATTCCGTACGGGAATGTATCTTCTATACCATTCCCTTGTTAAATAAAGGATTAGGGCAATGGCTGCTGCTGCGGCGAACACGGTCAAGGAAATCCTCCTCATTTTTCAATTGTACAGCAATTATAATCTCCACATGAAAGATATTCAATTTGCTTGCTCAAGTGAACCGGTTACTTGAAATCAGGCTCATCGATAATCCAATTTTTCTGCATATCGTCACATAATGAAGGAGAAAAAGGAGAATAATGCCCATGTTCATACCAAGAATAATTCCCGTCATTTGAAATTCTCCCATGGAACCGAGCACGTACATCATCAAAAACGAGACAACATGGGACCATACTGAATGATAAAAAGCATCCTTAACAAGTCCCAATCCAATTAGATAGGCTTGAAGCGGATGAATAAAGAAATGAAAAAGAAAATAGGGCCATAAAAGCTGTAAATAAAGAGAGGCATCCGGGGATTTAAAAAATAAATGGGTAAGGGGCTCAGCAAACCAGTACATGAGGTAAACAGCTGGGATCCCGTATATACATGTAATCCACATGGATTGCTGCAGCAAGGTCCGCAATCTTTCGCCATCCTGTTTAGCATACGCTTCTGAAACATTAGGCAGCAATGCGACCATTAATGAATGAGATAAAAACGCAGGAAAGAATCCAATGCTCATTGCAACTCCCGCTAGAAGACCGTACTGTTCAGTAGCCATTACGCTTCCTATACCAGATATCACCAATGCTCCTTTTATCAAAAACGGCTGAATAGCATTTGTAATCGCATTAAAAATGCGAAGAGCTGTGGTGGGGACAGATACCGCCATTAAACTTTTCCGGACCTCTTTTTCATTCATTTCGTGATAACGCCCATGTTTCATCATTCTGTATTGAATGAGGTATTGAGTAAATAAATAGAAGAAAACGACTGCTTCACTGCCGATTAATACAGCCAATGCTGTAAACAAAGCGGTACTCTCACTGAATTGCATGCCATGAAAAAGAAAATAGAGCGCAAGAAGCTGAACCGCTTTTCTCAAAAAATTGGAAATAGCGATTTTGTCCATCTGCTGAACTCCCATAAAATAACCCCTGGCAATGGAGGAGAAAGATACAATCGGCACAAGCAAAAACATCATATAACGGACGAGTGGATGGTATTCCGAGAAGATCGGAAGAAATGGCAGAACAACTAATACAATAATCAGGATCATCCCTGTAAGCTTATAGACAAACCTCAGGGCATGCCTAAGCATACTGTAATGATATTCCTTCTTCTGCTCCGCAACAAATTTCGATATGGAAATAGGAAGCTCCAAACTCGATATGACCACCACGAAAAAAATAATCGGCAGCATTTGCATGTACATTCCCATTCCGTGTTCTCCCAGTTCTTTCGCCAGAATCATATTCAAAAAAAACTCCAGACACTCGCCAAAGAAAGCCGCCAGCGCCAGTAAAAAGGCACCCTTTGCAAATGAACTCATCCAACGCACTCCCATCTTAATCCCGCTTTTTAATCCTATGAGAGAGGCGGACAAATTATTTAACGTTCTATTATTCAATTACACCGGATTCATTGACAATAATTTCTGCCTTAACTTCGGTCTTTATATTTGGATATTGTTTTTTCCATTGGTCAATCTTGAAATTCCTAAAGGTATGGGACGCTTGATCACCTATTCCAATTGGATCAATATCCAATTCCTGAAAGTGCTCCATCATTGACAGACATTCCTTTTCAACGGTATCTTTGAATTCACTTTCCACCTTCTTGATAACCTCCGGCGTGATTTTGCTGCCTGTATACTCCCGGATATGGCCTTCGAGTTTAATATCAATCTTCACAATGTCCTTCGAAGCCATTCTCAGTTTTTTATGGGACGTGATACTTTTTACAGAAACTTTCACTCCATCCTCCAGGTTCATCGTATAGGTTCCCTCCATATATTGATCTGTCAGAAGTTTAAAGAAAATCATTTTATCGCTCGGAACTTCAGATACCATACGATCCTCATTAAATAGAGCCACTCCGGTGATTTCCAGTTCATCCTTGCCTGAGAGTTCAAGGATGGGAAGATAAGCATCCTTTCCCTTGTCATACATATTGTACAAGAACAAATGGAGGTTCTCCCTCGATAAGTCCCTGCTTTCAATATTGTGCCGAATTAAATTGCTCAAATATACAGCGGTTCCGCGAATTCCATATTGGCCTTTTAAAATTTCTGAAGCGCTTTCTCTAGCAACTGCGAGGTATACCCTCGATCCTACACTTGCATCCCTTTGCAGTGAATCAAGCAGATCTTTGAACCCTTTCTTGGCCAGATCTACTCCGAACAGAGCCACTTGAAGCTTGCCATAAACCAGCGGATCTGAAGATTTACGCTGAAGGTTGGTCAGTAAATCCCTTGAAAGAACCGCCTTCTCCTCTAGTATTTCACTTGTTACAGGCTGCTGCTTTTGATAAACGGGGACAATTACGGTTCCGGTTATTTCCCCATCTTCAGTTGCGTCATACCCTGAAGCAAGGATGATGTTCACGTCATCGATAATTTCTTTTTGTATACATCCGGTTTGACTGACGAGAAAAAGAAAAAGGATCGAAAGCTGAACGATTCTGTTCATCCTGCACCACCTTGATTTTTAATCTTTTTCAGGAAAAACTGCAAAAATAAAATCAACGGAATGTATAGATAAAAACACAATCCTATATCCCCCATGACTGTGTTTAAATGATCAATTTGCTCACGGGTGTTAAACATATTCACCGCAATTAGCGTAAGAATCAGCACAAGGATTAATGTTTTCTTTTGGGAGATATTGATCGTCTGTTTGATGCCTCTGCTTGCACACCATAGGGTTAGGCATACATTAGGAAGAATAACTAAATTCCAGTTCGCAATGCCAATGTACTCAAATCGTTCTACAAAAGGGATTTCAACGATTTTCCACATTGTTAATGTTGCCCAGATATTCTTTTGAAGCTGCTCCTCATTGAAAAACACAATGGTGATAACCAAAATGAGCAAGTATAAGAAAGTGGTAAAAAAAATTGCTCCATGAGCCCATTTTTGGGATTTTTCCGGGTTTTTAATAAAGGGGTAATAGACTAGTAATGCTTCAAAGCCAAGAACAGTTAATGCCATACTTTTCGTTCCTTCTATTATGTCTCCGATCGAGTGATCAAACATTGGAAATAAATTTACCCACTCGGCAAATTCAAGAGGGAAAAAGTAGGTAATAATCAGGTATCCCGGCAAAACCACTCCAAAAAAACAAATGCCCGTCACTACCCGGAATCCTCCGGTTACAATGTAGTAGACAAGTGCAAGGAAAAGGATACTAAAAATCAAAACATTCATATCCGGGAACATCCAAACCTGAATGATCTCAATAAACGTACGCAGTACACCAATCGCAAGCATAGTGAAATACAGCGAAATCAAAAGATTTAGTCCTTTACCGAGCCATTTGCCGAATATACGATGATGAATGTCATGAATGTTACCTTCAGCTCCCCTTAAAATACGGTAAATCATCCAGACCATAATGTGTGAAAAAACACCTGATAAAATGACGGAAATCCACGCATCCTGACCGGCAACCTTTACAATGATTCTTTGAAAGCCGAGTACTCCGACCCCGAATTGAAGAGAGTGAATCAGATAGAAGACCATAAAATGAGAGACTTGATATTTTTCAGCAATTTTAGTCATATCGAATCACTCCTCACTCATCAATATCTTTTTTCTGAGACGCCCTTTTTTTATCAAACCGGATTGGCTGTTTCGTTCGAAGCTGAATCGGCCTTTTTGACATCATGGAAAACGGAAGCCTGATCAGCGCATCTTTCATGTCAGCAGTTCTTGGCGGATAGATTGGTTCTAAAAATGGTCTTCCAAGTGAAGATAACTTCAATAAATGAGTGGCCAGAACACAGAAACAAAAAACAATTCCAAGCAATCCATAGAATTCTGCAAACAGCAAAAATGGAAAGCGTATTAGACGTATCGTGTTGCTCATTTTGTAAACAGGCGTTGTAAAGGAAGCCAATGCTGCAAGTGCAACAATAATCAGGAGGACGTTACTCGTTAGTCCCGCCTCAACAGATGCGGTTCCGATTACGATCCCGCCTACAATCCCGATCGTCTGACCGACCTTTGTCGGCAGTCTCGCCCCCGCTTCACGGAGCAGCTCAATCGTCAGTTCCAAAAAAATGGCTTCGAGAATTGGAGGCAGCGGGATCTCTTCCCTTGAACTGACAAGCGTATTCAGCAGGTCCCTTGGGATCAGTTCATAGTGGAAATTTAATGTAGCTACATAAACCGGCGTAACTAATATAGAAAAGGCAACAGATGCTAAACGAACAATCCGGAAGAAGGATGCGACGATATAATTAAAAAAATAATCATCAAATGCTGTGAAAAACTCAATCAGCGTACTTGGACCAATCAGCACCTGCGGTGAACCATCCACCACAATCACAATCTTGCCCTCTGAAAGTATCGAAACCACCCGGTCTGGCCGCTCTGAGTCCAATAGCTGCGGGAAGGGAGAATTTTGATTATCAGACATAATCTCTGTCAAAACAGAACTATCACTAATGTGATCAATCTCAATTCCATTCAGTCTCTGCCATACCGTCCGCACATTTTCATCATTGGCGATACTCTCCATATAAATGACAGCGACCTTCGTATGTGTCAGCTTGCCAATGTTGATTTCTCTGATTCGCAGCTGATCTGATGGCATGCGCTTTCGAATAAGATGAATGTTCGACTCTAGTGACTCAACGAAGGCCTCCTTCGGTCCCACCACGCTAAATTCAACCTCAGGAAGGCTAACCTGCCTTGCTTTTTCCATAAACACCCGAATCAGCAGGGCCGACTGTCCGTACTCTGAAAGGCTTATCATAATAAAGCCCTGCAGCAGCTTCTCCTTCACTACATCGGTGTCTGAAGTTAAAATAATATTTTCTACTGGCACGGCATTCTTTAATTCCTCAAGCGAGGTCCAATTAACTTTTGATAAAACCGCGAGAACGCTTTCATGAAGCATTTTCGTATCAACCAGTGTCCGGAAATAAGATATCCAGTACTTTGTCGATACGCCCTTGCTTCCGAATTGAATAAAATCAGAAGAACTCCTCAAGACTGCCATTAGCTCAGGCATTGAGGTTTTCGGTGACCCATCCATGTTTTTCATTAAATCCACAAGCCTCAACCCCGGTCTCATATAATTAGGGTTATTTTGCGAAAAATGGGAGAAAGTTATACAAAAATGCGGAAGACCTTGGCCGCGTCATTCGGAACGCAGCCATTTCTTCTCACGTCCGGGCCAGCTTTCACTGAATACGAGCCATGTTTCCTCACATCCGGGCCAGCTTTCACTGAATACGGGCCAATCGACAAACTCTCTCAAAAACGGCCAGCTCCTAAGCGCATAACAAAAACCCTTCCGCGTGCAGCGGAAGGGTTTTTGGGCATTCATTTTACATTGAAAAACTGTGATTTCCGATGGTTTTTTCTATTTTTCTTGTTTTGATCCATTCGCTTTCTGCTGTTTCGGGATTAAAGAAGTAGAGGTAATTTACAGATTTTTTTCGGAGCGCTTCTTCGGCAGCTTTTTTGGATGCTTCATCTGCCTTGTTATGAATCGTTCCATTCCCTACCGGAGAAAATGCGTTTTTCTCGTATATAACATCCTTCACAGAGTCTGGAAATTCCCTGCTTTCTACTCGATTCAGGACTACGGAAGCAACAGCAACTTTCCCTTCATATGGCTCTCCTTTTGCCTCAGCATGGACAAGCTGGGCAAGAAGCTTCTTTTCCTCTTTAGACACAGCGATACTCGGTTCTTCTCTGTCATTGCCCGGCTTCGAGCTTCTTTCAGGGATCCTGAGTGTATCACCCTCAACGGCAGTATTCCGCTCTATATGATTCCATTTTTTTATATCGTCAATCGAAACAATGTATGCAAAGCTGATTTGCTCCATTGTTTCTCCTTTTTTCACTGTATGCGCCATTTTTGCAGACGCTGGTGCTGCGCAAATGATAAATGCTGCACAGGCTATGGCAGCGATCTGAATCATTTTTCTCGTCGTCTGTTTCATTTCAGCCCTCCAGCCTTTATTAAAATTTCATATGCTTCAGCCTACCAGCTTTTCCGCTTCAAATCATTAGTGAAAAGTTTCCAAAAAATTTCATTCTTAATTGCGCCAAGCGCTTCTATTCAAACACCATACCGCCCAAAATCGAATCTCATATCCATAATTCCTTTGAAAATTCATTTCTTATATAGAGTAAAAGTAAATTTTTGCTCATAAAAAAAGAAATTTACTATGTAATTACCGGCGGAATAAAAATGAGGATGCATCCCATCAGGGAAGAAAGAATTGAACTATTCACAACTGCTTGAACGATATAAACCAATGATATTACATTTACTGAAAAGGCTGTCTATCTACAGGAATCATGAGGAATTCTTCCAGACTGCTTGTATCGCCCTTTGGGAGGCTTCTAATCAATACATGCCCTCAAAAGGATCAATGGATGCCTATTTTTATTTGTATATTAAAGGAAAGCTCATGAACGAAATGACTCGCCAAAACCGGCTTTCAGAAAGAGAGGATCTAAAGGACGATTTCAGTTATGCAGAGGATTGCCATATTTTAAAAGAAACCGAAGATCAATTTGACTGGGGGGAACTGGAGAAAGATCTTACTCTTAATCAAAAGAAGTGGATGCATGGATATGCCTATCTTGGACTTACCATTACAGAAATCGCAAGTCTTGAGGGTGTCACACCTGCTGCTGTAAAGAGCTGGAGAAGAGATGCACTGAGAAAACTGAAAAAACAGCTTACAAAATAAAGCTTCAAAAAATAAGAGGATTTCGCCATTATCCAGGCGAAATCCTCTTCAGCTTCTCGCTGTTGCTATATAGCGGTAAACGGTGTTGCCTCCATGCCTGGCAATCCCGCGAAAATGCTTAAAATCTTCTCTTTTAACAAGGACTTCACGAACAGGCAGGAAATCCTCCTTCGATACTTGAAATTCCATGCGCTCCCCGTTTTTCAGCTGATCGAGCATCTCGTTAATTGTTTGGTGATCCATACAATAGCCTCCCTTACCTGATTAAGTTTACAGGGGGAGCTTTATTCATTCAATGGATTTTTACATAATCGATTGAATTGCTTCAGAAATGCTGCGGTCTCCGCTGATAATTTCAAAGGTTTGATTTTGTGTAGATGGTTCACTTAAACAAGCGACTAGCACCTCTGCAACATCTTCACGCGGAATGGAACCTTCTGGGTTTACAGACTTGGAGGCTGCAATTTTTCCTGAACCTTCGTCATCTGAAAGTGCTCCGGGACGGACAATGGTATAAGGGATTTCAGCATTTCTCAGATACTCATCCGCAACGGCCTTGGACCGCAGATAAAGCTTCATCTCTTCAGGAGCCCTTTCAGGCGCGTCCGTACCGATTGAACTCAGCATGACAATTTTTTTTACGTTATGTTTTTTAGCTGCATCAATCAGTTTAATAGCTCCGTCCTGATCAATGGCGATTGTCTTATCATCACCGGTACTTGAACCTGAACCAGCCGCAAAAATAACAGCATCCGCTTGCTGAACAGCTTCTGATACGTCTCCTTCTAAATCCGCAATTACAGTCTGAGCTCCTTTATGTTCAAGCTCATCCGCCTGCTTAGGATCACGAATCATAGCAATCGGCTGGTAGCCTTGTTCTATTGCTTTTTCTATAGCCAATCGTCCTGTGCTTCCATTGGCACCTGCTATTAATACTTTCATTGTTATCACTCCTCTGCTCGTACTGTTCCCTACTGAAGAGCTAACTAAACCGATGAACTTTTTTACTTTGATATTGGCTGCCCGCTTTTAGCAAGCCATGTTTGAAGATCCTCTAATAATCTTTTCGCATCCTCTATTCCCTGTCTGTATAAAGCATCCAGTTTTACAGGGTCTCGTTCAATTCTTCCAACCTCGAGCCTTTTTGACGGACGGATGACGAAAATATGCCCTTTCGCTTCCTGTTCATCTATATACGAAAGGGTGTCATTATACATTCTGTAACGTTCAAGGATGGCTTTTGCGAGCAGAGGATGCTTTCTGAGGGTCCGTTTAACCATCCATTGGGCTTTTGGCTGAGATTTCACATACCCCTTATTTCTAGTAAGCACCACGACATTTCTTTCAATCCCATCCTGTTCCGCCTTTTTGAGTGGAATGGAATCGACAATGCCTCCATCCATGAGCATTTTTCCTCGAAAAGGAACCATCGGTGCAATAAATGGAAGTGAGCTTGAAGCGCGGATAATCGTTAACAAATCCCCCATCGTCTCAGGCTTGTCAAAATAAACAGGTTTGCCTGTTTCACAATCCGTCGTTCCTATTACCAGCTGCTCAGGGTTATTGGAGAATGCCTCAAAATCAAAAGGAACGAGCCGATTCGGTATCTCATCAAAAATATAATCCATGCCAAACAGCTGTCTGCTTCTAATATAATTTTGAAGGGATAAATACTTCGGATCCCCAGCATAGTCAATATTAACTGTCCGGTTTCGGTCCATTTGCCTTGATAAATATGAAGCGGCCATACAAGCCCCTGCTGATACCCCAATTACATATGGGAAATAAAGTTCATTTTCCATAAAATACTCTAAAACTCCTGCGGTATAGACACCTCTCATACCGCCGCCTTCCAGCACTAAACCTGTTTGTTCCACTTCCCCTTGCTCCTTTCATAACTTCCTTTGTATATAACTCCCGCTGTACGCAATCAGAACATAAAAATGAAAGTTTGCCGTACTTATATGTAACCCTCCCTGTTATGATAGCACAATAGAAATACTCTATCTCAAATCAGGACTTGACACAGAGAGACAGCGCTGTCAAAATAGTCTTTACTTTATTGGCAAAATAGTGCAAAATGTTTTCTAATGGGGGTATTTAGTACGATTGAAGGAGAGAGGAAATGAAGATTGCTAAAGTTGGAAACCTTATTGAATTTAAAAACGGCTTGCGTGGTATTGTTGAGAAGGTGAACGAAAATTCAGTAATCGTTGATTTAACGTATATGGAGAATTTTCTTGACCTTGAACTTGAAAGACGCACAGTCGTAAATCATAAAAACTATAAGATCCTCAAGGAATCCTAAAGCGGGCTCCTTCTTTTCACTCGTAATATCTCATGACCAAAGGGATGGCTTATATGGCCATCCCTTTTCCACTTACTGATACACTTTAACTTTTACTTGTCTGCTTCCCCAATTCATTGCTTCATTGAGATCTTTAAAGAAAACATCAATCTCACTTCCATTAATTGCTCCGCCTATGTCACCTGCGACAGCTTTACCATATCCCTCAACTTCAACGGTTGAGCCAAGCGGGATCACATTAGGATCCACTGCAATCACTTTGGATTCCTCAAAACGGTTCAAATCGATTCCCATTTTAGTCACTCCTGAACAGCCCTGGCAGCTCGCGGTATAGGCTGTACTGTGAACAGTTACTTCTTTCACTGCACCCGAGGCCGGATTTACTCTTTTGTTCAGTTCATTTAACGTTCTTGGTCCAGCAATTCCGTCCGCTGACAGACCTTTACCGGATTGAAATTTAGACACAGCGCTTTTCGTACCCTTCCCGTATATTCCATCCGCTGATCCTGAATATGTACCCCATGCTTTTAGCTTGTTTTGCAAATCAGCAACAGGCTTGCCAATGTTTCCTGGCTTAAGTACTTTAATTTTTGCAATGGTTTGAGGGCCGGCCACTCCATCTGTTTTTATGCCTGCTTTACTTTGAAAATCACGAACAGCTTCTTCTGTGATTGTCCCATAGTTTCCTGTATTATCGTAATAAGGATAGACTTGTTTAGTCATCAAGTAGCTTTGAAGTTCTTTAACATCCCCATTAGACATACCTTTATGAAGCAGCTGATCTCCTAAAGCTGCCTCCCCTTTAGACGGGGCAAAAATCGCTGTTCCTAAAAGACAAACTCCTATTAAAGCCGTGGTTTTTCTTATCATGCTGTACGTTCCTCCTAAAATTCTAAATCAACATCTAAAATCTTCGTCCTGTTTTTCCGTTTATAATGGCACCCGCTCAAAAACAAAACGGACGCCCTATAAATCTTCCATTATCTTCTTCTTTTTCTGTCTTTTTTCATAGAAGGAAATATTTCAGCAATATTTACCCGGTCCATGGTAAACTAAAGGGAAATTTTAGGAGGGTGAAAAAATGATTAGACCTCTTCTTTCAGAAGATGCATCTAGGCACCTTGAGCTTTTGATTGCATTGGATCAGCAAACAGATACCATGCTGTATGAGCATGGAGAGCGTTCCACAGATGCAGGTGATTATCGGAATAAGCTTGATGCTAATCTTAATAAACAATTGTTCATATGGATTAGCGAGGATCAGGATGTTTATCATGGACATCTTGCAGTAATACCCTGTCAGCTGAATAGAAACCGTCATAAAGCATCCGTCGTAATAGGCTTGCTTCCTAAATATCAAAACATGGGCATTGGCGGTAAATTAATGGATGCTGCGCTCGAATGGAGTATGAATCAGGGGCTTCATCGTCTGGAGCTGACCGTTATGACACATAACGAGCCCGCCATCGCTCTTTATAAAAGGAAGAAGTTTGCGATCGAAGGAACAGTAAGGCATTCTTTGCTTGTAAATGGGGAATGGGTTGACGAATACATAATGGGGAGACTGCTATGAAATTTCCTGAACTGAATACTGAGAGATTGCGATTAAAAGAGATTACGCAAGAAAATGCCGGGGATTTACTGCAGATTTTCTCAAGGAAAGATGTTCTTCAATATTATGGAATGGAACCACTGAGAGAACTGGCAGAAGCAAAACTGCTGGCAAAACGTTTTTTTGACGGCTGGCATAATGAAACTTCGATCCGCTGGGGCATGGAGTACAATGAACAGCTAATCGGCACCATCGGATACCATAACTGGAACAAAACACATAAGCGGGCGGAAATCGGCTATGAAATTCACCCTGATTTCTGGAGAATGGGATTGGGCTCTGAGGCATTGCAAGCAGCCGTCGAATTCGGATTCAAGACACTAGGTCTCCATCGGATCGGTGCCACCGTCCGTTCAGAAAACAAAGCCTCACTTATGATACTGGAGAAATTCGGGTTTGAGAGAGAAGGAATACTGAGAGGATACCAGCATAGCGGAGGAGCATTTTACGATTTGGTGATGCTTTCAATCGTTGCAGGGGCAGAAGGAGAAACGGGTTTCGTTTCAGCATAAGGATATTGGACGATCGGAAATTCTGTCCTTTTGATAGAGTTATTCTGGCTAAAGTGAAGAATTTGGCTATTTTTCATGTAAACCAGCTATTTTTCCGGGTACCTTACTTATTTTCCTGTTGTAGCTCAGCTATTTTTCGGTTATATCGGCTATTCTTTCGATATATCGACTATTTTTTCAATATATCGGCTATTTACTCAATTTATCGACGATTTTTTGAATATATCGGCTATTTTCTCTGTATATCGACTATTCGCCAACATTCGACACGAAGTGAAAAGGCCGTACATGGAGAGTCTCCTGTACGGTCTCTTCATTTAAAAACCTGCTTTGACTGTATTTACTTTATCATCTTCAACCGTGACCAGCTTCACATCCCGCATAAAAAAGCTGAGCAGGTCTCCGCGCTTGTCTTCGAACGTAATTCGTTCCTCTTCACTGAATCTCATTGCAGCGGATGTCTTATCAAACTCACTCTCTACTTCCCTCGTCACATAAAAATCATTGCTGAAGTGATAGCGGATTTTGTATTTGTTCATTTTCTCCCCTCCCATTTCCTTGTTCTTACCTATTCAACAATTCCACTAAAGACTCCTTGTTCATCCACCTTTTTTATTTAGAATTAGTCCTATTCCTATCTCTTACTTGTAATAGGATGAAAAAACGGGTCAAAAAAAACAGCCTTCCAAAAGGAAAGCTGTCAAACGTTAACGATTATCCACTTTCTCCGGATACAAATCATGATTCATTAAACGGTGTTCCGCCATTGTTTCGTACTTCGTTCCAGGCTTCCCGTAATTCGTATACGGATCGATGGAGATTCCGCCTCTTGGTGTGAATTTCCCCCAAACTTCGATATAGCGGGGATCCATCAGGTCAATCAAGTCGTTCATGATAATGTTCATGCAGTCTTCATGAAAATCGCCGTGGTTTCTGAAACTGAAAAGATATAGCTTCAAGGATTTGCTTTCCACCATCAGCTTGTCTGGAATATAGCTGATATAAATGGTTGCAAAGTCCGGCTGTCCTGTTTTCGGGCACAGGGACGTAAATTCCGGACAATTGAATTTAACAAAATAATCTCGGTTGATATGCTTATTTTCAAAGGATTCGAGAATGTCCGGGGAATACTCGAATAAATAGTTCGTTCCCTGGTTTCCTAATAGAGTTACTCCTGTCAGTTCTTCGTCTTTTCTTCCGCTCATTTTCATTTCTCCTTTATACGCCGCGTTTATTTCCCCATAACAGCGTGTGCAGCTGGGGGAGAACGCGGACAAGATTTAATTGTTCATCCTCCATTACCTCATCGATTAGCCATTGGTAGCGGCTCATCAGTGTTTTCATCAAGGCTTCATCATTTGTTGTGGCTGTATCGTCATTTCCGACCTGCAGATAAAATGGAATACCGGGATACGTCAAGTGGACCTTTTTTGCAAAGGCGAGATCCTCAGCATTGAATACAACAACTTTTAAGCTAGCTGAAGAGAGGGTACCAGCATCCCTCAAACGGGTAAAAATACTGCTTAACACATCAAAATCTGTTTTCATCCCTGAGCTTGGGGGCTTAGGGGATATGGTAAGGTCATCGATTTCCGTAAACCAATCCTGGTAGCGGCTTCCCTGCGTTTCAAGAGCAATTTCGATGTCCTTTTCTTTCAGCCGTGCAATGACCGGCTGTAAATTTTTCAATAGCGCCGGATTTCCACCGGATACGGTCACATGCGAAAAACGGTTTCCGCCAATGCGGGTGAGCTCTGCCCACACCTGCTCGGCATCCATCTGGATGATTTCATTCTTCGCGGAACCGTCCCATGTAAAAGCGGAGTCACACCACGAACAGGAATAGTCGCAGCCTGCCGTTCGAATGAACATTGTTTTCTGGCCGATGACCATCCCTTCCCCCTGGATCGTCGGGCCGAAAATTTCAAGAACCGGAATCGTTTCAGCCATTGCTTTTCACCTTCTTCGGACGAAAGACCACATAGCTTGTCGGTGTTTCTCTGACAAATACCTGTACACAGACAGGCTTGCCGGGAAGCTGATCCAATTCTGCCTGAATCACTTCACTTATTTTTCGGGCAACTACTTCTGTCGTCGGAAAATCTTCTGGACTCCCGGACTGAAAAAGGGCATGCTCATTTAAAATCGTATGATCAAATTGTCCATGAACAAGATTTTTCAGCGTTTTGAAGTTTACAAGAAACCCTGACTCATCAAGCGTGTCTCCGGCAATCGTAACATTCACAAAATACGTATGACCATGAACATTCCGGCACGGGCCTGCACTCTCATGAGGAACATAATGGGCGGCAGACAGATGCATGTCTTTATTGAGCTCATATTGATAGTCATGGTTCACTTGAGGGTAAATCTGCTGAATCATTGCGCCGCCTCCTTTTTGTTCAAATAGGCTTCAAGGCCATTTTTTCGTAACACACATGCCGGGCATTCCCCGCAGCCATCTGCCGGAATTCCGTTATAGCATGTGAGGGTTTTCGTCCGGACATAATCAAGGGCTCCCAATTCATCTGCAAGCTGCCACGTTTCTTCTTTGTTAAGCCACATAAGCGGTGTGTGGAAGACAAGCTGCTCATCCATGGCCAGGTTTACGGTCACATTGCATGATTTTATAAATTGATCCCGGCAATCCGGATAGCCGCTGAAATCTGTTTCACAAACACCGGTAATGATATGCCTGGCCCCAATCTGATTGGCCAGAACGGATGCGAATGATAGAAACAGCAAATTTCTGCCAGGAACAAAAGTCGATGGGAGCTCGCCTTCTTTTTGTTCAATTACAATATCATTTCTTGTCAATGCGTTCGGTGCAAGCTGATTCAAAAGGGACATGTCCAGGACGTGGTGCCGGATGCCCTGCTCTTTTGCAATGGATTCGGCAATCTCAATTTCAAGCTTGTGGCGCTGATTATAATTAAATGTGACGGCTTCTACTTCTTTATAATTCTTTAGTGCCCAGAACAGGCATGTTGTGCTGTCCTGTCCTCCGCTAAAGACAACTAACGCTTTTTCTTTTTTCATGTTGAATCTCCTCCTGTTGACGGAGCTTCCAGTCACAACCATGTTTATCATGATTCAATTCGGTGAAATAATAAAGGCACCCCAATAGAGGTGCCTTAGCGAATGGTCTATAAAAAAACAAAAACAATATCCAAGGAACGCCTTTGATATTGCTGTCCTTAGTTTTTTATAGAGGGTTGTGCTAGAACCTCTCCCGTTCATTTGAAACGGATTTGTATTTAGCTGACCTGTTCACTATACATTAAAAATGGCCGTCTGCCAATAACCGGAGGAGCATTTATGGAAAAGAACCGTTTTTTGCAAGTAAGAGCCAGCTTCTGGTTTATCCCTTTGATTTATGGAATGATTGCCCTGTTACTGGCATATGTGAGTATGGCTCTTGACCAATATGCTTCAAAACATACGGAATTATACGATTACATACCTGACCTGTTTCTATCTGATATGCAGCTTGCTCAAACCATTTTAAGCTCGATCGCCACATCGCTATTAACCATGACGACCATCACGTTTTCTTCTATTTTGGTCGTGTTGACTACTTATGCAGCCCAGTTTTCTCCAAGAGCTTTGCAGAACTTTACGTCTGACCGCAGCTCTCAGCGCGTTCTTGGCATGTTTACCGGCGGATTTGTTTATACGATTGTACTATTGCTTTTAGCAAAGGGTAAAAGCGGCGATTTGTTTATTGTCCCCGCTCTAGCCATCGGTGTTGCTTTCGCATGCCTTGCTGCGTTTGTCTACTTTATCCATCATTCGGTCGCGTCAATTAAGGTCAGCAACCTGATCTTTCAAATCGCAAGCAAAACAATGAAGGCGTGGAAGGAAAATTATGAAGAAGATCAAAGCCTTAATGCCATGAGAGATTACGCTGGAGCGGAAGAAATCACTTCAGGAATAGACAGACAGCTGAAGAGCAAAAAAGCCGGATACATACAGCACGTGCAAGTACGGGAATTGATTCAGGCAGCTGAAAAATCAAAGATAACCATAAAAGTTGAAAAATCATTAGGCAGCTACGTAGATGAAGGAACACCTCTGCTTACCTATTGGGGACAAGATGAGCTAAGCGATGCTGACAGCCTGCTGAATCAGATTCTGATCATACCCGAGCAAGAGCCTGTCAGGGATGTGGGGTTTGGCATCCAAAAGCTTTCAGAGATTGCCATTCGATCCATTTCTCCGGCATTTAACGATCCATATACAACTGCAAATGCGGTTGAGCATATTGCACGGATTCTAACCCGTCTTGGGAAAAGCTACACTCCAACACCCTATTATACGGATGAAGCACAAAGACTGCGTGTCATTTTTCATAAACCCTCCTTTGAGGATTTGCTTTATAAAAGCTTTTATCTGATCAGACACCATGGAAAAGAAGACACAGCCGTTATGCATTCCATTTTGTCTGCCCTTACCATAGTGGCGGAAAACAATGAAAAAGAAGTAAAAGACATCATCTGGAAATTTTCATGCTATATTCTTGAAGGGCTGCAAGAGGTTGATTGGATCAGCCTTGATCGGTCCTATCTTAACCATCAGTTTCAAAAACTGGCTCACGCCTGCTGCAGAGATGGTCAATTTGAGGGAATTAAAAAGGGGATTTCTGATGAGAGCAAATGATTAGTATTGAAACCTCCGTGATACCTTGTGTGATCATTCCGGGGGCTTTGCTTTTTGTATAGGTGCTATGAACAAATATGGGTTATGCTGATTGGAGCGGAAGGTGAGAAAGCACTGGAGCAGGTAAAAAAAGGTATAAAAAGGCGAGACGCATTAAAAGACCACCTGAATACAGCTTTTTCTTATTTTTTTACTGTTCCGATTCCTTTCGCACCATGACTCTGAATGATTTTTTTTACCCGTTCTGTCAATGAATCCTCAATATGCAGAATAATAACTACCTCTTTTTCATGTTTTTTTAAGAAAGGCTCTTTTCTTTTTTTCTTGTATAAATATTCGACAGAAAAGCCAGATATCATACCAAAAATCAGTCCAATCGAGCCCCAAATGACTGGTCCCCAGAATAAGGAAAGACCATAAATAACCCCTAAAAGCATGAATACTGCCCCAAAAACACCAGCTAAATCCAGCAGACTCTTTTGATCATCAGAGAGATCCGTATCAAACAGGGTTTGAAATTCTCCCAGTCGTTCCATAGGAATGGCCATAATCTGCGTTTGATGGACTCCCGCTTTTTCTATTTCTGTTAAGAGCAATTCAAGCGAAGTAGAGTATGTGAAAGTTGTGATTAAGTAATTCAGCTTCACCACGTCCTTATCTACAGCGGCATTTTGAAATCCCGGTTCTGATAGCTGGCTTTCAAATGCTTTTCCAGCTCTCTGTCAAAAAGCTTATTGTATTCAACTGTACTAACATAACTGTCATAAGCGAGAAAAACATATAATGAAGGCAAAAAAAGAAACCATTGAGGATTTGCCGTTTGGGAAACAAGTTCAAATTCGCCTCTTACAGTATATAGGACACATTTATAAAGACCAGAATAATAGGCGATAATGATCCATAAGAAAACACCAAATACGATGGATGGAAGGCGATTTAGATAAAAATGTCCAAGTCCCGGTGTAAGCAGAGACCAAAATAAGGCATAGCCAGGTTTTCGTTTCTCAAGGACATTGATTTCAAGAGGATTTATATTTTTCATTTGAATGGGTGCGCCTTCCCGGACCGACAAAATATAGTATTTATTGTACTCAATGGCCTGCCTGTAACTATCCCAAATGATAAACACATAAAACGTTACATAAAGCCATAGCCATTCCTCATTCATGACCTTTAAGGCAGCTTCCGGCCTGCCTGTCATACTGTAAAAAATCCCCTCATTTAAATGAGCTATATTATTTGCAAAAACTTCCCAGACCATTAGCAAAAAGCCGGTTATGTATTTCCCTAATAGGACGTGGCCAAATCCCGGAAAGGATGCAGACCACCAGGCAACAATAAATGGATTTCTCAAATGAAACAAGTTTGTCATGTATGGATTGACGGTGGCAATCATCCTCCGTCGCTGAGAAGAATTTACAGGCACCAGGCTCCCTCTTTTCTTAAGGAATCCGTACTATTTTGTCCAATAGCATCCATGCTATTCTATAGGATGCATTGTGCCGTATGGATTCAAATTAGACTTTGCAAAATTAAGAAAAAAGCTGCCTTTTTAAGAGGCAGCCATTAAGACCTTTTTGAATCCTTATCTGTTTCCCTAGATAGCTCTTTCAGTGATTTCACTTCACCATGAGGGTGCTGGGCTTGCTTATGATCCTTCCATTGTCGTTCTTCCTGTTTTTTAGATTGGCTCATTGTATTCATCCTTTCCTCTCGATTACCTTTAGTTTCTTTAAGAAGAGAGGATTTATTCTTCAGGCTTTTCAAGATTGGTTTTTCTGAAAACATAATATAGCCCAATGATGATAGCGGCAAGCGGCCAGAAACTTCCTCTAAAGGAGAGAAAATGTTCCGCAAAAAAGAAGCCGCCAACTGCGGAAAGCACGCAGATCGGAATGAGCAGCCCTCGCTCCCTGCCTCCAAAAAGCCAGAGCTCAAACAAGCCAAAAGCAGCAGCAAGGAGATAAACTGGCCATGTGCTGCCTGCGTAATTCCAGCCTGCAGCTGTTTCAAAAATGAACAGCAGCCCTAAGACAAGTAAAGACACCACCCGGCAAAAGGAGGCCCGCCTTCTCCTTTTTGCAGCCTCCAAGGAAAAAAGCGATATGAAAGGCACCCGAAAGAATTAAAAGTATAAACGGCCATGCATATACTCCAATTTCCGTAAAAATCCCTAAAGATTTTAAAAAGTAATACAGTCCAAACAGAATAAGAAACAAACCAAACAGCTTTTTATGGTTACTGCCCATATTCTCCCCTCCTGTCTGCATCTTTCTATAGTTTATGCATTGCTTTTTCGGAAAAGAGTAAAAAAAAACACCTGCTTTAAAAGCAGGTGTTTAGTGGTTCTTTCAAGTTGTACTTGCTACACTTCGATCTACTTGTTCAAGAACAGCACTTGGACTTTCCTGAACTTGCCTTGTCAGTTCCAAATATTTAATGTGATGATTTTCCATGTCCCGAACTTTAAATGTAAAAGACCCAAATTGAACTGTATCGCCTTTTTGGATATCAAACTTTTCAGTCAGCACCCAGCCGCCAATTGTATCAACATCTTTATCATCAATTTCGAGGCCGAACATATCGTTTATTTCACTTACTAGGACTTTCCCATCTAAAATATAGCGGTTGTCGTTGATTTTTTGAATGTTAGGAACTTCATCTGTATCAAATTCATCACGAATTTCTCCAACAATCTCTTCTAAAATATCCTCAACCGTTACAAGACCGGCTGTTCCCCCATACTCATCAATCAGGATCGCCATGTGGATGCGTTCCTTTTGCATCTTCACAAGCAGGTCCTGAATCGGAATCGATTCAATCACTTGGATAATCGGACGAACATATTCCTTAAGAGAAAAAGAATCCTTGCTGTTTTTCTGAATTAAATTCGTGAACACCTCTTTGATATTCACCATTCCAATAATATGGTCCTTATCGCCGTCTGTTACCGGATACCTTGTGTATTTCTCATTTTGCATAATTTCGATATTTTGATCCATTAAAGAATCAATAGACAAGGAGACGATTTCCGTTCTGGGAACCATGATTTCCTTTGCAATCCGGTTATCGAATTCAAAGATTTTGTTGACATATTTAAATTCAGATTGATTAATTTCACCGCTTTTATAGCTGTCTGAAAGAATGATTCGAAGCTCTTCTTCACTATGTGCCAATTCATGCTCAGATACAGGCTTTAGTCCGAATAAACCAGTTACAAATCTGGCAGAGCCGTTAAGGGCCCATATAAAAGGGTACATAATGGTATTGAACAAAATGAGCGGACGCGCGAGCAGCAAGGTAATTTCCTCTGCTTTTTGGATCGCTAACGTTTTAGGAGCCAATTCACCAATAACGACGTGCAAAAAGGTCATGATGGCGAATGCAAAAGCAATAGAGATAACCGGTGTCAGTGCCTCTGGCAAACCAAGCTGAACAAATAGCGGTTTTAGCATATGTTCAAAAGTTGGTTCCCCAAGCCACCCGATTCCAAGCGCTGTCACAGTAATTCCAAGCTGACAGGCTGATAGATAGCCATCCAAATTGGAAATGACGCGTTTTGCTGCTTTCGCGTTTTTATTTCCTTCCGCGATCAGCTGGTCAATACGAGAACTTCTTACCTTTACAATAGCGAATTCAGATGCCACGAAAAACGCGGTTAATCCAATCAATATTGCAATGAGCAATAAATTTACTATGTCCAAATATGTTCCTTGTTCCGTAATTTACGGAAAAGGAAGTCACCTCCTGGGTTGATTATAAAATGGCCATCATCAATTGATGGCGGTGCCGGATTCAGCGGCAAAAGTAAACCGTTCCAAGGTTCTTACAATCGGCTTTGAGCCGACAGATCATTCATTTTACAATATTGTATGAATAATCTAAAAAACTGCCTTCCACTCAAAATCCGTCAACATGCATCCGAAGTATTTCATCGGATGGTTCCGGCCGTTAATTGTGGCCGATAAGCATGAAGCAGCCTGATACGGGAAAACCGATTGATCGGCTGGATCCCTTAAATACTTCAACATGTTCACTGCCCCATCTTATCACCCCAATCTTTGTATAGTTACTAGAATCATATACGAAAGAAAAGTATCCAGTCAAACATAACAGTTTTCCAATTTCCTTATAAATATGACGAAAATTCTAGAAAAATACTTGGTTACCATCTTATATCTCATTTTTTCATTGGATTGGAGGGTTTTTCATTATCCAGTCCCCAGACGAGCTATAACAAAAAAAAAAGCGCAAGCGCTTTTTTTGTTATAGCTATTTAAAGGAAGGAGCTACTTTATATGCAAATTGCCGGTAGTCAATTAAATAAAAATCGGCCCCCTCCGAATCATTTTGAAAAAGACACGTTTTTATTCCGAGCTTTTTCGCCGGAAGAATATCCAGTTCCCGGTCACCTATAGCAAGATCAATATGGTGTTTTTGATGAAGGTATATATAAGATGCCGGATCTGGCTTTCTGGGATATCCATCATCACCTGCTACAATTTCATCGAAGTAATGCTCCCACCCGTAATAATTTAATATTGCATCCACTTCACTTCTTGTTTTATGAGTCATGATTACATTTTTTGATGCGTGTTTCAGCACCTTTTCTACATATGGGAAGGGCGGCTTTAAAACAGGAGACAATGCCTTTTCATTTCGTTTAAAATCGGCAATATCCTCGTCTGTCATCCCAAAGGTGCTTGCAGCATGAGAAAAAGATACCTTCAGCTGCTCAAATATATGCTCTTTTTTCACTTCAGACTTTAAAAGCTTGTACATCGTTTCGGTAAACGCCGGGTACGTATTGAACAGTGTCCCGTCAAAATCCCATAAAATATGCATGTCAACTATCACCCTTATCCTTCAGCTAAGTCCTCTGTACTTAGCCGTAGTAAGTTCCTGAATGTATTCCTTCAAGTCAGGCATATCAGCTTCCCGGGCAATCCGGATTGATCGTTCAATATCATACGGAACCCGGATAAGCTGGATAGAGAACGGTCCTTCCGCCTCTTCACCTTCAAGCCCCTCAAGAACGGCATAGGAGGCCTGAGTCATATCGAGCGGGTTCCCCACACTGCCTGTATTAAACAGCATTTTTTCCTTATATTGGTAAACAAAAGCCTGATGAACATCTCCATAGCCTGCTACATCTGGCCGCTTTGAAGATTTTCCAGTCATTTCTGTATCTTCGAACATGCTCATTCTTCGTTCAATTGAATCCCATGGCTGAATCCTTGTATATATGCTATAAGGCGAAGCATGAAATAACCGGATTAGTCTGCCGCTCATGGTCAGTTCAGCTGAAAAAGGAAGCTTTGTTAAATAGCGGCGGTCCTCATCAGTCAGCTGATTCTGATGCCATTTCAATGTCTCAAATTCGGGATCCTTTGTTATAAAATCATCCCAATTTCCTTTAACCGTAATTTCACAATGCTTTTTAACCATCGCAATCGCGTCATGAGATTGAGGACCTTTCCCTACCAAATCTCCCAGGCAAATAATTTTTTCGATTCTTCTATAATGAATATCGTCCAGAACGGCTTCAAGAGCCGGGACATTACCATGTATATCTGAAATAACAGCTATACGGTTCAATCGACTTCACTCCTTCTTCCAGACAGATTCCATTCTACCATAAGATCATCCCCTCTTTGGTTTCTTTTTCAGAAGCAATGCTCCTAGAAATAAAAGGCTTATGTACCCAATGACTGGATAAATGGCAGAAATTAATTTCCCATATCCAATAAAGCTTAAGAAAAAACAAACCGCCAAAATGATGGCAATCATCACCATTCTGGGAACCTTGAAAAATTGAGAAAGAAGACGCTCCATCCCGTATAAATTTCCAATAATAGAGGTGAGCACTTCTCCGAAAATTACCAGCACGTACAAATAATAAGCAGCCGAAAAGACTGTATTCATTACCTCAGCCATCGGAACTTCAAACTTTACAGCACCTGGGACATAAAGAAGAGCTAAGTGGCTGCCAAGCATAATGATCATTAATATCAGTCCGCCGAGCCTTCCTCCTTTTTTTAGTACGTTCTCATCTTTTATCTCAGCTGCAAGGGGGACGAGAACAGCCTGAGCAAGTCCGAGGTTATAGGCGGCATAGCAAACAGAGGAAACGGCCCAGCCGCTATCGGAGAGCCTAAAACCGGTCAAGACAGTCTTCAATCCCCCCTCTGTTATAGAGCTTGTCATGACTACCAGACTAAGCAGAAGCAGCATCGGCACAACCAGCATATTAACACCGACAACTCCATGCAAGCCCTTCGCCATAATGATTAAAGTTAAAAGAATGCTAATCAGCACCCCGACTGAGTGCGGAAGCGCTAATCGTTCTTCAAATATCGCTCCAGCTCCCGATACCATGACAGAGGTTACCCCAAATAATAAGAGCAGCATGACTGCGTTTACTGCCTGCCCTGCATGCTTTCCTAATAAAAATAGATTCAATTCTTTAAAGGAGGGAGCTTGAATTCTTGATGCAATCACCATCAGCTTGGTTCCAAGGTGAATAAACAAACTTCCTGCAAGGAGAATCCCGATGGTTCCCGCCGCACCAAAACGGGTAAAGAATTCCACAATTTCTTTCCCAGTTGCAAAGCCTGCCCCGACAACTGTTCCAACATACACAAAAGCAATCTGCACGATGATAAAGCTCTTATTTTGCATGACGGTCCATCCCTCCTCTTCTATATAAAGCTATGAGACAAGTTCCTTGAAAAGAAGGATAAAGATGGATTAAAGTTCTTTGCAACCCCAAAAAATTTTCTCAAACAAAATACTTGAAAGTCAAAAAAGGTCAAATTATAATAATAGTCAAAGATAGTCAAAGATAGTCAAAGTTAGTTAAATTTTAAGGAGGTTGTTTTTTTATGCAATGTCAAAACTGTAAGCAAAATCAGGCAACCGTTCAATTACATGTTCAAATTAACGGAGCCCGTAAACAATTACAGCTCTGCAATACATGCTTTTCACATTATGAAAGTCAAATCCCTTCCGGCGGTATCAGCGGCGGAGGATTCTCTTCCTTCCCGTTTGATCAATTCTTTAAAAATGCTGGCAGTCAGGATGAAGGGACATCTGGTGCAGAGAATCAAAAATCAGGCCGCAATGGCGGAGGGCTTCTTGACCAAATGGGCCGCAATCTTACCCATGCTGCCAAAGCGGGGCTTATCGATCCAGTCATTGGCCGGGAAGATGAAGTAAACAGGGTGATTGAAATTCTTAACCGGCGCAATAAAAACAATCCGGTTCTTATTGGTGAACCCGGGGTTGGTAAAACAGCTGTAGCGGAAGGTCTAGCATTGAAAATTTCTGAAGGAAATGTTCCATCTAAATTGAAGAAAAAAGAAGTGTACTTGCTCGACGTAGCATCACTCGTTGCCAATACGAGCATGCGCGGCCAGTTCGAAGACCGGATGAAAAAACTCATAGCTGAGCTTCAATCACGTAAAAACGTCATTTTATTTATAGATGAAATACACCTAGTAGTCGGAGCGGGATCTGCGGAAGGCTCTATGGATGCAGGAAACATTTTAAAGCCTGCACTTGCACGGGGTGAAATGCAGCTAATTGGGGCAACGACTTTAAAAGAATACCGCCAGATTGAAAAGGATGCTGCTCTGGAGCGCCGCTTCCAGCCAGTCATGGTTCACGAACCATCCTTGGATAAAGCCATTGAAATCCTGCAAGGCATTCAGTCAAAATATGAGGATTATCATGGAGTTACATTCAGCGATGAAGCCATCCGGGCTTGTGTAACTCTTTCTCACCGCTACATTCAAGATCGTTTTCTGCCGGATAAAGCGATTGATTTGCTTGATGAGGCCGGTTCAAAAGCCAATCTGAAAGCAGACCGGGTTGAGGAAGCCGATATTCACGATCAGCTCAGCAAACTCGCGAAAGACAAAGAAAAAGCGGCAGCAGAAGAAAACTATGAGCTTGCGGCAAAACTCCGCCACGAGGAGATTCTTCTTGAAAAACAGCTTGAGAAACAGGATCATCAAGAAAAAATGATTGTTGGCCTCAGCGAAATCCAGGCCATTATTGAACAGAAAACCGGTATTCCTGTTGGAAAGATTCAAGAAGATGAACAGGCTAAAATGAAGAATCTTGAAGATAGTCTTGCTAAAAAAGTTATCGGCCAGGAAGAAGCGGTACAAAAAGTAGCAAAAGCAATACGCAGAAGCCGTGCCGGGTTGAAACGCAAAAATCGTCCTATTGGGTCATTCCTTTTCGCAGGTCCTACAGGTGTGGGGAAAACGGAGCTGACCAAAACATTGGCAGAAGAGCTTTTCGGAACAAAAGACTCCATGATTCGACTTGATATGAGTGAATATATGGAAAAACACGCTGTATCCAAAATTATCGGCTCCCCTCCTGGATATGTGGGACATGATGATGGCGGACAGCTCACAGAAAAAGTCCGCCGAAATCCATACAGCATTCTGCTTCTCGATGAAATTGAAAAAGCTCATCCTGATGTACAGCACATGTTCCTTCAAATCCTGGAAGACGGGCGTTTAACGGACAGTCATGGACGCACGGTCAACTTTAAGGATACGGTCATCATCATGACCAGTAATGCAGGCACTTCCGAAAAACGAATGACTGTAGGATTTGATACAGAAGCAACAGCAGCCATAAAAGAGAGCACTCTGCTTGATTCACTTGGAACATTCTTTAAACCCGAGTTCCTGAATCGCTTTGATGCAATCATTGAGTTCCAATCCCTCGAAAGAAAACATATGCTTTCGATCGTTGAGCTCATGCTTGAAGAACTTCAAGAAACTTTACATGAAAAGAACATGAAGCTAACCGTTTCTGATGAAGCAAAAAACAAATTGGCTGAACTGGGATATCACCCTGCATTCGGTGCACGGCCTCTTCGCCGGGTCATCCAGGAACAGCTGGAAGACCAAATCACTGACCTGCTCATTGATTACAATGAACTGGATCATGCAGCGGCAAATGTGGAAAATGGGAGCATCACTGTTTCGAAATCCGATAAAATATAGAGGTCTTTCTGAAAAGTTCTCCTTAGAGAAAATAATTGAAATTGCCCCCCCGTATGAGCATTCGGGGGGTTATTTTTTATAAAAATTTGAACAATTCCTCCTGACTCCTTTTTCTTTATTAAAAACAGGCATCTATCCGATTCTTTTTTATTGCGATCTCCTTACAATGAGAAGGTATGAAAAAGGAGGAGCTTCAGCATCATGAATGAATACGGACTTTGGAAGCTAAAAAAACTGGAAGAAGAGAAAGCAGTTCAGTTAATCTACCTGGAGCAGCTTAAAGAAGAATTCAAAGAGATGGAACGTAAAGCGGAGAGGAAAAAATAAAAAGGCAGTTTATGATCCATACCGGTTATTTCAATGCCCGCTCCCCATTTTGTCAAATCCCCGCCTATCCCAAATAAAATGGCCAAAACAAACAGCCCTCCGGTTTAGAGGGCTGTTCTTTTTCCTTTATTATAATGATTTGTCATCCACTTGATGCAGCCACTCGGTAATTTCACCAACTACGGATTCTACGGTGCCTTCATCAAACGGTGATTTCAGGCCAGCTGCTTCTACCAGTCCAAGGAATGCTTTGCTTCCTCCCTCCTTGCACAGGTTCAAATAGCTGCTCCAAGCCGCCTCTCTGTCTTCATGAAGCTGTTTCCAATACTGAAGCGCACAAATTTGGGCCAGGGTGTAATCAATATAATAGAAGGGCGAATTATAGATATGACTTTGCTTTTGCCAAAAGCCCCCCTGCTCGAGATAATGGCTGTCTTCGTATTCACGGTGTGGAAGATATCTCTTTTCCAGCTCTCTCCACGCAAGGTTTCTCTCCACTGGTGAAGCATCTGGATTTTCATAGATGAAATGCTGAAATTCATCAACTGCAACTCCATAAGGGATGAACTTAAGGGCTCCGCTTAAATGTGAAAATTTATACTTTTCCGTATCCTCTTTAAAGAAGAGCTCCATCCAGGGCCATGTAAAAAACTCCATGCTCATAGAATGGATTTCACAGGCTTCATGTGTCGGCCACTGATACTCCGCAACATCAAATCCGCGGCTCATGTAAACCTGGAATGCGTGCCCGGCTTCATGTGTCAGCACATCAATATCCCCTGAAGTACCGTTAAAATTAGCGAAAATATATGGTGACTCATAGTCCGCAATATACGTACAGTAGCCCCCGCCTGCTTTGCCTTTTTTAGCAAGCAAATCAAGAAGATTTTTATTCGCCATGAATTGGAAGAATTCATCTGTTTCAGCTGAAAGCTCCTTGTACATTTGTTTGCCGTTATTCACAATCCAATCAGGATCTCCTTTTGGGACTGCATTTCCTGATGTATATTCAACTGCCTCATCATAATAGACCATCTCATCCATGCCAAGGCGGTCTTTTTGCCGCTCATATAAGCTTGTCGCGATTGGAACGATATGCTCCACTACCTGTTTGCGAAATTTGCTCACCATCTCAGAGGTATAATCAATCCGGTTCATCCTTGCATATCCCAGTTCCGTAAATGTACGGAAGCCAAGCTTCTTCGCAATTCTGGTGCGGATTTTCACAAGCTTGTCATAAATTTCGTCGAACTTTTCCGATTGTCTCGAAAAAAATGCAAATTTTGCTTCGCTTGCCCGTTTGCGCAAATTCCGGTCTGTAGACTCTGCAAGGGGCTGAAGCTGCACGAGGGTGTATTCTTTCCCGTCAAATTCAATTTTCGCTGAGGCTACAAGCTTCGTATATTCACTGGACAGCTTGTTTTCCTCCTGCAGATCTTCAAGAACCTCTTCCTTAAAGGTCTTCAGCTGGGTTTCAGCAAGATCAAAAAGCTGCTGCCCCCATTTCGATTCTAATTTTTCACGGTATTTCGAGCGGACAAGCGCCTCGTAAAACTCCGTTACAAGCGCCTGGATATGCGGCTGAAGATCGTCCATGAAATCCTGCTCTTCTTTGTAAAAGTCATCATTCGTATCAATTGAATGTCGGATATAGCAAATGTTTGACATCGTATCCGCTGCATTCCGGATTTTATAAATTTTTTTCATCGCCTGATCCTGATCTTCAAAACTATCAGCTTCTTTAAATAACTGGAGGGCTTCCTTAAATTCTGTCTGTATTTGATTAAGATCTGGTCTTTTGTATATGTATTGTTCAAAACGCATGGTAACACTGCCTTTCCTATGAAATAACCTTCCTTTAGTAATTCTTCATCCAGTCTTAAAATCCCTTCTCAGGATGATTTCCTTTTTCCTATTAAGATTGGCACGATTTATCCGATATAGGTAGTAGACAAAGGGCTCATACCCGCACCGGTGCATTAAGAAAACCGGAATACAGATGTACAAAGGTTTGGTGAAGACATGGATAAAACAACACTCATAGGTCTCATTTTAGGAATCGTAGGAGTTGGTGTAGGGATGGTCCTTAAAGGGGTTAACCTCTCTGTACTGATCAACCCTGCTGCGATTCTAATCATCATCGTCGGAACTGCAGCCGCTGTTGTTACAGCTTTTCCGGCAGACGAAGTAAAAAGAGTCCCAAAGCTATTCGGGGTCTTATTTAAAGAAAGAAAAATACCGTCCATTCAAGAGTTGATCCCCATGTTTTCTGAATGGGCACAAGTCGCCCGGAAGGAAGGTCTCCTCGCACTTGAAGCAAAGCTTTCAGATGTGGATGATGTGTTCCTGAAAAATGGATTGAGCATGGCTGTTGACGGACAGAATGCGGATTTTATCCGAGATGTGATGAGTGAGGAAATAGAAGCGATGGAAGACCGCCATGCATCAGGAGCAGCTATTTTCACTCAAGCAGGCACATACGCTCCAACACTAGGAGTTCTTGGAGCTGTAGTCGGACTGATTGCCGCTCTCTCCCATATGGACAAAACAGATGAACTTGGACACGCAATTGGAGGAGCTTTCATTGCGACCCTTCTTGGAATTTATACAGGATATGTCCTCTGGCACCCTTTTGCAAACAAATTAAAACGCAAATCCCGCCAGGAGGTTAAAATCAGAGAAGTCATGATCGAAGGCGTCCTCTCTGTATTAGAAGGACAGGCACCAAAAGCAATTGAACAGAAGCTGGCAACGTATCTCCCTGCCGGTGAAAGAGCAAAACTAAAGATGGAGGGTGAGAATTCAAATGGCTAAACGGAAGAGAAAAGAAAAGCATGATGAGCATATGGACGAGTCATGGCTCATTCCTTATGCCGATCTTTTAACTCTTCTTCTCGCCCTTTTCATTGTCCTTTTTGCCATGAGTTCCATTGATGCGAATAAATTTCAAATGATGGCAAGGGCTTTCAACAGCACCTTTGAAGGCGGTACTGGAATAATGGAGTATCCAAGCCCATTACCGGATGGAGAAATGGAGCAGCTGGATGTGACCAAGATCGAGCCCAAAGAACAGCAGGAACAGAAGCAAGAGCTTGAGAGGCTGAAGGAAGCGGAGAAGAAAATAAATGAATATATCACTAATAAAGGCCTCAATGCTAAACTGAAGACCTCCCTTACTGATGAAGGTCTTCTGATCACCATCAACAATGATATTCTTTTCGAATCAGGGAGCATTTATGTGCGGAAACGGGATGAGGATCTGGCAAAAGAAATCTCCCAGCTCCTTGTCATGGAGCCCCCGAGAAGTATTATTGTCAGCGGTCATACCGATAATATTCCCATTAATAACGGGGTATTTGATTCCAACTGGGAACTTAGTGTAATGAGAGCTGTCGAGTTTATGAAGCTGCTGCTTACAAATCCTAAGCTGTCTCCGGAATTGTTCAGTGCAAAAGGATATGGAGAATTCAAACCAATCTCTAACAATAAGACCGCTGAAGGAAGACAAAAAAACCGCCGTGTTGAAATCCTCATCCTCCCTTTGGCCTCAAAAAACGCGGCCGAATAAAACAAGATAAAAAAAAGACCTTCCGTAAATGGAGGGTCTTATTTTTGATCCTTTGCATGAAAACCAATGCGTTTCATCATTTCAATAGCCTGTGCTTTTTCTTCTTCTGAGAGAATACCGATAATGTCATCGATCTTCTGCTGATGAGATGGAAATATGTCTTCGATGAGAGCTTTTCCCTCATCGGTTATGTGGGCGTAAGTAACCCTGCGATCTTTATCACATGCTTTGCGGGCAAGAAAGCCTTTCTGCTCAAGCTTGTCCACTACATAGGTAATGCTTCCGCTGGCCAATAAAATCTTTCCTCCGATTTGCTGAAGGGGCTGATCGCCTTTATGGTAAAGCAGCTCCAATACACCAAATTCGGTTGGGTTAAGCCCAAAAGAAGTAATATGCTTGTTCATTCTGTCGTTAATCGCGCGGTAAGCCCGGGACAAAACAACAAATAGCTTTAGTGATTGTTCTGATTCATTCATTTTATATCAATCCTTCAAATTTAGAAAATCTTGAATTCCAACTAAATCATAGTAAAATATCCATGCGAAGTCAATAGAACGGTTTCAATAAACGTTCCATTGAAATGATTTCGCGATCCTCTTCTATCCTTTGTTTAATAGCGGACATCAAATTTCGATAAGTCTCCTCGATTTCTTCCGCTCCAAATTTTTTTAATAAAAATGTGTAAAGGACAAAGTCCCTCAGCTTAAGGAAAATAGAAATGCTATTTGCCATTTCCTCAGTAAAACTTCTTTCCTGTTCATATCCCTTTAAAAATCCACTGAAAAAGAGTGTGCATTTTTCCACAGGATTCGGCTCTCCATTCTTTTCAAGAGTCCAGGCATAGTAATAGAGGGGAATGGCTACGTCACTTGCAAACCAGTGATAGGAGCTGTCATCAAAGTCGAACAAATAAAGCTCCTCCCGGTGGTAATGAAAGTTCCCTGTATGCAGGTCAGAATGGATAAGGCCGAAATTGTTTTTTGTAAGTCCATTAAGCTTGCGAAGCAGTACATTCTTATGCTGAAGAATTTCATCCGAAACGTCCGGTTTATACCGCTCTATATCAAGCAGTTCTTCTTCGTTCCAATGCGGTCTGCGGGGTTTGCCTAGAGCGGGCTCATATTCAATAGAGGCGTTATGCATTTTCCCTATCGTTCTGCCCCATTCAATAAACAGCGGTTCAATCCATTGGGGCCCATCTGCGGTAATTCGATCGCCCATCGCTTTTTCAAATAAACAGCAGTAAAATTCGGTTCCTGTTTCTAAAGGAATCACATGGACATTGGCTCCATTTGAGTTAAATGGCCGGCTAACACGAATGCCTTTCCTGTGTAAAAACTCAATCCATTCCAGTTCAGCCAGAAGCTGATCTAAGCTCCTGTGGCTGGAATGGGTAATTCTTAAAATGGCAGGAGCTCCATCAAGCTTAACTTCGTACACATAATTTTCCGCTTCGCCGAGTTTTTTAGCAATTTGAGCATCCGCACCAAAAAAATGAGCAGCCTCCTTAATGATTTCTTCATTAAATTGCTTCCGAACAGACGGTTCCATCTTTCTTCTCCTTTTATATAGCAAGAATGCTTTCAATTTCATTTAGGACTTCATAAGTGAGAATGACCTCAGAAGCTTTTGCATTCTCTTCAATTTGCTCTGGAGTAGAAGCTCCGACAAGCGTACTTGCAACATTGGGGTTTCTTAAGGTCCAGGCAAGTGCCAGCTGTGCCAGACTAATATCTAGACTGGAAGCCAGCTCAGAAAGCATAGACACCTTCCGATTCATAATATCATTTAAAATTTCCTTAACCCACGTGTTAACCTCTTCGTTGGATGCACGGCTTCCCTTAGGAATTTTGCCTTCCATGTACTTCCCTGTCAGTACCCCTTGAGCAAGAGGCGACCAAACAACTTGGGAAATTCCATTTTTTTCGCTGATTGGCATAATTTCTTCTTCTATATCACGGTGAAACATATTGTATTGCGGCTGGTTAACAACGATTCTCTCGAGCAGATAACGGTCTGCTACATGAACCGCTTCCTGAAGCTGTGCAGCTGACCATTCACTTACTCCTGCATAAAGGATTTTCCCCTGTCTGATTAAATCATCAATGGCTCTAAGTGTTTCTTCGAGGGGAGTTTCCGTATCATACCGATGGCAATAAAAGATATCTATATAATCCAAGTTCATTCTTTTCAAGGAAGAATGGACTTGCTCCATAATATGCTTTCTGGATAGACCTCTGTCATTCGGACCATCCCCTACCGGCCAAAATGCCTTTGTAGTTACAACATAGGATTCTCTTTCAAACGATTTCAGTGCCTTCCCCATAACCTGTTCAGCCATTCCTTTTGCGTATACATTAGCACAATCAAAAAAGTTAATGCCCGCTTCATATGCACTATGTATAATCAATTCCGCCGACTTTTCGTCGATCGTCTGCCCGAATGTAAGCCAGCTCCCAAGACTGATTTCCGACACCTTCAATCCTGATCTCCCTAACCTTCTATAATTCATCCCAATCCCCCCGTGTGTAATCGTCTACGCTTGTAGAGTGTTTGACAGAATTCCTTAAAATCACTCTAAACTTATCAGAAATTTCCAACATCGTAAAGGGAATTTGGAGTGAAACCATTCTACGAAAGACGACATAATCGGCCCGTTGACAGAGAATTGTCGAAATGAAACGCAGGCTTTTTAATTTACAGGCAGTTTGTGGTACATTTGAATGAGCTGGGAGAATAAGAAATGGAATGTTGAGGTGACACATGGACGACGTTTTTACCGGAAGTATTCTATCCGCCCTATCAACTGGATTGGGCGCTGTACCTATCTTATTTTTAAAAAATACACTCACTCATAAATGGCGCGATATCCTGCTGGCTTTCTCAGCTGGCATCATGATGACCGCCTCCATGTTCAGCCTCATTCCTGAAGCATTAAAAATTGGAGGAATGCTTCAAGTCGTGGCGGGATTATTTTTAGGAGTAATGGTTCTTACCATATTGGAGAAACAGATTCCCCATATTGATCTTGAGCATTCGAGAAGCGGAATACAATTTGATGAGAAAGCAATGCTGATCATTGCAGCTATTACTCTTCACAATCTTCCTGAAGGATTATCCGTAGGTGTAAGCTATGCGGCTGATGCAAGCGAAACGGGGAATTTGATTGCTTTCGCAATAGGCTTTCAAAACGCCCCGGAAGGATTTTTAGTCGCCTTATTTTTAATCAGCCAAAATATCGGAAGAATGAAAGCATTCTTAATTGCAACTGCTACCGGAGCCGTTGAAATTGTAACATCACTGCTAGGGTATTATTTGACTGCTTATGTAAATACGCTCGTCCCATACGGACTTTCTTTTGCGGCTGGAGCTATGCTGTTCATTATTTATAAAGAGCTTATTCCTGAAAGTCACGGCGACGGAAATGAACGCACAGCAACCTATGCCTTTATTACAGGGATAGTGATTATGCTAATGCTTATTGAGGCCTTCTAATACGTAAACAGGACTGGAAGCTTATTTCTCCCAGTCTTGTATTTTAATGCTCTGCAGCAGCCTGCTGCGACTCTGATGCAAATCCCCATTTGGCCACTCGGGTGACCAGTTTTGAAAAGGGTGTGGACGTCCGGTCCTCCCCCCATTCAAGCATCTGAAATTGATTCAACAGCTCGTCCAATTCCTGGCTGTACTTAACGACTTCGCTGCTCGTAAAGCTTTTAGATGTGGCAGCTGAAATCATTTCCTCTCTTTTCGCATTAATTTTAGTGATCAATTCTTCTTTTTGTTCATGTACAATCACATTTTCTCCTCCTCATAGGATTTATAAAGCCGGGTATTTTCAAAAACCTAATTTTGTAAATTCCTAGAGAAAAATTTGCCGAATCATATATAAATATGTTACATAATTGTTAATATTTAGATTTTATTACTTTGTTCCCATTTTGCGAAGCAAGTAAACCTCTTTTTTATATAAAAATGTATAATTAAAATTCAATAAAATATAAAAAAGTATATTTTTCTAATGCTGTCCAAACTTTATGGAATACCCATAGAGCCTGATCAGACGTGAGCAGCGCGGCATGGAGAATAATTCAATCGGCGCACAATCTGGAGCCATCGCTTACGTTTTTAACGATAAAAGCCAAAACAAAAAGCCTGAGGAAGACATCCCCAAGCCCATTTGTTTTCTAATCTGAACTTAATTCCCTTTTAATGCGACAGCCTTTTCCTTATGAACATCATCAATTGAGGTGACGCGGAAATCCTTTTCTTCCAGCTTGCTGATAATCTTATTCAGCTTCTTTTCCGTTAATTCATGCGATAGATTTACAACAATTCTCCGCAAATAATCCCCATTATCCAAGGTCAGCATTCCCTCTATGTTAACATCCTTTACGGTACTTACCAGTTCCTTGATCGCTCCCTTATGCTCCTTTGTTGCGACAGTCATTAAATATCCGCCTGTCTTCATACCGAAGGAATCCTCCAGTACTTCCATAATATTTGTATGCGTCATGATTCCAGCGAACTCCTGATCTTCATTGATGACAGCTAGAAATGGCAATCTTTTAATCGTTAAAAATGCTTTAATAAAGGATTCTTCCTCTAAAATAAATGCATCCTCATCTTTTATAAGCGACGCAATTGAATCTTCATCTTTTCCATCCATCTCATGATAATACTCAAGGAGGGTTACTTTATAAATTAAACCGGCAAATTTTTTTCCGCCGTCACCAAGAACCGGAATGCTCCTGTATCCGGTTTCCTTCAATTGATCATATGCTTCCTTTACAGTACTTGAAGCATCACAGTACTTTACCTCTTCTTTTTTCACATAGTTATAACGGATTTTCATCATAGCCCTCCTAGTAAAGTAGACTGATAAGGATTTTAGAGAATTTTACACTTAAGGTGAGTATAAGTAAAGAAAATTATGATTTTTCAGTTAGTTAGTAGTCTTATACCTTTTAGTCTATGATTCTAATCCCATAAAAAGCTGTTATGTAAATTATAGTTTTGAATGACCGTATGATTGAGCTGCTGAAGAGATGAATTGGAGAACATACTAAAAACACCGGACAGTTACCGCGAGCTACTGTCCAATTCCGAGCTGCTTTCGGCCGTTCCGCCCCTCTTTCCAGCTAAACTTATTTTTCCAGCCGATCCCCTTTGTTTCCCAGCGGGTTCTGCCTTGATTCCAGCCGACTCCTTTTCTTTTCCGGCCGTTCCGCGCCTCTTTCCAGCCAAACTTATTTTTCCAGCCGATCCCCTTTGTTTTCCAGCCGGTTTTGCCTTGATTCCAGCCGACTCCTTTTCTATTTCGGCCGTTCCGCGCCTCATTCCAGCCAAACTTATTTTTCCAGCCGTTTCTCTCAATTTTCCAGCCGGAATGGCTAACAAGCCGGCTAAATTCACTCCCTCATCGGACAGGAAATTAGCTAGGGACAGATCCTGCTATACAGGTTTCATATAATATTTAAAGTGAACCACCCGCCGCCTAGCCCTCTGCAAAAATCAGCACAACGCTAACAAAAAAAAAGAAACGGAGAAGTATATTCCCCGTCTCTTTCTTATTTTGCTTCTAATTCTTCTTTATCGTAAATCGGCACCCAGCCCTCTTTTGTAACGAAAATTCTTACGGCTACGACTTTGCGGTCTTCCTGAAGTGTAAAATAGTGGCGGATGTTTTCAGGAACGGAAATTAAATCGCCTGGTACGAGCTCAACATTGAAGAAAGAACCGTCCTTTGCTTGGATAATGAAAACTCCATGCCCGCTGACAATGAATCTTACTTCATCATCTGTATGGTGGTGTTCCTGTTGGAAATTTTTCAGCAGTTCTTCAAGATTAGGAGTTTTGTCAGAAAGTGAAATGATATCCTGCGCCTGATAGCCGCGTCTTTTGGAGATATCCTCTATTTCTGTTTTGAAAACTTGCAGGATCTCTTCTTTTTCTTCATCAGACAAATCATACTTTTCCTCTAAATGTTCTGGAAGCTTTTGAATATCCCAGCTTTCATAAATGACTTCCTGCTTTTCTAAAAAAGCTGCGACTTGATCCTGATCGCTGAGTCTTTCACCTGTATTTTGAAAATAAATCGTTGCCATTGTTCTTCCCCCTATTAGTTAATTGATAAAGCGCTGAATTGCTTGAGTTTCAGATGATACGAGAATAGAAATTCGCAAGCTTCTAAATATTTTTTTGCTTCAAAGGCGTTTCTTCCCCATACAGTTATTCCATGATTCCTGATCAGAACGGCACCGGCATCTCCATGGACATGCTGGCCAAATACGCTGGCGAGCTCGGGAATGTCGGCATGATTCGGAATGATGGGAATGGTGAAGGAGGCATCTTCGTCCCAAAGGCCAAAAGCTTTAATAATTTCCTGTCCCGTGAAGGTTATCTGCCCTTCGTGAGCATATAGCTCAGAAATCACATTGTTGTCCACCGTATGAACGTGCAAACTGCATCCAGCGTTCGTTCTTGTATAGACCTCGATATGAAGCTGAGTTTCAGCAGATGGCTTCAATGCTGTTTCTTCCGCCGGCTGCCCGCTGCCGTCAACAAGCAAAAAATCCTCCGAACTTTCCTTCCTCTTATCTTTGCCGCTCGCCGTCACATAAAAGGTTAATGGCTCACTGGCCGTTTTGATTGCAAGATTGCCGCTTGTAGCAGGAAACCAGTCTCTTTCTGCAAGCTCCCGTTTCACTTCAGCCAGCTCACGCCAGCGCTGTTCCATAATCGTTCTCACACACTCACCCTCCTCTTCTCTAAAATGCTCACAACATCATGGAATGTTTCAAACGGTTCGAATGATAAATACTGTTCTTTCACCTTATCCAGCAAATAGTCCCTTGCAATGACAAAGTCAGCCATTTTTGCTGCTTCCAGGTCGGTAACAGAATCTCCGATTACAATAATTTCCTGATCAGCGCTGGCAATACCTCGAATGATGGAGGGTTTGCAGCAGCCGCACTCCATTTCACACCCGCTGTCTGCATCACATGGATGCGGCCATTGAATAAGGATTTGTTCCCCATGAAAGTCCGCCTCATTGCAATAGATTTTTTGCTGCTCAATTTGACTAGTAAGAAGAGGATGAACAAAAAAATCAATTCCTCCGCTTACAATGTACAATTCGATCCTCTGCTCTTTTGCATAGGCTGCAAATTCAATAAATCCTTCCCGAATTTCGGCTTGATTTAAAACATAAGCGGTGATTTCTTCTCGTTTAGAAGAAGGCAGCAGGGAAAACATTTTGCCGACCCCTTCTTTAACTGAAATGGTTCGATTAAGGACCTGATTCTTTAGCTCCTCCCATTCAGGAGGGGCAAACTGCTTCATGATTTCGATAATGTTGTCATTTTTTGTGATGGTTCCATCGAAGTCGCAAAATATGACTGGCTTCATTTTGCCGCCTCGTACTGGCCCCAGAGCTTTAGGGCCTTTTCCAGGTGCTCATTCGTCCTTGCTTTTTCTTCAAGTGTTATGCCTTCAAGAACCGCATCAACGGCTGAACGAAATGCTGCTGCTCCTCCTTTAGCCCCGTTCGGATGGCCATGAATCCCGCCCCCCGCATTGATGATGCTGTCATTTCCAAAATCCTTCATGATAACCGGCACCAGTCCAGGATGTATTCCAGCTGAAGGTACTGGAAATACTTTTTTAAATGGAGAGGAGACTGTACATTCCTCAGCTATTCCGAGGGCCTCTTTTCTCTTCAGTGCCACACTGCCGTATGGAGACGGAAATAAAGAAAAATCTGCTCCAGCCGCGCGGATTAGCTTTCCCAGAATTAGAGAATACGAGAACCCATATCGGTCTGATGCTGCGAACGCCCCGCTCACAGCAGGATGAGCCATGATAGGAACCGGTACTTCATCATCCTCTGCCAGTGATTGCAAGACATCGAGCCCGTAAGCATGAACATTGAATAGTAAAGCAGTGGCTCCAGCCTCTGCAGCGAATCTCGCTTTGTCGCGGATTTCAGACGTTCTTCCTGTAAGATTGACAGCATATAGAGCATTCTTTCCTGTCTCTTCCTTCAGCTGCTTTATGATTTGGCCGCCTCGCTTCACTCTTTCAAAAAATGGAGTCAGCGGATTTTCAAAGAGAATTTCATCATCCTTTACTAAATCCATCCCGCCGGCAAGCTGATCAAACAGCTGCTCCTCTAAATAATGTAAATCCTTGCCAATCACCCCTTTAAAAATGCTCATTAGGAGCGGCCGGTTATATACGTTAATCCTCTCTCTAATTCCTTCAATGCCAAATTTAGGCCCTGGAAAATGCTTTGCCAATGAATCAGAAAAGTCTAAGTCTAATAGCTTCACTTCACCGTCCAATGAAAGTTTCCCGAAAACCGTGGTTAATATGGCCGGCAGGTCGGAACTGAAATTGACTGAAGGATAAGCAATTTTAATAAGACCCTTTGTATACTTTCCTTCAAGATCTGTGTCTTTCTCCAGTTCTTCCGCTGAAATGACGGTTCCCTTATGCTTTTTCAGCTGCTCTTTTTCAAGCTCGGGCAAATCAGTCCAGGAACCGATTGTCAGTCCAAGAGCAATTCCTTCTGCTTTTTTTTCTAAATTTCCCTTCCGGTCATGAACAAGATAGGTTGCGATAATTTCACTCATTTTTTTGTCCCTCGCTTTTGGTGAAAAAATAAAAAGCCCCTTCATCACAAGAGAAGAGGCTTTGCATCATTCATTCTGCAGTACCTTATCCCTCAGCATGTCTGCTGCAAGAATTAGCACCGTGCCTGAACATGATTCGTTCGGGTCGGTTGCCGGGCTTCATTGGGCTAGTCCCTCCACCTGCTCTTGATAAGTACAATATAGACCTGCATGGCATCTGCAGGTTTAAATTTTCAATTAATTTGGATTATTACAGGAATTGAGTGCTCTGTCAACCTATTTTTTACTTTGCTTAATCGGCCGTCACAAATATCCCAAGCTTTGAAATGCGGGCAGCTGCTTCCTCAATCCGTAATTCATCTGTCAGCAAACCAACTCGGAGATATCCTTCTCCATATTGCCCAAAGCCATTGCCCGGTGCGGTGACTACATGCGCTTTCTCTAAAAGAATATCGGAAAACTCCTGTGATGTGTATCCATCCGGCACCTTAAGCCAGGCGAAAAAACTTCCCTTCGGCGCCTGAATATCCCAGCCAATGCCGCGAAAAGCGTTTACCAGTGTATTTCTTCGTTTCTCATACATTTGGACAAGTTTTTGTGTGCTGCCTCTCTCATCGAGCAGCGCTGCCTCAGCTGCATCCTGAACCGCACCAAACACACTAACATACATATGGTCTTGATATAAATTGATTGCATTTATGACGGATGGATTACCTGCCGCAAAGGCCACCCTCCATCCTGCCATATTGAATGTCTTGGAAAGCGTATAAATTTCAATTCCGACTTCCTTTGCGCCAGGTGTCTGGAGGAAACTGACGGGTTTTTCTCCATCAAAACCAATGGCTCCGTATGCGAAGTCATGCACGGTGCAAATATGATGCTTATTGGCCAGGTCAACCGTCTTTTCAAAAAACGCTTTATTCGCGGCAGCTCCTGTTGGGTTGTTTGGATAGTTCAGGAACATAAGCTTCGCAGAGTCCAAAATGGCAGACGGAATTTCCGTATAGTCCGGCAAAAACTGATTTTTCTCAAGCAATGGCATCGTGTGCATCTTCGCTTCTGCCATTTCGACTCCAGACCAGTAATCCGGATACCCTGGATCCGGTATGAGAGCAATCTCCCCTGGATTCATCAGACATTGAGGAAGCTCCACAAGACCTGCTTTCCCTCCAAAAAGGACCGCAATTTCCGTTTCTGGATCCAATGTAACCCCGTATTCTCTTTCGTAAAATCCTGCGGCTGCTTCCTTTAGTGATTGTTTTCCTCTGAATGGAGAGTACTTATGATTGGCCGGATCACCCGAAGCCTTTTGTAGTGCTTGTACAATATGCTCAGGGGTGGGCTGATCAGGATTCCCCTGGCCGAGGTTGATTATGTCATGCCCGGCTTTCACTTTGGCAGCCGCCTTCTGTGCTAACGAGGCAAAAAATTGCTCAGGCAAGCGATTAAGCAAGCGCGATGGTTCAAAAAACTTCATTTTTTTCACCTTCTCAAAAAATTCTTGAAATTCTAGTCCAAAATCATATAGTGTTAGTAACAAAAAGTAAAGCTAAAATTTACCTGAAGGAAGCTGGTCTGAAATGAAACGAACCATTTGCTGCATACAATTCGATATTGCCTTTGGGGATCCTGAAGAGAATAAAAAGCGTGTGTCTCTTGCAATGGAAGAGGCAATAAGTAAAGAAGCGCCGGACTTTCTCATTCTTCCGGAATTGTGGAATACAGGCTACGATTTGACAAGACTTGAAGTCATCGCAGATGAAGAAGGCATTGACTCTAAAGCTTTCCTTTCAGAGCTTGCAAGAAAGCACAGCGTTAATTTGATAGCGGGGTCCATTGCGAAAAAATCCGGCCATGAAGTAACCAATACGATGCTTATCTTTGATCGTGAAGGAAATCTGATTCATGAATACAGTAAGCTGCATTTATTTAAGCTGATGGATGAACATCATTATCTGACAGGCGGGAGAGAAAGCGGGCTATTTATGTTAGACGGTGTACACTGTGCAGGGTTTATCTGCTATGACATCCGTTTTCCGGAATGGATGCGCGAGCATGCCGCAAATGGTGCAGAGGTGCTCTTTGTTGCTGCAGAGTGGCCACTTCCGCGCCTTCACCACTGGAGATCCCTTCTTATAGCGAGAGCCATTGAAAATCAGGCATATGTTGTTGCCTGCAACCGCTCCGGTTCTGATCCTAATAATCAGTTTGCCGGTCATTCACTCGTCATTGATCCATGGGGAAATGTAATAGCTGAAGCTGGGGAGAGTGAAGAAATACTGAGTGCGGAATTGGATTTTAATGAAATTGCGGGGATTCGAAAACAAATTCCTGTTTTTCAGGACCGGCGTCCGGAATTTTATCAATCATTTGTAAAAAGGGATTGACAGTACTGCTCTTAAGCTGGTAACATTTTCATCAAGTGATTACGAAACAATTAAAACATTCAAAAAATTAAACATACTCTTATCGAGAGTTGGGAGAGGGAATTGGCCCGTTGACCCCAACAGCAACCGACCGTAATACCATTGTGAAATGGGGCGCAGCAGCAAGCGCCGGGGCTTATCGCTCCGCAAGGCACGGTGCTAAATCCGTCAGAAAGCAAATGCTTTTTGGGAGATAAGAGGTGCGAAGACTGCCTCTTCAAGCCTCTTTCTCAAAATGAAAGAGGCTTTTTCATGTTCAATAAATTTTTTATCACCACCTCAGGAGGGAAAATTACATGGCAATCGCAAATACATCGCTTTACGAACCGCTTATTGAAAGCACTGCCTCAGCACTTGCAGTAAGGCTTGGACTTTTTGAAGACAATCTTGTTCTTAATTGTGAGGAAATCGGAGATGGAAACTTGAATCTCGTATTCCATATAACCGATCCAAAATCGGGCAAAGGAGTTATATTGAAGCAGGCCCTCCCTTATGCAAAAGTAATCGGCGAATCGTGGCCGCTTACATTGGACCGGGCAAGAATCGAAAGCAGCGCCCTTGTTAAACAGGCAGAGCTTGCTCCGGGATTGGTTCCTGAAGTTTATTACACTGACCAGACACTTGCCATTACTGTAATGGAGGATCTTTCACATTTGCAGATTGCAAGAAAAGCACTGATGGATAGAAAAAAACTTCCGCTGCTCGCTGAACATATCGGAACGTTTTTGGCCCGTACACTTTTTTACACAAGCGATTTCGCCCTGAAACCACATGTTAAAAAACGGCTTGTTAAGCAATTTACGAATCCTGATTTATGCAAAATCACCGAGGATTTCGTTTTTACGGATCCCTTCTTCGACTTTGAATCCAATGATTTTGAACCGGAGCTTCGGGAGGCTGCTGAAAAACTTTGGGAGGATACACACGTAAAGCTCGAAGTTGCTAAATTGAAAAGAAAGTTTTTGACGGAGGCAGAAGCACTTCTTCACGGGGATCTTCACACAGGCAGTATTTTTGTAAGTGAGACGGAAACAAAGGTTATTGATCCTGAATTTGCTTTCTTTGGACCGATTGGATTTGATCCGGGCCAATTCATCGCAAATCTGCTTCTCAACGCGTTATCTCGAGAAGAACAGGATCAGGATTTTATTTTCGAGGCCATTGAAAAAGCCTGGAACACATTTGAAGTGGAATTTTCGGCAGCGTGGAAAAAGGACAGCTTAGAGCGTTTTTCGGAAGTAGAGGGCTATCTTGAGCATACGCTGGAGCAAATTTTTGAGGATACGATCGGATTTGCAGGGTGTGAAGTCATCCGCAGAACAATCGGGCTTGCCCACGTTGCAGATCTCGATACCATTGAGCCCTACAGCCGCAGAATAGAATCAAAAATCCAGGCACTGGAATTAGGGAAAAAATTAATCAAAAACCGCCTCAACATCAATGAGCCTGGCCAGCTAAAACGCTTTTTCCGGCATGCAATTGCCCGTTAACTAGGAGGATTTACGAACATGACAAAACACTCTTTCACAATCCCCCGTTCTGTAGAATGGAAGGAAACCTATATTTCTTTGCTAGACCAGCAAAAGCTGCCTGGAATTACCGAATACATTGAATTAAATTCAATCCAGGAGGTCTGGCATGCTATCCAAACCTTGAAGGTCAGAGGGGCACCGGCAATCGGCATTGCAGCTGCATTCGGACTTGCGCTGTCTGCATCACGTTACGGGGAATCAGACATTAATTCTTTCCTGGCTAAACTCCATGAGGAAAAAGACTATCTGGCTGGATCACGGCCAACAGCTGTTAATCTTGCCTGGGCACTCAACCGTTTAACCGCCTCCTGCAGCCAGGTGAAATCGGTGAATGAAGCCAAAACCAATCTGATCCATGAAGCCATCCAAATTCAGGTAGAGGATGGGGAAACATGCAGGCAAATTGGACAGCATGCATTAAAGCTCTTTAATAAAAGTGACCGCATTATGACGATTTGCAACGCTGGTTCCATTGCTACAGCCCGTTACGGGACCGCTCTTGCACCCTTTTATTTAGCGAAGGAACAGGATTTTCCGCTTCAGGTATATGCCTGCGAAACCCGGCCTGTCCTTCAGGGGGCAAGGCTGACGGCTTGGGAACTGATGCAGGCTGGAGTCGATGTCACACTCATTACCGACAACATGGCTGCCTTCACAATTCAGCAGAAGAACATTTCCGCCATCATTACCGGGGCCGACCGAATCGCCCGCAATGGAGATACAGCCAATAAAATCGGCACATATAACCTGGCCATACTCGCTAAGGCCTTTGAAATCCCATTTTACATTGCAGCCCCCCTCTCCACGTTTGACTTCAGCATCGATTCCGGTGCAGAAATACCGATTGAAGAGAGAGATTCAAGAGAAATCACGGAGATTGCAGGCACAAGAATTGCACCTGAAGGAATAGAGGTTTATAACCCTGCATTTGATGTTACCCCAGCAGATTTAATATCAGGCATTGTTACGGAAAAAGGCGTTCTTACCGGGGATTTAAAGGCTGGAATCAAGGAGCTGTTTGCTGATAAAGTACGCTGAATTGGAGAAGATTCTTTAGCGCTCTTTATTAGCTGCCGGCAAAGTGAGACAGGCATTTTTTTAACCTGTTATACCCTGCCATGCCGGGCATTCCTCCCCGGCATGGCACCAGCAGCTACCATTAATTTCCCTCTATCCCGGCCCACAATTCCTTCGGGTTTAATTCATAAATGCTGTTGTCACGGTACATGATCCCATTTACAATAAATTCTCTCCTAATGGTAGCAAAGTCTTCGTGATACAATTTTATGGCTTCATTGATTTCCTTTTCTTTGTATTTTCTGCCTGGCTCGAAATCTTTTGCTATGTAGAAGAGCACCATAAGTTTGCGCTTTCGCTGAGAAGGTATGGTTTTAAGTTTTCCTTCTTTCGTCAAGTAGTTTTGAACGACTTTCATGTGTTCCCCTGTCAACTCCTTCATTCCATTCCCCTCTTTCGGCTGCATAAGCTGAACGATATCGCTTGCATGCTTTTCAATAACTTTTTCCTGCAGAAAGTAATAGATGGTGTTCTTTTCACGTTTTTGATGAACTAGATTCATCTCTTTTAATTTGGTCAAATGGTGGGTGATGGTTGGAGGGGTGAGGCCTAATATCCCCGCCAGAGCCTGACCGTGCTTAGGACCATCGGATAGGATTGCAATGATCCTCAGCCTGGTAGGGTCACCCATTGCTTTATGAAATTGGACTAAACGATTTAGCTGCACATGCACATCTCCTCATTAGACATATATCTAATTAGATAATAATCTTATCAGTTTGATTTGTCAATTATTTCTGCAGCTTAACAATCGCATCCGTTTGCTCTTTGGAAAGCAGATTCATCTTATGAAAAAGAACCGCATATGCTGCAACCTTTGCCGTTCTGCCAGGTTTAATCATGATTCCTCCTCCTTTTTCCCTAGGGCAACTTTTTTAGTTTTACTAAATAATATGTCGCTTTGTCACATTTGTGACAAGCGGCATATCAAACCTTAAAATTAAAGTTTGCTGCATAGGCACGATTGAATGGATATACCCGATTTTAGCTTTAAGGCCTCATCTGACCCGCTGCTCCTTTAAAACATTATTTTCTAATCAAAAAACAAAAAAAACCGGATGTCCTATAACACCCGGTCTTACATCTTATTGAAACAGATTATCTAAACTCTACCTTTTCCAATCCCAGCAGAATCGCTTTCAGATCGGTTTTCGTTCCTGCATAACCCGTTAGCGATTTGTTTTTTCCGATTACTCTGTGACATGGCACAAGAATTGGCAGTTTATTTGCTTTGTTCGCTTGACCCACAGCCCGGACAGCCTTTGGACTGCCGGCCTTTTGTGCTAGTTCTGCATAGCTGAGAGATTCCCCGAAAGGAATTTCTCTAAGCGCATCCCAAACCCTCATTTGAAATGGCGTTCCTTCTGTAGAAAAAGGAAGCTCAAAATGAGTCCGTATTCCGCTGAAATATTCCTGAAGCTGTTTTCTCGCTTCAATCAGGACAGGGTATTCTGCAGGTTCCCCATTGAATGGAGAAAGCTCCGTTTCCGGAAGCAGAACCTGCGTAATTGAAGTCCCGTCTGAAACAATCGTCAGCACACCAATCGGTGAGTTGTATTGAATGAAACCTTTCATTTTTCACACCTCATTCGTCCCTGCGGGAAGGGTAATGTAGAACGTCGTCCCTTTTCCTACCTGACTTTCCACTTTCACCTTCCCGCGATGTTCTTCTATTATTTTATAGCTTACCATAAGTCCGAGGCCAGTACCCCGATCCTTCGTTGTATAGAAGGGTTCCCCCAGTCTTTTAAGCTTATCTTCAGGTATTCCATTTCCTTCATCCTTAATGGATATACAAAGACTGTCCGGCCCCTTCATTTTAAGAATCGTTAGGACTTTGCCTCCGCCCGGCATCACTTCAATAGCATTTTTCAATATATTGATAAACACCTGTTTCATTTGATTTGGCTCACAATAGATGGAAGGAATTTCGCCATCGGTAATGAGCTCCATCTGAACATTTGAAAATATGGCCTGTGCGTTTAGAAGCTCCATTGTATCTTTCATAATTTTTACGATGCTGTTTTGCTCAAAGTGGATGGCTTGTGGTTTTGCGAGAACAAGAAATTCCGTGATAATCGATTCAATCCGGTTCAATTCTGATTTAATGACATTAAAATACATGCTGAAATCGTCTTTTACACTGCCTTCAAGAAGCTGGATGAAGCCTTTAAGGGCTGTCATCGGGTTGCGTATTTCATGAGCTATGCCCGCGGCAAGCTCTCCAACCACATTTAGTGTGTCTGACTTCCGCAGCCGTTCTTCAAGCTCCTTCCTTTCAGTTATATCTCTGAAAATGGCAAGATGCATGTTTTCATTTAAATTCAGCTTTAAGGAAAAATCCAATATCCTTGTTTGACCGTGCTTAGATGTCAGGAGAATTTCTTCTGTACCTTCTTCTTCCTTTTGAAATTCCGCAAGAAAGTCGGAAGGCTGCTTGCTCTCATCCGGGAATAGCATAGCGTACAGGTTGCACTGTTCGATTTCTTCATGCGGCATTTCAAAAATTTTAGCTGATACAGGATTTGCAGCCATAATGTCGTAATTGCTGTCAAACAGGATAATTCCTTCCAGCGCTCCATTAAAAATTTTCCGGAATTTCTCTTCACTCTGCCTTAATTCTTTTTCCATCCGATTCCGGTCACTTACATTTCGGAGAATGGTCAAATGCTGTCCTTCAAACACATTCGCCTTGGACGTGAATTCCAAATGCTTGCATTGCCCATTAGGCATATAAAAATGAAGTTCCTGACGAATCGATCCCGTTGTCATATATTGTTTAAAGGCAGAAAGATAGCGGGGATCCGCTAAATCCAGGAAATCCGTTATCGAACTCTTAAGAAGCCCTTCCATTGGGAGCTCGAAAATACGTGTTGCCCACCGATTCGCCTTTAAGATCTGCCCTTTTTTATCCCAAATAATAATCGCATCCATGGCATTCTCAAATATTTCACGGAAGCGTACTTCGCTTTTATGAAGCTTGGCCTCCATGGATTTTTTTTCAGTAATATCCCGCATGATTGACATATAGTAACCATTAAGTACATTAGAGGTCGCTGTGAATTCAAAGATCTTACGGGTACCGCTCTTCAGTCTTACAGGCAAATCCCCTTTAGCTTTTCCAGCTTTAGAGAGGAGGGACCACGTCTCTTCAATTTTATCGCGGCTCTCTTTATCGATAAAATCTTTCAGTTTATAGGAAGAAAGCTGATTTTTTTGAAGTTCAAAGCTATGGCAAAATGAGGTATTGGCATCCACCAGCCTGCCATGGTGATCATATATAACAATCCCGTCCAACGCGCGATGAAATAGATCCTGAAACATTTTTTCATTAATAGACCGTTCTCTCTCCAGCATTTTTTTCGATGAAACGTCACGCATGATGGACAAATCGTAATCTCCAATAGCTTTTCTTTTAGCGGAAAACTCAATAAATTTCAGCTGTCCATTCTTAAGCTTAATAATTATCTCCTCACTGAGTGAGCCTGTTTCAGATAGCTGCTCCCGCTGCCTTTTAATCTCCTCATTAGGAAACATGGCAAGATAATCATATAACGATTTTTCCAACAGCACTTCTTTCCGTTCATTAAACAGACTGCATGCTGCTTCATTGACATCTATAAAATTCATATTTTGATCAAAAATAATAATAGCATCCAAAGCCTGGTCGAAAATAACCTGATGTTTGGCAAGCTCTGCCAGCAAATGCTGATTTTCCTTTTTAAGACGGTCCAGTTCGCTATTAAGCTGAGCAATTTGCGCCTCTTCTATTAGCTGACTCATCCCCCGTACACTCCCTTTTTTCCCCATATCATTTATCATTAATTTCTACATTTAATTCTATTGTCCTCCCATCCTTGCTGTATTAAGTCGCGATTTGAAAAAAAACCGCCATTTAACGTAAATATGGCTGGTTTGTTTCGTCTGATACATATTTCACAATTGTGTAACAAGCTGATTAAATCCGTCTCACAATAGCTGCTAAAGGCAGGAAACACATTTTATTTTGTTTTACACTGGTCTGGCATGGGTAAAATGTATTTACAGAATTACAGGAATTGCCGATTTAAAAGCATGTTCAGGCAGGTGATGTGAGTTGAAAACAAGAGACAGCTACTTTGATAATGCGAAATTTTTATTGATTATTCTTGTCGTATTTGGCCATCTCATCCGTTCTTTTATAGACAATAATGATGTCATGCTTCACATTTATAAATTTATCTACACGTTTCATATGCCAGCCTTTATTCTCGTTTCAGGCTATTTTGCCAAGGGATTCAGGAAAGAAGGCTATGTAGGGAAAATTGCCAAAAAGCTGATTGTTCCCTATTTGATTTTTCAGGGGATTTACTCTGTTTATTACTATCTGATTCAGAAGCAGGATAAAATCGAACTCAACCCTCTTGATCCTCAGTGGTCGCTATGGTTTCTGCTCAGCCTGTTTTTCTGGAATCTGATGCTGTTCCTTTTCACAAAAACAAATTGGAAAAACGCACTTGCTCTATCATTCTTGCTTGGGATAGGAATCGGGTATGTTGATTTTGCGAATAACTTTTTGAGTATCGGCCGTACATTTGTGTTTTTTCCGCTCTTCTTGATCGGGTATTATATGAAAAGAGATCATTTTTACAAATTGACTTCTGTAAAGGGAAGAACCATTTCACTCCTTTTTCTTGCCTTTACATTCAGTATGTATTTCTTTTTGCAGTTTGATTTTGAATGGCTTTTCGGCTCCAAGCCCTATTCGGCATTTGGCCAGGAGATTGCAGTCAGCGCCCTCATCCGTACAAGTTTTTACGTGATGACAGTCGCTTCTACTCTAAGCTTTCTGGCTATCGTGCCCCAACGGGAGGCATTCTTCACGTCATGGGGCACGAGAACCTTTTACGTATACCTCCTGCACGGTTTTATTATTAACGGGATTCGTAACAGTCCGGCAGTTGAATGGCTGGCTGATTACCAAAGCATCGCCATTTATGCAGCTGCAGCAATTGCTGTAACTTTCCTCCTGTCATCGAACTTCGTAAAAACCTGGACAGAGCCGATGATTGAGTTAAGGGCAACCAGTTTAAAAAGAAAATGGAAATCACTCCAGCAAACGTAGTTTAAGGAGTATTTAAAAATGCCTTTCGAAGAGCACGAATATGACAACCCGGAAAAGCTGGCATGAGCATTTCCGGGTTTTTGTATTCCATTAATGATTACTAAGGATTACGAATTGTAACATTGTTCATGATCCATAATTGGCAAGGCTGATTGGAAAGGAAGGCGCGAGACTCCTGCATAGAGCAGCGGGACAGGTGAGATTCAGCAGGCGCAAAACGGCGAGGAGACTCACCTGCCGCCCAAGGATAAGCAAGCGCCTGCTACCTGCAATCAACAGCCAAGTTTAACTGAGCTTTTATGAAAAATGTTTCCCCAGCGCTGTTATGTGTTAAAATAGGTAATGTTTTAAAGAAACAACTATTCTTATTAAAAGTGGTGTAAAAACATGAACATTGTGCTCAGCACATTAAACGCAAAATACATTCATACAAGCCTGTCGATCCGTTATCTTAAAGCATACGCTCAGCCGGAATATGAGCCGGAGCTTGCCGAATATACGATTAAAGATCCATCCATTAATATCGTAAGCGACTTGTTCAAACGCAATCCTGATGTCATTGGATTCAGCTGCTATATTTGGAATATCGAAGAAACGATTAAGGTTATCAATATGCTGAAGAAAATTAAACCGGAGCTTGTGATCGTCCTTGGGGGACCCGAGGTTACCTATGATGTTCTGGACTGGATGGAAAGAATCCCTCAAGCTGACTATATTGTGATTGGCGAAGGGGAACAGACGTTTAAACAGCTGCTTCAGGCAATTGATCAAGGTCTTCCCATGAAAACGGTGAATGGAATTGCTTACCGTGAGGACGGTAAAGTCCGAATTCAGCCGCAGGCAAACAAGCTTGATTTAAAAGAGCTTCCATCTCCATTCCGTTTTAAAGAGGATCTCTCAAGCCTTTCTAAACGGGTAACATATGTAGAAACAAGCCGGGGATGTCCATTTAGCTGCCAATTCTGTCTTTCTTCTATTGAAGTCGGCGTCCGCTACTTCGATCGCGAGAAAGTGAAAGAGGATATCCGATTCCTGATGGAGCACGGCGCTAAAACCATTAAATTTGTTGACCGGACCTTTAACATTAGCCGAAGCTATGCAATGGAAATGTTTCAATTTCTTATTGATGAGCATCGCCCTGGAACCGTCTTTCAATTTGAAATTACAGCGGATATCATGAGGCCGGAGGTTATCCAATTTTTAAACGATAACGCTCCAAAAGGACTGTTCCGCTTTGAAATCGGTGTTCAGTCTACGAACGATGAGACAAATGATCTCGTCATGCGGAGACAGAACTTCAGCAAATTAACGAGGACAGTTATGATGGTAAAGGAAGGGCAGAAAATCGAGCAGCATTTAGATCTTATTGCTGGCCTCCCCGAAGAGGACTACCATTCATTTAAAAAGACTTTCAATGACGTATTCGAGATGCGCCCTGAGGAACTTCAGCTCGGATTCCTGAAAATGCTTCGCGGCACAGGGCTGCGTTTACGAGCCGCTCAGCATGATTATGTATACATGGACCACTCGCCTTACGAAATCTTAAAAAACAACGTATTAACCTTCGATGATATATCACGGATTAAGCAAGTCGAGGATGTTTTGGAGAAATATTGGAATGACCATCGTATGGACGAAACGGTTGAGTATCTTGTTCAGCACGTGTTTCCATCTCCATTCGATTTCTTCCAGGATTTCGGAACGTTTTGGGATGAACAGGGGTGGAGCAGGATTGGCCATCAGCTGGAGGATTTGTTCAAAAGGCTCCGTGATTTTATTGAAGCAGCCGCACCTGACCACCTTGAGGCAGCCACAGCATTTATGACGTTTGATTATTTGAAAAATCAGCGCTATAAACCAAGAAAAGCATTGTGGGATGATGCAATGCTTGCTAAAGAAGAGCGCGATTTATTTTACAGGCAGCTTATGGATCAGCCGGAGCTTCTCGGGGCAGCTTATCAGAAGAATCCGCTTTCTGAGAAAGATTTGTACAAACATACAATCGTCGAAAAGCTTCCATTTGACCTGGGAGAATATAAGATGAATGGCACCGTTGTAATGAATGCAGCAACATGGATTCTCGTCCATTACGATCCTTCAGAGAACCGTCCGCATATCTTTACTGCAAACGAAAGCCCGGATCATATCCGGGCAGTCTGAAAGTGAGAGCTAAAGCTCTCACTTTTTCTTTTTGTCTGATTTTGATTTGCGTTTAAGCTCTTCCTTCAATTCATAAATTTTGGCGGAATTTCCATCACCGAATTCGCTGCCAAACTCCTGCTCCAAAAGATCAGCATTCATTGGTTTTTTATGATTTTGAAGGTCTTTGCTTTTGACGTGCTTTTTACTCATCGGTTACTCTCCGACTTGCCCTGCATTCCTTTTTTGGAATTGCGGTTTGCATATTTTTGAGGGTTCTCATGATTAAATTCTGCAGCAATCTCTGTCTTTGCCATGCTTTCGGATGGAGTATTGTTGTTTTTTAGAGCTTGATGGCTTGCAGCTTTTCGTTTCATAAATATCCCCCTAAAAATTGAATGTACAGCAGCGGAATCATCCGCAAGGTTAGTTTAATCCGGTTTAATCTTTTTCATCCTTCCAGTTTCTTCAGTTCTTTTCCTGCTGGCCATACGCGATCAGCACAATTTCTTCGCCCGTCCGGCTGCGGAAGTCTTCTTCAAACTGCTGCAGCTGACTAAGCTCCTCTGAATTCAATTCTGCAACCGGAAACTGCTTTTTAGCATTCATCCCTTATCACTCCCCTCACCTATGAGTGTTTCCTTCACTGGAATTCTTATGAATGCAAGGAGAGAATGAGAGGCTTAATTCTAATTATTATCCAATAATGATTCTTTCTGTAGGATATTTGAAATTGGCTTCAATTTCCTTTTTCCCCATCATAAGAAGGAGAGTAACAATTCCAATTCTGCCGATAAACATTAGTAAAATGATGATGATCTTTCCAATAGTACTCAAATCCGCTGTTATTCCAAGTGACAGCCCCGTCGTACCGAAGGCTGAAGACACTTCAAACAGGATCTCAAGAAGTGTAAAAGACTCTGTTGCAGCCAAAATAATAGTGGAAGCAAAGCAAATCATCACAGCAACAATGGTTACAACAAGGGACTTTGTAATATCAGCTTCATGGACTTCTCTTTTGAAGAGCTTTAAGGATTTAGCTCCCCGGGCAAAGTGATAAATAAAGAGAAGATTAAGCGCAAACGTGGTTGTCCTGATCCCTCCTCCAACAGAACTCGGAGAAGCACCGATAAACATAAGCAGGCACATAAACAGCAGAGTGGAATCACTAAACTGTGACACATCCATCGTCGCAAGGCCGCCGCTTCTCGTTGTTGATGACTGAAAAAGTGCGTAAAACAAGGATTCATGCCAGGGTTTATCCTTGAAAAAATGCTGAGAATCAAGGAGCAGGATGCCAATGGTTCCAAAGGCAAGCAAACCAAGAAATGTTATGGATGTTACTTTAGCAAAAAGTGTAAACCGGTGTTTTTTTTCATGAAAGAGGTACGTTTTAAGCTCAATTAAAACGGGAAATCCAATTGCTCCCAGCGTCAAAAGCAAAATGTTAATAAACTGTATGAAATAATCCTTTGCAAAGGGGATGAGCGATTGCCCGGTTATATCAAACCCTCCATTTGTCGTTGCACTGACTGAAGCAAAAAAGCCATGAAGATATGCTTCCTGCCAATCAGGATAGTATTTAAGCATATATGTACCCAGAATAAGCCCGCCAACAATTTCAATAGCCAGAATTAAAATAAGAATTTGTTTCAACAGGTTTACCAGACCTGAAAGGTTTGACTGATTCTGATCGGTCATGATCAGCTTTCTTTCCTTCAGTCCAATCCGCCGTCTTAAAACCAGCCATACAAATGTGCTTAGTGTCATAATTCCAATTCCGCCGAATTGAAGAATGAAGGCAAGAATAAAGTACCCAGGTGTCGTAAATGTATCTTTAATAGATATAGTAGAAAGTCCAGTGACACTTACAGCACTAACCGAGGTAAATAAAGCATCAATAAATGTCCATTCCGCTTCCGGTCTCCTGGCCAGGGGCAGGCTTAATAGGAGGATGGAAACCGTTACTGCAATAAAATAGTACGTCACAATAAGTTTGGCAGGTGAAAGCTTCTGCCTTCTAAGCCTCAGATCAATTCGCATAAGTAACCATCCTTTTTTTGATCAGCTTCCATGAAAAAAATAAGGGATTAAAAAACCCTTTTAAAACTTTTAGTGTAAAGCGTTTACAAGCCATGGGGCTTTGCATTAAAATATGATTATTAAATTTATACCAATTTTCCTATTTTTTTCAACAAAATTCGAGTGAACGGGGTTCAAAACAATGTACTTGAGAAAAAAATCATCGATCGGCCGGAAATATGGACTAGTCTTTTATACGTGTCTTACTCTAATCATTATTGCCTTTATCTTTATTTTATTTTCCTTATCTTCCACTCTTCAAACCGTTAAAACAGCAGAGAGAAAGTCCGATGATGCATTAAAAGTCGCTGCTGCCTCCGCAATTTTCAAGCAAAAATACATCGTGATTACTGATTACCTGACAAAGGCGGCACCTGAAAATGAGAGCGCCTACACAGATCAGGTAAAGGAAATGAATCAAACATTCAGCCAGTTGAAAAACAGCATATCCAACAAAGAACAGGTGCTGCTTCTTAATGCCGCCAAATCGATGAATGGCGAGCTGGATAAATTGTTTGAAAACCGCATAAAAACAGAGCTTCAGGCGGTGTCAAGCAAAGGCGGTGTTTTGGACCCCCTGAAACAAATAGAGCTTCAAAACCGTGCTGCTGTAATTAGGGACGTCAGTAATGAAAAGCTGATGGCACTTGGAAGACTGATTTCAGAAGACAGAACGAAGATGATCGGCCAAACTGAACAAAATTCCAAAAACCAAATCTTGCTTTCGTCAGGGTTTATTGCAGCCTCGATTCTGTTATCTGTTCTTTTGCTGTCGGTTGTAAGCAGAAGAATCCGCAAACAGCTCTCACAGGCTGTCAGCATGTGCAAGGAGCTTGCAGCAGGCAATCTCCTTACAGAGGATTTGCATTTTAATTCCAAAGATGAAACGGAAGATATCTCGATTGCGATGAACAGTCTTAAAGCGGAACTTAAACGTTCGATTCAGGAGATCTTCGCCCTTTCAGAGCAAGTCAGAGGCATGTCTGGTCATTTGAAGGAAAACACTGAATCAACCTCTGAAGGTACCGATCAGATAACACAGTCCATCCTCCAATTAGCTTCGGGTTCTGAACAGCAGGTGCAATCCATTCAGCAGGCAGCATCATCCGTTACTATGATTGCCGCACAGCTGAATGTCGCAGCAGCAGAATCAAATGAAGCAAGCCTTTTGAGTGCTGATTCATCAGTTAAAATCAAACAAGGCAAAAACCATGCAAATGATGTAATGATTCAGATGGAAACCATCTTGAATCATGTAGAACGTCTCGAGAAAACCATTCAGAATCTTGAAGAAAAATCACAAACAATTACGGCCATTGCCTCCATGATCACGAGTATTTCAGAACAGACCAATTTGCTTGCACTAAATGCAGCCATTGAAGCTGCTAGAGCAGGCGAGCACGGTAAAGGATTTGGCGTTGTTGCATCAGAAGTTAGAAAATTAGCTGAGCAGACAGCAGGCGCAGCAGGCAGCATTCAGGAAATCCTCCAATCAACCCAGCTGGAAACCGCTTCTGCTTCTAAGCTTATGAAAGAGAGCTCCGAAGCTGTTGCAAAGGGAAATCAGCTGGTTTTAGGAGTCGACGAATCATTTAAAACCATCTCTACTCATATTAAACAGCTGGAGAAAAAAAGTCAGGAGGCTGAAAAAGCTGTTCTGAGCGTTAAGAAACAGATGGATGTCCTTAATGATGCAACAGGCCATATCGAAAATGTCAGCAGATTGACGAATGAGAGCATTGAACATATTGCAGCCACGACTGAAGAACAAAATGCTGTTATGCAGGAAATGCTTAATTCCTCCCATGTGCTATCATCACTTTCAAAGAAATTCCGAGCTTCTTTTTCAGCCTACAAAATATGAAAAGCTGGCCTCAAGTGAGGTCAGCTTTTTTTTAGCAGCTTGGGCTTTTCCTGGTTTAACGCTGTTCCAATCTAGCAATCCGATCCTGTAGGTCAGGGTGTGTGGAGAAAATGGAACGTTTTCGTTTGCTGTTTATTTTCAGAGTAGCAAGAGAAGTATCATCATCTCTTGTGCGCTGAGTATAGTTCTGAAGGCTTCTTAATGCATGAATCATTTTATCTTTACCTGCGAAGTCCGCTCCGCCGCGGTCAGCATGGTATTCGCGATAGCGCGAGAAGGCAAATACGACAAGACTTCCCAAAATAGAGAAAAGGATCTGGAATACCAAAATCGCAATAAAATGGACAACTCCTGCAAGTTCTTCGCGGACAAATCTTGATACTGCCCATGCGGCAACTCTTGCGAGGAACACGACAAATGTATTGACAATCCCTTGAAGAAGGGTCATCGTCACCATATCTCCATTAACGATATGGGCAATTTCATGGGCAAGAACACCATCAATAGCGTCCTCATCCATTTCTTCAAGCAAGCCGGTTGATACTGCTACGAGAGAGCGGTTCTTGGAAGGACCTGTAGCAAATGCATTTACCTCCGGTGAGCGGTAAATCCCAACCTCCGGCATGACCCGCATACCTGCAGTCCGTGCAAGTTGATGAACGCGTTCGACCAGGTCTCTTTCAATAGGGGAAAGATTGTCTTCAGGTTTTAATACCTGAACCCCCATCATCATTTTCGCCATCCAGCGGGAAATGGCCAGGGAGAATAAAGAACCTGTAAAACCTACAACTGCACTGAAGGCAAGCAAAGTTACAAGGTCGATTCCGCCAGAAGCCGTTATATAGTTGCCAACGCCTAAAACGGATAGAACGATCCCTATTGTTGTAATGACCAGGATGTTGGTTAATATGAATAATCCAATTCGTTTAAACATTTTTCACCTCATAGTTTCAAGTTCATATGAACTTATTATACAATAATTATAATTCCATCTTCATTGTATGACAAGTATTAGGGTTTCAGAAGAGGAAACAAAGAACAGGATGATAAAAGAGGTGCACGATGAAAGAACCTAAACTTACCCGGCTGGAGATGTCAGGGCTGCTTCACGCACTTGATCTTCAGAATGGATTAGAGCTTGAGAATTTTCTCAGCAAATGGAATCAGCATGCCAGTGCGATTTTGCCGGATTTCGTAAAACGATTTAAACGCAGCAGCGGAGCCGTCACAGGACTCTCCACAAATGACATTGTTGCTCTCGGTAACCTTTGTGAGCTGACAACCTTTAAGTCCACATCCATTCAAAACTGGATTAAGCGCGACATCAAAGGCTTGATTGGGCACCCCGAGCTTGGAAAAAAATATTCGATTGACCAAGCTGTCATTCTGCTGATTGTAAGAGATCTAAAAGCCACCTATGATTTTGAAACAATCCGCAAAATGCTAAACAGGCTTTTCAACACCATTTCAGACAGGACAGACGACCTGATCAGCCCTGTTGATTATTATGAGGCATATGCGGTCGTACTCGATAAACTGCTCAATGAAGCTTTTCATTTTCCTCCAGCAAGTGATATCGAAGAAAAAATAGAGCTGGAAGCAGAGATTATCCGGACTGCATTTCCCTCCATACCGGATCAAAACTGGACGCTGATCAAACCAGTCCTCGTTCTGACTGTATTCTCAGTCCTCTACTCTCATCTGTTAAGCAGAGCTCAAGCATACCAGGAAAATCATCTGGATACGCTGTAACGAATGGAGCGACTTTTTCACTAAAAAAGACAACAGAATGCTACCCGCTTTTCTAGCTTTCACCAGAGTACCTTCAGATATTACCTGCATGGTGAACTTAGTCCCTTGGTTTTCCATGAATAGTTTGAAACGGATGAATAAAAATAGAGGTACAGCCTTGAGGCTGTGATTGATTGTAAAAGAGGAAGGAGGAGACGAAATGGCAAGAACAAATAAACTGCTCGTACCTGGAGCAGAACAAGCTCTTAACCAATTTAAAATGGAAGTAGCACAAGAATTCGGAGTATCACTCGGAAAAGACACGACTTCCCGTTCAAATGGCTCTGTAGGCGGCGAGATGACAAAACGGCTTATTGCCCAGGCACAGCAAAGCCAGCATGGAAAAACTGAATAATAATGGATGGATCGCCGTGTTAATCTGCACGGCGATCATTATATGTAGAACACTGTACTTTAGAATGAGATTATTTCAGCTGATCTTGCTTTATGGTTTCTTTATTAGGCTCAATAAGTGTGCTGCGATCAGATGCAGGATTCAGTTCCTGCAGCCCTTGTTCCAGGTTTTTTTCAGGCTCTTGCTCAAGCTTGTTTTCATTTTTTTTAACGTCCGGTGCAGAATAATTTTCATCCGTTTTATTTGAAGGGCTCTTAACTCGCCCATTCAGTTTTTTAGCGTTGCTTTTTTCTTTATTATAGGGCTCTTCTGCAGCTTTTTGTATTTGCTTGTTTGCTTTACGCTGATCCTTATTTTTTTCATTTTTTTCACGAAATTTGTCTTTTAGCTGCTTATCTTTTTTTTTATCATTCTCATCTTCGTCATCATAATCCTCTGAATGAGAATCGTCGTTCTCTTCCTTTTCCCAATCATCCTTGCCAGAATCCTCATCTTCATGGATAAAGCTTCTTTGCTCAGTATTATTCTCATTGTGTTCCTGCTTAGGAGCAGGAATAGGAGCAGACTCATCGCGTTTAGGCGGGACAGCTGGGGGCTGCTTCCCCTTCTTTTCCATTTCTTTTAAAGCTTTCGGGTCAGGCTCTTGTTTACCGGTGGCAGGTTTTTGGTCACGGCATGATGGTGCCTTGCACGTTTTATCATCTGATTCAGGTTTGCTTTCTTTCACTTTCGGAGCTGGAGTAATGGACTTGTCTTGTTTTCCGCCAGGTACAGGCTTGTTCTCTTTATCGTCAGAAGATTTGCCTGTCTTCTCAGAGGGTTTGTGATTTCGAATGTACGTGCCTGTAGATACCCCTTCAGATTTCGCTTTTTTACGTGTTTCCATATCTGATTGAACGGTTTCGATTATAAGCGGATCTGCTTTGTATGTGCTTTTCATCATTTGAACACGATTGAGCAGATTTGCTTCGAATTTTTTATCATTCTTGCGGTCGACAACTGTGGTAATGAAGATTTCTTTGCCGCTTTTCGTATATCCCATTGTTCTGCTTTGATTAATGATGCTATTGACCACTGACTGGAAACCTTGTTTGTTCCAGTTAGGGAAAGATGAAAGAAGTTTCTCGCCGTCTTCATTCAGAGGCTCTAATTTAACCACTTCCATGTTTCCGTTGATCGCTAGCTCAAAGCTGGGATTGATATCGATCGTCATGTAGGCATAAACTTTGTCTGAATTAAAAACTGGATACAAGCTGAAGAAAATTAAAATAATAGCGATAGCTGTAACAAATCCAATCCTTAATTGCTGCAACCCGAATAAGCCACGGCGTTTTGGAGAAGCAGCTCTGGACGCTTCGGCAACGTTAAACGTTATTTCTTCTCCTAGCTGATAGTGGCTTTTCACATCCCGGGTTTTGACAAAGTGCCCGTCTGCTGTAAGGACAATTGCAAAATCATCCTTCAGATCGATGATGACCCCTCGTTTCATGCTTCAAGCACTCCTTTAATGTAATCCTTAAGATAAAGATAGTCCCCAGTCATAATTACGGCCATAGCGATAATGTACTTTCTATTCCGTTCCACGGTTTTCCGGCTAACGGAAACAAGTTTTTCCAGCTGCTTGACCGGGAGCTGTTTTTTCTGAAAAAGAATTTTTACTAATTCATCATGCTCAACAAGTATTTGCGCAACTTGAATTGCATTCTGCCTTGCATCAATATGCTTTGGAGAATGATCAATCAGGTCCGCAATGGTCAAGCTGAATTCTTTAAGGACTCCCTGAAAATGGAGGATCTCTTCTTTCCTGTGTTCCTGTTCTACTAACTTTTGATATTCATCAATGGATAAATCCGCTTCAATTTTACTTTGGGATGCTTCTCCCTCTTCATGTTCCTGCAAATCCATATTGACGGTTTGTGCATTTCGGGCTTCTTTACGGATATAATCAATCACTTTTCTCTTAATGATCAGCTCCGCAAAGGCAAGGAGTGAGTTTCCCCGCTCTGTTGAATACTTTTCAATGGCTTCATTGAAGGCGATTAATCCTATACTGAATTCATCATCTGTTTCGTCTATGTACCTTTTGCAAACAGATGAAACGGTCTTTGCAATAAAGGGTTTATATTGATCAATCAATTTATTTTGCAAATCCAAATCTCCATTTTGGATTTTGAACACGCTGTCTTCTAGTGTATTTTTTTTCCTGCCAAATTTGAATAAAAGGCTGAGCAACGGTTTCACCTCAGTTTCTCCCGATCATACTGCGTTAATCATAGCTAAATTATGAATAGAGCGCAAAGGAAGAAATTTGGAATTATCTATATAACCAGCACCAATGCTTGATACAGCCCTTTTTCACAGTCGAAAAAACATGGATTCAAAAGACATCTTTACATCATTTCAGCCATTTTTTTATCAAAAGCCTACTATATAAGGGGTTTTGTATGGATTTGTTACTGTAATGTAACTTTAATGAAATATTATTTCCTGAAAAGAGATTCACCTTGACTGTTCTGAATAGACACCAAAAAGGTTTAATTACCCACGACCAATGACACACATACCTATATCCTCTAAATGACGTTTTCACCTCCTACTAATACGTTTCGCCCTTTATAGACTGTTTAAGGGGGAGACCTGAAAAAAACTTTTCTTTTGAGTCTAAATACCCGATGAAGTCTGTTTTAAAAAACTTTCAAAACTCTTTCGTACGTTGAGTTTTCGTATACCGTAATAGATTTGTAACAAAAACCAGTCCTCAAGAAATGGAGCTGTTATCGGGAACGTGCTATTGGACAGGCAATCTTTCTGCCCTGTTGTGTCTCACCCTTCCCGCTGCTTAAAGAACCAGTAAGACGCCTCCTTTCAGACAGACTGTCCATTGCCAAAGCACCAATGAGGCAAAATAAAACCCCAAGATCACTCATACCGCGAGCGTTCTTGGGGCCGTTTTTCTCAATTTGTTTTTTAAAAAAACAAAACCTATCTTTATTCATTTTCTGCTCTTTTTAATGGTTCTGAATCTTCTTCATCTTGAACTTCAACGTCTTTGGATAGGAACCATCCTCCGACGGCAATTCCCGCTAATACTGTCCAGAAAATACCCTTCCAAAGCGGAGATTCAATAAAATGTTTAGAAATGACATTTATTTCAGGATGAGCCAATGTATATAATGCAAGCTTAACCCCTACCCAGCCGACAATTAAGAAGGCTGCAGATTCCAGGTTGGCCTTCTTTTTAAGCAATTTAACAAACGCATTCGCGGCAAATCTCATAATCACAACACCGATTAATCCACCGGCTAGAATAATTAAGAACTGTCCCCCGTCTAACCCGCCAATCTCAGGAAGGTTCGTAGGAGATAGCGTGACAGCCAAAGCAACTGCTGCCAAAATTGAATCTACAGCAAATGCCAGGTCTGCCAATTCAACTTTTAAGACAGTTCCCCAAAAACCAGATTGCTTTTTTGGGTTGCTTATTTCATCATCATCTTTCTTTAATACATGTTTTTTCACTAAATGATTAATCGAAATGTACAGTAAGTATAGAGCTCCAATAGCTTGTACCTGCCAAACGTTGACAAGGAATGAAATAGCAAACAACGCTCCAAATCTTAAAACAACAGCTCCGGCTAATCCATAAAACAATGCTTTTTTACGTTGTTCTTCTGGTAAATGCTTGACCATTACAGCCATTACCAGAGCATTGTCTGCTGCCAGGATCCCTTCAAGAACGATTAGAATGAGCAGGACCCAGCCATACTCGAGAAACAATGATGCATCCATATTTTTTCTTCCTCCTAATGGGTTTTCCCCTCTCGGCGACCCATTAGCGGACATAAAAATAGACCTTTGCCGCTAATGGGCAAAGGTCTTGCTGAACATGGTTGATAAATCATGTCAACAAAGCCGATGGATACATATCCATGAATTGACGACTTTGTTTACAGGTGCATGCACCTGACCGGCTACTCCCCTTTGACTGAGAGAGAATACTATTTTGTTAAGTTCATATTATCCTATCCTGGTAAACTTGTCAATCCATAACATTGTCCGTTCTAAACAAAGAAGACTCGTACATACACTTTTTAATGACTCAAAAGGGGATAGGAAGGGTGCATAGGCGATGAATTGGCTCGAAGCTGCCATACTTGGTTTGATCCAGGGATTGACTGAATTTTTGCCTGTCAGCAGTACTGGGCACTTATATCTCGGCCGTAAACTATTTGGACTTCAGGATGCCGGTCTATTTTTGGATACCATGCTCCATATTGGAACATTCATTGCTCTGGTTGTCTTTTATAAAGATATTTTGTGGAAAATGGCAAAACGGCCATTCAGCAGGATTGTATTTCTTTTAGCCGCAGGTACCATCCCTGCTGTTGCTGCAGGTCTTTTATTCAAAGATTTTTTTGATGGAATCTCCAAAACCGGAATGACAATTGGCTGGGAGTTTATTTTCACAGCCGTGTTTCTTCTATATGCTGATCAGATAAAAAAAGGGGATCGCAAACTGGACGATCTCACTCTTTCAGATGCTATATGGATCGGTTCATTTCAGGCACTGGCTATTTTCCCTGCAGTTTCCCGCTCTGGCCTGACCATTGCCGGCGCTCTTATGAGGGGAATTGATAAAAAGACGGCTGCCTATTTTTCCTTTCTGCTTTCTATTCCAGCTGTTTTTGGCGCTTTGCTATTCCAGCTTAAAGATTTGGCAGAATATACAGGGCCTTCCATCGGTTTCCCTTCCATGCTGATTGCTACTACAACTTCAGCTATTTTTGGGTATTTGGCTGTCGCTTTCATGATTAGTTTTGTCAAAAAACATTCCTTGAAGTGGTTTGCGCTATATGTTTTTGGATTGGGAGCGGGGATTTTGCTTCTTCAGGGGTTAAAAATCTTTTAGAGCTGCTTAAAATGATTCAGTGCAATGTATTAAGTTTCCAGCTGTATACTTGGGAAATGCAGTCTCCCCCCTTCTGTTCCAAAAAAACAATCCTGAGGGGGAAAATGAAACCCAAGTTCACGTAGCGAGCTTGAGTTTCATTTCTTACATTTTTATTCTGCAGGGCTTGCCTTACTGCCCATTCTTGTTATTTAGATTGTTTCATAATTTCCCGATATGCTTTCGCTGCGGCTTTCCAGTTTTTATCGGAACCGAACACAGTTTGGAAGAGAACTTTATATGGTTTGTATTTCCCGCGATACGGATACCATTGAATTTCGGAGCTGCGTTTCCCCGTGTCCGTCATAACGGACTTCTCGTGGCAGAAGATTCTCAGGCCGCCTTCTCCATGGTACCGGCCAATTCCGCTTTGCTTCGCCCCTCCGAATGGGAGATTTGGATTCATAACGGTCAGCATAACATCATTTACAACTGCATTTCCCGTAACAAGCTTCGATACTACTCGTTCAGCCCTCTCAATATCTGACGACCAGACGCTCGCATTCAAGCCATAAATTGTCCCATTTGCAAGCTCAACGGCTTCTTCTTCCGTATCAAAAGGCATAATCGGCATGACCGGGCCGAATGTTTCCTCCTGCATGATCTCCATATCCTGATTGACGTCAATCAGAACCATAGGTTTTATAAACATGCTGTCCTCTTCCCATTCCGCCGGGATGCAGCCCGCTGCAAGTTTAGCTCCATTGTTCACTGCATCAGCGACCTGCTTCTTGACAACGTCAACCTGATGCGGGAAAGTCATGGATCCAATATCATCATTTAAAGAGGATCCCTGCTTCAAATTCATGGTCAGCTCCTGTACTTTCCTCACAAATGTCTGATAAACTGCACGCTGCACGTAAACCCTCTCCGTACTCATGCATACCTGGCCGCTATTTGTAAATGCTCCCCACACTGCCGCTTTTGCTGCCCTGTCGAGGTTCGCATCATCAAATACAATCAGCGGATCTTTCCCCCCCAGTTCCAGTGTAGTTGGAATAAGATCCTTTGCAGCCTGCTCCTGAATTATTTTCCCGGTTTTAACAGAGCCGGTAAAAAAGATATAATCCGGTTTTTCCTTCACAAGCGCTTCTCCCAGTTCCTTGCCGCCCTGCGCGACCTGAACAATACCTTCCGGGAATCCCGCTTCTTTAAATAACAGCTCAATCAGTTTACCAGTTAGCGGGGTTATTTCGGAAGGCTTTAAAATGACCGAGTTTCCCCCTGCGAGCGCACTCAATACCGGGACCATCGCCAGCTGAAGCGGGTAATTCCATGGTGAAATGATCAGAACCGTTCCTCTAGCCATATATTCAATATAGCTTTTCTTGCCCCAAAAAAGGACGGGGGTTGTCTGGTTTTGCCTCCCCAATACGGTTTCGGCTGTTTTCTCCAGGTGCTGGATTGAGTCAATAACCGGCATAATATCAGTAGCCAGCGCCTCCGCTTTCGGTTTCCCCGTATCCGCATGAATGATTGTCGTGATTTGGTCCAGTTTTGAAGCCATAAGCAGGCGAAGCGTTTTATAGTAAGCAAGCCTCTCTTTTAAGGATTTCTCCTGCCACTCTTTTTGTGCGTGCTCTGCCTGTTGGAAAATCCGTCCAGCTTGACTCAGCTGAACCTCCTCGATTTCTTTAATCTCAGAACCTGTTGCAGGGTTAATGGCTTTAAGCATGAATTTTCTCCTCCTTGGCAAATTGGGTTTCTTTATAGTAATGAACGAGTTTATGTCCGTATTCCCTTATATTTGGACAATCAATCCCTGACCCTTCCAAATGGTGCAGTAAATTGGAGCAGTCATAGCGCACATCATACTGAAAGTAATCGAGGGCTTCTTTGCGAGTGCCGAGCCAATTGCAAACAGCCTTCGAAGACAGGCCTAATTTTGCAGCACCGGGAGGAATGCTCCCCTTGGCTTTCCTGTTCAGCAGCTCTTTTAAAAAGAGATCATACAGTTCGCCAATTGTTCCGGGGTTCGGATCTGTCACATGGAACGTATGGCCCGCAGCCTCTTTCCTTAAAGATAAATAGAGGACAGCGCTCACCAGAAAGTCGACAGGCACCGTATTAAACAATACATTCCCCTTCCCTATTCTTGGTGTAGCAGGAAGGAACTTAAGCTTACTGAACATATTGAGCATATAATAGGGGCCATCAAACTTACTCGTTTCACCTGTTTTCGAATTCCCGGTGACAATACCCGGTCTGATAATAACAACCGGCATTTTATTCATCCGTGTCCTGACGAGTTTTTCGGCCATATACTTCGTTGATTCATAATGGTTTTTGAAGCTATGCTCCTCTAAATCCTCTTCAAAAACTTCTCCTGTCCTCTTGCCGGACACATAAGCGGTACTGAAGTATGTAAAGCATTTCAAGTTGAGTGTAAGCGCCCATTCTATAACATTCTCTGTCCCTGTTACATTTACCTTTTTTGCAAATTCCTCATCTACACCCAGGTCATATATAGCTGCCAGATGAAATACATGAGTTACTTCCTGCTCAAGACCCTTTAAAATGCCTGGGTTTATATTCAATCCCTCTTTTGTTATATCTCCGGTTACAACCTCTGCCTTACCTCCTGCAAGGAGATTTAGTTCTTTGTCTGCACGCTCCGCAAATTCCGGCAGCACCAGCACATAATAATAATCGAAAAGATTTTGCTGAACGGCTTCTTTAATTAATTCCCTGGATATGAAGCCCGGGAAACCTGTAATGAAACATTTTTTCATGTTGTTCCCTCCTCTTCCTGATTTTGCATATTTTTTCATTCATCATACCATGTGAACGTATACAAACTAGAACTATAAAATGAAACCTCAATCAGGAGGATTCACTTAGATGATGCATTCAGGAATAAATGATCGAGGAGGAAAAATGTATGCATACGATGTGGAAGGGTTCCATTCGGTTTGGCTTAGTTAACATTCCAGTGAAGCTCTATGCAGCAACGGAGGATAAGGACATAAAATTAAGAAGTCTTCATAAAGAATGCCATACACCAATCAAATATGAAAAAAAATGCCCGAATTGCGACCGTGAACTTGAAGCAGATGACATCGTCAAAGGATATGAATATGTGAAAGGAAAATTTGTCATTTTATCAGAAGAAGACTTAAAGGATATGAAGGAGGAGCATGCAGATAAGGCCGTTGATATTATTGATTTTGTAAAACTGGAAGATATTGATCCCATCTACTTCAACAGGAGTTATTTCTTAGGTCCTGGAGATAACGGTTCAAAGGCTTATGCTTTATTAAGGGAGGCCCTAAAGCAATCAGGAAAAATAGGGATTGCCGAAATGACCATTCGGTCCAAGCAGCAAATGGCGGTTGTCAGGGTTTATAAAAATTGCCTCGTTATGGAAACAATCCATTATCCGGATGAAGTCCGTTCTGCAGAAGAAGTCCCATCTGTTCCAGCACAAACTGATATACAGAAAAAAGAGCTCGATACGGCTATGATGCTGATTGATCAGCTCACAGCAGAGTTTGATCCGCAGCAGTACAAAGATGATTACAGAGAGGCTATGCTCCGCTTGATCCAAAGCAAAATCAATCAAAATGAAGGGACTGCCGTTCCTGAAGATGCCCCAAGAGAAAATGTGGTCGATCTGATGAGCCAGCTTCAGGCAAGCATTGAAAAATCTAAACCGAAAAAAGCAAAGGAACCTGCAGCAGAATCCAATAAAGAACCCGCCTCAGCAGGGAAAAAGAAGCGGACAGCAAGGAAAAAGGCTTAATTTTTCAAAACAATCCATTGCGCTGCCTCCCAAAGCGTCGGAAATTGGGCTTCCCCCAAGCCGGGCTGATTGCCGATAAATAAAACATGAGTACCTGCGCTTTTCCCGGCAGACATATCCGGCTCCCGATCGCCGATCATGTAGGAGCGGGAAAGGTCGATTTTAAAGCGCTCAGCAAGCGAAAGAATCATTCCCGGCTCCGGTTTTCGGCAAAGACAGCCGCTGTTTGGAACGTGTGTGCAGCTCGCCGTTTCCTGGATGACTCCTCCTTTTTCAGCAATCTGGCGGATCATCTCATTGTGCACTTGATTCAGCTGGTACTCTGTCATAAACCCAAGTCCAACGCCGCCCTGATTGGTTACAACGAATACGAGGTAGCCGTGATCATTCAACAGTTTTACGGCCTCACCTGCACAGTCCAAAAGATAAAACTGATCTGGACGGTTTACAAATTTAACTCTGTCGGTCAGCACTTCATTTATGACCCCGTCCCGATCAAGAAATACAGCTTTTTTCATTGATTTGGCTCCTTTCTTATTCCCGCTTCTCACATATTATCCGAGGTGATTTAATTGAAACCGATGCTCCCTGTCCTCGCCTCTGAGCTTCCGGCAGGACCCGAATGGGCTTACGAAGTGAAGTATGATGGCTTTCGCGCCATTTTATACATAGAAAGGGACTTCATCACTCTCATCAGCCGGAATGGAAAGGATTTAAGTATTCTTTTTCCGGAAATTTTAGAGTTTGTCCATAAGCTCATGCCTTCTATCCAGCCGTTCCTCCCGGTTACTCTAGATGGTGAACTCGCTTCACTCCGTTCATCTCTTTCCGCTGATTTTATGGATATTCAAGTAAGAGGACGTTTGAAATCAGCGAATCGAATTCAGCAAGCTTCTGCTAATGATCCGTGCAAGCTGCTTGTATTCGATTTGCTTCACTACAAGGGAAGATCGCTTATGAACGAACCTTATTCTCTAAGGAAAGGACAGCTCGAGGTATTTTTCAAAGAGCTGAAGCTTCCCATTCATACATCTGCGGACTCTGCTGAACTTCTCCAAATGGTCCCCTCCTATAAGAAGGCAAGTCATCTATGGGGACTCATTGAACTTCACGGAGCAGAAGGAATCGTGGCAAAGCACAAAAATGGGAAATGGACAGCTGGGGCAAGAACGGAAACATGGAAAAAGGTAAAGAACTATAGAAGGTCCACCCTTTTTATTACAGGATACGATGAAAAAAACGGATATTTTAATACAGGGCTGTTCAAAAATGGCCAGGTATTCTCGCTTGGCTCATTTTCGCATGGAATAACCGGACAGGAACGAGAGGCTCTTATTCAAACAATTAAAAAGAACGCTTCTTCCTCTAGCGGCCAGGTTTATCAGGTTGCACCTGCTATTTGCGTTTATGTTAATTTCCTTTCTTTTTACAAAGAACAGCTTAGGGAACCATCCTTTGCTTCATTCAACTTCAAAGCAGATCCTGCGCAATGCACTTGGGAACAATTTCAGCTGGATGCAGCACCCATTCATCATGAGGTTCAGCTCACCCACACGGATAAGCCTATTTGGAATGAACCAGCAATTAATAAGCTTCAATATATCCTTTACTTATTAAATATTGCTCCATATATGCTGCCTCTTTTAAGAAATCGGACACTGACGCTAATCCGTTATCCTCATGGTTCTGCCGGAGAACGATTTTACCAGAAGAACAAGCCCGATTACGCCCCCGATTTTATTCAATCGGCCCGTGCTGATGGCATTGATTATATGCGCTGTGAGTTTCTATCGGACTTAATTTGGCTTGGCAATCAGCTTGCTCTGGAATTCCATTTGCCCTTCCAGAGAATTTCAGATTCCCATCCTATGGAAATTGTTTTTGATCTTGATCCGCCTTCAAGGGACGAATTTGAGCTCGCAATTTTTGCCGCAAAGCAGCTTGAAAAGCTATTCAGGGAATTTAATCTTGATTCCTTCCCTAAACTCTCAGGCGGAAAAGGCATTCAAATCCACATCCCGCTTTCCGGTAAAGATTTGAGCTTTAGCGATACAAGATTGTTTACAGCATTTTTCGCTGACTTTTTAACAAAACAGTTCCCTGAAAAATTCACAACTGAGCGCTTGAAAAAGAACCGCGGAGACAAGCTTTACGTAGATTTTCTTCAGCACGCAGAAGGTAAGACCATCATTGCCCCATATTCTCCCAGAGGTGCTGAAGGAGCCTGTATCGCCGCTCCCCTTTTATGGGAGGAAGTAACTGAAGGTCTTACACCTATGAATTATACGATTGCAACCATTTTTGACCATCTAAAAAAAAGAGGCTGCCCGCTCAAGCACTATTTTCATAGCCCTCAAGACGAAACAGTCTCTAAAATCATTTCATTTATTAGGGGAAACGGTTAGGAAATATATTGTTTGCTCAGCATTTCAGTAATTTGGTCGTGGGGGAGGGGCCTGCTGAATAAGAACCCCTGCATATGATGACAGCCATGGGCTTCTAAAAATGCAGCCTGCACTTCTGATTCGACCCCTTCTGCAATCATTTGAAGCCCCAAATTTTCAGCCAAACCGATAATCGCTTTAATTACGATTTCATCCTGCTTGCTGCTCAGCATGTTATGGACAAAGCTCCGGTCGATTTTAATTTTATCCAGTGGAAGCTGAGTTAAATAACTCAGAGAACTATAACCTGTTCCAAAATCATCAATACTCAAATGAATTTTGATATTTTTCAGCTCACGTATAGTTCTGATAAAGGTCTCACTATTATGCATTGACAGGCTTTCTGTAAACTCGAGCTCGAAATGTTCCGGAATAATACTGTTATCCCGGAGAACATTAGTTACCATCGGCACCAAATCAGGCTGATAAAATTGTTTGACGGATAAATTCATACTCAGCCGCAAGTCCGGAGACTTGGTTTTCTGCCAATGCCGCAGCTGGCGGCAGGCCTCCTGCATGCTCCATTTCCCAATATCAATAATCAGACCCGTCTCTTCCGCAATCGGGATGAACTCAGCAGGCGAAATAATACCCAGTGCCGGATGATTCCATCTAAGGAGAACCTCCATTCCTGTAATTTGATTCGTCCTTGTATCAAACTGAGGCTGATAATAGAGAAGAAATTCATTCCGTCTTAAGGCGTGCATGAGTTCTTTTTGTAAAAAATAACGTCTTTCTATTTCCTGGCTTTTCTCTTCATTGTATCTGCCAAGTGCTGATTCCTTGCTGATCTTTAAGGCAAGGTCACTTTTTTTCAAAAGCATATCCGGGTGTGTTCCATGATCTGGATAAATCGCCACGCCAAAACTGACCTGAACATGATATTCCTGGTCATCTATGATATACCGTTTCTTAAAAGCCTTTGCCATCTCACCGGCGATTGTATAGAAAAAGTCAGTATCTTGGAGGCGATGTGCAATTACAACAAATTCATCGTTGAAAAACCTGCCAACAAAAAATTGCTTCGGCACGAGCTTCCGCAATTCCCCGCCAATTTCACGAATAATGGCATCGCCTGTTCTTTTGCCAAACATTTCATTGATATATTTAAAACGATCAATATTAACTTTTATTATAGCAGTCCGCTCGATTTCCTGAGATGTGATATATTCAAGCTTTTCCATTACCATGCGGTCGTTTGGAAGCATCGTCAATTCATCATAATAGGAAGAATGGGCAATCTTTTCTTCCGCCCGTTTCATCTCGGTCACATCACGAAAATTGAGGAAGAACCCTTGAATGGTCCCTTCAAGGAGGATAGGGACGGATGTTACTTTACAGATTCTTTCTCCTTGTAGAATAATTTCTCTTGTATGAGGAAAATAGGCTTCATTCGTGTGAGAAATTTCCTTCTGCCATTCGCTTTTCGTCAGAATGGAGGAGTAGTGACTGCCCGAAAATCCATCTTGCGGCCGATTGAACAATTCCGACGCAGAATCATTGGCATACAAAATCATGCCGCTGCAGTCGATTCGCAAAATCGCATCCGGATGATATTTATACAGATATTCAAAGGAGTTATCCCTTTCCTGGACTGGTTTGTTGACTTCTGCTTTGAACTCAGGAGACATTGGATTCACAAGGCTCTCCCTCCTTTCTTAAAACAGATTATATTCTTTCTATCGTCAAAATCCTGCATATATGAAGGGTAAATAGTCTCATTCTTCCTTTTAAAGAGTATTTTGTTTAAAATGGCGTCTATTGCTCACACTATCTGTAATGTCTATATTCGGGAGACTTGCTATATGCCTAATATTTTCGGGTATCTACTCATTTTGGTCTTTTCAGTTGGATTATTTGCTGTTTGCCTGATTAAAGACAAGAGAGGTTCTCTCATTTTATGGCTCTTTAATTCTGGTCTTTGCTATTTATTCGAACTCATCGTCTACGTTTTATTTAACTGTTACATTTACAAACCTAATGTTTTCAGGGATTCATTTATCGACAGTACATTTGGATCAATCTTCAGCCAGGGGCTTTCCGTACCAATAGCAGCCACTTTTGGTTCCATATACAATATTAAGGCCCGATATACGGCAGGATTTGCTCTTTTTTTTTCATTAATTGAGATTCTGTTTCTCACCCTTGATATTTATGAGCATCATTGGTGGAGGACGTACTACACGTTCTTTCTAATTCCAGTCTTATTTTATATATCCAAAGCATGGTACAGTCTGTTAAAAAAGGAGCTTCGGCTCGTCATCATCCTCACCCAATATGTCTGTATGATCACTATTTCCATCACTATAACTTGGCTTCTTTACGCTCTGCAGCCAACTGTTATTTTTATGACTGGACTATTCGCAGAAAACAGCAGAGATCATACCTTTGCAAATGGAATTTACAGCATTTTCATATCAATATTATATACAGCAATTCCTTATTCCCGCCGTTTATCTTGGAAAATTCTGTACTTCCTCAGTATATTACTGGCAGACTGCTTACTCTTAAGGCTGCACATTTTAACAATCCATAACTCCACAGATGCCGTATCCCTGGCAGCAACCCATTTGTTTTTCATAGGCTGCAGCCTCTTGTTGAAAAGACTGCTTTTCCGAACTTAACAATTGCCCTGTCCAGCAAGCAGATATTAAACCCGCTATCAATGCTTTGAAATCTGATAGGTCTTTGCTAGCTTCCTCCCAGTATGCTCTTGCTTCAAAGGTGCTGGCGGTAAACCTCATCTCCCCCAATGCCTGAGGGGTCAAATCTGTCAGGCTGGTCCATTTGAAGTCTCACGCCTTGTGCACTATTCAGCCTAGTCCATAATTTTTCTAAATATTTGTTTGGAAATACAAAACCCCCGGGACATAGCGACCCAGGGGTTTACAGTTCACTTTTTCATATGGAAGGTATTTATAAACCACTCTCTATATGGGCTGGTTACCTGAAAAGCAGGTGCTGGCTATGCAGTCCCGCTTTTTTCAGCAGCTGATTCAGCTGATCCTGTTCCTCACTTGATAATCCAGAAAAAGCCCGCGTAATTCTCAAAGCATGAATCGGGTAGATTTCATCGAGGTATGCCTCCCCTTTTTCAGTCAGTTTGGCATAAATGGAACGTTTATCCCGCGGGTCCTGCTGTCTGACAATGTACTCATTTTTCTCAAGTTTATCGATTACATACGTAACATTCCCGCTTACAAGAAGCAGCCTCGATCCAATCTGCTGAAGCTTCTGCGGGCCTTTCGTATACAGCAATTCAAGAACCGCAAATTCTGTTGGATTAAACCCATGCTCCTTGCTATCTCTAATCGAATGCTCCGAAATACTTTTAAACGCTTTAGCAAAAACCCTGAAAAGGGCCAATGCACGGTCAGTCTCTTCCTGAGTGTAAGAAAATCTCATAGAATCATCGCCCTCTTAAATATTCTCAAAATTCTCAAATTTTATCTTTATTTTACTATGAAGAGGGCAATATTTAAAGAACGATTTTTCAAAAGAATTCTTTAAGACTTTATACTCGTTTAGAATAGGGCATTTGCAGGGGATTGAAGGAATATTCACTGGCTAAATGCAATAGAAGGAGAAATCCTTGCATAAGAAAAGGAACCTGCCTGTTCAGGGCAAATTCCTTATGGTGTAGCGGGCTTCCGTTTGATTGCCGGAATACTATGATAAAAGTATACGTACTCATTTTTCAGCTCTGAAATCGTCATTTTCTGAAGTACATCGCTGTTGTAGACGCCTATCGCAAGCAGCTTTTGGGAGTAATAATTTCTTTGTTCCTCAAGAGCGAATTTTAATAGGTTGCTCATCACACTTTCCCCTCTCCATCGTTTTCTTTAATCTTACTCCTACAATACCCAATGATTGTAAGCAGACGGTTAATCCATTGTAAAAATTGCATCACCTGATATTAAGATTGTTTAAAAGTATGGGATTTATGAAAGCCGTCAACAATGGTCCTATCCTATTCAAAAGGAAGGATCGACTATGCAGACACAGCTAATTGCTTTCGATGAGCTGAAAAATTACTATTTTATTATCGAAAATGAACCTGATGATACACAGCTTATGATGCTATCTGCTGAAGAATCCGCAGGGCTTTCATTATATGTTCATCATGAGACGAAATTTCAGGAAGTAACCATCTTATTTAACCCGTCCCTTCTGAAAGGATGGATGGCGGAGTTCCAAGAAATTGTCCGGTTAAGGTGTTTGTCTTCTAATCTTTTTGATTTGACCATTCTGGACGAAGCGCAATAATTCATACGTGTCCTTTCCTGCTGTTTTCAATAATTCCTCAAGCAGCTGATCCCTTTTCAAATCAAGTTCAATCAGTTTATGGGCAAGCTTAAGCGCTTTGCCAGGTTCCATTATTCTGCCTCCTTTAAATTGCTGGTACACTTATATTAACGTGCGTTTGAGTACCTTTCCTCCTTTTTGATATGAAATCTGACACGTAATCCTCTTCAGTTGCAGTGTATGTTATAAAATCTCACATATTATGAGAAATTCTTTCCATTGTCGAGTATAGTATAGGAAAGAGTTGTTTCCTCAAGGAGTGAGTCCATTGCAAGAAGAGCGGTCTTACAAGGATAAAAAAGTCATCTCAATCGGGACAGTAAGCGAGCTTACAGGCCTATCTGTAAGACAGATACGGTATTATGAAGAACGCCAGCTGATTTCTCCTGAGCGAAGCTCAAAAGGAACCAGAAAATACTCCTTTTCCGACGTAGAAAGGCTTATGAACATAGCCGACCTGCGTGAAGAAGGCGTCCAAACGACAGAAATATTAAAGGATATACGGAAAAAAGAAGAAAAATCCAAAAACCCCGCCCAGCTCCGCAAAAAAATGCTCCAAGGCCAACTAAACGCCCATTTTCAATACAAACACAATGGGTAACCCGAAAAGCGGAAGCGGCTTGCTCAGGCCGGAGAGCTGGTGGAGCTGGAACTGACAAAGTCGCTCTTTGACTTTGACAGGGCCAGTGAAGCAGCCGAAGGACTAGCCGCTGGAGCTGGACACCTAGAAAAGCGGAAGCGGCTTTTTTAAGGATGTTCTGCTAAAGGCGCGGCGTCCTGCCGCAACGCAGAACTGACCCGCGTCGTGCGGGCCTCTGAAAGCTGGTGGAGCTTCTGACCGAGGGGCGCTTCTAGTAAGGGTGTTCTGAACGCAGCAAAAATGCAATAATCCCAGGCTTTGCAAAGGTAAAGAAGAAAGTTAAAGAGCTGTTCCTGGATGGAACAGCTCTTTGTCTCAGCTCTTAAATTGATTTACTGACAGAGCCAGTTTTTCTGATAGTCCTGTTAAATGAATGGAATTTTCTCTGACCATTTCCATTGTTCCATTTGCCTGCTCTGCTGCAGCGGCAGTTTGTTCTACTCCTGCTGCGGCTTCTTGAGATACACTTGCGATATTAGAGATGGCTTCATCCATGTTTTTTCCTCTTTCAAGTAAGTCATCAAGACGGTCCGAGATGAGAGTGATTCCGGACGATACTTCCTCAACCTTGGATCGGATGGCTTCAAAGGTAAGTCCAGTCTTTTCGATTGCAGCCTTGCCGATAAGGGCTTGTTCGTAACCAGCTTTTAAGTCTCCTGCCACAGCCCCTGTCTCAGCCCTGACACTGCTTACGATCACATCGATATCCCCCACTGAAAGTGATACTTGTTCAGCGAGCTTTCTTACCTCGTCTGCAACAACTGCAAATCCTCTGCCATGTTCACCTGCACGAGCAGCTTCAATAGCCGCATTCAACGCAAGTAAATTCGTCTGATCTGCAACAGACTGGATGACTTCCATAAGTTTAGAGATTTTTTTTGATTGCTCATCAAGCCCCGCTACTTTCGTTACAGAACCCTTCATAATATCGTGTATGCGGTTCATCTCATCGATGGATTTTCCCATTAACTTGCTGCCTTCATTTGTTTCACCCATTACTTCTTCTGCAGAATGGGAAGCAAGTTCGCCAGCAGTAGCCGCTTCATTAATTTTTTCCAGGAAGTGACCCATATTTTCCGCCATATCAGCTGCCGTACTTGCCTGACTCTCCGCTCCAAGCGTTAACTCCTGCATAGTTGATGCAATTTGCTCGTTTCCTTCCTTCACCTGGATCGACGAAAATTGAAGCTTTTCACTTTGATCCGCAATTTCTCCTGCCGCTGATTTTATTCCTCCAACAAGAGTCAGCAGGGTCATATTCATAGAGTTCGCGGAATCTATTAGAACTCCGAGCTCATTTTTGCTATTAGAAGAGAGGTTTTCCTTTTTCAATATTCCCGAAGCGATCTCATTCATCTTTTTCGTAAGCTGGGAGATAGGGATTGCAATCATACGAGACGTTCTAAAGGCAATAAAATACCCGGCTGCTGCTATAAACAAAGAAAAAACAAGGATGAGTGCTGCCGTTATTTCCCCGCCACGGATTATTTGTATCCCGGAATCCATAATTTCCTTTTCCCGTTCCTCTGCGATTGCCTGATAGTCTTTCATAAGCTGGTTGGATACCGTCTGAGGTTCTTTTGATAAATTCTGTACGGCCTGAATTTTAAATCCGCCTTCATAAGGAGTGATAACTTCTTCATCAATCAGTTTCTGCCAACTTTCTGTTTTCTTAATTAGCTTTCTGATCTCTGGAGTATCGTTTATAGCAAGAAGATCCTTTTGAAGGGAAGCCCCGTCTTTTTTAAGTTTTTCATATTCATCTTTGTAGGAAGGACTGTCATACAGAAAATAGGCGCGGATGGTTGAGGCCTGCTGCGCGAGATTGTATGAAAGCTTTTCATCAAGAATGAGAGCGGCTGTTTCTTTATTTACAATCCTCTCCGTGTCCATTTTCGTTTTATAAATGCTGGCAAAATTCAATACTGCCAGCAATACACTTAAACCAATAAGAATTCCAAAGCCTGTCACCAAGATATAGCGAACACTTTTTATCTTCTTCTGTGTCTTTTTCATAATTGCCCCCCTGCAACAATATGCCTCCTCCTATATTACTATTAGAAAGTTCAAAAAGAAATAATTTTTGTGTATTTTCTGCAAATTTTAGATATGTTTGTCAAAATTTGTACTATTTTGTCTAATTATTTTCCCGTACATCTATTACTCTTTCGATATAATGAATAGAAGAACTCTAAACTATTTAAGTGGGGTGAGTGCCTTGAATATATATGAAACGGTTGTGGAAAAATATCGTCAGAGAATGGTAGAAGTAGCCGGTAAGCATGGATATACTGCAGAAGAAACGGTGAAGGTAAGCCAGCACTTGGACAAGCTGCTCAATATGAGCACACATCCGGTAAGACAGGGCATGAGCCGGGCTCATGATGACATAAAATATTCTACTAATAAAAAGAGCTGATTCAGCACTCAACTGAATCAGCTCTTTCTTTTACTGCAGGTGCTGTATAAAGGAGGTTGCAATCCCAAAATAAATAAGCAGGGATAAAATGTCATTCAAAGTTGTAATAAGCGGCCCGGAGGCTATGGCAGGATCAATTTTCATTTTATGAAGCAAAATCGGAATCATCGTACCAGCCATTGTTCCTATTATAAGTGTAAAAAACAAAGATGAGCCTACAACCAGGCCGAGAAGGGGATTCCCTTGCCATACTACGGCAATGCCGGTAATAAGGATCCCGCAGACAACCCCTATCATTAACCCCACCTTTAATTCTCTGAATATAAGACTGACAATCATTTTGGAATCCAGGTCATTCTGAGCAAGGCCGCGGACAACTACAGCCAGTGACTGGGTTCCAGTGTTCCCGGTCATGCCGGCAATCATTGGCATAAAAAATGCCAGCGCTACTACTTCGTTAAGCGTTCCTTCAAAGAAACTAATGATGCTTCCTGATACAAGTCCGATAAATAAAAGCAAAATCAGCCACGGAAGTCTTCGGTAAGCAGCTATATGCGCCTTTGTTTCAAAATCGATGGATTTACCGGACGCAGCAAATTTCTCATAGTCTTCATTTGCTTCCTGAATCACAATATCAATTACGTCATCGACTGTAACAATTCCGACTAACACGTTATTCTCCTCAACCACTGGCAAGGCAAGGAAGTCGTAGCGCTCAATTAACCGTGCCACATCTTCCTGATCAGCGTCTGCTTTAATGGAAATAACCCTTGTGTACATAATGTCTTCAATGAGCTCTTCACGTTCGCCCAGAATCAAATCCCTGTAGGAGATAACTCCGACCAGCTGCTTCTCTTCATTTATGACATACAAATAGTTAATCGTTTCCGCAATTTCTGCAAACGCCTTGAGTTTGACCACAGCGTCCCAAACAGTAAAGTGCTGCGGTATCCATACAAAACGGTTCGTCATAATCCGCCCTGCAGTCTCTGCAGGATAATTCATTAAAGTCTGGACGGCTTCCGACTCTTTCTGCTCCATACTAGACAGAAGCTGATCCTTCAGGTCCGAATCAAGTTCCTCCAAAAGCTGTGCCAAGTCATCGTTATCCATTTTGTTCATCACCTGGACGCCCTTCAGTTTTCCCACCTTGTTAAATAAAGCAAGCTGGTAAGGCCGTTCAAGCTCCTGCATAAGTATGGTAATATCGTCCACGCTCATAAAAGACAGAAAGCGCGCATAATGTTTTTCAGGCATTTCTTTAAATATACTCGCCATATCATATGGCTGCAGTTCTTCTATTAATTCACGAAAATCTTTCCGTTTCCCGTCCCTAAGCAGGAGAATAATCCGAAGAAGAATTTCGTTGTACGTCATATTTTTCACCATGGATGGTCCTCCTCGTTAATCCGCGGTGGCCATCCATGCTTCTGAAAGCGCCGGCTGGTTCCCCTCCGCGGAGTGTATACTATGACTTTCTGAATCTTTCACCTGTGTCCCTCCCGATCGGGGAATCTCCATGCCAGCACCTCCCTATTTTTCTTTCATCATGCTAATATAGGTAATAAAAAAACACACCAAGAATGAAGGCGTGTGAAAACAAGCATTCCATTCTCCCATCGTAGAGCTTTAGCACTGTGCAGCATAGGACGATGTCCAGCTGCGTTAAAAATCACCTTAAGTCGATGATTCCTGTTGACCCATTGGCGTCTTTGGACATTTTTGGGCAGCAGCGTATCTCCACACAGGAGCCTCACCTAACGAAGAACCTATTCAGTTCACACATTGAGATTACAGAAATTCCTGAAACCTGTCAATCAAATTCGAAAACAACCGAATCCTTGCCAGTATATGCTCTGTAATCGGTTAGCGGCAGACTTGGTATCGCCTATTTTTTCATTAAAGAAAGGGAGCAAGATGATGAAAATTGAATATTTGAGCAAAGGTAAGCCAAAACAGCTGATTGACCATAAGGGTAAGCTTTTTGAATCAGGAATAAATAAACAGATGACGAATGAGCTTGAGGTTTCAACAGGAATGATAACAGGAGATGATGTAGCGAATCATGATTTTCATGGAGGACGTGACCGTGTTCTTTGTGTATATCCATTCGAGCATTATCAAAACTGGAAAACAGAATTTGGAAAAACTCTGATACAGCCGGCTTTCGGAGAAAATTTAACCGTTGCAGGATTGAGGGAAAACGAAATCTGTATAGGGGATCAACTACAGATTGGATCCGTTCTTGCTGAGGTTTCTCAAGGCCGTTATCCTTGCGTGACGATTAATCGGCATACAGGAATTGATCAGCTATTGGCGAGGATCATTGAAACGGGATATACAGGGTATTTCTTACGAATTCTTAAACCTGGAACGATTCGAAAGCAGGATTCAATCTCGATTGTAAATCGGACAGCCTCTGTGACGGTTGCGGATATCCACCACACTTTCTTCCACAACCGTAAAGATACGGATGCAATCCGGAAAATTTTACAAATCCAAACTCTGGCTGAAGACTGGAAAAAGAAATTCGAAAAATTATTAGAGCGGACTTAAGAGTAAAACAGCAGCCCAAATGAGCTGCTGTTTTACTCTTCTTCATTTGATACCTGTTCCAAATCCTCCGAAGACAGCAGATGATAGGATTCCTTTAAAAACAAGGCAACACCATCTTTGTTTTTGGGATGCTGTACAAATTGGGCGTGATCAATGTTCAAATATTGTTTCTCATCCTCTTTATGTTCCATATACTCTTCCCCCCTTTCCATTTCCCTTAGTATTCCATTCCTCTTCAAAAAAACACCTCTTATATAAGAGAGGTTTCCAATCGTTAATTTCTGGAGCTGATTTTAGAAAGCAGACGGAGGATTTCAAGATAAAGCCAGACTAGCGTAACAAGGAGAGCAAAGCCTGCGTACCATTCCATATGCTTAGGCAATCCCCTCGCTGCCCCATGCTCGATGAAGTCAAAATCAAGAACAAGGTTAAGGGCGGCAATCACTATAATGACGAGCGAAATCACAATCCCGATGGTGCTGGATTCGTGAAGAAATGGAACACTGACTCCAAAAAGGCCCAGCACAAATGAAATTAAATAGACCATAAATACGCCCATTGTCGCTGCCGCTACTCCAAGACGGAAATTGTTGGTTACTTTTATCAATCCGCTTCGGTAGACGAGTAGCAAGCCAAGAAAAATCCCCATGGTAATCAATACAGCCTGCATAACAATCCCTTCATACAAGCTTGAATAATACGCTGAAATACCACCGACAAACATTCCCTCCAGCACGGCATAGATCGGCGCCGTTATCGGCGATGCTTTTGGTGAAAAGCTTGTGATAAGCGCAAAAATCAGTCCGCCTATTGCACCGATCAGCATCATTGGCGTTACGTTATCCCCCTGCGCTGCGAAATACCATGTTGTTCCGGCAGAAACTACAAGAATAAACAGGAGCAAAAATGACTTATGGACAGCGCCCATTAGAGTCATTCGGCGCCCGCCAGCATATCCCATTCCTTTTTCAAATGATTTTAATGTCGGATTCGCTGTTCTCATATTGGATCACTCCTTTATTAGTCTTAATACATACGTTTTTAAATGATTAAAGTTTCAGTCCACATATAATATGTATCACTTAATCATCATATTAGTCCTAGCTTAATGCCTTACATACTGCTTACCCTTTAAAAAAATGAACCAATCCAAATTTTTCAGGTGATTATTCTTCTTTTTTCATTCGTTCACCATATAATTTTAGATAAACAAGCTTAAGGAGTGTGAAAATATGAAAGAAAAAAACTCTCTTGGCATGATCATCGATGGCCTGTTCTCTGCAGCTGAAGCAGTTGTTCTAGCCATTCAAAGAAAAAAGCTGACGGCATTTTATAAAGATTATCTGATAAAACTTTTAAATCAGCTACAAATGCTCCAGTCTCTGCTCCATTCATTTTGCCGGCTAAAACTTGAAGATTTGCATCTGTTAAAGACAAAAATGGAGCTGAGAAGAATCCATTTAGATCTTCAGCTCCTCCTTTCAAAGGAATTTGTCTTTCCGAATGATTTGAAACAAGTATGGCTGTCTCAGACTCTTTTTGAGTTAAAAAACAAGTTTTAAAGCAGCCTCCGGATTGGCGGGCTGCTTTTTTCCATTACATATTCACAAAAAGGTGAGTGGTGTAATCATTGTAGCGTCCTACACCTGCATAATCGATTGTATTATAAAGCAGGACTTCTTTCTGACTGCTGTTTTTTCTCCATAAATCACGTTGCGCTTTAGGAGAATTCGCATATTTGTAAATCAGAATTCCTGATTCTGAGTGCTGCTGGAATCCTAATTTCACAATCATTTCCTGCGCACTGCCATACTTAGTTGAATAGATGCTGAATGACCCGGTAGAATGCATATCCTTTGATTTCATTTCCGAAATATAGCTTAATCTTTCGCTTAGGGTCATGAGAGATTTACCATTTACATATCGATCCTGGTTGAGTAATAAAAAGGAATCAAACTCGTCACTGGACAGCGTATGGTTGAGCTGGAGATCAGGCACAGCAAAGCGGTTTGTTCTCTGAAGCTTCTCTGTTTCAGCAAGGTAGCCCGTCATTTTTGCAGGGAGTGCTTTGTACTTGCCTGCCTTTTTGATTTCGACAGCACGCTTTTTCAAGCGATCGAGCTTCTTCAAATTGCTATCTACATAAGTAACCCGGTTGGCAAGGGCATCTTTGCCGATAACCTTCATTAATCGGTATTGGGAAACCTCATAAATCACTCTCTCCCTTGCCACTTTGGCTGGAGCTACATACTTTTTGGAGAGCGCTCTTCTTTTGGAAGAACCTGAAACTTTTCCTATTGCTTTTTCGGCAGTTTGAATCTGCCTGGAAAAGCTGTCATAGGCTTGGTTTACATCATATGTGTCTGCAGAATCAATTAATCTGTTAAAACCGCGCAGCTGATAGGCAAGCTTTTCCCCCTGCTGTACCGCCGTGCTGCTAGTAGAAGCCTGAACCTCATGCGCTGGCAGAACTCCAAATGCCAGCATAAAACCCAATCCAAAACCTGCTATCTTCTTCATCTTCCCATTCCTCCATACCCAATATGTAAGTTAAAGTCATAGTACCTATACCCTTCTATCAACCTATTAAAAACCATTTATTTCAATTTTTTATAAAAATAAGGAATTAGTCTGTATCCTTTTGTTCTATTCGGCTTATTTCAAATATAATCCATCCTTCCTCCCTCTTGTTTTTTCCATAAACTTCAAATGTTTTATTAGCGTGGCATTGTGGAACGTATTAACTATTCGCTAAAAAGATAGAGGAGGCAGTTATTCATGCAAGAGCACAAGTTATATATAAATGGAGAGTACACAGATTCAACTTCAGGGGAATGGATTGATATTGTAAATCCATCAAATGGAGATGTCATCTCGAGGATTCCTGACGGAACGAAGGAAGATGCTGAAAAAGCAATTGAAGCGGCTTATGAAGCTCAAAAGGAATGGGAGCAGGTTCCATCCTATAAGCGCGGTAAGATCGTCCGTCAAATTGGAGATGAGCTTGAAAAAAACCGGGAGAAAATGATTGCATTATTATCCGAGGAACAAGGAAAACCTTACGAGCAGTCTTCAGCCGAAGTAGACCTGGCCGTTGACTACTTCCGCTACATGTCTGAATGGGCCAGAAGAATTGAAGGAGAGGTTATTCAGAGTGACCGGCCAAATGAAAATATTTTCCTTCACAAACGTCCAATAGGCGTGGTTGGGGGGATTGTGCCTTGGAATTTCCCAGTTTTTATTTTTGCCCGAAAAGTTGCGACTGCCTTAATTGCAGGCTGTTCGATTGTTCTAAAACCTAGTCAGCAAACACCTAATACAGCTGCAGAACTTACAAAAATCATTGCCAATCTGGACCTCCCTAAAGGTGTATATAACATGATTACGGGAACAGGATCCACGATAGGAAATGCATTGGCCAGCAGTCCGAAAGTTGGCATGATTACAATGACAGGCAGCACAGGCGCCGGAACGAAAGTAATGGAGGCTGCTGCCCAAAATATTACGAAGGTTAACCTTGAACTCGGCGGGAAAGCACCCGCCATTGTTACAAAGCATGCCGATCTTGATCTTGCAGTTGAAAACATTACAACCTCCCGCATTACCAATGCCGGCCAGGCTTGTACAAATGCTGAAAGAGTGTATGTACACGAATCCGTAGCTGAGGAGTTCACTCAAAAATTAGCAGCAGCATTCAACAACGTAAAGGTCGGCGACGCAGTAAAAGACCGAGATGCCCAGATGGGACCCCTCGTCAGTGAAGATCGCTTGAAAACAGTCGAAGAAGCTCTGGAAAAAGCCATTCAAGCCGGTGCCAAAGTGGCTGCAGGCGGAAATCGTCCCGAAGGCTTAAAAGGCGGATTCTTCTTACGTCCGACTGTTCTGACAAATGTGACGCATGATATGGACATTATGAAGGAAGAAACGTTTGGCCCTGTATTACCGGTTGCCACATTCTCAGATTTGGATGATGCAATCCGGATGGCGAACGATTCCATATACGGTCTTTCTTCCTCTGTTTATACGAATGATTACAATGAAGCTATGTATGTATCCAATCAGCTTCGTTTTGGCGAGACATTCGTCAACCGCGAAAACTTCGAAGCCATTCAGGGCTACCATGCTGGTATGCGCCAGTCGGGACTCGGCGGTGCTGACGGTAAACATGGTTTAGAAGACTATCTTGTTACGCAGGTTGTATATATGCAATATAAAACAGATTTGAAATAAGAATAGGACAAAGCCCCCGGAACGCATTCCGGGGGTTTTCTTTTTTTATGTGTATTTTGAACAATCATGGTTAGGCTGATTTTAGCGGAAATCAGCCCAAACTAAACTAAATTAAACCGAGGAAGTAACTTTGAAGGTGCTACTGTCCCGTAATTTTTTATAAGAGTTTCTATAACTAAAACCTGATAAGCTATTTTGGGCCGCAAAAACCCTCAGGCTCTTTGCTCTGATTAGGCGGAACCATTATTTTTTTCTTAGTAAAAGCATGCTCCCTTTTAATACTGTCAATATGGCCAGGAAAATCCAAACTACCATCGCAGTTTTTGCGACTGCCGGCGCAGCTGTCATCTGATTAACAGCAATAGCAATGACCGCCCAAATCAGCACCAGTCCATACGCCAGATCATTTTTCACAAGAATCATATAGGCTCCAAGCAAAGCCGTAACAATAAGCAAAAGAATCGTCCACGCCAATTCTCCCAAACCCAGAAATGAACTGATTTCATTGGATTTAAAAACGATGAATACATTTACGATTGCCGCAACTGATATCCAGCCCATGTAAACAGAAATCGGCAGTTTAAGCAGCAAAGAAGTCTGACCGGATTTTTCAATGAGCGAATAAATTTTAATCAGGGTGTATAATATCCCGAATATGACAAGAACGGTCAGGTTGAACAGTTCATAATGAAAAAGAACGATCCATAATGCATTAAGCAGTGCATTCACCGCAAAAAGATATCCTATTGATGCATAAACAGCTTTCTCTTCAGCAGATACAAAAAATGCCCGAACTACCCAAACAGCTAAAAGGAGATAAATGAGTCCCCAAATGGAAAACGCATAATTTGCCGGTTCAAACAGGACAGGCACTCCTGCTGAAACCTCCCCCGTAGTCTGGCCGTTTATGGGAAGAGCATTGGCTAAGAAATTCACTCCCACCATAACGATATAAGCCAGCACATTAATAACTGCAACAGCTCTAAAGGTTCTCATTCTCATCCTCCCTTTCCTTTACTTCATACATATCCTTCTCTCAGTAAGAACATGTCTCCTATCTTTTCCCCTTCTCAAAAACATTCATTCTTCATTGAGCAGATTCAAATACGTAACGAAGGGTAAAGAACAGTAAAACACTTACCTGGAGGTATGGCATGACAAATTCACGTTTGAATACGAAGCTTCCCCTCTATCCTTCTTCCTTATGGAGACCTGTTGAAAATGAACCCTCTTTTCCGCCTCTTGAAGAATCTCTTACCGTTGATACCGTCATTGTCGGAGCTGGCATTACAGGAATAACGGCTGCCTACTTGCTGCAAAATGCGGGAATTCATACTGCTCTAATCGATGCCAGGAAAGCTCTTGGCGGAACAACGGGACATACGACAGCTAAAATCACCTGCCAGCATGGTGAAATTTATGACTCTCTTATTCAAGGAATTGGCGAAGAAAAAGCAAGAGAATACTTTCAAGCGAATGAAAAAGCCTTATCGTTTATTAAAAACATAGTACAGGAATTAGAAATCTCCTGTCAGCTGCAAACGCAGGATGCTTATTTGTATGCCGCTTCCTTAAGCGGAGACAAAAAAGTCAGGGCTGAATATGAAGCCTATAAGAAACTTGGCATTCCCGCTGAATTCATTGAAAACACACCACTTCCATTCCCTGTTAAATCCGCCATTCGGGTCAAAAATCAGGCACAATTCCACCCAGTAGAATATCTTTCTGGTCTGCTGAAGGAATTTGTCAGCTCTGGAGGATATGTTTTCGAGCATACCCGTGCAGTGGAACTCGAGAAGTCAGAAAATCCTGTTATCACAACTGCAGAAGGGTATAAATTAACCAGCCGGCACGTTCTCATTTCCTCTCACTAGCCGTTTCCGGATATTACAGGGCTGCAATTTACAAAACTGGAACCGGAACGTTCATATATCCTGGCGGCAAAAACCTCCCACCCGTTCCCTAAAGGAATGTATATCAGCGCCGATGGTCCAGTCCGATCACTCCGGTCGGCAGAAGAAGACGGGGAGCAGCTTGTGCTGATAGGCGGCGAGGATCATAAAACGGGACAAATTCTGAACACAGAGCAATGCTACGAAGCGCTGGCGGAATTCGGAGAGGAGCAACTAGATATGACTGAGATCCGCTACCGCTGGTCGGCACAGGATTTAAAAACATTAGATGGCGTTCCTTATGCAGGTCCTATCACGAAAGAGCATCCCAATATTTTGATAACAACTGGATATGGTCTATGGGGAATGACGAACGGCACGGCTGCTGCCCAGATAGTTGCTGATTCAATTATGGGGAAAAAGAACCCTTATGCAGAGCTATATTCTCCTCAAAGGTCGGGAAATAAAACCGCTGCTGTCCAATTTATTAAACAGAATACGGATACAGCAAAGGAATTTGTAAAAGGAAAGCTGAAAAGATCGCAAGAAAAAGTAGAGGACTTGGGATTTGATGAAGGGGCGAAAATAAAAGTCAATGGACATAAAGCAGGTGCTTATAAGGATCCAGCCGGAAACATTTCGCTGGTGAAACCTGTATGCACACATATGGGATGCGATCTGGAGTGGAACAATGGTGACCGGTCATGGGACTGCCCTTGTCATGGATCCAGATTCAGTACAGATGGAGAAATTCTCGAAGGCCCTGATGTGAAACCGCTCACCAAGCATGATTAAAGGGTTCTGCCACTTCGAAAAGGCAGATATAAAAGAAAAAAACTGACCAGCATCACTCCTTCCATAGAAAGCAAATACCACGGCCATGGGCCAAGTACTTCCAGAAGGGATCCCCCTGCTGGTTTTTTCATAATGTATAAGTAGTTTGAGTTTAGAAGATGATTGATCCAAAAAACTGCGGCTGCATACAGATTGACCAGCATAGCTGTGATCCAGAGAGATCGCAGTGATGGCCTGAAGCCCTTTGCAGCAAAAAGAAGGCATGCCATGATCACTCCTGCATGAGATACAAAAAACGTGAAGAAAACAGGATGTGGAAATGTATAGGGACCAAGATCCGGGCTAACGATTGCTTGAAATGAACTTGCAATTCCTGCATACCAGAGAAATTGAAAAAGGGCTTTATTTTTTGTAAAAGTCATGATTATTGCCAGGATAACAGCAAGATCACTTAAATGAAGCGGGAGATCCGAAGCCAGAGACCATCTTCCAGCTGATAGCTTCCATAGCTGTTCAAGCACTTCAGACGACAATAGGACAAATCCAAAAGAATACCGGGCTGCGTTAAAATGATAACGGAGAATAAATACAAGTGCCATGGCAGTAAAAGTTACGAATAGCGCCAAAATGTGTGCTTCAGAAAAAATATGAAAAGCCTTGTCCAAAATGTCATCACCTCTGAATCATCATCCGCTAATCTATGGGGATTTATTCAATCGTGCATCCAGTTTACTAAGAATAGCAAAGCCTTTAACCCGCTGCCGGATTATTCCGGTATACTTCCCGGCAGAAATTCAGCTGTTTACCTGCTAATGTGCAAAAAAGAGGAGACCGGCCACAGCCTTCTCCTCTTCGTTATTTGTCACATGCCAATCCGTCTCCATCCCGGTCCAGTCTATGCGGATCTCCGGGGCCTGCTGCTTCAAAAAAGGCCTGGGCTTCCTCATGGCCGGAAAAATCACCACAATCCTTATCCGGCCCTTTTGGGTCGAATTGCTGATTTGCTTGAGAATTTTCTCCTTTAGATGGCTCCTCTGGCACCTGATCATTCACTTCATCTTCAAATCCGCGATCAGTGGCATAATTTTCAAGTGACCATATTTTCCGTTCTTCTTTTTTTGCCTTTGCCTCTGCTTCCTTAAATTGATCCAGATATTTTGTATTAGGCGGGTATACAGCTACCCTTGCAAGCCCTTCTTTTAAGAGGCGTTTGTTGTACATTTGTCCGTCCATCCATATGTATGCGAGCAAACGGCCAAAACGGTCTCTTTCCTCTACTCCTAATTCAAGTTCAATTTCCTTCCCTTCCAATTGCTCCTTTGTATAGGCTGAGGCCTCTTTGGCAAATGGCTGAGGGTTTCCTTCGTATTTCCCTCTGCTTTCGGGCGTATCAATTAATATAAGACGGACTTTTTCCGTTGCCCCATTTTTAAGTTCTGCTTTCAGTGTATCTCCATCTGTAACAGAAAGTACGGTTGCTGGAACCGTATTTCCCTTTTCTTCCTCTAATACAGCGCTTTTTTCATCTCCTTGTTTTTCCTGTTTCGTTTCTTTATTGGATGAAGAATGGGTTTGAACGGGTTGATCGGATGGCTGCGTCATCGCCGAACATCCTGCCAAGCTTAAATGAGTAAGTAAAATAATCGCTATCATCTGTTTTTTCAACTCTATGAAGACTCCTTTACTTTGCAGTTATATAAGATTATAGGTGCCAAATGAACAATATGTACATTGTTAAGTCAGTTTTCCACCAAAAAAAAACGCAGAAGACCATTCTGCGCCATCATTTTGGTTAACTTTTAGCATGTTCTGAAAAACTCTTACTGGCAGGAAGTACAGTCATTAAAGCATTGAGTATAGTTGAGAGGGAAGAGTGTCCGGCATACATTCGCGCAATAACGGGAGCAGCTTCCAGAGCTTACCTGGCTGCATCCGCAGTTCCTGCGGCGGTCTGACATTCCTTCTGTCTGTCCGTTTCCGCACGACTTGCGGCCGTGATCGGACGTTCCTTTTCTGCTGCGATGACAGGATGAACCCGCCAATTCATCCAAATAGAGTCTTGGCTTACTGCCAGAATTGCATCTATTTCGAGAACTCATAATATCCCCTCCTTTCCCTAATAGAGTATTCAGACTCTATCAGTTGGAGGCGACGAATATCCCTGCTGCTTCTATTATTCTATGATTCAGCGGGGTGCCCATAGGATAATTCCTGCACCGATCAGACAGATAACGGCTCCTAATGTGTCATAGAAATCAGGTGCTTTTCCATCTACTCCCCAACCCCATAGTAAAGCGAGAACGATAAATAATCCTCCGTACGCTGCATACACTCTGCCGAAATCAGGAAAATCCTGCAGGGCCGGCAATATGCCATACACAACCAGCACTGCCCCGCCAATGATTCCGTACCATATTGGAAGACCGTTCTTTATCCATAGCCAAATTAAATAGCCTCCACCAATTTCCGCTAAACCCGCTAATACAAATAAAATGATAGATTTGATCATAGTCCACATACTTTCTGTGCTTTATTCATAGCAAATATTAAATCAAGTGAACGAATCTTACAAGCTTAGCCTTCTCCTAAAACTTCCTATTTTCAAGTGGATGACTAGACCTGCAGAAAAGAGTATGATAGGTTTAACCATACTTTATATTAATGAAAGCTAAGTCGGGATTTGTTTGTTCCCTGAGGTGATAAATAGGATGAATATTGATGCTGAATTAACTGCGAAAGTTTCCGTAAAAAGTGTAGACCCTCTTGAACCGGTTCATGTAAAAAATATACCGCAAGGCTGGAAATTGCTTGGCCGCGGAAACTATGCGGCCGTTTTCGTAAACGAAGGACTCCCAGGAAAAATTGTTAAGCTTTATGCAGAAAACCGCGAAGGCGCCGATAAAGAAAGACAAGTATACCAAATACTTGGCGATCACCCAGCATACTCGGTCATGTTCAGCTATAGTGACCGTTATCTCATATTAAAAAAACTGGAGGGCATCACTCTTTACGATGCTCTTAGAAAAGGTGTTTACATCCCTGAAAAAGTCATAAAAGATGTAGACGACGCCATTGCATATGCCAGGGAAAAGGGATTAAACCCCACGGATATACACGGAAAAAATGTCATGATGAAGGATGGCCGCGGCTATATTGTGGACGTCTCTGATTTTTTAGAAGTGTTTGATTGTCCAAGGTGGAAGGATTTCAAAAAGGCCTACTACCGGATATACCTTCCCCTTTCAAGATTCAGAAAATGGAAGATTCCGCGCTGGATGCTCGAACGGATTCGCAAAGGCTATCAGAAATACCTGAAGATTAACGGATATTACAAAAGAAAGAAAAAGAGCAAAGAAACAAAACGCCTCGCTAAGAAAAGCTAGGCGTTTTGTTTTCTTTCTCTACCGGGTTATCTCTTTCTTCAGAGCTCTGGCAGCTGCGGCGGGATTTTCCGATCTGCTGATGCTTGAAATGGCCGATACTCCATCTGCTCCCGCCTTTACAACGTTCTTCGCATTCTCAGCCGTTATTCCGCCAATCCCTACCATTGGAATATCAATGCCTGCTTGCTTGATCTCCTCGATTACAGCGGTGCCTTTCGCTTCCTTCGCATCCTCTTTGGATGAAGTCGGAAAGACAGGACCCACCCCAATGTAATCTGCCCCATCGGCTAAAGCACGCTTTGCCTCTTCTGCGCTATGCACGGATACCCCGAGAATCATACCATTTAAGCGTGTAATGATCTCACTGGCTTTGGCGTCATCCTGTCCTACATGAATTCCGTCCGCCCCTATTTTTAATGCCAGCTCCACATCATCATTTACAATGAAGGGAATATTTGAGTTTCTGCATATTTGCATCAGCCGGACCGCAAGCTGTTCAATTTCATCGGCTGGATGAAGGGAACCCTTGCCTTTTTCGCGAAATTGGAAGAGCGTAATTCCTCCTTCAATTGACCCGGTTACTACCTCTTCAATATCATTCGGACAGTCCTGTGTTCCTGCTATAAAATAAAGGGCCAAGTGCTGTTTTATCCGGTTCCTGTTCATATCTGTCTCATCCTCTTTTGGAAAGCCCAATGATTAGTAGGACCATGGCCTTCTCCAATTACAAGCGTTTCTTCAATGGCTGCCTGAATAAATTGCTTCGCTGTTTCCGCAGCTTTAGCAATCGTGCTGCCCTTAGCAAGTTCAGCTGTCAAGGCGGCTGAAAATGTACAGCCTGTCCCGTGAGTATGCCTTGTTTCAATTCGCTTGCTTATCAGTGCTGTAAACTCTTTCCCATCGTATAAAAGATCGGCTGACTCCTCCGTATTCTCTTCATGCCCGCCTTTAATCAGGCACGAGGAAGCTCCCATATTATGAATAATCCTGCAAGCTTCTCGTTTATTTTCCTCATTATTAATTGTTATTCCGGTAATTGCTTCCGCCTCTGGAATATTAGGAGTAATAACGGCAGCGAGCGGAATGAGGTAATCAATCATGGCCTTAACCGCCTCACTTTGAAGAAGCGTGCTTCCGCCTTTGGCAATCATAACCGGGTCAATCACAACATTTTTCCATCCAAAATTTTTTATTGAATCCGCTGCCGCCAAGATGATTTCTGCATTAAAGAGCATGCCTGTTTTAACGGCATCCGGAGGGAGGTCCTCCCCTATTGCAGAAGCCTGCGCGGATACAGCATTGGCAGTTAAAGGAAACACTCCATGCACACCAAGGGTATTCTGGGCTGTTACAGCTGTAACAGCACTCATCCCGAACACGCCAAGCTCCTGAAATGTTTTGAGGTCAGCCTGAATACCCGCTCCGCCGCCGCTGTCTGAACCGGCAATAGTTAATGCCTTTTTGATCATTCTATAACCCCACCTTTTCAATTCTTGCACGAAGAGTGACTTGTTCTTCAGTCACCAGAAATAGCTGGTTCAAGAATTCGACTTGAAAGCTCCCGGGTCCTTGATCCGCAGTTTTTTCAGCAGCCAGTTCTGCCGCGGTTCCATAAACAGCAAGCGCAGCCGCTGCAGCTGATACCGGATTTTTCTCAACTGCCAGAAAGGCTCCAACTACTGATGTGACCAGACATCCAGTACCTGTAACTTTCGTCAGGATAGAGTGGCCATTCGACACCTTCAATACCTGTTTTCCATCGGAGATATAGTCTGTCTCTCCCGTCACAGCCACCACCGTGTTCAGTTTCTTTGCAGCATGAATTGCCAGCTCTTCTAAGTCTCCTTCAGCTTCTCCGGAATCGACTCCTTTGATTGCCCATTTCTGACCGGCTGCATTAGCGATTTCCGCCGCATTCCCACGAACAACAGCAACCTTTACCTCTTCAAGAATCTGCTTAGCAGAACGTGTACGGAGCTCCGTTGCACCCGCTGCAACAGGATCCAGTACAACAGGAACACCGTGCTTATTAGCGGATTTGCCTGCAAGAATCATAGATTCCACAGTCCGCTCTGTCAGTGTGCCAATGTTTAAAACGAGCACTCCTGCCATAGCAGCCATTTCTGCTGCTTCTTGCTTGGCATCTGCCATAACCGGTGAAGCACCAAGGGCCAATAGCCCATTGGCTGTAAAATTAGCAACTACAATATTCGTTATATTATGTACCAGGGGATTTACCTCTCTTACTTTACTCAGCAATGCTCCTGCTTTTTGTGCATTCATTCCAATTCATCCTCTCCGGAAAGAGCTGCAGATAACCGGTGGGCGCCCATGCAAAAAGGCATCCCGCATAGAAGCGAAATGCCTTTAATCATAAAATATGATCAGTCATTACATTCTCCCTGCGCTGGCATTATCCAACAGGTTCACCCGGTCTACGGCAGATTAGCCGTACTCTCAGCCTGCTTCCACAAGCTCCCGATCCGTATTTTTTAAAGTAAGTTTATCCCTTACCACACGAAAAATCAAGCGTCACCCAATCTTCTCTTCTTCCTCGTTCCTGTCTGAAGCTATTTTTCCAAGAGATTCGTTCATTTTGAACATCACAATCAGCAATTCGCAATAAATCCGAATGGCAAACGGGCCCAGAAGCATTGTAAACAAACCCATCAGGATCTGCAGGCCGGGGGTCATTGATTCACCCGAATTGAACATCATCACCAAACCGGTCAGTACACTGATTCCGCTCCCAATATAAAAAATAATGGTTATTATGGCTGGTGTAATCATTTTATTAAAACTAAGAAACTCTTTCACCCGCTGTCACCCCTCATTTGAAATTCTCTTCAAACAATAGGTATGCAAGCTGTATCTTATACATTCCTTCACATAGGCACAAAGATTTAACTTTTAGAAATACTGGCCTATTTAAATTTTTCCATTCTAATCCATATATTTCTATATCCTTCAGAATCTTTCACTCTAAGGGGATTAACCCAAGACCTTTCTCTTAAATAAGGCATCAGAAAAAAACATACTGGTTCGATAGAGGCCCCTTAATCCCTATTGAATCATAAAGTCCACAACCTTCTTCCCCTTTTACAATTAGTTCATAAAAGCGCAACCATTTTCGAATAGAATATGGGTATATATATAAAAAGGGGAACAATGGAAAAAAGGGGTAAAGGAGAACTTTATGAGGCTAACCTCAAGGCTTTGCATGATTTGTTCAATCCTATCGGTCTTGCTATACTTTCTAGCAAAAATACTTTATTTCTCAAAGTTCGCCCACTATATGAATATTTCATCGATCCTTCTCGTATTCGTAATCGTAATCGCCTTCTTCTTTGATGATCATATAGGGTACTAACGAAAAGCGGAGGCGGCTTGCCCAGCCCCGACAAGCATAAGACAATCAGCCTGGGGAAGGTGAACTTTCCTTCCTCAGGATGAGTGGCTTATGACCTCGAGGGGCTAGCCGCCGTAGCTAGACAATGTGAAAAGCGGAGGGCGCTCCTAGTAAGGAAGTTCTGCTAAGAGCGCGGCGTCCTGCCGCAACGCAGAACTGACCCGCTTCGTGCGGGCCTCCGTGAGAGACGGTGGAGCTCTCGACCGAGAGGCGCTCAAATAAGGAAGTTCTGCTAAGAGCGCGACGTCCTGTCGCAACGCAGAACTGACCCGCCTCCTGCGGGCCCGAGAGAGCGAAGCGGCCGAACGGCTAGCGGCCGAAGCTGGACACCACGAAAAGCGGAGGGCGCTCCTAGTAAGGAAGTTCTGCTAAGAGCGCGGCGTCCTGCCGCAACGCAGAACTGACCCGCTTCGTGCGGGCCTCCGTGAGAGACGGTGGAGCTCTTGACCGAGAGGCGCTCAAATAAGGAAGTTCTGCTAAGAGCGCGACGTCCTGTCGCAACGCAGAACTGACCCGCATCCTGCAGGCCCGAGAAAGCGAAGCGGCCGAACGGCTAGCGCCCGGAGCTGGACACCACGAAAAGCAGAGGGCGCTCCAGTAAGAAAGTTCTGCTAAGAGCGCGACGTCCTGCCGCAGCACTGAAAAAAAAGGTAATGGAGCGATATCCATTACCTTTTTTTTATTTCTTAAATTTTCTCATACTTTTTGTGATTTGCTTCCATTTTGCTTTTTCATCTGATTGTGCTTTTTTATCCTCTTTACGGGCTAAAAACGCGAGCTCCTTTTGAAGCTTTTGATAGCTTTCATAACGATCTGCCCGCAGTGATCCTTCCTCTAATGCAGCATTGATGGCACAGCCAGGCTCATTTTGATGCCTGCAGTCGGTGAAGCGGCAGCTGCGAGCTAACGTTTCCACATCCTCAAACGTTCCCTGAAACCCATCTTCGGCACTCCAAAGCTGCAATTCTCTCATTCCGGGTGTGTCGATCAGACAGCCGCCTGTATTAAGAGCAATGAGTTCACGGTACGTTGTCGTATGTCTTCCCCGGTCATCATCTTCTCTTGCTTCCTGAGTCTTTAAATAATCACTGCCGATCAGCTGATTCGTTATGGTTGACTTGCCTACACCTGATGAACCGACAAGTGCTGCCGTACGTCCCCCAGTGCAATAGCTGCGGAGAATTTCAGCAGATTCAGCATCCAGAGCACTTATTACATGTATAGGCACACCAATAGCTGCTGCTTCAACTTCAGCGAGCTTCTCGTTCAAATCCTCGCATAAGTCTGCTTTATTCAAAACCACCACCGGATTGGCTCCGCTTTCCCAGGCCATGATTAAATACCGTTCCAGTCTGCGGATATTGTAATCCTGGTTAAGGGCCATCACGATAAAAAGCGTATCAACATTTGCAGCCACTATTTGTTCCTCTGTAGCCACACCCGCCGCTTTTCGTGAAAATTTACTCTGCCTGGGAAGAATCGCATGTATCGTTGCCTTCCCTTCTTCATAGCGCGGCTGAATAACTACCCAGTCTCCCACGGCAGGGAAATCTTCTCTTCCCCCGGCTTCAAACCTCATCTTTCCAGCTACCTCACCTAGCAATTCTCCTTGCCCAGTCAGAATTCTGTATACCCTTTTATGTTCAAGTGCCACTCGGCCAATTTCAAATCCTTCAGTCTTAAACGGATTAAATGCCTCTTCAAAAAATGGGGTCATCCCCAACTCAGATAAATTCAATGCTAATATCCTCCCTATTCTGTTCGTTCAAAATTAATGAATGAACGTCATAGAGAGATGATCAAGTTACCGATCCAATCCCTCCATGACGCTGATGATTACAATTGGAAATTTTCTCATATTTCATCACTCCTTAAAGGGATTGAGCATGAAGCTCTTGAATACCATTATACGGAAGGTTTCATGTATTTGCCAAACACATCTTCTAAAAATCTATTCAATTTGAATTCCGAGGTGAGCAGCGGAGATGCCAGAAAATCCGGATGGAATGTTTCAAATTATTCCTGTACTTGTCATTTGCGGATTTGCAGCGGTTTTAGGAATCATTATTTTCACGATATTTAAAAATATTGCTGCTTGGAACAAAAACAATCAGCAGCCAGTAACAGAAGTCCTGGCAACTATTGTTGCGAAAAGAACGAGTACACATGGCGGCGGTAATACGAGAGCTTATAATCACTATTACCCGACTTTTGAATTAGAAAGCGGGGAGAGATTGGAGCTGCAAGTAAAAGGAGAAGAATATGGACAGCAGGCTGAAGGGGATCAGGGTAAACTTACATATCAGGGTACAAGGTATTTATCCTATAGCCGGAGTGTGTAGCCAAAGAAAGAAAAGGGCGAAAAGTAACATGACCTTAGACAGGGAGACGCATTCTAAGCGTTTCCCTGTTTTGGTTTGAAATTTGAGTCAGGCCAAATGAAGCAGATGGGCGACACTACGGCGGGAGCAGCAGGACATGTTAGACCCCGCAGTCGCGAAGCGAGAAGGACGCTCACCGCCATTGGATGAGGGAGTCCCGCAGCGAACACATCTAAGGTAAATAGCCAGTGGCAGATCTATGATCCTTTCTGGACAGCCTCTTGCTGTTATTCCCCTGCTTTCAATTCGAGCGCTGACGCTGCCTCCTCAAGATCACGAATACTTTTGACCATACTGCTGATTCTAGTATTCTGTTCCTCAGTACTTGAAAGTACTTCTTGTATTACAGCACTTGTCTGGTCGGTCACAGCTGATACTGATGAAGCCTCATCCATGACAAGCCTCGTATTCTCACTTAGGGCATCCAGTCTTTGCTGAAGCTGAACTGCTCTTCCGGAAACATCCTCGACCGTCAGCAAAATATGATTCATCCTCTGTGTAACTTCATCGGACGAATTGAGACTTGATAGGAAAGCCTCGTTGCCAAGCTGCATATCCTCTGACGTTTTATTCGTCTTTTCAATAATGCGATCGAGGATTTCATGAATACCTCCTGCAGATTGCTTCGAGTTTTCTGCCAATACCCTGATTTCATTTGCTACGACAGAAAAACCTTTCCCATGCTCTCCCGCTCTTGCCGCTTCAATACTGGCATTAAGCGCCAGCAAATTGGTCTGGTCTGAAATGCGGGTGATCGTTTTTACAATGGATTCAACATCCTTTGTTTCCTTCTGCAAATCAATAATAGAATCGACTACCTTCTGAATAATGGCGGAAACCTTTTCCATTTCCTCGGATAGAAGCGTCATTTGATGGTTTACATCCGCAACAGAAGTTTCCGTTTTATTAAATGAATCCTTCATATTCTCTGAGGAGTTCTGAACACTTTCGGTGTAATTTCCAATTAACTTTAAGGACTGGTCAATCTTTGCAGTGCTTCCTGCCTGTGCTTCTGCCCCTGCTGCCAGTTCTTTAAAAGCGGATGTTAAATCATCGGAGATCTGTCCGACTGTATCTGAATCTGTTTTTAACATGCGGGTATTTTTTGAAAGAGATTCGAAGGCGTGCTGGATTTGCTCCAATAAAGCCTCGCTGTTTTTTTTCGATTCTTCCGCACGGTCCAGGCTCCTTTCAGCCTCTGCCCTCATTTTTTCACCCTGTGTACTTTGAAAAATCAGCGCTCCGACAATCAGCACCATAAACGTATTCAAATTTACTATTGCCATTCCTTCAATACCGGGAAACATAGTCTCGCCATGCGTAAAATAAAAATAATTTGTCATCAGCAGCCCAAGTAAACCTGCAAGTAAAACCTGTTTATAATTATGGTAAAGGGTACTTACAGCAATCATGTAATACACCATTAAATACGAAACAATGGATGGCTCCATTTCCATCATGATAGAACCTAAAATAGAGATACATACGATGGCCAGATAACTTAATTGATAAGTAAGCCATTTTTTCATGACTAGAAATGTAAAGACGGTCCCGATGACTCCGCCATATCCTCCCAATGTTATTAGAAACATTGTACTTGCTCCTGTAATCCAATAAGCTGCCAAACCAAGTAACAAGGATCCCCAAATAATATATACCATGAGGATATTCCTTTGGTGCACCCGCGTTCTATCTCTGCTTAAATCCATTGCCGCCACTCCCATTTGTCAAATAAAACATACACTGGTTATATCGGTACTTTCCATTCACTTCTTAACAAAAAGAAAAAAAAGACCCTCCTGATTGGATTCAGGAGGGTCTGAAATTAATTTACAGCTTTTACTGCCGCATCATTCAGTTTAGTTTCTTCCTTTTCCTGAGCACGGAGGTAGATTAGGCCGTTTCCTTCTGCCTTTTTGGAAAGACCAATCGAGACTGTATTTTTGCACAGCTGTGCGTATACTTCAGGCTCCGTTAATGTTCTGCCAAATTCCTTTTCTTCTTTTTGAATAAGAAGAGCAGCCGCCGCTGAAGCATGAGGGGTGGCCATGGAAGTACCGGACAGTTTCGCATATTTGTTCCCTGGGTAGGTGGAAAGAATATTTACTCCTGGGGCGACAAGATCAATTTCGTCATTTGTATTTGAAAACTCCGCCAGCTGTTTTTTCTCATCAATGGCCCCTACCTGCACGACCTCTTTATAATAGCCCGGATAAGCTTTTTCAACGGTATTTTCCCTTGAATCTCCTTCATTGCCCGCTGCGCACACAACAAGAATATTATTTGCCACTGCTTCTTTTATTGCTTCGTGCAGCTCCGGTACATCTTCCGGTCCGCCAAGAGACATTGAGATGACTCTTACGGTTTCACCGTTTTCGCCCTTCCACTCTGAAGCATATCGAACAGCATTTATAATGCCCTCATAAGAACCGCTGCCGTCATCTCCAAGTACTTTAAGAATCAGCAGCTTTACTTCAGGTGCAGCTCCGGTTACGCCCTGGTCATTTAAACTTGCAGCTATTGTCCCGGCAACGTGCGTTCCATGGTAATGAGAATCACTATAGTCACTCTCATCCCCATCGACAAAGCTTTTACCTCCAATAATCCGGTCTTTCAAGTCTGGATGAGTGGCGTCACAGCCTGTATCCAGAATGGCGATTACAGCTGTGTCTCCTTTTATTCCCTGATCCCAAATTTCAGGTGCATTAATCATTCTTACGCCATAAGGAATGTCTTCTTTTGCTGAATCATAAACCTCTTCTAATTTGAATGGTATTAAACGAACTTTGCTCATGCTCTTGTCCTCCTTTAAAATGGGTAAGTCCAGAAGCAAAGGGTCAAGTTGTCGAACGCTTGTTCTTATTTTACCATAAAGAGGAATTGATTACCAGTTTTAATCATTTTAAATTTCTAATGTCCTCCATAAACCGGTAAACAGGAAGCCGTTCCCCCTTTTCTGAAGGGATATAGCCGAAGCTTGCATAGCTATCAACCGATTCTGGCTCAAGTGTAAGGGAAAGAAGGTTTGACTGAGGCTGAGCTGTCAGGAAGACGATACTGCCTTTCCGTATGTTAACCTTTTGTTTTTTTACTTCGGATTTAATTTCATGAAGACTGATCCCTTCATATTTTTCTGCAGCTGTCTTATCCGTTACGGTCATGGTTTCAACCTCAAGCAATTTATCCTTTTTAAGTGTAATCCCTCTTAATCCCTGATTCTCAAGCTTTGCGGCGGCTTTCTCCTGACCGGGCTCCAGAATATAGGCAGTCGGCCGTTCTCTTGTAAGGGTAGCCTTTGCATTCGAAGCGCTCTTATAAAGAACCGGCACCTCTTTTACCTTGCCTGCTTCAATATCAACCATTTCCAGCTTTCTCCCTGTAACAGGCTGATTCTCGCTATCAATCACAATCAGATCCCGGTCATGGGGAATCAAGCCTTTCTTAATCAGGTTCAGCCTCTCTTTTGCAACCCCGTATTTTACTTTCGCAGCATTTTCAGATGTAAGCGCAATGATGTTTTCATGGGTGGCAATCTGGGCGGCAACCCGTCTTGAAAAATTCTCGCGTCCAATCCCGATTCCTCTTGTTTCCACCAAGAAGGATATCGCAGGCGACAGGCCAAATGCGTTACGTCCTATTCTTGCTTCAGTACTGCCCTCTTCCAGTTCAATGCCACCGCTGCTGTTCACTTTAGACGTATAATATGGTTCATTTGAAAAGCCCTTTTGATCAAGTGCAGCTTCTGTATCTTCTACAAACAGCTCATCGGAGATCTTTCTGATTTTTTCAGGAATATTTAGATTCTTTCCTGACAGCAGCAGCAAGTCATGATACTTTAACAGCCCCAATTTGCTGAATTCCTGCCCCACACTATATTCATGAGCATCAATGACGACTTCCGGCATAAAACGGTTGAATTCCTTATGGATAGCTTGTACCTCTTGTGACTCAAGTTTAACGTGGTCGCGATTTCCATCAAGACCATTTTCAAGCTGTCTCGTAAAAAGGAAAGATCCATCCGGATTAACCCGCGGCACAATGATGACATTGATTCGATTTAGCACATCATTCCCAAATTTCCCTGAAAGCTTTTTAGCCATTGCAAGTACTGCCTCACCGGCCGCAGGTTCGTTTCCATGAATTTGCCCCTGAAGCCATACAGTCGGCTTTTTTGAAATAGCAGATGGAGAGATTTTTTGATCCTTTGAAAAATATAAGGCAAGTAATGGACGGCCTTCCCGTGATTCTCCTATTTTCTTAACGGATAAGAAATCTGTTTCCTTTTTTAAACCGTCCACAAAATCCTCCAGTTCATCCTGGGAAGTAAAAGCTTCCCCGCTTCTGGAAAATGCCGGAGTAAGAACCTCAGGCTTTGGCTCTGGGTAAAGATCGAGCACCTGTTTTGGCTGACTGTATTCCTTCCCATAGTAAGGTGCTTCTGCATGTGCTGATGGCATCGCCCCTGCAATTATGATTCCAGCAGCAGTAGCAGCAGCGACTCCTAATTTACCCCATCTTCTCTCCATGACACCACTCCTCTTAAGTCTATATGTATAGTATATCGAAATAAACTAATTATCTAAATATTATGAAATATGTGATTTTTTATCGAGACTTTGGTCATGGAGTCAAATTTTGAACGCTAATTAAAAAGAAAGGCTGTGTTCGTATTAATTGTTGCTGAGATGAACATACTGTATAATAAGAAAACTATTATGACAGAGGTGCTTTCATCAATGTGGTTAGATATGTATCAACAATTTTCGGAGCTTTCTGAACACGATAAACAAAAGTTTTTCAACGCTATTAAGGAGAACGTTTTTCCTGAAGTGCCAACAGATATTTCAAAAATGGTTGGTGATGTTCGGGAAAAACGGTTTTCGGATGGATTAGCGTGTGTTCATTGTGGAAGTGTGTCCGTTAAACGAAATGGTACATATCGTTCACGCCAACGTTATCTTTGTAAGGATTGTGGTAAGTCATTTAATGATATGTCTGGCAGCCCTTTATCAGGGACCAGATATGCTCATAAGTGGGTCCAATACTTCGAGATGATGATTGAAGGCTATTCCTTGAGAAAGATTGCCAAAAAGATGAAAATCCATCTTTCTACTGCGTTTTACTGGAGACATAAGATTCTTTTTGCACTTAAAACTGTGGGACACAAAACACTGACAGGGATTATCGAAAGCGATGAAACCTTTTTCTTGGAGAGTAATAAAGGCAACAAGTCCATTTCCCACCGCAAACCACGCAAACGCGGTGGCGTTGCAAAAAAACGTGGAATATCAAAGGAACAAATCTGTGTAGTCGTTGCTCACGATAGAAACGGTCAGATTCTTTCTCAAACCGCAGGAAAAGGTCGTGTTACAGCCATCGAATTAGATGCGGTCTTAGGGAACTATTTAGATAGTTCCGCTTTGTTATGCACGGATACAGCAACCAACTACAAGAAATTCGCCTTGATGAAAAAGATGAAGCACGAAGCCATAAACGTAAGCAAAAAAGAGTTTAAACGCAAAGGTATTTATCATATTCAACACGTTAACGGCTACCATAAACGACTAAAAAAATGGATGGACCGTTTTCAAGGAGTGGCGACTAAATACCTTGATAACTACTTGTTTTGGCACCGATTCCTGGAGATGAATAAAAAGTTCCCCTCTAAAGAAAGAACGACAGAATTACTTCTAGTTTCTTGTCAAAGACCAACATTTACAACTGTTCAAAGTATTAGAGATATTGGGTAGAAACGATTCAACGAAAAAAGAACCCACTTCAATTGGGTCCTTTTTGGATTATTTGTTAAACTTGCATCGCTTTTAAAGCCTGTTATCATTACCCTTTTTAATCTGTTCGCTTAATGTATCAATTTTGCCTTCAAGATTTTTAATACGGTCTTTTGTTTTGTTATTAGTACGGAAAAACCAAACAAGCAATAGAACAATAAGTGCAATAAATGCAAAGCTGAAAAATTGGAAAATCAAATCACCAATAATCAAGGAAATCACCTCTTTTAAAATTTTAATAGTTAATACTATATATACGAGTTTCTTTGCGGATAAGTTTCATTTAATTAAATAAGCATTATATTAAAGGAAGAATTACTGAATAAACGTTTTTATTCTTAAGCAACAAACTTTACGAACACAGCCAAAAGAAAAGACATCTTTATACTCGGTTCGTCTTCCCCAGGGCCCTAAGAAAGGCAAGATTAGCAGTAAACATGATTGAAAACCCGAGCAAACTGAAACTGATAAATGGCATCATTGCGGGCAGTACGACTGCGAGAAAATAAAATCCAGCTACAGCTGCAAGCATGGATACAGAATGAAAAGGATAAGATAGAGCAAAAATGAGCGCCAGTTTCACAGCTCTCCGGACTCCTGACTGAAAGTGAACATATGCGGGGAATACAAATAAAAAAGTAATTCCATATATGAAAAGTGCCATGGCAAGAAGCAAATAAAGAGCCATGCCTGCAATTCCTTCAAGACTGATTGCAAATCTCAAATAAAAATAAAGGACAAAGCCTGCCAGTAAAAAGAATAACCCGATCAGATTCGCCTTTTTCCATTCGCTTCTCCAAGTCTTTTTAAAGGTTTCCAAAATGGGAGCTTCAGATTCTCCCCGAAGCCATTTTCTCATCACGGTGTACATGCACACTGTGGCGGGAAAGACACCAAAAATGCCCAATCCGGCTATCGTAAATACGAGCCACAGCAGCTGTACATAAGCAAACCTCATCGTCCACTCCATTCCCCTGTAAAGGGCTGTTGTCATAATAAAACCTCCTTAAACGAACAGGTCTGGCCATTTCCAGCCAGACCCATTCTAATTATCCTTTTGTATATCGCTTGTACGCGTCTTCATGTACCTTAATCAATTTATCGACACCCATTTCTTTCAGGCGTTTCGTGAATTTATCAAAGTCTACCGGTTCAGCACCCATCATCCATTTTTGAATCATCTCATCACGATAAGTCATGATTTGCAGTCCGATGTCGTTTTTAATTTTTTCTTCTTCTTCCGTAAAGTTAAGAGCCGGGACTTCTTTTAAGAAGTAATCGTTTTTAACATAATCCTCTACTCCCTCGAGCGCGAGCGGAGCCATCCACTGTTTTTCATATTCAAAATCCTGCTGGTAGGCGAACATAATTTGGGCGCCAACAGCACGCAATGCTCCAGGGACATCCGGACTGCCAAGTACTTCTTTAGTAAATGTAGGTTTTCCATTTTCGAGTGTGTACGTCTCACCCTCTACTCCATAGTTCATGAGCCTTCTTCCTTCATCTGTAAAAAAGTAGTCTAAATACTTAATCGCTGCGACCTGGTCTTTTACAGAATGGCCGATTGCGACTCCTGTGTAATTATTAAATGGTGAGCGGATTGTAGGTTCCACACGCTCTCCCTTTGAATTTTCAGGAGGCGCCATCGGGACAAGATTAAATTGCGGTGTGTGTTTTTTGGAAATATCATTGTATGTTACCGTGCTCGCAAACCAGTCATGGGTAGAGCCTCCCGTATTGTTTCCAAAAAGAACATCGCGTGATGTAGCGCCGCGCGTAAATATTTCAGGATCGATCAGCCCTTCACTATACCATTTGGCCAGATTTTCCATGGCATTTCCAAAGTCTTTTTCCATTGGACCATATACAACCTTATCTCCCTGGAGATAAAAATCACCGTACCCTCCCCAAAGACTTGCCAGGTCAAATATGCGCTGATTAATGCGGGAAAATAGCGGAACTTCATCTGCTTTGCCGTTTCCGTTTGGATCCTTTTCTTTAAATGCTTTTAGCACTGTGTAGTATTCGTCAACCGTTTGAGGCATTTTAAGGCCGAGCTTATCGAGCCAGTCCTGACGGATAAACCAGCCTTCAGCCGCTTCCCCGTCGGCAATAAACGGCAAATAGTAAAGGTGGCCGTCAGCTGCCTTTGAAACCTTCATAATCTCAGGCATTTTATCAAGATAGCTCTGAATATGCGGAGCATGTTCTTTAATCAGATCCTCAAGCGGAACAAAAGCCCCCTCTTTTCCATACTTATTGAGATTTTCTTTTTTCTCAAAAACCAGGTCCGGTATTTTTCCGGAGGCAATCATAAGGTTGAATGCTTCCTCGCTTTTTGTAGAGGATTTAGGGGCGACCCCTTTGAGGGAGACATTCGTCACTTCAGCCGCTTTTTTAAATGTGCTCCAATTATCATCAAATATAACCTGACCGTCATTATAATGAAGGTGAATCGTCATTTCCATCGGCTTTTCGCTTACTTTAGGACCGCTCGTTTCCTTGCTTTCACCCTTTTGCTCTGTTTTCTCTTTCGGTGCACTCGTTGTATTGCTGCAGGCGGCAGCTGATAGAACAAGCATTCCCGATGCCAGGACGAATGATAGTTTTCTCCATTTTCCCATTGTTTCTCCCCCTTTAATATTCTTTATAAAAATGATGGAATTCCATCAGTAAACCCGTTTATTCTTTGACTCCGCCTAGCATGGTTCCTTTTACGAAATATTTTTGCAGGAATGGGTAGATGATGATGATTGGCAGGATGGAGACAAAAATAGTCGCATAGATAATCGTCTCTCTTGAAAATTCAGTCATCGCATCTGCTGTTGCTAAAACCTGCTCACTGACCGTCATTTCCACAATCAGTTTCTTAAGCATGACTTGGAGCGGAATTTTGCTTTCATCATTTAGGAGGACCATCGCCCAAAAATAACCGTTCCAGCGGGCAACTGCGTAAAACAGGCCAACTGTTACGAGCGCGGGCTTAGATAATGGCAAGTAGATTTTCATCAGAATCTGGAGGTCATTTGCCCCGTCTACCTTAGCCGATTCCTCTAATGAATCAGGAATTGATTGGAAGAAGCTTCTTAAAATAAAGACCAGGAAAGTAGAAACCGCAAATCCAATAATGATGCTGGTTCTCGTATCGAGCAGGCCCAGCTCTTTAAAATTCAAATAGGTAGGAATAATCCCCGCCTGAAACCACATCGTAAAAGCGATGAAAAAGGCAATAAATGCTTTTCCGCGAAGCCGTTTTTTCGATAAAGGATAGGCTCCGCATATCGTTAGCAGCAAGTTTACCGCTGTTCCAAAAACCGTGTAGAATATGGTGTTCCCGTAAGCGGTCCAGATGTCAGGATCCTGAAGCACCTTAGCGTATGAAATGAACGTGATATCCTTTGGAAACAAAATAACTTCTCCGGATATAACGGACTGAGCTGAACTAATGGAAGCTGAAAATACATAGATGAATGGATAGATGCACGCGATGGCTAATAGAACAAGAAATCCATAGATCAACACATCAGACAATCGTTCACTTTTGCTCTTTATCATCACGACTCACCTACCATAAACTATTTTCTGTGAATTTTTTGCTGAGTTTGTTGGCTGTGACTACAAGGATGAGACCAACGATGGAGTTAAATAACCCCGCAGCAGCTCCAATCTCATATTCCCCGCCCTGTAGTCCCGCTCTATAGACATAGGTGTTAATAACGTCTGCTGTTTCATAAGTACTTGGCTGATAAAGAAGGATAATTGCTTCGTATCCCACTTCCAAAAAAGCACCGATTTGGATAAGAAACAAAATGATAATCGTCGGTAGAATTCCAGGAAGGGTTACATGCCACATTTGCCGCCAGCGGTTTGCTCCATCCATTTTGGAGGCTTCATAAAGGGCTGGATTAATCCCAGCCATCGCTGCCAGATAAATAATGGCGTTGAACCCTACATCCTTCCAAATGTTCATGCTTGTAAAAATGGTTCGGAAATACTCGGATTCAGTCAAAAAATAGGTTTTCTCCCCGCCAAGCTTGTCAATCAGAATGTTAACCAGCCCGTTTGTAGGGGCGAGCATGTTGGTGATGATCCCAGTGATAACCACAATAGATATAAAGTGCGGCAAATAGGTGAGTGTCTGCACCGTATTTTTAAACATTTTGTTCTTTACTTCATTGATGAGAAGTGCAAGTAAAATCGGTGCCGGAAATCCGAAAACAAGCCCATATATGCTGATCAGTGCTGTATTGGTAAGAGTCCGGATAAAATACTCACTTTCAAAAAAACGGATAAAGTTATCAAAACCGACCCAGGGGCTTTCCGCGATTCCTTTAAATAAACTGTAATCTTTAAATGCAATCTGCAGTCCTGCCATCGGCTTATACTGAAAGATCATGTACCAGAGAATAAACGGAATCAGCATCAGATACAGATACCGATCCCGAATCAGACTGTTCCTTACTGACAGGAGAAAGGGTATTTTGGCTGGTACAGTTTTTACTTCAGGTGATTTCCTTTCTAAAATGGGTGTTTCCAATTATACATCCCCTCTCTTTTTTGTAAGCGCTTTCTACAATTTCATCATAATCGCTAAGAGGATTCAGCTACTATCTCAATTTTTCTTTAGAGATACTCATTTTTATTAAAATAGAGAACTAGTTGAAAAAATGGAGGTTTATCGAAAAAAATAGCTACTTTCTGCATTAAAGGAAGACCATCAGAAATGCCGCGATGAGGCGGCATTCCTGATGCTTGAAATCGACAGCATGCAGCAGCCTCAACCATCAAATAAAACAAAACAGGAAGCAGCCCCCCTGTTTTAGTCTGTTTTTTCATATTGCCCGGGTGATAATCCTACGTATTTTTTAAAGATCCGGATAAACGTATTTACATTGTTATAGCCAACCAGCCTTGCCGCCTCATTTACTTTCATATTTTTTCCTGCAAGAAGTTCCTTTGCCTTTTCAATTCGAAAACGATTTAAATACTCTTTATAATTTTCCCCGGTATATTCTTTAAATATGGTGCTGATATAACTAGGAGTTAGCTGAAAGTGTTCAGATAAATCCTGAAGGGAAAGGTCTTTGCTGTAGTGCCCCTGGATATACCGGACAATCCGGCTCGCAGCCGATGGACCTGGCAGGGCTGATGAGATTCGATCGGAAGCACTTGTGAAAGTTTTCACTATTTCACCTTTCAGCGTTTCCCGATCCCGAATGGCACTCATCTCCAAATGCAGCATCTCATCCCCCGGCACCCTTGCCGATGACTGAACAATTCGGTTAACGGTTCCTGCCATAGCAAAGACAAACTGAGAGAGTGCTGCTTTATCAAGATTCTTTTCTTCAAGATTTTCTTCAAGAATCCGATTCAGAATTTGAAACGCTTCCTCCTTTTTACCCTGAACAAAATAATGAATGAGTTCTTTTTCGACCTCTAACGGATAAAAAAAGGATCGTTTTTGTTTAAGAGACAAATCATCCCAGCTTAAAATCTGCTTTTTTTCCATAGAAAGCCTGTTTTCCAATACCTCGGACGCCTGCTGAAATGATTGGTCCAGCTCATATAAGCTCTTTACTTCCTGTCCGATGGAAACGGTAATGTATTGACTGATTTCCCGGTCTACAATCATCAGAGCCGCAGAAAGCTTCTCTTTCAATGTTGAAACAGAAAGGCTTGCTGTAATTAATGCGGATTTCCCCGGGGCAAGCTCGACCATTTCAAATGGAATCCCCTCCCCCAATACATCCTCTAACAGCTTAACCGCCTGCCTGCCTAGTTTTGTTCTTCCTTCATTGAGCAAGCGGACACTGCTGTAATCGAATTCGATAATCGATACAACCGTCCTCTCCTCGTATTGGGACATTCGAAATTGGCTGATTCCTTTTAAAATGACCTTTTCTGCAGCAATGCCATGTAGCACATCCCATAAAAATTTCATTTTAAGAGGAACTTCACTTTGTTTGATCACATTCGTGAGTTCATGATTAACCTCTTTCATACGCAGAGCCGTTGCCTGAACAAAGACAAATTCATCTTCTCCTGCCTTCATCGGATACTCCTCTTTTAATGCTGCAACCATTTTATGAACCGGCTTATACGTATTCCAAATGAGAACACAAGCCATCAGGATTCCCGCAAGAAGTAAAAGTGCAGGAATAAGGGCAGCTGCGAGCCATTGGCTATTTTGATCAGTTTGCGGTGCAATCTTAGGTGTGATATACACATAGCTAAGACCCTTGAGGCTTTTGGATCCAATGGAGTGTATAATATAGCCATCTTCCTCAAATTTGTAATAAGCGGGAATCTGCTCATTTTTGCGATTAATTTCTTTTGTAACGTTCCCCTTTAAAATCAGTCCTTCCTTCTTCTTTTGATCCAGCGAAAACACTTCTGTCCCTGAAACGATCATCAGTGCATCATCCTGGTTTTCAAATGCTTCGGGGAGCAAATTCATTTTCTTAAAAGAGAGAAAAAACAGGACGGTTTTAGCGGTGCTTACCCGATATTTTTTTACTAATGTAAGAGTATCGGAATGTTCCGTTCCTGTTAGCGTAATGGTTTCAAAGTAGCTTGACCAGCTCGAATCCTTAGCAAAAGCTTCAAACTTTCGCTTAGCTTCATTCGTCATAGAAAGCTCTTTGAAAAAATTGTCCGCAGACATCGTATAGCTGGAGGTTATCACGGTACTGTCATCCTGCAGCATTAGAGCTATATCATAGTCATAGTTAGAAAAAGCGGTTTTATTTCGCTGAATCTCCTGAAGGACCCTCCCCATGTGATAATACTTTAAGTCAGAGCGGGCGAGATCCGTATAATCTTTGAAGGCTTCACTCGTTTCCAGCTGAATCATTCCATTAAGAGCCACTTGAATTCGCTGATCCATCATATCCTGGGCCTGCTGCAAAAGCAGTTTTTGGCTGCTGCTTCGCTCGACCCGGCTGATTTCCATATTTTTCGAATAATAGACAGCAAGAGTGCCCACGGAATAAATTAAGATAATGAAGCAAAATGAATATAAAAGAGTCCGGAAGAATTTATTTTTCCACATCCCTGCTGCCCCCTTTTGCAATCTGTCTTTTGTTCTATATTTTCGATTAACCCGCTTCCAAATCCTTCAATTTATTATTCTCTTGATCAAGAAATATTGCCCTAATCCCCTGTACCGTATAGGTTTTGAAAGAAAAAATCTTTTTCGCATGCAATTTGAATTTCTGTCTCATTTTTTGTAGAATATATTTTTGTTAAACTTAGCTGTTGATTTCCGTTGCAGGCGTTCGTTTTCCGTGGGGCGGTGAGCCTCCTGATATGAACGAAACTTTCAAGAGCCCCCTGCAACCTAATGTTTTACTTTGTTTTTGAACAGCTTTAAGAAGAGAAGCGTATTTCGCTTCTTTTTTTGTGTTTTATTTGACAGGCAGCGACTGAATATAATTCCTTTCTTGTTTATAGAATAGACAGGAAGGACACGGCACGAAGGCAAAAATTTCAACGGCGGTTAGCACTCTGATATTCGTGGGTTCTCACATTTTATCTTTCCGTATAAAGGACTTTTCCACAAACTCGGGACGTGCGTTCATCCACATGGGACTAGCACAGAGGAGGCGCGTGGATTTTCCTTTCCGGTTTTACTCTTTGCCTTCGAGCCCTATTCTCCCTATTCTATTTTGAATCGGTCTACAACACGTCAGGATCACGACATCTTTTTACGATTCTGGGACATCTTCGACTTCTTGCATCACGGCCCAAATAAACCCAGCTAACTCTCTCGCTACAGCTGTTATGGCTTTACTGCTCTCTTTTCCTCTGGATAGTAAGCGGTAATACTTTTGATGAAGGCGATTTTGTGCTTTCCAGGATATGGCCTGAATGGTCGGAGATTGTCCACTTTGTCTTCGTGCCAATTCTCCTTTAACCGCAGGCTTATATCGGTAACTCCAAGCGGCTTCGACCAATAACCGTCGTACATGCCGATTTCCTGTCTTGGTTATATTTCCTTGCCGTCTGCTTTCTCCACTCGAATATTCGCTTGGAATCAACCCGACATACCCCATGAAGTGATTAGGGGTTGGGAATCGTTTAAACGAACCTATTTCTGCCACAACACTCGAGGCGGTGACAAGGGCAACACCTCTCAAACATTGGAGGGCCTGAATTTTCCGGGCATGTACCCCTTCATTTGAGTGAACCCGAATTTCTTCTTCCAGCCTTAAGAGTCTTTGACCGATTTCTTTAAGCTGATAATAGTACTCCTGAAACGTAACCCGCAAAGAAGAATTCTCAAAATGAAGGGTATCCAGCCATCTGAAGTACTTGTTGGTCCACTTATTTACACCTGCCGGTGGCTTAATATCGTTGCGTAGTAAAAATTTGCTTAACCGGTGTTTCACCCTTAACTCATCCTCTTTCACATCTTCCCGGCAACGTACCAGATCCCGAAGGGCTTCGTCTTCTGGAGTAGGAACATAAACGGACGTTAACTCCCCAGCCCGATATAATTGAGCCAGACGAACAGAGTCTCGGCGATCGGTTTTAATTCGATCTCCAGGCCTTTTCGGAATAAGAGTTGGGGCAATCACTGAACAATGAATGTTCAATGTTAGTAATAGTCTGTATAACGGATATCCGGTAGGACCGGCTTCATAACAGACACGAAGGGACTTTGGGCTGCCCAGCTTCTTCATCAATTTTTTTACGGCTTCAGGCGTATGAGGAATGACCCCCCAGTATCTCGGTGCTTCCCGTCCTTCTTCTGCGACCGCAACGGCAATATTTTCTTTTGATACGTCTAAACCTACGTATTTAATGGTATCCTGCATAATAGCTAGCTCCTTCCGTAATGTAGCTCTGATTTGGTTTTGTTTTGTTTGACAAAAACAGTCTAACCAAATCAACCTACGATTTTACGAGTAAGGGGCTAGTTTCGTTCATGATAACTCAGCGCTTTGCGCCTGCGGGGTCTCACCTGTCCCGCTGCTCCCACAGGAGTCTCACGCCTTCCACTCCAATCAACAGGTGTTAAAAAATCATCATAGCGCTTTAACACAGCTTAAAATTATAAAATTGTGTGTGTTACCGAACGGCATATGGGCTCAAGATTTTTCTCTGATTCCATGCAGATAGATTGTAGATTTAGAATTATTTCTTAAAAAAGGAGGCGCATATCATGCTTCTCGCGGATACCAGACCTGAAGAGGAAAAGGACGCAGAAGAGATACTGGAGGAAAAAGAAGAGCTGGAGATGCAGCTTTTCAGAATGCAGGCAAACATCAAAGATATTGCTAAAAACGGCAGAGGCGAAGTGCTCGGCATTGACCAGACGAGTGAGGATAAATGGGTGATTGTCCACGCAATAGATGATGGAAATGCGTGTAAAATCATGATAAATGATTGCGAGACTGCCTATAAAGGAATGTGGGACTTCAGCATACAGGCAACCTACAAAACAGACGACACCATTAAAATAGGGGACATTAAAGGTCCTTCCAACAAAGGATATGGCTCTATTTGTATGAATTACCTGAAGCAAAAGGCACGCCAAAACAATATTCCATACATTGTCGGGGATATTGCAGAACGGGACTGGGATCACGTTGACCGCCTCGTTCATTTCTATAAAAAACATCAGTTTAATGTGGATTTGGACAGTGAAAATAAGTGCGGAGAAATACTTTGGATCAATGGGTGAGACTGCCTCTATATATGGGGCAGCCTTTTTTTGTCATTCGTGGTATTCTGAGAAAAAAGAGAATGGGTGATCCTGTTGGAAATTCGCAAGCTGCAAAACCATGAAGATGCTCCAATCGATTTGCTATTACAAGCTGATCCATCTGAACGTCAAATAAGGAAATACCTTGAGCGAGGCAGCTGTTTTATAGCACTGCTTAGTGATTCAGTTATTGGGGAATGTGTTTTGCTTCCCACCAGACCGGGTACTGCCGAGCTTGTAAACATAGCTGTTTCGGCACCACACCAGGGGAAAGGAATTGGAAAAAAGCTTGTCCTCCATGCGATTGAGCAAGCTCGGCTGCAAGGATCTCACGCGATTGAAATCGGCACCGGAAATTCAAGTATTGACCAGATCGCTCTTTATCAGAAATGCGGATTCCGAATTACTGGAATAGACAGAGACTATTTCATCCGCCACTATGAAGAAAAAATTTATGAGAACGGGATTCAATGTGTGGATATGGTACGGCTGGCAATGGATTTATAACCTTCAGCTGCTTCGCATTCTGAATTGGCCGTTTCCCCGCCCGATTAATGAATCAATTTCGACTCCGCCAATTTCCTTCTAAATCCCTCCGATGCCTTATTAATCGGTTTTTTCAGGAATACACCGAACAATATGGCTGCTGCGCCATATATAATAATTCTGGCTGCATCCATTCTAACGATGTCCCATAAGATTCCTCCGATTGCCTCCCGAAGCAAACTGATTGCGTAAGTGAACGGAAGGAAAGGATTGATTGCCTGGAAGAAAGGCGGGGTAACCTGAATGGGAAATGTCCCTCCTGAACCCGCAAGCTGCAGGACAAGCATGATGATGGCGAACGCCTTTCCAATATTTCCAAAAACTGAAACAAGGGAGTAAACGATCAGCATGAATATGGTACTGATCAATAGAGAAAAAAGAATCAGCCATCCAGGATGGACCGCATATACCCCGAGTATATACACATTTCCCGCTGAAGCAATTAATGCCTGGAATAATCCAATTGTCCAGAATGTTAGAAAACGGCCAAAGTAAACGTGCATGCTCCTGTAACGGCGATTTTCATGTATTTCAACTGACAGTAGGGAAACGAGTAGAACGCAGCCGACCCATAAGGAAAGAACGGTATAAAAGGGTGCCAGAGCTGAACCGTAATTCGGGATGGGAAACATCCGCTCATGCTTTAGTTTTACGGGCTCAGAGAAAAAGCTGCTTTCCTTTTCTGCGTCATTCTGGAGCAATTCAATGAGGCTGTTGATATTATTTGTCTCTTTAAACGCTCGAATATCACTTGCGAGTTTTCCGATTTTCTTTTCAAGAAGCGGCAGCTCTTTCTGAAATTCCCCTACTTTGTTCCCGCCCAGCGCCAGACCCTTCTCTGCATCATTCAATATCTTCTGAACGTCCGGTATGCTGCTGTTGATCTCAGACAAAATGGAGTCAGCCTGATCCGCAGATTTCTGGGCCTCATTTAACGCTTCTTGAATTTTCGGCTGAATGGACGAATCGAATGTATTAAGCATTTCACCCGCTTTTGCACGAGTACCGGCTAACCGGTTTTTGAGCTCTTTTGCCTGCTTTTCTCTCTTCGCCTGATTTGTAACAGCGGAAAGCTTTTTCAAAAGATCCTCCTGCTGCCTGCTCTCTGACTGAATCTCTTTTAAACGTTCAATTGGTACATCAAGTAGAGATGTTTCCGCCTGCGCGTTTAGCCTGTCTAGAACGTCAGCGAGTGCACCTGACAATGCCGCTGCTGCAGAAAGTCTTTTTCCCGCCTCTTCCAGTGTTGCGGGATTGAGATTTGGATCTGCCCATTCATCTGCTGTTCCTTCTAATGATGTAAATATATCCTGCAGCAAGCCTAAATCACTTTTCATCACTTGCGGCAGGTTTTGAAAAACTTTCTCGCTTTTATTCAAAACGTCTTGAACAGATTCTGAAACCTTCATTCCTTTTGAAGACAGACCTGCTGCGATAGGAAGCTGTTTTTGCGCTTCATTCACTAATCGCTGTGACTGATCCGTGTCTTCTGCTGCTGTATTCAGGATTTTTTTAATCTCCGGAAATTCACCCTCCAATTTAAAAATAAGCGATTCCAGCTTTTGAATGGTTGGAAGTTCTTCTTCGAGCTTGATCCCCAGCTTATTGAATTCTTCAAAAATAGCTTTCGTCGCTTCCTTTACAAAGTTAGAGCTTACCTGTTCAATGATCGTTTCTGCTCCTTTCCCAGTAATTTTAGGAGCGATTGGATTGATCTTTTCGTTCACAGAATAGATAATCTCAGGCTGAACTGGGCGGTCAGAAACGACAGTGCCGATTTTTCGTGAAAAATCATCAGGAATTTCCATCCTGGCATAATAATCACCATGCTGAACCCCATTTATCGCTTTTTTCCTGTTTACGAACTGCCAATCAAAGGCGTCGTTTTTTCGTAAAGTTGAAACAATCTCCTTTCCTAGGTTCACGCCCTTCCCTTGAAGATTTGACCCTTCATCTAAATTTGTTACCGCTACTTTGATTTGATCCGTATGTCCATAGGGATCCCATGATGCTTTAATATTGAACCAGGCATAAAAGCTTGGAAGAAGGATAAGTCCGGCAGTCATAATCAGGGCTGCCCAGTTGGCTGCAATTCGTTTAAGGTCATTCCCGTAAATAGAAAAAATTGCTTTCATCTTATTCACCGCCGCAGTTAGAATACGGTTAGTTTGCCGGATAACGGGTGATGAATGCGCAAATAGCCATAATCTTTCATAACTATTTTATTATCCATTGCAAAACAGGAATTGCAGAGGGCAGCAATGAAAAGTTCCCTGCTCTCTTTTTGTCTTAGTATCCAGTGTATATACTAAGGAAAAAGGGGTGGAGACATGCATTTTAATTTAGGGGATCTATTGTTTCAGATTTTTAGTTTCGGCCTATTATTTTTCGCAGGAGCGATTTTCGTGCGGTTTTTCCAATCCAATTCGCGCTCCAAAAAACAGCTTGACCGCATAGAGGCCAAACTTGACGAACTTCATAAAGAAAAAACGAAAAAATTTTAGTACCGGCCGCATTTCGTGCCGGTTTTTTTTACATGGACGAACCGGGTAATAAGCATAATAAGAAAAGCAAAGGAGCTGATCTTACTTGCAATACGGTAAAGACTATAAACATATTCCCGCTGTTTCCGTCATGAGCGGCCATGAAGAAGGAGCCGCACCCGGAGTTTTTTGCAAGACGATACAAATTGTGAACGTTTGCCTCATTAATGACCAGTTTGTAAATGATACATGGTTCCTTGTTGATGCTGGTATGACAGGATCCTCTGAAACCATCATTGAATTTACTGAAAATCATCTTCCGGAGGGCGTGAAACCTAAAGGGATCATCCTGACACACGGACATTTCGATCATGTGGGAGCAATTATCGAGTTGGTAGAGCATTGGAATATTCCCGTTTATGCCCACCCTTTTGAAATCCCTTATTTAACCGGAAAAGAAGATTATCCTGAAGGAAATCCGCTTCCTAAAGGATTGATGGCCAAATTGTCTCCATTTTACCCCAACAAAGCAATCAATCTTGAAAATTATGCAAAAGAACTCCCTTCGGATGGAACGATTCCTCTTTTAAGAGGCTGGCGCTGGATTCACACGCCTGGTCATACGCGCGGACACATTTCCCTTTTCCGTGAGGAAGACCGCGTTTTGATTGCAGGCGATGCATTCGTTACGGTCAAACAGGAATCTCTTTATCACGTCATAATCCAAGATCAGGAAGTAAGCGGACCCCCTCAGTATTTTACTTTTCAATGGGAAAAAGCAAAGGACTCTGTACGCAATCTGGAAAACTTAAAGCCAACAGTTGCCATAACTGGTCATGGAAGACCAATGAGAGGAACAGGTCTTGCAGATGGACTTCTGGATCTTGCTCTGAATTTTGACGAAAAAGCAGTACCCGAAAAACAATAAAATCATGACGGAAAAGGCTAATTAAAAAGATTTGCCAAGTAAATCATATATAAAAACCCGGAAACGCTTTTCCGGGTTTTTATTATGAAATAAGGATCATAAACCTTTCACCATTGCAGATTAAAGCTACCAGCAGCGGGACAGTTGAGTCCCCTGCATGGCAGCCTGGATCACTTGACCTGCCTGCACCTATTTGCAAACACCTTCTTTAAGCTGGACGAGTTTAAATAAGCATTGTAAAATATGAAAACACGCAGCCCCTTTTTGAGCCTAGATCGCTTCCCCGCCAGCTTTATCTTGACGAAGGATTGTTTTTCCCGTTGTCTTTTTACTTGACCGCTCTTTGTTTTCCAGCCTCCTTGCCACAATGGATAAGGTGTAATTAACGGCAAAATACAATAGGGCTGTAAGAAGGAAAATTGGAATCAAGTAGTTCACATTTTTCCCATTAATAATCTGAGCGTTATGGAGAAGCTCTGGCATGGCTATGACCACCGCAAGAGACGTATCCTTTAACAGAGAAATGAACTGGCTCACAATAGGGGGAACCATTCTTCTCAGCGCTTGAGGAAGAATGATATGCCACATAGTTTGCATCCAGCTTAAACCCGAAGCCCTTGATGCTTCAATTTGCCCTTTTTCAATTGAATTCAATCCGCTTCTGACAATTTCCGCCAGCATGGCCGATTCAAAAACAATTAAAGCAACGATCGCCGCAACAATAACATCAAGCTTAATTCCCACTTCCGGCAGCGCAAAATACGTAAAGAAAATAATGAGCAGCAGCGGCAGATTCCGGATCGTTTCAACCCAAACAATAACGAGCTGTGAAACAACAGGAATTTTAGCATATCTCAGAATGCCGAGCACGCTGCCGATTATAAAGCTGAATATGATTGCAATCAAGGCCATGAGCAGTGTGTTGAGAAGGCCTGCGAGCAAATAGTTTATGTTTCCGATTGAATAGGCTCCGATAAAATCCATAAGTTGCTCCCTCCTTATCCGCTAACCGCAAGCCGGCGTTCCAGGTATCCGACAAAAATACTCAGCGGGATTGTCAGTACGAGATAGAACATCGCGACAAAAATATACGTATCAAAAATCACGTACGTTTTCGATGCAACCGAATCTCCGAAGTACATTAAATCCAGTCCTGTTATCACTCCAAGTATGGAGGAATTTTTGACGAGATTAATAAATTGATTTCCAAGGGGCGGAATCACGATTTTGATCGCCTGCGGCAAAATGACATACCTCATCGCCTGAATATAAGTAAGCCCTGATGACCTTGCCGCTTCCATTTGTCCCTTTGAAACGGACTGAATTCCAGCTCTGACAGCTTCCGCTATAAAAGCAGCTGTATAAATCGTCAGCGCCACCGTCCCGGATTGGTAGCCATTCAGTTTAAATCCAAGGGCCGGCAAACCGTAGAAAAAGAAAAAAGCAATTAAAATCAGCGGAATGTTCCGGACAAATTCGACGTAGACCGTTCCCGCAGCACTCAAGACCTTCATTGGAGAAATTCTCATAACGGCAATAATGACCCCGAGAATAAAACTGCAGATAAGAGCGATCACACTTGTCTTTACCGTATTTCCGAAGCCTTGCAAATATACATCCAAATTATCGATTAGTATGGTGAAGTCGAGCATGAAGGTCTCCTTTCAAGCAGAAGATGGATGAGCAGGAAGCCCACCCATCACGCTTAACTCCTATTCTTCTTTGATCCATTTTTGCTTGATTTTGTCATACTCTCCGCTGTCCTTAAGTTCCTTAAGGAAGTCATTAACATACGTCGTGAACTCATCGTCACCCTTAACAATTGCGATTCCATAAGGCTCATCTGTGAATGGTTCGCCTGCCAATTCATAATTGGAATCCTGTGCAGCCATTCCGTAAAGTATGGAGTTATCTGTAGTCAGCGTATCTCCCTGACCCGATTTCAATGCGGTGAACGCTTCTGCATAGTTCTCAAATTCAAGAACTTCTGCATCAGGAGCTTTCTCTTTAACATTCGCTACAGAAGTAGATCCTTTAACAGCTAAAACCTTTTTGCCTTTCAAATCTTCTACACTCTTAATATCACTGCCTTTTTTTACAAGAAGAGACTGTCCTGCTTCAAAATACACATCTGAGAAGTTCACTTCTTTTTTACGGTCTTCCGTAATGGTCATCGTCGCAATGATCGCGTCAATGTCACCATTTTGAAGCATTTGCACGCGCGTTTTCGATGTAACCTCTTTTAGCTCAATCTTGCTTTCATCTCCAAGAATTTTTTTCGCCAAAGCTTTTGCTACATCAATATCGAACCCTTCAACCTTTCCGCTTGCTGGATCCTTATATCCGAACAGGTTCGTATCGTATTTCACTCCGACGACGAGTTTTCCACGGTCTTTAATTGCTTCAAGTGTATTTTTCTTTTCCGATCCTGATGAGCCGCTGCTCCCGCACCCCGCAGCAAGTGCAAGTACAACAATCAGCAGTGCGCTAAGAAACCATCTAGCCTGTTTTTTCATCCAGCATTCCCCCTGTGTATTAATGATTTAAAATCCTGCTTAGAAACACTTTTGCCCGTTCTTCTTTCGGATTAGTAAAAAACTCATCCGGCTCGCTATCAACCAAAATGTGTCCATGGTCCATAAATACAATCCGGTTGGCTACTTCTCGGGCAAAGCCCATTTCATGGGTAACCACGACCATCGTCATGCCATCCTTGGCGAGTGTCTTCATGACATCCAGCACTTCGCCGATCATCTCCGGATCCAACGCAGAAGTCGGTTCATCAAATAGCATAATGTTCGGCTTCATCGCAAGACCTCTGGCAATCGCTACCCGCTGCTGCTGTCCCCCCGACAACTGAGCAGGGTAAGAGTCAGCCTTGTCAGGAATCCCGACCTTTTCCAAATAATACATCGCTGTTTTCTTCGCCTCTTCATCGGAAACCTTGAGTGCTTTTCTTGGAGCGAGCGTAATGTTTTCCAAAACAGTCCGATGAGGGTAAAGATTGAAGTGCTGAAACACCATCCCGATGTTTTTTCGAAGCTCATTGATTTTGACCTTCTTGTCATGAACAGGTTCCTTGTTCACAACCAGCTCGCCATCTGTAATAGTTTCCAGACGGTTGATGCACCTGAGCATCGTGCTTTTGCCAGAACCGGAAGGCCCGACGACGACGACGACCTCTCCTTCAGCGACCTCAAGATTGATATTGGTCAGTACTTGGAAATCTCCAAAATGCTTATTAACCTTTCGAAAAGAAATCAATCCTGCACCCCCCCCTATGCTTGTATGTACTCGGCTCAGATTTAAAGCCTGCTGCTCCTGAAAAATACGAATTTTCTGACTTGAGTAATAATAATTCCATTAAATTGCCTATTTTCCTGCCTTAACTGACAAAATTCTTATTTTTTTGTATAAATTGTAAGAAAATCTCCCCAAAAAAGACTTTGCTGATTATGCAAAGTCCTACTTCTCGACACGATATCTTAAATAATTAAAATTGGCGGTTGGAATCTCTTTAACTGTGCTTCCATCTTCACTTTTAAAGATTTCAAATTCCTGATACGTTTCCACTTTATAGGCAATCCCATCATCCATGACCTGCTTCGTTCCTACAAGCTTGTTTTCCAAATCATACGGATCTTCTGCTGCTCCGGCAGCCTTGCCTTGAACGGAAATAGTCTCTTCCCCGCTAAGCATAACCGGACTATGAGTCTCTTCATTCCTGACATCCCAGGAGCTCATATAAACAGAAGCTCCGATGATGCAAACCGCCATCACTGCCGGCCAAAAGCTCTTTTTCAGGCTCATAAGAGGTTCTCTCCCACTGTCTTTTTTATTAATCTATTCAGATGAAGACTAAAACATGTCCAAAAAAGCCGCAAATCCAAATGGATTTGCGGCTTCTATTAATTCAGAATGGTTTCTGTTCCTTCTCCATTGCCCTCATCACGGTATTCAATCGCTTTCCCATCATCAGTTTTATGATAGATGCGGAAACGTTCCACCGTATTTTCGGGAGTATAGTAAATGAAGACTTGTGATTCAAGTTTGCCTGCTTTAATAGCTTCTACATCCGGATCTGCAGCAGATGATTTATATCCATCCTGCGGCATGTAATCGTAGCGAAGCGCTTTGCCGTCTTCAGTTGTCACTTCAACCGGCTGTGTGTTTTGCAGAACGTCCTCGGCTTCTTCTTTTGTTAAACCAATAGAAATTTCATCTCTCATTTCGAAAGGAGAAACGTAATGTGTATCTTCTTCTTGAGCAGGTTCTTCTGCAGGTTCATCCTGTGCGGGCTCTTCCGTCTCAGCAGCTGTATCCCCGTCCGCCGGTGCTGATGGCTCTTCTTGTTCAGGAGCCGGTTCTTCTGGCGTCGTTCCCTGATCTGGTGCTTCCTCTTTAGCCGGTTCTTCTGTTACATCATTTTGCGCAGGTTCTTGTTCATTCTCTGCGGCTGGTACAGCTCTTTTCTCGCTTGCTCCCTGTGATTGGCAGCCTGCAGCGAAAATAAGCATGATGGCTGCTGCTAATGTAATGATCTGCTTGAACATGATGGATAATACCTCCCAAGTTAAAATTCCATTGATAATGTTACCATAAAATAATGAAATAGAGGAAAATCATTGAAGAACTTTCATTGAATTTGTCGAAACATCGCAGCATAAGGTTTCATTTATGAAACAATTAAATTCAAAAGTAAAAAGCTGGCCAGATAAATTCTTGGATGAAGAAAATCCTTATCCGTTTTATCAAACTATTTCTCATTTTCTCAGAATCATATCAAGATGGGGAATTCCATCCTCCAAATAGGTATCTGTCACAGCTTCAAATCCAAAGGATCCGTAAAAGTTTCTCAAGTACTCCTGTGCCTGTATCTTAACGGAGGATCCTGTATGAACTTTTCCGATGAATTCCAATGCATGATTCATTAATTGTGCAGCTAAACCTTGTCCTCTGTATTCTGCTTTCACTAATACCCGGCCAATGGATGCTTCTTTGAAAGAAATACCAGGTGGAAGCAGTCTTGCGTAAGCTGCAATCGTTCCGTTTATTTCATAATATAGATGGCAGGAATGCAAATCTTTTCCGTCCGCCTCAAGATAAGGACAGTTCTGTTCTACTACAAATACCTGCGTTCTCTCTTTTAAAACCGAATAAAGTTCCTGGATCGTCAGTTCATTAAATCGTTTTATTACCCATCCCACTGGCTGTCACCTCATTAAAATTCTTTTTTGGATAAAGGCTGAAACCACTTGACCCCTTTCCGGTTCACCGGCAGGACTTTCAAGTCAGCGATCAAATGACTGGCATATCCTGCTGCACATGCATAGAAAATACCGGGAACCTGCAAATCCTGCTCCAGGTAATAACCAATAACACAGAAGTAAACGAGACCGACCAGCGAATGCGTAATGCCCCGATGCGGCTGGCGGGAAGCAGCTGAAATATAGAGGCCCATCATGATGATCCAGATTTCATTCATAACAATACCGGCACCCGCTATAACAATGCCCGTCATTAAAAGAATGGTTCTCTTTTTCATAAAAATTCTTGGGAGAGCAATTAAACCTGCACCAATCATCATTCCGATCCATTGTTCTGTTCCTCTTTCTGTAAACGCACTATCACTTGCCAGGAGAATTCCAATTAGAGCCAGCAGCCCGTAAATCCATTTCCTCGAGGTAATGGTGTTTGAAAGCTTTCCGTTTACATCCAAATCAGGTACAAGTCCGGATAGCACCCCAATCCCTATTAAAGATGCAGCAGTCATTGGATCTGCGTGCTGCGTATACGCGACAGCCATTCCAGCTGCGCCGCCTATAAAAGCATGTGAACTTCCCCTCATCATCATTCCGCCTATTCTAGCTGTTATGTAGTTCCTCAATCATTATAGCAAACATACGCTCGCATCTATAGCTTTTTCTTTGACCTTCTAAAGAATTTGGATTATACTATTGTTCTGTGTCCCAGTAGCTCAGCAGGATAGAGCGACAGCCTCCTAAGCTGTAGGCCGTGAGTTCGAATCTCGCCTGGGACGTCTAACAAAAAAAGCCTGGCATCCCTTGTATGAGGGATGCCAGGCTTTTTTGCTGCCAGAATCTTTATCCGTTCATTGGCTCCGGCAAAAATCAGTCAGTCTTTATCACTTTGCGGCTTCGGGACATGTTTAAAGATCTCTTCGCTTTCAAAAAATTCAATTAGAGAATCCATCCAATGATAATATTCAAGCCAGCGCTTTGTCTCAGTCAAAAGCAGGTTCAGCCTGGCTTCAATCTCTTCCGTAAGACCTTCTTCCTCTAAGGCCTCCAGCAATTCTCTGCGGATTTTTTTCTCTGTTATTTTATTTCTGCTGACAATTTTACTCCAGTTGGCGGAAAACAAAGAGATAAATGTCTGATAATGATCCTGCTCCACATTATATTTATCCCGGCGTGCACCCTTTTCAAAAACCTTTTCAGCAATATTCAAATCAAGCATTTCCCTCACAACCTGGCTCATTCGCGTTTTGCTCATACCGGTAGCGTGGGATAGCTCATCTAATGTTAATGGTTCCTTATTCAGATAAATAATGCCTAAGACTCTTCCAACTGTTCCGGATACTCCAAAAGCAGCCATATTTTCAGCAGTTCTTTCAATGAACTGATCCTCAGTGTGTTTGATTTTATTCAGGGCCCTCTCGTTCATTATCCTTCTTCCCTTCATCCAAATACGAACTCATTTTTTAAAATACCATATTTTCCTCACATATAACATTACTGAAAAATTTAGAATTTTGCCGAAAAAACGGGAAACTATGATTAGTTTTTCCTATGTATGGGTATAAACCTTATACCCTATATCGGCCCATAATATACATTAAAAATTGTACGTAAAGTTCATAAACTTTATATTTTACAAAGTTTACTCTATAATAGGTTTCATTATACTTAAAATCTTTTTTCTCTTTAAAGCTATTTCTCTCTAGAAACATAAACGGTGCAGGGTTAAATCCAAAAACATTTTCAACAGATCAAAAAGACAACAGATTTACTAAACGGAGGTGCAGGCATTTGCTAAAACTAACTAATCTATCAAAAATCTACAAAGGCGGAAAACATGCAGTAAAAGAAATAAACCTTGAAATTGAAAAAGGCGAATTCATCTGCTTTATCGGACCAAGCGGCTGCGGTAAAACGACAACGATGAAAATGATTAACCGAATGATCGAACCTTCAAAAGGAAGCATTTTTATTGAAGGAAAAAACATTCTGGATAAAGATCCTGTTAAGCTCAGACGTGAAATCGGTTACGTGATTCAGCAGATTGGATTATTCCCGCATATGACCATTCAGCAGAATATCGTCCTTGTCCCAAAATTATTAAAATGGCCGGAAGACAAAAAACGAGCCAGGGCCGAAGAACTTCTTAAGCTTGTTGATATGGGACCTGAATATTTAGACCGCTACCCTCACCAACTGAGCGGAGGGCAGCAGCAGCGGATCGGCGTGCTGCGGGCCCTTGCAGCTGATCCTCCATTGATCCTTATGGATGAACCTTTCGGAGCGCTTGATCCCATTACACGTGATGCTCTTCAGGAAGAATTCAAGAAGCTTCAGAAGACCTTGCATAAAACCATTGTTTTTGTCACCCATGACATGGATGAAGCGATTAAGCTCGCTGACAGGATTGTGATCCTTCGCGATGGAGAAATTGTACAGGTTGGTTCGCCTGATGAAATTTTAAGAAATCCAGCAAATGAATTTGTTGAAGAATTTATAGGAAAAGAACGTTTGCTTCAAGCACGCCCGAACCTTGAGCGTGTCGAGCAGCTGATGAATCCAAATCCGATTACGGTTACGACGGACAAAACACTCTCTGACGCCATTCAAATTATGAGGCAGCATCGCGTAGATTCCCTGCTGGTAGTTGGAGAAAACGGGGTTTTAAAAGGATACATAGACGTTGAATCCATTGACTTGAACCGAAAGACAGCAACCTTCGTTGGCGATGTCCTTAACACTGAAGTATTTACTGTTCAAAAAGATACACTGGTTCGGGACACGGTGAGGAAAATCCTAAAAAGAGGGATGAAATATGTCCCTGTTGTCGATGAAAATAAGCGCCTGGTCGGCATTGTGACCAGAGCGAGCCTGGTGGATATTGTGTATGATTCCATTTGGGGTGACGAGGAAATTCATGTTGTTTCATCTTAATAGAAAGGAGGCTTCCGCATGAACGGAATCATTGAATTTCTGCAAACAAACGGAGTAGAAATGCTTTATAAAACATGGGAGCATCTCTACATTTCATTAATTGCCGTCCTATTCGGCATCATCGTTGCTGTCCCGATGGGCGTTGCTCTGACAAGAATGAAAAAAGGCGCAGGCGTAATTATCGGTTTTGTAAATATTATTCAGACATTGCCCAGTCTCGCAATCCTTGCCTTTTTTATTCCGTTGCTCGGCATAGGAAAAGTCCCAGCCATCGCGGCTCTGTTTTTCTATTCCGTCCTGCCAATCCTGCGTAATACTTATACGGGTGTCCGCGGGGTGAACAAGAACCTTTTAGAGTCTGGAAAAGGGGTAGGCATGACGGTATGGGAACAAATCAGGTACGTTGAAATTCCATTGTCCATTCCTATTATTATGGCTGGAATCCGGACATCTACCGTTTACCTGATTGGCTGGGCTACACTCGCATCCTTCATTGGCGGTGGCGGACTTGGAGATTATATATTCATAGGTTTGAACCTGTATCAGCCTGAGTTTATTATCGGCGGAGCGGTGCCTGTAACGATACTCGCTGTAGTAATTGATTACATCCTTTCCATTACCGAAGATAAAGTAACACCTAAGGGAATCAAAGGGATGAAGGAAGTTGCATGAGGAGGCGGCAGTCTTGAAAATGAATAAAGCTAAAAGAGTAATAACGGTCATTCTATTATCCTTCTCCATCATCTTAACCGGCTGCTCCCTTCCCGGCTTAAGCGGAGCTTCGGACACAACTATTAAAATCGGATCTCAAAACCTCACGGAATCTGAGATTCTTGCAAACATGATTGCACAATTAATTCAGCGAAATACGGATTTAGATACAGAGCTGATTAAAAATCTGGGATCCAATTATGTACAGCATCAAGCTATGCTGTCAGGAGATGTGGATATATCTGCTACACGGTATTCAGGAACTGATCTGACAAGCACACTTGGAATGGATGCCATTAAAGATCCTGAAAAAGCTTTAAAAGTTGTACAGGATGAATTCGACAAGCGGTTCGAATACAAATGGTTTGACTCTTTTGGTTTCGATAATACATATGCCTTTACGGTCACGGATAAGCTGGCCGCAGAGAATAATCTGGAAAAGGTATCCGATTTAACGAAAGATGCGAACAGCTATAAGCTTGGAGTGGATAACGCGTGGCTGAAGAGAAAAGGTGATGGCTACCAGGGATTTGTTGAAACATATGGCATCGAGTTTGGACAAACCTATCCTATGCAAATAGGTCTTGTCTATGATGCTGTTAAAAACAAAAAAATGGACATCGTTCTCGCCTTCTCTACTGATGGAAGAATTAAAGCCTATAACCTGAAAATTTTAGAGGATGATAAAAAATATTTCCCTCCTTACGACTGTTCTCCTGTCATACCAAAAAAAGTGCTGAAAGAACATCCAGAGCTTGAAGGGATCGTGAACAAGCTGATTGGCAAGATTGATACAGAGACGATGCAGGAACTGAACTATGAAGTGGATGGAAATTTAAAAGAACCATCTGTTGTAGCGGAGGAATTCCTTAAGAAGAACCATTATTTCGAGTGAAATTGGAGGTGTTTTACATGAATGTGCTGGAGCAGCTTTGGACGTATTATTCCCAGAATGGAGCCTATGTGCTCCATGAATTTTACCGTCACTTCCTCATGTCTGCCTACGGGGTATTTTTCGCAGCCATTGTTGGGATTCCCACCGGGATTTTCATTGCCCGATATCGAAAGCTCAGCAAGTGGATTTTTTCCATAACTAATGTCATACAAACGATTCCGGCGCTTGCCATGCTTGCTGTCCTAATGCTTGTAATGGGTCTTGGAGTCAATACAGTCATTCTATCATTATTCTTCTATTCGCTTCTCCCGATCATCCGGAACACATATACCGGGATTGTGAGCATCGAAAATGCATATTTAGAATCCGGTAAAGCAATGGGGATGACAAAGCTTCAGATTCTGACGATGGTCGAATTGCCGCTCTCGCTATCGGTCATCATGGCAGGACTTCGTACTGCACTGGTTATCGCAATCGGGATCACCGCCATCGGAACATTTGTAGGGGCAGGCGGACTGGGTGACATCATAGTGCGCGGAACAAATGCTACAAACGGGACGGCGATTATATTGGCTGGAGCCATACCGACAGCTTTGATGGCTGTTCTGGCTGACTTGCTTTTAGGCTGGCTTGAAAAGGTTCTTTCACCGGCTAAAAAGAAAAAGATATGGAGCAGCGGTTCAGAAAACACTGCCCCTTCAGAAGTCCGTACTTCATAATAGGCATAAACAGCACAGTAGAAAGGCTTGGATGATTCCAAGCCTTTCTTATGCTATCCTTTCCATTACCAAAAAACAAAATTTAATCATCTGTTCCTAAAATATCTGTATTAGGAGGTTCATACCCCATCTCCCGGAGCATCGCTGCTATTTGACCTTTGTGATGAAACTCGTGAGTAATGGCGTGCGCCAGCAGTTTGCCAGGAGTAATCGAAATTCGTTCAGAAGCTTCTCTCCAAGGGATCTCTCTCTCAATTTGCACATTCAAGTTATGACCATGATGCTCTAATAACTCCATGACAATTTTATCCACTTGCTCAAATCGAAGCGTGATTTCTTCTAAACCATAATGATTTAATTCTTCCTTAGGTGTAAGTGGTTTTTTAGTCTTCAATAAAACAAATGATCCAAGCCATGCCACGTAGCAATCTGCTGTATGTACAAATGTGTCTCTTATACTCTGCCAACCGAAACCATTTAATTGATTAAGATGAACAGGGTTTATTTCTTTGCAATAATCCAATAGAATTTTTCTGGTTTGCCGGACCCACTCATATTCATGGTGCAGCATCACAACACCCGCCTATAACAAAGATATAAAGACTGCTTCAGTAAAAGGGATTAATAAACCTCTATTTACTGAAGGATTATTAACGTTGTTTAATCCTTCTCAGATTTGAGTGGAAACCTGGCTTCACCACAATCTAATATGGAACCCAGTAAACCAAAAACTTCTCCGAGGGATTATTCTCATACAAACCAGGGAGCTGAATTTCTTCTTTCAACTCAAAAATTGTCTGGTTTTCCAGAAACATAATGTACTCTTCTGAAGGATAATATAATACCAGTTCTACATCTCTACCTGACTGCTCCATGGAGAGCAATATATTTCCAATGATTTTATAGAATACCTGGATGGAAAATGGATTAAAAAAATAAAAGCGGTTGTCGAGCGGATGAATGTCATACTCTTCTGCGAGGCAGCAGCAGAATTGAATCTGCTCTTCCCCATCAGGAACCTGTTCCACGTAATAGTCTTTATTTTCAACGGCTTCACTGTAAAGCGCCTCACTCATTTCAACACCCGTTACAGCTGCATGAAAAAAGTAATGGATGTAAAAAGCAAGCCGTCCTTTCCCGCACCCAAAGTCTACGATTTGGTCACTGCTATCCAGTTTATATTGCTGAAATAATATGTCCAGAGCAGCGTAGGGCGTCGGTTCATAGGGATTGTAATGAACATTCATTTTTTGCTTTATATCTTCTAAATGAATCCCTGTCCGAATATTCATAAGCTGCTCGTACTCTTCTTCCATGTAGCCCCTTCTTTCTGCAGCCAATTTACCTTCTCTTTTCTGCGATACCCCTATACTACACAATATTTCCGCATAACAAAACTAAGCGCCTAATCCCAGCAACAAATAACAGCCTGGATTCTTTCTCCATCCAGGCTGTTGTCATCTATTATTATCGGGGATCAGTTTCCTTCCCTGTTTTCAAATCAATCACCTTGACCGGGTCTTTTGGCAATGGAATGGTTCTGCTTGAAGGGGCGTTTTTCTTATTTTCCACCCAATCTATCAGCAAATCAAAGGATTGATGCGCATACGGCAATAATGGCTGCAGTCTTTGCTCTGGATCCGTTTGCTTGTTCCAAACCAGGCTGTCTACGTGATTGCCGCCTTCAATAGTATAAAGGCGATGGAATTTTTCTTTGTCCTGCCATCTCACCATGTTCTCATAGCCTTTTGCATGAATGTCCGGGAAAATGAGGGAATCAAGCGATCCTGTGAAACTGATTAGAGGCACTTCAATATCTCCTGTGTTGGCAATTTTGCTGATGTTTTTCTTAACCTCTCTCTTACGGCTGCTGTAATCATAGTCTTCGAAAATATAATCATAGCTGCGGTCCCGTTTCTCATCTGCCGTAAAGTTCAAATAGTTTCTCCAATTAATTCTGCCGGGTGCATTCGGGTCAAAATGGTCACGGTATATATTCAGCGACACAAACCAATAAACCTGGTCATGGTAACTCCAAAGCTTTTCAGAGCCTTTAGGCAGACCTGCTTTATACATTTGCCTCATTGCTTTTTCCTTCAATTCACCCAGCCCGTAAAGTGCCTCATCCGCATTGTTTACCACCGTTGTCAGCGAACTGATCAGATTCGGTTCCTTTGCCGTCCATAAAACGCCTTCCCAATCGACTCCGCCGTCAAAAAGACGGGCCTCTCCGGTTTTTTCAGGCCCGTCGTTCTCAAGTGCATACCTGACAACATATCCTCCATTTGAAATCCCGATGGCATATGTAGGCACTTTATGATCTTTTTTAATCAAATCACTCGCAGGATTCTTTTTATCACGTGCTTTGATGAGCTTGTCCGGATAGTTGTCTGCCAAATATTTTTGAGCCGCCTTCGTTACCTGCCTGAAACGCACATGCCATTCAGCCACACTGTCATCTTCATTGACCAGCGCATTTTTGACTTTTGCAAAAGGATCAGCCGAATCGATTTCTCCCTGCGTCCCTTTATCAATGGCGGCAAAAGCGTACCCTTTTTCCAGTACATAATCACTAAACAGCAAATCAGTGGACGTTTCATTCCGCGTGGCTGGAATTCCTGCCGTCACCAGTTTTCCATTCCAATTGTCCGGTACACGGATAACAAATTTAGCGTCATCAAACATACCCGTTACCTGAATACCCTTCACTTCTGCCGGCTTATTCATTTGATGCCACCCGGTACCGTCTGCTGCACTTCCCCAATTGTACGGGGCCAGTCCAAGATTTCCATACAAAACAGCCTGCTCATACTGCTTTGGATTCTTTGTAGTCAGCCAGCTGCCGTTTTTCCCGTCAAAATAGGTTTCCGATACATTCACAGCACCTTTTACCATTGCTTGTTCTTCCATTGTTTGAGCAACAGCATTCACATTTATTACAGGACCAGCAGTAAAGACTAAAGAAAACACCAGAGTAAGCGCTACCATTTTCTTTTTCAACCAGCTTCCTCCTGACAGAATTACGATTTTCTTTTCATTCTATATCCAATTATTTACTTGCGCATGGGCATTTGGCACTTATATTTAGAGCTGAGAATCATGAGAATTTGGCAGCATCTTCTTAAAGGAAACGGATCGGTCATCTTAAACTAAGTCCTGCTGAGTGGATTGAAAAAAAAGAAACCCCCGGGATGCTCCATTTAAGCATTCCGAGGGTTTTGGCTATTACCATAACTTCTTTCAAAATTATGGACTTTGCTAATTGTCCTGCTGAGCAGCAGATTAAAGGATTATTACAGGATAATATTGTCGCATTTAGTCGAGTTGGCTGTAATCGACACGTGATATCCCGTTATCGACGTGAATTTGCCCGTAATCGACACAAATCTGCCCGCTATCGACAAAATTTTGCCCGTTCTTTATAAACACACACCTCTTCAGCTTTTGGCAAAACCAATCCAATTTTAAATTACGAGGCAGCTTTGCAAAATCCATCTTCCTCCATCAATCTACCCCAATCGCAGCCCCATTCCTGCTCGAATCGGCAACTCCTTTATATTTTCCTTCAGGGCCATTGATCTCAATGCTTTGTACATTATTTCTTCTGAAGGCTTAATGAATTTACGTCCCATTCCGTTAAGCTTCTCAAGAACTTCCTTAGGTACTCCATTCTCCTGACTGTAGGATGTAACGCTGTTTGTGTAAATTCCCGACTCCTCTACTGCCGCCTTTAGCTCCATCCCATATTCCAGTTTATTTATAATGGTTTGAAGTACAGAGGCAATGATGGTCGGACCTCCCGGGGAACCAACAGACAGCGCCGACTCTCCATCCCATTGTTCAAGTTCTGGCCATATAAATAGATAGTTTATTCAAGGTTACATGTTCCGGACTCTAAATTAATATCCCAACTGGCCATTTATGTATAAACTTACATCCCTCAGCAAAAAATGACATCATACCATACTAATGATCGCAAAGGATGTTTTCATGGAAAAATTGCTTATAAGAGGGCTGTTCGCAGCTTGTACTGTTGCTTTGCCTTTTGTATTTAAAAGCAAATATTTCAAAGAGCTGCTCATTGTCTTTTTTGCAAAAGGGTCGCTATCAACCATCTTGGATTTAATTTATATCCGCCATAAAAGAATTGAATATCCGGTTCGTCCTTTTCCAAAAATTTTTCAAACGAACATCCTGTTTGATTTGTTTTTCTTCCCATTACTGAGTGTTATTTGGGTTCGGCAATCGTATAGAGACGGAATAGGCGGGATTTTATTAAAAAGCCTTACGTGGAGTGTGCCGATGAGTATCGCTCAATGGTATATGGAGAAAAAAACGAAGCTTTTCAAGTGGAAAAAATGGAACATCTTTTACACGTTCAGCTGTACCAGCTTTACGCTATTAACGATAAGGGCGCTTCATGCAGCAGTAAAAAAAATTGAAGCCTTTAAAAATGATCATGATCACAGCGAAAGAAGCTGAACCATAAGGTATTAAACCTTTTAGGTCAGCTTCTTTTTCGGTGTTATGGAAAGGATAGTGGAGCAATCCTGTCTGCCATTAAATCTTATTTTCCCCCTGTAAAGGATATCCCTTTAATAAAGTATCGGTTAAAGAATCCGTACAGAAGCAATACAGGAAGAGTAAATACCATTGATGCTGCCATAATATAGTTCCAGTAGGAAATATATTGGCCTTTAAATGTATTAAGACCAAGCGGCAGCGTAAACATTGTTGGATCGGACATGATAATCAGCGGTCTCATAAAGTCGTTCCAGAAGCCCATGAAAACAAAGATTGCCTGGGCAGCAAGTGCAGGTTTTGCAAGCGGAAGTACGATCCGGAAGAAAACACCGAAACGGTTCAAACCATCAATCTCTGCAGCTTCTTCGAGTTCTTTAGGGAAGTTAATAAAGAACTGGCGCATCATAAAGATAAAGGTAACGTTGATCATCGCAGGGATAATCATTCCCTGATACGTATTAAGCCAGCCAAATTCCTTAAGAATTAAGTAGTTCGGAATCATCGTGACCTGAGCAGGAATCATCAAAATGGCAAGGATTAAAATAAACAGCGGCTTCTTTCCAGGAAAGCTCAGCCTTGCCAGAGCATAGCCCGCCATACTGTTGAAAAGGAGATTCAGCAGGGTACCGGCTACTCCGATGAATAAACTGTTAAAGAGCCATCGCGGGAAAAGCTTTTGCTCGAGGAAAATTTGCTTATAGTTATCAAACGTAAACTCTTTCGGAAAAAAATTGATGGATCCGCTCACAATTTCTCCAAGCGTTTTAAACGAAGAGCCAAGTGCCCATAGGAATGGGATAAGCGTGACGACTGCGTATAGGATAAGGATTACATACAGCAAGAGTTTTCCAGGCTTGAATTTTTTCACTGACTGTCCCTCCTCTTAGTATAGTGATTCTTCTTTTGAAAATTTTCTTTGGATGAGTGTAGCAATCAGAATGACGATTGCGAGCGCAAAGGCGATGGCTGCTGCATATCCCATCGTTCCCATGCTCTTAAAAGCATATTGATAAATAAGCAGAACCACCGTTAACGTGGAATTGTTCGGCCCTCCGGATCCTCCTGAGAAAATGTAGGATTGATCAAAAAGCTGGAATGTTCCAATCAGTCCCATGATGACGACAAAAGAAGTGACAGGACGCAGATTCGGGACGGTAATAAATAAGAATTTCTGAAATACATTTGCTCCGTCCAGTTCAGCTGCTTCATATAATGATTCAGGAATATCCTGAAGTGCCGCCAGGTAAATGACCATGTAGAATGGGGCAGTCGACCAGATATTCATCATCATGATGGCATTCAATGCAATGGATGGATCTCCAATCCAATTGTAGCCAGGTAATCCGAAAATGGATAAAAATTTATTAAACAAACCGTTTTGGTTATACATCCACATGAAGATCAGCGTTAAAACAGCTGATGACGTTAATGTCGGAAGGAAGTAGATAATTCTGAAGAACTTCTGTCCTTTTATTCCGGCATTTAGTGTAGCGGCCAGCACTAAGGCTAAGATTGTTTGGACCGGCACAACGATGATGACATATTTGAATGTATTCCAAAGGGCAATTTTCGCTTTTTCATCATTCATGATTTTTGTGAAATTATCAAAGCCGACGTATTGAAAGTCAGCTGCGCCAAGCAGCTGTACTTTGTGGAAGGCAAGGAAGATGGCATATAAAATAGGTCCGATGATAAACAAAAGCAGGACAAGCAATGTCGGACTCATAAATACATAACCTTGACCGGCTTCTCTTGCTTTAGCTTTTGAAAAGTTTCGATTGCTCATGTGTTAACCACTCCTTTTCCTTAATGTGCAGGAACAAAGAAAAGAGGATGGTCTCCTCTTTCCTTCTTTATTGCATCTTATTGGTTTTCAATTTCTTTATTGGCTTGCGTCTCAGCAGCTTTCAGTGCTTTATCAAGCGGCTGTTCACCAAGGAAGGAGCTGATGAACTGATTATTAAAGTTATTGAAAATGATTGGCAGGTTGGTGTCATCTGCCCAAACCGTAGCATAAGGCGCTCCCGCTACAAGTGGTCCGCGGATTTCATCCTCAGCAAAACCGGATTTTTCTGCGACAGATTTCCGGCTTGGAAGTTCAAAACCTTTTGATGTCCATTTTTCCATTCCTTCTTTACCAGTCAGGTAAGATATCAATTCCCATGAAGCCTCTTTCTTTTCGGATGCTGCGTTCATTACATAGGAAACGGTGTATGCCATCGTTCCTTTTTTCCCATTGATTTCAGGAAGCTCAGCGGTACCATACTCCAAATCCGGGAAAGTTGCCTTTAAGTAAGGAATTGCCCAGTTTCCTTCAAATACAAATGCAGCTTTTCCCTGACCGAACATTTCTCCCGTCCATGTTGCCCCTGTTTCTTTCGGTTCAGCTGCAGATTTTTCAACGTTGTGCATATCAACAATTGGCTGCAGACTGTCTACTACTTTTTGATCTGCAAATGTTGCTTTGTTATCCGTCGCTACTTTTCCGCCTTTTGCCTGAGCAATATGGTAAAGACGGGCAAGTTCTGGAGATGCTCCGAAGCCGTATACACCTTTTCCATTAGAAAGTTTTTTTGATGCAGCCTGGAACTCTTCCCATGTTTTTGGAACTTCAACGCCTGCTTCTTCCAGCATTTTTTTATTGTAGAACATCGCAAGTGTGGAATAGCCTTTAGGTACACCGTACGTTTTGCCTTCGTTTTGGAAAGCTTTGATTAAAGGTTCCTCAAAATCCTTCAAATCGAAATCTTCTTTGATGTATTCATCAAGTGGCTGCACAGTGCCGGTGGAAATGAGGCCAGGTGCTTCAAAAGCGTCCAGATAAAATACATCTGGGCCCTCTCCGCCAATCAGCCGGGTCTTAATCACATCCATATACTGATCGGCAATGGTTTCTCTCTTCACTTTTATATTTGGATGAGATGATTCGAAATCTTTTAGAATTTCATCCAGGAGTTTTGTCTCTTCAGGAGACGATCCCCAGCCTGCAAGTGTGATTTCTGTCTTTTCCCCATTTGATGCCGTCTTTTCTTTGTCTCCGCTGCATCCCGTAAGTGCCGTACCAAGCATCAAGGCTGTCATACTCATTCCTGCAAGCATTTTTTTGATTTTCATTTACATATCCCCTTCTTATTTGTTTTTAACGGGTGAAGCGATTCCCGCTGTAATGACTTCAAAACCAGTCGTATTCTCTATTATTTCGCACTCTGTTGTCTCCCCTGACCGTCTGAGAGAAAGCGATAAAATTCCATTGCCAATTGAAATATTGCTGACTAGCAGTTCATTCATTTCATCTAATAGATTTGGAGACAAATCAATTTTTTTATTCAGACTGTCCGGGAACAGTCCGAGAATGGATTGGATAAAAACAAGAGGTGTTCCCGCTGCCCATGCTTGAGGAGAACATGCTACAGGGTATTTCACGGCTTTGCCTATCGATGCAGGGTATCCGCAGAATAATTCAGGAAGGCGTTCGTATTCAAAATGATCTGCTGCCTTAATCAGTCCTGACATCACCGTTTTTGCATGGCTTTGCTGTTTTAGCTTGCTCATGCCGATCAAGGTCATGCTATTGTCATGCGGCCATACGCTTCCATCGTGATAGCTCATCGGATTATATCCTGCTTCTCCTTCGCCCATCGTCCTGATTCCAAATCCGGAAAACATTTTTTCTGAAGTAAGCATTTCCGCCACAGCGTCCGCCCGATTTTGCTCAAGCATTCCTGAGAAAAGAACGTGGCCCGGGTTGGAGGTTACCGTTCCAACCTGTTCCTTATTTTGATCCAGCGCAATGGCGTAAAATTGTTTATCTTCCATCCAGAATTCTTCCTCGAATTTCTGTTTAAGCTCTTGGGCCTGGTGTCTCAAATCTGATGCTTTTTCTGGCTGTCCGAGCGCTTCCAAAATCTCAGCGATGCCGGTTTTAGCCTGATAAACATATCCTTGAACTTCAGCAAGAGCAATCGGAGTTTCTGCGTAATCCCCGTTTCGGTGAACAATCGAGTCACCTGAGTCCTTCCAGCCCTGGTTCGCTATTCCCTTGCTCGACTCCTGATGGTATTCAACGAATAGGTCGCCATCCCGGTCCCCGTATTCATCAATCCATTTTAGAGCCTTCTCGACACTATCCATCAATTCTTCTGCAACCTTCAAATCACCAGTCCATTTTACGTATTCTGTCAGCAGAATCAGGTATAACGGGGTTGCATCAATGGTTCCATAGTAAGGAGTAAACGGAATTTGGTCCGTATTGGCAAGTTCGCCGAATCTCATTTCATGCATGATTTTTCCCGGCTGCTCATCGCGCCATGGATCCACCTTTGTGCCTTGAGTGCTTGCCATTGTCTTCAATGTGCCCTTTGCTACTTCCGGGTTGAAGGCAAGCATTTGCAGCGCAGCTATTAAACTATCACGGCCAAATGGAACCCCAAACCACGGAAGACCTGCGACCGGAAACATCCCATGCCCTATGTCAGTCATCAATACTCGTAAATCCGCCATTCCTCGGTCTACCAGTTTTTGCAAAGGTAAGAGATCTGTAGAAATGGAGGCGGAAGCGTTCTTCCACTCTTCATAAGAAGAGGTTAGTTTCTGCAAGGCTTTTTGCGGCTGAACAGCATTTGTTTTATCCTCGTCACCGGCTAAAGGCTCAACCATGATGGTAAAAGAATCCTCCTGGCCGTGTTCCAAATCGAAAACATATGTAATCAGCCCATGCTCCTGAATTCCGCCAGGCTGCCGGTCCCAGGAAACTCTTGTAGCCCGCTTGATTTTATCAGAACCTTCATACATTATTTTGAAGGCGTTTTCATTGAATTCCTGGCCCGTTCTCTCTCCAACTTTACCTGTTTGAAATCCTCTAACTATGAACATATCGCTGAAATCTGCGTCAAAAGAAACCTCGATCGAGAATGAAACTGGCTTTGGAAAATAGTTTTTAAGACGAATGGTTTCATATAAAGTATCTTCAGATATAAAACGCTCTCTTTCTAACTGAATGGATTCTCTCCAAAGAATTAATTCACCATTTTTCTCCATATGAGGATTTGTGAGAAGAACTTTGGAGATCCGGTTGTCTGAACCATCTGATGAGAGAAGGATTGGCTTTTCCCCGTTAATTGTCAGCTCCAGCTTGCTTAAAAATCTGGTGTCTTTCGAGTAAAGTCCTAATCCGTAAGAATGGTTTCCTGTAATATCTCCGTTCGGTTCAGATAATAAAAATAGATCGTTTTCTTTGATTACAAGGTAGTCCATCTGTCTCCTCCTGGCTGAATCGAAACGTTTTGGAAAAATCCGAAACGTTTCGGTTTTTAGATAGCAATTCATGCAGTGAATGAAGAGTTATTAAATTCCTGCAGTAGATTGCCTAATTTTAAGCTCCGTTTCCAATATTATATGTGCAGGAGCTGATTCTTTTTCAAGCATTTCAATCAGCTGTTGAGCGGCATGGAACCCAAGTTGTTGTTTATTTTGTGCAATAGTGGTCAAACTCGGTGAAACGTAAGAAGAAAGCAAAATATCATCATAGCCGATAACGGATAAACTTTCAGGTACTTTCCTGCCTGATTTTCCTGCAGCTTTTATTGAACCTAACGCCATCAAGTCACTTGCGCAAAAAACAGCGGTTACCTCGGGGTAATCATTCAAAAGTTTGTGAGTGACCTCTTCTGATTTTCCCTCTTCAAAGGCTCCATTTATTACTAGTTCTTTCCTGAAGGATAATCCCGCCTCGGAAAGTGCACGCTTATACCCTTCCAAGCGCTCCTGGCTTACAAATGCTAAATCGTGACCGTTAACCATGGCAATGTTCTTATGTCCAAGCTCAATCAAATAACGCACCGCGCTTTTCGCACCGGCAATGTTATCTGTCGTAACAAACCCAACATTCTCTGTCTGAATAGGAATATCGATTAGTACACATGGGATGTTGCTTTCAACAACTTCCTGCAAGTATGGATCATCTGTCTTTATCCCCTGCAGGATAACACCGTCCACCCGTCTTTCGCGGCACAGCTGTGCATATGTTTTTTCCCGCTGTTTCGTGGAAGTAGTATTAAACAGCACCAGGTCGTAATCTGTCTCTGCCGCATACTGGTTAATACCAGATAGAACTTCAAAGGTGAAGTTGTCTTTAATGCTTTCTTTATTAAATCCAGAAACGAGCAATCCGATTGTTTTGGATTTGTTCATTACGAGACCTCTAGCGAGAATGTTCGGGCTGTAATTCAGCTCTTTAGAAATCTCAATAATTTTCTTCCTTGTTTTTTCATTTACATCGGAATATCCGTTCAAGGCTCTAGAAACCGTTGTAACAGACACCCCTGCAGCTTTTGCAATATCTTTGATCGTCGTCAATCCAAAAACCTCCAAAACGTTTCGGATACCGTTTATGGGTCCATCATACTCTCGTTTGCAAGCGATTGCAACTATTTTTTACCTGCAAAAAAATTGCTTATGTGAAATCCCTGCCGATTTCTCGAAACTTAACATAGCCGGAATGATATTTAAAACTCATATAAAAAGCCGGACAGGAAAAGCCATTTTTTCCGAGCCCGGCATTGACATTTTAAGCATTCGTTTTTGTTTTTTCATTTATTACCTGATTGCCGCCTAAATCCTTGGCGAGGTATAAAGCTTGGTCAGCCTCATCAATCAATTCTTTATAGGCCGTTATTCCATCCATACTTCCGCCGGCAACCCCTATACTAATGGTTACCTTTGGTTTTTCCCCCGATTCGCTAGGGATTTTCAATTTTTCTACTTCTCTTCTGATTTCATCTGCCAGTTGTACAACTTTCTTCTCATCATGATTTTCAATAACGACGATAAATTCTTCTCCGCCATAACGGGCCGTTATGCCATTAAGTTTTTGGGATAATTCTTTCATGCATTCAGCTACTTGCTTTAAGCATTGATCCCCTTTTACATGACCGTATGTATCATTGAACGCTTTAAAAGCGTCAATATCTGCCATCATAATAAAGATACGGTTATGATCCGTCTTTGGATTGTCCCATTTTTTTGATAGATAAGTGTGGAAGTATCTCCGGTTAAAAATCCCAGTCAAGGAGTCCAAGTCAGTCAAGCTTTTCAGCCGCTCATTTGTCTTTTCAAGCTGCCGTATAGCTTTCAGCAGTTCTTCTTCGCGGTCGAGCTCTGTTTTTCCGGAGGAGATGCGATTCAACCGGAATAGCAGCTTGCTTTCTGTTAAAGGTTTTACAAGGTAATCATTAGCTCCAGCACGATATAGCTGCTCTACCTTTTCTGACGTCTCGTTTTCAAGAATGGCAATAATGCAGCCATCCTCTTTCAGGATTCCCCTCTTGAGTTTAAGAATGACCTCCGCCGGGCTATCCAGCCATATTTCCTCGGAAATCAATATGAGGTCGAATAAACTGCAGCCACTTTCCTTTAAATGAAAAGCTTCCGGCATTGAAGAGGCAGTAATGATCTCACCCAGCCAATCCAACCCTGTAATCGGTGCTTGTGTTTCTTCAATTCCAATATGCAAAATCCTCATATTCTGCCACTCCCTTGCTGCCTATATTACGCTAACAGACTCTTATCTTTGTATAACGTATATTTTATGTATTTAGATCATTCTCTTGAAAAAATAATTATCATTTACTATATATACCCAGTTCAGCCTCTTAACCTAACGGATTAATGTGCTCAATTTTGAAAATGCTGTAATCGCGACTTTTGGCGGATACCCATTCAATCATCTTGCAGGCTGCAAGGCGCTTCTATATTCGCCTGTCCCCCCTCTCAATTGTTACTTTTCAGTACCTATCAGACTTTGAAGTGCGTACTGTTAATAGGAAGGCAGCTTCCCCATACTTCAAGTGAGTAAACAAAGGAGGATGCCATTTGAAAAATATACTCATAGTCAATGGACACGAATATTACAGAAAATCCAAAGGCAATTTGAATTCAGCTTTATTCCAAACCATCCGAGAGTCACTCCATGATCGTTTTGATCTTCAGGAGACCATTGTCCAAATGGGCTATGATTCTGAGGAAGAGATTGGTAAATGGCAGCGGGCAGACGCTGTAATCTTACAGACACCCATCTATTGGTTCAGTATCCCCGGACTGTTTAAACATTATATTGATCAAGTGTACATGGATAATATTTTCTTTAAAGGCTCTGAATTCTATGGAAAAGGCGGACAGTTTAAGGAGAAGCATTATATGTTTTCCGTTACATGGAATGCATATGAAAATGCATTTAATAACGAAAATGATTTTTTTGAAGGGAAAAGCGTAGATGAGGCATTGTATCATCTTCACAAAATGCAGGAATTTATCGGAATGAAACCCCTGCCAACATTCGCATGTTATGATGTGGTGAAAAATCCTCAGGTTGAAAAGGTGCAGAGGGAATTAAGGGCGCATTTGAACGAGGTATTTTAGCAGCTAACAAGCTTGAGAAACATATTCTCAAGCTTGTTCTTTCATAGCGAATCTCTGCAGTTTTATGGTCTTATAGAAAATACAACAATCTTCTAAATCCAAACCTTTACTAAAATGGCATCCTTCTTCATCTCAAAGGACTTCAGCTTTCCAAAAGGCACATTTTTTATTTTTTCCCAGGCATTTAAATCAAGTTTGATCATTTTCTGTCTATATTCTGCAAATGGAGGTTTATTCAAGATTATGCGGTTAATTAAGCTGATGTTTAAAGGCTTAACATCCTCAAGCTCCATCAGTATGGTTCTTCCTTCTAAACTAATAGGCTTCAGGGTAGCACGGAACACAATATCCTTCTTCATCATCATTTTCGTTACGGTGATTTTCCCATGAAGAATGATGAGATGACCGACTATTTCCACCTTCACATCCTGAACATCTTTCGCTTTCATTTGAATGGCTTTTTCAAGCATCTGACTCGTTATAGGTATTCCCAGTCCATGTTCAGAGACACCGGCTAATCGTTCCTTGAACTTAGTAAACAACGTCATTTCTCCTTTCTTTAAACAAGGCTAAAGAAGGAAACAAATACTTCACTGCCCTTATACGTTATGCCTATACATGCTTTTGTGGTCAAAAAAAAGAAACCTCTATTTTGAGGTTTCCGGTTATTTTGATGCTTTTTTATTACCCTGAAAAATAAAAAATAAGGCTAGAATCATGAGCAGGACACCAGATGCACGGTCCCATTCAAACGGGATTTGCGTGCTTCCAAACCAGCCAAAGTGATCGACTAGCATACTCCCTCCCAGCTGCCCGATAACTGTCGCTATGCTTGCAGCGGTAACGCCGATAAATGGAACAGAAAGAACGGTTAATAACATATACGCCGTTCCGAGAATCGCGCAAATAAGCTGCCACTTCGGAACTTCAACTAAATTCAAAATGTTCCCTTCACCAAAGAAAATAACAATAACCGTTAGAAACATGAATCCTGTTAAAAATGTAAAAAATGATGTTTCGAATGTTCCGGTCTTCTTGCTGAATGCCCCATTTATGGAGGATTGCGCACTTAACGTTACTCCTCCAAAAAGAGCCAAAACCGCCATAATGATACTCATGATTTCCCTCCTAGAATATAAAGAACAGCGCAGCGCCCATACAGACAATCGCTGCAATTCGTTCCTTGCTGATGGTTATTTTTTCGCTTCCAAGCCATCCAAAATGTTCGATGACCATCGAAGTGATCATTTGGCCAACAATGACCGAAACCATGGATACACCAATTCCTACAAAAGGAATGCTTATGACGAGGATCGTTAAGTAAACGGTCCCGAGCAATCCGCCTGTCAGGTTCCACTTGGGTGCTTTAAAAATATTCGACAGATTTCCTTTCCCGAAAAATACCGTGATCAGCCCAAGAAGAATCGTTCCCATCATAAAAATATAATAGCTGCTCTCCAGTTCACCAATGACCGTTCCGAGCTGGCCGGCAATCGCCCCTTCGAATGCAAGGGAGCCCCCTGCAAGCACTGCAGCAGCGTAAAATATAATTTTCATTACACAGTTTCCCACCTTTATATTTATATATCTAGAAATTTAGATATATAAGATAAAAATTATAGAGCTATTTGCAATAGCTCCCAGCAAGATTAACATGATGATCAGGAAGTGTCTATAATTAAGTGCTCAAATCAAAGATCTTTGGATATATAGTTCGAGAGCTCCTGAATCAGCTCTTCATTTCTGCGATAATAGGTCCACTGGCCATGACGGACTGAATGAAGAAGACCGGCTTTTTGCAGCATGGATAAATAATTTGAAACGGTAGACTGAGAAAGGTTTGCTTTTTCCTGAATATCTCCAACACAAACTCCGCCCTGATTATAAACCTCCTTCGGCAGATGAGCTTGCTTATTCTGAAAATGCTTCTCAGGTTCACGAAGCCACTCTAATATACTCAAACGTGTATCATTTGAAAGTGCTTTGAAAATGGTTAATAGGTCCATGGATTTTATTTTAATGGTTTTAAGCGGGAAGTCAAATACAGATCCTCATTAACTAAAGGATTGATAATCTGCTGGTGAAATTACATGCGCTTCTGCCTTTAATAAATAAGATTTCCCCCTGGTCATCCACTACAGGTTTAATTAATACAATGAGGTAAATATCCAGATTCAGTCTGGGAATCATATAATATACAACCGTCTTTCCGCCCCATGCTCTATTAAAGACATTTATATAAAATTGAAGCGATTTTTCATTCAGATAGTCGAATTCAGCCAATGGCTTTCCAATGTGGAGTAAAGACAATTTCGACAGGTCCAGTAATCTTTCATCCATTTCTGTAAAGGCAAATTCACCATTCATCTTTTCAACCGAGAAATGGAGCGGTCCGAAATTTTCCTCATATTCCAAAATAATTTCCCCTAAAAAAGATGCCATATCTATATTCATGAAAATGTCCTCCCTCCATCAAAAATTTAAACACTAAAGATAGTTTATGAATACATCTTTTGGCTGATTACACCAATAATGAAATTTCTTGACCAATAATGTATACCTTATTAAATTCCTAAATAAAATGATAAAAAACCCACTGTTTAGGTCAAATATGACAATATAAAACCTCTCAAGGCAGGGATCAGCATTATGAAAAAGATTAAAGAATTGAGAAAAAGTCACGGTCACACCCTAAAAGACCTAGCCGAAAAAGTGAATTATGACCCAAGCAACCTTTCCAAAATTGAACGGGGCATTAATCAGCCATCTTTGACGCTATTAACAAGGATTGCGGAGGTTTATTCAAAAGATCTGAACTATTTTGTGGAGGATGAAAAAAAATGGTACTCCGATAGTGAAAGAACCCTTATGCATGAATTGGATTTAGCCTCAAGCAACGTCCTGGAGAACTTTGATTTTTATATAGATGGAAAAATTATAACTAGGGAAGAATTGGAGTTTATGCTGGAGCTTACACGCAACCTTAGGAACATCATAAACAAGAAGGAAAAAAAATGAATTCTTAGCAGTAGACACCGGTGAAATTCCGGTATCTGCGGAGCAGTTTTCTGTTATTTGTCATTAAATAAAAAGATGCCCGTATTCTAAATACCACAGCAGAGGTACCCCTTTTTTCACTCTTCATTTCATGACCCGGCACCAATCCCTAAGACATGCAGAGCAAAAATCCTTTCTTCTCAAGCAGCCAATTTTTTCAAAAAGCAATTCTCCGTTAATGATGAATGAAATCTTTCTCCCGAAATTCAATACCTCTCCTACTTCCATTTTTTCGGTATAATCAATGTGGTCCCTACCTAAAAAAGAAATCAGGAGATACTATGAAAACAATGATAAGCATCACAAAGAAACCATGGTTTCTAGCCCTCCTCGTCATAATTTTTGCAAGTATGTCTGCTTGGAATATCCCGATTGAAAAAAGGAAATACGGTTTGTCTCAAAGCGGGCTTGCTACAGATTACACTGGCCTTCTTCCTGGGAAAATCGAACAAGTTATTCCATCCGAAAATATTGAGCAGCTGCAAAAAATAATAAAAGATTCAAATAAGCACGGGAAGCACATATCCATAGCCGGCCTCCAGCACTCCCAGGGCGGTCATACCTATTATAAAAACGGAACAGTACTTGACATGAAAAATATGAATAAGATTCTCGAAATCAATGAACAGGAGAAAACCGTTCGTGTTGAGGCCGGGGCTTCATGGGGAGATATTCAAGAGTCCATCAATCCATATGGACTTGCCTTAAAAGTAACTCAATCACAATCGATATTCACCGTTGGGGGATCCCTATCCGTCAACGCACATGGCAGAGATATCAGAAATGGCTCTATGGCGGGTACTGTGAAAGAGATGACGCTGATTACTCCAGCAGGAGAAGTGAAGAAATTAAAGCGTGGAGATCAATTGATGCAGGAAGTGCTCGGAGGATATGGATTATTCGGAGTGATTGCCGATGTGACGCTTGAGCTTACTGATAACGATGTTTATTCCATGCATACGAAAGAGCTCCAGACAAAAGAATACGAAGAATATTTTCATAAAGCAGTAGAAAACGAGAAAGTCGGGTTTCACTATGCAAGAGTTAGTGTGGCGCCTGGTTCATTCTTAAATGAAATGTATGCAATTGATTACAATGTGACCGGAGAAAAGGATAACTCCACTCCGCTTAAAGGGGAAAGTGCTGTCAGACTCAGTAAGTTTGCACTCGATCTCGGAAGAAGCGGGGGGAGGCTTGAAGATTTTTTCTGGGAGAGCCAAAAACAATTCAGCAGGTCTTTTAACGGGGATACTGTTACTCGGAATAATGCCATGCGTTCTGAATCTGATTTTATGGAATTCACTGTTCCAGGGAGGGTTGAAGTCCTGCAGGAGTTTTTTGTTCCAGTTGATTCGTTTGAGGAATATATAAATGAGCTGAAAAATACCCTCCCCTCCAATGACAAACACGAGGATTTTAAAGTTCATAATATAACCGTCCGTTTCACAGAAAGAGATTCGTTTACACATCTTCGCTATGCTAAAAAAGACATGCTTGGATTGGTCGTCCTGATCCAGCATGGAGTAAATGACAAGCAAATGCAGCACGCAGAGAATATGATTCAAAAATGGACCGAAGCAACCTTAAAATTTGGAGGTACATATTATCTTCCTTATTACCCTTATCAAACAAAAGATCAATTTAGGAGAGCCTATCCGGAATGGGAAGCATTTAAAGAGCAGAAAAAAAGGGTTGATCCAAACGAAGTTTTTGTCAATTTGTTTTATAATCATTATCTGAAAGATTAAGGGGCTGCCATGGAAAAGAATAGTCAGCGGCTGATTCCGCTTATCGTAACAGTTGGGCAGGTTGTCATCTTCCCCTATTATATTATCTGGCTAAAAGAAGTTTCGATGAGCTTTACCCTTTTTGCCTGGCTTTTTGCGGTGTTTTCCTTTTCCGCCGCGTGGGGATTCCGGACTTATTCTGTAAAAAAGCCGGACTCATCTGCCTATATATCTGCCATTTATAGTGGGATGGGTCTGGTCTATATAGCAGCAGGATGGATGGTTTTCCCGGTCGAAATGCTTCCATATGCAGCACTTCTAATGCAAATCGGTTTGGGCTTTCTGCAAGGGTATTTCCGGGCATGGCATATTCAAAAGCCTTCCTACCGGGTACATGCTGTCCATCACTATTTACTGGTGGGAATCATCATGATTGGGCTTTCGTTTGTAAAAATTTTCTCTCCCTCTATTTTTCTGATCCTTTTTGGAGTTCTCCTTTTCATCAGCGGATGGTGGTAATGGCGTTATCGAAAAGGAGAACGTAAATATGACTAACAAAAGGGGCACTGCAGAAAACCTGCTGTGCCCCTTTGCTGACTCTTTTCGTTTTGTAATGACTTTTCGTGGATTTATGATGATTTATTAAATGTTATGCTGAATTGACACAAAACAAGGGTCCAGGCTTCCAGAGCCGCCTGCACATTATTCCCAATTATGATTTAACCGGTACCGACTTTTTTTGCGTCTGCTTTTGCCAGCCGATTGTTATAAAAAGAGTAATAACCAGCAGGACAAACCCCAGCATAAAAGGATAGAGAATTTGGACGTCATAGAGGACTCCCGCGAACGTTGGTCCTAAAATATTCCCTATGCTCATATAAGAATTGTTCAAGCCCATGGCAAAACCTTGTTCATTTCCAGCCATTTTTGAAATAAGCGTGTTAAGGACAGGTCTTAAAATGGAGGTAGCCAGGAAAATGAGCAATGTGATGCCGAAGAAAAGTACGTAATCCTTTGCAAAAAGGCTAAAAAGGAATCCTGCAGCGGCTACCCCTATGAAAATGTTGAGAACCACTTGTTCGCCGAACTTCTGAACGATTCGATCCACGATAAAGAGTTGAACAATAACACTGATAATTCCTGTCGAGGTAATCATTAATGCAATCTCCTGCGGGGATGCTCCGAATTGATTATCAACGAAAAGACCGAGCACCGATTCATAGGCCATTAGACCAAAACTCATTATTAACGTAATAACCAGCGGAATGAAATATGGCTTTCTTACAGACAAAGCAAGCTTTTTCAGCATGGACTCTGTATCGGCATGGACCATTTGCTGATCTGGGGCTTGAATGGACTCGCTCTCTTTCAAAACCACAACGGAAAAAATAACAGCGGCCAGAGAGACAATCGCTGAAACGAGAAATGGCACCTTAAGGCCATAGTCTGCCAAAAATCCGCCAATTCCTGGTCCAATTACAATTCCCAGCGACATGGCGGCTGAGATATAACTGTTTCCCTTTGCCCGCTGCTCAATAGTGGTAATATCAGCAATATAAGCAAAAATAGCCGGAATTAACAGAGCTGCGCCGATTCCCCCGATCACCCGTGAGGCATAAAGCCAAAGAATCGAATCCGTAGCGTAAAAGATGAACATGGACAAAGTAAGACCCGCGAGGCCATATACGATCATTTTTCTCCGTCCGTGCTGATCAGCCCATCTTCCTGCAATCGGAGAAAAAACAAGCTGTGCTCCGGCAAAAATGGCAATCATAAGACCGGCAGCCATGCCTCCCTGATTAATTGATTTTAAATAAGCTGGCAAAATCGGGATGATGATACCAAAGCTGCCGATGGCAATAAACATGTTGATCATCAAAATAAATAGCTGCTTTCGCTGATTTCCTGACATGGTGCTGATCCCTTCTTTCTGTTATGAACTTGATGAACTTCCTCCCAAAAATAAAAAAAATGCTATCACAATCCGGATAGCAGGTCTCACAAAGCAAAATCGAACAGTCCTCCCTTTCGGAAGAAATGGAAATTTTCGCTTATGTATTATAGACACACCGATCCTATCCAGAAAAGAATTCGTCTCCTATACGAATGATTTAAGATAGGATTAGCTGATCATGGCGATTGGGTCACCCTTCCATTATTTGTAGACTTTATATTACCTTATTCTCTGGGGCAAATCAAATTTTTAAACCGGCAAAGCCTCATAGTTATTGTGCAGTTAACGGTTCGGTATCTGCCGGAATAATAAGATCGGTATCCGGTGGAGTGTAGCCCAAATGACGTGCAATGGACACAATTTGTCCTTTGTGGTGGAATTCATGCGTCATCGTATGAGTCAGCAGCCAGAGAACGGACAGCTCTTCCTCTTCTTCCTGCCAGGAGACCTTGCCTTTTAGCAAGCAATTAGGGCTCTTCAACATTCTTTATTTGTCCATCTTCAATATTTACATGCTCCTGTTTCAACCCGAATCTTTTCAGCCACGCTTGATAGCACATCGCAACATGAACATGCAGGTTCCTGATAGATCCCCAGCCGAATGCTTCTAGCTCCTGTGTATAGTGACTCGAATCCAATCCTTCACAAAACTCAAACAGCCGCTCTCTTGTCTGCTTTACTAGCTCATACTGATCTCTTAACATACTCATATTTTTCCGCTCCTTAATAAGTAAAATTTCCGAATCCGTTTTGCAAAACTTTCCATAGGGAAAAGACCTTTTAAAAACGGCTTGGGGGTATGCAGATGATTACAGCTGTTTCTATAATAGTCGTTCCGTATGATCATTCTGAATCAAGCAAAAAAGCACTGGCAAAAGCTGCAGCCCTAGCACAGGCAGATGAGAGAATTGAACTGAACATTATCACCGTTGTGGAAACTCATCCATTATATTCTGAACACCTTTCTGTAAAAGGAATTAGAGACGATCTATTAGCCGAAGCCCGGGAGCATTTGGATGAAGCAAAAAGGAACCTGAGCCAGCTGCCGAACACGATTAAAACCGCTGTTCTTATAGGAACGCCTTCTTTATCAATTGTTGAGTATGCTATTCAGAAAGATGCCGAACTCATTATTATGGGGAGCCGCGGCGTTACAGGACTGAAGGAATTGTTTTTAGGAAGCGTCAGTCATTATGTCGTTCAGAAATCATCTTGCCCGGTTTACATTGTTAAATAAGAGATGTTATATCCCTATTTTTGGAATGAACGAATTAATGGATCCAATACTTCATCAAGCTTTGAAAAGCTCAAGCCCAGGCTTTTTGCCTTCCCTGTATGGACAGACCAGGAGCCTGGAAGTGCGTAAGGGGATCCTTTATCACCCGTTTGATTGGATTGAATAAGTGGTTTCCTCTCAACAATCCTTCCAATTTTCTGGACAAGTTCATCTAAACTAATATCTTCACTGCATCCTGGGTTAATTGAACCTGTGAAATCGCTGTTTCCTAATTGGAATAGAAATTCAGCTGCCTCTTCAGCATGGATAAAACTGTATCGAAACTTAGGATCCTCTATCACAATAGGGTTTGACTGCTTGATTTTATCCACATAAAATTTAAGCCTTTCCGTATAATCATCTTGGGATACAACGATTGGCATTCTTACAGCAGCTATTTTAAAGTACCCCTGCTGGAATAAAACAGCTTCAGCTGCGCGTTTGGCCTCCTGATAACCTTCGTACCCTTGATATTCAGCCCTTTTCTTAAGCCGATAGGTGAAAGACATTGGGTCAAAGTTCTCTTCCCTATGATTGGTTCCAAATTCATAAACTGCTTGAGTGGACGTGAAAATATACCGGCTGCATTTTTCCTTAAGAGCTTTTGCTGCATCCCATGCTTCTTGTGAAGCTAAACAAGATTGATCATAAACAAGATCCCAGTTTTTGCCCTCGAACGCGGTCATCATGGATTGTTTATCTTCCCTGTCAATTTTCAATCGATCCACTTGCATTCCAAATCCGTCATCGTGTGACTCCCTGGTTGCAAGGGTCACACGATCATCGTTTTTTAGTAACCGCTGAACCAATTTTTTTCCGAAATAGTTTGTTCCCCCGAGAACAAGGATTTTTCTCATTTGACACTTCTCCTTCTTCTACTTGGCTTTAGCTAAGTATTTTCTGCCCATTTAAAAGAATCTGTAAGTCATATTTATCTTCAACATACCTCAATGGCAGTTCCATTCTGGCGGTTTTATTCGGATCAACAACCTGGCAGATCTTTAGATCTCCTGCGAGTGATAAAAGGAATATGGCTTCATCCTTTTTGAAATTCAGTTCGCCTACTAAAAACTCTGCCATATTTTTCACTGCCTGATTAGCTGCTTCGTCCAATTCTTTTTTAGAAGCAATGGTCATAATGGCGGAATCATTTATCAGCATGGGCAGCGGCAGTCTCTTACCTTTAATAACGTGGATTGTTACGGTTACTTCTCCCGCTGTTTCCACGCCGCACACCGCCACTTCCCCATCTGCCATCGCTCCATGAAGATCACCGAGTGCAAGCAAGCCGCCTTCCACATTTACAGGAAGCAAAAGAGTGGCTCCTTCTTTGATTTCCTTGCAATCCATATTTCCGCCGTGAAGATCAGGTGTTCCGCAGGAAATTTCTTCACTGGCAGGAGCCGTTCCAATAACTCCAATCATTTTATTGACTGGGACCTTGAGAGAATCATTTAAATAAGCGTAATTATTCCGGATAGGGAGAATTCGGATTGAATTGGTATTAAGCTCCCCTCCCAGCACACCTAATTCCGGTCCTGTGACCATTACTCCATGGTCTGCGATCGTTATTTTCTCAATCTTGACTGATAGAATATCCCCCGGCTCCGCTCCTTCTACAAATACCGGTCCGGTAGCCGGATTAATCCGGTCCCAATTCAATGAATCAAACGCAGTATCCATGGAGGTGATTTGATCTTCAAAACAGTCACACGTCTCAAAAACTACTTTTTCTCCTGTCTTCACCCTAAGAACAGGTTCCCGGTTTGGACCCATAGCATATATTAAATGCTGTTTCCCTACTTTATTCATCTGCTTCACCCCTTCCATTCCTACAATTACAGACTACTTATCACAGCTGAAAATTTCAACTTTTCTGAAATATTTAACAAAATTGCTCTACGTATAATTTTTGTACAATCATTGTAAGAAAATATTTAAAGTTAATATGTTTACATACTTGAACACCGGGTATTGTAACATATACCAAATTCAAGGAGGTTTTTTATATGCCAAACATTAATAATGTTGATGAAAAAGTGGATCAAATGGACTCCGAGAAAAAAGATCGTATTTTACAAGACTTTGAAACGTTCAAGAGTTATCTGTCTGATAAGGTAAGCAAAGGTGAAAAGCTTGGTTTAGGTGAAGAACAGCTTGCAAAAGCAGCGGAGAAAGTGGCTGATTACTTAGCGAAGCATGAAGAGCCTCGTAATTCAGAAGAATACTTATTGAATGAGTTATGGAAAGTGGGAGACAAGGAACAGCAGCACGCACTGGCTCACATGCTAGTGAAACTCGTAAAATAACAGTCAAGCACCCCTGAAATCTACCGGGGTGCTTTTTTAAAGCGCTCATGGATATTATTATGCTTATAGGTCCCCGCTTCACTGAATTCTGCGAGTTCCATCGACAGGGCCAGATATCGTGATGAAAACAGCAGCTGAAAATGATGTTTCACCATTTCGAATAGCTTTTCACAGACTTCCTTTTTGTCTTCATCCGACCGCCCAGCACCTATTTTCAATGAAATATGAACAAAAGCATCATCTTCTTGACCATCTGCAATCAAGTAGTCCTGAAGCTCAATTGCTCTGGAACGGATCCCTCCTTTTGGAAAGAGGTCGCTTCTTAATAGGAGGATGCCGTTTATTTTTTTCAAAAGCGCTGGAATGTCCGCCTGATCCTTAATGTTCTTCGTGTATTCGACCACGATGTGAGGCATGGGACTCCTCCTTTTTTACCTCTTGGATGCCAAATACTTCATCGCTGACAACCGTGTTTTCCAGTCTTCCTATTCCTTCAATTTCAGTTACAACGATGTCCTCTGCAGCAGTATCCGAAAGTCCTTCCGGGGTTCCAGTGAGAATGATATCGTTTTCTTCCAAGGTCATAAACCGGCTGAGGTATTCGATCAAGTCCCGTATACCAAACACCATATCCCTTGTATTTCCTTCCTGCGTCAGCTTCCCGTTTACAAATGTGCGGAGTGCCAGATTCATAGGATCCGCAATATCTGCCGCATCCGTCAGCCATGGCCCGATTGGTGTGCAGCCATCCCGGTTTTTCACACGCAAATTCGGCCGGAAGTAGTTTTCGAGATAATCACGAATGGCGTAGTCATTGGCAATCGTATATCCCTTCACATACTGATACGCTTCCTCACGCTTTACGTGCCGCGCCTTTTTCCCGATTACAACAGCCAGCTCACATTCATAATGCATGTATTCAACTCCTGCCGGCCGTCTCGACTGCCCGCGGTGGCCGACGAATGCATTAGGCCCCTTTAAAAAGACAAGCGGCTCGGCAGGCGCTTGAAAGTCAAGCTCCTTCGCATGATCGGCATAATTCAGTCCGAGGGCAAATACGGTACGGGGGTTGACTGGAGGAAGCCATACAACTTCATTTTCTTGGACCAAACGTCCGTCATCCAATTTTACCTGACCATTTGTTTCCACGGCTTCATGAACGGCTCCTGCATAGGCTACCCTCGCTCTTTTCATAGCTGCACCATCCATTCCTCTTCTTTTGCCACTCGGTTCTGCAGCGAACCTACACTTTCTATGGAAATTTTGACAATGTCTCCTTCTTTCATCCGAGGAGGGTTTTCAGGAACCCCTGCAAGCAGGATGTCTCCTTCGTCCAGCGTCATGAATTCCGTCACATCAGCAATCAGCTTTGAAACGGGACGGATCAGGTTCGCCGTCGTCGTTTCCTGCTGCAGAACTCCATTGACAAAAACTCGAATCGAAAGTGCATCCGGATTTTTCACATCTTCACGAATCGTAATCCAAGGACCTGCCGGGCAAAAACCATCCCTGCATTTTTGCATAATGGCAGGCCGGTATACACTCGAATATGGAATACTTACATCATTCACCACTGTATATCCTGCGACATATTCGAGGGCTTCCTCTTCCTTTAACCGGACCGCTTTTTTGCCAATGACAATTCCCAGAGCAGCACCAGCCTGTAATTCCTCTGCCCCTTCCGGAAGCGGAATCAGCATGCCGTGGCCAGAGATGGTGTTCGCCGGCTTAATGTATAGGACGGGTGCGGCCGGAGGTTTTTTGTAGGGAGGCTTGTATAAGGAATCACCAAGCTGCTCCAATTCTCCCCGAAAGTTCAGCTCGGTTCCATAAACGGTACCGGAAATAGGGGCTTCCAGGATTAGCTGATTGGTAAAATAGGAGCTTCCGTTGTAAATAAACTCCTCTCCCTGAACCTCCACCTTTTCGATTCGGGAGGTTCCTGGGATTTTTACTATCGCTGTTTTCATTGGGTTTCCTCCCAGATTAAATGATAAACTCAGGCTTTTTCTGCTCAAGCGTCGGAGGAGCAGTTCCAACCGGATCCCCCGTCTCGATATCCAAAAACGGAGCCGTCTCATTAAACCAGCTGTCCGGTGCTTTCGTTCCCCAGAACGTTTGGCGTCTCGGGTCGTTTAAATCCCAGCGGATCGGCTTGAAATCCGGATCGCTTGTTAAATAGTCTCCACTGTACAGCTCAATGCGGTATCCATCAGGATCCCTTAAGTATAGGAAGAAGGCGTTCGATAATCCGTGGCGCCCCGGACCGCGTTCGATGCTTGCAGCATACCCAAGAGAAGCCAGGACATCACAGCAATGAATAATCGCCATCGGATCCGGCAGCCAAAAGCCAATGTGATGGAGACAAGGTCCCTCCCCATTCATAAAAGCCTGGTCATGAACCGTTTGCTTGCGGTGCAGCCATGCTGCCCAAATCCGGTCCTGATCGGTCGCGGTATATTCCGAGCACGCAAACCCGAGTTCATTTACAAAGAAGCTATACGCTTTTTCCACATCCGGAACACTGCAGTTAACGTGGTCGATGCGCTGTATTCTCGCTCCTTTATAAAGATCGTACCGCTGCAGCATTCTCTCAGCCGCATCCATTTTGCAGAAAAATTCGAGCGGCATGCCGGAAATATCATGAACAAGAAGGGCTCTTCCAAGTGCATGCTGGGTGCCTTCCTCCATCCATTTTGTTTTCAGCCCTTTCGATTGGAACAATGCCTGAAGGCGATCCAGGTCTTCATTCGACGCCACCTTGTATCCAAGAGCATGAACACTGTACTGTTCAGATTTTTTCAGGACAAGGCTATGGTGGGTATGCTCTTCCAAGCCTCTTAAGTAAATGGCCTCATCAGTCCGCTCTGTCTCAATGAATCCAAGTGCGTCCACATAAAACTTCCGGGAACGGTCGAGGTCCTTTACATTCAAAACCGTTCTGGCAACTCGAATAATGTTAAAGTCCGTCAATGACGATCCCTCTTTTCATCCATTATTTTTGATCAGTTCATCTGATCGGTCCAGGAATGCTTTTACCCGGTCGACATGCTCCTGCTTGTCATATCCGGTGTAGAGCGCGCTTGCCATCCGGACCGGATCGCCGAAGAAAAAGCGCTCGTACAGCGTTTGCCTTGAGCCGAATGAGCTCATGCAAACGTCCCATGCAAGGCGGTACAGCTTGACGCGGCTTTCTGCATCACCGGTTGCAGACTGCAGGTATTTATCCAGGTCAGGACGGATTGCCGATTGGAAATCTGCTTGAGAAGGAAGAGCCATCAGCCCGCTTGCTCCCATAAGCTGCATAATTTCTGTGAACCGCGGATAAATTTTCGGAAAATAATTGCGCGCTGCGTTCAGGGGAGCGAAATCCGGCGTCATCGTTCCCCAGCGGTCGGGCTTCGCATTGGCCTCTGATGCCGTAACATATGCTTTCATCGTCTCAAGAGCAATGATGACCTCCGATATTTTTTCCTGAATATGCTGATACTGTCCAATGTTGATCGTCTCAGCCATGAGCTGCAAAATGCCGAGAACGAACTCCGTTTTCGCAATATTTTTTGCTACAACCTGATGCGTCATATGAACGACGGCGCTGCTTTCGTTATATGCCTGATTGCACACCGACACATCGCCGAGGGAAAAGACTCTGTCCCATGGAACGACGACATCATCAAAAACGACGATTGTATCCATCTCCTCAAAACGTGAGCCAAGCGGATGGTCGAAGCTTGTTTTTCCATAGTCAAATGATTCGCGGCAAATGAATTTCAGTCCAGGCGTGTTGTTTGGAATACAAAATGCGTAGGCATATGGATTTTCTTCCTCCGTCTGCTTAAGCAGCGTAGAAGGAAAAACCATGATTTCATCGGTAATCCCGCCTTGGGTTGCAAGCAGTCTTGCTCCTTTAATGACAACACCATCCGGAGTTTTCTCTTTTATTCTTGCTGCAATAAACGGATCATGAAGCTGGGACGCATTGACTCCCCGGTTGACCTGCGGCTGGATGAGCGTATGGGTGAGAGATAGATCGTTCTCGCGGGCGTATTCATAGTAATTCTGCATATTTTTTGCATACATCGGATCCTGGCTGCCGAACATTTCGGATGCCGCTCCATATGCCATAAGGCCAGCGTTAATGTAATCAGGCGAACGCCCCATCATTCCCCCGTTATACCGGGCCCACTCCTGCATCATTCGGCGTCGCATCACAAGCTCTTCCTTTGTGGAAGGCTTCATAAAGGATGTGCCAACCCGTTCTCCGCTTGATGGCGACACATATGTCATATAATCCTTCTTTTCGGAATCATGCTGCATATCATATAGCTCAGCCTGTGATTTCATCACCCCTTTAAAAGCCGGATGCTCAGAGATGCTGCCTTTAACCTGCTCCCCATCAATCCAGATTTCCGCCTGCGCTTTGTCCACGCGTTCAATATACTGTTTTCCCGTTTTTGCCGGCATGCTTAACTCCCCTTTCTTTTTCCGAATTGCGGAATGTGATGATCGCCGAGTGCGACGTGAATAACTTTTGGCTCGCAGTAAAACTCCAGCATCGCGTAATGACCTCCTTCTCTTCCAATCCCGCTTGATTTCATCCCTCCGAAAGGAATGCGCAGATCGCGTACATTTTGCGAATTTACCCAGAGCATTCCTGCCTCTACCGCTTGTGCAACCCGGTGTCCCCGCTTCAAATCATTTGTCCATACGTAACCTGCCAAGCCATACGGAACATCATTTGCAAGCTCAACCGCCTCATCCTCTGTCTCAAATTCAATCACAGACATGACCGGCCCGAAGATCTCTTCCTGGCACACTCTCATATCATTTCGTGCATTCAGAAGCAAGGTTGGCGGCACGAAATTTCCTGCTTTGAGCTCCTCCGGCATTTCCCCCTGGAAAATTGTGCAGCCCTCTTCTTTTGCTAAATCAATGTAATCGCGTACCTTGCGGCAATGCGCTTTATCAATAAGCGGTCCAAGCTGAGTCCCCGTGTCCAGCGGGTCACCGACTACAAGATTTTGAACACGCTCTTTCAGCTTTGCAATAAAAGAATCTTTAATGTTCTTTTGCAAAAATAAGCGGGAGTTCGCTGTGCATCGTTCTCCATTAAAAGAAAAAATTCCCCAAACCGCCGCGTCCAGCGCCCTTTCCTGGTCCGCATCGTCAAAAACGATAAGAGGAGACTTTCCGCCAAGCTCCATCGACGTTTTTTTCAGGCTGTCGGCTGCATTTTTTATGATGATTGATCCGGTCTTTGTCTCCCCTGTGAACGAGATGGCCTTCACATCAGGATGAGCGACAAGCGCGGCCCCGGTTGTTTCTCCAAATCCATGTACGACGTTAAAAACGCCTGGAGGAAGCTCTGCTTTATGAATAATCTCTGCAAGCTTATTGGCGGTAAGCGGAGAAAGCTCTGCTGGTTTCAAAATGACGGTATTTCCTGTAGCAAGCGCCGGTGCGACCTTCCATGTTTCCAGCATGAACGGTGCATTCCACGGTGTAATTAGACCGATAGGACCAAGGGGCTTATACACGGTGTAATTTATAAACTCATCGTCTGCCGCATACGACTCTCCATGCAGCTTCGTCTGAACCATCCGTGAATAAAACCGGAAGTTCTCCGCCGCCCTTGCCGTCATTTTTCTTGTCTGGCTGATGGGCAGGCCGGTATCAAGCGATTCCAAGTAGGCAATCTCCTCAATTTCCTCATCAATCAGTGCGGCAATCCGCTCAATGAATTTCATCCGTTTCTCTATTTTCATGGAGCCCCACTGAACAAAGGCACGTTTAGCAGAAGCGACGGCTTGATCGATTTCCTCCTTCCGTCCCTCTGCTACTTCATTCATTCTGCCATTCTTATACGGATTGATATTTTCAAAAGTCTGATCCGAATTCAGAAATGCCCCGTTTATATATTGCATAACAGGCTGAAGAAATTTATGCTCTGCAGCCGTCTTATTGGATTGTGTCTGCATAATTACCCTCCTGTTTTCTTAAAGCGTTCCTGCCTCTTCGGGAAGTTCTACGTACATTTTCAGTACTTGCCGGATCTCATCCTGTAGCTGTTTTGTCGGAAGATCCATCGGCATGCGGAGCACCGGCTTAATTTTGTGCATCATTCCAAGGGCAGCCTTGAGTGGTGCCGGATTTGTGTCTTTGAACAAAACATCATTCAGCGGCATCAGCTCATAATGCAGATTAATGGCGCGGGTAATATCTCCTTCATTCCAGGCGTTGTATACATCCGCCACCTTTTTCGGCTCAACGTTTGCCGTAGCACTGATATAGCCGGCTCCACCAATGGCAAGCATCGGATAGCAAAGCAATTCAATGCCTGAGTAAAGGAGAAAATCTCTTCCGCACTCTAAAAGCACACGGTTCACATGTTCGAAATCCTTATTGGATTCCTTTGCTCCTATAATGTTCGGCACCTCTTTTGCCAGCCGGGCCATTGTTTTCACTTCCAGGTTCACCGCTGTCCGGCCCGGAATATTGTAGATGATGACTGGTATTTCTACAGATTCAGCCACCGCTTTAAAATATTTGTAAAGAGCGTGCTGGGAAGGCTTATTATAATAAGGCACGATGACCATCGCTGCATCCGCACCAAGCTCCTGAGCCTTTTTCGTTAAATAAAGCGTTTCTTCATAATTTGCCGATCCCGTTCCCGGTACGAAAGGAACCTGTTTGTTGACCGCCTTTGCTGCGATTCCCATCACCTGAACGCGTTCCTCTACAGTCAAAGAACTCGGTTCACCCGTCGTCCCCGTCACAGAAATTCCATGGCTGCCGCTCTCGATATGCCAATGAATCAGTTTTTCAAGAGTTTGAAAATCAATCGATCCATCCTCGTGGAACGGTGTAATAATCGGGGCGATGGATCCTCTTAATCTCTTTTTTACATCCTCATATCCAGTCACATGCATTCTCTCCTTTGTATGGAATCTTTCATCCGGACCAATTTGTTTTCAGATTTATCTGAAAACGCTTACAAAATCAATCTACCATGTGGTAACATATATGGAAAATACATAAAAAATAGCGAATCGATACAAAAAAAGTATGGATAGGGTGAGTGGTTTGGATCTAAAGCAGCTCCGGTATTTCTGTACCATCGCAGAGGAAGGCCAAGTGACACGTGCTGCAAAAAAACTGCACATGGCCCAGCCTCCGCTAAGCTACCAGCTAAAGTCGCTCGAGGAAGAACTCGGTGTTTTACTGATGGAAAGGAACGGCAAAAAAATGGAACTGACCGAAGCCGGAACCATTCTTTACGAACGGGCCAACTCACTTCTGCTCCAAATGGAAGCCGCTGTATCCGAGGTGAAAGAGGCAGGTGAAGGCTTATCCGGCCTGCTTTCCATCGGCTGTGTAAAAACTGGCTTCTCCTATATCCCCGAGCGGATTCGCTTTTTTCGGGAACAGTATCCGAACGTCTCGTTCAGACTGCATGAAGGAGATTCCTACCGGCTGGCAGAGGATGTGCGAAACCGAAGCATTGAACTGGCTCTAGTCCGCCTCCCTCTTGACCTGAACGATTTTGACTGCCTCCCACTCTCCAAAGATCCTTTCGCTGCAATCGTACCTGAGCACTTGGAAATGAACAGCACCATTGATATGGCGGATCTTTCCGAGCTGCCGCTTATGCTGCTTCACCGGGTCAGCGGAATCGGGCTGTTTGAGTTAGTAGTGAACGCGTTTCAAAAGCACGGTTTAAAACCGGCCATCGTTTGCCAATGCCCTGATGCAGCGATGCTGATGGCACTCGTCAGAGAAGGCGTCGGCGTTGCCATTCTGCCCGAGTCCACACTCCGATCCTTTCCAAATAGCGGACTGAAGGCTGTTCCTATAAGAAACAGTGAACTTCTATCAGACTGTGCGCTGATTTGGCTGAAGGACCGGTATTTATCGAAGAAAGCGGTGCGGTTTCGGGAGACGTTTTTGGGGGAGGGGGGGAACTGAGCGGGGTGGCGCCTGGTCTAATATCCCTGTCTGAAAACTCTTGGTTTGCACTGACCCCCAACACAGCACCGTATCGGGGGACAGAGGAAGACTTCGCTAAAGATACGGAGGGCAAGAGCTGGCAGTGATCGGGGACGGAGATTTAGTGCGGTAGAGAAATGGGGGTCAGTGCATTGCACTGACCCCCAACACAGCACCGCATCGGGGGACAAAGGAAGACTTCGCTAAAGATACGGAGAACAAGAGCTTGCAGTGATCGGGGACGGAGATTTAGTGCGTTAGAGAAGCGGGGGTCAGTGCACAATAATAAAAAAACACACCCAAAATCAGGTGTGTTTTACATTCCTCTCATACACATCAAACAATTCCTTCACTGAAACCCCGTTAATCCGCATCCCTGACAAATCACTTTGCTGAATCTCCACCTCTTGCAGATTGCACTCCACAAATCGGCTGCCTGTAAGGTCGCACCGTTCAAATGTGACAGACGGCTGATTCTCATCAAGGCACGTATCCTTAAACTGAACCCCGCCCATCGTTACATGGTCGATCCGACTGCCGGATAAATTCAAATCAGCCAGCAGACTGTTTCTGAAATTAATATTTTGAAACTTGGACTGGCTCAGATTGCAATTGCTGAAATGGCTGTTCATCACATTGCTGTTGCTGATGGAGCTGCCGGCTATATTCACTTTAAAGAAGTCGCTTTCGTCCATCCCGCAGCTTTCATATTGAGTGCCTGAGAGATCACGATTTTGTACTTTTTCGGTTTCATCATTCGTATTTGTCCGCTTCTCATAGCAAAACTCATCTTCGGATTCATACACTCTATTAAAACCTGCTTTTTCATAAAAATAATGATTATTCAGCTGCCTGCTGGACGTTTCCAGCTCCCAGGAAGTGACCTTCGGGTACGCCTCTTCTGCCAATTTAAGCGCAATCGATCCAATCCCTCTCACCTGTAAGGAAGGGCTTACAAAAATACGGTCGATTCTCGCGTGCAAATTGCCTGCGAGTGTCATAATCAATCCGCCTGCTATCTTTTCATCTTCGAGGATTTTGTAATAGACTAACTCCCGAATACTGTACTCCGTCATATGAATGGACTGATATCCTGGCGGCTGGATATTGTAATCTATGATTTCATCCTCTTCACAAAGCCATTTCTTTGCTTCTTCATTAAAGGTTTCCTTCATGATGCTTGTCAGGGTTTCAGCGTCCGATAAGGAAGCTCTTTTTATCGTTATGTTGAACATATTTCTCTTAATCTCCCTATTATGTATTATGATTCATTCCATCTGCCCATGAGAATAGTGCTGTAGAATTTGCCGTCTGATAAAAGCTTATCCTTTTTTAAAATACCTTCTGTTTCAAATCCCAGTCTGCTATAAATCTTTATCGCCCGGTCATTCGTTTCCAGTACCTTTAAATTCATTTTCTTTATTCCAATGGAGTCTGCCCAGGTAATCGATTCTTTTAATAGATTCACGCCAATCCCATACCCCCAGAAATCCTTCAGTACGCCCACTCCAAATTCTGCTTTATGCGAGGATCTTTTCAATTGATTTCCTTCACACCTCGAAAATCCCACAATTTCTCCATCCACTTCGGCAACTAAAAACAAATGGCTCGGCATTTCCGTATCAGTCTTAATCAGCCGTTCAAAGCCTGTTTCATCAATAAATCCCTCTCCCTCCTCCCTGTCTAAATTTTCTGTTTCTCCATCAATGCGGGCTCTTACTTTGGACAGCATCCTTGCGTCACTATTTACGGCAGACCTGATTGAATATTCAAGGTCCTTCACTTTAAATGTTCGATTCTTATTCTTCACGGGATTCTCCTATCTTGATTTGTTCACATCTTCTCTATCCATATTAAGGGAGTTACGATTAATCGGGCAATATTTTCTTTGGTAAGGGGCAACTCTATACTATTTCAGCTTTTTCTAATGATTAAAGCCGTCATTCCATTTACGATTACTCCAAATAAAAAAGCATAAGAAAAGTACATGCTGGATATGACCAGCACTTATCCTTATGCATCCAGAAAAAACGGCAGCAGAAAGACAAGAATTCCTGCTCCAAGAAGGATCAAAGCCGGAAGAAAACGATATTTCACTGAAATTTCCAATGTTACCTAGATAAAAATCATAATTAAGAAGATAGGTAAAATAAAACTAAAGATTGTGTTCATTTAATCTTCCTATCTCCATACCTCATTCCTATTTTACCATTTCCTTCTAAACACAAAGAATCATTTTCCTATTTTCATATTGACGCGCTGTTAAAATCCTCTATAATACAAACTAATTCAATACGAAAACTCTTTTATCAAGAGCAGGCGGAGGGACAAGCCCTATGAAGCCCGGCAACCGGTTGACCATGGTCAATACGGTGCTAATTCTTGCAGCGTTTACGCTGACAGATAAGAGAGAGGGATCCCTTTGTGTGCAAAGCCTCTTTCTTATCCGGAAAGAGGCTTTTCTGTGTTGAAAAACCTTTAGGAGGAAAGAAATGAAGAAAAAGCCGATTTTATCCGTTTTACTGAGCGCAAGTTTATTGGGAAGCCTACTTCCCGCCCAAGCACTGGCCGGGGAGACCGAAAGAAAGCAGAGTCTTTTCAATTCAGAACAATATGACTACATAACGTATGATGCTCTTAAAGGGAAATTAGAGTCCTTTGAAAAGCAAAGCAGCCGTGTTCAATTGGACATTACAGGAAAATCTTCCACCGGCAAAAATTTATACACGGTCACTATTTCTGACAGCAAGTCTAAGGAAAGTGAACTTAAGTACAAGGGATTACGGAAGCTCATGAGAGAAAATCCGGAAAAAGCGCAGCGCTACCTGAAAGCAAATCCGGATATTAAGCCCCCGATTTTAATTCACGCATCTATTCATGGAACCGAATTTGTCGGTACAGATGCAGCACTCCGGTTAATTGAACGGTATGGATTTAAGAACGATCAGGAAACAAGGGAGATTTTGAAGAACTTCACCCTGATTATCAATGTAGACGCGAATCCTGACGGACGTGTCGATGCTACCCACTTTAATGGAAACGGGATTGATCTGAACCGTGATTTCGTGACCCAGTCCCAGCCTGAAACGCAGGCGGCAGTTAAGCAAATCGCCCAGCTTAACCCACTCGTTCTTCTTGACCTTCACGGATATGTCAGACAGCGAGGAGAAGCAAATCATCCTGGATTGATTCTTCCGGGTACACCCCCTCATAACCCGAATTATGAATACGATTTGCTTTATAAGTGGATGAATCAGCAGGCAGAAGCGATGGAATCGAATATTGTCAGCGAAAAAGACAACTACGAGAACGAATTGTACAAAAAACTGGAAGGCACTCACATCCCATTACGAGATTCAAAATCCGGCTGGGATGTCTATCCTCCCATTTACACTCCGGCTTATGCCATGCTTCATGGGGGCCTTGGCTATACATTGGAAGCACCAACGAATGATTGGGATGGTGTGAAATGGCAGGTTGATGCTGTGAATGGTGCCCTTAAATTTGCTTTACAGAATAAGCAGGCCATGCTTCAAGACCAGCTTGAAGTGTTTGACCGCGGAGTAAAGGGTGAGCATCCAAACAATAAAGATGGCTTCTATCCTGACAGCTACATCATCCCGGAAAATAAAAAAGATAACAGCGCTGTGCAAAAGGTGGTCCATCATTTACTTAAAAATGATGTAAAAGTGGAGCGAGCGGCTAAACCATTTCGCGCAGATGGAAAGCGCTATGAAAAAGGGACCTATATTATCGATCTTAACCAGCCAAAGGCAGGTCTGGCTAACGCTCTTCTATGGGACGGAGAGGATATTACAAACGAAATTGATGCCATGTATGATATTTCCGCCTGGAATCTCTCTGAACTTTGGGGCTTTGATGCCATCCAAAGTAAAGAAGATTTGACCGTCCAAACAAAAGAAGTTCGGGCGGAAAGTGTCCGCGGAAAGCTGATTGGCAAAGGACCCTACTCGATTCCAAATACATCTGTAAATGCAGTCCGCCTTGTTAACTCTCTCATTGATCAGGGAGTTTCCGTCAAAAAAGATAACGAAGGAAATTTTTACGCTGAGGAAAAAGGGAAAGCGATTCAGAGAGCGGTTCAGGTTTCCGGATTAACTTTACGGACAAAAGCAGTCCCTAAAGAAGCAATCCCGCTAAAAAACCATCGGGTTGCCATTTTAAAGGATGGCGGCATGGGCAAAGTTCAGTCTCATTCAGGTACAAAGCTCGCCCTCGAACGACTTGGATTTCAAGTGTCGGAAGTTCATCCGAGAGATGTAGCCAATAATGGATTAAACGGCTTTGATACCTTTATTTACAGCGGAAGCGCCAGCCTGACTTCTTATAAGCTCAGCGAAGCAAATAAAGAATTTGGTTTAACGGATGACGAGGAATTGAAAAAGTTTAACGGACAAATCAAGCAGTTTGTTGAACAGGATGGCCATTTTATCGCAATCGGAGCAGGAGGTTCCCAGGCAGCAAAAGCTGCAGGATTAACGGAAGTGGATATCAATAAAGGCTTTTCCAGCAGCAACGGAATTGTAAAAGTCGATTATCTCCCATCCCCTCTTACAGCCGGATACAGCAGGAACGATGCCGGTTTCGTATACGGACCCGTGTGGTATTCCAGCACAGAGGGCACAAACATTGCCGCCACTTTTGTGAACAATGACTCCTTCTTTACCGCCGGCCACTGGAAAGACCGCTCACCGGCTAAAGGCCAGCCAGTCATCGTGCAGGAAAAAGACAAGCCGGTTACATTATTCGGCATTGAAGCAGGCTTTAGAAACCATACGGATTATTTATTCAGGCTGATTTCAAATGCCGTATTTGAGAAAGAATAGACAGGAGAGAGCATCGGATGCCGGTGCTCTTTTTAATGGAATAATATGATAGAATACGGGTAAAACGGCAAACATAGAGGAGATTCAATGGAAAAAGAAAAAACCATCAGTTCAAAATACATCCAGCAGCATCTGGCAAATGAACGGACGTATCTCGCCTGGGTGAGAACGGCCATCGCCATCATAGGGATTGGGTTTTTAATCACCAACCTTCACTTCAGCTTTATGGACAAAGCCTCCCCGGAAGCGAACACATTGACCATTGTCATCGGTGTTTTCTCCATCATTTGCGGGTTTTCACTCATCCTGTTTTCTACATTCGATTATCGGAAAAAAACAAAGCAAATTGATGAGCAGACCTTCCGTCCATCACGCCATATTGTCACGTGGGTTTCCGCTTTGCTTGTCGTCATTATTTTGATTTTTTCCCTTTATTTCTTTTTAATCTTTTAGCTCTAATCGTTGCAGGAGGATCATGTTTTTATTTAGTTCATTAAGGGGGAAACGTTATGTCTGCTCAAGTATTAATTACAGGCGCTGGCCCAACCGGTCTGGTGCTCGCCCTTCGTCTGGCCAAGCACGGGATTTCGTTCCGGATTATTGATCAAAACAAAGGACCTGGTGAATCCTCCCGCGCTCTTGTCGTTCATGCGAGGACACTGGAATTTTACCATCAGCTGGGCTTTGCTAATGAGGTCATTCAACTAGGAATCAAAATGAAATCCGTCCACCTTCTTGAAAACGGACAGGAAAAGGCTGAGTTGGAGCTGGCTGATTTAGGAGAAGGTTTAAGCCCTTATCCGTTTATCCTTAGTCTCGCTCAGGATGTTCACGAACAATTTTTAGTTAAGAAACTGCAAGAGCAAGGCATTGAAGTGGAATGGGAAACAGAGCTCCTCTCCTTTACGGACCATGGAGATGAGGTGGAGGCCGTCATCCGCAAAAACGGGCAGACAGAATGTGCTCGTTTTGACTACATATGCGGCTGCGACGGAGCCCACAGCACGGTCCGGAAAACCCTGAACTTCAACTTCCCCGGCGGGACATATGAAGAGCTGTTTTATGTAGCGGATGTAAAAGCAGCCGATGACGGGATTGAAAAAGACGGATTTTACATGTTTATTGATCAAGGCGGATTTTGTGCGTTTATCCCTGTCCGGACAACCGGGATGAGGAGAGTCGTTGGAATTGTACCGAAAGAAATGAGAAATTCACAGGATCTTTCCTTTGAAAACCTACGGCCTATCGCCGAAAAACAAGTTGGTTTATCTATTCTCGATGTGAATTGGTTCTCTACCTATCGGGTTCATCATCGCGTCAGTGAGCACTTCCGTAAAGGCAGAGCATTTATCGCAGGAGATGCCGGCCATATACACAGTCCCGCTGGCGGTCAGGGAATGAACACCGGAATTGGCGACGCCGTCAATCTCTCCTGGAAGCTCGCCGCCGTCCTGCAAGGAAAAGCAGATCCGGATATTTTAGACACGTACGAAACCGAACGGATCGCTTTCGCACGGCTGCTCGTTTCCACTACCGACCGGGCCTTCCGGCCACTCGTCGGCAGAGGCATTCAAAGCAAGCTGATCCGAAAGGTGCTCTTCCCTATTGTTATACCATCTCTGCTTAAGGTATCGAATGCACGTAAAAGAGCGTTTAACCTGCTCTCACAAACCCGTATTCATTACAGAGGCAGTAAGATAAGCGATGGTAAAGCAGGAAACATCCATGGCGGGGACAGGCTGCCATGGATCAAGACAGAAAGCGGGGATAACTATGAACCCCTGAAGTCGATGGAATGGCAGATACATGTGTACGGGGAGGCAAGCCGAAATCTGCGGGAATTTGCCGTTGAAAAAGATATTGAGCTGATAGAGTTTGAGTGGAATTTTGAGATGGCGAAGGCTGGATTTGAAAAGGATGCGGTTTATTGGGTAAGGCCGGATGGACATGTGGGGTTTGCTTTTGGAAAAGGTCGGGATCAGGAGGTACGGAATTTTATATTGAAGTAAGTGTTGATTTAAACAACACGTTATAGACAACAAGTTAGACCACCCTTTGAGCTGTGGCGGCGATTAGGGTGGTCTTTCCTATTTTGATTCTGATTAAACCCTTCTCTCCTGGTGATGCTGACGTATAAATCCAAATTTTTCTATATTTTCAAGTATAAAGGGTAACACTAATTGATCAACCTTAAATGGCATGGTACATGGCAGGTGGTTTTATCAGGAATTGAAATAATGAATGATTTTAAAGCCCACATAATCTCTTTTCTCTGGATATTTACTTCGATAATAACAATCCCAGTAACTCACGACTTGACTTTCTATTGTATTGTAGAATCTTTTATTTTCTGAAATGAAAGACTTTATCTCCCGCTTATCAAGATGATTTATATTATCTTTTATCACTTCTAGGATTTCTAATACATATTCTCCTGTAAGCCGGATTAAATAAGGAACATTCCAATTATAGGTACTTGTTTGATCCATCATTTTTCTAACATGATTCTCTCTAATAAAACCATTTTCATGCCTTGTAAACAGGCAATTTAATATTGCTTGCTGTCTGTCAGTTAATAAACTGTAAGACGATAGATATGGCTCATTATAGTAAATTCGTTCAGGAATAAATAACTTAGATCCCCTAAAATTAACCTTGAAGCAGTGAGAAAAGCGTAACTTATTAGTTGCTTCAAGCACACTTAACACTTTGCTGACATCTTCTTCTAGTTCAGCTGGAAATGCTTTAAATAATTCATATTTCTTATCAATCATATCCGCACCAACTTTTTAAGGGCATTGTTTTTTAGAGTTTAAAATAAAAATAGAGCTGCTTCAAAAAAGCAACTCCATTTCCATATGATCTGGGAGGGATTCGAACCCCCGACCCCCACGCTGTCAACGTGATGTTCTCCCACTGAACTACCAGATCGCGATATGTAATTGTGCCCGCCCTTCAGCTGACTTTCTCTATTATATTTCTCCGCCCCTGCCCTGTCAATAACTTATCCAAATAAATCGTCTTCTCTGAGCCCTTTTGCTACAATGAGTCTATCAATAACGAGGAGGAACTTTAGATGACGGTTAAGATTCAGGTGTTTTCAGATTTTGTATGCCCTTTCTGTTTTATTGGAGAGGAGCCGCTTCGGCAGGCGGTGGAAGGAAAGGATGTCGAGGTAGAGTTTATGCCGTTTGAGCTTCGTCCTTATCCGATGGAGGGGATGTCTCCGAATAGCGATTATATTCAGCAGGCGTATAAGCAGTCGGTTCAGCCGCTGGCACAGCGGTTTGGGGTTGAGATGGAGCTTCCGATGGATTTGGATCCTGTGCCGCATACGCATCTTGCGCATCAGGGCTATCAGTTTGCAAAGGAGCATGGTGTGGGTCAGGCTTATGTGGATGCGGTGTTTAAGGCTTATTGGCAGGAGGGGCAAAACATTGGAGATGTAACCGTTCTGACAGGGATTGTCCGGGAGCTTGGCTTAAATGGAGCCGCTTTTCAGGATGCGATCACTGGCGGCACGTATGTACAGGATCACAAAGAGGCATTGAATCTGGCAAGAAAAGCTGAAGTTCAAGCGGTTCCGACCTTTATAATTGGGAACCAAAAGCTTCAGGGTCTTCATTCAAAGGAATCAATTGAACAGGTAATTGAGGATGAGGCGAACGGCGGTATGATCGAGGGAGCCTCTTGCGGACCTGAAGGCTGCTGAACTTTTTAATAGGGAGTGATTTAAAATGGCTAAAACAGAGGCTTTTACGGACGCTATATATGATGCCATTGATGAGGTGGCTGGTATACAGGACGGCAAGCAATGGATTGTGACTCGTTCAGGGAAGCTTGGGATTAAAAGCCATCTCACGGAAATCGAGAACGAGTTTGATGTGAGTTTTCAGGAATTTGAAGGATGGCTGACAGATCTTCTCACAGAAAAAAAACCTCCTGCTTCTTTAGAAGCGATAACCTTTTCGCTCTTTGAGACAGCTGACACGATCAGTTTGTATGTGGCAGGTGCGGAAGAATGGGATGAGGAGGGCGACTGGGCGTTGGCAAAGGATTATGCACCGCTGTCAGTCGAACCTTATTTTCCGGTATATAAGCCAATTTATCAGCTATTAGAGGACCATCTCCCTGCTGGTTTATTTTTGGGTGCGGCGACGATGATCATTTTTGTTAAGGAGTTCGTATCGAAGCATGCGGAGCTTTTTCCGGATGGTGTAATTCTTGGAGCCGGATTTGACGGCGGAGATGTGTATGACTTTATGGAATTGAATTAGAAAAAAGACGGACTTCTTGATATGGAAGTCCGTTTTTATTTCACCTGTATGGCAATCCACCATGTATTGCCGCAGGGATCCAATATTCCTGCCCGCTTATCGGGTGCATCCCCATTGATTTCCGGCTCTTGTACTGATTCATAGCCTGCTGCAAAAGATGGACTGTCAGTTTTTTTCATTTTACCCTTGCTTACTATCTTTCTATGGTATAAGGTGGATAAAATATCCTTTTAAGGGGCGTTGGAATGAATAGAAAAGCAGCACTTTTCTTAACCTCAACCGGCATCTCCAATCTCGGAGACTGGATCTATTTCATCCCCCTGAACATGATGGTTTACAGCATGACGGGTTCTGCTGCCGCTGTCGCCGGAGTATACATAATACGTCCTCTTGCAGGTATCCTGACTTCATTTTGGGCAGGCAGCTTAATAGACAGGTATTCTCAGAGAAATCTAATGATTGGGCTGGATTTCATGAGAGCGTTGCTTGTACTGCTTATTTTAGCCGCTCCTACCCTTCCCATCATTTATGTGCTAGTCTTTCTCATTTGCATGGTAGATGCGGTTTATGATCCTGCTGCAGCAGCTTACTCTTCCAGACTGATTCCTTCTAAATATCGGCAAGTTTTTAATTCATATAAAAGCCTCGCATGGTCCGGTTCATTTATACTCGGCCCGGCTCTTGCCGGACTGCTGTTCATAACCGGACAGCCGGAATTTGCCTTTTTCGCTAACTCTTTTACTTTTATCATTTCTGCGCTTCTTCTTTTCCTATTGCCTCATCTCGGAACGGCCGGACATCCTCCTGAAAAGAGAATTTCTTTTTCCGTTTACGCAGATGACTGGCGGATGGTCATAGGTTATATGAAATCAGCACGGTACGTCATGAGTGTGTATCTCCTCTTTAACGGACTTATGATGATGGCGGCCGCTCTCGATTCACAGGAAGTCGTGTTTTCCCGGGAAATCCTGAAGCTTTCTGACAGTGCCTATGGTCTGCTTGTCAGTATTTCCGGGATAGGATTACTAATCGGATCCTTTTTTAACCGGTTAGCTGTAAAAAAACTGTCCCCATCCTTTCTAATCGGCTGCGGAGGCTTGATGATTGCTGGAGGATATCTCGTATATTCCCTCTCTTCCACGTTTTTAATGGCGGCCATCGGCTTTTTTATTCTCGCCTTCTTTATGGCGTTTGCGAACACCGGGATCTGGACGTTTTATCAGGATCACGTTCCGGCAGACATCATGGGACGGGTCGGAAGTGCGCTAGGCATGGTGATCTCGCTCATTCAAGTGATTTTTGTATCTGGAATTGGACTTGCTGGGGATTGGTTTCCTTTGAGAATCGTGATTATTTCGGGGGCAGGTGTTATGGTGCTCCTCTCCCTGCTCCTGTTCACAGCGGCAATGAAGCCTTTTTCACACATGCCCCAACTGGGAAAGCAGCTTAATAAAAGTGATGTGAGGTGAGAACATGACATTTTTAATCACGATTATTCTGATTGTATTCTTATATGATTTCACCAAATTAAGACAGCAAAACAAAGAAATCATTGAACAAAATGACAAAATCATCTCCGTGCTGGAGGAAATAAACAAGAAGGAAAAAATGTAAAAACCGCGGTGATCGTAACCGCGGTTTTCCCTTTTCATCATTACGTATCAATTACTGTATCCACCGCAAGCGTATTTGTTGCAGTAGAGGCAGACGTAACATTGCTGAAATTCAGGTACTCCAGCACGACTGGTGCTCCGAGCAGAATGGATGCACGGATGAGTAGATTGTTCGCTGATAATGTAGAGAGGCCCCCCTGCTGCAGAACCCCATTTACGTAGACATTTACCACCGTTTCTGTATTTGGAACCGGCAGTCCGCCTGCGGCCAAGCTATTCCCATTGTCATCCCGAAACGATGTCGCAGGGATGGTAGTATTGCCGCCTAAAATCATAAGGGCCGTCACGTTGGCTGCATACCGGGAAGCGATCGGAGCAACATCTGTAACCGTGCTCACATTTACATCCCCGCTTACCGTATTGGAAGCAGAAAGGACGAGTTTAATCAATTCAGCTGGCATCTAAATCCTTCTTTCTTAATGAAGTTTGACAAACTGAATAATAATGGCTGTCCCATCTAGAGGAACATCTCGTGTTTTGAGCGTTAAGAGGCCTTTTTGAACTTCATAATTATGCTCCGGCTGCAGAACAGCATTAATAAAGACATTCAGATAGGAAACATCTTTTGGGTCGAGAATCTCTGTATTGCTGTATGGGAGCAGCGCATCTGCATTTGTGTAATGCAGGCTCTTCCCATTGGAGAGTGCATAGTAAGCAAGAACCTCCGTCTTTCTTGGCAGCCTTTTGCGAATGAAGCCGGAAGCAATCTTAGGAATCATGGTCAGCGGCGGATTCAACCCTTCTCTCCCCCTTCAGCGTTTTTCTATCTGCTGCTATTTTATTTTCCATTGAATAAAAGGGTTCTTACGTCGAACCTGCTGAATAAACTATTCCGGCAAGCAAATGGTATAATTACCCATACAAAAATAATAGAGAGGGCGACGAATGATACATTATTAAGATATATCTTTATTTCAGATCTGGCAGCCAGATGTTCTTGATCCTCACTCGAATAATAGCACCCGCGGCCTTATTCCAAGCAATTCCAAATACATATGCAGCTGGGCTCTGTGATGGTATATGTGACCCAGGATTTCAAGAAGCCATTCATATCTGGAGTAGCCTGTCCCCCAATAAGAGATTTTTTCCTCCATCAGCTCTGCTTCACTGAAGGAATAAAAAGCTTCTTTCAGCGCATTAAAATTCTTATAGAGCTCGGTTCCCGCATTTTCTGCTCTTCTAAATGGATGAGAGAGATAATAGTCCGCCATCTCATCCTTCGAGGCTTCTTCCATAATTAAATAATCCGCGCGGTAGAGAAGGGATAGATGATTCAGCAGTTCACCAAGGGATCTCTTATTTTCTAGATAGCTCCAATTTAAATCACTCTCTTCTGCTAAAATGGCCATTTCTATAATAGAACGATTTGCAACTTCAAGCTGGCTAAAGATGGAATTTAATAGAATTCGTTGATGCATCTCTGTTCACCTGTCGATCTTTTTGGGATTTATTACAATGATCAAAAATTTAGTGCCTGACCCTTAATGCTTTACCGCAGCAGGGGTCAGAGGGATAGGTTCTCGATCCTATCCGCCGCAAGACTTCGCAAGTTTGGTGCCGGAGCTTTAGTCCGGTAAAATTTAAGGGGACTGGCACTGTGCCAGTCCCCACATTCTTCACCGCAGCAGGGGACAAAGACTGTTCTCTGCCAGCCCTTGCCGCAGTATGGTTGAAGCCATATGGTGCCGAAGCTTTACTTCTTTAGCAGAGTAGGGGTCAGACACTTCCATACCCGATTTCACCCTTTTAAGATTATGAATCTAACACCGCCAAAACCGGTTCCACCTTTATCAGAGCGGCAACAACAACACCCGCCCCTTTATCTCCGCCCGCTTCCCTGAACACGCGCGTACTGCAGCGGCTTTGTTTTTGGCAGCAAATCCAGAGCTGACCCAAAGTCCTGAATCAGGTCCTCTGCTTTCTCAAGACCCACACTGACACGGAGCAGTCCGTCTGTAATTCCTCTTGCGTACCGCTCTTCCCTCGGCATTGCTGCATGTGACATTTTAGCCGGATATGAAAGAATCGTTTCTACGGCGCCAAGGCTGACGGCAAAAACCGGAAGCTGAACGTTTTGGACGAGCTTTCGAACGGCATCTTCATCTGACAGTCTGAATGAGAGCACGGCACCCGGTCCGTCTGCCTGATAGCGCTGTACGGAACAGCCGGGGTGGAAGGAAAGACCCGGATAATAAACTTCCTCTACGGCCGGATGCCTTGATAGGAAGGCGGCCAGCTTAAGGGCAGATTCGGTCGATTGCTTTAAACGGACGTGAAGGGTTTTCAACCCCCTTAATACGAGCCAGGAATCCTGTGCTCCAAGTATAGCTCCAAATGAATTTTGCAGTTTGTAAAGCTGGTTTCCCAGTTCTTCGTCATTCACAGCCGCGAGCCCCGCCACGACATCACTGTGGCCTGCCAAAAATTTCGTTGCACTGTGAAGCACAACGTCTACTCCTAAATTGAGCGGACGCTGAAGTGCCGGTGTCAGAAAAGTATTATCCAGAAACGTTAAACAGTTATTAGCTTTCGCAAGTTTAACAATCCCTTGGATATCGGTAATTTTAAGCAGCGGATTAGAGGGTGTTTCTAAATAAATCACTTTTGTATTCGGACGAATTTTAGACGCTACATTGTGCAGATCGGTCATATCCACAAATGTATATTCAATTCCAAACCGGCTCAAAACCTCTGTCACCATCCGGTACGTACCGCCGTAGACATCCTCCGTCACGAGGACATGATCTCCTTTTGATAATAAAAGAAAGGCTGTAGAGATTGCGCTCATACCCGATGAAAATGCAAATCCTCTCGTTCCCCCTTCAAGATCGGCAATTGCTTTTTCAAGTACTTCCCTAGTCGGGTTGCCTGAACGGGCGTAATCATATTTTCCGAACTGATCAAAATCAGACTGATGGAAGGTGGACGATAAGTGGACCGGAACGCTTACCCCTCCTGTTTCTTTATCCGTCTTATGGCTATTGTGCAGCAGCTTCGTCTGGATGGACCAATCAGTATTGCTCAATTTTTTCCTCCTCCTTCACAGCCTGGAATGCCTGATGCAAATCAGCTTTGAGATCTTCTGCGTGCTCGATTCCTACCGAGAAACGCAGAAGCCGATTACAGACACCGTTTGCCGTACGTATTTCTTCTGGTATATCCATATGCGTCTGAGTGGCTGGATACGTCATCAAACTCTCAACCCCGCCAAGACTTTCTGCGAACGTAATCGTCTTCAAATTTTTCAGGAATGGATTCACCCATTCCTCTTTCGCGACCCGGAACGACAGCATGCCCCCTCTTCCCGGATACAGTACATCACTTACTTCCGGGACTTCTTCTAAAAATTCGGCTATATCAGCTGCATTCTGTTCATGCTGCCTCATCCGAAGTGCCAGTGTTTTTAATCCCCGGATTAAAAGCCATGAATCAAACGGAGCGAGAACGGCGCCGATTGCATTGTGATGGGAAGCAAGCTCCGCACAAAGTTCCTTACCTTTTGCCACAACGATTCCAGCAAGGAGATCATTATGTCCTCCGAGATATTTAGTTGCACTGTGAATGACGATATCAGCTCCGCTCTTTAATGGCTGCTGGATGACAGGAGTATAGAATGTATTATCCACAATCAGCAGCAGGCCGTGGCGCTTCGCTACTTCTGCAACTGCTGCAATATCCACCTCCTGCATAAGCGGATTCGTTGGAGTTTCCAGAAAGATCGCCTTCGTATTCGGAAGGATCCTAGCCTCTGTACTCACAGGATCTGCAAATGAATCATATTGGAATGTCAGTCCATACTTACGCCATTCCTGTTCAAACAGCCTGTAGGTTCCTCCGTAAATATCGGATGAGGCAATAATGTCATCTCCGGTTTTAAATAGCGCCATAATGGTCTGAATGGCTCCCATCCCTGAGCTGAAGGCAAACCCCTGATCTCCGCCTTCTAAGTCCGCCAAAGCCTTTTCAGCGATGGCACGTGTCGGATTGCCGGTTCGTATGTAATCAAAACCGGTCGATTCCCCGATTCCTGAATGACGGTAAGCTGTCGTTAAATAAATGGGAGGATTAACGGCGCCTGTCGTCTGTTCACTTCGGTTGCCGATTTGGGCTAAGATCGTTTCTGTATGTTTTGTCATTTTACACCCTCGCTTATGCAGATTAAGAATACAAAAAAGCCTTCCCCTAAAATAAGAAGAAGGCTTGTCGCTTAACAGTTCTTCTTCTCATCTCCCAAGCTCGCTTGCTGGATTTAGCACCTTGGCACGCCTAGAGCGTTCTGCCGGTTGCTGAGGTTTCGCAGGGCCAGTCCCTCCACCTCTCTGGATAAGAATAAATCGTAAGGAATATTATGAATTTTTTATAACTTTAACGCAATTTTATAAATTTTACAAGTGATTCATGTAAACTTTCCCTGATTTTCCGGAAAAGCATTTTTTTAAAAATCATGATAAAATAAGTGGAAGCGAATACAAAAACCAAAAGCGGAGGCGCCTTGCTCAGCCCCGACAAGCATAAGACAATCAGCCGGAGAAAGGCGTTTTTTCCTTTCGTAGGTTGAGTGGCTTATGACCTCGAGGGGCTAGGCGCCGGAGCTAGACGCAAAAACAAAGTAGAAACAACTTATCCATCACATTCCAAAAGCGGAGGCTCCTCAAGGAAGGATGTTCTGCTAAATGCGCGGCGTCCTGCCGCAACGCAGAACTGACCGGCCTCCTGCCGGCCCCCGACAAGCATAAGACAATCAGCCGTGGGAAAGACGTGGGAACTGACCCGCATCCTGCGGGCCCGGAGGTTGAGTGGCATATGACCTCGAGGGGCTAGGCGCCGGAGCTAGATACAAAAACTAAGTACAAACCTTACTTAATTCATCTGGAGGACTTATCTGTGGAGAAGCAAACTGGAGTTGTCAAAGAAGCTTCCTTTTTTTCAGGCGCATTGAACGAAGATCTGACTGTCCTTACATATTTGCCAAAAAGCTATTCCCCTCTGTATAAGTACAGTCTGCTGATTGCGCAGGATGGGCAGGATTATTTCAGGCTTGGGAGGATTGCCCGCCAGTATGAATCCCTGCTTGAGAACGGCGGACTGGAGAATGTAATCATTGTCGGCATTCCATACAAGAATGTACAGGACCGCCGGACAAAATACCATCCCGACGGTGAGAAATTCCCTGCTTATAAACGGTTTCTTGCCCATGAGCTTGTCCCGTTTCTGGACAGGGAGTTCCCAACATATCAGGTTGGACAGGGACGCGCACTCATTGGTGATTCGCTCGCCGCAACAGTCGGATTCATGACAGCACTCGACTATCCGAGTATTTTTGGTAAAATCATTATGCAGTCCCCTTATGTTGACGAAAAGGTCCTAAATGCTGTCATGCAATACGATGCAGAGCCGAATTTGACTATCTATCATCAGATTGGCGAAAAGGAAACTGATGTTAAGACAACGGCTGGAGAAGTGCAGAATTTCATCGAACCGAATCGCAAATTGCAAAAAGCGATCGAAAAAAAAGGATTTCCTTACACATATGAAGAATTTGATGGGGACCACACATGGACACATTGGCAGCCCTTACTGCCTAAGGCGCTTAAAGCCATGTTTTAATTAACTACTACTTACTACTGGAGGGAACCTGTATGAAATATGGAATTGTCCTATTTCCGGCAAAAAAACTTCAAGATCTGGCGAATTCCTACCGAAAACGCTATGACCCTCATTACGCGCTTATTCCGCCGCACTTGACTCTGAAGACGCCATTTGAAGCGTCAGATGAAGAAATAAAGGCGATTTCCAAAGAACTTCGATCTGTTGCAAACAAGCTGAGCCCGATTAAGCTTGAGGTGCAGAAAATCAGTTCATTCTCACCTGTAAACAACGTGATCTACCTTAAGGTGGAGCCTAATGATGAATTAATGGAGCTTCATACCGAGCTTCATTCAGGATCTCTTACTTCCGAGCCTGAATATTCTTTTGTTCCACACATCACAATTGGCCAAAAGCTATCTGATGCAGAAATGGCAGATGTTTTGGGACAGCTGAAAATGCAGGATAATCATCATATTGAACTGATTGACCGTTTCCACCTGCTCTATCAGCTTGATAACGGAGCTTGGACTGTTTATGAAACGTTCATCCTGGAAAAAGGAGAACTCTAATGCTCGCAAAAGTTGTACAGACGGAAAAAGAAATGCAGGATGCCTTTTCAATCAGAATGAAGGTATTCGTTGAAGAACAAAAAGTACCGGCAGAGGAAGAGGTAGATGAAAACGAGGAAATGTCCGTGCATGTCGTCCTATACGATGAAAGCATGCCAGTTGGCACCGGCCGGATTCGTGAAGCAGACGGCTACGGAAAGCTCGAGCGCATCTGCATTCTCCCCTCTTACCGCGGAAAAGGCGCAGGCAGCCTGATTATGAAGGAACTTGAAATTGTCGCCGCTCCAAACATTGAGAAATTCAAGCTGAATGCACAGACTCAAGCGATTCCCTTTTATGAAAAGCTTGGCTATGAAGTGCGTTCCGGTGTATTCATGGATGCCGGCATCCCTCACGTAACGATGATCAAAAGCCGTTTATGACAGACAGCGATTAAGCTGTCTGTTTTTTTTGAGTGAAAACCATTGTTAGTGTGCAATCTATAAAGGGTGATTTCGATGGATATGTACAGAATATCAACAGAATTGGTCGTTGGATTCTTCGGATTGTTTGTCATGTCAAGACTGCTTGGCAAAACTCAAATTACGCAAATTACGACCTTTGACTTCATATCGGCTCTTGTACTTGGAGAACTCGTAGGAAATGCCGTATATGACGATGAAATTGGACTATTGGATATTCTTTTTGCCATTTCTATTTGGGGGATTCTTATATTTGTAATTGAGTGGCTGACTCAAAAATCGAATAAAGCGAGGGTTATGATGGAGGGAAGCCCAACCATCATCATCCGCAATGGAAGAATTCTGAGGGAGCAGCTAAAAAAAGAAAAGCTTGATTTAAACCAGCTTCAGCATCTGATCCGATCCAAAGGTACGTTTTCCATGCGGGAAATTGAGTTTGCCATTTTAGAAACTGATGGCAGTGTGAGTATCTTGAAAAAGCCTCAATTTGACATGCCGGTCCGAACTGATTTTTCCATGATGGGCTCCATGCCTGTTCTCCCCTACAGTCTGGTGCTGGACGGAGCAGTGCAGAGGGACAATTTAAAAGAAGCAGGTCTCAAGGAAGAATGGCTTGTTAATGAGCTTTCAAATCAGGGCATCCACTCCTATCAGCATGTGCTTTATGCGGAATGGCGCAAGGGAGACGACCTATATATCCAAAAAAAATAAGACCAGCTTTATGGTCTTTTTACGGGCCGCTCATGGGCGTACAGAACGGCCTCCCCCTTTTATACGGTGATTAAGCAATTGGGGTACCATTTTCAACGGGAACATCAGTGTTAAGCAGGACAACTTCCCCATCACCTGAAACACCGCCCAGTACAAGCACTTCAGAACGATATCCGGCAATTTTGCGCGGCGGAAAATTCACAACAGCTGCTATTTGCCTTCCGAGAAGAAGGTCTGGAGTGTACCGTTTTGTAATTTGAGCACTGGACTGCTTTACTCCGATTTCCGCTCCAAAGTCAATTTTCATCTTGATGGCCGGAACTCTGGCTTCTGGAAAATCCTCAGCAGCAGTAATCGTGCCAATCCGGATGTCCAGCTTTAAAAAATCCTCAATTGATGCCGGTTCTTTGATCGAACATTCTGACTTTTTCATTTATATTCTCGCGTCAAAGGACAAACCTTTTCCCGGCTCCGAAGGCAAAGCATGAGTGGAAGATTGTTTTACCCGGTCCAATATTCTGGAAAAACGGCTTTCTTCGTGCTTGCGTTCCTCTTCCATTTTATCGCGCTGAAGATGGATTTTTGAGACACGGTCAAGTGAAGCGTAGTCGTCCTTTACCTGCACGGATCGATTAGCATACTGTATGTACTGATCGTTTTGAATAGGTGCTATCCAGCTCATATTCCCACTCCCTTTTGTTTTAAAATATACCCCAAATTTTAAATAGAAAACGCCATAATCACCTTTTTCTTTCTCTATGAGTCTGTTAAGATGGTTCTTGTCTATTTTACATATAGTTTACGTGCCCAATAGAGATTTTATGGGAGGAAACCCGATGTTTTTTGCAAAATATTCAGATAGATTAATAGAACTTCCAACTTACCCAAGAGAAGATTTTCAAAAGGTATATGACTTAGGCAAAGCTGGTTTTCTGACATGCCCTGTCTGCGGCCGTCCTGTCGTGCTTAAGTTCCGGATTTCCTCGCCGCCTGAGTTTGTGCATAAAGATCAATCAGATTCAGAAGCATGCGTGAATGCTTACATGCCGGCGGAAAAACCCTTCATCAAGAAAAAGGATCAGCCGGAGTACGAAACGTCCGGAGCCTTTCGAATTCCCAAAAACCGGTCTATTACTGATTCGGAGCAACCCAAACCTTCTACCGTTTGGAAAAATCCGAACTTCCCGGGAATCATTACCCCGTTTGCTGAAAAAAAGGACCCGCTGATAACGCTTTTTGACGATATTACGTTAAATCAGGCTCAAGCAGCAGCCGTCACGACGAATGCCTCATCCACCCTTGTCCTGGCTGGAGCGGGCAGCGGAAAGACGAGAGTGCTCACTTCAAGGGCAGCTTACCTAATCCAGGAAAAAGGTGCAAATCCAGCCTCCATCATGCTCATCACCTTTACGGTAAAAGCTGCGAAGGAAATGAAGGAACGTATGGCCGCGCTTTACGGACTTTCCATGCAGCAGGTAAACCAAATGGTAACCGGCACGTTCCATGGTATTTTTTACAGAATTCTAACGCACCATGACCGGAGCAAATGGGATTCAACGCATTTGCTGAAAGAGTGGCAGCGCGAGCAGTATGTGAAACAAGCGGGCAGGGAATTGAAGCTTGATGAAACCGAATTCCCTTTCGACCAGGCTCTTCAGCAAATCGGCCTTTGGAAAAACTCCCGTCTTTCTCCTGCAGAAGTGAAGCCCGAGGATAAGTGGGAGGAAAAGGCTGCTTTCCTTTACCGAAAGTATGAGGAATTTAAGGAAGCAAACGGCCAGTTTGATTTTGATGACATGCTGCTGCAATGTCTGCTTTTACTTGAAAACAACGACCAAATTCGCGAATCCTATCAGAACCGGTTTCAATCCATTTTGATTGACGAGTTCCAGGATATTAACCAAGTTCAGTATGAAATTATTCAACTCTTGTCTGCTAAGCACCAGTCCGTATTTGCGGTCGGTGATGATGATCAGTCAATCTATGCTTTTCGCGGAAGCAATCCCGCTTTCCTGCTTCAATTTACGAAGGATTTTCCGGATGCAAAGGTGATTCATCTTGCTTCCAACTACCGATCCAGCCACGAAATTGTCGCAACCGCGAACAAAATGATTGCAAAAAACCGTGAGCGGCACAAGAAGAAAATGGACGCCACCTTCACAAACGGAATCAAACCGCTGTTTTTCTATCCATACGATGAAGAGGAAGAAGCAACGCTGATTGTCAATGATCTGAAGGAAAAGATGTTAAACGGACGGAAGCCTGAAGAGTTCGCAATCTTGTACCGCACCCATACCGGCGGAAGAGCAATCTTTGAGCGTCTAAGCGAATCAAGCATTCCCTTTGCTGTCGACCAGGAAACCGGATCCTTTTACGAGCGGAAAATGGTGCGCACCCCACTCGCTTATTTAAGATTAGCGGTAAATCCAGATGATGGGCAAGCGATGAAAGACCTGATTTTTGCCTTATTTTTGAAATCCCAGGTTCTTCAAGATGTAAAAGCCCTATCCATCATAAATGACTGCACTCTCTTGGAGGCTTTGCTCCACGTTCAGGACATTAAGCCCTTCCAGCAGAAAAAAATACGGGACATTCTCCCGTATTTTAAACAAATCAGCAAAATGGCTCCCCTGGATGCCCTAAGTTTAATCGAGAAGAAGATGGGACTGGCCGACGCCATCAAGAAGCGAGGCAATGAAGGAAACAAAATGGAGAAAGGCTCAGACGATTTGCAAGACCTAAAAGTCGCAGCCAAAAAGTTTGGTACAATCGCCGAACTTATTGAACATGCTGACCACATGACCGCCCTTTCAGCAGACATTAAAAGAAGCGGCCGCAACCAGTCAAATGGTGTTCGGCTCATGACCATCCACCGATCCAAAGGACTTGAATTTCCATACGTTTATGTACTCGGGGCCGTTGATGGGAGCATCCCTCATGACTTTTCGCTCGAATCAGCAAGGAACGGAGATTTCACTTCATTTGAGGAAGAGCGGCGGCTCCTGTATGTCGCCATGACACGGGCTCAATACGAACTCTATTTGTCCGCCCCGCAAACAAGACGAGGAAAGAAAAGCGCGCCTTCCAGGTTTTTTCAGGCGATTGAATAGGAAAAAGACGTGCTTTTGCCTGCACGTCTTTTTTTTAAGGAGATGTCAACAAATCAAATAACCATGTCCCCATTAAATAGTACGCATGAATAAAAGAAACAGCCATACATATATAGTACATTGCGGAAAGGAGTTGTGGAAATTGGAATCACTCACAGTGCTGCGGAACATCTTCTTCACTTTTTTCCAAAACGGGATTTGGGCTGTTGGCTTCTTTTATCTTTTAAATCTCACGTTTCCAAGCAAAAGAGTACTGGATGTATCCAAAATTGTCCTTGCGGTTGCTCTGGTCGTTTACCTGCTTTACGCGTTTGCGGTCAGTATATAGCTAGAGAAGCAGAGTGGTACGGTTGCTCTGCTTCTTTTTTGTTTACAGTACTCAGACTTTCACTTAATGTGGAGATTCAGTACAAACCTCGTTTCCTTATTCAACTAGCCTTTCGGATCTATGTATCGGACTCTCCACGCTCGATATCGGACTTTCTTTCTCTTATATCGGACTTTCATTCCCTTATATCGGACACTCCGCTGCATTTATCGGACATTCCCTTTCTTATCGGACTCCCAGAACCTTTTATCGGACTCTCCACGCTCGATATCGGACTTTCATTCTCTTATATCGGACACTCCGCTGCATTTATCGGACATTCCCTTTCTTATCGGACTCCCAGAACCTTTTATCGGACTCTCCACGCTCGATATCGGACTTTCATTCCCTTATATCGGACACTCCGCTGCATTTATAGGACATTCCTTTTCATATCGGACTCCCACCACCTTTTATCGGACTCTCCACGCTCGATATCGGACTTTCATTCCCTTATATCGGACACTCCGCTGCATTTATCGGACATTCCTTTTCATATCGGACTCCCAGAACCTTTTATCGGACTCTCCACGCTCGATATCGGACTTTCTTTCTCTTATATCGGACACTCCGCTGCATTTATCGGACATTCCTTTTCATATCGGACTCCCAGAACCTTTTATCGGACTCTCCACGCTCGATATCGGACTTTCATTCTCTTATATCGGACACTCCGCTGCATTTGTAGGACATTCCTTTTCATATCGGACTCCCACCACCTTTTATCGGACTCTCCACGCTCGATATCGGACTTTCATTCCCTTATATCGGACACTCCACTGCATTTATCGGACATTCCTTTTCTTATCGGACTCCCAGCACCTTTTATCGGACTCTCCACGCTCGATATCGGACTTTCATTCCCTTATATCAGACACTCCGCTGCATTTATCGGACATTCCCTTTCATATCGGACTCCCAGCACCTTTTATCGGACACTCCACGCTCGATATCGGACTTTCTTTCTCTTATATCGGACACTCGTGACACCCGATATCCATCATTCCAACAAACACAATCCTGTCATCAAAACAAAAGCCTCTCATCCATTCGGACGAAAGGCTTTTGTTTATTTCTTATTAATCATTTTGGAGATTGTATTAAAGTCGAGCTTTTCTTTTCCATTCACAATCGAGTTGACGATTTTGTCTTCTGTTTCTTTCGGTACTTTTTTGTTCGCAATTTGGGCAACCTTGCGGATCACGTTTCGGACTGTTGTTTCATCACGGAAGTTTGCATTTTGAAGGGAATTGGCGAGAGCGAGAATTTCATTCATGTTTACGCCTGTTTTCTTTTCAATATTTTTAAAGAATTTATTATCCATTTTTTCTGCCTCCTTACTGTTGATTTATCCTATGAAGGTGCCCAAAAAATGGTGCGTTTCCAAAACGGAGAAAGTACGGACCATGAGCCCGTACTTTCCTGTTTGCATATCTTTGAAGGAGACTGCAAGTTTTAAATTAGTTGTAGAAAGAAGCACCAACGATGATCAAAAGAATGAACAATACTACGATAAGTACGAAAGTAGAACCGTAGTATCCGCCACCGCCGTAGCCGCCACCGCATCCATAACCATAAGACATTAGCCAAGCACCTCCCTTTCGTTCTTCTCTACAACATATGAAGATCGGCCAGAAAGGGTATGGACATTCGCTCAAAAATAAGCAGAATTATTTTTTTTGATTTCTGCTGCTGATCCATTTTTCGATATCTCCAGCTAATTTCTCCATTTTTGCATCAAACCCATCAGCAGCTCTCTCCATTTTATTTAAATCCTTTTCCTTTCCCTTAAGCCAGCCATCGCTCTTTTTCATAACCCCGTCATGGCTCTTCATACGATCCCCTATAAATGTTTCAAATTCCTTGCTGAGTTTCTTCCCCACATCATCACTCCCTTCTATAGAATACGGAATGATCCTTTTGCGGACACAAAAAAAAGCAGGGTAAATGCTCCCGCTTTTCACCTTTCATTAACGTTTTTTACTGCCGCAGCCGCAGCCTTTTTTCTTCACTGGTTTTGAAACCTGCTGGGTTTTCGCAGCATTTGCTGGATAAGCATGCAAATATGGCTTATTCATTACCGCTCCACCTTTCTTATTCGGGGATAAATTATGTTATGAAGGTTGGACAGAATGCGTACTGAGTCAAAAACCTAATCTAAAAGCCTAGATACCGCGGTTTCAATGATTCCAGCGAAGCCTGCCAATGCAAGTACGCAGATAAGCGGTTCAGCACCGGCCGGCCACACTCGCCAGCTCGTATAAAGAAAAGCTGTGCACCATACTCCTGTACACCAATAGCAGCTTAGAAGCTCTCCAATCCACTTCCTGATGCCTTTTCCCTTCATTTTGATATAAATCTCTTCTGCACCTGATTCATCCTTTACTACATACTCCTCATGAAACGGTCTGCGCAGCCAATCTGTAATTTTATCGAACACAATCAAACGAGTCAGGCGAAAAATCGCCAATGCAAACAAAGTAACCGTTAACCAGCTCTCAAGCATATCACTCACCTGCCATTCTTCTATTACGATATGAACGGCCAGAACAGATATGAAAAAAATCGGGAGAAATCTGTATGTTTTCATCAGACCAAATGGAACGAACCTGCATTTACTAGCTATATATGGGAAAGGAGTGAATCATTTGTCTAATGAATGGTCAGTCATGGATGAAGCAGTGAGCCAGGACACCGAGCAAAACACAACTTTATTTCAGCTTTCCGACGAAGGAATCTATGTCAAAAATTCCGATTACGTCACAATCGAAACTACTGACACTCAGCTTGCTCTATCCATTCAAGCTGCCATCCAGGTGGCCATCGCCCTTGCAATCAATTTAACGATTGCAGATAGCGCTCGCGCGGAACAAGTGACCCAGCAGCTTTTAAACAACACTGTCATTCAGCAAACAAAAAAGCAGCGCATTATCGTACTCAATTCAAAAAACGTTACCGTAAGATCCACAAACACAGACCTTGCCATTTCCCTTCAGCTGCTCATCCAAATTTTGCTGGCTCTGTTGTTGCAAATCGATATCCTGTAACCCTTTCTTAAATTTTTTAAAAGGAGTGACAACCATGTCAAAAGAAAACCTCAATGAAATCTCCGCTACCCTTATGCAGCTTTTCGTATCTGATGTTTTTAATAAAAATAACATCACCAGCGAAACGAAAAAAGAACTAAGCGAAGATCAAAAAGCGAAAATCAAAGCAGTCGTCCTAGATCTTCAAGCAAAAGTGGATGAATTTCTTGCAGTTCAGAACAAAAAAACAGAAGAAGCAGAAAAAGCCCCTGTTGAAGCACCTAAAAACACCACATTAAGAGACATGCTAAAAAACAAAAAAAACAACGAATAACTAAAAAATAGGTGCTTGAATCATGATGTTTGTCTAAACCAAAACGTAAATCCAACATTTAATAGTATTACAATGAAAGGAGGAAAAAGAACATGTCAAATTACACATGGGTAGCGAACGACAGAAGCTGCTCTCATCCGACTGAAAACAGTAACAGACTAGGCAATATGTGCAGCAAAGATGGTGAGGTAGATCAAAACTTTGATCAAGTAAGCAACACTGCTCAGCTTTCTTCTGAGACCATCATCATTAAGGATTCTTGTGACATTGAAGTAACAACTACTGAAACGCAAATCGCTGTATCCCTTCAAGCAGCTCTTCAAGTAGCCATCGCTCTTGTAATCAACCTTACAATCGCTGATAGTGCACGTGCTGAAATGGTCACTCAAGATCTTCTTCAAAAAGCTACAATCACTCAAGCAAACGCTCAAAAATTGGTTATCGAAAACTCCCGCAACGTAAATGTAAAAACTACAGACACAGACGTAGCTGTATCTCTTCAATTGCTTATCCAAATTCTTCTTGCGCTTGTTGTTTCCATCGACATTCTGTAATCTCCCTCAAAATAGCATGAAAGGAAAAAGCAGGCTCCCCGCCTGCTTTTTCTTTTTCCGCACACATCCAGATATTCGTGATGTTCACCCACACCAATAAAGACGTCCCCACATATGTTGTTAAAGACTAATGTCAATCAACCAATTAACTAAGGAGATGAAAACATGAGCTGCGGAAAAAACAATGGAAAACGCGACATCGAAGGCTGCGTATGCGAAGCAGTTGAAAACATCCTCGCAGAACAAGAAGCAGTTGAGGAAAATTGCCCGACCAGTTGCTTCAGCAACTTGCTTAGTCCATCCGCTTTGCCTGGAAAAGATACGATTCCGTTCTTGTTGTTCGATAAAAAAGGAAAACTATTCTCAGCATTCGGAAACGTAGGCGGATTCCTGGATGATATGACTTGCTTCGAAACAATCTTCTTCCGTGTAGAAGGCTTGAGAGGCTGCTGCGCAACTCTTAAACTTTTGAAGCCAGTAGACGTAGAAGGCGACACACTTAGTGTATGCGATCCTTGTGCAGAAGACTTCTTCGGACTAGAAAAATCCGACTTCTGCATCGAAGTAGATCTTGAATGCTTCTGTGCAATCCAATGTCTATCCCCTGAACTAGTGAACCGCGTATCCCCGATGAGCAAAAAGAAGCATCACCATGGATAACATTGAATAGACTGCCTAACCGGTAGTCTATTTTTTTTGGTGTTTGGAGGTTTGGGGTCGTGGTTTGTCTGACTATTTTGTCTTACAAATACTTGGATTCCGCGTTTGTCTGACTATTTTGTCTGACAAATACATAATTTCAAAGTTTGTCTGACTACTTTATCTGACAAACCTAAACCTTGTGCTACACCATTCCCCTTATCTCCCCACTCAACATCACCCTCCATCCCCATCCATGCACCAGCAATTATCCACCAGCGCCAACAATCCGCCCCTCAGGCTCTGCAGCCATTCCCCAGGTCTTTATGACGATCATCTAAATTATTTTTCATAATAGGCGTTTTCACTAGCACATTTAGCCTTGTACCTGCCTATCCTAGTATAGATAAAAATCCTTAATCGGGAGGGAATAATATGATCCGTCAAAAAGACCTTAGCTGTGTATGCGATGCGGTTGAAAACATCAACGATCTCCAGAATGCGGTTGAGGAGCAGTGCTCTACAAGCTGTTACAGCAATCTTCTTTCCCCAGTTAATACTTTAGGAGATACAATTCCGTTCATTCTATATACGAAAAAAGGGACTCCTTTCAAAGCGTTTGGGAATGTTGGAGGCCTTTCCGCGGGAGATTGCTTTAATACGATCTTCTTTCGTGTAGAACAGATTAATGGCTGCTGCGCTACTCTTCGCCTGCTGATAGCATTCAGCGAAAAGAAAGATGTGCTGGATTTCCATAAAGACAGCGCATGCGATGTTTTCCGTTTGGAAAAGACAGATTCTTGTATTGAAGTGGATTTGAATTGCTTCTGCTCCATTCAGTGCTTGAATCCGCGTTTAATTAATCGGACTCATCAGGATTAATAAAAAAGAGCTGAATTCGGAGGATCCCGATTCAGCTCTTTTTGTTAGAAGCCCAGTGGCTGGATAGCCTGGATCTCTTCAGATCTAATGTTTACCGGCTGGGAGCTTGCGGTTGTTCTGAGATGAACAACGCCGTCTGTTTCACCGATTATGATGCCTCTGTAGGTTTGGTCTGCAAGCTCAACCTGGCAGAGCGTCCTTGGGATATTGCCAGGCAGATTGGCGAAGAATGCAATTTTTTCAACAACGCTCATTTGATTGAGTACTTTCCTTGTTTTGCGTTCGTACACAGGCTTAGGAGGTTCAGTAATTGCTGTCTCCTCATCTCCTTCAGTCTTCACTATCTCTGCTAAAACGGCTTCATCTGCTGGCTGATTCTGCCTGGCTTCGGCTGCTCCTTGCTCTTCAGGGATTGTTTTCGGAGCGTCGAGCACAGCTTCGGCAGATGTTTCCTCAATAGAATCGATTTCTTTGGCTTCTTGAACTTTTTTGTCAAGCCTAGCTTTTACAGGGTTTTTCTTAACAGCAACCTGCTGCATTTGGGCCTGCGGCTGCATGTTTTCGGGCTGAACAATATACATGAGCGGCTGCTGCCGCCTGGCATTTTTCTCGTTCAATTTTTCCACCTCCGGATCATAAACTATTCAAGACAGTTTATTCACCTTCGTACCATTTCATGACCTTTAAAGATTAGGAGAAAACGACGGTTTTGTTACCATCCACTAAAATCCGGTCCTCTAAATGCCATTTTACCGCACGTGCCAAAACACTTCGTTCGATGGAACGTCCGATCCTCTTCAATTCATCTACATGATCATGATGGGAAACCCGTTCAATATCCTGCTCGATAATCGGTCCTTCGTCGAGCTCGTTCGTTACATAATGGGAGGTTGCCCCAATCAGCTTTACCCCTCGCTGATACGCGCGTTCATATGGCCTTGCCCCGATGAAGGCAGGGAGGAACGAGTGATGAATGTTAATGATCCGGTTCGGATTCGCCGCAACAAATTCCTCGGTCAATATTTGCATATAGCGGGCAAGAATGATGAGTTCAATTCCGTATTCTTTCAGAAGATCCAATTGTCTGGCTTCCGCTTCCTTCCTGATCTCCTTTGCGGCAGGAATATAATGGAACGGGATACCGAGCGATTCTACAATCTCCCTGCAATCTTCATGATTGCTTAGAACAAGGGATAAATCCGCCATGATGTCTCCGCTTTGCCAAGCCCATAAAAGCTCGAGCAGACAGTGAGGTTCCTTTGATACAAAAATAGCTGTTTTTTTCAGATCTGTCACTTGGACAATTTTCCATTCCATTTGAAAATCGGACCCAATCGGTTTGAAGGCAGTGTTCATGGAAGAAAGCTTTCCCGCAAGATCCGGGCATTCAAATTCAATCCTCAAGAAAAAGGTGCCTCCTTCGGGATCTGATGAATATTGGCTGGATTCAATGATATTCGCATTGTGCCCGAATAAAAATTTCGATACGGCTGCCACGATTCCTGGCCGATCTGCGCATTTTAGCAGGATCCTGCCCCTATTTTCGTATTTCCCCTGAAATCTTTTCAAATGAGTTTTGTTAATTGGCTGCATCTTAAATTCCCCGCCTCTCTATGTACTATGAATTGTCCCTTATTATAAGGAAATTCCTCACAAGAAAAAAGTAAAGTGAACTTGACTACAAAATAATAGTAAAGTAAACTTAACGTACAGTAAGCTTTACATTTATATCGAGGAGGCCGATATTGAAATCACTCATTCGTGAAAAAAGGACAGAGAGCCATATTACGCAGGAAGAGCTGTCCCAAGTATTAAATGTGTCCAGGCAAACGGTTATTTCGTTGGAAAAGGGCAAGTATAAACCATCCCTTGTTTTAGCACATAAGCTTGCCCAGGTTTTCAAATGCAGCATTGAGGATTTATTTATTTTTGAGGGGGATGAGAATATTGAATGAAGCACTACTGAACAATTGGATCGGTCTTTCCGGACTGATTGCAGGCATCATCCTTGCAGGGACTGCAATGTTCCTCGGCAGACGGTTCAGCAAGAATAAGCGCGGTTTAGATGAACGCTATCATTATTTGATGTCAAACGCGAAGGCGGTTTCCTGGAATATTACCTTTGTTGTCATCTTAATTGCCTGGGCTCTAGTTATTTTATTCGAGGGAATTTCGGTTTCATTCTTTATTATGACTGGGATTTATATTTTTCATTGCTTGTCGCTTATTTTGTCAGCAGCTTATTTTTCGAGGCACGGAGGATGACAAGTCAACTAAAGGCCGGACTGATGGCATCGCTGTTCGCTATGATTGGACTTCCCCTTCTTTTTCTTGCTGTTTCGCTCGCTTCTGGCGTGTGGGAATACTTTCTTTTCTCCCTCTTCCCCTCCTTTTTTGCCGGATTTACAGGACTTTTGTTCACCTTTCAGGAAATCAGAAAACAAAGAAATGCAAAATAAAAGAGCTTGGGGATGTCCCTTCAAGCTCTTTTGTGCGGCTCATTAGCCGCCAATAATATGATACCCTGAATCTACATGCAGGTTTTCGCCTGTCATGCCGCGGGAAAGATCGCTGAATAGAAATAGAGCCGTGTCCCCTACTTCCTCTGGAGTTGTCGTACGGCGAAGCGGCGCTTTTTCTTCAATTTCCTTAAGGATGGAGTTGAAATCACTGATTCCTTTTGCAGATAGTGTACGGATTGGGCCTGCAGAAATCGAATTCACGCGGATTTTCTCTTTGCCCAGATCTTCTGCCAGATAGCGGACGCTTGCATCAAGGGAGGCTTTGGCTACACCCATAACATTGTAGTTGGAAACAACTCGCTCTCCTCCAAGATAGGTCAAGGTAACGATGCTTCCGCCCTCTGTCATCAAGCCCTTCGCTTCTTTTGCTACAGCAGTAAGAGAATAAGAGCTTATGTTATGTGCAAGAAGGAAGCCTTCACGGGTCGTATCCATGTAGTCGCCTGCCAGGTCTTCTTTGTTGGCGAATGCGATACAGTGCGCTACACCGTGCAGAACGTTTACTTCCGCTTTGATGTCAGCGAAGCATTTTTTAATTTCATCATCATTGGTTATGTCGCAAGGATAAAAAAGAGAATCGTCGCGTTCCAGTGTTTCGGCAAGGTCTTTAACTGGTTTTTCAAAACGCTCTCCTGCGTATGTAAAAATAATTCTGGCGCCTGCATTATGAAGAGAACGCGCAATTCCCCAAGCGATACTGCGTTTGTTTGCTACTCCCATGACCACAATATTCCGGCCTTTTAAAGAAAAGTTCATCGGGCGTGCCTCCTGTTTTATACATGTTATTAGTACCTGGTTCCAATTATAGCACCTCCCCACTGAAAAAGACAGGCACCTTTTGTGCCTGTCCCGCCATTAATTTTGCAATTCTAATCTTAAATCCTTTACATATTCAGCAGACCCTGTAACAAGAATTCGGTCCCCTACCTGAAGATTTGTATCTCCATGGGGTACAATCGAATCTTTTCCACGAAAAATCCGGACGAAAATGATGTCTCCTGTAAACGGGAAGGTTCTTAGCGTAACGCCTGAATATTTCGCATTGTTCATCGTAACCTGGTACAGCCCTGTCTCTTTGTTTGTCAGGATGCGGACAATATCCGGTGATTCAATCAGGGCCTGCAGCAATACCTTCGTTGAAAGGAGTACAGAGAAAAGATCGACATCATGCTCCTTCAGCTTTTCCCCGAGCTCCGCAGAAGCAATGCTTGCGATTACCCTCGGAACTCCTTTTTCCTTTGCAAAAATAGCGATGTCGGCGTTTCTTTCTTCATCTCCTGTCGCTACAACCAGGATATCTGCATCAAAAACCTGGCTGCTTTGCAGACTTTCCATCGAATAATCCTCGAGCTCCTTGATTTCAAATAAGGATTCTGCTATTTGCTCATCCATTTTGTCTTGGAACGTGTGGAAAACAACAGTCTGAAAATAATCAGGATTGAGCTCTCTTGTAACAGGAAGCGTCATCTGATTGGCTCCAATGAGTGCTACCTTCAGCTTCTGATCCGCAAGCTTCTGTTTAGGAAACAGCTTTTTAAAACCAATCGGCGAAATGATGCTTGAAATGACAGCGACGAGAATGAGTGCTCCAGACATCTGTTCATCAATCACGTTCGCTTTTTGACCGATTGTGGTAGCCGCGATGACAAGTGACAGGGTAGCTGTTAAAAGAAAACCTGCTGAAGCAGTCGTGCGCATGTCATACCATTTTCGTAAATAAAGAATAGGAAGCAGTTTTGAAATAAACAGTGCGATCAAAAGAAGCGGAATCAGCACCAAGATTTTAGGGTTCTCGAATAGTTTCCATAAATCAAGCTTCACGCCAATCATCACGAAAAAAATCGGGATGAGGAAGCCGTAGCCAAAGGAATCAAGCTTTTGTACCATTTCCTTATTTGGTGACAGCAGGGAAACAAGTACCCCCGCCAAGAAGGCTCCCAGAATATTTTCTGCTCCGATTGTCTCTGAGATTCCAACGAGAATGATGATAAGTGCAAAGATTGCACGCGTACCAATCTGAATCGTTCCCTTTGACATCGAATCGATGAAAGAGCGGTTTTTGAATCGATTTCCTACAAAGTATAAAACCACTCCTGCTGCAAACAGGATCAGCAGAAGCCAGATGCTTCCGCCGCCATCTCCATAGATGGAAGCAAAGACGGCAAGCAGGATCATGGTAACCAAATCAGCAATTACTGCAACAAGCAAAATGATCTGGCCAATGTTGCTTTTCATGATGCCGCCTTCCTTCAAGGTTGGAACGACTACCCCAAGTGAGATGGTGGATATGATTAAGGTCATCAGAAATGCATTCTTGATAAAACCTGTCCAGACAAAGATGAGGGATAGAAGAATGGAAAGGACAAAGATTCCCGCGAATACAACACTTGAAGCAATAAACGTATTGGGGACGGGCTTCCCGTTCGGAAGCTTTTCCTTTCTCTTCGCTCCTGTAAATGCGCTGAAATCAATTTCCAAACCGCTTAAAAACATGAGGAAAATAAACCCTAAAGATGAGAGTGTCTGCAGCCAGGTGTCCTGTGCGACAATATCAAAACCGCTTTTCCCTATTACGAGACCCATTAATATTTCGGCGACAACGACAGGCATAAAATTCAGTTTTAACCGGTGCATGAGAATCGGTGTCATAAAGGCGACAAGAACAACAATGACTAATGACGTAACGGATGCTTCATGTTCCATCTTTTCCCCTCCTGTCTCTTAATGAAGATTTTGAATAAATAACGATGCCAGTCCAAGATAAATAAGAATACTGATAATATCATTAATCGTAGTAATAAATGGACCAGATGCAACAGCCGGATCTATTTTAAATCGATGCATTACGATGGGAACCATAGCTCCTGCGACAGCGGCCACGATAAGCGAAAATAGAATCGCCGTTCCGACCAGCATTCCGAGCAGGAGGTCTCCCTTCCATACAAATACGACCCCTGTTACAAGCACACCGCATACGGCACCCGCAATCAAACCGGTACCCGCTTCCCTGAACAAGATCTTAAAGGAGGTTTCCTTTTCCACTTCCCCTAAAGCAATCCTCCTGATCGCAACAGCCAGCGCCTGCGTTCCCGTATTTCCGGCCATCCCGGCAATAAGCGGAATAAACACGGAAAGAATGGCTACCTGATCCAATGTTTCTTCAAAACGTCCAATCAAGCTTGCTGTGAGCATACCGAGAAATAAAAGGATAATAAGCCACGGAAGTCTCTTTTTCGCTGCTGAAAATGGCCCTTTATCTGAGGAATCCGCGTCGGAAATCCCAGCGAGCTTCGAGTAATCATCAGAGGCTTCTTCATCGATAACATCGACGATATCATCAATGGTAATGATGCCGAGCAGCCGGTCATTTATGTCCACAACAGGCAGGGCCAGGAAGTTATAATCCCTGATTTTTCTCGCTGCCTCCTCCTGATCAACGGATACCAATACCGAATAAACCCGTTCATTCATAATTTCGGTGATCATCGTTTCATCCTCCGAGATGATTAAATCTCTTAATGAAACGACTCCGACAAGCCGTCTGTCCTCATCAACGACGAACGTATAGTAAATCGTCTCAGCATTCGGCGCTTCGCTTTTTAATATTTGCATAGCCGAGCGGACGGTCTGGTGTGCATGAATGGCAACAAATTCTGTTGTCATGATGCTTCCGGCTGTAAATTCCTTATAATGAAGCAGTTCGCGTATTTCCTTAGCCGCATCTTCCTCCATTAAAGTCAAATAACCGGCTACTTTCCCCTGGTCCAATTCATTCAGAACATCAACCGCATCATCGGCATACATTTGAGCGAGCATTTGAGCAGCATATATGGAATCCATTTCAGAAAGGTACGTCTCAACCTCTTCCTCATCCGCATCTATGTTCTCAAAGATCGCGGCCATTTCTTCGGGTGAAAGAAAGCGGTAAAGAATAGCCCGGTCTTCAGGTTTAAGCTTAACGAACCATCTTCCTTGATCATAGGAATGACGGTCGAAAAACAAATCCCTGAAGGCATCCAGCTGATCCTCTCTTAAAGCGGTAATAAGAAGCTCTTCTTCGAGCTCATCCATTTTTTGCAATTCTGCCATTTGCAGCCCCTCCCTTCCTATTTCATACGCTTTGAAAACAGCATGATAACATAATGATTAGAATAACGCATTCCCTTTTTTTCTTCCACCCATAACCCTTCATACCCGTTTTCGGCTGCAGCATTCCCGTTCGCCTTGAAAACCGCGTCTTTCATTATGTATAGTTTGTGATAACGGCTGGAAAATAATCGGAAAGACCGCATGGGGTGATAAAGAGTGAAAATAGATGTGATTGGAGATGTGCACGGCTGCTATAAGGAACTTACGGAGCTGCTGGATAAGCTTGGATATAGGGATCATGATGGTATACCCATCCATCCTGAAGGAAGAAAAATTTCTTTTGCCGGGGATTTAACAGACAGGGGACCTGACTCATTAAAAGTCATCGAAAAAACTGCCCGGATTATTACAGCAGGAAAAGGATATTACTCTCCCGGAAATCACTGCGACAAGCTCTATCGCTATTTGAAGGGCAATAAAGTACAAATCAAGCACGGTTTGGAGACAACAGTTGAAGAATTGAATCAATTAAATGAACGGGACAGAAAAACACTTCGTGATACATTTATGAAGCTTTATGAAGAAGCCCCTATTTATCAGGAGCTGGATGGCGGCAAGCTCATCGTTGCCCATGCAGGAATTCAGGAAAAGGATATTGGCCGTTATACGAAGCGAATAAAGGAATTTGTTTTTTACGGTGATGTTACTGGTGAGATAATGGAAAATGGGATGCCTGTGAGAAAAGACTGGGCACTTCATTATAGTGGACAGCCCTGGATTGTTTACGGACATACACCTGTGAAAAATCCAAGAATCATCAATAAAACAATCAACATTGATACGGGGGCCGTTTTCGGAGGAAAACTGACCGCTTTTCGGTATCCGGAAGCAGAAACGGTATCCGTCCCATCCTCCATGAACTTCGATGCGGCAAGATTCAGAGAATATCCCGGCTCCTGATTTCTCATTGTAAAAATTTTATATTTAAAGTAAAATTTTCAAGGCATGTGTTTTATCGAAAGGGGGATAGGGATGGAACGTAAAGGATCGAAGGCATACGATGAAGAGGCTTTTTTTCAGGAATTTATGAAAAGAAGGTATCGGACAGACAGTCCAAATTTAAGTATTGAAAAACCAGCCCTCCTTCAATTAATCGGCAATCCCAAGGGCTGGACGGTTCTCGACCTTGGCTGCGGAGATGCATCATTGGGGCTTGATTTACTTGAGCAGGGATGCACCTCCTATTTAGGAATTGAAGGCTCGAATAAAATGTTTGAAGAAGCGATTAGGGTACTTGAAACAACGAATGGAAAAATTGAATTATCCTCAATGGAATATTATTCCTATCCGCCAGAAGCATTTGATCTGGCCGTTTCCGAGCTGGCCATTCACTATGCAGAGGACATTGAAACACTTTTTCAATCTATATTCCAAACTCTAAAGCCCGGCGGAAGACTTGTTTTCAGTGTACAGCACCCGCTTCTGACTTCATCATTTACAAGCAGCGAATCGGGAAAGAGCCGCAGCAGCTGGGTCGTTGATGATTATTTTCACAGCGGAAAGAGAGTAGAGAATTGGATGGGTGAACAAGTCGTAAAATATCACCGCTCCATTGGTGAATACTTTTCGTCCATTGTAAATGCAGGGTTTAAGATTGAAAGTCTCATAGAACCAAAGCCGGATCCTCAAAACTTTTCCAATCCGGAGGAATACAAACGGCGCATGCGGATCCCGCTATTCCTATTATTCTCATGCACAAAATGAGCGGGCTAAATTGGATAAGAACTATAGAATAGGGTTACTATTTGTCATTGCTGGAATGTGCTTATTAATGCTCTCGATTGCATTGGAGCCAGAAGGCCTGTTGCTTGTTGCTCTCCTTGTACCATCGCTGATTTTAAATATCACCGGAACAGCCTTTATCATGAAATTCCTTCAGAAGGAAAAATTGAAAAGGAGCTGAAATATCCATGTCCCTTGAGATGCGCAAGCAATGCGAGCGGTGCAGTGGAGCTCTCCAAGATCAATCCCCCGCCTACATATGTATACATGAATGCACCTTCTGCCAACCATGCACGGAAGAGATGATGAAGGTTTCCCCAAATTGCAGCGGGGAATTAGTAAAGCGGCCAAGACCACAGGTTCATTAAGGTAAAGATATAGAAAAAAGACGAATTCCAGCCGGATTCGTCTTTTTTCTATTTGCCCAGGGTCAGTTCAATTCGCTGGGCCTCAGTTATTCAGAAGTATTCCAAAACTCTTTCATATCCTTCGGGAGCGTCGCATGAAAACTCATTTGCTCTTCCTTAAACGGATGCCAAAACGTGAGCTCTGAGCTGTGCAAAGCCTGCCTTTTCATTAAACGATCACTGCCTCCGTATAGCGTATCTCCTGCTAACGGATGACCGATACTGCTCATATGCACTCGGATCTGGTGGGTTCTCCCTGTTTCAAGCTTCAGTTCAGCCAAACTGCAGTCCTGTTTCCTTCCGAGTGTCAGATAAGCCGTTGCAGCATACTGGCCATCTTCCCTTACTTCTCTTTCAATGATGCTTTGCGGATTTCTGCCAATGGGTTTGCTGATGATTCCCTTGTCCAGCTGCAATTTCCCATGAACAATCGCCGTATATGTTCGATGAATACCCGCCTGCTTCTGCTGTTTGGAAAATTGGGAGTGGCTGAATCGGTGCTTCGCTGCAAGCATAAGACCGGACGTGTCTTTATCAAGTCGGTTTACGATATGAATAGTTGATGAGAGTCCCTGTTTTTGCAGATGATACAGCAATCCATTAGCTAGTGTACTGTGCGGATAGAGCATGGAAGGAATCGTCGGCATTCCTGCTGCTTTGTTTAAAACGATGCAATGGTCATCTTCATAAACGATTGAAAGCTCTAAATCCTGAGGAATCAGACTTTCACTTGGTTTTTCAACAGGAAAAAGAACAGCCACTTTATCCCCCGCTGTCACCTTTTTTCTGACCGTCTCTTGAATTCCATTCACAGTAATGCATCCGCCGCTGAATTTAATATCAATAATGGCACGTTTCGTCAGCTGCTTTTGCTGCAAAAATTCCTTCACCAGCAGGCCGCTTTCCCGCTGCGAAACGCTCCACTCCATCTGAAATTGTTTACTGTCCAATAAAGGAATCCTTTACACGCTTCCAGAAAGGGAATGGACGGAATCGGGCGAAGCGTACATTTTCTTTTGCTACGCGGCATTGAATCGATTTCACGTCTTTATGCAGGAGCGTTAAATGATCAATCGTGATCTGGAAATCCGCATCGTTAACAGGCTTTAACAAGCAGGTGTGGTGGTCAGGCAAAATAAGCGGAGAGCCTACTGTACGAAACACGCGGTTATTAATAGAAGCCATTTCGGCAAGCTGAATAGCCCTGATAGAAGGATGCAAAATTGCTCCTCCCAATGCTTTATTATAAGCTGTGCTTCCGGATGGAGTGGAGATGCATAACCCATCCCCGCGAAAAGTCTCAAATCGCTGGCCTTTGATTTCGACATCCATCACAAGGGAATTCTCAATCGCTTTCACTGTACACTCGTTCAAAGCGAGGTACCGCGCTTCTTTTCCCCCGTCATTATGCCGGATAATAACCTCAAGGATTGGATATTCCACAATCTGATGAGGTGTTTTTGCAATCGCTATAACCAGCTTTTCAATTTCATCCGGAACCCAGTCCGCATAAAAGCCAAGATGGCCTGTATGTACTCCTATAAAAGCGGTCTTATCGAGGCGGCTGCGATATCGGTGAAACGCGTAAAGAAGGGTGCCGTCGCCGCCAACAGAGATGACAATATCCGGACGGTCTTCATCATACTCCAGATCAAAGTCGCTCAGGTATGTCCTCATTCTTTGCATCAGTGTATTTGATTTGCTATCGCCTTTAGACGTAATTGCGAATCTCATATTCCAGGCCCCTTTTCTATAGGTTGTATACCGCTCCTACTCCGACTCGTTCGATTCCGTTTTTCTTGAGAAAATAGCATGGGCCTCTTGAATTTCTCCCTTTATTAGTGACATTTCTTCATCCAGCCTGTAAGCGGCCTCCGCTGCCCGCTTAAGACGAATTCTGATTGCTTCCGGAAAGTTCCCTTTATATTTGTAATTAAGAGAATGCTCTACTGTTGCCCAGAAATTCATGGCTAATGTCCGAATCTGAATTTCAATCAGAATCTTCTTTTCACCGCTGATCGTCTGAACGGGATAATGTGCAACGACATGGTAAGACCGGTATCCGCTCTCTTTTTTATGGGAAATGTAATCTCTTTCCTCAACAATTTCAAGATCTTTCCGTTTCCTCAGCATGGTTACTACTGCCCGGATATCATCTGTAAACTGGCACATCATTCTAAGCCCCGCTATATCCTGCATGTCACTGTGGAGTCTATCTAATTGAATGTTTTTTCGTTTAGCCTTATCGAGAATACTCGCAATCGGCTTCACTCTACCCGTCACAAATTCAATAGGAGAATGCGAGCTTTCAAGCTCATATTCTGATCTTAATCCCTTTAGCTTAACCTTTAATTCATCAACCGCCTGCTGATACGGAGCCAGGAACAGCTCCCATTCTCTCTCATCCATTTCCATCGCCCCCAGCATGAAATGTTCTCCTTCTTTTTTTGCTTAGGTAGCAAACACTTCGGAAACCTTGCCTTCCATTTCCTCTCCGTAATTCGCATTGCCTGCTATGTTCTGAACAAGCTCATCAAGCTCCTCAAAGAAGTGCTCAAGCTCTATTTCCTGTTCATTTATGCGCGCCCAAACGGTTAATGAAGCAGTTCTTGCTTTTTCAACCTCTGGCCAATGGGCAGCCGGAATACTTAAGTATGTAAAATGCTCTGGGTTTTCCAATATGTATACAAATGCGAGGTTATCTGAATCTGCTAAAATTTGTCCGTTAGCCTCCAGCTCAGAAGCCTCACCGTTATAAGAATTCCCTGTCAGCACCAATTTCTCCTCTTCAACTGACGCTTCCACTACTTCGATTTTATTGTTCATTTATTAAAACTCCTTCCAATCCAAAACTACACATCTATTTTACCATACAGTCGCCGCTCTTATAAAATGGAAGCTCTATTCATCCCCGCCTGTTTTCAAACTTTTCTTGATTGCTCTGGCTGCTTTAAAGAGAGATAATAGAGAAAACATGTATTATTGGAGGATCACCATGGCTCAGCATATCGAAATTGAATTTAAAAACATGCTAACGGAAGATGAATTCAGCCGGTTAGCCATCGCATTCAGCTTTAATGAAAAAGATTTTCATGAGCAGGTGAATCATTATTTTGACACCAGCGATTTTCAAATAAAAGAAAAGAAATCCGCCCTTAGAACTCGCTATAAACATGGAAAGTGGGTGCTTACACTTAAAGAGCCAGCGGAAACAGGACTTCTGGAAACCGAGCAAACTTTAACAGATGAAGAAGCAGCTTTTCTAATGGAAGAACACCAATTTCCAGCTGGGAGCGTCAAGCACCAGCTTAAATCGCTCGGAATTGCTGATGACGCCATTCGCTATTTTGGTTCCCTGACAACCTTCCGTGCTGAAAAAAAAGCAGAAAACGGCTTAATCGTTCTTGATCGGAGCCGATACTTATCTATAGAGGACTACGAATTGGAATATGAAGCAGACGAAGCTACATCAGGAGAACTGTATTTCAGCAGGCTTCTCGAAATGCATCAGATTCCTGTCCGTGAAACGAAAAATAAGGTTCGCCGCTTTTATGAACAAAAATATCGAGAATAAAGGAGATGACTCCGTATGGAAATAAAGCAGTTTCAGACGATGATGGAATTACAGAACCTTCGCTCCCTTGATTTTCACTCCAATAAACAGACAGAAAGCCAATCAGCAAGCGACATGTTCAGCGACCTGCTTGATACAATGCTCCAATTTTATACTGGAACGCCGCAAGATCCGGCATCAGCTCTCCCAAACCAGCAGCGGCCGCTATTTACACAAGCGCTCCCTTCATTAGAAGAAATCAAAGCATCTTCTGTAAAACTTCCATCAGGCCCCGCTTCTATTGAGACGATTATTTCAGAGGCTTCTGAAGCGTATGGGGTGGACCCTAAATTGATTCGATCCGTCATTAAACAGGAATCCAATTACAATCCGAATGCTGAAAGCGGAGCAGGAGCCATGGGATTGATGCAGCTAATGCCTGCGACAGCAAAAGGACTTGGGGTCGAAAATCCTTTTGACCCAAGGGACAATGTTATGGGCGGAACAAAATACTTACAACAGATGCTTGCCAAGTACGATGGAGACGTCAAACTCGCCCTTGCAGCTTATAATGCCGGACCTGGAAATGTGGATAAGTACGGTGGGATTCCCCCATTTAAAGAAACACGAAATTATGTCGAGAAAATTTCAGCATCTTATTTTGCCTAGGCAAATCAGTCCATTGCGGACTGATTTTTTTATGGGAAAAAGGATTTTTAAATAAAACTCAGAGCGATTTGTTTGAGATATATGAATCTCATTGTTAAAATAAGTTTATTACATGAACAGGACAGAGCTAAAAACCCTGGCATATCACGACTGAACACACTTATTTAAGAATAATCTTACTCAATTTGAAGAGAATTTAAGATAAAGGAGTTATCAACATGGCAGAATCTTTTACAACTCCGTATGAAGCGATTGGAAAAGAGCTTCTTTCCCAGCTTGTTGATGCTTTTTATTCCAATGTAGGAAAACATCCCTTGCTGTCACCTATTTTTCCAAACGAATTAAGCGAAACAGCAAGAAAGCAGAAACAATTTATGACTCAATACTTAGGCGGTCCCTCCTTATATACGGATGAGCATGGTCATCCAATGCTGAGAGCGCGGCACCTGCCCTTTCCTATAACAGAAGATCGAGCGGAAGCCTGGCTGGATTGTATGGACAAAGCAATGGACGAGGTTGGACTAGAGGGAGATATTCGAAATTTCCTTTTCGAGCGGCTTACATTAACGGCGCATCATATGGTGAACACTCCAGGCAGTGCGCTCGATAAGAAAGGAGAATGGAATTAATGCCTTATGGCGAGAAAAAGAATATCGGGCATTTTTTCTCCCATTGCCACGGCAATGCAAAGAAACCGCTTGAAATATATTTGTTCGTCGACCCTCTTTGTCCTGAGTGCTGGGCGCTTGAGCCCATAATTAAAAAATTGCTGATGAGATACGGACGCTTCTTTACACTGAAGCATATTATCAGCGGAAATCTGGCATCTCTAAATGCCATTAAAATGAAACGCCCTGAGAATATGGCAGCTTCCTGGGACAGCACTGCATGCCGCACCGGAATGTCATGCGACGGATCAATCTGGTTTGATAATCCAATCTCCTCTGCTTATGCACCTTCTGTTGCGATAAAAGCGGCAGAGCTGCAAGGAAGGAAATCCGGCATCCGATTCCTCCGCAAGCTGCAGGAAGTCCTTTTCACTGAAAAGCAGGATGTCTCAGATGAAAAAGTGCTTATCGAAATTGCGGGTATTACCGGTCTTGATAAAGATGAATTCATTAAGGACCTTCACTCTGAAAGCGCCGTAAAGGCTCTGCAATGCGATATGAAAATAACTGCAGAGATGGAAGTCAGCGAAATGCCTACCATTGCATTCTTCAATGAACGGGTAGAAGAAGAAGGCTTAAAAATTGCCGGCTATTATCCATATGAAATGTACGAAGAAGTGCTGTTCGAAATGCTCGGCGAAACTCCGCCGCCATCCGAACCGCCTCCGCTGCAGGTATTCCTTTCTTACTTCCGATTCGTCGCTTCTAAAGAAATCGCTCTTGTTTACAACATGAGCATTGAAGAAGCCGAGCGTGAAATGAAAAAATATCAGCTTGCACAAAAAGTAGAAAAAGTGCCCGTCAAGCACGGAACGTTCTGGAGAGCATTAGACTGAAAAACCGCCATCCCCTTAGAGGATTTGGCGGTTTTTTTGGTTGCTGGTGGACGGTGATGGGGTTACGACTTGTTTTCTGGCCGTTCTCCGTCATAATCTGGCCGTTCTTCACTTCAATTTAGCCGTCCGCTTTTTTCTGTCCAACCGGCCTGGGATTCTGGCCGTTCAGGCATAATCTGTCCGTTCCGCCCCTTATTCTGGCCGTTCTCCACCCTTATTTAGCCGATGGATTTTTTCTGTCCAACCGGCCTGGTTTTCTGTCCGTTCCCGGGCATTATCTGTCCGTTCCGCCCCTTATTCTGGCCGTTCCCCGCTCTTATTTAGCCGATGGATTTTTTCTGTCCAACCAACCTGGTTTTCTGGCCGTTCCCGGGCATTATCTGTCCGTTCCGCCCCTTATTCTTGCCGTTCTCCGCTCTTATTTAGCCGATGGATTTTTTCTGTCCAACCAACCTGGTTTTCTGGCCATTCAACTACTTAATCTGTCCGTTCCTCACCTTTATTTAGCCGTTACCCGCTCCTATCTAGCCGTCCGTTTTTTCTATCCGTTCCCAGGTATTATCTGTCCCTCCCGCCTCTTAATCAATCCACTCTCACCTAAAAATCTGTAACCGCTTACTTTATTAAATAAATTAAAAAAGACCATGCCGGGATAAGCATGGTCTCTTCTTGTATGTCTTAACGACAACAAAGGGGATGGGAGAAATTTTTCACGGTCAAACAAAGGGGTAAATGTTTGTTATGTGATCAATTTCACACCCTGAGTATATCAGAATATGTCGAGTTTTGACAAGTACTTAGTTCTTAATTCACAATTTCGTCACATACATATTTTATCATTTGTCTTCATATAAAGAAGGACGGGGGTGGTTCCAAGATGAATCCAATCATAATTACTGGGATGACCCTTCTTTTTGGAGGGGCATTCTTCCTTCAAATTCTGGGTCTGATGAATATGATTCCGGTCATCCTCTCTTCCCTCATTCTTTTTGTAATCATCGTGAGCGGTATTTATGGGATGACGCGCAAAAAAACATTTAAAGGATTTTAACTGCAGGGCTTCCGCTCCGCAATTTCCGGAACATGCCTAAAGAGAAAGCCGCTCCGTGATTAAAGGAGCGGCTTTTCGCTTTATTCGTTCATTAATTTCTCGAGCTCGTTCAGCTTTTCTTCAAATACTTTGCATGCTTCTTCTACTGGCTGGGATGATGTCATATCAACCCCTGCCTTTTTAAGAACTTCAATCGGATAATCCGAGCTTCCTGCACTTAAGAATTCAATGTAGCGTTTTACTGCCGGCTCTCCCTCTTCAAGAATCTGCTTACTGAGGGCAGCGGCAGCGCTAAAGCCAGTTGCATACTGATATACATAGTAATTGTAGTAAAAATGAGGAATCCGTGCCCATTCCAGGCCGATTTCCTCGTCCACAACAATGTTCTCACCGTAATATTTTTTGTTTAAATCGTAGTACATTTTGGTCAAAAGCTCTGGTGTCAGCGGTTCGCCATCCTGTGAACGTTTGTGAATAGCATGTTCAAATTCAGCAAACATTGTTTGGCGGAATACGGTGCCTCTGAATCCATCGAGATAGTTATTCAACAAGTACATTCGCTTTTTCTTATCATCAATCGTTTTCAGCATATGATCATTCAGCAATGCCTCATTCGTTGTTGAAGCCACTTCTGCGACAAAGATTGAATAATCACCGTAAGGATAAGGCTGATTTTTTCTTGTGTAATAGCTGTGAACGGAATGGCCGAATTCATGAGCGAGCGTAAACAGGTTGTTCACATTATCCTGCCAGTTCATCAAAATGTAAGGATTTGTTCCATACGTGCCTGATGAGTATGCCCCGCTGCGTTTTCCTTTGTTTTCATGAACATCGACCCAGCGGTTTTCAAAGCCCTCTTTTAAAATATCCAAATAATCTTCACCAAGCGGTGCGAGTCCTTTTAACAGATAATCCTTTGCTTCTTTATAAGGAATCTCCATCTTTGTGTTTTGGACAAGCGGTGTGTAAAGATCATACATGTGAACCTCATCAAGGTTTAGGGCTTTTTTACGAAGTTCTACGTAACGCTGCAGCAAATGCAAATTTTTCTCTACAGTTGAAACGAGGTTATCATATACCTCTTCAGGAATATTATTGCTGCTTAGTGCCGCTTCTCTTGCTGAGCTGTATTTTCTTGCAGTTGCATAGAAGTTATCTTTTTTTACTGCACCCGACAGTGTGCTTGCCAGCGTATTTTTGAATTTTCCATACGTATCATAAACCGCTTTAAACGCATCGTGCCTTACCCGGCGGTCTTCACTCTCCATAAATGTGATAAAACGGCCGTGTGTTACTTCCACCTCTTCCTCGTTTTCATCTTTGATCGCAGGGAATTCCATATCTGCATTATTTAGCTTGCCGAAAATATCGCTCGAAGCTCTAAGTGCTTCTGATGCCTGTGCTAGCAGAGCCTCTTGCTCAGCAGACAAAACGTGGGGACGTTCACGGTTGATTTCCTCTAGGGCGTGACGGTAAAGGCTCAAGCTTTCGCTTTCCTCCACATATTGTTTCAGTGTTCCTTCATCCATAGCTAGAATCTCAGGAACCATGTAGGACGAAATGCTGGACGCTTCTGTATAAAGACTTGCTGCTCTGTCATTTAATGCCTGGTACAGTGAATTACCCGTATCCTGATCGTATCTCATGTGTGCATATGTATATAATTTTCCAAGGCGCTCCGTAACTGAATCCTGATAGGAGAGACCTTCATATAAAGATTGAGCAGAATCTCCAAGCTTCCCTTGATAGTCCGCAATTTTTGGAATGGCTGTTTTTAACTCCGCAAACTCCTTCTCCCAAGCCTCATCGGTTGCGAAAATGTCTTCCAGTCTCCATGTATCCTCTACCGCAATATCGTTTCTTAGCGGCAATTTTTTTACTGTTTGCTGTTCTGACATGTCTTTTCCCCCTTATCCATACTTAAGCTGAAATCAGCCTTAAACTCATCTTGTCTAAATTCTCTGATGAAGTCAATTGATTTGCCGTACATGCCTATAGGTTATGCTCAAGTGCTGAAATTAGCCTGAAAAATTCACAATCCTCATGCAAAACGTCCGTTATTTTTGATGACCACCTGATTGGTGCAAGTGTATATATGTTGTTTTTCTCCGTCCATGTTAAAAATCCTGCTTGCATCAGCCTATTTCCCAATTCATAAAGGATTTCTTCAGTTGAAGGACTAATGGTCTGAAGACTGCGCCTTGTTATATGCCCTTCCGACTCGAGGAAAGAGAAATAACGGACCACTTCTTGTTTGGAAAAACCAGGACGGGTCTCTGCCCATAATAGGAGCCGCGTTTTCCAAACATGTGGCTCTGTTTCAATGGCAAAGTCAAATTGCGCTGGCATGAAAACGATAGGAGGGATCAGAGATAATGGAAGTCGCTTTTTCAAATAAAGCACCTTCTGCAGGGAGGTTACTTGTTTTGAAGGAGGAAATTTTCTGAATTTAAGGACCTTGCTTTGGAGCCAGCTGACTGGATATCCGCCTGGAGCAGAGCATTTGTGCGGAGCCAGAGAATCCATGCTTAGTTCCATCACTTCGGCTTTTGCATGGAAAATCTGTTTAGAAATAGGGAAGAATTCGGATAATCTGAGGAGCTGCTTATTTTCCGGGCAATAAAACAAAAGGTAGGGAAGCGATGAATAGGGGAAATTTTTGATGAAGAACCAGTGGAAGACATTTAGACGATACTCAGAAGCTCCCGTTCGATGAAGCTGATTCGAACCGAGAATCCAGACCGGTTCTATCTTAAGACTCTGATAGCCCCTGCTGCGGCGGATTGCCTGTTCATGCGGAATGGACGAGCATTGGTATTCAATTGCATACTTCTTCTTATTAAACGTCAGCATCATATCCGGCCGCTGCCGGATTTCCGGGAGATACGGTTCCAGCTCCGCCTCCCCTTTTTGTTTCAGCCTGTCGAACAGCTGCTGCTTTCCAAGCAAGTGCCGTTCACTCTCCGGCTCAGCCTCATAATGACAGGCTGTTTTTTTACGATGAGCAAAATGATACCTCTTTACCGTACCAAGCTTAAGCTCTACGCTCTGCCTGCAAGCTGGACAGTAAAATAATTCGGTACTCCGAAGCTGATCCAGCTCCTCGAATGAATAAACCTTGTTTAGTAAAGAAAATGCACCTGATTCAGTTAATGACGTAAGCACAATCCTTCCTCCTTGTTAATAGAATGCAACTACCCTTTCTACATGTGTTTGGGCGAATCCTTCTTATATGAGAAGATTGAATTTCCGGGGTTGAAAAGGGGATTATCAGCGGTTAAAAGTTGGTATTCCAAGGGAGAGACCAAGCAGCTAGGTAACGATGCCGGTCCTTTTGGCTGGAAATAAGAAAAATATCGAAGTGGCTGGGAAGGCTCAGTTTCCAGCATGAACCACAATTAAAGCGGTTCATACGTTCATGAGACCGGGAAACGAAAACCATAAAAAAAGACTAACCCTATATGGATTAGTCTTTTTCCTATATGTCCAACCTTAAAGCATCGGCGACAGCAGCCTAGCAAATGATTCAAACATCCGCTGAAAAAAGCTGCGTTTAACGAAGTCGTCCATATCCAGCTTTTTAGATTCCAGCAAGTCTTTCTCATATTCTTCTACGAGTGTGACAGTACTGTCTGTTCTGTATAGGAATGCATTCACTTCAAAGTTCAGGTGGAAGCTCCTCATATCCATATTGGCGGTACCAATGGAGGCTATTTCATAATCCACGATCACAATTTTGCTGTGCATGAATCCTTTTTCGTACTCATAAATTTGAGCTCCGGCTTCCATCAGTTCAGCGAAATAGGATCTTGATGCGTAGAAGACCAGCTTCTTATCAGGTCTTTTCGGGACAAGGAGGCGCACATCTACACCGCTAAGCGCTGCGACTTTTAATGCTGAAAGAATATCCTCATCCGGAATAAAATATGGAGATGCGATCCAGATAGAATCTTTAGCTGAAACAATCATGGAGAAAAATAAGCTTTTAATGTTTTCCCACTTATTATCAGGCCCTCCGGCGATCATCTGAACTCCGCCATTCCCCTCAGGGAATTCTGCTGGATCTGCTTTAAGATAAGTTTCCGTATCAAGCTCCTTGCCGGTCATATAGTACCAGTCCTGAAGGAAAATCATGTGCAGAGTCCGCACCTCTTCTCCTTTAACCATCAGATGTGTATCCCGCCAAAAGCCAAAGAAGTCGACTTTTCCTAAATACTCATCTCCTACATTCAGGCCGCCCATAAATCCTATTTTACCGTCAATAATAATAATTTTACGGTGATTTCGGAAGTTGATTTTATTGCTTAAGAAAGGAAGAGTTACCGGAAGAAATGGCACCATTTCTATTCCAGCCCTGTGCATTTTGCTAATATATCCTTTGGAAAGCTTCCAGCTCCCTACTGCATCATACAGGAATCTGATTTTGACCCCTTCCCGCGCCTTTTCAATCAAAGCTTCCTGAAGCTGAAGCCCGATGTCATCGTGCCGGACTATATAGTATTCTAGATGAATGTACTTTTTAGCCTCTTTGATTTCCTTCAAAATCGCCGGAAACTTCTCATCCCCATTTGTTAAAATGGTTGTCTCTGATGCAAAAGAGACAGGACTGTGACTAAGATTGTGAGCCAGCTTAAACATGAGCTTCTGGTGGTCCCCCATTTGTGCTGCCCGTTCTTCATAATCGTGATGATCTCCTTCTATTTGCAAATACACCTGCTGATCGATAAGCGCTTTCTTTTCAAAAAGCCTTCTTTTTCTGACATTGCGTCCAAACAGTAAATAAAATAAAAACCCGACGATTGGAAATGCGCCGAGGACAATCAGCCATGTTAAGGTCTGATTAGGTTTTCGGTTTTCCATAAAAATGACGAAGCCGATAAAGACAATTGAAAGAGTAAATATGATACTTAATGCGGCTAAAATCCAGTCTCCCCAATAATTCTTCGTTAATAGAATAACGGCTGTTACAAATAATGAAAAAATAATGACCTGAATAAAATTTTTCATCCAATCTCACCTGACTTTTCTGCAGCTTTAGGTATAGTACGAATTACATTCCCTAAAAGTTTCATTCGTAATCATACCCGCAATAAAATAACTCATGGCATTACTATCATACCCTTTACAACTCAAAAAAAAGAACCGATTTCTATAGAAATCGGCTCATGAGCTTAAGCAAAATGCTTTCGGATCGTATGCAATGCGTGTTCATCCATTACCTTTTTTCCGTATTCTTCAAGCCTGTGGACGGTAACTTTTGATTGGCTTCCATACTCTGAAATAATGCTCAGTACATTTTCCATTTCCTCTGCCGCTTGTTCTTCAGTAAATTCTGCAAACAGATAGTATTGATTATTCAGCGCAAACAAGCTATTGGAAAATCCGGATAGATTCGTTTTTGCTAACGAAATGACATCCTCAAAATCGCCAAAATGAATGACATATTCAAGCTGCGGAGGCTGATCCTCACCTTCAGCAGGGGCTTTGGAGAAATGTTCATCCATTATACTGTCAATGTTGTCATCAACAGGAATTTCGTGATATTTATCATCACTGATCGGCAGCTCGAGCTTCTGTCCATCCTTCGACATCTGTGCCCTGGTGACCACTACTTCCAGACCTTTGTCCATTGCCTGAACCTGGATCCAGAGTGGTCCTTCCATCATAAAGTCTTCTTCCTCGTGCACCTCATCCATCATTTCCCAGAAGAGTTCTTCACTTCGTTCACGGTTGTACCAGATTTCATCCCGGTCAAAGCCGCGTTCTTCTATATCGCCATATGAAATATAAAATTTCACGGTATGCTCATTAATGCGTTCAATTTCCATGGATTACACTTCCCTTCTTTTTTTGATGTTGAAGGGACAACTAAACCCCCGATAGTTGCACTTTCCTACACTTTACCCCAAAGCCTGGCTTTTTAACCGCCTTCTCACTTACCACAACACCCTCGTATTAGTCAACCACAGCTTAGAGAATCTTGTACTCCTATTTTATGATAAATCACACATAAATGAAATAAAAAAACCCTGAAAAGAATGAAAACAGTTATTAACCAGTGATGAGGCATATTGCTTGTTGCTTTTCATATATTTGGTACAAGCACAATCCTTTAATGCGGGACAAACGGGGGTATTGGATGGAGCAGGAGTTTCTAATCTCTTTATTGATGATTATTGGCATTGATTTAATCCTGGGCGGAGACAATGCCATTGTAATTGCTATGGCCAGCAGAAGGCTTCCGGAAAAACAGCGTCAAAAGGCGATTATTATTGGTACGCTTCTTGCCATAACTCTTAGAACCGCTCTCACAACGGTAGCTGTCTATCTTCTGACAATTCCTTATCTGCAGCTGGCAGGGGGGATATTCCTTTTGTATATTTCCTTTGGTTTAATGGCTGGAAAAGAGGAAGAAAACGAAAACATTAAAAGCCATGGAAGTTTGTGGAAGGCTGTAAGAACGATTGTCGCTGCGGATGTACTAATGGGGCTTGATAACGTTATAGCCGTTGCAGGAGCAGCAAACGGCCACACCATGCTCGTCGTAACCGGGCTTTTCATTTCGATTCCCGTCATCATCTGGGGAAGCAAATTTGTTCTGCAGCTGATTGACCGCTTCCCTTATTTAATTTATGTCGGAGGGGGAATGCTTGCTTACACTGCCGGGAAAATGATTTCTCATGAAGATCAGCTTCAATTTTTGGCGAGTAAACCATTGTTTCTTGAGGGAATCCCTTATTTTACCGTACTCATTTTTGTGTTAAGCGGTGTGCTTATGAAAAAAATGAGAACAAGCACATAAAAAGCCTTCCAATATCACTGGAAGGCTTTTATCAATCGTTTATTCGTTAACTAGGCGCTGTGCTTCACGCAGCTGATACGTACGTACTTTTCGTGGCAAAAAGCGGCGGATTTCATCTTCATTGTAGCCTACTTGAAGACGTTTTTCATCAATCATGATTGGTCTTCTAAGCAGTCCAGGATGATTCTGAATCAGCTGATATAGGTCTTGAAGAGGCATGCTCTCAAGATTAACATTTAGTTTTTGAAAGATTTTAGAACGTGTGGAAATGATTTCATCCGTTCCGTCTTCTGTCATCCTTAAAATTTCTTTAATTTCATTGATAGACATCGTATCGGATAGAATGTTTCTTTCTGTATATGGAATTTCATGCTCTTCCAGCCACGCCTTTGCTTTTCTACATGAAGTACAGCTTGGTGATGTATATAAGGTTACCATGGAACTTTCACTCCTCTGTACGTAGTTTAAAATAAAATCACTTTAAACAAGTAATATCTATTGCTCATTATACTATAAAAAAGTAAGTTAGTGAATATCTTTTCCTTAAAAGTTTGACGAATTCGTTACAATTCCCTATAAATCAGTATTGCTTATATTACTTTAACATTCTGACAACTGCTCTCCAGTACCAATAAATTCATTTACTTCCTGTTTTTCGGCGTATCATACGCGTATGCATTCTCAATTAGTTTTTCTCATCGAAAATGTCGTTAGATTCTTCCTCACTCCGTATTTTCAGTACTTCCTTCACATCTTCATAAGAACGGCCGTACCACTCTTTATCCTTATACGTATGAATGTGCTTATAGGTTTCCTTCATTGCAGAAAAAATTTCTGATTCCGGACGGTCATTTGGGGACCAGTAGAGAATTTCCATATGATTTACTTCATTGGTTGCTAAAGATCTTCTGGAATATCCGATGGAGCTTGCATGATGAAAACCTTCCCTTTGATAAAACTTAAGGCGTTTTGCCGTATCCTGATCGGAATCATCAACAGGCTCAACCTCCAAAATAATGGGTTTGTTTTTCTCTTTCAGCTTCGCAATAAGCTTATGTCCAAGACCCTCGCCGCGCGCATCTTTGGAGACATATATGTAATCTATAAAGAGAAAATCATCAAGCTCCGCATACATGAGCACATGCTTAGGCCCTTCATCCTTGTAATAAATGTCGCCTCTATCTTCTAATAAACCTTCTATATGATCACGTGACTTCATTTCTTCAATCGGAAAATACTGGCTCAGTTTTTCGTACCAATTCATGCTTTCTCTCCTGTTAAAATGTAGTTGTATTGGTAATTTACCCATTTTGCTTCTGCATAAACATATTATAAAGCATTTGTTTAAATTAACTGAAAATTGAATACCTTTTATGTATAATAGGAATAAGGAGTTGATTGGCATGATCAGCTATTTTACTGATTTCGTCCTTTTCGCCATTTTTGTTATCGGATTGACTGCTACAATGGGTGTTTTAGCAAATGGGATCGGGTCGGGTTTGTTCGGAGGAAAAACGAAGGATACTTTTTTTCAGCAGTCTGAGAAAACACAGAAAGGCTGGAACCGAGTAAAAAGAATAAACCGATGATCAATCGGTCTAATCCAAACCTCTGTGCTTGTTTTTTAGACATTCCATGGACAAATATACAGACATGAAGCAACGGCATGAATAAGATAGCATAAAAGTCAAAGAGGTGTATTTATTCATGAATGACACCGGTGTTGTTATGCCCGTATATATACAGAAACCTTCCTTCCTAAAGGCTGCAATTGAATCCATGCTGCACCAGGATCTTCCTTATTTCCGCATGATAATAGTAGTGGATGGAGCTCCTGAGATGATTGGGTTTGTGGAAGAATACAGCAGAAACGATCCTAGAATTGAGATTGTAATTAATGAAACCAATAAAGGTGTTTCCAAATCACTAAACAGAGGATTTGATATTCTTTTTCAAGATCCTTCAATTAAATATTTAACCTGGGTCTCAAGTGATAACATCTACTATCCAAATTTTCTAAGCACATTAAGAACCTTTCTTTCCACCTCTCCACCTAACGTAGGTTTGGTGTACAGTTCCTTTCAGAATATTAATGATAACGGAAATACCCTCCTGACCGAAGCACAGCTTGAAATACAAAGAAACTACCAGGCCATGCCGAAAGTAAATCTGTTGGACGCATGTATTGTTGGAGTTTCTTTTATGTACAAAAGTGAATATGCTAAAAATTTAGACGGCTACGGTGCTGAACCCGTTGAAGATTATGATTACTGGCTCAGGCTTACCCAATTCTGCGACATGGCGTTCATTCCTATTGAACTTGTTGATTACCGGGTTGACTCGGAATATAGTATTTCCGCCTCATTAAAAAATGAAAATCACCATCGCCGGTGGAGATATATGTATCACCTTGTAAGACATCAAGCAAGAGTAAGACTCCAAATCACACCTGAGCTGACAGTTGTATATATAGGAACAGATACAGAAAATGCAGTAAAGAGAGCTGAAAATCTCTACGATCAAGTATTTAGCAATTATCATTTTAAAATCGTGGATAGATCCCCAGACCAATCGATAACGAGCACTTTAATCCATATTCCCCATCCTCTTACTGAATTTATCCCGAACCCATTTGCAGATGAACATCAGGCACTCCTCGCTGCCATACATTCCATCCAAACTCCTTATACATTAATCTTAGGAGATGATCTTTTTCCAACCCCAATGTTTATTCAAACTTTGATCTCTCAGCTTAGGAATGCTGCTCCCTCCTTTCTTTCCAGCTCCTTTACTTCAAACTATGAAAAGGTTGTTTTTCAGACGGAGCTTTATTCCGAAAATCCATTCAAAAATCAGTTGTTCAGGACATTAAAGTTAAAAGAAAAACTTCAATAATGGATGCCATTCCAACAAGAGGGGTTTCAAACATGAAAATTTTGTTCACATTCTATCTTCCAAGCGGAGGAATGGAAACATTAAACCGGATAAGGGCAAAATCACTGGCGAATATGGGAATCGAATCCCATCTTCTTTACCTTTTTAACGCAGAAGGCAAAAAGAACATTATAGGAATCCCTGCCTATATCACAAATGATGACGCGAAAATAAAAGAAATTTTGGATCAGCATCAGTTTGATGCAATCGTCGTTTGCACAGATTTTTATTTAATGGAGAGGATACGTAATTTAGGTTATTCCGGGAAAATCATATATGAAGTTCAAGGTCTTGGAATACCAAGTGAAGCAGCTGCAGTAGTCGATCAGGCTGCTCCTTACATCAAATCGTATGCTCAAGCCATTTTATATCCGCAGACCTCTCACCTTATCCATTTATTTAACAGTAAAATACCTGAATTTCCACAATACTGTTTTAACAATCCATTAGATGTCTATGGATTTGGATATAGGACTCATGAAAAAATAAGTCAGCCAATTATCGGCTGGGTAGGCAGACTGGAACCCAATAAAAATTGGTCATTTTTTTTAGAGCTTTGTTCACATTTAATTAAATGGAATAATAATCTCACCATATGGATGTTTGGAGATCTCAAATTGAGTGCTGATGATCAAAAGGAGGAATTCAAAAAACGTACGGAACAGCTTAACCTTACCTCCCATTTGATTCACCATGAAGACGTTCCCAATCATGAAATGGCTGATTACTATTCAAAAATCGGCGATTCCGGAGGATTCCTTAGTTCTACGTCAATTCTGGAAGGATTCGGATACAGTGTCTCCGAAGCTTTACTGTGCAGATGTCCTGTAGTAGCGACCGATTCAGACGGAATCAGAAATTTCATTATTCATAATTACACAGGAAAAATTAATCATCAAGGTGATTTGATGGAAGCTGTTAACCATGCTAAAGAAATCATCATTAACACTGAGGACAGAGAAAAAATCCGGGAGCAGGGCGTTCTCCATATTAAACAGAATTTCCCACCCGAAAAGTATGGGAATTCTTTTAATGTTATGCTCAGATCCCTTGGAATCATTGGACCATAACATTTATGAATTGCAGAGAAGAAGAACTCACGGCAGCACTTTTTTGTAATCCTCTAACAAACATGTCATTGTGATAAGCCCTACTGAGGTACACTTTCTCTCAGGGGAATCCTCCTCATAGCAGATTTTTATGAGCATCACTCTTAACCTGCTTTCTCTCAGAGATTTCATACTCTGCTAAATTAAATTTCTTATTCACAACAATGCGCTTTACACAAGCATTTAAGGACGACTTTTATCCAATCTAATCAAAAGGAGAAAAACCCCTCTTGAGTATTTCGATTCTTAGAGCAGCATAAAAAATGAGACACTAAAAAACACCTTTGAAGGGGTTACTCCGTTACCCCTTCAAAGGTGTTTTTTGTGTGGACCATGATCCATATTCTAGCGGTTAATCGAAATAAGTTAACAGGAAATGATCTAAAGCAGTATGATTAGGAAAGGAAATTGCTGGGTTAATTCCTTGGTTGAATCTTTCAATCGCATTTATAGACCGTGGAGTTCCAATACTGCAAGATCAACACCTTTTCCTACACAGCAGTAACATCAAATATTGACCAGTATACTCTTTTCTATATTGAGGAACGAATTTAAGCAAAATCAGGCTGCCTGACCCTGATTGAATTTAGAGTCCAGGCAGCCTGATAGGGTGTTTTATGTGTTTCAAATCTCTAGTAGAATTATTAGCTAAATCATTAGGATTGAAGTGAAAGACGCAAGAGTTCTGCGGGAACAGCAGGACAGGCTATATTCCGCATGCACTGGGAACAAAGATTCCGTTTACCTGCTGAATCAGCCATAACCATTTCCTATTTTATGCAACCAAGCTATTGAAAACACCTGTTAATTTAAAGTAAATAACTGGAATTCCCTTTTTTACAGAACAGCAGGCAGAACCGTAAATTCCGACTGGAGAATTCTTTGATTTTGCACAAGATTCCCGGATTCATCCAGTCCGAATACTGTCAAAATTGTTTCTTCTTCAGATGGACTGATTACACTGATTTGCAGTTCATATGCAAATACTCCAGGAATAGAAAACTCTCGAATATCAACTGTACCAGCCGGCACAACGTAACCATTTACATAGAGCGGAGTCATAATAGGCGATTCAAGCGTATAGCGAAGTTCAACGACAATGGTCGCATCATCCACTAAACTAAGGTTTCTAGTATTTACAACTACGGTTGAAGCTGCCGTACCCGTTACGCGTGTATTCGTAATAACCCCTGTAAAATAGTTCATTTTTCATTCCCCTTTTTATTCTTAATCTGTGTAAGCAACAGCATTAAAACTTTCAGGGCCAACCCGGGTTGCTCCAAGCCCAGTTACACTGAGAAACATCGTGTACGATACAGGTCCTCCTGCTGGTACATTGAAATCTGATCCGCTGAATGATATAACTTGAGGCCCTATAATGTTTAAATCAAGGGTCTGTGCAGCAGAATAAACAGCCAAATCCGAGGGGGAAGTTCCTCTTACAATGGTTGCCGTAGCCTGGGCGGTAACAGGAAGCAAAGGAAGCTGCAAGGAAACGGTCCCTTCAAAGGTGACTCGGCTGTTTGCTCCCGCACTGCTTAAATCCAGGGTTAACTGGCCTGTCAGCTGTGGAATTCCGGTTACCAGCACCCCAATGGAATTGGCATAGCTCGCGTTTTGAGAAGTTTGAGCATCTACTAGTCTAGCGATATGAATCTACTCCTTTCATGGGATTGCTATAGTTTATTATTAGAGAGCAAAAGTGACTGTATATTTGCTGATATCCTCATCCTTTTTATGTAAGTTGGTGAACCTGTCCAATCCTTGTTCCGTTTCCCAACATAGAATTGATCAAGAGATAGTTAAGGAGGAGACATACTTGCCAATATTTAATTTTCAGGTTACCCCAGATGGCCTGCCCAAATTCGAACCCAGTATCGCGGTTAATCTTTTAAGTACAAATTTTATGGTTGCAGTCGCAACCGATAACTCAACCGGTCTTCCGAGAACAGGGCTTTACCGTTCAGTGGACGGAGGCGCAAACTGGTCCAATTCGATTCTTCCTCTTCCAGCTCCATTTACAGGAGCGGAGGCAGCGATGGTTGCTTACGTTTTTCCAGCGACCTTTGTCGTTTCTGCCCATGCATTTCCTGGTGCAGAGAGCGGTACCACACTTGTTTATAAATCAACGGATAATGGAGTGACATTTTCGGATCCAGTGGTTGTCGGACCTGGTTATGGTACGTATATTAATAATGACGAAACCAATATAACAGCGGACAACTCACAGTCCAGTCCATATTTAGGCAACATTTACGTTACCTATAATCATCAGTTTAACGTACAAAATATTGGAGGATCAGTCGCCTTTTTCAATCGTTCAATCGACGGCGGCAATACGTTTCAAACTCCTGTGCTTCTCTCTGACGAAGCCGAACAAGTGGAAAGGCCTGAGGTGACCGTTGGTTTTACAGGGAATGTATATGCCGGATGGATAACAACCGACCCCATTTCTCAATTTGACATCAGAAGATCTCTTGATGGAGGCGCAACCTTTGAACCTACGGTGATTGTATCCGATGTTGTACCAGTTCCCACCGTTTTGCCTGTTCCAGGATACGCTTTCAGGGTACTGACATTCGCCAATTTAGGAACCGATAATTCAGTAGGAATTAACAATGGGAGCGTTTATGCTGTATGGCAGGATTTTCGACAGGGTTATTCGGATGTTTTCCTCTCAAAATCAACAGATGAAGGATTGACATGGAGTGCACCAAAAAGTGTAACAAATGCCATCCCGGGTTCCCAAAACTTTTTCCCAGCTATTGATGTTGACCCTTTGGTTGGCACGATTAACATCATTTATTACAGCAATCAGTTGGATGGATTCAACCTGGATGTCTTTACCGCACGATCCAATGACGGAGGAGAGACGTTTGTGAACCAGAGAATCACGTCCACTTCCTTCAACCCTAACGGAACTAGCCCAACTCCTGTTCCGTTAATCGGGGATTATATAGACATTGCATCGGTTCCTGCAGGAGGATACATCGGAGTCTGGACAGATACTCGAACTGGATTTCAGAATATCTTTGCGGGATATAATACAGATCCTATCTGAACAAAAGAGAATGGGACAAAAGGTTTCCGGCTAATAAAAAAACCGGACTATTATTTGAAACTTCGGTACAGAGCTTCGTAATAGTTCGGTTTTATTATTTTTCATGCTTTTTTCAAAAGAGATACTCGGCTTAAAATAAAACAATTTTAGTTATGTCCCAGCCTCTTCCATGTTCTTATTTAAGCGGGGTGTAATCGACGTCTTCCGTATACCGGTTGCTTGCATTCCATAGAAGAAATTCATTAATCCCTTCCTCATTTAATGCTTTTATTTGTGCTTCTACTTCAAATTTTCCATATTTCAAGTAGTTGCCCTTCCCTAAATAGGAAGCCGTGAAATCCTGCAGCCAAGGACGGGAAATCGGTCTTGTCTTCAGGTCGCCAAGCTTCTCATTCTCAAGCTTTGCGTATTCCTTAACCAGCTTATATGGCTCCGTATCCGGTTTCTCAATGCCGAAATATGAGCCCCAGTGACTTGGATAAATCATAGAGGAAATGACATCGACATTATCCGAAATTTTTGAGAAGTTCTGTCCAATGCCCGGCGCTTCTGGCAATGTTGCAGAATAGCCGAAAATATCAACTGACACTTTCACACCGTACGGCTTCAGCTTCTCACGTGCATATTCCGTGAAATCGGTTACAGCCTGTACCCGTTTCTGAGTGTTGTCACGGCTGTCCTTTTCGTAGTCTCCCTCACTGTAGGAGAGTTCTTTATCCTTCGTTTCAAAACCCTCTGGGAAGCGGACATAATCGAACTGGATTTCTTTAAAACCCATTTCTGCTGCTTCAATCGCTGCCTGTACATTGTAATCCCAGACTTCTTTTACAAATGGGTTCACAAATTTAGCTCCTGTACCATTCTGCCAAACCTGTCCGTCTTTCTTATAGGACCACTCGGGCTTTTTATCTGCCAGGACATTGTCTTTAAACACCACAATGCGGCCGATCGGATAAATCTTATGATTCTCAAGCTTTTTCATCATAGCCTTTGGATCCTTTATGTAAGCTTTGCTAATGCTGTAGAACGGAGATTTCTTATCTGGATGAAACGTAAAATTACCGGAATCGTCTTTAACATCAATCACCATGCTATTCAATTCGGTATCGTCCATCAGTTTTATGAGGGAATCCATTTTTTCTCCGCCGGCGGATGTCCCAGTGACGTACACGCCTCTTACCGCATCGGGATAATCAAATTTGAAGCCAGAATCATAAACAAATCTCGGCATGTTATCGGGCAATTTCTTTTCTGGAATGATGACCTCATTCAGTGCAAGGGAAGAGCCATTGGCTGCTGCTTGAGCAGGCTGATCTGCGAATGCGGTTCCTGCCAAGGACAACAAGACAGCAAGAACAGTAATTTTCTTTTTATCCGATCTTTTCAAAATCCGGTTCCTCCTTAATAAACACTCTATGTAAAAGTATAGGGAAGTTTTTCAGAGGTTGATAGAGGATATACCGCACATTATGGATAAATAAAAAACGAGCCAATCCGCCTAGTAATAGGCTGAAATTTGCTATTCTCAATGCCTTGATACCTGTACAGTATAAAAAAATGCACAGACCCATCCAGGTCCGTGCGTTTTTTTCAATTAAACAGTAGCAGCATATTGTTTTTGATATTGAACGAACTCTTCATTTGAACACATGACGAAGTGTCCTGGTTTTACTTCACGAAGCTCCATTTCTTCTCCGGGCTGCAATTTGTGTTTAGAAGGCTCATATGCCCTTCTTACACGCGTGCGCTCGTAATCAGGATCGGGAAGAGGAATTGCAGATAGAAGGGATTGAGTATAAGGGTGAATCGGATTTTTATAAAGCTCATCTGCATCGGCAAGCTCTACTAATTTACCATAATACATAACCCCAATACGGTCACTGATATATTTCACCATGGATAAATCATGAGCGATGAATAAAAACGTTAATCCTTTTTCCTTTTGAAGCTTTTTCAGCAGATTTACAACCTGAGCTTGAATGGATACATCCAATGCGGAAATTGGCTCATCAGCGATAATGAATTCCGGTTCCACTGCTAGAGCGCGTGCAATCCCAATCCGCTGACGCTGTCCGCCGCTGAATTCATGCGGATAACGGTTTGCATGCTCACGATTCAAACCTACCGTTTCCAGAAGCTCAACCACACGGTCCATTCGTTCTTTAGATGTTTTAGCAAGCCCGTGAATATCAATGCCTTCTGCAATGATTTCAGAGATTTTAAGTCTTGGGTTTAACGAAGCATACGGATCCTGAAATATCATCTGCATTTTTCGGTTGAATTTCTTCAGATCGGATTTACTCTTTCTCCCGTGAACATTCTCACCATCAAATAACACTTCCCCGCCTGTAGCATCATACAGGCGAATGATCGTACGGCCTGTTGTGGACTTTCCGCAACCGGATTCTCCAACAAGGCCTAGGGTTTCCCCTCTGAAAATATCAAAAGTCACGTTATCTACTGCTCTGACTTCATTGGATTTTCCTTTATTAAAGTATTGTTTTAGATTTTTTACTTCAAGCAATTTTTCTTTTGCCATCTTATTTTCCCTCCTTCAATTCAGGGAACTGACGCATTCTCTTTTTGACCGCTTCAGGCGGTTCAACTTTCGGTGCATTTTCATGATAGAGCCAGGAGGCAACATAATGAGAATTTGAAATTTTAAAGAAAGGCGGCTGCTCTTCCAAATCAATTTTCAAGGCAAATGGATTACGGGCAGCGAATGCATCCCCCTTCGGCGGTGCAAGCAAGTCAGGAGGTGTTCCAGGAATAGAGAACAGTTCGTCTTCCTTCGAATCTAGATCCGGCATTGAACTGATAAGGCCCCATGTATAAGGATGCTTAGGGTTATAGAAAATTTCGTCGGCTGTACCGTATTCTACGATTTTTCCGCCGTACATAACAGCTACACGGTCTGCAACGTTGGCAACAACACCCAAATCATGAGTAATAAAAATGATAGATGTGTCAATCTTCTTCTGTAGTTCTTTCATCAAATCAAGTATTTGCGCCTGAATCGTAACATCCAAAGCAGTTGTAGGTTCATCGGCAATCAAAACCTTTGGATTGCACGCGAGCGCGATCGCAATCACTACACGCTGTCTCATACCGCCGGAAAATTGGTGAGGGTACTGCTTAAAGCGTTCTTCCGGCATTGGGATTCCTACCAGTTTCAGCAGGTCAATCGCACGGCGTTTAGCTTCTCCCCGGCTTAAATTTTGGTGGCGGATAATCGGTTCCATGATTTGCTTTCCGACTGTCATAGTCGGATTTAAAGAAGTCATTGGATCCTGGAAAATCATCGAGATATCTTTTCCGCGGATTTTTTGCATTTGTTTATCTTTCAGCTTCGTTAAATCCTTACCTTCAAAAATAATGCTGCCATTCTTAATTTCAGAGTTGCTTTCAGGAAGCAGTCTCATAATAGATTTAGTTGTTACTGATTTTCCGGAACCGGATTCTCCTACAATTGCAAGAGTTTCCCCTTTATATAAATCAAAACTCACATTACGAATGGCTTGAACTTCCCCGCCAAACGTATGGAAGGAGATTTCAAGGTCTTTAACTTCTAATACTTTTTCCATTATTGGACACCTGCCTTAGTCGCGCATTTTTGGATCAAGCGCATCACGCAATCCATCTGCAATCAAGTTGAATGCTACCATTAGTATGGCAATCATAATTGCCGGAATAAACATTTGGTATGGGAATAAGATCATACTTCTGAATCCATCATTTACAAGCGTTCCAAGTGATGCATTTGGATCCTGCAGACCCAATCCAATAAAGCTCAAGAAGGCTTCAAAGAAAATGGCATTCGGAATACTGAACATTGTATTAATGATCATAACCCCAAACATGTTTGGAAGCATATGACGGAAAATAATCTTTGCATTGGAAGCTCCCAATGTTCTGGAGGCAAGCACAAATTCCTGGTTTTTCATTCTTAATACGGAAGCCCTTACTACACGAGCCATTGTTGTCCATCCTGTAATAGTTAAAGCAATGATGATAGGAATGATACCAGGCTTTAGGATCAAAATCATTAGAATTACCACAACTAGATTTGGGATCCCCACAAGGATTTCAATAATCCTCTGCATAAAGCCGTCTACTCTTCCCCCAACATAACCGGAAATCGCACCGTACGCCACTCCAACCAGTAAATCAATCAATGATGCAACAAAGGCAATTAAAAGAGAAATTTGAGTCCCTTTCCAGATGCGGGCGAAGATGTCACGACCAAGCTGGTCTGTTCCGAACCAGTAATACTCTTTAACTTGACGGGTCTCAGTCTGATAAGCATTAATAACTGTGCCATCTTTCTTCTTAAGTTGCCCATCAAATGGAAGCCAGCTTACATTTTCGATTCCTTGAATACGCGGAGGCAGATTTGCATGTTTCGTATTTTGTTCACGTGCACTGTGAGGAGTCATAAAAGGACCCGCAAATGCCATGATTATTATTAAGAACAGGACAACTAAGCTAACAATTGCGGCCTTGTTTTTTTTAATACGCAGCCAGCTATCCTGCCAATAGTTCAAACTTGGTTTTTCAATTCGTTCGCTTTTTGAAGAATCAAGCGGGGCAGGTAGGAACAAGTCCTGTGATCTCTTCTCAGTGTTTATCATTTGCTGCTCCCCCCACTAACACGGATACGCGGATCAATTAATCCATATAAAATATCCACTAATAAAATGACAACTACAAACAATGTTGCGAAAAGAATGGAAGTTCCCATAATTACCGAATAATCATTCATCATGATGGATCTTACGAATGCCTCTCCAATTCCAGGAATACCAAATATTTTCTCAATAACAAGTGAACCAGTCATTAATCCGACAGCTAACGGTGCAAGTACCGTAACAACTGGAATAAGTGCGTTCCTAAGGGCGTGCTTCACAGAAATTTGAAAACTGCTGGCACCTTTGGCTTTAGCTAATGTAATATAATCTGAATTTAATACATCAATCATCTCAGTTCGCATAAAACGTGCGGCAATTGAAATTGGGAACATGGCAAGGGCAATAGTCGGCAAAACGCTGTACTCCGGTCCGTTCCATAGCATAACCGGAAACCAGCCAAGCTCACGTGCAATATAGTATTGAAGCAATGCAGCAAAAACAAAAGATGGTATAGACTTACCGACAACCGCAAAGAATGTAGATCCGTAATCGATCCATGTGTTTTGTTTAAGAGCTGCGATTACCCCTAGAAAAATACCAATAATGGTTCCAAAAAACATGGCCTGCAAACCAAGAGTGGCAGAGGGACCAATTCCTGCGGAAATGATAGTGGTTACTGGAGTGTTATTAAATTGGAAGGATGTACCCAAGTCGCCTTTCAGCATTCCGCCCATATACCTCGCATATTGTACAGGCACGGGATCGTTCAACCCATATTTTTCATTCATAATATGAAGCTGTTCCTCCGATAGTTTTTCTGCAGAGTTAAACGGACTTCCAGGGATTAATTTCATGAGGAAAAAGGTTGCAGATATTACAATGAACAATGTGATAATCATATAAACAATACGTTGCAAGATGTATTTTGTCATGATGCAGACACCTCCTAATTAATGCATTATTCAATAAATTTCGACAATTTAACGATAGGTAAAAAGAGAGTATATTTCTATACTCTCTTCTACTGTTCATAGAAAAATAGTTTTTGCTATTTAATTAACTTATTCGCCTTCGATTGTTACCCATTGGTAGCTGTACTCGCCACCGATGTTGTGATGAACAAGACCTTTAACTTTAGCTTTTATAAGAACGTTCACAGAACGCTGGTAAAGTGGAGAAAGTGCTACATCCTCTTCAAGAAGAACTTTTTCTGCTTGAGTGAAGATTTCGAATTGCTTATTCAGGTCAGTCTCTTTATCAGCTTGTTTGATAAGATCATCGAATTTCGGATTAGAATAACCCATTTTGTTTTGAGCTCCGTCAGTGATCCAAAGATCCATATAAGTCATTGGATTTTGGTAGTCAGGTCCCCAACCGCCATTCAATAGGTCGTAATCCATTTTGTCTTCAAGATCCAATTTAATTTTGAAAGGTACACTCTTAACTTCAACTGCCAAACCTTCAAGTGTTGTTTCTAACTGCTCTTTCACGAAAGAAGCTTCAAGTTTAGCTGTTTCAGTATCCTGGCTCAAATATCCAAGGGATAGTTTTGATTGGCCAAGCTCTTTTAAGCCTTGTGCCCAAAGTTTTTTCGCTTCTTCTTTGTTTGTTTCAAGATACTTGCCTGTTTCACGGAAGTCTTTTCCAGAATCATCAGCTGCAAATTCTTTCGGAACGATACCGTCAGCAACGATTGAACCGTTTTGTAATACATCGTCAACAAGCGCTTTTCTGTCAACTGCAAGTGCAATTGCGCGGCGGATGTTTTGGTTTTTAAGAGCCGGGTTCTTTTGGTTCATCTTGATCCACCATACAGATGGCTCAAGGAATCTTTGCATTTGATCATCACCCTCGTATTGAGAGATGATTGCAGCAGTTGCAAGTTTAGGAGTTTTATCTACTTGACCAGATTCAAAAGCATTTACTGATGCTTGAGGGTCTTTAGAAACGTTGAATTGGATATTTTCTAGTTTTACATTCGCAGCATCCCAGTAATCTGCATTTTTCTCAAGCTTCCAAGAAGTTGCTTGAGGGCCGCCCCAATCAGTCATTTTGAAAGGTCCGTTAAATACTAGGTTTTCTGCATTTGTTCCAAATTTAGCGCCTTTTTCTTCAACAAACTTCTTGTTTTGCGGGTAGAAGGATGGGAATGCCATCAATTCTTTGAAATAAGTAATTGGTTTTACTAATTTGACTTCAAGAGTATGATCGTCGATTGCTTTAACACCAAGCTCTTCAGGTTTAGCAGATTGGTCATAAACCTTGTCAGCATTGGCAATTTTGCCGATCATCATGTATGGGCCGTAAGGAGAAGCTGTTTTAGGATCTAACGCGCGCTGCCATGCAAAAACGAAATCGTTTGCTGTTACAGGCTCGCCGTTTGTCCATTTAGCATTATCCTTAAGTTTAATAGTATAAGTTAGTTTATCTTCGCTTTCAGCTGGATCTTCACTAGCAACAGCAGGGATTGCCTTTTGGTCTTTATCCAAGCGGTAAAGTCCTTCGTTAACATTATTGATGATTTCGAAGCTCGCTGCATCCTCAGCCATAACGCTGTCCATGGATGGAAGCTCAGCACTTTCAAAAACTTTAAGTTCTTGTGGTACAGCTGGTGTTTCTGCTTTTTCTCCATTACCGCCATCATTTGGCTTGGTTGTTGCTCCTTCTTTATTGCCGCCGTAGCAAGCAGTCAAGAACAAACTCAGGACTAAAGTAAGTACTACTAGAAGTGAAAATTTAGAATTTTTCACTTGTTTGACCCCCTTTTATTTTCTGATAATTCTTACAAGGATTATTATACAAGCTTTTAAATATTTGTACATGTGTTTTTTTAAAAAAATTTACACAAATGCAATAATACTAATAATTCAGGCCTATAAAAATAGTTCTTTATACCTAGTTGTTTCGTTTTATATTTCATAGATTTTTTTAAAAGTTGCTAGCTTAACCTTGACAAGCAGGGTGTCTGTAAAAAATAATTAATGTTTATGTAAAGAGAGTGTAAGATTCCCTATGCATAATGGTAAAATATAGGGATATAAATGTGTGTGCTACTTTTCAGATATAATGAACCACACACAAAATATTATGGCTATACTAGTATTATTCATAAGGAAGCGGTGATTTCAGATGAAAAAAAGCGCCTTTATTTTCCTTGGCGGGTTGGCTGTCTCTGTTATTGGATGTTTTCTCTACTATAGAGAACTCACTTTGCTGGGATTTATTAATTCATCATTTATAGTTGGCGGCATACTCCTTTTTATTTCTTTATTCGGAACAGTGGCACAAAGCGGATTCTTCGACGCTGCTACATATGGGATGAGAAGGGCCTTTAAAATCAACGGAAAAGAAATGGATAAAGATGAAGCTCAGAGTATTCGTCCATTTTCTGAGCTCGTATCCTTTTCCGTTTCTCCTCTTCTATTCGCCAGTCTGGCATTGCTGGGTTTAATGCTGATCGGGCTTGGCATATACTATGTATAGTTGCACGAAACGCATTTCTTTTTTATAATATGTATCAGTTAAATGTACCGGCGAAGATAAAGAGTAGTACACGGATCATTCATTTGCAGAGAGCCTGAGGCTGCTGGAAATCAGGCATTGAACTTCGTGGAATGGACTTTTGAGCCGCATGCCGAAATTGAAGTAGGCAATGCCGTATGTCCTGCGTTAAAGGATTTTAAGCGGCTTTTCCGTTGAATCGGAGAGCAATCAGGGTGGCACCACGGTTCATTCGTCCCTTCTTCAGGGATGAGTGGGCCTTTTTTTGTTGGCTTATAATTTAATGGATTAAAGGAGATGTTCCCAGTGAAAACCATTTTTTCAGGTATTCAGCCGAGCGGAGTTGTGACTTTAGGCAACTACATTGGCGCCATGAAGCAGTTTATTGAGCTTCAAAACCATTACAACAGCTATTTCTGTATCGTCGATCAGCATGCCATCACGGTTCATCAGGATAAAGCAAAGTTACGCGAAAGCATCCGCAGCCTAGCAGCCTTATATGTTGCAATCGGACTGGATCCGGAAAAAGCGACCCTGTTTATCCAATCGGAAGTGCCTGCGCACGCTCAAGCAGGATGGATGCTTCAGTGCGTTGCCTATATCGGGGAGCTTGAACGCATGACGCAATTTAAAGATAAGTCCTCAGGCAAGGAAGCAGTGGCGGCAGGATTGCTAACGTATCCTCCTTTAATGGCAGCAGACATCCTTTTATACGGAACCGATCTAGTACCGGTTGGGGAAGATCAAAAGCAGCACATCGAATTAACAAGAGACTTAGCGGAGCGCTTTAACCGAAAATACAATGATATTTTCACTGTGCCTGATGTCAGGATACCAAAAGTTGGAGCCCGCATTATGTCACTTGCTGATCCTCTCAGAAAAATGAGCAAATCCGATCCGAATCAAAAGGCATTTATTACTCTGCTTGATGAGCCTAAGCAGATCGAGAAGAAAATCAAAAGTGCTGTGACTGACTCGGAAGGCATTGTAAAATTTGATAAAGTGAACAAACCAGGTGTTTCCAATCTTCTATCCATCTACTCTATTTTCACAGGATTAACGATTGAAGAACTGGAAGCGAAGTATGAAGGAAAAGGCTATGGAGATTTTAAAGGAGATTTAGCTCAAGTCGTAGTTGATGAAATTGCTCCGATTCAAGAGAGATACTACGAACTGATGGAATCCGATGAACTTGACCGTATTCTTGATGAAGGAGCAGAACGCGCGAATCGCGCAGCGAATAAAATGCTCCGGAAAATGGAAAATGCAATGGGATTAGGAAGAAAACGCCGATAATTGGAAGAAAGCTCAGCTTAGCTGGGCTTTTTTTATACGAGGTGAATTGAGACTTGTTAGAAAGCACTGGTTAAAATTATATTGGTTTTGGCTGATTTCCGCTTCAGATTGCTTGCTTTCCGCGGGGCGGGCGGTGAGCCTCCGCGGCGCAAGCGCCTGTGGGGTCTCACCTGTCGCGCTGCTCCCGCAGGAGTCAAGCATCTTCCGCTTCAATCATCCCAACCAAGATTGTTTAAAGTACCTAATTAAAAAGAAAACCCATTAATTTCTAATCCTCACAAAGCGTCAGGTGAGTTTAAATTTCAATCAGTTCAGGTTCAGATCCCTTTAACATGACTTTATAAAATGCCCATTTTCACCTATCAAAACTCAAAAAGATACCCGGCCGCGAGACCAGGCATCACCGTTTGTTTACATCGAGTGACCAGAATCGGAAATCTCCACTTTCTCCGCCTTCAGCTCTGATTCCAAATGGGAATCTTTTGATGACTCAGTCATCCTCCAATAAGTAAAAAAACTAATGGCAATACAGAGAGCGACATAGACGTAAAACAGCCATTCCACTCCCATACTCTTCATCCACAAAGCAATGAATTCAGCTGTTCCCCCAAAGATTGCAACGGTTAATGCGTAAGGGAATCCAACACCCAGTGCCCGGATTTGGGTAGGAAACAGCTCGGCTTTTACGATGGCATTAATGGATGTATAGCCGGTCACAATAATAAGCCCCGTCATCATAAGCAAAAACGCGCCGGTTGGATTTTGCGTTTGCTCGAGCAGCAGGAAGATTGGAACGGTAAGAATGGTCCCCAGTATTCCAAAGCCCATAAGCAGAGGTCTTCTTCCAATTCGGTCTGAAAGCATTCCCGCCAGCGGCTGCAGGATAATGAAGATAAAAAGTGCAGCAAAGTTGATCCAGCTCACGGTTTCTTTTGGAATACCTGATGTATTAATCATGAATTTTTGCAAATATGTCGTATATGTATAAAATGCAACCGTTCCTCCGAGTGTCAGACCGACTACTGTCCATACTGCTTTCGGATACTTCATCAGCACCTTGAGAGTCCCTGCATTCGTTCTTCTTTCTTTACCCATTTTTTCGAATTGATCAGACTCGTCCATGGATCTCCGCAGCCATAATACCGCAAGCGCCCCCATTGCCCCAATTACAAAAGGTATGCGCCATCCCCATGAGTTCATATCAGGTTCACTTAATACTTGCTGAAGAATAATTTGAACACCCAATGCGGTAAGCTGTCCGGCAACCAGCGTGACGTATTGAAAACTTGAATAATATCCGCGGCGGCCCGAACTGGCCATTTCGGATAAATAAGTAGCAGATGTACCATATTCTCCGCCCAATGAAAGACCTTGGAGAATCCTAGCAAGAACAAGAATGACTGGAGCCATGACACCGATCGAACTGTAGCCCGGCGTACAGGCAATGATCAAAGATCCTGCTGCCATAATGGTGATGGACAGCGTCAGCGCAGCTCTTCTCCCATGACGATCCGCATACCTTCCCATTATGAGACTGCCGATCGGCCTCATTAGAAAGCCGACAGCAAAAATGGCTGCCGTATTAAGCAGCTGGCTCGTTGAGTCTCCTGCTGGAAAGAATTCTGCTGAAAAATATACAGCGAAAGCGGAGTAAACATACCAGTCATACCACTCGATTAAATTTCCGACCGATCCTTTAAAAATATTGCCTGTTATGCGCTTTGTACTTGCATAGTCTGCTGCTTTTTCCATATTTATGCCTCCTTGAAGCGTATTTTTTCATTAAAGAGAGCGCTTTACCTTCTATTATATCGTACCACCTGGAAGCTGACTGTAAGCCTAAACACACAAAAACCCCCTGCACCCAGTCTTCAGCCGGTGTTATCAGGAGGCTTGTCCATTGCATTTAATTTACTTTCGATTCGTGTTCGGTATCCCATAATTTCTCAAAAAAGGGTTGTCCTTTAACAAGATGCTCGCATAGCGACATATGCTTCGGCGACCACCCATTTACGGTTTCACTGTATAGCTTTTGGAAGACATCTTGAAATTCCATGGAACGGATTTGTTCATACTCCTGCGGATTCCATTCTGTGTACCAATATTTTATTTCTGCCGTATTTTTTGTGGTTTGGAGCTGATCCAATGCCATGAATAGAAGCTGTTTTAGCTGCCGTTCCTTACGGGTCAGTCCTCTCATGTGATCAGGGGCCAGAGACAAAATATGAAATTCCTTTTCTTCCCCATGCAGCGGCCCCTGAAACGGATAATCATCTGCCTCTACGTCTTTCACCATCTCATAGACAAGCTGTTCCTGTCTTGGAATCAACCGGCTTTTCCGTACAGGGATGCTATAGCCGATTGTGTCAATTGCAATAATTCCTTGTCCATCCGTAACGACGAAGCAGTAATCCAGTTGGATTCGTTCATGATTTTTCCGGATGTAGGCTTTTTGGTGAATGTCTTTTAGGAGGCTCTGCGGAATCTCGGAAAGATCGTTTTCGATATACCGGAACAGCACTTGATTCACCTTGAGCAAAGGAACTTGATCCAGAAGCTCAACACTGTCATCCTTTCGCCATTCGTGGAAATGGCACACGTTATATCCATTTTCTTCTCCCTCAAACCAATTTACCCATACATCATGAAGAAACAACATTTCTTACCCCTCACCTTCTCATCTGTTTGTCAATCAGTATAGGCAGGACAAGCAAAAAATATTCCAGTTTCTGCAGATTATGGGCGGAATTTCTTTCGTATTTACTCCTCTATATTAAGTGCCTTGATTATGCGTTCGGAAGGCGTTTTGAAAAGACTCTCCGTCATCAAACCTGTATCTTTCATATAGAATTTAACGGCATAATACCCGGCTGTATAACCAAGCATTTTCGGGTACATTCCAAATCCGTATATCATTTTATCGAACTGCCGGTCCTCCTGCTTGAGGGACTGGTTCGGAAGGATGTGCCTTTTCCAAAATTGGAGAAGCTGAGTATCCTGATAAAGTCTGGTCCAGCTCGCTGTTTTATCCTCGCCAAGCAATTCCCGGACGGCATTTTCAGCAAGTCCTTCCATAATGACTACATCAGCCAGCGTATAATCCTTTTCCTTTTTCGGATCCTTGGCTAACCGGCAAATATGGTGATATTCATGAATCAGCAGGGCTTTAATCTCTTCCTTTGGAACGTCTGGAGCCAGAAACAGAAACAATTTATCATGAAAAGCGAGTCCAGATTTCCCGCCGTACTCCCGCTTAATTTTCCCGTTTGATAGATCACCGGGCAAAATAAAGACCGGCGCATCCGGACCAGACCATTCCTTGCGAAGAGCTTCAAACTCTCCATTAATGTAGGGCAGGATTTTCTCTTCCTTAATGGTTTGCATCGTCTTACGAGCAGACTGGCTATTTCGGTAAACCCCGAATGGAAGCAATGACTTTATTAGTGCTTTTTCACTCCGGTCAGGGAAGTACGGTTTCAGCTTTTTGGCAAGCCCATCCAGGCTCAGCTCTTCTTCAAACCATTGGTCCGTTCTAATTACACCCATCTTCATCCCCCCTTTTTTAATGTATGAAGGGACGGGTGAATGTGGGAAGGGAATTTTCTTTTTAACGACCAGTGTTAAATAGCAAAAAGCTGCCGATTCAATCGGCAGCTTCTAACTTACTCGTATTTTTTAAACAAGATCGTTGCATTATGACCGCCAAAGCCAAGTGAATTGCTGAGAGCCACATTCACATTTGTTTTGCGGGCTTCATTTGGAACGTAATCAAGATCACATTCCGGATCTGGATTTTCCAGGTTGATGGTTGGAGGAATGATTCCTTCCTTAATTGAAAGTACAGCGAAGATGGCTTCAACTCCGCCAGCTGCTCCAAGCAAATGGCCCGTCATGGATTTCGTTGAGCTGATTGCCACTTTTTTCGCATGGTCTCCGAATACTTCTTTAATGGCCAGTGTTTCAAATTTATCATTATAAGGCGTGCTGGTTCCATGAGCGTTAATATAATCAACATTTTCCGGCTTAAGATTTGCTGTTTCAATTGCCTGTCTCATTGCACGGACTCCTCCTTCTCCTCCTGGAGCCGGAGCCGTAATGTGATAAGCATCGCCTGTTGCACCATACCCAACGATTTCTGCATAAATTTTAGCACCGCGTGCAAGAGCGTGTTCAAGCTCCTCAAGCACTAGGATCCCAGCTCCTTCACCCATTACAAAACCATCACGCTCTGCGTCAAACGGACGGCTTGCTTTAGCAGGATCCGGATTGGTGGATAGCGCTTTGCTTGAGCTGAAACCGGCAAAAGCCATTTGTGAAAGCGGTGCTTCTGCTCCTCCGGAAATCATCACATCCGCATCGCCGCGCTCTATGACACGGTATGCGTCACCAATGGAGTTCGTACCTGTCGCACAGGCAGTCACTGTACATGCGTTAAATCCTTTCGCTCCCAGTGCAATGGACACCTGGCCGGCTGCCATATCAGGAATCATCATCGGCACAAAAAACGGGCTTACGCGTTTAGGTCCTTTTTCCATAAGAATCCGGTGCTGGGTTTCGAATGTTTCCATTCCTCCGATTCCGGATCCTACCCATACTCCAACCCTTGGAGCATTTTCATCTGTAATTTCAAGGTTTGCATCTTTTACGGCCATCATAGAAGCCGCTACTGCATATTGCGTAAAGCGGTCCATTTTTCTTGCTTCTTTTTTATCCATATATTGTTCAGGATCAAAATCTGTGATTTCTCCGGCTACTTTTGCCGGATAGTCATCTGCATTTACACGCGTAAGCGGCTTGATTCCGGAAACGCCATTGATCGCATTTTCCCATGTTGTTTCAACATCCAATCCCAGAGGACTGACAGCCCCCAGTCCAGTAACCACTACTCTTTTCTTTTCCATATAGAAGACACCTCATTTTCCATTAAAATAGTTTATCTTTTTAACGTCCCCATCTCATGGCAATGGCGCCCCATGTTAAGCCGCCTCCGAATCCTACCATGACAAGCAGATCACCGTCTTTTATTTTACCAGCTTCCAGCTCTTCTACAATACTTAGCGGAATAGAAGCTGCGGATGTATTTCCAAATTTGTTTACTGTCTTAGACATTTTCTCAGGCGGAAGCTCAAGGCGTTCTCTCGATGCTTCCATGATCCGGATGTTCGCCTGATGAGGAACAAGCATATCTACATCGGCCTTTGTCAATCCGGCTTTGTCGAGCACTTTAACGCTGGACTCGCCCATTTGCCTAACTGCAAATTTGAAAACCTCGCGGCCGTTCATGATAATAAACTCTTCCTGGTATAGATGTTTGCCGCCTGAACCGTCTGCTCCCAAATCGAAAGAAAGGATACCTTTCCCTTCAGAAACAGGTCCAAGAATCGCTGCCCCTGCTGCATCTCCGAAAAGAACAGCCGTATTGCGGTCTTCCCAGTTTGTCACCTTTGATAGCTTTTCAACGCCTACAACCAAAATGTTTTTGTAGACACCCGTTTCAATAAACTGCTTTCCTGTGACAAGACCGTACATAAAGCCTGCACATGCAGCACTAATATCCATTGCAGGAATTTGGCGTGCTCCCAGTCTCTCCTGTATTCGGCATGCAACCGAAGGGAACGGCTGATCAGGTGTTACGGTTGCTACAAGAATCATATCCAGTTCTTCCGCCGTAATTCCGGCATCTATCAGTGCTTTTTCAGCAGCCATGAAGGCCATATCAGATGTATCAATATCATCGCTTGCAATGCGTCTTTCCTCTATTCCAGTCCGGGTACGGATCCATTCGTCCGACGTATCCATACGTTTCTCAAGGTCGTGATTTGTAACCACATTTTCAGGGATATACCGGCCAATTCCGATAATTCCAGCGTTCATATGTGCAGCCCCTTTAGTATAGAAATTTTTAACATCATATATTATGACTTGGTACTAATTTTAGCTCATATCTTTTAATTTATCAATAAGACTAATGCATTCGTCCATGCACATTTGTCTCCCCTTCATAGATTATTATCAGCAGAACTATATTGCCGGGAAGGTGAAAAGAATGGCAAGTCCCCAAAAAAACAAGTTTGATCAGCTGATGTTTGGAAGCCGCCAGGAAAAGATTGATGAAAAAATGGATGAAGCACCTAAAGATTCGATGTCTGATTCCAATGAAGATGAAGATCAGCTAGAATACATGAAAATCATGATGCAGGTTGATGATATTATGGGGTCCCTTAAAGAAATGAAGCCTATGTTTAAAAAACTTTCACCGATGCTGGATATCATAAAAAAGAAATTCAGTGAAGAATGAAAAAAAAGGCTTGAACTGCCTTTTCCGGGTTCAAGCCTTTCTATTATTTTAACTCAGTAAAATTTGGCTGTTGATTGCAGCTAGCAGGCACTCGCTTATTCTTGGGCGGGCGGTGAGCCTCCTCCTTGCTTCACGACTGCGGGGTCTCACCTGTCCCGCCGCTCCCTCAGGAGTCTCGCGCCTTCCACTTCAATCAACAGGTGTTAAAAATCAACAACTTGCTTTAAACAGAGACATTATTTTAAAGCGTCTTTTTTACCTAAATCATACGCCTCAGCCATTACTTTATTGAATAAACCAAGCAAAGGCTGGATGTGTTCCATAGACAGCTCCAGGCCAAGTTCATCAAGCTGCTGTTTTGCTTCAGGAAAATATTTCATCGCAATCTGCATAAATTCCATTTGTTTTTCGTGCTGATCCATATTATTGTATCTCCTTTATTTAAATAATCCTGCTTGTCCAGCGGGTTTCTACTACTACTATATTCTTAAATCCTCCATCAGACAAGCGCGGATGAGCCATAAAGAAAAGGATACTGCTCCATATGCTTCTTCAGTTCTTCCAGTCCCTCCTTTAAAGAGGTTTCCTGAGCGAGAGGATACAGTTCCTCACTGCGAACACCATTTCCCGGGAGATAAAATGATTGGCCTCTGAAATCCTTACTTGCCAATTCTGCGATTGTTTTAGCCGCATCTTCAATATACAGTCCAGGATCATCTTTAAAAGGAGGGACTTTAAAATCTTCAGCCCTCCAATTTGTCAGCTCTTCCGTTACAGGCTGCCATGGTCCGTACATACTCCCTGCATAAACAACCGCAGTGTCGTCTCTGTCGTTTTTTCTCGCTTTGCTTCCCCTCTCAATTATGAGAAGCGGGAAATCAACTTCATCGTGATGCTTCAGCCACTCTGCTTCACAAACCGCCGCTTCACACGATGTCAAATCAGGATTTTCTTCCACGCTAACCAATTCAAATAACGCGTTCCTTCCTACTGTCATCCACATTTCTTCCATTCGCCGTTTTTCCAGACTGTTCTTTCCATGTTCATAAACAGCAAGAACTTCAACACCTTTTTCGAGCCACTCCATGCACAGTGCGAAACCAAGAAACGTCTGAGCTCCCAATACGGCTGCCTTCTTCATGGCTTCCCTCCTAATCATGATCTTCCTCTTTTTTATAAATTTTTCTGATGCAGCGAAAAGTACTTAATAACAGATTGATGGATCCGGTATGGCTGCTCGCCCAAATGCAAGATTAATTCGATTGGATAGCCTTGTTCTTTTCTATGCTCTTCAAATGCTTTACTGTGTTTATGATAGGGGAATGGCGTCCCGCTCATCCGGTCCCATATCTTAACCGGAATTGTGGATTCAAGCTGTTTAAGAGAGCGAAACGAATAATGCTCCAATTCCTTTTCATCGATTTCATAGGCTGCTGCTATTTCTCTTGTAAGGCGTTTATAAAAAAGCTTATTCATCTTCTCATCCTGAAAATAGCTCTGCAAATCTAAACACGGGTTGAAGAGGCCGATTGAGCGCAGCTTCTCAGGGCTTCTTTCCATTAGCTCAATTGCCGCAAGCGCCCCTGTGCCCTCTGCCAGAAGGTGAACCTTGTCATTAATAATTTCTTTTTTAGGAAAAAGATACAGGAGCTTTTCTGCCAAATCGCCTGCTTTTGGCGATCCCCAATGGCTGCCATGCAGATTGGACTGAATGAGAGTAAAGCCTGCCTTCCTCAGAGCGGCAAGCAGCTGTTTGCGCCCTAGATGCTGCATCCAGAAACTTGTATGCCCATCCACAAAATGATTTTTATCGCCTAAAATCAATATTCCGAAACCGTTCGGCTGATAAGGAGTATGAATAACCGTCCATTCTGACTCATACTGAAAAAAACGATCATAAATTTCCATGCTGCTCACCGCCTTTCCTTTTCAGAGATGTGCCCGCTTTATCTTATGACAGAGAAAATAAATGGCGTGGGAAGGAGCCCACCCTCTCTTTAGGAAATTCTATGGCTAACGGACAAATCCTTGTCACAAATGTTTCATTTCTAACCTTTATTGTCTAATTTATGTGTGATATCATAAAAGAAGAATTGTGTGCAAATGGAGGGGAAAATTTTGCGTTATTTTTGGACGTTTTTCTGGGCGTTTCTGTTAGTACATATGCTTACCTACGTTACTTCGTCAATGGTTGGAAGCGCATACGATTTTATGACAGCGACCATTTTATCCGTTGTTGTAACCATTTTGATCTTCGCTATAGCTGCTTTGATTCCAAATGAGCCTGTGAATGATCAGCATTAATAAGCAAAAAAAGACCTTCCAATTGGACAGGTCTTTTTTATTTCTATCTTTATAGCCCCTATCACTCCGCGGCAGAAAAATCTTCTGCTCTCTGCACGTGGGCGTTCAGTATTTCACTATTTCCGCGATTACTCTTACGGCTTTCTTTTATAAGTCCACTGCCTGTTGTGATTCGATGTTTCAGGAAAATGATCGCCGGCACTCAGCTTAATTTGCTTTGGATGCATGACGTTGTCTCCCGTTTCTCCGATTTCAACATAAACGCCGTTATTGGGCGCTTTTTGGCCTTCACGAAAACGATGCTGCTGTCCCATGTCAAACCCTCCTAATCAATGTTCCTGCATAGTATGCCCGTTTAGCAGAGAATCATTTTTAAAAGAGCTTTTTGAGCATGAAGACGGTTTTCAGCCTGCTGGAAGACAGCAGATTGAGGTCCATCGATCACTTCTGCGGTAACTTCTTCTTCGCGATGAGCGGGAAGACAATGGAGAAAATGGGCGTCAGGCTTCGCAAAGTTCATCAATTCCGCATTCACCTGGAATCCCTCAAAATCCTTCAGCCTCTTCATTGACTCCTCTTCCTGTCCCATACTGGTCCACACATCCGAATACAGAATATCTGCTCCTGCTGCGGCTTTTTGTGGAGAGCATGTAAATTCAAGCTTTGAGCCGGTTTGTTTTGATATGTTTTTCACTTCTTTTATAACGGATTCATCAGCTTCATACCCTTTAGGTGATGCCAGGGTAAAATCCATTCCCATCTTTACACAGGCAATCATAAGGGAATGGGCTACATTGTTGCCATCCCCTACGTATGCAATTTTTTTCCCGGAGAAGCTGCCTTTCAGCTCCTGAATCGTCAATAAATCTGCCAATGCCTGGCAGGGATGGTATAAATCCGTCAAACCGTTAATGACTGGGACTGTAGCATGCGCAGCCAGTTCGGCGGCCTTTTCATGCTCGAATGTGCGAATCATAATCGCGTCGACGTATGACGAGAGTACCTTCGCGGTATCAGCGATGGTTTCTCCTCTTCCTAGCTGCAGATCGCTGCTGCTTAAAAACAGGGCATGCCCGCCTAGCTGAAGCATTCCAGCTTCAAAGGATACGCGTGTTCTCGTTGAAGATTTTTCGAAAATCATGGCAAGCGTCTTACCTTTCAGAGATGACTCAATCGGTGCTTTTTTCAAAGCCGCTGCCTCATTAAGAAGAGCATGGATGAGATAGGCATCTAGCTCTAAAAGGGTTAAAAAATCCTCCCCCTTCAAGCTTTGCTGTTCATTCGTTAAGGCGTGCATGCGCCCACTTCCTTTCTGCTTTGGATTGGAATCGGCCCTGCTGAAGCTGCCGCCTTCCCTTTTATATACGCTAAATACGTCTCTTTTTCTGTCAGCACCCGCTGTCCATATGCCAGTGCAGTTTTTCTCGCCGATTCGTTGCCGTTGGGGCTATACAATACACAGGATTTCAGCTGCTCTTGGCTTAAGGTTTGCGCGTCCGTCAGAAGATTCTTTTCCTTGCCGTCGTCAAACACTTTATTTAGGGCCTCTTCAAGGCTTTTGCCAATACACATACCTTCCCCTGTAGATTTCATCTCCGGTCCAAGGTCCAGTTTTTGATCATGAAGAGCATGGGTAGAGAATACAGGGAATTTTACAGCTGTAAACGCCGCATCATGGCTCTGATCGATTAATTCTCCTCCGAGAAGCGCCTTCGTGGCTGCTTCAATCAAGGAGCTTTGCACCACTTTGCTTACGACCGGTGCAGTCCTGCTTGCCCGGGGATTTACTTCCAGGACATAGATTTGCTCTCCTTCGATGATGAATTGAATATTCATAATTCCTTTGTAACCCAAAGAGAGGGCGATTAAAAAAGCATAGTCCTTTAACGTTTGAATTTGTTTTACCGAATAGGATTGAGCGGGAAGGATGGCCATACTGTCACCAGAATGCACACCTGCGCGCTCCACATGCTCGATAATTAGCGGAATCCAAACATTTTTCCCATCTGAAACAAGATCCAGCTCCGCTTCATTTCCTTCGGTGTAGTGATCAACGAGAACCGGGAATACATCCGGCCCTGCTTTTAGGAGAAGGGCTTTTAGCTGCTCTTCATTTTCTGCCACCACCATTCCCTTTCCTCCAATTACGTAAGAAGGGCGAAGAAGGATCGGAAATCCGATTTCTTTCGCTGCGGCCTCCGCTTCCTCTGCCGTAAGGGCACTTGATCCTTTTACATGGGGGATCCCGCATTCGTCAAGCAGCTGATAAAAAGCATCGCGGTCTTCCAGTTTAAAAAGCGTTTGATGATCGGTTCCAAGCAGCGTGACCCCTGCCTCTTCAAGCTTTTCGGCAAGATTTATCGCCGTCTGTCCTCCATACTGCACGATGACAGCATCAGCTTGTTCATGCTCAATTACATTCATGACATATTCAAAGGTGAGCGGTTCAAAATAGAGCCGATCTGCCAATTCATAATCTGTACTCACTGTCTCTGGATTGCTGTTGATCATAATCGCTTCACAGCCCATTTTCTTTAATGCTTTTATTCCATGGACAGCGCTGTAGTCAAACTCAATTCCCTGCCCGATCCGATTTGGTCCGGAGCCAATGATCAGGACACGTTTTGCCCCGCTTTTCTCCGGAATCAGCTCTTGTTCACCAAAATAGGCCGAATAAAAATAATTCGTTCTTGCTTCAAATTCTGCCGCACATGTGTCGACAATTTTGTAGACCGCTTCGATGCCCCATTTTCTGCGAAGCTCTCTGACTTCATTCTCCTGACAGTCAGCCCATAGCGCAATGGACGGATCTGAAAAGCCTTTTTCCTTCCAGCGTGCAAGCTGTTCCTTTTCTATAACGGACGAAGAGTTCATCTCCAGTTCCATTTTTATAATGGATTGGACAACAGCCAAGAAATAGCGGTCAATCTTTGTCATGCTATGAATGTCCTCCAAGGTGCTCCCTCTTCTCATGCTTTCGGCAATGGCGAAAAACCGGCGGTCATCCGCATGCTTGATGAGTTGAACAAGCTCTTCGTCCGTTTGCTGAGCTATTTCAGGGGAAAAAGCTCCTATCGTATCAAGCTCAAGAGAATCAAGTGCTTTAAGAAACCCTGCTTCCATGTTTCTGGAAAGCGACATGACTTCTCCGGTTGCTTTCATTTTTGTTCCGAGCAGACGGTCCAGGTCTTTGAATTTATCAAAGGGCCATCTCGGAAATTTGACTGCCACATAATCAAGTGCCGGTTCAAAGCTTGCGTAAGTTGTTTCGGTTAACGGATTTTTTAATTCATTTAGGGTAAAACCGAGTGCAAGCTTTGCAGCAATCCGGGCAATGGGATAACCGGTTGCCTTTGAGGCTAAAGCGGATGAACGGCTCACCCTAGGATTCACTTCAATGACAAAGTACTGCTTACTTTCCGGATCGAGGGCAAATTGAATGTTGCAGCCCCCAATGATGCCGAGCTCTCCAATAATTCTTAAAGCCGACTGTCTAAGCATGTGGTATTCTTTGTCCGTTAGTGTCTGGGATGGAGCAACAACAATGGAGTCTCCCGTGTGAATTCCGACAGGATCGAAATTTTCCATATTGCAGATGGTGACCGATGTTCCCGCCGCATCCCGCATGACCTCGTACTCCACTTCCTTAAAACCGGCAATGCTTTTTTCCACCAGGCACTGATGAATTGGACTTGCTTCTAATCCATGAAGCAGCATTTGTTCAAGCTCTTTCTCCGTTCTGGCAATACCGCCGCCTTTGCCGCCAAGAGTATAGGCGGGACGGATAATGATGGGATATCCGATTTCTTTGGCAAAATCAGCACCCTGCGCCACATCATTTACAATCATGCTTTCAGGAACCGGCTCCTTCATGTCATGCATGAGCTTTCTGAATTGCTCCCTGTCTTCCCCTTTTTTTATGGAAGCGGCGGAGGTTCCAAGAAGTTTGACTCCAAATCGGTCAAGTACACCCTTTTCGTCCAATTCAAGTGCCAGATTTAATCCGGTTTGTCCGCCAACTGTCGGGAGCAGGCCATCCGGTTTTTCTTTTTCAATAATTTTCTCGATTGAAGATGCAGTCATCGGTTCAAAGTAGACAGTATCGGCAATATCCGGGTCTGTCATAATAGTCGCGGGGTTATTATTGATTAGAATGACTTCGCAGCCTTCTTCCTTCAAAGCGAGACAGGCCTGCGTTCCGGAATAATCAAATTCTGCGGCCTGGCCAATTACGATTGGACCGGACCCTATAACGAGAACTCGCTTAATGGCTTGATCCTTAGGCATAGATAGCAACTCTCCCTGTCTGATTCATCATCGCTTTGTATTCATCAAAGATCCATTCGCTTTCACGCGGTCCAGGATTTGCTTCCGGATGAAATTGAACGGAAAGAATTTGTTTTTCCGGATGGAATAATCCTTCCACACTTCCGTCATTAACATTTTCAAAGCGAATTTTAAGCTCCTGAGTGCCCTTGTTTCTTTTTACAACGTAGCTGTGGTTTTGAGAGGTCATGAATACCTTTCCCGTTTCCCTGTCCAGTACAGGATGATTTGCGCCGCGATGGCCGAATGGCAGCTTTTCGGTATCCTCGCCATGGGCGAGAGCAAGGAGCTGGTGCCCTAAACAGATGCCGAGTACCGGGAAGGCACGTGCAATTTTTTTAACGGCCGATAAATACCCTGCAAGCTGCTTCGGATCACCGGGACCGTTGGAAAAAACAACGCCATCCGGATGAAGATCAAACACCGCCTCCATTTTTTCATAAGGAAGAACCGTAACCTTTTGGCCGCGTTCAATCAAAGCAGTCAGGATCGATTTTTTAAATCCAAAATCAATGAGCACGGTATGCTGGATACCATTTCCATGTGTAGACGTTTCCCCGCCGCTATGCTCCGGCAGTTTAATTGGCGGTACATTGGCTGCTGGAACTGACGTGATTTTCGCGTTCATTGTTCCGGAAGACCGGATGTTTTTCACTAAATATCGCGTATCTACATGATGCAAGAACGGAATCTTCCACTTTTTTAAGTACGCTTGCAGGCTGTATACCGCTTCATAATGAGAGAACGCTTCACAGCATTCATAAAATACAGCCCCTTTAATTTGTGGTCGCTTGCTTTCAAAATCCTCTAAATTGATTCCGTAATTTCCGATAAGCGGATACGTAAATACAAGGATTTGGTTCTGATAGGACGGATCGCTTAAAACCTCCTGATAACCCGTCATACCTGTAAAAAATACAGCTTCGCCTTCCGTTTCCGGCTGAGCTTCATCTCCAAGCTCCCCTGCTAATTCCAATCCGTTTTCAAGCTTGATGTACCCTTTCATTCCACTCACCTCATTTTTGTATATTAATTAATTATTATGTATTTTTATTCATTTTTACTTAAAAAAATTTAGACGCTTGCTTTGGAATGTAGGTCAAGAACCGCTTTTAGCATGGAAACAGCCATCCTGCACTCTTCATCTGTACTATTAATAGGCGGCAGCAGGCGAATGACATTCTCTCCCGCAGGCAGGACGAGCAGCCCGTTTTCTCTAAGCTCTGAAATGATGCCGGCAACCGGACCATTCCACTCAATGCCAATCATCATTCCCTTTCCCCTAACCTCATTGACCATGGGAAGGATCTCCAGTTCACTTTTGAGGTGGTTCATTAGATTCTCTCCATTTTTCTGAACAGCATCCAGAAACCCATCTTCAAGAACGGTTTCAAGAACAGCCTTCACTGCAGCCATCGCCAGTGGATTGCCTCCAAAGGTGGATCCGTGCGAACCAGGCTGAAAGGAAGGAATGCATTCACTTTTGCCAAGCATCGCCCCTACAGGAAATCCATTCCCTAAACCTTTGGCTGAGGTGACGATGTCAGGGGTTATTAGCCCCTCATGGGCAAACAATTTACCGGTACGGCCTATCCCTGTTTGGACTTCATCCACAATCAGCAAGCAGCCTAAAGTTTTGCAGGTTTCCTCGACTTTTTTTAAAAACGCTTCCGTTCCCGGCACGACTCCGCCCTCACCTTGAATGATTTCAAGCATGATTGCCGCACAGTTCTCTCCATCAAGTTCATCCAGTGCACTTAGATCGTTGTAGGGTAAATATTCAAAGGACGGAAGCATTTCTCCGTAGCCTGCCCTGACTTTTTCCTGGCCAGTTGCGGCCATTGTGGCAAATGTCCGGCCATGGAAGGACTGCTTGAAGGTGACAACCTTCCCTTTTCCCGTATGTTTCCTCGCAAGCTTGATCGCTGCTTCATTCGCCTCTGCACCGCTGTTGCAAAAAAATACCGCATCAGCAAACGAATGCTTCGTTAAAAGTCCGGCAGCTTCTTCCTGCAGTTCAATCCCGAATAAGTTTGAAACATGCCATACTTTGTCAAGCTGCTCCGCTACTGCTTGCTTAACAGGCTCAAACTGATGGCCGAGGCTGCACACCGCGATTCCTGAGATAAAATCTAGGTATTTATTCCCCTCCTTATCCTTAACCCAGGATCCTTTTCCTTCTTCAATGGTGAGATTCCACCGCGCATATGTAGGAAATAAAGAACTCATCCTGCTGCCGCCTCCTTGTTAGGACAAATTTTTGTACCGAAAAATTCATTATCCTTTAGAAAAGCTTTCTTTCCGTTTACGATCATCACTTCTTTAAGCGTCCCTGATAACGAATTTACTGCAGCTTCTGCTTTTGGAATCATCCCTCCTGAGATGATGCCGCTTTTAATGCAGCCTTCGATCTCAGCCGGATCCGTTTCGCAAATAAGCTCACCTTTGTTTAGAATTCCATCCACATCTGTGACAAAAAGCAGCTTATCGGCATTTAGCGCCTGTGCAATGGCAGCAGCTGCCGTATCAGCATTTACGTTCAGTGTTTCAAACGCTTCGGTAACACCTAGGGGAGCGATGACAGGAATGTAATTCTGATTCAGCAAGAGCTCAAGCACATCCGTGTTTACCTTCTCAATGCCCCCTACCAATCCAAGCAGCTCTTCGTCAAGAATCCTGGCAGTTAGGAGACCGGCATCCTGACCTGATAAACCGACTGCGGAAAGTCCCCGTCTTTGGCACTCACCGGCAAGCTGTTTATTCAGCTTTCCTGCAAGGGTCATCTGAACGACATGTAATACTTCCTTTGTTGTTTTCCGCTGACCGTTCTTAAATTCTGTCTGAATCTTCATTTGCTTTAGCGTATTGGTTATATCAGGTCCGCCGCCATGTACAAGAACGACGTTCCATCCTGAATTCTTTAAAGAATGAATGGAGGAGAAAAAAGAATCTGAAAGCTCGGAAATGATGCTTCCCCCGCATTTGATCACCACGACTGGCCTCACTGTTTTTCCCCCTTCACGTTCTGTAGCTCGCATTGATTTTCACATAATCATATGTGAGATCACAGCCCCATGCGGTTGCTTCCGCATCACCAGCCGCTAGACTCACACGGATCATAATGGTTTTATCCTTCAAATATTCTGCTGCTTTTTCCTCGCTAAAATCCTGTGGTTCCCCTTTGCTGAACAGACATTGTCCGCCAAGCCAGATCTCGGTTTGATCCGGATCGACGGATGCCCGGCTATGCCCAATAGCTCCAATGATCCGCCCCCAATTCGCATCTTCACCAAAAACCGCTGTTTTCACTAGACTTGACCCTACTACTTTTTTCGCGGTTTCTCTTGCTTCCTGAACGGAGACAGCACCGGTAACCTGAACCTCAATCAGCTTGGTCGCGCCCTCTCCATCCTTAGCGATTTGTTTGGCGAGATCCTTGCAAACCTCCTGGAATCCGTTTTTGAAAACCTCCCATTGAGGATGGTTCGGGGTTAGCGGATCATTTTCTGCCATCCCATTTGCAAGCACAAGCACCATGTCATTTGTGGATGTTTCTCCATCCACTGTAATCTGGTTAAAGGATGTGTCTGTTGCCTCGCTTAACAGCTGCTGAAGATGAACAGAATCAATTGCGGCATCTGTGGTAATAAAGCCAAGCATGGTTGCCATGTTCGGATGAATCATTCCTGAACCCTTTGCCGCCCCGCCAATCCATACTTCCTTTCCATCGATGGCAAGCTTTGCTGCCGTATTCTTAACGCCCGTATCGGTTGTAAGAATAGCTGTTTCAAAAGAATGGCCGCTTTCTTTTGTGCTTGCCGGGTTCAGCAGCGGAACTCCCTCCAGGATTTTCTTCATATTCATTTGCTCGCCAATCACCCCTGTTGAAGCAACAGCGGTCAAGTATTCATTAATACCAAACCTTTCAGCGCACGCACGTCTCATTTGATAAGCATCCGCCAGACCCTGTTTTCCTGTGCATGCATTTGCATTGCCGCTATTAACAATCAAAGCCTGAATTTTTTTACCGGCGGCAATGCTTTCCTGTGTTACTTTTAATGGTGCGGCTTGAAAATGGCTCTGTGTATAGACAGCAGCGGCACTTGCCGGCACCTCGCTTAAAATGACGCCTAAATCTTTTTTGGAGTACCGAAGGCCGCAATGGACCCCATCTGCACTAAATCCTTTCGGCGATACGACAGATCCATGCTTTACAATCGTCATGGATGCCTCCATTACTTCCTGCACATTCAACACTCCCGAACATTTATTTTTATAAGGCAGCTTAGATCAGCTGGACATGTATTCGCTTTTCTAATGACTTTATGGATACACCGGAACAAGCCTTAGCCCTGTCTGTTCATCCCATCCATTCATCAAATTGTAATTTTGAACCGCCTGCCCGGCAGCTCCCTTCATCAAGTTATCAATAACGGAGGCAATTACAACCCTGCCCGTGCGTTCATCAACTTTTAACCCAATATCGCAAAAATTTGAGCCCGCTACTTCCTTCGTCTGCGGTTCACTTCCCGGCTTACGCACTCTTACAAATGGAGCCTGCTCATAAAAAGACTGATAGCTCTCGATCAGCATCTCTGTACTGATTCCTTCGGTCAGCGTCACATACATCGTCGCCATAATCCCTCTCGTCATCGGGACAAGATGAGGGGTGAAGCTGATTGTGACAGGCTCTCCCATCCACTGGCCTAACTGCTGCTCAATCTCAGGAATGTGCTGGTGCTCTCCAATCTTGTAAACTTTAAAATTCTCATTAAGCTCGGAATAATGTGTTCCAAGGCCTGCCTTTCTTCCAGCCCCGGAAATACCTGACTTCGCATCTATGATAATCGATGCCGGATCGATGGCATGCTGATGAATAAGCGGTGCAAGCCCAAGCAAGGAGGCCGTCGGATAACAACCGGGATTTGAAAGGACCTTCGTTTCCGTAATGTTCACCCGGTTTAATTCAGATAATCCATACACGGCTTGTTCCAGAATTTCTTCCGGCGCCGGAGGCCGTTTATACCATCTCTCATAATCGCTGCCGTTTTTAAGTCTGAGATCTCCGGATAAGTCAATCACTTTAAACCCTTTATTCAACAGCTTAGGCGTCAATTCAGCCGATACTCCTGGAGGAGCTGCGATAAACATGATATCGATTCCTTCCGCTTCGTCCACGTTTCGCAAGGGTTCATCCTCGATGCTGTTCAAATGAGGGTATACATCCGAATAGAGATTGCCTCCTTGAGAGGATGTATATAATATACATTTATCTGTATAAGGATGATTCACTAGCAATCTATAAAGCTCAATTCCTCCATAACCAGTAGACCCTACAATTCCTATGTTCAAACCATCACCCACCGTATCATTCTTTGAATTAGTTACCATTATAAATACGCATATAAATAAAATCAACTGTATATTTATAATTTTATTGACGAACTCTGGCAGATAAGCTCCTAAACTCCTTTACAGCGGTGGTGTAAGGGACAGAGAATTTTTTTCGGGAACGATTTTAGGAGAACGAATCGTATTTATGTTTGATCAGCGCGGGAAAATTTTTTGGGGGCTGATTCTGGGAAAATCCGGGCTTACTTTTAGTGGATACGGGCCAAGTTCGAGGGTTTGCGGGCCAAGTCCGGGGATTTGCGGGCCAGCTTAGAAGGATACGGGACCGTCAGTTAGAAGTTATATGATCTTCTGAGTGGGAGTCCAATTTATTGGACTCTGTGAGCGATATCTCTTTTAAAGTGGCCGATATCTTGGGCGGAGTAGCCGATATGTCGGTCCGAGTGAGCGATATCCCTTTTTTAGTGGCCGATTTCCTTGCGAATGTCCGATATAACAGGGGCTGTGGCCGATATCCTGGGGGGAGTGGCCGATATCTCGATCTGAGTGAGCGATATCCCTTTATTAATGTCCAATATCCTTGCGAATGTCCGATATTTCAAGGCTAGTGGCCGATATCCTGGGCTGAATGTCCGATATCTCAATCTGAGTGAGCGATATCCCTTCTTTAGTGTCCGATATCCTCGCGAATGTCCGATATAACAGGGGCTGTGGCCGATATCTCGATCTGAGTGAGCGATATCCCTTTAATAATGTCCGATATCCTTGCGAATGTCCGATATTTCAAGGCTAGTGGCCGATATCCTGGGCTGAATGTCCGATATCTCAATCTGAGTGAGCGATATCCCCTCCAAAGTGTCCGATATCCTTGCGAATGTCCGATATATTAAGCCCAGTGGCCGATATCCAGGGAGGAATGACCGATATCTCTGTCTGACTGAGCAATATCCCATTCAAAGTGTCCGATATCCTTACGAATGTCCGATATATCAACGGCTGTGGCCGATATCCTGGGCTGAATGTCCGATATCTCAATCTAAGTGAGCGATATCCCCTCCAAAGTGTCCGATATACTCGCGAATGTCCGATATATCAACGGCTGTGGCCGATATCCTGGGCGAAATGTCCGATATCTCGATCTGAGTGAGCGATATCCCTTCCAAAGTGTCCGATATCCTTGCGAATGTCCGATATATTAAGCCCAGTGGCCGATATCCAGGGAGGAATGATTCATATCTCTGTCTGACTGAGGATATCCCATCCACAATGAGCGATATACACCCCAAAGAGCATCACCAGCATCACTCTGTTCCGACAAAAAAAAGCACCTCCTGCCAATAAGGCAAGCGGTGCTTGTACTAGATAGATCAGGTAATGCCCAGCGCAATTTTTGCGTAGCGTGACATGCGGTCTTTGGACCACGGCGGATTCCAGACGATGTTAACTTCGGTTTCTTTTACTTCCGGGATATCGCCAAGTGCAATTTTCACTTGGTCTACGATTGTTCCGGCGAGCGGGCAGCCCATGGATGTCAGGGTCATGGTGACTGTGGTTGCACCGGCTTCATCCATTTCAACATCGTATACGAGGCCGAGGTTGACGATATCAATTCCAAGTTCAGGATCGACGACTTGTTCAAGCGCGCCCATGAGATTTTCTTTTAATGCTTCTTCCATTTTGGTTCACTCCTTCATTCAGTGCCTATTTCCGCATTATAACGGACTTTGCTTAATTGTTAAACCCGCGTGCTCAGGGAAAGGTGAGTCTCGAACCAATTTACAAGTCCAAGCAAGCCCTCTCTGGATACTTTATGGTCGGCATTCGGATCCCGAATAAACTGAATGTTGTCCGGATTGGCCTCGTAGGCAGACCGAATGTCCTCATAAAACGCCCATGTCGGCTTGAAAGGTACGACTTGGTCTTTTTCTCCGTGCCAGAACAGGAGCGGACGTTCATTTAGACTCTCTTTATGTAAGCTCAGATCAAATGGCTCGAGCGATTGCATTTTCGCTTCCAGATCTTCGTCTGAAATTGGCAGGACATGCCCTGCATCTCTCAAATAGTCCACCTGTTTTCGTAAAAAGTGGACGTAGTGGGGACTGCCCATTAAGCTGACTCCTGCGGAAATCCATTCATACTGGGTAAGTGCCCCAAGCGTAACAATTCCGCCCATTGAGGTTCCGGATACGCCAATTCGGGATTCATCAATCAATCCCTCATTCAGAAAGAAATCCTTGATCGCCTTTAGTTCATGAATGGTATTCATTACGATGTCCCAAAAGCGGACGTTCAATTCCATTGGCGGCATGGATTCTGACCGTTCACCATGGTATAGGGCTTCCGGAAGAACCACTCTGGCTCCTTTTTCAGCGAGCAGGTATGCGTAGTGCAAATTGTGTTCCTTTGCGCTTGTAAAACCGTGCACAAAAAGCACAAACGGTGTTTGCTCATTTTTCAGCTCTTCTTTAACAACATGCAGACTTGGTACTCCGCCCGCGATAATTCTCTCCACAATGACCACTAAAGCATCCTCCTTGTTGTGCTAACACCTTATCTGAATATAGTGTATCATGCTTTTGGTTTCTTTTAAAAAAATCCGCAGTCTTTAGAATTCGTTAAGACTGGAGTATTTTTGATATAATAACAATAGGGACTAAGAAAATGATGATTAAGGGAGAACTTATGGATAACAAACCTTATTTGATTGCATTGGACTTAGATGGAACACTTTTGCGCGATGATAAAACGATTTCCAGCTACTCAAAGGAAATCATACAAAAAGCAAGGGCAGCCGGGCACATTGTTTGCATCGCCACAGGCAGGCCTTACCGTTCAAGCTCGCTTTATTACAGAGAGCTTGCACTGGATACTCCGATTGTTAATTTTAATGGAGCGTTCGTTCATCACCCAAAGGATGACAGCTGGGGTATGTTTCATACCACTCTTGAGCTTGATGTCGTTCAGGAAATTGTAAAAACTGCGGATAAACACGGTGTACATAATATGCTTGCTGAGGTGAAGGACCGCGTTTATTTCCATAAACATGATGAGCGGCTTCTGGATGTGTTCAGCATGGGCGATCCTGAAATGACGATTGGCCATCTTGGCGAAACGCTCGGTGAGGATGTTACGAGTATTCTCATCCACGCTGAAGAGCAAAACGTAGATAAGATCCGTTCTTATTTATCAGACGTTCATGCAGAAGTGGTTGAGCACCGGAGATGGGCAGCGCCATGGCACGTCATTGAAATTATTAAAGCCGGCATGAATAAAGCGGTCGGACTGAAAAAGCTTACAGATCACTTTGGTATTCCTCCTGAGCGTGTGATTGCGTTTGGAGATGAAGATAACGATTTGGAGATGCTCGAGTTTGCCGGCCAGGGTGTCGCGATGGGAAATGCGATTGATATTGTAAAAGAAACGGCCAACAAAGAAACGCTATCCAATATGGATGATGGAATTGCGGTTTATTTGAAAAAAGAATTGGATTTATAAGCGTAAATTCCCACCCATAAGTTAGTGGATTAAGCTAAAGATAAAAGGGATTCCTTCGTTCTGGAGGAGTCCCTTTTATTCTAAACCCTGGGGAGCTGGTAATGATGGGCAGCGGAAAATCGAGACGTTTTATTCAGCAAGGAAAAAATGCGGTTGCTCTGCACGATGAACGCATTCCTTACCATTTGACAATGGCCGAAGCAGAAGAACAGGTCAGCCGCAAGCAGGAACAAGCGGAAGATCTTTCTCTCGGAGGGTTTTAAGATGGGGAATAAATTATTTCAAAAAGCGCGGGAATCCGTAAATGAAGCTGCTCCTCACGATCAGGCCTCCATCGATCGTGCTAAAAATGCCCTATCTTCTGCTTATGCCAACAGTTCTGAGGCTGAAAAAGCCCAGCTTCAGGAGTTTCAGCAGGATTTAGAAAGCCGCACAGAGTAAAGAAACCGCCCTTACCCGGGCGGTTTTCATTTAAGATTCAGGTATTTCCAGTGTTCCTTTTGCCGTCAAAGTCTCTCCGCCTTTTTCTTTTCCAAGGAATACCGCTATCACCTTATATTCGCCAGGTGAGACCTTTTTATCATATCCCCAAACTTCCTGATATACCTTTTTCTCCCCGGGCTCGAGTGCTATTTCTCTTAAAGCCTGCGTAAACATCTTACCTTTGGAATATTTGTACATTTCCTTTCCTTCCGAATCCAGCACGGTCAGTTCATAGGTTTGTCCAGTCTGAAAGGAGAAGGTTTTTTTTATGTCCGTATCATTTTGGATGATTAGCTTTAAAACAGCCTGATCAGCACTTCCCTCCGCTGATGCTTTTAATAGTACCTGATTTGTTTTCTCCATCGGTGCAGTCACCTCTTTTCCTTCATCCGTTTTATTGGTGCAGGCAGATAGCAGGAGTATGCACAGAAACAGGAGTGTTTTTTTCATTATACACCTCTTAGTCTTTTCGGAAGGAACCGACAATCCCTGTTGTTTCCACGATGTTGGTAAAGGCATGGGGATCCACTTCCTGAATGGTTTTTTCAAGGTCATACAGCTCGTATCTTGTGATGACCATTACCAGCATTTCCTTTGTTTCGTTTGTAAAACCGCCTTTTGCGGGAACTGCTGTAATTCCCCGTACAAGCTTGGCATGAATTGCTTTTTTTAATTCCTCACTCTTTTTCGTTACGATCATAGCTGTCAATTTTTCATAACGGGTATGAATGGCATCAATGACGCGTGTCGATGCATAAAGAGCAACCAGGGTATATAGGGCTTTTTCCCAGCCGAACAATACGCCTGCTGAGAAGATAATGACGGCATTCAGCATGAAAAAATACGTGCCGACAGGCTTGTCCTTCATCCTGGACAGCACCATGGCGACAATATCCAGTCCTCCTGTTGAAGCACCGTATTTCAGTGTTAAGCCGACACCTACCGCGGCAATGACACCGCCAAATACTGCATTAAGCAAAATGTCCCCCGAAATTCCCTGAAGCGGGATGAATCCGAGAAAAACAGTTGTAGCAGCTACGCTTATTATACTGTAAATGGTAAACGACTTACCAACCATCTTCCAGCCTAAAAAGAATACCGGGATGTTGAGCAGAAGCAGCAGAATCCCTGTGGAAATGTTAAACGGCGTATACCGGGTCAGTACATTTGAAATGAGCTGTGCGACGCCGGTAAATCCGCTTGCATACACTTTTGCGGGGATTAGGAACAAATTCAGCGCAATTGCATTCAGCAGCGCCCCGAAAATGACGACGATAATTTTTCTGGATTCTTCTTTAATCATTATTGGATACCTCCCGAGACGATGTTCTTATTTTGGTTTACCCCATTTATGCGTTTCCAAATACATTGTTTGTCAAGGCTTGCTCCTTGCTATACAATGTGTAGTGAATTTATTCGTATTCTTTTTATTTAATATCAAGTAAAATATAGAAAATAATTGAAAAACTGAGGTGTACATATGAACGTTCAAATTATAGCGGACAGTGCAAGCGATCTGCCATTGGATTTTTTCGAGAATACCGGTGTGATCCTCCTTCCTCTTGGAGTTCATCTTAAAGGCGAAGACTATGAAGATTTGCTGACCATTCAATCTAAAGATATTTATGATGAGATGAAAGCAGGACATACGGCTAAAACATCCCAGTGCAACCCGATGACAGTAAAGGAAGTGTTTACGGGGCTTGCTGAAAAAGGCCAGACCGCGCTCTATGTAGCCTTTTCTTCTGAACTGTCCGGGACCTATCAGACAGCTGTGATGGTTGCAAACGAAGTGAGGGAGGAATATCCGGACTTCAAGCTTGCAATTATCGATACAAAATGTGCTTCTCTCGGATGCGGACTTGCTGTAAGACGGGCACTGGAGCTTTCCAATGCTGGTCACTCTCTAGATGAAATTGAGGAATCTGTAAAAAACTATGCTGAGCATATGGAGCATCTTTTTACAGTAGATGATCTTGAATATCTGGCACGTGGCGGACGGGTAAGCAAGGCTTCCGCGTTTGTAGGCGGTCTGCTGAATATTAAGCCGCTCCTGCATGTTGAAGACGGGAAACTTATCCCTCTTGAGAAAATCAGAGGGCGCAAAAAAGTTTTCCGCCGGATGGTAGAGCTCATGAAGGAACGGGGCCAGGGAATTGATAATCAAGTCATCGCGATCAGCCATGGAGATGATCTTGAAACCGCTGAAGAGCTGAAGGCTATGATCCTTGAGGAGTTTTCCCCAAAGGAAGTCTTTATCAATATGATTGGTTCAGCCGTTGGATCCCATTCTGGACCGGGAACGATTGCACTCTTTTTTCTAAACAAGGATCTGTGACATAATCTGAAAGCCTGGCGGTTATCCTAACACCATCTCCATTCGAAAGGAGCGGGATGAAAGATGCCGCATACAAGTGATAACGATAAAAAGGCGAAAGATAACAACGCAAAAGAGCATGCAAAAAATATGCTCGAAGATCAAAACCGCAAAGCCGGAAAAAAACAGTTTTCCAAAAAAACGGATCATTTGTAAAAAAGACAGCGGGAATTCATCCGCTGTCTTTTTTTAATGTTCTTTTGATGCCATTAAATAATCAGGTACAACCGTTATTTTGCTCGGCAAATCTCCAGTTTCCCGGTCATAATACGCAATTTGCAGCTTATAAATCTGTCTGCGGATCGAGTTCCACTCTTCCTGGGAAAGACCGGTTTCTTTAATTTCCTCCGCTAAACGCGTAATATTTTCAGCATTGACGTCTTCGTTATTTGCAAGCATATGCTTATATTTTAGGATTTCGTCCTCAATTTCATGGGAAGGATCGTCCCATGAAAAGTAAACGTACTCTTCATTTAAGCTTTCAGCAAGGACCGAACGGAGCTTCGTCGCTGTTTTTCTTTTAGCCGTAATGGCGATATCCGTAGCATGGAGGATAATCTGGAAATGCTCTCCATCTTCCTCCCCCTTTAAAACCCTCATATCCTTGGACATGTGCTTATGGAAGATTTTGCTTTGAACCCAGGTTAAAAAGTTAAATTGGTATTGCATCACTTTCGGGGGATCCTCTTCTTTAAATGTAAAATCAGACAAAATCTCCTTCATTTGATCATACACCTGATCAAATTGCCCTTTTTTAATCATAATTTTTATGGTGTCCAGATAATACATGTTGATAATATAAGGTGCTTTAATAATTGGAATCGTAATCACAAGCGACACCACCAAAAAACTCATAATGATGGTAACAGGGAATCCCATCAGTATTTGCATAAAGAAGGAGTGCTGATTACCCGAATAATTTTCCACCCGGGTGGTCAGCCAGCCATTGAATAGCGGGATACCAATCAGCAGGACAGCGGCCATAAGCCTTACCAGGTTAGGATCATCGGGCGCGAGCGGAATAAGGCTTCGGGATGCTTTCGGGAAAATAAATGTGATAGCGACCAGCAGCCAATAAAAAGAGAGCACTCCAATCAGGCTCACTTTGGAATCGTCTTTTGAAGGAACCCGGCCAAGAAAAGAGGCAGTCGCAAAGCTGAACAGCTTGCTCAGAGCTTTTGATGCGATGCCAAGAATAAAGTTGATCAACACAGTTGGACCTCTCCTTAAGATGCAGATATCGATACTTTTTCCCTGAATTCAGCCTTGTTAATCTGGGAATTAGAGGGTTTCCGACAAAAAAAGCCCCCCAAAAAGGGGAGCTTTCATCCTTATTTAATCGTAAATTGAGCAAGTGTAATATTCAAATCATCTGTCAGCACTCTCAGCTCCGTTACTTTAGCTGTCAGTTTTTCAAAAGCCGCAAGCTGTTCAGTTGTGGAAGCGGAAATTTCCTCGCTTCCCGCAGCTGTTTCCTCTACAACCGCGCTGATGCTTTCAACATTATTAAGCACCTTGCCGCCTAAATCCTTTGAATTCACAAGGCCAGTGTTTAATAAACTCAACTCTTCTGATATATCATTCATAGCTTTCTCGATATCCATAAAGGTCTGGGTTGTCTCCATCATGGTATCCTCCTGCTTATGGGCAAGATTCATGCCTCCGTCAACAGCGGCTGAAACTTCAGTAATGCCTTTTTTGATCATGGCGGCCATATCAAAAATCTGATGAGTAGAACTGGCAGATTGTTCAGCGAGCTTTCTTACTTCCTCCGCCACAACAGCAAAGCCTTTTCCAGCTTCACCCGCTCTTGCTGCTTCAATGGCTGCATTAAGGGCAAGCAAATTGGTTTGATCCGCTATCCCTGATACGATTTTTGCCATGTCTTCAATTTTAGCTGTATAGCCTGCAAATTCCATGGAGGTTTTTTGGATGTATTCGCTTGCTTCCAGGTTGCTCTTAATCAGCGATTTCTGATTATCAATTGCGGCCTTGCCTGTGTGAACAGCCTCCTGTGCAATCTTTCCATGATTAAGGACAAGGTTGCTTGTCTCAACGTTCTTTTGAAAACTGCGGTCCATCTCATCAATCAGGTTGACCGCATCCTGCAGATCCTCAGATATGGATTGCGAACCTGCGGACAATTCATCAGTTGAAACCGCCACCTGGTTGCTGATTTCGGTTAGTGCACGGTTATCGGTCTCAAGCTGCTTCGCAAACCCCTCGACATCCTTGCTCACACTGTCGATGGAGAAAAGGAGGGCCTTTAGCTGATTGGTCATTTGTCCAAACGCTTCATTTAAAACGCCAATTTCATCCTTCCCTTTATACGGAACTTCTTCCACCAAAAGATTTCCTTCAGTAATTTGTTTCGCATTTTCTGAAAGTTTTTTGAGCGGTTTCGTAATCCTGGATGTAATCCGGACTGCAATCACCGCGGAAACGATTAACAGAAGAAGACTCCCGATAATGGCTGAAAAAATAACAAAGGTAATTTGGTTTTTTAAATCTTTTTGAAGCGCATCATAATAAGCTTTGGATTGATCATTCAGCATATAGATGTCATTTTGAATGCCTTCAATTCGGATGGATTGGCGCTTTGCCTCAGCTGAGTTTTTGGATTGCAGAGCGGCCATTGCTTCCGGCTTCCAAGCCTCATATTTTTGCTTAGCACGGGTAAATAATACTGCGTCTGTATCCTTCCCCAGTCTTTTGTCCAAGCTCGAAATTCGATTTTCTACTTTTTTCATTCCTAGCAGTGACTCATCCTTTTGCGCATCTGTTAAAGAAAACGAGAAGTTGCTGATGCTTTGTTTAAGACCGTTCATATCGGCATCAAGCTGCTGAACATCCATCATAATCGGAACATAATCCTGGTTGGAGGATTGAATGGAAAGCATACTTATAATGATGAAAACGATCAGTCCGGCAGCGAGCCCCATCATCCCCAAAATATTGATCATCAGGCGTTTGCGTATCGTCATTTTGCTGTCCCTCCGAATTCCTGGATCATACTGTCCAGCTTGCTTTGCTCTTCAGAAGACAGTTCCAAAATGCGAATTGGAGCCAGGGCGACACCATTTTCTGCAATGCCGAATTCCACATGCCCTTCAGGCAGCTTCCCGCTTTTCTTGTAATTCTTTATCATTTCATAAATGGCAACATCTACGTTTTTCAGCATCGATGTAATAACCGCTTTTTCTGCATAGAAATATTGGTCACTGTCCACTCCGATTCCATATACACCCTGTCTTTGCGCCTCTTTTAGCACACCTACCCCAGTAAATCCGGCGGCAGCATACAAAAGATCTGCATCCTCTTTAATTAAATCGGAGGCGAGCTTTGCTCCGAGTTTATCATCTCCGAAATTCTCGGCAAAAACGGATTTCACTTGAACTTCCGGATTAATCGACATGGCTCCTTTTTGAAAGCCATCTAAAAATTTTCGGATCAGCGGCACGTCCGCTCCTCCAACGAAGCCAATTACAGCTGACTTTGATTTCATGGCTGCAAGCGCTCCTGCTAAATAGCTTCCCTCATCTTCCTTAAAGGTCAGGGATGTAATATTTTTTAGCTCCGATACCGCATCAATTAGAATAAAACGCTGTTTCGGATACTGTTTGGCTACTTTTTCAAGATCCTCCTGAACCATAAAACCGAGGCCGACCACCACATCATTTCCTGCTTTGACTAAATCCTCTAAACCTTTTTCATAGGTTTTCGAATCTTTTAATTCTTTATAATCAAATTGAATGCCGAGCTCATCTCTTGATTTCTGCAGCCCTCTGAACGCAGAGTCACTGAAGGATTGATCTCCAAGTCCGACATCCGATAGCATAATGCCCACTTTCATTTTCTTTTCCGTTGAACTTTGGACAGGCTGCTGCATGCATCCTGCCAGAAGCATCAAACAAAAAAGGATGGATATATATTTTCGCAAAATGGTACTCCCCTTTTATCTATTTATAACTACACCTACTTTATCGGCAATTTTAGAGAGGAGTTAATATGTCCAAAAAAAAGAGCACAAGCCGGCTTGGCTTATTGCTCTTTTGCGAAATATGTCCATCCATTTTCCTGATAGACTCTTCTTTCTTTCATAAGTTGGCCGAGTGCCCGTTTGAATGCAGCCTTGCTCATTCCAAACCGTTCTTTAATGTCCTCTGGATCTGATTTATCCCAATACGGCATAGCTCCGTTTCTAAGACCCATGTAGTCCAGAATTTTTTCCGCATCCGAACTCATTGCATCCTGCTTCCTTGGCAGAAGTGACACATTAATGGACCCGTCTTCCTTCACATCAATCACTCTGCCCTCAACCAGTTCCCCAAGACGCGGTTCCCTTGTCATTTGGCTGGAGTGAATAAACCCTTTATAGCCTTCTACAGAAATAAAGAAGCAGCCCGCTTCAATATGGCGGTATACATGGCCAGAAACACTCTTATTAAAAACCTCGCGCGTCGCCTGAACAAATTTTTCGCTTATGATATCCTCTGATGCCAATCTTGCAAAAAAGCGCCCATTTTCAGTAATTCTCATCGTACAATAGAGCTGATCTCCCTTTTCAGGCCAAATCAGCCGATCCTCAGGCAGAATATCGTTCGCTATAAGGGCATCCTTCGATAGACCAATATTCACAAATACACCCATGTGATCCACTGCATCCATCGCTTCTACCCAGCCGTATTCTCCTTCACGGAGAGTCGGCATCTTCATTGTTGCAGCCAATCTGCTCTCATAATCAAGGTAAAGAAATACATCGACAAAATCTTTATCTTCAATTGGCTCCGTTATTTCACTGTCATGAAGAAGAACTCTCGTCTCCCCATCCGTCAGGAAATACCCGAAATCCAAACGCTCATCAATTTCCAATCGTTCATATGTGCCTGCTCTCACAAGTCACCTAACCTTTCTGTACCTCGTACATGTTGTATGGCATGTTTAATTCTACTATAATCAATACATAAAGTGAAACTTCCCTTTACTGGAGGGTTTCATTCGGGAGGAATGTCCATGTCTAAGGAAAACTCATTTGACATCGTTTCAAAGGTTGAATTGCCGGAAGTTCAGAATGCCATTGTTGTAGCTTTAAAGGAAGTTCAAAACCGCTATGACTTCAAAGGAAGCAAAAGCGATATTAAACTTGAAAAAGAAGAGCTTGTTCTAGTATCCGACGATGACTACAAACTCGAACAGCTGAAAGATGTACTCATCAGCAAACTAATCCGCCGTGAAGTACCGGTAAAGAACATTCAGTACGGCAAAGTGGAAGGTGCATCAGGCGGCACAGTACGCCAGCGCGGCAAGCTCGTTCAAGGGATCGATAAGGACAATGCAAAGCGTATTAACACGATCATTAAAAACTCCGGACTGAAAGTGAAATCCCAGGTTCAGGATGACCAGGTGCGCGTCACCGGAAAAAACCGTGATGATTTGCAACAGGTAATCGCTGCGATCAGACAGGCTGAACTTCCAATCGATGTGCAATTTATTAATTACCGATAATTTTGGTTTGGACCGCTTTGGGTGAGCGGTCTTTTTTATTGGTTTTGGGATATTTTTTGCAGGTTTCCGCATTGATTTCGGATAGTCAGCAATTACCTTTGATAGTCAGCAATTCTTTTAAAAAAGTCAGCAATTATTCCGATATAGTCAGCAATTATTCCAATAAAGTCAGCAATTATCTCAGTAAAGTCAGCAATTACCCTCCCCCCCAGCATTCCCCTTTACATTCAGTACCTTCAGTGACCTCCTGCATTCATTCCCTGTTCATCCGCCCCACATTTAAGACCGTTTTGTAAAAAACCTCCCCTTCCCCCTTGAATGTTTTCGAAAAATTAGGTAAATTGGGAGTAATCTATTTTTAAACAACTCCATATCGTTCTTATCAAGAGAAGCTGAGGGACTGGCCCGATGACGCTTCAGCAACCGGTCATGCAAGCGCGCGTGCCAAGGTGCTAAATCCAGCTAAGCGTTTTGCTTGGAAGATAAGAAGAAGTCCGAATGTTAAAGCCTTCTTCTATAAGAGGGCTTTTTATTTTTAGAGGGGGTATCAGCAGTGGGTTTTCTAGAGGATTTACAAAATGAAATTTTAATAGCGGACGGGGCGATGGGGACCCTTCTATACTCCCATGGGATTGACCGATGCTTTGAAGAATTGAATCTGTCAAACCCTGATCAGGTCCAGAGCATCCATGAGGCATACATCAACGCTGGTGCACGGGTTATTCAAACGAACACATACGGCGGAAATCATATTAAATTATCCCGCTATGGACTGGAAGATGATATCCGGGCCATCAATTCGAAAGCGGCCAGGCTTGCAAGAAAGGCAGCAGGCAGCCAGGCCTATGTTCTCGCTACAATGGGCGGAGTCCGTGCTTTCAAAAAAAGCTCCCATACACTGGATGAGCTGAAACGCAGCTTCCGCGAGCAGCTATATGTCCTTCTGAATGAAGACATTGATGGACTTCTGCTCGAAACCTTTTATGATTTGGAAGAGCTGAAAACGGTTCTTGAAATTGCGAGAAAAGAAACCAGTAAGCCGATTGTCGCCAATGTCTCGCTGCATGAGACAGGCGTGCTGCAGGATGGTACACCACTTGAAAAAGGCTTAAAAGAATTGGAAGCACTCGGCGCAGATGCAGTCGGCCTGAACTGCAGGCTTGGGCCGTATCATATGCTCGAATCACTTGAAGAGGTTCCGCTCCTTGAAAAGGCGTTTCTCTCTGTCTACCCAAATGGCAGTCTTCCATCTGTGGAAGAAGGAAGACTCGTTTATGAATCGGACGAAGGCTATTTTGCAGAAAGCGCCCTAGCCTTCCGTAACCAAGGCGCAAGACTGATCGGCGGCTGCTGCGGTACGACGCCTAAACATATAAAAGCGATGGCTGATGCGCTAAGAGGCCTTTCCCCTATTAAGGAAAAGGCAGTTAAGCAGCGAAAGCCCGTCACTATTCATGAACGGCTGGAGCCTGCCTATCCCCCGCTCCACCAGATTGTGAAGAAGCGCAGGTCTGTTATCGTCGAACTGGATCCTCCGAAAACGCTCAGTTTGGAAAAGTTTTTTAAAGGAGCTGAAGAGCTGAAAAAGACCGGTATCGACAGTATCACCCTTGCTGACAATTCACTTGCTTCACCGAGAGTCAGCAATGCGGCGGTTGGAACACAGTTAAAGGAAAAGCATGATATGAGGCCTCTTATTCACCTCACCTGCCGCGACCGGAATTTGATCGGCCTTCAATCGCATCTAATGGGACTCCATTCCCTTGGACTTACGGACGTATTGGCGATTACTGGCGATCCATCTAAAATTGGGGATTTCCCGGGGGCTACCTCCGTTTATGATCTTTCATCCTTCGACTTGATTTCACTGATCAAGCAGTTCAATGAAGGGTTATCCTACTCAGGAAAAGCACTCGGCGGCAAAACGAATTTCACTGTGGCAGGAGCATTCAATCCGAATGTCCGCCATTTAGATAAAGCAGCAGAACGCCTGGAGAAAAAAATTGCCTGCGGAGCGGATTATTTTATCTCTCAGCCGATTTATTCCATCCAGCAGATGGAAGAGGTGCATGACGCGGTCAAGCATCTGCCTGCACCGCTGTATATCGGGATCATGCCGTTGACAAGCAGCCGGAACGCCGAATTTATCCATCATGAAATCCCAGGCATCAAGCTTTCAGACAGCATTCGCGAAACGATGGCAAAAGCAGGCACTGATCCTCTTCAATCAAAAATAGAAGGCATTGCAATTGCAAAAGACCTGATTGATGCGGCATTTGACTTATTTAACGGAATTTATCTGATTACACCGTTTTTAAAATACGAATACTCTGTTGAGCTTGCAGAGTACATCCGGGAAAAAGAGAAGCAGCGTTCAGAAAGGGAGTTTTCACATGTCCAGCATTCGTGAACAAATCGCAAAAAGAATTCTAGTACTAGACGGCGCAATGGGAACGATGATTCAAGATGCGGATTTAACGGCCGATGATTTTGGCGGAGAGGCTTATGACGGGTGTAATGAGTACTTGATCTTAACCAAGCCTGACCTCATTTCCCGAATCCATGAAACGTATTTGCAGTCTGGTGCCGATATTATTGAAACGAATACCTTCGGCGGAACCGCCATTGTTTTAGATGAATACGAGCTCGGCCACCTTGCTTATGAAATCAATTTCAAGGGGGCTCAGCTTGCCAAACAGGCTGCGGAAGCTTTTTCCTCAGCTGAGCGTCCCCGGTATGTCGCAGGCTCCATGGGACCGACTACCAAAACTTTATCTGTCACAGGCGGCACGACGTTTGACCAGTTAATCGCCAATTATGAAGAGCAGGCGCGGGGGCTGATTGACGGCGGCTCCGATTTGCTTTTGCTTGAAACGAGCCAGGATATGCTCAATGTAAAAGCGGGCTTTCTCGGAATTAAAGAGGCCTTCGCCAAGACCGGCAAGGAGCTTCCGCTGATGGTATCCGGAACGATCGAACCGATGGGAACGACGCTTGCCGGCCAGACAATTGATTCCTTCTATATCTCATTAGAGCACATGAACCCGCTCTCTGTCGGCCTCAATTGTGCAACCGGCCCGGAATTCATGACCGATCACATTCGTACTCTCTCGGATATGGCGGGAACGGCAGTCAGCTGTTATCCTAACGCCGGTCTTCCTGATGAAGAAGGAAATTATCACGAATCCCCTTCAACCCTTGCAGCTAAAATAAGGGGATTTGCGGAAAAAGGCTGGCTGAACATTGTCGGAGGCTGCTGCGGAACCACTCCCGCACATATTGAAGCCTTAGCTGAAGCCGTTAAAGACCTTGCGCCTCGTTCAGTCAGGGAGCAGCTTAAGCAGCATACCGTTTCCGGGATTGAGCCGCTCGTGTATGACGACTCCATGAGACCGCTATTTGTTGGAGAACGTACGAATGTCATCGGATCCAGGAAATTTAAACGCCTCATCTCCGAACAAAAATTTGAAGAGGCCGCTGAAATCGCCCGTCTTCAAGTGAAAAACGGTGCGCATGTTATTGATATTTGTCTGGCCGATCCAGACCGGGAAGAAAACGAGGATATGGAGCAGTTTATCCAGGAAATCACAAAGAAAATTAAAGTTCCGCTTGTCATTGATTCCACCGATCATATCGTCTTAGAGACTGCTTTAAAATATTCACAAGGGAAAGCCATCATTAATTCCATTAACCTTGAGGACGGCGAGGAGCGTTTTGAAGCGGTGCTCCCCCTTGTAAAAAAATACGGTGCTGCTCTTGTAGTTGGAACCATTGATGAAGTTGGAATGGCCACAACAGCCGAAAGAAAACTTGAGATTGCAAAACGATCTCATGAGCTGCTTGTGAACAAACACGGCTTAAAATCCTCCGACATTATTTTTGATCCGCTTGTGTTCCCAGTCGGTACGGGTGATGAGCAATACATCGGATCCGCAGCGGAAACCGTCAAAGGCTTGGAACTGATAAAGAAGGAACTTCCTGATTGCCTGACGATTCTCGGGGTCAGCAATGTATCATTCGGTCTTCCTCCGGTAGGGCGTGAAATTTTAAACGCCGTATATTTGTATCACTGTACGAAGGCCGGGCTTGACTATGCGATCGTAAACACCGAAAAACTGGAGCGTTTCGCGAGCATCCCGGCGGAAGAAATCAAGATGGCGGAAGATCTGCTCTTCCATACAACCGATGAAAACCTGGCTCTCTTCACAAACTTTTACCGGGAAAAGAAGAAAACGGTTAAGAAACCGGCGGAAACTCTTACACTGGAGGAGCGTTTGGCCACTTATATAGTAGAAGGAACAAAAGAAGGACTGCTTCCGGATTTGGAGGAAGCCCTTCAGAAATATCCTGACCCGCTTGATATTATTAATGGCCCGTTAATGGATGGCATGGCGGAGGTTGGCGTGCTGTTCAACACGAATCAGCTCATTGTCGCCGAGGTTCTGCAAAGTGCTGAGGTTATGAAAACCTCCGTCTCGTATCTTGAGCCGCACATGGAAATCAAGGATGACAGCGGGAAAGGGAAAATTCTGCTGGCCACCGTAAAAGGTGACGTTCATGATATCGGCAAAAATCTAGTGGAGATAATCTTGAGCAATAACGGGTTTCGAGTTGTCGATCTCGGTATCAAAGTCACACCGCAGGAAATCATCGAAGCTGTCCGCAGGGAAAAACCAGATGTAATTGGCTTATCGGGCCTTCTTGTAAAATCGGCCCAGCAAATGGTTCTGACGGCACAGGATCTAAAGCAGGCTGACATTGAAACTCCGATTATGGTCGGCGGTGCAGCTCTTTCAAGAAAGTTTACGGATTATAAAATTTCCCCTGAATATCAAGGAACCGTGCTGTATGCAAAAGATGCCATGGATGGCCTCTCTCTGGCTAACAGACTGAGGCAAGACCCTGCACAATTTGTTAAGAAAGAAATTCCGGAAACCATTACGGTCACAAGAGAGCCGTCCTCCGCAGTGGCAACACTATTGGAAAAAAGAAAAACCATAACGGCGGCGGAGCTTCTCAAGCCGGCCGACTGTAAACGGCATGTGGTAAAATCCATCAGTCTTGAGCATATCCTGCCGTACATTAACATGCAGATGCTCCTTGGCCACCATTTAGGGGTAAAAGGAAAAATCAAAGAATTGATTGCTAAAAAAGATGAAAAAACACTGGCACTCAAGCAGCTGATTGAAGACCTGATTGTTCAGGGAAAAGAAGAAAATTGGTTTGAACCCGCTTTTGTGTATCAGTTTTTCCGAGCTCAAAGCGAAGGCAACAAGCTTCACATTTTTTCTGAAGAAGCCGGCTCTCCGCTTGAAACCTTTGATTTCCCGAGACAGGTGAAGCTTCCGAACCGCTGTATCTCAGACTACGTCCGGGAGGAAAGCGAAGGCGAAGACTATGTCTCCTTCTTCGCAGTAACAGCTGGACGCAATGTCAGAGAAGCCGCGAACCGATTTAAGGAACAGGGTGATTACCTGAAGAGCCATGCGGTCCAGGCATTGGCGCTTGAAATGGCAGAGGGCCTTGCTGAACGGACCCATCAGCTCATCCGTGACCGATGGGGGTTCCCGGACGCAACGGACTTTACAATGGATCAGCGATTCTCAGCTAAGTATCAGGGACAGCGCTACTCATTCGGCTATCCTGCCTGTCCGGATCTCGATGATCAGGCTAAGCTATTCAGACTGATCCGCCCTGAAACGATCGGCATTGAGTTGACGGACGGATTTATGATGGAACCGGAAGCATCGGTTTCAGCGATCGTCGTCTCCCATCCCGATGCAAGGTATTTTAATGTCATGTAACAGAGCCGGCGTTTGCCGGTTCTGTTTTTGTAATGTTTTATTTTCCATTCTTGGGGAATCATCAATTATGAGAGAATCACTGATATATAAGGAGTGGAAAAAATGAGCGGACAAAATGAACAAAAGCAAACGATGCCGGCACAGGAGCAGGATGTTCAGCCGGGACAGGAAACCTTGATGAATCCGGCCCCTAAATTTGCTGGTGACTTCTACAAAGGCAGCGGGAAGCTGGAAGGGAAGACCGCTATTATTACTGGCGGAGACAGCGGAATCGGACGCGCCGTAGCCGTATTTTTTGCAAGAGAAGGCGCAGACGTCACCATCGCTTATTTAAATGAACATGATGACGCATCTGAAACGAAGCGTTTAGTGGAAAAGGAAGGCCGCAGCTGCTTTATTATTGCCGGAGATATAGGCGATGAAGGATTTTGCAAACAGGTTGTAAGGGAAACAATCGTCAAATTCGGCAAACTTGATATCCTCGTAAACAACGCAGCCGAACAGCATCCACAAGACAATTTCGAAGACATTACAACTGAACAGCTTGAGCGGACATTTAAAACAAACATCTTCTCTATGTTCCATCTAACGAAAGCATCCCTTCCGCATCTTAAGGAAGGCAGCTCCATCATCAATACAACATCGATTACAGCATACGCCGGCTCACCGGGGCTAATCGACTACTCTGCAACTAAAGGGGCCATCACATCCTTTACCCGCTCCTTATCAGGAAACCTGATTAAAAAAGGAATCCGTGTAAACGGCGTTGCACCGGGTCCCATTTGGACACCGCTGATTCCATCCACTTTCCCGGAAGATAAAGTGGCCGAGTTCGGTGCCGATACACCTATGCAGAGACCGGGTCAGCCTGAGGAACTGGCACCTAGCTATGTATACCTGGCGAGCGCTGACTCTACTTATGTCACGGGACAGGTCCTGCATGTGAATGGCGGGAAAGTCGTAAACGGTTAATATAAACAGAGATAATTCTCCCATTCTTAGAAGCGGGAGAATTTTTTTGCCTCGAATCGGCCTTTATTTGGACGGTTAAATTTATAATTTGTCCGTCCCCTTTTATTTGTCCGCTCGCGCCCTTAATCTGGCCGTTCCGCCTTACAATTTAGCCGTTCTCCCTTCTTATTTAGCCGGTCAGAACCTTTATTTGTCCGTCCCCTTTTTTTGTCCGTTCGCGCCCCTTATCTGTCCGCTCCACTTTACAATTTAGCCGTTCCTCCCTCTTATTTAGCCGGTCAGAACCTTTATTTGTCCGTCCCCTTTTATTTGTCCGTTCTCGCCCCTTATCTGTCCGTTCAGCATTGCAATCTAGCCATTCCTCCCACTTATTTAGCCATTCAAGACCATGATTTGTCCATTTCATTTTTCAACTATTTCTGACCCTATAGAATCTCCCGCTCCCGTGTGCACACAAAAAGCCCGCTGCACCACCAGCGGGCTTTTCCTTATTAAGCTTCCTTCAATTCAGCTGTGTCCCTAGCTTTACAAGACTGGCGCTTAACGACTTTATGAGGAATGATAATCCGTCTTGCCGGTTCCATCGGATACTCAATCGTTTGAATAATACTTCTTGCTGATTCGCAGCCGAGCTGGAAGATGTTGATGTCGACGGTTGTGAGCGGAGGCTGTGACAGTTCAGCCATCATGATGTTGTTAAATGAGACCACGGAGACATCTTCCGGTACGCGGATTCCCATTTTGAAAAGCATTTTCAGGACGCCGACTGCCATGAGGTCATCGGCCACGACCAGGGCTGTTGGAGGTTCGCTCAAGCCGAACAGCTCCTTAACCGCTTCCTGTCCGCCCTCTTTTAAAAATTCCTCGTGGACAATATATTCATCCTTGTAAGGCAGGCCGGCATTTCGCACTGCTTTTTCATAGCCCAGCAGACGATCGATGGTGACGACAAGGTTCAAATCTCCTCCGATAAAGGCAATTTGCTCATGACCTATCTCAATTAAATGCTCGGTTACTTCCTTAGAAGCACGGTAGTTATCATTATCAACATGGGTAATTTCATTAACATCCTTAAACGGCTTGCCAACTATGACGAAAGGAAACTCCTTTTTCCGGAGAAAGAGTGTCAGCTTGTCATTCACACTGGAGTAAAGAAGAACAATTCCGTCCACTCTTTTCCCTTCAACCATATGGACGACACCATCATATATTTCTTCTTCTGTTTCACCAGTTGACATATATAGGGCATACTGTTTTTGATGAGCAGCTTTGCTTATTCCTCTTATGACTTCAGGAAAAAATGGATTTTGGAACGCTTTGTCTGCTGAGCTCGGCAGGACGATGCCGATTGCCTGCGTAGACTGATTTGCAAGGCTTCTTGCAATAAAATTCGGATGATACCCAAGGCTCTTCATTGCCTCGCGTACGCGTTCTTTCGTCCGGTCACTGATGCGAGGGTTGTTCGCAATGACCCTCGACACTGTAGATGGCGCCACTTTTGCCAATTTTGCCACGTCTTTTATTGTCGCCATTTTCCCACTTCCTCTCTCCCACCCAATCCATTTCAACGAAAAGAAAATGCTTACATTTTATTGTTCCGTACATGACTCTATCATGTTGTTATAACATATTCAGCCCTGAGAAACAAAAGCGCTTATGAATTTGCCTTTCTCCTTCTGCCCGCGGCATAAATAAATCCAGCAAACAGGACTGGTACAAATACGGTTGCGCTGATTAATCCCCAATGAGGACCTGATTTGTCCTCAAGCTTATAAATTTCGGCTGTCTCGCGATCAAGGACCAGCTCGTATCCCTTGTCCGATTCCTTTACCGCTTCACCTGTTAAATACCCATTCAGCTCTTTCCCTTTTGCCAGAACATCCGCTGGGAGTGCTGCCTTACCTGTTTTATCTGAATTGTTTATAGCTACAACAACGGTGTCTCCCTTGTAGGAACGTTTGAAGACTGTCAGCCCCTTATCATCATACAGTTTTTCCATATTTCCTTTTACAAGTACAGATTCACGACCTCGAATGCTGTTTAGCTTCGTTATATACGTTATCAGTTCTTTATCTGCACGGAAATCCATCATTCTGCGATTATCCGGATCCGCTGCTCCGTCAAGGGCAATTTCACTGCCATAATAAACGATCGGTATTCCTGGTGCTGTGAACAAATACGTTAATCCAAGCTTCCATCTGATGCCAGGCGGTTCCTGATTAATCAGCGCTTTTCTCGTAAATCGGATGTTATCATGATTGTCCAGGAAAGTACCGAGCAGATAGGGTGACTTATAGTAGTGCTCATTACGCTTCCATACATCAATGAGAGGAGCAGCTGATTGTCCGGATTTGGAGAAAATTTCAGAGGCTTCCTCGTAAAACGGATAGTCAACGAAAGAATCAATCCCAGTTTTTTCGTATTCTGCTAAATAGGCCGGATCATCGGACCATACCTCACCGAGCAGGAAGAAATCCTTTTTAACTGATTTGACCTCTTTCGCAAATTCAGCCCAAAAGTCTTTTGGTACGTGGCGGACTGTATCCAGTCTGTATCCATCAATGTCTGTTTCAGTAATCCACCATTTTGCCGTGTCAAGAAGGTACTTTCTCGTTTCTGGATTTTCCTGATTTAAATCCGGAAGCCCATAGAGCCAATTGTTTTCAAGATCCTTCTGGCTCTCCCAGTTGGTTAGTTCCTGTTTTTCATGGAACCAGTTTTTCTTATTCGAATCGTTTAGCCATTCATGCTGATAGCCAGTATGGTTGACGACAAAATCAAGCAGAACCTTTATGTCCCTTTTGTGGGCTTCCTTCACAAGGGTTTTAAACTCTTCCATCGTTCCGAAATGCTCTTCCGTGTTTCTGAAATCAGAAATCCAGTAGCCGTGGTAGCCCTGTCCTTCATTCTCAAACACAGGAGTGAGCCAGATAGCCGTAAACCCCATCTCTTTCAAATAATCGAGTTTTTTTGTAATCCCTTTAAAATCTCCCCCATGATAGGCAGATGGATTACTGCGGTCCGCATCGAGATCATTTGACGGATCTCCATTTGCAAACCGGTCTACCATAAGGAAATAAATCCGTTCATCCTGCCAGCCTGATGCATCGCTGTCTGCCGCAGAAACCGTTTGAAACGGCAGAATCAGCAGCAGTGCAAAGCATAGGATTATCTGCTTTTTATTCATAAACATGTCTTACCCCTTTGTTTTTTCTTCAAAAAAAGGTTCGGGGAAAGCACGGGCCTGCGCCCTTTTCTCCGAACCTTTCTTTAAATACTTATCCTTTTGTTCCTCCAGCTGTAAGTCCGGAAACGAAATATCTCTGCAAGGACAGGAACAGAATGGCGATTGGTACGGCAATTAACACAGAACCTGCTGCGAACTTTGTAAATTCCGCTCCAAATTGCTTTGCAACCATGTCATAAAGTCCGACTGCCAATGTAAAGTTTTTCTCTGAACGGAGCAGCACGCTCGCAATAATAAAGTCTGTAAGCGGTGCGATGAATGAGAACAATCCGACTACCGCAATAATTGGCTTCGCAAGCGGCATGACAATCTGGAAGAAGATCCGAAGGTGGCCGGCGCCGTCCATTCTTGCAGACTCATCTAATTCTTTCGGGATTGTGTCCAGATATCCCTTCATTAAATACGTATTCATCGGAATTTGTCCGCCCACATAGACAAGAATTAATCCGAAATGGGAATCAAGAAGTCCTGTAACGAGAGCAAGAACATAAATTGCAATCAATGCTGCGAAGTTTGGAATCATTTGAAGAATCAGGAACGTCATTAATCCGTTTTTCCGGCCGACAAAGCGGTAGCGGGAAAAAGAATAGGCAGTTAATGAAACCATAATGAGCGTCAAAAGCATCGTCATTACGCTGATTTTTAGTGAGTTCCAGTACCAGAATAAGTAGTTGCTCTCTTTTATATCAAACAAGAACTGATAGTGCTTCAGAGAAGGATTTTTCGGGATGATCGTTGACCCCGATAAGCTGTTTCCCGGGTTAAAAGAAGACCCAACCACCCAAGCAACAGGATAAAGAATGACCGCAAACATAAACAGGATCACGAGGTAGGATAACGTTAGTCTGACTAATTTCTGCTGTTTTGAGCTCATTACATCATATCCTCCTCTTGGAATGATTTTGTTCTTCTAAATTGCCAGATTGCTACAATGATAACAATTGACGAAAGCATTAATGTGATGGCTGCTGCTTTCGAATACTGGGCAGATGACATCGTCAGGCGGTAAATCCAGGAAATCAGGATATCTGTTGATCCTGCATTTTGTTCTGCTACTGCAGGTCCGCCGCCATTGAACAGATAGATGACGTTAAAGTTATTAAAGTTAAATGTGTATTGAGTGATGATGATTGGTGCTGTTGAGAATAGCACAAGCGGAAGCGTAATGCCTTTGAACTTCTGCCATGTGTTGGCTCCATCTACTGTAGCTGCCTCATAAAGCTCATCCGGTATGGATTGAAGAACACCTGTCGTCATGGCGAAGATGAACGGGAATCCCAGCCAGCACTGAATGAAGATCAGAGCAATTCTTGCATACATCGGCTCTGTCATCCATGGAATGGGATCGATTCCAAAGATTGATAGGATATCAACGTTGACCGCTCCGAATGACTCATTGAATAGACCGGCAAAGATTAGAATTGAAACAAAAGAAGGTACTGCCCAAGGCAAGATGAAAACCGTACGGATAATGGCTTTCCCCTTTAAATCCTTTTGGTTTACGAGAATAGCAAGGAAAATCCCAAGCGCTACTTGCAAAGTCGTTGCACCAAACGTCCATACAATCGTCCAGGCGAATACAGAGAAGAATGTTTGACGCCAAATGTCAATGCTGAATATATCAACGAAATTCTGGAATCCAACCCAATCTACAAGCTTAGCGGGCGGAGAGTGGTAAAGATCATAGTTAGTAAAGGAAAGGAGGACGATAAAAATAATCGGCAGAATGACAACAAAGGCGAGGAGCATAAAGCCTGGTGTCATAATTAAATATGGGAATCCGTTATCTACAAGATTTCTATACTGTTCTTTAATGGAGCTCAAAGGAATATTCAGGTCCCTCTTCTCCCCATTTTTATAAGCATCGCGTATATTGATAAAATAAAAGGCTAATCCAAAAGCTACGATAAATAGAGCAATGATTCCGTAGACTAAAAGGAAAATAGAATGATCTCTTGGAGTTTCGGTTCCAAGGGTCATGAGTCCCCAAATTCCGATATCGAGCATATCCCATGTTACAAATAGGAAGGATGCCGCAATTACTAGGAACGCTGCAGCTTTCACATATTGCTTGTTATAAATTTGACCTAATCCAGGGATGATGGAAAGGGCTGCTGCTTTTTTTCTGTGGCTGGACTGATGAACGAGCTCTGCTGGTTCTTGGTTTGGCTTGTAAGCTAAATCTGCCATGTCGGTATTCCCCTTTCTTTCTAGCAGAACACGGTTGCCTGCTGCTGACTGATCATTCTTTGGAAGAGCCAGGCTCTTAGGAAACAGTAATCTTTGCTGATTTACCGCTTCTTAAAAGCCTGCTCCGCTTTCTTTATCCTTTTTAGGAAAGGAAGCAGTACCCCTGGACAGAGGTACTACTTCTCAAGTCATGCTTATTTAGAGTGGTTCGCTGTAATGTTTTGCTCGATTGCTTTTGTAGCCGCATCAAGAGAAGCTTTCGGCTCTGTTTTGCCTGTTACAAGTGTTTGAAGGTTGTCAGCCATTGGCTTCCATACTTCACCCATTTCTGGGATGTTAGGCATTGGGATACCTACAGCAGATTGATCTGCTACTGCTTTAGCTTCTGGATTATCAGCAATGATTGGATCCTCAGCAAGTGCTTTTACCGGAGGAATTTCAAACGTTTGCTCATAACGTGCTTTTGCTACATCTTCGCTTGTTACATACTCAACGAATTTAGTTGCCCATTCCTGGTTTTTAGAGAATGCACTTACATGCCATCCTTTAACACCAACGAAAGTTTTCATAGGTTCGCCGTTTGCGAATTTTGGAAGCGGTGCTACACCAATGTCAATTCCAGAATCTTTATAAGATTGGAATGCCCATGGTCCGTTCATTACGTAAGCGGCTTTGCCCTCATTGAAAAGTCCGTCAAGAGCAGATCCGCCATTTTCACCGATGATTCCTTTAGGGAAAAGACCGTCTGTGTAGAAAGTTTGAATGAATTCTGCACCTTTAACAGCGCCATCATTGTTAAGTCCAAGATCTTTCGGATTTGGCTTGCCGCCTTCTTCACCGAATACATAACCACCCATACCGCCAATAACAGCGTTTGCAAAGTAGAAGTTATCGAATAAAGCAAGGAAGCCGTATTTGCCGCCAGTTGTAAGTTCTTTTGCTTTCGCTTGAAGATCTTCCATTGTTGCAGGCACTTCAGTTGCTAATGCTTTGTTATAGATAAGTACTGGAGTTTCAGTAGACTTTGGAAGTCCGTATAGTTTGCCGTCGTAAGTTTGAGATGTAATAGAAGATTCAGTGAACGCATCTGTTACTGCTTTGTCTACAGTAAGCGGTGCAATCAGACCTTCTGTTGCTACCTGGCCGATTTGGTCATGCGGAAGTGTTACTACGTCAGGACCTGTTCCAGCTGGTCCGTCAAGACGAAGCTGATCACGCATTTTTGTTGCCATTTCAACTTCTTTAAACTCAATTTTGATACCGTTTTCTTTTTCAAAATCAGCAGCGGCTTTTTCTAGCCATTTGGATTTATCTTTATCTTCCCAAACAATTAGTTTTTCCGGTTTTGCTGCTTCTCCGGATTTCTCGTTATTGCCTTCCGTTGATGCTCCCTTTTTCGCGTCTGGACCGCAAGCAGCCAATACGCCGATAAGAAGAATTACCATCATGAATAAGGACATGACTTTCTTCATTCTGACCCCTCCTAATATTGTTGTCTAGTAAAAAAGTAGTAGTAGTATGTACAAGCGTTTGCACGGTCTGTTCAAAATATAACGCTTTCACTTAAGCGCTTGCATTTCTGTGAAAACGATTGCACAACCTAAATCTTATTATAGCGCCTATTTGGGTTTTGACAAGCATTTTTTTCATAACTTTTGCACATTTTTTAAAATCATCCATAATTGACATTAACAGTGCTTTCACCTAATCTTTAATTATCTTAAATGAACGCAAACGTTTGCGTTCTATGAATATAGGAGTGAGTCTTTTATGCTAAAAGAAGCTATTTATCACCGGCCCAAAAATGAATTTGCCTACATTTATGATGATAAAACCTTACATATCCGCATGAGAACCAAAAAAGGAGACGCAGAAGCTGTCGAACTAATCCACGGAGATCCTTATGACTGGGAAGACGGAAAATGGATTGCTTCCTTAAGCCCAATGGAAAAGTCGGGGAGTGATCAGTTGTTCGATTACTGGTTTATTGCTGTCCAGCCCCCTTACCGCCGTATGCGCTATGGATTTGAACTTGTTTCTGGAGCAGAAAAATTAATCTATGCTGAAAAAGGATTTTTTGATGAAGCCCCTCTAGAGGATATTGCAAATTTCTTTTGTTTCCCGTATTTGCATGCAGCAGACCGCTTTAAAGCACCTGATTGGGTAAAGGATACGGTCTGGTATCAAATTTTCCCTGAACGGTTTGGCAACGGCAATCCGAATATCGATCCGGAGGGTGCTCTTCCGTGGGGCAGTGCGGACCCGACTCCCTCCAACTTTTTTGGCGGAGATTTTGAAGGGGTCATTGAGCATCTTGATTATTTAAAGGACCTTGGAATTAGCGGCATTTACTTCACTCCTATTTTTAGAGCCTTTTCGAATCATAAATACGATACGATTGATTATATGGAGATTGACCCGCAATTCGGTGATAAAGAAACGTTCCGACGTCTAGTGAAGGAAGCTCATGCAAAAGGAATCAAAGTGATGCTGGATGCGGTTTTCAATCACAGCGGCTACTTCTTCGGACCCTTCCAGGATGTGATTGAAAAAGGCGAAGCTTCTCAGTTTAAAGATTGGTTCCATATATACGAGCTGCCGATCAAGGAGAATCTTCCAGGCTATGATACATTCGCTTATGAAAAGAGCATGCCGAAGCTGAACACCCAGCATCCGGACGTGAAAAAATATTTACTTGATGTCGGCCAATATTGGATTAAAGAATTTGATATTGACGGTTGGCGCTTAGATGTTGCCAATGAAGTCGATCATGCATTTTGGAGAGACTTCAGAACAGCTGTAAAAGAAGTGAAAGAAGATGTCTATATATTAGGAGAAATCTGGCACGACAGCATGCCGTGGCTTTTAGGAGACCAGTTTGACGCCGTGATGAACTACCCGTTTACAAACGGTGCCCTGAATTTCTTTGCTAAAGGCAAAATACGTGCTGAAGAATTTGCATCCGTCATTGTGAACGGACTGCATGCTTATCCTAAGAATATAAACGAAGTGGCCTTTAACCTGCTTGGCAGCCATGACACAGACCGCATCCTTACATTAGCCGGGGATAGCAAGGACCGCGTAAAGCAGCTGTTTGCTTTTCAGCTTAGCTTCGGGGGCTCTCCTTGCATCTACTATGGAGATGAAATCGGCATGGCCGGCGGGAACGATCCCGGCTGCCGTGCATGCATGGTGTGGGATGAGGACGAACAGGATAGAGAGCTCCATCGTTTTGTGAAAAAATTGCTTGAGCTCCGCAAAACCTACCCTATTTTTGCGAATGAAGGCGAGTTTAAGGTATTAGAAGCAAACAGTGAGGATAATACATTGATTTACGCAAAGGAAAATGACCAGCAGATTCTGGCTGCAGTTGTCAATCAATGCGAAGTTCCTTTAGCCATTCCATTCCCTGCGGAACTTACAGGAAAAGAAGCTGAGGATCTGCTGAAAGGCACAGCGCTGACGGCCGATTCCATTCACGCAGAACCGATGAGCACTCAATTTTTCTTATTCAGCAAGGAGAGATAAGGGATGCTCGAAACATTTGAAATCACCCTCACTCCCTTTAATAGAAAAAGAATGGTTCGTATGTATTTGCCGGATGACTTCAAGACCTCCGGCAAAAGATATCCCGTTTTGTATATGCATGACGGACAGAATTTGTTTCGGGATGAAGATGCAGGCTATGGCGTTTCCTGGGGAGTCGCTGATGTACTCGCAGATATAGGGCTTGAGATCATCGTGGCTGGCATCGACTGCAATGAAGAACGCTTTGGCCGGTTTAATGAATACGGTCCGTGGGTCAGCCCAGGTCTTGGAAAGCGCCTGTTTAAGGTAGATGAAGAGCTGGGTGGAGAAGGCAAGGAGTATGTTCGGTTTTTCGCTGAAGAATTCAAGCCGATGATTGATGCGAACTATCCAACGATTCCGGAAGAATCCGTCATGATGGGAAGCTCAATGGGCGGCCACATTACAACTTATGCCTTTTGCGAGTATCCGGAAATTTTCAAAAGAGCAGCTTCCCTCTCCTCTGCTTATTGGTTTAACCAGTCTGAGATGGAAGAAAAAATCCGCAGCAGTGATTTAAGCTTAGCAGAAAAATTTTATATGGACGTTGGAACAGCTGAAGAAACCACGATTATTAACGCCCAAACCTATATAGATTCAAGCCTTCCAGTTTATGAAATTATGAAAAGGAAAGTAAGAGATTGCCGGTTTGAGATTGCCGATGGCGGAATTCATCATGAATCTGCATGGAGAGCAAGACTTCCTGAGATATTGCGGTATTTGTTTGATTAAAGGAAAAAGGACCCGCGATGGGTCCTTTTTCCTTTATTTATGATATTGGGCGGGAAAATCCTTCTTGATGGGAAAGGGGCTGACCCTCTTCCAATTTTTCTTTTAACAAATACCTATAGATTTTCTCCTTCTCCGAAACCTTTCCTCTCCATTTTGCCCTTTGCGTAAAAACGGTAATATAAGGCACAGGCGACTAAGAAAGGAATTCCGCAGTAAAGGGCCATCCTTTGATCTGGGATAAAGGCAAGACTGATCATAACAAGAACATTCGCTGCCAGTGCTGTCAGAGGGACAATTGGATAGAGCGGAGTTTTAAATTTTAACTCCTCAATATTTCCGCCTTTTTTCAAAAATGATTTTCTTCCCATGTAATTGGAAAGCGCAATCGATGCCCAAACGAATACCGCTCCAAATCCTGCTATGGATAGCAGCCATAAGTACACCGTATCTTCTGCAAAAAATCCGCATAGCAGGCATAGACAGCCAACTACCATGCTGGCAATCAAAGCATTGATTGGAACTCCTCTTTTACTCAGTTTCCCGAATCTTTTATTGATCATCCCTTCTTGGGACATTGACCAAAGCATGCGTGATGTTGCATATAATCCGGAATTTGCAACTGACAAGACAGCGGTAATAATAACAAAGTTCATAATATCGGCAGCATATGGGATCCCGATTTTATCAAATACAACGACAAACGGGCTTTCCATAACGCCTGCTTCCTTCCACGGAAACAGTCCTGCCAATACAAAAACAGAAAGAATAAAGAAAATCAAAATCCGCCATGCTGTGTTATTAATAGCTTTTGGGATCGTTTTTTCTGGATTTTTACTTTCTCCCGCTGCGATTCCTACAAGTTCAGTTCCCTGAAAAGCAAAGTTAACACTAATCATAGTGATTAAAACGGCAGCAAGACCATTCGGAAACAGACCTCCTTGATCTGTGTAATTGCTGAAAAATGGTGCAGGATCGCCTCCGCCCATCTGGAGCAAACCAAACATAGCTGCTCCTCCTAATAAGATAAATGCAAGAACCGTTATAATTTTTATACTTGCAAACCAGAATTCTACTTCAGCAAAGCTTTTTGAGGATAGCGCGTTAATGCTGAATAGCAGGACAGCAAATATGATGCACCAAATCCATGCCGGAACATCCGGAAACCACCGTTTCATCAATATACTCACGGTTAGCAGTTCTAAACCGACGGTGACCGACCAGTTCAGCCAGCCCATCCATCCCACTACATAACCTGCTCCGGGTGAGATAAACTTTGTTGCATATTTTTGATAGGATCCTACATGCGGAAGTGCAACCGCCAATTCACCAAGGCAAAGCATTGTCAAGTACATGACAAATCCGCCAATCAGGTAAGCAAGAATAGCTCCCCCGGGGCCAGCCTCGCCAATTGTAAACCCGGTGCTCAAGAATAATCCTGTACCGATTACCCCTCCAAGGGCAATCATTAAAATATGTCTGTCTTTTAATTCTTTTTTTAGTTCATGACGCTGTTCTGACATGGGATCCTCCTTCTATGTAAGCGATAACATCTTAAATAAACCTCTCCTATTTTATCATTATTTAGTATTATATGAAAATTTATTTTTTTTCCAAAAACAAACCCAATCTCCCTTCTATTTAAACATTCAGGTGCGCCATCTGGACATTTATGGATAACAAACGAAATACCGATTGCTCCTTATAAGGTTATTCCAGAATAATAGAAAAAAAGAAGCCTATGAAAGACTTCTGCTTTTGCGGGCGTCCCATTCTTCTCTTAATATACCCATTCTGATGGAATCGTAATATTCACCGTTGTACAGTCTGCATTTTCTCATCCTGCCCTCTAGCTTCATCCCCTGTTTTGCAGCGGTGTGCATCATGCGTTCATTGCCTGACCACGTCGTGATACCGACCCTTGGAATCGGCATTGAAGTAAATAAATTTTCAATCCACAGGTTTAAAGCTTCCGATCCGTACCCTCCGTTCCAGAAATCCGGATGGTAAATCACGATTCCAGCCTCCAGCCAATTTGAAGGTTCGTGCTCCCAATAGTATGCTACAGTTCCTATCAGCTGCATGTCTGCTGTAATTTTAGCTTCCATACATGCAGGCTTTTCAGCCATTTGCCGTTTATAACCCTCAAATGTTTTTCTTTCAAGTGGAAAATACGGTGCATCCCACTTCTTCCATTCAGGATTCGCTTCCCCATATTTTAAAAGATACAGCTCTTCATAATCCTGTTCGTCAATCCAGCTCAGCTTTACTTTTTTCCCTGCAGCAATCATGATCCATCACCTCCCCCCTTTATTTCTCCAGCCTCCCCGATATTCCCTCTAAAATCAAAATATTTGGATTAGAGATATCTCCCTGCTACACTAATTGAGTAATTCTTTTTAAAAAGGGAGATGTAATATTAATGGCTTCTTATAATAAATTGTTCGAACCTGTAAAAATTGGAGCATTTGAATTAAAAACCCGCTCTGCCATGGCACCGATGACCCGTTCTTTTTCTAATGATGAGACAGGAGTTCCAGGTCCGGAGGTAGCGGAATATTACCGAAAACGCGCAGAGGATGGCATTGGCCTTATTATTACAGAGGGTGTTGTGATCAGCAGCCGTGCAAAAGGCAACCCTGGCGTACCGGGGCTCTTTACACAAGAACAGATCGAAGGCTGGAAAAAAGTGACCGAAGCTGTTCATAAAGAAGGCGGAACGATTGCTGCCCAAATCTGGCACGTTGGCCGCTTGAGCCATCCTGAATTGATTGTCGGGCAAACACCTGAAGCACCGTCTGCGATTGCAGCAGAGGGCCAGGTGCCGCGCTTCCGCAAACCATATGCCGTGCCTGAAGAACTTTCCAAAGAAGATGTCCAAAAAGTAGTCGGACAGTATGCCCAAGCAGCAAAAAATGCGATCGAAGCTGGCTTTGACGGAGTTGAAATACATGGCGCCCACGGCTACTTGATTGATCAGTTCAACAGTTATCAATCCAATAAGCGCGAAGATGAATACGGCGGAGAGCTTGCCGAAAGACTGACGTTTATGAAGCAAGTAATCCGTGCAGTAATTGATGAAATCGGCGCAGACCGCACGATCATCCGCTTCTCCGCCCACAAAGTAGACGCTCCCGATTATCGATGGGAAGACGCAGATGAAGCGATGAGAACGTATACTGAAGCTTTCAAAGAAACCGGTATTCAAATTATTCACCCATCCATCATGGATGCAGAGGAACACATTGCTGAAAACCAAACACTTTATGATTTGGCAAGAAAATATTGGGACGGTCCAATCATCGGAGTAGGCAGCCTGGATGCTGATAAAGCAGAAGCCATGCTGGAAAAAGGCGTTATGGATGTTGCAGCATTCGGACGCCCGCTAATCGCTAATCCTGATTTCCTGCAAAAAGTAAGAGAAGGAAAAGAATTAACCCCTTATGAACCTAAAAAACACCTGCTTGAACTCGTTTAAGCAGAAAACGCCCGGACTACATTGTCCGGGCTTTTTTTATATTTTGAATTTGTGGGATCTGCGTTTTTCCTGCAATCCCGATTCCTGAACTCTCAATCCCGCAGCCGGTTTATCACCTTCCGATACTCATTCGGTGTCATGCCCTCGGTTTTGCGAAACAGCTTTGAAAAGTAGGTGGCATCCATGATTCCCGTTTCTGCTGCAATGGATGCAATCTTATCATCTGTGGTAGCTAGAAGCCTCTTCGCCTGTGAAAGCCGGTATTGGTTTAAATACTGTGACGGAGTTAGCCCAAGAGTTTTTTGCATGCAGCGGGTGATGTAATCCTGATGAAAAAGAATGTTCCTCGACAGGTCCTCCATCCTGATTTCCTTATGATAATGTGCCTGTAAAAACTGGATGGCTTCATTTGTTACCTGTTCGGCAGCTGTCGGAATATTAAGTGCCTCTTTTTGCAGATGAACCATCAATTCCTGAAAATACAGCTGCTGCCTAAGAGGGAAATCAGCGGACTGGCTTGTAATGCTCAGCAGGTTTTCAAGCAGTTTTTCCGCCGCCAGCGGATGTTCCAGCCGAGCCTTTTGCCTGATCCGAAATTGATATTCAGCAGGCTGTTCAAAATCAGCCTCTTTTTTTTGTGCATCTAGCCAGTTGTCATGCCCCTCATGATGGACACCAAATTCCCCTTCGGCTTTAAAATGCAGCCAATAAACCTCTGTATTCACTGTACTTTCCCGATGGCCATAATGCTCCCGGCCCGGAATCAGAACCAAGTATTCTCCATCCCTCACACTATAAGGAACTCCATTCTCCGTCATATGCAGTTCACCTTTCTTCACATACAGCATGTCAAATACACTGAATGTTCTTTTAAAATGGCGGTTTCCTGCTTTAAACGAAAATTGGCCGCCTTTTATAAAGGTTGGGAACGGCGGAATATGAAAAGTCAGAAAAGACATACAATAGCAAGCCCCTCTCAGGTCGTATTTTTCCAAGTTTAATCGGTTTGCTCTCTTTCTATTATAATCCAGCCGCTGTAAACTAGGAATCGCTGTATTATATACAGCAGGGGAGGAATACAGATTGACTAAAAATATAGATAAAAAACAATTAACTTTATTTGCTTTAACATGGCCGATTTTCATTGAAATTTTTCTTCATATGCTAATGGGAAACGCCGACACATTTATGCTGAGCCAATATACAGATGATTCAGTGGCAGCAGCGGGCGTGGCTAATCAGATTTTAAACCTGGTGATTGTCATGTTCGGATTTATTGCAACAGGGTCCGTCATCTTAATAACACAGAATATTGGAGCCGGGAAAGAACAAGCTGCTAAAGATGTGGCGATTATGTCGGTAATTGCCAATTTAATAATAGGACTGCTGGTCAGCATCGTTCTTTTTGCGTTTAGTAAACCCATTCTTCAAATCATGAACCTTTCCCCTTCTCTCTTGGAAGAAGGGAACAAATATTTAGGAATTGTCGGCACATTTATTTTCGTTCAAGCTTTAATCATGACAGGTGCCTCGATCCTGCGGAGCTACGGCTATACGAAGGATACCATGTTCGTGACCATCTGCATGAACGTGCTGAATATTTGCGGGAACTATTTACTGATTTTCGGAGCTTTCGGCTTTCCGGAAATGGGTATTCAGGGAGCAGCCGTTTCAACCGTGATTTCCAGAGTCTTAGGACTGATCGCTGTATCGGTACTCCTTATAAAAAGAATCCCGGCTTTAAAATCGAATTTGGCATTCCAATGGAGCCATTTAAAAAACCTGCTCAAAATCGGAATTCCCTCTGCAGGGGAACAGCTTGCCTATAACATGTCCCAGATGGCCATCACCTTCTTTATTGCCAAGATCGGAACTGAGGCATTGACCACAAAAATTTACGCACAAAACTTAATGATGTTTATCTTTCTTTTCAGCATCTCCGTCAGCCAGGGAACACAAATTCTCATTGGCAGAATGGTCGGGGCAAAAAAATATGAAGAAGCATATGAACGCTGCATGAAAAGTCTGTACCTTGCGATTGGTGCCTCTTTATTCATGGCGGTTATTGTGAGCACCTTCTCAGATAACCTGTTTGATTTATTCACCAACAATGAGGAAATCATTCAAACCGGCGGCATGCTGATTCTGCTGACCATTTTACTCGAGCCCGGCAGAGCCTTTAATCTCGTGATCATTGGAGCACTTAGAGCAGCCGGCGATGTGAAATTCCCTGTGTATATGGGACTGATTTCAATGTGGGGGATCAGCGTCCCGGTCGCCTATCTGCTTGGTGTTCACTTCGGTTACGGTCTTACAGGCATATGGATTGCCTTTATTCTCGATGAGTGGACAAGAGGCATTATGATGTACATCCGATGGAAATCAAGGAAATGGGTATCAAAAGGATTCGTAGAAAAGGGAAAAACCGCCCTGCAGGAGCAGACGGTTTAACTGGGAGAGCGCCGGTATGATGCCGGCGCTTTTTTACTTTTTTATTACCACTGTTATACTTGGTTGTTGATTTCCGCTGCAGGCGCTCGCTTTCCGCGGGGCGGGCGGTGAGCAACCTGCTGCGGAAATCCGCCAAAACCAATCCAATTTTAAAAGCGAAAAGAGCTTAGAAAACTCACTTTCCAGACTCCCCCTTTTGTTTGTTCGAAAAACTATTTGTGCCTCTCTGATGCCAATTCATCTACCTTCTCTTCAATCCTCTGAAGTCTAGCATTTCTGCTTTTCATTCCTTTAACGAACTTTACTGCAAACACAATGACAGCTGCAGCGAAACCGATAAGGATTAAAAAGGAAGCAAGCTGAAAAATGATATCGCCTATATTGTAATGCGCCTGAATAGTTGCCAGCATTGAAGTCTCTCATCTTAAAAAGCAAAGAGCCGATCAAATTGCTAATCAGCCCTTCCCTTTTTATTTTTTTAAATGATAAGGTACGGTAGTAATAATTACGTTCCTTCTATAAAGCAGGAATGCACGAATCAATAAGCTGGATTGATTGTGAAGAATATTGTGCCAGCCTTTTTTCGGGATAAATTGCGGGATGACCACTGTAACCTTGTAGTTGGATTCTCTCGCTTTTTTCTCCACCGTATCGACGAATTTCGTTAATGGATTAATGATGCTGCGGTAATGGGATTGCAGGGTAACAATCCGAACATCCGGCTGCCATTTTTTCCATTTTTCTTCAAACTTCCTCTCATCCTCGCGTTCAAATGAAATATACACAGCGATGATTTGATCCGGAGATAGAGATTTAGCATAGTTTAATGAATTTTCAACGACATGTGTGATCCCCGCAACAGGTACGATGATGACGTTCCCTTCAATTGGAACGGCCGGCTCGCACGTGGAAATTCTCAACTGGTCCCCAACAGCATCATAATGCTTCCTGATCTGGTGGAAAAGCAAGATAATGATTGGCAGGAACACCAGAATGGACCAAACCTGCCCGAATTTTGTTAAAAAGAAAATAATGGTTACAATGAAGCAGATCACTGCCCCAGTTGTATTGATAATAAATTTAGGCATCCAGCCTGCTGGTTTTTCACGCAGCCATTTTACCATCATTCCAGTTTGGGAAAGAGTAAATGGAATAAATACTCCAACTGCATAAAGCGGAATCAGGTGCTCTGTCTGCCCTTTAAATGCGATAATAAGGATAATAGACAAAATGGACAGAATGATAATTCCATTTGAATAGCCTAATCGGTCACCACGAACCGTAAACATCCTGGGGATGAACTTATCCTTCGCAAGATTTACTGCAAGAAGCGGGAATGCGGTGTAGCCTGTGTTCGCCGCTAAAATTAAGATCAGGGCAGTTGTCCCCTGAATAAAGTAATACATGAAGTTCCTGCCGAAGGTTTCTTCCGCAATTTGAGAAACGACCGTTACCTCTGCATTTGGAATAATTCCATAGTAGTAAGCTAAAAACACAATTCCAGTAAACAGAATCGCGAGCAGGGTTCCCATTGCGATTAGGGTTTTAGCCGCGTTATTAGGCGCGGGATTCTTAAAATTGGGAATCGCATTGGAAATTGCTTCAACCCCTGTCAGGGCTGAACTTCCTGATGCGAATGCTCTCAGTAAAATGAATAAACTGATTCCTGCAACAGGAGTACCGACCGGCGTATGGAGATCAGGTGATACATGACCTGTTAATATATTGTATATTCCCGCACCAATCAAAATGAATAAGGCAAAAACGAACAAGTAAACAGGATAAGCCAAAACAGAAGCAGATTCCGTTACTCCTCTTAAGTTTAATATAGTCAAAAGGATCACAAAGACAATGGCAATCTCAACATTGTAGGGATGCAAAGCCGGAAACGCAGATGTAATAGCATCCGTACCTGCAGAAACACTTACCGCAACCGTTAATATATAATCAACCAGCAAGGAACCGCCGGCAATCAGCCCCGGATTGACACCAAGGTTGTTTTTCGAAACAACATATGCTCCTCCTCCGTGAGGATACGCAAATATAATTTGACGATAGGATAATATAAGAGCTGTCAGTAGAACCAATACGCCTAATGCAATCGGAATCGAATACCAGAAGGCTGCTGCACTAATTGTCACAAGGACAATTAAGATCTGCTCCGGACCATATGCAACAGAAGACAGGGCATCAGATGAAAGGATGGCCAGAGCCTTCTTTTTGTTAAGCTTCTGTTCACCGAGCTCACCTGACTTTAATGGCCGCCCGATTAGAAGCCTTTTTAATGAATGAATCAAATTTTTCACCGCCATATAGTAGTAAACTTAAGTTGCCCTTTTTTACCCGTAAAAAATTAAAATCCTAACAATAAAAATGCCTGCAAGTCATCATTAACAGACTTGCAGACATGTAAATTCCTGTCTCACAAGCTCCACCTTCCTTCTCATATAACGCTGACGAGGTTAGCTGCCGGATTCGGGCCATTGAGTAGCCCTACCTGTTAAGGATTCACCCCAAGGATTCATTATGTAAAAATCCATTTGTAACGGGTCCCCCGCATCACACGATTTAAGCGATTTAGAAACATGAAACCGTTGATTATCATACTCCCCTCAATAGGAAATGTAAATAAAAATTTTCGCTTTATTTTCGAATGGCTAAATAGAAATAAAAACGTTCCGAATCGGAAACAATAAATCATAAAAAGATTGGAGGAAAGACCATGTTTAAAGAAAAGAAACCATTATTAACTGATGAATTCTTAGACGCTGTAGAAAAGGAAATCTCGGATTTATTCGGAGTTCAATCAATTGAGGATAATGAGATGCCATCAGAGGGCGCACTGGCTGATCAATAAAAAAGAGCATCAGGAGAAGATGCTCTTTTTACAAATACCGTGACTATTTTATTTCAAATTCCGCTGCCAGATCAGCCTTCATGTTTAACTCGTTTTGAACGTCCTTAACCACTCTGTATTTTCCGGCAGGCAGCTCCGATGTATTCAGCGTTAATGTTTGGGATTCTCCAGGAAGTATGTTAACTCCTACACTATTAAATGCCATATCGAGATTGACCAGTTTCCATTTCCATCCCGTCCATTTTTCGTAATGATACGATACTCCTGTTAATAATTCCTGCGGACCGTAATTTTCCAGTGTTAATTGAAGGCTGTCCGATTTCGTTATCTGTTTTTTATTTAAGGATACCTTTGCATTGATTTCCGCTGTTGGGACGTAAATGAGCTCAACGGCTGTATCCTCTACCTGTCCTTTATCCCCGAGAATTTCAATACTGAGCACATACAGAGCATTTTCTTTGTCAGGCAGTCCAGTAGAGAAGTTTTCCATTTTTGCTGTTTTTTCCGCAATCAATTTAAATTTTTTGTAATTCCGATCTCTTTCCGTCAGCTGATACCGGATGGTTTTCTCTGCAGAAGACACTTTTAGCACAGCATGTACAGGGGATTTCGCCGACATATAGTACCCCGAGGTGTCAAAGTGGAAACCTCCTCTTCTTTTAAAATACTTTCCGGTATGCGGACCGTATTCTGTTTTTTTGTGAATATTGCCTGGCCAAACAAAGTATTCATGTTCCTTGCCAGGAGCTCCGATTTGAGAAGGCAGCTGATCCTCAGCAGAAGCTGATCCTTGAGCTTCCTTAGTTGAACAACCGGACAGTGCCAATAATGCAAACATGAAAAAGGCCATGATTTTTTTTAGCTTCATGAATTCTCTCCCTTATTTAGTAGTCGAATCGCTTCCAATGAAAGCAGAAACAGGAGTAAGGAAAAAGCGTTACATTATCAAATTAGTCGACTTCGGATGGTAAAAGTTTCAAAATCAGCCATTTAACCGCTCATTTCTTGTGCTGTCTGCCTCCCTTTGCCTATAATGACGATAAAGAGGTGAAGAATTTGAAGGCGGATCATTGGCTTTATGTTTTTTTTCTTATTTGGTACGGCTGCGGTGTTATTTTGCTTGGATTTGACATTCTGCCTGTTTGGCTAGAATGGGCCAACGTTGTGTTTCTCATAGTAGCCGGAATTCTTGGAGGAGTATATTTTCATCATACATACGGCCCGAAAATGGGGATTGGCTTATCATTGACGGTCATCCTTCTTTCTATTTTCGCTGAGCATCTGGGTGTGGAATACGGAATCCTTTTCGGCGACTACTATTATACAAAGGATTTCGGTCCTCAAATTCTGGGCGTTCCGGTTGCGATCGGCTTTGCATGGCTCATGGTGATTGGCGGTTCACACGCTATTTTAAAAGCCGTTCTCCCCCATGCTCCCATAATCGTTTTCAGTGCGATTGGCGGGCTGCTGGCAGTATTGATTGACTTAATCATCGACCCGGTCGCAGCTGAAGTAAAGGAATACTGGGTTTGGACAGCGGAAAGTTTTTATTACAACATCCCGTTTTCAAATTTTTCCGGATGGTTCATTACGGCGTTTGTTCTCCATTTGATTATTGGGCTGGCGGGAAAAGAGCGCTACACACCCGTTCCGCTTTGGCAAAACCGGATTACGGCTGTTTACTTTTTAGTGCTATTTATGTTCGCACTGCTGGCGGCCCTTCATTCCCTCTGGCTCGCTGTCGGCTTCTCCATGGTTCCTGCTGTGCTCGTACTGGCAAGCTATATTTTCTCAGTAAAGAGGGGTTCACATGATCGAAGCCAGCAAAAGCAAGTGGTTTGATTTTGGATTTTCCCAATATACAAAAAGGCTGTTCAAACATCATTTTAAAGGAATCTATATACATACTGAAGAAAACCTGCCCGTGAATGCACTGTGGTGTGCAAATCACAGCACCTGGTGGGATGGCCTTGTCCTTCATTATATAAACTGGACGGTGCTTAGACAGGATTTCAATATCATGATGCATGAGAAGGGCCTTAGGGATTTTCCCTACTTCCGCCGGCTGGGAGCGTTTTCTGTGAACCGGGAAAACCCGAGAGATATTATTCAATCGGTTAAATATGGAGGATCGCTCCTTAAAGAAGGCAAGAGTGTCGCCATTTTCCCACAGGGAGACGAAAGACATCTTGAACAGCGCCCTTTAGAATTCCTATCAGGAATCATAGCCATGGCTGAGATCAGTCCGGAAACACCGATTCTGCCGATTGCCCTTTACTATTCATTTGGATCCGAAAAGAAACAGGAGCTATATATTGCCATCGGCGAGCCGATTGCCTATTTAGATTTGGGCGGCAGCCGGAAAGAAAAAACAAGAATTCTTGAAGATCTGTTTACCGCTGGGCTTGACGAGCTGAAAAGGAAAGTCATTTCACGTGATACAAACGATTTTCTAAACATTCTTTGAAGGAGAAGGAAAGCGATGAAAAAAGCCGTAGTGATCGGAGCGGGCCTTGGCGGTCTTTCTGCAGCCATTACCCTTGCCAGTGAAGGCTGGGACGTTACCGTTGCCGAAAAAAACAGTCATCCGGGCGGAAAAATGATGCCTGTGAAACTCGGATCCTTCCACTTTGATTTTGGACCAAATACAATAACAATGCCTCAGGTTTTTGAAGAGGTTTTTCATAAGGCCGGCAAAAAAATGCAAGATTACTTGGAAATGGTGAAGCTGCAAAAACATACGGTAAATTATTTTCCGGATGGGAACGTCTTTTTCCTCAGCAGTGACAAAGCGACTATGAAGCAGCAGCTCCGGAATCTGGATCCAAAGGGATACAGGAATTACGACCGGTTCATTTCTGAGATTACAAGATTATACGGACTGTCAGAAAAACACTTTTTCCCCAGAATGTTTAAAAGTGTGCTGGATTACACCTCACCAAGCCTCAGCTATGCATTCATGCGCGTCCGCCCTCTTGAAACGATGGACCATTTTTTCAGAAAATACTTTGGCAATGAACAGGTCATTCAGGCATTTAACAGGTATGCGACCTATATCGGTTCATCGCCCTATCAATCTCCGGCAACGTTTGCGATGATTGCTTATCTGGAGCTCGTGCAGGGAGTATTTTACATTAAAGGCGGAAATACAAAGATTGCAGAAGCTTTTTATGAATTGGCCAAGGAAATGGGTGTCCAATTCATGATGAATACAAAGGTTCAGGAGCTGCAGATTTCGAATAAACGCATTAATACGGTACTGCTTGAAAACGGCCAGGAGCTGACAGCTGATGAGGTTATCTTGAATGCGGATCTGCTTAAGTCCTTTCCTGAGCTGGTGGCCGAATCGGAAAGGCCTCATTTTACCGATAAAAAACGAAATGGATATTCGCCTTCCATTTCAGCGTTTGTCATCCTTGCTGGAATAGAAGGAAAAATAGACAAACTCGCTCATCACAGCGTCTTTTTTTCAAAAAACTACAGGAAAGAATTTGATGAGCTTTTCAAAAATCAGAACTACAGTGAGGATCCAACTATCTATATAAGCAATTCCTCCTTCTCAGATCCATCACAGGCTGATGCTGGAAGCAATCTATTTATCCTTGTAAACGCACCTCCGCTCAACCAGGATGGCAGGCTGCAGATTTCACCTCAGGATTATAAGTCTCTGATTTATGAAAAATTGGAGCAGGCCGGCGTTTCACTTTCCGGCAAAATAATGGAGGAACAGCTTTTCACACCTCTCGATATTCAGGACCGGTTCGGCGCCTACCGCGGTGCTTTATACGGCATTTCCGCCAATAAGAAGTGGGATGCCTTTATGAGGCCGGGAAACTTCCCTGCTGATATTCAAAACCTTTCGTTTGCAGGAGGAAGTACTCATCCGGGAGGCGGTTCACCGATGGTAACGATAAGCGGTATGAACGTGGCTGAAGAGATTGCAAAGAGAGAATCCAAGAGGCGGTAATGTGGAACATGAATTAAAAGATGTCATCAAAAGATGTGATGCTGCTAGTAAACAGGAAGACTTTGATACGTTGATGAATGATTATACGGAGGATGCCATTCTTGTGGTGAAGCCCGGGAAAATTGCACGGGAAAAAAAACGAGATTAAAAAACCCTTTATTGAGATTGCAACAATAGTATCTTGCCACACAGGGGGAGATGATTATTCTGGAAGCGGGAGGCACGGCCTTAGTCCTCTCCCAAACCCTGCTTGACGCCGATAAAGAGGACTCAGAATTTTCCATGGAGCGAAAGGCAACCTATGTCTTTAAGAAAAATTCAAATGCTGAATGGCTTTGTGCCATTGATCATTCATATGGTACAGAATTACTCTTAAATTAGAAATGAGCTTATATACAGAACCCAATAACACTCAAGGTATAAGTGCTATTGGGTTATTTTTTGATTTTTGGCTCTGTTGATTTGTAACACCTGCTGATTGGAGTAGAAGGCGTGAGACCCCGCATTCGCAAAGCGGCGCTTGAAGCTTTGCGCAGCCTGCCAAAGGATAATCTTACGCCTGACAACCAACATCCAAATTTTTAAAAACGCTGCAGAGAGGGAGGGAAAAAGCTTTAAAAGCAGACTTTTGCGAAAGGCTTAAAGCACCATGCAGCGAAAATCAGCTGGTTTCAGGTTCAACCTTAAAAATGAGCAGCAAAAGCAAAGTGACAGATAAAAGCTGAAAAGCAATCCCAACACCATAGAACTCCGCTGCATAGCCAAACCCCAGTCCGATTGCTACGCTCAGGATATTGCACACAAATGCATCTATGGACGAAATGGTCACCCTGAACTCATCCGCTGCGCGGCTCTGAAGCATCCCGGATAGAATAGGGCTTGCCAATTCCAATATTGAAATTGCTGCCATAACAAACAGGACGGCACTCCAATGCTCTACAAATCCAAAAAGGAATACAGCGAGAGCCGCAGCAGCAAAAGCTGGTTTCAATCCAAATCCATGTTTTTCATAGGCATTAGCCAGCAGATTAGCCGCTGCACTTGAGCCGGTAATAGCAAAACTGATGTACCCGAAATAAATAACCGAAATGCCGATCTCCGGATAGACAAGCATGCTCATTTCATAAAGCTCACTGTGCAGTACAGTGCCAGAAATACCACTGACAAACAGAATCACCAGCAGGTGCCTGTTTTTTAACGTATAGGCGATCCCGGCTGTAAGTTGAATCCAAATATCTTTGCGGATTGGTTTTTCATCTGCCCTCTCATTTTTGGGTTCATCCAAAGTGAGCGCATAATAGATACAAAGCGGAAAGCTGATCAGAGACAGCCAGTAGGTTATTTCATACGATGTATAATAAGCTAAGTATCCTCCAGCTATTCCCGAAAACCCAAGAACAGCGTTTCCTGTAAATTGATAGCGGCCGTTCCACTTCACATACTCCTCTACCCTGCCATATTCCTTCAATGACATGTAAAGAATAGACTCCATGACCCCTGACTTTAGAGAACCGCCAATTGCAGCTGCTAAGTAAGCTAAGCTGAACCCGAATAGATCATATGCAAAAATAGAAGCCACAAACTCGAAATAGCAGATAAAAAGACCGGCTGCGAGCACATACTTCTTTTTCCAAATATCTGCTAAAGCTCCGCACGGTATTTCCAGCAATGCACTGATTACCGCGTAAAATACAATTAGGTTTTGCATGTCCAGAACGGATAATCCCCGCGATTCGGCAAAAAGCCGCTCAATTACATAGGCAAAAACCAGTCCCTCGCAAATCGAAATTGCGAGCAGTCTCCCCGTATTTTTCATCGTTCTGCCCTCCTTTTTTCCTTTTTAGCAAGGAGGGTTAGGGAGGACCGCGCGAATAAGGTCAAAATCAGCAGCTGGATTTATTGCGGATCATTTATGCAGCCCCCTTTATTCTTCTTAAATTTTCATATTCTGTCTTTAGATTGATTATTCCTTTGTTTTAATAACCTTTTAGTTCGTCAGGAGCTGTTAGCAGAGCAAAAACATTAAAAATGAATTCCAAGCGGCAAATAGAATCCTAGCAGAAACATACAGATTACCTAAAGCGGTATATATGTCTCTATTTCTTTTCAATCTGCTGCCATCTTTTTCCGGCCGGTAACCTTCTCTTTCCGGCCAGTATCCACACGGTTCCAGCCGTTCCGCCATCTTTTCCAGCCAACCCCCTTTTTCCACTCCCTATATTCTCCGCACAAAAAAACCCGTACCAATCCGGTACAGGTCCTTCTTCACTATTTTAATAAGCATGAACTGCAATGAATTCATTATTTTTCTGGTGAACAAGAATGATTTTGCCGAAAGCTTTAACTTGCCTTGGTTATGTAAATAATACACAGCAAAAAAAAGAAGCACGGCAATCAGCCAGCTTGCTATGTGATAGTGGGTCATGAATGATGCCTCGTAATGTCCGGTTTAATGCCTTTCATTTTAGCACAGAAAAGGAAGCGTCTCCTGTACGCTTCCTTTACATTTGTGACAATATAGAGATTTTCTCATCCTGTGTAACGTAGTTGCGCTCTCCGAACACCCTGTAGTTATTGCTGCGCACCTTGTTCAGGATCGCTTTATAGAAGAAAGCAGCTGCTTTAACCGGTGTTCTGGAATGAAGAGGATACTCATCAATTGTGTCCATTGCCTCCTCATAATAGGCTTCCGCTTCAAACGCAAGATACTCCCATACAGATATGAAGGATTCATTAATGACACCGGACTCCAATTCAGCTTTCGTATAGCCAAACTGGTCCAGCACTTCCTTCGGGAGATAAATCCGGTCACGATCCAGGTCTTCTCCGATATCCCTTAGTATATTGGTCAGCTGCATCGCGATCCCAAGAGCAATCGCACCATTCCGAAGCGTGCTCTTTTTTCTTGGGGCAAGAATCGGCAAAATCATGAGACCGACTGTACTCGCTACATGGTAGGAATATTGAAATACTTCCTCTAATGTTTCATATCGTGTCTTCGTTAAATCCATCCGCTGTCCTTTGATCATGTCCCAGAATGCTTCTTCGTCCATATCAAAACGGCTGAACGTATCTTCGAGAGCGAGCCATATGTAGTGGCTGCGGTCATGGTTGCCATTTAAAAAGCGTTTAAAATCTTCTTCAAAGGCAAGAAGTTCTTTTTCGGGCTCCGCTCCCTCGTCAACAATGTCATCCACTGTCCGGCAAAAGGCATAAACGGCCCAGACCGCTTTTTTCTTTTCTGCCGGGAGAAGAGAAAATGCCTTATGAAAGGATTTGGAATGAATCTTTATAAGTTCTTCACATTGTGCGTATGCTGCTTTCAGCTTTTCCACTTAGGCTCACCCCTTTATGTTTGTTTGCATCCTCCATTAAGACGGAGACCATCATTTTTGCTCCCTGCATGACAAGCGGAATGCCTCCCCCAGGATGAATGGAAGCGCCTGCTGCATACACATTTTCTAATTTGGAAGGCTTGACCTGGGGCCGGAATACGCCAGACTGGAAAAGGGATGGAGCAAGTCCGAAGCTGCCTCCCTCGAACAGTCCTTCTCTTTTCGCGTCATTCGGAGACTTAATTTTCTTCCAGACTATATGGTTTCTTAAACCCGGAAACCCTCTTTCCTCAAGCTTCTGGATAATGGTATCCGTAAATTCGGTTTGCTGCTCCCAGTCAATATGGCCCCCCGATGGAACAGGAATCAAAGCGTAAAGAACACTTTTACCTTCAGGAGCAAGGGTTGGATCGATGACGGAAGGATGGAACGCATAGATCGACGGATCAGACGGTACTTCTTTTGAAACGAAAATCTGGCGCATATGCTCCTGAAAATTCGCTCCCATGAAAAACTGATGGACATTTGCTTCGGTATATACTTTGTCCAATCCCATGTACAGCAGCAAACATCCCGAAGACGGGACATAGTCTTTTTTTGGAGTATGAGGCTCCAGCATATGGGATACAGAAGGAAAATCCCCATTCATGATCAAGTAATCTGCTTCATGGAATTCTCCATTTACGTACAGGCCTTCAGCACGTATACCATTTGACTTGACGGATTGCACAAGCGCATTTTTCTGTATGACTGCACCTGTTCGGATAAGGGCCTCTTCAAGCACCTCAACAAGCCGTGCATATCCGCCTTTCATATAATACACACCATGTTTGTGCTCACTATAGGAAACGAGCGAATAAATCGCTGGTGTATCATATGGATTCCCTCCGATATAAAGGGTTTGAAGAGAGTAGGCTTGTCTTAGCCGTTCATCCGAATAATACGCCTTCAAAGACTGGTGAACATTCCGGTATGCTTTCAATTTCATAAGGGTCCGGACGTTGTTCTGAGTCCAAAAGGAGCGGCGGTCCACAAACGTTTTTTCAAGAAATTGATCCTGGCCAAGGCGGAATCGGGTATCCATGTCCTGCATGAACCGTCTGAAGCCCTCTTCTTCTCCTGGAAAATTCGTCTTTAATTCTGTCATCTGTTTTTCGAAATCTGAAAATTTTGAGTAGGTGATTCCGTCAGCAAAATGAAGTTTGTAAAGAGGATCGAGCGAAACAAGCTCATACTCCTGATCGGAAATGCCCGCTTCCCGAAGGATGCTTTGAAGCATTTCAGGCAAAAGAACGATGGTTGGTCCCTCATCCACCTTGTACTCTCCTTCTTTCACGTAGGCGAGTCTGCCTCCCAGCCTGTCACTCTTTTCAAATATCGTAACATTAAACCCGTTCTTTTTCATCAATAATGCTGATATTAAGCCGCCAATGCCGCCGCCTGCTATTGCTGCCTTCATAGCGCTTTCCCCATTCTTTTCCCGGATTTGTATGTAACCGTTTTTCCTCCATGCTTTTCATGAATCATATTGGCAGTTATTCTTGCAGATTCCAGAATGGTCGGAAGACCGCTTCCCGGATGAGTCCCGCCTCCTACCAGCCAAGCGTGATCGAGCTCTTCAAATTCATTGTGAGGTCTTAAGACCATCATTTGAGTTAAATTATGAGCCAGATTAAAAGTTGCACCCTTATACACGAAAATTTCGTTCTCCCAATCTTTTGGAGTAAGAATCCTTTCCTCTTCAATATGCATCTCCAAATCTTTAAATTCCGTACGCTCATGCAGGGTTTTCAGCATGAGATCCCGAAATGCCCCCTTCTCTTTATCCCAGTCGATGGCGCTCATGTTGCTTGGAACCGGGGCAAGGATATAAAGAGCGGATTTACCTTCAGGAGCAAGGGTTGGGTCTGTAACGCTAGCGTTCTGAACGTAGATGGAAAGGTCCTCCGGCAGCGAATAGCTTTTTGTTATTTCTTCTACATATTTCTTGTAGTCTTCCGAAAAAAGAATCGTATGATGCGGAAGATCGAATTTTTTATCTACTCCAAGATAGATCATAAAAGTAGAACACGAGAACTTTTTCCTATCCAGCTTTTCTCTCGCATATTTTTTCAGAGATCCTTCTTCCACTAAATTTGTAACTGCGTGCCCGAAATCCCCGTTAATCACCACTTCATCTGCCGGAACTTCTTCACCCGATTGGAGCTTTACTCCTTTTACCTTGCGGCCGTCCAGTATGAGCTTGTCAACTCCCTGACCGAGATGGATTGTCCCCCCAAGCTCTTCAAAAGCTTTAGCCATTGCTTTCGGAAGCTGATTCACCCCGCCGATTGGATGATAAACCCCATACGCATGCTCCATATATGAAAGAATCGAGAATGCACCAGGGCATTCCCACGGAGACATACCTAAATACTTGGACTGAAAGGTAAAGGCAAGCTTCACCCTCTCATCGTGAAAGTATTTGGAGAGTACATCATACAGACTTTTGGTCAGCGTCAATTTCGGAATCGCTCTCAGAACTCTCCAGCTCAAGTAATGGCGGAAGCGGTCCATCCGGTTTTGTAAAATAGGTGTGAGCCGTTCCATCTTTTTTTCCGTATCCTTGATAAAGGCCATGTAGCCTTTTCCGTCTCCAGGAGCGAACGCTTCTATTCTACGCTTCATTTCCTCAGGATCCCGTGTCATATGGAGGCTCTTGTCATCAAATATCAGTTCATACATATCATCAATCTCTTTAAGATCAAGATAATCATATAAATACTTTCCGGACTCTTCGAAGATTTCTTCTGCGAGGTGTACCATACTCAAAAAGGTTGGCCCCAAGTCAAAAGTGAACCCATTCATTTCAAAAGAAGAATTGCGTCCTCCAATATATTTCTGCTTCTCGTAAACATGAACGTCGTAGCCTTTTCCCGCCAGCTGAAGAGCGGCAGCCATTCCGCCTGGACCTGCTCCGATTACGATGATTTTCCTAGCCATTATGGGTCGTCCCCCTGAATTGTACATTAGTTATACAAATATTATACGAATTACACAAGGAAAACACAACGAATATCCATCCAGTACCATGATTCCCTTGCACAATTGAGTGCATTCAGGTGAATGTACCTTTAAAGATTATAGATATGGAATAATTTTCATTAGAAAACTGATTTTGAAACAAAAAAACGCCATGCTGAGAAACCGGCAAGGCGTTTCAATCGAATCTATACGTTAATTTTTACTCTGTACCGCTCTGCCCATACATGAATCTGCCCAAGGTGTGCAAGAAGCTGGGGACCGCTCATCAGCTGGCCGAACCACGGTGTGCCAAAGTCACTCCCGTTTGTTTCAATTAGCCTGTCGAGCTTCTCCCTTTGGAATAATTCGTGCAGGATTGAATCCTTATGCTTCAAGCTGTCTTCTAGCAGGTTACGGACTGCTTTTGTATAAGCAGGGTGGTATGTTTTCGGATACGGGCTTTTCTTTCGGTACAGAACCTCTTCCGGCAGCACACCCTCCAGTGCTTTTCTTAATATTCCCTTTTCCCGGTCCCCGTGCATTTTCATTTCCCATGGAATATTCCACACATATTCCACGAGCCTGTGATCAGCGAACGGTACCCTCACCTCAAGGCTTGCTCCCATGCTCATCCGGTCCTTGCGATCAAGCAGAGTGGTCATAAACCATAGCATATTTAAGTAAAATAACTCACGCCTTTTCGCGTCCGTTTCACTCTCTCCTTCAAGTGCAGGTGTTTCAGCAACGGTCTCATCAAATCTTGCTTTCACGTACTCAGCAAGATTGAGCTTGTTTTTCCATTTATCATTGAGCAAATCCGTTCTTGCCGCAGTGGATCTCATCCATGGAAACACGTCGGATTCTCCAGGCCGGTGAAACCATGGATATCCTCCAAAAATTTCATCTGCACATTCTCCAGAGAGTCCCACGGTAAAATCATGCTTAATTTCCCTGCAAAACCAGAGAAGGGATGAATCAATATCCGCCATTCCAGGCAAATCCCTTACCTCCACGGCTTCTGTTAAAAAATGCGCCAGTGTTTCCTGGCTAATCACACTGCGATGGTGCTCCGTATGAAACGTATCGGTCATTTTTTGAATCCATGGACCATCTGAATTTGGCTGAAAATCATTGGCTTTAAAAAATTTCTCATTTTCCTCGTAATCGATAGAAAATGTATGAAGCTGGCCTTTTCCTTGTTTCTTATAGGATTCCGCTGCAATGGCCGTAATCGCACTTGAATCGAGTCCTCCCGACAAAAACGTGCATAGCGGAACATCGGATACAAGCTGGCGGGTAACAGCGTCAGTCAAAAGAAACCTTACCTTTTCAACGGTTTCCTCAAAAGAATCAGTATGCGGCTTACTTTTCACGTTCCAGTAGCGCCAGGTTTTTAATCCATCCCGGCCGTAAACAAGCGCATGGGCAGGTCTTAGTTCTTTAATTCCTTCATAGACCCCATGCCCGGGCGTCCTCGATGGACCAAGTCCCATTATTTCCGAGAGCCCCTCCCTATTTATAGAAGCTTTCACATCAGGGTGGGCAAGGATCGCTTTCAATTCAGATCCAAATTGTAGCGCATCGTCTTCATACCTGTAAAAAAGCGGTTTAACCCCCATCCGGTCCCTGGCAAGGAAAAGACGGTTTTTCGCTGTATCCCAAATACCGAAGGCAAAAATCCCATTTAAATGCTCTAAACAGTCTTCCTCCCATTCCATGTAGGAAGCAAGCAAAACCTCTGTGTCAGAGTGGCCTCTGAATGTATAGCCTTTGCTGAGCAAAACCTTGCGGATATCTTCTGTATTATATAGCTCACCGTTGTAGCAAATGGTGTACTCTTTCCCGTTCCTCTCCTTGCTCATCGGCTGGACACCACTCGCGGGATCCACTACCGTCAGCCGTTTATGGCCAAACCAAATATTTGGCTGCCACCATAAATTCGTGTCATCCGGCCCTCTTTTCGAGAGAGTTTCCGTCATGGACGATACAACGCTTCGTTCCCCTGCAAGACTATTTTTCTGATCAGCCCAACCTGTGATTCCGCACATATCCGTCATCTCCTCCAAACATTTTCACTGTTTTCTTCTGCGATGTACCTATCCTATTCACAGTGTATGAATGATTGAATTGTCCTGATGAAGAACTTGTTGCATAAAGATAGCCGAATAAGGGTAAAAAGGTTAATACATAGGGAACTTTCTGCACTGGGATTTTCACGATCCTTGCTATTGGGTAATGGAACCAATCATCCTATTACGGGCGGTTTATTCTCTTAAAGTCTAGTGATGAACTTTTACTGCCTGTTAGTGCGGGATTGATATTACGCTCTTGGAGGGAACGAAGTGGCTTCTTCATTAAGAAAAAAATTGCTCCATACACAGGAACGGTCCTGTATGACCGGGAACATCTGCTGCTTTGAAGGAGAATGGCTGTTTTTCGAGGAAGACGCAGATGAAGGCAAACTGGTTGATACAATGGATTTAAGTGAAATGCAAGTATTCAACGATGGAAAATGGACACATGCAATCTGGCTTTCAGAGGGAAAAATTAAAATTGAATCTAAGGAACTGTTTTTAACCGACAGCCACATGATTCGAATTCGCCGCAGACTGCCATTTGCTTTTGAACAATTACTCCGTTCACTGGACGATGATTCATTCATTCGGTTTACAGGTGAACTGAATCAGCTCGGCTACTCTATATATGATTGCATTTACTGTTATAATCACCTGCTGTTTACGAATAAGAAATTAAAAACCGCCTGCACCTCCTTTTATCAATTCGATAACGAAGACAGCATATGCGGCGTCCAGCATCATTGCCTGCCCACAGACCAAATTTTGGACAGGTTCGAATTTACAACCAGTCATGGAAAGCGTTCTATCTTAATGCTTAAAAAGTAAAAAGTCTGCCCCTGGATTTTGCAGGAGCAGACTTTTTGTTTTATATTCGGCTTCTACATATGAAGAACGCCAAGAGGCAAACGCCAGCCGAGCAGCAGGACAAGTACAAGCGCAATGATCAATTGAATCCAAAATCCGCGTACATTCTTGCCCTTTTTTAAACGCACAAGGATCATTTCCATCAAAGCAATAAGCCATAGTCCGGAAAGCCCTTTAATAATGTATTCCGCATTCAGCACCGATACACTTAAAAGGACCGTCACCCCGGAAATAATAATCAGAATATAGAACACTCTTAAAATCATATGAACGATTTTAAATGGCTTTGCGCTGCCGGAATTATGTAAGTAGTAAGCCGCAAAAAATAAAACAAGTCCAAGTATCCAAGATGTGATATGCAAATGAATCATTCTAATCTCCCCCTGTTTTGTCAAAATTCTACACTTTTCATTTTACCATGAATCTTCCTGGCAAAGCAGTAATTGATCATCCTTTCTTTATAATAATCCGCCGGTGCTAAAATGGATAAATATTCGCTGCAAGCACCGTAAATCTGCAAAAACTACTGGATCACACTCATAATTATTCAATTGTGCTGAATGGCTTTAGATGCTGGAAAATTGCCTCTATTGTCATCTGGCTACTACTGAGATATTGTATAGATAGATAGGAATTTTCTAATTATTGAAAGCGCTATAACTTCTATTCTTACAAAACGGAGGGAAACTCATGACAACTAAAACTTCACATGTAATTGAACAAACCGAAAAATTTGGAGCCAACAACTACCATCCGCTTCCAATCGTCATATCAAAAGCAGAAGGTGTTTGGGTAGAGGATCCTGAAGGCAATAAATATATGGACATGCTAAGTGCTTATTCTGCTGTTAACCAGGGGCACCGCCATCCGAAAATCATTCAGGCGCTTAAGGATCAGGCTGACCGCATTACTCTTACATCCCGCGCCTTCCATAATGATCAGCTGGGACCCTGGTATGAGAAAGTAGCTCAGCTTACTGGAAAAGATATGGTTCTGCCAATGAATACAGGAGCGGAAGCGGTCGAAACAGCTGTTAAAACAGCACGCCGCTGGGCATATGATGTAAAAGGCGTCGTTACAGATCAAGCTGAGATCATCGTTTGCGAAGATAATTTCCACGGCCGGACAATGGCTGCAGTTTCCATGTCCTCAAGCGAGGAATACAAGCGCGGGTTCGGACCGATGCTTCCGGGAATCAAGGTTATTCCTTACGGCGATTTGGATGCTCTTGAAGCAGCCATCACTCCGAATACGGCGGCCTTTATTATTGAGCCGATTCAAGGCGAAGCTGGAATCAATATTCCGGAAGAGGGCTTCCTTACGAAAGCGCTGCAGATCTGCAAAGAAAGCAACGTTTTGTTTGTGGCAGATGAAATTCAGTGCGGCCTGGGCCGTTCAGGAAAAATGTTCACGTGTAATTGGGAACAAATCGAGCCGGATATGTATATTCTCGGAAAAGCATTAGGCGGAGGGGTTTTCCCGATTTCATGTGTTGCCGCGAATAAGGACATTCTTGGTGTATTCAATCCAGGTTCCCACGGCTCTACGTTTGGAGGCAATCCGCTTGCATGCGCAGTCTCCATCGCAGCTCTTGACGTATTGATCGACGAAAAGCTTGCTGACCGGTCTCTTGAACTAGGAAACTATTTCCAGGATAAATTACGAGAGATTAAAAACCCGCTTATTAAAGAAGTACGCGGCATGGGACTTTTCATCGGCGTTGAACTACATGAAGAAGCGCGTCCTTATTGCGAAAAACTGAAGGAGGAAGGACTCCTTTGCAAAGAAACTCATGACACTGTCATCCGCTTTGCCCCTCCTCTTACCATTTCTAAAGAGGATTTGGACTGGGCAATCGAGAAGGTATTCAACGTTCTTTCCTAACAGGCGAAGCTCTCCTTAACCGGAGGGCTTTATCTATTAAATGGCTATGTTAAAGTATGGTGTTGATTTTTAACACCTGCTGATTGGAGTGAAAAGCGAACGCCTGCTAACTGCAATCAACAGCAAAGTTTAACAGAGCTTATTAAAAACTCCCTCTATGGCTAATGCCTAGAGGGAGTTTTTCAATTAATTCACACCATTCTGCAGCGTCCCGATGCCGCTGATGGAAATTTCAATCATGTCGCCTGACTTTAAAAATTTTGGAGGATTGAATCCTTTTCCAACTCCACTCGGAGTTCCGGTTGCAATGATATCTCCAGGTTCAAGTGTCGTTCCCTGGGATATGGTTGAGATAATTGATGCGATTGAAAAAATCATATCTCCTGTATGTCCGGTTTGGCGGACTTCTCCGTTAACGCGTGTTTCAATCCGCAGATCATGAGGATCAGGTATAGCTGACTTATGTACAGCGAACGGTCCAAAAGGGCAGGATGTATCCAGACTTTTCCCAAGCAGGAATTGCTTATGGTTGGCCTGCAAATCCCTTGCCGTAATATCATTTACAATGGAGTAGCCAAATACATAATCGAGTGCGTCTTCAACCGGAATCTGTTTCCCTTTTTTTCCGATAATGACAGCGAGTTCCCCTTCATAATCAAGTTCCCGGGTGAGATGGATGTGCGGATCAATTAAATCTCCGTGTCCGATTACAGAAGTTGGCGCTTTAGAGAAGAGCATCACAAATTTCGGTATATCGGCTTCACTTCCCATCTCTACCGCATGGTCTCTATAATTTTTCCCAACGCAGAAGACATTTTTCCGCGGCCGCGGTATTGGAGGAAGCAGGTCTACATCAGACAGAGAATAAACAAGCTCCTGATGATCGTCAGACTTATGAAGTCTTTGCTCCAAATGCTGAACCTGACTGATGAATTTGTCCCCTTCTTTCATACAATCTTCCAGGTTTGCCGGAATGGTTTCCATTTCAAAAAATTTCTTTTCCGCCCTTTGAAGATCAAAGATTTGGTTTTCTTCCTGGATGAGCCCGATAAACGTTCTGCCATTCAGTCTGGCTGCTGCAAATTTCATTATAAAAACCCCCATTGCCATTCTTACTTCTCAAAATCCACTATCCCGCGAACACAAATTTTGGTCAGCTGTTAGTTGTTTCAGCAGACATACTATTCATTCTTTATGACCATTTCGACATTCCATGCCCCGAATCCTTCCTGCTTTCTAATAGTCGTCTTTTATCAAGAAGGGGAGAACATTATTTCAGCCAAGCTTCAACGGAATGGTGCGAATCCATTCTGGCTGATCCGCACATTCTTTTTTCCAAAAACCCTCTCAAACCTCGTCCGCTCCATTTCAATCCGCTCTGGATCGAACCAATCCTCTTCTTTCAGCTGAATAAGAATATCATGGGCACCAAGAGAGGCTGAACGTCTACCGCCTGCGCCATCACCCTGAAAAAAATCGTCAAGTGTCACAATGTCTGTCACTTGCTTTAGCTTTTCAGGAAAATGATCAGTGAAGGGAAGCATCGGAGCAACAGCAGCCTGAGTTGGTATTCCTGCGCTGGATAACTGTTTCAATGCCTTTAGTCTCGCTGCCAGCGGCGGAGAGGAGGGGGCAAACGCTTTACGTACCTCATCACGGTCGGTTTCGATAGTCATGCTTACCAGTATGCGGGTTTTAAGCTCCTGAAACATGTCAATGTCCCTTGTTATAAGCGGACTTCTTGTCTGAACAAATAAAAAATCCGGTTTCTCTTCAGCCATTGCAGAAAGCAGCACTCTCGTTACTTCCTCTTTTGCTTCCTCCCCCTGATACGGGTCTGTACTGGATGACATAAAAATCCGGACCGGCCCCCTGCTTTTTGCTCTTTTCAGTTCCCTGACAAAACTCTCCCTGCCTGCCTTTTTAACATCCACCCACGTGCCCCATTCTTCTTTTCTGAATAAGGAAACCGGCAGTCTTCTTACATAGCAATAAGAACAGCCAAACGCACACCCCGTATAAGGGTTTAACGAGTAATCATAGTCTTTTAAAAATCCCCCGGTCTTCGTTAAAAACGACTTAGGAGTCTTTGACGAAAGCTTCACTTTCAAGTCCCCCTTGTAAATTATTGTAACATTTTATGTTTTTTTATCGAAACTGACCCCTTATTCATTTTCCATTGTATAATAGGCTTATCCATTTTTTAGGACAAGCTGTTTGGTCATGCAAAAATGTTTCTGCAACCGATTTCCCGGCTTTTAAAAGGACGGCTTGCCAGCAGCTACATAATAAACGGAAAAGTACCTTTGAAAGTTGGAGACGAAATGGCCTTTAATGAAATTGAATCCAAAAGAAAAACGTTAATTGACCTTGCTCAAAAGTATGGGCTAAATTCCGATGTGACGCTCAAATGCAGTCAAGAGCTCGATCATCTTCTTTTGCAGGAAATCAAACAGCGGCACTCGAACCTTCAGCACGGCGGACACCGTAAATCTCAAGCCCGCTGAAATATTTTCTCCGGAGGATGGCAGCGTATTTTCTGTTTATGATCTCCGATACACAAACCATCTCCACCATCTTTCTGCCGGTCCCTGCTCAAATCGCTTAAACCAATAATAGCTGGCAGCCAATAAAATGATATAAACGCCGGTACCTGTTAAAATTGCCTGGAAAGAAGTCATAGTTCCATATAATCCAAACCCGTATGAGTAAAAAAGCAAGGTGAGGATCAGCGACTGCAGGAGGTAGTTTGACATGGAAGCCCTTCCTGCGTAAGCAAAAGGTTTGTAAACCTTTTTGAATCCCAGCTTTTGAACGGCAGCCAAAATAGCTGTTATGTAAAACATTGTGAGCAAAGGCCCGCCAATCGATTGATGAAGATAACTCCATAGCCCTGACTGCGGATCAAGAACAGGCATCGTTTTTATAAGTATTCCGGATGGACCTGTTATGAGTGCAATGACTAACCACTTCTTTATGGTTTCCTCAGATGGGCTCCGTTCAAACCATCCTCGTTTCATAGCATAGGCACCAAGCAGAAACATCGGCAATATAGAAAGAACAATGAATGGGGCCATAATCGGATTATTTACGTAGAACCAGTCCTCTGCTCTCTGACCCATGATCTCTGAAAAACTTCCACTCTGGTAGACTGCTGTTATTCTCTCAGTGTTATCATCTGCATTAGGGACAGCCCCATCACCGGCAAGCAAAAGACTAAAAAGGATGTTCGGAATGAAGATAAGCGACAAGCTCCAAACAGCGAGCGCTTTAGCTGACTTTTCAATAAACAGCATAAACAAAAAGCCGATCAAAGCATAGCTGATAAGAATATCCCCGTGCCAAATAAAGAATGCATGCAGGACCCCTATTATCAGCAGCCCCGTCATCCTTCTGGCAAAGAACCTTTCAGGTAAAAGCCCCTTATCTCCGATTCGTTTATAAAACATCACTCCACCTGCTCCAAAAAGAAATGAAAAAAGCGGGTAGAAGCTTGCCTGCGCGAATACAAAAACGAAAATTTCAACCAGCCTGTCCAGACCTCCGCCGCTCTGAACCAATGAGGTGCGATAAAGCTGCGGTCCTGAAAAATCAAAAATGTTAACCATTAATATACCTAATAGAGAAAATCCTCTCAGAACATCCAGCGATTGAATCCGCTCGCCTTTTGAAATGGAGGCTGCTTTCATGTTCGTCAATTTAGGTCCCTCCTCCGCGTTTATCACAAGATTCCGCTCCTGTCATATGATGAATTAAATCCGTACTCCATGAAATTCTACATGTACGCCCGCAACCCTTCAAGAAAATGTAAAGGATGTTAGCCATGCCAGCAATTGTCGGTGTATTTAAAGTCAACAGTGTCGGAACAAGCAGTGTTCTTCATATCGGAGACGTATTTACAATTGCTCCTGTCAGCAGTGTTAAAACCTTTTCCGGAGCTGGTTCCTTTAATACAGGCGATGGGATGACCATCTTCAATCAGAACAGTGTGACGAACACGTTTGACCAGGATATCGTAGATCAGCCGATTGCCGGAAATGCATAGGAGGGACTTCATGAATTTTTATATCAATCAAACCATTTGTATCAACTATCTCCGCGTGGGCGCCGTCAATAACTCCTCCGTCCTTCAAATCGGCAGTGCCGGATATATAAAATCGCTTTCCAATTTATACAATACAGGCGGATTTTTTGAAGCTGCACCTCCCGCAACACGGCGTGCTGAATTATCTCAGGCTCTTTCTCGCCCGGTTGTCCCGCTCGCACCTCCGCCATCCAGGTAAAATAGGCATTCACCCAATTTGTCATTCCGGCATAGGATGCAGTAACGATAGATCGGGATTGCGAGGTGCTTGTCTTGTACTACGGAAATGATGTCGGGTCTTATTTGCAGCAGCTGTGTACTTGTATTCAATCACAGCAAAACAAAATTCAGCAACTTGAATCAATGATCCAGCAAATGTCAACCGATCTGCAGGCATTGAAGGATAAACCGTCCACTACCATCGAAAAAATCGAATATAAATTTGACCAGTTGAAAGTGGAAACATTGGAAGGAACATTGAATATCGGATTAAACCCAACAGATCCTGAACCGATTGAAAACTTCGAAGTTATTCAAAAAGGCCAGCAGGTAGGGAAGCTGGAACGTGAATATAACGGCGAAACCTATGGTCTGGCTCTTGACCAGCTGAATACGTACTTAAGCGAAGAGTGCCTTAACATGCTCGAAGCCCAGGAGCAGCGCCACTCAAGAAAGCTGAATGATGAACAGAGAAAAATGGTCATCGAAGACATCCGCAAACAGATCGATACCAGGGTTCAGTATTATATGAAAACCGCAAATTTCCATGAGGGCGATCCGGATTCTCAAGCTGATCAAATTACTCAAAGGGTAAAAGAGGAAATTGCGCAATCCGTTGACCACTTTATTAAATATCTTCCTGTGGAAGTGAAAGGAGAACAGCCATGAATTTTACTGTTGTAAATAAGGACCTTAATGTTGTGTTTTGCCGAGTCACAGCTGTTGCCACATCCTCCGTCTTTTTAATCGGAGATGTGAATAATGTCGGTGCTTCTAGTGTATTTGATACTCCGCCGGAATCATTGATTATCGGACCATTCGTTCCTTTGGCGCCGCAGTAAATTATGTACAATCGAAACTCAATCGTTGATGCCGCCTATGTAAACATTCTTGGGTTTTCCTCTATATTTAATATAGGGGATTCCAGAGAGATTTTGCCAAAAGCAAACGTATTTGCCGTACAGCGGGAAGCGGAAGTGTTTTATGATAATGAGGGGGACTTCAGTAAGTACGATCTTTTTCGGCTGCCTATCCCGAGGCCCATCAAGTCAGAAAATGTTGTGACCTCCTATATTCACGAAAAACCGTTTATCCGTACCAAATTTGTAAAAATACTAGCCGTCTCTACGTCCGCTGTTTTTCATATCGGCTCAACCGATCTTATTGACATGGAAGCACGCGTAAAGCATAACAGGCAGCTTTTCCGGCCCAAGGGTGTTCTGGATCCCGAAGAACAATCCGGCGAAGACTGAATATACTGGTCATATGACTTAGATAATAAAGGGTGTTTGCCATGCCAGCCATCGTCGGCCCTATCAAGATCAATACCGTTTCCGGCGGAGTCGTGAACTTTGGTGATACGTTCTATTTATCTCCTAAAAGTTCTTCCAAATCAGCTGCAGGCTCTGGCGGAGGAAACACGGGTGACTTCTGGATTTTAAATAATGGAATCAGTGCAACCAATATGATTGATCCTGATGTTGCCGATCAGAATATTGTTGCGAATAACTGAAAAAAAGAGCACCAGCGCCGGTGCTCTTTCTTTTCGTTGTATTTTAAATCAGAAATCTGTTTTATGGGATTTCAGCTGCCACTTACGCAAGGGTATCGGTCACTTACATTTATCAGATTTCCCCTATATCGGTCACAGCGACAGATTACCTCTTTTTCTTTCGCTCATTCGATTTTCTTGTCTGGATAAGCTTGGTGGATGGCTGCTTGCGGATCCATTTAATAAACTTGGAAAGCTTCTCATCCCTCTGGAGATTTTCAATTGTTGAAAGTCTCGCAGCCAGCTCTTCGTTTGTGTAGAGGGCATGAATCTGTTTATGGCATGGGATGCACAAATTGGCGGTGGCTAAATAAGCACCTCCCATTTCTTTCGGAATGAGGTGGTGAATGGTTATCTCCACATCGTTTCTGCGGCAGAGCCCGCACCTGCCCAATTGTTTTTTCCCCACAACCAGTCACCCCGTTTACAAAGTTTCCAATGCGACAGCAGTCCCTCTCCCCGTGGGATCAGCAGGTGTCACCACAAGTTTTTTTGAAAGTCTTGCCCGCAGCTCCGGAACATGGCTGATGACGCCGACAGACAGATTATTGGATTGCAGCTTTTCAAGGGCTGTTACAACCGTATCAAGCAGATCGGCATCGAGTGTCCCAAATCCTTCATCAAGGAAGAAAAATTGCAGAGGATATTCTCCCCGCAGCTGAATTTGAGTGGAAAGCGATAAAGCAAGCGCGAGCGAGGTTAGGAAGGTTTCTCCGCCGGAAAGGCTTGATACAGGCCTTCTGACTCCTCCGTTGGCATCGTCTCTCATAATAAAGCCGCCCTGTGAATCCACTTCAATCGCATATCGCTGCCGTGTAAGAAGGCCGAGACGCTCTGAAGCTGCTCTTGTTACATGGTGAAGCTGCTCCTCTGCAATGTATTCTACAAAGGAATTCCCCTTAAAAACAGACTGTAATTTTTCAAGATCAGCAATTTGGCCGGAAACTTCAAGCCGCTGCTCTTCAAGCTTTTCAAAGCGCTCATGCTTTTCCTTTAGAAGCTCAAGGGCTTTAGCTGCAGCACCTTTCAGTCCTTCCGCCTCGCTTACAAGCGCTTCGCATTCCGAGATAAGCTCATTCGTTTTCAGCCATGTTTCTTCATCCAGCTTCCGATCACGAAGCTGTTCGCTCAGTCGTTTTAAGTCTGCCTTGCATTGCTTCCAATTATCCCTGAATGCTTCCAGTCTGGAAGAAAAGCTTTCCTTTTCTTCTTGATGAAGCAGACTTGAATGAACGTCTTCCATTGTACGAAGAGCCGTTTGTTCAATTTGCTTATGCCAGCTGTTCCTTGCATCCTCAACAGATTTTGAGGCATCAATTAGACCTTTCCTTGCCGCTGCCAATTCCTTTTCCGCTTCCTTAAGATGGTTGTCTTTTTTCTCATAATGAGAGCGAAGCTGGTTCTCGCGTTCTGCTAATTGGGATAGCTGATTTTCAATCCCTGCAAGCTGAGCTGGAATGGTGCCATTTTGACTTTCTTTTTCAAGTAGTCGCTCTTTTTCATCCAGTCTTTCCTGGGAGGCTTGTTTTTTCTCAGCTGTCTGAATCTGGAGTCTATCGATTTCTGCCAGCTTTTCCTGAGCAGTCTGCCTGAGCTTCTCCTGTTCTTCTATATACTCAATGCTTTTATTTACCCTCGTTTGAAGTCCTTCAAATTGGGTATCCTTCTCAAGCATCTCCTTCAGGCGTTTCGAAACTTCATCCTGCTTCATTTCTGGATAAGAAGCAGCCCACTGCCTTTCAAATGCCTGATTTTTTTCATTATGCAGCTGAAGCTTAGCCAATGCTTCTTTAAGGTCCAGCTTACATCTCTCCATAAGCTGGGCGGATTGCTGCTCCTCGTTCTTCAGCTGCTGAAGCATTTTCACACTTGCAGATGCCTTGTCTCTGATGTGCAGCAGATCCTGTTTTAAACCCTTTAAGTCAGTGAGGAAGTCCGCTTCTGTCTGTTCAAGGGCAGCCGCACTTTCTGAATGGACGCTTTCGTCTGCAATCCAGCTGAATTCACCGATAAGGTAGGCTGAGAGCTCTTCCATTTTGACTCTTAAGAGCTCTGTTTCCTGCAGCAGCATTCGATTATCTTCCAGTTCTTTTTCCAATTGTTCAAGCTGCAGCCGGCTTCCTTCCTCCTGCTCGCCATGAACAGGCATAGGATGGCTTGTGGATCCGCAGACAGGACAAGCCTCTCCTTCCTGAAGGGAAGCGGATAACTGTCGGGCAATCGAGTGCACCCGTTCCTGTTCCAGCTTCACTTTAGCAGCTGCTGTCTTTTCCTTGCCAAAAGCAATGCTGCGTTCCAGCCTGTTTTTCAGTTCACTCGTCTGTTCGAATGTGTGAAGAAGTCCGCTGTAGACCGACATAAGCTTTTCACTCTCTAACTCTCTTTTGTCTGTAAGGTCTTTCATATCCTTTTCTGCACTCTGCTGCTGCTGAAGCAGCTGTGAGTATAGCTGTTCTGCTTCCTTCTTTTGGTCTTCCGCATACTTCCATTCCTTCTGTAAATCGGAAGCAGCCTGCATGTTCTGCCTGTAAGCCGAAGAAACCGAAAGTTTTTCGAGCTCAAGTTTTAGCTGCTGCTGCTTAAGCTTTGCTTTCTCCAGCTGCTGCCCTGCGTGATCAAACTCTTGCTTCGCCGCTTGACGGGCTTGCTCCAAACGCTCGAGATCTATTGACAGCTTTTCGGTTTCGTTTTTGCGCAGATCGCGCTCTTTTTCTACTTCAAGAAGCTGGGTCAGACGCTCTTTTTTTACCGCCAGAACAGGCTCATTTATTTCTTTTTGCTTCCTTGCTTCTTCAAATGCCTGTTTTGCTTCCGCCGTTATTTGTTTTTGTTTCTCCCATTCTGTTGACCATTTCTTTTCTTCTTCTACTAGCAGAACATGTTTGCTTTCAGATGATTGGAGATGATCAGCATAAGGCTTCAGCCTCTCAGCCTGATCGGCAATTTTCAAGCGATGCTCAATGTTTTCCATCTCTTCTGCCTGCCGCTCAAGCTTCACTTCTTTTTCCTTTAGCTGCTTCTCTTCCTGCTGAAGCTCCCATACTTTTTTCTGTTCCTCGTATGTGTCTCTTACCGTTCTCCGTTCAGCTACCCGTTTCTCCAGCAGAAGTGAGCTTGACTGCCATTCGGTTTCCGCGGCTAGTAAAGCAGCTTTTGAAGCATCACCGAGGCCTGCCTGCTCTGCTTCTGTTTCACCTAGGCGGTATTTTGCTTTGGAAAGCCTGCCGCGAAGCTTCTTTAAAAGTTCATCTCCATATTGCTCGAGATGAAACAGCCTTTGCAGCATTTGTCTGCGTTCAGAGCCTTTTAATGATAAAAACTCAGCGAATTTGCCCTGTGGCAGAACTACAGCCCTTGTAAAATCGTCAATGGTCAGTCCAAGCAATTCGTGAACCTTCTCATTCACTTCACTTGCTTTATCAGCTAAAACAACCGGTTCCGCCTGCAAATCCACCAGCCTGGAGATGGAGCCTTTCACACGGTGCTCATCCGTTCTTTTATAGGTTCTTTCCACCTTATACCGTTTGACAGATGTTCCATTTTGAAGCTCGAATGTATAAGAAACAGAGAGCTGGTCCTCTGCATGATTCAGGATGCCGTGGGTATTGTTTGCAGCACGTTCCACTTTTCCATACAGAGCGAGGGTAATTGCATCCAGGATTGAGGATTTTCCGCTTCCGGTCGGACCGAAAATGCCGAACACCCCTCCATCGCATAAACCTTCAAAATCAATGGTCTGCTTCTCTCTGAAACTATGAAGACCGGATATCGTCAGCTCGATTGGTTTCATGCGCCTTCTCCCTCCTCCGTGTCTTCTTCGCTGACGAGTTCCCTGAACAGCCGGATCAGCTTCTCATCCGGTTTGGCTCCCCCTGTCTGCCTTTCGTAAAACCTAGCAAAAAGCTCGTCTATTGGAACAGTCGATCTGGACTCAGGCTGAAGGACTGCACCTTCTGACTGGAATACCGGACGGATATGCACGATCCCGGGATGCCATTTTCTAAGCTTCTGAATATCTTCAATGGAAAGAGCATCTGTAAGATGAATTTCAAGGTCTACCCATGCGTTCGCATCCTTGCCCTGCTCAAGCCAGTCATGCACCTGGGCCATTCCGCTCACCGCTTTCCATTGCACTAAAGGCTTGCCGCTGGAAAGAAAGATCTCCTCCACCTGCGCTGTTCCCCCCGGCACTGCATCAATGATTGTCACTGATTTTGCATAGCCCGCTTCAGAAAAGCTGTATGCAAGCGGGGAGCCCGAATAGCGCGCCTGAGTTAAAGCCCTTTTAATTGTCTGCGGACGATGAAGATGGCCGAGCGCCACATACTGAGCGGCAGCTGGGAGGCTGTCTGCTGCGACTGTATAGGCTCCCCCTACTTCAATTGGCCGCTCGGAATCCGAGGTGCTGCCTCCCGCTACGTGAAGATGGCTCATCGCCACATTTACCGTATCGGATCCGAAGCCGCGGCACATGCTTTCAAAAAGACTTTTAATTTTTGTATCATAATGGTTTCTCATCAGGAGTTCATCAAAGTTTTCAGATAAAACCTGTTCCAGCCGTGATTCAGATGGATAGGCAAGCGCGGCAATATTCATTGTCTGGCCTGCAAGCGGAACATCTACCTTCAGCATGTGATCATCCGGGTAGCCGATTAAATGGATCCCATGGTCCCCGGCAAGAGGGGAAGCTGCTGCGAGTCTTTCAGGGTTATCATGGTTCCCGGCAATCACAACAACCGGTCTTTTGCCCTTGTCGGAAAGCTTGCTTAAACTCTCATAAAATAATTTTTCTGCTGCGGATGGAGGATTGACGGTATCAAACACATCCCCCGCCATGATGACTGTGTCGATTTTCTCCTTTTCCACAATATCGGCAAGCTCGTCCAAAAAAGCGGCTTGTTCCGGGATACGGCTGCGTCCTTCCAGAGTTTTCCCCAGATGCCAGTCTGCTGTGTGCAATATCCTCATCTTCCGTCCCCTTTCTGCATTTATACGTCTAATAGCTGATTTGCATCGAAGAAATACAGCACCCTTCGAGTAACCGGCTTTTTAAAAATAGATTCAACGGCTTCACTATATATCTGGAGCTGTATTTCATAACGGCTGCGCATCGTGCTTTCCGCTTCTGAAAACCCTTCGAATCTCCCTTTAATGGAATCCGTCTTGTAGTCTACGATCGTCAGCCCTTCTTCATCCTCAATCAGGCAGTCGATGACTCCCTGCACAAGTACCTTGTCCTCTGCGGAGGTGTGTTCTGGTGTACGGGCATAACTGAATGGTACCTCTCTCAGCACCCGTTTTGCGTGCTGCATTTTCTGTCCGATTTCTGATGAGTAAAAGGATACGATGGATTCCGGTTCAATAATGTCTGCCTGTTCTTCCGTCAGCAGCTCTCTCCTTCTCATATCGTCAACCGTCGAGAGAACGACATCACGTGTGACAGGTTCTCCAAGCGGCAGATGCTGCATGACCGCATGCATGGCGGTTCCCCGTTCTGCTGCTGTCAGCATCTTCTGCTGAAGGAATTTCGGACGGTCATAAATCATGGTTCCTTCCTTGGCAGGAGGCTGCTCCGAAAATTCATCCTTAAAGGATTGCATTCTCTTTATCTCAGAAACTGACTGCTTTGAGCTTTGAAGGGAGGATGCCAAATGAGGGTACACCCATGACAGCTCTTTTTCCACTTCTTCACTCCAGGGAGTCGTCAGCGGAATGGGCTTTCTTTCCGAAAGAGCCTCCATAATTTTAAGCTCCATCTCCTCGCGCTGCGCATCAGGCTCCAGCAATTCGCTTTGATGGACAAATTGAACCTTCCATTTGGAAGGATGCTCAGCCAGTACAGACTCTGGCGCTTCCCCCTCGTGAAGCTCAATAGCGCCAGGATGCCGTGTCAGGGCAGGACCAATCCAGTCCAGATAGGACTTTGCTTGAAGACGGTCGCCGTCAGGCAGCAGCCACTCCCGATTGGAAAGAGCCCTTTTCCAGCTGAGAAGCGCCTTCTCCCGATCCTTCACGGTTCCGACAAGAAACAGCTTTTCCTTCGCTCTCGTCAATGCCACATAAAGAACCCTGAGTTCCTCAGAAAGCAGCTCTATTTTCAGCTTCTTTTTCATCGCAAGAAGCGGAAGAGTCGGATAGCTGAATCGCAGCTCCGGATGGATGTACTTCGTACCGAATCCAAGATGCTTATCAAGCAGGAAGCTTTTGTTCATGTCCATCATATTGAACTGTCTGGCAAGCCCCGCTGTAAAAACAACCGGGAATTCAAGTCCCTTGCTGCTGTGGATCGTCATGATCCGCACAACATCCTCCTGTTCGCCAAGCGCTCTCGCAGCCCCGAGGTCGTCCCCTCTTTCCTGCATTCTTTCAATAAAACGCAGAAAACGAAACAGGCCGCGGAAGGAAGTAGCCTCATATTGACGGGCTCTGTCGTAAAGGGCACGGAGGTTTGCCTGCCGCTGCTTTCCGCCCGGCATCCCCCCTGCAAAATCAAAAAATTTGCTTTCCCTGTAAATTCTCCAGATCAGGTCGGATACTGCACCTTTTCTCGCTTCGCTTCTCCACTCATTCAAGCGGGTGAAAAAGCGAAGCAGCTTCTCTGCTAATACCCTGTCCGATGAGATAGGATGCTCAAGCGCTGCTTTGCACGCTTCGTAGTAGGTTCCTTTTTTATCGTACGTACGAATTGCCGCCATTTCGGTCTCATTTAACCCGACGATTGGCGACCTTAAAACAGAGGCAAGCGGAATATCTTGTGACGGATTGTCGATCGTTTTCAGAAGCGACATCATAATTGCGACCTCTGTCGCTTCAAAATATCCTCCGGAAAGGTTTGCATACACCGGAATTCCCTGTTTTTTCAGCTCCTCCATCATCTGCGGAGCCCATGGCATGGAACGGAGCAGGATAACAATATCCCGGTACATGATACCGCGGGTTCCGTTCTTTTTCCGGTCATAGATTGGAGACCGGCTGTCAACTAGCTCCCGGATTTTTTTTGCTATCAGCCTTGATTCAAGCTGAACGGTATCAGCCTCCGGTTCATTCATGGCATTAGCTCCCGGCTCGTCTTCCAGTTCTTCAAGGCCGCTCCGATCAGCAAGCAGAAGCTCGGTTTCCATTCCTGCACTCTCCGGATAGGCTGCACCAAGCTTCAGTTCTGCCTGGTCATCATAATGGATCTCGCCAACCTTTTCTCCCATCAGCTGTTTAAATAGAAAGTTTGTGCCATCCAGCACCTCCGAACGGCTCCTGAAGTTTTTATTTAAATCAATGCGCTGTCCGGTGGTCTCAGCGCCCGGTGTAAACCGCTTGTATTTATTTAAGAACAGCATTGGTTCCGCAAGACGAAAGCGGTAGATAGACTGTTTGACATCCCCTACCATAAACAGATTTCCTGCTTCTTCCGATTTTTTTTTGACGAGCTGGAGAATCGCTTCCTGCACAAGATTCGTATCCTGATATTCATCCACCATGACTTCCGTAAACTGCTGACGGCACGCTAAAGCCGGTTCGGCGGGAAGAAGGCGGCCATGTTCATCTTTTACTGAAAGGATGGAAAGGCACAGATGCTCAAGATCTGAGAAGTCCACCAGGCCTTTTTCCTTTTTCTTTTGCTGAAAATGCTCCCCAAATCTTTTCACAAACTGAACGAGGGTATCAATAACGGGCTTCAATTCGCCAAGGTCATGGAGTGAGCGGCGGATATCACGTTTAAACCAGTCTTCTTCCACTTTTTCAAGCTGCTTCTTGGCACTGTCTCTTAATGTTTTCACTTCTTCGGTTAGAACCGGATCGTACTCTTCACCCTTCACAGGCTTTGCCCGCTTCGGTTTGAGGGAGGACATGCCTGCTGCAAGCTCCTCCCAGGAAAATTCCTTTTCCAGGAGGCTGTTTACCTGATTTAGATAATCGGAAACATCATCGGCTCTCGGAGCTGGGCCGCCCGGCATCCGGATCAGCCGCATCGCCTGTTCGAGCCTTTCCTTTGCAAGACCTATGTTTATCTCGATATCTTCTTTGATGACTGGGAAGTATGGCTGGTCTTCCAAGCGGCAATTCTCGTTCACATCGTAAAGACTCGATAGCTGGCTAAGCCATTCATCCGGATTCGGATTTGATCTCGAAAAATCGTAAAGCGTACGGATTAAGTCCTGCAGGGCAAGATCACTCCGGTCAGAGGAATAGCGGTCTGCCAGGTCAAAAAACGATTCATTATTCTCTTTTCCATATTCCTCTTCGAATAAATCATCGAGCACCTCATCCATTAAAAGGGCTCCCTCTGTCTGGTCGGCAATTCGGAAGCCGGGATCAAGGTCAATCATGTAGTAATATTTTTGGATCATATTCAGGCAAAAGGAATGGAGCGTTGAAATGGATGCCCGGTTCAGCAAGGTAATCTGTCGTCTTAAATGAAGCGAAGCCGGATTGCTTTTCAATGCTTCCTCAAGCGCTTCGCCAATCCTGTTTTTCATTTCAGCAGCCGATGCATTGGTGAACGTAACGACTAAAAGCCGGTCGACATCAGCCGGGTTATCCCGGCTCGTAATCTTCCGAATCATGCGTTCCACAAGAACCGCAGTTTTTCCGGATCCTGCCGCCGCCGCTACAAGAATATCCTGTCCGGAAGAAGCAATCGCTGACCATTGGTCATCCGTCCACTGGCTACCCGGCGGTTTGGGAATGTGATTATTCATTGTCGGCCTCCTCTCTCAGACGCATAAATATCTGCTCATTCTTCTCTTCTCTCAGAACCCGGTAATCATTGTCCTTAAGGGATTGGTCAAACTGGCAGACTCCTTTATACGGACAAAATGTGCACGGCACTTTATCCTTCATCCTGTATGGGCTGATATCCGTCACCCCATTGGTAATTTCCGTTCCAATCTGCTTAAATTCACTTCTCACATGGCGCCGCAGCATATCGAACTCTTCATTGCTCGCAATCGAAGAGCTTGAGCTGAAGCCGCCGCTTTTTTTGAAGCCGGCTGCCACAATATTGGACGAACCGCTTTCAAGCGTCTGATCCATGAGCTGAATCGTCTCCTCTTCTCCAAGAAGCAGACCCTTCATTTTAAACTTTTTAAAGATTTCTTCCTCAAGATCCTCAAGACTAAGCTTTGCGCCGGCCTGAATCATTGGATCATGAACGTGGAAATAGAGCACGCCCGCAGGACTCGCTTCCACGCCAAGCCATGTTTTGGAATAGGAAATAATAACGTCCAAATAGGTGAGCATTTGCAGAGCGATACCATAGTAAACCTCGCTTAGATTCAGGGCGCGGTCGCTCGATTTGTAATCCACGATTCGAAGCAGAAGGCCTCTGGAGCTTTCAGCTGAATCTACCCGGTCAATCCTACCCGTCAGCTCCATCGTATAGCCGTTATCGAGCTTAAATCTCATTGGCGGCAGCGGGCCGCCCTTGCCGAAGCCAAGTTCCAGTCCGATTGGCGTAAATAGCGAAGCCTTTGCCTGTTCAGCAATCACACCCGCCGCCCTGGCAATAATCTTTTCAAGTTTGCTTTTCAAATACTGATGACGGTTCGAGCTCATAAGCACTTCTTTTTGGAGCATGGGAGCCAGCCGGTTTACTGCTTCACTCGATAGAGATCTGCATTGATCCTTCGTGACATCCCTCCAGGATACGTTCATTTCCCCCAGCCTGTCAGAAATCATCTTGAGCGCCGAGTGAAACAGCTGGCCGACATCCGGAGCTTCAAGACGGAACTGCTCGCGTTCCCTCAGCTTCAGTCCGTGGCTCGCAAAATGGGAGAACGGACAGCTTCTGAATTGCTCCATCCTGGACACACTTCCCAATATATGCTGGCCATAAAGCTCTTTTGTGACAGCCTGCTTCAACGGCTTTGCCTGATTCTTATAAAACAGGCTTCCGATGACCATCTCCACATTGCCGCTCTGATCGTGCTCAATCAAATAATTGTAAGCATCCCACCAGCTGTCATGCACCGGATATTGCTTCTTCCACGTCTGCAGCTGAGAGCTTAAGTATGTCAGTGCAACAGATTTGTTCGGCATAAAGGATAACTGTTCATGCTCCTCGAGTGATTCCGGTTCATTTACAAACCACTCCTTCACCGCATCCGGAAAAAGTTCCTCCAGACGGCTAATTAAAATAGAAGGCAGCAGCGTCTTCCCTTCCGGATCCGCCGATGGATACGAAACAGACAGGTGCTCCGATCCGCTCGCGAGCGCCATATAAATTATGAAATTTTCATCCAGCAGCTGCTGTCTTGCTGACGGCGCCATTGCAGCCCCGTTCTGTTCAAGAAGCTCGCGGTCCTCATCCGAGAGTATGCCATCCTCCGCCGGTCTTGCTGGAATAACCCCATCATTTGCACCGGCCACGAATGTATGCTTCAATCCGTAAAACCGGGAACGTTCCATATCCCCGATCAGGACCTGATCTATCGCCGGAGGAACAAGAGAAAACTTTAAGCTTTCCAAACCGGTATCCATCATTTCCGTAAACTGCGCCGAGGATATGGGGTGATTTCCGATCATTTCTGCAAATTCATCCAGCAGACCAATCACCGCATCCCAAACTTGGGAATGCTCCCGGACCTCGATAAGACCCCCGGCCAATTCTGCCTCTTGTTTAAGTTCTTCGAGCTTCGCAGGAATTTCAAGATTTTCAAGGAACAAAAACAAAGCCCCTGCCTTCTGTACTCCCGTTTTTGCTTTTTTGAGCCCCGCAGCCAGTTCTTTAAGGGGCTTCGCAGCAAGCTCCTTCAGCCGGTTGATTTGTTCTTCCTTGTTCAGTTCTTCATCCGTCACTGCGTTTCCGCCCTCCAGGGAACGGAACCTTCTGTAAATCCACCTTTTTTCGGAGGTCCATCTTGACCCGTTTATGCCATGTGCAAGCACATAGTTTTCGAGTAGATCCATCTCTTCTCTTAAGGAACGTTTATCCGCTCCCGCTGGAAACAGCAGATCCGTTTTTATCGTACGGAACATCGCTTCGTATCGAAAGCTGCCCGTAACAGCCTCCAGGGAAGACCGGATCAATTCTACAAGAGGGTGATGAAGCATGGAACGTTTTTGATCTATGAAAAAAGGAATCTCATAATCTGTAAATACCTGTTCAATTAAATCATGATAGCTGGATGGATGGCGCAGTAAAATCGCTGTGTCCCGGAAACGGGCTCCCCTTTTCCTGACGTGCTCCTGAATCCGGCGGGCAATTCCTTCTATTTCCGCACGGTGGCTTGCCGCCTGGCAGATGGAGATGTCCGTCAGCCCTTTGAATGGCTGTGATGGCCTTGAATCATAATTTTGCTCCAAGTGCTGAAGAGAGGGAGAACCGATGAATCTTGGAAGCTCATTCAGCAAGACCGGTTCCTCAGTTTCAATGTGAAGATCCTCGGCCATTTTCTTGAATTGGGTGTATGTCATCCCTGTCATCCGGAACAAATGCAGCTCATGCGGCAAATGCCTGTCAAACAATTTATCCGCCGTAATGCTGACGGTTACCCGGGCTGCTTTTGCGAGAAGGCTTTTCACCGCCTCCATTTCCATTGGCGTGAAATGATGAAAACCATCTATGTAAATCTCTGCTTTTTCAAGATAGGAGGATTCGGGAATTCGTTCCGAAAGCATTCCGAGCGTATCCTCGGCGTCTACATACCGGCCCGTGAGCGCTTCTTCAAGCCGTTCATAAATGGCATGCAAGTCCTCAAGCTTTCCTGAAAGAACTCTTTCCTTTTCATTCATCTGTTTTTGAATCGCTTGGATCTGCCCAAGCAGTTCAGCCGGGTTTATGCTGTATCGTTTGAATTCCGTAATCATCGCTTCTACATGCTGAATAAAACCGGTCTTATCACTGGCTTTTCCATACACTTTAAAGTTCTGTTTTTCATCTTCTATAATCTTCCTCAGCATCATCTGGACACCAGTTGATGTAATCGGCTGCCTTGCCGCGCCTGACGTTTCCTGGAGGATTCTTAAGCTAAGCCGTGAAAAACTAAATACCTGAGCCCGGATCATTCCGCTCAATCCCGGAGTGCGGGCAAGCTCATACTCCATGGCAAATGTCATCTGATCAGGTACAAGAAAAAGGATCGGCGGACCGTCCGGCTGCTCATTCAGCTTTTCTCTAATTTCGTTCAGGATCATTGTGGTTTTGCCGCTGCCGGAGCGTCCCGCCATAAACCGGATTGTCATATAAACAGCCTCCTTTTTAATACATGTATTCATTATATACGAATACATGTTCGTTTTCATCTTCCAAATAAATGGACAAGTCCACTGCATATCTTTTTAAAAGGGCTCATTTTTTCACTTTGAGTTGAGATATAAAAAGCCCGGACGTATCATCATCCGAGCTTACCGCTTGTCCAATTTCCGACCCATTTTTGTGTTCAGTCTTTTCTCGAGAATCTTGCCGACAATCCACATGACCAAGAGAACCGCAGCAGCCGTTATCGATTTCATCGGGTCTGTGATCAGGGCGTGCAAATCCTGGCCCACATAGCTCACAATGAAAATCATAACCAGCTTTCCGGTAAAAACAGCGAGCATAAAATTCCAGATGCTGATCCTTGATAATCCGGCGACAACATTCACTGCGGCTGAAGGAGTGAACGGAAAGCACAGTAATATGAACAGCGGGCCAAATCCCTTTTCTTCTACCCAGCTTACCATCCGGCTGATTCCTTTATGCCGGCTTAAAAAGTGGAAAAAGCGCTCCTGTCCAAATTTCCTCACCAGCAGGAAAACAATGAAAGCACCAGCTGATGCCCCAAGCCATGATAAAAAAAAGCCCAGGCCAAAGCCAAACGAATTCACATTTGCCACAATAAAAACGACAAGCGGAAGGAAGGGTAAAAATGCCTCAAGCATCGGCAGGCCTATTCCAAGAAGGGGCCCGAATGAGCGGTACTGTTCAAAGATTTTCATCATTTTTTCTAAAGTAAACGAATCAAACAGCGTATGCAGGTCCATTCCAAGCTCCTTAAGATTTATGTATCCTCCTATTTTACCGTTTTTCGGGGAAAACTTAAATAAGCAGGTGCTGGAAATGAAATCACTATTGAAATTTTTTTTAAATCGGAATAGAATAAATTACGAACAAATGTTCTATAATAAAAGATAGAACTTCTCTGTCCTGAAATTTCTGCATCAGGTGAACGACCGCCTGTCAAAGAGGATAAAACAGAGGATAAAGCGAGGCCAATGAACATGACAAGAATACCTGAAGAAGTGAGAGATATGATCGACCAGGCCATCTACCTGCCCATGACCATCTCTATCCTGAACCGCGATCTCTCCGTTGTTGAAAAAAGCCCATTCAAATTGAAGCAGCCATACCTTCACCTGATCGAAGAATCCCTCAAGCTTGCCCAAAAGGATCTTCAGCAGGTCAAACGGGAGCTTCACCGCCAGAAAATAAAAGTCACCAAAATCAAGCATGACGAAGCGTTTACGATGTATTCCTTCCTCTACCAGGGATATGAGGAACAGCACAACTATTTTAATCCCAGGATCCGCAATAAAGTGTGCGAGCTGCTGACGGAGTATTTGGTTAAGGTTTAAGTATGAAACGTTTCGCCTGGACTTCTGCTGTATAAAAGCTGGGTGAATAACCGTTTTTCATTTTCCACCCTGGATGAAATTACAGCACGAAGCTGGGCGGTACGATAAAGCTGGTTTTCAAAAGAGTGGATGGATACAGGCAGGGTAAATGATTTACGGTTTGAGAATATTACAAGTGTTTCTGCTTCCCCAGCTGGTGAAAAGTCCTCAATATGCTGGTGAGAAATCCAGGAGCAATGCGGTCTGGAAGATGCGGCTGTCGGGAAAAGATAGATGGAGTTTCCTGCGTCTACAACAATCGGAGGCTTATGGGTGATGCCGATCGTGTCCTTCGTGCCAGTCTTTCTCCCCTGATAGCTTGACCCAAAATAACGGCAGCTCCGATCTACGATATCCAAAGGTCTCATGGAAACCTCATATTCCTTTTCCACCTCCAAAACAAAAGATGATCCGATCCCTTCATTACTTAAAATTGCCATTGTTAACCGATTTGCCTCATATTGACTGATTTTTTCCATGATTGATTCACCTCGAATTTGTTAGGTATATTTAACCAAGAAAAATTTACCACGCCGACCTTACACGGATCCACAAATTTACATAAACCTAATAGAAATGTAATCTTTTAACAAAAAATTAATTCAAATTGCGATTTTACTGCAGATCTAATGCAAAATATAACCTCGAATATAAATTATCTAAAAATTATAAATATTTAGTTGATTTTCTTACACTCAGTCCATATAATAAGAAAAAGGCATCAGGGGTGATCCTATGAAAAACAAAAAATCGTATGCAGAGCTTATGAAGTCCCGTCACACAATGAAGAACGAAGCAGAAGCCGCGTCAATGCTGGATATCTACATTCAAATGATTCTGGACGAAGCAGGACTGAAACGAAAACTGGCGCTCCTCGAAACTCAAATCAATGATGCTCTCGATCAAAGAAACAAGCCATTATTTATGGATTTATCCAAGCAATACGCCGACGTGATTCACTGTCTACAATAACGAAGCCAATCCTTTTGGATCGGCTTTTTTGTTTGGTGCGAGCCTGGCCGATAGGGGGATCATGACCGTTTTGCCCGTTATCGACATGAATTTGCCCGTAATCGACATGAACCTGCCCATAATCGACACGGAATTGCCCGTTATCGTCAAAAAATTGCCCGTTAGCAGCAAATTACGTCCTGCAATCGACATGCAGCTCCCCGTACCTCTTGCCGCAAATCCCACAAACAAAAAGAAGCGGTCGTCACACACGCCCGCTTCTTACCTCTTATACAGTTGTTGTCTCAGATGTGAACTGCTCTGTTTCTGTTGATCCTTTCAATGCCGTAGTAGAGGAGGTTCCTCCGCTAACTGTTTGCGATACTTCATCAAAGTACCCAGTACCGACCTCGCGCTGATGGCGGGTTGCCGTGTAGCCGTACTGTTCACTGCCGAATTCAGCCTGCTGCAGCTCGGAGTAAGCGGCCATGCCGTAGTCTCTGTATTTGCGGGCAAGCTCGAACATGCCATGATTTAAAGCGTGGAAGCCGGCAAGTGTAACAAATTGGAATTTGTAGCCCATTTTGCCGAGTTCCTTCTGGAAGCTTGCAATCGTCGCTTCATCCAGCTTTTTCTTCCAGTTAAAGGATGGCGAGCAGTTATAGGCAAGCAGCTTGCCAGGGAATTTTTCATGAATAGCATCCGCGAACTTTTGAGCCTGTTCAAGGTTAGGTTCGCTCGTTTCACACCAGACCAGATCCGCGTAAGGCGCATAGGAAAGTCCTCGTGCTATCGCCTGGTCAATGCCTGATTTAGTGCGGAAAAACCCTTCCGGTGTGCGTTCCCCTGTGATAAACGGGTGGTCGGCAGGATCAACATCGCTTGTGATCAGGTCAGCCGCATCCGCATCCGTACGCGCAATAATCAAGGTTGGTACACCCATTACATCTGCTGCAAGTCTTGCGGATATAAGATTCTTCACCGCTGTTTGGGTTGGAAGCAAAACCTTGCCTCCCAAGTGCCCGCATTTTTTTTCAGAGGAAAGCTGGTCTTCAAAGTGGACAGCTGCCGCTCCCGCTTCAATCATGCCCTTCATAAGCTCAAATACATTGAGCTGCCCGCCAAAGCCTGCTTCCGCATCAGCTACAATCGGGGCGAACCAGTCAATCTCCCCTTCTTGCTCCAAGTATTGAATCTGATCCGCGCGCTGCAGCGCCTGATTGATCCGCTTTACAACACTTGGAACACTGTTGGCCGGATACAGGCTTTGATCCGGATACATATGGCCAGAAAGGTTGGCATCGGCCGCTACTTGCCATCCGCTCAAATAGATGGCCTTTAAGCCCGCCTTCACCTGCTGAACTGCCTGATTCCCCGTTAATGCGCCAAGTGCATGCACATAATCCTCTTTATGAAGCATATCCCAAAGCTTTTCAGAGCCGCGTCTTGCCAAAGTATGCTCCACATCAAGTGAGCCGCGCAGTCTGATTACTTCTTCTGCCGTGTATGTGCGGGTAACGTCCTTCCAGCGGCTGTCCATCTCCCACTGTTCATTCAGCTGATTGATTCGTTCATTTCTCCCCATGTAAATCCATCCCCTTTGTTTTCGTTAAATTTTTTCGTAGCTTGGCAGTGTCAGAAAATCGGTAAATTCGTCATACTTTACTAATTCGTCAAATACATCAGCGGCTTCTGGAAACTTCATTTGCGTATAGAACTTATCCCCGAGTTCTTCCGCAATTTTCGCCGTTTCCTCCCTCTTAAGCTGCTCGTAAAGCTCCATCGTCACCGGTCTTCCGTCATCCAGAATCCCTTTATCATGCCGAATCCACTGCCAAACCTGGGCTCTGGAAATTTCAGCAGTGGCCGCATCCTCCATCAAATGATGAATCGGGGCGGCTCCTCTACCGGAAAGCCAGGAAGCCAGATAGCGGATGCCGACATCAATATTCATCCTAAGACCTGCTTCTGTTATCGTTCCACCGGGTACTTCAAGCAAATCGGATGCCGTCACTTCCAATTCTTCAAGCTGCTTTTCTATTTGATTTTTGCCCGGCATGTATTCATTGAACACATCCAATGCAATGGAGACGAGTGCCGGATGAGCAACCCATGTGCCATCATGACCGTCGCTTGCTTCGCGGAGTTTGTCAGCTTTCACCTTGTTCATCGCTGCCTCGTTTGCTTCCGCATTGTCCTTAATCGGGATTTGTGCCGCCATTCCCCCTATTGCCGGAGCGTTCCGCTTGTGACACGTTTTAATGACAAGCAGAGAATACGCTCTCATAAATGGAGAGGTCATGGTCACCTGCGCCCGGTCTGGCAAAATCACATCCGATTGGCCGCAGAGCTTTTTTAAATAGCTGAAGATATAATCCCATCTGCCGCAGTTAAGGCCCGCTGAATGCTCCTTCAGTTCATAAAGAATTTCATCCATTTCAAAGGCTGCAGGTATCGTTTCAATCAGTACCGTTGCTTTTATCGTGCCGCGTGGAATTTCAAGCTCCTCTTGCGCAAAAATGAAGACATCATTCCAAAGTCTTGCTTCAAGATGGCTTTCAAGCTTCGGCAAATAAAAGTATGGACCGCTTCCGTTCTCAATGAGTGTCCGTGCATTATGGAAAAAATACAATCCAAAATCGAACAAACTGCCCGAAATCCTCTCGTCATGAAGCAGGACATGCTTCTCTTCCAAATGCCAGCCTCTTGGACGGACCTTTAGGACAGCAGGCTGCGGGTTCAGTTTGTAAACTTTTCCGTCCGCCTGTTGGAGACGGATTGTCCGCTGAACCGCATCCCTTAAATTCAGCTGCCCTTCCATCATGTTGCTCCAGGCAGGCGAGGTTGCATCTTCAAAATCAGCCATAAAGACTTTCGCACCGGAGTTCAGAGCATTTATGATCATTTTCCGGTCAACAGGGCCTGTGATTTCAACCCGTCTGTCCAGAAGATCGTCCGGAAGCGGAGCAATGGTCCACTGTCCGTTTCGAATGCTTTCGGTTTCCTTCAAAAAATCAAATAATTTTCCTGCTTGAAGCTGACTTTGGCGTTCTTGCCTTTTTTGAAGCAGCTCTCTGCGCCTGGGCCCGAATTTTTCTTCAAGCTGCCCGATAAATGCGAGGGCTTCAGGTTTGAGCAAATCCTTGTATGCATCTTCCCATTCCCCAATCACTCGAATACCGGCTGTTTGGGTTGCCACGAATATCACCTCTCCAAATTGTTATAATACAGATTTAAAAATCTAAGATTAATATATAACAGATTATTTGAAAAAGAAACACTTTTTTGATAACTTTGTAGAATTATTTTTTTAAAAGTTGATTTTGTAAAAAACTAACAATAGGAAATTGAAGTGTCACGCAGTACTGCCACGCAAAAAAACCTCCGAAAAATAGCGGCAGCAATGTACCTTATTTTTCGAAGGTGTTTAACCATATCTGTGCGGACTCAACGTTCCAGGGGCAGTCACCGTATATTTACCTCTGCATAAAAATAGCAGCACAATCCATGTCCTTGGGTTGTGCTGCTAATCTTAGTATTTATTTCAGTCCTTCGGATTCACAATCGCCAGCAGCTCATGATCCTCCCACCTGCCATTGATTTTCACATTTTTTCTCGCCAGACCTTCTTTATGAAAGCCGGCCTTGGTCAAGACCTTAATGGAACCGATGTTGTGAGGCATCACTCCCGCCTCAATCCGGTGAAGCTTTAATTCTTCAAATGCGTATTGAACAAGCAAATTTACAGCTTCTGTTGTATACCCTCTGCCATTAAACCGTTCATCAAGAAAATATCCGATGAATCCGCTCTGAATCGCTCCGCGCGCAACGAAGAAGAGGTTGATGGTTCCAATAAGGACATCGTCTTTTGTATAAATACCAAATTGGTATTCCTCATCCTTTTCCCTGCCTTCAATCTGATTGGCAATCGCTTGTTCCTGGGCTTCCAAAGTATAAAAGCTTTCCTGCCGCTCCATAGAGAACTTTTCGAAAAAAGCTCTGTTTTCCAGCTGCAGACGAAGCCTTTCAGAGGCATCCTCGAGTGTAAAGAATCTAAGGTAAATCTTGTTGCCTGGTAGCATGTAAGAATCCTCCTGCTCTTTCATCATTATTTAAAAAAAGTCATAAAAGAATGGCTCATGCTTAGGTACAGCTTTTTCCATCAGCATGATTTCTTCAGCGCTGCCTTCTGCCAGTCCAAGCTGAAAAAGCTCTGAAGGGGTTTTGTAGCCAAAGAGACTGGCTGTCAGTGCGTTAATGGAAAGATCTACTCCCTCAAGATCTGATGCTAATGCTTCAGCATCTGATATTTTTTTAGCCGCTCCGTTTTGTCCAATTAAGTATGATCCGTTATTCCACTGTGCATGATGGTCGGTTACATGAACCAGTACCTCTGCTCCAGGCGTAAATGCATAGTTTGCAAGAAACGCTTCCGCGTCTACAATCCTCGCCATAAAGTATGGTCTGCGATCGGTTTTTAATCTCGGCTCAGGCAGGGCAAAAAAGAGCGGTTCCGCTTCATGGGTGTCCATTTCTATTTCTTTAACCATCGAATCATGCTGGCAAATGAAATTCCAAAGGCCATGTCTTGCTTCCGGATCCAGCGGAACAAATTCATCTACAAGGAGTTTCTTTTCCTTAAACTGATAGAGAATGTATCCGGTTGGCTCTCCGTTCTCATTGTAATAAACGGCAGTTGTTTCCTCATCATAAATGGCACGCATCCACCACTCCCGGTCACGGACAAGCATCCCGGTATAGCGGGATGCGAAGGACTCATAAATTTGCTCAATATCTTCATTATGTGTTTCTTTGTTGTAGCGCTTAACCGTACCCTTGACATGCTTGTGAATTTTCAGGTCACCTGCCGACAACGTCGTCTTTTGGCGGCTGCTAAAAAGCTCCCATCCGTATTTTCGATAAAACGCAACGTTAAACGGATGAAGCATGGATACCGTTATTTGTTCATTCTTCATTTTTTCAAGAACAAACGTCAGCATTTCTCTGACATGCCCCTGTCTCCTGTATTCAGGATAGGTCGCCACACCGGCCAATCCGCCCATTTTCAATGTTTGTCCATTAAAATAAATATCATGGGTCAGAAAATGGAACTTTGCGGCAAGCTCTTCTTCATCTAAAATTCCGAACAGCTGATGATGCCTTTCCATTCCCTTCAGTCTTTCTTCCAATTCGGATTCAGGAACCTTATAAATAAATGCATATTCTGATAGCTTGATCGCTTCCTTAAACCGTTCATTTCCAAGCTGAATCACCTTCATTATGTATGCCTCCTATAGTTAGCTATATTTCCAGCAGCCATTTAAACCAGCGCCCATGGCCATCGGTTTCCGCTATTGTATTCGTATACTCTTTCCCATCCAGCCGATAATCTAAGTGCAGAAAGCGATCCTCTATATTATTGTAGAGGTGGAACACATCCCGTCTCCGTCCTATTTCCTGTATGCTTGAAAGCAGCCGCTCTATTGCTTCGTCAGGCAGTTGATTAGCAACGTGTGTATGGAACACACAGATGACGGAATCAGCTGGCACGGCTTCAGCAGAAGATGTCAGCAGCTTCGTCCCATCCCCTTCAATAAAATGGGCAGGCTGCGAACCCGCTAAGCTTGCTGCCCGCTCAAACATAGTGAGACGCTCTTTGTGTTCGGGCCAAATGAGTGCCTTCATCCACAAGTACTCCTCTGGATCCTTTACGTCCACAATATTTAAATCAAATCCCATTCTTACAGAGACCGGAGGAACGTGCTTTTTCAAAGAAGGCTCTTTTCCCCCAATCCATTCCGACTGGATTCGCAAATCGGCTGTGGTGTTCCCATACACCTCTCCCGTTCCATACGAATAAGCATACTGATCCCAAAGCAGCTGCAGTCCGGCGCTCGTACCTATCTCAAGCAAGGCAAGCGGTTTGTTCGTCCATTCATATATGTATTGAAAAACAGGAAAAAGATAAGCGCATCTTCTCACTTCATTCGTTTGGACAAGCTTCGTCTCAAGCAAAAGGACAATTTCTTTTTTATGCGCAAGACAAAACTCTTTAAACATAGGAAACCAGATCTCCTCATCCACAGGATTTTGATAAATGTCATAAAGCCTGTGATCTGCTCCTTTCAGCAGCAGATAATGGACTGCTCCAAAAAACAGATTCGGAAGAGGCTGTCCCGTTTTCGCTTTTAAGGAAAGTACAAGCAGCTCTTCGTCTTGAGCCATCTCTTTTGACAGGATTTCGTACAGCCTGCTTGAGCCTTTGCATTCGTTTGCCGAGAAATTCAAAAATATTTGCGACGGCAAAGCTGTTCTCATTCCATCCCCCCTCGAATGATCCACTATACTACTTTCTTCACTTCCTCCCCCATTCCCTTTTTCCTTTCGTATGAAAAAGAGTGCGAACCCACTTAAGGATTGCACACTCCAACATGCTACTTATTATTTTCGAGGATAACCAATTCATCCATATACGTAATCCGCTCGGCCATCGTTGGGTGGGTGTAGCGGAATTGCTTTACAAGCTCAGGCGGATTCACCCGGCTCAAGCTGCTTTTAGAGAGCGCCTGAAAGGTTTGAACCGCGGACTCTTTATCCCGGGTCATTTCAATTGCATACATATCCGCAGATTTTTCCTGCATGCGGGAAACTGCGTTTGTCAGTGGACTGGATGCAAAGGAAAGCACCCCGATCAGCAGGAAGAAAAGAGGCATGGCAGCCAGCTGTCCAGAGGACTGAATGTTCAGCCTCTTTCCTCTTTGACTGATCAGCCACTCCATTAGCTGTTTGACGAGGAATAGCCCTGCAAACGAAAGCAGCAGATATCCACCGATTCCGATGTAAATATGCTTCATTACGTAATGCCCCATCTCATGGGCCATGATGAACAAAATTTCTTTTTCATCAAGCTTTTCAAGCGTGGTATCCCACAAGACGATTCTCGAGTTGGAGCCGATTCCTGTTACATATGCATTCATCGAATTCGTTTTCTCGGACATATTCACTTCATACACATGCTCGGCTGGTATATCAGCCCGCTTTGCCACTTCCAGGATTTTCGTCTCCAGATCTTTATTTTTAAGAGGGTAAAAGGCATTGTATAGAGGGTCGAGAACGACTGGCTGCAGAAACATCATAAATAAGGAAAACGGAACCGACAGCGCCCATGCTGCCAGCCACCAGCGCTTATGAAATTTACGGATTAGAAAGACGAGTACTCCCACAATCAGGACCATAATGGCGTAATTTGTCCAAAAATCAATCAGCTGATCCTTCATCCAGCTCGGAAAGGTCTGTGTGGAAATGTGATAGGATTTGGATAAATAATAGCTGATGTATTCAACTGGAAGAGACACTGTACTTATGACAAGCGAAACCCAGAACCAGAAGATGGCGGTTCTCACTGCAAAAAAACGGGATGTTCCTTCTGCCCAATGCTGAAACTTGCGCGCAAGTCCGGTTATGAGCATGACTAAAAACAAAAACCATTCAAATGGTGCTGTCACAAAAAAGAGAAAGTCTTTTATTTTCGAATATTGTTCAGAAAGCAGCAGCTCCCTGCCATTCATAAAAGTCTTCGGATCAGCCGGTGTCCCTTCCAAATGCTGCGGGAGAGCTCCATCTGACGTCATAAATAAATACCAATAAATAAAAAGGCCGTACAGAAAATAACCAAGTACCGATGCAGTCAGCCATCTTCGCATGCTGCCGTCCTCCTCATGAACCAAGCCCTGTTTGTACTAGTGTAAGTCAAACAGGGCCTAAATAGAACTGCTCAGCTAAAAAAGTACGCGTATCCCATGACTGCGAGAATTGAAGCAAGCACAACGAAAATAACATTCCAGCCAAGGTACCCGGCCGCGAATGCGGCAGCCGCTCCCACAGCACCGAATATAAATCCTTTATCCGTCATGAAGATGGCGGGAACAATCAATGCCCCAAGAATGGCGTAAGGGACATTTTTCAATACATTCTGCAGGAAATCCGGGAGAGCCGAACCTCTGAAAACAAGAAAAGGGACCATTCTTGGAATGTAGGTAGCCACTGCCATACCTGCAATAAGGAGAATCATGGATTCACTCATTTTCCGTTGCCTCCTTTCTCCCTCTCCAGATCAGTTCGACCCCTATAGCAGAGATAAGCGTGGCAAGCACAATTGACCAGCCTCCTGATAAATATCCAGATAGAACAAGGAGGGAATTAAAGACGGCCGCACTTGCCGCAAGGACCATGACTTTGCGCTGTCCTTTTAGTGAAGGCACAAGGAGACCGATAAAAAGTGCGTACAAAGCAATCGACATGCTCTCCTGGAGGAGAACCGGCAGCAGGTTTCCTGCCCAGTGGCCAATTCCGGTAAACACAACCCAGCTTGAATAAGAAATGAAAATTAATCCAAACATATAGCCAGTCGTGAGCCTGCCCTGTTTCAGCGATGCAACCGAAAACGTCTCATCCGTTATCCCGAATGCGTATAAAGCTTTTTTCCATGAAGGAGCTTCCTCCGCCCGCTCATTTAGAGATGCAGCCATCAGAAAATGGCGGATATTCAAAATAAATGTGGTAAAGACAATTTCAAAAGCTCCCGTTCCGGCTGCAATCAGATTCAATGATATGTATTGAGCCGCTCCCGCAAAAACAAACAAGCTCATCATTACCGCTTCAGCCAAACTTAAGCCGGTTGATTTTGCAATTAACCCAAACGTCAGGGCAACCGGCATATACCCGACCGCAATCGAAATGCCCGCCTGCATCCCTTCTCCGAACGATGATTTTCTTTCATATGCAGCAGCTGGCTGCATACGATCCCCTCCTATCATGGATAATAGATTAGCAGATGACAAACCGCCTTATCATTGGTCTTGTTTTCATAAATATGATTCTCGTGAGCCCTGAATCTCAATGCGTCCCCTTTACCCAGAGTGATTACCCGGCTTCCAATTTCAACTGAAATACTGCCTTCTGCCGCATACAAATATTCCTCTGCTCCTCCATGGTGCGGGTCCGATACCTGACGGCAGCCTGGCAGCAGCTCCATCCGGTAAATTTCAAACCGGCGGGATTCCTCGTAAGGAAAATAGGAGAATACTTGATACAAACCTTCATTTCCTTTAATCGCCGCTGCTTCTATCCCCCTAACAACTGAAACCTCACTCTCTTTTTCTTCGACTAAAGAAGAAAAAGAGACTTCCAGACCATTGGCAATTTTCCAAAGAGTGGACACGGTAGGGCTCGAATCCCCGTTCTCAATCTGGGAAAGCATTCCTTTGCTCACCCCGGAAAGGGCGGAAACCCGGTCCAGACTTAAGCCCCTCATCTTACGGATCCGTTTTAGATTCATCGAAATCTGCTTTTGAATATCAATCATCTCTGCTCCTTCAATTTGTTTTATATAGTATACAATTGTTTGATTTTTTGAACAAGTTTGATTATTTAAGGGGATATTCATGAAAAAAATTCTTATATCGGCGATTCTGTTAGCAGGCATAGCAGCCGGCTGTATGCCTCAGACCGAAACATTTTCTGAAATTTACGGGAAAAATTTGAATAAGGTGACGGAAATTCACCTTACAAATGGAAATGGCGAAACGAAAACCATAAAGGAAAAATCCAAAGTAAAAGAATTCCTTGCCAACCTGAAAAATGTCAAATTCATACCGGATGAAAACCAGGATAAAGGAGCCGGATATACCTATTCAATCAAGCTTTTTGAGGGGAAAACGGAGACGTTGTTTTTTAGCACCAACCGGATAAAAGACTATAATTATCATTCTAATCCTGAAGTAAGTTCTATTGCAGATGAGGCTTGGGCTAAATGAAAAACGAAAAGAGGATGGAAGGCGGAGCTCAAAGAAGTGGTGCCAGTCCCGCAGTATTTTACCGTACTAAAGCTCTGGCACTTCCTCTGAAAACCATTGGGCTATAAGGGTTTATCGGCAGATGCCTCTGTCCCTTGCTGCAGTGAAGCATAAGGGGACTGGCACCGTGCCAGTCCCCAAAGTTTTTACCGCACTAAAGCTCCGGCACCTCCTCCGAAAGCCATTGAGCCACAAGGGTTAATCGGATGGAGCCTCTGTCCCCTGATGCGGTGAAGCATGACGGGACTGGCACCGGCCGCACCCAGTGTAGTAAAACCCAGCCAACTAGTCCTCCGGGAACCGACTCCGCACAAAAAAGCTGACCCCAAAAGAGGCATCGTTTCCCCTTTTTAAGCCAGCCGCTCATTCATTATCTCCCTTTAAACTCCGGTTTTCGTTTCTCGCTGAATGCCTGAAGCGCTTCTAACCGGTCTTCCGTTGGTATGGTTACTTCGTATGCCTTCCGTTCAATCTGCATGCCTGTCTGCAAATCAGTGTTCATTCCATTTTTCACTGCGAACTTAGCCTGCTGTACGGCAATAGGCGCGTTTTGGGCGATAGCTGCAGCCCAGTCCATGCATGTATCGATCAGCTGCTCAGATGGAACGGCTTCATTAATTAAGCCGTAAGCAAGCGCATCTGCTGCAGTCAATTTTTTCGCTTTTACAATAAGTTCGAGCGCTTTGGACGTACCAATTAATCTTGGCAGGCGCTGTGTTCCCCCTGCTCCGGGGATAATGCCAAGTCCTGTTTCGGTAAGGCCGATTTGAGTATGATCCGACATAATCCTGAAATCGCAGGCTAATGCAAGCTCCAGCCCTCCGCCAAATGCAAAGCCGTTAATCGCTGCAATGACAGGCTGAGGAAGCTGTTCTATTTTCGTCAGCACTTCGCCCATTTTAAACAGATTCCGTTTCACCTGTTCATCTGTAAGTGTCTTTCTTTCCTTCAGATCCGCTCCTGCACTGAACGCTTTTTCCCCGGCTCCTCTGATAATGACGGTTCGAATTTCCCGGTCAATCCGGATTTCTTCCACTGCCTGTTCCAGATCAAGGAGCGTCTGGTAGCTGAAGCAGTTCAGTACGTCCGGACGATTAATGGTGACATGGGCTATGCCATTTCCCTTTGAAAAATCAATCAGACTCATAAACGTGATCTTTCCGCAACTTGCTCCTTGAGTGCACGGCGAAGAATTTTGCCGGTTGTATTTTTAGGCAGTTCATCCAAAAATTCTATGACGGATGGTACTTTATATTTTGCAAGCTGCCCTTTCCCATACTCAATTAGTGACTCCGCTGTTAAATTCGGGTTCGTCGTCACAATATAGCATAGAACCGCTTCTCCCTGCTCCGGGTCTGGTATTCCAAGCACCGCAGCCTCTGTAATTTCAGGATGATTGTAATAAACCTCTTCTACTTCGCGCGGATATACATTATACCCGCCGACAATAATCATGTCCTTTTTCCTGTCGACGATGTAGAAATAGCCTTCCTCATCCATTCTGGCAAGATCACCCGTATAAAGCCATCCGTCACGAATCGTGTGGGCGGTTTCCTCCGGCATTTTGTAATAGCCCCTCATGATATTAGGCCCTTTCGCAATCAGTTCTCCTACCTGGTTCGGAGGGACTTCTTCGCCAAGTTCGTTCACCACTTTGTTTTCAACGTTCAGGATGTTCATCCCGATTGATCCGGCTTTTCGCGGCCGGTCCAGAGGATTAAAGCACGTTACCGGCGACGCCTCCGATAATCCGTACCCCTCGGAAATAACCACTTTAAATTTCTGCTCAAAGCCCTTCAGAAGCGCAACAGGCATGGAGGCTCCTCCCGAAATGCACAGCCTCAGCGACTCCACATCTTCTTGAAGTCCATTCTCATATTGAAGCATAAAGTTATACATGGTCGGAACTCCCGCAAACACGGTTGCCTGATATTCCTTGATCAGCCTGAAGACCTCTTTAGGGCTGAACCTCGGAACAATAATGAGCGAAGCACCGTTCATCAGCGGGGCATTTAAGGACACTGTCAGGCAAAAAACATGAAACATCGGCAGGGTAGCAACAACTTTATCCTGATCATTCATTTTTAAATACGCGGCAACATCCGAAGCGTTGCTGTAAATATTTTTATGAGTCAGCATCGCGCCCTTCGGCTTCCCTGTTGTTCCGGATGTATACAAAATAACAGCAAGATCCTCTTCATCAAGCTTTGGAGGGCTAAAGATGGAACTGCCTGCTGACAGCAAGCTTGTAAACGATTTCATTTTTGTCCGGATCGATGCGTCTTCTATATTGAATTGCTTATTTTCTGATGGCGGTGTTTCACAAAAAATAATATGCTCCAGTCCAGGAAGCTGAGCATCCATTTGTTCAAACATCGGCAGCAGCAAGTCCAGTGCAATGACCCCTTTAACATCTCCATTGCTCAGGATATACCCAATCTCAGCCGGTGTATAAATCGGATTCACCGGAATAACGGTTGCACCTGCTCTTAATGCCCCATACATGCCAATGACAAAATACGGAGAATTTCCAAGCAGTAAAGCTACATGATCCCCTTTTTCAATTCCCATCACTTGCAGATTTGCTGCAAATTGGCTGACCATCCCATCAAGCTGTCTGTAAGAAACAGCCTGACCTTCGAAGTAATAAGCTGGCTTTTCCCCATATTGCCCAGCTGTTTCAGATAACCGTGAACTTACATTCATTCTCCCAACCCCTAACAATGAATGAATAGTCATTCATTATATTTTAAAAAAATTCTAAATATATTATATTAAAAGAAAACGAAATGGACAAGGCTTAAACCGACTTTCTTCCTAAAAATGGAGAGCTTAATTGGCGTCACAAGCCATGCCGTCATGATCACGGTCTAAATCATGCGGATCCTTCCCCGGGCCTCCGGCAGCGTCATAGACCTCCTGTGCATCAGACTGTGAAGAAAAATCTCCGCAATCCAAGTCAGGTCCAAAAGGATCGAATTCGGACGGCTTATCCGACGGTGTTTCAGGTTCGCCGGTACTGTCATCATAGGCTTGGACCGGCTCTGCCTTTTCTTTTGACTGCTTGAAGGCATGGTCCAGAACCTGCTTCATCTCTTCCTGATGAGCTTTAGTCATTTTGTCTTCCGCTGCTTTAACGGCTGCCTGAATGTCCTGCGTTTTTTTCGCTTCTGCATCAGCCAGCTGCTGCTCCAGCTTTTCAGCAATCTGTTCATTTTCCTTTCCGGCGCTCTCAGCCTCTTTCAGCTGCTGCTTTAGCTTCAGAATTTCTTTGTCAGAGAAGGAGTCTATCTTTACCGGCGTTTCCTCTGCCACAGAGGATGGTCTGCTTGTCACCGGCTGGTCGAGCATGAGGAAAAAGACAGCAAGAACTCCAGCGGCTCCAATCGCAATTTTTCTTTTAGCCGATTCATGAAGCCGCATAACCATAAAGATTAGCACAGCAAGCAATAAAATACTTATCCACGCTAGAAATGTCATTTTCCGCCTCCAGATTTTTGATAATTCTATTTTAACATGGAAAATGACGGAATTTTTTAAAAACTGTAACTCTTTTCTAAAAGTAAGGCTTTGTTCAATAACTCGAAAAAGCTGTAATCACCAGATCAACATCTGGTTAAAGACAACCATTATTTGAGTTGGTTTTAATTCCTAGAAATAGGTAAGCACCGAAGTGATCATGCATCGAATAGTAAAAGGCTTGTAGAGAGCTGTCTAGTTCCAATTAATGAAACTTATAATTCACTAAGAACGTATAAATATTTTAAACTTCGATTCTCTGGCCAATAGAGAAACTTATAGAAAGGAGGCAAATTTTTATGGGAGCTGCTATGCTTGTTATTTCAATACCTTTCTTTATTTTCGCTATCACACTATCGAAAGGAAAAGGAGCATCAATACTTGCAGGTTATAATACAATGTCTGACAGTGAAAAGGCCGAATACGATGAAGTAGCTTTGTGCAAATTTATGGGTAAAATTATGTATGGTATTGGCTTGAGCATATTATTATTTGCATTGAGTGAGATGTTAGAAAATCAAGTTTTATTAGTTATTGGTCTTATTCTGCTTTTAACTCTAATTTTTTTTGCATTGGTGTATTCCAATACAAGAGATAGATTTAAAAAGAAAGTTTAATGATAATATAATTAAAAGAGGTCTTCACATCTTGAAGTCCTGAATATATTAATTGAATCCACACTAATCATTAACATAGCCAAAAGAAAAAAATAGTTTAGTTAATTGAAGCGGAAATCAGCCATGCCTTTTCCTATTCAAAGCAAATGGTTTGCGAAAACGGTCAAAAATAAAAAAAGAAAAGCCCGCAGGCCCTTCTTTAAAACAATCGCTTGATGCTTTTCCCAATCGGAGGAAGTGTGACACTTTTATCTGAAAAGAATTTCTTGACCATGTATTCTGTGTAATGAACAGCTTGACCGTACGAAATATTCCCGGGAAGAGGGGGTTCTTCTTCAACCTGAACATCCAGGATCACCGGTTTATCCGCTTTCAGTGCCTGTTTGAGAGCAAGCCTCATTTCCTCGCGGTTTTGGATGCGGGCACCAATTCCGCCGCATGCCTCCGCGAACTTTGCGAAATCTATGCTGCCGAGCTCAGTTCCATATTCAATGTGGCCCATTTCCTGCTGCTCGTAATGAATCATACCGAGCTTTTGGTTATTGAAAATAACAATGACGATGGGCAGTTTATAGCGGACCGCTGTTACAAAATCGTGCATGACCATTGAAAAGCCGCCATCTCCGCAAAACGCCCAAACCTGCTTATCCGGTTCGGCAATCTTGGCAGCAATTGCTCCAGGAAGACCGCAGCCCATTGTGGCAAGCCAGCTCGAAATGACCATTTTTTGCCGATCTAGGTCAAGATACCGCGCCGCCCAGACCGTAACATTTCCAACGTCTACTGACAGAATCGCATCGTCATCAAGAACCTGCTGCACCTCTGCCATGATCTGCGGGGGCATGAGCTGATCGGTTTCTTCTGATTTATCTTTTTCGATTTCCTTCCTCCAGCTTTTCACCCGCTTTTGGCTTTCCTCAAGAAACTTCCGATCCTCTTTATATGGAATAATGGCTGTCAGCGATTCCAGGACTCGTTTTGAATCCCCATTCAGCCCGCAGGCAACCGGATACCGCTTGCCAATAAACTTTGTTTCACGATCAATCTGAATTGCGTCTGCCTTTTCCGGCAAAAACTCCCGGTAAGGATAGGACGTTCCGATCATAATCAATAAATCGGTTTCCTGCATTGCCTGATAGGATGGCTTAGTCCCGAGCTGTCCGAGATGACCAAGGCAATGAGGATGCAAATCTGGAATCGCGCCTTTCCCTGGAAGGGAAACGGCGATAGGTGCGCCGATTTTTTCGGCAAATAAGGCCAATTCTTCTTTTGCACCGAGAGCGCCTTTTCCTGCGAGAATCACCGGCCGTTTGGCCCTCTCAATCATTTCTGCAGCAAGCTTCATGTCTTTTTGATCCGGGAATCCGGTTGTATCTGCTAATATATCAGAGGTTAAGGGCTGATCCCATTCCGCTTTTTCAGCAAAAAGGTCATCCGGCACTATTAAAACAGCCACCCCATTTTCAGCATAAGCTGTTCGGATTGCCTGATTCAGCATATCTGGGAGCTGCTCGTGGGATTCGGCACGCTTGTTATATACGGCGACATCGTCAAACATACGCTCCAAATTAACTTCCTGAAAGGCGTCTGTTCCTACCTGCGTGCTATGTACCTGCCCGGCCAATACCAATACAGGAGCGCCGTCGGCTTTTGCATCATATAGTCCGTTAAGCAAATGAATAGCTCCCGGTCCTGCAATAGAAAGACAAACGCCAATTTTTCCTGTGAGCTTTGCGTAGGCAGCTGCTGCAAGGGCCCCTACCTCTTCATGTCTAACCTGATAAAACCGCAATTCATTTTTCGCTTTTCTTAATTCTTCTACAAACTCATTAATGGAATCTCCCGGCATTCCGTAAAGATGGTCGATTTCCCACTTTTCCAGGATCTCAGCCATGATTTCCCCAGTTCTGGCCATGATTATTCATCCCTTTCTGTATCAAGAAAGCCTACTTTCTTTCATACCCGCTTCGAGAATTTTGAATCTTAGAAAGGAAAGCGGGAGCAGGAAACGGTAAGACGCTTTGCTTAAAATCATTGGGTAAAACGCAAAGGAAGGAATTATTTGATGACAGTGGCGGTGGTGGTGCCAGTCCCCAAATATTTTACCGTACTAAAGCTCAGGCACCACCCTCTTCAAACTGTTGGTACGTAAGGATTCAGCGGCCTGCCTCTCTGTCCCCCGCTGCGGTGAAGAAGAACGGGACTGGCACCGTGCCAGTCCCCGAAAATTTTACCGCACTAAAGCTCTGGCACCCACCTCTTCAATCTGTTGATACACAAGGGTTCAGCAGCCTTTGTCTCTGTCCCCCATTGCGGTGAAGAATTGCGGGTCAGGCACCGCCCCAGCCTTTTTTCTCACAAAAAAGCTGGCGTATAAGGAATCCCTTATACGCCAGCCTCCCAATTAATAAAGCAAATCCAAAAACTGTTCTTTCGATACATTTCCGAAATAATGCTGGACATTGACCGGTCTCATCAGCTTATCAAGCTCGGATTTTTCATAGCGCGCTCCGGTCAGCAGCTCTTCAATTTCAGTAACATCGCCTACGCCGAAGAAGTCTCCGTAAATTTTGCACTCATGGATCATTCCTTTGCTTACTTCCATGCGGACATCAATTTGTCCAACTGGAAAGCGATGGGAATGCTGGAGATTGAATTTCGGAGACTTCCCGTAATTCCAATCCCAATTTTGATAGCGTTCTTCTGAAAGCTTGCGGATCTTGTCCCAATCATCCTCTGTTAATACATATTGGGGCACTTCCCCGTTCGTATCAAAAATATAGCTTAGCAGGAGCGATCTGAATTCCTCAATCGTCATTTTCTTTTCCAAAAACTCACTGATGTTTGCAACGCGGCTGCGGATCGATTTTATCCCTTTTGATTCAATCTTATCTTTTTTCACAACAAGAGCAGACACGACATTGTCTATTTCAGAATCGAATAGGAGCGTTCCATGGCTGAACATTCTCCCTCTTGTTGTGAACTGGGCATTTCCAGAGATCTTTCGTCCTTCAGCGAGAATATCGTTGCGTCCGCTGAGCTCAGCATTGACACCAAGTTTCTTCAAGGCTTCAATCACAGGTTCGGTGAACTTTTTAAAGTTATGGAAGCTGTCCCCGTCATCCTTCGTAATAAAGCTAAAATTCAGGTTGCCGAGGTCATGGTACACTGCTCCTCCGCCGGATAGCCTTCTTACCACATGGAGTCCCTGTTCCTCCACATATTTCGTATTGATTTCTTCTATTGTATTCTGATTTTTCCCAATGATAATAGAAGGTTCATTTATGTAAAACAGCAGATAGGATTGTTCGGGGTCTAAATTTTTGAGGCAGTACTCCTCAATTGCAAGATTCATTCTTGGATCTGTAATATGGTTATTATCAATAAACAGCATTTGAGCCATTCGCGTTTCCTCCCTTGTCTCGGTACCATGTTAACCCTTTTGCCGCTAAACACAGCGGCCCCTTGTACAGGGTCTGTGCCTCCGCAAGTAAATCTTCATGATTTCCAAAATGCGGCAAGTGTGTCAGGATGCACTGCTTTACACCGGCATCTCTAGCAATAGCTGCAGCATCATGGCTATTCATATGTCCTGCGCTTTTTCCATCTTGCCCTGCGTAAAAATTGCACTCGGAAATCAGCAGATCAGCCCCTTTAGCGAAAGGAATAAATTCCTCTTTAAAACTTGAATCTGCTGTGTAAACAATGACAGACTCTCCATCTGTTATCCTGAACGCATAGCATTCTGCCGGATGATTTGTTTTCAGGAAGCTTATTTGAAAGGGTCCAATTTCAAGCTTTTCGTTTGGATGATAAACATTGCCAAGCGTTGCTTGTTTATAGGTTAGCCTGCTGAAGCCCTCTTTATCTCCATTATGTCCATAAATCGGCAAAACGGGAATGTCCTCTTCCAGATAACCGGCCACAAGCCGACCATATTGAAGGGGGCCAACGTCTGCAGCGTGATCATGGTGATAATGGGAAATCAGTACCGCATCCAGCTCTTTCAAAGGTATATAAAACTGCAGCTGTGATACTACAGCACTTCCGCAATCAATCAGCAAATTGAAACCGTCCTTTTGCAGCAAATACCCGGATGAAGCTTCTCCCGGACCGGGAAAACCGCCCCAGTGCCCGATTACGGTTAATTTCATCGTTCCCTCACCCGCTTTCTAAATGATTCCCTACCGTTCAATATACCCAATTCAGCCTCGGAACCGCAAGCTCAAAGCATTTCTGTGTTTCAGCACTAATTTATCTGCGGAGACCATCTGCCCATTTTTGCTGTTTTCACACTTTGTTACAAAACAGGTGTTGACCTTTTAGTTACTGTTATAATACAATATAAATATCAAAACGACATGGAGGGGATAACATGTTAGTAAAATTGACTGAATTTTTCAGAAACTTACCGGGAAAACAATGCGCAGAATGCGGAAAAGAAATCGAAGAACAGCATGAATGCTATGGAAATACCTGCAACAGCTGTATGAATGTGCAGGATCTGTAACAGAAAAAAGAGCCGGTAAGGCTCTTTTTTTTGTGGCTGATTAACGGAGGCTGAGGAAATTTAAGGATTCCCACTCCACTCTGCACTGCCATAAAAAAAGCCAAACCGGCTTCTTCCATTTAATATGGAATCCTTGCCAGTTCAGCCTGCATTTTGGTAGATTCACGGATAATCAGCTTCATAGAAAATTTGTGCATTTCCCTGCCGGTGAATTGCCTTAATCTGATTCTTTCCATCATGACTTCCATTGTTTTCAGTGCCATCTCGCAAACCGGCTGCTCTACAGTCGTGATTCTTGGATTCATTAGTTCAGTAATCACCTGATTGTCGAATCCTGTTACAGCAAGGTCACGCGGAATGTTCCAATTGCAGCGTGCTGCTTCTGATATAATCCCTGCTGCAACTTCGTCAGAGCCTGTAAAGATAGCGGTTGGCCTGTTAGAACCTCTTGATCGAATACCATTGAAAATATCGATTCCATCTTCACTCGTTATCGCTTCACGAAATGCATCTATTTCATCGAAAGCAATTCCCGCTTCAGCCAGCGCTTTTTTAAAGCCTTCCTCGCGGGCATTGGCAACATTGCTTCGATATCTCCCGCAGCAGTAGGCAATTTTACGGTGCCCCATTTCAATCAGGTGCTTCGTTGCCTTATAGCCCGCTTCCTTTTGGTTCATAAAAATCATGGGGACATTGGCTCTTTCTTCGAATTCATTGCACAGAACGATTGGTCCGTAATCGAGGTATTCCTCAATAACACTCCAGTCATTCTCAGCTGATGTGAGGATAACTCCATCCACTTGCCTTGTTTTGAGCAGATTTAAGTACATTAATTCCTTTTTGGCGGAATATTGTGTTTGGCATATAATGAGCTGGTGGAAGCTTTCGGATGCTGCGTGTTCGAGTGTTTCAATGAGCTGGCTAAAAAAAGGATTCATCACCCGTGGAATCAGGACCGCAATCACACCTGTTCGCTGATTTCTTAAACTTCTCGCAGCTGAGTTGGGAACATATCCCAGCTCCTCCATGGCCTCCATCACTTTCTTTTTTTTCGCGATAGATACATAGGGGTGTTCGTTGATCACCCTTGACACAGTTGTCCGGGAAAGCCCTGCCCTTCTTGCCACGTCTTCAATCGTTGCCATTTCTCTCCCACCTCTCTCCAACATAAGCAAACGCTTACATTTTCCATTATATGAAAATGCTTTCATAATTTCAATATAAGATTCATAGAGAATACTTTTTCATGCTGTTCTGTTCATGAACAAGCAGCCGCCCCCCTCCCTTTCTTATAAATAGTCTATTAAACTAAAAGCTCTGTTAAACTTGGCTGTTGATTGCAGTTAGCAGGCGTTTGCTTATCCTTGGGCGTGCGGTGAGCCTCCTCGCCGCTTTGCGTCTGCAGGGTCTCACCTGTCCCGCTGCTCCAGCAGGAGTCTCACGCCTTCCACTACAATCAACAGGGGTGTAAAATCAACACCATGGTTTAACATAGCCAAACTAAAAAAACCCGGTCCTTATAAAGGAACCGGGGTTTTTCCACTATTAAAGAGCTTCTTCAGAAACCTCTTGTCTGTTTTTCCGAACCTGGAAAAACATATAAGTGATCGTACCAATTATCATAAGCAGCATCATGCCAATCAGTACAAGAGATTGGGTACCAAGGTAGCTGAAGTCGCCGCTTGAAATAACGGCTTTAAATCCAGCAACAGAGTACGTCATCGGCAGCCAGTAATTAAAGATTTGCAGCGGCTCTGGAATAAGCTCAAGCGGGAAGGTTCCTGCTGAGGTTGTCAGCTGCAAAATCAAAATAATAATGGCTACAAATCGGCCAGGATCGCCGAGAGAAGTGACAAAGAATTGAATCAGTGCAAGGAATGTTAAGCTGGTCAGAATGCTGAACAGGATGAACATACCAACACTCTGCACTTCAATTTGAAGGCCCATCAGCAGAACTGCGTCTGCCACTAAGGACTGAATAATTCCTACTGCAAGCAATACGCCAAATTTACTGAAGAACCAGGAAAGGGCTGATTTTGGCTCACCCACCGATTGTCTAAGAGGATAGACAATGGAGATCAGCAATGCTCCTACGAATAATCCAAGTGACAGGAAGTAAGGCGTAAAGCCTGTTCCATAGTTCGGCACTTCATTAATCTTTTCGTTTTTGACATCAACAGGCTTTGCCATCATGTCATAAAGCGGGTCTGATCCTTTTGTATCTTTCGTTTGGTCTGCAGCATCTGCCAGTGCCGTGCTGAGTTCAGAGGTACCGCCAGAAAGATCGCCGACCCCTTTATCCAGATCGGAGGCTCCATCTGCAAGCTTGCCTGCTCCGGATTCAAGTTTTCCAGATCCATCTGAAAGCTTGGAAATTCCGGAATTCAGATCCGTGCTTCCGCTTGCCAATTGCGCAGATCCTTCTTTTGCTTCACCTAATTTTTGGCCGAATAATGCTACGCCCTGGCTGAATTCATTAGCTCCATTGGAAGCATCATTCAAACCAGTGTTTAGCTTTCCTTGACCCTCAGTCAGCTTACTTACACCGTCTTGAACCTTTTGCTGGTTTTCATAAACAGCAGAAGCTCCCTGAGCAAGCTCACCTGATTTTCCGGCAATGACGGTTGAGTTTTCAGCAAGCTTGCCGACTCCGGCTGATAGGTTATCACTGCCCTGGTTCAGCTGTTCAAGAGCAGCAGTCAGTTCGTTTCGCTTCTCTTCCGGAAGTGCTGCAAGTACAGGTGCCAGCTGCTTCATGTTTGCCTGAAGCTGATCGATGCCAGCTGCAAGCTGTTCTGCACCTTTTTTCGCATCCTGCTGCCCGGCATCAAACTGGGTCAATCCCTGGTTAAGGGCAGCGGCTCCTTCACTTACTCTCTTTGTTCCATCCGTAAGCTGAGGCACACCTTGATTTAGTTCCTGCATTTTGCTGTACAGTTCATTTGAACCTGCTGCCAGCTTAGCATTACCATCTGCAAGAGCGTTTGAGCCGTTTTCAACCTTTGTATATCCTTGGTTTAACTGGCCAAGACCCTTATCAAGATCAGCGGCTCCTTTAGAAAGCTTTGTAGTACCGTCAGAAGCTGATTGCAGACCTTCCTTAAAGGTAACAGAGCTTTCTGCAAGCTTCGCCAGATTTTCCTTTAATTTTCCGGTTCCATCTTTAAGCTTACCTGTTCCGGAATCGATTTCAGCCGCACCGTCACTCGCTTTACCAAGTCCGTCTGCTACCTCTCCGATTTTTCCGAAGATGCTTTCCGCATATGTCTTGGTTACTTCATTTGCCACTTCTTCTTTGATTTGTTCCATTGCTGTATTCCCGATTTGGGCAGAAAGGAAGTTAAATCCTTCGTTTGGAACATATTTCATTTCAAGCTCTTTCGGCTGATCATCCAGCAAGGTGGTCGCATTTGCTGAAAAATTATCCGGGATCTCTATTTTCATGTAGTATTTTTGATCTTTAAGACCTTGATCTGCTGTTTTTTCATCTACAAATTGCCATTTAAACTTGGGATTATCTTTTAAATTATCCACAAGCTCTTTACCGACTTGAAGATTTTCGCCTTCATATTCAGCGCCATTATCCTGGTTAACTACGGCTACTGGAAGATCTTCCAGATTCTCGTATGGATCCCAAAACGCCCAGAGGAACATTCCGGCATACAAGACGGGGATAAACACAACCGCTATGACGGGAATCAGTACTTTCTTATTGGTAACTAGCGCCTTCCACTCTTTTGCGAGCAGTGACATGTATAAAACCTCCTGTATTGTACATCTGACTATTTTGTTCATTTAGTCATTTTTTAGCAAAAAAGATAGGATACCCTAAGCGGATAACCCCTTTAGAAAATAAAGTTCAAATAGTTCGGCTATTTTTTCTTTAGGAAGCGGATCGTGATGTTTCTCCCAATCAAAAATAAGTGAGATGTAAAGCTTCAGCATGAGGAACGAGGTCAGCTCCGGATCGCATGGCCGGATTTCTCCTTTAGCTATCGCCTTTTGAATCTTTTGCTTTATATAGCCGGTCACCATTCCTTCAAGACGGGCTACAACTTCCTGGACTGCGGGAGTACCGAGCTCGGTGCTCTCCTGAAAGATCTTGATCGTCAGCTGATGCTTTTTCCGATACTCAAGTACGCTGTACAGTGCACGATGAGCATTCTCAAAAAAGCTGCATTCCGGACTGATCGCCTGATCCGCTGCATGCTTGATTTCGGCTAATAACGTGGTAATGATTTCATCAAACAGTTCTTCCTTGTTCTTAAAGAACGTATAAATCGTCCCTTTTGCTACATTAGCATGCTTCGCTACAAGATCCATCGTCGTTGCTTTGTATCCAAACTGCGTAAAGGATTTTGTTGCCGCCTCGATAATTAACTGCTTCCGGTCTACACTCACCAATTCCACCCCTAAAAATGACCAAATGAACATTTTAGTCAGTTAGTACTTTCAATATACTCTCCTTAAGAAAAGAATGCAAGAAAAAAAGTGGAAGCTGCTTCTAGTAAGGAGGTTCTGCTAAAAACGCGGCGTCCTGCCGCAGCGCAGAACTGACCTGCATCGTGCAGGCCTCCCTGAGAGACGCTGGAACCGGGACGGGCAAAGTCGCTTTTTGACTTTGACTGAACCGGTGAAGCGGCCGAAGGACTAGCCGCTGGAGCTAGCCAAATTAACTTATAGGGTGAAAATTTATACTATCTTCCCAAGAAAAAAAGCCGCTATATTTAGCTGGCTCTAAAAATTCAAATATTGCTTAACTTGTTTCACGGCAGCTTTCCCCTGATCGATGCAATCCGGAAGCCCGACTCCTTCAAATGAAGCTCCTGCAAGGAAAAGACCAGGGTATTCTCGGCCGACATAGTTATAGATTCGCTGAACATTGTCCCGGTGCCCGACATTATACTGAGGCATCGCCTGCTTCCAGCGGCTTACGACGTAGTCTTCCGGCAATCCGGTTATGTCCATCGCTTTTTTCAAGTCTTCCAGGACAATGTTTACAAGCTGCTCGTCCGTTTGATCGACGATGGTTTCATCTCCTGGTTTGCCGACATACGCCCGCAAAATTACTTTATCCTCCGGTGCTGTATGCGGCCATTTCTTATTCGTCCATGTGCAGGCAGTAATGGAATAACCGCCGTTTCTTGATATAACAAAGCCAGTGCCTTCTTTCAGCATTCGAACGTTTTCTTTAGGGAAAATCATCGCTACGTTTGCAACCGATGTAGACGGCATTGTTCTGAAATAATCAAACTCGCGATCTTTCATCAATATGCCGGCGGATTCATGCGGAATTGTCATAATGACAGCATCCGCTTCCATAACAGTTCCCCCGCTAAGCTCGATTGTATAAGTCCCAGGCGGCGATTTCTTGAGAGCAGTTACCTTAGTGCTTTTTATTATTTTGACTGTATTGAGGCTGCTTTCAAGCGCTTCAATCAATGATTGGAGTCCACCGGTCAGAGTTTGAAATATTCCTTTTTTCCTGGAAGGATCGTGTTTCTGACTCGCGGAAGGCAATGATTTTTTCATTCCTAAAATCAGGCTTCTATGCTCCTGTTCCGTTTTATAAAACTGCGGAAACGTAGACATCAGGCTAAGATTATCAATATCTCCGGCGTATATACCTGAAAGAAGCGGCTCGATCAGATTTTCTACTACCTCATCTCCGAGTCTTCTTCTGAAAAACTGGCCGAGCGATTGATCACTTTTATGCTCTCCCTTAGGAAGAACAAAGTCTCCAGCTGCCCGCAGCTTCCCGGACAACGAAAACAGACCGGATGTGACAAATGGGCGGACTTGTGTAGGAATCCCCATAACAGCTCCGCCAGGAATGGGGTGAAGACCGTCTTTCAATAGAACATATGAACGGCCGGTAGAGTTGTTGACCAGCTGTTTTTCAAGACCAAGTTCCCGGACGAGCTGAGGTGCGCTTGCCTTTCGCTCAAGAAAAGAATCAGGTCCTCTTTCAATGATGCATCCATTTTTTTGGACCGTCTGAATCTTCCCCCCGAGCCTCGGACTTGCTTCAATAAGTGTGATTTCCACATCCTCTTGAAGCTCTTTTTGAAGATAGTAAGCAGCGGATAAACCGGTTAGACCTCCGCCGAGGATCGCCACTCTTTTTTTCTTTTCCATCATTTCGCCTTCTTTACATTACTTTTGAAGATGCTTCATTATGACAGCTGCAAGGCAATCAATAAATTCAGCCTGATCGTTCGGCATTTCAGGACGGTAGTAGGCTGCACCAAGTTCGTCTGTTACAACCTTGCATTCGTAATCATTATCAAAAAGAACTTCAAGGTGATCGGCAACAAATCCAACAGGCGTATAAACAAAGCTGCGGAAGCCTTTTTCCTCATATAGCTCGCGTGTTAAATCCTGAACATCCGGTCCAATCCAAGGATCTGGGGTATTTCCTGCACTCTGCCAGCCAATGGCATAATTGTCAACACCTGCAGCCTCTGTAATCAGCTCAGCTGTTTCTTTAAGCTGATCCGGATAAGGATCGCCTGCTGCAATGATTTTCTCAGGAAGACTGTGGGCAGAAACGATCAGTACTGCTTTTGCCCGTTCTTCTTCGGACATGGCATTAAACGTTTCTTTTACTCTGTCCGACCAATAGCGGATAAACTTCGGCTCCTGATACCAGCTTTCAACAGAAGTAATGGTAAGCCCGCCAAGTTTTTCGGCTTCTTCCTTTGCCCGTCCATTATAGGATTTGATGCTGAAGGTAGAATAATGCGGAGCAAGAACAATGCTTACGGCCTCTGTTATGCCGTCCTCATGCATTTGCTTCACTGCATCTTCAACGAAAGGTTCAATATGCTTCAGGCCAAGATACATGTTAAATTCAATGGTATCCTGGATGCTGTTTAAGTGCTGCTCTAGCTTTTCTGCCTGATCAAGAGTGATTTTGGCAAGAGGAGAGATCCCGCCAATTGCTTCATAGCGGTCCTTTAAATCCTGCAGCATTTCAGGAGCAGGAGGTCTGCCGCGGCGGATATGCGTATAATAGCGCTCAATATCCTCTTCTTTATATGGAGTTCCGTAAGCCATCACAAGAAGTCCCATCTTCTTTTTCATCATTCATGCACCTCTTCTATTTTGTGAAAAGAAACACAATCCTTTTCCCTATGTAATCTATTTTGCCATTTCAGACGGAAACATTCCAAGCGGGATGCTCTTGGAATGTTTTTCAATCATTTATTTGAAGCGGAATATTCGTGAACAAAAGACGCTACTTTTTTTAACGTTGCCGGCTGAACTTCCGGGAATACTCCGTGCCCAAGATTAAACACATAGCTGTCGGATTTCATTCCCTCGTCCAGGATCTCTTTCAAACGCTCCTCAATGACATGCCACGGGGCAAGCAATATGGCAGGATCCAGATTGCCCTGCAGCGTCTTCGTCAGACCCATAGCACGTGCTTCGTTAATCGGCAATCTCCAGTCAAGACCCACTACATCGAGCGGCAGGTCATGCCATTCCTTCGCTAAGTGACTCGCACCGACGCCGAACATAATAAGCGGAACATTAAGAGGTGCCAGGCTTGTAAAGATCCGGTTCATCACTGGTTTTATAAAGGTACGGTAATCCTGCACATTCAAGGCACCAACCCAGGAATCAAAAATTTGGATCGCTTTTGCTCCTGCTTTCACCTGTGACTCCACATACGTAATCATCGTATCAGCAAGCTTGTCCATAAGAGCGAACCATGCTTTCGGTTCTGCGTACATGAACGCTTTCGTTTTATTGTAATTTTTTGATGGGCCGCCTTCTATCATGTAGCTCGCAAGGGTAAATGGCGCTCCTGCAAAACCGATAAGCGGCACGTTCAGCTGTTCCTGTGTGAGGATCCGGATGGTTTCAAGAATATAGGGAATGTCCTGCTCCGGATTTATCTCTCCAAGCTTTTCAACATCACTAAGGCTCCGGATTGGATTGCTGATTACAGGACCAATGCCTGTTTTAATTTCTACATCTACACCGATTGCAGGAAGCGGCGTCATAATATCTTTATAAAGAATGGCTGCATCTGTATTATATTGCTCAACCGGCAGCCTCGTCACATAGGCGGATAGCTCAGGCTGATGGGTAATTTCAAAAAGACCGTACTTTTCCTTTATCTTGCGGTACTCCGGCTGGGAGCGTCCTGCCTGCCTCATAAACCATAGCGGCACGTGATCTGTTTTTTCCCCTCTGCATGCCTTTAAAAAAGCATCATTGAATTGTTTAGACTCCATGAATCTCCCACCTTACTTGATCTCGTATGTATTTGTTACCAATATAAACTTTATCATTGCATTAGTATAGCAGATGACTGTAATTGTCAAAAAATCGACGTAAAACAGGAGCCGTTTTTGCAAGACTTATATATTGAGCTCAGTTAAACTTGGCTGTTGATTTACGCTGCAGGCGTTCGCTTATCCTTGGGCGGGCGGTGAGCCTCCTCCTGGCTTCGCCACTGCGGGGTCTCACCTGTCCCGCTGTTCCCGCTGGAGTCTCACGCCTTCCGCTCCAATCAACAGGTGTTAATAAATCAACATATTTCTTTAACAAAGCCAAATATTTAACAAATAAACAAATTAAAGGAATCATTCATTTAACCTGCCAGTTAATTGAACAAAAACAGGAGCCCGGTAGCTCCTGTTTTATCTGCCCGAAAAGATTTTAGGTTCTGCGTATGGGGTTCCTTTCCCCTCTTGTTTGGTCTGCTCATTAAACGGGACCACTTTATAGGATGCTGATGAGAAGACGTTGCTGAATGGGATTTCATAGGTGCTGTCATTTTTGACTTTTCCAATCAGCTTCTCGTTTTCTCCGGATTTCTCATAGATTCTGTACTCTACACGCGGGTCCTCCTGCTTTTTCCATTTTAACGAAACTGTAACGAGTCCCAGCGGGTTAAAAGCAAAATCCGCGTCAACCTGTTCCAGCGGCTTTAATCGGATTGGGCTTTCGAGATCATCCGCTCCCTTGGGAACAGCAAAGGCCGTTTTCTGTATGGTTTCCGATTCATTCAAAATTTTCTTGAACAGCCTGGCGGGATAGGCACTCCCGCCATTAAGATGCTTATCCCTGGAGGTTTGATCGTAGCCCATCCATAAAGCACCGGTTACGTCAGGCGTATACCCTGCAAACCAGGCATCCATGACCGCCCCCTTCTTTTCCGGATAAGAGGTCGTCCCTGTTTTACCCGCCAATTCTCCTGTGTAGCTTCCGCTTTTCGCTGTACCTTCCGAAACAACATGCTGCAGCATCCTTGTCATGTTCCAGGCAGTCTGAGCAGAATATATTCTAACTTTTTTCTGCTGCTTCTCAGCGATGACTTTTTTGTCACGATCCTCTATTTTTTCAATAAAATAAGGCTCTGAATATACCCCTGCCTCCGGAAAGACCCGATACGCATTGGCAAGCTGCAAAGGATTGACTCCTTCCTTCAATCCGCCAAGAGCAATGGCAAGTCCTTTATCCGGAACAGGAACTCCCTGCTTTTCAAGATAGGACTTGCTATTATTTACCCCAAGCTCATTCATTGTCCAAACGGCAGGGGCATTTTTGGATTTGATTAAAGCATCATACATCGTAACCTGGCCTGAATAACGGTCATCATTATTTTCCGGAGCATAGCTTCCAGCATAGGTTTGATAGGAGTCAGAGAGGAGGGAATAGGGTTCATAAAGCTTTTCCTCCATTGCCGGACCGTAGACTGCGAGCGGTTTGAAAGTAGAGCCAGGCTGTCTTTTCGAAGTCACTCGGTTGTAGCCTTTAGGTGTATAGTCCCTTCCGCCAATAGCAGCCATAACGCCTCCTGAACGGTTGTCGAGCAATACAAAGGACCCTTGTGCATTCTGATCGGTTCCAGGAAAGTAGCTGTTCGATTGAAACAGGTCATACGCTCTTTTTTGAATATCCTGCTGCAGAGGAACCTGGATGGTATACCCTCCTCTTAGCAGCTCCTGGCTGGAGATTGAGTACGATTTCTCTGCTTCATCCATGACGAGGTCGACATAGCTGTAGAGCCAGGGATGATCCATTTTTTTGCTGATATTGAGTGCAAGGGTTTTCCCTTGCAGCCTGACTGTATCCTCAGCTGTCAAATAACCCTGCTCCTGCATTAATGAAAGAACCGTATCTCTTCGTTCTTTCGACTTCCCAGGGTGAAGAATGGGAGAATAAGAGGTCGGTGCCTTGGGAAGAGATGCGAGCATCGCTCCTTCGGAAACGGTCAGCTCAGACACGTTCTTCTGAAAAAAATATTGGGAAGCGGCTTCGACACCGTAGGCTCCATGACCGAAGTACAGTTGATTCAAATACATTTCCAGCAGTTTTTCCTTGCTGTATTTGTTTTCAAGATTAATGGCGATCATCGCTTCTTTCGTTTTTCGAAGCCAGGACTTTTCATTTGATAAAAAAATATTTTTAGCGAGCTGCTGCGTTATCGTACTTCCGCCCTCTACCTTGCTTCCGGCAGTAAAATCTTTATAAACAGCCCGTCCAATTGATTTCAGATCAATCCCGCTATGCTCATAAAATCTGCGGTCCTCCACGGCAATAAAGGCCCGCTGGACATGCTCCGGCACCTCTTTGATAGAGACAATCTCCCGATTCTGCTCATAGAGACGGGTGATTTCCTTTCCATTCATATCTACAAGCCTAGTAGCTGATGGGAGCACTAACTTCTTCTCGTCAATCATTGCATTTCCGGTAAGCAGGATAAACAAGTACCCGGCGATGGAAATAATTATTAAAATTGCTGCTGCAGTGCCTGCCCTTACAATTAGACGTTTCATTATTTCACCCCGATTCATTATGTGGCCAACCTGTTATGTTTTAGGATTGTTAATTAAAGGTATTAATATGTACGCGGATAAGCTGAACCATTTTTAAGGAGCTGCCAAGAATTCGGACAGCCTATTTTTCGCGCGGCATATTTGTTTTCAAACCCCATTAAAAGTTTATAATTATAACGAGGTGATTCAGATGAAATTGTACATGACATTTGGAACGGCTGATTATTTAGAAGGAATCGTAACATCGAATTCGAATGAAACCATGCTGCTTATGCATACAGATGACAATGCGATGCTGATTCACGAAACGGACGGAGAGACCGTGCTGAAGGAACCTAAAAAGTATGAGGTTCTGGATTCTTCCGGTTCCTTCGAACAGGCGGGTTTTGCAGTACTGAACAACATCCCTGTTACGGAAGAAGGAAAACCGCTCTTTGAACAGCGATTTAGCGAAAGAGCGAGAATGATTGAAAGCGAGCCAGGTTTTGCGGCAATCAGGGTGCTACGCCCAATGCGCGATGACACTTACGTGATCCTGACATTATGGGAGGATGAAGCATCCTTCAAAAATTGGCAGCAATCGAAAGCTTATGAGCATGCTCATAAAAAAAGAGGCACCTCAGATGGAGTGGATCAAAAATCAATTTTCCCGCGTCCATCCTATGTTACAACCTATCAAGTACTAAAATAACAGTGAAGGGTCCGCACGTGCGGATCCTTTTTTTGTTGATAAGAAACAATATACCATGCCTGCGTCATTTTGACAGTATATGACTTTTTATCCACCCTGTTATTGCCTGGGAAATGACAAATTTCGGCCATCTAATCATGTTTCACTTCCTGCTTTTCCAGAACCAGATGCATTAGCTAAATCGGCTATTTTCCTCTATGAACCAGCGGGAGTCCAACTCTTAGTTGTTGTAATTTTCCGATTTTTTCTATAATATGAATAGTAAAATCTTACATAGGGGGAGCTTTATGCTTACAGAGATTTACGGGGAACTGGACGGATACTATGAAGAAATGGTTGAGATCCGCAGGCATTTACACCAGCATCCTGAGCTTTCGTTCCAAGAATATAATACTGCTGCCTTTATTAAGGAGTACTATGAACGCCTTGGAGTTGAAGTAAAGGATAAGGTGGGAGGCAATGGTCTGACTGCATTAATTAAAGGCGGTAAACCAGGGAAAACAGTAGCTTTCCGTGCAGATTTTGATGCACTTCCCATTCAGGATGAAAAATCGGTTCCTTACAAATCAACCGTTCCAGGTGTCATGCATGCGTGCGGCCATGACGGACATACCGCACTGCTCCTTGTTTTTGCAAAGGTTATGCTGAAGCATCAGGAACAGTTGAGCGGGAATATTCTTCTTATTCATCAGCATGCAGAGGAATATGCGCCAGGAGGAGCAAAAAACATGATAGAGGCGGGATCTCTGGAAGGTGCGGATGCCGTGTTTGGCACTCATCTTTGGTCCATAGCCCCTCTTGGAACGATTCAATACCGTACTGGACCCATTATGGCCGCTGCTGACCGTTTTGAGATTGTTATAAAAGGAAAGGGCGGGCACGGCGCACAGCCTCACCTAACAAAGGATGCCATTGTGATTGGTGCTCAGGTGATTTCAAACCTGCAGCAGATTGTCAGCAGAAAAGTGGATCCTGTTGAAGCGGCAGTCGTATCAGTGGGCACGTTTAAAGCGGAAAATGCCTTTAATATCATTGCGGATACAGCAAAATTAATCGGTACAGCCAGAACCTTTAAGGAAGAAGTAAGAGACCAGGCGGAGCAGGAAGTTGAACGGGCCGTAAAGGCGGCATGCCTGCTTTATGATGCTGATTATACATGCCTCTATGACAGGGGATATCCGGCTGTCGTCAATCATGAGAAAGAAACACTGTTTGTGAAAGAAATCGCAGGCGGCATTCCCGGTGTAAACAATGTTGAGGAAAGTCCACTGCAAATGGGAGGGGAGGATTTTGCTTATTATCTTCAGGAGCGGAAAGGCAGCTTCTTCTTCACAGGAGCAATGCCGGCGGATCCAGAAGCAGCCCAGCCTCACCATCACCCCAAATTTGATTTTGATGAAAAGGCCATGCTGATTGCAGCAAAGACCTTTGCTTCACTTTTTGTGAATTATGAGCATGAAGCAGCCGATCAGACTAGTACTGTAAATGCAGCAGTCAATTAAACGAAAGCGCCTGCCGAAAATGCGGCAGGCGCTTTGTATGTTTGGATCAATCACCATTGCTCAGGATTCTCATTTGGTAAGCCTTTATCGCGGTTTCTCCAAGCTTGTTTAGCAGTCTGTAATTTACTGTACCTCCAACAGCTGCCCCTATTCCAGGAACGAGCTGAAGCATTTTAGCCAAATCTATATGATCCCGGTATTCCTGCTGAAATTCACGCCAGTTCATATCTTCTACAGGCAGAGGCTGTGTCTCCCACCGTTCCAGTATACTGAGCGTTTTCTCCCTCACAGGTTCACTTGAAAAGGCAAGCTGGAAAATCATTAAAATACAGACCCTCTCCTGCAGGTTTTTCGGTGAAAAACCATAAATGCTCGCTGCTTCGTATAAAAATTTCATTTTAATGCCGAGCAGCAGAGGGAAATCGGCCATACCCGCTGCGAATCCTCCCGCACCTGTTGCTGCTCCTTCAAGCGCCGCTGCTTTTTTATACGTGGATAGAAGCGACCGGACGGCATCATCTTTTTCCTTAAGAGTTGCGAGGTTCGGCACTTCTATATTGGTCCATTGGGAACCTTTTATCGTCATTTCTGTCATAAGCCGGATACTTTCTGTCAGGGCATCATGTATTTTTCCGGGTATGCGGGCAGTCACGTATGCTTGAATGTCCTTTGATTTTCTTTGCAGGAATGCCGGACGTTTCGAAAATTTCTTCTTCCAGAGCAGGACTTCCTCCAGAACTTCTTTTTCGTAGCTCATGGCTGTTACCCCCTGTACATCTTATCCATTCGTTTCCTTGCATAAGCGTTTACGAAAATTAAGACGAAAACGATGCCCCCACCAATAGCGGCTGCTCCCTCAATCCATTCCATTTTCATTAAAAGAACGGCTCCCAGAATCAGCCCCTGAACAAACAGGATATTCCTCAGCAAAGCAAGAAAGCTTTTACTTTTGCTTTCTTCAGCTACAGGATATAGGTCCGGCACGGAAAGCATATCAAAATGCCGAACGAGTACAATCAGCTGAACGCCTGTTAAAAAGATCGTTCCAGCCGTTAGAAGAACCGCACCGGTTACACTCATTTCCACAAAGCCCAAAATAAGACCGGATATAACCGTCAGCCTGAAAAAGATTCCGAGATAGTCGGTGCCTCTAATAAAAGCTCTGGCAAACATGTACATATAGACATGTTCTTTTCCATAGCGAATAGTATTCAATATCCAATCCAGGTACGCTCTCCTGTGCGCCTCTTTTTTCAGCTTCGGCACATCGGTAAAAAGATTGGCAAGCCTGTAGAATGATTGCTTCTTACGGTTTTCAGAACGGATGAGGCGATCCCATTTCAGACCTTTCCCTTTTGAAATCCGTTTAAAATAGAGCACAAACAGAGCAATCACCACAGCTACAATCAATGCATAAACAGGCATCTGAGAGAGCGCAAAAAACATCAGCACTGTATTCAATGCAAACCGCACCGCACGATCCCATAGAGCGGACGAATTCTCTTGGGAAAAAGAAACATACCAATCACATTCCATATTCACATAATTCAGGATGAGGAGCAAAATCCCTGTGTACATATAAACCATTCCATCATTCGATACTGCCAGATAAAGCGGACCAAGCAGAAGATACACAATGATTAGCGGCAGCAGTGACTGAAAATAACTGAACTGCTTTGCCTTCTTTAAATATTTCTCCATTTCCTTTTCAAGCGGCAGCAGGAAGACAAGATCTGCTTCCTTAAACAGTGTTCTCACGCTTGAGAAAATTAGCAATGCCCCGAATACAATCGAGATGATGATCTCGGCAGGAAAATCATCAGGAAGCTGCTTCAGCCATGATTGGTAGCCTAATGCGCCCCCAGCGAGAAGGAATATCATAACAATGAGCAGATGGTCATTCAGCATGTATTTTAGATAAGAGCGGATTTCTTTAATGTGCTCCTCAAGACGGGCACCCCAAAGGTCAAGAACGTTCTTCATATTCTTCTTCCTTTGTCAGCTGAATGTATAAGTCATCAAGATTGGCTCCGGTCATCCCAAACTCTCTCTGCAAATCACTAAGCGTCCCTTTTGCACGGACTTCTCCGTTATGTAAAATAATAAAGGCATCACAGTATCGTTCTGCTGTTGCCAAAATATGTGTGGACATGAGGATGCCCGCTCCCCTTTTTTTAGCCGTGTTCATCTGCTCAAGCAATGAATTGATTGCGAGCGGGTCCAGACCAACAAACGGTTCGTCGATTATATAGAGCTCAGGCTCCACCAGGAAGGCACACATAATCATTACCTTCTGCTTCATACCTTTTGAAAAGTGAGCCGGAAACCATTTCAGCCTTTTTTCCATTCTGAATTCTTTGATTAGCGGCGTGAGTCTTGCTTCAAATTCCGTTTTAGAAAGACCGTATGCCATCGCCGTGAGCTCAAGATGCTCATGCAGCGTCATTTCTTCATAAAGAATCGGTGTTTCAGGGATAAACGTAAATTGCTGCCTATAGGTTTCGTGATTTTCATCAAATGTCTGCCCATTAATGGAAATCTTGCCTTTTCTCGGCTCCATTAATCCGATTATGTGCTTGATTGCTGTACTCTTTCCAGCTCCGTTTAAGCCGATCAGTCCGACGATCTGGCCTTTTTCCAAGGTAAACGAAACATCCTTTAAAACTGGGTTTCGGGTATATCCCCCCGTTACGCCATCTACATGCAAAAGTGTCATCTCGTTATTCCTTTCTATATATAAGACTTTATGTTCCCATCATATCAAAACAGAACGACTCATGTCTTGCTGCCGCGCATCTAATTGCTAAAATAATCCAAGCATAACCATTAGGATAACTGCACATTCTAGTTAAGGAAGAAGGAAGTTCATTTACTTTTGCGAATGAGGTGTTTGTCAAAGACGCATTTGCTTAAAACTTCACCAGAGGGAAAGTCATGGATTTTATCCGCGAGCACATCGCTTAAAAATGAGGTGTTTGTTAAAGGCCAGATTTCTGATTGAAACGAATTTAAGCCAGTCACTTCTGTAAATGAGGTGTTTGTCGAAGACATGTTACCGTTATAAATGAGTCCTTCCCTTCTTCTTAAGCAGGGCTAGCTGATCGGCTTGGCCCTGCTTTTCCTATTGTGCACAAATTTTAAAAGCTGCACACGGAGAATTTCTTCGGCCTTGCTTGCCTTTTGTACTTCCTCTTCTATAGCATCCCTGCTCTGACCATATACGGTAAACATCCCGCTAAAGTTTCACTCTGTCTTTCCATTATGATAAAATACCCCTAACCAAGTCCTATGGAAGGAATGATTTGATGAGCTGTATTTTCTGCAAAATTATTAACGGGGAAATTCCCGGAGCGAAAGTTTTTGAAAATGAGCATGTTCTTGCTTTTCTGGATATCAGCCAGGTAACAAAAGGTCACACTCTTGTTGTTCCTAAAGTACATAAAGAAAACATTTATGAAATGACTCCTGAAATATCCCGTCATTTTTTTGAAGCGATTCCTGCCATCACTCGTTCCATTAAAGAGCAATTTCAGCCTGAAGGATTAAATTTGCTTAACAATAACGGGGAAGCAGCCGGACAGTCCGTCTTTCATTATCATATGCACATCCTTCCGCGCTACGGCAAAGGAGATGGATTTGGGGCAGTATGGAAAACTCATACGAATGACTACACTCCAGAAAAGCTTCAGGAGATCGCATCACAAATTCGTGATGGAATAAACGTATAAGTTATTTATAGAACAGCTCTTCATTGGGCTGTTTTTTGCTGTCTTCACAAAGCACAAAAAACAATTAATATTCAAAACTCTCAGTTATTTGTGATACCATAAAACTAATTTATTCAATTAACGCTTTAGGGGGATATACAAATGGTGAGAGCTTTGAATTTCAGCGCAGGTCCTGCTGCCTTGCCGCTGCCAGTACTGGAAAAAGCACAAAAGGAATTCGTTAATTACCAGGGCACCGGTATGTCGATCATGGAAATGAGTCACAGAGGCAAGCATTATGATGCAGTCCATAGCGGGGCGAAAGCACGTTTAAAAAACCTGATGAATGTTCCGGATACACATGAAATCCTGTTCCTCCAAGGGGGAGCAAGTCTTCAATTTTCAATGGTTCCGATTAATTTTCTAAAAAAGAATGAAACCGCGGGCTACATATTGACTGGTTCATGGTCGGAGAAAGCATTAAAGGAAGCCGAAAAGATAGGCAAGACAAAAGTAATCGCTTCTTCAAAAGAAAGTTTGTACCGTTCCATTCCTTCCCGTTCTGAATGGGGTGATGAGAAAGATCTTGCCTACCTTCACATTACATCCAACAACACCATCTATGGAACGCAGTGGCATGAGTTCCCTGACACAAACGTTCCTCTTGTTGCGGATATGTCCAGTGATATTCTGTCCCGTCCAGTGGATACAGGCAAGTTCGGTCTCATCTACGCCGGTGCTCAAAAAAATCTCGGTCCTTCTGGAGTGACCGTCATCATCGCGAATAAACAGTGGCTAAGCCAGAGCACAAACAGCCTGTCTAAATTTCTGGATTACAACACTCACGCTTCCGCTGATTCTCTTTATAATACACCGCCGACTTTTGCGATTTATATGCTCGGACTTGTACTGGAATGGGCAGAGGAACAAGGCGGCACCGAAGGTCTCGAAAGGAAGAACAAGGAAAAATCAGCTCTTCTTTATGATTCAATTGAGAGCAGCGAAGGCTTTTACAGAGGGCATGCCCTTAATGGAAGCGGGAGCCATATGAACGTAACCTTTACCCTCCCTGATCAGGATCTCGAAAAGGATTTTCTTGCAAAAGCTTCCGAGCATGGATTTATCGGTTTGAACGGTCACCGCAGTATCGGAGGCTGCCGCGCCTCCATCTATAATGCAGTCCCCTATGAAGCATGTGAAAAGCTGGCCGAATTTATGAACAGCTACAGGAAAAATCATTCTGCCCGTTCTTTTACTTTTCAATAAGAGCTGCCCCTGTTATAATCTATTTAACCGCTTTTGCAATGGGAAAATAGTTCACCATTGGAAAGCATACTTTTGAGCCAAGAAGAGGAGAGTTGAGTTATGAAAACGAGAGAACTTGTTACAATGTCGCTGTTTGTTGCCATTGGCCTTGCTTTGCACAGTATTATTCCGCCTATATTCCTTGGAATGAAGCCGGACATGATGCTGACGATGATGTTTTTGGGAATTGCCCTTTTTCCAACCCTTAAAAACACACTGTTATTGGGAGTATTAACGGGTATATTATCAGCCTTGACGACTGGATTCCCAGGCGGACAGCTGCCGAACATCGTTGACAAGCCCCTTACAGCACTGGCATTCTTCCTGCTGCTGACAGTGGCTGGCAAACTGGCTTCTAAACTTGTAACAGTATCCATCCTTACTGCAGCCGGAACAATCCTTTCAGGAGTTATTTTCCTTGGAAGCGCGCTGCTGATCGTTGGGCTTCCTGGTGGATTTACCGCTCTGTTTATTACAGTGGTTCTTCCAGCCACAGCACTCAATACGATTGCAATCAGCTTGATTTACCCGATTGTTACATCCATTCATAAAAGATCAAAGCCAATTTCAGCTTAACTTAAAAGGGACTGACCCACTGCGGCCAGTCCCTTTCTTTATGTCAATGCAGCAAGGACAGCATGATCCCAACCAGCAGCGTAACCCCCGCTCCCCCAGCCATAATCATAGCCCTTTGTTTGAGTATCCATTTAGGCGGATAGGAAGCGGCCTGCTGCGCCTGTCTCATATAATGCAAAGAAACCAATAAGAAAACAAGACTAATTAAGTAGAATAGTATCCCCAGCATACATCCCATTCTCCTCCTTTTACGCTTATGTATATGCCATAAAATCCGCGCTATGAGACATGTTTGATTCTGGCTGTGAATTCTGTACTTCTTCTTTGAAAGAATTTTCGTTTAAGTCCCCGTATGACGGGTATCATGTAAAGAAGGATTTCTTCATGATGATGTTGAATGTGTTAAGAGAACGGAGAACGGGAGTGATGAGTTAATGTCAAAAGCCAAATCCATACTACTTGGACTTCTAGCCGGAACCGTTGCTGGCGGCGCAGCAGCTTTGCTTTCAGCCCCATCTTCCGGCAGAGATTTACGAGGACAAATTAAAGACAGCAAAGATCGCATGCTGGATACGATCAATCAGCTAAAACAAGAAAGCATTGCCCTAAAGGAGCAGGTGGTTCAGGCTGCTAAGGAAAGTGCAGACGTTATTAAAGAGGTGTCTACAGAACTTCAAACCTCTTTAAAAGAATTCCAGGAAGAAATTGAGCCACACCGTGAGAATCTTCAAAAAGAAATTGAAGCCATTGAAGAAAAAATTAAACAATTAGAAGACACAATTAAAAATTGATGAATATTTCCATATAAGAAATATATGTAACAAAAAGGTGCTCAAACTTTGTCGGTTTAGCACCTTTTTTCCGTATTCTTTTATAACAATACTGGATTCAAAATATTTTTTTAAAAATTTTGTTAATTTACATCTTTATTAATCTTTACTTTTTTGGGATAATAGAGAATATTAGAAATGCGGAAAAGTAGGTGAGTGAATTTGAAGACAAATGAAAAGGATTACACGGTAAAAGAGGCATTGCTCTTCAGCCAGAGAATCGCTCAGTTAAGCAAAGCCTTGTGGAAATCAATCGAGAAAGACTGGCAGCAATGGATCAAGCCTTATGATTTGAACATAAACGAACACCACATTCTTTGGATTGCTTACCACCTGAAAGGAGCATCCATTTCGGAGATTGCTAAGTTCGGAGTGATGCATGTCTCTACTGCCTTCAACTTTTCGAAAAAGCTTGAGGAAAGAGGCTATCTGGAATTCTCCAAAAAGCTGGATGACAAAAGAAATACGTACATCGAGCTGACCCCTAAGGGTGAGGGAATTCTTCTGCAGCTAATGGAGGATTATGATCCTACCCGAAATGCCGTATTTAAAGGGGCCATGCCTCTGCAGAATCTGTATGGGAAATTCCCGGAGATTATCGAAATGATGGCCATCATCCGAAACATTTACGGTGATGACTTTATGGAGATTTTTGAGCGCTCTTTCAGCAATATCGAAAAGGAATTCGGCGAAGAGAATGGACGCTTGAAGAAAATTACGGAAGAGGAGCAGCCTAAAGCTGCTGCTAATCAATAATCGTTTAACATACTCAGGAAATCGCTCATCAACTGCGAAAACAATCCCTGTTTGAAAAGGGCTTGAGCGGTTTCCTTCACCTCCAGCTTTTCATTTAAATCTTGAACAAAAAGCGTAAGGAGTCCTTCAAAACGGACAAATCCCTGCGCTTTTTGTTTTTGGTAAAGCCGATCCAATTTATCACATAATTCCATAACCTGCTGATGTTCCTTTTCAGACAGCTGTTTTTCAATAACCATATACATAAATGGATGCTCATCCTTTTTAATCAATGAGGCAAGAAGACGAACCTGAAATTCCATCCGGTTCAGCCGTTCTTCAAACGAGTCCACGTAAACCCCTTCTTTCTCTCTCTTACATACTCATATTTTAGCGGAAGAGCTTCCTCAGAAAAAGATTTTCTTATAATATTGCACTCAATTTCTCCAAACGTATTGATTTTTATCTCAGCCGGAAGTACAGTAGGTAAGGATTTATTTTTCAAGGGACGGTGATCGGATATGAACTGCTGGAAAACCATCGACCTATCAAAAGATTATGGGTTTCAGCGTCTCTTTCTATATTTTATAATGGCATCAATTACGGCTTTTATTGTCCTATACCTTCCTCTATCGCTGGTAGACCCCAGCCGGAAGCTTGCTGCAGGACATATACTTTACCTGGCAGCAATTTTATTTCTAATATTGCCTTTGCATAAACTGCTCCATGCGCTTCCACTAATGATTTGCGGCAAAATCCCAAAAATGAAAATGGAATATGCAGCAATGATTCCCATTGTACGGCTCAAGCCATGCGCCCGAATTACTAAGCAAGTAATGCTTGCCACACTGCTTTCTCCATTCCTTATTTTTACGGCAGCGAGTATTCAGGCAAGCATCCTAATGCCGGAATACGTACACTACTTCTGCCTGGCTGCAGCCCTCCACATCGGCTGGTGTGTTCCGGATTTAATATACGCCCGACAAGTTATAGCTGCACCAAGAACATGCATTGTTGAAGAGGACCGAAATGCATTAGAGATATTAATAGAAAACAAGCTGTAAAATAAAGAAGGAAACCCGCAAATAACGGTTCCTTCTTTTCTTTTGGAAGAACACGTGCGAGTGCCGGCATTTTCCTATCTTTTTCAGCGAATATTTGGTAATCTTATATGTATCAGTAAGGAAAGGGGGATCTCATGTGATCATCTTGTTCATTTTCTTTGCTGTCTTCATTCTGTTTTACATCAACACTTTAACGAACAGGCTTTGTTTAGTTCGTGAGATTCCTGAAGACCGTCAAACGAGAGTGTTTCGTATGATTAATGTCCTTGTTACGATTCTGCTGATCTCTTCGTATATTGAAATTCTTTATACATAGAACTCGGAATCTGCAGCTCCGATCAACTTATACACAAAAAAGCCGGCCACTTGGTGGACGGCTTTTTTGTATTTCCGCATTGAATTTTGGCCGTTCCTCTTCTTAATTTGGCCATTCTGACGCTCTTTTCGGCCGTCCGGATTTATCTGTCCGTTCTGGACTGCTTTTTGGACGTTCGCACGTAGAATTTTTCCGTTCCTTTTCTCAATTTAGCCGTCCTGATACTCTTTTTGGCCGTCCAAATTTATCTATCCGTCTGGACTCCTTTTTAGCCGTTTGCACGTGGAATTTGTCCGTTGCCTTCTTAATTTAGCCGTTCTGACACTCTTTTTAGCCGTCTGGATCTATCTGTCCGTCCTGGACTGCTTTTTGGCCGTTCGCACGTAGAATTTGGCCGTTCCTCTTCTTAATTTAGCCGTCCGGATTTATCTGTCCGTTCTGGACTGCTTTTTAGCCGTTCGCACGGTGAATTTGGCCGTTGCTCTTCTTAATTTAGCCGTTCTGATACTCTTTTTGGCCGTCCGGATTTATCTGTCCGTCCTGGACTGCTTTTTGGCCGTTCGCACGTAGAATTTGGCCGTTCCTCTTCTTAATTTAGCCGTTTTGACACTCTTTTTAGCCGTCCGGATTTATCTGTCCGTTCTGGACTGCTTTTTAGCCGTTCGCACGGTGAATTTGGCCGTTGCTCTTCTTAATTTAGCCGTTCTGATACTCTTTTTGGCCGTCCGGATTTATCTGTCCGTTTTGGACTGCTTTTTAGCCGTTCGCACGGTGAATTTGGCCGTTGCTCTTCTTAATTTAGCCGTTCTGACACTCTTTTTAGCCGTCCCGATTTATCTGTCCGTTCTGGACTGCTTTTTAGCCGTTCGCACGGTGAATTTGGCCGTTCCTCTTCTTAATTTAGCCGTTCTGACACTCTTTTTGGCCGTCCGGATTTATCTGTCCGTTTTGGACTGCTTTTTAGCCGTCCGCACGGGGGATACAGCTCTTTATCCCCTATTTATCCGTTCTGCCGGACTTTGTTAAGCAACGCAAAAAGCGCCCCCAAGTGGGAACGCTGTAAATTTTGGAGAGACTAGAACAGGGCTGCGGCTCGCGCATAGCACTAGTGTCTAGCTCCAGCGGCTAGCCCCTCGAGGTCATAAGCCGCTCATCCTGCGGAAGGAAAGTTCACCTTCCTCCGGTTGATCGTCTTATGCTTGTCGGGGCTGGTCAAGCCGCCTGCGCTTTTCAAATTATAGCCAAGCTGCACCAACGATGATCAACAAAATGAAAAGTACAACGATTAACGCGAAACCTCCGCCGTAAGAACCGCCCATTGAACACACCTCCTTACTGATGGTTAAGATATACTATGCAATTCTTTTGTATTGCGAATGGGTGTTCATCCTGCATATTGCAGTTATAAGCAGCCCTTATTGACTAGCAAATATACGCTGCACCCACAATAATCAGCAAAATAAACAAAACAACGATCAACGCAAAGCCGGAATTGTATCCTCCCATGACGTATAGCCTCCTTTCGCAGTCAACTCATTATATGAAGGGAAAAGATGCTTGATTGGGCCTTTAGCCCACATCTAAAAATTTTCGCGCATATCCAAATAGTTCCGCGCATGAATTTCACATAATTTCACATATTAGGATTTTGACAGTAAGCTCTCATTCATTTTTATATTAAAAAACCCCAAAAACCCAGAAGCTTTCAGGAATGCTTCTACAGCAGGCTTTTCGGGTTATTTTAAACTTTGTCCTTTCCTATTTGCCCTCTTTTCAGATTGGGTTGCAAAAGTCCCCTGAACATGGCACAATGTTTTATAGTATTTAGTACAAACACTATTAGGGCAGGAGTTGTATCGACTAATGAAAAAAATGGCTATTGCGGCTATTACAGCTACGAGCCTTTTCACGCTCGGCGCATGCAGCAACGGAGCAGCAGGCGGTTCTGATGTTGTGGCTGAGACGAAAGCTGGAAACGTTACAAAGGACGAGCTTTACGAGGCTATGAAATCCCGCGCAGGTGAACAGGTATTGACTGAATTAGTTCATAACAAAGTGCTGGGTGAAAAATACAAGGTTTCCAAAGATGAAATTAAAAAAGAGCTTGAATCCATTAAAGCTCAATATGGTGCTGAGCAAATTGACATGCTGGTTAAAAAGCAAGGTCAAGCCTCAGTCGACAATATGGTGAAAACTGAACTTTTGCGTAAAAAGGCTGCTGAAGCTGAGTCAAAAGTAACGGATGAAGATATTAAAAAGTATCATGAGAGCTTAAAAGATAAAGTTAAAGCGAGCCATATCCTTGTTAAGGATGAAAAAACAGCCAAAGAAGTTAAATCAAAGCTGGATGGCGGAGCTAAATTCGAAGACCTGGCTAAAGAATACTCTCAGGATCCATCTGCACAAACCGGAGGATCTTTAGGATGGTTCGGCAAAGGCCAAATGGTTAAGGAATTTGAAGGAGCTGCATTTAAGCTTAAAGAAGGCGAAATCAGCCAGCCTGTTAAAACAGAATACGGCTACCATATTATCCGTATTGATGAAACGTACAAATCTTACGATCAAATGAAGAAAAGCCTGGAAGCTGAAGTAAAAGAACAAAAAACCCAGGATCCTGCTGCGATGCAGGCTGCAATCGACAAAGCGCTTAAAGATGCCAAGGTTGTAGTAAAAGATAAACAGCTTAAAGATACCTTTAAGGCTCCTGAACAGCCAGCAATGCCTGCTCAGCCGGCTCAATAAGAATAGAATAAAAAAGGAGAGGAAGCCATACGCGGTTCCTCTCTTTTTTCGGGCCAATTTGAGGCCATTTTTTCTCACCCGGCTTTAGACACTTGCTATTTATTGCCGTTCCTGTTATCCTTATTAAGAATTATTTTTGTTCGGATATTAAGATCGAATACGTTTCAGCTTGATATTTTTAGAGCAAGAATAGTAACACGTTTGTGCGTCATGCACTAGGAGGTAACAAAATGTTAGAAGGTACAGTTAAGTGGTTTAATGCAGAAAAAGGTTTCGGTTTCATCGAGCGCGAAGATGGCGACGACGTATTCGTACATTTCTCCGCTATCCAAGGCGACGGTTTCAAAACTCTAGAAGAAGGCCAAAAAGTTACATTTGAAATCGTTCAAGGTAACCGTGGCGATCAAGCTGCTAACGTAGAAAAAGCATAAGTTTCACCCATATAAAAAGACTCCTGCAAGCAGGAGTCTTTTTTTGCTTTTAAGGTTCAGACAGTCATTTTCTCAGCTTTTCTCCGCTCTCTTTCCGCTTTGATCCGCTCCAAATAGATTTGCCCTTCCTGTTCAATGAATTCCTCATCTGTCCGTATATCTTCTCTTGTAAGTGTTACAAATTTAAAACCGCTGAAAAGCACTCCGCCCATGCACAGATAAATCCACCAAGGCAACGTCAGCATACAGGTTCCTCCTTCATAAGCCAAGCTTTTATCTCATGCTTATGCTGAAGAAGTGCGCATTATGCTAGTTATGAAAAACCGGTTTGTAAAAGGAGCGGTTTTCAAGGGCAAAGACCCTTTCGGAAAATTCTCCGGGTTTTACACGTTCCAGTGCACGGTCAAGCATATTCATTTTAGCATCGAGATTATCAATGTAATGAAGAATTTCTGCTTCCTTAATCATTGGCGGCTTCGGACTTCCCCACTCTGCTTTTCCATGATGGGAAAGAATAAGATGCTGCAAGACGACGACTTCTTCAGATTCTATTCCCAATTCTTTTGCTGCCTGCGCAATTTCATTCACCATAATGGATATGTGGCCAAGCAGGTTGCCTTCTACCGTATAAGTTGTACTGATCGGGCCGCTTAGCTCTGTTACTTTTCCAAGGTCATGCAGGATTACACCCGCATAGAGCAGATCCGTATCAAGAGACGGATAAAGTGCTGCAATCGATTTTGCCAGATTCAGCATGGATACAACATGGTATGCAAGTCCAGAAACGAATTCATGGTGATTTTTCGTGGCAGCCGGGTATTCAAGAAAAGCCTGCTGATGCTGTTTCACTAGGTGCCTTGTGATGCGCTGGACATTTGGATTTTTCATTTCAAAAATATATTGAGTGATGGTATCCATCATGTCTTCTTTTTTCAAAGGTGCTGTTTCCAGAAAGTCCGAAATATCAAACGTTTCATGGTCATGAAGCGGTCGGATGTTTTTTATTTTGAGCTGGTTTCTTCCTCTGTAATGATGGATATCCCCGGCAATCTTAACAATGCCTTGAGGTCCATAAATTTGTTCGTCCCCCTGGCTTGCATCCCAGAGCTTCGCTTCGATTTCTCCGCTTTGATCCTGGAGGATGAGGGTCAAAAAGGGTTTCCCGTTGCTTGCTACCCCCTTGGTGGATGATTTAATGAGCAGATAAAGCTCAACCTGCTCCCCTACATCAAAATGCATAACTCCTTTAGACATGCTGATTCCTCCCTGTATTTATCTGTGAATAAGTATAACATACCCTCTAAACCTATACCGTTTCTTTCCTTACGCTAACGATCCCCTGCCGTTCTAAAGCCGTTACAGGCCCTGCGAACTGATTTGCTATATGTGTCTGGCATGTAAACATCAGCACCTGCTGTTCAGCAGAAATGTCCTGTAAAATGCCAAGCATCTTTTCTGTTCGTTTTGCATCGAAATGTACAAATCCGTCATCAATCAGTACCGGCATATTCAATGACTCATTTAAGCTTGAAATAAGTGCAAGCCTTAGAGAAAGGTAGAGTTGCTCTGAGGTTGCCTGACTTAACTCACCCGCTTTGAATCGCTGTCCATCCGCCCTCTCAGCGATAAACGTCTGCTCTTGGTCAGGCAGATAAACATTCACATAGCGTCCATCCGTTATCCTTGTAAAAAACTGAATGGTCTTTTCCAGCAATTTAGGCATCCGGACCGTCCGGTGATAATCAATGGTCCGAAGCAGAAAATCCCGTGCTACAGTTTGAACCACCCATTCTCTCGCTGTTCGCCTTGCGTCTTCCTTTTGGAGTTCGTGCCTATGCAAATGATCTGAATAGCTCCCATCAGCTTCAAGCGCCTCAAGCTTGGCCTGTAAAATCGACACCTGTTCCTGCCTGGATTTCAGCTGTTTTTCCAGAGCTTCTACATCCAGAGTGACTCTTGCCAAATCGTCTTCAAGCTTGGTCCAGTCCTCAGGCAGAGCTTGTGCGATATGACTGGTTTGAAGCTGTCTTGCCGTCCACGATAATTGTTTTATGATTTCTTCCCGTTTCCCATGCTGAACAGCCATGCTCCTGAATGTTTCTTCACCTGGAGCAGCCGCCATTTCTAACAGCTTTCGATAATCTTCGGTTTTGCTATTGAGAAGAAGAAGCCTTTCTTCGCATTCTGCTGAAAGCTCATTTATGCGAAGGTCCAGATCCTCAAGCTTCCTTGCCTTCTCTTTCTCCTGTATTAGAGCAGAATAGAGATCATCGATTTTTTTTGGAAGGTCATCGCGGGTAAGGTTAAGGGTACTGGCTGCCTTTTGCTCAAACTGTAAAGCATCCGTTACATTTAACCGGTTTTGGTCCTCTCTTTTCTGCTTTTCTAATTCTTTCTCTTTATACTTTTCTATTATAGCAAGGGTTTCTGCCAGGGAAGATGCTGAGGCAGTTTCAGGTAAAAATAAAGCCTTCAAAACCGGCTTCAGCTTATGATTCAGTTTAAAGCGCTCATTTTCCCATTCTTCATATTTTGCAATAACACGGTCACAGGTTCTTGTCTCCTGCTCTGTTCTAAGTCTCTCAAGCTCGGCCATTTGCTTTATTTGCTCATCCTTCCAAAGGATGCCTTTCAGTTCTTCCAGACGCTGTAAGACCGTGGTGGATGGATTCGTTTGTTCCTGCAGCTCCTGCTCCAAATCCCGCTTTCTTCTCCGCAAATGCTCAAGAAGCGGATCTCGGGCAGTTTGCAGGCTTCGGAAAAAAAGCACTCCAGCAGCCAAACCTGTAAAAAGAAGACCTCCCAAAACCCATTGCTGCTGGATAACTGACCATATACAGCCGGCTGCCGCAATAAGTAAAACGAACATCAGACTTGCAGAGCTTCGTTTTTTACTATTCTCTGATCGTTTCCGCTGGTTTTCGAGATCCCGTTCAACACTCTCAAGTTCCTTTTTGAGCTGCCCGGTCTGCTGGTGGTTATCGCCCTTTTCTAAATTAGAGAGTTCCTGTTCTAAAGCAGTCCGCTCATCCGGATTCATCGCTTTTTCTAAAAGGGAAGCATAGCGGATTTCGCTTATATCAAGCGCCTCTTTAGCGCGGTCAAATTGCTCATCCAGCTGGTTTTTTTGCATGAACAAGGTTTTCGCTTCTTCTGTTAGTTCAGCAATTGTGGTTTTCATTTTTATCGTGGTATCAATCCGGCTCAATTCCTCCTGTCTAGGAGGCTGCTCATACACTCGGCCTGCGAGAACGGCCAGCTCCTCATCCAAAGCCTCAATAGCAGAAGTAAGCGCAGAGCGATCGTTTATCAGAGCCTGATACGTGCCCGACTGCTCTTTTAACTCCACTATATGTGCTTCTTTTTCAAGAATGTTCCCATCCGGTTTAAAAGCTTCGGCTTTAGCCATCAGCTGCCGGATTTGTTCCTTCATTCTTCCGGTTTGGGCTTTAAGCGGTTCCATTTCTGTTAATAATTTTTCAAGCCTATTCATCCCCTCTGCAGGGAAGCACTTCGTGTCCGGCAGGGCCTCAAGCTCCTGAGTTAAAGCTTCCTGTTCCCTTAAGAGCGGCAAATAAGAAACAGCTCTGCTTAAATAGGATTGTTTTTTTCTGCCTTCACTTACGTTTAACTCCAGCTGAAAAACTTCCCTCTCAGCCTCTTCCTTCTGCATCATCAGCGGATGATATTCACTGGCTGCCTGAGCCGCTGCTTTTACGGCATCGGCTGTTTTCTTCACTTTTCCCAGCTTCTCATTTAGTGCAGGCTTCTTGCCATTAGGCTTAAATAAGCGGTCCTGTTCTTTTCCGAGCCTCTGCTCAAGCTTGTAAATAGCATCTGTTCCTACCATGCTCGTTACATAAAGGAATTTGCCTATCTCTTCTTCATTAAGGCGTTCAATTTGCTGAAGGCCATGCAAATCAAAGGAAAAGACAGATTGGAAGAACGCTTTATCCATCCCGCCTGTCCATTCGCGCAGCAGCGCCTCACCCGCTGTTTGACCGTCAGGAAGATCAATCCTTGCCTCTCCGCCTGAGCGGCCCCGGACCCGTTCAATTTTGACAATACCCGTACCGCTCACTTCAGCAACGATCGCCCCGCCGAAAACCTGACCTTCTTTCGGTTCGTATTTGCTGTCCGTCTGCTGTTTTTGAGGCAGCCCGAAAAGAATGCTATGTATAAAGGACATAATCGTGGATTTTCCGGCTTCATTCTGTCCGTAAAACAAAGAAGCCGGAGCATTATGAAGGACGATGTGCCGATTGATAAACTGGCCATATCCATAAATTTTAAGCTCTCGGATTTTCATTTATGAAGCTCTCCCTCCTTCAGCAGCTGTGTTAAAATGAGAGACTCCGCTTCCTGGATTATTTCCTGCTGCTCTTCCTCTGAGAACACTTCTACGTATTTTCGAACTGATGCATTTCCGTACAAAGGCGCAGCAGCTTCTGCAAAAAAACCGTAGTTTTCCGTAACGTTTAAAAAGTCCCTGTAAAAAACTGAATCCTGTTTAAGTTTTTCTTTATCAGCATGAAAGACCGTTTCGTCAGATATTTTCCGAATCCAAACAAAATCGGTGCGCTCTTCTTCCTCTTCATTAATCGCAGCAAGCAGATCTTTTGCCGTTTCAGCCTGCTTTAGATCTGCAGCAAGCACGGTTTTTCCTGACAGGGTAATCGTCAAGATAACCGGGCATCCCTCATTGCGGAGAGCTTCTTTTTCCAGTTTAATAAGCTTCATAAGCTGATCCGCGGTTTCCGTTTCATCTAAGGGGATGCGGCGCTCCAGCCACAGTACATCATGAAGAGGGGAAAAAACAGGATTCACTCCCGCTTCATTTATTGTGACGGTATAACACCCTTTCTCCCCTGTTTCCTTCCGGTGCCTCCCCTGAAGATTTCCAGGATAAACAATTGTGGTTTCCTGCGAGGGGAGAATAGCCCTTTTGTGAATGTGACCCAGCGCCCAATAGTCAAAACCTGCTGACTCCAGCTGGCTGATGGTAAACGGGCTGTATACATCATGCTCCTCCGTTCCTCCCTCAAGCGATCCATGGAGAAGTCCGATGTGAAAAGGAGCCCCCGCCTGTTTTCTGTAGTGCGGCGTAAGATTTGCTGTAACAGAGCGCTCAGGATAGCTATATCCATAAAGGTGAGCAGCCAGTTCTGCCTTTTTATAATAAGGCAGGCACTCTACCTGTTTATGACTGAAAACATGGACATTTTCGGGCCAGTCTATTTGAAGCCATTTCCCCCCTAAATGATCATGATTACCGTGAATAATATATACATGAATTCCAGACTCATTCAATTTCTCAAACTCTCTTTTTAGCCTGAGCTGCGCCTTTAAGCTTCTGTTTTCCCCATCAAATAAATCTCCGGCTAAAAGAAGGAAATCTGCTTTTTCTTCTATAGTAAATGACACCAGATTTGAAAAGCTTGCAAACGTACTTTCCTTCAGCCGCTGCAGAATGGACTCAGGCAAATGCTGGAGCCCGGCGAATGGACTATCCAGATGCAAATCAGCAGCATGAATAAATTTAATAGATGGCATGGTAATTCCCACTCTCTTTAGACCTTTGCATATATTTTATCATCACATGGAGGGGAATGCACGTTCTTGCATTTCCTTGCTTAACAGGAAAAAGAACCTCCCCTAAAGGAAGTTCTGATATCGATTATTTCGTTAAATAATAATCCTGTGCATAATAAGCCCTGAATCCGCACGATTCATACAGCTTCAATGCGCGGGTGTTTTTTGCCTCCACCTCGAGAAAAACCGAGTTGCCTTTCGACGTTTCCTCTTTCAGGATGCGGAATAGTATTTTTCGGCCAATCCCTTTTTTCTGATGCTCCGGAGAAACAGCAAACCCATAAATCCACGCTTCTCCTTTTTCAGCTGCGACCCGCACTTTTCCAACCGCTTTTCCATTATTCTCAATGATCCAGAACTGCTGGCCCTGCTCCTGTTTCCTGCTTTTTGTAAAGACTTCTGCTTCTTCAAGTGAAAATCCAAAGCAGTCTGCTTCAAGCTGAACCTCCAGTGCAAAATCCTCTTTTTCCGAACTCCGGAGAATGACGTCCTCAGTTACCGGAAGGGGTCCGCCCATCCATTTCATTTGATGCTCTGTGAAAACAAAAGGGACCTGGATCTCATTTAAAAAACCTTTTGCCGAATTAGAGTTCGAGGGCGCATTTAAAAGGATTGTGTGATACCCCTGACTTCGTGCTTCTTCCAAGGCTTCCTTAAACATGGCAGAAAACAGGCCATTTCGGCGGTACTCCGGCTTCACCATTCCGCACATCTCGACTTTATTGCCGAAACCATATAAGCCTATGAAAGCCGCTAATCCATCTGGTTCATAATGAAAGAAGTCCTGTTTCACTCCGTTTTCTCTATACTCCAGCATGTCCCAATTGAGCTTTAACTGAATTCCATCTGCTTCTTCGCATACCGCTTGAAGCTTTTTTATATGTGACAATTGTTCTTTTGACAGCATGATAAACCCCCTTTTGTCTGTTTTAGTCATTCTCTGTGAGGTACTTTAAATCATCTATGAAAACTGTTGAAAAAAGGGAACAAAAAGAGGAAGCATTAATCGCCTCCGCCATCTCCGCCCCCGCCGCCGTCAAAGCCACCGCCGTCTGATGAAGAGTCGCCTGAGTCTCCTGAATAAAAAAACGGCATGAAACCTGAGCTGCTGCTGTTTCTGTTCCCTTGATGATCCTTCGTTCCCTTAACTGCTTTATAAATGATGAATGTTATTCCCGCTATAATAGCCAAACCTATCCATGCCATATCCCGATTCCCCCATTCTTTTCGTGTTCAGTTCCGATTGAAATCCACTGCCCGAACCGTCAAGCCCGGATCCTCCATTTCACTAGAATATCAACCAGGTATAAGGGAAGACTATCCAGCAGGAGGGTGATAAAAAATGAAAAAGTGGTGGATTTCCCTTTTTGCTTCCCTTGTCATTATATACGGCTGGAACCTGGAAAAGGTTTCATTTTCCAGTTATTCCGCACAAGCAGCGAAAACCCCTGATTTCACGGCTGCAGCAAAAAAAGAAGCGGTAAAAGTTTATCCATTAAGCCAGGTCATTATGGCGAAGCAAATTTTCGAGCAGACAAAAAAAGACCAATCATTGAAACAGTATCATCTGACATTGGCTGAAGGACAGAGAACCATTCAAGTGATTGTTGTGATTCATTACAAAACGGGAACAAAAAAGGTTCACTCTGTACAGGTGCATGAAATGAAATAAGCTCAGACCTGCTTTTATCAAGCAGGTTTTTTTAGGTTTCAGCCCCTTCGTAATCTTTGAGTTTACTGCCGGTACCGTTCTTTTAATTAACATCCCGCATAGAAAAAAGAGCCCGGCTTTACCCGGGCTTTCCGTTTAGTGATCTTTTCCGATGCTAATCGCTTTCTTAATATCCTTCAGCGAGCTTGAGCTTCCATACATGAGCACCCCGCCTTTGTATACACGCGAACCAAAATAAGCAAGCAGATAGATGGAAGCGATCAATATAAAGATTGACAGTCCAACCTGCCAGAACGGAACATCCAGCATCCCTACCCTTAGGAACATAATCATCGGTGCGAAAAATGGGATAAAGGATGTTACCGTAACAAACGTATTATCCGGATTGCCAAGATTGAACATCGCAATCATGAAGCCGGCAACGACGATGAAAATCATCGGCGTAATCATTTGCTGAACATCTTCTATTCTGCTTACAAGCGAGCCAAGGAACGCCGCCAGTGTAGCAAAAAGGAAGTAGCCAAGCAGGAAGAAAATGAAGCAATATGCGATGGTCGCAGGAGATGTATTGGAAATACCCATCACCCCGCCGCTCATCGCATCAATCTGAGCCATTTTATCTTTGACAGCAAGGAAACCGACACCAATCATGATCGCGAGCTGCGTTAAGCTGACAAGTGCGATACCTAAAATTTTAGCGAACATCTGCTGAATAGGCGAGATGCTTGAAATCAGAATTTCCATCACTCTGGAGGATTTCTCCGTCGCCACCTCCATGGCAATCATACTTGCATACGTTATGACAGAGAAATAAATAACAAACAGCATGACATACACAAGACCGCGGGCCTGATTTAATTCTTCCTCAGACTTTGCATTTTCCTGAAGTGCGTTCTTTTCCATTTCCACTGGAGCAAGAAGCTTTGAAATCTGAGCAGTGTCCACACCGAGTTTTTCTGTCCCGATCGCCACTTTGGTCTGCTGCAGCGACTGATCAAGACTGTATGCGAATCCGGAATCTACGACAGATTCAGCGTTAAAGGTTCCCTCCGGCATGCCTTCTGCATCACTTTTCAGCACCACATAAGCATCAAGCTTTCCGTCCAGCACCTGCTTTTTGAGTGTGTCTTCATTTTCTGATGATTGCTTTATCTCCAAATCTTTATCAAGTGCTTCTGCATTTTGGCGGAACGGCTCGAAAAGGGAGCCCCCTTCGTCGATTACGGCAATTTTTTTTGGTTCGTTTTTATTGAACATCTCCATTACATTTTGGAGGTTGGAAATGCCGAATATTAATAGAAGGGAAATACCGGTTGTAATTAGAAAAGATTTTGACTTCACTTTGTTTTGATATGTATACAGCATCACAACCCAGAATTTACTCATAGGACGCACCTACCTTCTCAATGAAAATATCATTTAAAGAAGGTTCTTCCAGAACAAATTTACGGATGAATCCTTTGTTCTGAATGGCTGCCAGCACATCCTGCGACACTTCCTCGCGGGTTACCTGGAGCCTGATGCCCTCTGACGTTTTCTTATGTTTAATAACGCCTGGGAGTTCACTGAGATAGGTTAAATCAAAATCACCATGAATGATGACATTTTTCTTCCCGAAGGACCGTTTAATATCCTTCAATCCGCCATGAACAACCGGCTTTCCTTTATGCATGATGCATAAATGGTTGCACATCTCCTCAACATGCTCCATTCGGTGGCTTGAGAAAACGATTGAAGTCCCCTGCTGTCTCAGTTCTTCAACCGCTTCTTTCAAAAGCTCAACGTTTACCGGGTCAAGCCCTGAGAAGGGTTCATCCAGAATCAGCAGCTTCGGTTTGTGAAGCACTGCCGTTATAAACTGGATTTTCTGCTGATTTCCTTTAGACAGCTCTTCAACTTTTTTATTCATATACTCAGGCACCTTAAAACGGTCAAGCCATTTAGTCAGTTCTTTTTCTGATTCGCTTTTGTGCATTCCTTTTAATTTAGCCAAATACACAAGCTGGTCCTTCACCTTCAGCTTCGGGTAAAGTCCTCTTTCCTCAGGCAAATAGCCGATTTGATCAGTGGTTTTGTAATTAATGGGCTCTCCTTGCCAGCTGATTTCACCGCCGCTTGGATGCAGCAGCCCAAGAATCATTCTGAATGTGGTCGTTTTTCCCGCACCGTTCGCTCCTAAAAAGCCAAAGATCTCTTTCTCCGGTATTTCGAGATTCAGCTGATCAACAGCTGTATGCGCTCCAAAATTCTTCGTTACTTTATTCAGCATTAAGGCCATAAATATCCCTCCTCTAATGGTTCATTACGTGCCTGCTGGTAAAAAGTTTCAATTTCATCATAAATGATTAAAATGGAAGTTAGAAGAAGGAATTTTGGAATTCGTTTCCGAAATAATAATAGAGGACGATTTTAATGAGGCAAAGGGGAGGCAGCTATGGGAAAGTACTACTTAACTGTATTTGAAAAAAATGGGGAAAAGCTTCTGGATGAAAGCTTCGAGGCAGCGAGCGAGCAGGAAGCAAAAGATCTTGGCATTCAAAAACTTGAGGAAAAAAATTATACAAAGAAAACGCACCGCTGTGTGAATGCGGCCGGCAAGATGGTGTTATTTGAGCGTTAGAAAAAGAGGTGCTACTAGCACCTCTTTTGTGTGTTTGCCTATTCTATAGCATTAATTACTTTCCCGAAAACTGAGGCTGTCTCTTTTCAAGGAAAGAAGAAATACCTTCCTTGTGATCCTTTGTCTGTCTCATTTTATATTGGGAAGAGGTTTCAAGACTTAAGATGGTTTCAAGGTCTGCTGCCCTTCTAGAGGTGTAAATGCGTTTTGTCTCAATCATGGCAGCGACGGGTTTTTCAAGCCATTCAGAAATTTTCTCTTCTACAGCCGCTTTCATATCCCCTGCGACCATTTGATCAATAAGGCCGGCCTGCATCGCACCTTCAGCCGAGAGTCTTCTTCCCTCCCAGATCATCTGCTTCGCTTTTGTTTCACCTAAACGTTTTTCCATAAAGAAATGGCCGCCGCCGTCCGGAATCAGACCGATTCCGATAAAGTTCATTGAGAGAATCGCCGTTTCATGCGCTATCACATGGTCGCATGCCAGTGCCAGGCTGAAGCCAAGTCCGGCTGCGGCACCATGAATAGCACTGATGGTGAGCTTCGGCATCGTATACAGCTCGGTAATCATTTGCGAGATCGTATACATGACGGATGAAAATGCGGACTCATCCATATCAGAAAGCATTGACTTAATATCGCCGCCAGAGGAAAATCCCCGTCCTGCTCCTGAGATCACTAAAACATCCGCTTCACTATCCCGCACCTCTTTAAATGCTGCGAGAAGCTCGCTCAGCATTTCGCCGTCCATTGCATTCAATACGTCCGGTCTGCTCATTTCAACTTTTGCAACTCTTCCCTCATACACTACATTTACCGTGTTCATTGCTTCATCCCCTTTAGTTTAATCGTTCAATGATGGTAGCTACAGCCATTCCGTGGCCAATGCAGATCGTCAAAAGTCCATAGCGGCCATTTCTGCGTTCCAATTCATGAAGGAGCGTCGTCATTAGTTTAACGCCTGTTGCTCCAAGAGGATGGCCAAGTGCTATGGCCCCTCCGTTTACATTTACTTTCTCTCTGTCCGGTCCCAATTCCTTCATCCAGGCTAAAACGACAGGCGCAAAGGCTTCATTTATTTCAAACAGATCGATATCTTCAATCTTAAGCCCGGCTTTATCGAGCACTTTTTTCGTTGCCGGGATGACACCATCCAGCATTAATATGGGATCTGACCCAACGACAGTGTTCGCCGCAATTCTCGCGCGCGGCTTGAACCCCAGCTGCAGCGCTTTGTTTTTTTCCATCAGGAGAATCGCCGCAGCTCCATCACTCATCTGGCTCGCATTTCCTGCCGTAATGACGCCGTCTTCTTTAAAAACAGGCTTTAATGCAGCCAGGGCTTCGACCGACGTGTCAGCACGGGGGCCTTCGTCCTGTGTTACGGTAATGGTTGTGCCTTCTCGGTCCATTCCTGTTACAGGGAATATTTCCGCATCAAATCTTCCATTTTTCTGAGCTGCGAGCGCCTTTTGGTGGCTTTCAAATGAAAATCGATCCAACTCTTCCCGTGTCAGGCTGTATTTTACTGCAATTAGTTCGGCTGATACTCCCTGATGAACAAAATGATATTGATCTTTCAGAGAAGGCGGGATGGTTTGGTCATTTCCATCACTCAAAATTGGAACCTTTGTCATGCTCTCCACTCCGGCGGCGACGGTAATGTCCATATCTCCTGACGTAATTTCCTGGCAGGCAAACTGGATGGCCTGCAATCCTGAACCGCACATCCGATTCAGCTGAACAGATGGCACGGTTACGGGAAAACCAGCGTCAAGAGCAGCGAGGCGGCCAATGTTTAAGCCCTGTTCCTTGATCGGACTGACACAGCCCATGACCACATCCTCGATCAGGTTTGGATTTAACCCGGAACGCCGAGTCAGTTCTTTAAGAATTCCCGAAGCGAGATGCACCGGATGCGTTTCGCGGTAAACTCCCTTTCGCTTGCCTGCGGGGGTCCGGACCGCTTCAATGATGACGGCTTCTCTGCTCATTGTTTACTCGTCTCCCTTTGGTCCGTATAGGTATAAAAGCCTTTTCCTGTTTTTCGTCCAAAATGGCCTGCTTCAACCATTTTTCTCAAACTCTGCGGAGGCAAAAATCGATCGCCATAGGCAGCGGCCATTCCTTCGCTGACGAACAGCATTGTATCAAGTCCGACAAGATCGGCAAGCTCCAGCGGTCCCATTGGATAGTTCAGCCCCAATCGGATCGCTTTATCAATACCTTTGGCATCTGCCACCCCTTCTTCATGCATCCTTATGCATTCCAGCAGATGGGCAGTAAGAGCCCTGGTTGTGACAAAGCCCTGCCGATCCTTAACTATCACCGTTTCCTTCCCTATTTCCTGGGAAACCTCTTCTACAGCTTTAATGGTTTCGGCTGATGTATCCTCTCCCTGTACGATTTCAATCAGCCTCATGACCGGCGCAGGATTGAACCAGTGCATCCCGAGTACTTTATCCGGACGGCTTGTAGCAGCCCCAATCGCTGTAACACTTAATTCAGATGTATTGGTAGCCAAAATGGCTTCCTCCGGTGCCAGCCGGTCGATTTCCTCAAATACTAGTTTTTTTAAGGAAAGTGATTCAGGAACCGCTTCGATGACAAGCTCCGCGTCCTTTACCGCTTCCCACACATCATGAACAGGACGGATATGCTCCATAACCGTGAAAACAACCTCTTTGTCCATTGTTCCTGCTTTAACGAAGCGCTGCAGGCTTTTTTCAATAGAGGCTTCTGCCTTTTTCAGCGATTGTTTTGAGGAATCATAGAGTGTGACCCGTTTTCCTCCCATTGCCAGTGACTGGGCAATGCCGCTCCCCATTAACCCCGCCCCGATCACCGCTATTTTTGTCAGGCCCATAAGCTTTCTCCCCCTAATTAAAGTCCCATCTTTTTCGCAATAATCGTTTTCATGATTTCATTAGTGCCGGCGTATATAGCCATAACCGGGATATCACGGTACCGCCTTGCAACCTCGTATTCCTCCATGTATCCGTACCCTCCATGCAGCTGCATTCCTTCTGCCGCTATGCGTTTTGCCATGTCTGTGAGCCACCATTTAGCCATGGATACCTTTTGAACCGCATCCTTGCCATCCATATGATCCTGAATGGCTTCATTTAAAAACGAACGGCCAATTTGCACTTCTGTCGCCATTTCAGCAAGACGAAACTGAACGGTTTGGAGCTTGCTGATTGATTTTCCAAAGGCTTCACGTTCCTTCACATAAGCAGAAGTCAGTTCCAAAATCCGTTCCGCAGATGCCTGAGCACAAATTCCAACGAGCAGCCGCTCCTGCTGAAGCATTTGCATGAGGTAGTAGAAGCCTTTGCCTTCTTCCCCAAGCAGGTTCTCTGCAGGTACGATCGCATCTTCAAAATAAAGCTCAGCTGTATCCTGGGCATGCAGACCCACCTTGTCGAGCTTCTTCCCTTTATGAAAACCGATTGTTTCTTTCTCTACAGCAATCAGGCTGATTCCTTTATGAGCGGGAACCGCCTTCGGATCTGTTTTACAGACCACGATAACAAGGTCTGCATGAATACCGTTCGTTATGAACGTTTTCGAACCATTCAGCCTGTAGGAATCCCCCTCTTTCACCGCAGTGGTCTTGATTCCAGCTAAATCGGACCCTGCCCCGGGCTCAGTCATCGCGATTGCGGTAATGATATCCCCGGAAACACAGCCAGGAAGCCAGCGCTGCTTTTGCTCCGGTGTTCCGAATTCATGAATATATGGGACGGTAATATCACTATGAAGCCCGAAACCAATCAGACTTGAACCGACCTTCTCCATTTCTTCATTTAAGATGACGGAATAGCCAAAATCTGCTTGAAGTCCGCCGTATTCCTCATCCACCCATGGACATAAATAACCTTCCTTCCCGGCTTTCATCCAAAAATCTCTTGGAATTAGACGGTCCTTTTCCCATTGCTCGTAAAAAGGTACGGCTTCCTTCTGTAAAAACCTTCTCAAAGAACTTCTGAATATGGCATGCTCTTCTTTTATATAGACGGCTGATGTCATCCCTTTTTCATCCTTTCTGTTACGCCTGTGTATGTGCGGCAAGCTGCTCCCTCAGCAGGAATTTCTGGATTTTTCCGCTTGCGTTTCTTGGCAGCTGTTCGGTAAAAATATATTTGCGCGGACGCTTATAGGCCGCTAATCTGCTTCCTTCTTTGCAAAAAATTTCAAGATCATCCTCTGTCAATTCTGGGTTTTTCTTTACAATATACGCTACTACGATTTCGCCCCATTTTTCATCCGGCTCTCCGAGAACGGCTGCGTCAAGGACCCCATCATGCTCATGCAGGGCATCTTCCACCTCGCGCGGGTATACGTTTTCTCCGCCGCTGATCATCATGTCATCCACACGGTCTGCAACGAACAAATAGCCGTCTTTATCCAAATAACCGAGGTCTCCGGAGTGATACCAGCCTTTATACAATGCTTTCTCACTTGCCTCGGGTCTCTGATGATAGCCGGCCATAACGGATGGGCCCTTAACGAGAATTTCCCCCACCTCATATGGCTTGAGCCGGTCATCCGGTTCAGCCGGTCCATCTTCATTCGGGCGTACGATAATCAGTTCATGTCCAAAGCATACTCTTCCTGCAGAACCGGCCTTAGTCAGCTGTTCATCTTCAGTAAGGAAGGTCACAGCCGGACCCATTTCAGTCATGCCGTATGCCTGAACCAAGTCGATACCAGCCGCCTCTTTCAGGGCTTTTACTAAAGCAGGTGCCATTGGAGCAGCACCATAAAGACCGACCCTCATACTGCTGAAGTCAGCTGACTCCAAGTCTTCCTGTAAAAGCATATTCCACATCGTCGGGGCTCCGAACATAATGGTGATCTGATCTTTTTTTATGACATCCAGGACCTGCTTCGGATCAAAATGGTGCAGAATCACATTTTTAGCACCAATCAGGACTCTCGGAAGGAAGCAGCAATGAAGCTCGGCACAGTGGAACATCGGAGCGGCTGTCAGCCCGCAGTCATTTGGAGTGAGACGGAGCGCCATAGTGCAAACCATTGCCTGGTCAATCATGTCTCGGTGCCTGTGGAGCACGCCTTTTGGACGGCCTGTTGTCCCGCTCGTATACATAATGGCGTATAAATCATCCTCCGTAACCTCCGTCTGCACATCATGAGCGGGAGCGGTTTTGACCTTTTCATGATAATAGTCCGCATAGGACGGAGGAGCAGAATCGATGGACCAGAAAAGCGTATAGGGGAATTGCTCATGCAGCGCATCAATTTCCGGTGTGAGAGCTTTCTCAAACAGGACGAGCTTCGGAGAACAATCCGTTAATATAAATGCGACTTCCTGTGATTTTAAGCGGAAATTAATCGGGTTCAGCACTGCACCAATCTTTGAGCAGGCAAAGAACACCGTTGCAAGCTCGGCACAGTTAAAAAGGAACGTGGAAACACGGTCTCCCTTTTTCACCCCTGCTTCATGCAAAGCATTTGCACATTGATTCACATCTGTTTTCCACTCGCTGAAAGTCCTTCTTATACCGCGAGACACATCAGCAAGCGCCTCTTTATCCCTGCCCTTTTCCGCCGCTAGATCAAAAAGCTTCCCGATTGATGAATACATCGAATCCCCTCCAAAATTGGAATCGCTTTCATTTTCTTGCAAAAATAGAATCTCTCTATATACTTTCCTATCATTCTGCTAAAATCCTGCTTTTGCGCCATAAAAAATGAGCGGGCATTCAATCTTGCCCGCTCTGCTGAAATAATCATATATGCTTAACCATCAAAACTTGAAGACCCTTTTCTCCATCATTGTAGGTATGCTCTGTCTCATGAAATCCAAGATGCTGATAGTAAGGCAGATTTGACACTTTTGTCGTGCACCACAGCACCTCAATTTTGTTTTGTGCTAAAAGGTTCTCACCGAACAAAATGAGCGTCTGCCCCCTTAACTCATTGCGGTGACCCGGATCAATTGCAAGCCCTTTAAGGCGGTACATGCTTTTGCCGCTTAATTTGTCATGCTGCTCCTTATAAAAAGAGGCTGCCCCGACAAGCTGATCCTTCGCAAACGCTCCAATATGTATGGTATCTTCGTTTTCATCTCCGATATACTTGCTCTCTTCCAGTGGCGAGTCCGGTGAAATCACCATCTGGCGAAGCGGAATCGCTTCCATTGATTGAATTGGTTTTATCTCAAACATAATAAGATCCTCCTGTCCTAAAGCAAAAACTTAAGGAAATTCTATTTTAAAAGACGGATTGGAGGATGTAAAGTTACAGATTGTGAGAAATGAAGGGATTGGTGGAGGCTGTTCAGGAGTATTTGGACTACTTACTGCATGATGCCTTGGGGAAAGAGTTTTCAGCTTTCATCATATATTTCAGAATTTCATCATAATCTGGAAAAATTCATCATAACCTGGAGGAATTTCATCATAAACCCTAAAAATTCATCATAAACCGGAAATTTTTCATCATAAACCCAATCAGTACCTGGGTCCGGTCCGCATTGCCTGGCATTCTTGCCTGGCATCGCGTCCTTTATGATCGAAAACTTCGATTCGGGACGTTTCGACCTGCCGGATTCCGATTCAGTAGCAAACTTAAACGATACAGCCTCACTCCACACAGGTTTTTGCCCCGCCGACAATCATTCTAACGCCCGCTTACCCAATCTGATTCACTATTATCTTTTCAAAGCCTCATCCTTTTTTTACCTCCCTAAACAGATCTCCCCCACTACCATCAATCCTGCACAACTGAAAAAAGCCCGGCTCTCCGGCCGGGCTTTCCAAAAACCTTATACATCTTCCTTCACACCAAACAGTTCGTTCATGATACGGATTTTCTCTTCTGTATAATGCTTATATCCATCATTATACGATTTTGGATCCTTCGGGTTGTTGAAGTGTGAGATTTTTCCTGTTTCCGGATCGCGGAATTTACTGGCGGCTCCGCAGCCAAGTCCGAGTATGGTCTGCTGTTCTTCCATAATCATGATGTTGTAAAGGGAGTCCTGTCCTTCAAGCGCATATCCTACGTTCTCGAGATTGCCTAGGATATTCTTTTGACGGTAAAGGTAATACGGCTCATATCCGTTTATTGCAGTCCAGTCAACGGCTAGTCCCATCATGTCGCTTGTTTCCTCACGGCTTGCCACTTTATAGCGCTTCTTGTTCTGGGTCATTTCGGAAGCACGTTTAAATGACAAAGTATGAACGGTGAGTGATTCAGGCATAAGCTTTTCCGTTTCAGCAAGGGAATGCGCCATTTCCTCTACCCCTTCATTCGGCAGTCCGATGATGAGATCCATGTTGATATTGTTCATGCCGTGTTTGCGGGCTAAATGGAACTTTTCTATCGTTTCCTCTACAGTATGGTGGCGGCCGATTGCCTTTAGTGTTTCCTGTGTATAGGACTGCGGATTGATGCTGATGCGGTCAATGCTGTATTTCTTCAGGACATCCAGCTTTTCAGGTGTGATCGTATCAGGGCGTCCTGCTTCAACGGTCACTTCCCGGATGTTCTTCACATCGGGGAAGACTTCCATCATGCGTTCGTACAGCATGTCCATTTCCTCTGCAGAAATACTTGTTGGCGTTCCTCCGCCGTAATAGACAGTCGTAATTTTGATGCCGCTTTCCTTCAGGTACTTTCCGATCTCTTCCATTTCGTAGTGGAGACCTCCAAGGAACGAATCGACTCTGCCTTGTTTTCCATTCATAGCGAACGCAGGGAATGTGCAGTAAGCGCATTTAGTCGGGCAAAATGGAATTCCGATGTAAATGCTGATTTCCCTGCCGAGGTCATAGAGATCGGGAATCACCTTTAATTGACGGTCCACAATGCTTTGCATGAGCTGTATTTTTTGTTCGGTAATTAAATATTCTTCCCGCAGCTTATGGTGGGCTGCTTCTTTCGTCATGCCGTCCTGCAGCATTTTGTGAAGCAGTTTGACCGGGCGCATTCCTGTCAGGATGCCCCACTGCTGAATAATGCCGGTATGCTCTTGAAGCAGCATGAGGTATACGCGGGCCAATGTGTTTTTAATCTGTTTAAACCGTTCCTTTTCTATAGAGAAAGCAGTCAGATCCTTTTCGTGGCTTGCCGTATAGGTGCGGGAGCCTGCTTCCGCGATTCCGGAAATGAGAACAGATGGTCCGCGGTCTTCGATTACAAAGGAAGCCGTTAAATCTGCTTCATCTTCTTCAAACAAAAGTTCTGTCTCTTCAAAAAACAAATTGGAAATCAGTCTAAGCGGCCGATGAAACCGTTCATCCTGATTTCCTTTTATATAAATACGCAACATAATCACCTTTTAGGAAAAATTTAAAAACTGATCTTAGTGTACATGATGGATGGTGCGAACACAATAAGGGTTAACTGCAAAACTCCTCTATCACCTGGGACTTCATTTCTTCAATGGGAAAATGATCAGGATAGCTGCAAATCATCAGCATAATGCCATTAAGCGTGGAGGAAAAAAGCAGGGAGCGCTTCCTCGCCTCTTGGTCACCGAGCATTTCAAAAATCCGGCTCTGAATTTCAAAATTTCTTTCAAACTCCTTCTTTAGGATATCCGCATATTTTGCGAGTACCAAATCCTGATGGGGCTGGGTTTGAAGATTCATATAAAATCGGTACAGCTCAGGATTCTGAAACACGTTTTCCAGCGTTCCTTCTGCTATATGGCAAAGTTTTTCTTTAGGTGTCCTTTTTGTCAGGGCGCCCTCCATCACTGCTTGCAGGTTTTCAATCCTCATCTGGATTATTGCTTCAAGGAGGCCTTCCTTTCCTTGATAATAATGATAAAGCAGCCCTTTTGAGACTTGGGCAAGTTTCGTTACTTCTTCGATTGAGGTGGAGTGGTATCCCTTTTTTATGAAGAGGTCTAAAGCAGCAGATAATATTCTCTCGCTGCTTTGCTTTCTTATCTTCTCATAAGCTTCAGGGGTGCGCGGCATTAGTGTTTAGCTTCCTCCTTTATAAACTCCAAAATATTTTCGGCAATTTCTTCAGGATGCGTCAAGGTCGACATATGATCGGCGCGAGGAATAATGACAAATTCAATGGACGGGATCTTGTCATAATGTTCTCTAATTTGATACATATCTTCAAATTCCTTTGTTCCCTGAATAAAAAGAGTAGCTGCTTGCATTTCTTTGAGTCTTTGAATAGCCGGGGGCTCCGGCCAAATGATTTCATAATTTTTCCATTCTGTAAGAGCCTTTCTTACATAAGTCCTCATCATTTCCCCGAAAAGAGCAAAATGCTCGGATGCTTTAATGATTGAGTGATGGGGTCCGTTCATAACAAGTTCAGCAATGCCATTGATATCGCGAGGTGCTGAATTTATTTTATGCAGCCAAAAATTATACTCTTGTGAATATTCGTATCCGGTTAATGAGGGAGAAATTAATATGAGCTTTTCGATGCGGGAAGGATCAGTTAATGCAAAATCTGCAGCTACCTGTCCACCTCTTGAATGACCGACTAGTGTTGCTTTTTCAATGTGGAGACCGTCCATAAGCATTCTTAAATCGTCGACGAAGTTCATCGGTTCAACCGGAGACGGCGACTTTCCTGACCCTCTGACGTCATAAGCAATCACTTGGCACGTTTTAAGTAGATAAGGGATGATGAAAACCCATTCACGCAAATCCGTTCCGGGCCCGTGAATGAGAATAACGGGGCGGCCGCTGCCTTGAACTTCGGCATGCAAATCCATGTAAGCCCTCCTAATTTATCTGACATGTCCATCCTATCTTATGATTGAACTGTCGGTCAATGAAAAGCATACTCATTTCACTTCAGATTATAGGTTCTTCTTTTTCGCATCACTTCCACATATACATGTTACAGCATGATTTGGATAGAAGGGGTGAAGGGATTGGCTCAGAGACCGCCTATTTTACAGCAGGGAGATACCATTGGCATCGTTACGCTCGGCAGTCCGCTTGATGAGGAAAAAATAAATCAGGGGATCGCAACGTTAAGAGGTATGGGATTTAAGATTGTACTTGGTGACTATGTTTATGCGGCTAACGGGTTTCTGGGCGGAACTGATGAACAGAGAGCAGCGGATTTAATGAATATGTTTTCCAACCCGGCAGTGAAAATGATCCTGCCGACAAGGGGCGGAGTCGGAGTTGCTGGTATTCTTCCTTATCTTGATTATTCAATTATCCGCAAAAACCCAAAAATCTTCAGCGGCTACAGCGATATTACGGTTCTGCAAAATGTTTTATTTCAATATGCAGATTTAATTACCTTTCAGAGTCTGCTCCTGCTTGATTTTGTGCCGGAAACCCCCGCCTATAATTTTCAGCAGTTTTTTGCGGCCACGGCTACCCTCCAATCACCGCGTCAAATTGTGAATCCTCCTGGCATTCTACAGGTCAGCAGAGTACCGGGAAATGCAACCGGAGAAACGGTCGGGGGAAATCTAACCTCTTTTGATGATACGATCGGAACCATTTATGACATCGATACAAACGGAAAAATCATTATCCTTGAAGAAACACACGAGCCGATTAATAAAGTGTACCGTTATGCAAACCACCTAAAACTTGCAGGAAAATTTGAGGATTGTGCCGGGATTGTTCTTGGAGAATGTACCGAATGCGGGGAGGCATACAGCAAAACCTTTGAGGATTTAATTCAGGATTTCTTTATTCCGCTTGGTAAACCGCTGATGACAAACGTTACGACGGCACACGGGTATTACAAAGCAGCCATTCCAATCGGTGCCCGAGCAAATTTAAATACAGTGAATAATACATTCACCATTCTTGAGCCGGGCGTTCGTCCTTCGTAAGCTGCTTTCACATACTCACTCGCCTGTGTTATTACCCTCCTCTTTTCATCAAAAAAAGGCCAACCCCTCAGGGTCAGCCTTTACTTACCGGTCCAGCTTAATTTTATCTAAGTATCCAAGGCGGTACTGTTTTCTAAAATGCTCTTTAATCATGTAGGCAACTCCTGAATCCTCATTGGAGCGTGTGATCCAGTCAGCAGCCTGTTTTACTTCAAACGGCGCCTGCCCCATAGCGACACCGAGTCCGGCATTTGCGATCATATCCCGGTCATCCGAGCTGTCTCCAATCGCGACAACCTCGCTCATTGGTATTTGAAGATGGCTGCAAAGAAGCTCCAGTCCGGTTGCTTTGGTCACTCCTTTGGCCGTTAGATCGAAGCGGAGTGCGTTCCTGTCTGAAATGGTGACCTCATTAAAAGTTTCTTTCAAAAAAACAGCCGCCGCTTGCTTCTCCCTTTTGCTTTGAAACAGCACCTCCAGCTTAGGAGCATCAATCGGTTCATCTCTAAGTGCATCTCCAAGTGATTCTACATATTGATTTGGATAGAAAAGAGGTTCAGAGGACTGGATGACCGCACTTCCGGTCATGTGAGGCGTAACCTTCACCCGGTTGCCGATGCTATAGCGCTCATGAATAATCCGGATATGGCATTCATAGTTTTCGAGCACCTGAACGAGGCTGTACGTCAACGTTTCTCCCAGTCTTCTTTCAAAAAGCGGCTCATCTATTTTTTCTGCGATAAAGGCGCCGCTGTGAGTAACCAAAAACGTTTCCAGTTTTAAGGCTCTCGCAAGCTTTCTGGCAGACTGGAAATGGCGGTTTGTCACAAGCGAGACATACACACCTTTTTTCTGTACAAATTCAATAGCTTCTCTTGTCACCTGGTTAAGGCGTCCATTTGAGCGAAGCAGCGTTCCGTCTATGTTCAATGCAAGCATGCGGTAAACCACGCAGGCTCCCCCTCTCTTGATGTCTGAAGTTGTTCCCTTATCAGCGTATGAAGAGGATTATGAGGGTAGAACAAGACGGCTTGCCCGCGTCAGACTTTTTTCAAAAGAAAGACTTCGGATTGAAAGTCTCCTCCTCTTTCTGCATACTTGGCATTGACCCCGTTGAATTCCATTGATAAATTAAGACCTCTCCTCATCAGTTCATCTCCCCGATAGATCCTGGAACGGCCTTCTACTGAATAGGCTGCATCGGGATCCAGCCCTGTAAGCTTGATGACCTGCTCTTTTTTCGGATTCGGAACAGCCAGTGTTTTATACCAGCCGGCGATGGCTGCAGACTGATCCTTCGCCACAACCATCCAAAGCAATTCGTTCGATGTGAACGGACTGATCAGTCTGTAAAAATCGCCGTCCCTGATCAGGGTGCGAAGCTGCTTGTATTGCGCAATCTGCCCTTTCACTTCTTCCTTCTCTTCCTCTGTCATGCGATTGGGATCCAGTTCATAGCCGAAGGTTCCAAAATACGCGACATCTCCCCGTGTTTTAAGCGATGTCTTTCTCATGGTCTGATGATTGGGAATATCCGATACGTGAGAGCCCATGCTGTAGATGGGATACACAAAAGAAGAACCGTATTGAATCTTCATTCTTTCAGCTGCATCCGTATCATCGCTCGTCCATGCCTGAGGCGCGTAATAAAGCATACCCGCGTCAAAGCGGCCTCCGCCTCCCGCACACGATTCAAAGAGGACGTCCGGAAATTCAGCGGTGAGCCGTTCGTACAGATCATACACTCCCAAAATATAGCGGTGGAAAAACTCACCCTGCTGATCATTTCCCAAGGCAGCTGAATAGGCTTCAGTAATATTGCGGTTCATATCCCATTTAATGTAGCTGAGTTTGGCAGAGCGGATAAAGAACGACATTCTTTCATACAGATAGTCAACGACTTCCCTGCGGGTATAATCCAGCACCCATTGATTACGGCCGTAGGATTTAGGACGCTCCGGATCATGAACCACCCAGTCAGGATGCTTTTTAAACAGTTCACTTTCCTCATTCACCATCTCCGGCTCAAACCATAAACCGAACTGCAGACCTTCCCCCCGAATCGATTCAGAAAGAGCTTCTATTCCTGCAGGGAGCTTGGCTTCATCTACAAACCAGTCCCCAAGGGAAGAGGTGTCATCATTTCTTTTTCCGAACCACCCGTCATCAAGAACGAAAAGCTCGATCCCAAGCTCTTTAGCCTGTCTGGCAATTTGCGTGATTTTCTCTGCATTAAAGTCAAAATACGTAGCTTCCCAGTTATTGATGAGAACCGGTCTTTCTTTATTGCGCCAGTTTGGCGATATTAAATGATTCCGGAATAGATCATGCACACCTTTTGTTAATCCGTTCAGGCCCTGATCCGAATAGGTCAGGACAGCCTCAGGAGTGTGGAAGGCCGTGCCGGGTTTCAGGTTCCAATTAAATTGGAATGGATGAATACCCATCGTGATTCTCGTCGTATCGTAATGGTCCACCTCTGCCTGGGCAAGAAAATTTCCGCTGTAAATGAAATGAACGCCGATCGCTTCTCCAAGCGTCTCGGTTGTTTCTGGCCGACGAAGTGCTAAAAATGGATTATGATGATGAGAGCTTGCTCCTCTTGCACTTGAAATGGACTGAATGCCTGTCTCAAGCACACGCTCCTTCAAGTGGCGCTCCCTTGACCACGTACCGGAAAGATGCATCATCTTATAGTCACGGTCATTTAAATCAAGGGACAAGCTCATTACCCGTTCAAGCTGAACGTTTTCCGTGCCGATGTTTTCTATGGTCGTCCTTCTTGCCATAACAGGAAGATGCTCAAATAGGGTGTAGTTCAAAGTCAGCTTCAGTCCGGCTGTCCGGTCGAGCAGCGTAATGGCAAGATTCTCCGCTTCCCCTTGCTCCGCAAATGTTGCCGGCATGCCTGGAATCCGTTCCTTTCCATCTGTAATAGCATAGTCTGCGTATTCAAAACGGTGGATCGCGCTGCCGCTTTCTCTTCTGATTGAAAGCGCAGGTTCCCTGAAGTCTGTAGTCCCGTAGCCAGGGTATTCCTGTCTTACTGTTTCCAGTGAAAAGGCAGGATCATCTTTTTCAACATGGCAGCTTGCCGCTGTCGGAACAGCTGAGTTTTGAAAATGTGAAAAATCCTCCTGATGGTTCAAAGCTTTTCCATAGTAAAGGTGGCCAAGCTCCCCGTTTTTCATCACATGAAAAATATAGCTGATCTGTCCGTTTGTTAAATGAAATTGTTTAGAAGATTCGTTGATATGAATAGGCATAGCGGTTCCTCCTCTTATCCGAGATCGGGCTGATCTGACAATTCAACGGTATTTGATGATGTCCCTTCAAGTTCCAGTACAAGGATTTCATTTTCTCCCTCTTTTACCAGCGGCCCTGGGATGTAAAGACTTAGTTGAGGTCCCTCTGACTGCCAATAACGGCCCAGGTTGAAGCCATTCACCCAGACATACCCTTTTGTCCACCCGGTCAAATCAATGAACGTATCCGCACAGGTTTCTGCAGAAAAGCTGCCATTGTAAAATATTGGAAATCTTGTATCTTTTCCTTGAATCAAGGTTATCTCTTCATGATTCAATTCGATCGGGATCACTTCCCAATCAAACCAATATTGCTGGCCGATCCAAAGGTTTTGAATGATTCCTTTTCGGTCCTTCAAATGCTTCCCGTAATTCACACGGCCCATATTTTCCACTAGAATTTCCAGCACATTTATGGCCTGATCAAAGGACAGCGTAATCGTTTTCTCCGCATCATTCCGATAGATGGTCTTCACATGCGTTCCATTGATATAGATAAACGCCCTGTCCCTTATTGGCGAAATATCCATCTCGAGCTCTCCCTGCTTCTCTACCTTAGTCCGGTAAAGAATCATTCCATAGCTTTGATCAAACTCTTCCATCGATCTCGGTGCAATGGCTTTGATAGAGGAGAGATCCTGAATGGCATCAAACAGGCTGGAGCTTTTCGATAATGCCACTTTGCCGTATGTTTTTTTCTCACCGGGTTCCGGATCCTCTTCAGGAACCTCCTTATACCTGGCCAATATCTCTTTCACTGCAAAATATTTATCCGAGGGATCTCCCCATTCTGTCAGCAAAGCATCATAATCATAGCTTGTGATCGTCGGAGTATACGTTTCGTAATGGTTGGCTCCATTCATAAAGCCGAAGTTCGTTCCTCCATGGAACATATAAAAGTTGACGGATGCCCCTTTGGAAAGCATGGTTTCATATACGGCCGTCATTTCCGCTGCGTCCCTTCTGTGGTGCTCACCGCCCCAGTGATCAAACCAGCCGATCCAAAACTCTGCACACATTAGAGGCGAGCCTGGTTTGAACCTTTCCAGCTCGCTGAACGCTTCCTCCGGCCTGGAGCCAAAGTTCAGCGTAGTTACCGCGTCCTCCAGCGAACCATGCTGGATAAACTCGGGACCATCAGAAGTAAAGAGCAGGACATCTATTCCCTCCTGCTGATAAAGCTTCCTTAAATACTTCAAATATTGCTGATCATTTCCATAGGCTCCATATTCATTTTCAATTTGCACCGCGATGACCGGTCCGCCATTTCCAGATAAATAAGGCACCAGCTTCGGCAGGAGAACGTGAAAATATTCGGTCAAATGATTTAAAAACACGGGATCGGAGCTTCGAAGCTCCATATCCTGTCCCTTCAGCAGCCAGGCAGGCAGACCGCCGAATTCCCATTCTGCACAAATATAGGGAGCGGGCCGAAGGATGACATGCAGACCCAATTTATCCGCTGTCTGAATAAATCCTTCCAAGTCTGCCATTCCTTCAAACTGAAATTCTCCTTTTTTAGGCTCGTGCACGTTCCAAGGAATATACGTTTCTACCGTATTCAGACCGAGCATCTTCAATTTTTGCAATCGGTCTTCCCAGTATTCCGGCACCACTCGAAAATAGTGAATGCTTCCTGATAGGATTTGAAAAGGTTCTTCGTTCAGAAAAAATTGTCCGTCCTTTGCTGTCAGCATAGAAACCCTCCTTATTTAACGGCACTTCCAAGCATTCCTGAAATAAATTGCTTCTGCAGAACGAGGAAGAAGATAATGATTGGAATCGTCGCTATGGAAACCCCCATCATGACTTGTCCATAATCAATGTACGACAATCCCATTAAACTGGAAAGAGCTACAGGGAACGTGTGCATGGATGAATCATTCAATACAACGAGCGGCCATAGGAAGTTGTTCCATTGAGTCATGAATAAGAAAATCGATGCAGCTGCAAGTGACGGCCTCATTGCCGGCATGACAACCTTCGCAAAAATCTTCAGTTCACTCGCCCCATCAAGCCGTGCAGCCTCGATCAGCTCTGTCGGGAATGCGAGGAAATTCTGCCGCAGCAGGAAAATGGCAAACGGATAACAGATTTGCGGAGCAATGACCGCAAAATACGTATTCAGCCATCCAGCAGAAGACATCATTTGAAAGAGCGGGATTAAGGTTGCCTGATAAGGAATCATCATGGAAAGCAGGAAAGCTGTAAAGATCAGATTTTTCCCTTTAAAATCCAGCTTCGCCAGTGCATAAGCGGCGAGAGAACATACAATCAATGCTGAAACCACATACAGCAGGGAAACAAACAATGAGTTAAATAGCACTCTTGATATATCAATAGCAGAATTCAGGTTCTGATAGTTTTCCACGAGCTTCGTTCCGGGAAGAAGCGTCGGCGGATTCGAGAACATTTTCCCGGATTCATTTGTAGACCCGATGAACATCCAGTAGAAAGGAAAAATAGAGATGACCAGAAAGACCCCCAGCAATGCATACATGCCTATTTTTTGCGGAAGCTTCCTATTCTTTTTTTCCTGTGTTATAGGTACACTTTTTACGGCTTCCATTATCGATCACCTGCCACTTTGAATTGGATGAAGGTCAAGATTGCTACTAGAACAACTACCACATAAGCAATGGCGGAAGCATAGCCAAACTGGAAATATTCAAAACCGTTCTGATAAATGTAAAGTCCCAGCGTCATCGTTGAATCTGCCGGTCCTCCTTTAGTCAGGTTAAATGGCTCATCGAACAATTGCAGTGTTCCAATCGTGCTCAATGTACCGGCAAACAGGATGACGGGCTTTAATTGAGGGATGGTGATATGAAAGAATTGACGGATCTTTCCTGCACCATCCAATGAGGCTGCCTCATAAATTTCCTCTGGGATATTTTGAAGCGCAGCAAGGAAAATGACCATATTGTAGCCTGTCCATCTCCACGTCATCGCAAGAATAATCGATGCTTTTGCCCAAAACCCATCAGACAGCCAGGGCACGGCTGCAATCCCAAGGTAGCTCAACGCGTTGTTGATAATCCCTTCCTCCTGCAGCATGATCGAGAAAAGGATGGAATAGGCTACAAGAGACGTTACAGCTGGAAGGAAGAAGGAAACCCTGAAAAATCCTTTCAGCTTTAAAAGCTGGCTGTTCAATGCCCCTGCCAATACGATTGCGAGCAGCAGCATGAGCGGCACCTGAAAAATGAAAATGATAAACGTGTTCTTTAGCGCTGTCCAAAAAATCTCGTCATTAAAGAGACGAATATAGTTGTTTAATCCGTTAAAGGTATAAGCTCCTGCCTCAAACTTCTGAAAGCTTAAGATAGAGGAAGCAACGACCGGATACACAGTAAAAATGAGAAACAAAACCAGTGCCGGAGCTAAAAACCAATAAGGAAACAATCGTGAACGACTCATTTGCAATCCCGCCTTTTGTAGAAAGAGCTAACTGCATTAGCTCCTTCCAGAATTTTCACTTTACAGCATCCTGTTCTTCAAACGCTTTTGAGCTGCTTTAAATGCTTCTTGGATTGAAAGCTTTCCTCCCGTTGCCTGGGACTGCGCCTTTACCGCTTCATCCTTGGCGTATGGGAAATCCCCTGTATAATTAACGGATGGAATATCTGTCATCTGATCGGCCAGTGTTTTCCATACAGCCTGTCCGCCAAAAAAGTCCACTCCGTTTGTAAACACTTCTTCATCATAAATAGTGGTTAAGGAAGGGAAGAGCCCGCCATTCATTGCTTCAATCTGAGTTTGTTCATCCGTTGAAAAATACTCCAGGAAATCATAGGCCATTTCCGCATTTTCAGATGACTTCATGATCGTATAGTTGCTTCCGCCAAGATTTGAGGCACGGTTTCCACCCTCCTCAAATGCCGGTAAAGGAATGACTCCCCAGTTGCCGGCAGAATCTTTTCCCTGCTGGGTAATTGAGCCTGCAAGCCATGCACCCGATGGAGCTGTCGCGACGTCCCCCTGAACCATGGAGCTGATCCATGCATCCCAGCCAACTGTATTTTTCACAAGATCCGCTTCTTTCAGCTGCTTATGGACCTCCATGGCTTTAACTGACTCTTTTGAAGTCAGATTCGGTTTCTCATTTTCATCAAAATAAAAGGTCCCTTGCTGATTCAGCATCATTCGGTAGAGACCGTCATCCCCGTTTAAATCAAGCCCGATCATATCCTTGCCGGTTTTTTCTTTAATCGTTTTTCCAGCTTCGATAAAATCGTCCCATGTTTTCATATCTTCCGCATTTACGCCGGCTTTTTCAAATATATCCTTGCGGTAAAAGACCCCTGTGGGACCCGCATCGAAAGGAAACGCATACATATCTCCGTCCTTTGAAACTAAGTCTCTTTTAAATTGCGGGAACATGGATTCTTTCTTTTTATCAAATCCTTGTTTTGACAAGTTCAGGAAGGCATCCGGAAAGGAATCAATGTAGCCTTGAATGCGGTCATCCTCCACCAGAACAATATCCGGAAGGCCCTGTCCGCCTGCAAGCAGCCCAGTGGTCAGTTTTTGATAAACATCGCTTGTACCCATTTCAACAATCTCAAGATCAAACTCTGGATGATTTTTCTGATATCGCTTCTCAGCAGCTTCCAAAACCGGTACGTTAACGTTCCAGACCCAGGCTGTTAATTTATTTGGGTTATCAGCCTTGCCAGAACATCCTGCCAGAAGTCCAATCCCCATTATGAGACACAGAAATACGCTCCATTTTTTTTCCATAATTTCCCTCCTATGATTCTGGCTATATAGTTACTTAATTAATTTATGAAACAAACTATTTAGATTTATAAGATCTCTTTTTGGTTTTGGTATTGCACAGCAAACATTTCTGCAAGCACGAGCGTTGCTGCTCCAATCAAAGCCGCCTCATCTCCAAGGCCGGACTGAACAATCACTGTTTCCTTAGCTTCCTCATCCAATGCCCTCTGTTTTACGACTTCCCTAATAGGATCAAGCAAAAAGGGACCAGCTTTTGAAATTCCCCCGCCGATAATAATTTTCGAAGGATTCATAATATGGATCAGATTTGTTACAGCTGTACCGATGTATCTCCCTGCATCACGGAATATTTCAATCGCTAGCTCATCCCCTTGAAGTGCAGCTTTGTGCAGCAATTCACCGCTGATTTTGTTCTCGTCTCCATTGATCAGGTCCGTAATTAACGTTTTTCTGCCGAAGGAAATTTCCCTCATGGCTGCCCGCTTCAGTCCATCATGTCCTGCGACCGTCTGAAGGCATCCATAATTGCCGCAAGTGCATTTCGTGCCGTTTAAATCTGCGACCGTGTGCCCAATTTCCCCTGCCAGTCCATGGCGGCCTCTGAATAATTCATTGTTCATCAGGATTCCTGCCCCAATTCCATAGCCGACATTGATGCAAATCAGATCCTCTGCTCCAACACCATTGCCAAACCAGGATTCACCCAGAGCCATTGCCCTTGCGTCATTTTCCACCCGTACCGGGACAAGCAATTCCTCTTCAAGCCTCTCCTTCAGAGGGATGTTCTTTAAGTTAAGGTTAGGTGCAAACAAGGCTACCCCCTTAGAAGAGTTCACTATTCCATGCATGCCAATTCCGATGCCGATCAGCTTATCCTTCGGGATGGCTGCTGTCTCTACAAGCCGAAGAATCTCACGGATAATAATCTGAACAAAGTCCTCCTCCGTCATCGAATCATCAATCGGAATCGTATTCTGAAGCACAATTTGCGCTTCCAGATCCGTTAGGGCAAAGCGGATTTTACTTACTCCTACATCAATTCCTGCAACGAAAAAGTTCCTGGAATTAATTCTTAGGATAATCGGCTTTCTCCCTCCGCTGGAAGGGCCCTGCTGACCTTCAACTACCAGTCCATCGTTCAGCAGTTCACTGGCGATATTCGTAACGGTAGGAGGAGTCAGCTTCGTTTTTTTGGCGATTTCCGCTCGTGAAATCCCTCCCGTTGACCGAATAATATTTAATATCAAAGACCGGTTAAGCGATTTCATTAATTGAAAGCTTCCGACAAGATGGCTCGCCATCCATTCATCCTCCCTGCTGCATATACAATCAATTAATTCCTCTTACAGAAAATTAATTAATTTAATTATGTTTTTGCGAAAGCACTTACATGTATTATGGCAAGCGTTTTCATATTTTGCAAGACTAAATCAGATATTCATATTACAATTGGATTAAGGTAAATATTAGCATTTTATTTTGATGGGAGAATGAATATATGTCCTGTTTAATCTGCGAGAGAATCCAATGGATAGAAAAAGAGAAAAATCCTTATTTCGTTGCCGAACTCGATACCGGTTATGTAGTAATCGGAGACCATCAATATTTCAAAGGCTACAGCCTATTCCTCTGCAAAGAGCATAAAAGCGAACTGCATATGCTTCATCCAACATTTAAAAGAACATTTTTAATGGAAATGAGCTTGGTTGCAGAAGCGGTTCAAAAAGCATTTGGAGCTGAAAAGATGAATTATGAACTGCTTGGAAACGGGGATTCTCATATGCATTGGCATTTATTTCCCAGGAAGGAAAACGATGCCCCTATAAAAGGACCCGTATGGTGGGTAGACCGGGAAGACATGTTTGCTGAGGAAGTAAAGCCTGCAGAAGATGAATTGGAAAAATTGAGAGATAGATTAAGAGCGGAAATAGAGCGGCTAATTACTGCAAGGTAAATACGAATATGAAAACCCGGAAACGCTCAAAGCTGTATTTCCGGGTTTAGGCTATGGTAAAGTGTAGTGTTGATTTTTTGACACCTGTTGATTGGAGCGGAAAGCGAGCGCCTGATAGCTGCAATGAACCTTTAGGTTTAACTGAGCTATTTTTAAAAGAATGCTCTGTTAAAGCCTGATATTGATTTTTAACACCTGTTGATTGGAGTGGAAGGCGCGAGACTCCTGCGGGAGCAGCGGGACAGGTGAGACCCCGCAGGCGCAAAGCGGCGAGGAGGCTCACCGCCCGCCCCGCGGAAAGCGAGCGCCTGCAACGGAAATCAACAGCCAAGTATAACAGAGCTTTAAAGAAAGATTGATTGGAGCTCCAGCCCATACACAAATTTCAAAAAGTAAAAATTGCTTTCTGATCTATAGATATAGATATTCCGATCTATTCTTTAACAGAGCTCCCAAGCATGCCGGATATAAACTGGCGCTGCAGCAGCAGGAAGAAAATCATAATCGGCAGAGTTGAGATGGCAGTTCCCATCATCAGCTGTCCATAATCAACCTTAGACAGTCCAATCAGACTTGATAATGCGACAGGCAATGTGTACATATCCTGCTCGTTAAGGATAACAAGCGGCCAAAGAAAATTGTTCCATTGAAACATAAACAGGAAGATGGCGACCGCTGCAAGAGACGGCTTCATTGTCGGCAAAACAATCGTAAAGAAGATTTTAAATTCCCCTGCGCCATCCACTCTAGCTGCTTCCAGCAATGAGTCAGGCAGCGCCTTCATATTTTGCCTCATGAGGAAAATGGCAAAAGGATAGGCCAGATTCGGAAGAATAACAGCCTGATAGGTATTGATCCACCCGAGAGCAGCCATCATTTTAAACAGCGGAATCAGCGTCACATGATACGGAATCATAATGGCCAATAACAGAACAAAGAAGATGGCATCTCTTCCTTTAAATTTGAACTTGGCAAAAGCATAGCCTGAAGCAGAACAGATCATCAGGGCCAATGCTGTATAAATGAGTGTTATCGTTAATGAATTCCCCAGAACCTTTAGGATACCAATGGATTCATCCAGGTTTTTAAGGTTCGTCCATAGCTCGCTGCCAGGAAGGAAATTCGGCGGAACTTTGAAAATCTCGCCGCTCGTATGGGAAGCTCCGATCACCATCCAATAAAACGGACCGATGGAACAAATGACACCAGCAATTAGTAGGGCATACAGCAATATTTTCGAGATGTTCTTTTGTGTTTTCATCAGTCCTGATCACCTGCGACTTTCATCTGAATCCAGGAGAGGATCGCAATCATAATCACAAGCACATAAGCTATAGCCGATGCGTAGCCGAAATCGAAGTATTTAAAACCGTTTTGGTACAAGTACAGAGAAATCGTTAACGTGGAGTTATTCGGTCCGCCTTCAGTCAGGATAAACGGTTCATCAAATAACTGCAGAGTTCCGATCGTGGAGAGTACGAAAGTAAACAAAATAATCGGACGCAGCTGCGGGATTGTAATATAAAAGAACTGCCGGACCCTGCCAGCGCCGTCAATGCTTGCCGCTTCATATAAGGATTCAGATACATTTTGAAGACCGGCGAGGTAAATCACCATATTGTAGCCTGTCCACCTCCATGTGATGGCTATCATTAAGGCAACTTTGGACCATGTAGTACTCGTCAGCCAGCCGACCTTTTCCATTCCCAGCAAGGAAAGAAAGTAGTTGATGATTCCATAATTTTCATCCAGCATGATCATGAAAACAATGGAATAAGCAACGAGTGCTGTGATGGCCGGCATAAAGTAGGAAATCCGGAAAAAAGCCTTCATTTTGACAAGCTTTGAATTCAGGGCTGCGGCAAGAATCAGGGCCAGGAACAGCTGAATCGGAACCTGAATAATTAAGATGAAAAACGTATTTTTCAAGGCTGTTAAAAAAAGTGGATCCTTAAATAGCCTTACATAATTTTCTAAGCCGACAAATGCCATCCCGGCCCCGTCACTTTTTTGAAAGCTCATAATGAACGATGAAATAACCGGATATACCGTGAATAAACAGAAGAGGATCACGGTAGGTGCAATGAGAATATACGGGAAGTTTTTCGGTGTAATCCAATTTTTCTTATACGCCTTTGGTTCATAGACCTGCTTGACAGCGGTCTCTTTTTGAAGCTCTGCCATATTGAAATCCTCCTCTCGGGACATCTGAATGAAACGCGTTTGTTCATTAAATTTAGAAACGGGGTAAAGAAGAAGGCTGCCCTTGAACAAGCAGCCCTCCCTTCTATATCTTACTTATTGATTTCGCGTTTCGATTCATTTGCCAGCTGATCAGCAGCTGCTTTCAGTGCCTCAGCCGGGTCCTTCTTATCAAGAAGAGCTGCAGCCTGAGCATCTGCTGCATATTTCAGTCCGCGAGGGTAATCATTCGTATAATTGGCCGGAGGAATATTTTTCACTTCGTCTGCAAACATACGGAAGATCGGCTGATTGTTAAAGAAAGCAACCGGCTCATCAAAGTATTTGTCTTCGTATGTTTCAAGCAGCGATGGGAAGATTCCGTATTTTTTAAGAACGTTCACTTGCGTATCTTTATCTGTCGTGAAGAATTCAGCAAATGCGTAAGCTGCGTCTTTATTTTTGGAGGCAGCCGGAATGACGATATCCGATCCCCCAAGATTGGCATCCCGGTTTCCGCCGGCTTCAAATGCGGGAAGCTTCATTACATCCCATTTCCCATCAAGCTCCTTTGCCTGTTCCATAATGGTTCCGGTATACCAGACGCCGAAAGGCACAGTTGCCACAGTTCCGTTGACAGTCGCCGTTACAGTTCCATCCCATCCGTCCACATTAGCCACCAGCTTGTTTTCCTGCAGCTTTTGAATCATGGACATCGCTTTTACGGATTCATCAGACTGGAAGTCAATGTTGCCTTTATCATCAAAATAGAAAGCACCTTGCTGATTCAGCATCATCCGGTACAGTGCATCATCCTTCGCAATATCCACTGGTACCATGGCAGAACCTGTTTTCTCTTTAATCACTTTCCCCGCTTCGATGAAATCATCCCACGTTTCAATCGATTTCGGATCTACACCCGCTTTTTCAAAAATATCAGTTCTGTAAAAAACGCCTGTCGGCCCGATATCCCATGGCATGGCTACGAACTTTCCATCTTCGTTTTTAGCTGTAGCTATTTTTGATTTCCCGAATTTATCTTCATATTTATCGAACCCTTTTTCAGAAAGATCCATGAATCCTTTCGGGAACTGCTTTTTATAGTTATCCAAACGGTCGCTTTCTACCATCAGGACATCCGGAAGTCCGGCACCGTTGGCAGCAAGCCCGACTGTGAGCTTATCGTATAGATCCAAGCGCCCTATATCCTGGACTTTCACTTCCACATCCGGGTATTTTTTCTTGAAATTTTCTACAGCCAATTCCATTGAGCTCGCTGCAACATTCCATCCCCAAACGGTAATTTCTCCTTTAGGCTTTCCGCCATCCCCAGCGGAACCGCCTGATCCCTGTGAACTGCATGCAGACAGCATCCCCACTGTCATGACTGCAGCCATCAATAATGACCATACCTTCTTCATATAAATCCCCCTTTTTTGTATCCGCTTTCATTTCTCCCAAAGTGAAACGTGTTACTTAATTAAATAATATAACGAACTACTATTAAAATAGCACACTTTTTTTCAAAATGTAAGGGCTTTCTTATACTGTTTGTCTCCTATTTTCATAGTTTAATGAAAACATATCCTCCAGGATTAATGTAACAGCGCCGACGAGTCCTGCACGGTCCCCAAGACCTGATTCGACGATGATCGTTTCCCTTGCCTCTTCACTCAACGCCCGTTTTAGAACGACTTCCTTAAGAGGATCCAATAGAAATGGTCCTGCTTTTGATATGCCGCCTCCAATAATGATTTTTGGCGGATTTAAGACGTGAACAAGATTAGAAATGGCTGCCCCGAGGTATTTACCGGTCGTTTGTAATATTTCAATCGCCAGATCATCCCCTGATTTTGCAGCCTGATGGATAATTTTCCCGCTGATTTTGTCAACGTCTCCTTCAGTCAGCTCAGAGATAAGGGTCCTCCTGCCAAGAATGATTTCCTTCATAGCTGCACTTTTTAACCCGTCGTGGGCCGTAAGAGTTTGGAGACATCCATAGCTTCCGCACGTACACCTTGGTCCGTTTAAATCAACGACCGTATGGCCGATTTCACCCGCCAGGCCATGCCGTCCCCTAAACAGCTTGTTGTTCATAATAATACCTGCACCGATCCCATATCCAACATTGATGCAGATGAGATCCTCAAAGCCAATGCCGCTGCCGAACCATGCCTCGCCCAGCGCCATAGCCCTCACATCATTTTCAACCTTTACCGGGATCATAAATTCTGCCTCCAGCATGCTTTTCAGCGGGATGTTTTTCATATTAAGATTTGGGGCAAATATGGAAATCCCGCGTTCAGCATCAACGATTCCATGCATGCCAATTCCAATTCCCATTATCTTCGTCCTTGGAATATCCGCCTTATCAATAAGGGTATAAATCTGCTTAATTATCAATTTGACAAGCTCTTCTTCTGTCATTCTTTCGCTGATGGATACGATGCTTTTCATAAGAATCTCCGCATTTAAATCTGTGACGGCAAAGCGGACTTTTTTAACCCCGACATCCACCCCTATGATATAAAAATTCCGTGAGTTGATTCTCAGCATGATAGGCTTTCGTCCTCCGCTTGAAGGTCCGGTCTGGCCTTCTATAACTAATTCCTCGTTCAAAAGTTCATGAACGATGTTTGTAACGGTAGGCGGAGTAAGCCTCGTTTTCTTCGCAATTTCTGCCCTGGATATCATCCCTGAAGAACGAATAATATTCAGAATCAGGGACCGGTTCAGGGATTTCATTAATTGAAAACTCCCGATTACATGATTAGCCAACCGTTTTCCCCCTCTTTAAATATAGCCATTTACGACTTTTTTATATCATGAAGACTCTCAGCACAGCAGTGTCCAGTAAACTTGTGGAAAACCCGCAAACCTCTTGTCTTTTAAAGGTATACCAGGTGTTTATAGAATAAGGCACTGTTAACTTTGGCTGTTGATTTTGCAGCAAGCTTAACCTAGTCAAAATAAAAATTGGCCATTAAAAAATGAAATGTCTTTTGCCAATCATATCGATTTAATGTTCCGCCGATCTCCCTTCGTTAATTAAGTTAATTTTCCAAGGTAGTTATGTAAGCACTTACATTTATTATCGCAAGCGTTCCTGATTTTGACAAGAGGCTTTCTGTAGCGCTGCCATCTTTTAACTCAGACTAAAGAAAAACCCGCAGTGCTGCGGGTTTTTTAGCAATAACGCTATTTATTAAGTTTCGGAAACACAAGCTCTGCGAATCGATAGGCTTCTTCCAGATGAGGATAACCGGATAGTATGAATGTATCCACACCAGCCTCCTCGTATTCTCTCATCCGTTCTGCTGCAATGTCAGGGTCGCCGACGATTGCTGTTCCCGCTCCTTCGCGTGCGAGCCCAATTCCAGCCCATAGATTAGGAGAAATTTCGAGATTGTCCCGCAGTTTGGAGCCGCCGTGCAGAGAAGATTGCGTTCGCTGAGCAACTGAATCGAAGGAAGCATGACGCTCCTCGAAAGCCCGGATGGTTGCATCATCTACATGACTGATCAGCCGTTCAGCAGCATCCCATGCTTCCTGTTCCGTTTCTCTGACAATTGCATGCAGCCGAATACCAAAGGTTAGTGTTCGTCCTTCAGCAGCAGCCAACTTCTTCATCTCTTGAATTTTTGCTTTAATTTGATTCGGCGGCTGACCCCATAACAGGTAAACATCCGCATGTTTCGCTCCAACCGCTTTCCCTGCTGGAGATGATCCGCCGAAATATAGCGGTGGATACGGCTTCTGTACAGGCAGCTCCGGTATATGAGCACCCGTTACCTCCAGATGTTTCCCTTTGTAATCTACTTGATTGCCTTCCATTACTCTTCTCCAAATATCCAAATACTCATCCGTTACTTCATATCGTTCATCGTGGCTATGGTAGCTGCCAAACCCTGCCTGCTCTGCAGGGTCACCGCCTGTCACAACATTCAAAAGAAGGCGGCCGTCTGAAAAATGGTCGAAGGTTGCAGACATTCTTGCAGACAGGGTTGGAGACATGAGACCAGGCCTGAGGGCAATCAGAAATTTTAATTTATTTGTGACAGAGGCGAGGTAGGAAGCGGTTACCCACGAATCCTCACAATTTGCCCCTGTCGGTAATAAAGCACCATCATATCCAAGGTTGTCCAATGCACTTGCAATTTGCTTTAAGTAGGTAATCTCAGGTTTTCTTTCTCCCGCACGTGTTCCTAAATAATGGCCGTCTCCAGCTGTTGGAAAAAACCAGAATAAATTCATGATGTACCCCTTTCTCTCACTGATGAGAACTGCCTGTTTCTCTATAAAAATATGATTTTTACCGCAAGGACATGACCCTGCAATGCAAAAACCCCTGCTTATAAATGTGTGAAGGCGGGGGTTTTCAGTTCTCTCATTAACCTTTTATTCTATAGAACTATTGTAAAGTTGATAATTCCGATACGTCAAGTAAACAATCTGAAAAAGCAGGAAATTCAGTTTTCAGCGAGAAACATGGTGATAGGAAGGTGGTAAACAATGAACGCTTTGGAAAAACAGATCGAGCAGCTTTTGGCTTATTCAGCTGCGCCTACAATTTCGCTGGAAAACCTATCTGCTTTTTGGAAAAGGAATCTGGAAAAGTTTAAGGAAACGCCCGTTGATGCACGCTTTTCACAGACTGCTGATCTATTTCCTTCGGTTGATATTTATACTGCTGTTTTTTACGGCTTTGATGATACGCCGCTGAACGCCCAGCTCCTTATCCCCCGTTTTGCAAAGGATGAGCAGCTGCCTTGCGCGATTGTCTTTCACGGATATGGGGACAGCAAAGGCATGCCTGAAAAACACGCGGCTCTTCTTTTATTGGGGGTCGCCGTATTTGCAGTGGATGTAAGAGGGCAAGGAGGCAAAACCGGAAACCATTTGACCAGTTCATACGGAATGACGTCCGGCTGGATTACACAAGGAATTTTGGATCCTGAGACTTCCTACTATCATGCGATTGTCATCGATGCAGTAAGAGCGGTGGATGCAGCTGCCTCCCACCCCAGAGTAGACGGAGGCAGATTGTTCACTGCCGGTCTCAGCCAGGGCGGCGGACTTGCGCTGATGACGGCTGCATTAAGCGGCGATAAATTAAAATTTGCATCTGCTGCTCTTCCCGGGATGTGTCACATGGATCTAGGGATCATGAAATCTTCCGGGTCACTTAGCGAAGCCGCTGCTTTTGTCCAAAAACACCCTGAACATCTCAGTCAGATCCTCTATACGCTGAGCATGTTCGATGTGCTGAATCACGCTCATGCTATTACGGTTCCCGTACACATACAAGTAGGATTAAAGGATCCGGTCTGTGTTCCAGAAAGCATTCTTGCTGTTTACAATAGGATCTCATCCCGTAAAAAGCTTGCGGTTCATCCTTTCACCGCTCACGAAATGACCGAGCACGTGCAGCGGCGGATGCTGGAGTATGTGAAGGATGAACTTTTTGGGGAGATATAGAGGTTTTTAATAAAATAGGATGGAAATTACGGGTGGATCGGATTTTTTGCTGATAATCGTAATTGCTGACTTTTACCGTTATTTGCTGACTTTTCCTGATAATTGCTGACTTTTTACCATTATTTGCTGACTAAGCCCTTCCAGCAGGGCTTAGTACAAGAATCACCAAGCACCCATTCAAAAAAAAAACGCCCTCCAAGGAAGGCGATTTTCTTATATTGATTATTCCACCGCACCATAAAGGTCTTCAAGCGGCTTCATAATGATTTTGTTGAGTTCGGCGATGACCATGCTCATGCGCTGTTCGGCTTCCATCAGCTGGGCGATGGTTTGGTGCTGCTGGACAAGTGCAACCGATTTTTGCGCCTGGTCCACTTCTTCTTGTGAGATTTCCTGTCCGGACATTTGCTTTTGCTGAAGTTTCAGCTGGATGTCACGGAAGTTATCAAACATATTTTTTGCTGCTTCATCTGCGTTCACTTGATCATAAAGCGCTCTAAGCTGCTTGTATTCTGTGCTTTCGCGCAGTGCTTTTTCCAGGTTGCCGGCTTCTGTGTAAAGGTTCTCTGACATGTGATCGCCCTCCTTTAATTTCGGTCCTCGATTCGGACCCCTACCCACTATAACAGAAATCGATCTGATTTTCATGGATGGAACGATTTAACCTTGGAATACCGCAATCAAAGCCTGAAAAATCCCTATTAAACCGCCGAGCAGCGCACCTAAATAGGTAATCATTTTCAGCTCGCTGCTTGTTATTGATAACACCATTTGCTCGAGTCTTTGAGTGGAAAATGTATCTACCTGCTCTTTAACGATCTGCTCGATGTTGAGTTGATTCATCAGAGTTTCCATGTTGTTTGTTAAACCGCTGATTGCCATGGAAACCATGTTCGGGATAAAGGTTTCGCGAATGGAATGATGGTATGGCGCTGTCATATCAAATACAGTTTTTCCATACCAGTCTTTTATTCCAAGAGAGCGAATAGCACGGTTTTTCAGCTCAGTTGCAGCTTCATCCATTTTCAGCTTCTCTTGAACTTCCCCGAATTTCATTTGCTTCGCTTTCTCCCATTCATTTGTAATCAGGTCGGAGATGAATGCTTCTGTTTCCCCATTTTTCAAAAACTTTATCAGTTCAGGCTGTACAAGTTCAGAGAGATTCATATTGCCTGTAAACATTTGAATCATGCTGCCGAGGCGGCCGCGTTCTGCAAGAAAATCATCGATCATGTTTTTAATGCGATTTCTTCCCTCGAAGCTTTCAAAATACTGGATGCCTGATAGAACGATATAATGGGCAACCTCTTTTGCTTTTCCGTCGAGCTTCGCTTCAAGTGCTGGAGGCATCATTTGCGATAGCGTTTTTTCCCGGCTTTCCGCTTCAAATTCTCTCCACTTGCTTTCAATCATTGAAACAATCAGCTTTTCCGTTTTTTCATCTGCCTTTTCAACTCCGGCTTTTTCTAAAACCCCCAGGATTGTCTGATTTTGATTCATCCATTCAAACACCATTTTTTCTGCCCAGTTTTCCAGCGCTTGTCCGAAGGAGGAATCAATGATTTTCTTTTTAAGGCTTTCTGCAGTGAGAAGGTGTTCAATCACCATTTTCCCCATCTGCTCAGCCATCTGGTCTCTTCTTTTCGGTATGAGGCCTGGTGTAAAAGGAAGTCTTTTTCCGAATACATAGACCGGATTATACGGTCTGAAAAGCATTTGAATCGCAAGGTGGTTCGTAATTCCGCCAATTGCGGCTCCAATACCGATCATAAAAATAAAAGTCCATAGCACGCTCATTCTAACACTCCATATCTTCACATACTTTTCGTCTTCTCCATAAACTGCTGATAAGGACATCTGCCTAGAACAAATTATAAGTCTAGTTACGCCATTCGGCAAATGAGGGATTGCGATGAAATGGATGAAAACCGATATTTTTTTTCACGAGGATTCGGAACCTTCCGTAAGAATCAGCAGCGGACTGCTTAATCGATTTGGCCAGTTCTCACCTCCCAGATGGAGCTTCCTTTCGATTGGAAGGAATAGAGTCAAAGTCCGCCTCGTAATTATAGATGATAAGAGTTTTTTCCTTTCCATTTCAAAAACGGCTCTTGAGGCCGCTTTTGTTCCGGAATGGCTAGTGGGAGGACAGAGCTGGTCAGTTTGTATGGCAGCAGAAGGAATTAGGATTGGCCCCATATTTGCCCTGCTTACAGATATCCGGTCTGCTAAAGAAAGCATTGCACTTGGAAATATGGAGGATTATTGTGTAGAGCTCGCGTCTTATTGCGAGGAAAAAGGCTATCTCTTTTATCTTTTTTCATTGAAGGACTGGAAGGATAAGCATGTGAGCGGATGGGTCCGGCATAAGGAGCAATGGATCAGGACGTTTTTGCCCTTTCCTAATGCTGTGCATAACCGTCTGCACCAAAGGAGAACGGAGCTCGATGTTCGGTTTGCGGCATTCACAGATGGACTTCAGCAGCACAATATTCCCTATTTTAATCAGCGTTTTTTGAACAAATGGGAAGTCCATCAATGGCTGGAGGCTGATCCCGTTTTACTCCCCTATGTTCCGGTTTCAAGAAAGCTTGCTTCTAAACGGGATTACGAATTGTATACTGCTTCCTACACTGACTTTTTTGTAAAGCCGATCTATGGCAGCCAGGGGAAAAAGATCTTCCGGATCAGGGAAACGGATGAGGGCTATTTACTTGATGATACCTCTTCAATTGACCCGGCTGCTTCTTTCAAAAATACGGATGAAATGTTCAGGCACATGTATCCCCGCCTTACAAAGGAACCTTATATGCTGCAGGAGACGATCCGAATCATTACGTATCATAGTAAGCCAATGGATTTCCGCATCCTCTGCCATAAAAAGAATGATCTCGACTGGGCGGTCACTTCTATGACAGCAAGGGTGTCATCCGAGAATACGTTCGTTTCAAATCTCTATCAAGGCGGTGCGGCATTTCCTGTAAAAAAAATCCTCGAAGAGCTCTATGGGGTAAAAAAGGGGCGGAACATCCGGAATTTGCTTGCTGAGCTTTCCCGGGAAATCTGCTTCGCGGTTGAAAGGAACTCAAATGGCTGCTATGGCGAGCTTGGAATTGATTTAACCCTTGATCAGGATGAACGGCTTTGGCTCATTGAAATTAATTCAAAGCCCTCCAAAAGCAGTGAATATATTCCCGGACAGATGAGGGTTAGACCGTCTGCAAAGGCTGTAGTGGACTATGGAATTTATTTAAGTAAGCTGAATGGGGTGTGAAGAGAATGAAGTCTGTGCTTGGGTTTATGACGCTTCATCAGGAAGCAGAAAAATCGTATTCCACTGAAATTGCCAAAAGAGCCGGGTCGTTTGGACTGACTGTGTTCAGGTTTTGTCCTGCTGACATTCAGCCCGGCACTGCTCTATTAAAGGGATTTTTATATGAACAGGATGAATGGAAGCCTTCTCTTCAGCCGCTGCCAGCCTTTATTTATGATCGCTGCTTTTATAGCAAAGGCGACCGTTCGGCTAAATCCCGGCCAATCGCTGACTGGCTGAAAAACAGACCGGATACCGTATTTCTGGGTAAAGGCTTGCCAGATAAATGGACAGTGCATCAGGCGATTATGAAAGATTCTACCCTCTCCTTCTATTTACCGGATACCGCACAGATTGATACAGCTAAGGACATACTTCCCCTTCTTTTCAGGGAACGGCAATGCATGCTGAAGCCTGTAAAAGGGGCGCAGGGACGGGGAATAATCGCCCTGTCTTTGAGCGGGAAAACCATTGAAGCGGTTTATCATAACGGTGCAAATAAGAAAACAAAGGGATTCTCTTCCATTGAGGAATTCGAAATCTGGATGAACCTGTTTCTAAAACAATCCACATCTCCCTATCTCATTCAGCCGCTGCTTCAGCTCACAGACCGGAGCCGGTATCCATTTGATATCCGTATTTTGATGCAAAAGGATGGGAGCGGAAATTGGGCTGAACGCGGCCGCGGGATCAGGCGCGGCTATCAGGGATCGTTTATTTCCAACCTTGGAAGCGGAGGTGAGGCACTATCCTATGAAGATTGGTTTCAAAGACTATCGCGCCGCCAGGCTTATTTATTCCATGACGACCTCAGCACGATTCTCTCAAAATTGCCGATCGTTCTTGAACAGTCCTTCTCTTCGTTATTTGAGCTTGGTATAGATATTGGATATTCAAGAGACGGGTCTATTTGGATTCTGGATGTGAATTCAAAGCCGGGACGCCAGCTGATTATGCAAACCCAGCCAGACCAAAAGAACAACTTATACGAAGCGCCGCTGGCATACTGCAAGCACCTGCTGGCTAAAACCGCCAATGCCGATCAAGAGCAATAGATTGAAAGGAGCCTGAATGCCGTTATGTCCGATATCTACACGCTATATTTATTGAATGAAGAAGACAACGGACCGGAATTTGTGTTTCCGTCCAGACATGATGTATTTGAAGAAGTAAGCCACGCTGCCTTTGGAACGTTCTGCCTTCCATGCACTTCACAGGCAACAGGGAAAAATGGCTGGGAAATTGGAGTTCATCCAGCAATGGCTGAAAAACTCAAGCTTCCCTTTCCAGGAAAAACCCGGGTGCTCATCCATGATGGAATTCTTTATTTAGGGCCGCTAATCGGAATTTTCACAGCAGGCTTCACCGATTCTCTCCTCAGGCCGGTCGGCGAGCGGTCCCTATTTTTCGCAAGATTGATGAGCATGGATCAGACAGCCGGCATGTACACAGTCGTGTTTGGAGCACATCACATTAACTGGGAAAATGGGACCGTGATGGGCTATACATACGGCCAAAAAGGCTGGAGTGAGCTTGAGGTTCCCATCCCGAATGTTGTTTATGACCGCCTTCCGAACCGTAAATCTGAAAATCATCACGCTTTAAAGCTTGTTAAGCGGCGCTTAATCGAAGAATACGGCATTCCATGGTTTAATCCGGGATTCTTTAATAAATGGGATATTCATCAAACCCTTTCTCGTATTCCAGATGCGAAAGAGTTTTTACCAGAAACCATCCTTGGACCGACTCTTGAGCAGATCGAACAAATGCTGAGCTCGTACAAAAGTGTTTACTTAAAACCCGCTAACGGCAGTCTCGGTCTTGGCGTATTTCAGCTCATGTACAGCCGTAAGGAGGAATGCTATTACTGTAAATACAGAGATGAAGCCTTTCAAAATAAACTGCGGAAATATCCTTCACTTGAACACTTTTTCAAGCATTCCTTCAACGGAAGAGTACTTGATTCATACTTGGCGCAGCAGGGCATCGAGCTTTTCCGGCAGAATAATCAGGCAGTTGATTTCCGCATTCATACGAATAAAGATTCGAAGGGCGAATGGAGTGTCACTGCGATCGCAGCTAAGATTGCCGGGAAGGGAAGCGTGACCACCCACTTAAACAGCGGAGGGATTGTTAAAACTCTTGAAGAGCTGATTGAGGATCCGCAGGAACGGATTCGCGTACTTCATAATTTAACGGAGTCCTCCATTTTGCTTAGTGAGCACATTGATGAAAATATTCCTGGCTTTATTGGGGAAATCGGCTTTGACCTTGGTCTGGACCAGACAGGGAAGATTTGGCTGTTTGAAGCCAATTCCAAACCAGGACGATCCATCTTCTCCCACCCAAAGCTAAAGGACGGAGATTTGCTTTCCAGAAGACAATTTTTAGATTATGCGATGTTCCTGATGAAAAAGTCGATTGAATCCCCTGAGGATATTGTTCAATGACGAGTGGACAGCCGCGAATTGCCATTTTAACAGCTCCAGGGAAAAAAAATCGAACCTTTTTTGGAAGTGAGTTTTATTTTAAGAAACTAATCGGAGAGGTTTCAAGGCTTGGTGGCCTCTGCTATGTAGTCACTCCAGAGGGGATAAAGGAAAAATACGCGGAGGGCTTCAGTTTTTTTGCAGAAAAGCACCAGTGGCAATTGATGAAAGCTCCTCTCCCTGACGTAATCTATAATCGCATTCCCTCCAGAATCGCAGAAATAAAAGCTGAAGATTGCCTAAAGAAGCTAAAGGAAAAAAAAATTCCAATCTTTAATCCTTCATTTTTTAACAAATGGGAAATCTGGAATACGCTGTCTGATATCCCCCTTCTCCGCCCCTTCCTTCCAATCACCTCTCTAATTGAAAGTGAAGAGGAACTTCGGGAATGGACAGCACGGCTTGGTCAGATTTACATCAAACCGGTGAACCAATGCAAAGGAAAAGGAATCATGAAAGTAACCGCTTTGGGCGGTCAGAATGTGATATCGGAGTCCATCGAGGTTCCCCCCCATCAATCTACGATTAGGGAAGTGTGGGAGCAAATTTCTGATATTCCTGTCATCGTTCAGCAGTCGATTGATTCTGATTTACTAAACGGACAAAAATATGACCTGCGGCTGCTCGGAATTTTGAATGGAACGACCCACGTTCTCGTTGGAACCGGAGTGCGTGCATCCAAAAAGCAGAATCTGACTACTCATGTACCTGCTGGAGGGCAAATCGTTCCTTTCCGATTTGTTGAGAATAGGATAGATATGGATCAGCTCCATTTCATCACGGAAACCGCTGGCAAAGCACTGTCAGATCGCTACGGACTTATCGGAGAATTTTCGATTGATGCAGGTGTTGATCAAAACGGAAACCTCTATATTTATGAAATTAACTCTAAACCCATGAAATTTGATGAACCTGAAATTGAAGGCGCAAGAATTTCTAAACTCAGCCGTTTGTTTATGCAATTAGCGGAGAACAGATCCTTTTGACCAGTTATTGGCAAAAGGATTTTTTTCATTTATGCCGTATTTATACAGCGAGAAGACTCCTACTTCAATCTGACTAAGTGTGGGATGAATCGAAGTGGCAGATCGTTCAAGCCGTATAAATTTTATTACCGATATGGAATCAAGGAGTGATTACAGATGGTTCAGCATTTTCAATGGAAACCTCTTTTCAAGCAGGCAAATTTGCCTGGATGGCGGATTTCTTTTTATTTTAAAGGAACTCATTACGACGGCATCTACCATAAGAACGGGCAGGTGGAGTGGGGAACAGCCATTCCTCCCGGGGATGAGGAGGAGCATCTAATCTCCCAGATCCATGAACTGATGCTTTTCCACGTTTATGAATAAGCTAAAAAGAACGGACCCTCCTCCGTTCTTTTTTAGCTGCGCTTCCAATATTCATCCTGTCCCGCTACCTGTTATAATAAAAGGAGTACCAGGTAAAGGAGTCTGACTATGCTTCAGCAATTGATGCTTTACTTCGACAATGATTTTTTATCAGGGCCTCCAAGGCTGCTGGATGAATATAAATGGTTTGAAACGGCGGATGGAGAAAGCTTCGGGATACGAAAATCAAGGCTGGCACCCAATGAAACAGAGCTGCTTCAAGCCCTGTTTGCCGCAGCTGTTTCTCCGGATAGTACTTATTTATCGGGGATCAGCCACAAGGAAAAGAGCTGGTTTTATTATTTAACCGGCAAAGAAGACTCTCCGCCAGATGATTTTCCAGTCCGCTTTATCCATGCAGAGTTCAGTGAGAGGATTGAGGATAAGCCTGCTTTGTTAGAAGCAGTGGCAGGGTTTATGGAAGAAGCCCTGGTCATTTGGCTTTCTGATCAATCAGGAGTCATCATTGAGAAGGCTCCTTCGGGTTTGCTTGATATGGAATCCATTACAGCCCTCTCCTCCTCCCTATTAAGCGACTTCTTTATTGAACCTGCGTTTTTTATCGGGCAAATTCACGAGAGTAATTCCAGGCTCAGGGAAAAGTTCCAAGCCGAAAAAGACATGTTCAGGGAATTTCCAGGTAAGCTTCCTAAAGGGAAAGTGATTACCTTTTACGAAGCCTGTCCTCTTTTTATGACCGGACAGCGCTATCTTAGTTTACGGAATGCTATATCCGACCGGCTGCTGGATACATTGGATGAGGCAGAACTGGTTTCAACCTTAAAAGTATTCTTCACGTGCAATTTAAATGTGTCATCCGCCTCCAAAGCACTTTATATGCATCGGAACAGCCTGCAGTATCGAATCGATCGTTTCATTGAAAGAACCGGTATTGATATCAAATATTTCACGAATGCTTTAGCCGTTTATTTGCTGATCATTCACAGGGAGAATGCCCTCCCAGCGCCGGAATAGGCAAAGTGCACGAAAGCCCTTTCATTTTTTTGTGCAACTTGTCTATTTACGCATTCACCTCCTTTTCCTAGAATGAGAGCATAGATAAAACGCTTTCAAAACTTGCACAATAACAGGAGGAAGAGACATGGCAGAATTAGTATTGAATTCCATCCATAAAATTTACGACAATAAAGTAACCGCGGTTAGCGATTTTAACCTTCATATTCAAGATAAAGAATTTATCGTGTTCGTAGGTCCGTCAGGCTGCGGTAAATCTACGACACTTCGTATGATTGCAGGTCTTGAAGAAATCTCCAAAGGTGATTTTGTGATTGACGGCAAGCGCATGAATGATGTAGCACCGAAGGACCGCGATATCGCGATGGTTTTCCAAAACTACGCTCTTTACCCTCATATGAACGTATACGATAACATGGCATTCGGTTTAAAGCTTCGTAAATTCCCTAAGGATGAAATTGACCGCCGCGTAAAAGACGCAGCAAGAATCCTTGGTCTTGAACAGTACTTAGACCGTAAACCAAAAGCTCTTTCCGGCGGTCAGCGCCAGCGTGTTGCACTTGGCCGTGCAATCGTGCGCGACGCAAAGGTTTTCCTTATGGATGAGCCGCTTTCCAACCTTGATGCAAAGCTTCGTGTACAAATGCGCGCAGAAATTTCCAAGCTGCATCAGCGTCTTCAAACAACAACTATCTATGTAACGCATGACCAAACGGAAGCTATGACAATGGCAACGCGTCTTGTTGTTATGAAAGACGGTCTGATCCAGCAGGTTGGAGCTCCAAAAGAAGTGTACGAAAAGCCTGAAAACGTATTCGTTGGCGGGTTCATCGGATCTCCTGCAATGAACTTCCTGACAGGAAAACTTTCAGACGGCTTCTTTGAAATGAGCGGCGAAAAAGTAACCGTTCCTGAAGGTAAAATGAAATTCCTTCGCGAGCAAGGCTATGTCGGCAAAGAAATTATCATGGGAATTCGTCCTGAAGATATCCATGATGAGCCTGTATTCGTTGACGCTTCCATCGGATCTAAAATCGATGCAAAAATTGAAGTATCCGAGCTTATGGGTGCAGAAACCATGCTTTACTCTCAAGTAGCAGGACAGGAATTTATCGCACGTGTTGATTCCCGTACAGATATTGATCCGGGACAGGTTCTGCCACTTGCATTTGATATGAACAAAGTTCACTTCTTCGACAAAGATTCCGAATCCAGAATCCGTCCTGCAAGTGAAGCGAAGGCTGTATTGGTTTAATTTAAATCAAAAAGAAGCTGCCCCCACGGCAGCTTCTTTTTTTATTCAGACCGTGTTAAATGTGAAAACTTCACTTTTTAATTGGCTTTGTAAAAGCATGGTGTTGATTTTTAACACCTTTTGATTGGTTCGGAAAGCGAACGCCTGCTTGCTGCAATCAGCCGCCAAGATTAAAAGAGCTTTATTCTTAGATATTTATGATATGAGGGATACAGTAAGTGAAAGAAATTATTGGGTTAGCAGGGATTTTTCTAAAATGTTTGAGGCAGCCTCTGGAGAGTCTCACTCTTTTATAACCGCAATTTCCTCATGCAAGCAATTGCCACAGCTGTATTGGTGAACACACTCATGCTGTTCCAAGGAATGAAGAACCCCGTCATACAGCTTCATTGTATCAATATCCATATATGCACTATAATCATCCAGAAAATCTGTTGCCCTGCCATCGTCCGCCATGATTGTCCCGCAGTTTGGACAGAGAATCATTTTTTCCTCAAACCCGTTGCAAAGCGGGCACATGTCCATCTGAATCCAACTCCTTCACCATTCCTTCTGTTCGTATTTTTCACCCTTGTCAATTAAATATGTGCCTCTTTTTTTCACGTTGAATAAATTACCAATTTAAATCCGGATTAAAAATCCGAATTGGAAACATAATACGTATTGTAGCAAGCGCAATGGATCAAGCCGACAGAGGCAGGAGGTTCACTCGCTGATTCTCCGGCTGGTGCAAGCCCAGCTGATCCAACCAAAAAATTAATGTATAGGAGTTGACACACATGGCAAACAGCAACAGCTCAAACCAACTAGTAGTACCTGGTGCACAACAAGCTATCGATCAAATGAAATATGAGATCGCTACTGAGTTTGGAGTAAACCTAGGAGCAGAAACAACTGCACGCGCTAACGGTTCTGTAGGCGGAGAAATCACAAAACGTCTAGTACAAATGGCTCAACAGTCTTTTGGCGGAGCTCGTTAATTAAATAACTTGGATTCGAAGGGAGTTGCCTCGCGCATCTCCCTTCTTCTATTTTGGTGGAATAGCGGCAGACTATTCATGGCTGGAAATCCCGCATATCTCTTTTGTTTGGCGGTTCCCGCAGAGTCAAACCTCCATATAATGAAAAAAAGGGATGGAGGGAGCTTTGGAGAATGACTGCCGAGCTGGATTGGGGTTTAATTGGATTTATTCTTTTATTTTTTTTGCAGGAAACTGATTTGCCTTTTCGGCTATTTCTTTTTAAAAATCCGCAAAGTAAGGTATGATGAGGAAAAAGGGGGTGGCCATATGACCATCGCATTTTTGGGAAGTACGGGCCGGGTAGGCCTTGAACTTGCCTCCTTCCTCACTGAAGCCGGACAGCCCTTCAAAGCACTGGTCCGGTCTCCAGAAAAACTTCAGGCTATTGGGAACACTGAAATCATAGAAGGAAATGCTCGGAATGCAGAGGACGTGGAAAGAACCATTGCAGGATGCAAAACGATTATCAGCTGTCTGAATACAGATGGCAATGATACGTTATCCGTCAGCATGGAAATCATCCTGGACGCTGCAAGAAAACATGGCATTGAAAGAATGATTACCGTCGGAACCGCAGGGATCCTTCAGTCCAGAAATGATCCATCCCTGTACCGGTTTCAATCCAATGAATCGAAGCAGCGTTCAACGAGAGCCGCCGAAGAACATGCGAAGGTGTATGAAATGCTGAGGGAATCGGATTTAAACTGGACAATCGCATGCCCTACCTACTTACCGGATGGAAAGCTAACGGGAATCTACCGCTCTGAAGAAAATGTGCTTCCTGATGGCGGTACATCCATTTCCGTACAGGACACGGCTCATTTTGTGTTCCATGAATGGCAGAATCCGAAACATACCAAAAAACGTGTTGGGCTTGCTTATTAGAAAAGCGCCGCATCCTCCCGATGCAGCGCTTTTCTTATGCCTCATTCTTCCTTTTTTCCATCACATACTCGACATGATGCTCTCCCCATTCTCTCATCATCAAAATGAGCGGTTTCAGAGATTGGCCGAATTCAGTAAGAGAATACTCGACTTTTGGAGGAATTTCTTTATAGATTTCCCGGTGAACGATTCCATCTCTCTCCAGCTCTCTAAGCTGAAGGGTTAGCATGCGCTGTGTGATTTCCCCATTCAGACGTTTAAGTTCATTAAATCGTTTTTTGCCGTCGAGCAAATAGAAAAGTATAACCCCTTTCCATTTTCCTCCGATAATATCAAGCGTCGCTGCGACAGAACAAGAATACCCATATGCTTTAAAATCCGTCATTTTTCCCACTCCATCTTACAGTATAAAAATTGTTCCTATACCACATACATGTGCGTACTTACATTTATCATTCCAATTTATTATACTAAATCCAGCAGCAATTCAACAACAACAACAGGAGGATACATTGAAATGAACATTCAAGATAAAAAACAGGAAATCTTAAAGGCATTCCAGTTCCGGCATGCAGCTAAAACATTTCAGGTAGATAAGAAAATCCCTCAAGAGGATTTCCATTTCATCCTGGAAACCGCAAGACTGTCACCGTCTTCATTTGGGTATGAACCATGGAAAATACTTGTCGTTCAAAATAAAGAGATCCGAGAAAAACTAATGCCTTGTACGTGGGGTGGAAAAGGCCAGCTGCAGACTGCCAGCCATTTTATTCTGATCTTTTCAAGAAATGAGAAAGACATGCACCACGAATCTCCATATATCCAGCATATGATGGATGCAAACGGACTTCCCGAGGAATCCCAGAAAATCAGACGAAGTATTTTTAAAACGTTTCAGGAATCTGATTTTAAGCTCCTTGAATCGAGCCGCGCGATGTTTGACTGGTCATCCAAGCAATCGTATATTGCGCTCGCCAATATGATGACATCTGCAGCCCAAATCGGGATCGATTCCTGTCCGATTGAAGGATTTGATAAAGATAAAGTGGAACAAGTGCTCCGTGAGGAAGGAATTTTAACTGGCGATAACCTGGAATTGTCTGTCATGGCCGCTTTCGGTTACCGCGTCGATGAACCAAGAGCTAAAACGAGACAGTCTCTCGATACCCTTGTAAACTGGGTTTAATATCCATAGAAAAAAGCCCGCTGCTAAACGAGCGGGCTTTTTTTATCCTGCGAGGCTGCTGCCTGCATTTTGTTTTCCTTGCTGCAGCTTATACATTTGATAATATTTTCCTTCAAGCTTCATCAGCTCATCATGATTTCCTTTTTCCACGATTTGGCCGTGATCCAACACGAGAATTTGATCTGCATTTTTTATCGTTGAAAGCCTGTGCGCTATGATAAATGTCGTACGGCCTTTTTTCAGGACTTCCATAGCCTCCTGAATAATTGCTTCCGTTTCGGTATCAATGCTTGCAGTCGCTTCGTCCAAAATCAAAATTGCCGGATCAAACGCGAGAGCACGCGCGAATGAAATGAGCTGGCGCTGACCGGAAGATAAAGTACTGCCCTTTTCAATCACCGGCTCATCAAAACCTTTAGGCAGGTTCTTCAGCAGATTTTCCGCACCGACATCGGTTAGGGCCTTTTCAATTTGCTCTCGAGTGATTTCCTCATTTTCAAGATTTACGTTCGAAGAGATGGTCCCTGAAAACAGAAAAGGATCCTGGAGAACAATTCCCATATGCTTCCGAACTTCCTGTCTCGAAAGATCCTGAATGTTTACACCATCAATCGTAATTTTCCCCGTCCTGACATCATAGAAACGGAACAGCAGGTTCATAATTGAGCTTTTTCCGGAACCCGTGTGGCCAACTAGTGCGACGGTTTCCCCCTGCTTCGCTTCAAAATGGATATCCTTGAGTACATCATGATCCTCCGTATAGCCAAAGGAGACATGGTCAAATACTACATTTCCTTTATACCGCCTGTTATTGGCTTCTTCTACATCGATTCCTTTCTCATCAAGCAGACTGAAAACCCTGTTTGACGCGACACGTGCCTGTTCCAGCTGCGCAAACTGGTTGACGATTCCCGAAATCGGCTGGAACAAGCGGTTCAGGTAATCAACAAATGCATAAAGGACTCCAAGCGAAACCATGGAACCTGGATTCAGGGATGCTCCCCCAAAGTACCAAATAAGCGCAACAAAGGCCACATTTCGGATAAATCCAACCATGTTGTGAGAAAGAAGGGCATTGATGCTGAGGAGTTTGTTTTGATAATGGAAATGCTCTTCATTCAGCTTTTCAAACTCTTCTGTCGTCTCCTTTTGGCGGCGAAACGCCTGAATGATGGTCATGCCTTGAATCGATTCGTTCACCATTGCATTGATATCACTGACAAGAGTACGGATTTTCTCATTGTAATTTGATGAAAACTTCCGGTAAGCAATCGTCCATAAAACCAGAATCGGTAAAATGACCATGCAAATCAGTGCAAGTTTTGCTTCCAGCAGGAATAAAGCAATAAAAATACCGGTAATGTAGATAGCACTTGTAAAGAATGTTGCCAGAACCGCAACATACAGCTCTCTAATCGCTTCCGTATCATTGGTCACCCTTGCTACCACTTTCCCTGCAGGAAGGTTATCAAAATATTTGATTGGAAGCCGCTGGATGTGTTCGAAAATATCCTCTCTCATTCTTTGAATGATGCGGTTTGAGGTTACCTGCAGAAAGAATCGCTGGCCATAGTTAAAGAATGATGCAAGAACAAGGAGGCCCAAATAAAGACCCATCAGATAAATCAGACCGCTGACTTCTGGCTCGTAAAAGGCTAAAAGTTCATCCTTGCTCAGTTTACTTGCCGGATAAGAGGTCTCTCCATCACGGTTTTTTATTATTAGCTCTCCGTTTGCTGCTCTTCGTTCTCCGTCTTCCTTAACAGCCTCCGGAATAAAATAATAATTCAATTTGGTTTGCAGGACGTGAACCTGTTTCCCCTTTTGCTCCCCTTCTGTGAACCGGTCGCCCCGTTTATACGTTTTTCCTTTATAGGCTACTGTATCCTTTCCCCGGGACTCTGTCTCAAACCAGGGCTTTTCAATTCCGATAATATGATCATCAATCATTTTCTTGGCAATAATCGGACCTGTCAGCTCGGCACCAACGGCAACAGCCAGCATGAGCAGCGCAGCCAATAATGTTTTTTTGTACTTGAGGGCGTATTGAACTAAACGATTTCCTGTTTTCATGCGCCCACCCCGCCTTCATTTTGCGCCTCGACCTGCTGGCGCTCGTATTGAGTTTTATACCATCCATCTTCTTTCATAAGCTGCTGGTGCGTTCCTTCTTCAATGATTCTTCCATCTTCAAGAACGAGAATTCGGTCAGCATGTTCAACAGCCGAAAGACGGTGTGTTGTGATGAATGTCGTCTTTCCCTTCCGTTCACGGCGAATGTTTTCAATAATAGCCGTCTCGGTTTTCGCATCAACAGCAGATAAGGAATCATCCAATATCAAAATTTCAGGATTGGCGATCAAAGCCCGTGCGATTGAAATCCGCTGCTTTTGCCCGCCTGATAAAGCGACCCCTTTTTCCCCGACAAGGGTCTTCAGACCTTCAGGCAGCATCTCAATGTCTTTTCTGAAAAATGCTGAATCGATTGCGTGCTCCACATCTTCTTCGGTGCCGTCTTTCTTACCGAAAAGAATATTCTCACGCACGCTTCTTGAGAAAAGAATATGATCCTGAGGGACATATCCGATCCATTTCTGCAGCGATTCCATTGGAATTCGCTGAATAGGAACTCCGCTAATCAGAATTTCACCTTTTCCAAGCGGGTATTGTCTGAGAAGCTGCCGGATAATGGTTGTCTTCCCGCTGCCTGTTTTTCCGACAATCCCAATGGTTTCTCCTCTTCCGGCTTTGAAGGACATTCCTTTTAAATTAGTAACCGCTGACGAGGGATAAGTAAATGCTACGTTTCGAAATTCGATTGTATCCGGTGTATCCACTTGAATTGGATGCTCATGATTCTTCACATCAGCTTCATAAGCCAATGTTTCATTTACACGGTCCAGTGAAGCATTTCCCCGCTGCATGATATTGATCAGCTCGCCAATGGCAAACATCGGCCAGATCATCATACCGAGATAAACGTTGAAGGAAACCAATTCTCCAAGCGTCAGCTCCTGATTAAAAACAAGATATGCACCATAGCCAAGACCAATCATATAGCTCATTCCAACAAGAAGCTTTATAGTCGGATCAAAAAGAGCATCAATTTTTGCTACAGCCACGTTCTTCCGGTACACATCATCTGTCATTGAACTAAAGCGTTTTACATCTTCTTTTTCCTGAACGAAAGCCCTTAATACGCGGATTCCCTGAACGGACTCAAGTACTTTATCATTCAAATCTCCGAACGAATCCTGAGCCAGCATAAAGCGTTCATGAATTTTCTTTCCATAGATGTTCATCGCAATCGCCATAAGGGGGAGTGGAAGAACCGCTGCAATCGTAAGCTTCCAGCTGATTAATATGGCCATCGAAAAAAGAATGGTTAACATAAATAAACTGGAATCAACGAGCGTTAATATACCGAAGCCGGTCGTTAATGACACAGCCTTTAGATCATTGGTAGCACGGGCCATTAAGTCGCCCGTTCTGTTTTTCTCATAGAATCTTGGTGTCATTTTAATCAAGTGTCCCATAAACTTCGAACGGAGAATTTTCTCAATTAATTGCGCTCCGCCGAACAAATTGTACATCCAAAAGTACGTCATGGTATAAGTCACAGCACCGAGACCTAAAAATAAGAGGACGTATTTTACAAGAGACTCCGAGGAAAAACTCCCCGCTTTAATTTCATCAATAACTGTTCCTAACAGCTTTGGCGGAATAACCTCGAGGATATTGACCATCTGCAGCAGAACAATCGCAATGGTATAGCGAAGCCAATACTTTTTAAAAAACCACTTTAATTTGCTTAAAACCGAAAACATGTATTCATCTCCCTTGCTTTTGTTTTTAAAACTAGCCGCTATCTGGATCTCCTTTATTTAAAAGCAGTCTGGAAATAGTTTTACGGGTCATTGTGTTTCCTCCTAAATTCGTTTTATTTATCTTTAAAAGACCGTTTCCAGCCTAAAAAAGCAAAAAAAGGCACACCATGGAGGATATGCCTTTTCCAAATAAAAAGGCATGGAACCGCGTTTTACCGCGGACCATGCCCTAACTAATAACAGCTGAAGAGTTATCAAGCTGTATATACGTTAAAGGAGGACCGCGCCTGATTGACGAACAGAAACAAACTTAACCATATCAATTCCCTTCATGACGCGTCCCTCCTTTCCAATTATTGTTTAATGTCTTTGTAAAGATATCATTTGTGACAGCTTTTTGTCAATTGTAAATTTTCAGAACAAAAGCGGAGGCGGCTTGTTCAGGCCTGAAGGACGGTGGAACTCCCGACCGAGCGGCGCTTTTTGCCGCGACCGAGGGAGTGAAGCGTCCGAAGGCCTAGCCGCCGGAGCTAGACGGAGTACGCGCGCTACACTAATAAAAGGAAGTTCTGCTAAAGGCGCGACGTCCTGTCGCAACGCAGAACTGACCTGCCTCCTGCAGGCCTCCGACAAGCATAAGACGATCAGCCGGAGAAAGGCAGTTTTCCCTTTCGCAGGATGAGCGGCTTATGACCTCGAGGGGCTAGAGCCAGGAGCTGGACGGAGTACAAGCGCTAATCCTCTTCTGCTAACGGGTTTTGGAGGCTTGGTTAGGCCTGAGAGACGGTGGAACTCCCGACCGAGGGGCGCTGACTTAAGGAAGTTCTGCTAAAAGCGCGACGTCCTGTCGCAACGCAGAACTGACCTGCCTCCTGCAGGCCTCCGACTGAGGGAATGAAGGCGGTTTATGATGGGGTGAGTATTCCTGTGCAAACAAGGCCTTTTTACCCATTTTCACCTTTTTCTGTTTCATTTCTTAATCAAAGAGGTAATAGAAATACAACATTAAAAAAAGAAAAGAAATCATAAAACAGGAGGGACTAGAAATGGAAAAAGCTACATATTTTGTTGGTTCTTCATTGAACATGGAACAGGCAATTGAATTGAACCAGCTTGCGAAAACACTTAATACTGACATATATATCAATGCAGACGAAAGGTCTAAAGTCGATGTATCCAAACTCCCATCTCTTGTCGCATTTTTGCTGACAGCTTCACATAACAAACAGCTTCAAATTATCTGTGATCGGGATAAATATGCTCAAGTAAGCGAAAAACTTGCTGAGCTGTTTGAGAAAGAAAATACTGCACTTTTATCACCTCTTCATTAATTAGCATAATCAACTCAGCAATGGGTACATTAAATTATAAAGTGCAAAGGAGAATGAACATGCTGCGTACAATTTTGATGGTTATTGGAGCAATCGTTGTTATCGCTTGGATTATCAATATGCTGTAAGAACAAGAACCTGCCGAGCAGGTTTTTTTTATTTGGTTTTTGACCTTATTACCGGCAAAAAAATATAATAATGCCCTGCAGGTTGTCTGCAGGGCATTTCTATTATTAATTGTTTTTAAATTGCTCTTCCCACTTCTTCTTCTCTTCTTTAAATTTTTCTTTCATTTTCTTCTCTATTTCTTTATTTTTTTGATGACCGGGATTCTTTTCCTCGCCAGGTGCTCCTTTTTTATCTTTGTTTCCTTTTTCTTCTTTCTCATTAGGCACACTTGCCGGCGGCGGAACAGATACCGGTTTTTGATAAAGAGGCAAATTAAAGCTTTGTTTCTCTTCATTTTTTAAAGCTCGTTCCATAATCTTCTTATATAGCGGAGCGGCTGTTTTACTGCTCGTCGTATCCAATATGTTATCGGCGTCCGTTTTATCATAGCCGATCCACAGGGCTCCCGCTAAATTAGGGGTAAAGCCTGCAAACCATTGATCCTTCGTGCCATCTCCACCATTTGGATCCTGTGTAGAACCGGTTTTTCCTGCCAGCTCCCAGCCTTCTATTTTCGCGTTTTTCCCAGTTCCTTCGTTAACGGTTCCGAGCATTAGCTGAGTAATTTTATCAGCAACTTCAGGAGTGGTCGCTTTGGATTTGGCTCCTTCCCATTCACCTGCTGTTTTTCCTTCTGAATCTACAATCTTTGTTATCGCATGGGATTCGTTACGGACTCCTTTGTTCGGATAGGCGGAAAATGCTTCGGCCATCTGCAATGGAGATACTCCTTCATTCAGGCCGCCAAGAGCGAGACCATACTGCCTGTCCTTATCGGTAACAGGAATCCCGAACCGTTTTGCTGAATCAAGTCCTGCATCTATGCCCACCTCACTGAGTGTATAGACAGCTGGAACATTGTAGGACTTGATAAAGGCGTCATATAAGGATACGGTTCCTCTGTATTGTCCATCAATATTTTTCGGTGTATATCCGCCAAAGTCCATTTCCTCATCCTTAAGCGGAGAATCCAGTGTATAACCTTTTTCAAGCGCCGGCGTGTAAGCAGCAATCGGCTTCATAATCGAACCCGGCTGTCTTTTAAGCTGAGTAGCACGATTAAACTGACGGAATGAATGCTCTCCCCGGCCGCCGATTAAGGCCTGAATCCCTCCAGTTTTCGGATCAATCAGAACCGATCCTGCCTGAACTTGCTGATCCGTTTTGCTCTTCGGAAAAAGAGTGTCATCCTTAAAGATTTCTTCAAGGCCTGTCTGCATATCCTGGTTCAATTCCGTATGGATTTTGTAACCGCCCGCAAGGAGTTTTTCCTGGGAAATTCCATACCGCTGGCTTGCCTCTGCGATAATTTGATCCACGTAGGAAGGATATTTCCCTTTAAGTGGATCTGTCTTCTTTTCCTTTAAAACGAGCTCTTCACTGCGCGCCTTATCTGCATCGGCCTTAGAGAGAAACTTTTGATCCTCCATCAAGCCAATTACTACGTTGCGCCGCTCAATAGCTTTGTCATAGTTTTTAACTGGAGAATAATTTGTCGGGGCTTTTATTAAGCCCACCAAAATAGCTGATTCACTATTTGATAAATCTTTAGGTTCTTTTCCAAAATAGGTTTGTGCAGCACTTTTTAGTCCCCAAGCCCCTTCGCCGAAATAAACCTGATTGGCGTAGAGCTCCAGGATGTTTTCTTTCGAATACTTCTGCTCAATTTTCTTGGCTAGAAAGTATTCATCAAATTTTCTCGTAAAGGTTTGATCCTGCGTCAGGAACGTATTTTTAGCCAGCTGCTGGGTAATCGTGCTTCCGCCTTCCACGACGCCACCTGCAGCAATATTTTTAAAGGCCGCTCTGACAATTCCTAAATAATCAATGCCGCTGTGTTTATAATAGTCACGATCCTCGGTCGCAACGAGAGCGTGCTCAAAGCTTTTCGGCATTTCCTCGTAATCCATCCATTCAATCTTTGAGGATGTAAGTTTACTTGCCAGCTTGCCATTCTGGTCATATATTGCTGTTGGCTGGGTAACTGACTTTTCCAGCTTGCTCACATCCGCTTTGGCAATTAAAGCCTGATGGAGAATGAGACCTGCCAACACTACTGCCAGCACGGCAATGATCGATATTTTAAATATAAATTTTTTCGTCATAAAATCCCCGCCATCTAATGGAAATTGGGCATGCTGTCTTCCCTTTATACATTACCCTAACAAAAACATAACGATAAATCATACGATATGCAGGACCATTTCATAGGGGTAGATGTCATGAGGATTAATATTTACCAAAAAGGGTATTGAATGTAAAATACTTTAAACTTATAAAAAGGATGTGGGGAAGTTGAATACAATTCGTCACCTGCTCGTAGCTTTCAATGGAACAGCAGACAGCAAGGAAGCGCTCTCAACCGGAATCAGCCTAAGCAAGCAGCTTAATGCTCAATTGTCCGTTCTCCATGTATATGAAAATGAAAATAAGCCAGCCATCACAGCCTCATCCACTCAGCCGCTTTACGCCAACCGAATGAGCGGTGATGGCATGACGAACTATCCAATGCCTCCAGTAGTCGATGCACGGGATGAAGCCTACCATGAAGATCAATACATGAATGACGGGACGAACCGTGTAACAGCGGAAGCCCAAGCCATGCTTCAGCAAAATAATATTCCGGGTGAAGTCAAAGTTATGGACGGCAATCCATCCGACACGATCCTTTCTTTTGCAGAGGAAATTGGTGCAGACATGATTGTCGTAGGACAGCGCAACATTTCAGGCTTCAAAAAATTGATTACAAGCAGTGTAAGCGAAAAAGTAACAAAGGAATCGGTCATCCCGGTTTTGATTGCGAAGTAAATAGTAGTGAAAAGCTGCTCTTTTAGGGGGCAGCTTTTTCTATGTATTAAAATTAATCTCTCTATGGGGAGTCTTGGATAGGGAGGGCTCACCTCCGGTTAACGGACACTTCTCACTGAATATCGTCCACTCGCTCATTTATCGGACTTTCACTCTCACATATCGGTCACTCGCGGCTCGTTATCGGACGCTCACGTTCAGTTATCGGACACTTACCGCTGAATATCGCCCACTCGCTCATTTATCGGACATTCACTCTCAGATATCGGTCACTCGCGGCTCGTTATCGGACGCTCACGTTCAGATATCGGACTCTTCCCAGCAGTTATCGCCCACACGCTCATTTATCGGACTTTTACTCACAGATATCGGTCACTCACTGCTCGTTATCGGACTCTCGCGTTCAGATATCGGACTCTTCCCAGCAGTTATCGCCCACTCGTTCATTTATCGGACTTTCACTCACAGATATCGGTCACTCACTGCTCGTTATCGGACGCTCACGTTCAGTTATCGGACTCTTCCCATCAGTTATCGCCCACTCACTCATTTATCGGACTTTCACTCTCAGATATCGGTCACTCGCGGCTCGTTTTCGGACGCTCAGGTTCAGATATCGGTCACTTCTCACTGGATATCGCCCACTCACTCATTTATCGGACTTTCACTCTCACAAATCGGACGCTTGCTGCTCGTTATCGGACGCTCACGTTCAGTTATCGGACACTTACCGCTGAATATCGACCACTCGCTCATTTATCGGACTTTCATTCTCAGATATCGGTCACTCGCGGCTCGTTATCGGACGCTCACGTTCAGATATCGGACTCTTCCCATCAGTTATCGCCCACTCGCTCATTTATCGGACTTTTACTCACAGATATTGGTCACTCACTGCTCGTTATCGGACTCTCAGTTTCAGTTATCGGACACTTACCGCTGAATATCGACCACTCGCTCATTTATCGGACATTCACTCTCAGATATCGGTCACTCGCTGCTCGTCATCGGACGATCACGTTCAGATATCGGAGACTTCCCATTAGATATCGCCCACTCGCTCATTTATCGGACTTTCACTCTCACATATCGGTCACTCACTGCTCGTTATCGGACGCTAACGTTCAGATATCGGACACTTCCCATCGGATATCGCCCACTCGCTCATTTATCGGACCATCACCCCGGTTACCGTCCGCTCCCCTCTTACTTCAAACCTGGAACCATCCGTACCAAATTCTCATTTTTCATACTATTTCCCTATCCATTGACATATATTGATTGCTTGGTATAATACTTTTACACACAAAAGCGTAGAAGCGTTTAAGTGAAAAAGAAGGAGTGCAGCAATTATGGATTTTGATTTTATTCGATTTAGAACTTCATTATTAATTTTAGCCGCTATGCTGGGGACGATTTTCACGTGTCTCTTCTATATAAAAACAGAGCCGCACCTTCCTTTAATTCTTTGCCTGATTTTTCTTGCCCTATTTGGAAAAGCGAAGGGCCAAAAATGGAGCTCGCTTGAAAAAGGGATGGTCAGCGGGATTCAGTACGGGATTCAACCGATTATTATTTTGGCTTTAATCGGCATGCTGATCGCTGCCTGGATGTTCAGCGGAACAATTCCAACGGTCATACACTTTTCTCTGTCTGTGATTCAGCCTCAGTTCCTTCTAATTACGGGCCTGATCAGCTGTATGATTGTTTCCATGCTCGTCGGAAGCAGTTTTACCACGGTCAGTACGGTAGGAGTTGCTCTGATGGGAATTGCGGCAGCTGCCGGGATTCCATTAGAGTGGGCTGCCGGCGCCGTTATTTGCGGAGCCTGTTTCGGGGATAAGATGTCGCCTATGTCTGATACAACAAACTTTGCGGCTGGAGTGGCTGAAATTTCGATTATTGAGCATATCCGCCATATGATGAAAACGACTATACCGGCTATTTTGCTGACAGCCGTTATTTTCTTCATAATGGGACGGTCGATCACCATAGATCCTGCTGGAGCCGGTGAAATGAAAGAAATTATGAAGGCTATTTCCGGTGCAGTCAGCACAGGATGGTTTACCTTGCTTTCACCTGTTATCGTCGTTGCGCTGGCTATGCTCAAAAAACCAATCATTCCAACACTGATTATCGGACTGGCAACAGCCGGTTTTACAGGTATTTTAGCCGGCAATGGCGACTTCGCCCAGTTTATGAGCATCCTTCAAAATGGAACCAAATTCGAAGTGGCGAACGAACAGGCAGCATCGATTTTAAACCGCGGCGGACTTCAATCCATGATGTGGTCCATCTCACTCATCATGATTGCATTTGCTCTCGGCGGTTTAATGGAAAAACTCGGTGTGATCCAGTCCTTAATGAACGGTCTAATTAAAAAAGTGAAGTCCCGCGGACAGCTGATTGCTTCGACCGCCGCGTCCTCCATCAGTGTCAATTTTTCAACAGGAGAGCAGTACATGTCTATTCTGATTCCCGGTCAATCACTTAAACCGATGTACGGGAAACTGGGGATACCGAATAGGTACCTGTCAAGAACGCTGGAAGATGCAGGAACACTCGTGAACCCGCTTGTCCCTTGGGGTGTCAGCGGAGCGTTCTTTGCACAGTCACTAGGTGTTGATGTGGTTCACTACATTCCGTTTGCATTCTTTTTGTACCTGTCTCCTATTTTTTCAATTTTGTACGGGTTTCTTCCAAATAAAAAAGCCGATTCGATCAATTTGGCCGCTTAATCGAAAAAGAAGCATGCCGTTTGGCTGCTTCTTTTTAAATGGACAGTCTGTTACTCTGTTGTCTGGCTCCTTTATTTACTTTTCAAATTTCAAGACTTTCCATCCTTTTACATTACGCTATACAATAATTTGGATGGAAAAATAAAATCAGAGGTGCTATGTGATTAACCTGCAAGAAGTATTAAAACTTGATTTCGCTAACTTAGAAACGTTCACAACACGAAAAGAAACTGCATGGGGCTCGCTGTTTTTGAATGAAAATGAGCCGAACTATTATGATGCTAATCATGCACACATCAGCAAGGAGTGTCTGGACCCGGCGCTTTTGGCAGATGAAGTTATACGCTTTTATCAATCCAGGAACATCATCCCAAGATTTTATCTGTATCAGCTTGAAAACCAGCTATCTTTAATTACGGAACTGAAAGCAAAAGGGTTTCAATATGAAGAGTTGATCAGCCCTGTTCAATTATGGACGGGACATGTTACTGAAAAAGTGAAGGGACGGCATGTAACGATTGAAAAAGTAAATCAAGGCAATTTGAGCGAAGCCCTTCAAATTCAGGGCAGCATAAAGGAATTCGGCGGGAAGGAAGTCATTGAAAAGATATTCAAAAAACAATTCAGTCATCCCTCCTTTACCCATTATCTTCTTCGTTATGATGGAAAAGCGTGCGGGGCTGCCTGTATGTTTGAAGAAAAAAATCAGGCCCGTGTAGAAAGTGTCGCCACGCTTCAGTCATTCAGAGGAAAAGGATTGATTGGTGATTTACTATCCTTTATTCAAGAAGAAGCTGTGAGAAAACATATCGATAAACTTTGGGTACTTCCAATCAATGAAAGGGTTGAAAATGTTTATAGCCGCTATGGCTTTGAGACCATTGCCGCAATGAAAACGGGGCATGCATTCTTAGGAGGAAAGAATATAAAAGAGATTCAAAGTTAGGAGGATCAAAAAAAGGAGGCTGTTTAAAAAAGCCTCCTGAAAGGATATGTTTGAACACCACCCCCGGACGCTGTGTGAGCACTCCGGGGATTTCGTTTTTTAAATAGGTATACTCAAGGCTGATCGGAGTGGAAGGTGCGAGACTCTGTGCTGAGAGCAGCTGGACAGCCTCTTTTTTTAGTTTTAATAAACATCCTTTCTCGTAAAAAAGAAAAAGGAAACGACCAGTGCCGCAGCGGCCCAAATTGTCAGTACCGTCATCGAAAATCCAAGCGTCATACCGTTGATCGGCGGCGCCATGCCGCTAATATAATCGGTCAGCCTTAAGTTCACCATAAAAAGGTATTTGGCTGAATCCCATGCTGATACCATATTAGCAAGGATGGCTCCCGCTATAAGAAGGGAGAGCATGACACCCATGACGGAGGCGGTACTTTTCATCACGGAGGAAAGGGCAAAGGTGAGCGTGCCGACAACCACCGCAACAAACCAGACAAGACCGAAGTCCATGAGGAGGTACTGCCAAAGGCTCATCATTTGTACCTGACTCGTATCAAGCTGGCCGCCGTTTACCGTAAATCCGGTTAACACAGGTAAATTCCACCCGGTATAGCCTAAGGCGACTCCTGAAACGAGATACGTTAAGAATCCAACAGACAGGACAATAAACGAGATGGATAAAAGAAGCGTAATATATTTGCTTAAAAGGATTTTCCACCTTTTAACCGGCCTAGTCAGCAGCAGCTTGATTGTTCCGTTTGTATGCTCCGATGAAACGATGTCACTTGCAATGACCATCACCATCAGGGGCAAAAGCAAATCAATCGAATTTTCAGCGAATATTTTCATAAAGGTCGGAGCACCTGGGGCTGATGGATTGGTATCATGGTCCAGGTAATACTGCTGCTGATTGACCCGGATTTGCATAAATTCTTTCCACTCACCCGAAATGCCGCCTGAGCTCAGCCTGTTTTGCGTATTAATAATCTCCTGCTGCACCTGAGTCCGCCAGTCTTCAGTTCCCGCTTCTTTGACTGATTCTTCATGTTTCTTTACTTGGGCATATGTAAACAGCGCCGCCAGTACGGCAATGATGCCCATAATAATAAACAGCCTCTTTTTGCGGACAATCTTAATCATTTCGTTGTAGACCAGATTAATCAATGGTTTCACCTTCTGTCAGTTCAATGAAGAGGTCTTCCAGTGTTGGAAGCTTTATTTCGATTCCTTTTACACTTACACCTTCGTTGACGAGCTTTTGATTCCAAACGGCGATCTGACTTTCGTCATTTGCAGTTATAAGCGTTCCGTCCTTCTCTGCAAGAATCGCCGTTTCCTGTCCGAGCAGCTCCTTCGCTTTTGAAAGGGGCTCAGCATGCCAGATTACTCGCTCTTTTTCTGTCAGCAAGGCCGTAACGGTGTCAACACGGAGAACCTTTCCTTTCGACATAATGGCTACCCGGTCGCACATTAATTGGATTTCACTGAGCAGATGGGAAGAAACAAGAACGGTTAATCCCTCCTTCTCTGCAAGATACCGGATAAATTCGCGCATTTCCCGAATTCCCATCGGATCTAGACCGTTTGTCGGTTCATCTAAGATGAGAACTTTGGGACGGCTAAGGAGCGCCTGGGCAATCCCAAGTCTTTGCCTCATCCCGAGCGAATACGTACTGACCCGGTCATCAATGCGGTGCTCGAGCCGGACAAGATGGACAACTTCATCAATCCGCTCCTTTTTCAAACCCGGAATCATCCGTTTGAAATACTCAAGATTTTCCCGCCCGCTTAAATACGTATAAAGCTCCGGATTTTCAACGATGCAGCCGATATTCCGGATGGCTTTTGTATACTGCTTTTCCAAGTCATATCCGCATATGGTGATCTTGCCTGATGTCGGTTTAATCAACCCGACCAGCATACGGATAGTCGTCGTTTTACCAGCTCCGTTCGGACCTAAAAATCCGAATACTTCCCCTTTTTGAAGCTCAAAACTTAGCCCTTTAATAATTTCCTTTTTTTTGATCCTTTTCTTTAGACCCGTTACAGAGAGCGTCACATTTTCTGTCATTTTTTCTTCCCCTCCTCACTGAAGATGATGAGCGAGGACAGCCGCTCTCCTATTAGCTTATACCCCTCTTCATTAGGATGAAATTTATCACTGTACAGATAGTCATTCACGTTCTGTTCAAACAAATCAAAGGTTGGCACCAAAATGGTTTTCTTATATTTTGCCGCTTCATTAGCGGTATAAAAATTCCACTCTCGGACAATGCCGGAGGTTACTGAGCGATTGGAAAGATCATTAAACGGGTTATAAAGCCCAATGTAAAAGATCGTCGCATCAGGATTGATGGTACGGATTTGCTTAAAAATTCCCCCAAGTCTTTTGATGAAAGCCGTTCTTGTCTGTTCAACCGTCTTGGTCGAAAGGTCGTTCATCACCTGTCCGCCCGCAAAAAGATCATTTCCCCCGATGGTCATTACAATGGCATCGGCCTTACTGATTTGGCGCTGTATTTCTGCCTGCTTCAGCTGCTTGTCCAGCCCGGACGATGTCTGTCCGCTGATAGATAAATTAGAGAGCTGGAACTTCTGCTCTGACTTGCCTCGCAGATGATCCATTAAATACCCGACATATCCTTTCCCGCTTCCGTCGCCAATCCCTCTTGTAAGAGAATCGCCAAGCCCAACGACAAGATACTCACCATCCTGCTTGACCGGCTTTGGATCAGATGTTTTGGTGATCATTTTTGCAGGAGGATCAGGCTGCTGAAAAAATTGGCTGTTCACCGTGTATCCTAAACCGCCTATCCACAATATGCTTGCGGCTAATGAAATTCCCGCTATCAGTTTTACACTTTTCATTTCAATGGTTTGCACCTTTCAGTGAGATTCTTTTATTGTACCTTAAATCTTTGGAAAAGCTTACAACTGCACTTTCATCAATGTGCTGCTCATAATAAAACCCGGGAATGCGTATTGAACAGCATTCCCGGGTTTTAAATGGTATTACTGCTTATAAAACGCCGTCCTTTTTCCGGTCGGGAAGCAAATCCCGGAACGCTTTTTGAATCGACAGGGTGACCGGTCCCGGCTTTCCTTTGCTGTAGGATTTGCCGTCAATTTTTACAATCGGCATAACTTCGATCGTTGTAGAGGAGATAAAGGCTTCCTCATACTGATCGAGTTCGGATGCCTGAATTTCTCTTTCCACTGTATTTACCCCGGCATTTCTGCATGCTTCCAATATTTTAAGGCGTGTGATCCCGTTCAAAATGAAGTGATTGGAGGGATGCGTATAAACCGTTCCATCCTTAACTGCATAAAAATTTGTTGAGCTTCCTTCTGTGACAATACCGTCCCGCACAAAAATGGTTTCAAATTTTCCTGCGTCCGCAGCTTCCTGTTTCGCCATCACATTCCACAGAAGATTCAGGCTTTTAATGTCGCATCGTTTCCAGCGCATATCCTCCGCTGTGATGACCTCAACGCCGGTTTTTTGAAGCTCTTCCGGACGTTTCGATGGAATCGGATAGGCTACCAGCTGAGCTGGAATATCTGATCCGGGAAAAAGATGATTTCTTGGGCTGACCCCTCTTGTCACCTGCATATAGATTCCGCCGTCCCATACCTGATTCACTGACACCAATTCTCTTATTCTGTCTTTAAGCTCCGTCAAACTGTAAGGAAGAGAGATTTTGATTTCACCTGCACTTCTTTCGAGTCTCTGAAGGTGTTCATCCATTGTAAAAATTTCTCCCTCATACACGCGGATCACTTCGTATACACCGTCTCCAAACTGATACCCTCTGTCTTCAATATCTACTTTTGCCTGCCCTCTATCAATCAGTTTCGTATTCATCAGGATTTTCATTGTGCACCTCTAACGTTTAGGATTTGTTCTTATCATTACAAACGGTGGGCCGCGCTGTTGTCAAGCACATCCGAATAAATAAAAAAGAATATTTTTGACGGTAAATAGTTGAAATCTGCATTCTTGTCCTATAATATGTATCTATACTAAACACAAGATATAGAATACAAACAAAAAACAAACTACTATATATTGATTATATTCCACAGCAAACGGTGCTAAGATTAGCTTAAAAGGGAATCCGGTGAGATACCGGAACTGTCCCCGCAACTGTAAGTGTGACGAAATGGGCATACCACTGTACGGCTTCGTACGGGAAGGGCTCAAAGTAGGAGGAAGCACAAGTCAGGAGACCTGCCGATGCTGGATATGTTTCGCTTTTCCCGGGGATTGGGAAGATGAAACGGTGGAAATAAAAGATCCTCTTTTATTCTATCGTTTGATCCGCTCAATTGCCAAGAGCGGATTTTTTATTTTCCCTTGGAGGAGGATGGCTATGACAACCGATACGATGACGATGATTACCAATGAAAAAGGCATAAAAGGGCCGTTTGACGAACATGACTTTACTCAATGGATTCAGGAAGCCGGGACGGACTTCCCCCACCTTGATTTGCATCACTTTACAGAGAGATTAAAAGAATTGATTGCATCCAGAGATACATATACAGAAAAACAAATAAAAAACCTAAGCATATTAGAAGGCTTGGCCAATATATCCGAGCTTGAGCCGGATTGGACATACTTCTGTGCCCGTCTGTATTTGGATCAGCTCTATGCTGAAGCGGCCAAAAGCAGGGGCTATGAAAAAAGAGAGCAGTACGGATCATTTCTTGAATTAGTCGATAAGCTTCATAGCATCGGCATTTACGGAGATCTGATTCCGCAAGTCTATAGCCCAAAAGAAATCAGCGAGCTGGGCGAGATAATCGATCCGGACCGCGATCTGCTCTTCACCTATATTGGACTCCGGACACTTGCTGACCGCTACATTGCCCGCGACTACAGCAAAAATGTGATGGAGCTTCCTCAGGAACGGTTTATGATCATTGCAATGACCCTGATGGCAAAAGAGCCGGCGGAGCACAGGATCCACCTCGTAAAAGAAGCATACTGGGCGCTGAGCAATCTTTATATGACGGTTGCGACTCCTACTCTATCAAATGCAGGGAAATCCGTCGGTCAGCTGTCCAGCTGCTTTATCGATACAATTGACGACAGTTTGCAGGGGATTTTTGACAGCAACACAGACATTGCGAATCTTTCGAAAAGCGGCGGCGGCATCGGTGTCTATCTTGGGAAAATCCGCAGCCGCGGCAGTGATATCCGCGGATTCAAAGGCGTTTCCTCCGGTGTGCTTCCGTGGATGAAGCAGCTCAACAATACGGCGGTCAGCGTGGATCAGCTTGGCCAAAGAAAAGGCGCGATTGCGGTTTACCTGGATGTATGGCACAAGGACATTTTCTCATTCCTTGATTCAAAACTGAACAATGGAGATGAGCGTCTCCGCACCCATGACTTGTTCACGGGCGTCTGTCTGCCGGATCTTTTCATGGAACAGGTCGAGGAACGCGGTGACTGGTATTTATTCGACCCGCATGAGGTAAGAAAAACACTCGGCTACAGCCTGGAGGATTTTTTTGACGAGAAAAAAGGCAGCGGCAGCTTCCGGGAAAAATATTGGGAATGTGTCCGCCACTCTGATTTGGCGAAGGAAATCATTCCGGCGATCGATATTATGAAACGCATTATGATCAGCCAGCTGGAATCCGGAACACCGTTTATGTTCTACCGGGATGAAGTGAACCGGATGAATGCCAATGCACATGCTGGAATGGTATATTGTACCAATCTTTGTACAGAAATCACCCAAAACCAAAGCGCTACCACGATGGATGAACAATATACAGAGGATGGAAAAATCATTACGGTGAAAACACCCGGGGATTTTGTTGTCTGCAATCTCTCTTCCATCAGCCTTGCTAAAGCAGTTAGAGAGGATGTGCTTGAACGCCTTGTCCCGATCCAGGTTCGAATGCTTGATAACGTTATCGATTTAAACGAAATACCCGTTCTGCAGGCGAAGCTCACCAATTCGAAATACCGCGCAATCGGACTCGGAACCTTTGGCTGGCATCACCTTCTAGCTCTTGAAGGGATTAAGTGGGAAAGTGAGGAAGCGGTACAGTACGCCGATAAGCTATATGAGAAAATTTCCTTTTTGACCATTCAGGCGAGCTCGGAGCTGGCGAAGGAAAAAGGATCTTATCCGGCATTTGAAGGGTCCGGCTGGGAAACAGGCACTTATTTTGAGAACCGAGGCTACCGTTCTGAAGAATGGCAGGAACTGCAGCAGCAAATCGCTGAAAACGGCATGCGGAACGGCTATCTGATGGCCGTCGCACCAAATGCATCCACCTCCATCATTGCCGGCAGCACAGCAAGTATTGATCCGATTTTTCAAAAGGTTTATTCGGAAGAAAAGAAAGACTACAAGATTCCGGTGACGGCCCCTGATTTGAGCCCGGAAACGACCTGGTATTATAAATCCGCCTATTTCACGGATCAGCATTGGAGCATTGAACAGAATGCGGCGAGACAGCGCCATATCGATCAATCGATCTCATTTAACTTTTACGTTTTGAATACGATCAAAGCAAAAGAATTGCTTGCTCTTCACATGGGTGCCTGGAATGCAGGACTTAAAACAACGTATTATGTCCGCTCCACTTCCAGCCTGATTGAAGACTGCGATTCATGCGCGAGCTAGGAGGAAAAACAGATGACAGATATTGCCCTGTCGCAGCGGACCATTATGGATCCGGATGCGCCGAATCGTTCCACTGCCCTGATCAACGGCCGGAGCTCCAACATTTTGAACTGGGATGATGTCGCCTATCCGTGGGCGTATTCCAAATATAAAAAAATGCTATCGAACTTCTGGACACCGTTTGAAATCAATATGTCTCAGGATGTTAAGCAATTTAAAGACCTCGATGAGTATGAAAAGGACGCCTTCCTGAAAATCATTGGGCTTCTCGCCCTGCTCGACAGCATTCAAACCGATTATGCAGGAAAAGTCGCTGACTACATCACAGACTCCAGCATTAACGCGCTCATGATTATGCTTGCCCAGCAGGAGGTCATTCACAATCATTCCTACTCATATGTACTCTCCAGCATCGTTCCGAAAAACAAGCAGGAGGAAGTATTCGAGTATTGGCGGAGCGAGGAAATACTAAGAGAACGGAATGACTTTGTCACTAACGGCTATAAGGCTTTTGCAGAAAACGCAAATGTTGAAAACCTGCTTAAGTCGCTTGTTTATGACGTCATTCTCGAAGGCCTGTTTTTCTACTCAGGATTCGCCTTCTTTTATAACCTCGCCCGCAATCAGAAAATGGTCGCGACGAGCACGATGATTAACTACATCAACCGCGATGAACAAATTCACGTCGATTTATTCGTGAAAATTTTCAGAGAGGTGCTTGTACAATATCCGGAATATGATACACCGGATTTGAAAGTGTTCGTGGAAAGGACCATTGTAGAAGCCGCCGAGCTTGAAATCGAATGGGGCCGCCATATAATAGGTAATAAAATTGAAGGCATCAGCATGAAAGACGTCGAGGATTATATTAAGTTTTATGCCAACGTCCGCTCCAATCAGCTCGGCTATGACCGTCCGTTTGAAGGATATAGGACAAATCCGCTCAAGTGGATCAAAGCATACGAAGAAGTCGACCTCGGCAAATCCGATTTCTTTGAGCAGAAATCACGGCAGTATACGAAAGTAAATAATGTGGATAATGGATTTGATGATTTGTAAAATGTCTCAAAGGCTTGGTTTGTACTTAATTTGAGTGGATAAATGTGCAGCCGCGGGGTCAGTCACGCGATGCTTCACCGCAGAACGGGACAGAGACATCTCCTCTCAAACCTTGCCCATCAACGGTTTGCAGAGTTCGTGCCGGAGCTTTATTTCGGTAATAGAGTGCGGGACTGGCACCGGGTCAGTCACGCGATGCTTCACCGCAGAACGGGACAGAGACATCTCCTCTCAAACCCTTGCCCATCAACGGTTTGCAGAGCTCGTGCCGGAGCTTTATTTCGGTAATAGAGTGCGGGACTGGCACCTCAAAAGGAGCTGCTGCTGAAATATCTTTTTCAGCAGCAGCTCCTTATTTCATTCCGGTTCCCCTTCTTCCTCCCCGTCATTCTTTTGCTCCTTCAGCCATTTCAGCCATTCAGGCTGCAACTGATCCGGACTGTCGCTGAAGACCTCTGTAACATCCCTTTCCTCCTGATGGGAAAGGATATCATGAATATCATTTCCATTGCCAAGGATGTTGCCAAATCCCTGATTATGCTTTTTACTGCTTTTAAAATCTGTCGGAAAGTTATTGCCGAAGTTAACGGCAGACGCATCCTCTACGGCTCCAATATGAATGTCTCCGATGGTGAAGTTCGCAGAAAGCGGTTTTCCATCATCTTCCTGAAGTTCCTTCTGCGGTTTACCGATTTGATAGGGTATGTTCTTTCCATTGATTCGAATATATATCTCTTCTTTAGACTGATTTTCGGGTTTGACATGCCGGGCAGTATTTGCGGAGTAAGGAAACGTATTTCCTATATTCATCGTCCCGCTCAGCTGCTTCACATCTACATTGTCTAAATGGTAGGTTAATTCTTGAATGTTCATTGACTCAATGTGTTCAATATGAAAAGTTTGGTGCACGCGGCTCTGAGTATTTTTAACCGTTCTCTCTATCGCTTCCAATCTTTTCTCGATTCGCTGAAGAAGTTCTAACCAGGCCTTTTCATCCGATGCCATTCCGTTTCATCCCTTTTGCACGTTCCGCCCAGCTGCGTCATATTATAAAATGAGCCTGGCGGACTGACATTTTGTATTGAGGGAGGAAATATGAGAATTAACCTACATTCCCCTGAAATCAATTTTAAAGACTTGAATGTGCATGAAATTGCAGATAATGCAGGTATATTCATAGGAAGAAACCTGCAGATTAATTGGACTTCATCGCTAGACAGCCATCATTCCGGCTTCGGCACCATATCTGGCAATGACAATGAAATTTTTCATAATTCACACCTTGTTCTTCACGATCATTTGAAAAAATCACCAGAAAAGGTGTATCAGCAAGTCACCAAAGGAAAACGGGCCCTTTAGTTCTGTTTCTTATTAGAGTCTTCTGCTTTCTTCTCCTGCGTTTCATCCAACGTAACATTATTAAATATTTTATTGGAATTTCCGCTCACTCTTCCAAACCCTTCATAAACCCTCGATTTATTTTTCCATTTATACTGGAGGTTCTGGCCATAAAACAAACCAGAGCTATTTTGAATCAGCTTGACTGTCACTGATTGAAAATCTATCTTTGGCATTGAAAGAGCCCCTTTCTTATGCTTGTCCACGGACCATTGCTCTACTTATTAGATATATATAAGATGCAACGCTAAAGTATGACCTCAATCCAAAAGAAAACCATCCGGAAAAGATGGTCTTCGGATTAACTTTGATAGACAGGCTGATCATTCGATTCCTGGTTTTGAGTAAAATCGGAATCCATCACATCGTCATCATGCACAATATTCACGTTGTTGATTGAAACGTTATTTTCCCCAATGATTTTCCCGAATCCTGCATTGCTCTTCATACTGACGGTCCAATCATATTGGGAATTGGTTCCCGTAAAAACACCCGAATTCGAGGACAGTGCAGAGATATTTATATTGGTAAATTGAATGGTTAAATTTTTCATACTATTTCTTAAAATTGAGCGGTCGGCTGCGGATTAATATTTTCCGGCTGCGAAATCGCCATATCGAATAAATCCTGATCATTGATAATGTTCGTACACCCGATCGCGCAAGAATTCACGTAATTCCCGTTCCCTGAATTAAATTTCCCCTGGGCATTCCAGTCAGGCTGGCTATTCTGTCCAGAAGAAATAATGGAATTTGCCGCCATGCTTACTACGTTAATCTGATTAAAAACGACGGAAACTGGCACAATCCAATCCTCCGTTTCTCTCCTGCAATTTACCTTACTATATGTATGGATGCTGGGTAGTGTGAATGGACTTGCATTAAAAGAAAATGGAAAGTCAGATTTAATCGTCGACAAATTCTGATAACTTTAAAGTATAATAACTACTATAATCCTTTTTTTCTCTATAAGAAAACAGGCTGAATGGAATGTATTTTAAGAATTCAGCTAAAGAACTGAATAGGGAAGGTAGCCAAGATGAATATAATTAAGGATTTTTTGCTGCAGCTAACACTTATTTCCATACCTATTTTCATTTATTTTACTCTTGTCACGGAGAAGGTACAGAGCCATAAAAACAGAAAGGTCATCATGGCTGTTTTGTGGGGTATTTCAATACTGTTATGCATGTCCTTCCCAGTGAGTTTTGGTCAAAATGCCCGTTTGGATCTGAGGATTATCCCTCTGCTATTCGGAATATTATACGGCGGGTTTTGGCCAGGCGTCTTTCTGTCAGCCCTTATCATCCTGTATCGCCTTTATTTTGGAATTAGTATAGGATTTTATACGACTGTTATTGTCTTATCCATATCACTGCCTGTTCTACTATATTTTCAAAAGTCCTTTGCACGTTCGAATAAAGATGGACGAGTTAAAATGGCTGTAGGGCTATCTTTTTTCTATATTTCCACAGGGATTTCCATTTTCGGATTGTTAAAGGGATTTTCCATAGACTATCTCAAAGTACAGATGATTCATCTAATCTTTGTATTAGCCATCACATGGTTCTTTACGATGTTAAATGAATCTATTAGAGAAATACAGAAGCTGCGGTCAGACATGCAAAACTCAGAAAAATTCCGGGTGATAGGTGAGCTGGCTAGTGTATTTGCTCATGAAATCAGAAATCCGATGCAAGTAACCAGAGGCTTCCTTCAGCTGCTAAACGACCCTGAAATGCCAAACAAAAAAAAGGAATACCTTCAAATTTCTATTGAAGAATTAGATCGTGCAAATGAAATTATTGATGATTTTTTATCTTTCGGTAAACCAACTGTAAATCATAGCCAGAGAATCAACGCAGGTAATCAGCTGCAGAGGGCGGTCAGCATCATGCAAAGCTACTCCCTAAACTATAATGTTGAATTTAAAACGAATATTCAGGAGAACTGCTGGATTTATGCCAATCCTCAAAAATTGAACCAATCACTGATTAATATTTTCAAAAATGCGATAGAGTCTATGCCGGGTGGCGGGATTGTCTGGATTACATGTGCTTCTACTGAAGACGGGAATATTATGATTACCATTAAGGACCAGGGAATTGGTATGACAAAAAACCAGATGGAGCGGCTCGGATCTCCGTTTTATTCCTTAAAAGAAAGCGGAACAGGATTAGGAATGATGGTAAGTTTTCAAATAGTCCGTTCTTTTCAAGGGAAAATACAAGTTAACAGTGAAAAGGATAAGGGGACGGAATTTATTATTCTTATCCCCCGGGTAGCTTAATTGAAAAGGTTCTAAGCAAATTTCATGTCACTCATCAGCAAAATAACGATACTAAATTTTCCTCCCTTATCAATTTAGCGGTCCCTTTCAGGAACCCTTAGATATCTAAAGGCTGATCGGTTTTAAAATGTCTTCCATTTAAGTGATGTCTCCAACCAAATTCAGACAGAAGGTGCTTTAATGATTCGTGTATACGCTGCTTTAGGAGGCCTCAGTTTAATCTGGGGACTCTCCTTTGTTTTTATTAAACAATTGGTCGGACCTGCCGGCATGTGGGGAACAGTTTTTTTACGATGTGCAACGGGAGCATTATTGCTGCTCCCGATTTTGCTTGCAAAAAGAGATAGGATTCCGCGCAGCATTCCGTGGATTCCGCTTCTGACCATTGGCGTTCTTAACACTGGTCTTCCATGGGGATTAATCGCGCTCAGTGAAACGGTCATTTCGAGCAGCTCCGCATCCATTCTGAACGCCACCACTCCGTTATGGACGGGTCTGATCGGACTCCTGTTTTTCTCGGCTGTTTTAGCTGCAAGACAGTGGATCGGGCTGTTTATGGGACTGATCGGTATCCTGATTTTCATCGACTTTGACGTTGTAAAGCTTGCTCAGGAAAATTTCACGGGTGTAGGCACGATGCTGATTGCGACTTTGTGCTATGGAACCTCAGCCCAGCTGACGAGAAAATACCTGGGCAACAGCGGAGTGCTATTTACGACTGCCGTCTCACTGATCGTCGGTGCAATGGTTGGACTGATTGGCATGCTTTTCTCACAGCCCATTGAACTTTCGGCTCTCGCCAATGGACCAGTTATCCTTGCCATTATAGGCCTCGGGTGTTTTGGATCAGGAATTGCCCAGCTTCTTTTTTATTACATTACAAAAGAAGGCGGACCGGAAATTGCCGTTTCGGTCACCTTCCTTATTCCCGTTACCGCCCTGCTGTGGGGAGCCTTTCTGCTGCAGGAAAAAATCAGCTCTCATGCCATATGGGGACTATTGGTTATTTTAGCGGGGGTTTATCTGGCGACCCGGAAAAAGAAAGCGGCAGTTTCGATTAGTGAATCTGCGTAAGGAATGGAGAAAGAGTTCGTTGAAGATGTAATGGAGTTCTTATTTTTCGGCGCGTGGTTTATCAATAATGGCTGGCATTCTCGGCTTATCTATTATCGGTGTATTGATTAGCCGCTGGTATGCGGACAAAAAAATAAAATCCCATAAAAAATAGACCGGGGTCACTTCATTACCCCGGTCCTCTTCGATTATTTCCACCAGCCATCAAACATCGTAGCCGGCAGCTGGCGCTTATGCTCTGTAATCATATAGCGCTTTTCAATCTTTTCAGCCACTTCACTTGATACTTCCTTGCCTTCCAGGTAATCATCCAGCTCATCATACGTAATTCCAAGCTCGGTTTCATCTGCCTGCTGAGGCTTATCATCGAGAAGATCGGCAGTTGGAGCTTTCATGTACAGGCTTTCCGGACAGCCAAGCTCTTTAAGAAGAGCTTTTCCCTGTCTTTTTGTTAAGCCGGTAAGTGGCAGGATATCCGCTCCGCCGTCTCCGTATTTTGTAAAGAATCCTGTTACCGCTTCAGCGGCGTGGTCTGTTCCCGTTACAAGCAAACCGTGCTGTCCGCCAAATGCATATTGCGCGGTCATCCGGATTCGTGCTTTTACATTTCCTTTATGGTAATCCGCGAGCTTCACCTCATCGGATTCGTTGTATGTTTCCGTAAACCCGTCCACCGCAGCTGCGATATTGTAAGTTACAATTTTGTCCGGCTTCATAAATTCAAAGACAAGCTTGGCATCGTGCTCGTCATGCTGAACTTTATACGGCAGCCGTACGGCAAGGAACGAGGCATCATAGCCTTCCTCGCGAAGCTCTTCTACTGCCATTTGATTCAGTTTGCCTGCAAGCGTTGAGTCCTGCCCAAGACTGATCCCAAGAACAAATCCTTTTGTGTTCGTCTTTTTCACGTATTCCTTCAAAAAGTCGACGCGTTTTCGGATTTCCTGTGCCGAGTCAATTTGAGGCTGTACATTTAACTCTTTCATAATCTGCTTTTGCATGCTCACGTTATAGTCCTCCTTAAAATTGCTATTGATATAACCCATGATTTTTCACGTAATCATAGCACGCATCGGGAAGCAGGTAGCGCGGCTCCCCGCCCTTTGCAAGCTCTTCCCGGATATATGTGCTGCTGATTTCCATTGCAAGTCCCTTATCAATTAAATGAAACCTCGTTCCATCATCATAATTGCGAAGCAGGGGCGAACGGGAAATCGTCTTTAACATATCTATACCATTTCGGGCCATGACGATAAACTTATTATTCGCAATCAGTTCGTCAGAATACTTCCATTTCCCCTCCGCAATGTCTTCCAGGAGGTCGGCACCCATGATGAATGACACTTCATCACCGGGGAAAAGGGAATGAAAATGCTGCATCGTATGATACGTGTAAACATTCCAGCTATCCTGATTCATTTCATAGTCATCCAGGATGAATTTTTCATTGTTTTTCAGGGCCATCTCAAGCATAGCAATCCGGTGTTCATCGGTGGTGTTCAGACTCTTATCCTTTCTTTTGCTGGAGCAGGGAAGAAAAATGACCCGGTCCAGCTTGCAGCGATGTGCTACTGTGCTTGCTGTCCATAAATGAACGTTTGTGACCGGGTCGAACGAGCTGCCGTAAATCCCGATTTTCGCCATGCACTTTTCACCCTTTTCTTATTTTTTCAACCTTCTCCTTAACCTCGCGGATATTTCTCATTTTGTTTTCCCAGCATTTTTCACTGAGATCGACCGGATAATCCTCAGGATTCAGCTTTCTTCTGTACTCATCCCAAAGCTCCTCAAGATTACTTTTCACCTTGCTTTGAATATCCTTAATTGATGGAAGATCATAGATAAGTTTTCCGTCTTTGAATATATCTTTATGGAGATCACGCGCTTCAAAATCCGTCACGAATTTACTGATGTACGTATGAACCGGATGGAACATTTTCAGTCGCTCTTCTTCGTTCGGGTTTTCTTCTTCAAGCGCAATATAATCGCCTTCTGATTTATGGTTATTCGTATTGATAATTCTGTAGAGGCGTTTCATGCCTGGCGTTGTGACTTTTTCAGGATTCCCGCTGATTTTAATGGTATCCTCCATAACGCCATCTTTGCCTTCAATGCTGACAAGCTTGTATACGGCACCCAATGCCGGCTGATCATAGGCTGTGATAAGCTTCGTGCCGATTCCCCATGTATCAATCCGGGCTCCCTGCGACTTTAAATTCATAATCGTGTCTTCATCCAAATCATTGGATGCGATAATATGAGTTTCTGTAAATCCTGCATCGTCCAGCATCTTTCTCGCTTTTTTAGACAGGTACGCCATATCCCCGCTATCGAGGCGAATTCCGACAAAATTAATTTTATCACCAAGCTCCTGTGCCACTCTAATCGCATTGGGAACACCGGACTTCAGCGTATCGTATGTATCAACTAAGAAGACGCAGTCCTTGTGGCGGCGGGCGTATTTATGGAAAGCTGTATATTCGTCACGGTATGCCTGAACAAGCGCATGGGCATGGGTTCCGGCCGCAGGAATTCCGAATAGCTTCGCCGCCCGAACGTTGGAGGTTGCTTCGAGTCCGCCGATAAAGGCAGCCCGCGTTCCCCAGAGAGCAGCGTCCAATTCGTGCGCCCGTCTTGAACCAAATTCCATCACCGTCTGATCACCGACAGCCTGCTTTATCCTGCACGCCTTCGTTGCAATCAGCGTCTGGAAGTTTACGATATTCAGCAAAGCTGTTTCAACGATCTGTGCTTCGGCAAGGGGAGCTTCAACCCGAATCATCGGCTCGCCTCCGAAAACAAGCTCTCCTTCTTCCATTGAACGGACGGAACCGGTGAATCGCATATCTTTCAGGTAAGCCAGAAAATCTCCCTGGTACCCAAGTTCCCTTAAAAACTCCAAGTCACTTTCTGAGAAACGAAATCCATTTAAATACTGAATAACCCTCTCAAGTCCTGCAAAGACTGCATATCCATTGCCAAACGGCAGTTTTCTGAAAAATAATTCAAAAACAGCCTTGTTATTATGAACACCGTCTTCCCAGTAAGTTTCCGCCATATTTATTTGATAAAGGTCCGTATGAAGGGCCAGGCTGTCATCTTTATATTTGTCGTGCATCTGGTAGATCTCCTCTCCATCCAACTACTGGATTTCCGCATTTAAGCTGCCTTTGAAATGCCTCAGCGCCCATTTATGGCCATCCTCGTCAAAACTAGCTGCTGCCTTCTCGTGAACCGTAAGCTTAAATCCTTTATTATAGGCATCTACTGCCGTGTGGAGAACACAAATGTCTGTGCACACTCCAATCAGGTGAAGCTCGGTAATTCCTCTCTCTCTGAGAAGGATTTCCAAATTTGTTCCTGCAAATGCGCTGTACCTTGTTTTATCCATCCAAAAAACATGGCCGAGATGCTGATTTTGTTCATATAGATCCTGAAGCGCTCCGTAAAGCTCTCTTCCTAAGGTTCCCTCAATATTATGAGGAGGGTAAAGAGCTGTCTCCGGATGAAATGGATCATTCATTTTATGAAAGTCCACTGCGAAAACAACCGCATCTCCAGACTCAATAAAATCTTTCGTTACCCTCACGATTTCTGATTCAATTACCTGACCCGGCTTGCCGCATGTCAGTGCTCCGTTATCCGCAACAAAATCATTTGTGTAATCAATCACAATCAATCCCCTGGTCATGCCCATACCCCCTGTTTACTTAGTAGCGTGCCGTATAGATTGGCTTTATGATATCCATTTCTACAAAACGGTACAGCTTAGCAGGCTTTTTTGAGGTTCTGGCTGTTGTCTTCCCCTCTGCTTCCTGTATAAAAGGAAGTGTCTTTATTTTCCTGGCAAATGACTGCTCGCTTTTAATGGCGGGGTCATCGGTTACCGTTAGAAGCACCGCCTGCAGCTCCGAATAGGTAAATTCCTCAGGCAAAAAATTCTTGGCTGCTGTCGTCTGGAGCAGATCTGATCGGATCTCGCGAATGGCATCGGAAATTAACTGCTCATGATCAAATGCAAGCTGAATGGACTTCAAATCCTCCAAGCGGAAAAGCTGAACATCCTCCGCATCATCACTCGCCTTTCGTCCTTTCAGCACATCCTCCGGAACTATCGCATAATGGGCATTGGATAAAATCCATCCGCGCGGATCCCTTCCCGGCCGGTCATATACACCGTAATGCTTCATATGAATGCCTCTTACCCCGGTTTCCTCTAAAAGCTCCCGATGTGCGGCTTCAAGCGCGGTTTCATCCGGCTGAACAAATCCTCCCGGAAGCGCCCATTTGCCCCCTTCAATATTCGGGGTGCCCTCTGCAGTGATTTCTGTCCTCTGGATCAGCATTAGCATCATGCTTACAATGGGCGGCTTATGCTCCCGCTTTTCTGAATGAATCGTAAATACGGCGATGTCTGACGTGTATCCATCAGGTGTCCGATACTTGCCGGAATCATATTTTTTTAAGGCTTGTTGATTTATATCACTCACTTATTCACCAGCTTTTTAATTAACATTTTGTTAATTGTATTATATGAAGTTTGGGAAGTCAACTAAGATGGAAGCTGGATATTCAGATTTTTTCTTTCCGTCTCTTATATTTTCATTACAATTAAAAAGCAGCCACCGGCTGCTTTTCACTCTTCTACTTATTTTCCCCAAGCGATGCGACCAGTCCATTCAGGTTTGCGGTGAGCTCTCCCAGGGATTCCATGATGGTACCAAGATATTGAACCGCTTCTGATTGGCTTTCCATGCTGGTGATCATTTCACCGCTCGCCTTTTTGCTTAAGTGCAGGGCAGATGACATGCTGGAAATGGAATCGCTTACTTCGGTAATGGTCTGAAGGAAGCGGGATACTTCCTCTGCCACCCGGTCTGTGCCGGCAGCAACTTCATTGGAAGCGGCGTTGATTTGTTCAAAGGCTGCGGCAGTCGTTTCGACTTTGAGCAAACCTTCCTGGACAACCGCGGTGCCGGTTTTCATTTCTTCCGTAACTTGATGAATATCGTTTTGGATGGCTTCAATAAGATAACTGATTTTTTCGGTGGAATCGTTTGACTTCCCTGCAAGCTTCCGGACCTCATCCGCCACCACAGCAAATCCTTTTCCTGCTTCTCCTGCCCGGGCAGCTTCAATCGCAGCATTCAATGCCAGCAGATTGGTCTGATCCGCGATGGAAGCTATTTCTGAAACTATGCCCCCAATCTGCTTGGATTGACCTTGAAGAGCCTGGATGGAGCGGGCCAGCGTACCAAACGTTTCATAAATGTTTTCCATTTGACGCTCTGTATCTTCAAGCGATCCTTTCCCTGCATTCACTAGTTTATTAGCGTTAAAGGACAATTCCCGTATTCCGGCAGCCGCACTTGAGATTTTCACTGCGCCATTTTGCATATCGAGCATTTTTTCTTCACTCTGCTTTGCCTCTGCCACTTGGTTTACCGTACCCGCTGCTACTTCTGAGGCGGAATCTTGAATTTGCCGGGTTACTAAGCCAGTTAATTCACCATGCTCATTCAGCCTGTCCACATTATCACCAATGCGGTGAGCGGTAGAAGCCAGTTCCTTTGTGAGGCGCTCCAAGGATTGCATTTGCCATTCATTTTTCTGCAAGAGCTCACTGGTGTATTTATTTTTCGAGTAGATTTGCCATGAAATCCCCCCTGATGTGAGAACGAGATAGAACGCATGGATGAAAAACATAAACCATGTATAATCGTGATCACCAAAAAACAAATCTGTAAAGGCAAACATAGCAATCAGGTGAGGAATGGCAAAAAGAACAGTCATTACCGAAATCAATCTTATACTGTCATAATAGGCAGCCAGCGCTACGACCAGAAAGATCGAAAAATGGTACACAACCATCCCTTCTCCGGAAACGATCATAGCGATGCTGGAAAAATTTAGCGTCAGTACTATAAAGAGCGGGATGAGCCGATGGCTTGTATCTTGGTTATAAAAGAAAACAGCGACACTCAATAAAAGAACCGGCAGGATGATCGCAGCGATCAGAATCAGTGAATGGCTGCCTGAATGCTCCATATGCATGTGCATTGGAAAAAGGCGATGGATAACTTGTATACCGCAGGCTACGGCAATGCACACTGCGGAGACCCACAGCATAAGCCTGTTCTTCGATGCGTTCAATGATATTCCTCCTAAGCAAGTAGCAAATTCCTAACATCTATTACTGAATATATCGGAACAAAGACCTATATCTGAAATCACAATGTGCTGGAATTCCGTTTATTTTTCGACAAAACGAGGACAGCCCCCCTAATGGAGCTGTCCCTTTATTATTTTAATAATCTTTTTACTAATTTAAGACCGTTCTTTGCTGAAGGATATCGGAAGGAAAAGTCAAATCTTGTCGTCTGCTTCAGCACGCTCTTAGCATGGGAAAAGGTTTCAAAGCTGTATTTCCCATGATAGCTTCCCATCCCGCTTTCACCGACTCCTCCAAATGGGAGATAGGGAGTCGCGATGTGCATAAGGGTATCGTTGATGCATCCTCCGCCAAAAGAAATACGGTTTGTCACTTCTGCTTCTGTCTCTTTGCTTTCTGTAAATAGATAGAGAGCGAGCGGCTTTGGACGGGAATTCACGAATTCGATCGCTTCATCCAGAGTGTCATATTCCATCACTGGAAAAATCGGTCCGAAAATTTCTTCCGTCATTACAGGTGAATTGGGATCCACTTGATCGAGCAGTGTTGGCGCAATCCGGTGAGTCCCATCATCTCGTGTTCCTCCAAAAAGGATTCTTCCATCATTAAGATAACGAGTGAGTCTGCTGTAATGGCGATCATTCACAATTTTTGAATACCGGCTGCTTTCCAAAGGGTTATCTCCATAAAACTCATTTATTGCTTCCTTCATTGCGTCAATCAATTCTTGTTTTACTTTCTTTTGAACAAGCAGATAATCCGGAGCAATACACGTTTGACCGGCGTTCGTAAATTTACCGAATACAATCCGTTTAGCTGCAAGTTTGATATTCACTTGCTCATCTACAATCGTTGGACTTTTTCCGCCTAATTCAAGTGTGACGGGGGTAAGGTGCTTAGCTGCTGCTTCCATCACAACTTTTCCGACTGGGACGCTTCCTGTGAAAAAGATGTAATCAAATGGCAGTTCCAGGAGGGCTTGGCTCGCTGCTACCCCCCCTTCAACTGTTGCAATATAAGCGGAAGTGTATTGTTCCTGAAGAATCTTCTTGATCAGTGACGAAACGTTCGGCGTCAGCTCTGAAGGCTTAATGACCGCTGTGTTTCCAGCTGCGATTGCTCCGACTAGAGGAGATAAGGCAAGCTGAAAAGGGTAGTTCCACGGTGCAATAATAAGCACTGCACCATAAGGCTCATGAATGACATACCCTCTAGACCCAGTATGTGTCAGTGCCGTACTCACCTTTCTTGGCTTAGCCCAATTTCTTAATCTCTTCATCGTAAAATTAATCTCTTCATATAGAATACCGATTTCTGTTGAGTAAGCTTCAAGCTCTGATTTATTTAAGTCCAGAGCGAGGGCCTTAACAATATCCTGCTCGTGTTTCTTTACTCCATCTTTAAGCTTCTTTAACTGCTCCAAGCGGAATGAAATATTTTTTGTTTGTTGAGTGGCAAAATACGTTTGCTGCTCTTTGAGGATTTGCTTTATTTCATCAGGCTTTGTGTCAATCATGATGTCCCATCTCCTTTGATGATAGATAACCTTCTTTTTTAAACCATAACAATGTTCGCTCAAGTGTCTCATCGAGTGTATTCGAGGGCGAATAGCCAAGCTCCCTCTCAGCCTTGCCCCCATCAAGAAATTGCCCTAATCCCATAATCGCAACCGCCGTTTTTGAAAGCTTCGGGCTCGGCCCGCCGAACATTGACTGTTTTACAGATACTAAAGAAGCGATGATTTTGGCAGCGTTAAGAGGGAGAATTCTTTTAGGTGGAACCACACCGGCGAGAGAAGCAATTTTAGGAACGAGTTCACTCATGGAAATATTCGTCCCGGTGATTAAATAGCGCTCTCCAATTCTGCCTTTCTCAGCAGCCAGCACCAGTCCCCTTCCTGCATCCCCTGCATAAACAACATTCCGGTTTCCTTCTAAATAAGCAGGAAGGGATTCATTTGCAACTTCAACTATAATCTGCCCAGTTGAAGGACCATAGTCATATTCACCAAGGCACATTGCAGGGATTCCAATTACAATCGGCAATATAGAGGAGGCTCTTTCTCTCGCTATTTTATCCATCTCATATTTCACCTGCAGATAGGCATTTTTTTGTGCAGGCGGGTTCGTGTAAATAAGCGTCTCTGTCCCCAGGGCTCCATCAGAATTTTTAGGGAGAGCGATGGACCCTCCGGTATAAACAATCTTATTCAGCTGTGAATTAGCTTCACATGCCGATAAAAAAGTATTCATTTGGAGCCGGGCTAGCCTCACATCTTCTTTAAGCGGAAGCGGCTTAACCGGATAATAGGCTGCACAATGAATAATGGCATCCAAGCCTGAAAAAGCTTTCTCCATTGCTGCTTGATCATACAAATCTGCTTCTGCTGATTCAAAAGCCAGATCTTTTAGAACGGAAAGATTTGAATTTTTTCTATGAATCACTCTCAACTCATGTCCCCGCTCCAATACAGCCACAGCTGTGTGGTGACCGATCATGCCTGTAGCTCCAAGTACTCCTATTTTCATTTGCCTGCTTCCTTTCTGTTCTGTTGTTCAAACGTTTAAATATATAAACATTTTATACAGAGTAAGATCATTTATTTAAAGATCGCACTCTTCTTCTATTTTGGATATCAGCTGTTTCAACAGGTCTACAGACTGATCGAGAGATAATGAATAATAACGCTGAGTCCCTTTTTGTTCAATCGCTACAAGCTGGTTATCCCTAAGAACCTTTAAGTGGTGGGAGATAGCAGGACGGGAAAGATGGGATTGCTCAGCAATTTGATTTACGGTTAAGGTATCATGCTTTGCCAGCAGCAAAATGATATCCTGTCTGGCTGCATCGCCAAGTGCCTGAAAAATGGGCGTGCACGATCGAAAAATCTCTAAAACGGGTTCTGACATGATCATCAGCCTTTCCTAATGCAATTACCCTTATTATACACCATTATGAATTGCCCGCCATTTTCCGTTAATTTTTGCCCTGCACGCTCCTCACAATAGATGTGATCATTTTTCTCGGCATGAAACGGACCGATCCAGCCAGAATTTTATTTTGAAGACCCGGAACGATGACTGTTTTCCCTTTCATCCACCCATCAAATCCTGCTTGTGCAGCTTGATCTGCCCGCATGACACCATTATTGAAAAGCTTGGATTTGCCGAGGTCAGCTCTTTCCGAAAAACCGGTATCGGTCGGACCCGGGCAGAGTGCAGACACACGGATATTTGTATCCTTGAGCTCATTTTCAAGAGCTTCTGTGAACGAAAGGACGTATGCTTTGGTTGCATAATAAACAGCCATTAGCGGACCAGGCTGGAAGGCTGCGGTTGAAGCGATGTTTAGGATGCCTCCCTCATTGCGCTCTGTCATATCCGGCAGAAACAGTTTGGTCAGATGTGTCAGGGACCGGATATTTAAGTCAATCATATTCAATTCAGCATCGAGATCTGTTTCTAGAAATTCTCCAAACAAACCAAACCCAGCGTTATTGATCAGATAGGATACCTTTAGTTTTTTTATTTTCAATTCTTCTGCCATTTTCGTTATTTCCTCAGGTTTTGATAAGTCTGCCTGATGGATTACAACTGAAATACCGTGCTTACTCTCAAGCTCGGCCTTCAGCTCCAGCAGTTTCTTCTCATTTCTGGCTGCTAGAATCAGTGAATAGCCCTTCCCTGCTGCAATTTTAGCGAGTTCCATTCCAATTCCGCCTGAAGCACCTGTTATGAGAACATAACCCGTTGATTTCATAAACGATTCCTCCTAATGATTGTTTGTTTAAAAACTTAAACATTTAAACTTATAAACTCAATATATCTGCTTTCCAGTCAGCCGTCAATAAAATTACGAAATATCTGCTCATCCATATTTTGGACTTCATACATGAAGCGCATTCATTCCGCTTCATTACATAATAGTCGATAAATTGTTACTTTCCTGTAACAAAACAGCTTCCAATTTTCGTTACACTACTATAAGAATACATAGCTACACGTCATGGGAGAGGGTCATGTGGAAAAAAGACAGCCGACGCCGAAGTATTTATGGATGAAAGCAAGTGTACTCGCAGTAATGGGCCTGGTTCTCGTGTCGCTTTGGATGGAAACAGATTTGCACAAACCGGTTAAAGCAAAGGTGAATAGCCAGGAAATAGGAACGCTAAAGCATGGGGGAAAGGAAGAATTCATGAAGGCGGATCCGCCGGAATCAATGATTCCAAAACCCCTGGAGCAAAAGAAGGAAGTCAAGGAAAAAACGGTATTTTTAACGTTTGACGACGGTCCATCATATGCCACCGATGACATTCTGGATGTTCTAGGCAAATATGAGGTACCGGCCACATTCTTCATGCTTGAGCCCAATATGGTTAAGCATGCGGAAGAGGTTAAACGCATTGTCCAAACAGGGAATGCTGCAGGACTTCACGGTGTCTCGCACAAGCCGAAGGTCTTTTATGCCAATCCTGAATCCGTCGTAGGGGAAATGAGCAAATCAAGGGATACACTCAAAAAATTAACAGGGATCACAACGAGCCTTGTCCGCACCCCTTATGGCAGCGTACCAAACCTTACACAGCCAGAACAGCAGGCTCTTCATGCTGCGGGCTTCCAATATTGGGACTGGAATGTCGACAGCTTTGACTGGAAGTTCAAAAAACCTGACTACGTAACAGATGTTCTGAATCAGGTAGAAGAACACCATCACGATTTTCCAGACCAGCCAATCGTAATCTTAATGCATGATCGACTTCCTTCACCGGAAGCTCTTAGTCAGCTGCTTCCTGAGCTGAAAAAACGCGGTTACTCATTTGATGTCATTTCAGAGGATATGGAACCTGTTCATTTGAAATGAATGCTGGTTTCGCATTTTGGATTTTTTAGTAATCAGCCAGAAGGAAAAAATGCCCGGGATGTGGAATCCCGGGCATTTTTGGGTTATAGATGATACGGAAGATTGTGTCATCAATCTCAGGAGTCTCCTTCAATCAGCCAGAATCTTCGTGTTTCATTTTCTCCTCAGCCTGTTCAAGAGTTTCCCCTATAGAAGCGTGGATTACAAGGTCAAACACATGGTCCATTCGAGTCGGTTCACGATTGATAAGCACCATTTTTTTATTACCGCGATACCGGAAGTCCTTCGGAATCTGATTGACTGGATAGACTTCAAGCGAGGTTCCCATTACAAGAAGGAGCTCGGAACGGTCAACCGTGTGATAGATCTCTTCCATGTGTTGAACCGTGTCTCCAAAAAGAACAACGTCAGGCTTCAGGATAAAATCACAGCGTCTTCCATTGCCTATCAGTGCGCTGCACCTTGGCACTTCTTCTTCATGAATATAATCCAATCCATAGCTGGTTTTGCATTTCGGGCATTCTGCGGACTGTATAGAGCCATGCATGTTATATACATGACGGCTCCCAGCTTTTTGGTGAAGACCATCTACATTTTGGGTAAAAATATGAACTTCCTTCCCCATACTCTCTAATTCTCTTAAAAACGAATGACCTTTATTCGGCTGGTGCCCAGTACTTAGTTTCGTTTGAAAAATATCTTTGAAATATCTCCAGAAGGATTTAGGATTCCGTTCAAAATAGGAACGGCTCATTACCTCCGTCCGTGAAAGATCTTCTGTCCACAATCCTTGAGATGAACGAAAATCAGGTATTCCTGATTCTGTACTGACACCTGCACCTGTCATCACCGATATGACGTTTGCTTCAGACAGCCAAGTGGCTAATTGGTTAATGGTATGGTTCAAAATGAAAACCTGCCTCTTATACTGTGTCATTTCCTAAACTTAGTTACTACCGTAAATGAGAATTCCTCCCGGATTATGAGTATTGCTTTTCCTTCGTTTGCTCTTCCCCGTTTCCGGCTTGCTCAACATAAATCGTCTGGCTTGGAAAAGCAAAACGCACGCCTTCCTCTTCCAATATACTCATAATTCTCAAGTTAATGTCCTGCTTTATTTTCAAGTGCTCTCCATATTGGGTTGTTTTTGTAAAGCAGTTTATCAAAATGTCCAGGCTGCTTGCACTGAAGCTGTCAAAGCTGACTTGGATGGACTCATCATCGATTCCGTCATGTTCCTGAAGCATGTGATCGATTCTCTTTACACTTAAGCTCATTTGCTTTTGGTTCGTATGATAGGTAACCCCTACTTTAAAGTTGATTTGTCTTTTCCCCATTTTGGTCCAGTTTGTAATTGGTTCATTCGCCAAAGTGGAATTGGGCACAGTTACAAGCGCCTGCGGGAATGTCCTGATTTTCGTGCTGCGGAAGGTGATGTCTTCTACGACACCTTCCACACTCGGAGCTTTTATCCAGTCCCCGATTGTAAAGGGCTTTTCCGTAATGATCACGATTCCTCCAAGGAAATTGCCGATTGTATCCTTGGCCGCAAGCGCAAAGGCAAGACCGCCGAGACCGAGACCTGCAACGAAACCATTCACATCGTAATCAAATTCCTGAGCCACAATGCTAAAGCTCAATGCTACAATGACGAAACGCAATAGCTTAGAGAGGAACGGCACTAAAATATCATCAATACCAAGATCAAACCTTGAATTTACTTTATTGAAAAACAAGGAAGATGAACCAGTCAAATTGTACAGTCCCCATGCAAGAACGATGACAATGGCAGATCGGTACACCTCATGAACAATTTGCATGCTGTCATTAAAAAATGGCGAGTAGATAATAGCCAAGTAAATACCGACGGACACAAACAGCCATCTAAATGGCTTTTCAAACGATAGCAGAACATGTGTAAAAAATTCGGTTGGTGTTCTCCTGCTTATTCTCATAATCAGATGAAAGATATATTTCGTAAAAAGCTTTCTAAGAACTAAAAACAAAACAAGGATGCCTAAACTAATTCCAAGCTTCGTCAAATTTTCGTATGTAAACCAAGATAACAGCACTGCTTTTTCTCTCCTTTAGATTGATTAAAAAAGAATTATACTATATATTCGTTCCAAAAACGGGAATAATGTCCCCTTTTTCATTTATATACCTTTATGAAAAAATGTTAAACGGCAATAAGGGGGGTTTTCCATTCCAAGGCTTTGAGGCACGGGCCAAGAACTGGTTGCACCTGTAAAAAGATCTCCCGAAGAATGAAAAAAGCTGCCAGATTCGGGGCTGGCAGCTTAAAGCATGAACGGGATTCTAAGTAAAGTTTTGTGAAAAGGCAGTTCGGCTTTGATTCATGGAATTGGGATTATTTCTTTTCCTTTGAGCTATTCTGGTCAACGAGGGTGGCTTTATACATTTCTTCATTAGTCTCAACTTTGATACGCTCCTCCACTCTAATTCTTCCCTTTCCCATTGTCTCGCCTCCTTTTACACATCATAAATTTATCAGAATATTTAGTAAATATATCGGATTGCCTAATTTCAGTCAAAATTTTTACATTTTTCGATGTACCTCCGTTTGTCCCACTTGAGAGAACATGCAGAAAACAATAGAAACACAGCGAATTCCCTCTATTTTTAGCGCTCCATTTTCTTTTAAAAAGGGGCCTTTGTTTCTAGGAAAATAGACAAGCGAAGGAAAAAGTTATTTGAAAACCTTCTTAAAGCTGTAGCTGGCTTTATCAAAACCCATTTTCTCCTCATAAAAGCGATGAGCCCCTTTTCTATGAAGTGCGGAAGAAAGGGCTATTCCATCATAGCCACCTTTTTGCGCTTCCTCTTCCACATGGGAAAGCAGTTTTTCGCCATATCCCAGAGAGCGGTGAGCTTCATCCGTTACAAGATCAGAAACCCAGATAAACCTCCCGTAATACAGGGTGATCATTGGCTGATATCCAATATAGGCAATAGGCTGACTATCCTTAAGGAGCACTTTAATCCGGTAGTTTTCCTGTTCAGCTGCAAGCGCCGCAAGCTCAAGGAAATCACCTTCAGTCAAGTGTGGTCTTAGCTGCGAAATCACCGGAAATCCTTTCTTCCAGTCCTTCTCACCAACTAGTTCTATAATTTTTTCCATTTGTCATTCCTCCTTGTGTTAGGATAAAAATAACAAATTACTGGCATGGTGCGGAGAGCCAGTTTTATATTTTTTCAAGGTGCCAGTTCAGGAGGCTAAAATGGAAACAATTTTTTTCAAGAAAGGGATTCCCCTCTTTGTCCAGCTTTACGAACAAATAAAACAGAAAATTACAGACGGCAGTCTTCCAGCTGAGTCGAAGCTCCCATCGAAGAGGAAGCTTTCCGTTCAGATGAATATAAGTGTAAACACGGTAGAAGCGGCTTACGGCCAGCTTGAAGCAGAAGGATATATTGAAGCAAGACCGCGAAGAGGATGGTACGTCCTTCGATTTGAAGACATGCTTTCAGAAACTCCACTCCCTTGTAAAGTTGGTTTAGAAGAAACGGAAAACCAAGACCTAATCGACTTTAGCCAAACCATTGACACTTTTAAATTCCCTTACGCGCCCTGGAAAAAGTGTTCGATAGAGGCTCTTTATAAAGATGAACTTTTCCATACAGGCCATCCTTTTGGTGAGAAAGAACTGAGGGAGGAAATCGCCGCTTACCTAAAAAGGGCCAGAGGGGTCCGCTGTCATTTGAACCAGGTGATCATCGGTGCGGGAACCCAAATTTTATTGGAAAAGGCTGCCGGAATATTGGGAGCTGAGTTCTTCGCCATTGAAGATCCCGGCTATCATCGGACAAGGGATTCATTGAAAGATTACAGCGTGGAGCCCATTCCGCTGGATGAATCAGGAATAGATATCGAAAGGCTAAAATCTTCACATGCTTCAGTTGTATACGTCACACCCTCCCACCAATTCCCATATGGAACAGTTATGCCTGTTAAAAGGCGTCTGGAGCTGCTGGAATGGGCGGCAGAGGAGAATAACCGGTGGATCATAGAAGATGATTATGATGGGGAATTCCGTTATGAAGGACGTCCGATTCCGTCCCTGCAAAGTCTAAGCCAAAACGATGATGTTCTTTACTTTGGAACCTTTTCTAAATCGTTCATGCCCTCACTCAGAATCAGTTATATGATTTTACCGGAAAAACTAATGCATTCCGCCCGGCCCAAGCTTTTGGAATTTAAACAAACCGTGTCCCGAACGCATCAGCATGCACTTTCCCTTTTCATGGCCCGCGGCTTTTGGGAGCAGCACTTAAATCGAATGAGAACCCATTATCGTAAAAAACACAAACTGCTGCTGGAGCAAATGAAGACGGTCTTTCAAAACCGGATCCGAATCATCGGCGAGAAATCTGGAATGCATATTCTAATTGAAATAGACACCGTAATGAGTGAGGAGGAGCTAATCAAAAAGGCCCTGCAAAAAGGGATAAAAGTGTATCCGTCCTCCATCTATTTTGTAAAAGCTATCCCGGAAAAACCGCTCCTTTTTATTGGATTTGGCGGTGTGACAGAAGTGGAAATCATAAAGGGAATCGGGTTATTGAAAGACGCTTGGTTTTAGAGGGTGAGAGGAAAGGCTTCCATCATTTTGTTTGAATGATTAAAATTGAAACACCCGGATGCTGTGAAAGCATACCGGGCGCTGTACTATATAGATACTTTGAACAATCAGGATTAGGCCGATTGGAGCGAAAGTGCGCGCTCCTGCTAAGAGCAGCGGAACAGTGAGACCCCGGAGGAGCCGTCAACGCCCGACATGCTGAACCTTGAGCATCCATTAACGAAATCCTGGCTACAGTTTAAACAGAGGGCGCATCTTTGAAAACGGACAGATCCTTGTCTATTCACTATTGGACAGTAAACTTTTCCACTAATTCACTTAGTGAGTGGGCCATTTCCTGCAATTCACGGTTTTTCTCTTTTAACTGACCGACTGTCGTGCTCTGTTGGTGAGAGGAGGCAGAGATTTCTTCGATCGTTGCCACTCTTTCTTCAGAGATTGCTGCTATTTCATGGACAGATTGGGATGATTCAGTGGAGGCTTTAGTGATATCATCCACACTCTCTACCATGGAATCTACCTGGTTCGTCAAGGTGTTTACAGCTTCGAATATCTGACCGAAGAGCTCCCCGCTTACCGTGATCAGCTGAACACCTTTTTGAATTTCCTGATTGTCCTCATTATTGGATGTGACCATTTGAATACAATGGTCTGTGATTTCTCTCAGAATTGAATCAATGGTTTTAACCGTGCCTTCTGTTTGTCCTGCAAGCTTTTGAACTTCGTGAGCCACTACCGAGAATCCTTTTCCGGCATCCCCTGCCCTCGCCGCTTCAATGGATGCGTTCAACGAAAGGAGATTGGTTTGATCTGCGACATCTTTGATTAATTTAATATCCTGGTTGATTTGATAGACTTTTTCCTTTAATAGCCCAAGTCTCTCCTGGCTTATGTCGCTATTTTCCTGAATACGGTTTATTTGTTTAGCGATATCTGCTATTTGTGAAGATCCCTTCTCCGCAATTTCACCTGTATGCTTTGTAAAATGGCCAATCGCATTCGTTTCGTTACTCACGGACTGAATTTTATCTGACATCAGCGAGATGCCTTGCGATATTTTCTCGATGTGCAGCGCCTGTACCTCTGCAGCTTTTGCTTCTTCACCGGTTCCGGCCGCTATTTGAGATGCAGCATCCACAAGCTCATCAAAAGACTGAACCAATTCCAGACTGTTTTCATTAATTTGGCTGGAGTTCGTCTTTACACTCCTGATTATGGTTACCAGGCTTTTTCTCATCTCTTCAAAGTTTTGAGCGAGCCTGCCGATCTCATCCTGTCTTTTCACCGATATACTCTCAGTCAGGTCTCCGTTGCTGATTTTGTTCATTGAAGCGAGCAGGAGCTGAATCGGCTTAATCAATCGGCGTCCAAAGAAGAACGCCAAAATTCCCCCTAAAGTGATTGATGCAGCTAAGAAGATAAGTTGAAAAAAGTTGATGGCTGTTTGCAGTTTTTCAATAAAATTTGTACTCATGTCCACCCCGATAATGGCGTTGGAGTTTTCAAGAGGAATGAAATATGATTTATGGCTCCCCCATTTATCCTCGTAAATATCAGTAAGGACGGTTTTTCCTGATGTAAATGCTTCTTCTTGTGAAGGTGTAAATGGCGATTCAACCATTGCGTCGCCGCTGCCGTTTAAGCCAACGATGTAATCTTTATTATTCTGCTTCGTCAGCACGTATACATATTCGATCCCTTCTTTACCTTCAATGAAGGTGTCAAGAAATCTCACTAATTCCCCGTTTTGTGCCGGATTTTCAATCGCTTTATTGACAGCCGTCTCATTAATGGAGCCAGCGAGGCTTTCACCGTTGATCTCTAATATTTGGTCAAACTGAGGAAGAACGTGTTCATTAATAATATAATCTGTTAAATATTTCACAAATCCGAACACAAGCACTCCCATGATGATAAACGGAATAATAAAGTTTAAAAATAATTGCACTTGCAAGGATTTTTTAGGATTCAGGTTTACCCGCTTCATATGACGTTCTCCTCAACTTGTTTCATTTCGATGTATACAGATAAATCCAGGTTCAGCAGGTATTCAAGCTCGTTCATAGATTTGGATTTAAAGAAGATGACAGCGAAAGTACGATCTCCGTCTGCATGGAGTTCTCTGTATTCCAAAATTTCATTGAATTCTTCTTTAAGCTTTTCATGTCGTATGGTTTGAATTAGTGGTTTGCTTATATCATTCGGGATTTCCGCGCAAAAGAATCCATATATGTTTTGATCATCGCTTCTTAAAATTTCGTTCCATTGAGGTTCCTGATTAAGAAAATAGCATTCCGCACCATTAATTCCAAACGCGTGGGTGCTTATATCTGTGGTTCCCGCACCTGCAAACCGCAAAGGATTCAGTTCAATGGGCAGGATCCCTTTTGAACTGCGCCGTACTTCCAGATGAAAAGGATAGTTTAAAAGGTTCAAATGTTTATTTAAATTCTGCAGGTATGATGATAGTTCATCTTTTACTTCCTGAATGACGTTTGCTGATGTGAAGTAAATACGATCGGATGTATCTTTTTCATTAGCAAAAATCCGCTGAAGGATATTAAGGATAATCGGGTTTCCTTCCTCATCAAAATAACAGTCGATTGCATACTCTTCCCCATCAATCCACTCTTCAATAAGAATTTCTTCTCCATCGATGACCGTATCAGAATATGTATTTTTCGATAACAGCATATCAGCATAAAGGCTGTTTACCGCTGTATCCCAATCATTTTCTTCCTTGACAAAATAAACCCCTATGCTTCCATAGCCCTTGTTAGGCTTAATCACGACCGGGAACGGTATGGTTTTCACATCTACGTCTGTTAATTCCTTCAATGTAACTAAATGGAAATAATAATTTTCATTTACTGAAGATAGAAGTTCTCTGAATTTCGCTTTATTTTTTACAAGCTTTGAGGAGACAGTGTGGGGATGTTTTGGATTGTACTTTTCCAGAACCGGCAAACAGCTTTCTGAATTGGTTAATAGCTTTGAATGATTTTCCAAATAAAATTCACGCTGATCGGCACTGTAATAGATTGGAATTTCCAGGCGCAATGCGGTTTCGATTAATAGCGGGGACACTATACTATTTTCTAGTATGAGCATTCATACACCTCCAAGATTGATAGTTATTACATCGGAGAAGATGACTGATAGTTTAATAGCTTTTTCGAAAATAAGTGTGATGCAGCAAATTAAAACGTTTACAAAATATATTCAGATAAAATATTTATTATTTAAATATATCTTCTGAAGCAGCTTAGAAGCTCTCCACTAATTGATTTTCAAAGCTCCTTTTGCTTATTGAAATTGGATTTGTTTAGGCTGATTTTCGATGCAGAATGACCTGTAATTGTTCAAAATATCTATTTAAAAAAACAAATCCACGGAATGCTTAAACAGCTCCGCGGATTTCAAATTCAATCATATGATCCTCTCACGTCTTTTTAGGAAGCCCTTTTCAAATATAAATCATCTGAGGCTTCCCGTGGCTTAAGAAATCGTGATGGGAAATCGTCCAGGCGTAAGCTCCTGCAAAGTGGAAAAGAACGATGTCTCCTACCCGAATATTGGTGCAGAATTCGCCCCTTACTAAAACATCATTCGGTGTGCAGAGCTCCCCTGCAATCCAAACTTCCTTCTCACGAAGTTCAGGACGGCTGAGCGGATACTCCCATTCCTCAACCGCTATCACTTCAAAAGGATGGCTCATTTTCCAAGCAGCCGGAAGGCGAAGATGGTGGGATCCTCCTCTGACCGTTACATAAGCTTGGCCATGGTTTTCCTTAACATCCATCACCTCTGCGGCATAATATCCGAAAGGTGCTGCCAGGTACCTGCCCAATTCAAACACCAGCTCCCAATTGGATGGCGCGTGAGTCATCAGTTCATGTATGCCTTGCGAAAACGCTGCCCAATGGAATGGCTCATCCTGTTTTTCATAGTGAATCCCGATTCCGCCGCCAAAATTGACATAGTTTAAATCTAAATGATACTGCGCCTCCCACTCCTTCGCTTTCATCAAGCATTGGCTGACAAAAGCCAAATGGGCGCTGGCATCCAGATTGTTGGAGACAGAATGAAAGTGAAAGCCGGTAATTTCAACAAACGGAAGCTGTTTTATCATTTCCATGATCTCAGGAAGTCTAGTTTCGTCAATTCCAAACTGAGTGGGCTTGCCAGCCATTGTCAGCCGCGCTTTCCCAATTGCAGCCTCCAAATTAATTCTGAGAGCAATGCGTACTTTTTTTCCGAGCAGCTGGGCAATAAGATGAATCCGTTCAACCTCCCAAAGACTTTCCGCGTGAATCATCCGAATATCCCGGGCAATCGCAGCTTTCAGAAATTCATCCGTTTTCGCCGGTCCGCTTATCACCTTTTGATGGTCTGGAAATGCTGTAAGCTTGTCCAGCTCCCCAAGTGACGCCGCTTCAAATCCTTTTACATGGCGTTGAATCGCATGAATCAGGACCGGATCAGGATTTGCCTTCATCGCATAGTAAAGGCTGACCTGCTCAGGGAGGGATGCTGCCAGACTAAGCGCATGCTCCTCAAGCCCTTTAATATCATATATATAGGCGCAGAAAGGGTGCCGCGCTGATTTCATTTTTAAAATTTCCGTTTTAATCTGTTCAGCAGATGACATTATAATCCTCCAACTTCGTTATGCATCTTTTCAAGCGGTCGGCTGAAAATCACACCGATGATCATCGTCAGAGCACAGCATGATAACCCCATGAGAATGCCACTCCAATAAACATTCCACTCTGCAAGAAGGGTAAACATCATCGTACCAAGCGAAATAAATCCTCTGTCCATCAGCGCAATGCTTAAAATTTTCCCGCGATAATGGGATGGTACGTAGTGCTGCAGGGATATTCGATTCAGTGTTCGGTATACTTGTCCGAAAAGCCCCATCATGAAGACAATTGCAAATAGCAGATAGGTGCTTTCCGCCGCCATAATCATGCCGATGATAAATAATCCGAACAGAACCGAAGACCCAATCATCGTCCAGTGGCCTGAACGAATCCAGCCGGCGGTTAAAATCCACGTCCCGATAATCGCACCAAACGATGACAGCGAGAGCAGCAGGCCAAATCCTTCGGGCCCAATATTCATCAGAGAGTCTGCAAAAATCGGCAGCATAGAGGAATACGGGAAGCCAAAGGTCATCGGGATAACTGACAGCAGGAGCAGCCCTTGAATGCATGTATCTTTTTTCACATATGTAATGGCATCTTTCAAACTGGAGCCCTTCGGCTTGTCCTTTTTCACAGACACCGCACTCCCAGGCGGAACAAACAGCATGACCATCCATGAAATGACAAGCAGCCCAAGTATGAGAGTAAATAGAGGCTCTGGAGCCATGGATCCAAGCAGAACACCGGCAGCGGCCGGCCCGATTAATCTCGCTAAGTGAATCATGGAACTGTAATGGGCTACAGCGCTCGTGAGCTGTTCTTTTCCAGTTAAATCTGCCACATATGCATTTCGGATCGGTGCTTCAATGGACTGAATGGCTGAACGGATAAATACTATGGATAAAATGAGGGGCATTGGCCCTCCCCATTCTGAAATAAGCCAGACAGTGGATCCGAACATGAGCAGCTGGCTTATGAGCAGCAGCCGTTTTTTGGGAAACCGGTCGGCAAGAATGCCCCCGGTCAGGCTAAAAAGAAAAATCGGAATAAGCCGGCATACGTTAACAAGACCCAAGTATAAAGGGGAATGTGTCATTTGCAAAACGGCCCAATTTAAAACGGTGAAATCCGCCCACTCCCACAATCTGCTTGCAAATCCTGATACATAAAAAAGCCGGTAACCTTTTGAACGGAACGCAGAGGCAGCGGGAAATGTTTTCACTTTTTCTCACACGCCTCTGCAAGCGGATTCGGCGCTTCCACATATACATACCCTTCATGATCGGGGAACAGCCTCATGGAAGAAAGCGCCTTGTGCTTAACAACTGGGCTGAAAAGAAACGCCCGGTCTTCCGCTGCATCCATTCCGCCAATGGATTCAAGGGTCCGGTCCGCTTCCTCGCCAAGCCATTTCCATGCAAGGGCTTCCTCTGAACCGGTGAAGCTTGCCAATATGCGGATTACCTCACCAAAATGGCTTTGAAACACCGTATAGTGCATCTTGCTGCGCATTTCCTCCAATGATTCTGTAACGGTCACAGAGCCCGGAAGCAGCTCCAGGCTGAGCTTCTGCTTGATTAGACGCTCCTTATATATTCGCGCCCCTCCCCAGTCTCTGAACAGATATTTAACAGGTTTTCCGCCGCTGAAGGACACGATTGAATTCTGCATATGCCCTTCCAGCCCGATTCCGTATCGCGTCATAAGTGTCAAGGTCCCTGGCAGTACAACAGAGAAGTAAGTTTTTAAAAACGGCTCAAAAGCCTCTTTTGAATTCAGCCCTTCCCTGCGGCAGTATTCTTCATAGATTTCCTCAAGAACCAGCTTTTCAGAAAATGGAGACGGACTGTTATACGATGAGGCAACTACAGGAATTTCATCGCCATGGACAAATGGATCCAAACCGCTTCTCAGCATCGCTGTCATGTTCCGGCTCTTTAATGGATTTTCATCCTTAAAAGCCACACCATATGTTTCAGGAATGGGGATAAAGGTATCCTTCAATTGACCTTCTCTGTTTAAAATGTCATCAAATAACGCAGAGACTGCAGGACCGTTGCATGCGGTTTGAGCTGAAACAGAGCGCTTTGTTGACGTCATCTGTGAGTGCACAGGAAGCTTAATAAACAAATCACTCCCTTTTGGAATGACGGTTCTAAAAGAGGTCGTAGGATAAGCCTCCCATATAAGATCAAGCTCCTGAATCATACCGGAATCCATCTCGTTTCCGAACAATTCAGGCAGCATATGTTTCATTTGCCATGGATGGACCGGAATGACAACCCATTCATCGAGCAGCAATCCTCTCCTGCGGCACTCTTTTTCCACTGTTGCTTCCAAACCGGGCAGCTTGGAGAACAAAAACTCATTCGGTTCTCGATTTGATTGCACCTTCCACATAAACGCTTCTTTTTTTCCCAGGACAAATCGGATGCTAACCCTTCCTCCCAGCTCGGGTGAATAGTCAAATACATCCTTTGCCTGCATGCCCAGTTTTGTCTTTGTTCCTGGATGAAGGTGATGGCCCTCTATGCAAAGCTGTTCAAAAAACAAAGCTGGCTTCGATAATTTTTCAGCATAGCTGTAGAAGCTTTCCTGTCTGGGAAGCTTGCCTTTCATCTCCTCAAATACAGCATAAGTCAAAGCCAGATTCGCACTTCCATTCATCAGCTCCTCTGCATAGGTTTCCCAGCTTCCTCCAAACTCCCAAAAACGGGGATGCCTGTTTTTGAGCAATTCAAGCAGCTCTGAACACGATTTAATCTTAATCAATCCATCCTTTAAAAGAAAAAGGCCGCTAACCATAATACGATTAAAGGCATGCCGGCCAGTGCATGCTGCAATAAGGCTCGCCCGGTCATTCAGCTGGATGGAGAGAAAAGTGGAAGGCTTTCCAGAAGCATCCTGGCCAGATATCTTCTGTTCCCATTCTACCGCTTCGCTTCTCATATTCAGGATGTCCTCCCTTAAAAGAGACTCCATCCATTTATGCAAGATTGCTTCCTCTGCACTTGGCAGCTGTTCCAGATAGGAATTCTTTAAATGAGGAAGCTGCTGCTCCAAATAGTTCAGCGTCTCCCGTGCAAATGGATTTTCGCCCGCTTTTGAGTCAATTCTGTAATTCAGCACGTTTGCTTCCTCCTTCTTTTACGGCAGCAAAGGGGTTGGGCACCTTCGTGTACGTATTATCAATCGTATGCTTAAGCCTCATTCCCACAAGGCTTTTAAGAGACAATTCTCTTTCCATCATCGCCTGCCTGTCTGCCGGAGCGTCGGGATCATCATAGAGTGAATTCCAAACAAGATCCATCTCTTCAGAGGCAATTTCCCAAAATTTTTCTTCTTTTATATTCAGTTCCTTAACGAGTGTTATGATCAGCTCGCCAAGGTGATTTTGAATGATTGCATGTGAAACGGTATCCTGAAGGGCTTCGGCATTTAGTGCTTCCACATGGGTTTCCATCTGAAAGACGAATTCAAGTCCTGTTTTTTGAAGCCGCTTGTTATAAAGTTTAATTCCGCCGTAGTCTCTGACAATTAATTTGACCGGCGCCCCATGCTTCAATACCGGGATGCTGTTTTGCAAGTGTGCTTCCAAAGCGATACCGTAACGGGTCATCACTGGAAGAACGGATTGGAAGAGCAGCCTTGAATAATCCCTGATCCAGTCCTCTGCGGCTACCTCAAGACTCCCTGAATCTTTGCTATTTTTGTATAAACGAACTGCTTCAGTAAGAAGAGATCCATTTCCGAATGGTGAATCAGAGATTAAAGCTACGCCGGGGATGGCTAGCTCTCCATTTGCGGAATCCGTATAGACTTCAGGATTTTCCCTAATCATCGCAGCCAGGTTTTTTTCCCGTTCATCTGAGGAACCTTGATCCTTGAAATGAATGCCGCCCTCTTCTTTAACTAAAATCAGAGTTTCAGGAAAATCAGGACGATTTGCTAACTCCTGAAACAGCTGTGTAAATTTAGGTCCATGGCTCGCTGACGCAGGCGATACGGTTCGAACGGCACTTGTTGCCTGAACTCTGATTGCTGTTTTCAGGTGATACGGATTCTTGCGTCCCTGTGCTGCCGGTAAAAGGGTGCGCAATGAAGCAAGGGCAAATGCCGGCTCCTTTATCCCCTCAATCAGCACAACAAGACGGTCTTGTAGTTCCCCATAATAAAGCTCAGGTATAACATGCTCAGCCTGCCATGGATGAAGCGGAAGCAATTCATATTCTTCAGGATCCAGAGACTGGCTATCCAGTTCGTTTCTGAATGCTTCTTCAAGCGCGTCATTCTGCTGGAACAGAAGAGTTTTAATCTCAGTCCCCTTCAAAAGGCTGGCTGCGGTCCTGCTTTTATGAACCGCTGCGTACACAATCTCAGGCATACCGCCGCATTCAGGAGAGTAAACAGCGGCCTCTTCTAAACTCATCCCCATTTTTGTTTTTGTACAGGGGTGGAGAGTATGACCATGAATGGCAAGCTGTTCAAAAAATGCCAACGGACTAAACGTCTCATTTTCAACGGCAAGCTGATGAATCCAGCTGATTGGGTTATCATATTGCTCCATATACGGAAGCCAGCTTTTCTGTCTTTTGGAAAACTCCTTCAAACTAAGCTGGTAATTTTCTGTACTATTCTGCAGTTCCCTGCTAAATACTGCTGCCTCCTCTGATTCCGGAAAAAGACCATATAATTGCAGCAGATGAATCAGCTGTTCAGGAGTTTCAATCCGGGTCGTTCCCGAGGACAGAATATAGGAAACATCGGAAATTTCAATCCTGTTTAAATAAAACTTTCTCTTTACCCCTATGCGGATAGATGAATCCTTAGAAAGTTCAATATTTATAGCACCCTCTTCTTCTTTATAGGGTATAAGCTTTTCCCGAAGCAGACATTGCATCAACCGATCGAGAATCCCTTTCTGAGCATTATGTATGTGGTTCATTCGTGATAGCCCTCTTTCTTTCGATAATGAGAATCAATCTCATTAATCATAATGAAAATGATTCTCTTAATCAATCGTTCGATAGTCGGATTCCTTCTTAATGTATGAGAGAAAAGACTCCGGCATTTAGAAAAGTGAAAACGCCTTGAGGGAATGAAGTTCTGCTGTATGCGCAACGTCCTGCGTGCCTCCCATACCTCAAGGGGCTGTGCCCTGGAAATGGACAAAATTTATACTTTCTTATCGTAAAAAAAACTGCCTAAGCAATAGGCAGCCCGTTCGTTTATGAACATTCATACATCGTCCACATCCCAATATCCTTAAATCCAATGCGTTTATAGATTTTGCCGGCTTCCGGGTTATCGTAAAACAAGCAGAGCTCGCGTCCCTCACTCAGTACGTGACCGCATAGCTCAAGCATGCACTGAGTGGCATAGCCTTTCCGCTTATGGTCATTGAGCGTACAGACACCGACCACCATCGCTGAGAGGCTGTTTTCAGCTGCAGTAGAGGCGGCGCTGACCATCCTTCCTTCTTCCTCCACATAATACGTTCTTGAAGCGCCCTTTTCCATGTTTCGGCGCTTGCTTTCCACACTCTCTCCCGCTGAAGTAAATTCTTCAATCTGTTTATGCAGCTCCAGAATCCGTTCTGTATCTTCAATCCCTGCCTTTTTTACGGTTACTCCAGGACGATGACTGAACGTCTCCTCAAGCTTCACGCATTTTGCATAATACAGCACACGTTTCTCAGCGCGCCGTTCAAGGAACGGCTCCAGTTTGACCGTTACCTCCTCAAGACCTGAAAGAATACCCCATTCCGGGTCCGCCTTCATAATTCCGGCAAAGCCGCCGGCATCAAAATCCCCATGGGAAAAAGGGATATAATTCGCTTCATATTTTAATAGAATCCCCTGAAGCTCGCCATCCTCATTAAAATCGCCCCAAACCTTCTGAAAAGGCTCATTGTACCCGAATGCTTCGATGTCCCCTATTATAAACAAGTTTTCAGCAGGCTTGCCGGAAACGTAGGAATAGCATTGTTCATGGTCTTTTTCTGTTAGTTGCCTAATCATTATGAAGCCCCCCTTATAGCTCTCTCTTGCACCTCAAAGAATAATAGTTTTCAGTCTCTGTCTGTGAATAGGAAGGCACGCAATCCTAAACGATAAATCCCTTAGCTTTGTAGAACGGTATTCCTTTCTGGTTCTGTTCATCCACGGATACCCACTGTTCCTGTGCCCCATATGTTTGAATTTGTTCCTCTGTAATGGCATTAAGAAGCAGCGTGCCAATCCCCTGTCTTCTTTTGGCGGGATCCAGATAAAGAACGAAAAGCTCAGAAGTGTGTTCGGCAGTCATCCCTCCACCGCCGGCTCCTGCTACTCCATTCTCACCAATTGCCGCATACCAGCCGTTCCAATGACGGTCAGTTTCTTGTATTTCCTTTGCCACCCGCTCTGCATTATAAAATTCGGAAATGGTACGTTCTATATACTTTTTGGAATGCGTTTCATTATATGTGTTCCTGTACCCTTCAGAACAAACACGAATGATTCCCTGAATGTGCTCAAGTCCTGCTTTAACAACGGTTATCATTGCTTTTCAACACATCCCCTTGCTGATATTAGCATTTATTATATAGAATGTTCAGAACCTTTTCACTACTAATTTGTAATTACTGTCATATATTTTATCAAGCTTAACTTTAAGGGGGATCAAGGAGATGCAGTATCAATATTACGAAGAATATCAGCGCCAAATGAACCAGAATGCATTGCTTGCTAAAGAAATAGCCAAGGCAATTGATGGAGAATACAGCGCGATAAATTGCTATGAAGTACTGGCAAAGCAAGCACCGACGCAGGAACAGAGGGAAAAAATTCTTGAAATTCAAAAGGATGAAAGAAGGCATTATGAGGAGTTTTCGCAGATTTATCTGTCGCTGACAGGACGCCAGCATAAGCCGAAGCAAATTGAAGAATGTCCCTCAACCTATGAGAAAGGGCTTAATGCCGCTTTCAAGGATGAACAGGAAACCGTTGATTTCTATCTGGATATCTCAGATAAAGCCACGAATGCGTACATAAAGCGCATTTTCAAAAGAGCGGCTGCGGACGAGCAAAACCATGCTGTCTGGTTTTTATATTATTTAACAAAGATTTGAATCGCCGCCTAATGGCGGTTTTTTTATCTAATCAATAGGATCACATTTGCGCCCATGACGGAGAACTTCGTAAATTGCCATTCCATCACTTGGATGATCGTCTGAGTATCGGACAGGCAGTAAAGCAAAAATAACATAGTAGCTTGAAAAGTAAGCAAACTGATAGAAAAATAAATGAGGCTCCAATACATTATGCACAATAAGCAGGTTCACAAGCAGAATGGAAAGAAGATTAAAAAGCGCTCCCCCTCCATACACCATGGCATGAGTAGCACGATTATCATACCTAAGACCTTCATACTGGCAAAAAGAATCCAAAAAATAAAGACGTTTTACCGTCAGATTTTTAAACGTAAAAAGCGGCTTTCCTCTACCAATTGTGAATGTTCCTTTTCCGCCAAAGGCAAGCGCCATAACAGTATGGCCTAATTGATGAACAAATGATGCGATCGGCAAAACAATGCAAAGTGACCATAGCAATGTAAGGACGTCCCGAAGCTCGAACATAAAGAAGCGCCTCCCTATTCATTGATGATATGTCTAATGTCCGTACTGCCTGTTTTCCCGAAATATCCTTGGTCAAACCTAATGATTATCCATGTCATTATTGAAACTTTTCATGTATGATAGTGGAGAACCATCCTATTCCAAAACAAGGAGGAAATGACTCATGCGCTTCGACGAACAGCCAGTGACAGTAGATGAAAATGTAAACGTTTTTGCGGCAATACCTGAGGACGGTACCGTTATTGGAACAGCCACACAGGAAGAGCTTCAGATGGCCCAGGAATTGGAGTGCAGGCACCTAGCCCACATGCGTCTAATGGATTCAAACATCCAGATTCAGGGAGCTTCCTATAAGGAGCTGCTGCAGGAATACTTGGAATTTGAAACAAAATCCGCTGAGTTTTGGAAAGCTATTTATAAAAGACTGGATGTTCCATGGGAATGGATCCTCCGAATTGATCTGGCCCACGGCTATATTTACGTTATTAACCCATTTGATGATGAAGTGATTGATTAATTGATTGAGAAAAGGCCGGCCTCCTGTTGGAAGCCGGCTTTTTTTGCGGAGAGACTTTTAGCTCTTTGGTGGCAGGACACTCGCGAGGGGTTATCGGCCGCTCCCGTACGGATATCGGACACTCCGCTCTTTTTATCGGACGTTGGTGGCTCGATATCGGTCACTCCGCTTTTTATCGGACACTCGTGACAAGATATCGGTCGCTCGCGCACGAATATCGGACACTCCACTCTTCTTATCGGACGTTCATGGTTCGATATCGGTCACTCCGCTTTTTATCGGACACTCGTGACAAGATATCGGTCGCTCGCGCACGGATATCGGACACTCCGCTCTTTTTATCGGACGTTCATGGTTCGATATCGGTCACTCCGCTTTTTATCGGACACTCGTGACAAGATATCGGTCGCTCGCGCACGAATATCGGACACTCCACTCTTCTTATCGGACGTTCATGGTTCGATATCGGTCACTCCGCTTTTTATCGGACACTCGTGACAAGATATCGGTCGCTCGCGCACGAATATCGGACACTCCACTCTTCTTATCGGACGTTCATGGTTCGATATCGGTCACTCCGCTTTTTATCGGACACTCGTGACAAGATATCGGTCGCTCGCGCACGAATATCGGACACTCCACTCTTCTTATCGGACGTTCATGGTTCGATATCGGTCACTCCGCTTTTTATCGGACACTCGTGACAAGATATCGGTCGCTCGCGCACGAATATCGGACACTCCACTCTTCTTATCGGACGTTCATGGTTCGATATCGGTCACTCCGCTTTTTATCGGACACTCGTGACAAGATATCGGTCGCTCGCGCACGAATATCGGACACTCCACTCTTCTTATCGGACGTTCATGGTTCGATATCGGTCACTCCGCTTTTTATCGGACACTCGCGAGGAGATATCGGTCGCTCGCGCACGGATATCGGACACTCCGCTCTTCTTATCGGACGTTCATGGTTCGATATCGGTCACTCCGCTTTTTATCGGACACTCGTGACAAGATATCGGTCGCTCGCGCACGAATATCGGACACTCCGCTCTTTTTATCGGACGGTCATGGCTCGATTTCGGTCACTTCGCTTTTTATCGGACACTCGCGAGGAGATATCGGTCGCTCGCGCACGGATATCCAACACTCCACTCTTCTTATCGGACGTTCATGGTTCGATATCGGTCACTCTGCTTTTTATCGGACACTCGCGAGGGGGATATCGGTCGCTCGCGCACGGATATCGGACACTCCGCTCTTTCTATCGGACGTTCATGGTTCGATATCGGACACTCCCATGCAGTCAATTCCCCTCTTACTGTACTTCAACTGCTTCCGTATCCGGCCATTGTTCCATCGTATAGGCCATTTCCCAAAATGACAGTTCGTATTTGCAGCTGATTGTGAAATGGCGGATCATTTTCTGTCGTTCTTTTTCAGATGCCTCCAGGGCAAGCTGGTCCAGTCGCTCTAGCTGTTCAAATACAAGTTCTTTAAACCATTCTCCTCCATAAGCCGCGATCCATTCCTGATAAATCGGTTCTTCAGGCTTACACTCTTTCAATCTCTCACCGATTTCATAGTAAATCCAATAGCACGGCAGGATGCAGGCAATGATTTCCCCAAGGCTTCCGTTGATTGCGGAACGGTACATGTGGGATGTGTAGGCATATGCGGTTGGTGATGGTTCAAAGGCCCGTTTTTCTTCTTCTGTAATTCCGAGCAGAGTTGAGAATTTCTCATGAAGCGATAGCTCCGCTTCGTAGGTTCCTTGCGCATGGAAGGCCATTCGCGCTGTTACATGAAGGTCGTCAGCCTTTCCGCCAGCGAGTGCCTGAACTTTGGCAAAATGGGATAAGTAATAGGCATCCTGCATGACATAGTAACGGAAGTTTTCAAGCGGGAGCGTACCATCGCCGATTCCCCTTACAAAAGGATGGTTGAAGTTTGCCTCCCAAATTGAATCGGTTACTTTTCTTAACTTTTCTGTAAAAGATGTCATGTTTGAATTCCCCCTGCTTCTTATGTAAAAATAAAAAACCGCTCTTAACGGATAAGAGCGGGAAAGATTAAGAATCTCCCACTTCCCTCCGCTGGTTCAAACCAGATCAGGTTCCAAGGGTCCCGGAGCATACTCCGGTCTCAGCCCCACGTTATGGGCTCCCCTAGTGGCAATGCGGTATTTTATTTTCCAGGTTCATCATAACATGCAGTAAAAAAACGTCAACTATCTCTTTATCACAGCTTCCGGAATTTCTTCCATCCACTGATGCTTTACCATGATTTTCCCGCCTTCTTTTGCAAATGAATAAATATCACGTGCAGCAATTGCCATTTTCAGAGGAAGATCCGGGCGCAAACTGTAGGTTGTTCCAAGTGCGTTGCTTGTCAACCCCAAACTGCTTAACAAGTTGATTAAATACATAATCAGTTTATCTGAATATGGAGCGGTCTTTGTTTCAGAAATGACTGCTCCAGGCAAGGCTGAGACAGGGATTCCACTATGTTCCATCAGCTTCCCATAGGATTGATACAAATCAATAGCAAGCTGTTCGCCTTTCTTTAAATACATTTTCACTTCCGGTTCTTTCGCTACTTTCCTTAACCCTTTCATCAGCTGGGCACCGAAGTTGTTGTTTTCCACAATGTGATAGATGATGGAAAGTTCGGTAGCATTCAATCTTCTTTTGCCAAAATGAAATCCGGATAAATACCTTTCATTTACAACATATTTAGGATGATCCGGCATCCCGATTACCGGTGGAATGGCGCCGTTCCCTACCTGCAGGAGGCAATTTGTACACATACCGAACACTTTGTTGGAATGGGCAGACGTTCTCGAAAAGAAGTCGTGAATATCATTTCGATACACCATTGACAGGTGCACAGCATTCAGCCCGATTCCAAGCTTCATCAGCATCCGCAGAAAGCGGATATAGAAGTACTGATCGAACAGCCTTTCCGCCTTTCGGTTCACATCCGTTTCATCAAACCCCTCAGGAATTGCAGCGCCTTCCTTTTGAAAAAGCTGAGCGATTTCTTTTACAAATTTCACTTCTTCCTGATAGGCATATTGAAGGATCGACGTAATGTCCTTTTGGGTTGTTACATCCAATGCGTGTTCCATGATGCGGAGAAGCATCGTCTTTTTCTGATAAGTGGACCATAAATTTGCTAATTCGGACGAAGACATTGGTTTCATACTGATTTCCTCTTTTCAAAATAAATAGATACTGTTATTTTTCCAAAAAGAGGTGATATTATGAGGACAAAAAAAGATGACCGGGAAGGCCATCTGCACATTTATTTTTTTCGGTTTTTTAAGGTTTTTGTAACCATGCTGATTGCTTTTTTTGTCTGCTCAGGATTCTTTTTTGCATAATCCACAACTTTTTTCAGGATGGACTGTTTACTATTCATGTAAAATCACCTTCCTTTGCCGGTTAGTATATCATAATATTTTTCTAAAGCACTCCAATTTGCTCCATCAGTGTGCCGGCAATTATGGTAAGTCCCACGACAAGCCAAGGCGGCAGCTTCCAATAAACAAGAAGGGCAAAAGAGACCAAGGCGAGTGCAAATGCAGACGCTGAATGAATAGCACTTGTAAAAACAGGATCATACAGGGCGGCAAGCAGAATACCAACGACCGCCGCATTTACACCCATGAGGGCTGCCTGCACTCCCTTTTTTCCGCGGATGCTGCTCCAAAAAGGAAGAACTCCGATGACGAGCAAAAATGAAGGCAGAAACATAGCCGCAGTTGCGATCAAAGCCCCTGGAACTCCAGAGATGATTGCGCCCACATAACCAGCGAATGTAAAAAGAGGACCTGGAACTGCCTGTGCAGCCCCGTATCCCGCAAGAAACACATCCTGTGTCATCCAGCCTGCAGGAACCACCTCTTTTTCAAGCATCGGCAGGACGACATGACCGCCGCCGAATACGAGGGAACCAACCCGGTAAAATACGTCAAATAGAGCGATATAGGTCCCGGAGAATGTTTGCCGGATGATGGGCAGGAGAACAAGCAGCAAACCAAATAATAAAAGTGAAGCTGAAGCTGTTTTTTTGCCGATTGTAAGAATAAGCTTAGGGACCTCAGGCACTTCTTCTCTTTTATAAAGCAAATAACCTGCAACAGCAGATCCTGCAATAATTGCAAGCTGACCCCAAGCGGATGGAACGAAAAGGGCACCGACTGCAGCGAGAACCGCAATTGTGATCCGCGGCCTGTCCGGTGCAAGTGACTTTCCCATCCCCATTACAGCCTGCGCCACTACGGCTACCGCTGTAATTTTCAGCCCCATAAGCCAGCCCGCCTCATGAACATCCGTCCCCTTAAACAAATAAGCGAATACAATCAGGATAAGGATCGAGGGCATGGTAAAGCCGAACCATGACAGAAAACTGCCTACAAGGCCACCCCGGAGCAGCCCGATGGAAAGTCCGACCTGACTGCTCGCCGGCCCCGGAAGAAACTGGCACAGAGCTACAATATCCGCATAAGACTGGTCATCCAGCCATTTTTTCTTTTTGACATACTCCTCCCGAAAATACCCTAAATGGGCAACCGGACCGCCAAAGGACGTCAATCCGAGCTTAGAGGATACAAGTAAAATTTCAAGCCAAATTTTAAGACGCGATTTCATCTGAAAGTCCTCCGTTATAATAATCCACCTTTATAGTAGCATGGACATTTGAGGAGAGGATAATTGCCTATTAAATGTAACGCAAAATTTACACAATTTGTGTCGCATTTATGACGATGGACAGCTTGTAATTTACGTGCCTGGTTAACCCCGTTAAGAAGGCATCCAGTTCATCATTTCCCTTAAACCGGCACTCAAGCAAATAACAGCCATCTCCGCTGATCTTAAAATTTTTCAGCACATACTCCTTCTGACTAGAAAGGTAATTTAAATAAGGCTGGTGATTGAAGCTGTTTGTATATATGTTTAGGAAAGCGTGAATGGAGTATCCTGCTTTCTTTTCATTAAGGTTGATTGTGTAGCCTTCAATGACCCCCTCCTCTTCAAGCTTAATTACCCTTGAAGAAACAGCTTGCCCCGTTAAATGAACTTTTTCTCCTAATTCTTTCATGGTAATACGCCCATTCTTCGTAAGCTCGTATACAATCCTTTGATCGGTTTGATCAAGCAATTCTCCCACCTCTTTCACAATTCAAGTATATCGGTGCAAACTCTTGATTTTATCTATGTATGTCATATCCCTTCTTATATTATCCTATAGGAGAATCATACAAAAGGAGGAACTTGAAATGGAGATTCGTCTAATCCGCAATGCTACATTAGTTGTAAAATATGCAGGGAAAACCTTTCTAATCGACCCTTTTCTAGCTGATAAAGGAGCCATGCCTCCGTTTCCCAACACCCCCAACCAGGATAAACGCAATCCAATGGTCGGCCTGCCCGTATCAATTGAAGAAATCATTGAAGCAGATGCAGTGATTGTTACTCATCTGCATCCAGATCATTATGATGACGCAGCTAAAAAAGCCTTACCGAAGGAAATCAGCATTTACGCTCAAAACGAAAATGATGCCGCATCCATTCGCCAAGATGGTTTTGTTCATGCGCAATCTCTTGGGCAGTCCATTACCATTGGAGACATCACGATTACAAAAACGAGCGGCCAGCATGGCAGAGGTGAAATCACCAAGATGACGGGCCAGGTTTCAGGAGTCGTTTTCAGCCATCCAGATGAAAAATCATTGTATATCGCGGGAGATACTGTCTGGTGCGAAGACGTGAAGGAAGCCATTCAAAAGCATCATCCTAAAGTGATTGCAGTAAATGGAGGGGCAGCACAGTTCCTTGAGGGCGGTACGATTACGATGGATAAAGACGATATTGAGCAGATCCATCATGCTGCTCCGGAATCCATTATTGTTGTCTCCCACATGGAAACATTGAATCACTGCCTGCTAACAAGAGCGGATTTGAAGGAGTTTCTTTCTGCTAAAGAATGGTCTGATAAGGCTTTGATTCCGGAAGATGGAGAAACATTAAAGTTTTAATCCGAAGTGCGGGGCATCCCCGCACTTTTTTGCATGAAAGCAGGAATTCCTCCCGTTCAAAACGAAGTGAAATGAAACGCTATTCGAAGGGTATTCCTGGCATCAGCAGATTAGGAAGAAACGGGGAATGTACAGCCTGATGCGTTTGATAATGAGGAGGATTTCATATGGAACGGGTAGATGTAGTCTATTCTTTAATCTGTGATGAGGAAAAAGAGAAGATATTAATGGTGAAAAACAGCAAACGGGATGATTGGTCAATGCCTGGCGGCGCGGTGGAAAAAGGAGAAACACTCACTCTTGCAGCGCAGCGGGAAGCCTTTGAGGAAACAGGGCTTACTGTTCAAATAGGCGACCTGCTCTCCGTGAACGAGTCTACCCTCGAAAATATGGAAGTTCACGCTCTCTTCTTTACGTTTAAAGCAGAAATCAGGAGCGGGCAAATCGCAATTCAAGATACTGACACCATTGATGAAACCGCCTGGATGGACTGGGAAACAGCCGACCGCTTGATGCCTTATCATCCTAGAGGAATAAAAGGGCTGCTGAAATCATCCATTCCTTATGTATTGGAACAGTAAGAGGAGTTGGGCCATGCTTGCGGGCCCTCTTCTTTTGACTATTCAGCCATTATTTTTGCAAGTCAGCAATTATCTTCAATTTGTCAGCAATTAACCTAAACAATCACTTCCACCGCCGTTTCGCAGCAGGATTCCTATACAAATAGCACCGGAATACTGATCCGGTTCCATCATTCTGTAATTAGCGGTCCTTTACCTTAAGCAGCCTTAATCCATTCAGTGTAACCAGAAGTGCCGCGCCCATATCTGCAAAAATAGCAATCCATAACGTAAGCCACTCTGGAACGACCATGACAAGTGCAGCCAGTTTAATTCCAAGTGTGAAGGTGATGGGAGGCTGTAGACCTTCATCTCTTCCTATCGGAATCCCCTCATTCTAATATCCATTTGAATATCACCATAATTTCAGCTGGTGGACTGACTCATATTTTTACTTGGAGCAAAAAAAAAGACAGCCTCCACTGTCCTCTACATACTATTTCCAATCCAAAATCCAGCAAATGCAAGCAGCAGACCGCCTATGTATGTCATGCCAGCATAAATTAAAAACACTTTATACTTTCTCTCCATCACTTGCTTTGCCAATTCAAGATTTAAGGTTGATAACGTAGTAAACGCTCCAAGAAATCCTGTTGCAGCAAAGAGAAAATAATGTCCGGTAAGCCCGCTTCCTGCTATCAGGCCGAGAATAAAGGCACCTGATAAATTAACGATCAGGGTGCCATAAGGAAGTAAGGTCCTATTCCATTTCCGGCTCACAGCGTAACGTGAAATCGCTCCAAGGAATCCGCCTCCAGCTATGGATAAAAAATCGATCATTCCCGCACCACCCTTTCTAAGAAGGCACTGCCTGCAATCATACCCGTGATGGAAAAAAGGAGACCTAAGATTGCACTCCCTCCGATATAGAGCAATGCCATTTGCACATCCCCCTTGTCCAATAGCTTTACAGCCTCAACGCTGAAAGTGGAAAAAGTAGTATAAGAACCAATCAAACCTGTTCCAATAGGTGCAGCCATCTTTTTAGGGAAGTTGTCCATTTTAAACACAGCCGCGGTTAAAAAGCTTAATAGAAAGCATCCGGTCATATTGGCAATGAACGTTCCCGCGGGAAAACCTGCTGCACTTCCCGCAAGACCTGTAGCGTATCTAAGAAGCGCGCCTGCAGCGCCTGCAAGTCCGATGGCAAAATAGTTCATGATTCCTCCAGCAATTTGTATTTCGTTTATTATAGCCCATCATACCGTCATTGTTTTAATAAAATCTGAAATGAAGTGCCGGTAATCAAACTGCAAACCTATATGTCTCCGGCTGCCATCGTTTTTGCTTGAATTCCTTAAATCCGCAACACTCGTTCCTCTTCCATCCTCACAGGTCAAAACGGTGACCTTGCGCTCTTTTGTAATGACAAAAGAAGGATTCAATAGATGATAGAACGGCATTACATCATGAACAGGAGCGCCTCTCATACCCGGGTTCATTTTACGGTAATAGGCAGCATAATATTCCGTAATTGGCGGAATCAGCTCTTTAAAGACGGAATGAGCCGCAGAATAAATATAAGAAGCCACTTCTCTTGTCACAATGGCCTGGTTGGTGATGTTCAGGGGTGATATAATCACTTCTTTTGCATATTTAAGAACAACGTTCGCGGCAATCGGGTCTCCATGAAAATTGGCTTCTGCAAGCGGAGTCACATTTCCCGGAGTAAGAAACGCTCCGCCCATCAAATAGACCCTGCTAACCTTCTCCATGAGATTCCGGTTCAAATTAAAGGCAGCGGCGAGAGAGGTGCTTCGTCCGACATCGATAATCACCATTTCATTCAAGTGATCTTCAATCACTTTGTACAGATACATGAATCCCTGATAATTCCCTTGAATGGTTGATGGCGGACGGATGGGGCCAAGTCCATCTGGCCCATGAATTTCAGGATAATAGATTATATTTTCCCCTGAAAGAGGAAATTCTGCACCGGAGATAATCGGAATATCAGAACGCCCGGCAAGCCCGGCCAAATAAGCCGCATTTAATGTGGCCTGTTTTTTCGATACATTTCCGTAGCTTGTCACAATTCCAAGAAGCTCAATTTGCGGGTGCTGCAGGGCATAGATGATTGCCAGGGAATCATCTATGCCAGGATCGCAAAACAGAAGTACCTTCATCCAATCACCTCTTTGAATTACATATGGAGGCATCTGGTGAAATAGACCATTAAAATGAATAAACGAACATTATGAACCATTTTTGTGTTTAGGTCATTAGAATGATGGGTAGTTAATAATCGTGACTATTTTCTCATAAAAAAACAGAAGGTGTACACACCTCCTGTCTTTAACGGTTACATGTTTCCTGCTAAAACAACTTTCCCTTTAGGAGCAGACAAATTCGGCTCATTTTCCACTGTAATCGCCACAGTATCCCAATCCAAATCTTCGTCTGTCACTTTGTAAACGAGTGCTCCATTACCTTTCTCATCCGGAGTAAAATATCCTGCGGGAACAGGTTTTTCCCCTTTTATCAGCCATACCTGATATAATTCTCCATCCTTAATTTCCGGAAGTCCGTCTGCCTGCAGAACCATGAATTGATCGCCCTTTTCCTTTAAGAAAGAGGCATTCGCATTCAAGGTCTTATTTCCCTCCACAGAAGCAAGAGCCACTTTTCTTTCTAAAACCTCACTTTGTACAAGCTGTTCTTCTTTATCATCAGACATCTGAATGATATTCGCACCCAATGAAAGAACAAGCCCTGCTGCCAGACCTCCTATGATTAAAGACTGGCTGCGCTTTGATTTCTTTATCTGTGGTTCAGCTGATGCTTTATAGGCTTGAAATTCAGATGGTTCTTCCTTAATCGGCTGACCTTCGCTATATGCGGCTTCCAAAATCCGATTCTTAAGTCCTGGCGATGGCTCTACTGGATCTGAGAGGTAAGGAAGGTCCTCGGTCAAAATACGAAGTTCTGCAAGCTCCTCGCGGCATTCGCTGCATTCCTGCAGATGCCTTTCAAATTCAGCTGATTCTTCGCTCGTCATCGTTCCGTTAAAATAATCAATTAAATGATGGCACTGTTCAGGCTTCATAATCAGACCTCCCTCCTTTCTCCAATGTCTCTCTAAGATGCTTTAGTGCGAGTCTTATTCTTCCTTTTACAGTTCCAAGAGGAACTCCGCATTTTTCGGAAATCTTTTGCTGGCTGAAACCTTTGAAATAAAAAAGGTCAATCACCTTTTGCTGTTCCACATTGAGCTCGGAAACAGCACTTCGGATCAATTCTCTGTCTTCTTTCCATTCAATGATCTTATCGACGGGTTTTTCTTCGCTGATTAAGGCGTCTTTATCCATTAATTCAACATGCTCGTGCTTTGCGTACTTTCTTATCATGTCTATCGCCTTATTCCGTGTAATAGTAAGCAGCCATGAAGAAAACTTTCCTTTAGAAGATTCGAAGGCATGTGTTCCATTCCATAGCTTAACAAACACATCCTGCATGACCTCTTCTGCTAAGCCACGATCTTTCGTAATTTTAAAAGCAAAAGAAAATAACAGTTTTTCATAGCGGTCATACAGCGTTTCAAAAGCTTGCTTGTCTTTTGCAGCAAGCCGTTCATAAAGTACGGCATCATTGTTTTCGACCATAGTTATCTCCTTTATTTTAGGGGGCTAAGAAAAAAATATCATATTTTGTACCTAAAGTGGAAATGTAATGGTCTATAGAGGTAACGGAAGAAATCAGGATATAGATCATTTTTCATAGAAAATTCTTTCGGATGTTTTCCATTTTGAGCAGATAAAGGGAGTTCCATTCAAAGTATGTGTATAATTATTCTTGTACTTTTCTTCAGGATAACCTTCAAATAACTGTCCACATTGTAATAATAATGTTTCATAAACACCAAATGCTTTATTTTCAGGTTCTGTTAAACCTGCCCAAATATAAACAACTTAGATAAATGAGAGAAAGGTGATCGATTGGTTTGGATTTTTCAATAGACAGCATCATATTCGTTCTAGCCTTATTACTCATTATCGGTGTTCTCACCGCAAAATTTTCGAATCGCCTTGGACTGCCTGCACTTGTTTTTTTCGTTGCTGTCGGAATGGGTCTCGGAAGCTATGTATACTTTGATAACGCAAAGATAACACAACTATTTGGTATTTTAGCATTAATTATCATTATCTTTGAAGGCGGTATTCAGACCCGCTGGAAGGATTTAAGAAATGTTCTGGTTCCTGCCGGAGTACTGGCTACTATAGGGGTGCTTGTGACTACAGTTGCAGCCGGTTTTTTCGCGAAATTCATTCTTGATTTATCATGGCTTGAAGGTCTTCTATTCGGTGCCATTGTTGGATCTACGGACGCTGCGGCAGTGTTCTCTGTGCTGGGCAGTAAAAATATACGAAAAAAACTTACTTCAACTTTAGAAGCAGAATCAGGCTCCAATGATCCTATGGCCCTGTTCCTGACGGTTACACTTGTTGAACTCATTCAGCACCCGGATGCAAATTTTTTCATGCTCGTTCTGACATTTTTCTGGGAAATGGGTTTCGGATTAATTATGGGACTTTTAATTGGAAAAGGCGCTGTCTGGCTCATTAACAAAATTGATTTTGACTCATCCGGGCTCTATCCTGTTTTAACGCTTGGCCTAGCAATCTTCTCATATGGAATGACGACGATGCTCCATGCCAGCGGATTGCTTGCTGTTTATGTGACGGCTGTTATTATCGGCAACTCCCCTCTTACCTATAGGCATACCATCATCCGCTTCAATGAAGGGTTCGCCTGGATGATGCAAATCCTCATGTTTATCATGCTTGGATTGCTTGTATTCCCGGAACAGCTCGTTTCTATTACATGGCAAGGCCTTCTGCTCGCCTTCCTTCTTATGCTTGTTGCCCGGCCGCTCGGGGTGTTCATTAGTATGATGTTCAGCAAGTATTCTTTTAAAGAGAAGATGTTCATTTCATGGGCCGGCTTAAGAGGAGCCGTTCCAATCGTGCTTGCGACTTATCCGCTCATGGCCAACCTGGAAAATGATACGCTCATTTTTAACGTCGTTTTCTTTGTTGTCCTGCTGTCTGCCTTGCTGCAGGGAGCAACAATTTCCCCTCTCGCCAACAAGCTGAAGCTTGAGGAAGGAGAAACAAAAGTAAAAAGCCATACTCTTGAGCTTGTTTCGATCGGCAAAACGAACAATGAACTCATAGAATTAGAAATTCCTGCGGAGACTCCGTATGCCGGAATTGAGCTGAAAAACATCGACCTTCCGACGGATACTCTGATAACCGGGGTCATTCGTGGGGAAAGGCTGATTACTCCACGGGGTGATACCATTCTGCAGGGAAAAGATACGCTGTACATTCTTGTATCCAAGAAAAACCGTGATACAATCCAGCAGCTATTTGAGGAAAAGGAACCTGCTACTTGATATTAATTACAAAACCGCAGGGATGATGGACATCTCTGCGGTTTTTACTTACCTGCCATATAAAGAGCATGAACGGATAAATTAAGGGGTGGAACGGACAAATAGCAGGCGCCATCGGACAAATAAAGGGCAACGGACAAATCATCGCCTCAACCGGACAAATAAGGGGCATGAACGGCTAGATTAAAGGGACGAACGGACAAATAGCAGGCGCCATCGGACAGATTTAGTGCAACGGACAATTTAATGCCGCAACCGGACAAATAAGGGGCATGAACGGCTAAATTAAAAAGCGGAACGGACAAATTACGGGCGCCATTGGACAGATTAAGTGCAACGGACAAACTGTTACCGCAACCAGACAAATAAGGGCCATGAACGGCTAAATTAAGGGACCGAACGGACAAATAACGGGCGCCATCGGACAGATAAAGGGCAACGGACAAATTGTAGCCGCAACGAGACAAATAAGGGCCATGAACGGCTAAATTAAAAAGCGGAACGGACAAATAACGGGCGCCATCGGACAGATTAAGGGCAACGGACAAATTGTGGCCTCAACCGGACAAATAAGGGGCATGAACGGCTAATTTAAGGGGCGGAACGGACAATTAACAGGCGCCATTGGACAGATTAAGGGCAACGGACAAATTGCGGCCTCAATCGGACAAATAAGGGGCATGAACGGCTAAATTAAGAAGCGGAACGGACAAATAACAGGCGCCATTGGACAGATTAAGGGCAACGGACAAATTGTGGCCTCAATCGGACAAATTTTAGCTGAGATATTAGAAAAGAGCCCAAAATAACAAAAAAACAAGAACCGGCAGAGGTTCTTGTCTTAGATTTCTATTTCCTTCAATACTCTCGCAGGGTTCCCCCCGACGACACAGTTAGCAGGTACATCTTTTACAACAACTGCACCTCCGGCAATGACGGCATTATCCCCGATTGTTACGCCTGGGTTGATGACCGCAGCACCACCAATCCAAACGTTATTCCCGATTGTGATTGGTTTGCCAAATTCCTTTCCGCTGTTTCGTTCGGCAGGATGAAGCGGGTGGGTTGCGGTATAAATATGTACACCAGGTCCAAGCATGCAGTTGTCGCCAAAACGGATTTCACATACATCAAGGAACACACAATCAAAGTTAGCAAAAAATGATTCACCTGTATGGATGTTAGATCCATAGTCACATCGGAACGATGGTTCCAGCCATATTTCTTTGCCGGTTGAGCCGAAGAGCTCCTTAATTAGGCGGACTCTTTCTTCACCTTCCTGCTCTGTCGTTTCGTTCAGGAGCCTCGTGAGTCTCCTTGCGTTCACCCGTTCTTCCAGCAGCTGGGCGTCATTCGGTATGTACATTTCTCCTGCCATCATCTTTTCTTTTTCTGTTTTCATTTATTCTTCCTCCTAATTGCAATGCTCGTGTTCTGAGTGGTCTTCTCCATCCTCATCAATCTGAATGGTCGTATGGTGCAGGCCGAACTCATCGTGAAGAATCTGATTGGCAGCCTTGATTACGGTTCGTCCATCGCAGTCTTTTTGAATGGCGATGTGGCAGCTTAATGCGGGAAAATCAGACGTTATTGCCCAAACATGAAGATCATGTACACTGCATACGCCTTCAATCTGCTCCAGCTTCTGTTTAACCTTTTCGACCGGAATATTCGCAGGAACTCCCTCCATTAATACATGAAATGAATCCTTAGTAACCCTAAATCCGCTAACAGCAATTAAAACAGCTACAAGAATACTCGCAATCGGATCCGCAATTCCCCAATTAAAGAACATGATGAGGAGCGCCGCAATAATAGCTCCAACAGATCCAAGCAAATCCCCAAGTACGTGAAGGAACGCGCTCCTCACGTTCAGATTCTCTTCCTTATCCCCCATCATTAATATAAAGGCCGCTCCGATATTTACAAGAAGGCCAATGGTGGAAATCAAAAGCATTCCAGTCCCTGCGATCTCAGGAGGGGAAGAAAATCTCTTCACAGCCTCCCAGATAATCAATATGGCGATAACCATTAAGGCAAGTCCATTTATAAAAGCAGCTAGTATTTCAAAACGCTTGTAGCCATAAGTTTTAGATTGATCAGCTTTTTTCTGGCCAAATTGAACGGCTAACAAAGCTAACCCCAGTGCTGCCGCATCGCTCAGCATATGGCCGGCGTCGGAAAGAAGAGCTAAACTGTTCGTCACTATGCCTCCGATTACTTCCACAAACATGAAAAGGGCGATAAGCAAAAAAGCCCACAGCAATGCTTTTTTATTATTTGATCCATGATGATGGTGATGATCGTGGTTATGTCCCATTTCGCTTCCCTGCCTCACATTCCGTTTCTTGTCATTATTTTCTCTTTCAGCTGTGAAAAATGCAAGCTGGACAGCATGAATTGAGCAAGACTAGGAAGTTAAGGATATGGAAAACTCCAGTCAGCGGGTATAAAGCACTTTGTTATTCCGCTACAGTCCCCTGATGAAAAATCATCTGCCATCTCAAACCGTCAAACCGCCAAATGGAGCTCCGAAGGGTTTTCCTCTCAAAAATTTGAATGGTATATATGGTTTGCACAATTCCTTCACCCAAGATCCGGATTGAGAAGTGTGAAAGCTTCATTTCCGGAATGTCCAGCCCATCCATACAATCCCGTTTATCTTTCCTCTTTCCTGTACTTGTTATTTCCAGGAAATCATCCGCCAAAAGCTGGTCAAGCTCTTCGGCAGATTTGCGTATTTCAGGCTGAAGCAAGCACTCTTCCAATTTTTTAAAGGTATTTTGCAATACTGCAAAATCAGTGTCCATCCTTTTCATCCCCCGAGCTTTCGATTGTCTATATTTTACAATTTAGAAAGAAGGCTTGGATGAAATTTACTCCAAAATAAAAAACCGGAAGGAATTCCCGGTTAAATAACATCTTGCTTATGATTGAACTTTTTTACCATAGCTATGATCGACTCTGCCAGTTCATCTGTATTTCCTTCAAACATATGAAAGTTTAACGAAGACTGAAGATGTACAAACTGATCGTGAAGTTCATCTATTTGGTTAAACTTTGCTGACCAGTGTATGTCTGGTACTGCTGCAATAAATTGTCCGTTGGCTGTTTTGTGCAGGAATACTTCTGCCACCCTATTTCCTGATAGGTTCATTTTTTCAAATGCGGTGCTCATTAACATCATTCCTATCTGTTCGAGGTTTTCCGAACGTTCGTTTCTATTGTATCATACTTAACGAATCGTTATAACCACTTTACCTTTCCAGTAAACCCTTTTTCACAAATTCATTCTTTCTTCCTATAAAAAAGAGCACAGCCGCACCCTTCTATTTTTCCAAATAGGAATTTTCTTCGATATAAGAACTCAAGGCCTCTTCTACCCATCTTCTAAAGTTCCGGCTGGCTCCCAAATCAAAGTTAAAGAGACTGTCCCCGCTGCCCGCCGTAATGCAGCGAACCTTGTTTGAGCCGGTCATATTCTCAAGTATGACGGTCATTGACCCGCGGCCGCTTGTCCTCAAGAAATATCTCTCAAAAATTAGAATGATGACAACCTTTCCATCCCCAGCATCATGATATTCTTCATGGATCAGTCTGCTTTCAGACTCTTCATATTTTCGCAGAATAGAAGAAGCATCTGCCGGAGAGAGTGTTGTTTTAAACTCTGTAATTCGCTGCATACGCGCCACCCTTTCTTCTTGTAATCTATTTATTTCATAATGGTTTCATAAAACTTTTGCTGATTCGTCAGAAACTCTTTGGTTTGCTGACTATCCTTATAAAATTCACTCATGTGGTTCTTTCTCAGAATGGCTTTCCATTCCTTCGTTTCTGTCATAGCCTTCAGTTCCCGATTCCACCATGTCATTTCTTCCTTCGTCATTCCCTTTGGACCCATCACTCCCCGCCAGTGCGGAAAGACAATCCGTATGCCCTCCTCCTTCCATGTGGGAATGCCCTCGAAGTTTTCAAGCCGGCGATGGGAAGATACAGCGAGAATTCTTAATTTCCCCTGCTGGTGAAGAAAGGCAGCTTCAGAGAAAGAAAGCGAAGCCACAGCAATGGAACCGCTGTCAAAATAATGAATGAGATCATCGAGCGAATCATGAAGCTTGAACGGAATTTTCGCAGGATTGATCCCCGCTTGCAGTATAGCTTGAACGAAGGCGATTTGGTCATCGTTGCCGAAGCCCTGCTCAAGGCCGATACTCATATTCCCCGGGTTCTTCTTCAGGTCTTCAATGACCTCATTTGCATGACGGTAAGGCGAATTTTTCGGCACGGCGATGGCCTCCCAATCTAAGACCAGAATGGCAAGCGGCGTAAAATCATGATAAGTGATTTCGCTTTTCCCAAGAATCTGGTTTGTCATAATTAAGGAAGAGTTTAAAGTAATCGCTCCAGCTGGATGTGCCTTTACGTACTTCCATCCATTTTCCCCGTTTCCAAAATTGTTCGTGGATTTGGGCTACTCTGAAATCATCTTCTGCAATTTCGACTTTATACATCAGTCTTTCTCCCCTTTTGATATGGATACGGTAAAAATAGCTCCATCGATACCGCTCGTTTCAATGCATCCTCCAAGCTCCTCTACCGCTGCTTTTACATTTGAAAGCCCATAGCCTCTTTGATCTCCCTTTGTTGAAAGAACTTTCACGGTCAATCGTAAATGAAATTTTCTTCTCTGAAGCCTTGCCGATCTTTCCAAGCAAAATCGCCTGCAGCTTCGAATCTTTAATTTGTTCGAACAGCACTTGATTTTGATTCTGGCTTTTTACCGATTCATCATTGATTAAATCAAGCGCTGCATCAGTCCTCCCAAGCTCCAGTAAACCGGAAATGACATAAAGCTTATTCGTATACTCATGGGTTTGAGCCCTCAAATCCTCCGAATACTTTTTCACTTCGGAAAGAGTATCAATCATCTTTACAAATTCTGTCTTATCCTTAAAGGTCCAAACCATTCCGGCTGCCTTGCCTTTTTCTAAAATGATGTCATGATTGACGATCAGTACTCGATCTCGATAGCTCATTTCCGCATTCCTCGCCCCCCCGCTTTGCCGGAGATGCTCCAGTTTAGGAAACCAATGATCCCTGTTTTCTGAACCAAGCATCTCTTCTGCGGCTGGATTCATCAATGTCACATTTTCATTGTAATCAAGAGCTAAAATCCCCTCGCCTAGAGAAGAAAGAATGGCTCCTCTCCCGGTAAAGAGCTGCAATTTGAGAAGGTTCCAGGCCTAGTGTATCTTTCCTAATGTTTCGAGCCAGTAAAGCGCTTCCTATTAACCCCGCTGCAAGCACCGGCAAGGTATAAAGAGCCAGGTTGGTGATTTTCCCCGCAATCTTCTTTTGAATATCTTTTTCAAGAAATTCAACTGTAACAACTCCTGAGACTTTTTGATAGTTTCCCTCGTCTAAAAGAATAGGAGCTTTTCCTTTCAAGGAAGGTCCGAAGCTTCCTTGCCCTTCTGCGGCATACTTTCCTGCAAAAACAAGAGCTTTCTCGCTATCCGGATCACGAAAGATTAGACCAATTTTTGAGGCATCCGGATGAGTATAAATTCGGCTGTGCCTGTCTGTCACAATCACCGAAACAGCATCCACTTGATCACGAATGAGTTCAGCAAGCCCCTGTATTTCTTCCTGATTCCCTGTGGTCAGTGAATTTCTTACTTCCGGCATATATGCAACATTTGCAGCCGTTTGAATAGCAAGCTTTGCCGTCTCCTCTCTCGTATCGGACGATTCGAGATAGGCAAAGACTGAAACAAGAAGGGTTATAATGACAGAAACAATGATCATAACAAGACCCATAATCTTTGTCTGAAGGGAAAAATTGTACCGTTTTTTCATAGAAATCCTCTCTTCACTATTCAGGCAGGAATTTTATCATGCTATTTTCCTATCTTTCTATAAATTTACAAATTACCCTTTTCTTTGTTTGTTCTTTGTGTTAAATTACAATAGTGTTATTTTTGTTACATTTATGTTACAAACGGACCAGTTCAAAACACCCGCACACCTATAATAGTACATAATTTAGGAGGAAAAAAAGTGAAAAACAAAATGATGTTTGGGTTCATGGCAACAATCGCGCTTTCTGCATCTATTTCATTCCAAGCAGAAGCAGCAGCATCTCCCCTGTCAACAGCTACAGCAACCGGAGAGAAATTAAAAAAAGAGACAGCCTCGTTTGTTACTACCACGAATTCTGGCGATATATATGCAATCGATGAAAATTATGATGCTTTTACTAAAAGACTTAAAACAACAGAACAAGCAATCGGCAAGGTACCCGGTGCGGCAGTACGCAAAACCCTAAATGATAAGTATGTAACTCCTGCTAAAAAAGCAAAAGAAAGAGTCATATATGAAGTTTCCCAGGCTAGGCTGATGGGTTCCATTTCAAAATCGATTATTTTCAATTTCGAAGAGAATGCATTACTGGATTTGCAAAAACTTGACCGATTGAAAGACAGAGCGGCCGAAATTAAAAAAGATGGCGGATATGCAGCAGTTCCTGCAACCGTTGTAAAGGAATTAACATGGCTTGAGAGCTATTTAAAAGATGCAGCAGTGAATCCTTTTTACAAAAATAATAAGGAAGTCGTTCTGCTGCTGGATAACGATGCAAGTTCCAAACAGGCAACACTTGGCGGAATCAAAATTGGAGATCCTAAACATAAAATTGAGCTTCTTCTTGGTAAACCGTATGTGGAATCCGGAAACCGTTCATGGGAATATGACTACAGCGAAACCGTATACGGCGGTGAAAAGCTTAGCATAGAATTTAGAAACACCATGAATGTATCCGGTATTTATTACACAACCGAAACAGATAAAAGCGAATCCTTTTCAAAAGAATTTATCGCAGAATACCCTGGGGATTTATACCAATCAACGGATGCCTATAACAAAGAATTGGAGGTCAATTCCCTCACTGTATTAAGTGGAACTGGAAAAGACTTTGTATACCTTCAAAACAGCAGTAATGATAAAACGGAAAAGCAGATCAATGATTATGTCATTCAGGATAAAAACAGCGTAACCTTTATAAATGTAAATTCAACTGAGGATTTTACCCGGATTGCAAAATAAGGTACAGTAAATCAGTTCACAGACTGGACCCAAAACATGTATACTGGGAGTAACTTAGAATAACCTAAACAAGACCGCCTGGTGATTGCACACCAGACGGCCCCTCAATAGAAAGGTTCCCTGCAAGGGGATCGGTCAAAACGAAGATAATCCACCCGCCGAGCCGTCAACTCAAGGGTGGATTATTTTTTATGGTTAAACGCCAAAATGGCAATCACAAGATTCGCAAACGAAATAGCAAACATCAGCGCTTGAAAAACCGTTATAGGCACCACCCCCTTTCACCGGGAGTGTACCGTCCACCCTTGAGTCCCCTATTCTATTGTTTTTTCATTATAGCATAGGGGATGGAAGAATCAGCTGATGCGTTATACCTGGATTCCAGCAGAAGAACAAACAGTTGATTTCGGTGTCGGATATTTGGAATTTCCGATAACCGCTGGAGGGTCCGCTTTTTCAAAGAAAGTGTCCAATCCATCTTGCTGAAGAACAACACTCGATGACCTGCACCCATCCTCTACAAATTATTGCATCTCTCTTTTACAAGCAGGATATGGGGGTTGTAAGCCGAATATTAAAAATGGACTTATAGCAAATAAACCAATTCGGGAGGGATTTTGGATGAGTGCTAACATCAGCAAGGTATTTATTAATCTGCCTGTTAAAGACTTGGATCGAACCGTTGATTTCTTTACGAAGCTTGGATTCGAATTTAATCCTCATTTTACCGACAAAAATGCCACTTGCATGATTATCAATGAGCATACGTACGCGATGCTGCTCGTAGAAGATTTTTTTAAGACCTTTACCAAAAAAGAAATCTCCGATTCTGCAAAAAGTACCGAGGTCATTGTCGCCCTTGCTGCGGAAAGCCGTGCGCATGTTGACGAAATTGTAAATAAAGCCCTTGACGCCGGTGGAAAGGCCTCGAATGAACCGATTGATCATGGATTTATGTACGGGTGGAGTTTCCAGGACGTGAACGATCATCTATGGGAAGTATTTTATATGGATGAAAAGGCTGTGCCTGAGCAATAGCAATTAATGAAGACTGCATGGAACCGCCGTGCAGTCTTTTTTTTATAATCGTTGTTCCCATTTCTCTCCTATTGAAAATAGTTCTTTTATACCGATATATAATAAGAATATTGACATAGGAGGACCATGATGAGCATTTATTCGTTTTCGGCTAAAGCAATGAATGGAAAAGAAATATCGCTTGAAGACTACAAAGGAAAAGTGGTCCTGGTTGTCAATACAGCCAGTCAATGCGGTTTTACTTTCCAGTACGAGGATCTTCAGCGTCTTTATGACCGCTACAAATCTAAGGATTTTGTCATTTTAGGCTTCCCTTCCAATCAGTTTGCTGACCAGGAACCGGATGATAATGACCGGATTCAAACATTCTGCACCCTTCGCTACGGTGTATCATTTCCGATGTTTCAAAAAATGAAAGTCCGGGATGATGGGGCTCATCCACTGTTCGATTATTTAATATCCAAATTACCCTTTGAAGGCTTTAATCATTTTCACCCTGTAGCTAAAGTTTTAATTCCTTTAATTAATGAGCGGCACCCGGAATACTTATACGGTGACTCCATCAAGTGGAATTTCACAAAGTTTCTAATTGATCAGAATGGCCATCCTGTCAAACGGTTTGAAGCAACAACGGACCCTTTGGATATGGAACAGGATATTGAGAGATTACTGAACGTATAAAGAAACATCCGCTCTGAGATGAGCGGATATTTTTATATTTCTGTATTAATCCGTTTAATAGAATCCGTATCCACTGCTTTACCGCCTCCTGCTAAAATTTTAAGCTTCAGCAGGAAATGATGAATGTTAATCCTTCTCTTTTAATCCAATCCCTTTATAGCGTTGTATAGCTCTTAAACATTTCCTTGCTGTCCGGCACATTTTCTAAATACACAATCTTCCCGTGCTCATTAAGTTTTGCTATATCCTTGCCCGTTTGAGTAAACACCCGACCTGATGAATGCTTTCCGCATACGGCCCATTGGGTTTCGTAATGATCCGCACCCTCTGATTTTTTCCAGCCTTCATACATATGTTTGATATCGCTGTTTTCGGTAAACACCATTTTTATGAACAGCTTCCAGTTTTCAATCCCGGACTTCTTGTCCCCATTTAAAACGAAAACCATGTCATCTGAAAAAAGAGCATTCAATTCTTCAAAAGCTTTTTCACTTGTTCTGGACTGATCAAATAAGTCAAAATATTTATCTAAGTTTTCCATGTTTCATCCTCCTATTTTAGACCACCATTTTTTCATGAATGGCCGCACGCAAAATTTCGATGCTTTCCTTTGGGCATTTTTTGTGAATCTCTTCGTTTAGAGAACCGATTGTTTCACGGTTTAAAATGGATTTCCACGACGATTCAGCCTCCCCCATTAGATTGGACAGCAAGTCGATTTCTTTTTCCTTTATGTTCAGCATGTCATGAAAGATTCCGGTTGATGAATAAAGGGACTGCTTTCCTTCAATCGCCAAGTACACATCGTAGATTGGGATATCCTCCGGCTTTCTATTTAAACGGAAGCCGCCCTTCTTCCCGGGAACAGAGGCAATCAAGTCTGCACTGACCAGCTTTCTGAGCAGTTTTTGAAAATAGGTCGGCGAGCCGCCTAGCTGGCTGCTGATTACCTCTCCAGGCAATACCGCCTTTCCAGGTAAAAATGTCAGTATTAAAATTGCGTATACGGCCTGTTCCACTCCGGTTTTCATTTGCAAAGGAATCATCTCCATCCCTACTCAATTATTTTTTATGTGGATAACCATTATCCGCATTATACACAATATTCTTTTTCCATAAAAAAATAAACAGATTGAACTCATTTTCCTTCAGGTAATTACACCCATTTCCTCAAGAATATTTGAAAGGAAAACCTCACACCCAAATCTCCTTACTGCCTCTCCAAAAGACAGCAAAATAGAAAAAGGTGCAAGCAAACAGCCTGCACCCGGTTCAGAAATATCATTTATACCATTGTCCAGAAGGGGAAGGCACAAAAACAATTGAAACTCCTTCACCAAGAGAAGCTTTCACCTTCTTGAATAGCTCCCTGCCTCTTTCGTCGTGCTTGGCTTCAAGCTCCAATCCTCCTGGCTTCAAGGTATCTGCTTCCATATCAATCCACTCACCGTAGTCTCCTATCCAATCGGCAAGCTCTGCTTTCAATTCTTCTGACAGTGGAAAGCTGTCGGTCACCAGGTTTTCTCCGCATTTGCTGCACCAAATTGGATCCGAACCGAAATCAGCCTCCATTTTATATGACGGATGAGCGCATTCTTTTCTGCTGAATAGTTTCTTAAAAATAACGAAAACTCCCTTACTGGTTATTACTAACAAGAATACTGAATTTCCCTTAATGTGCAAGAGATTTCAGTAAACCCTTATACCCTCATCGAGCCTGATTTTCCGTTCATCCTCAGAGAGAAACTCAAACCACCGTTTTCTGAAAGCGATCTGGGGACCGTCAGCATAAACGTGAGCTTCCATCTTGAGAGCTTCAGGAATCGGCCTTGGATGCTGGCTCTCTACAATCGACTTATCTTCATCCAGTACTTTGAGGCTGTACTTTGAAAAAACTCTGTCCATGAAAGGAATATTTTTAGCAAAGGTTCTTCCCGCATAACCGAAGATCATCGTTTCTTCCTCATCTACAGGAGTGAAGGTCACATAGTTAATGAAGGAACTCTTTGCTTCCTTTGCCGGCCTCAAAAGCCATTGCTGGGGAAACCGGTATTCAAGGAGTCCGCCTCCATTTTGAATCGTAATGTTATCTCGTTCATGTGTATAGGGAAGATCATGAAAGACGGTGCTTGTTTTCTTTCCTATTGTTTTTTTATGCACAAAGGAAAGATGAGCGACATCCAGCACACTTTCCACCGTCCTTGTCAGGTGGGCATTCCAATGAGCCTGGTAAGGGGACAGACGGTATCTCTTATCCTTCACATCCGGTATTACCTGAAGTTTCGGTACGTCCTTTTCTAAATGATCTGGATATACCCATATGAGTCCTGCCTCTTCAGTTACCGGGAAAGCAGCTGTATGAGCAAATTTCGGGATCACCTTGGCTGGCTGGGACGGAATTTCGGTGCATCTTCCATCCGATTCAAACTTCCACCCATGATAGGCACACATGAGCTTGCCATCCTTCACGCAGCCCAATGATAAATCGGCTCCCCTATGCGGACAGAAGGCATAAAGGGCATTTGCTTCTCCCTTATCATCACGATACAGCACGATTTCCCGGCCAGTCACTTTTTTCCGTATGGGATCCTTCTTTAATTCTGATGAAAAGGCGACCGCATACCAGGCTGAAGGGAATACGCGGTTTATGTTTTCTTCCATTTTTCCATCCTCCCATAAATAAAAATCCCTTTGCTTTCATAATACCCGGTCTATTACCCTGTGAAAAATTATAGTCGGTTTATGTATGTGCTAACCTACAAGAATTAGAACTCCCCAGAAAAGACACCTTTACCAAAAGACCCAGTTTATTGAAAGTACAGACAGGTAATACAAAACTATTAAGTTATATGAAGTAAGGGGGTTTTCTTTGTGGAAAAAAGACAGGCACTTAACGCATTGTCAGGGGTCCTTTTTGGACTTGGCTTAGTTGCATTTTTCGATGAAACCGTTTTTCATCAATTGCTGTACTGGCACCATTTTTACGATAAATCGACCACGGATATTGGACTCGTTTCAGATGGCATTTTCCACTCCTTCAGCTGGTTCGCAACCATTGCATCTCTTTTCATGTTTGCAGATCTTCGCAGGAAAAATGTGTTCTATGGTAAGAGATGGATTGGAGGAATATTGACAGGAGCAGGAGCTTTTCAGCTGTATGACGGGACGGTTCAGCATAAGCTGATGGGCCTTCACCAAATCCGGTATGGCGTCAATATCCTTCCATATGATCTTGTCTGGAACATAACAGCCGCAGCGATGCTTGCAGCGGGTATTATGTTACTGATTAAAACAAGGCATGGGGTGAAAGCTGATGCATAGCCATCATGAATCAGCTTCCGTCTTCAATTGGGCACAGCTGATCCTCGCTCTGCCCTTTTTGATGGCCTGGTTCTTGTATCTGTTAGCCGCTTTTACATCTAAAAAAAAATGGCCGCTCTATCGAATCGTGCTTTGGACATTCGGAATTTCTTTATCATTAATCTCTGTAATCGGCCCTTTGGCAGAAAGGTCTCATACAGATTTTAATGCTCACATGCTCAGCCATCTTTTTCTTGGAATGCTGGCTCCTTTGCTGCTCTCACTTTCCGCTCCGTTAACACTTGCCTTTCGGTCACTGAGCGTTCAGATAGGCCGCAAGCTTTCAAAGCTTCTAAAAAGCAAGCCGCTCAAGATTGCTGTTCATCCTTTAGCAGCATCTATATTAAACATTGGCGGATTATGGGTCCTTTATACGACAGGCTTATACGGTTTAATGCATGAGCATAAGTGGATTTATGTTCTTGTGCATGTACATATCTTTCTTGCAGGCTATCTATTTACCATCGCCTTCCTATACATAGACCCTGTCTCAAAACGGTACAGCTTTAAATTCAGAGCCGCCGTTTTAATCCTTGCATTCGCAGGGCATGGAATCCTGTCCAAGTTCATCTATGCAAATCCGCCGGCGGGTGTACCGGTTAAACAAGCCGAAACAGCGGGAATGCTGATGTATTATGGAGGGGACGTAATTGATATTCTTATCATTGTTGTTTTTTGCTATCAATGGTATCATGCCTCTCGTCAAGGAACCTCCTTATCCCAAGCCAATCCTTCATAAAGTTGTAAAAAGGTGGAATAGATAATATCTTTCCCGGAAAAAAACGTGTAAAATAAGCTAAACAGCCAAGAAGAATTTTTGCCTTTTACCGAAGCAAGTAAAGGAGGCGCTTGTATGAAAGAACGCAGTAAAAAAGAGATCTGGTCCTGGTTAGGAAGCATACTGGCGGCAGTCGTCGTTGCCCTTATCTGCCGGCACTTTATTTTCACCCCGGTCATGGTAGAGGGAAAATCGATGATGCCGACCTTTGAAAGCAATAATCAGATCATCGTATCCAAAATCAGCAAAATTGAACGTTTTGATATGATTGTCTTTCACTCGCCAATTTCAAAAGACAATTACATCAAAAGAGTCATTGGACTTCCCGGTGACAGAATCCAAATTAAAAATGATGTTCTCACTATTAACGGTAAAATATATAATGAACCCTACCTTAAGGAAAATAAAAGCGTTCTTGTCCCCCGCGAAAATCTGACTGAAAACCTAAGCATCCAGGTGCCGGCCGGCTCTCTTTATGTCATGGGAGACAACCGCCGCGACAGCATGGACAGCCGGGTATTCGGCAGTATTTCTCAAAAAGCGGTTGTCGGAGAAGCAAAGTTCCGGTTCTCTCCATTTGAGAAGATGGGTGTTCCGAAATAAGGTGATGAACCGAAGTTATAAGTATTTTATGAAAGACGCTAATCAGTTCTTTTTCGGAGTAAAAAAAATAATAAGCCACCTAATTCACATTTAAATTAGGTGGCTTATTTTTGTCACCCCGAGGGAGTGTTTTTTATTAAGTAATTTGAACAATTATGGGTTAGTCTGATTGGAGCGGAAGGTGCGCGACTCCTGCGGGAGCAGCGGGACAAAGTGAGACCCCACAGGCGCTTGCGCCGCGGAGGCTCACCGCCCGCCTCGCTGCAGCTTGAGCATCCTGCAGCGGAAATCAGCCAAAACCAATCCAATTTAAAAATGGAAAAGGTGTTTTGAAAACTGGCTTTCAAAACATTTACTCTTTCGAATGCTATGAAGCTTAATCAAAATAATCCTTTAAAGTATTCCTTAGCACCTCTGCACTGTGCCTGAATTTCTGTTTTTCCTCCTCATTCAAATCAAGTTCAATCACTTCTCTGATACCGCCGCGGTTAATCACGGCAGGAACACCTATATAAATTTGATCTTCCCCGTATACCCCTTCGAGAAGGGCAGAAACGGTCAAGACACTGTTTTCATTATGAAGAATCGCCTTCGTTATCCGCACCAGACCCATTGCGATGCCATAGTAAGTAGACCCTTTTCTCTTAATAATTTCGTATGCGGCGTCTCTTACACGTACAAAAATTTCATCTAAATCTTCCTTTTTATAAGCCGCATCCCGCTCAATTCTCTTTAGCACCGGCACTCCGCCAGCGTCTGCTGTGCTGTATACCGGGAGTTCGCTGTCTCCATGCTCTCCGATGATATAGGCGTGAACATTATGTGGAGCGATTTCGAAGTACTCTCCAAGCTCAAAGCGAAACCGGGCAGTATCCAAAATCGTTCCGGAACCAATTACCCGCTCCTTCGGCAGACCGCTGAATTTCCACGTTGCATACGTTAAGATATCCACGGGATTCGTTGCCACTAGAAAAATTCCGTCAAAACCGGATGCCATAGCTTCATCTGTGATACTTCTAAACACCTTTAAATTTTTCTCTACCAAATCAAGGCGTGTTTCTCCCGGCTTCTGATTCGCCCCTGCACAAATGACAACCAGATCTGCGTCTCTGCAATCCGCATAGCTGCCAAGTTTCACTTGTGTCGGATACGGTGCAAATACCTTTCCATGATTTAGATCCATGACATCGCCCATTGCTTTTTCTTCATTCATATCAATCATAATCAGTTCATCTGCAATCCCTTGATTCATAAGTGCAAAAGCATAGCTTGATCCTACAGATCCCGTTCCAATCAATACAACCCGGTTTGCTGTTTCGCCTGCCATATCGCCTCACCCTTTCAGAGAACAGAATTTTTTGTGAAGTGTTTCACATTTTTATTTTATATCGATTGTGAGAATTTGCCAATAGGGTAATGTAAAGGTTTATTGTCTGTTTTGTTACTGATTCAGCTGACATGATTCTCTGAGCATACTTATTTGCAAAGTCCATACAATTGTATGATAAGTTGAATGAAGGAAATGAGAAAAGGATGATCATCCATGAGAAAAAACGCCAAATTGCTGTTGATTTGCTGCATCATCATTTTCTTCCTTTTAGTTGGTTATTTTCTCACCCTGCAGAAAAATCCACTCGACGGAGTTCATCAATACAAAATCTATTACGGTGAACCAGCGAAGGAGACAGTGAAGAAATTATCCCGCTACCCTCTCGTAATTATTGAACCAACGTATTATTCCAGGAAACAAATTGAACAAATCCAGCAAACCGGGACTCTTGTTTACGGATATATTAATTCCATGGAAGCGGATCGATGGAACAAAAAACTATTCAAGCAATTTGAGAAACAGGATTTCTATCAAAGAGATGGAGAGCGGGTTTACCTTGAAAAATGGGATGCCTACTTAATGAATATGACATCCCCCCATTACCGTGAAACACTTCTAAAAGAAATTCATCAGCAAATCGAGAATAAGCAACTGGACGGAGTCTTTTTAGATACAGTAGGAGACATTGACGATTTCTTCTCAAACGAACCAAAAGAAATGAAGCAGCAGCAGGAGAGTCTCATCCTTCTGCTTAAAGTACTGGAAAGAAGGCAGCTGTCTGTCATTCAAAATTGGGGGATGGAAACCGCGCAAAAAACGGCCCCATTTATTGACGGGTTTATGTGGGAGGATTTTCAGCACTCTTATATAATGAATGATGACTGGTCGAAAGAATGGCTGAAAAAGACCAGCCGCTTATCTGATGAGTATGGGATTAAGATCTTCACCGTTTCTGAAAAAGAAAAGGAAAAAAGTGAACAGCTTGCTGAAAAGCAGGGATTTATTCATTATTTTGCTCCTAAGGATTATGAGGAGTGGTAAAGGGGATGCGCGGCATCTCCCTATTTTTTATTCATCAAGGCCGAATTGCGGCGTCCCGGCACGTTTAGCCGGAATTACGCTATACCATAGAAGCCGCTCCCCAGAACAGTCACCAGTCCTTGACCACAATATATGTCGCCTTGATCGGGCCATGCACTCCAACAACCAGGTTCATTTCTATATCCGCTGAGTTGCTGGGTCCCGAGATGAAGTTCACACAGGAAGCGACCTCTTCGCCTGCCTCTATTTGCTTGTGAATATCCTGGGCTGCCTGAGTAATCCGCGGTACAAGCGTACTCTTCGGAATGATGGCAATATAAGTGGCCGGCAGCAAAGATACAGACCTCCCTTTCCCGCTTCCGCTGAAAAGGACGACGGTCCCTGATTCGGCGAGGGTTTGGTCGCTGAAGGTGATACCGACGTTTGCCGCTTCCGCTTTCCTGATGTTTTCATCCCCGAGTTTTGGATCCCAGATATGAGTATGCACACCTTCATTTGGCCAGTCTTCATTAATAAGCGCCGACAGGCCAAATTCCTTAAATCTGGGGTCCTCCCACGTAATAACTGGTCCCCCTCCATATTCCAGGACAGTATCTTTGAGGGTTTCATAAAGGCCAAGGGAGTTAGTTTCCCTGTAAGTTGTATGAATTCTAATGCACTGCTCCTTAAAAACCTCAAGCAATTCATCCTGATTCAATCCTTTAAGGATGCCATCCTGCGGGCGGTGATTCCACTCAGGCCGAAGCACCCCTTGGGACCGCCTTGGCCGGCCCAGATTTTGGGCTATGTTATTTAAAAAGGATTCTTTATTTTTAATGGTACCTGCCATCTTAGTCATCCTCCTTTTTCAGGCGGCTTTTCATCCAGTCGCGCAGACGTTCTTTTTTAGGTGCAGGGAATTCCCTGATTTCTGTCCATGCTTTCAGAGGACCGGGTCCTTTAGAAATTTTCCCTCCTGCTGTGAAAGGAGCCATTGCAGACGGGGCAGCTTTTCCTCCCAATCCGTAAAGTGCCGAGGAGGCAGCACCGAGTCCAAATGCCTTCATCGCCATTTTCTCAGAAATCGGCGCTTTTCCTTCCCTTTCTACAATGACCTGCCGATGCTTATGCAAAAGCTCATGCAGCGGAATTTTCACCGGGCATGCATCGGTGCAGGCGGCACACAATGTAGATGCATAAGGCAATTCTTTGTATTCGTCATAGCCCCCAAGCAATGGAGTGAGAACTGCACCAATCGGACCTGAATAAATCGATCCGTATGAATGTCCGCCGACATGACGGTACACAGGGCACACATTGATGCACGCTGCACAGCGGATACACTGAAGAACCGATTGAAACTCAGTTCCCAGAATTTTGGACCGTCCGTTATCCACAATGACGAGATGAAACTCCTCCGGTCCATCTGCATCCCCTTCCTGTTTAGGTCCAGTCAGCGCAGTGACGTAGCTGGTCAGCTTTTGACCGACCGCGCTCCTTGTCAGCAGGCTGACCAGCACTTCAAACTCCTCAAAGGTCGGGACAATCCGCTCCATCCCCATGACCGTTATTTGCGTTTTCGGAAGAGTTGCAGCGAGCCTTGCATTCCCCTCATTCGTCACGAGGCTGACTGATCCGGATTCGGCAATGGCAAAGTTGCAGCCGGTAATACCAAGGTCTGCCGCTAAAAATTCCTTCCTTAGCATTTCGCGTGCATGAAGGGTAAGCTCCTCCGGTTTTTCTGTTTTCGTGTAGCCGAGCTTTTCTCTGAAAACGTCACGAATTTGCTCCTTATTTTTATGTAAAGCCGGCGCTACAATGTGAGAAGGAGGGTCATGGTCATCCACCTGCAGAATATACTCGCCAAGATCCGTTTCAATCACCTCACAGCCAATCCCTTCAAGGTATGCGTTCATATTGATTTCTTCGGTGACCATGGATTTTGACTTCACAATCTTCTTCGCCTTCTTTTCTTTCGCAACCGAAGCAATGTACTCATTGGCTTCCTCCGCTGTTTCAGCAAAAAAAACATGACCGCCGCGTTTCACTACATTTTCACTCAGCATCTCCAAATAAAAATCCAGGTTTTCAAGCGTATGCTGACGGATCTCTTCTCCGTGCGAACGCCATTCCTCCCAGCTGCCCAGCTCTTCCGCTGCTTCATTTTTCCGTCCCTGCAGTCTTTCCTGAGCACCCGATACAGCAAGCCGCATAAAAGAATCCTCAATCCCTTTGTTCACGCGCTCCTGAAAGCTCTCTGTTCCAATCCTCATTGGCATGGCCGTTCTCTCCCTTCATCGATGATTTAAAACTTCCGCAATATGCAGAACCTTCACTGGTCTTCCTTTCCGGTCAATTCTCCCCCCGATATTCATCAGGCACCCGCAGTCAGCGCCAATCAAATAGCCGGCTTCCGTGCTTTCAATGCACTCTACCTTCTCATCCACCATTTGTTCGGAAATTGCCCCCATTTTAACGGAAAATGTCCCGCCGAATCCGCAGCAGTTATGTGCATTCGGGAGAGGCACAAGCTCAAGCCCCCGCACGTTTTTTAATAGTTTAAAAGGGGCATCTGTTACATTGAGCAGCCTCATCATATGACAGGATGTATGGTAGGCAGCCTTCCCGTCAAATCGTGCCCCCACATCTTCCACCTTTAATACGTTCACGATAAAATCGGTCAGCTCAAAAGTCTTTTTTACAAGCGCTTTCGATTTTTCCGACCATTTTGGATCTTTTTCGAAAAGGTTAGGATATTCCTTAAACATCGCGACACAGGAACCGGATGGGGACACCACATATTCTGATCCTTCGAAAGCACGGATCATATTCTTCATCGCTTCCTTCGCCTCTTTTACATACCCGCTGTTATAAGCGGGCTGTCCGCAGCATACCTGTTTCTCTGGAAAATCAACGTCACACCCGAGCCGTTCGAGCAGTTCAACCGCTGCCTTCCCAGCTTCAGTTTGAAATAAATCTGCCAGGCAGGTAGCAAACAATGAAACTCTCATGTTTCAATACCCCTTCCGAAAATGAGTCAGCAGGTCATCTGATGACTTCACGTAATTTCCCCTATTATAGATCAAGTCTTGCGGTTCCTCAAGGGGGAAATCAGACAACTATTGGTAACTGATTTTGCAGATAAGGCTGCAAAGGAGCCTTATCTTTAACTGCAAATTCCGGGAAGACTTATAATTTGCTGCTAAACTCGTCTGCTCCTTGCGGTTAAAGGAAATTGTTTTTACCCATCCATCCTGCCCCCAAAAAAAAGAAAGCAGACTGTCGTCTGCTTCCCTACTTTTTCAAATATTTCATCAAAACCTCTTCCACCTTCACTAAATGGTTCATCATTAACTCCTGTGCCAGGCCTTCATCTTTATTCGAAATGGCTTCAAAAATTTTCACATGCTCCTGGTACAACCGCTTTGATGTCGTCTGTTTCGAGTAAAGCCAAATTCTTCGCGTTTCCCGCATTGTATTGAGCATCATTTCAGAAACATTGTTCATCAGACCCATCAGCATCGGATTGTGCGAGGCTCCGGCAATTCCCATATGAAAATTAAAATCGGACTTTTCGCCAAGCTCTTCGTTTCCGATCGTGTCTTTCATCTCAAGAAGAATTTCTTTTAGCTTGCTCAAATCTTCATCAGTACGGTTTCTTGCGGCCGATGCAGCAATCCCGGCTTCCAGTATTTTTCGAACTTCAAGGAGATGGGCTATCGCCTCCCGATCCATCAGAACGGCAGAAAGGAGGGAGCCTCCAATGGAGTTCGGATCGAACTTCTTAACATATGTACCCTCACCCTGCCTCATTTCGATCATTCCCATTGCTCTAAGTGCGCTTAGTGCTTCGCGGATCGCCGACCTTCCTACATTGAAATCTTCAGAGAGCTGCTGAACGGAATTCAGCTTTTCTCCTGGCTTGATAGCCCCTTCTTTTATCGATTCAAGAATCGCTTCAGCGACCTCTTCGTATATTTTTTTTGGTTTGATCTGTTTGTAATTCACTTTGCCCTTCACCTCTGCTGGCTTTCATCTGTATCAAGTATACTCTGCATACAGCATTTGATAAAGCACCGAAAGAAAATTCAGAAAACAGTTGATTAAACGATTGTTGACCATTTATACTCTTAGCAGAGAACCAGTCATCAGATGACCTTATCACCTTCATGTACTTAACTGGTTAAATCTACAAAAAAAGGCAAGGAAAAACTCTTATTTTTTATAGGTACACACATAGAATGGCATCTGGGCATTCATTATACTTTACTTTTAATAAGAGTTTTTCTGATGCAACGGAATGTAATCGTTTACAAAAAAAGACCCGTGAACTAAGGAGGAAAAACCATGAATTGGACGCAAGACTTTACCCCTATGGGAGATAATCTCGCACTCTCAGCCATTATTGCGCTGATCCCGGCATTATACTTTTTCTGGGCGCTTGCCATTAGAAGAATGAAAGGGCATTGGGCTGGAATTACCACGCTGCTTGTGGCATTTGCGGTTGCCATATTCGCATATAAAATGCCGGTTCAAACAGTCGCAATGTCGGCCACCCAGGGCGCCGTATACGGGATCCTCCCCATTGGCTGGATCATCATCACATCGGTTTTCCTGTATAAACTGACTGTTAAAACAGGACAGTTTGATATTATCCGAAACTCGGTGCTTTCCATTACTGAGGATCGGAGATTGCAAGCGTTATTGATTGCTTTCTCATTCGGTGCATTCCTTGAAGGAGCTGCAGGATTTGGAGCACCGGTTGCAATATCCGCTGCCCTTTTAGCCGGACTGGGCTTCAATCCCCTTTATGCAGCCGGAATCTGCTTGATAGCGAATACAGCCCCTGTGGCTTTCGGAGCCATCGGGATTCCAATTATAGCGGTAGCAGGGCCAACTGGCGAATCAGCTATGGAAATCTCCAAAATGGTTGGACGGCAGCTTCCGTTTATTTCGGTGTTTATTCCTCTTTACCTTGTAATCGTGATGGCAGGATTTAAACGGGCCGCTGAAATTATGCCGGCCATCCTCGTCTCCGGGATTTCATTTGCACTAACTCAATATGTAAGCTCAAATTTCATCGGACCTGAGCTGCCTGATATTCTATCTGCTCTCGTTTCTCTTGTTGCGCTAACCGTGTTCCTGAAATTCTGGAAACCGAAAACGATTTATAAGTTCAAATCAGAAGGAGAAACTGCGGCCGCTTCGGAAGCATTGAAAATCGATGATCCGCCTGCAGGCTATACAAGGGGACAAGTATTAAAAGCATGGTCGCCGTTTTTGATCCTGACTCTTTTCATTTCACTATGGGGAATCCCTGCTGTGAAGCTCGCGCTGACAGGTCACTACGAAGGAGAAAACGCATTTTTGAAAGCGATTAATTCAATCGGCCACCTCCTGACCTTCAGTCCCGAGGTCCCGCTTCTTCACAACAAAATCATTGGGGGTTCGGGCGATCCGATTCCCGCCTTTTATAAGCTTGAAGTACTGGGTGCTGCAGGAACTGCGATTTTACTGGCAGCCATTGTGACGAAATTCGTTGTGAACATTTCCTGGAAAAGCTGGGTCAAAACATTTGGCGAGACCTTTGGCGAGCTGAAGATGCCGATTTTAACCATTGGATCGGTTGTTGGATTTGCCTACATCACCAATGCATCGGGTATGAGCACAACCCTTGGCATGACTCTTGCCCACACAGGAGATTTGTTCCCATTCTTCTCCCCTTTCCTGGGCTGGCTTGGTGTCTTTATCACCGGTTCGGATACATCTGCCAATTTACTGTTTGGCAATCTTCAGAAGGTAACGGCCACTTCCATTGGAATGGATCCGATTCTTGCAATTGCTGCCAACTCTTCCGGGGGTGTGACCGGTAAAATGATCTCCCCTCAATCCATTGCAGTCGCCTGTGCAGCAGTTGGGCTGGCTGGGAAAGAGTCTCATCTGTTCCGATTCACCATTAAGCACAGCCTCTTTCTGCTCTTGGTTGTCGGACTGATTACTTTCCTTCAGCACAACTTCCTGCAGTGGATGATTCCGTAATCACTGTGTTTGCTATAATGGGCGAAGAACAGAATCGAAGGAGTGTATACGATGCTGCTGCCTGCACTTGCCGCTAAAATTGTGGATGAAGTAAAAAAGGTCATTAAGGAAGATGTGATCGTTGTAACTCCTGAAGGAACGATTATCGCAAGCACTGATGACACCCGGGTGGGAAAATTTCATGAAGGGGCGAAAATCGCTTCAGGCGAAAAGCGCAAGGTCATCATTTCCAAAAAGGATGAACAGACTCTAGCCGGTGTAAAAGCCGGGATTAATCTCCCTGTATTTTTTCAGGGAGAGGTAGCCGGCGTAATCGGCATTACCGGGATACCGGATGAAATATCCCCCTTCGGAGAAGTTATCCGGAAAATGACCGAGCTTCTTGTCAACGAAAGCTACTATACAGAACAGTTAAACTGGGAAGCCCGGACTCGGGAAGCCTTTGTATTCGACTGGATTCAGCTGAAGGAATGGACTTCTGCTTTCACGAACCGGGCCCGGCTTCTGAATATCAACTTAACCATGCAGCGATTGGCAGCCATAGCGGTTATTCCCGATGAAGGTCTTCATTACAAAGGCATATCCTCCGTCATTCAAACCTGGCAAAACAGCCATCCCGAAGATCTTTTTGTGCAATGGGGAAACAACCGGATCGTGATGATTTTTCATTCAGGGGACATCTCCTATACTAAAGGAAGAATACAATCCTTTCACCAATTTCTAGAAGAAGAATTCAGGGCCCATGTTTTAATCGGAGCCGGAAAGTCCGTACCCCCTTCCAGACTCTCAGACTCTTATCTGCAAGCAGAACGGGCCCTCCAATCGCATAACACCCATGATGCGCGGATTGTTTTTGATGAAGATTTAACCATTGAAATGCTGTTAAATGAAATCAGTCTGAAAACGAAAGCGGAATACATTGAGCGCACCATTTCCCCTCTATTAACGGAGGGTGATTTATTTACAACATTGTCCGTTCTTTTTGAGAAAAATCATTCTTTGAAAAAAACAGCAGAAGCTTTACCTGTCCATATCAATACGCTCCATTACCGGATGAAAAAAATAGAAGATCTGACCGGGCTGAATCCTTCCAGACTCAATGATGCGCTCATTCTTTATCTTGCCGTCATGCTTTTAGATAAACAACCAAAATAAACGCGGGTTTCCCGCCCTATTTATATAGGAATCTACATAGCGGGCTGAGCCCGCTTTCTTTTATACTAAGAGAAAACGCTTACCTTTACAGGGGGGATATAGATGCTGAACCTAGAATTCAAAGAAAAACTGATCGCTGCTGTCAGCAAAAGCAACGTGGAGGACTCCAAGGCAAGCCGGCTTGTGTATTCCTATGACGCTACCCCGAACTTCCAGGCGCTTCCTGATGCTGTCGTCTCACCAAGGTGTGCTGAAGAAGTATCACAAGTAGTAAAGCTTTGCGGGCACTATAAGGTCCCGATTGTGCCCAGAGGATCCGGAACAAACCTATGCGCAGGAACCTGCCCAACAGAAGGCGGGATTGTCCTATTATTTAAGCATATGAACAAAATCCTTGAAATCGATGAGGAAAACCTGACTGTTACCGTTCAGCCAGGCGCAGTTACACTGGATATTATTAATGAAGTCGAGGCGCGAGGATTATTTTATCCTCCCGATCCAAGCTCCATGAAAATATCTACAATCGGCGGTAATATTAACGAAAACTCAGGCGGGCTCCGCGGACTAAAATACGGTGTTACCCGGGATTATGTAATGGCACTGGAGATCGTTCTTGCAAACGGAGACATCATCCGGACAGGCGGAAAGCTTGCGAAGGATGTGGCAGGCTATGATTTTACCAGATTATTTGTCGGCTCTGAAGGAACCCTCGGGATTTTGACGGAAGCAACACTTAAGCTGATTCCGATGCCGGAAACGAAAAGCACGATGCTCGCTCTTTATCAGGATTTGGAGGCGGCAGCAAGATCGGTTTCAAAGATTATCGCCAATAAAATCATTCCGGCTACATTGGAGTTTTTAGATCAGCCAACACTCAAAGTGGTCGAAGACTTTGCCAGGATTGGACTGCCGACCGATGTAAAAGCCGTCTTGCTCATTGAACAGGACGGTCCAGCTGATCTCGTTTCAGGAGACATGCTGAAAATGGCGAATATCTGCAAGCAGGAGCAGGCCGTTTCTGTTCAGCTGGCGAAGACAAATGAAGAAGCTGAAGCATTAAGAACAGCGAGGCGCTCTGCATTATCCGCGCTTGCCAGGCTGAAGCCCACGACCATTCTAGAAGACGCTACGGTTCCAAGATCTGAAATTGCCAGGATGGTGACGGCAATTAACGAAATCGGCGAAAGATTCAATGTCCAAATTTGTACATTCGGCCATGCCGGAGACGGCAACCTGCATCCAACCGTTGCGACTGATGCCCGGGACCATGACGAAATGGAACGGGTTGAAAAAGCATTTGCCGCTATTTTCGAAAAGGCCATTGAACTCGGCGGAACGATTACCGGGGAGCATGGCGTAGGGGAAATGAAGGCACCGTATCTAGAATTAAAATTAGGTGCAGCTGGCATTTCGGCCATGAAAGCTGTCAAGGACGCTCTGGATCCTGCTAACATCATGAATCCGGGAAAAGTATTCGCGAAGGACACTAGAAAAAGGGTGGTTGTGTCATCATGACAACGGTACAGGAACGCGAAAAAATCCAGGATCAGTTCAAGCAGCGCATGAATGAAGATGATCTGCTGAACTGCATGAGATGCGGCTTCTGCCTTCCCTCCTGCCCTACTTATATTGAATCCGGCTTTGATGAGGCCCACTCGCCAAGAGGACGGATCGCCTTAATGAAAGGTGTAGTGGACGGATTAATCGAACCGGATGAAGATGTGGAGCGGTCACTAAATCTTTGCCTGGGCTGCCGGGCATGCGAGCCGGTTTGTCCATCCGGAGTGAATTACGGCCATTTACTCGAGGAAGCGCGCGATATTATCAATCAGAATAAAAAGCATCCGCTTCCGGTCCAAGTGATCCGAAAGGCTGCGTTTCATCATTTGTTCCCCCATCAGAACCGGATGAGAAATGTAACAGGTTTGCTTGGCTTTTACCAGCGTTCCGGTTTGCAGAAGCTTGCGCGGAATACAGGCGTGATGAAGCTTTTTCCTGAAACGCTCGCGACGATGGAAAAAGTGCTCCCTGCCGTCCCAAAAATGAAAGAGATGAAAAACCGTCCGGAGTTCTTGCCTTCCCGCGGAACGGTCTCTAAACGTGTCGCTTTTTTCAGCGGCTGTTTGATGGATACAATGTTTATGGAAACAAATAATGCGACCGCCAAGCTCCTCCAGGCGGCCGGCTGTGAAATCGTCATTCCGAAGAACCAGGCATGCTGCGGAGCACTTCACGGACACAGCGGTGAAAAAGCGGAAGGAAAAGAACTGGCGAAGCGGAACATCCAGGCCTTTGAGGATCTGAACGTTGACTATATCATCACCAATGCAGGCGGCTGCGGTGCTTTTCTGTTTGAGTACGGCCACCTTCTCCATGACGAACCAGAATGGCACGAACGGGCAATTACGTTTTCCACAAAGCTGAAGGATTTTACAGAGGTGCTGATTGAGTGCGATTTTCATAAAAACGTCCCGCTCTCCCTCCCCCCTGGCATCGTCACCTATCAGGATTCCTGCCATCTCAGAAACGTCATGCACACCTCCTCTGCTCCCAGGAGACTCCTTCATGCGATTGAAGGCACTGAATTCCGGGAGATGAAGGATGCGGACCGCTGCTGCGGATCTGCTGGAATTTATAACATTGTAGAATCTGAGATGAGCATGCAGATCTTAGATCATAAAATGGAGCAGGCGAAAGCATCAAGGGCAGCCATCATTGTCACCGCAAATCCCGGCTGTCTTCTTCAAATGAAGCTCGGGATTGAGCGTGAAGGTCTTTCGGATAAAATGAAAGCCGTTCATCTCGCCGATCTTCTTTATGAAGCTATGCCTCTCGACCCGGACAAACCTCATTGACTATCATGAGGTTTTTCTTTTTGCTGACGAAGGTTTAATAGAAGGAATGCGGCTTCTTTCACTTATTTCCGTATTCGAAGGTTTTCACTACTTCTATATTTAAAGTAGTGGTAAAATTTCTTTTATCGTCATGAAGAATAAGGGAGTTTTTAACATGCGAAAAAAAATAATGGGCGCTTTGCTGCTCGTAACCGTTCTTGCCGCAATGGAAGGAACGATTGTCAGCACCGCAATCCCCCGGATAACAAGTGATTTATCCGGAATTGAACTGGTGAGCTGGGTGTATGCAGTTTATATGCTGGCAACAGCTGTTTCCGCTCCTATATACGGGAAGCTTGCCGATTTATTTGGACGAAAAAAAATTATGGTCTTTGGAATTATCCTGTTTTTAATTGGAGCCGCTCTTTGCGGAATTGCGTTAACGATGGAACAATTAATCATATACCGCGCTATTCAAGGTCTTGGCGCTGGTGTTGTCATGCCGGTAACGATGACAATTATCGGAGATTTATACACGGAAACAAAGGGCCGTGCCAAAGCACAGGGCTGGATTAGTGCTGTCTGGGGAGTGGCCGGTGTTCTTGGCCCGCTGCTTGGGGGTTTTATCGTTGATACCCTTTCATGGCGGTACATTTTCTTCCTGAACCTGCCATTCGGACTTGTCGCTTTACTGATGCTCGTAAAATATTATAAAGAGGATGTTTCGAAGGAAAAGCAGCGCATAGATTATTTGGGAGCTGCAGCGTTCTCTATCGGAACGATCTCCCTCTTATATGCCCTGCTTTCTGGCAGCCAGTCACAGGACTGGACCAATCCGCTCATCATCGGAATGTTCGCAGCAGCTTTTGCCGTCTATGGCTGTTTTGTATGGATTGAAAAAAGAGCAGCAGAACCGATTATTCCTTTGAATCTTTTTTCCAACAAACGTGTGCTGCTTGTGAATCTGCTCACGCTGCTCACCGGTTCAGTCATTATCAGCATTACCATTTACCTGCCGATTTGGAGTCAGGGAGTACTGGGGAAAAGCGCTACAGCGGCTGGATTTATCCTCATGCCTATGCCTGTATGCTGGACATTTGGATCAATCCTTGCAGGAAACCTCGTCGGCCGGCTGAAAGCCCAGTCAATTATTACGATGGGAACGGCCATTCTTAGCTTAGGAGCGCTCCTTTTATTTTCGTTATCCGCTCAGTCACCTGAATTTCTAATCTATGTAGCGATTGGATTGCTTGGCTTGGGCATGGGGCTCATGACTCCGATTTTTATGCTGATTATTCAAGGGTCCGTTGCTTCTAACAAAAGAGGATCTGCCGTTGCGCTGAACACATTTATCAGCACCTTCAGCCAGACACTGGGCTCAGCTGTATTCGGAACGATTTTTAATATAGTGACACTTTCCCAGGCAGGAAAAGGAAATTTTAACTTGAACGCTTCCTTTGATCACGGAAACGTGCCCGCCGGTGAACTTGCCGGCCTGCAGGAAATTCTTGCTACAGGGGTTCATATCATATATGGAGGGACGTTGCTTCTTGCCTTGCTTAGTTTTGGACTTTCCTGGTTTTTAGTAAAGGAAAACGGCAATTTGCACGAACATAAATAGCAGGCTGACCCGGAAGTGGAATGACTTTTGGGTCAGCCTTTTCTGATGAATTTCATGCTTAATCAATCACCTGCTGCTTCAGGAAACGTATATTTGCTTACGATGCTGCTCGTCTTCTGCAACGGCCAAGCGGATCTTGTGAAGATACCTTTCTTAACAAGGTGTATGAATTCAATAATCTAAGAAAAATAAATGTTTATCCGCTTATTTGGAATTTTTCATTCCTCAAAAAAATGGTATAATGTCTTTCGTTCACAACGGCCCGACTTTTATGAGAGTTGAAAGTCACAAAATATGAAAAGAGAGGTGTTTTATTTTTGGATCAGACAATTAAACAGCAGTGGTTTGGAAATATTCGCGGGGACATCCTATCCGGAATTGTTGTCGCACTGGCCCTTATTCCGGAAGCTATTGCTTTTTCCATTATCGCGGGAGTTGATCCGATGGTCGGGCTTTATGCCTCATTCTGTATCGCTGTCGTGATTGCATTCGTTGGCGGCAGACCCGGCATGATTTCTGCTGCAACCGGCGCCATGGCACTAGTTATGGGCTCGCTCGTTGCCGACCATGGGCTGCAATATCTCCTGGCTGCGACCATTCTCACAGGAATCATTCAAATTGTGCTCGGCATTCTTAAGTTTGGCCGCCTGATGAAATTTATTCCACGTCCGGTTATGATTGGTTTCGTCAATGCCCTTGCCATCTTAATTTTCTCGGCCCAGCTGCCCCATTTCAAAGGGGAATCCTGGCCTATGTATGCAATGGCTGCTGGGGCATTAGCTATCATCTATTTATTTCCTCGTGTGACTAAAGCTGTGCCGTCACCATTAATTGCAATTATTGTCATCACCCTGATCGCAATCTTTACAGGCTCTGATGTACGTACGGTAGGAGATATGGGGGAGCTGTCCCAGGCTTTGCCGGTTTTCCTTCTTCCTGATATCCCGCTAACGTTTGAAACACTGCAAATCATTTTTCCTTATTCCTTAGCGCTCGCCTTCGTCGGTTTATTGGAATCTCTTCTAACTGCTCAAATAGTCGATGATATGACAGATACGGGCAGCGATAAGAACAGAGAAGCAAAAGGACAGGGTCTTGCCAATATCGTTGCTGGCTTTTTCGGGGGTATGGCCGGATGCGCCATGATTGGCCAGTCTGTAATCAATGTTAAATCCGGAGGACGGGGAAGACTGTCTACATTTGTGGCTGGAGCCTTCCTTCTCATATTGATTGTCGCTCTCAATGGGGTTCTCGTTAAAATACCCATGGCGGCTCTTGTCGGTGTTATGATTATGGTTTCCATCGGTACGTTTGACTGGTCTTCGCTCACTCGTCTTCATAAGGTACCGGTCACTGATACAGCGATCATGGTTGTGACAGTCGTTACCGTTGTGTTCACCCATGATTTATCAAAAGGAGTACTGGCAGGCGTGATCCTAAGTGCGATTTTCTTTGCCGGCCAGATTTCAAAAGTAGCAGTAACCGTTACAGAAGAGCCTTCATCAAAAAATTATAAGGTTACAGGGCAGCTGTTTTTCGCTTCTGTTTCCAGTTTAATCGATCAAATCGATTTTGCCGATCAAAACCGGAACATCGTGCTCGACCTGGCTAACGCGCACATTTGGGATGATTCAGCAGTCGGTGCTGTGGACAAGGTCGTTTTGAAATTAAGGCAAAACCAAAATCAAGTGGAAGTTACAGGACTTAACGCAAAAAGCTCCGAATTAATTGAAAAAATGGCAGTTTATCATCGCCCTGATACCAGAGCTGCCAATCATTAATGTGAGAAAAGGAGAACCGGCCTAATGCCGGTTCTTTTTTCATTCATTGCTTGAACAGTTTTCATAATGAATTGGTAAATCCCCAACCATGTCATCCTATATTCCGCTCCAGTTATCATTAAGTGCAGACCTTTAATGGATTGGGCTGTGTGACGGCTTTACCCCTCCCGCAGAAGCGGCAATGTACAGCATCGGAACGCTCCGCCGGACTTAATGATTTCAGAAAGATCCACTTCTATCACTTTATAGCCAAGCTTTCTTAACTGGTCATTTGTATGATTATTGTGAGGCAGGGCGATGATTTTTTTATTTCCCAGTGAAAATACATTCACACCCAGCCTGAACTGATCTTCTTCCTTTACTTCTATAATAGAAAAACGGGATGACAGCAAATCAATTTCTTCCTGTTTCAAAGCTTCCGGAAAAAGCAGCGCTTCATTTTCTGAAATCATGTTAAAAATACAGTCTAAATGGAGGTATTCTTTTTTAATAGGAACTGGAATAATTTCGTAATCAGGCAAATGGTTCTCAAGCATGGTGATACTGTCTTCAGATGTTCGCTCACTGATTCCTACATAGACGGTATTCCCGTTAATTAAAACATCCCCGCCCTCAATGCCGGAGCCTTTTAAGTCGACATATTGAATTCCCTCTTTATCCAGCCATTCTTTCAGGATCCGTTCCTCTCCCTGCCGGATGTCCATCTCCATATTGGCTATAAAAAGTGTATTTCCAAGTGTAAATCCAATATCCCTTGTAAACACCTGTTCAGGAAATTGCTCAACCGGCTCAAGAAGATGTGTTTCAATTCCATTTTCCCGAAGTACACGAAGAAATTCACTATGCTGCTTTACAGCTTTTACAGCATCAAGCTCTTCATCCTGGAATTCCTTTTGTGTTTCATTGATAATGTCTTCAATTTTCATATACTGGGGTGGACATAATAGAACGCTTTTAAGAGGCGCATATTCGCTGGAACAGCCTATCTTTATTTTGGAATGAGACATTTTGAACCCTCCTCATGCTTCACTTCATGAGAAGTAGTGTTTCCAAAATTGTCTTATTCAATCGCGCACACTAGCTCTTTCATGAATGATTGCCCGCCAATCGGCAAATCATAAGAAAAATGGAAAAGGGACCGGTGATCGCATGTATAATCGAATAGAAAATCTAAGGGACAGGCTTCCTGAGAACCACAAAAACATTGCAGTCCTGACAAGCCACATTTTTGAGGCATTTGATTCATTAATTGAAGAGCACCGGAGATATGCCGGGGTACGTGCTACGGCTAAAATACAGCCAAACCCTTATGAGGAAAAAACCTTTTTCGAAACGATTAATCAAGTGAAACAGATTATTTTGTCTGAGCTTGAAAAAACCGCAGAAGACATTGACCATAGAGGAGATAAATACTGGGAAAAAAATTATCCTGATGGAGTGGAATGACGGGGGACTGTATCCCCTCGTCATGAACACGTGATTATTTCATTGTAACTTTATAGAGTGAAGAACCTTCCCCCGTAATCTTCTCAGTTGTGACATGAATATCCGGATCAGAAGCCAAATTGAATGCAAGCACATAAGCCACTTTATGATCCGGTGTAACGTATGTCTCATAAAGCTTTCCAACCATTTCATTGGCGATAGAATCAGCCCACATTTCGGCTTCCCAGAGTGTTTCAAAAATGCGATTCTCATGCTTCCATTTTTTCTCCATAAAGGCCTCCCCGAGTGAAAAATTCCTTATATAGACATTTTATCTTTAGATAGGACCTTTTGAGAAGAAATAATTTTGCCGTGCTTTTGATTATACCGGTCAATCCAGTTGGCCATTGGCCTGAGAATGCTGTTGACGGCTACAACAATGATTGTACCTGCAGTGGCTAACATCAAAAACCCGGCACCTGCAAGCGTACCGATAGCGGCTGAGCACCATAGAGTTGCAGCCGTATCCAGTCCTCTAACGGTTAACCCTCGCGAAAAATAACCCCTGCCCCCAAAAAACCAATACCACTGACGATTTGAGCAGCAATCCTCATACTTGAATGATCGCCTGAGACATAATCGAGCATGACAAATAGACAGGCGCCAACGGCTACCAGAACATTCGTCCGAAGACCTGCAATGCACTTATGCCATTGTCGTTCAATTCCAATAACAATCCCCAGAAAAACAGCCGTCAGTAATCTCACTAAAATTTCGTATTCCATGATTCTACTTCCCCTTCATCCAATATCATCTCTCTATTTGGTTAAAAAGCTGATTTGCGCAGTATTCTATAATTTCTCTGCGCCTAATCATCCCTATAAAAATCCCCTGATCATCTACTACAGGGACAAAGTTCTGTTCCATTGCCCTGGAAATAATTTGTTCCATTTTGGCGTGAATTGGGACCGGTTCATTTTTCCGGTGCATCTCCACTTCCGTTAACCGGATTTTATTTGTGCTGTCAAAGCTTAGATTCGGCGTATTTTTGAGCTTCCATAATAAATCACCCTCTGTAAGCGTAGCTATATACTTCCCCTCATCATCCAGCAGCGGAAGGGCAGAATAACGATGATATTCCATTTTCTCCAAAGCCTGTCTCATTGTAGCGTGAATCGGCAAATGGATGACCTCTTTTTTTGGTATTAAGAAAAACGCTATATTCATTCAATCGATAGCTCCTTTATTTAATCTATAATCTCTTTTAGCATTTTCTCACGCATGGACTTTTTCAATCCATAAGAAAAAGACCACTGGCACTTCGCTGGCTATTGCTGAAAAAATGACAGCAAAAAAAGCCCCCAAAATAAGGCGGTCTTGTGACCTCCTTCGCTTTAGCCGACGAAGTTAGCTGACGGGCAGGATGGCGAAAGAGTCCTTTCATCCCTTCTGCTAAAGCAGAATTAGCCCCAAAAAAATTGGTTCCTCCGTTCCCGTGTTTACGGGATTAAGCCAGTAAAATTTTCATGTATATCGTACTCCCTGGATAGAACTTTGTAAATGTGAGTTTTTGACTATATAGTCGTATTTTTTCCTTGTTATGGCACTCTATCTTCATATTGCTTGTGGTTGCTTTACGATGCGTGAAATTGCTTGTGAAAAGATTAGTAAGGAATGGGGCATGACTAATAAAAAGTACGATGAATACCAATCGTTTTTCACTAAAAAGAAAACGAATTCATTTTTATTTAAATAACCCCTTCCCTATTGCCTGTAAAACAGTATAATAGGAAAGGGCAAAAAAGCAGCAAGGATAAAAATGTGTTTTTGCTGTAAATTTGTACACTCTAGGGAATGTTTGGGTAAAGATAAAGGGAACCCTTTCTCCCCCAGCCTGTCCCTCGTCATCATTCGCTTACTACATAAGGAGGTTGCTGCTATGAGTATCATCATTTCACTTGTCGGTATCGTCGTGGTTCTGCTGCTGGCCTATTTGGTCAGTAACAATAAAAAGCAGATTAAGATCAAACCCATTATCATCATGCTTGTTCTTCAAGTCGTCTTAACATTTATTTTCCTTAATACCGGAATTGGCCTATTTATTATCGAGGGAATTTCAGCATTATTTACGAAGCTCCTTGAATATGCTGCTAGCGGAATTAATTTCGTATTCGGCGGAATTGCCAACCCTAAGGAAATGCCATTTTTCCTTAACGTTCTCCTTCCGATCGTCTTCATTTCTGCTCTGATTGGAATTGCCCAGCACATCAGGCTTTTGCCTATCATCATTAAGTATCTTGGACTGGTTTTAAGTAAAATAAATGGCTTAGGAAAACTTGAATCCTACAACGCGGTTGCATCTGCTATTTTTGGGCAGTCTGAAGTATTCATTTCCGTAAAAAAACAATTAGGCCATTTGCCTGACCACCGTTTATATACACTTTGTACATCAGCTATGTCCACTGTTTCTGCCTCTATTCTTGGCGCGTACATGACAATGATTGATCCAAAATACGTCATTGTAGCCCTTGTGCTGAATTTGCTGGGCGGATTCATCATCGTGAACATCATCAACCCATATGATGTTGCGGACAGTGAAGACTTCATTGAAGTTCAAGAAGGGGAAAAACAGACCTTCTTCGAAATGCTGGGCGAGTACATCATGGACGGCTTTAAAGTAGCAATCATCGTCGGAGCGATGCTAATTGGTTTCGTTGCTTTAATTGCAGCCATCAATGATCTATTCAGCATCATTTTCGGCATCTCTTTTCAAACGATGCTTGGGTATGTGTTTGCACCATTCGCTTTCATCATCGGTGTACCGGCTGCAGAAATTGTACAAGCCGGAACGATTATGGCAACAAAGCTCGTTTCAAACGAATTCGTCGCCATGCTTGATCTTTCAAAAATGACCGAGCTGTCTGACCGGACAACCGCAATTATTTCCGTATTCCTCGTATCCTTTGCCAACTTCTCCTCCATCGGGATCATTACCGGAGCGGTAAAGGGATTGCATGAACAAAAAGGAAACGTGGTAGCCCGCTTTGGACTGAAGCTCCTCTACGGGGCAACATTGGTAAGCTTCTTATCTGCAGCAATTGTTGGATTGCTGATTTAATAAAAACGATGCGGCATAATCAGCCGCATCGTTTTTATTTGTTTTCTCCCACACTTGATGAGGAGAAAGCGGCCAGATTTCACCTTTGCTTACGATTAAAGGATAATGGCTGGCCTTTGAAGAGTAATTGCTGACTTTTGAAAAGTAATTGCTGACTTTTGAAGGATACGTAATTGCTGACTTCCTCAGATTAATTGCTGACTTTTAAAGGGTAATTGCTGACTTTCCATAATTCATGGCAGACTTGTATCTTCATAAGAGGTCTGACGAAGCTCAAAGCTCCGTGCACTCCCTTTTACTTCTTATAACCCGTATAAACATAAATTGCATCCCGCAGAAATTCCGCAAGTCCCGGTTCCTTTTCATCGTAATAGGCTTTAAACCGGTCATCCTCAGCATACATATCCGCAAGACCCGCATGTGCTTCACTGCTGTAATCAGCCCAGTAGTACATGAGCCACTGCTTATGCAGCTCTGCCGTTTTTTGAGCAGCAGCACTTGAAGGATCACCCTTTTTAAAGGCTTCAGCCAATGCGGTTTTAACCTCCTGCTCAAGCTTCGCTACTTCCTCGTATTGCTCCTTCGTCATATTTTCGAATTTTTCATTCGAGCGTTTAACTGTCTCTTCTCCATATTTTTGGCGGATTTCTTTCCCGTATTTTGCTTCGTTCTCATCAATCATACTTTGCTTAAAGCCTTCAAATTTTTCCTGATCAGACATCGTTATTCTCCCTTCACCAGCTGAGATCGACTTCTCCACATTGGAAATGAGCAAATCCAGCTGCTTTCGTTTTTCCAGGAGCTTTTTACGATGTTCAATAAGGGCTTTCGCTCCGTTAAAATGAGGGTCAGACAGGATTTCCTGAATCTGCTCCAGACTGACGTCGAGCTCACGGTAAAAGAGGATTTGCTGCAGACGATCCACCTCTGCCAGACCATAAATTCGATACCCCGATGAGTTCATTCTTGCCGGCTTAAGAATGCCAATCTCATCATAATATCTGAGCGTCCTTGCCGTGATTCCTGCCATTTCCGCAAGCTTTTGCACCGTATATTCCATCGGTGTTCACCTCCTGATAGATTCAGCTTACACCTTTACGCAGCGTGAAGGTCAATTGATATTTTGAAAAAAAACGGTAGAGATTGAGCCCGAAATTCTCCATAATAAGAGAGAACTCATTTGATAAGGGGTATCCAAGATGAATTATGGAAAAGAACAAGAAAGACAAATACAAAAAGTGATGGATTATATAGAAGAAAATCTCCATGAATCTCTTCCACTCGAAAGACTTGCAAAAGTTTCTACTTATTCTCCTTTTCATTTTCAGCGGATTTTCAAGGGGATAGCCGGTGAATCGCCTGCTGCCTATATCAAAAGACTCCGACTGGAAAATGCCGCCCACTTCCTGATTTATGAACAGCATTTACCTATAACCCAGATCGCCTATTTATGCGGATTTTCGTCCCTTTCATACTTCACCTACTCATTTAACGAAACCTTTAAAACCAGCCCGAAAAAATGGCGGGAAGGTGCGTACCTGGAGCGTTTTCCAAGGGAATACGAAGATAGCAAGAAATCTAAACTTTTCAGCAAGAATCTGCAAGCAACGAACGATAAGCAGCCCTATAATGAATTTAGATGGCTGGATTTGGATAAGGTGAAAACAATTGAACTCCCAGCTTTCCGTGTGGTCAAAAAACTTCACATCGGATCTTATACAGATCGCATTCCAAATGCTTGGGAAGACCTTTATCACTGGTCAAATGCCAGAGGACTTATCCAAAAAGACACCTGGATGATTGGGATTCCAAGAAATAACCCTTACATTACCCTGCCTGAGAGAAGCCGTTACGACTGCCTGATGCAAATCACCTCACATGACAGTATTGAGGAACCACTGTATACGTTTAATGGAGGAAAACATGTGGTGGTTGAGTTCGACGAGCCTGTCCCTTACAGTGACCGCGGCATGCTGATTGAGTGCTATTCTGAACTCTACAGCTTTTGGCTGCCGAGAAGCGGCTATAAATATTTGGGGAATCCAATTGAATTTGTACAAATTGATCCGAATGGAGGAACACTTGACCTCACATGCCGAATCAAGGCCATCGCCTTAGCCGTTGAACCGAAATAGAAAAGGAGAAACCATATGCTGATTAACATGTCTGATCTAAATTTTTTAGCCATCCTCGCTGGAGGCATCCTGTATATGATATACGGAGGCATTTATTATTCTATTTTACTCAAGGATAAAGGCAATTTTACGCAAAATGAAAGCAAAGGCCCTCTTAAATATGTCTTTTCTGTCATCGTCGCTTTCATTAGCTCGTTTCTGACAGCTATTCTGATTCAATCCACCGGTGCTGAAAACTGGCTTACCGGAGCTGGAATCGGCTTCATTGTCGGTGTTCTCATCTCCATTGTGTATGTGAAAAATTCACTATTCGGGTTATTGAGCAGAAGAGCTTTGCTGATTGCAATTGGAGATCATCTGGTTATTTTCATCTTACTAGGCATTTTACATGGTTCGCTGAATTGAGAGAAGAAGCTATCTAAGATGTCGTGAAAATAGGAATTTAACGAAATTGAAACCCCTGGGACGCTTGCATCCCGGGGGTTTGATTTTAACATAGGTACTTTGAACAAATTTAGGTTAGGCTGATTGGAGCGGAAGGTGCGATACTCCTGCGGGAGCAGCGGGACAGGTGAGACCCCGCAGGCGCTTGCGCCGAGGAGGCTCACCGCCCGCCCCGCGGAAAGGGAGAAACCTGCAGCGGAAATCAGCCAAAACCAATCCAATTAAAAATGTCAAAGAAAAATAAAAAAAGACTTTCCGATACGGACTTTTTCTATTTTTATCCAATTTATTATGTATAATGAAATTGTTACCATTATTTTAAAGGAGTGAAACTATGAAACACTTAGTCATAACCGCAGTAGCTGCAGGTCTTATCTTCATTCTGCAAGGCTGCTCCAGCAATGCTCATGCAGAAAACTTTAAACAGTCATCCATTGAAAGCACCTTCCCCATTCCAGCAGATGCAAAAGAGATAAAGAAAAAAGAGGACTCTGCAGTATATAGCCTGAAAGGAATGAAAGAAGAAGAAGGCCTGCCGAAAGCCTACCTTGCAAAATTAGAAGAGGATGGCTGGAAAGAATCAAAGTCCGAACAATTGGGTGCTATGCAAACTTTCAAGAAAGACGGAAAAACCATAAAAGTCACTTCTCTAACCGATAAACTCACACTAGAAAAATAAGTCTTTTGGATGAAGGGGTCAAATAAAAAAAATGCCCGGGAAAACCCAAACGTATGATTCATATTTTCCTGCTGACTTAGCTCCGTATTCCTCTAATATCTCCTCATGCCCTTCATCGAAATCATTTTAGCATCCTTCAAATCAGTAACGGCATACCAGCATCTTTTTTCCCCTCTGCTTAGAGAATCTTTGCAGAAACCCCGCCTGCTTTTACTTCCTTTATTGAGGAATAATCCGCCATCAGTTTAGCTTTTATTAATTTCCTCCATTTGAGCTGCAGCTGTCTATTCATGAACTTTTAATTTCTCCTACCGCCAAATAATCTTTCCTCGTTTTCCCATGTATCCCATGCTGACCAAGCAAATCCGTTATTCGTTTTAGATGCTCCTGATCTTCTACCACAACATAATGATGCGAGCCAAACAGGTTTTTCTGTATAATCGATAGTTTATACGCGTTGTTGATTCGGGCGTGCAGCCCATAAAGTGGATGAGAGAGGGTTATTTTTTCAACCTCATACCGCTTGATTTGTTTGAAAGAACGGTAGCTCCCGTTAAGAACAAGGCCCTCAGGTAAGATCAGGAGACTGCCTTGATGTTTTACGAAATTCATAATGACTAAAACCATGTAGATCACATTCAAATAGGCATACTCCAGCCAATCGGTGAAAAAAACCATCCATATTAACCACCCCATTAATATCATGGCAGCGGCCGTTCCCCATTTCACGATTTGATAGGCTCTCGTATTTTTAGAAATAGCCTCCATCTCTTTCCATTCATTAGGAATGAGCAGGCTGCTGTATTCATCCTTTGTTTTAGGGTACAGTGCAGTTTGAGAAAGTATGACGGCGTTTTTTACGTTAAACCAGTGCTTGAGCAGAAAATACATACCGGCTAGAAAAATAAGTAAGTAGATTAAATCCAGCATCCTATCTGCTCCCTTTTGTTTTTGACATTATAAATACCAAATCAGTCCTGCGATCCCCAGAAAAATCACTCCGGCTAATCCGGAAAACATGGTAATTTTAGTCCGTGAAATCCGGTGCTCTTTCGTCTCTGAAAAGAAATTTGCTCTCTGCTGCTCACCATTTGTCCAAGCACCAATTGAGATGCCTGAAATGATAATGCTGATAATGCCCGCTATTAAACAGAACTGCATCATGAATACCACTCCTTTCTTCCTTATGATTCATACGCATTAACATGGATAAAGTTCCCAATTATTGTTGTTGAAAAATTTATATATTATTTGCTGGACATAGCGAGAAATCGCTAAGACAATTCTGCGCGATTTTTTTCTGAGTCTAATACATCTATTTTGATACATAACGTGCAACAATAATGTTTTTAATTAGGGAATCCTAAAGGAAATTCAAATGAAAGAGGTGCTATATGAAGCTTTTCCTAATCATTCTTCTTTTTACTGCCCTTATCCATCCGTCGGGTGCCAAAGCTGTCGAGATGCCATGCAGTATGATTTTGGCCCCGGTCAATCAAAACTTATTCAATGCAAAAGGAGCCGCGCTGATTTATAAAGTGAAGCTTACACCAAGTTTTCAAAGAATTAGCATCAGTCTTCACGCTCTTCACTTACCTGCTCCTAGAGACCTTGGGAACTTCGATACCTATGAGGGATTTGCATTTATTCCCGGCCAAATTAGCTGGCGCTTTAAACTATATCCTGACTCTTCGGCAAATGATCCTATTTGGGCAGGTAAAATTGATTCCATCACAGCAGATCTCGAAAAAAGCAAGGTGCAGGTTCGTCTTTCAAGTACAAGATCAGGGCAGCTTGGTCCAAGCATCCTTTCCGGCAGCATCCCATCATGCCACTAGATTACGCCTGGCGTTCCTCTCTTCCCAGAAGCTTCAATATTTTGTCTGATTCAATTAAGGCATCTGGGCAATGCTTTCTTAATTGCTCAAGAAACAGGCTTGGATTTTGGGGAGAAATTTTCACACTTCCAAGCATCGCTGATTTGTAATAGAGGTCGATGGCATAACGGGCAGACAGGAGCCGATAGCCTGTGTAAATATCACGTGTCGGAATTGCACGCGTGATGTCTTCATAAGGGATCCGGCTTCTTATCGGCCCTCCCTTCACTATCAGGAATTTTTCTTGAAAAGTATAGCGAATGGATGCGATGGTCCAAAACATAAAAACGGCAATGAATAGAAAAATTGCGATCTCCACGATATAAACGGTACCATTTGCTGGTTTATCAAAATAAAGAGGCAAAAAAAGAACCACACCAACAAATAGGATTGTACACACCATTATTCTTATAAAAAACGAGTCAATTTTTGAAAGAAAAACCAAACGTTTATCCTCCCCATCTCTAATCTACTTGCTTTAAAAGATTCTCGATGCTGGTCATGCGCTCATTTAAGTCTTGAATCATTCTCATTTGCTGCTCCTGATAGGCAGAGTTTTCTTTTTCTAAATGAAGACGTTCCTGCGCGCGTATTTCAAACCGGCGGAAGGCACGAATGATGAATATCAAGACACAAACCGTCATGATTAAAGGCAGAAACGTAACCAGTAAAGCAAAACCTGAAAACAGAAGATCTCCAGAATTAATCATTTCAATCCCCCTTCTCCTTATTTTTTAGTGTGACTGTTCCTGCTGCGTCTGCAATCATCCTGTCATTTAGTTCAAATCTAAATGGAATGACCTCGAAATATTTCATGATCTTCCCATCTTGGCCCCGTTCTTCAGCGCCTTTAATTAATTCAGCCTCCTCCAGCTTTTTTAAATGCAAGTAAAGCAGCGGCCTGCTAATCCCTAAAACTCTCGCAAGCTGACTCACATACTGTCGCTCACCACTGAGAGCCTCAATAATTTTGAGCCGATACGGATTAGAGAGTGCTTCCAGTAACTGAAGTAGCTCATTTCCATTTTTTTCATTTTTCATATGTCATAATTTTATTACAGGTAGTTGGAAATGTATACCTATTTTGTAAATTTACATAATTTAAAACTGGAATCTAATAAAAGAAACCCTTGTAAACCAGGGACAAATCCAATATTTGCCTAACATTCTATATTAAACAACTTCTTCTAAATCATGATAAAAAATAGGCCATTTAACACATGATGAAAGTTTTGAACAACCCTATAATTATCTCGATTGAAAGAATTTTAGGGGGAAAAGAACTTGAAAAAAATGTTGTTAACAGGTATTACCGCAGCTATGCTGATCACACCACTTGCAGCTGTTTCAACACCAGCACCATCCGCTTATGCTGCAGTAACCACATCTGCACAAAGCAAGGAAGCAGTAAAACAAGGTGATCTTTTGCTGAAAAGACTAAATGTTTACAAAAACACTGTTTCCATGGGGAATATTGACGAAATTAATGAATTGTATGATGGTCTGACGAAGCAGCTTTCCATCGTTGAGAAGGCAATTGGAAAGGTATCAGGCTTATCAAACCGCAATATGCTTTTAAGCAAGTATGCAGTTCCAGCTAAAAAGGAAATTGAACGCACCATTTATGAAGTATCACAGCTTCGTCTGCTATCCACCATACTTATTGGATTAGATGAGGATGATTACTATGCGTATGATACAGATATGGCGAAATTAGAACGTATGAAAAAACGAGCGTCTGCGATTAAAGAAGCCGGCGGATACAAAGCGCTTCCTGCCTCCATCAACCTCGATCTTCGTAAAGCAGAGTCCTTTGCAGCCGGATACAATCTATCTTATTATGATTATTGGGTTGATGAGTCCACAGGCGCTGAACCTGATATTGACGAAGCCGATCTTTATTATGATGATTTAACTCGCTACGTGAAACAAACGGAAATGAAAATCGGCCAAGTGGCTGATAAAGCATATAGAACATCTCTGCTGCAAGAATTCGTTGCGCCTGCGAAAGTAACTGTAGAGCGTACAAAATACGAAATCTCCCAGCTTCGTCTGATGAACCGCGTCTCGGAACTCATTGATGCCGGCAATATCGAAGAAGCAAAAACACAATTCAGCAAGCTGGAAGGCTTAAAAACTCGCGCTGCTGCTATTAAAGAAGCTGGCGGCTATGAGCCTTTAGCAAAAGCCATCCGAGATGAATTGCTTGCTTATGAAACGGATTTGAAAGCCGTTCTTGAGGGAAAATAAGATGAAATTGAAACACCGTCCAACATTTGAGGACGGTGTTTTTCATTATTATTTGGAGTTATCATTCTAAACTTTTCCATTAATAAGGTGTTTTTTCACAGGACAAAAGAATCATTTCACCTTATAATTAACTCACTTGAACACATTCAGGAGGGCTAGTTATGAGTAAAAAAATGCTATTGATTGGGATAACAGCAGCAATATTTATATCTCCACTTGCAAATGCCGGGTTACCTGCACCATCTGCAGCTGCTGTTTCAACTCAAAGTAAAGAAGCGGTCAGGCAAGGTGAAAGTCTCTTAAAGAAATTGGCATTGTTTAAAGAAGCCATTTCATCGGGTTCCATAGAGAAGATAGAAAGCTTATATGATGGTTTGGCAAAGCAGCGATATATTGCTGAAAAGAGTATTGCAAGGGTATCTGGTGCATCAAATCGCTCAATATTACTATCTTCATATATCCGACCTGTTGAAATAGAAATGGAACGAACTGGCTACGAAGTATCCGAATACCGGCTGTTAGCAAGCATTATTTATCAAATTTCTTCTGAAGTGAACTACAAACAATACGATATAGACATGGCAAAAGCAGAGCGATTGAAAAAGCGCAAAGAAGTCATGAAAAGTGCTAGGAATTATGAACCTCTTCCAGGAAAGATTAATGAAGAACTTCGTTATATGGAAGCATACGCTTCTGGAATTAACTTAGCATTAAACAATTATACATTGAGTATTTATGTGGATACCTTTCCAGATATGGAACCTCTCACAGAACTTCACCAAGCAAACCTCACCTATGACAAAGTCATTCAGTACTTGAGGCAAACAGAAGGAAAAATTGGCCTGGTCCCTAATAAAAAATATAGAATGGCTCTTTTAGAAGGGTCTGTAACACCTGTGAAAATTATGATTGAACGTACAAAATATGAAATCTCCCAATATCGCCTGATGAACCGCGTCTCAGAGCTCATCGATGCCGGCGAAATCGAAGAAGCAAAAACACAATTCAGGAAGCTTGAAGGCTTAAAAACCCGAGCGGCTGCTATTAAAGAAGCTGGCGGCTACGAGCCTTTGGCAAAAGCCATCCGTGATGAATTGCTAGCTTATGAAACAGATTTGAAAGCGGTTCTTGAGGGGAAATAAGTTTGGAAGTGAAACACCGTCGAGTAAATTTGATGGTGTTTTTATATTGGTTTTCAAATGCCTTAAAATAGTCCACACCCTATATCCAAGCCTAGTCTGTAAAACTCAACACTATTCCAAGCAAAATCAAACCTCCAAACACTCCAAACAAGACATACCCCAAATATTTTATACCCTTTGGAAATCTGCTTACGTTTTCCAAGCCTTCAATATTTAAAGGCCCTCCTCCAGAAATGTGCTCAAGCTCTTCAGTAGGTGAAAAAACTCTTCCTTCTCGTATATCCGGTTCGTACCTCTTGGATATTAAAGTTTCATGAGGATCTTTCATTAAGGACCACTCCCTATTTTTTGTCATTCGATCTTCATGACTATTTCAAGGCCGGTAGTTTCACCCTTCCAAAGGTCATCATACTCTTCAAAGACGAAAGAAAACCCTGTCACATCATCCGGCAAGGCAGGGGAAACAATAAATCGGTGTGTAACACGCCCCGTTCCCCCTCCCGCTCCATCAGACTGACAATTATACTTATCACCCGCTCTCAGCTTAAATTTGAAACGATTCACACGTGTATGAATTGTTTCCAGTTCAACCGTTTCATTCCAATCAACATGCAGATGGATCACACTTGCATTCTCAAATTGGCGGATAAAGGTCAGGGTATACAAGCGCCCCTCCACCTCAATTGATTTCAAGACAGGTACATGCTTCAGAAAGTTTTTGGGCTCGACCTTCGTCTCATATAATTCTTCCATGGAAAGGGCTTGAAAAACCGTCAGCAAAAGGTCTTTAGGGATTCCATATTTTTCTCCCCAGCCAGCGATCACTTCCTCAGTAGCGGTATCTGGGTGACCGCCGCATAGCTCCTTACGGCGGGCGAACCACTCACAAATTTGCTCGTCTAAAGCTTGTATTCTTGCATTATAGAAAGCGCCTGGGTTTTTGATGTTTCATCCCTCCTATCACTATTAATGGGACCAATGATATAATTCCATCTTATGGTAATTTTTTAAAAACTGCAATCACTATATTCCTGCTTCAATATGGAAAAAAAGCCGCTCTGACAGCGACTTTCCCACTACCTTTGTTATAGAGATGATTACGTCATCTTCTTTGCTATGTATACAGGACGATGGCTGCGCCTTACATTCTCTCTTGAAATTTTGTGTACAGCAGCCAGACTAAAACAAGGATGGCCAGTAGAAGCAGAATCCATTTTAATATTCTCATTCCGTTCTCCCTTTGTGTTAAGAAATGTCTACTAAAATTAAATCGCTTTTTCAGTAATTAGTGATGAATCTGATTACTGATATAGTTTCAACAAATCCTATCCAACTCCTACTTTAAAAGAAACCATTCTACCTTCCTTTTCGTCTGACACCCTAGGATATTGTTTTCTTTTTTTGTATTAGAAAAACAAGATCCAATAGTCCGAAAACCCTTTCCAAAGAAGTAAAGTAAAAGATTGTGTGGGATTAACATCCCCGCAAGATCGGACAATATTGAATGGAAGAATACAGCACACATTGAAAAGGTACAGATAAGATTGACGGGGAAAGTGGAGAAATAATAAAAGGGGAAGGGTTGATTGGCTGCTAAAAAAAAAAGCCGGGAGCATGTGAACTCCCGGCCTTCCTCTTACTTCCCTGTCTCCGCAAAACGTTTAATCCGTTCCCCGATTTCATCACGAACCCGCTGGAAAACAGACCATTTCTCTTCGTCCGTTCCGGTAGCTTTCGCAGGATCCTCAAAGCCCCAGTGTTCACGGCGGACATGAGGAGGCGTCATCGGGCATTTGTCTGCTGCATCTCCGCAAAGGGTTACCACAAAATCCGCATTATTCAGGATTTCGCTGTCAATGATGTCAGAGGTTTGATCCGTAATATCAATCCCAACCTCTTTCATCGTTTTCACGGCATTTGGATTGAGGCCATGTGCTTCGATTCCGGCACTGAGTACGTTCCACTCATCCCCAAGGTATTTTTTCCCCCATGCTTCTGCCATCTGGCTGCGGCACGAGTTTCCTGTGCAAAGAAAGTAAAGTGTTTTTTTAGACATGTTGTAAGTCTCCTTTTAAATGGATTGGATTTAGAAAACCAACAGCCATAGATACAGGCCGATTAGTGTGATAAGAAGGGTCGGGACTGTTAAGATGATTCCCGTTTTAAAATAGGTTCCCCATGAAATTTTTACACCCTTCAGCGACAGGACATGAAGCCAAAGAAGGGTCGCAAGAGAACCGATCGGTGTGATTTTCGGTCCCAAATCCGAACCGATCACATTGGCGTATATGAGTGCTTCCCGGGTGATGCCCGACGTATCGGTATCAGCGATCGCTAGCGCATCAATCATGACCGTCGGCATGTTGTTCATGACCGATGAAAGAATCGCCGCGATAAACCCCATACCAATCGTTGCGGCAAACAAACCTTGATCGGCCACGACCTGTATGACATCTGCAAGAACGCTTGTCAGTCCAGCATTTCGAAGACCATAGACCACAACGTACATCCCGATAGAGAAGAAGACAATCGCCCATGGGGCACCCTTCAATACCTTTTTCGTCGGGACCGCTGGGCTCCTCTTCGCAATGATCAGGAAGAAAATCGCGATGACGCCGGCAATAATGGAGACAGGAATTCCAACAAACTCGCTAATGAAGTACCCTGCCAATAATAAACCTAGAACCACCCATGAAAGCTTGAACATTTTCATATCCCTGATCGCTTTTTTCGGCTGCTTCAGGATTGTAACATCATAGTTTGTCGGGATACTCTTTCTAAAAAACAAATACAAGACCAAAATGCTGGCTGCCAGAGAGAAAAAATTTGGAACAATCATCCGGCTTGCATACTCGATAAATCCGATGTTAAAAAAGTCAGCCGACACGATGTTTACAAGGTTACTGACGACAAGCGGAAGCGACGTCGTGTCCGCGATAAAGCCGCTGGCCATGATAAAAGGAAACACCAGCTTTTCTTCAAATTTCAAGTTACGAACCATCGCCAGAACAATCGGTGTCAAAATAAGAGCTGCCCCGTCGTTTGCAAAGAAGGCAGCGACGACAGCTCCGAGGATGCTCACATAAATGAACATGCGGACTCCGCTGCCTTTTGCTGCTCTCGCCATATGTAAGGCGGACCATTCAAAAAATCCAATTTCATCTAATATTAAAGAAATAATAATAACCGCTATAAATGTTAATGTGGCATTCCAAACGATGCCTGTTACATCCCATACATCCTGAAAATCGACAACCCCTGCGATGAGCGCGAGAACCGCCCCGCCGCATGCAGACCAGCCGATGGATAAATTTTTCGGCTGCCAGATCACAAGTATCAGGGTCAGAAGAAAAATCAAAGATGCTAAAATCACTGATGTCAAAATGGTCCCTCCATTATTCGCAAGTTATTCGCAATCCCTGTTTCTCCAGATCCTTCAGCTTTTGATCTTGGTCCGGAATAAACGCAAGCAGATTTTGAACAAATTCATACATTTCACTTTCCCGGTTCAGCGAATAGAAGATCCACTGGCCGTTTCGCTTTTCTTTTACAAGCCCCGCATCCTTCAATTTCCGCAAATGCTGGCTGATTGCAGGCTGGCTTGCCTGAAAAATCGCAGTAAATTCGCATACGCAGCACTCATTTTTCTGGAGCATTTTCATCATGGTAAGCCGGGTTTTATCACCAAGGAGCTTCATAATGGATGTAGCCTGCTCTAATTCTATCGTTTTATGCTGGAACGTCATGAATCGGTTCACCTCCGTGCATTATCATATAACAATACGCTTATATAATCAATAACTTATATAAAAATTAGATCATTAACCTCGTGCTTCATAACCGTTTCTCTGCCCGCTGTTTTCTGCAGCCTTTGTTAATTCCTCCATTTGCTTGGAGCAGCACGAATCATCCTTCACTTCCTCGATGATCACATTACAGCAGTCTTTCTGTTCTTTTGGCCCTAACCACTTTTTTAAAAAATTCATATTGTCACCTCCTATACGATATAAAATAAGAATCCGGAAATCGTGGACATGGTTATGACGGAAACAACAAAAGCAACGACGAGCTTTTTCGTAAATATGCTGTTCAAAAGCGTCAGTTCAGGGAGGCTCGCCCCAGCTGAACTGATCATCAGTGCCATAACAGGTCCTAGCGCCATTCCTTTCGCAATCATGATCTGCGTAATGGGAATCATCGAGGAAAGACGGATATATAAAGGGACCCCAACGACAGCTGCAATCGGTACAAGCCACCAGTTTTCGCCGCCGAAATACTGAGTGATAAACTCGGTTGGAACAGCTCCATGAATAAGAGCTCCAATCGCTGCGCCGATGAGCAGAAACGGGTAAACGGTCTTCATGAGCTGAATGGTTTCCGCGATGGCTCCTTTCATACTAAACCCGTCCTTAACAGGATTATAATTTTTAACCAGAACATTTTTAACTTCCTTTTCATACCCTAGCTTCTCTAATAAAAAGCCAATACTAAATGATAATATAGACGTAATTAATGTGTAATAGAGAGCGACCTTCCATCCTAAAACAGCCGTCATCAGCGTTAAGATTGTTGGATCGAGAACTGGAGAGGCAAATAAAAACACCATCACAACGCCAAATCGAATCCGGTTATTCAACAGATTCACTACAACTGGAATCGTCGAGCAGGAACAAAAAGGAGTCGCAAAAGCAAAAACCAAAGCCATTCCGCCGCTTACTATCGGATGACTGTCTTTCATCCATTTTTCCATTTTGGAATACGGGATAAAAACCTGAAGCAGATTGATTAAAAACGAAATAGCAATAAAAAGTACGGTTAGTTCAAATGCAATTTCAACAAAGCTCCTGCCAACTTCCAGCCACATACTGCCACTCCTTTTATTTGCAAAATGCAAGTATCTATGTAAAAAGACCGTATTCGATCTTTCTTTTTATTTCACAGGCCGGCAGCACATCTCACTTTTTGCCATTGCTAGGTTCAGTAATTTTATAGATTCGATAACCTGGTTTCTCTCTGCCGGCTGCATATAAGAAAATACTTCTTTTAAGTACTCATTCATTTGGGTATCGATGGATGAAGCAATTTCTTTTCCTTCACTCGTTAAGAAAAGCTGATAGATCCGCTTATCTTCAACAGACTGTTTCTTTTCTATAAGACCCATCTTTACAAGACCTTGAACCTGCCGGCTGAACGTCGTGATATCCGTCCCAAGTGTATCGGCAATTTCCTGTATGGAAGGAGACTCCCTTCGTTCTACCTCATACAGAATATGACTTTGAACCATGCTCAATTCCACTGATCCAACTGAACAGCAATTCTTATCCAAAAGCCCGAACCGGCGAACCATCACCTGAAACAACTCGCGAACATTTTCCATTTAATCGCGTCCTCCGCTTTCTATAAATTGGCTGCATGCCTTCAAAAAATGTTGATAGGAAGCTTCTCCCCGTGAACCACAGTCTTTTCCAAACATTCGCTTCTCAGTAAACTCGATAATTTGAGATGATGATCCATTCATAGATTTTGATACAAGATAAAGGTACGACAGAAAATACTGAACCGACAAATTCCCTGACTTATTGATTGTTATCTCCATTGTACCGCCTCCTTAATTTGATCATAATCTATATATTTGCAGTTTGCAAATAATAAATTTGCACAATGCAAGTATTTAGACACCTTCTGTTCATACGATAGAAAAGCCCGGTTTTCCCGCTGACCAGATAGCAATGCCAGCGAAATGGAAAAGAGCATCCCCCATAAGATGCTCTTCCTCATTCGCTTTTTATCAAGGCTGAAAGCTCGCTTTCCGTCACCCATTTATGATTCTTCACTTCTTCTCCGCCATTCGCCGGAGAATAATCAATCATATAAACGGTTGTCTTCTCAGCAGAATCAATGGTTGCCTTTGCTCCCATCATTCCTTTCATATGGTCTGCCATCAAGGTGACTTCTTCACCTTTCTTAAAAGAAACCTCTCCCGCGTTCTCGATTTCCTCGTGAATTACCCACTTGTGATTGACTACTTTTTCTCCGCCGCCTTTGGGTGTATAGGTAACCGCATAGACCGTTGTATCGTAGGCACCCGCAATGGTCCCTTCCGCTCCATTCATGCCTTCCATATGATCCGTTTTCACCTTCGTCTTGCTCCCGAGCGGATATGCAGGGTTTTTTGCTTCTTTTAATCCTTCAGGCACTTCACCTGAGCTTGAATGTTCCATTTTGGAATGGTCCATTCCTCCATGCTTTTCTTCCATTCCTCCGTTGGAACAGGCGGCCAAACCAAATGCGGCAAGCAGAGAAACAGTGAACATCATCATTTTTTTGCGGTTCATTGAATCACCCTCCAGTAAGTATGCTTTTAGTATAACCGCACATCATTCAATTGCAAAAAATGTGCACAGCATACGGATAAAATAAGAGTTGAATGATGCGCTTGCACTGACCCTCTCGCCTTCACCGCACCGGGGGAAGAAGGAAGAAGCTTGCAATCCCATACCGCTCTAGGTTTCATGTGTCAGGGGGACGGAGCTTTAGTTCTTTATCACAGCGGGGGTCAGTGCATTGCTCTGACCTTCTATCCTGCACCGCACTTGGGGAATGAGCATAGCCGGTGCAATCCCTGACCGCTCTAAGCGTCACGTGAAACGGGGACGGAGCTTTTACACTTTAGCAGAGCGGGGGTCAGTGCAAAGTGCAAAAAAAAAGAAAACTGCACAAGCAGTTTTCTTCCTTCACAATCCCTTATACCACTTCGCCGCAGCTTCAACCTCACTCCGCGTTAGCTGGTGGCCTTGATTTTCCCAGTGCAATTCTGCCTTGGCATTGGCTCTTTGCAGCAAGGCGTGCAGTTCAGTCGATTCTTCTGCCGGACAAATTGGATCGTTAGTTCCGGCTGCGATGAATATGGATTTCCCCGTTAGATCCGGGAGCTCAATCCCTCTTCTCGGAACCATCGGATGGTGAAGAATTGCGCCTTTTAATGCATCCCCATAGTGGAAAAGCAGACTTGCTGCGATATTGGCTCCATTGGAATAGCCGATGGCGATGATTTGGCTGCGGTCAAACCCATACTTATCAGCTGCTTCATCCAGAAATTGATTGAGTTCCTGTGTGCGGAACGCGAGATCTTCTTCATCAAACACACCTTCAGCGAGTCTGCGGAAGAACCGGGGCATGCCATTTTCCAGTACATTTCCGCGGACGCTCAATACGGATGCCTCTTCATCAATCATTCCTGCGAGCGGAAGCAGGTCAAGTTCATTTCCGCCTGTGCCGTGAAGCAGAAGCAGGGTTGGTTTTTCCGGATTGGTTCCTTTATTAAAAATATGTTTCATTCCATTTCCTCCTCCAAAACGTGTACCTCTATATGAGGCAGGCTTCTTTCCAGTTCTTCCCGCTGCGGCTCAAGCCAGGATGGCAGCATGAGCTTTGTTCCAAGCTCGTCAGCCGGTTCATCTGCTGTAAAGCCGGGCGGATCGGTCGCAATTTCAAATAAAATGCCGCCTTCTTCATGAAAATAGAGGGCATTAAAGTAGTTGCGGTCCAATATGTCCGTTGGATAGAACCCTTTTTCCTGAAGAAGAGCTCTCCATTTAAGATGGTCCTCTTCATTTTTCGCTCTCCAGGCAATATGGTGCACCGTGCCGGCCCCCATTAATCCTCTTACAGAAGGGGACAGCTTTACATCAATCGTATTGCCGAGCTCTCCCCCGGATTTAAATCTCAGAAAGCTTTCTTCCTGTCCTACGCATTCGAGTCCAAGTACTTGTTCAAGCAAATCGGCTGTTTTATTCGGCTGGGCTGAAATTAACGTCGCGCCGCTGAATCCTTTAACAGCCTGGTCCGTTGGGATTCCGCTGAAGCTCCATGTATTGAGAGGCCCTTCCTCCCGTTCCACCAATTCAAGCTCAAGGCCATCCGGATCCTGAAAGGCGATATACGTTTCCCCAAACCGTTCGGTCTTGTAAAACTTTACCCCGAATTTTTTCAAGCGGCTCTCCCAGAATGAACGGGAACCGGGCGGAATCACATAGCTTGTTACTCCGACCTGTCCGGTCCCGATCCGTCCCTTCAATTGGTCCGCCCATGGGAAAAAGGTGATAATTGTTCCGGGCTGGCCGGATTCATTTCCAAAATAAAGATGGTACACTTCCGGCCGGTCGAAGTTAATGGTTTTTTTGACGAGCCGCAGGCCCAAGACGCCGGCATAAAAGTCGATATTCCGCTGCGGATCGTTCACCATGGCTGTGATATGATGGATTCCAGCTGTCTTTTGCACGGTATTTCTCCCCCTAAAATTCTCTTACTTCAATCGGAATCAGCGCCCGCTCAATCCGGTCTCTTGCCTCTTCATACTGAGCTGGAAGCATTAATTTCTGTCCCATTGTCTCATGAGATTCATCATGGGCAAAGCCTGGAGGATCCGTCGCGATTTCAAATAATATCTCGCCATGCTCTCTGAAATAAACGGCATTAAAGTAGTTCCGGTCTTTTACTGGTGTGACGCCGTATCCATGCTCTCCCACATATTTCTGCCACTCTAATTGATCCTCATCATCCGCTGCGCGCCATGCGATATGATGCACGGTTCCCACTCCCATTTGTCCGCGGCCGGTTGGCGTCGTTTTTAAATCAATCACATTCCCAAGATCGGCTTCAGAACGGAACCGGATGTAATCTCCCTCTTTTCCAACGCGTTCAAGCCCCATGACGTTCTCCAGCAATTGTGCTGTCTGGTCCGGCTGAGCCGATAGAAGAATCGCTCCTCCAAATCCTTTGATTGCCGTCTCAGGAGTGACCCCATTAAAAGACCATGTATTCGCCTCGCCTTCCTCCCGCTCTACGATTTCCAAGTGAAGGCCATGAGGATCATCAAACTCCAAATACTGTTCACCGAAGCGTTCCGATTTCGTAAATTCAACTTTGAATGCTTCCAGCCGCTGCTCCCAAAACTCCATCGAACCCGTTGGCACCGAATAAGTGGTGACACCTACCTGACCATCGCCAATCGAACCTTGGCGTGCTCCGGCCCATGGGAAAAAGGTGATAATGCTGCCCGGTTTTCCGCCTTCATTTCCAAAGTAAAGATGATACGTACCAGGGTCATCAAAATTTACCGTCTGCTTCACTAAACGCAATCCCAATACGCCTGCGTAAAAATCAACATTTTCCTGTGGATGCCCGACAATCGCTGTAATATGGTGAATACCCATTGTTTTTTTTGTCATTTTCTTTCACTCCTTATCATTTCTCTATTCTATATGAATGATTGATTATCCTTTTATCTCGAAATCGAGATATACAGGTATAAAAAATTAGTTTTCTGCTCTGTTCTTAACTCTGTTCAACATTTCAACTAGTCTCTCGGCCTCATCATTTTTCAAGGATCCAAGCACGTAACTCGTTAGCGCCTGATGCTTCGGCATGATCTTCTCCATTTGCTTTTTGCCAAGCTCCGTTAAATCCAAGTGAATGGCACGGCGGTCATCCGGACAGGCGCTACGGTAAATCAGTCCTCTGTTTTCAAGTTTATCGATCGTATAGGTCATGGAACCGCTTGATACGAGGATGCTTTCACCCACTTGGTGAATCGTCTGTTTCCCGTTAAGAAACAGGACTTCCAATATGGAGAACTCGGTAGGATTCAGATTTTCTGAAGCCGCTGCCCTTCGCATACGTTCATGAACCGCTTTCGCTGTTTGCATCAAAGCAAGGTAAGGAGTTTTTTTGCACGCTTCATCCAAATCGGTCACCTCCTGGTTTATGTTTTTAAATGAAGTATTTTTAATTTAAATATCTTGAAGTTGAGATAATTATAACCCCGCATTTGTATTGGAGTCAATGGAATTTCATAAAAAATCCACATAATAATAGTGAAAGTTTGTTCATAATCGCCGCAGCAATCGAGGGAAACAAATCGCTATACTTGCTCTTCACCTAAAAAAGCCGCTTTGTCAGCGGCTTTTTTAGTATCTATACATTATCGAATGGACTGGATTTTCTTATAGGTAATGCAGCGCCAAACCCACTCAAGCGGGCCGAATTTAAAGGTTTTAAGCCAAAATCTGCTTCCAATCATTAAAACTATATATATTCCGAATGCCATTAGTATCGTACCCGACAGGGAGACTTGCCCCTTTAGCCCGAATCCGTAATCGTTGAAAATAAATGAGCATAGTACCGACTGAAGAATATAGTTTGTCAGCGCCATGCGGCCGGGATAGCTAAGCCATCGAAACAGAAAGTCCCAGTTCTTTTTTCTGGATAGTAAAATAAAGATGGCTGCATAGCTGATCGATAGAATGGGCCCAGTAAGTGTCTGGTTAAGCAGGAGGACGACAATAGCGGTCACCGGCTTTAGTGTATTGAACAGGATCACAACGGCAAGGTTTAACAGCAGACCAATCGCTATTCCCCTTCTGCTCATGCCTTTTAATAAGGGAAGATTTTCTTCAAGCTTCTCAAACATGCGTTTTTTCCCTGCATATAACCCAAGGAGAAACATTGCCAGGACCGTTGGGAACCGTGAGATTAATAAAGGAAGAACTTCGATGTACGCGTTTATTCTTTCGGTGATGGAATCCGTATAGGACAGCGGTTTTTCATTCCCGCCCTCCAGCATCCTGAAAGCACGGAGCAGCTCTTGATCGGCTTCCTTTAGTTGCCCCCCGTATTCAGAAGTATGCCGCAGCACTTCAATTCCTGCTACAGATCCAATCACAATTAAAATGGGAAGGATCAATAGCCCCGCTATCCAGATAAGCAGTGTCTTCTCGCTGCATTTTTTAAAAAGAAGCAAGGCAAAGCCCACTACTGCATAAATGACAAGAATATCCCCTTCCCAAAACAGCGCGATGTGAAGGACACCGAATAGAAAAAGGGCAGCAAGCCTTCTTGAGAACCTTGGTACAATATTGATTCCCTGTTCATTTGCCCTCAAAAGCTGAATTGAAAATCCTACGCCAAACAAAAACGAAAAGAGCGTGAAAAATTTAGATTCAACAAATAATAAAAGAAATTGATTCACCATTTCATCGATGAAATTCGGTTTACTATCTAATGAAGGCGGGCCTCCGGCTGCTGCAATGGCCGTAATGTTAATAAGAAAGATTCCCAGCAAGGCAAAGCCTCTCAAACTATCTAAAACCATAATGCGCTTCTTTTGAGGAAGCGGATTGTCCGCTTCCATCCATTTTTCATTCATGGAGAATCCCCTTTTTCCCTGATCGATTGATTAACTCAAATTATGCTTGATCTTTATTATCCTCTGCATATACACCGAATTTTCTTCTTAATATGCTATGTAAAAATAGGCGGCTGAATAATTTACACCTCAGTGAAAATCAACTGACGAGTTTACCATAGCTATCAAAATAAGATTCATAGTATCAACTGAAAGAAAAACGTGTGTAACATACTATCTCATTTCTTAAAGGTATCTACTTCAACTGCTTTGTGATTCAATTTTCATTGGCAGCTCCTCTAAAGGTTGACTCTTAACTTCTAATTGCATCATGCTTTCACCAGAAATGATCTCGAACCAGGCTAAACTGTGAGGTATATATGGGACATTACTTTTGCCGCTGAAGGAAAACCGCTCTTAACCCTCTTATGTATAATGTCTTGCGGCAGATCTTTTATTTTTCGATAAATGGTAGTTATCCGTTCTTAATACAGACTGAGCCATTCTAATTTTTCCTTTCAACATTACATTAATGGTTAGAAGATTGCATTTTCTAGATTATCACATTTATAGTATTCAGTTTTTAACTTAAAAAACCTTTCCTCACTCCATAAAAACAACATTCCATGTTAGATCATCATAAAAAGATGCTATAAAAGGTCTTTTCGCAAATGGAACTCTTTAAATACAAAACCCACAAATTAACAACTTTCCTAAAAATAATGATGAAATCTTCAACACTTACAGGTAAAATATGTAAAGGTAAATATAAATATATTTTGAATTTGGAGAGGAATACATGAAGAATAAATCCATATTGATCTTATTGATTGTTTTATCTATTTTATCAGCGTGCAACAGTAATAAAAACGAAATCAAGGATAGCCCTTTATATAAAGGTAAAGAATTGACGATCGGGATCATTGGGAAACCTCCAGCAATTCGTGAGGAAAACATTGTTTTTAGAAAGATGGAATTAAAGGGGTTAAGTGAAAAAAATCTCGCTTCAAAGTTTAATTCAGTATTTATTATGAAGGAGCATTTATCTGAAGCTGCAAAAGCTTCTTATGCAAGCATCTACCGAAATTCTGGTATTCCATTCTTCTTTATTGAATCAAAAAAATCCTATATTCCTTTTGTTTTGGAAGATGCAGATTATGAAGATTTTTCTGATTCAAAGTCCGGCTATTATGCCAGTGGATATTACCAATCTGGTGAGGAAGGAAGGCATTGGGAATTTGGACTTTATAATGACAAGGTGAACAAGGTGAATATCTTGGATGCTTACTCAAGGATTTTTAAGACTATTGAAACGGTTGATAATGGAAAGTAATTTCCACAGAAAAGTGCTAGGGTGTTCCAGCACTTTTTTATTATCTATTCAATACTGAACTCCTTACTTATAACAGATTATTTTTGAGGAAGTAACCTCTGCTCAGTTGGGTTCAAACCCCTAAATTCTACTTTTAAGATTTAATCCTAATGCACCTGATTCGCTAAATCCACTAATTCTTCGATCGTCAGTTTTTGATTGCCGAGGTCCGTTTTATTTTCGTTGATGTAATAAATAAAGTCCAATTCATAATAAAATCATGTAACCCCTTCTAAGAATGAATAGAAGGACCATCGAGTTTTTTCATCCCGTCCTCTCCCCTTATTAATACAAATGTAAGCATACTCCCCATTACCCCAGCAGCCGAAACAACGAGCCAGGGAATACCGTCCCATCCCTGCAAGCCCATCAGCACTGGACCGGCAAAGCTTCCCGCAGACGCACCGATCCCAAATGAGATCTTGGATAGCCCAAAATAAGCTCCTGTAAGTCCATTATTGGCATACTCCGCCACTTTGATATCGGAAGCAGGAAGAACGAGCGTTTCCCCGATGGTAAAGATCATGACGCATAATAAAATCCACCACTTATCCCCCACTGCCCAGCATAGAAAAAGCCCTGAAGCCATGATGAGCATCCCCCGCTGAATGAGCACAATCGGGGCATGTTTTTCAAAAAGACTTCGGATGAGGAACATCAGCAGCAGGCCGCAGATGGCATTGACAGTCACGACGTACGATACGTCTGCCTTGGACTGCGTTACGTCAAACATGATGAGCGGAAACAGGATCGTAAGCTGGCTGTACATGAACCAGAAAAAAAGCATGGTACCGTTGAAGGCAAGAAAGGGACGGTCTTTAAAGACTTTTAAAAATCCTTTGGCCACAGCAGAATCGGTTTGGACCTTAAATGAATGACGATTGAGAAACAACATAAGCCCGATTAAAAAGTAGAGAGACCCTCCAAATAGAAACGGCCAGTCCGGATTCCCCTGCATAAGCGAGCCTCCCGCAAGCGGTCCGAGTATAGCGCCTGCGTTTAAAGCCTGGTTATAGTAGGTGAATCCTTTTTTTCGGATTGATTCCTCCTGCCGGCTGAAAACCGCCCCCACCGCAGGTTCATAAAGGGCTGTTCCGAGTCCCGTCAAGGCGGCGGCAATCAAGGTTCCAACGAAGGAATCTGCAATGGCAAAATAGAAAAAACCGCCCGTTCGAATCCACATTCCCATGACCATTGAGACCGCATACCCGATCCGATCGGAAAGAAAGCCGCAAAACAGCGGCAGCACTCGGGAGGTGATCATGAGGACACTCAGCACTGTTCCGACCTGGATAGCCGGGAAAGATAGTTGGTCCGACAAGTAGATTGCCAGAAATGTAAATACCGCAAATGTTCCGAGATTCATGAAAAAAGTCGCAGCCAGGAGCGTCTGAACAGGCCCATTCAGCTTCATGTGGTTCCTCCTCTTTTGTAACCAGTCATATCTTTTACTGGTATACACTTCATTACCAACCATCTTATGGTAAAATAAAGGAAGATGCAACCAATAAATTAGATAGGTGGTTACTCATGACCCATAAACCTGCTCCTGGATCCTTAGAAGTTCTTCGGGAATATCTGAACACCTGGTCCATCCCAAACGATACGAGAAAGCCTGCCGAAGCCATCCGCACCCAGCAGGATCTCACAGATTTTTTGGACCAACAGCCTTTGCTAAAAGATCTGCAAGGGAACGTAGAAGAGTTTAAAGCATTTCGTGAGGATGTTCGCAAAAGCATCGAGACGCAGGAAATTGATGTGCTCTCCCCCTGGATGCAATACCATCCCTTATATACGGTTTTCGTGAAGGAAGAAAGGGCAGCAAAAATTATGTTCAAGCCAGAAGATGAAGACAAGTTCGTAGGTATATTTCTTGCGATCATCGCGGAAGTGGTATCCAAAGGACAGTGGAACCGATTGAAATCCTGCCCTGACTGCCGATACGTCTTCTATGATCATTCGAAAAACGGCAGCAAAAAATGGTGCAGCATGTATGCGGGGGGCTCAAATGGCCGCGCTTGCGGGACGATTGATAAAGTGAAGAGGTATCGAAGCCGAAATCAAATATCAACTTAATAGCAAGAGGTGCATAGATGAAAAACGAAATTGAATTAGAATTAAACCCACTCTTAGAACTTGAATTACAGGAAGCAGGCAGGGCGTCAAATTTGTTTTGGCTCGGAATCGGCCCCTTATCCACAGTCCAAACAAAAAAAGGATCTGATATTGGAGCTGAGTATTCCTTACATATACAATGTTCTTGGCGCTTATCCGAAGGAAAGAAAATCATTGCAGGGTCCAGAGATTTTTATTCTCCCTCCTCACTATGGAACGGGGAAATGGCTGACTTTGATTGGGATGAAATAGGAAGCAATCGATTTGATGAGCGGATTCAGTTATTCAATCGCCGGAAGGAAAAACTGCTTGTGGAAAAGATCGAGGCTGATGAATTTGGAGGATTCACCCTTTCCTTTTCATACGGGTTCACTTTAGAAGTGTTTCCGGATTCCTCAGAAGAAGATTCCGACGCTGAATACTGGAGATTTTTTAACTGGAAAGAAAAAAGCCCTCATTTTGTGGTGACTGGAATGGGGATTGATGATGAGTAAGTTTGTGCAATTAACTTGGATTTTGTGCAATTATTTTAGATTTTGTGCAATTATTGTGATTCTCAAATAAATCTGGTTCAGTTTAAGAGCGGGGTTCGGTCAAAGAAGGGTATTGCTGCAGGTAATAATCAACTCCCCCATGCCCCTAATAAAAGAAGATAAAAAAACAGGTGTTTGCTGGTAACAAGTTAAATCACAATAACTTTTAAGTATAATTCTCAGTAATATTCGCATAAAAAGAGGAGGGACATAACTAAAATTGTTGTCCCTAAGCCGAATATTTCTTTTTAAAAAAGCATGTTGCTGATTTTATAAACCCTGTTGATTGAAGCGGAAGGCGTGAGACTCCTGCGGGAGCAGCGGGACAGGTAAGACCCCGCAGTCGCAAAGCGGCGAGGAGGCTTACCGCCCGCCCCGCGGAAAGCGAGCGCCTGCAGCGGAAATCCACAGCCAAGTTTAACAGTGCTTTTTTATTAGCCGGAAACCTTTTGTACCAGCCTCTTTTCCTTTATAAATGTTCAATCTTCACTTTTATACTCAAGAATATCACCAGGTTGACAATCCAATGCCTTGCATATTGCTTCTAAAGTTGAAAACCTAATGGCTTTCGCCTTTCCGTTTTTCAATATAGAAAGGTTAGACATTGTGATACCAACTCTCTCCGTTAGTTCTGATACACTCATTTTTCTTTTTGCAAGCATTACATCAATATTAATTATGATCGCCATTTCAACACCTCAAACCGTTAATTCATTTTCCGATTTCAATTGAATTGCATTTCTTAAAAGTTCTTGGAGAATAGCAGAAAAAACGGCAATAACAAGTGAAGCAAAAATGATTACGATACCCAAAAGGGCAATTCCAGGGTGTAAAGCATTAAGAACTGTCAACATAATCATCCCTATTACATATAAAACTATAATGGCCATTGCACAATTCCTTACATATCCTAAAGAAATTACAGATAAATCGGTAAAGGCATCCTTTCGTTTTATATAATTTAAAATTTTTAGGGCTTGGTATAAAGCTAGAAAAAATGGTATGGCTGTTAAATATAATCCCATAAGAACTGGTATTTTCAAATAAGCATTCTCAGGGTCCATCACCGCTGCATCTCTCGCCAAGTTAGGTAATAAAAATATACATAATGAAAGTATAGTAAGCCCGATGATGAAGATCGTGATTTTTAAAAAAGTAATTTTATATTGTTTCACAAGCAAATCCTCCTCCATTTTCTGTTAATTATAATTTATAATTTATTGTTTATCAATAAATATTTATTATTTAATATTGAATTCTTGTTGTTAAGCCAGATTCCTTTTAAAAAATAAGATCAAAAACTTCTACCGCACCATCTGATGGCATTTCCAGTTTAGCCAATATTAGCATCCTCCTCCGTACTAAAGATTTGAGCTAAAATCCGCTTATTATAACGTTTTCCGCTCGCTTGTTTTTAGGCTCAATAAACTTCATGCCCATAGGGGTTTTCACCTCCCTAATCAATTCACAATTTAATCCACAGCATAAAATACAGCCAACTCACATACCCCACAATAATTATTTCCAAATGGGTGATTTCAACTGTGAATTGGGGAGATAATTTTCAAAAAACTCTTATAAACATTGATAAATAACCAAAAAACACATTAGAATTCATCTGTGAATTCTAATGTGTTTTTGCTTGTGTTTTCTTATTTGCACTTTTAAGTAAACCCGTTAGTTTGCTGGCACCTATTTTTTGCAGCTTCTGCCTTTGAGTCATTTTCAGCCTGTGCGGTTGCCTCATTTGTTACATGGAATCATGTTAGCTGAACTGGCGGCTATATGGTGAATACCCTTAGTTACAGATTAAATGGAATCAGAAATGCTCTGAATTGATTCTCCATAAAATAAATGCCAGACAGAGGACCAGTGATAAGAACCCTGTCAGCACCACATACTGTGTCCCGAGTCCACTAATAAACCATCCTCCGGCTGCCGTTCCAATTGTTGTTCCGACATTTACAGAGGAAAGGAATAAACCATTTGCGAAATCAGGCGCTTCCGGAGCGGCAGATGTAATCCAGGACTGATTAATTGCAGCACCTATACCGGCCAATATTCCCCAGAATAAAGTGAGGACAGCGGCGGGTATAAGGAACGGCCCCAAAAAGAACAACCCGGCGTACACAATCCCCAGTGCAATCGGAAACGACACGATCGATTTTCGGGCATCTTTTGAGAGCAGCCTTCCTGCCAGAACGTTTCCGATCATATTAGCCGCCCCAAAAAGCACCAAAATGAGGCCGATGATTTTTGCAGGAGTGTTAGTGACGGTTTTAAGGTATTCCGCAAAATAACTATAAACCCCAAATATAGCTGAATTCAAAAATAGGACGGCGGCGATGGACAGCCAGACGATCGGTTTTCTCAAAACTGAAACCTGTTCTCCATAGGTTAGCCGTTCTTTAACAGGCAGTGAAGGGAAAAATATTAAGGTCGCAATCAAAACGATCACATTGACCAAAGCGAAAAATAACATCGCGATATGGTAGGAGGCGTTACTGGCCAAAAAGCTTGCGATTGGCACTCCAAGTACCATCCCTCCGGATACCCCGATAAAAACCTTCGAAACCGCTCTATGGGATTCTTCCTTTTTTACAGAATCAGCAGCAATTGTAAAAGCTGCTGAAAAGTAAATAGGATGAAAGATGGCTGGGATAATGCGGGCCGCTATAGCAACAGCAAAGTTAGATGTATAGGCAGCAATAATGTTGGCCAGAACGAAAAGGCCAAGCACAGCCAGCATAGCCGTTTTTCGATTGATTCCAGAAAACAGCAATGGCATGACCGGTCCTGATATGGCAACTGTTAGCGCAAAAACACTAACGAGCAGCCCCGCCTTGGATACACTGATGCCAAAGTGATCAGCGGCGAAAGGCAAAAGTCCGATTACGCCCATTTCTGTATTGATGATGCCAAATGCTCCGAGCATTAAAATTGATAAAAGCCATTTATCCCGGTTTAACAAAAAAAAGCCACTCCCATCTAAAGCAGGTTAATCCATTTTCTCAATTCTTACAATTGTTTCCTCTTTCATGTCTTGAATATGTGCTGCTCCCTCTTCGATTTTCCCCAACAGAATCAATCCCGGTGAAAAATCATAATCTCCGTAAAATAGAGCAAGATTGCCCCATGGAGAAAAATACGCCAAATCCCCTGCGGATGGTTTACTGCCTGACGGAGCATCCTTTACGGTTAAGGGCTCCTCAAGCACACTGATTTTCTCGTTATTCGCATAATCTTTAAAGGGCAGGCTTAATGGAAGACGCTCTATAAAATCCCTGCTGGCTGGATGATCGTACATCTTCACAATGACCGTATGGCTGTTAAACTCCAACTTGATTCTGGTGTCCTGCATCATTCTTTCAGCCCCCCTGTTCTTTTCTGCTTTCTGTTCAGCTGCGGAATTTACTGAATCCGTGCTGCGGATGGGCTGTCCGCTGTTTTCCGTGCCGCATGCTGTCAGCAGGATAGATAAAGTTAATAGAAAAAGGATCTTTTTTATTTTACAGCGCCTCCTTGTTTTCCTCAGGCTGTGGCTGCTGGGCAATCTCTCTTTCAGCGAGAAAATCACCATGTATTCAATAATGAACATTTGTCTATCATTATATCTGGATTTATAATGGCAGCAATGGATAATTCATTTAAGATTGTTGATTACTGAACAAATCCTGTCTATTTGTTGAATTTATCAATCAGAAATAAAAAGTTAGGGGGAAACAGCATGCAAAAAGCAGATCGAAGAGTCATAAAAAGCCAGGAATCGATAAAAAAAGCTCTCATTGAATTAATGTCTGAAAAAAATTTTGATGCCATCACGATTCAGGATATAGCTGACAGGGCCAATGTGAACAGGGGCACGGTGTACCTTCATTACATGGATAAATTTGATCTTCTGGATAAAGTAATGGAAGAGCATATATCCAACATGACTGACTTTTGTGAGTCAGCTAGCGAGATGGATTATATCGAATCCACCGTCCACTGTATGGAATACCTTCAAAGCAACTATCTATTCTTTTCAACGATGCTCGCGAGTGAAGGTGCTCCTTCCTTCCGCCATCAGTTCCTGAAATTTAATATTGTCGAATTTAAGAAAGATGTTGATCTCACGAGCGGAAAAAACCTTGGGCAAAACGAAGAAATCGTCGCTCAATTTGTGGCGAATGCCTACGTAGGAGTAGTGGAATGGTGGCTGAAAAATGAAATGCCTTTTCCCCCTCAGGTCATGGCAGAAAAAGTGGGGGAATTGATTGAACGGATTGTATAATTCACTGAAAACGCATCGAATCAACCGACTCGATGCGTCATTTTCAGCATAAGTTATACGTCTCATCGTCCACGGCTTCCAGCCATTCTATTTCGCCCGGGGTTAGCGCTAAGTGTACAATCCAGCTGTCTTTTGATGCTCCGTGCCAGTGCTTCACATTGGGTGGAATATTCACCACGTCTCCAGTTTTGAGAGATTGAGCTGGTTTTCCCTCTTCCTGATACCAGCCTTCCCCTCCGGTCACTAACACAACCTGCCCAGTTTGATTTGTGTGCCAATGATTACGGACACCGGGAGCGAAGTGTTATCTCTATTTGTAAGAAGCATTCAAAAGCGTATCTGCCATGCTTATATCTGCTGCATCTCTTTAGTTGAAAAATAATTCTTTAAAATAATTCCAAGCACTTTCTTGTAGAACCAAAAACACAAACCAGCTTCCCGCTCCCAATCCAATTGAGACAAAAAGATGCAGGGAATGCTTCAGAGCTATGTAAACCACAAATAATAAAACGGCTGTTGCAGGAAATCCCCATATGACTCCTAGTGCAAATTTACTTAATGTTTCGGTTTGCTCGCCTTGTACATATAGCCAGACGATACTCAGTAAACTGACTAACGGCAGGGCAGCTACCACTCCTCCATAGGTTGGAAATCTCCTTGCAATTTCAGTGACACCAGCAATGATGATGGCAGACACAATTATTTTTAAGATGACGTACATTTTTTTGCACGCTCACTTAATAGTTTCAGGGCCAATTCGACGGTTCCTTTTTCTTCAGGGTTTAGCTCGCTTAGAATGCCGTTCAATTTCTCTTCATCGAGACCTGTGTTTCGATGAAGTACTTCTTTTCCTAAGTCAGTTAAACAAAGGATAACCTTTCTTTCATCAAGAGTGTCTCTTTTTTTAAAGAGATACCCCCTCTCGATGATTCGTTTTACATGCTCTGAGGCCGTATTATGAGAGACCTTTAAAGATGAGCCCACCTCATTTATTCCTGCATTTGTTTTTTTATCAACAAGCTGGAGGATCCGGATCATCTGATGAGTCACTTTTTCCTTATGATGGTAATGAAGGTGAAAATAAATGTCCGTCCAATATTTGTTTATTAATGCTGCTTTGTCCATGACGTCCTCCTTTTATTTCTTATAATGAGATTATATCGTATTAAACGATAATATTAAACAGGATTAATGGGAGTATAAAAAGAGCGAAAATTGACTTCCTCCCTAGCAAATACTTCCGTTGCACATACTTCATCCATCTGTTCGCAAAAAGTCCAATACGAACGAAAAAGAACCAATGAATATGAATTCAATGGTTCTTTCTCACAGTTATTCCTTAACTCTTAACAGCCTCAAAGCATTCAAAATGACAATCAATGCTGCGCCTGTATCACTTAAAACAGCCATCCAAAGAGTGAGCCAGCCGGGGAAAATAAGGGCCAGTGCAATCACTTTAATTATGATGGAAAACCAAATGTTCTGCTTGATGATGGCTAGCGCTTTTCTGCTAAGCTTGATGGTGTGAGGCAGTTTATCCAGATTATCAGCCATTAATACGATGTCTGCTGTTTCCATGACTGTATCCGTGCCTGCTCCTCCCATCGCAATTCCCAAGTCAGAGGCGGCTAATGCTGGGGCATCATTGATTCCGTCTCCTACCATGGCCACTTTATAACCTTCATTTTGGAGTTTTTTTATGGCGTTTACTTTATCTTCAGGCAATAATTCTGCAAAGTATCGGGTGATGTTCGCTTCAGAGGCAATCATTTTGGCGGTTCCCGTATTATCTCCCGTCAGCATCACCGTTTCGCGGATTCCATTTTCCGTTAATGTTTTCATTGCAGAAGTGGTGGATTCCCGAATCGTATCCGAAACGGCAATCAATCCCATTAATTTTTGATCCGTACCAATCAGTACAATGGTCTTTCCTTCGTTCTGCAAATCCATTACGCGTTTGCTGACCTGCTCCAGCGATGGGTTCATGTCTTTAAAAAGTGCGAGATTACCTGCGTAATACGTAATCCCTTCTACAGTCGCTTGCACCCCTTTTCCTACAATGTTGCTGTATGAGTCTCCCTCTTGAGAAGGTATTCCTTTTGACTTCACATAATCAGCAATCGCTTTGGCAATCGGATGTGTAGAATAGGTTTCAAGCGTGAGGGCAATGGACAGCAATTCTTCCTCAGTACCTTCCAGCACTTCAACTTTTGATACTTTCGGTTTCCCCTCCGTCAACGTTCCTGTTTTATCAAACGCAATCGCCGTGATCGCACCAGCTTTTTCTAAAAATGTACCGCCTTTAATCAGGATCCCGTTCTTTGCCGCATTTCCAATGGCTGATACAATGGCCACCGGGGTTGAGATGACAAGTGCACATGGACAGGCGATAACAAGCAGCTCTAATCCTTTATAAAACCAATCGCCCCACGTTCCAAATCCCGCTAACGGAGGCAGAATCATTAGCAGCAGTGCTATGACAAAAACGACAGGAGTATAGATACTTGCGAACTTATCAATAAATGCTTCCGTCGGGGCTTTCTGCTCCTGCGCTTCTTCGACCAAATGAATAATCTTTGCGATCGTTGTATCCTCAGTGAGCTTCGTTACCCGGATTTCAAGTGTTCCATGCTCATTTATCGTCCCGGCAAAAACGGTATCTCCCGCTTCTTTATCAACCGGAATGGATTCTCCAGTGATCGGTGCCTGGTTAACACTGGATTCTCCTTTAACGACTTCTCCGTCCAATGGAATCTTGTCACCTGGCTTAACAAAAATGACTTCCCCGATCGAAATTTCTTCAACCGGTTTTTTCACAAGATCTGCTCCATTTTTAATCCAGGCTTCCGGTGGAGCCAAATCCATAAGATTGCGAATGGAATTCCTTGTCTGTTCAATCGATTTATTTTGCAGCAAATTTCCAAGAGCAAATAACCAAACGACCGTAGCACCTTCCAGCCATTCTCCTATTAAGGCAGCTCCGATTGCAGCTGCGGACATGAGGACATTCATGTCAAGCGAGCGGCTTTTGATGGAATAAAACGCACTTTTCACCGGTTTGTACCCACTGATGATCATGGCAAAAGCATACAAAAATGAAGACAGGAGCGGATGAATCCCCAAAAACGAACCTGCAAAGCCCATCGCAATCAATACTCCGGAAAAAATAAACCAGCCATTCTCATTGCTTTTTACAGAGGGAGAAGGCTGATTGGATGAGCGGCTTGAATCTAAAGCTGCTTTGAAGCCAACCTTCGACACTTCTTTAATGATTTCATCTGAAGAATTCGTATGTTCAATTTTCATTTTTCCCGTAGAAAAATTCACATTTACGCTTTGGACAGAAGTGTTTAGCCTCATGTGATTTTCAATCGTTTTTGCACAGCTTCCACAGTCCATTCCTTCAACCGTGTACGTTTTGAGATTTCTTTTCTCATTCATTTGTTCAGCCGTATAGCCAAGCTTTTTCAACTCGTTCTGAACCGGCTCAAAAGCTGCAGCGCTTTCCGCGGTTACCTGCATCCTGGCTGTGCCGTAATTCACTTGAACATCGCGGATTCCTTGCAGTGAACCAATGCCTTTCTCGATTGTCTTCGCGCAGGCAGGACAATCCATTCCGTATACACGGAAGTTCATGCTTTCGGCTGCAGAACCTTCATTCGTTTGGGAATCAGAACTGCAGCAGCTCTTTGTTTGATTCATTAAGGGTGTCGCGGCTTCTTCACTTGAAGCGCAGCATGAATCAGCCGGTTCTGAAATATTTGTCTCTGAGCTTGAGCAGCAGCCCGTTTCTTTCGCCACTGCTTCATTTGTAACGGATGCGGAACTGCCTGAGGAACAGCAGCTCTCTTCCTTTATGTTTTTCTTATTATGAGAACCACAGCATTGCTCCGACATGTCAAAACACTCCTTACCTCTGACCCCATCCTCACCCCCGGTTTTCTACCTCCATTTGGTGAGTAAAGGCGATCTTAATTAATTGGCTCACATGTTCATCATCCAGCGAATAATAAACTAACTTCCCGACTTTACGGTATTTAGCCAATCCCAGGTTATGCAAAAGCCGCAAATGGTGGGAGGCTGTTGCATTGGAAGCTTCTACAATATTGGAAATGTCGCAGACGCAAAGCTCTTCCTCCAGCGTAAGGGAGTAGGCTATTTTAAGCCGCGTTGGATCGGAAAGAGCCTTGAAAATTTTTGCCACACTCATTGGATCTTGATTCTTCAGCTGTTCGTTGACCCTTACCACTTTCTCTTCGTCTACGCACGTTACCTCACAGGTATCGATTTCCCTCATATTATTCACCTCGTTATTCAAACGTTCATTTGATTATTAGTTTAATAATAAAACAGAATAATTAATTAGTCAAAAGGTTATTTGAATGTTTGAAAGAAGCTGGATTCAGTGCGCCAATATAAAAAGGGAGCAGGAAGGAATGAACCTTTGCTGCTCCCTGAACTTCCTTTAAAATTATAATAAAAAGGGGGTTTTCAAGTATATTGTCGCTTTTTTGGCCATCCTTCTGAGGTTCAATTCGCTTCAACAAAACAACCAAATATCAGTAAAAGAACAGAACAATCATATACTGTTAAATTGCTGCTGATATTTAAATCATATCCTGTTGAGATTTTTGCGTGAGGTAATTTTAGAGTTTGAATCCCTTGATTTATAATAACTTGTTCTTTTTGTCTGATGTATTTTTCGCTGATCCTGTAAAAGGATTGATTTCATAAGTTAAGTCTTTACCAGCTTCTTTTTCTTCTTGATAAACGCTTTTCCCTAATGATGAATAGTACCATACCCACAAACCCAAAACCAAAATACCTCCAATTGCAGAAATCCAAAATGCCATATTAAACCCCCTTACTTGAATTAAAAAAATTCTTATATCCTATAAATGCAATACCACAAAAAGTAAATTCAACCTTTTTTATTTAAGGTAATAATTGTAAAAAAAGAACCAAAAAAGAGACTCCTGCTAATCTAATCATTTTCCTCCGCCAAAGCCTGAGCTTTAGTTATATGCACGGTGCCAAATGGATGTTGGGGTGGAGCATATATAGAGTAGAGTTTTAACGGGATATTCCCTGTATTGGTTACATTGTGCCATGTTCCGGCAGGGATGAAGATGGCAAAATCATCTTGAACGTTACGTACAAAGTTTAAATGATCTTTTTGCTTGCCCATTTGAACAATTCCCTGACCTTGTTCAATGCGTAAAAACTGGTCAATCTCCGGGTGAATTTCCAACCCGATATCTTCTCCGGGTTTAAGACTCATCAAGGTCACCTGAAAATGTTTTCCTGTCCATAAGGCCGTTCGATAGGTATCGTTTTGCTTCGCAGCTTCATTGATATTCACTGTAAATGGCTTTGCTCCATAATCTTTTGCTTCAAGTTTTATTTTTCCTTTTGGTGATTGACAAGCACATGTTCTGTTCCAGTGATTAGGAATCGTCCAGGGTGCAGGATGTCTTACATCCGTATACAACGGTACATTCGCATATTGGTGATATGGCTGAAACTGGTATGGAAAGATGTAATAAGGATTGTTCATTCTTTTCACTCCCTTCGAGGATAGATCTCATTATCCTATGAACCATTTTCAGGGAATGAAGCTTACTTATGTAATTGAGCAATGGATACGATTGAAGAAAAAACGATGAAAAAAAGCCCTGTCACTTTTAAAAAGGGCTTTGGTGATTTTATACTTTTGGTGTAGGAGTGGGGTTTGCATACCCATCTATGTATGCTTCATCTATTTTACTGCGAATTTCTTTGATGCTCTTCCCATTTTGATAATCAACAACTGATTTGGCTGCAATCTCCAAACAAATTCCGCACTTCGTTCCATGATTATCCCATACAAGGCTTCCGTTATCTTTGTTTTCAAAAACAAAACAGTCATAGTTGTTTCGATGCCCAGCTGAATCTCCACAGCCGCAATAGCAAGGGATGGACTCAAGCAATTCCCGATGTTTGGCAGCAGCCGTATAGATGCCTTTCATTTCCTCAGGCTTGTCTTCCATAAAGGAAGGAAGCAAATTCATGTTTTTTGTCTCTTCCCGGATATCTTCGCCGGCATGTTCCTGATGACTGGCGTGGTCTTCTCCCTTCTTTCCAGTGCCGGGTTCAGATGAACATGCAGCCAAGGCTAATGCGGAAAGGATACTCATGACGAACAGATTGAATTTCAAATTTGCACTCTCCCAGTAAGCAGTATGTACATTTAATCTTATCGATCCCTCTAGAACAATCAAGCGTTTTCACAACATATACATATTTAACTGACATCCCTTTATCTTAGGACGGATAATAAGTGGCGAGCTATAATCACAAAAAAAGCCGCTCCCCAAAGCGGCTTCCTCGATCACAAATACTTCCGATGCACACTCTTCCCATCATACGTAAACATTACCTTTTTTCCTTCCAGCATACTCTCCATATGAACCGGACGGCCCCAGAGCTGGTGAACGTATGGAAGCACTTTCTCCAAATACTTGAGATCGAGTTCGATGTCTTCGTACCAGTGCTTAAGGTACAGCTCGTTGTTTTTCATATAGTCTCCGTCATTGACGGTGATGTATGGAAAACCGCCGTTGACGCGCATGCTGACGAGCTGGTCGCGGACGCCTTTCCAGTCCTTGTCGACGACTTTGTAGTCGCGGCCTTGCTTTTGGAATAGGTACATATCTTCTCGCAGTACGAGATCTTTTGTGAGATAGTTTCGGATGAAGGAAATGTCGGATTCGATTTCCCGCACCTCGAACATTTTTTCACGGCCCGAGTTTGGCTTGACGCCGAGGCGTTTCATTTCTTCAGTCGGATTGTCATAGCGTTCTTCGATGTCCTCGAAGATTTTCAGTCCGAGGTAATACGGATTAATGCTTGTTTTGGATGGGACGACGACTCCTGCATTTAGCTTGGCGTATTCGATGGCTTCGCTTGAGGTGAGATCCAGCTCGCGCATGATGCGCTGGTGCCAGTAGGAAGCCCAGCCTTCGTTCATGATCTTCGTTTCGAGCTGCGGCCAAAAGTAGAGCATTTCTTCCCGCATCATGGTCAGGATATCGCGTTGCCAGTCCTCGAGCTCGCGGCTGTGTTCTTCAATAAACAACAGCAGGTCTTTTTCGGGTGATGGAGGAAAGTTTTTCTTCCCTTTTTTCTTTTTCTCTTTTTTCTCATCCCGGCTGTCGAGCTTCCAGAGGTCATCATATGGACTGTTTTTCGGTGGGGCATCCTCTTCTTCTTCATCATCCAAACTCCAGGAAAGCTTTGGTCTCATGATGGATGGATCAATATGTTCCTGAATAGCAAGGACGGCATCGAGAAAATCCTCGACCTCTTTTCTTCCGTGCAGGATTTCGTAGTGCTTCACTCTTTCAGCTGTTGCAGCCATGCTTTCGACCATGTCCCTCTTCGTGTTCCCGAACCGGCAGTTATTTTTGAAAAAATCACAGTGAGCCAGCACGTGGGCAACGATAAGCTTGTTTTGAACGAGAGAATTTGTATCCAGCAAAAATGCGTAGCACGGGTCCGAGTTGATTACGAGCTCATAGATTTTGCTCAATCCCAAATCATAATGAAGTTTCATTTTATGAAATTGTTTGCCGTGGCTCCAATGGGAAAACCTTGTCGGCATGCCGTACGCGCCAAACGTATAAATAATGTCCGCGGGACAGATTTCATAGCGCATTGGATAGTAATCCAGTCCAAACCCATCAGCAATTTCTGTAATTTGCTCAATTGCATACTGAAGGGATTCATGTCGTGATCCGCTCAAACGTCCTTCCCCCTTATCACTTTCTTACCTAAATGTATGACCTGGCATGTAAAAAAATGAAAGGCAGTCGGTCATTCCTATTTAATCCAAAAAATTTCGGATCACTTTCAAGGAAAGAATTCACAAAAAATTCATAATTCCACTTGATTTGGAGAGTTCTTTCTCGATTTAACGCAACAGTATGATACTATTAAAGTAAGATTCTTAAGCGGAGTTGTAGCTATGAGACTGACAAATTATACCGACTATTCGCTGCGAGTCCTCATTTATCTGGCAGCAAAAGATCAGGAGAAGTTATCGAACATCAAAGAGATTGCAGACGTTTACGGCATATCAAAGAATCACTTAATGAAAGTTACGTATGAACTTGGAAAGATGGGTCTTCTTAATACAACCCGCGGACGTAACGGAGGCATCAGGCTTGCTTTAGATCCTTCAGATATTAACATCGGTGCGGTTGTAAGAAAAACGGAAGATGATTTTAACCTTGTTGAATGCTTTGACCCAGTAACGAATAGCTGTGTCATTTCCCCTGTTTGCGGATTGAAACATGTACTGAATAAAGCGCTTCAATCGTATTTGCAGATACTGGACGGGTATACGCTGGCTGATCTTGTGAAAAATCAGAACAGGCTCCAGGATCTTCTCGGAACCAGTTAAAAAGACCGCCCGCATTGTCCTTCGCAAGGACGCAGCAGGCGGTCTTTCTTTCCAAAGACTTTAAAACTAAGTAAACCAATTCAGTTGATCTTACTTATGTTCATTCACAATTTCACCTGAAAATCGCTAATCCCGCATCCCCTTTTTTTAAACCGCTCATCATCTCTTTTGTTCCCGAATCGTTAACACTGTACTTTCCCCATTGTCCTTGCCGCACTGTTTCAATATATATTCCGTACTTTCCTGCTGCTCTGATTTTTCAATCATTTTACACGAGGCGTAGGTTACTTCTTCTTTGCCAAATTGATCACGGGTTCCATCAAACCTGGATTTAATCACTTTGCCGTCAAACTCCAGATCCTGAATCATCGGATCACCTTCAGTTGTGTAGCTCACGATCCGAATTTTGTCCTTTATACCTTTTTCTGCATTTTCTTTAAAGTCCATGAAAAGCTCAAGATTTTTAATCTCTCCATGTTTGTTGATTACGTCACGATCAGAAGGGGAATAACCATTTACAAGTGACATTCCGCTGCATCCACTTAATACAAGCATTGTCAGCATGAAAACAATCCGCTTTTTCATCCTCCACCGCCTTTTCTCCATTGTACCACATAAATAACCATTAATTCCCATCAATATTATTCGCACATCTAAATTAAAATAATTACTATTAAATATTGACTATCAAACTAAAAACTATATAATAATAATTATTGATAGAATGATAGGGAGGCAATAACATGACTGAAAACAATCGTCCAAACTTAACAACAAATCAAGGGGTCCCGGTTGGAGACAATCAGAATTCCAGAACAGCAGGCCAGCGCGGCCCGACACTTCTTGAAGACTATCATTTGCTTGAAAAAATCGCTCATTTTGACCGCGAACGGATTCCTGAGCGCGTCGTCCATGCCCGCGGAGCTGGAGCTTACGGGGTATTCAAAACGGAAACCAGCATGTATCCATTTACACGCGCTGATTTTTTAAGCGAAGAAGGAAGGGAAACACCTGTATTTGTAAGATTTTCGACGGTTATTCATTCTAAAGGATCACCAGAAACCCTCCGCGATCCCCGTGGATTTGCCGTGAAATTTTATACAAATGAAGGGAACTATGATCTTGTAGGAAACCATTTGCCGGTCTTCTTTATCCGGGATGCGATGAAATTCCCTGATATGGTTCATTCATTAAAGCCATCTCCTGAAACGAACATTCAGGATCCAGACAGATATTGGGATTTTATGTCCCTTACACCGGAATCCACAAATATGATGACGTACCTGTTCTCTGATCACGGAACACCTGCGAACTACCGTCAAATGGAAGGCTTCGGCGTACATACCTTTAAGTGGGTGAATGCACAAGGAAATGTCGTGTATGTGAAATACCACTGGAAGCCCCTTCAGGGAATTAAGAACCTGACGGCTGAAGAAGCAGCTGAAATCCAAAAAACAGATTTCAACCATGCAACGCGCGATCTTTTCGATTCGATTGAAAAGGGCGATTATCCAGAATGGGAGCTGTATGTGCAAATCATGCCGCTGGATGAGTACGACAGCCTTGATTTCGATCCGTGCGATCCAACAAAAATATGGCCTGAGGATGAGTATCCTCTTCAAAAAGCAGGAACTATGACTTTGAACCGCAATCCTGAAAACTTCTTTGCAGATGTTGAGCAGTCTGCTTTCTCTCCAAGCGCATTGGTGCCTGGAATTGAAGCATCGGAAGATAAACTGCTGCAAGGCCGTTTGTTCTCATACCCGGATACACAGCGCCACAGACTCGGACCAAACTATATGCAGATCCCGGTTAACTGTCCATATGCACCGGTGCGCAACAACCAGCGCGACGGCTTCATGCAAACGAAACAGCAAACGTCACCAACAAACTACGAGCCAACCCGTCATGCTGAAGCTCCTCAAGAGGCACCAGCTTTCCGGGATAGCGTTCAACCGCTTCCGTCAGGCTATATCACTAGGGAAAAAATCGAAAAACCGAACGACTTCAAGCAAGCGGGCGAAAAATACCGCAGCTATACGAAAGAAGAGCAGGACAATCTGATCAAAAATATGACAGATGATTTACAAAGCGTTCATGAACGTACAAAGCTGCTTGCCATCTGCAACTTCTACCGTGCAGATGCAGAATACGGTCAGCGTCTCGCTGATTCACTCGGTATCGATATTAGCGCCTATACAGCACAGCTCAGCAAAATGTAAACAGTATTCTCAACTATTTTCTTTAAATGAGAAAAAAAGTCGCCCATCAACGGGTGACTTTTTTTGATTGAAAAGATGCTTGAAATAGCTCAGTAAAATCTTCAGGATATGTATGAGACATCCCTTCATATTCGATCCATTCGCATTTAACTTTTTGCTTTTCCAGATGCTGTTTCAATTTCTTCGTTTCTGCATAAAAAGGGTCCTCTGTGCCTGTAACGATCCAGCCTCTTGCACCACTTTTTCCACCCATTTGCAGGTCTTCCTCGCGAATAGCCGGAACGACAGCATAGAATTCATTCGTCCTTTCAAGCTCTTCGCTAAGGACAAGTTTGATTGCCGTTTTTCCTCCTTGTGAAAAGCCAGCAAGAATAATCCTTTCTACATCGGGATAATCTTTGATGATTTTATTCACAATTCCTTGTACTTCACGTATAGTCTTGTCCGCATCATCCCAGCCGTATGCTTCATAACCCGCTGCCTGCGAGGATTGCAGGAATGCGAATAGGCAGTCGCGCACTGACATCTCGTTCATCCAGTAGGGAATGGTATCTTCCATATTTCCGCCTCGTCCATGCAGAACGACAACTGCAGCTGAAGGATCCTGATTACCATGAAATTCGACGAGCGGTCTTGCTTCTTCCATCGCTTGTTTTTTTCGCTTTTCACATTCATCAATAAGCCCCTGGAATGCTTTTTTTTCATGAAGCGGAGTTAAATCCTGGTCACCCTTAAGCAAGTCCGGATTCCACCAAAAGCCTTTGTCAAATGCGTTCTGCAGAGTGGCCAACGCTTCATCCGGCTCATTTTTTATGCACAGCAGGCAGGCTTTCCAGAAGCTGAATTTGTGAAGCTTACCCGGATGATTCGGCTCGTCCTGTAAAATCAGTGCATAGGCTTCATCCCATTCCTTTTGCACAAATAATGAGATCAGCTTTTTCTCGGTATCATGAAACATAACGGTGTCCGCCCCTTTCCTTACTTGCCTAAACTATACCACTGGAAGGGACAGCAGAAACGTTTAAAGTTTTTTTACATGTGCTCTTGTGGGTTCACTTGTTTCAGGATTAACCGTCACTTCAACGAGCAGCACAAGAGGATGGCGGTTTTTCACCGCTGCTTCCACCCGGTAAAAATCCTTCGCCTCGTGACCGGACGTTTTTCGGCCTGTATAGGAAAATGTACGAATAGCCGCATCAGGAAAACTCCCCTGAACAGCTTGAAGGGCATATTCGCCTTCTTCCTTCAGCAATTCTTCTTTATGGAAATAAACTCCGGCAGAGTCTATACAAAATACAGCAAATAAGATAAAAGCCAATGCTTTCAGCCAAAATCGGGATTTCAACAAAATCTCCTCCGTAAAAGGATTTTATCTTATTTTGTCCCGAACGAAACAAATTAATCTTATCCTGTGCAGTAACTCCCAATCCCGTTTTTAGCGGAAGCCAAGTTTTCCCCAGAGGAATTCTCACGAGTGTGCGCACATTAAGAAGGACTCCTAATGAAGGAGGAAAATCATTTGAATACCGTTGATTATGATAAAGCTTTATATTACACGCACCGTTCCCAGTGGGACAATTTGCTGATCTTAATGGTGCGGACCCACGATGATTTTCTTTCTAAAAAAATTGAACATTTTTTGCATGCTTATAATTTTGAGCATGACTACACCATGATCGAACAGAACCTTTACACATTGCTTCGATATATCGATCATGCCGCACATCCGGAAATCCAGGAACATGCTGTTCCTTTAACATAGATAAGTACAAAAAAGGAAGGCAGTCCGCTTGGACTTTGCCTTCCTTTCTGTTTTTACAGCTTTCTGATTTGCTTTGAAATTTCCAAATAAAGAGCCAGTTCATCCATTAGCTCATTTACCAGCCCAGCAGGTTCTGCATGTAAAGCCTTCGCTTCCATATCAAAGCAATGCGGATCCAAAACGAGCTGCTTGGCAATCGTATTGGCGTAGAGCGCCCGCATGATGGTTCTCATTTGATTCAGTGTATTAATTCCGCCTTTTCCTCCTCCGGCTACAGATACTAAAGCAACCGGCTTCTGGGCAAAATAACCGCTGTTCAGAAAATCGAGAGCATTCTTTAGAGCACCTGAGATTCCCCCGTGGTATTCAGGCGACAGCAGCACAAATCCATCTGCTTTTTCAGCTGCCTCTTTCAGCTTTTTTACTTGAGAATCGGCTGGCTGACTTTCTTCTCCAGTAAAAAGCGGCAGAGCAAACTGGGACAGATCAATTAGATCCGTTTTGTGGTTTTCTGCAATGCATTTTGCCGCAATAGCTGAACGGCCGTGTTTTCTCGGTCCGCCGCTTAGTACTAATACATTCATCTGTCATCCTCCTAGGCCAATCCTTCTCTTACTGCAAGCAGCGCCGCCTGTGTGCGATCCGAAACCTGCAGCTTCGGAAGGAGATTGGAAACATGTGATTTAACTGTTTTTTCGGTGATAAACAGGGATGCAGCAATCTCTTTGTTGCTTTTTCCCTTTGCAATTTCTTTTAACACGTCAAGCTCTCTTGCAGTCAATTCAGTCAGAGGATTTTTCTCTTTTTTTCCATTCGAAAGATGGGCGAGTACATGATTCGTTACTTTTGGATGCAGCTTATTCTCCCCGTTTAGAATTGCACGGATGCTTTGAGCAAGCTCTCCTGGCTCCACATCCTTGAGCTGATACCCTGATGCACCCGCCTCAATTGCAGGTATGACATGATCCTGATCCGCATAGCTCGTCAAAATCAAAATTTTCATCTTCGGAAAATCAGCCTTAATGGCTTTTGTCGCCTGGACTCCATCCATCTCCGGCATACTGAGATCCATCAGAATAATATCCGGCTTCAGCTCTCCGGCCAGATGCAGAGCCTCTGCCCCATTCGAGGCCTCTCCGGCAATTTCCATATCCTTTTGCATGCTCAGAAAAAAGCCAAGCCCCCTCCGCACAACCGGATGGTCGTCTGCAAGAAGAATTCGAATCATGGCATTTCAGCTCCCTTTAATGGAATCGTTACTTGTATAGTGGTCCCTGCCCCTGGCTTGCTACGGATGAAAAATGTTCCGTTCAGCTGCTCGGCTCTTCGTTTCATTCCCTGCAAACCGAGGGAAGGAAGATCAGAGGATGACTTCGGGCAATGAAATCCGCGCCCTTTATCTTTAATCACAAGCTGTACCTTATCTTTGGATCTGGAAAAAGTTAATGACCCGCTATCAACCCCTGCATGTTTTCTGATATTGTTCAGCGCTTCCTGGCCGATTCTCCAGAGCACCACCTCTATTTTAGGCGAAAGATTATGGACGCCTTCTACCGCACAATGAACTGTAAGTCCAAGCATATCAGCATATTGCTTAAGCGCACAGGTTAATCCCCGCTCCAATCCTGAAGGTCTTAGCTGCCAGATAAGCGATTTCATTTCAGACAAGGCTTCCTGAGACAAATCCTGCACATAGGTAAGCATTTCTTTAAGCTTCGGCTCCCCAGTCATCTCCTTCATTCCGCCCGCTGTAAGAGAAATCGAAAAGAGCAGCTGATTGACCGAGTCATGAAGATCCTGGGCAAGTCGATTTCGCTCCGCAATGAGGGCAAGCTTCTGTTCATTCTCAGCAAGCTGGATCCGCTTAATCGCCGACCCAATCTGGAGTGCAACCGATTCTAACAAAGCAAGCTCCTCATCAGAAAAATGCTTCTTCCCCGGTGCTGCAATATTAAGCAGGCCAAACCTCTCTCCCCCTACACTTAACGGGACAGTTGCATGGTGAGTCACGCCCTCGGTATCACCATAATTATATTCAATCGCTTCTTCAATTCTCTGACAGCTTAAAATATTCGCAGCCTGCGTCAAACGGCCGTTTCGAAAACGATCCATACACCAGCAGCTCGCACCGCACATTGGTTTCTTTTCCTCGAACATAAGAGCTTTTGGCAATGAATAATCAGCAGCAAGCGAATGATTTCCTTGATCATCAACAAGGAAAATCCAGCCCGTCTTCATATCAGCCAATAAAACGAGCTCCTTTAATACATCAGGAAGAAGAATGGCAAGTTCATTGCCCTCATTCAGCTTCTCCGCAATTGTTTTTAGTGTTTTTAATTCATTTATCCGTCTTTCATCCTGGTTCATGCCGTTTCGCTCCTTCTTATTCGTTAGTATATCAGGAATAAGCCGAATATTCTTACATGGAAAGGAGGAATTTTGTCTCGGACTTTAGTTGTAGGGTAGGGGATGGGGGACACTGGTCAAGTGATTTGGAGTGTTTGCCTGGCATTCTTTCCTGGCTTTCCTGGTTTCGGAGCGTTTGCCTGGCATTCTTCTCTGGCATCGCTGGATTCATAGCGTTTGCCTGTCATTCTTTCCTGGCTTTCCTGGATTCACTGTGTTTGCCTGGCATTCTTCCCTGGCATTCCCGGATTTCGGACGTTTGCCTGGCATTCTTCCCTGGCATTCCTGGATTTCAGACGTTTGCCTGGCATTCTTCCCTGGCATCGCTGGTTGTGAACCAAATTACTGGTATTACTGTTTTTAGGAATATCTATCAACGACCACATCACACAACAACAAAAACCCCGCCATCCCAGTTAGCGGGGTTCTAACGTGAAATCACTTCGCCTGATGGCTGCAAATCCATTCAGTCTGAGCGTTTTCACTTGCAGCCATGTACCGAAGTGATTTCCTGATGCAATAAGGACTCCATAGGCTACGGTTTTAAATCCATTTTTTCAGGTGTGACCCATTTGGTTTTGCAGATGACTTTATGTCCGATCCATGCTCCGATAAAAATAGGGAGGCCGATATAGGTGACGAGTATTCCATGCCAGTCGATTGGTCCGCTTGTAAAGGCTTGATAGTTTTGGCCCAGGATAATGAATAGGCAAAGCAGGCTAGCCAGAATGGGTCCAAGGGGATACCATTTTGCTCTATAAGGAAGATCCTCAAGAAGGTTCCCTTGAGCGAGATACCCTTTTCTGAACCGGTAATGGCTGATTGCTATTCCCATCCAGGCGATAAAACCTGTGAGTCCGGAGGCGTTCAGCAGCCAGAGGAAGACGGTTCCTTCGCTGTAGATGGAGCTTAGGAAGGCGAGCATTCCTACGAATGCCGTTAGCAGCAGAGCGAAAATCGGTACGCCGTTTTTGTTTACTTTTTTCAATATCGATGGGGCTTTATTTTCCTTTGCCATTACGTACAGCATCCGGGTTGCTGCGTATAGACCGGAGTTTCCGGCTGACAGGACAGATGTCAGGATGACTGCATTCATTACAGCCGCGGCAAATGCGATGCCGGCTTTTTCGAAAACGAGTGTGAACGGGCTCATGGCGACGTTGCTTAGATCTCCTACCATCAGGCGCTCGTCCGTGAAGGGAATGATCATCGCAATGACAAAGATCGCGAGCATATAAAAGAGAAGGATTCTCCAGAAAATTTGTTTGATTGCGATTGGGATGTTCTTTTTCGGATTATCACTTTCTCCTGCAACGATGCCAACGATTTCGGTTCCCTGAAAGGAGAATCCGGCAATCATCAGGATTCCCAGGATGGCAAGCGGTCCGCCGTGAAAGGGCGCATCCCCCGCGGTGAAGCCGCTCAGTCCTGAGGTTTGTCCAGAAAGAATGCCGGTAATCATCAGCAGTCCCGTTATGATAAACACGATGATGGCTGCCACTTTAATCATGGAAAACCAGTATTCGGCTTCCCCGTATTTTTTCACCGGCATCAGATTCAATCCTACAATCAAAAGCAGAAACAGGGCGTTCCACAGGAGCGAGGAAGAATCCGGCAGCCAGTACCTCATCAAGATGGCTGCGGCCGATGTTTCAACGGCAAGTGTGATGGCCCAACTGAACCAATAGTTCCAGCCCAATGCAAATCCCAGGGCTGGATCTGCAAATTTTGAAGCATACGTACTGAAAGAGCCCGTTACCGGCATATAGGCAGCCATTTCGCCAAGACTTGTCATAAGCAGGTACACCATGATTCCGATAATGGAGTAGGCAAGTAGGGCACCGCCTGGCCCGGCGGAATAAATGGAGGTACCGCTCGCTAGAAAAAGTCCTGTTCCAATACTTCCGCCAATTGAGATCATCGTTAAATGCCTTGCTTGAAGTCCTCGCTGCAAATCATGGACTGCCTGTTTTTTTGGCATCGGCAGCACGGCCGGCCTGTTTTTCACCACTGCTTGTTTCATCCATGTTCATCCCTTTCCGTTTTAATAACGAATGATGAAACACATGGAAACTAGCTCGTGTCCCCTGACATGGTACACTCTCCTATCCTTTAGCTGCGTCGGTTGGATTCGCAACAACGAGGACATCATAATTTCTCGTTTCTTTCAGCAGATTTTGGACGACCCGCCCTTTCCATAGCTCTTCCACCCTTGATCTGGATGTGTGTCCGACTATGAGCTGGGTCGCTTTTTTATCAATCAGCTGGATGACGATATTCTGGACAATTTTCCCTGATTCTTTTGTTTCCCGCAGCAAAAAGACTCCACCAAGACGCTCGGTCAGCATCCTGGCCTTTTTCAAAAGGGCTTCCTCTTCCATTGAAAGAGGTGCCGGACCTTTTACAAACATCACATACCATTTCGCTTTAAGCCGGTAGGAAATGCGGAAGCCTCTGCGAATCAGCCTTTCGCTTTCGGGATGGAGATTGATGCAGACGAAAATCGTTTCCTGCTTTCTCCACGGCCCCCGCATCGTTTGGCTTCGCACTAATGATTCAAGCCTTTCATCTACGTCATCTGCTACCTCCCTTAGCGCAAGTTCTCTCAGCGCAATCAGGTTGCCGGTATTGAAAAAGTTCTGAAGCGATTGCTCGACTTTTTCCCGGGCGTATATGTTTCCTTCCCTCATCCGCTGCCTGAGGGCTTTTGGAGAGATATCAATCAGTTCAATTTCATCCGCAGCGGTTAAGACCCGATCCGGAATCGTTTCACGTACTCTTACCCCTGTTATTTGCTCAACACTGTCATTCAGAGATTCCAGGTGCTGAATGTTCACGGTGGAAATAACCGAAATTCCCGCTTCAAGAATTTCTTCAACATCCTCGTACCGTTTTAAATACTTGCTGAACGGGACATTTGTATGGGCGAGTTCATCGACAAGGACAACTTCAGGATTCCGCTTAATAATCGCAGCTGTATCCATTTCCTCTAAGACGACATTTTTGTAGGGAATCTGTTTTCTCGGTATAAGCTCAAGGTCCCCTACCTGCTCCTCGGTTTCCTTGCGTCCATGGGTTTCAAGAAGACCGATGGCAATGTCGATTCCTTCTTTTTTCAGCTCATTCGCTTCTCTCAGCATCGTGTATGTTTTACCGACACCCGGTGCGGCACCGATATAAATTTTCAGTGTTCCCCGCCGGATTCTACTGATTTCATCGGCCATTTCATCTGCCGAGAGCCGCTTAAAAGGATTAACAGGAAGCTCGGACTGTTTAGCGGGCAGGAGCCGCTCTCCCTCAGCTTCGGTCCTGTCCGGGACAAGGAAAATATCGATATTCCGAGTATGGCGAAGAATCTTATTCACAACCGATCCCTGAATTCGCTCCTCCCATACACTCTTTTTTGAATGGCCCATTACAATCCGGGTGATGTTTTTCCTCGTTGCATAGGAAACGATGGCGGAAGGCGCATCTTCATTTAAAAGCGGCAGCTCCTCGAATTTCCCTTCCAATTTCTCTGTCAGTTTTTTCATCGATCGTTTAAATGCCGCCTGCTCGGAGGTGATCGACCGGTTGTGGGGGATAAAGCAAACGACGTTCAGGGTTCCCCCGAGCCGCTTGGCTATCTGGTGCCCTCTTCTGATTAAGATTGAGCCGTTCCAGTGATATTGCGCTGTGACGAGGATTCGCTCCGAGGCACCGGAGGCTCCGATCAGCCCTTGTTTTTCCCGGTATTCCTCAAGATCCTCTCCCACTTCTCCTGCCAAAAAACGAAGAGCAAGCTCACGCAAAGCGGTCAGGCTCCCCTGACTGAACAGTTCCCCGTACAGACCTTCCGGACATCCTTCCTGAAGCCTTTTCAAAATGGCTTCAGGCGGAACATCGAGAAGCTTGACTTCGTCTGCCCTGGTTAAAGTGTCCTCTGGAAGGCATTCCTCAATTTTCACTTTAATTCCCGTAAGCTTTTCGGCTACCTGCCTGGCACCGCTCAGTTCATAAATATTTAAGGTGGTGATGACACTGATTCCGTGCTCAAGGAGCTTGAGTACATCGTCCAGCCTGCTTGGATTTTCTGCTCCGGGGCGGTTTCTTTTTGCCAGATTATCGACGAGTACAACCTCAGGGTTCCGTTCAATCAAACGCTCCAGATCCAAGTCATAGCGAATGCTGTCTCCACGGCGCCATTGGATGGGAAGAACCGTTTCAAGCGTTCCGATTTTTTCTTCTGTTTTCGGGCGGTTTTCCCCTCTGCCGATGACACCGATCACGACGTCCAGCCCTTTTTTCTTTAAAGAATGGCCTTCAAGCAGCATATGATACGTTTTTCCCGCACCGCTTACCGCTCCTAATATGATTTTCAGACGGCCGCGATGGAGTTTGGAAATGGAGTCCAGAAGCTCCTCAGGTGATTTTCGTCTAAATTGATCGGCCATCGCTTCCGCCCCCTAACTCGTTACTTTTTCTGACCAAGCTCCATGTTCAGTTCCAGCACATTGACTCTCGGCTCGCCGAACAGCCCAAACTGGCGGCCTTCTGTATGTTTTTTAATCAAGTCTTTCAGCTCGTTTTCATCCAAATTGCGAAGCTTGGAGATTCTCGGAATCTGAATTTCTGCTGCCATCGGTGAAATGTGCGGGTCCAGTCCGGAGCCTGAGTTGGTCAGCAGGTCTGCCGGAATATCGCTTTTCTTTACATCCGGATTCGCCTTTAGAAAGGCTGCGATATCTTTTTTCGTACGCTCAATCATATCGGCATTTGATGGTGCATAGTTCCCTGATCCGGAACCTGCTGCATTGTTTTCTATAGAAGAAACACGTCCTGTAAAGTAGGAAGGATCTTTAAACGTCTGTCCGATCAGCTCAGAGCCAATCACCTTTCCATCTTTCTCAATCAGACTTCCATCCGCTTTCGCCGGCATGACGGCTTGTGCAATTCCTGTCATCAGCAGCGGATAGCCAATGCCGCAGATGACAAGAAGGACTAGGGCAATTCGTAAGTTTTTAAACATGATTTTCACCTTTTTCTCTCGATTTAAAATACAGATAGAATCATATCAATGATTTTAATTCCAACGAACGGAGCGACGACACCGCCGAATCCATAAATAAACAGGTTGCGGTTTAATAGCTTCGTAGCGCTCATCGGAATGTATTTGACGCCTTTCATTGCAAGCGGTATGAGCAGCGGAATAATGATCGCATTAAAGATTAGAGCAGAAAGAATCGCGCTTTGCGGTGAATCAAGCTGCATGATGTTCAGCGCCTGCATTTGTGGAATCGCAAGCATAAACATGGCAGGGATAATGGCAAAGTATTTTGCAATGTCATTGGCGATACTGAAAGTTGTCAGCGCTCCGCGGGTCATGAGCAATTGTTTGCCGATGGCCACAACTTCAATGATTTTCGTTGGATCCGAATCAAGGTCCACCATATTGGCTGCTTCTTTTGCGGCGATGGTTCCGCTGTTCATGGCAAGACCCACGTCTGCTTGAGCAAGTGCAGGGGCGTCATTCGTTCCATCCCCGGTCATTGCGACCAATTTTCCTTCCGCTTGTTCTTTTTTAATGACGGCAATTTTATCTTCAGGCTTTGCTTCTGCAATGAAGTCATCTACTCCTGCTTCGCGCGCAATTGTAGCGGCTGTAAGCGGGTTATCCCCTGTACACATGACGGTTTTGATTCCCATTTTGCGTAGCTCATCAAACCGTTCTCTCATCCCTGGTTTCACGGTATCTTTTAAGTAAATTAAGCCCAAAATGCGATTTCCGTCTGCGACTGCAAGCGGAGTTCCGCCCTCTGTTGCGATCATCGTGGTTTGGTCATCAAGATCGGATGGAATTGTTCCGCCTTGATCTTTCACATATTCCTTTATGGCATCAACGGCCCCTTTTCTTACCTTTCTTCCTGTAGCGAAATCCGTTCCGCTCATCCGGGTCTCCGCTTTAAACTCGACTCCTTCAGAGCCATCCCGTTTTTCTTCCGCCGCTCCCTGCTTTCTCGCAAGCTCGATCACAGAGCGGCCTTCCGGTGTTTCATCGAAAAGAGAGGTTTCCATCGCTACTCTGTTCAGTTCTGTTTTGCTTGTTCCTCCAACGGCCACAAAGTCAGCAGCCATCCGGTTTCCATGTGTAATCGTTCCGGTTTTATCGAGGATAATGGTGTTGATGTCCCCAGCAGCTTCTACTGCTTTCCCAGACATCGCAATGACATTAAACTGCGTTACCCGGTCCATTCCAGCAATCCCAATCGCTGAAAGCAAGCCGCCGATGGTCGTTGGAATGAGGCAGACGAGCAAGGCAATCAAGGTCGCAATCGGAACGGCTGCATCCACATAAGATGAGATTGGAAGCAGTGTGGCACAAACAATCAGGAAAATCAGGGTCAAGCTGACAAGCAATGTATTCAATGCAATTTCATTCGGTGTTTTTTGGCGTTTTGCCCCTTCGACAAGCCCGATCATCCGGTCAAGGAATGATTCACCCGGATCTGTAGTAATTTTTATCTTAATAGCGTCACTGATGACTTTTGTTCCGCCCGTTACAGAGCTGAAATCGCCGCCTGACTCTTTAATAACAGGAGCAGATTCTCCGGTAATGGCTGATTCATCAATTGCCGATACCCCTTCAATAATTTCTCCGTCACTTGGAATCAGCTCGTTCGCTTCAACTAGGACAATGTCGCCTTTCCGCAAATCTGTGGAGCTGACCGACTTGTAAGAGCCATCCTTTTGAAGAAGCTTTGCTTTCGTGTCCTGTTTCGTTTTTTTCAGCGAATCGGCTTGAGCCTTTCCCCGTCCTTCCGCTAACGCTTCAGCAAAATTAGCGAAAAGAATGGTAATGAACAGGATGATGCTGACAATACCGTTATAGCCGGCGCCTTCCCCAGGACCGAACAGGCTGGGAGCCAGTGTCAGGATGAGCGTGACGATAAAACCGATTTCCACCACGAACATAACAGGATTTTTCGCCATCGTCATTGGATTTAATTTTTTAAAGGCATCGATTGAAGCCTGTTTGACAATATCATTTGTCATCGTCGCTTTCCGCTTCGTATTCATGATCTTGCTCCTTCTCTTCTCTTTGTATTAGTTCGCAATCGTCAGCCATTCTGCAATCGGTCCTAGTGCAAGCACCGGGAAGAATGTAAGGGCTCCAACAACAATCACGGTGAATATAAGAATCGTCATAAACGTCATATTGTCGGTTTTAAATGTTCCAAGCGTTTCCGGCACCGGCTTCTTGCTGAGTAGGGATCCGGCGGCAGCAAGCATGGCAATAATGGACAAGTAACGTCCAAGCAGCATCACAACACCCGTGGAAATATTCCAGAATGGCGTGTTATCGCCCAGTCCTTCAAATCCAGATCCATTGTTCGCAGCAGATGAAGTAAATTCATACACGACCTGTGAAATTCCGTGGAATCCCGGATTGGAAATCGCTGATGAGCCCATTTCGGTAGCGAGAGCGATCGCTGATGGAACAAGAATGATCAGCGGATGAACAAGAATCGTAATCGCAATCAGTTTCATTTCCTTAGCTTCAATTTTTCTGCCGAGGAATTCAGGCGTTCGTCCAACCATCAGTCCAGCCAGGAAAACACCAAGAATTGCATACATCAGAATATTGATCGTACCGACACCGTCACCGCCGAAGATGTTGTTCAGCATCATCAATCCGAGCGGAACCATTCCGCCAAGCGGAGTCAGCGTATCATGCATATTGTTAACTGTTCCTGTAGTAGCTGCCGTTGTTACCGTGGTAAACAGGGCACTTTGGGCAATTCCAAATCGGACCTCTTTCCCCTCCATGCTTCCGTTTCCCTGGGAAATCCCGATGTTTGCAAGCGCTGGGTTTCCGTTACTTTCAGCAAAATAGGCGGCAGCTAGGAAGGCTAGGAAAATGATGCCCATTGAGCTGAACAGGATCCACCCCTGCTTGCGGCTTTTCGCCATATGTCCAAAGGCAAATGGCAAAGAAGCCGGAATCAGGAACATCGAAAGAATTTCTAAAACGTTTGTAAATGGATTCGGGTTTTCAAATGGATGGGCAGAGTTGACTCCAAAAAATCCTCCGCCGTTTGTTCCTAAATGCTTAATCGATTCTAGTGCCGCAACAGGACCGCGGGCAATTTGCTGCTGGGCGCCTTCAAGTGTTTCGGCATTTACTGTACCGCTTAGCGTTTGCGGAACACCCTGGCTGACTAAAACAAGACCGACAACGATTGACAGCGGAATCAGGATACGGGTATGAGCACGAACCAAGTCTACATAAAAGTTCCCCATGCTCTTTTGCCCTGTCAGGCCTCTAAAGAATGCGATACAGATGGCAAGCCCTGTAGCAGGCGTCGTAAACATTAAATACATAATAACCATCATCTGTGACAGGTAGGATAATCCTGACTCGCCGCTGTAGTGCTGAAGGTTCGTATTTGTTAAAAAGCTTGAAATCGTATTAAAGGATAAAAACGGGTCCATCGCTGCAATTCCGCTCGGGTTTCCCGGCAGAACGTGCTGCAGTCTAACAACAAGATAGGTGATGGCAAACATCACAATGTTGAAAAGCAAAGCGGCAATCGCATATTGCTTCCAAGTCATAGATGAAAGCTTTATTCCGGATAACTTATATATGATTTTCTCAAAGCCGAACACCCGGTCCAGCTTCGTCTCTTCCAGCGAAAAGGCGCGTGCAATATATTTCCCCATCGGAATAGCCAGCAGCACAACAAGCAGCAGGACAATTCCCATTTGAACAAAATCCATGTTTTTCTCCTCCGGCATTCGAATTAATATTTTTCAGGATGAATAAGGGCATCAATTAAATATGCTGACAAACCAAGTACGAGGATTAATAAAAAGATCATATCCGCCACTCCTATTCTTTTATTACTTTTTCACAGAATACGATAAATCCGTAAAACAGACCGAAGCAGATAACGGCGATCCCTATCGCTGCAATGTCCATACGCGACCTCCCAAATTGAGTTCGGTGAATGAAAAGCAGGAAGGCGGCTGCCTCCGCTGTTAGCCCTCCTGACCGATCCCTCCCAAGGATGGAGCAATCCTGAAAACAAAAAATAGACCAATGCTTACTCCTTCCCCGGACAAATCTTAAGTAAGCTCAGGCACCTGTTTTACAGGGCAAGCCAAGATTTGTTTATTCGGAGAAAAAGTACTCATTGGTCTACGTTACGTCCAGCAAGCCAGAAGCTTCCTTTACGTCCAGTCCCCCAGACTTTTTCACTTATCCATTCACATGTTCAGTTTGTAAGCAAAATAAAAAGACCAGCGGAATGAAGAGGTTTTTTGCAGAGTTTATTAAAAAACTCCATAAAAAAACACCCTTTTAAGGCGGTCATGGACCTCCTTCGCTTTAGCCGACGAAGTTAGCTGACGGGTAGGATGGCGAAAGAGTTTCTCATCCTTTCTGCTGCTGCAGAATTAACCCCAAAAAATTGGTTCCTCCGTTCCCTGTGTACCAGGGACTAAGCCGTCTTTAATTGTTTCTTACGAGATTTATTTTAATCCTGCCGCTCTATAAAGTAAATACCCTTTTAATATCTAAATTTAAGCATATTTACTCATATTCACTCTTAATCTGCCATTTTATTATTCTGAGTTCACTTTTTCACATTATTTCTCCTCTTTTCTCCTGTTGACAAACTTTTTCCCCATGATTAAGATTAGCTGGAAATAAATCGGGTTAATGGAGGACATCGGTTTGCCTTATACAACGAAAAAGAAGCTGGAAGCAGACGTAAGCGAAGCATTAATTAAATTTCAGCGCGAGCTGATCGGCCGAGGACCTCAGGAAGCCAAAACGTATATTATGAGAGACATGGTCATTACCAGATTCAAAGGCGTCCTGACAGTTGAGGAAAAGCACCTTGTGGAACGGGACGACGGCCGAAAGCTCGTAAAGCATATGAGACAGCTGCTCAGAGAAATGTACAGTGCAAAATACGAAGAAATCATCGAAGGCCTGACAGGCTGCAAAGTACTGTCCAGCCATAGCGATATCAGCACGAAAACCGGTGAACGCATTGAGATGTTCATTATGGACCAGGATTTGGAGAGACTGATGGAAGCTGCGTGTCCTTCGCAGGGGGAGTAATGGATTGCAGATTGGGCGACGGTGGGCTGGCGTTGGGATGACCGCGTGATATGGTGCCTTTCCCCATAAATTTTACCGTACAAAATCTCCGGCACCGATCCTGGAAACCGTTGGGGCATAAGGGCTCATCGGACATGGTCTCTTTCCCCCGATGCGGTGAAGAATGACGGGACTGGCACCTAGCCGCCGCCACTGCAACCAGATAAACCCCACACAAAAAACGCTTGGATTCAATCCAAGCGTTTTTTGTGCTTTATTACTTGCCTGCTTTATTCGTAATAATCTCTTCTACCGCTTCCATTACGGACTTTTCAACATGCGCAAGGCGCTGCTCGGCATCCTCAAGGGATGTGCCTTTGACAGCGAAGTAGAATTTGATTTTCGGCTCCGTACCGGATGGACGCAGGCAGAACCATGTGCCATCTTCAAGGAAATATTTCAAGACGTTGGATTTTGGAAGATCGATTTCTTCTTTTTCTCCGGAGACGTTCAGCTGTCTTTCACTGGTTTTGTAATCCTCAACAATGGTTACCTTTTTGCCGGCGATTTCAGCAGGAGGGTTTGAACGGAAGGCAGCAAGGATGTCCTGAATCTGCTCAGCACCTTCTTTTCCTTTCAGCGTTAAGGATTTCAAGCCTTCTTTAAAGTATCCGTATTGTGCGAAAATCTCAAGCAGACCCTGATACAGCGTCATACCTTTCTTTTTATAGAAAGCACATACTTCAACAGCTAGCAATGCAGCTTGAATCGCATCTTTATCTCGTGCAAAATCACCGATTAAATAGCCATAGCTTTCCTCATAGCCAAACTGGAACGTATACTGGCCGGACTCTTCGTATTCACGGATTTTTTCCCCGATAAATTTGAACCCGGTAAGAGTATCGACCGTTTCAAGATTGAAGGAAGATGCAACTTCCCGGCCAATTTCTGACGTAACGATTGTTTTCAGCACAATGCCGTTGTCCGGAAGGATGCCTTTTGCTTTTTTCTCGGACAGCAAGTAGTGAAGCAGAATCGCACCCGTTTGATTTCCTGTCAAAACGACGTATTCATCCGCTTCGTTTTTAACAGCAATCCCAAGGCGGTCTGCATCCGGATCAGTTGCAATCAGGATGTCAGCTCCCGCTGCTTCTCCATCGCGGATCGCCAATTCAAATGCCGCATGCTCTTCCGGGTTAGGAGACTTAACCGTTGAAAAGTTCGGATCAGGAAGCTCCTGCTCCTTCACGACTATTACATTTTCATATCCAAGTGCAGCGAGTCCGCGGCGCACCGGCTTGTTCGCCGTTCCGTGAAGGGGTGTGAAAACGACCTTCACGTCTACCTCTTTGGAAAGCTCAGGATTCACAGAAATAGATGTCAGCTTTTGCGTATATTTCTCATCGATTTCATCACCGATGATTTTGATTAACCCGGCTTCCTTCAGACTTGCTTCATCCTTTACCTCAATGGATAGCTCGTCCTCAAGCTCATTTACCTTTGAAATGACTTCATCTGCCGCAGCAGGAGGAAGCTGACCGCCATCTTCGCCGTATACTTTGTAGCCATTGTATTCAGGAGGGTTGTGGCTTGCCGTTAAAACGATTCCTGAAAAAGCATTCAATTCGCGAACCGCGAAGCTCAGCTCAGGAGTAGGACGAAGTTCATCGAATACGTATGTTTGAATACCATGTGTCGCAAGCGTTTTCGCTGCTTCCATCGCAAACTCAGGAGATTTGTGACGGGAATCATACGCGATCGCCACGCCTCTCTTTTTCGCTTCCTCACCGAAAGATTCTATGTATTTTGCCAAGCCTTCGGAAGCTTTTCGAACTGTATAAATGTTCATCCGGTTTGTGCCCGGTCCGATTTCTCCGCGCATACCGCCTGTACCAAACTCAAGATCCTTGTAGAAGCAATCCTCCAGCTGTTTTTCATCATCTTTGAAACTGACTAGCAGATCCAATAATTCAGGGTCAAGATTGGTTTGGTTTTTCCAGCGCTCATAGCTTTGTGTCCAGTTCATCATTTACCTCCTGAAGTGCTAAGTTTTATCCCTCTATACGGTTTCTCCATCCATGCTGTTCTCTCCTGCAATTTGTCATGAAAAAGAACCGCATGTTCTCTGTTATTTTATCACAAAACACTGGATGGGGGCGGGTTTTGACTAGGGTGGGGCCATGGTCTGAATCCGGTCAGTCGAACATTGTCTGGCAATGTCGAATTGCCCGTTATCTACACGTTTGTGCCCGTTATCGACACGCTTGTGCCCGTTATCGACAAAATTTCGCCCGTAAAATCCATGCCACCTGGCATGCGATCCACCTCTTTGTGCCCGTAAACCCTGTTCAACCCTGATCTGCTTTTAACATCCATTAAACCCGGTACAATCAATCTTTTTAACATCTATTCCATTCCCCAATTCACAGAAAAAAAAACCGCCCCAGTCTCCCAGGGCAGTCACATGTCGAACATTATTCTGCGAGCGGAACGACCGCATAATCAATCTGCTCGTTCAATTGCTCTGTATACGTCCGTTTTTGCTCATCTGTCCAGTTCAGACGGCTGGCCATGTAGCTGATTACCGGTTCTTTATAGCTTCTAACCCAATCAATATTGAAATAAACGGCTCCGGTACGGCGAACGAAGAAGTCAGCCGGTGTTGCTGCAAGTTCTTCCGTGATTGCGTATTCCGCAGCAGCAAGAACGTAAGCCGGAATGTTTAGGCGTGCTGCCTCGTCCTTCACACTGTCCAGGATTTCAAGCACCTGGTCCACGTTTGAACCGTAGCGCTGGGCAAGCCGCTCTGCTTGCTGTTCAGTTAATCCATGCTTTTGTCCTGCTTCTGTTTTGACTTTCTTAAATTGCTGGAAGCTGGATGCACCGCCTACGTGGCCTCCGGATACGGGCATGTTTTTCGTTTTGCATTTGCCGAAATCTTTTCCGGTTTCGTTATTCAAGCGTTCTGCTACAAGGTTCACAATATGCTCTGCCATTTTGCGGTAGCCAGTCAGCTTCCCGCCTGCAATGGTAATCAGACCGGAATTGGAAGTCCAAACCTCGTCTTTTCTGGAGATTTCGGATGGATCTTTTCCTTCTTCATGAATAAGCGGGCGTAATCCTGCCCAGCTGGATTCAACATCTTCCACTTTAATTTCCAGACTCGGGAACATGTAGTTGATGGCGTCCACCACGTATTTGCGGTCTGCCTCTGTCATTCTCGGCTTCGCAATGTCGCTTTTATAGACGGTGTCCGTCGTTCCTACGTAAGTTTTGCCTTCGCGCGGAATCGCAAACACCATCCGTTTATCCGGTGTGTCAAAATAGACAGCCTGCTTCAATGGGAAGCGGGATTGATCGAATACCAGGTGAATTCCTTTAGTCAGCTGAAGGTGCTTGCCCTCTTTGGAATGATCTTTTTCTCTCAGACCGTCTACCCAAGGACCAGTTGCATTGACGATTTTTTTGGCGTGGACGTCATACGTTTTGCCTGTTAGCACGTCCAAAATCTTCACGCCGATCACTTTGCCTTTTTCATATAGGAGGCCATCGACCTTCGCATAGTTAACCGGCTCTGCTCCGAATCGAACAGCTTCTTTCATGACTTCAATCGTTAAGCGGGCGTCATCTGTTTTGTATTCTACATAGCGGCCTCCGCCAAGCAGATCCTGCTTTTTGACAAGCGGTTCTCTTTCCAGTACTTCATCCGCTGTCAGCATTGTGCGCCATTCGCTTTTCTTAACGCCTGCCAGGAAATCGTACACACGAAGTCCAATGCCGGTTGAAAATTTTCCGAAGGTACCGCCTTTATGCATTGGAAGGAGCATCCATTCAGGTGTTGTTACGTGCGGTCCGTTTTCATAAACAATCGCGCGCTCTTTCCCGACCTCCGCCACCATTTTCACTTCAAATTGCTTTAAGTATCTTAAACCGCCGTGCACAAGCTTAGTCGAACGGCTTGATGTACCTGCAGCGAAATCCTGCATTTCCGCGAGACCAATCTTCATTCCTCTGGATGCCGCATCAAGTGCAATGCCGGCACCGGTAATGCCTCCGCCGATCACGAACAGGTCGTATTGCTCCGTTGTCATTTTTTCAAGCTGCTTTTCTCTATCTAAACTAGAAAAACTCATCATGTTAGCCTCCCTGTATTTTTTGGCAGAAGATGAAGGCGCAAAAAAAGAGACCGCAACGAACCAAAACAATGTCTCCACTGTTTTAGCGCTGCGGTCTCTCCTTATCTCCAACCGTACTGTCATTAACTTGAGTTTATTATAGCACAGGTTTGAATTATTTGAAAGCCCTGGCAGCGTTTACTGCTTTTTTCCAGCCCTCGTATAATTCTTCCCTATCTTTCTCTTCCATATCCGGCTCAAATGTGTGATCAATTGCCCATTTATCGGAAATCTCGGATTGATCCTTCCAGAAGCCTACAGCAAGTCCCGCCAGATAGGCAGATCCAAGCGCCGTCGTTTCATTGATTTCCGGACGTTCCACCGGCACGCCGAGTATGTTGCTCTGGAATTCCATAAGGAAGTTGTTTTTAACAGCTCCCCCATCGACCCTTAACGTTTTAAGAGTGATCCCGGAATCCGCTTCCATCGCATCCAGAACATCACGCGACTGGTAGGCAAGGGATTCGAGGGTTGCGCGCACGAAATGTTCTTTTGACGTTCCGCGTGTCAGCCCGAAAACCGCTCCTCTCACATCGCTGTCCCAGTATGGCGTTCCGAGTCCTACGAAAGCTGGTACAACATAAACACCATCTGTCGATTCAACTCGTGATGCATAGGATTCGCTGTCTCTCGCATCTTTGAACATGCGCAATCCGTCCCGCAGCCATTGGATAGCAGATCCCGCAACAAAGATACTTCCTTCGAGAGCGTATTCTACTTTTCCATTTACCCCCCATGCAAGGGTTGTAAGCAGGCCATGTTCAGATTTTATCGCTTCCTCGCCAGTATTCATCAGCATAAAGCAGCCAGTACCATAGGTATTTTTGGCCATCCCTTTTTCAAAGCATGCCTGTCCGAACAAGGCGGCCTGCTGATCTCCTGCTGCGCCGGCGATCGGAATTTTATTTCCGAAGAAGTGATAATCAATTGTTTCACCATAAACTTCAGAGGATGGGCGTACTTCAGGGAGCATGGATTTTGGCACACCGAGAATCTCCAGCAGCTCATCGTCCCATTTCAAATCGTAAATGTTGTACATAAGGGTTCTTGATGCATTGGAATAATCGGTTACATGCGCCTGTCCGCCGGAAAGCTTCCAAATCAGCCATGTATCAATGGTTCCGAAAAGCAGATCGCCTTTTTCCGCTTTTTCGCGGGCACCCTCTACATTGTCCAATATCCACTTCACTTTTGTTCCGGAAAAATACGCGTCAATCAGGAGTCCGGTTTTGTCACGGAATTTATCATTCAAATCCTGAGCCTTTAATTCTTCGCATATCGGCACCGTCTGGCGGGATTGCCATACAATGGCGTTGTAAACAGGCTGTCCTGTATTTTTATCCCATACTACAGTTGTTTCCCGCTGATTCGTTATTCCGATTCCGGCAATCTGTTCTGCCGTAATGTTTGATTCGGATAAAGCAGATGCGATAACCGCAAGAACTGTGCCCCAAATTTCATTGGCATTATGCTCCACCCAGCCCGGCTTCGGAAAGTGCTGGGTAAATTCCTTTTGTGCTGTGTGGACAATCTCTGCATCCTTGTTAAAAAGAATAGCCCTCGAGCTCGTAGTCCCCTGATCAAGAGATAAAATGTATTTTTCCATCTTCGTTTCCTCCCTTTGGCATTTTTAAGCGGTTTGTCTTACCGTACTTTTCCCCCGTTTTGTCATGGCATAAGTTATTGCAAGAAGTCCAGCCAGGATAACGGTTACAATCCAGAATGATGAATTCATAATTCCCTTAAATGCGAAGTTGTAAAACACGGCCCCAAAAGCTCCTCCTGCAAGAGGTCCTATAACCGGCACCCATGCATAACGCCAATTGGAATCGCCTTTCCCAGGAATCGGCAGGACAAAATGCGCAATTCGCGGGCCAAGATCCCGTGCGGGGTTGATCGCGTATCCAGTGGTCCCCCCCAATGATAAACCAATTGCAACAATGAGAAAACCGACAACCAGAGGATTTAATCCGTCTGTAAACTTATTCGCTCCGATTGAAAGGATTCCAAGAACCAATATGAAGGTTCCAAGTGCCTCACTAATGAAATTAGCAAAAACATTCGGGATGGCCGGTCCTGTTGAAAATACGCCAAGCTTTGTTCCCGGGTCTTTCGTTTCTTGCCAATGCGGCAGGTAATGAAAATAAATAAGAGAAGCCCCAATAAATGCCCCAATCATTTGTGCCAGGATGTAAGAAGGTACAAGATTCCAGGCAAAGTCCCCTGTTAAAGCAAGACCGATGGTGAGCGCAGGATTTAAATGAGCCCCGCTGATTCCGCCGACTGCGTAAGCTGCCATCGCGACTCCCAACCCCCAGCCCATCGTGATAACGATCCAGCCTGAGTTTTCAGCGAATGACCCTTTTAAATTGACTCCTGCACACACACCTGCGCCGAACACGATTAATATCATTGTTCCTATTAGTTCACCCAAAAAAGCAGACATCTAAATCCCCCCATGGTGTAAGTCTTAGTCAATTGGTGAGGAGAGCGTTTACAGAAAAACGATTAAATTTAAGCAAAAAAATCCACAACTCTCCCCTTACAAAAGTAAAGAACAGTTGTGGATCTCCTCGTCTCCGTCACATAAATTAACTTGTCCATAATATTAAAACTTATTGTAAGCGTTGTCAAGCAATTGGAGTAATTTTTTGTCGAACTATTGGACCAACTTTTGATAAATTGAAATCTATCACATAACGCGCACCGAGACTTGCATTTATTCCGGGTGGATATGCTCGATACCATGTAACTGCAGTAATTGGCGCCGTTAGATTATTTCACCTTCAAATAGTTGTTGTTGCATTTCGAAGGTGAAATATGGTGTCTTTGTCTGCACCTTTACGATCAGGTCCAGGTTTCAACCTAAGTTTTTCTCCATTTCTTTCCACAGTGCCGTCTCTGAACTTGTTACAGCTGCAGCACCTGCTTTAAGAGCAGCTTGCACCTCTTGCTCGGTCTTGACAAAGCCTCCTGCAAGAATTGGTATATCGGTTTCTTTCCGGATTTCTTCTATCAAATTCGGGACAACACCCGGCAGTACCTCAATAAAATCCGGCCTCATCCGTTGAATGAGCTCCAAGCTTTTCGCAAGTGCGCTCGTATCCAGCAGGAACAGGCGCTGAATCGCAATCAGGCCGCGCTGCTTCGCTTTTGAAATAACGTTCGATCTTGTCGAAATCAATCCTGCCGGCTTAATTTCCTGGGAGATAAATTCTGCTGCATACTCGTCATGCTTCAGGCCCTGAATCAAATCAACATGAATCAAAAGCTTCTTCTCTGCTTGATCAGAAGCCTTCACAATCCCTTTCAGCTGACCCAGATGAGTATCAAGCAGAACCCCGTATTGATACTTGCTTCCTAAAAACTGATCAAATTGCTTCATATTCCGTATCGCAGGCAATAACGTCTGCCCTTCAAATCCCATTTCCCGCACACTCCTGCCAGCTTATCTTTTTCTAAGTATCCTCTAGTATGTATTTTTTTATTTTAGCATATGCCGGTGGAATACAGGAAAAAAGTCCGCTGCAGCAGCGGACTTTTTGCATTATCTATTTTTATACTGCAATGAATACAAATCACGTCTTCGATCCTTAAGCTGGCGCACTGTTCCGGATTGGCGCTGCCTTCTTAAAATTTCTAAATCAACATCCCCGATTACGACCATTTCAATATTCGGATTGCACTCTCCGACAATCCCATCTCTGGCATATTCAAAGTCAGATGGGGCAAAAATCGCAGATTGAGCATATTGAATGTCCATGTTTTCAGTTTGCGGAAGGTTTCCTACCGTTCCTGAAATGACAGTGTATACCTGATTTTCAACTGCACGTGCCTGTGCACAGTAGCGCACTCTCAGATAGCCTTGGCGGTCCTCTGTACAGAACGGAGTAAAAATAATTTTAGCCCCCATATCTGTTGCGATTCTTGCGAGCTCAGGGAACTCAATATCATAACAAATTTGAATGGCTATTTTTCCGCAGTCTGTATCAAATACTTTCACCTGATCTCCGGCACTAATTCCCCACCACTTGCGTTCATTCGGCGTGATGTGAATCTTGTACTGCTTTTCAATCGTTCCATCGCGCCTGAACAGGTACGCGATATTATAAATATCACCATCATCCTCTTCAACCACGTGGGAGCCCCCGATAATATTAATGTTGTACTTCACCGCAAGGTCTGTAAAAAGTGAAATGTAATCCTCCGTGAACTCTGTCAGCCTTCTGATTGCCTGGCTTGGCGTTTTATCATGGCCAAACGACATAAGCTGTGTTGTGAAAAGCTCAGGGAAGACGGCAAAATCAGCATCCGCATCTGAGGCCACATCCACGTAATACTCGGACTGTTTCGCAAACTCATCAAAGGACTCAATTTGCTTCATCATGTATTGCACAACACAGATCCGGACAGGGAATGACGTTTTATAATACCGTTTAGTGTTCGGCTGATAATCTACATTGTTCCATTCCATCAATGTTGCATATTGGTTCGATGCTTGATCATCCGGCAAGTAGCTAGGATTGATCCTCATTAGAGTGAACCCATTCATTAGCTGGAATGAAAGCACCGGGTCATAGATGCGGTGGTGAATAACCTCTTCCACATATTCCCGCGGCGTCAGCTCGCCTGCATGTTTATGAAAATTGGGGATACGGCCCCCAATAATGATGCTTTTTAAATTTTGAAGACGGGCAAATTCCTTGCGGGCTTCATAAAGCCTGTAGCCGATACTCATCCTTCTGAATTCCGGATCAACCATGACTTCAATTCCATATAAGTTATAGCCATCAGGATTATGATTGGTGATGTACCCATTGTCTGTAATGTCATCCCAAGTATGGCGGTCATCGTATTCATCAAAGTTTACAAGCAGACTGGAGCACGAACCAATAATCTGTCCTTCAAATTCTGCACAAAACTGGCCTTCCGGGAAATGTTCTAGATGGCTTTCAAGATGCTCCCGTTTCCACGGGTCCATCCCTGGAAAGCATTTTCGCTGCATGCTAATGATTTCATCAATGTCTTTATGCTGTATATTGCGGATAATCATTTTCTTTTCGAATTTAGATAAGTCCAATTTTTCGGTCATGACGACATCTCCTTTACCATTAGAATCATTTACCCGCTATCAGCGCCTTTTTAAACGTTCTTTATGCTTTCCAGGTTTTCAACAAGCAGCTTGAACTCCAGTTCTGCCATCGATTCAAGACGGTGATCCATTTCTCCAAACTCAAGTCCGCCTGTAATTTTATTCGGAACAATCACACAGGCCATTCCCGCCCGTTTTGCAGCAGCCGACCCATGGACAGAATCCTCAAAAGCAATGCACTCCTCCGGTTTGACGCCGAGGCATTCAGCTGCTTTTAAATACAGATCTGGATTAGGCTTTACTTCTTCAACATCATCACTCGTCCTGATGCACTCAAAATACTCGAATAAGCCGATATTTTTCAAATGAGTGCTGACCCATTTGTAATTGGAACTGGATGCCAGTCCGATTTTATAGCCTAGTTCCTTCGCTGCTGCCAGGTATTCCTCCACACCCGGTCTTGCGAGCTCTTTACTGATTCGTTCATTGAAGCGGTTCTCTCTGTCTTGCTGGAGTGCGCTGTGGTCAACGCTTTTTTTCAGCTGTTCTTCCAAATATGTAAATGGCCTAAATCCGGATTGAGTGCCGACCCCTTGTACCCAAAGTTCAAGCGGAAGACTGGATCCCTGCTCCTTAAACATCTCTTGGAGCACCTCGTAGTGAAGGGTTTCCGTATCCAAAATTAAACCGTCAAAATCAAACACAATCGCTTTATACAAAAAAATCAGCTCCTTTCCCTATATTATGAACCGTTTCACAAAAAAAAGAAAAGGATAACCGGGAGACCCGGCTACCCAATTCCTTTTGTTACTTATGCTGATTATCCTGGTTTGAGATGTTTGAAAGGGCGCTTCCTGCTGACTCATTTGAAAGCTGATTGACGGAAAGATCACCTAGGGCAACCATACCGACAAGATTGTTATTTTCAACAATCGGCAAACGGCGGATTTGATTCTGAGCCATTAGCTGGGATGCTTCCTCATAGCTCATGTCAGAACGGCCGGAAACTACTTGAGATGTCATTACATCTGACACCTTCGTATTGGAGTCTCTGCCTTCAGCTGTTGTTCGAAGCGTAATATCACGATCTGTAATAATCCCCTTCATTTGGCCATTCTCCACAACCGGAATAGATCCCACATTGTGCTGGCTCATCAATTGAGCTGCCTCTTGAATGGACTGGCTGGATGTTACGCTTGCTACGTTTTTTGACATAATGCTGCTAACTTTATTCATGATTACCCTCCCCTTTCGCTAATTAGTATGAGCATTTTCAACGCCAAGATTGTGTAGTAAAAAATCTCAATTAGCTAAGGGATTTTATAAAAAAACGGCGAACGCATTATACGTCCGCCGTTCTTTTAGAATTTATATACCCTTGCTTCCCAAGGTCTCATTGTAAAACCTTCGTAAGTTCCTTCATGCTGTCCTTCATAATTCGCAACAAGCAGCTCCGGTTCTTTAAGTTCAAAACCTTCAGGAAGTCGAAACTCTGGATTATTTCCCGAGAAATTTGCTGCAACAAGCAGTTTTTCCCCATTGTATTCTCGAATAAAGGCGAAAATCTCCGGGTCCTCCTCCAAAATCAGCTCATAGGAACCGTAAACAATAATTTCATGGTTCTTCCTTAAGTTGATCAGGTTTTTATAGTAGTGGAAAATGGACGCGGAATCCTCCAATGCTGCCTTGGCATTGATTTCCTTATAATTTGGATTAACCTCTATCCACGGTGTTCCTTCTGTAAATCCTCCATTTTTAGAATCATCCCATTGTATAGGCGTTCGAGCGTTATCACGGCCTTTTATATAAATGGAATTCATGACTTCTGCGGGATCCTCTTTATTCTCAATGACACGTTCTTTATACATATTATGTGTTTCAATGTCTTTATACTGCTGGATAGAATCAAAACGAACATTGGTCATACCGAATTCTTCACCCTGATAAATATAAGGAGTTCCTTGCATCATGTGCAAACAGGTAGCAAGCATTTTCGCGGACTCCACCCGGTAGCTGCGGTCGTCTCCAAAACGGGAAACAATTCTCGGCTGATCGTGATTGTTCCAGTATAAACTGTTCCAGCCCTTGCCCTGCATCCCTTTCTGCCAGCGCGATAATGAATGCTTTAAATCCCTTAGATCCAGAGGCTTCACATGCCATTTGCTTTTTCCTGGCTCCGTATCAAGATCCATATGTTCAAACTGGAATACCATGTTTAATTCGTTCTCCTCAGCATCTGTATAAAGAATGCCTTCGTCAGGGGAAACACCAGGCATTTCTCCGACCGTCATTACATCATAGTGAGAGAGAACTTCCTTGTTCATTTCCTTTAGAAATTCATGAATACGCGGACCATTCATAAAATGCTGCCCGCCCGGTGCGAATGGCTTCCCTTCCGGATTGTCCGCATCAGGCAGACCCTCTTCCTTCGAAATAAAATTGATGACATCCATCCGGAATCCATCAATCCCTTTATCAAGCCAAAACTTCATCATCTCATAAATTTCATTGCGGAGATTCGGGTTCTCCCAATTCAAGTCCGGCTGCTTTTTTGAAAACAGATGAAGAAAATATTCATCTGTCGCTTCATCATACTTCCATGCTGAGCCGCTAAATACCGATTCCCAATTGTTCGGTTCCTTGCCGTCTTTTCCGGGACGCCATATGTAGTAGTCCCGATATGGATTGTCTTTCGATTGACGGGATTCCGCAAACCAGGCATGCTCATCCGAAGAGTGGTTAACAACCAGATCCATTACAAGCTTTATCCCTCGATCATGCATTTCCTTCAGCATCTCATCCCAGTCATCCATCGTACCGAATTCGTCCATGATCTTGCGGTAATCACTGATATCATAGCCATTATCATCATTCGGCGACTGATAAACTGGAGAAAGCCATACTACATCCACACCCAGTTCCTTCAAATAATCAAGCTTGGAAATGATGCCTTTGATATCGCCGATTCCATCTCCATTGCTATCCATAAAACTGCGCGGATAAATTTGATAAACAACGGCTTCTTTCCACCAATTTTTCTCCATAACTCCCAACTCCTAAGTCAGATTTTTAACTGAATTTCTCTTTGTAATCCTGTAAGCCATAAACCTGCTCTCCGGCTGATTTCCATCTATCATCTTCATAAGCATACGAACCGCATCCGTACCCATCTCCTGAATAGGCTGGTGTACTGTCGTCAGGGGAGGAATGGACATCGTCGCTATGTCCGTATCATCGTAGCCGATAACCGATAAATCATCCGGCACTTTCATTCCCTTTTCATAGCAGAAAGATAAAATGCCCAGCGCCATTTCATCACTAGCTGCAAATACAGCGGTTAGCTCCGGATTACTCCGATAAAGCCGTTCCATTGCTTCATACCCGCTTCTAAAACCAAAATCACCATATTCAATGAGCTCTTCTTCAAAAGGAATACCATTCTCACTAAACGCTTTTTTCAAGCCCTTAATCCTTGGGATCCCGGAAATCGGGTCATGCTTCGTTCCGCTGATCATCCCAATCCTTTGGTGGCCATTTTCTATTAAGAATTGGACAGCTGAATAGGATGCCGCTTCGTCATCTACTTTTATAAAAGGGATAGAAGGCACATGGGATGTTGTAGCGATAACAGCCGCGGGAATACCAAATCCCTGCAGCGTTTCGGCATATTCATCCGTTAATAATTCACTGGCGAATAAAATGCCTTCCACTTGTTTCTCCCTTAAGAGCTCCAAGTAATCCTGCGTTCTTTTTCCGTTCGAATCTGTATTGCAGACTACTACGCTATAGCGCCGATTATGGGCCTCATCCTCAATCCCCTGAAGCAGCTTGGCTGCAAAATGGCTAGACAGCTGCGGCAGCAAAACGCCGATTGTACTCGTCTTTCTGCTAACTAAATTCCTTGCCACTGCGTTTGGCTTATAGCCGAGATCTTCTATAACCTTCATCACCTTTTTCCTTGTTTCAGGTGAATAGCCGGGTAACCCATTCACAATTCTGGAAACAGTTGCAACAGATACCCCTGAATCCCTGGCTACATCTTTGATCGTTGGTCTCAAATTAAAGCACTTCCTTTTTGGCACGTAAACGTTTACGTCATATTTTCATTGTAGTTCACTTGTGAAAACGTTGTCAACATTCAGGAAGAATCTGTGTTTACAATCTTCTTATCCCTGTACTATAATTTTCTTGTCTAATACTGTTGGTGAGGAGACCTCTATGCCTGAAAATAAATCATTAGAAAATTGGCTTTTATTTGCTTGGATCGCTTCATTCGTATCCACTCTTGGCAGTCTGTACTTCTCTGAAATCGTCGGTTTTGTTCCATGCGATCTATGCTGGTATCAGAGAATTCTCATGTATCCCCAAGTCATTATACTTGGAATCGCTATAGCGAAGAAAGACTATAGCGTCGCTCTATATAGCCTGATTCTCTCAAGCATCGGCGCACTTATTTCCATCTACCATTACAGCCTGCAGAAAATACCCTTTTTGGCAAATCACGCAGGATCCTGCGGAAGAATTCCCTGCACAGGCGAATACATTAACTGGCTCGGTTTCATCACCATTCCATTCCTTGCCTTAATCGGTTTTACAATGATTATCATCTCAAGCATTATGATTCTGAAAATCAGAAAGGCAGGTCGCTAACTTGAAAAAAGTCCTAATTTTCGCCGCTATTTTTATTGTTCTATTCGGGGCATTAGCCTTTTTCACAAACTATCAAAAACAGGAAACTGCTAAAAACAATCCATACGGAAAGACCACATTGGATCCATCCACCGAAGCCCTGCTGGATGACCCCAACTATCAAAACAACATCCTGCCAGACGAACTCGATAAAAAAATTAAAAGCGTCGACGACTTCATTGTCTACTTCTACGCTTCCGACTGTCCGCACTGCAAGCGTACAACCCCAGTTCTTATGCCGCTTGCTAAAGACATGAACATTAACATTGATCAGTTTAACCTGAAAGAATTCCCAGACTACTGGGACACATACGGCATCACCGGAACGCCAACACTCGTCCACTATAAAGACGGTAAAGAAGCAGCTGCTTCCGAAGGCGAAAAAACAAAAGAAGAGCTGGAAGCGCTATTGAAAGAATGGTCAGCTAAATGAAACAGCCCGTGCTGAGCGGGCTGTTTTTTGATTTGATTGGAGGAGGTTAGATTGAGGGGGGAACTTTGGTTTTCGGGGTGTACTTGGGTTTTGGGCCGAACTTGGTTTTCGGGCCGATTTACTTAGTTTTCAAGCCGTTCCTCCCTTGATACCAGCCGGGTTCCCCCACTTTCCGGCCGTTCCACCGCTCTTTCCAGCCAAACTTATTTTTCCAGCCGACTCACTCCATTTTCAAGCCGTTCCTCCCTTGATACCAGCCGGGTTCCCCCACTTTCCGGCCGTTCCACCGCTCTTTCCAGCCAAACTTATTTTTCCAGCCGATTCCTCCATCCTTCCTTCCAGCCAAACTCTTCCTCTCCCACTTTCCTCACCAAAGTCCCAATAAAAAAAGCCCCTTCCCCAACCGGAAGAGAGCTTTTCATCATATTAGATAATTATTGGCGGATCTTGTGTAGCAGCTGAAAAGATCCCGCTCGATGCCGGCGGTTAGAAAATCGCTCATGTTCAGTGGGAGATTGTAGCCATAACTCCTGAGTATTTCACGGTTTCGGTCGTACAGTCCCGCATATTTTTGTTTTTCTTCCTCGTCTGCTTGTTTAAGAACGGCGATTAAGGTTTGCAGGCTTGACATAATTTCAAATGCTTCTTTTAACGTGCCATTATAGATAATGGTTTCTTCCGTTGGTTTCAGCACGGACATTTTTTCAAGTTTTACGATAGTTTCATCAGAGAAGTAGATTGGAAACACTTCTTTGTACATTTCTTCAACCAGCTCTTCGATGAATTGTTCCTGTTCATTTGTTGATGCCGATACGATTTTCATATACCCCACCCTTTGAAGCGACTTTTCGTAACATTAGAATATCATAGGACCGAGCGGCAAAAGACAGGTAAGTGTTTCCTCGTTTGCCGTGAGGTGGTTTTGTCCGGTATACTCACTCTAGAAACTGCTAAGATAAGGGGAAAATGGATGAAAAAACGAGGTACATGGCTGGAGTATAAAGTCACTGATCTTGCACCTGTATATGTGAATGAATTCCTGATCCAAACAGCCGGTGCGTCAAAAGGAGTCATTCATCATTACCGGAAAGCAAACGGCTTAAAGGTTAATGGAACAATTCTTAGTGCGGAAAATCCGCTCGTCCATAATGGCGACGTTGTCAGCCTTGAGGTTTTTAAGGCTGAGAAAAATGATATCGTTTCAGAATTCATGGAGCTTGATATTTTGTTTGAAGATGATCATATCATTGCTATCAATAAACCGGCAGGCATGAAGACCCACCCGAATTCTCCTGGAGAAACCGGCACACTTGCGAATGCTCTTGCTTTTTACTATATGATGCAGGGAGAGGATGCTGCGGTTCGCCATGTTCATCGGCTTGATGAGGATACGTCAGGGGCGATTTTATTTGCGAAGCATGCACTTGCCCAAGCTATTATGGATAAGGCCCTGCAGGAGCATTTCATTTCCCGCACTTATGTTGCTGCTGTTCAAGGGGTGCCAAGACCTAAGAAAGGAACGATTTCCCAGCCAATCGGCAAGGATCGCCATCACCCTTCTAAAAGAAGGGTATCCACCGGAGGCCAGCCTGCTGTTACCCATTATGAAATGGTGCAAAGCAGTTCTTCCGGAGCCGTTTTAAAGGTTCAGCTTGAAACCGGGAGAACCCATCAAATAAGGGTACATTTAAGTTATATTGGGAACCCGATCATTGGAGACAGGCTGTACGGTGATCCTTCTCACTTAATAAAAAGACAAGCACTGCATGCAGCTCGCATCCGCTTTCACCATCCTATTTCAAATGAAAAAATCGATTTAACCGCTCCGTTTCCTGCTGACATGAAACGCTGGGAGCCTTAAAAAAACCGCCCTGCTTCAATCGAAGCGGGGCGGTTTTCATTTTATTAAAAATCAAAGTTATCAGGATCTGGACCTACCCGCTTGTCTTCATTCAGCGCGTCGATTTTTTCCATGTCCTCTTGAGTCAGTTCAAAATCAAAGATATCGGCATTTCCTTGAATGCGGTGTTCTTTAACGGATTTAGGAATGGTCACGACACCGCTTTGAATATCCCAGCGGAGAATAACGTGTGCCACGGATTTGCCGTGTTTTTCAGCAATTTCCTTCAAAACCGGTTCCTCAAATAATTGCCCTTGCATTAAAGGAGACCATGCTTCCACCTGAATACCATTCTCTTTACAGAATGCCCGGACTTTTTCCTGTGAAAGCTTCGGATGGAACTCAATTTGGTTGACCATCGGAACCACTTCAGTATCCTTCATTAAATCTTCCAAATGGTGGACGTTAAAGTTGCTCACGCCGATCGCTTTAATTTTGCCGTCTTTGTAAAGCTTCTCCATTGCTTTCCAGGAGTCTTTGTATTTTCCTTCAACAGGCCAATGGATTAAATAGAGATCCAAATAATCCAGTCCCAATTTTTCCATGCTGTCTTCGAATGCTTTCAGAGCAGAATCATACCCTTGATCTGCATTCCACAATTTTGTTGTAATGAAGAGTTCTTCGCGGGGAACACCGCTGTCTTTAATTGCTTGTCCAACGCCTTCTTCATTTTTATACGCCGCTGCAGTATCAATGCTGCGGTATCCTGCTTTAATGGCAGCTTTTACGGAGCTTACCACTTCGTTCCCGTCTTCAACTTTCCAAACACCAAGACCGAACCAGGGCATTTTCACTCCATTATGGAGAGTAGTGGTTTCCTGTAAACTTTTAACCATTTAAATTAGCTCCCTTCACCTACCAGAATTCATTTTTAATTATCCTTCAATGAATGTAAAATATCAAAAATGTTGCTTACTTCAATATTTAGAAAAATAGAATTATATCTTATTTTTACTTTCTATTTACGTTAAAACCCTTTAACGTCAATAGATGTATTGAAAATATTTCTTTTATTACATAAACAAGGACCATTGAGCTACCTTATGTAACACTAAGAACTTGTCTAGACACATTGATGTATTTTTAAACAGATGCGGAATCGGTTCCTCTTTCGTTGAAAAACGTTTACAAAACCTTATAATATCAGCTCTTAAGGTACAATGGCACGTTCGTTTCTTCTCACCTTGATATACATATTATGGATTGTGCAATTGTGTAATTGAGTCTATATTTTGACTTGTGCCATCGTGTGCACAACGAAATGTTCACAAAAATCTTTTTAACGAGGTGGAAGATGAAAAAGTCACAACGCATCATTAAAGGAGTTATCTCCGCTTCCCTTGCAATGGGAATGGCAGCAACAGCTCTTGCTCCTAACGCACAAGCTGTTACACAGCCAGAAGCAGATACACCCCTAGCGAAAGACAAGCTGGAAAAGCTATCAGTTAAAGGGATCGAAAAGCTAGACAACGGGGTGAAATTTGACCTTGGAAACAAAGACGCATATATTCGTCTGTTTGCAGATGATCTTGCGAAGGTATCCATCCTTGAAAAAGGAAAAGAAGAGTACACTTCCCGCGGAATCGCAAAGAAAGATTGGAAGACTCCAAGATTCACAGCAAAAGATAAAGGCAATGTATACGAGCTAAGAACAAAAGAACTTATCATTCATATTAAAAAGGATACATTCGGCGTGAAATTCATGGATCACAAAGGAAACGTGATTAATGAAGATTACATGGAAAACGGAAGCACATCCGGCTATGAAAACGGAAAACCTTACGTTTACAAAAAAACCGATAAAAATGAAGCATTCTACGGCTTCGGCGAGCAAGCTGGACTGAACTTGAATCAGCGCGGCGAAAGCATCGGAATGTGGAATACAGATGCTTACGCATATGACAAAGACACAAAATACGTTTATACAACAATTCCTTTCTTTATTGGTCTTAAGAATGAAAAAGCATACGGAATTATGTTCGATAACACGCACCGTTCATACTACGAAATGGCTTCAGAATCTGATGACTACTACTACTTCTACGCAAACGGCGGAGACCTGACGTACTACTTCATGAACGGTCCTGAAATCTCTGACGTTGTTGACCGCTATACTGAGCTTACAGGTAAACAGGAACTTCCTCCTGAATGGTCCATGGGACTTCACCAAAGTAAGTGGGAATATGATGCAGATGAAATCGTAAATGTAGCGAAAACATACCGTGAAAAGAAAATCCCGGTTGACACGATGCACTTTGACATCGACTACATGGATGGATTCCGCGTATTCACTTGGAACGACAAGTTTAAAGATGCTCTTAAACAAGTTGAAGCAATGGAAGGTTTCCATACTATTGCCATCAATGACCCCGCTGTAAAGGTGGATGAAAACAACAAGTCTTACCAAGAAGGTACCAAAAACGATTATTGGGCTAAAAATGCAGACGGAACTCCATTCGTTGGACCTGTTTGGCCTGGAGATTCCGTATTCCCAGACTTCTCCAAACAAGAAGTTCGCGATTGGTGGACGAAAAACCACAGCGCCCTGTTTGACGAAGGTATTGACGGCGTATGGAATGACATGAATGAACCAGCTGTATTCCTTGACGATGCAAAGCATAATCATACAATGCCGCTTGATTCTTATTTCGGATACGACGATAACAAAATTCTTCACACTGAGTACCACAATATTTACGGCCATGACGAAGCAGAGGCTACTTATAATGCTTGGGGCATGCACAAACCAAACGAGCGTCCATTCGTACTGACTCGTGATATGTATGCAGGAACTCAGCGTTATTCCGCTCTTTGGACTGGTGACACAGTAAGTACTTGGGAACATCTGCAAATGTCCCTTCCTAGCCACATGAACATCGGAATGTCCGGTGTAGCGAATGTTGGAACGGATATCGGAGGATTTGCACAACGTCCGACTGCAGAAATGTATGCCCGCTGGATTCAAATCGGATCCCTGTATCCGTTTGCCCGTATCCACTATGATAGTGACAAAAAGGCTGAAATCAAACAAGGTCAAGAGCCGTGGGCTTACGGACCAGAAGTTGAAGCAATCAGCAAAAAGTACATCGAACAGCGTTACAAATTGCTTCCATACCTATACAACGCGTTCCAGGATGCTTCTGAAACAGGAAAACCAGTTCAGCAGCCGCTTGTGTACCAATTCCAGGAAGATGAAAACACATATAACATTGCAGATCAATTCATGTTCGGTGATTCTCTAATGGTTGCTCCGGTTGTGAAGGAAGGACAAACATCCCGTAACGTTTATCTTCCAGAAGGCCACACTTGGGTTGACTATGTTTCAGGAAAAGAATACCAAGGCGGACGTACAATCCATGTTGGTGCAGCTCTTGATGTAATGCCAATGTTCGTGAAGAAAGATTCTATGATCCCAACTCGCGATGTACAGCAGTACACTGGCGAAAAACCGCTTGAAAACCTTGTTCTCGACACATACCTTGACAAGAAAGCTGAATACAGCTTCTATGAGGATGATGCTGCTACACTTGATCATAAGAAAAAAGCAGAATCCAATGAAACGAAATTCACAGTTGAGCGTACAGGCAAGCACAAAGTTACCTTCAGCCAGAAGAAGCTTGCTGCAAACTACAAGGATTCTAAACTAGAGCAATACACGCTAAAACTTCACAATGCAGAGAATCCTAGAAGAGTAACAGCTGGAATGAAAAAATATAAAGCTGTAAACACAATGGATAAGATGACAAACGCAAGCCGCACTTACTTCTTCGATGAGAAGACTAAGACGCTTTACGTTAACATCCCTGCTGGTGAAAAGAGAGATGTAAATATCCGTTAATCATGATTAAAGAGACTGCTGGTGTACTGCCGGCAGTCCCTTTTCTTATTATGGAGGTAATTCTTTATGAAAGGCCACATTCGCACCCTTGCTATATTAATCCTTACATTGGCGGTGCTCGGCATGTTTCTTCTTTATTTTTCCCTTCAGCCCAAGCCTGATTCTTCACCAGAAAAGGAAGTTGCTGCAAAGCTAGATATTAATAAGGCACGGTTTGCTCCAGGGGAAACCGTCTCTTTCTCTTTAACACTCCCCACAAAATCAAAGCAGACAACGGCAACCATCCGTTACTACCACCTGGATTCTCCAGTTGATTCCCAGACTGTTCCTCTAAGTCAAAGCAAAACAAACTGGGACTGGTCTCCTCCTAAGGATGACTACAGGGGATATTTAGCGGAGACGGTTATTGACGGACAGCGGTTTACAATTGGGATAGACGTATCAAGCGATTGGAGCAAGTTTCCCCGTTATGGATTCTTGTCAGATTTCTCTGATAAGGCGAGTGAAAAATCCTCATCAGTCTTAGAGCAATTAAATCGCTATCATATAAATGGTCTTCAATTTTATGACTGGCAGTACAAACACCACAATCCGCTTAAAACCGAAAATGGCGGGATTCAGCCAAAGTGGGAGGATATCGCAAATCGGGAGGTTTCTGTCGCTGCACTAAAAGACTATATTGCCAGCGCTCAAAAGTTCAATATGCAAACGATGGCTTACAACCTGATATACGGCACATATGAAGATGCCGGACCGGATGGAGTCAAGGATGAATGGAGAGTCTATAAGGATGAAAATCACGCCGAACAAGACATTCATCCGCTCCCGGAGGACTGGAAAAGCAATGTGTATTTACTGAACTCAGGAAACCCGGAATGGCAGCAATACATTCTTTCAAAGCAAAACGAAATTTATCAGCATCTTGCGTTCGATGGGTGGCATATTGACCAGCTGGGCCCTAGGGGGCAGGTATATGATTATGATGGAAACCGCCTGAATCTTGAAGAAGAATTTGACGAATTCCTTCATCACGGAAAAAGCAAAGCACCTGATAAATCCCTTGTCATGAACGCCGTCAATCAGTATGGCCAGAAACAAATCGGAACCACTCCCGTTGACTTTATGTACACGGAGGTATGGGATGAATATAAACAGTATAAGGATCTGAAAAAAATCATAGATGACAACGCTGACTATTCAGACGGGAAAAATACGGTTCTTGCAGCTTATATGAACTACAACCTCTCAAAAGAAAAGCCAGGAAACTTTAATGTACCTGGTGTGCTGCTTGCAAACAGCGTCATCTTTTCCTCAGGAGGCTCTCATTTGGAACTGGGAGAGCATATGCTTTCGAGTGAATATTTCCCGAATGAAAATTTGAACATGACAGAACGCTTCAAAGAACAGCTTCTTCCCTATTACGATTTTCTCGTTGCCTATCAAAACCTGCTCCGGGGAGATGGATTGAAGGAACTGCCGCTAAAAGCTTCTTCTGATATTGGAATTACCTCAGAACCTGAAAAGAGAAAGGTATGGGGATTCTCAAAATCTGACGGGAAGAACCGTATGATTCATATGATTAACTTCACTAAGGCTGACTCGATGGAATGGCGTGATACGGAAGGGACCCAGCCAGAACCAGACACAATTAACGGGATTGAATTGAATGTGGAGGAAGACAGGCCAGTCAAGAAAGTTTGGGCTGCATCACCCGACTCCCGTCAAGCTGCTCCTGTTCCCGTACACTTCTCGCAAAAAGATGAGAATGTAGCCATTACCGTCCCTTCGCTCACATATTGGACGATGCTTGTCATGGAATATTAACCGAAACAAAAAGCCGTTCCTCTAAGGAAACGGCTTTTTTATAGCAGTTGAATAATATCCCGGATTTCCCGGAGCATTCTCTGTTTGGTTGCATGATCTGAGAGGGTAACCCCATATAAAAACTGATGGGATACGGTATCAATTCCGCAAATTTGAAAGATTCCATAATCCATTGCAGTTTCCATGGCCATGGTCAGCTGAGATGGCTTTAGTTTCTGTTCCGGCTGTCCGGTTGTCTGAATGATCAGCCCTTTTTTTCCTTTAAGCAGTCCCTCTGTTCCGTTTTTAATCATTCTAAAAGCAAATCCATTCGAGAACACCCGGTCGATATAACCTTTTAAAATAGCAGGCATGCCTGACCACCACGTCGGAAAAATAAAAATGATCTGTTCTGCCCAAAGCAGATAGGACTGCTCTTCCAATATATCAGCCGGAATTTTTGTCTGATAAAACTCAGAGTAATTATCCTCGTGAAGTACTGGCTGAAATCCAATCCGGTACAAATCCCGCACTCTGATTTCCGACTGCAGCACCTTTAATTCATCGATTATTGCTTCCAGTATCGCCCCGTTGAAGCTATCGAGTTTTGGATGAGCGAATATAATCAGTGTTTTCATAAGCGAAGACTCCCTTGAGGAACAATCCGCACATATGTCCGGTCATTCTAGATACCTGCCTGCCCGTATTATTCACTCAAACCCTAAGCTTATTCATTTTTTTCATTTACAAGGTACTTCGCCTTTGAATCCACTTGTTCTACAAAAGCAGATACCTGCTGGATGGAGGCACTGATTTGCTCAATAGCCGAGGCAGCTGCGGCAATCTTATCTTCATTGTCTTCATGTTGATTTTGAAGGGATCCGATAACCTCCCCAACTTCTCCGCCTCTGCCTGCCAAATGATCGAAACGCTCTGTCACTTTCGTTAAATGGTCTTCACTCTCCGTCTGAATGTGCGCCATTTTATCAAAATCAGCAGTCGTTTTTGAAATGACAGCAACACTCTCATTAATCATGTCAGATGTTTTATGAAGAGACTGTGAAACCTGTTCTTTTGCATTCAGAATTTCCTTTAAAATGTCCTGAATGATATGGGAAGATTGGGAAGATTGCTCCGCAAGCTTTCGAACCTCATCCGCTACCACGGCAAACCCTTTTCCGTGTTCCCCTGCTCTTGCTGCCTCGATGGCCGCATTCAATGCAAGCAGATTTGTCTGATCAGCAATCGTTCTGATGGCAATCAGGACCTTTTCAACCTCAGATGTTTTTTCCGTAAGAAGCTCCACGTGTTTAATTGAATTCCCTGATGATTCTTTCACTTCATTAATACTGTCAATGGCATTCGTTAAATGCTGTTTATTAATCTGAATTAATCCATTGATCCTTCCGGAATAATCTGAAATCCGGTCAGTAAGATCCTTAGAGGACTCAAGCTCCTGGACCATCGACTTCATATCTGAAGAAGTTTTCCTCATATCCTCCTGGAAATGAACGGAATCCGTATGAATAGACCGGATGGCATCATTTATCTGAGTGATTCCTCCGCTCGTATCGGAGATATTCATATTTAATTCTTCTACATGGCTGCCGATTTCGGACGATGTTACTTGATTTTTCTTCAGCACTTCATTCATTTGATCCTTCAGCAATTCACTTTCCGAAAGCATACCATCAAACCGTTTCGTGCTGTTTGACAGCAGCAATCCTACAAACAGGAATTGAACACCGTAATAAACGGCCGTCAGGATACTGCGCTGCATGCTTGTCTCGATGTCCATCGGATCAGCAAGATACAGATGGGCAAATTGCGCAGCGACAATTAAAGGAAGGGAAACGTAAAACGCCTTTTTCATCAGTCTGGAATCGGCAAAAAGTGCCGCGATACCGAGCGGGACCAGCCATACGAACGGAACATTTACCCACGAATCGGTATTCAGCAAAAAGGCAAAGACCGTCATGGTCCAGACTGCCAATCTCTTAAACTGTTCATCATTTTTCTTAAATTTATAGTGCAGGGCAGGATACAAAAACAAAAGGAACAGAAAATTATAGGCAACATTCATGAAGGTAATCTTCGGAATGCCATAGAGGATCTTCTGGATAATACTGTTGGCAAAGAAAATAATTCCTGCAATTAAAAACAATCTAAACAATATAGCTGATACATTTTTAAGATTCCGCTTTTTCAAATGAAACTCTTCCACCTTGAAACCCCTTCTTTCATTTCACATTATCATTTATATCGGCATATTTTCCATAAATTCCACATTTTATGTAGAAACTAATAGGTATATAGTCCATAATACCATTAGGCTATAAAAACAGCTATTTTCAAATAATGGAGGATCTTATGAAAGCAAAAAAAGTATTATTTTCAGTGATTGCCGCTCTATTTCTATTGAATGTTGTCATTCCCAACCACTTGCTTGCAGCAAGTACAGCCAGTACCATGGAAGGCAATGTATCAAGCTTTCCTAAAACGTATGAGCAGTCCAGAGACCGCTTCCGCACCTATGAAACTGTCTTAAAATCAAGATGGGAAAAGACCGCTAAACAGAGCTTTCGGATTTCTGATTCCGAAGACTTAGCAATTGATCTTTTAAAAGCTGATGCAGCAAAATCAAAAGATACATTGATTGTCTTATCAAGCGGTACGCATGGAATTGAAGGCTATACAGGATCCGCTATGCAGGATGTTTTCATGAAAGAATTTATTCAGAAATTGAATCCTGATACGACGGGTCTTTATCTCGTCCACTCCATCAACCCTTGGGGCATGAAGAACTTCCGCCGCTACAACGAGAACAACGTAGATTTGAACAGGAACTTCATTGAAGACTGGAGCAAGTTCGACCTGAACAGCAATAAAAGCTACAAAGAGCTGGAAAACTTTTTCGAACCGAATCGCAAAATCGGAAGCATTGTTGCTCATGATGCAGAATTTACAGCTTCTCTAGCAAAAACGGCTTTAACTGCCGGTACAGACAAAGTACAAGGGGCTCTTCTCACCGGTCAATACACAAACCCTAAAGGCGTGTACTACGGCGGAACAAAGGATGAAAAATCAACGGTATTTATGAAGCAGGAATTTGAAAGCATTCTCTCGACTCCTTATAAGCAAATTATTCATATTGATTTACACACTGGGTACGGCCCGCGCTACCAAATGAGCATCTTCAGTTCATCAGCAGAAACGCTTACACAATCCGAGGCTCAGGCAGCCTACCAATATCCCCTTGTCCTGACACCGGATTCTGAAGATTTCTACGCATCCTCTGGAGATATAACCGAGTACTTTACCGCTCTTGCAAAAGAGAAAGCACCGGAAAAAGCATTCTACTCCACAACCTTTGAATTTGGGACACTTGGAGACGGCACGCTCGATTCCATTCAATCTCTTAAGCGTACGGTTGAAGAAAATCAGCTTTACCAATATGGCGCTTCGAGCGAGATCAGCAAATGCATTATTCAGGCACGCTACAAAGAACTTTTCTATCCATATGAAACGAAATGGCGCGAAAAAGCCATCCAGGATTTTAAACAGGCAATGACTGGAGTTCTAACTTATAAAGGAGCTCTATAACAGAAAAGCAGAAAGCCATTTTATTGGCTTCCTGCTTTTTATTTCGGACGTTCCATAGAGAAGATTTCCCCGATTTTCCCGTATTTCGTACCGGCAAGCCGGCTGACGGCTCCAAGCTCTCTCTCCATGATTTTTCCTTCTTTGTATACATTCTTTTTAAAATGGTACTGCACGACGCGCCCGATAATAAAATCAACAGCAGGCTCCCCTTCTCTGCCTCCAAGTTCCAAATGCTTTTCCAGGACGCATTCAAAGCGGATTTTTGCTTCCTCAATTCCTGGCACTTGAATCTGCTGGCTCGGTGTCAAGGTGAGGCCGCTAAAGTCGATTTCACTTTGGTCAGGCGGCAGAGGGGCTGATGTTTCGTTGATGCTTCTAACATTCTCCTCATCTGTTACGTGAATAACAAATTCCTTGTTGTTCACGATATTACGGGCGGTGTCCTTCATTTTCCCTTCAGCTCGCTGCACCGCAATCGTCAGCAGAGGTGGTTCAGATGAGGCTACATTAAAAAAGCTGAATGGCGCACCATTCACTACATCCTCTTCCGAAATGGAGGTGACAAAGGCAATCGGCCTTGGAATCACACTGCCAATCAGCAGCTTGTAATTTTCTAAAGCAGATAAATCGTTAGGGTTAATAGAAATCACGTTAACTCATCCTTTCGTGTCACTTACAAGAACAGACAGAAGGATCTCCTCTAATTGGCTGCTGCTTCTCGACTGCATTCCCGCCTAGTTTTATTATGTACGAATCCAGGAAGGTCTGGGCGCTTATAAAAAGGAGCCTCTTTTTTTCTTGAAATATTGGCGGTTAATTGCCTCTGTTGGCTGTTACCCGTTTTCATGAACCTATAATCGCCCGACCTGCGTTATCTTAAATTTTGGCTGTGTTCGTAAAGTTTGTTGCTTAAGAATAAAAACGTTTATTCAGTAATTCTTCCTTTAATATAATGCTTATTTAATTAAATGAAACTTATCCGCAAAGAAACTCGTATATATAGTATTAACTATTAAAATTTTAAAAGAGGTGATTTCCTTGATTATTGGTGATTTGATTTTCCAATTTTTCAGCTTTGCATTTATTGCACTTATTGTTCTATTGCTTGTTTGGTTTTTCCGTACTAATAACAAAACAAAAGACCGTATTAAAAATCTTGAAGGCAAAATTGATACATTAAGCGAACAGATTAAAAAGGGTAATGATAACAGGCTTTAAAAGCGATGCAAGTTTAACAAATAATCCAAAAAGGACCCAATTGAAGTGGGTTCTTTTTTCGTTGAATCGTTTCTACCCAATATCTCTAATACTTTGAACAGTTGTAAATGTTGGTCTTTGACAAGAAACTAGAAGTAATTCTGTCGTTCTTTCTTTAGAGGGGAACTTTTTATTCATCTCCAGGAATCGGTGCCAAAACAAGTAGTTATCAAGGTATTTAGTCGCCACTCCTTGAAAACGGTCCATCCATTTTTTTAGTCGTTTATGGTAGCCGTTAACGTGTTGAATATGATAAATACCTTTGCGTTTAAACTCTTTTTTGCTTACGTTTATGGCTTCGTGCTTCATCTTTTTCATCAAGGCGAATTTCTTGTAGTTGGTTGCTGTATCCGTGCATAACAAAGCGGAACTATCTAAATAGTTCCCTAAGACCGCATCTAATTCGATGGCTGTAACACGACCTTTTCCTGCGGTTTGAGAAAGAATCTGACCGTTTCTATCGTGAGCAACGACTACACAGATTTGTTCCTTTGATATTCCACGTTTTTTTGCAACGCCACCGCGTTTGCGTGGTTTGCGGTGGGAAATGGACTTGTTGCCTTTATTACTCTCCAAGAAAAAGGTTTCATCGCTTTCGATAATCCCTGTCAGTGTTTTGTGTCCCACAGTTTTAAGTGCAAAAAGAATCTTATGTCTCCAGTAAAACGCAGTAGAAAGATGGATTTTCATCTTTTTGGCAATCTTTCTCAAGGAATAGCCTTCAATCATCATCTCGAAGTATTGGACCCACTTATGAGCATATCTGGTCCCTGATAAAGGGCTGCCAGACATATCATTAAATGACTTACCACAATCCTTACAAAGATAACGTTGGCGTGAACGATATGTACCATTTCGTTTAACGGACACACTTCCACAATGAACACACGCTAATCCATCCGAAAACCGTTTTTCCCGAACATCACCAACCATTTTTGAAATATCTGTTGGCACTTCAGGAAAAACGTTCTCCTTAATAGCGTTGAAAAACTTTTGTTTATCGTGTTCAGAAAGCTCCGAAAATTGTTGATACATATCTAACCACATTGATGAAAGCACCTCTGTCATAATAGTTTTCTTATTATACAGTATGTTCATCTCAGCAACAATTAATACGAACACAGCCTAAATTTTTAAATCTACTGTTCCAGAGCCTGTTCATTCCATTATCGTATTCAGCATGGCTCCTACTTTTGACAGGCGGCAGAAAGACGGCTACAGTTAAACCAATAATCTTCAGAGGTGACCTATGGAACTTAGACAGCTGAAATACTTCGTAGAAGCCGTCAGACAAAAAAATTTTACTAGAGCGGCAGAAAAAATGCTCGTCTCGCAGCCTGCTTTAAGCAAAATGATTAAATCTCTCGAGGACGAACTTGGTGTGCCTCTGATTATACGCAATTATAAAGGGCTTGAACTAACGGATGCCGGCCATTCTGTATACAGGCACGCTGTCCAAATGATCGGAATCGAAGAAGATATTCTTTCCTCTGTCATCGATGTGAAGGGTCTCAGCAGCGGAACCATTAAAATAGGAATACCGCCTATTATCGGAAGCCTCTTTTTCCCAAAGGTGCTCGCAGCCTTTCACTCAGCCCATCCCAATATCAAGATTCACATTACTGAATTTGGAGCGAAAAAGGTAGTCGAAAGTGTGCTTGCAGGGGAAATTGAGATGGGGGTAGCCGTTCTTCCTGTAGACGATGAAAGCTTTAGGACCTACCCAATCGTGGACGAAGAAATGGTTCTTCTTGTAAACGAATCCCATCCTCTCGCTTCAAGCAGCGAAGTGGAGCTTTCCCAGCTAAGCAGCGAAAACTTTATCTTTTACAGCCAAGACTTTGCCCTTTATGAGCTGATGCGTGAATACTGCATCAACGCAGGGTTCGAACCGAACATTCTATTTCAAAGCTCCCAATGGGATTTCATGTCCGAAATGGCTGCTGCGGGAATCGGTGTCACGATCCTCCCCCAGTCCATATGCACCCGCATCACAAGCAGTCAAATCAGAAAAATACCGATACAAAACCCAGCCATTCCCTGGCGGCTCGCCATCATCATAGCCAAAGACAAGTACACGACATTTGCTGGAAGAGCCTTTATTGAATTTATTCTTGGAATGAAGGATCGGCTTCGGATGGGGGAATGAAAAGACTGTTAAGAAGTCCTGCTGAGAGGAATTGATTAAAATTGCCCGCCGGTACGCATCCGGGCGGTTTTTTTTATTAATAAGGAATTTAAACAGGTATAGGTTAGGCTGATTGGAGCAGAAATCAGCCAGGTCCAATTCATTTTAAAAAGTTAGTTCTTAGTACTGGTTGTGTTGTAAAAAAAAGATAGATTCAAAATAAGATTACTTGATAGCGGCGGAACTCCCTTGGGAGCAGCGGGACAGGTGAGATCCCGCAGGCGCTTGCGCCGAGGAGACTCACCGCCCGCCCAAGGATAAGCAAGCAGCCTGGAGCCGCCATCAACCTCGTCGAACTGTTTGCCAAAATAACAATATTTGCGAAAACATTCAAAGTTAAAAACTGACTTTACCAGCCCCCGTATCCATTCATATCAGCAAAGATTGCCCGGATCCCAATCATAACCAAAAGTTATACCACTTATAATATTTATATATTTCACGAATAGCATTCCTCCATGCTATCGTTATACATAGAGCGAAACAGAGAGGAGAATATTCATTGTCTAAAACATTTGACCGCCATCAGCAAGGCCTTGATAAGCTTATGGAGTACACTTTAAAAACGAATGATGATATTTCAACACATCTGCGGATTGTAGATGAGCTGAAGGATATTGCTCCTGATGTCGGAGATATGATTATTGATTTTGCCTATGGAGAGGTTTACTCACGCGAGGGATTAACGAATAAACAAAGAGCGCTTGTTACAATTTCCTCCCTTGTCACACAAGGGACAGAGCCGCAGCTGGAGCTTCACTTAAATACAGGCTTAACAGCCGGATTGACTCCTAAAGAAATTACAGAATCCATCATTCAGCTTGTTCCATACACAGGCTTCCCTAAGGTTTTGAACGCTCTGGCTGTTGCAAAGAAAGTATTTGCTCAGCGTGTGGACGATAAAAAAGAAGAGTAATAACGTTTACAAAGAGCCTGTCCGGGCTCTTTGTTTCATGAGAAAGGAGGGATTGAAATGAAGTGGATTCTGCTTATTAGCCAGATAGCCTTTATACATTGTTTTTATTTTCTTGGAGTATGGCTTACGGGAGTGTTTTCTCTTCCAATTCCATCCGGCATGATCGGGATGGCTATTCTTCTCCTTGCCCTGACTTTTAAGATCATTAAGTTGGAGTGGGTCGAAAAAGGAGCAGCCTGGCTTCTCGCAGAATTGCTGCTGTTTTTCGTTCCGTCTGCCGTTGGGATTGTTGATTATACAGAATTGTTCGGCTGGATTGGGCTTCAAATGCTTGGTATCATTCTAATCAGCACGTTTTTGGTTATGGGTGCAACGGCCTTTACCGCAGAGAGAATTAATAACCGCAGAAGGGAGGCCGTTCCAGATGCTGATTGAGCTAATGCTTGCAACCCTTATCACTTATCTAGTATATAAATTTGGCAAATTCGCTTATCGAAAACATGCATTCCCTTTGCTTCATCCCCTCCTGGTCTGTCCCATTATACTAATTGGCCTGATTCGTCTATTTGACATTTCGGCCTCAGAATATATGGAGCATTCGAGGCTGCTTACGCATATGCTCGGTCCCGCTACAGTCGCATTTGCTGTACCGATTTACAAGCATGCTGGCCTGATTAAAAAATACACGGCTGAAATTTTCTTTAGTGTAACGGCCGGTTCTGTAGCTGCCATTCTCACTTCTTTTTTTCTTGCATTATGGGTTCATATAAATGGAGACTGGATAATCAGTATTTTGCCAAGGTCCATAACGACTCCAATCGCGATTGAAGTATCGAAGGAAATCGGCGGGCTTCCTGCACTCACCACCGTTTTTGTCATCATAACCGGAATAATCGGAGGAATCATTGGACCTTCTATCATCAAGTGGATGTCCATAAAAACACCGATTGCAAAAGGCTTGATGCTCGGTATGGCTGCCCATGGGGTCGGAACATCCAAAGCTATGGAATATGGAGAACTTGAAGGAACATTTTCCAGCCTGTCCATGATATTAGCTGGATTTCTTACCCTCCTGTGGGGATACTCCCTAATCCCGGTTCTGCTTCGGTTTATTTCTTAAAAAGCTTGTACCTGATTAAACTGCAGGGCAAGCTTTTTATGTCTTTTATAATGGATGCCGTTTTTAATAGGCTCTTTGAATTCCATTTTGCTCCAGCAGGGGAGTTGGGAAAAATCCCTATCGAACTGATTTAAATACAAGGACCGTATTATGACCGCCAAAACCGAGGGAATTGCTCATTGCCGCATGTAAAACGTTTTTTCTAGCAACCCCAGGTACGTAGTCTAAATCACAATCCGGGTCCGGTTCATCCAAATTCAAGGTGGGAGGAATCACTCCTGTTTTTAATGTCATTAAAGTGAAGATTGCCTCAATTGCACCGGCTGCACCCATCATATGGCCCGTCATGGACTTAGTTGAACTGATTGGAATGTTATACGCGTGTTTTCCGAAAAACCCTTTAATTGCTTCAGTTTCTATTTTGTCATTGTAAATCGTGGCTGTCCCGTGAGCGTTTATATATTTGATCTCTTCCTTATCCAGTCTGGATTGCCCGAGTGCCAGCTCCATTGCTCTTACTGCTCCTTCTCCCCCTGATGCCGGGCTCGTAATATGAAACGCATCTGCCGCTGAGCCATAGCCTGTAATTTCTCCATATATGTCCGCCCCTCTATTTATAGCGGATTCAAGTGACTCCAAAATGAGCGCTGCCGCCCCTTCCCCCATCACCAGCCCATCCCGGTTTCGGCTAAAAGGGCGGCAGGACGTATTTGGATCCGGATTAGCAGAAATGGCTCCCATCGCACAAAACGCTCCAACACCGAGGGGGGTAATAGAAGCTTCCGTTCCCCCGGCAATCATCATATCAGCCTCCCCCCGCTGTATGACCCTCATTGCGTCTCCCACTGCGCTTGCACCGGATGCACAGGATAAAACCGTGCAATTGTTCACTCCTTTTGCCTGCAGCGCTATAGAGACCTGACTTGATGCCATGTTGGATATCACCATTGTAGTTGCAAAGGGATACAAGCTCTTGTACCCGCCTTCCTGCAAACTCTTAAAGCTTTCTTCAAAGCTTTCAATCCCCCCTATGGCTGTCCCAAACCATACACCAATCCGCTCCGATTCAACATCCATCCCGATTTGGATTCCAGCATCCTGAACAGCCATCACCGATGAAGCAATCGCATACTGTGCAAACCGGTCCATTCGATGACGGTCATTCACTTTTACATAATCTGATAACCTGAAATCCCTCACCTCAGCAGCCGTTTTCGCTGAGAATCCGGTCGTATCAAACCGGGTTAGCTCCCCAATCCCTGAAATGCCTTGTACAGCAGAATCCCATGTTGCTTTCATACTATTTCCCATCCCTGTTACAGCTCCAACTCCGGTAACAACCACCCTTTTCAAACAAATCCCCCCTTCCTCCCTTTCTACCATTTAATTAAAATAAATACAATATTTTACAAAACAAAAGACATGCACCATTAAGGCGCATGCCTTTTATCATTATTCCTGCAAACTGCACGAGCCCCTGCAGGGAAAGCAGACTACACAAAGAATGGCATAGCAATTAAAGCTAGTAAAAAGAAACCACTAACAACAACCCCAAACAGCGACAGGATATGTCTCCTAGTCTCCCTGACATATTTCCATTCCATGAATGCCCGGAAGAGACCAAGAACCATAGAATAGATAAATGCTATGATACCCGGAGAATAAGAAAAAATAATACCAGCTGCTAAAACGACCCAGAACATAATAAAGAGTGCTGTTTCTCCAGCGCGGTGCACATTGTTTATACTGCGGTAAATCCATCCTTTTCCCCGATCAATCTTAAACTTCTTTATTAGCCACTTTTCCATTCTCCAGAAAAGTAAGAGAATCAAGATAAGCACCACAAGAATATAGCCCCAAGGCAATGACTCCACCTCCCCATCATGAATTTACCATATTATAGAAGATAACAGAATTTATTTTTCATAAGCACCCTAATCAGAGGAAATGATTGAAATTCAAACCTGCTGAGAGCTGAAAAAGAAAAAACGTCCCTTCAAGTGAAAGGACGTCATCTTCTTGAACTATATGATCGAATCCAGCTGATCGTACAATTTCCCCCATCTGGCTTTTAATTCAGAGAAATCTCTGGATTCAGAAGTTAGGCTTCTCAGCCGTTCTTCAATGGCTAGAAGCTCTTCCTCAATTTCCTCCGCCGTCATTTCTTTTGCTGCTGGTACTTTTGGCGGTGCAGAAAACGTGCTTTGTTCAGCGGCGGCCGCGAAAACAGGCTCCATTTTTTCTCTCGTCCAGGAGTAGCCTCCTTCAAATGGATAAACCTTGCCTCCGTGTATCCAAGCTGTTTTCGTAAACAGTTTTTCTAAAAAATATCGATCATGGGACACTGCCAGTACGGTCCCATCAAATTGCTCAATTGCATCCTCCAATACCTCACGCGACTCAATATCCAGATGGTTTGTCGGTTCATCCAGTATTAAAAGATTGATGTCTTTTTGCATCAGTTTCGCAAGCTGGATTCTCATCCGTTCTCCTCCGCTTGTGTTTTCCATCTTCTTAAAAACGGACGCACCGTAAAAAAGGAATTTTGCCAACGTGTGTCTTGCGTCTTCCTCAATCATGGAAAGTCCTTCACGAAAATATTGGATAACGGTCATTTCCCCCTCTGCTGCAGAAATCAGCTGCTGGGCAAGGTATCCTGCCTTTACACTGCTGCCGAGCCGTGCTATACCGCAATCCGGCTTCACTTCACCTAAAATCATCCTGATAAGAGTAGACTTGCCTGATCCATTTTCTCCGACGATTGCCAGACGGTCACGGTATAAGATCTCTAAATTTACTTCCGAGAAAAGTTTATTCCCGCTGAATTCCTTCGCTGCACCCTCTATCGTTATTGCTCTTTTGCCGCTTCGCTCCGAGCCTTCGAACTGCAGACCCATTTTCCTGTGCTCCAAAACCGGTCGCTTCAGCTTCTCCATTCGTTCCAATGCCCGTTCCATATTCCGAGCGCGTTTATGAAGGCTTTCACTCGGTGGATTTGCCTGATTCGCCCATTCTTTAAGCTGCTTGATCGCTTCCTTCATCTTTCTAATCTTTTTTTGCTGCTCCTGATAGGCTTGAAATTCATTTAGCAGCCTTTTCTGTTTTTCATCTATGAATTTCGAGTAATTGCCGGGATAGACCGTTATTTCCCCTTCGTCCAAATCCATAATTTTCGTTGATGTTTCGTCAAGAAATTGCCTGTCATGAGAAATGAGAACCACCGTTCCCTTGTATTCCTTTAGAAACTGTTCAAGCCATTCCACAGCATGGATATCTAAGTGGTTTGTCGGTTCATCTAGCAGCAGGAGTTCAGGCTCCTGAAGCAAAATCAGCCCGAGTCCGACCTTCGTCTTTTCTCCTCCGCTCAGCGAATGAAAAGGCTGATTCAGCAACTCTTTGATTCTCAGTCCTGCTGCCACTTTATTCAGCTTGGCATCCGCCTCATATCCTCCACCCCTTTCAAATTGCTCCTGCAGGCTGCCGTATTGGGTAAGTTTCCTATCTAAATCAAACGAATTGGCAGATGCCATCTCTTTTTCAAGTATGGTCATCTGTTCTTTTATAGCAAGCAATTCAGTAAAAGCTCTCCGCAGCATTCCCTCTGCCGTTTCTCCCTGTTTAGATTTCGGAATTTGCGCAAGATATCCCGTTTTCGTCCCCCTCCGAATGGAAATAACACCCCCGTCAGGATCCTCAATCCCTTTTACTAACTTAAAAATAGTTGTCTTACCTGTTCCATTCCTTCCGACTAATCCAATCCTGTCATTTTCATGTATTTCAAACGATACGTTTTCAAACAGCATGTGTCCTCCAAAGGACTTGGAAATATTTTGACCCGAACAAATAATCATCATTATTACTCCTTTTTCAATGGTTTTTTTATTTAAAGGAGCATAGCTGTTTAAAAAACCTATAAATACGGACACAAAAAGAGAGAGCTAACAAGCCCTCCCTAATCGCACAGATATTTAGGCGGATAAGAGATCTTCTTAACATTCCGGTTCAGCTATGCAGTTGCGAAAAAAGGACAGACTTATCCCGTTGGCAGCTGCATCATGAAAAATCGCACGGCACAAATAAAGGAAACTTAATCTCTCAGCCAATGCAATCACAGAACGTTTCATCTCTTCTCCACCTCCTTCGAACAGTAATTGATATTAGTATATACAAAAATAGTTTTTCTGACAATTCTATTTTTTCAGCATGGTTGTCTGCAAACAAAAAAGAGCACCCCATCGAGTACTCTTTTAATAAATTTCCGTATAGGGAAGGACGACTGTTACTCTTGTCCCCTCGCCATTTTGGCTGTCTATCTTAATCTTACCTTCATGGTTTTTCAAAATCTCCATGCTGACGGCTAGTCCAAGACCCTTGCCCGCTTTTTTAGTTGTTGAGAACGGGATAAAAAGCTTCTCTTGAATCTCATGTTCGATTCCGCACCCGTTATCCTCAATTATGATCTCAATGGAATCTGAAGTCAGGTTAGTGAAGATTTCAATCTTTCCTTCACAATCCTCCATAGTTAAGAAGGATTCCATTGCATTTCTGACGATATTCAAGATCACTTGTTTTATTTTTTTATTATCCACAAAAAGAACGGGATTTTTCAGATTGGCCTGATAATGCACCTCACATCCAAAATGAAGCGCTTCTCTTTTGGATGTCATTGCTGCATCATCGAGAAGCTGGGAAAGCAGCACCTTCCGTTTGGACATGATGGGCGGACGCTCATCAAACAGGTATTCGTAAAGGTCATCATTAGCTCGATTGAGTCCTTCGAATGTGAGGTTTTTCTCACCAGGATCTACCATATGCGGCTTTACTTGGTTAAAAAAGCCCTTAATGCTGGTAAGCGGGCTTGTTAAATCTGTTGAGATGCTTGCTGCAATTTCCTTAAACGAACGGAGATGGTGATTCTGAACCGCGATCTCCTTCATCTCTTTAAGGGATTTTTCAAGCTGTGTGTTTTTTTCCATCAGCGACATATTTGCATTCAATAAGTCTGCTTCAAGATTTTTCATCGCCTGATAGACCGGCTCCAGCGATTCCTCTTTATTTACGCAGAAGATGTGAATGGTGTCTTTATTTTCATATTGAATGTATATGTCAAACAAACACAGCGGTTTGTTTTTCGTTTTCAGGTTAAGTTCAATTTTTGAAATCGACGGCGTATCCAGTATAAACGATGCCGCCTTTTTCTTACTCCCTATCCCTACAATATCAATGAAATTTCCAGTCTCATCAAATTCACTCAACGTTCTCTTCGATACAGACAGAATGTTCAGCCTTCGATCAACCATGAAGTAAGAAAATGGAATCTTTTCATATTTGTTAGACATTAATTGCATTTCCATGTTGAACAGTCCCTACATGTTTAATTAATCCCTCAATTTCCGTCAAGTTGCGGATCACCATGGTGTTAGGAGGACAATGAAACTCAAGATCGTGGCTCTCAGCCAGCTTCCCCCCCACCAAAATCGTTGGTCCGAAAGGCAGTTTTTCAAGTTCATTTATATATTTATTGATCAAAGGCAAATTATAAGCCAGGTTAACGGAAATTCCAATGATTTCAGGATGGAATTTTTCTGCAAAGTCAAGCGCATGCTCAAGCGGCAGGTTTGAACCGAGACATTGGGATTCCCATCCATTCTCCTGAAAATAATTTGCAATCATATGAACACCTAAGTCGTGTTCTTCCCCTTCCACACAGAAAAACATCGCTTTTTTCTTTTTAAGAGGCAGCACCCCATGTGGATGCTTCATCATGTGGTAGTACTTATAGGAAAGCAGGTTTTTGCATACATGGGACGCTACATGTTCATCTGCCACTGTTATGACATTTTCTTCCCACAGCTCGCCAATATAGTACATCGTTTCCTTTAAAGCGTCATAGAATTCGATACTGTCTTTGCCATGCGTGACTGTTTCTAAGTAGGTCCAGGCTTTCATAACTTTTCCATTCAGCAAAAGCTTGCTTAGCTCCTCCACTTGAAAATTCATTTCTCCTCACCTGCCTTTATTGAATTAATTAGCCCGTCTATTAAAGGTTATCATATGTGAGTTGTTTTAGGTACGATCGTGATCAAAATCAGATAGTATGTTCGCCTCATTTTCCAGAGCGGAACAACTTCATCAATACCCATTATTTTTTAGGACAAAACCATATTAGGAAAACTATTTTAATAAGTCCAGGAAAGAATAGCCGCGGCCATTGTACCAGTTATCCCTTCTTTGGATGAAGGTTGCCGGCATATTTCATATTGGAGAGATGATGTTCGGAGTTTGCAGCTTAAGGCAAATTAAGCTGTGAAGTTTTTAAGGGGTCAATATATGGTTTCTAGATACAGGTTTAAAAACCCTTTTAAGATTGTGAAAATAATAAAGGACTTTCCTAGTGTTTTTTTATTCTAATAAGTAAATGGTAACACACACTCTTCTGCAAAAAAGGTTTTTGTCCTGCTTTGTTACATAAATTTAATGATTCAACAAACAATAGGCAGTAGAAAAAGGAATGATAAGGAGGATCTGGAATGAATCTGCAGGACAGCTTGGCGGGAAGCTTAAAGCAAAACAAACAGGCGATTACCAACGCGCTGCACACGATGCAGGATTTATCCTTTCATTCCCTTTTGCTTCCTTCCCAGCCTGCTGTTGAGGGCTGTCTTATTCGGCTGAAAGGGATTTCTGATGACACAAAGGTTACTGAAAAAGTGCTTCATCCTTTACTCTACGCAAATGAGCTTCCTTTAAAAAAAGATTTCCTCAAAAAACTGACCCAAAGGGTATTGGCGAGTGATCTATCAGCAGGTTCCACTTGCAAGGAAGCCGTCCAAGCGATTCTGGAGGGACATACGGTTCTGCTGATTGAAGGATATTCAGGATTTATTGACCTCGAAACCACCGGGGGAGCACGCAGAGCGGTGGAGGAGCCATCCTCACAAATGGTCATCAGGGGGCCAAAAGAAAGTTTTAATGAGACCCTCAGGACAAATACCGCCCTTATCCGCAGAAGGCTGAAGACACCGGATCTTAAGCTGGAGGAATATGTAATCGGCGAGGTTTCGAGTACAAAAGTGAACCTTATGTACATCGAAGGCAAAGTAAGTCCAGAGACTCTAAGATTGGTAAAAGAGCGATTAACAAGCAATGAATCAAAAATCGTTTTGGAATCCGGTTACATCGAGAGGATTTTGCAAGATCATCAAGTTACGCTGTTTCCCACTATGAACAATACGGAAAGACCAGATGAGGTTGTAAGCAGTCTGATTGCCGGAAGAATAGCGCTGCTCGTGGATGGCACGCCTTTTGTATTGCTATGCCCCACAAGCTTTAAGCACTACTTTTACTCTCCCGAGGACCAATATCAATCCAAAATGGCAGGCAAGCTTATTTTATTTCTGAGATATGCAGCTTTTTTCCTATCCGTTTTTGCTCCATCTATTTATATTGGAATGATTACTCATCACCAGGCACTGATCCCTACATCTTTGCTTATCAGTCTTTATTCTCAGCGGGAGGGTGTACCCTTTCCTGCACTCATTGAGGTACTCATCATGGAGGTAACCTTTGAGATATTAAGGGAAGCCGGGGTCAGACTTCCCAGAGCAATCGGTCAAGCCGTTTCCATTGTGGGAGCACTTGTTATCGGCCAAACAACCGTACAGGCAGGACTTGTTTCAACAGCCGTAGTAATTGTCGTTTCCATCACGGCCATCTCAAGCTTCACCCTGCCGAATTACAGTTTAGCCATTACTGCCAGGATGGTCCGCTTCATTTTAATGTTTGTTACCTATTTCCTGGGCTATTATGGATTGATGCTTGCCACCATTATGTTCATGGGACACCTTTATCACCTTACGACTCTAGGAACTCCCTACATGTCGAAAGGGACACAGGCTGAAAAAGGAGGCGGCAATTCGTGAAGAAATGGATCGTCATGCTCTGCATCCTCCCAATCCTTTCATCATGCGGAACCCAGCAGGAGCTGAATGATATGTCGATTGTCATCGGGATTGGAATGGATGAAGCAGGTGATGGATATCAGGTCACTCTCCAGCTTGTAGATCCGAGCGAAATATCAACCGGTGCCGGAATGTCACCTGGCGGAAAAGCGGTACCGGTTATTAACATGGTTGGTGATGGCCCTTCCATTAACGAAGCTTTTCAGGCAGCCGTCTCTAAAATTTCGAGGAGGACTTTTTACAGCCATCTATCTGTGGTGGTTATTGGTGAGAGCATGGCTAAAAGAGGAATCAACGAAATTATCGAACATTTGGAACGCGGTTCTGAAATTAGAAGCAGCCTTTTGCTTCTGACAGCAAAGGATCAGACAGCACTGGAGGTGCTGTCTGCCCTTCCTCCTTTAACGAAGGTTCCAGCCTTATCCGCTATCGGAAAGCTCGAGAACAATATGGAGAATTACGGAACCGTTACAAAAGTCAACATCGTCGATTGGGCAAAAGCGAATGACCGTAAAGGAACCTATGCCGTTATGCCTGGAATATTTAATCATGGCGATCCAAAGGTATTTACTAAACAGGAAAACCTCGAACAGAGTGAGCCTTTTTCGACCGCTGTCGGGTATACCGCTATTTTCGGTAAGGATTCCAAGCTGCTTTACTGGATAGGGCCAGAGGAAACGAAGGCGATGCTGATCCTTCAAAATCAAATCCGGCGGACATTTGTTAACGCGCCCTGTGACCATGAGCACATCTCATACGAATTGCCTTTTTCAAAATCCTATACGGATGTCTCAGTCAAAGATGGGAAAGCTAAAATCCGCATACGGGTTCATACGAGGAGTGAATTGTACTCCCTCGGCTGCATGAAAAAAGAAAAGCTTACAGAAGAGATGATACGGGATTTGGAAAGAAGAATGACAAGCAAGCTCAAAACGGAAATAGAGCGAACGATACAAATTGCACAGAATCATCACTCAGATATTTTTGGATTCGGACAAACACTGGCATCCCAGGATAAAAAGAAATGGAAAGAAATAGAGGATCACTGGGATCAGTTCTTTCAGGAAGCTGAAATCAGCGTAGATGTTTCTACTGAACTGCTGAGAGGCGGCGTGGTTGAAAGCCATATGTAAAGAGGGATCAGTATGAGCAAAGTGACTGCCAAGGAAATGTTTTATTTAATATTCATATTTGAAATCGGCAGTGCAATTCTTTTGGATCCTGCAAAGCAGGCGATGAAGGACGCATGGCTTGCGGTATTGCTTGGCTACGCAGCAAGTATTCCGCTGTTTTTAATGTATATAGGGCTGTCTAAGCTTTCAGGTAAAAAAACGATGGTTGGAATTCTCATCATGCTCCTGGGAAAGAAAGCCGGAACGATCGCCTCCTCTCTTTACATTCTGTACTTTTTATACATCTGTGCACGTGTCCTCAGAGACTTTGGTGAATTGCTGATCATCACCGCTTATGATGAAACCTTTTTAATCGTAATCAGCAGTTTTATGATGCTTGCTGTGATGTATTTAGCCATTAAAAGATTTCATGTATTTGCCGGTGTCTCAAAACCATTATTTTTTGGAATCACAATCCCCTTTTTTATTGTGGTAGGATTTGAAATCATCTCAGGCATTGTGGACATTCATGAAATTTTGCCGATTGCGGAAAATGGTCCAATGCCGATCTTGAAAACCATTTTCCCTACGATCATGACTTTTCCATTTGGAGAGATGGTCGTTTTCACGATGTTCTTTCCGCTCGTCCAGGAAAGTGCCAAGCTTATCAAAGTAACCCTTTCTTCCATCTTTTTTGCCACCTTGATATTGAGCACCACTGCACTGCTCCATGTTTCCATTCTTGGAGCAGAAATGACAAAAAGCTTCGTATTTCCGATTCTAGCTACCGTCTCCCTGATCAATATATCAGATTTTATTCAGCGTCTTGATTCAATTGTGGTCATTCTTATGATTATTGTGGGATTTACAAAGGTGTTCATGTTTTTCTATGCAGCACTCAGAGGCACCATGGAAATCACAGGAACCAAAAATCCCATACCTCCCGTGCTAATCTATGGCGTGGCCATGATTGCCTCATCCCTGTTTATTGCCAATACTCAATATGAGCACTTTCAGGAAGGGCTCATATTCGTTCCTTATTTTCTTCATGTCCCCTTTCAAATTGTATGTCCAGCCATCATTTTAGCCATACTTTGGCTTAAGAAAAAAAGAACTCAGAAGAAGGGTGCGGCAAATGAAGTTCCTAAAGAAGCTTAAAAAAATCATGACAGAGATCAAAACCGTCCTCTTTGCTTTATTCATGGTCCTTCTTCTGATGATTTCCATTGTCCTTATCGATTTTTATCAAGGCTATTCATGGAGCATGGTGATCAAAACGTTCAGCTACGAGCTTAAGACTTCTTCCATGAATGACCTTTTTTCCCTGCTGATATTTGCACTTATGATTGTGATCTATCTATATATCACCAGCATTAAGAATGGAAAAAAGAAGCAGAAGACAGCGGCTAAAGGAGGGAAAAATCCGTGAACCAGTACAATGAGAGACTGATGACTATTTTATTTCTTTCCACCCTTTTACTAGTGAATAAGAAAAGACTGCTGCTGCGGTTTATGCCGTTCGGAATCTTCATGGTCATGATTTTGAGTATGGGCAAATTATGCAGGGTTTCCGGAGGAAGAAATGGTGAGACGATTGTGAATATAAGTTTTACGCTCGGTCCTTTTTTATACCGTATGCTATGGATTGCTTTTTCGATTTTTCTAAGGCTTGCGAAATTGCCATTTTGGGTTAAAAAGAGATTTTTCACTATGGATACGAGAAATTAATTTTTTAAAATTAAAAAGAGCCCAGTGAATTCCACTGAGCTCTTCTTTCGTGATTAAGCAGATTGTCTTGTACTGGCATCTGCAGGATTGATAGGAGTTTCCCGGCTTGTTTTCTTGATTTTCGGCACAGGCAATAGGAACGTTGTAAGCGGAACAAATGTTATCAGTCTGATTGCAGCAACACAGATAATCATAACGGCAATGTACATTAAGCCCACATATTGAACATTCCAATATGGTTCCGGAAGATGCCTCGCCATTAAATAAAGCACCATAGGGTGAATCAGGTAAATCCCCATCGAGTACTTGCCAATGAGCACAAGCGGCTGTTTTATGATTGAAAACTTAGAGAGAAGCGGATAAATCCCAATAGTCGCGATACTTAGAAGCGGAATATTTGCAAGGTTTGAGATCCTGCGGTTTGATACATACCCCTTCATCTTGTACTCGATCACCGCTCCAGTTGAAACGGCTAGAGCGAGAATCAGCATCTGAATCGGACGCTTCAGCGCGTAATTGCGGATACCCTCCCAGTAATAGGCAAGGAATGCACCGAATGCAAAATAGAAAATCCAGATTGGCATAAACGACTTGCTTGCAATGAATTCTCCAATCGGACCCTCAAACGGAGGTTTAATTCCGTATAGGTTGTAACTAATTAAGAAGGAAATAAACAAGAAAATAAGAATCGTCGTCTGCGTTCTAAACAGCTTTTGAAGAAGTGGAAAAACAAGATAAAATTGCACTACGATTGAAATAAAATACAAATGATAAAACGCATTTCCTTGTATAAAGCCCCCGATTTCCTCTATCGGATCGCCAAATCCCTGGCCGTTATAAACGTACATCATATAACGATATGCAACACTCCATAAAATAAAAGGAATAATAACCTTTGAAAAACGTGATTTCATAAACTTCCCAAACTGAAATCCTTTATTCCGTACTTGTAAAAACAGCAGGAAACCGCTGATGACCGCAAAAATCGGTGTGCCGAATCGGCCGATCTGGTTTAGGAAATACGAAAACCAATCATACGTATCATTATTCATACCAGAATTCGTTGCGGAAACGTGTACCGCCACAACAGCTAAACAAGCAAAGGCCCGCAGGAAATGAATTTCAAACAAATAAGATTTACCGCTCTTCTGACTGGCCTCTTTTGCCATAACGATCACTCCTTTATTAAAAAAAGACTCCTTCATCATTTTAAGCTGAAAAGCTGCCGAAATGGTGGCGTTCTATCAAAAGGCTTCTTTGGTCTCGTTTTCGATTCAAGGTCTTAAGATAGAGACTTTCAGATTGTAAGCGTTATCTCCCTGCTGTCCCGTATAAGCAAATAGTCATCTACTAACAAAGATGTTTACAAAATGGTGTTTTTGTCATTAATTGTTGAAAAAGGGAGAATCGCGGTATATCAAGGATTGTAATGATAACCTATAAGAGGTTTGCGAAAATTGTCGAATTTAGCAGAAACAATGGAATCTAGTGGGATTTCTTCCCATCAGGGAGTCCGGGCTTCAGCCAATTCTTACTCTATATCAGCCGGTTCTCACTCTATATCAGCGGGTTCTTTCATGATTCCAGCCAAAAATTTTTTACCAGCCGATCGGGACCTTTTTCCAGCCGCTTCCCACTCTATATCAGCGGGTTCTCTATAGATTCCAGCCGGTTTCACTGAGTTTCCAGCCAGAATTTTTTTACCAGCCGATCGGGACCTTTTTCCAGCCGCTTCCCACTCTATATCAGTCGGTTCTCTCTAAATTCCAGCCGGTTTCACTTAGTTTCCGGCCAAAATTTTTTTACCAGCCGGTCTTTACCTTTTCCCAGCCGCTTCCCACTCTATATCAGCCGGTTCTCTCTAAATTCCAGCCGGTTTCACTTAGTTTCCAGCCAGAATTTTTTTACCAGCCGATCGGGACCTTTTTCCAGCCGCTTCCCACTCTATATCAGTCGGTTGTTTCATGATTCCCCCGCTTATTTAGCCGGTCCGTCAATCGAATATAGCCATTCCTCTTTTTTCTGTCCATTCGCCCACACTATTCGGCCGTTCCAGCTTGCAATTTAGCCGTTCCCCCCGCTTATTTAGCCGTTCCGGCAACCCAATTTAGCCATTCCTCTTTTTTCTGTCCATTCGTCCACACTATTCGGCCGTTCCAGCTTGCAATTTAGCCGTTCCCCCCGCTTATTTAGCCGATCGGCCACTGAATTTAGCCGTTCCTCTTTTTCTGTCCATTTGCCCACACTATTTAGCCGTTCCATTCTTCAATTTAGCCGTTCCCCCCGCTTATTTAGCCAATCGGCAACCCAATTTAGCCATTCCTCTTTTTTCTGTCCATTCGCCCACACTATTCGGCCGTTCCAGCTTGCAATTTAGCCGTTCCCCCCGCTTATTTAGCCAATCGGCAACCGAATTTAGCCGTTCCTTTTTTTCTGTCCATTTGCCCACACTATTTAGCCGTTCCATTCTTCAATTTAGCCGTTCCCCCCGCTTATTTAGCCAATCGGCAACCGAATTTAGCCGTTCCTCTTTTCCTGTCCATTTGCCCACACTATTTAGCCGTTCCATTCTTCAATTTAGCCGTTCCCCCCGCTTATTTAGCCGATCGGCAACCGAATTTAGCCATTCCTCTTTTTCTGTCCATTTGCCCACACTATTTAGCCGTTCCAGCTTGCAATTTAGCCGTTCCCCCCGCTTATTTAGCCGATCGGCAACCGAATTTAGCCGTTCCCCCCCACATAGTTGGCCAGTCGTAAAATCCTTAGCTGCTCACAGCGTTCACCCATTTAAAAAAGCGATACCCCAAAAAGGGTACCGCTTCACATATTAATTGGTATAGTTTTCGCTCAGTTCTGCCCCTTCTGTTTTACGGGTTCCAGCTTTCTGTTTAAATCTAGGCAAGCCGAATGCTATGGCTAAAATACCGCATAGAAGGGTTAGCATCGGATAGAATGTGTACGGGAGAATGCTTAATGGAGATGCTTTTACAAGCTGCGCTCCGGCAAGCATTTGCGCTCCATATGGAATAAGTCCTTGTACACTGCATGAGAAAATATCCAGGATGCTGGCTGATTTTCGTTTGTCAATGCCGTACTGATCGGCAATATTTTTCGCAAGCGGTCCTGCTGTAATAATAGAGATTGTGTTATTCGCAGTTGAAAAGTTAGTTGCACTGACAAGTCCTGCAATTCCAAACTCTGCGCCTTTTTTTGTTCGAATGTTTTTTGTCATAGCGTTCAGGAGGAAGGCTATTCCTCCATTATGTTTGATGATTTCTACCATACCGCCAATAAGAACGGACAGGATGATAAGCTCGGACATTCCAGAGATGCCTTTCATCATCGTTTGAGAGAATGTCAGGATATTGAAGCTTCCGTCTGCCAGCCCAATAATCCCGGTTAAGACAATTCCGCCTCCAAGCACGGCGACTACATTCAAGCCGGCGAGTGCTGCAACGAGTACTCCAATGTAAGGGAGCAATTTAACAAAACTGAATTCCTTCGGATTGACGGCTGAGTCCATTCCAAGTGAGATGGTAAACAGCACGATAACCGTAACAATCGCTGCAGGCAGGACGATGAAAAAGTTCGTTTTAAATTTGTCCAGCATTTCAGTCTTCTGTGTGCGGACAGCGGCGATTGTTGTATCGGAAATAAAGGATAAATTATCTCCAAACATAGCTCCTCCAATAACAGAAGCAACAGCCAGGGCAACCGGTATTTCGGTTTCACCGCTGATTCCCGCTGCAATTGGTCCAAGTGCCGCAATTGTTCCCATTGATGTACCCATTGAAATCGATACAAATGCTGCAATAATGAAAAGTCCTACTACTAAAAAGCTTTGAGGAAAATACGTTAAAGCCAAGTTAACTGTCGACTCTACCGCGCCCATTCCTTTTGCCGCTTCCGAGAAAGCGCCTGCCAGGATGTAGATAAATACCATAATCATAATATCAGGATGTCCTGCACCTTTAGCAAATCGTTCAACTTTCGAGGTCAGGTTTTCTTTTCTATTCATGAACAGTGCCACAGTTACTGCTACTAAAACGGCTACAACCATTGGAAGCTTGTAGAAATCTCCAGTTATGACACCGGCTAAAATAAACAATGCTACGAAAACCAGCAATGGCAGCAGCGCCAGCGGATTTCCTTTCGCTCCATCTTTCAAATCCATTTTCTCCACCTCACTGCTATTCGATTTTTCCAGCTTGAGCAATCCTATAATGCCAGAAGATTCACCTTATAAAAAAGACCCCTTCTTATCCTTTTAAGATGAGGCCTTAATACACAATAATCAGGACACTCTTCTTATCTTCCAAGCTCTGGAGCTTGCTGGATTTGGCACAGCACTCTTCAAAAAAGTCCGCTGCCGAGGCATCGCAGGGCCAGTCCCTCCGCCTCTCATAATAAGAAGTTGAATTTATTTAAGGGTTTTTCAAAAACAATCTTTTACTACCTTAAGGGCTGTCAGAGAAAATGTCAAACAAAAAAATGCATGAATTTTACTTTTTCAATAAAATAATAACCTTTTCAGATAGATAGAAAACCTTTTCATTTCCTATATGCCAGGGCCGTGTATCGCATGCACAAAAATATTATCGCACTCAAACATTTACAATTATTTCTATTGGTTCGTAAATGGATTTTTCCATTCCATTAATGCTCCGCAATTGAAGGATTCCTCATCCTCTATATAATTGCGGATCACCTTCACTGGCGTCCTGCCGCAGCGGAGCAAAAATGTGAGGACAGGATCCTTCAATTCTCCTTTAACTATCGCATCAACATATTGTTCAGGGGTCATTTTCCCGGCATGTTTTTGATACCCTGGCATTCTCCCTCCGCCAAGGAGCCTGTCCAGCCCTTTATAAATAACCACGTCATACATAGAGGACATAAGCCACTTCCCGAGTCCCGCTTTCCGATACATAGGACGGACACCTATATCTACCACATATAAGGTGTTTCCATTAGGCTGATGGCTGCGTATGTATCCATCATCTGTGATTTCTTTCCACGTATGATCCGGATAAGCCGGGTCAAAATTGATTACTAGACCGGTGATGGAACCGGCAAGCTCTCCATTTACTTCTATGCAAAGCGCTCCTTCTGCAAAGAAATTCACATGGCTGCTCAGCTGCTCCTTATTCCACTAAAGCTCAGAAGAAAAAGGCGGAGGAAAGCTCTCTTGCTGAATGCGAATCAGCCCCTCAAAATCCGGTTCCATATAATACCGAATAACTGCAGGCGTTGGTCCATTCTCATCGAAAACGTAAAAGTCCTTCCTGTACATTGGGTTCCCCCGTCTCAATACTTTAAATAGTAACTAATACCGCTTTTTGAGATTTAGAAACCTTTTCAAAAAAGCAGACCACTAAAGATGGCCTGCTTTACGCTTCAACGTTCGGATTCTTTAAAATGAATGGATTTTACTTTTTGGGTCTTTTCATTAAATTCAACTGTTACAAATAATCCGAATTCCCTGCTGCCCTGGCGAACCCAAAGCTTGAATTTTTCTGCTGCCAATTCTGCATCCACTTTTTCACGGCCAATATGCTTATAATCAAGCAGCTTGGCATCCGGATACTTACGCTTAACCTCTTGTATAGCTATTCTAGACCACTTAGCATATGCGGGCTCCTGCTGGTGTGCTGAGTAAACAAGCCTAGGCTCAGCTATCCCTGCAAGTATACCTGCTATAAGAAAACAGGAAATCCATTTTTTCATATTACGTAACACATCCCTTTTTCTTTTAGGGTGGCGCAAACCGCAAAAAAAAGACGTGCATCCAGCACGCCTTTTTTATCCAATTACGATTTGTTTAACAAACTGTGTTTTCTTCCGTATAAGAAGTAAACAATTAAACCGGCAGCCAGCCAAATAAGGAAGGCAATCCAAGTTTGCTTTTGAAGCTGAAGCATTAAATAGGCGCAGGAGAGAAAGGCTAATATTGGAACAACTGGGACAAATGGAGTTTTAAACCCAGCCTTCATCCCTTCTCCTGATCTCCTTAAAACCAAAATCCCTATGGAAACCGACATGAAAGCAAACAATGTACCGATACTTGTTAAATTTGCCAATTCATCGAGCGGGATAAATCCTGCAAATAGAGAAACGAGCAAACATCCAAGGTACGTTGTTTTAACCGGAGTCTGCGTCTTTTGGTTAACTTTTGACAGACCTTTCGGCAGCAGACCATCACGGCTGATTGCATAAAACAGACGGGACAGACCGTACATCATAACAAGCAAAACTGTTGTCATTCCGGCAATGGCACCGATTGAAATCAGTCCAGCAACCCAATCCTGGTTGATATAATTCAGTGCAAAAGCAACAGGATTTTTCACATTAAGTTCAGTGTAAGGAACGACTCCCGTTAAGATTGCAGAGACGGCAATGTAAAGAACTGTACAGATTGCCAAGGAAGCGATAATTCCGATTGGCATATTTTTCTGAGGATTCTTTACCTCCTCCGCAGCAGAGGATACAGCATCGAATCCGATATATGCAAAGAATACTGTCGCAGCACCGGTAGCAACCCCCGCAAAGCCGAATGGCATAAACGGCGTCCAATTATCAGGCTTCACATACCACACAGCAACCGCGATAAATAGAAGAACAACCACAATTTTAATAATAACCATAATAGCATTAAGCCTGGCTGATTCCCTTACACCTTTCGTTAAAAGAAAAGTGATCAGAAACGCAATAATGACAGCCGGAAGATCAAAATAGGTGCCATTTTCAGGTGAATAGGCGCTGGTTAATGCAGTAGGCAAATGAATCCCGAAGCCCCCCAGCAATCCTTGAAAATATCCCGACCATCCGCTTGCGACGGAAGCAGATGCAAGCCCGTATTCCAAGAGTAAATCCCATCCCAAAATCCATGCCATCAGCTCGCCGAACGTTGCATAGCTATATGTATACGCACTGCCTGAGACCGGAACGGTTGAAGCAAATTCTGCATAGCATAATGCCGCAAAAGCGCAGGCAATTCCCGCTAAAATAAATGATAAAACAAGTGCCGGACCAGCATGTTCTGCTGCCGCAACGCCTGTAAGTACAAATATCCCCGTACCGATAATAGCCCCTATTCCGAGCATCGTCAGGTCAAATGCACCTAGCGTTTTGTTAAGCGAAATCCCTTTACTTCCTGAATCCCTAATGATTTTATCAATCGACTTTTTCCTAAACAGACTCATCGTCTCACCTGCTATTCTTTTTAAATATTCAGAAATATTTAAATAATATTTGAGATAGTCTTAATTTAATCGAACCCTGTCGAAAAATCAACCGTTTTTTGAAAATTTAATTTATTAAAATAGAAAAACCTTTATATGGAAAAAGCCGGCAATAGCCGGCTCTTCACTATTCCGATTCAGTTCTAGCGCTAATAAGCCCTATAATAACCCCAAGCATCGCTCCATAAAAGACCTCTTCAGGCTGATGACCCAAAAGTTCTTTTAATTCTTCTTTTTGCTTTACATGGCCCAGCCCGGGAAAATGCCCCGAGAGAACCTCGATATCTGCATCAATATCATTGACGAGTGCAGCAATCTCTCCCGTATGCCTTCTAATTCCTTGCGCATCATACATCACAATAATTCCAAAAACAACCGCCAGTGCGGTTTCAATGGAAGAACTCCCATTTTTAGCCGCCACATATGTAGCAAGAGAAGATACGCCTGCGGAGTGGGAACTCGGCATTCCGCCCGTTGTAAACATCGGACGCCAATCCCATTTTCCAGTCAGCTTCTTATGGCCAAATATTTTCAAACCCTGTGCAATCCCTATTCCTGCTAATGCTGTCAAAATTCCTCGATTCTTAATCAATTCCTTCACCTCGCATAAGATTAGTTTTAGACTGTTCGATGACGACTATGCACTTCCATCATTTGCTTATACCCGAAATTCGGCATGAGTAAAATTTGTTTTGCAGGTTAGTTGAGGAATGATCGGTTTTTTATGAGTGCTGAGGATAATTGGAGGCTGGTGGGAACGTGGGGGATGCGGCTCTTATTTGAAGGGGTTCGGCTGGAAACCCGATTGCTTCGATTCGTATTCGATGCGCTTCGGATGGTATAGAAAGTGCAGCGGCTGCTGGTAAAACCCTCCTCCCTTAAAATATTCCATAAAAAAACCGCCCGCTTTTGCCAGCGGACGGTTTTTAAAATAATTAGAAGCTTAGAGCTGCTTCTTTTGCTTTTTCTACAGATTTTCCGAAGATTTCATCTGCTGCTGCAGGATCTGCAGCCATTCCTTCAGCAAGAACCACTGTCACATCATTGATGCCAAGGAAGCTCATTACTGCACGGAAGTAGCTTTCAGTGTGTTCCATAGGCTGCGCCGGACCTTCAGAATAAACGCCGCCGCGTGCTTCGATTAGAGCTACTTTTTTGTCGCCGGAAAGACCGACTGGACCATTTTCAGTGTATTTAAACGTTTTGCCTGCTACTGCGATTGCGTCGATGTATGCTTTCATCAATGGAGGGAAGCCAAAGTTCCACATTGGAGCAGAGAATACCACTTTGTCTGCTTCAAGGAATTGATCTACAAGCTGGGAAAGGCGGGTGATTTTTGCTTTCTCAGCATCTGTTAGCTCCTGTCCTGCAGCAAGTTTGCCCCAGCCGCCAAGAACATCAGCGTCAATCATTGGAAGATCTGTATTGTAAAGATCAAGTGTTTCCAATTTATCTCCTGTGTTTTCTGTTTGATAAGCATCTAGGAACGTATTAGCTACACGTGCTGAGAATGACATTTCGTCACCTTTTGGATTTGCTTTTACGTAAAGAATGTTTGCCATAATTTATCTCCCCTTCAAATATTTTCATTTTATATATTTTTTATTAAAGTATCTCGACTTCGAGGTTTATTTTATCTTACTCCTCCCCATCTGTCAACCAGATCGATTTGCTGAACATTCCATGGTTTTAAACTCAAACTATTAAGGGTAAATCTAAAATAAGCTACTCAATGGAAAGGATGAAATAATCATGGATCAGCAACAACTAAGAGAACAAATCGTAAAATTAATTGACCAAAATAAAATCGGGACGCTTGCTACGGTTAAAAACGGAAAGCCGCATTCCCGCTATATGACATTTTCCAATGAAAATCTAACGCTTTATACTCCTACTGATATCGAGACTCATAAAGTGGAGGAAGTTGACGAGAACCCTAATGTTCATATCCTCCTTGGATATGATGGAGAAGGTTTTGGTGATACGTATGTAGAAATTGAAGGCAAGGCTTCAATTGAGAAATCAGAGGAGCTTAAACAGCGTTTATGGGATGACAATATGAAGATGTGGTTTGACGGCCCTCATGATGATAACTACATTATTTTGAAAATTACTCCGGATCAAATCAGGCTGATGAATAAAAAAGGCGAGCCGCCGCATACACTGGAAGTATAATAAACCTAAAATGGGCGGACAATCCAAGTTGATTGTCCGCCCATTTTTTATGGAGATTTTAAACCAGAAGCCAGGCTTTACATAATTTCTTCAAGAACTACCGGCTCTTCTGCACCATGCATCAAAAAAGCTTGAGGCTCCACCTCAAGCTTCTTCCTACCATTATTTAAACGTTGTCGACATCAAAAATTCCTTCGAGCGCTCTTCCTTCGGGTTGTCAAAGAACTGATCCGGCGTTCCTTTCTCCACAATCCGTCCTTCGTGCATATAGACGATGGAATCGGCTACCTCACGTGCAAATCCCATTTCATGAGTGACGACAATCATTGTTTTCCCTTCTTCAGCGAGCTGTTTCATCGTTTCGAGCACTTCGCCTACAAGCTCAGGATCAAGCGCTGAAGTCGGTTCATCAAACAACATGATGTCCGGTTCCATTGCAAGCGCACGTGCTATGGCTACCCGCTGCTTTTGTCCTCCGGAAAGCTTGCTTGGATAAACGTCCGCTTTGTCCTCAAGCCCTACTTTTTTCAAAAGGTCTTTGCCTAGTTGAACGGCCTGCTCTTTTTTCATTTTTTTCACCATAAGCGGCGCTTCTATAACGTTACCAAGCACTGTTTTATGAGGAAAGAGGTGAAAATGCTGGAACACCATTCCGACTTTTTGGCGGACCTCATTAATATCATGTGATTCTTTCGTTACTTCTTCGCCTTCAATGACGATCTTGCCGTTATCTCGCTTCTCTAAAAAATTGAGGCAGCGCAGCAAGGTGCTTTTCCCTGATCCACTGGCGCCGATCAGGCAAACCACTTCACTTTCATAGACCGTCATATCAATATCCTTTAATACATGAAGCTCTCCGAACGATTTGTTCAGTTTTTCTGCTTTTATCATTTCCCTATCCATGATGGCCTCCTTCTACCGGTCACTGACAGCCAGTTTTTTCTCGATCAGGTTGACACCTATTGTCAAAATTGCCACGACAATTAAGTAGTAAACGGCGACAATGAGCAAATACGTCATTTCATCAAAATTATTTGAACCGAGCGTTGTCGCGACATTGAATAGTTCATTCATTGAAATAAAGGCGGCCAGGGATGAATCCTTTAACCCGATGATAAATTGATTTCCAAGAGGCGGCAGTGCACGCCGGAAAGCCTGCGGCAAAACAATTCTGCGCATCGCAAGCGACCGGGTCATTCCAAGAGACCGTCCCGCTTCCATTTGCCCTTTGTCAATCGATTGAATGGTACCCCTGAAAATTTCGGCGATGTAAGCACCATTATGAAAAGCGAGCGCAAGCGATGCGGCCCAGAAATCCGGAATTAAAAAGATCCCGCTGATCCCGAAATACAGGATGAAAATTTGGACGATGAGCGGAGTTCCGCGAACCAGATAAATATACGCATCCGAGATGTACCCCAGCGGCTTTATATTGGAAATTTTTAATAGTGCAAAAAACAACCCGATAAAAATCCCGATGATGATTGATACAACCGTGAGCTGCAGAGTGAGCAGCATGGCCTTTAAAAAGACATCATAGCTTTCTCCGAATACTTGAAAAAAGTGCGGCAAACTAGGCAATGATCCGACTCCCTCTCTTTATTATTTTTTTGGTTTCTCCGTTGCTTCTTCTTTTGTAATGTCTTCTCCAAAATATTTAATACTGATTTTTGCTAATGTTCCATCCTTGCGCAGGTTTTCCAGCGCCTCATTCACTTTCTTCTCCATCAGCGGATTGTTCTCGGGGATGACCACTGCCTGGGCACTCCGTTCAATCAGCTGCTGGCCCTTAATTTTAAAGCCTTCATTTGCAGCGCTTCGGCCGGTTACAAAATCCGTGATAACGGCGTCATGGCGTCCTTCACTAAGTGCCTTCAGCGCAGTTATGTCACTATCATATATTTTCACGTTTCCTGTGTACTGCTTCGCTGTGTCAGCGTATGTAGATCCTTTTGCTGCAGCAACCTCTTTTCCTTTCAAGTCAGCGGTTGTTTTAATATCGCTGTCCTTTCTCGTGAAAATTTGAGGTCCGGAGTAATAGTAGGGAGTGGAAAAACGAACATACTTTGCCCGCTGATCATTGATCGTGTGGCTCGCAACCGCTACATCGGCTCTTCCTGTTTTTACCCCTTCTACAATTCCTTTAAATTTAATCCGTTTTTCAACCGGCTTTAGCCCGAGTTCCTTTGCAATTGCCTTACCAACTTCCACATCAAAGCCTGTCATGGTCATATCGTTTTTGACATAACTAAATGGCTTGAATTCTCCGGAAGCGGCAAAGATAAACTCGCCTTTATGCACAAGCTCCAAGCCGTCTTCACCTTTTTCCTTTTCGGCACAGCCTGTAAGCACGGCCATCATAAGCGTAACGCTTATCATCCATATCAATACCTTCTTCATCCGAATACCTTCTCTCCCTTCTGTCATGGGTCAGGTTTGTAAGCTACTGGTATTACATACCCAATTTTCTGAAATTTTAATCTAGGCAATGAATTAAAGGATCAGTAAACCATCTCGTATATAGTGTGTAATGTTAATTGTTGGTCAAAAGTAAAAGAGCCCGGGAGAATCCCCTCTGGCTCTTTTCATTCCATGTTGCTATGCATCCCCAAAACCTGATCATGATCGAGGCTCTTCCGTTCAGACAGGCTGAGGCAAATCCAGTCAAACAGCAAATGGATACTCTGATCAAAAAGGGATCCGAGCGGCTGAATGCTCATCTTTTCTCCCGGCTTCCGGTATTTCGTAGCCGCCGGCACAATCACAACCGACTCTTCTCCGGCGTTCTGTGCAAGCAATGTATCTGCATTCGCTGTAAAAACGAGGAGCTCTGTCCCCAGCTCCTTTGCTTTTACAGAAAGCCATTCCACGCTTTTTGTTTTTCCGGAGCCGGATACAAGTATAAGCAAATCTTCCTTTTTTACAGAAGGAGTGGTCGTTTCTCCGATGACATAAACGACTAGACCAAGGTGCATGAGCCTCATAGCAAATGATTTAGCCATGAGACCGGAGCGCCCTTCCCCGGCTACAAAAATCCGTTTTGCCCTGTAGATCCTTTCCACTGCTTTTTCTGCAGATTGACTGTCTGTTTGCTGGAGAACGGAAGCCACTTCCGCAACGATATCATTAACATTCAAGGCTGCTCATTCCTTTCATACAGGCTTCTTTCAGCTCAGCAGCAGCCCTTGAAGGATCAGCCGCTTTTGTGATGCTCGAGCCGGCAATAACGATTGAGACTCCGGATTTTTGCAGGGAAGGAATGCTTTTGACACCAATGCCCCCTGCTGCCGCAGTTCGCACTCCCATCTCCTTCAAGAAAGACAAACCTTCAAATTCAAAGCTTCCATTTCCGCTTTCCTGCAAATCCTTGCTGGTATGGACACAAAAGATGGCAGGGCAGTGGACAATTTTTGCTGTTCTTTCTAAATCGGTGTTCAGCAAATCAATCATTACCGTCCTGCCCCTTTTTTCCGCTTCATTGAGGCAAATTTCAATAGTTTCTACCGGCGCTGCTCCCATAACAGTTAGAAGATCAGCACCCGCTTCAAATGCGAGCTTTGATTCATAAACAGCGTTATCCATGATTTTCATATCTGCCATAACCAGCTTATCCGGACAGGCCTTTTTCACCTCAAATACACTCCGCATTCCGAATTCCTTTATGAGGGACGTTCCCACTTCCACATAATCCGTAAAGTAGTCTGTTCTTCTTGCTAAATCAATTGCATCCTCCAGACTTAGCCGGTCGAGCGCAAGCTGCAGCTCCATGTTTCATCCTCCGATCGTGGTTGATGATTCTCTAATCTTCAACTCTGTCTGGAATACGAATAATCTCTTTTCATCAGATTTGCCGCTGATCTGTTCGAATAATAAGTCCGCAGCCTTCATACCCATCTCGTAGGCGGGCTGGTCAATTACCGTGAGAGCAGGCTCGGATATGGCCGCCATTTCAATATTATCGAAGACCACGAGGGCGAGATCTCTGCTGATACGGATTTCATTTTTACGGGCGAACTTCATCACTTCAAAATACGTCAGATCATTTCCCGCAATGAGTGCGGTCGGCCCTTTTCCGTTAGCAAACATCTCTTCAAGGACCGATACCATCTCCGAAATTTCAACAGATCTTATGAAATGCTCATTGACCGGTTCCCCTCGTTTTTCAAGTGCTTCTATAAATCCGGCCACCCGCTCTCTTCTTGGAAAAATCGTTGGAGGCGGCGTTAAAATCGCAAGCTTTTCATGGCCTTCCTTCAAAAGGTGACCGACAGCCTGATCCATTGCATCCCGGTTGTCGACAACCACCGTATTCACATCGATCCCATCCAGTTTGCGGTCAACGAATACCACAGGGTACTTCTCTGACTCAAGCTTTTTATAGAGCTCAGGGTTTTTCCCAGTAGGAAAAATCACGAGTCCGTCTACCTGTCTCGCTCTCATGCTGTCGATATACTTTTTTTCCTTATCCTGATCTTCATAAGAATTGCAGAAAATCACCTGAATGTCTTTTTCCTGAAAATAATCTTCGATGGCACGGCTCATCTCCGTCGAAACGGTATGGACGATATTGGCGGCGATAATGCCGATAAGCGACGTTCTTTTTTGCTTCAGGCTTCTTGCTACATAATTTGGATGATACCCGAGCTCATCTATCGCTTTTTTGATTCGGTCCTTCGTTTCCTGGCCCATATATTCAAAACGTCCGTTTAAAAATTGAGAAACTGTGCTTTTGCTGATTCCAGCTGCTTTGGCTACATCTGCCATCGTTACGCGTTTCATCTAAATCCGTCCTCTTATCTATAGATTCTTCCTCTATTGTACTGTTCCACGCTGTCGATATCCATCTAAGAAGAGGACGAGCTGATTATGCCGCATCACGCAAGTTTCATTTCACCTGGAAACCCCGGACACATTCACTGAATTGGCGTGCTCGATCCGCAAGCTTGATCAGGCTTTCCCCATCAGCCGCCATTCCAACGCTCACCAGTGTGCTCCCCACACCAATCGCGGCTGCCCCCGCCTTTAGGAAGGCTTCCATATTATTGAGTCCGATTCCGCCTGTTGGCATGAGCGGTATATGGGGAAGCGGTCCTGCTACTGCCTTTAAAAATTCCGGCCCCAAAACATTTGCCGGAAATACCTTCACTAAATCTGCTCCTGCTTCATAGGCAGTGAGAATTTCAGTAGGGGTCATTGCACCCGGTACACTGATGACCCCGTATCGCTTTGCCATACGGATGGTGTCCAAGCTCACAGTTGGTGAAAAAATAAATTTCGCTCCGGCTGAGATTGCTGTTCTTGCCGTCTCCGGATCCAGTACCGTCCCGGCCCCTACTAAAACCTCTTCATTGAACGCCTCGTTTAACCGTTCAATCACCTGGATTGCCTTCGGGTTTTCCATCGTAATTTCAAGGGCGGTAACCCCGCCATCCTTCAGGGCTTGAGCAATCGGAACAATCGTATCCGGATTCGCTCCTCTTATAACGGCTACAACGCCGCTTTCCTGAAATGCATGTGCTCTCATTTTCCATTCCTCCAGTTAAGCGCTTTCAACGGCAGATTGGTGTCTCGCTGCAGCTGTATTCTTTACGGCAAAAATCGTAATAATCGCGGACAGAAGCAGGGCACCCGACATGAAAAGATAAGAAGCCCCAAATCCTCCTGTTGTTCCATTTAAATAACCGACAAGGTAGGAACCTGCAAATGATCCGAGTGCCCCCATGCTATTGATGAGGGCCATCGCGCCCCCTGCAACATTACGAGGCAAAATCTCCGGTATGATGGCAAAGAACGGACCATACGGGGCGTACATCGCTCCTCCTGCAATAATGAGCAAAACAAAAGAAAGCCAGAAATTGCTCGTTCCAATTAGATAGGAACCATAAAACGCGAGTGCCCCAATCAGCAGGAACGGCCAGACAAAAGCACTGCGGTTAAGGGTTTTATCTGAGAAATAAGATGCGGACAGCATCCCGATAATGGCTAAAATATAGGGAACAGATGAAAGCCATCCCGTTGTAACAATATCCATGTTCGGCGCTGCTTTAATAATAGAAGGAAGCCACATCACAAACCCGTAAACCCCGATGCTCCAAAGTGCATATTGAAGACTGAGCAGAATAACCGTTTTGGATTTAAATGCTTCTGCGTAATTTTTCACAGGCTTCAAGCCTTGCTGCTCTTGATCCAGCTGGATTTGCAGGTCTCTTTTTTCCTGCTCGTTCAGCCATTTGGCGTCCTTTGGTTCATCGTTAACGAGCTTCCACCAGAAGAATGCCCAGATTATTGCCGGCAGCCCTTCCAAAATAAACATCCAGCGCCAGCCAACGGATTCTACTAAATATCCGGATAGAATCGACATCCACAGCACGGTCGCCGGGTTCCCAAGGATAAGAAACGTATTCGCCCTGGACCGCTCCTCTTTCGTAAACCAGTGACTTAAGAAAACGAGCATGGACGGCATTACAGCACTTTCTACGACTCCCAGCATAAAGCGGATGACAATGAGAAGGTTTACGTTTGTAATCAACCCTGTCGCCGTTGCCAGTCCTCCCCATAAAATAAGCGACCAGAAAATCAGCTTTTTCGCACTTTTATTTTCGGCATAATGAGCTCCCGGAATTTGAAAAAAGAAATATCCCAGGAAGAAAAGCGACCCGAGCAGCGACGACATCGCTGCCGTGATATGCAGATCCTCTGCCATTCCTCCCGCTGCCCCGAATCCATAATTGGCCCGATCCAGATAAGCGAGGCTGTACGTAATAAATGCAATTGGAATTAGTCGAATCCAGCGCTGTTTAGATAATGTCCCTTTCATACCTCATCAGCCTCCTTAACATGCTCTTTCATATATCGTTCGAGCTCTTCTCTAACCGGGTATCCATCACTGTCGCCGATTGACTGGACCGCCATTGCCCCGATAGCATTTCCTCTCAAAACAGCCTCTTCCATTGGGAGCCCCTCAAGAATTCCACTCACAAAACCGACGGCAAATCCGTCTCCTGCCCCGACGGTATCTACGACTCTATCAACCTTGAAGCCTTCCACAAGCCCTCTTTGCCCTGCTGTTTTAAAGAACGCTCCATCCGGTCCCAGTTTAACGGCCACTGCCTTCACCCCGTGCTCCAGGTAAAAATCTGCAATTGTTTCAGGCTGACTCGATCCTGTCAAAATACGTCCCTCTTCCACTCCCGGCAGAACATAATCTGCTTGGAATGCTGCTTTGTTTATCTCCTTCGCCATTTCCTCCTGAGAGTTCCATAATGATGGCCTCAGGTTCGGATCAAAGGAAACCGTTTTGCCCGCTTCCTTCATCAGCGTAAGGATATGATGTGAAAAAGCCCTCGTCTGTTCAGACAATGCTAGGGGAATCCCCGTTAGATGGAGATGCTTTGCCGAAAGAAAATAGCGGCTGTCGGCATCTTCGGGTGAAAGGGTGCTTGCTGCAGAACCTCTTCTGAAATACTGCACCTCAGGATCTCCCTCTAAAACCTTGGATTTAATCTGGAATCCAGTCGGATAGCGGGAATCCGTCAAAACACAGTCAACATTCACGCCTTCTTTTTTCAGCCGGTCCATAATAAATTCGCCAAATGCATCGCTTCCGACCTTGCTCGCCCAGCCGCTTTTAAAGCCAAGCCTCGCAAACCCTATCGCTGTATTGGTTTCCGCCCCCGCCAGAGACCTGGTGAAATGCTTTGCTTTATAAAGAGGTCCTGTATCATCGGCTATGAACATGGCCATTGCTTCGCCGAACGTCACTGTATCCAGCATCTTTTTCACTCCTTTTAAAATGGTTAACATATTTCACAGCCTCTGCTTTTGTTCTTATAGGGAACTCAAGTCCGATCGGACAGTTTTCAGGCAATACGCTCAAAACCCGGCTGCACAAAGACTCCTTATGCAGTTCAGGAGGCGCGGTAATCAGATGATTCCCTTCCATGACCGTCTCCTTCAGGTGAATGTAACGAACATACTTGCTTAGTCTGTGTGCTGCGTCCAGCAGATCTTCTCCTGCATACCGCCAGTTCCCTGTATCAAACGTCATGCCAATCGGCAAATCAGCAAAGGAAACGCTTTCAAAAAATGCTTCCATCGGCGTTATTTTTCCCCCGTAGGATGTTTGGTCATTTTCAACATAGAGAACCTCGGATTGTTGGAAATGAGACATCAGTTCTATCAAGCTCTCAATCTCAAATACATCCGGAATATAATGACCAAGTGATACCTTCAGTGCTCCTGCACCGTGCAGCTTCATTTCCTCTGCTAATTGGAATATTTCTATGTTTAGCCTGCCATTCTTATCAAAGAGCTCTGCCGGAACCGAATACACATCTTCCTTGGTCGCTTTAAGCGGCAATTCAGCTTCCCCCATACGCTCCTTTCTTATTTCCGCTCCATCGGCTCCGACTGAATGAATGAGCGGAAAAAGCTGGGCATGATTGTCTAACTGGAGTTCCCCTCCATCCAAAGCATGGAAAGGGATGACGATGGATCTCAAAGTAAACACCCCCTATTCGTTAGTAAATCGGTTTAGTAAATCGGTTTTTAAACAGTATATTAGAATGTAAGCGTTTTAACAAGGGGTTTTTATGGTTCTGTTTTTGCATAATCTGGTGCAGCAGTTTGGGATATAAAAGAAACAGGCTGCCACGTCAGCGCGGCAGCCTGTAAACACTTCCTGTTTATGTTGGTAATTATATACACATTTGATTGCTTCGCTTGGTAATGAGTCAATTATAAAAAAAGCCCTGCATACACAATGTACGCAAGGCCCCAAATCAGCTGGTCATTTCAGCTGCTTCTTTTCGGAAAAAGCTTTTCATCGCATGGAATACATCGACTTTTTGCTTGAGGATATAATAGCGGAAGTTTTCATTGGTGATGTTTTTATAAGCGGACATTAAGGTCGAGTGCCGGTTATACTGATTGACCTCGCCGTAACCAAACATATTGGATACCTTCATTAATTCACCGACAAGCTTCACACATCTCGCATTATCGGACGTCAGATTATCCCCATCTGAAAAATGGAATGGATAAATGTTATAACGGGCAGGCTGGTATTTTTCATCAATAATTTCAAGGGCTTTCCTGTAGACAGAGGAGCAAATCGTACCTCCGCTCTCCCCTTTGTTGAAAAAGTCCTCTTCAGATACAACCTTTGCTTCAGTATGATGGGCTATAAATTCAATTTCCACATGCTCATATTTCGTACGGAGAAACCGCGTCATCCAGAAGAAAAAGCTTCGTGCCATGTACTTTTCCCATAACCCCATACTGCCGCTTGTGTCCATCATCGCAATAACGACTGCCTTTGACTCAGGTTTAATCACTTCATTCCAAGTCTTAAACTTCAAATCTTCCGGATAGATCGGGTAAAATTGCGCCTTTCCCTTCATTGCGTTTCGTTTATAAGCAGACATCATCGTCCGTTTCTTATCGATATTTCCCATTAATCCGGTTTTGCGGATATCGTTAAACTCTATATTCTCCACAACGTTCTCTGCCATTTCCTTGCGCTTCAGGTTGGGCAGCTCAAGCTCACTGAACAAAGCCTCCTGAAGCTCCATCATGGACACTTCGGCTTCGTAATAATCTTCCCCCGCCTGATCTCCTGCTCCCTGGCCTTTTCCTGGTCCCTGGCCTTGCTGCGAACCGTCCCGTGCGACCACATCTCCAACCTGGCTGTCGCCGTCACCCTGCCCGACATGTTTGTTTTTATCATAATTATAGCGAATCTTATATTCATCTAGTGACCGGATTGGAATCTTCACTACGTTTTTCCCATTGGACATAATGATGCTTTCCTCGGTTATCAGGTCAGGCAGGTTGTTCTTAATCGCTTCCTGTACCTTCTCCTGATGCCTTAGCTGGTCGTCATAGCCTTTGCGGTGGAGGGACCAATCTTCATTCGAAATGACGAAGTTGCTTGCGTCTCCTTTTGACATATTCCCCTTCCCCTCCAAACTTTTTTTAAAAATTGCTCTGCCATCTATCACCGATTTGGAGCCTATTGCATATGATGTCGGTGAATGAATTTCTCTCCGTTGGCTGATTTTTTGAGATTACTCTATCCTATGCGGGGGATGAGGATTATTGACAAACAATTATGAAAATTGGGCACCTCCTCCAATAAAAATAGACAAGGTATCTATGCAAGGATTTTGGCAGATTTTATACATAGTAAATAAAAGAACCCCTGCACTGGGCAAGGGTTCTGTTTATTATTTATTCTCGTTTTCTTTATGCTGATCAGGATCCGGAGTCTTTCCCGATTTCTTTACTTCCTGATTCGTTTTCATATGCTCCATGATTTTGGATTGTTCCACCAAATCGTCCATATCGCGAATACTTGAACTCTCTTTTGATTTCTTCGGATTCTTTTGATCCATTTCTATCACTCCTTAGGAGATTGTATAGTGTAATTACCCGGTTAGGGGTGGGGTGAAACGTGGGCTGCGGCAAAGTATTTAGCACTGACCCCCATCTTATTAACGCAACGGGGGGCAGAGAATCAAAAATGCCAGCCTAGATGGGCAACGGGTTTCAACTCAATGGGGACGGAGCTTTAGTTCTGCAGTGAATTGGGGGTCAGTGCATTGCACTGACCCCCAATACTTTACAGGATCAAGGGACAGAGCTTTAAACTCTGCAGTTCCTCTCCTCCAATCGATTCCAAGTGATGGGGACGGTGCTTTAACGCTTTATCAGAGTGGGGGTCAGTGCAAAATCAGCCCACACAAAAAGCCGGGAATCTCCCGGCTCGCCGCATACCTATCGATTTAGCAAACTTCCTACATAACGCAGCAGTTCATTAGCAGAGGTAGAGTTATAGCCATGCTCATCAATTAATCGCTTGACGACTTCGTTTACCTTTTTCAGTTGCTGCTCATCCGGTGTTTTGGATGAGGTCGTAATTTTCACAACGTCCTTTAAATCCGCAAACAGTTTTTTCTGGATGGCTTCGCGCAGTCTTTCATGTGAGTTGTAATCAAATCGCTTCCCTTTGCGTGCATAGGCGGAAATGCGGATCAGGATTTCTTCGCGGAATGCTTTTTTCGCATTTTCGGAAATCCCGATCTGCTCCTCTATGGAGCGCATCAACTTGTCATCCGGATTCATCTCTTCACCGGTGAGCGGGTCGCGCAGCTTATTTTTATTGCAGTATGCTTCGACGTTATCCAGATAGTTTTCCATAAGGGTTTTCGCCGATTCTTCATAGGAATACACAAATGCTTTTTGAACTTCTTTTTTCGCAATATCGTCGTACTCTTTACGTGCGACCGAGATGAAGTTCAGGTAGCGCTCGCGGTCTTCCTGTGAGATCGACGGATGCTGATCGAGCCCCTCTTTAAGAGAACGAAGGACATCCAGTGCGTTGATGGACGGATTTTCTTTTCGGATGATGGTGGAGGAGATCCGGTTAATGACATACCGCGGATCAATCCCGCTCATGCCCTCATCCTGATATTCCTTCTTCAGTTCCTCTAAATCTACTGTGTTGTAGCCTTCTACACTCTCTCCATCGTATAGCCTCATCTTCTTCACGAGGTCGATATCTCCGCGTTTTGCTTCCTTTAATCTCGTTAGAATGGAGAACATCGCTGCAACCTTGAGGGTATGCGGGGCAATGTGGACATCGGACACATCGCTTTCGCTGATCATTTTATCATATATGCGCTCTTCCTCTGTTGCTCTCAGATTATATGGAATCGGAATCACGATAATCCTTGAGTGAAGCGCCTCGTTTTTCTTATTGGATATGAAGGAGCGGTACTCGGTTTCATTCGTATGGGCCACAATCAGCTCGTCGGCGGAAATGAGTGCGAATCGCCCTGCTTTGAAATTTCCTTCCTGTGTCAGGGAAAGAAGGTGCCATAAGAATTTTTCATCACATTTCAGCATCTCCTGGAACTCCATCATTCCGCGGTTTGCTTTGTTTAGCTCTCCGTCAAAGCGATAGGCTCTTGGATCGGACTCAGAGCCATACTCGGCGATCGTTGAAAAGTCGATGCTTCCTGTCAAGTCGGCAATATCCTGTGATTTCGGATCAGATGGACTGAACGTACCAATTCCGACGCGCTTATCCTCGGAGAAAAAGATCCGCTCAACAATTACATCTTCAATTCTGCCGCCGTACTCCTCTTGAAGCCTCATCATATTTAAGGGAGACAGATTGCCTTCGATACGGATGCCGTATTCCTCATAAAAATCCTGGCGAAGGTGATGGGGAATTAAATGAAGAGCATCCTCATGCATCGGGCAGCCTTTAATCGCAAACACGGAACCGTTATCGGTTTGGGAGTATTTTTCAAGACCTCTTTTCAGCATCGTGACAAGTGTTGATTTCCCTCCGCTTACCGGACCCATGAGAAGCAGGATCCGCTTCCGGACATCGAGCCGCTTGGCAGCAGGGTGAAAGTATTCTTCTACAAGTCTTTCAAGCGCCTCTTCAAGCCCGAACAGCTGAGAATCAAAAAATTTGTACTTTTTGACGCCGTTGACTTCCTCAATGCCGTGATCTTTGATCATATTATAAACCCGCGAGTGAGCTGATTGAGCCACATTGGAGCGAGTTTTCAATATTTCCAAATACTCTACGAAGGTTCCTTCCCATTTCAAACGCTCTTCATCTTCTCTGTACCTTTCAATCTTCTTTAAGATATCCATAAGGACCTCCTTCATCTTTGTGCATCACAAGAGATTACTACACTTTATGAGAGAGGGAAGCTTATCATTCTTGTTTTTCTGATGTGTCTTCCAAGCAATCGCTATGACTGAAAATTTAGAAATGGAAGAAAAAGAGGACGAATACAATTCACAGCGCTTTCATAATACCGTATAATTGAATTTATACGCTTGGACTACATTTTTTTGGGGAGGGCATTTATGAAGACCGCATTGCTGCTTGGAGTCTGCATTACATTCCTCGTTTCGATTTTCACAGCCGGGTACAACGATAAACCGAAAATACGGAAATAAAAAAACGGCCTTCTCGCGGAGGCCGTTTTTGCTTACAGTAAATCCAAATAATTCTGCTGTCTCAAGGCTTCATAAACCAAAATGGCAGCTGTGTTGGAAAGGTTGAGAGAGCGGACATGCTCTGTCATCGGAAGCCTCAGGCACCGGTCCATGTTAGCATCAATCAGGTCCCGCGGCAGACCTGTCGTCTCTTTTCCGAATACAAAAAAGGTATCCTTCTCCTGATCGGAATAGTCAAATACCGTATGCGGCTGTTTGCCGTGTTTTGTTAAATAGTAAAATTCTCCGTTCTCATATTCCGCAAACAATTCGTCAAGCGAATCATGGTAACGGACATCTACATGCTCCCAATAATCCAGGCCGGCACGCTTCAGCATTTTATCATCAGTTGAAAACCCAAGCGGGCGGATTAAATGAAGAACGGTGTTTGTTGCTGCGCATGTACGGGCAATGTTTCCCGTATTGGCAGGAATCTCCGGCTGATACAATACTACGTGTAATCCCAAAATGGTCACCTCTGTTAAAAATTCTTTCCACCTCATTATACCACGCTTTAGCTTTTCTCAGAATCGTCCTGAATCCGGTAAAATGAATAGCGGATATTCGGTGTATAGGCAGTCGAATCCTTATAGGACCAGTACCTCATCCGGCTGTTGGACGTCTGTGCATTCACAAGCGGCATGTTGTTTTTATCCTTGGCGACAACAAAGGTTGTATGATCAAAACGGCCGTCTCCTTCAAAATCATAGCAAACGACATCTCCGGGTCTCAGCTCTTCAGCTGAGCCAACCTTGATTCCCCGCAGTCCCGTTTTCGACCGGGGGAGGAATAAATTCATAGAATGAGCAACCGCCCAGCTGTAGCTCCATGTGTTATTCTGCATCCACCAGCCAGTCCCCTTTCCCGGATATCCCCGCATTTGTGCTCCTCCGCTGCGAAGGCATTGAGAAACAAAATTGGTGCAGTTGACATCAAAATTTTTATACTGGCTGTTATGGCTGTTCCACCAGCGCTCCGCATACTGTACTGCCGCCATCCGGTCATAATAAAAGCCCTTCCGCTCGAGGTCTTCATCATCAAAAGCTTCAAAGTCCTGATGAACCTCCGGCCGGCTTTCCGCCCAATCCTCGAGAACCTCAGCATCTGTGAGGGAGGCAAAACGCCGGCCTATTTTTTCCTCTAAATAAAACGAATCGTCATTTTGAATGAGCCACTTTTCATGAAGGATATATTGAACCTCTCGAAAATCACCCTGTTCTTTCATACCCGTCACCTTAATCTTCGACGATCCTTTAATCGCAAGGGTCTTTCTCTCATTCAATTCCTCTGCCTTCCGCTCAAGAGAAAGCTTTTCTGCATCCGACATAAACGGCAAATGCCTCGTCTTCCCATTGACTACATAATCCAACCGGCTTTCCGCTGCTGTTCTAAGCAACTCATTCACCATGCTCACCTGCTTCCCATTCTTCTTTTACAAGAATATGAGAAAGAATCCCGCAGTATCAGTTTTTTTCAAATGGTACCTCATCATTTCATGAAAACTGGCTCTGTATGGGCTGTTCAATCATTGGTAAAATCATGATTAAAAGGAGGCGTAACTATGTACATTCCAAAACACTTCGAACTGAACGATAAAGAAGCCATGTATCACTTAATGAAAGAAAACAGCTTCGCCACTTTTTTTTCCCATCATAACGGTGAACCGTTCGCAAGCCATCTGCCTCTGACAATTGATGAGACAGAAGGAATGATTTACGGTCATTTCGCCCTGCCGAATCCGCAATGGAGGGATGCTGAAAATCAGCAGGTACTCATCGTTTTTCAAGGTCCGCACTGTTACATATCTCCAGCTTGGTACGGTACAGATAAAGCCGTTCCTACCTGGAACTATACAGCAGTCCATGTATATGGTGAACTGGAGCTTTTGAAAGAAAAGAATGACATTTTGGAAGTGCTGTCGCAGCTCGTCCGCCAGCATGAACCTGCAGACAGCTCCTACCAGATGGAGGACATCGAGCCTGGTTATATTGAAAATTTGAGCAAAGGGATTGCAGCCTTTAAAATCCGCATAACGAAGATGGAGGGCAAAGCAAAGCTGAGTCAAAATCATCCTGCTGAACGGCAGGAGCGGGTCATTCAGGCGCTAGAAAATCTGCTTGGCGAAAATGAACAGAAGATTGCCGGCTTGATGAGGAGAAATGATAAACGATGAATGAAAAAGAGATTGTTGCCCATATAGAAGAGGATTTGTGGATGATGCACGTCTTGGAAACCGTGCAGCTGCTGAAGCTTCCTGATTGGTGGATCTGTGCAGGCTTTGTCCGTTCAAAGGTTTGGGATGTCCTTAACGGGTTCAGCGAAAAAACGGTGCTCCCTGATGTAGATGTCATCTATTACGATCCCAGCTTCCAGGATGAAGCAATTGAGAAAGAGCTTGAACGGAAGCTCTTCTCATTATCACCTGAAATTCCGTGGTCGGTAAAAAATTAGGCAAGGATGCACGTCAAAAACCAAATGGACCCCTACATTGATTCAGTTGATGCCATGTCCAGGTTCCCGGAAACGGCAACCGCCATTGGAGTTACACTGAACCATGACGGACACGCCATTTTAGCTGCCCCGCACGGTATTGAGGATTTAGTGGGGATGCAGGTGAAAGCAACTCCCTATTTTGTAAACAGCGCTGTGTATAAAAAGCGGGTCATAGAAAAAGACTGGTTAGCCGTTTGGCCTATGGTCAAGGTGACCCTTTAATTCGAATGAAGGGAACTCCTCTTACTCAGAAGTTCCCTTCCATTCATAAAGCAATCTCAAATTCTTTTACAAATACGGCATTTCCCGTCATTTCTACATGAAGGCGTCCATGATCTTGTGCCACTTTCACTCGAACTCTTCCCTCTTTTCCGATCTCATTTCCCTGCTCGATAATAAGACTGATTTCGGTCTCTTCATTTTTCGCTATGTATTTCTTGTAATACGCACCCATAACACCGGAAGCCGTTCCCGTCACCGGATCCTCGACTGTGCCTGAAAATGGAGAGGAGAAATGCCGGCCATGCATATGCGCTGCAGAATCATATGTTTCTAAGCAAAATGGGTGGACAGATGCTTTCGGGATTTCTTTTAACAAATCAGGAAATCGCTCATTGTGAGGGACCATTCTTTCAAAAGCACGCAACTCTTTAACGGGGACTAATAACGTCCAGTTTCCTGTGCTTCCATATTGTATCGGCAAATCGCCGGCTAAATCTTCTTCGGCCAGTCCAATAGAAGCCATTAAGTCTGCCTTTGACCCCTTAAACGGCTTGAAAACCGGTTCCGCCTGTCTCATGGTTACAAGTAATTCATTGGAAGTAGTCGTAAGCTGAATAGGAAGCATTCCTGCATTTGTTTCGACGATCATCTCTTTTTCTTCATTTAACAATCCGTTTTCTTTTAACGCATACACAGCAGCAATGGTTCCATGACCGCATAAATCCATTTCATGGCCCGGCGTAAAATACCGGATTTTAAAATCGGCGGAATCGGAATGGGCCGGAAACGCCGTTTCATTGAAGCCAGCTTTTCTTGCCAGTTCCTGCATTTCCGTTTCTTTTAAATGATCCCCGTTCAATATCACTCCAGCTGGATTTCCTTTATCGGGCTTGCTGCTGAAGGCATCATAATGAAGAACCTTTATACGTTTCATCCTTTTCCCTCCAAATTATAGATGCAGATTATTAGGTTTCGTCCCCTGTTCTCTCTTTCCTTCTATTGTAGATTAATACAAGTTATTTGAAACGAAAAAAAGCCTGCCAGCAGGCAAGCTTCTAACTTTTAATCACTTACGCAGGACATCAAGTCCCGCCCGCATTTCCTTCAGCACTTCGTCATCTTCTTCTTTTCGCAAATGTTCTTCCAGAAACGAGATCGACTCGGCCTGTCCGATTTTCCCGATTGCCCATGCCGCGGTCCCTCTTATGACAGGCCTTGGGTCATCCTTGACAAGCTTGTACAAATCAGGAAGCGCTGTTGTGTCTTTGTAGTGAGCGAGGGCAATGATCGCGTTGCGCTGGATTGGTTTTTTCCCTCTCCAGGACCCTGACACATGTCCGAATTTATCTTTAAATTCCCGGTTTGACATGGAAAGCAGCGGCTTTAGGCTCGGTTTTGCAAGCTCTGGATCCGGCTCCATTTCTTCATGCAAATGAAAATCCTTGCCTTTGTTCTCGGGACACACGGTTTGGCATGTATCGCAGCCGTATAGCCGGTTTCCGATTTTTGTCCGGAACTCCTCCGGCAGAAAGCCCTTTGTCTGCGTTAAATAGGCGATGCATCGCTGGGCGTTGAGCTGTCCGCCCTGGACAAGTGCACCTGTAGGACAGACATCTACACACTTATTGCAGGTTCCGCACTGATCCTCAATTGGCTGATCAGGCTCGAAGGGAATATTTGTGACGATTTCCCCCAGATACACATAGGAACCGAACTCTGGTGTGATCGTTGCGCAGTTCTTTCCGCTCCAGCCAATCCCTGCCCGTTCGGCGACAGCCCGGTCTGACAATTCGCCCGTATCGACCATGGATTTAACCCGGACGTCCGGAGATTTTTCTTTTAAAAACTCTTCCAGCTTCGATAGCTTTTCCCGCAGCACGTCATGATAATCCTTGCCCCATGAAGCACGGCAGAAAATTCCGCGGCGGTCCTCCCTCGTGCTTTTCGGTGCGTTTTTCATTTTAGAAGGATAAGCAAGAGCAATGGCAATGATCGATTTAGCTTTGGGTACAAGCAGGCCGGGATTGGTCCGCTTTTCAATATCGGGTTCTTCAAAGCCTGATTGGTAGCCAAGTTCCTGCTGCATAAGAAGCCGTCCTTTTAGCGTTTCAAATGTATCCGCACTTGCAAAGCCGATTTTATCAATTCCAATCGTTTTGCTGTAGGCAATGACTTCTTCTTTTAATGCTCCAATATTCATCAGTCATCCTCCTTTCTTCGGTTTTTCCGCGGCACTATGATAAGATAATGGTACCAAATCACGGAGGGCGGTTAAAATGGAAATTACAGTTAATCATGAATTGAAAGAGCTGGAGCCTTCGTTTAAAATCGGAATCGCTCTTTATCGGGGAATAGAGGTAGGAGACTCTCCACAAATGCTGAAGGGGAGAATGAGGCTGTTTCAGGAATCCTTATATTTTGACTTTGAAAATCAGGAAATAAAGGACATTCCAGCGGTTCAGGAATGGCGCGCTCTTTTTAAAAAAGCCGGGACGGATCCAAACCGGTACCGCCCTGCTCAGGAAGCCATTTTCCGAAGAATTAAAAAGCAGCAGTATTTGGAGACCATCCACTCCGCTGCCGACATTAACAATTTCTTCTCGATGGAATATCAAATTCCAATCGGCATCTATGACCTGGACCGGTTAAACGGAAACATCGAAATCCGCATCGGAAATTCAGATGATACATATGAAGCCATCAATGGACGTGAAGTCTCAATGGAAAAGAAAATTCTATCTGCAGATGGCAACGGAGCATTTGGAAGCCCCTATGTCGACTCCAAAAAAACAGCCGCCAGCAGAGAAACGGTCAACGCCCTGCAAATCGTCTATCTCGCTCCATCTATGGAAGAGCCTGAAGCAGAGAAGCTGTTATCAGCATTGACAAGCATGTTCGTTCAAATTCATGGCGGAACGGAAGAGCATTTTATTCTATCATAAGGCCTGCGGTGAGCGCAGGCTTATTTTTACGCAGTAAAAAACGCAATGCTTCGCTGATCGGAACGAAACACTGCGTTAGTAACGTATGTATGGAGCGGGTGATGGGAATCGAACCCACTACATCAGCTTGGAAGGCTGAGGTTTTACCAGTAAACTACACCCGCACGTTTACTTTCTCGTCTTGATGACGATGTATATTATTATATTCGTATTACATCAAAACGTCAATACTATTTTTGTTTTTTTTATTAACCGCTTTATACGAGGGTACATCTTAACAATAATGATAAAGGACAAGAAGACTTGTCCTGTCAAAACAAGAACGTTCTTAATAAACCTGGAGAGCAGCATTAAAATCCCACCTAGATTTTTTTTCCATATTCTCGTTATTCTGCGGCTTCTGCCAGGATTCCTTCTTTTTCGCCGAATTATATGACTTACGAACGAATTCCAAAACGTGACTCTTCAATCGTTTACCCCTTCCATAAAAGGGAAAAATATAGGAAACCTGTAAAGGAGGGAAACCAATGAAACGTCCTTACATCCTAAGTGCTGCTCTCGTGCTGTCCCTCACTGCCGGATGCAGCCAAATCAATGCTGCTGATCAAGGAACATCCAGTAAGTCACCCGAACAGAAAAGCTCTCCCGAAACGGCTCAGGCTTCAGAAGTTTCACCTGGGTTCGCTGAAGGAGAACCCGCTCCAGGGACGGATCCTTCTAGCGCTCCGTCTTCACCTGAGCAAGTCATTAACGAAACGTCCATGCTGCTTAAGACAAGGGTTCCATTCACATTGCCGAAAACCATGCCCGTTTCTAAAGGGCTTCATCTGACCTCTAAAGTAAAGTCTGATGCCAATTCCTATGAAATCACGTTTTACCAAACAGAAAAACCTATTCCAATCAATAACAGCAAGCTCAATACCCTTAGCAGCAATCAAAAAATCGCGACGGTTAAAGCAACGAAATATAAAACCGAACGGGAAGCAGCCGAGATGGTCAATTATCAAAAGGCTGAACCGACAGGAAACCCGCCAATCGATCTCGGCCATGGGATTAAAGGATATTCAGATGCAGGAGCAGGAAGTGTATTCCTGCACTGGAATGAAGGCAGATGGTCTTTTATGTCCAAAGCCTTGAATGAACCAGAAAAAGACAGCAATAAAGAACTTGCTGTCAAAGTCGTTAACTTCCTCGAAAAAGAAACGCTTCCTCCGCCTGATAAAGGCGCGTTTTTATTGGACGGAAACAATCCGGACAGCCGGAATAACCTTGTTGTCTGGCAGGATGGGAATATAGTGTATGAGATTGAAGAGGCAAATGGAGCCATGACGGCTCTTGAGATTGCTGCGGCATTTCATAAGGAGTAAGAGAAAAAGACCTCAGTGTTTGCTGAGGTCTTTGTTTACTGTCTAATAATCCCATGGCTCGTTCCGACAAGCACTTCTTTCCCGGCCTGATTCCGGTATACGCTTTTCATGGCAACTCGATTGAAACCTTCTTTTTCCTCAAGCTCAGTTACAGTCACTTCACATGTAATCGTATCTCCCGTAAAGACCGGCCGCAGGAATTCACTGACCATCTCCCTGGCAATGTAGTTCATATCCCCGCCGATTTTTGTTCCGATACTCGCAGTCATGAGTCCGTGGACCATTAGTCGTCCCTGTTCATCTTTCTCCATATGATGCTGTCCCTGATCACCGGTGAGCTCTGCGAAAAGGACAACCTCTTCTGCCGAAAACGTTCGTTCCCAAGTCAATACATCCCCTGCTTGAATGCTCATCCCATTACCCCTCCCTGTTTCTTTGAATATAGCATAAGAAGCAGGGAAAATGAATGAGTATTCACTTTGAACTATATTTCTTTTATTAGGATGCTGCCGATTTTTGTCGAAAAATCGATATATTGAAATTTCCGTCGATATATTGTAGTTTTCGCCGATATTCTGATATTTTCGTCGATATAGTAATTTTCACGCCGGTTTACTGATGTTTCTAACGCTATCCCCATATCTTACCTCCCACAAATTCAGGATGACCGGTCCTGCACCTTGTATTTCTCCTTAAACCAGACATAACATTCGCTTACTTCTTCCCTCGGCAAGTCTTGAGAAGGAAAACAGGAGGAAAGTATAGAACTTTATTAGGATAATAGATAGAGAGGAAGAGAGATGTTCATGTATTTTCCATCTAAAAAAGATTGGTGGGTTTATCTTGTCATTTGGGGAGGAGCCCTTGCCGGATGCCTCTCGCCGTTTCTTGCCGGCAGAGACTACGAAGCTTTATTTGTTACCGTTCCACTGACGGGCTTTCTGATATGGCTCTGGTTTTCAACCGGTTATTTAATAGAGGGCGAGAAGCTTACGATCCGCTATGGTCCCTTTACAAATACCATATCCATAATGGAGATTACGAGCATTAGGAAAACGAAAAATCCATTATCTGCTCCCGCTTTATCAATAGATCGACTGGAAATTACCTATGGGAGATGGTTTGATATCGCGGTTGTATCTCCTAAGGAGAAGCAGGAGTTTGTTAAAATGCTGAAGCAGATTCAGCCCGGTATTAAAGAGAAATAGCGGAGTCCCGGTAAAGGGAGTCCGCTTTGTGTTTTAAAATATCAGCCTTTTTGAAATCCCCAGGAACCGATTCACCGAAGCGCTATAAGCTAGTAGTAGCTCATACTGCTCTTACGCCAAACATACAAAGCCCATTTTGTTTGGAAAGGTTTCTAATTTACCAACAAAGGGAATTCATTCAGTACTAATCGACTAGAAAAAATGTGGAGGCTACAGGATGGAATTATCAAGATCAAAAGCGGGAGCGCGGCAGTCTGCTGAGCAAACGAAGCAGGATACAAAACCATGGATTAGGCGTTTAGGACGCTTCGGCTACATGGCTCAAGGACTTGTTTATGGATTGATTGGGATTCTTGCCTTTATGGCAGCAATCGGGGCTGGAGGCAAAACAACCGATACGAAGGGAATGCTTCAATCACTTCCGGGCATGCCGCTTGGAGAGCTTCTCCTCTGGATTATCGGAATCGGATTGATTGGCTACAGTATATGGGGAATTGTTAAATGTTTTACCGACCCGGAGAACAAAGGATCTGATGCGAAGGGCATCGCTATCAGAATCGGCTACCTTATCAGCGCAGGTATTTATGGAAGCATTGCCTTTAATGCCATAAAAATCGCTGTAAATGGCGGAGGTTCAGGCGGAGGCTCTGAGCAGAGCATGTCAGCGAAGCTTCTCTCCCAGCCCTACGGTCAATGGGTGATCGCAATTATCGGCGCTATCATTATCGGCTACGGAATATACGAATTTATCTCCGGCTACAAAGAAAAGTTCATGACTAAATTCAGAGCCAGCGAAATGAGTCTTCACGAGCGTAAAATTGCCCGCAACTCAGGAAAAATGGGGCTTATTGCACGCGGCATCGTATTAGCTATGATTGGATTCTTCTTCATTGAAGCTGCCTACACTGCTGACCCAAGTCAATACAAAGGCTTGGATGGAGCCCTTTCAGAGCTTTCCAGCCAGCCTTTTGGCCAATGGATGCTTGGAGCCGTCGCACTCGGACTGATCTTGTATGGGGTATATGGTGTTATCCGGGGAAGATATGAACATATGAGTTTTGGAGGAAAATAAGGAACTTGCCTGCAGAGAACGTTCTGCAGGTTTTTTAACGAGAAAAAAAAAAGAAAAGCCATGCTGCCATGGCTTCTTCTTCAATACTATAATTTTTTAACCTCTAAATAATAAATTTGATGCCCTTCAATTTCATGAACACGGAACAAGTACCCTTCCTCTTCAATCTCCGAGCCGGATTTAGCATCAATATTCTGAGTAAGGAACCAGCCGCCGATCGTATCAACCTCTTCATTCTCAAGCTCCGTACCAAGCAGATCATTTACATCCTCAATCAGCAGTTTTGCATCCAAAATGTAGTGCTGCTCGCCTACCTTGCGGATTTCAGCCACTTCATCCTCATCAAACTCATCACGGATCTCCCCAACAATCTCTTCAAGGATATCCTCAGCTGTCACCAAGCCCGAGGTACCTCCGTATTCATCCATGAGGATGGCAACATGCGTCCGCTCCTTCTGCATTTTCACAAGCAAATCATGAATCGGAATATTTTCAATCACACGGATTACCGGGTTTATAAAGGATGGCAAGTTTAAATTTTTATCCATCTCCCTGTTCATTACTTTAGCCGTTAACAATTCCTTCACGTTTATAAAGCCAATGATATTATCCTTATCGCCGTCAGCTACTGGATAGCGGGTATAATTTTCTTCAATCATCGTTTCCATAATCGTGTCAAAACTGTCATCTACAGAAATGCTCACGATTTCAGTGCGGGGAACCATAATTTCCTTCGCAACTCTTTCATCAAATTCAAAAATATTATTCACATATTTCAATTCATTCTTGTTAATCTCACCGCTTTTATAGCTCTCTGAGAGAAGCAGTCGCAGTTCTTCCTCCGAGTGGGCGAGTTCATGCTCAGAAGCAGGTTTCAACCCAAAAAGACCAACAAGGAAACGTGCCGATCCATTCAGGAACCAAATGAACGGATACATAATACGGTAAAACCAAATAATCGGTTTAGCAAACGCAAGCGCCACAGCCTCTGCCTTCTGAATCGCAACCGTTTTAGGCGCAAGCTCCCCGATAACAACGTGCAAGAACGTCACAAGCGCAAACGCAATCCCAATCGTCAATATATGAGCCATCGAATCATTCACATTAAAATATTCAAATATCGGGTGCAGGAGAATCTCAAACGTCGGTTCACCAAGCCACCCCAGTCCAAGAGCTGTAACCGTAATACCAAGCTGACAGGCTGATAAATATTCATCTAAGTGCGAAACAACCTTTTTAGCAGCAATCGCACCCTTCCTGCCCTCTTCAATCAGCTGGTCAATCCTGGACATACGAATCTTTACGATTGCAAACTCCGTCGCAACGAAAAATCCGGTTAATGCAATTAATAAAACAAACATAATCAAATTAATAGCTGTCAATGAATGATCTTACAAATGTAAGATCTTACACCTCCTTGAGTAGTAAACAAATTAATTAAGCAGCACAAGCAGTGTCTGAATCAATGATAAACTTTCATGAGAAAGATTCTTTTTAATCGACTCAAGGCTTGTCTTATCATTTTTATCAAGATGAGCCAGCACCTCAGAAACATCCTTTTCCAAACCGCTGATTTTCAGTCTTAATTCAAGCACATCTATTTCTTCTGCATCCTTTTCTAGAAGCCGTTTCTTGATATCAATTAAATGCATTCCGTCAGCCTTGCACTCTTCTATATAATTCAGCCTCTCAATGGAAGAATAATTATAGTAGCGATAATTAGAAGGGGAACGTTCTGCTTTTAACAGTCCAAGATTTGTATAATAGTCAATGGTTCTCTTAGTAACATCGCATCTTTCAGCCAATTCACCAATCTTTAGTTTTTCTGTCCCAGCGTAATCACCCCAAACTGTAACGTGATGGTTATGGACTAATTGTATAGTTTAGTTGAATAGAAGGCAAGACATACGAAGATTGTTAATGGAATGTTCACAAAAGCAAAAAGAAACCTTACAAAAAGTAAGATTTCTTTTACATTTAATCCCCAACAGCATCCTGCTGATTCAAAAGCACAATTTCATCTTCAAGCATTAAACAATCATGGGAGTTCAAAAGTGAACCCTTCATATTTTCAGTCAGCCGATCCTTATCGTATGCACAAACAGAAAGCAAATCCATCTCATGCACAGTCTTTTGAGCATTGATCTCATATGCATCAACCTCATCCTCAATATCCTGTAACTTTCCCCACTCAATATGAGCCCACGTCCGATATGATTGCTCTGCATCAATAATTGGTTTCACAACCTCCAGAAAATAGGCCACAATGGTCGGCGTATGAAAATCCCCTCGGGAATAGTAAAAATCAAAATTATTCACAAAATGAACCCGGTCCAACTGAGTCCTTGTTAAAGAAGCTTTAACCAGCTCATATAGCGAAGTAAACATTCGATCATTCTCAATGACAAAAACATGGTCTCCCTGCTCAACTCCCGACAGGATATAGGCAGCCGCATTCTTCAAATACGCCTGCGGGTCATCTATTAGGTACAAGATATGCCCGCTTTTATACTCATCTATTTTTTTTTTCATATCCTGAATGGATGTATTCAAACAAAGGGCTCCTTAAAAAGCAAAGTATATTCATTTTTTCTTAGTTCAGCTACAATTCTAACATGTTTGAAGATAAAAGAGCTTACCCAGAGAAGATTGGGTATATTAACTACATTTATAGGGATAATAGTCCATTCATAATATTTAAACTGACCTTAATAAAAGCGCTGTTAAATTTGGCTGTTGATTTCCGCTTCAGGCGTTCGCTTTCCGCGGGGCGGGCTGCTTGAGCCTCCTCGTCGCTTTGCGCCTGCGGCGTCTCACCTGTCCCGCTGCTCCCGAGGGAGTCTCACACCTTCCGCTCCAATCAACAGGTGTTAAAAATCAACAAAATGCTTTTATCCTATCCAAATAAAAGGAAAAAAGACTCCAACGTAATCGTTGAAGTCTTTTTGTGATACCGGTGGCCGGGGTCGAACCGGCACTCCAGAGGAACACGATTTTGAGTCGTGCGCGTCTGCCAATTCCGCCACACCGGCATACTATTTGGAGGCGGCACCCGGATTCGAACCGGGGGTAAAGGAGTTGCAGTCCTCTGCCTTTCCTCTTGGCTATGCCGCCTGAATATGGAGCGGAAGACGGGATTCGAACCCGCGACCCCCACCTTGGCAAGGTGGTGTTCTACCACTGAACTACTTCCGCATCATTTTGTTCTGTAAATCATTCTATGCAGCAGGAAACAAATATTTCCTGTAAAATAAAAATGGCTGGGCTAGCTGGATTCGAACCAACGCATGACGGAGTCAAAGTCCGTTGCCTTACCGCTTGGCTATAGCCCATCTATGTATGTACTCATTATGTATATTCATTATACAGCAGCCAATATGTAAAGACAAAAATATGGGGCGACTGATGGGAATCGAACCCACGAATGTCGGAACCACAATCCGATGCGTTAACCACTTCGCCACAACCGCCACATTATTGAATTATATTGGCAGGGGCAGTAGGAATCGAACCCACACCGGAGGTTTTGGAGACCTCTGTTCTACCGTTAAACTATGCCCCTATAAATGGTGGAGGGGGGCAGATTCGAACTGCCGAACCCTAAGGAGCGGATTTACAGTCCGCCGCGTTTAGCCACTTCGCTACCCCTCCACATCAGTGAAGACAGTGCCGGCAAGAGGACTTGAACCCCCAACCTACTGATTACAAGTCAGTTGCTCTACCAATTGAGCTACACCGGCATATAATATTTGTGAAATAAAACCGTTCCTGCTTGATAAGGTCGCCCAGATCTCAGGATGTTTAGTCAAGAAGCTGCTCGATCTGTGCGCTGAAGTAATTTCAGGGAGCTTATTCGATCGTGCTCTACCAATTGAGCTACACCGGCATATTGCTTTGAAGAAAATGGTGGCTTGGGACGGAATCGAACCGCCGACACATGGATTTTCAGTCCATTGCTCTACCGACTGAGCTACCAAGCCATTAAGTTTTATTGAAACCCTCTTACATTTTACTTATAATTGATTAAAAAATCAAATGGCGGTCCGGACGGGACTCGAACCCGCGACCTCCTGCGTGACAGGCAGGCATTCTAACCAACTGAACTACCGGACCATTTGGTTGCGGGGACAGGATTTGAACCTGCGACCTTCGGGTTATGAGCCCGACGAGCTACCAGACTGCTCCACCCCGCGATAATAAAAGTAATTAAGTTATAATGGTGGAGGATGACGGGATCGAACCGCCGACCCTCTGCTTGTAAGGCAGATGCTCTCCCAGCTGAGCTAATCCTCCAATAGTTTCGGCTTGTGATGAGCGGCGCACTTCGTTGTCGTCTTCGTTCGCTCACATCCTCATGCACTGAAGTGCACTCCGGTGTTCGCTCTCTCGACTCCTAGAATTGCTTGCTCCTCCCAACCCTCTTACATTCATTTTGTTGGGTGATCGTAACACCTTTAACTTGCTGCTGATTAAAAATTGTTGGTGACCCGTACGGGATTCGAACCCGTGTTACCGCCGTGAAAGGGCGGTGTCTTAACCGCTTGACCAACGGGCCAGATATTATGGCGGAGAGCGGGGGATTCGAACCCCCGATACGCTTATGACGTATACACGATTTCCAATCGTGCTCCTTCGGCCACTCGGACAGCTCTCCATAATATGGCTCCGCAGGCAGGACTCGAACCTGCGACCGATCGGTTAACAGCCGATAGCTCTACCACTGAGCTACTGCGGAATACCTGCCTGGCAACGTCCTACTCTCACAGGGGGAAACCCCCAACTACCATCGGCGCTAAAGAGCTTAACTTCCGTGTTCGGTATGGGAACGGGTGTGACCTCTTTGCCATAGTTACCAGACATATTAAAAGTGACAAGATTAATTATATAGTTTGACCAGAAAAAATCAAGACTTTTTTTAATCTTTTTTGTTCACTCAAAACTAGATAACGATTGCTGCACGAGTGAAGCAGCCTTACTTGAATAAAGGTTAAGTCCTCGACCGATTAGTATTCGTCAGCTGCACGTGTCACCACGCTTCCACCTCGAACCTATCAACCTGATCATCTTTCAGGGGTCTTACTCTTGCGATGGGAAATCTCATCTTGAGGGGGGCTTCATGCTTAGATGCTTTCAGCACTTATCCCGTCCGCACATAGCTACCCAGCGATGCCTTTGGCAAGACAACTGGTACACCAGCGGTGCGTCCATCCCGGTCCTCTCGTACTAAGGACAGCTCCTCTCAAATTTCCTGCGCCCGCGACGGATAGGGACCGAACTGTCTCACGACGTTCTGAACCCAGCTCGCGTACCGCTTTAATGGGCGAACAGCCCAACCCTTGGGACCGACTACAGCCCCAGGATGCGATGAGCCGACATCGAGGTGCCAAACCTCCCCGTCGATGTGGACTCTTGGGGGAGATAAGCCTGTTATCCCCGGGGTAGCTTTTATCCGTTGAGCGATGGCCCTTCCATGCGGAACCACCGGATCACTAAGCCCGACTTTCGTCCCTGCTCGACTTGTAGGTCTCGCAGTCAAGCTCCCTTGTGCCTTTACACTCTGCGAATGATTTCCAACCATTCTGAGGGAACCTTTGGGCGCCTCCGTTACATTTTAGGAGGCGACCGCCCCAGTCAAACTGCCCGCCTGACACTGTCTCCCGGCCCGATCAGGGCCGCGGGTTAGAAGTTCAACACAGCCAGGGTAGTATCCCACCAATGCCTCCACCGAAGCTGGCGCTCCGGTTTCCAAGGCTCCTACCTATCCTGTACAAGCTGTGCCAAAATTCAATATCAGGCTGCAGTAAAGCTCCACGGGGTCTTTCCGTCCTGTCGCGGGTAACCTGCATCTTCACAGGTACTATAATTTCACCGAGTCTCTCGTTGAGACAGTGCCCAGATCGTTACGCCTTTCGTGCGGGTCGGAACTTACCCGACAAGGAATTTCGCTACCTTAGGACCGTTATAGTTACGGCCGCCGTTTACTGGGGCTTCAATTCAAAGCTTCGCTTGCGCTAACCTCTCCTCTTAACCTTCCAGCACCGGGCAGGCGTCAGCCCCTATACTTCGCCTTGCGGCTTCGCAGAGACCTGTGTTTTTGCTAAACAGTCGCCTGGGCCTATTCACTGCGGCTCTTCAAGGCTATTCACCCTAAAGAGCACCCCTTCTCCCGAAGTTACGGGGTCATTTTGCCGAGTTCCTTAACGAGAGTTCTCTCGATCACCTTAGGATTCTCTCCTCGCCTACCTGTGTCGGTTTGCGGTACGGGCACCATTTTCCTCGCTAGAAGCTTTTCTAGGCAGTGTGGAATCAGGAACTTCGGTACTTCATTTCCCTCGCCATCACAGCTCAGCCTTAACCAAGGGACGGATTTGCCTATCCCTTGAGCCTACCTGCTTGGACGCGCATATCCAACAGCGCGCTTACCCTATCCTCCTGCGTCCCTCCATTGCTCAAACGGAAAAGAGGTGGTACAGGAATCTCAACCTGTTGTCCATCGCCTACGCCTTTCGGCCTCGGCTTAGGTCCCGACTAACCCTGAGCGGACGAGCCTTCCTCAGGAAACCTTAGGCATTCGGTGGAGGGGATTCTCACCCCTCTTTCGCTACTCATACCGGCATTCTCACTTCTAAGCGCTCCACCAGTCCTTCCGGTCTGGCTTCTCAGCCCTTAGAACGCTCTCCTACCACTGTTCGTAAGAACAGTCCACAGCTTCGGTGATCCGTTTAGCCCCGGTACATTTTCGGCGCAGGGTCACTCGACCAGTGAGCTATTACGCACTCTTTAAATGGTGGCTGCTTCTAAGCCAACATCCTGGTTGTCTAAGCAACCCCACATCCTTTTCCACTTAACGGATACTTGGGGACCTTAGCTGGTGGTCTGGGCTGTTTCCCTTTCGACTACGGATCTTATCACTCGCAGTCTGACTCCCATAGATAAGTCTTTGGCATTCGGAGTTTGACTGAATTCGGTAACCCGATGAGGGCCCCTAGTCCAATCAGTGCTCTACCTCCAAGACTCTCACTATGAGGCTAGCCCTAAAGCTATTTCGGAGAGAACCAGCTATCTCCAGGTTCGATTGGAATTTCTCCGCTACCCACACCTCATCCCCGCACTTTTCAACGTGCGTGGGTTCGGGCCTCCATTCAGTGTTACCTGAACTTCACCCTGGACATGGGTAGATCACCTGGTTTCGGGTCTACGACCACGTACTCAATCGCCCTATTCAGACTCGCTTTCGCTGCGGCTCCGTCTTTTCAACTTAACCTTGCACGTAATCGTAACTCGCCGGTTCATTCTACAAAAGGCACGCCATCACCCGTTAACGGGCTCTGACTACTTGTAGGCACACGGTTTCAGGATCTGTTTCACTCCCCTTCCGGGGTGCTTTTCACCTTTCCCTCACGGTACTGGTTCACTATCGGTCACTAGGGAGTATTTAGCCTTGGGAGATGGTCCTCCCTGCTTCCGACGGGATTTCTCGTGTCCCGCCGTACTCAGGATCCACTCAGGAGGGAACGAAGTTTCGACTACAGGGCTGTTACCTTCTTTGGCGGGCCTTTCCAGACCGCTTCTTCTACCCCGTTCCTTTGTAACTCCGTGTTGAGTGTCCTACAACCCCAGAAGGCAAGCCTTCTGGTTTGGGCTAATCCCGTTTCGCTCGCCGCTACTCAGGGAATCGCTATTGCTTTCTCTTCCTCCGGGTACTTAGATGTTTCAGTTCCCCGGGTCTGCCTTCCAGATCCTATGTATTCAGATCAGGATGCTGCTCCATTACGAGCAGCGGGTTTCCCCATTCGGAAATCTCCGGATCAACGCTTACTTACAGCTCCCCGAAGCATATCGGTGTTCGTACCGTCCTTCATCGGCTCCTAGTGCCAAGGCATCCACCGTGCGCCCTTTCTAACTTAACCTGATAACGGACGTTATCTTCGTTAGAGCTGAAAACAGATGTTTTCAGACTTGATGTTCTCTATCTACGCAAGCGCAGAAGAAAATCGTAAGGTTATTTGCTTACTCGTGTGAATGTTTGACATTCATATCGTTATCTAGTTTTCAAAGAACAAGTGTATAGAGAGAATGATCTCTCAAAACTAAACAAAGTCGAAGTGCGTCCGTTAATTGCTGCACCGCATGGGTGCTGATAATTCTTCCTTAGAAAGGAGGTGATCCAGCCGCACCTTCCGATACGGCTACCTTGTTACGACTTCACCCCAATCATCTGCCCCACCTTAGGCGGCTGGCTCCCTTACGGGTTACCCCACCGACTTCGGGTGTTGCAAACTCTCGTGGTGTGACGGGCGGTGTGTACAAGGCCCGGGAACGTATTCACCGCGGCATGCTGATCCGCGATTACTAGCGATTCCGGCTTCATGCAGGCGAGTTGCAGCCTGCAATCCGAACTGAGAATGGTTTTATGGGATTCGCTTAACCTCGCGGTTTTGCAGCCCTTTGTACCATCCATTGTAGCACGTGTGTAGCCCAGGTCATAAGGGGCATGATGATTTGACGTCATCCCCACCTTCCTCCGGTTTGTCACCGGCAGTCACCTTAGAGTGCCCAACTGAATGCTGGCAACTAAGATCAAGGGTTGCGCTCGTTGCGGGACTTAACCCAACATCTCACGACACGAGCTGACGACAACCATGCACCACCTGTCACTCTGTCCCCCGAAGGGGAACCTTCTATCTCTAGAAGTGGCAGAGGATGTCAAGACCTGGTAAGGTTCTTCGCGTTGCTTCGAATTAAACCACATGCTCCACCGCTTGTGCGGGCCCCCGTCAATTCCTTTGAGTTTCAGTCTTGCGACCGTACTCCCCAGGCGGAGTGCTTAATGCGTTAGCTGCAGCACTAAAGGGCGGAAACCCTCTAACACTTAGCACTCATCGTTTACGGCGTGGACTACCAGGGTATCTAATCCTGTTCGCTCCCCACGCTTTCGCGCCTCAGCGTCAGTTACAGACCAGAGAGTCGCCTTCGCCACTGGTGTTCCTCCACATCTCTACGCATTTCACCGCTACACGTGGAATTCCACTCTCCTCTTCTGTACTCAAGTCCTCCAGTTTCCAATGACCCTCCCCGGTTGAGCCGGGGGCTTTCACATCAGACTTAAAAGACCGCCTGCGCGCGCTTTACGCCCAATAATTCCGGACAACGCTTGCCACCTACGTATTACCGCGGCTGCTGGCACGTAGTTAGCCGTGGCTTTCTGGTTAGGTACCGTCAAGGTGCGGGCAGTGACTCCCGCACTTGTTCTTCCCTAACAACAGAGCTTTACGATCCGAAAACCTTCATCACTCACGCGGCGTTGCTCCGTCAGACTTTCGTCCATTGCGGAAGATTCCCTACTGCTGCCTCCCGTAGGAGTCTGGGCCGTGTCTCAGTCCCAGTGTGGCCGATCACCCTCTCAGGTCGGCTACGCATCGTCGCCTTGGTGAGCCATTACCTCACCAACTAGCTAATGCGCCGCGGGCCCATCTGTAAGTGACAGCATAACCGTCTTTTATCTCCGAACCATGCGGTTCGAAAAGTTATCCGGTATTAGCTCCGGTTTCCCGGAGTTATCCCAGTCTTACAGGCAGGTTGCCCACGTGTTACTCACCCGTCCGCCGCTGACCTCCGAAGAGGTCCGCTCGACTTGCATGTATTAGGCACGCCGCCAGCGTTCGTCCTGAGCCAGGATCAAACTCTCCAAAAAGTAGTTTGACTAGCTCTTGTTTGTTGCTCTAGAATTAACGTTGGCACTTCGATTTGTTTAGTTTTCAAAGATCATTTTGTTTCGTTCGTTTCCTCAGAAGCGACTTTATCAATATACCATTTTCAAAAGCCTGAGTCAACAACTTTTTTAATTTTTTATCGCTGCCGATTTCGGCGTTATCGGCTTCGTTCAGCAGCGACGCTTATTAATATACCACCTGCAGCAACCGTGGTCAATAACTTTTTTTAAAAGAATAAGCCCGGTGATAAATTCCTTTGCCCTTCGTTTCAATTAGATGAATGCCCACGAATTGTCTTTCCACTAAAAACTCCAGCAAAATACTGAGATCCACCGCATAATAGGCAACCTCCGGATGAGCAAGCAGCTCTGAAAAATGCCAGAATTCCTTTTCTTCTAATATAGAAAGTAAATGTGCGGCTCCCACATCTGCTTTGGAATGAATTAAAAAATCACTCGCAAGAAAAAGAAGTTCCAGTCTCTTATTAAGAGGCTCTCCGCTATCAATTAGCTCCTGATAAAGTTTATGAACCTGAGGCTCAATCTGCCGAACTTGATTCCAGACAGTAATCTCCGGATAAAACCCCTGATCAATAACTTCTAATCTTGCAAGATGATGAAGGGCATGAACGATATGATTATATGCGTCCAAATACTGCTTTTCTTCAAAAAAAGATTTCCCCTCAAAATAGCGTCTAATCAGCTTCCCGTATTCCATTCCAATTTTCAGCTTTCTTTCAGAGAATGGGAATGTACTAAGTTTTTCTACCATTTGAGATAAATATTCATTCCGATCAAATAATACCTTGCCATTTAAAATCCAATCAATGATTCGTCTGTTTGTTCCAAGCACCAGCCATTCACCGATTTGTTTCTCTGTCACGATATGCATGGATGCCTTTTGATCGTTAAATTCATAATGTTTTATATGTACAGGGATTTCCGCTGTGCGGACAATAATAAGCAAAGCTGCATCAAACATATCCGTTCCCGGAGAGGTTTGGTCCTTTTTTTCAACCATGATGACAGCAAGCGTGTCCGGGTGACTTGCCCGTTCCTGATAGATAGGGCGGAGAATGTTTTCCATTTCAATAATTCCTCCAAGTACAATATTGATTCGTTTCTTACTTCTACATTTTTTTCTAATACCCTTTTTCGACAAACATTTATCCCACTAAAGGATTAAAACATATTTTTCAGGCAGGGATATTTTTCGGATATTAATGGTGTTTTTTTCTAATTCCTTTGCGCTTCCTGTGCTATATTTAGTATAAGGGGTTGATGGGATGGCTCGCGCTTATTCAAACAAGATTAATAAAATAAGAACTTTCGCGCTTAGCTTAGTCTTCGTTGGGTTTTTCATTATGTACTTAGGGATCTTTTTTAGACAATCAATTATCGCAATGACTATTTTCATGCTTCTCGGCTTGCTTTCAGTTTTAGCCAGTACAGCCGTTTACTTTTGGATCGGCATGCTTTCCACACGAGCTGTACAGGTTATCTGTCCTGCATGTCAAAAGCCTACGAAAATTCTCGGGAGAGTGGATATGTGTATGCACTGCAGAGAACCTCTTACACTGGACAAGCAGCTGGAAGGCAAGGAGTTTAATGAAGACTACAACCGAAAAACGGCAAAAAAAAGCTGATAGGCGCTTCCTATCAGCTTTTTTAATGGATGTTTTTTTGAGCACAGCTGCTGCATTCACCATAGATCTCCATACGGTGATGGCTCACTTTGAATCCAGTAACATGAGCTGCGAGATGCTCAACTTCATCCAGTCCTGGATAATGAAAATCGACAATTTTGCCGCACGTCTCACAAATGACGTGATAATGCTCTGTTGTTACAAAATCAAACCTGCTGGAGGAATCCCCATAGGTTAACTCTTTCACAAGTCCGACTTCCTTGAAAACCCGAAGATTATTATAGACCGTAGCCACACTCATATTTGGAAACTTACCTTCCAAGGATTTATAGATATCGTCCGCTGTAGGATGGTTCATGGAGTGAATAAGGTATTCCAAAATCGCATGACGCTGCGGGGTAATCCGGACTCCGGTTTGCTTTAATGTATCAATCGCTTCCTTGAGCTGATGTTCAGACATCCGCCATGCACCTCTCTTCCGAAAAACATTCTCACATTGTAATATTTATAAATAGTGTACTCTGAGGAATTGAGTTTTGTCAATGCTCCGCCCTGTTTGATTACATATTTCAGCGAAAACTTTTTCAAAAAAAATGTGCAGAAAATTAATTCTGCACCAATGTCGCACTAACTTTTGAGGAGGTTATGCCTTCCCTCTTACTATATACCGCAGTGCCAATTTCGGGATGGACGAACGCCCCCTTTTCAAACTTTTTTCCTTAAATGTAAAATTATAGTGTGATTCTGATATTAAAGTGATATCATAATGATATAAATATTTTGGGGGTCAGATGAATGACAGAGAAAATGATCTGGAAGGTTAATGGATTCATGGGTATCCTATTGTTTCTCATCTTTTGCGGAGGAGCCCTCTTCTTCTTCAACGCACAGCAGCAGTTTGGAGATGTCGCGGGGATTGTTTTAGCGATTGCCTCCCTTCTTCTAAGTATGCTTGTGCTCAGCGGGCTGACGATTGTCCAGCCTAACAAAGCAAATGTTTGTACGTTCTTCGGAACATACCGGGGAGTCATCCGTGATCAAGGATTTTGGATGACTATTCCGCTCACAATCCGCAGCACTATTTCACTTCGAGCGGTGAACTTTAACAGCGACAAGCTCAAAGTAAATGATTTTGAAGGAAATCCAATTGAGATTGCAGCTGTGATTGTTTACAGGGTTTTGGATTCAGCGAAAGCCATGTATGATGTAAATGATTATGTAGAATTTGTCCGCATTCAAAGCGAAACCGGTATTCGTCATATCGCCACCCAATATCCTTATGATAATTTTTATGGAGACGAGGGTATCTCTTTAAGGAAGAATAGTGATGAAATTGCCGACATGCTGGCTGGCGATCTTCAAAGAAGACTTCAAGTCGCTGGGGTTGAAGTGATTGAGGCGAGGATTATGCATCTTGCTTATTCATCCGAGATCGCGTCGGCGATGCTGCAGAGACAGCAGGCAACTGCGGTACTTGCTGCAAGAAAAGTAATTGTTGATGGGGCCGTAGGTCTTGTGAAGTCCGCGATTGATCAGCTTGCTGAAGAAGGCGTCGTGGAATTGGATGAAGAGAAAAAAGCACAGATGGTGAATAATTTGATGGTCTCCCTCGTGTCTGAAAAGGGCATGCAGCCGATTATCAATTCAGGAAGCATCTACTAGGTTGTGATGAAATGAAACGAAAAAACTTCCCTCTCAGAATTGATCCCGAGCTCTACAAAGCTCTTGAAAAATGGGCAGACGATGAAATCCGGAGTGTAAATGCTCAAATCGAGATTATTTTGAAGGAAGCAGTAAAACGCGCTGGACGCAGCAAGAAGGAAGAATAAAAGGAAGAACCGGACGCCATTGCATCCGGTTCTTTTCATTTTTGTGGAGTAAGCTGATCCCTGTACCAAAAATATACGTAATCGGTCATCAAGGAGGATTCATCCATTTGATGCAGCATCGCTGAAATATTGCCTCTGTGATACGTGCTGTGATTTACAATATGAAAAACGATTTCTGCCAGACTGGTTTCTCTTACTCCGGCATATGGATTGTTGAGTATGATTTTCTTTTCCAGGTCGGGGGTGCTTTCAAAGAAGGTTTGAAATTGAGCATTCAACGCATGGAACTCTTGTTCAATCTCATCCACGGATAGCTCTCCCAGTTTTTCGCGCAGTTTAGCTGCCGCTTCCATAGCAGTCGCCATTTCCTTCCCTTCCAGCGCGTGAAGCCACAAATATTCTGTTACATAGATATGAGTCATCGTTGCAGAAACAGAGGGAAAGGTGCTTTTTGTTTCCTTATGAAAGATCTCCTGAGGCAGCGTCTTTAAATGGTCAAAAATCCGCTGATGTGCCCAAACATTGTACTCATAGAGCTTGTTCGGATGGTTCTCCATTATGATCGCCTCCTATATAACTTCCTTCTTCCAATTCGTGTAAGAAGACTAATATTCCTCCTGATTTTGAATTCAAACTGCAAAAAAAGCCCGGGGAACAATCTCCCAGGCTTTCATGGTTTAGTTGGACTCATTTTTTATATAAGTCAGTGCTTCTTCCACATGGTCCTTCACTTTGACTTTTTTCCATTCTTTAATAATCTTGCCTTCAGGATCGATAATAAAAGTAGAGCGTTCAATGCCCATGTATTCTTTCCCGAAGTTCTTCTTCAGCTTCCAGACACCATATGCTTCGGATACCTTATGATCCTCATCGGCAAGGAGATGAAAAGGAAGATCATATTTGTCTCTGAATTTATCATGCTTGTCTACAGGGTCCGGACTCACACCAAGAATCACTGCATTAACATCAGAAAATTCACTGTGGCGGTCGCGAAAATCACAAGCCTGCGTCGTGCATCCCGGGGTCATGTCCTTTGGATAGAAATAAAGAACAACATATTTCCCTTTATAATCAGACAGCTTAACCTTTTCGCTGCCGGCTGCATTCAATTCAAATTCAGGAGCCTGCACTCCAACTTCAATACTCATGTTTACCCCTCCAAATATGATTTCTATTTAGAGCGTACCCAAAAGCAGGAGTTCGTACAACTATTTAGCGTTTTTATCGATTTCAAGCACGGTTCTTGCTACTAAAATAACCGGCAGCATATATCCGATCAATGCTTCCAGAACGGCAATCAGCCTTCCCGCTCCCACCGGAATAATCTCCCCGTAGCCGACCGAAAACAGTGTGACCGCACTAAAATACAAACTAGTATTAAGATGCTCCAGATAATCTCCTTTAATCGGCTCATTACCCTGTGTTAAAATCCCTTGTCCGGTTTGAATAAATAGAAGGTAAAGCATCGCAAAACCAATCAATATCGATAAATATAAAAACGCGATGACGAGGATCGTTTCGCGGGACAGGAATTGCTGCTCTTTGAATGTCTTCGCCGTTATCCGAACAGACATGAGCAAACAGATGATGGTTGCAGCACCAATAATCGGTTCCATAGCGGCCTCCGTGTTTGTCCTTTTTGTATGTATATGCTTATTGAAAAGTTAATTATGTTTTAGGTTTGGTTTTTGCAGTGCTGACGGTGATTTTGCTGCAAGGGGCAACCCGTTGCTTCATCAGCCCCGCTGCATCACACAAAATAATTTATGAAATTATGATACATTTTCAGCAAACCCAAAACTAATTGGCACTGGACGTCGTCTAAGTGTGGAAAGGGGGGAACACAGATTGGAAGAATCAATTGCACAAATATGGGAAACCGAGGACGAAGAAGCCGTTTTTGATGAAATCATTCATTTATATGGACAGGATATCCTCCAGCTTACTTATTCTTATGTAAAGAATAAAGCCATTGCGGAAGATCTGACTCAGGATATATTCGTGAAATGCTATAAATCCTTACATACCTATAATCGAAAATCCAAGATTAGGACTTGGTTATGGAGAATTGCCATTAATACATGCAAAGACCACGTAAAGAGCTGGTACAGCAAAAACGTCACGGCTGCCAGCGACGAACTAACTCATAACTGGGATTCTGAAAGATTAGTGGAGAAGGAAGTCCTTCAAAAAGATACCGACGGCCTGCTTGCGGCAGCAGTCATGGAGCTGCCAATTCAATATAGAGAGGTCATTTACTTGTTTTATTTTGATGAATTAACGATTAAAGAAATTTCTTCTTTAGTGAGTGTTAATGAAAACACCATTAAAAAAGAATGAAACGTGCTAAAGAACTTTTGAGGGAAAGATTGGAGGACGATAATCAATGGACAAACGATTAAAATCACTTCGCCAGTCGATGGAAAATTCAACATTTAGTGACCTAAACTTTACTGACCGGATGCACAGTGAAATAAAGAAAAAAATCAAAGAGGAAATATCAGAACAAGACCTGCTTTTGACCGTCATGCAACTGCTGACTACTCAGAAAACCGGATTTGAATTATCCAGGTCTCTCCGCTCTCGCAGCATTGATAAGTTTCATGAAAATGAAGGGGAGCTATACACAATGCTCCATGAACTCGAATCAAAAGGCTGGCTCATTAGCCGCTGGGATGACGAAAACCGCAAGCATTATCAGCTGAACGATAAAGGAAGCAAACTGCTCAACAAGCTGGAGAAAAAATCAGCAGTACCCTCATTAAAATGGAAAGAGCAGCTGGAGGGATAAAAAATGAGCGATCAGAAAACGTTTTTAAGTGAAGTCATGGAACACATAAAAATGAAAGAGGCGAGGAAGCTTGTGACTGCCGAGCTTTCCAGTCATATCGAGGAAGGAAAGAAAGAGTGGATCGGGAAGGGACTTGATGAGAAGGAAGCTGAAGAAAAAGCAGTTGAACAAATGGGGAATCCTTATGCGATTGGAGAGAAGTTTAATAAAATTTACAGGCCTCAGGTGGATTGGGTAACGATAGGACTGCTGGCTGCCGTTTTAGGGCTTGGTTTTTTGCCATTAATACCTTTATATGCAGAGACTGGGGACATGCGCTTTATAAATAACCGTCTTCTTATTATAGCTCTTGGAGCTTGCTCGGCAGCAGCTCTGATGCTATGGGATTATAGGAAATCGAGTAAATGGGGTTGGTTCTTTTATATAACCGGGATTGCACTATTGTGGATTATGAGCCGTTATAGTTTGCCTGGTTTGGTTACAACGGTAAATGGAATTCCCTCTTTATCAATTGGCCCTTTAACTTTAAGCGGGTATTCAGTACTGATCTTCTTCTTTATAGGATGGGCAGCAATTCTTCAAAAATCTAATCTCCGCTTATGGATGTTTGTGATACTTTTCTTTTTCCCATTTTATCTCCTATATAAAATTCATGTATCTCTTTGTTTCTTCTACACCATCATGATATATGCGATGCTATTCCAGAGCCCGGTTAAAAGAAAATTAATGTTAGCATTAACGACCTGTAGCCTTTTGGCTGCAGCAGGGATTATATATGGGGTGAAGATGAAGAGCTATCTATTTGACAGAATCAACGGGTTTCTTTTTCCAGGCGATTATAGCCAAACATCAGGATACATATATGTCCAAATAAAAGATGTTCTAGAAAGGGCTGGCTGGTTTGGATTACCAAATATTTTAGAAACAAATAACGGGGTCCCTAATGCCCACACTGATTTTGCTTTTCTAAGTGTAACTCGCTCGTATGGATATTTGATGGCATTATTCCTTGCAGCCGTATTATTGGCATTTTTTTATAGAATAATGTTCATAACTTCAACCATAAGAGATCCATTTGGCAAAACACTCATTACAGGAGTTGGAGCGCTTTATATTACACAGGTTTTATATAGCATCATGATGTCTATGGGATTGCTCCCAATAATGTCAGTTACGCTCCCATTTATAAGCTATGGTTTGATGCCCACACTACTAAACTCCGTACTCATTGGTATGGTTCTGAGTATCTATCGTCGAAAAAACATCACGGCACACATATAAAGATTGAGACCGGCCCCATCAAGCGAGCCGGTCTCTTCCTCTATCTCTTCTTCACTTTCTTACTAATCAACTGATACAGCTTCTCCCACTCGGGAGCTTTTTTCGGTTCTTCTTTAGGAGGTGTTTCTTTTTTCTTGGCCATCAGGATTGGCTCCTTTCGACTGTGGGTTTGGAGCACTGACCCCCGTTCTGCTAAAGGACTAAACCTCCGTCCCCTTGCCTTTGAATAGCACACCGGACGAGGGTTTAGCGGGCTGTTGCTTGTTCCCCCGCTGCACTGCCGCATTAGGGGTCAGTGCATTGCTCTGACCTTCATTCCGCTAAAGGACTAAATCTCCGTCCCCACCCCTTGTAATTGCACACTGAACGCGGGTTTAGCGGGCAGCTGCTCATTCCCCCGCCGCACTGCCGTATTGAGGGTCAGTGCAAGCAAAGTACCTAACAAAGCACCAAAATCAGTTCCCCGCTCCCCGATACTGCTTCACTCCCTGATTCCACACAAATACAGCTATCAAGAAGAAAGCAACCCCGACAATCGGCGTTAAAAATGCATAGGTGTACCATTCTTCTTTTCTCAGAAAGTACGCAGCCGGATACATGCCGACGAAAGCGAATGGCAGGATCCACGTTAAAACGAAGCGGATGGCTTTATTATAAATATCAACCGGATAACGTCCATAGTTACCGATATTATACATCATCGGCATAATGGATGTCCGGGAGTCGGAGTAAAAGCTGATGCTTGCGATCATGATAAAGATTCCCGCATAAACCAATACTCCTCCCACGGTGAAAAGGGTGAAGACGAGCGGATCATGCCAGTAAAACGGCAGCCCAAGCTGGGATCCCGCGTACATCATAACTGCAAAACCAGTAACGGCTCCGAACAGCGACTCCAGTTCCATCCTCTCGAGCGTGACCTGGAAGAGGCTATGGATCGGCCTTGTTAAAATCCGGTCCATCTCTCCCTTTACAATGTACCGTTCATTAAAGTCCCAAATGTTGAAAAAAGCTCCGAAAATCGCAAACGGGATAAGGAAGAATCCATAAATAAAGATGATTTCATTTTGATTCCACCCGCTTAATGACTGGGTGTGGCCAAATACCACGAGGATAAATATCAAATTGACGGCCTGGAACAGGAAGTCGGAAAAGATTTCGACGAGCACATCAGCCCGGTATTGCAGTCTCGTTTTCATATATTGTCCTGCGTATTGGATAAACATCGATACGTAATACATGTGTTACCCTCCCTGGATGACCATTTGCTTTTTAGCCAGCATCCATAGAAGCTGGATTGGAATAAGGAGGAGGATCGCCCATATTCCTTGATAAAGAAGTGCCTGCAGGAGTTCGTTTCCTTTATATGCTTCTGTGAAAATCATATTTGGCACATAGCTGATTGCCTGGAACGGGAAATATTGCATGACTCCCTGCGCCCAGCCCGGATAAAAGCTGATCGGCAAAAGCAGCCCTGAAAACAGATCCACTACTACCCGTTTCGCTCTGATTAACCCATCATTATTAAATAGAAAGAACGTCATAATACCTGTAAGCAAATTGATTTGTGTGTTGATAATAAAGCTGAAAACGAGTGACAGCGCAAAAAAGATCCACGTTGCGGCATTCCCCGGAAATTCCAGCGGAAAAACAAAAGCGATAAAAATCATGCCCGGCATCGAGAAGAATAATAGGCGAAATACCCCTTCACCGAACGCCTGCATCGTCTTCATCCCAAGGTAATGGTAGGGACGAAGCAGCTCGACGGCTACCTTCCCTTCCTTAATTTCAAGGGCAATTTCCCTGTCGATGTTGTTGAAATAAAAAGCGCGCGCCATCCAGGCCACTGCCACATAAGTAGACATCTGCAGCACACTCAGACCCTGAATATTCCCTTTGTCTCCATAAATTGCGGACCACAAAAAGAAATAAGCACCGATGTTAATGCTGTAGATCAAAATGCCGCTATAGTAGTTCGTCCGGTACGCAAGCATCATCAAAAAGCGGATGCGCACCATTTCTATATATTTATCCATGCCAAGACCCCCGCATCATGTCAGGATCCTCTTCTCCGGCTGGTAGCCTTTTTCATAAATCTGGCGGATGATTTCTTCTGTTGAAACCTCATGAATGCTCATATCCAGCACTTTTTTCGCTCCTACTACACGTCCGATAAGCTCGGACATGCCGGCTTCCTGTGCTGTGAGCAAGGCCGTCCAGCTGTTTTCATTGTTTTGCTGCCAGAAAACTTCAAGCTCCTCTGATAGAACCTTTAATGATGATTCATCTACAGGCTCTCCAAACTGGAACTCAATCTTCTTTCCTTCGCCGAAATCCTGGCGGAGGTGCGCAAGCGCGCCATCATAAATAATTTTTCCCTGGTCGAGCATGATGACCCGCTCACAAAGCGCTTCAATATCGGATAAATCATGGGTGGTCAGCAAAATCGTCGTTTTGTATTTTTCATTCATTTCCTTCAAAAACTGGCGGATCTTCAGTTTCACCAATACATCCAGTCCAATTGTCGGCTCATCCAGAAACAAGAGCGGCGGATTATGGATCAATGCAGCGGCAAGCTCGCATCTCATCCTTTGTCCCAACGACAGCTTCCGGACCGGCTTATCCAGCAGCGGACCGATATCAAGCGATTCAATCACATGCCCCATGTGATTTTTATAATCCTCATCAGACACCTTGTACACTTTTTTCAAAAGACGGAATGATTCCTGTACCGCGATATCCCACCAAAGCTGGGAGCGCTGGCCGAATACTACTCCGATCGAGCTTACAAATTTCTCCCGCTGCCTGTGGGGGTCCATTCCATTGACACGAACCGTTCCGGCCGTTGGATTCAGGATTCCAGTCAGCATTTTTATGGACGTGGATTTTCCCGCCCCGTTTTCACCGATATAACCGACCATCTCTCCCTGCTTGATGGTAAACGATAGATCGTCGACAGCGCGGACCACTTTATAATTGCGTGTAAACAAATCCCGGAAAGCGCCTCCCAGGCCTTCCCGGCTCGAATAGGCTTTAAATTCCTTCCGAAGCCCTTCTGTTTCAATGACATTTTTCATTTTGCACGTTCCCTTCGTAATGTCTGCCAAAGATAGTTTAGCCTATATCATCCCAACTTTGAAGGAATTCATCTTCCCTGGAAAGAATAAAATGCAGAAACCCATATCCTTTTAAGTCATTCATCCGTTTAGTATACAAAGGTGCACCTTTAAGGAGTGAAATCGATGAAAAAGAGCAGCGCTGCTCGTTTTGAAAAGAAAGACCTTACTGAAACGTATCTTTCCCTATTTAAATATTGTCTCATTCTCACACGAAATAAATGGGACGCCGAGGATCTCGCCCAAGCAACGGTATGCAAACTTTTGGAAACGTATCAAGAACTGCCGGACGATCTGCCCCAGGCACTATATAACAAAGCCGCCTTCCATTTGCACATTGATTTCTACCGCAAACAAAAGCGGTTGACAACCGGGTTCGTTCCATCTGATTTAACTGGAGCCAAAACAGAAAGCAAAATAGCGGAGCTTGCCGAATGGGTTGCATCGGTTATGACGAAAAAACAGGCAGCAGTCTTTGTGCTGAAGGAAGCGCTGCTTTTCAAAAATGAAGAAATTGCTGAAATAACAGGCTTTACAGTTGCAACCGTTAAAGCCCTGCTATTCAGGGCGAGGCAGCACTCGATGCAGGAGGGCACATCGGATATTGACGGAGAGCTGGCCGCTGCCATCAGCCGCTCTCTGACTGAAGAAGACCCGCATCCCCTGCTCAATCTGCTGACCCTCGTTCCGACAACAAACAGCGGACCGATGGCACTTATGGCCGCTTAATAAACGGAGGATTTGCAGATGAACATGATACCTTATGTAGTGGAACAAACGAAACACGGTGAGAGATCCTATGACATATACTCAAGGCTTTTAAAAGACCGCATCATCATGATTAGTGACGAAATCAATGATCATACAGCCAACAGCGCGGTTGCCCAAATGCTTTTCCTCGCTTCAGAGGATCCGGAAAAAGATATTTCCCTCTATATAAATAGTCCGGGCGGTTCGGTCACGGCAGGGTTCGCGATTATCGATACGATGGATTACATTCAGCCTGACGTGAAAACAATCTGCATCGGGATGGCCGCTTCCATGGGGGCGATGCTGCTCCTTTCCGGGAAAAAGGGAAAACGGTATGCGCTCCCTTCAGCCGAGGTGATGATTCACCAGCCGCTTGGAGGTGCCCGCGGCCAGGCGTCCGATATTGAAATAACCGCGAAACGCCTGCTTCACACCAAACAGATCTTGAATGAAAAAATCGCCAAACAGACCGGACAGCCAATTGAGAAGGTTGCCCGGGATTCAGACCGCGATTACTATATGACCGCAAAAGAAGCACTCGCTTATGGAATCGTTGATGAAATCATTGCCAAGTAGCTGAACAGAAATCCTCCTGAAAAAGTGCTAGAATGAGAGAGCAGACTTTTTTAGGAGGATTACTTATGCAATTTACCAGATCAGAAGAACTTCAAAGAGAAGCCCTTGAACATATTGTCGGCGGTGTAAACAGCCCGTCCCGATCCTATAAAGCCGTAGGCGGAGGAGCTCCCGTTGTCATGGAAAAAGGCCAAGGCGCATACTTTTGGGATGTCGACGGAAATAAATACATAGATTATCTGGCGGCGTACGGACCGATCATTACCGGACATGCACACCCTCATATTACAAAGGCCATTACAAAAGCGGCGGAAAACGGCGTTCTCTACGGAACCCCTACTCCGTTCGAAATTGATTTTGCTAAAAAACTGAAGCAAGCCATGCCGAACATGGAAAAGGTGCGCTTCGTGAACTCGGGCACGGAAGCCGTCATGACGACGATTCGTGTGGCCCGTGCTTACACAGGACGCGATAAAGTCATTAAGTTCGCAGGCTGCTATCACGGCCACTCCGATCTTGTCCTTGTTGCAGCAGGATCAGGTCCAGCGACACTCGGTACACCGGACTCTGCAGGGGTTCCAAAAAGCATCGCCCGGGAAGTCATCACCGTACCATTCAATGACATTGAACCGTTCCGCGAAGCGATGGAAAAATGGGGAAGCGAAATTGCCGCTGTACTGGTCGAGCCAATCGTCGGCAACTTCGGGATTGTTGAACCGAAACCCGGCTTCCTGGAGCAGGTAAACGAAATTACCCACAATGCCGGAGCCCTAGTAATTTACGATGAAGTCATCACGGCATTCCGCTTCATGTATGGAGGCGCTCAGGATATGCTTGGTGTGACTCCTGACCTGACCGCGCTCGGAAAAATCATCGGCGGCGGCCTGCCAATCGGCGCTTACGGCGGCAAAAAAGAGATTATGGAAACTGTCGCACCGCTCGGACCTGCATATCAGGCAGGAACAATGGCCGGCAACCCCGCTTCCATCCTTTCCGGAATCGCCTGCCTCGAAGTACTGGAGCAGGAAGGCGTATACGAAAAAATGGACCGTCTTGGCGCCATCCTTGAAGAAGGCATCCTAAAGCATGCGGCTGCACATGAAGTCACAATCACAGTAAACCGTCTGAAAGGCGCGCTGACGATCTACTTTACCAATGAAAAAGTAGAAAACTATGAACAGGCCGAAAACACAGATGGCGAAATGTTCGCCCGCTTCTTTAAGGAAATGCTGCATCAGGGAATCAACCTTGCCCCTTCTAAATACGAGGCCTGGTTCCTGACAACCGAGCATACGGAAGAAGATATTACGGAAACTCTTGCTGCAGTGGAAAAAGCGTTTAAAGCTTTGAAAAAATAAAATTTGGTACGGGACCGGCATGCTTTTGTGCCGGTCCTTTTTTATTTACGGGCTACCTGCGGCCGTTTACGGGCCAAGTTTCAACGAATACGGGCCACTTACCAAGGTTTCCGGGCCAAGTTCCAAATACACAGGCAAATTCCCGCAGCCCATATACCTACTGTATAAAAATACACAATTATACAATCCGATTACCCTTTCATTCTCTGATTCTTTTTAAACGCAACTATGAAAACGCTTACTTAATCATGCATATAAGCGTTTGGAACAAATATGCCACAGTTGTTGACATGAATGCCGCTTTCATCATTTTGCATAAATAATTGAAAATGTTTTTCTTAGGTGGTATGATAAAAGCTATAATTCTGAAAATTATATAAATTCAGTGCACGATCTAAACTTGCCCGGCACTGTTTTCTTTTCTCTTCTCCGCCCTAATTTTACATCCTATTACTCTTCAATCTTACTTACCATTTCAACACTTATCAGCAGGAGGTGAAGGCGCAGCGAGCGGAATAAAAAGTTCCCTCATGGCAGCCGATGAATATGAAGCAAAAGTGGAGTCCCAGTACATTTAAAAACTATGAAAACGCAGAACACGATGCATGCGGAATTGTTTCAATAGTAGAGAAACATAACATACCGACAAAAGAGAACATCGATGCATGTATTAAAGCCCTTGTCACGATGAACCACCGTGCAGGCTTCATTAATGAAGAAGGCGACGGTGTAGGCATTCACATTGATATCCCGCGCGATCTCTGGAAGCAAAAGCTTGAAAAGGCCGGTGCCGATTCAAACCTGACAGACCGGGACGATTTTATTGTCGGACATTTCTTTTTATCACGCCATGGCAATCAGTCAGAAACGAAGAAAGCCGCAGAAAAGCATATTGCTTCCTATGGATTTGACATTGTTTTTGAAACGGACAAAGTCACATCTTCTAATGCACTTGGACCAATAGCCGTTCAGGAGGAGCCTCTTTTCTGGCAGACTGCCCTGATTCCTGTAAAAGAAACGAATGAAACACTGACTAAACGCTTATTTGATTTGGCTATCGAACTTGAGAAGGATGAGCATATCCATACCGCTTCTCTGAGCCAGCATGCCGCAGTTTACAAAGTAATGGGCGCGGGGGACGTTCTGCCTCAGTATTATCATGACCTGGCAGATCCGCTAGTGGCGTCTTCCATGACTCTCGGCCACAACCGCTATTCAACGAACACCCTATCAAACTTTTTCCGTGTGCAGCCGTTCAGCATGCTCGGCCACAACGGTGAAATCAATACCATTTCAAAGCTTCGCGATGAGGCGCGCATGATTGGTGCCCCGCTCACTATCGGCGGAAGTGATTCACAGGATTTGAATCGGACGATCGAGACCCTCGTATGCCGTGACGGATACAGCTTATTTGAAGCACTTGATGTCCTGTTCCCTCCTATTATTAATGAAATCAAGTCTTATCCAGACCACCTGAAAGATTTGTATACCTATATTAGGGAAGCCTGGGGCCATTTTGCACAGGGTCCTGCGGGCATCATTTCCCGTTTCGGGGATGAAGCCGTCTACAGCGTGGATGCTCTGGGGCTTCGTCCGCTTTGGAAGGTAGAAACAAAAACTTCCTATATTTTCGCATCAGAGCCCGGCATCATTCCGGCCAGTGAATACATGGCTAATCCAAAGCCGCTGGCACCTGGTGAAAAAGTGGGCTTGAAATGGGATGGGGATTCTATCAAAGTCTATGATTATCCTGCTTACCAGGAGGAAGTTCACGGCCGCTTTACAAGCCGCGTTCAGATAGACGGCTTTGGCACCCACTTGAATCATCCTGTTTCAAAAGGAAAATGCTCAACTTCACCGGTTATGAAGCTTCATAACGGTCATTACGCAGCATTCGGCTGGGACCGGGAGCATATCCAGCTTCTTGAGCAGATGGCGGATAAAGGCGTTGAACCAATCCGTTCTCTTGGACATGATGGTCCTCTTGCCGCCATTCATCCAGGCCGTAAAAACCTGGCAGACTTCTTTAAAGAGAGCGTTGCCGTCGTAACAAACCCTGCTATTGACCGGGACCGGGAATCCGAGCATTTCTCAACCCGTACGATTGCCGGAAAAAGGCCGTCCCTGTTTGATGCGGAATCTTCTGAGCATATTTTAGAGCTTCCTTCTCCAATCGTGATGGAAGGGCTTCTCGCTCATGAAGCATTTGAAGCGTCCAATCAGCTCCCATATGAGGAATTATCCGAACATTTCTCAAGAACTAAACAGCTTTATGTTTTAAATACCGTTTTTTCTGAAAAAGAATCCCTGAAGGAAGCAATTGACCGTCTTTCTGCCGAAGCCATTCAAGCGGTTCGCGATGGTGCTGCGCTGCTTGTACTGGACGATCATCTTGCACATAAGGACGGAAATCTGTGGATTGATCCTCATTTGATTACGTCTGTTATTGATCAGACCCTTGTTGCTATGCAGCTGCGCAGGGACTGTTCGATTCTTCTCCGGTCCGGAGCAATCCGTTCCCTTCATGACATCATTACGGCATATGGACTGGGTGCGAATATCCTGAATCCGTACATGATTTTTGCTACAGTAGCGGAAGATGGCCAGACACAGCCTTCTGTTAATCTTTTTGAAGCACTGAATAAAGGTCTCGAAAAAGTCATATCAACGATCGGCATTCACGAACTACGCGGGTATGGACGCCTGTTTTCAGCTATCGGGCTTAACCATGAAATCGGTGACTTGCTTGATATTCCGAACTTCCTTGGTTCAAATGAGCTGCGCTACAATTTCAATCAGATGAAAACAGATGCGGTTGAGCGGGCAGAGGATTTTGAAAATGAAAAAGCCCGTCCTACGAAAACCTTTCATCTGTTCCCAAGGATCTGGAAAGCGATTGGAGATGTGGCTGCAAACGGTGATTATGAAGCATACCGCGAAAAAATTACCGAGCAGGAGGAAGCAAATCCAATCGCAATTCGCCACCTGACGAGCCTGAAGCAAACCGATTCAAGCGTAAATCCGGAAAAGGTGGATATAAGGGTCGGCGAGCATGACCTGCCGTTTATCATTGCTTCCATGTCCTTCGGATCCCAGAACGAAATCGCCTTCCGTGCCTATGCCGAAGCTGCCGATCAGCTGAATATGGTCAGCCTGAACGGTGAAGGCGGAGAAATTAAGGATATGCTCGGCAAATACCCGAAAACGCGCGGCCAGCAGGTTGCATCCGGACGTTTCGGAGTCAATGCAGAGCTGCTGAACTCCTCTAACCTTCTTGAAATCAAAATCGGCCAGGGAGCAAAGCCTGGAGAAGGCGGCCACTTGCCGGGATCTAAAGTAACAGCAAAGATAGCGGAAGCCCGTAATGCGACGATTGGTTCTGATTTGATTTCTCCGTCAAACAACCATGATATCTATTCCATTGAAGACCTTGCGCAAATGATTACCGAGCTGAAAACGGCGAATGATCAGGCGAAGGTCGCGGTAAAAGTGCCGGTTGTGCCAAATATCGGAACCATCGCTGTAGGAATTGCCAAAGCAGGCGCTGACATTATTACCTTAAGCGGATTTGACGGAGGAACAGGTGCTGCCAGAATTCATGCACTTCAATATGTTGGGCTTCCTGTTGAAATCGGTGTGAAGGCTGCACACAATGCCCTTCTTGAAGCCGGACTGCGCCAAAAGGTTGAACTATGGGCAGACGGCGGTGTGAAAAGCGCGTTAGATGTTGTGAAACTTATGCTGCTTGGGGCAAACCGCATCGGCTTCGGTACTCTTTCCATGATCGCCATCGGCTGTACAACGTGCCGCGGCTGTCATCTGGATACGTGCCACGTCGGAATTGCAACGCAAATCGAATCTGAAGCACAGGCAAAAGAACACGGACTTAGACGTTTCGTTCCAAGACAATACGATAATGCCGTTCAGGGATTAAAAAACATGTTTACAGCATTTGGAAGCGAACTGAAGGCATTGACGGCTTCACTCGGTTTTACGAACCTGCAAAGCATTGTCGGCCGCTCCGATTTGCTTGAGCAAACAAAAGAGACCGATGCAATGGATCTTTCCCTATTGCTGAAGCCACTTGAAATCCAGAACCTTGCGAGTGCTCATAAAGAGGTGGCAGCAAGCAGCCAGGAACGCGGTCTTGCCGTTGCAGCAGGAGCAGAATATCTGGATTACAGGGATGAAGATCTTCATCAGTCCAGGGAATTTGCAAGCATCACCTCCGAACAGCGCGTTCTTGGAAGCCGCGTATCCGGTCATCGGGTTCGCGAGCGTCTTGACGGATCCTATAAAGAACTGGAAGACATCCGATTGACGTATAGGAACGGATCTGTTCCCGGCAACGGACTTGGTGCATACAATTCAAGCGGAATCACGATATCCGTTGAAGGCGGCGCACAGGACGGAACCGGAAAAACGTCCTTCGGCGGTGCGATCCGCGTCCTGAAAGGAAAAGGCGGAGACGGCGAATTTTACAGCGGCTCGGTCGGGAAAGGCTTCGGCTACGGTGCCCAAAGCGGAACCCTTCTCGTTCAGGGAGATGCAGATGCAAGAGCCGGCATCCGTCTATCCGGTGCCGACATGATCATCGGAGGCCGCATCGAAAAGCCAATTCCGGCAGTAGAACATGGAAATATAGGAGTCAACGCGAACATCAAGGGCTTTGCTTTTGAGTACATGACAAACGGCCGCGGCCTAGTCCTCGGTGACCCTGGTCCATGGATTTGCGCAGGGATGACAGGCGGAGTCGTCTACGTCCGCCAGCAGCCTGAAATGGGACTCACTCAATCTGCTCTTGAGCGCCGAATCGCAAAAGGTGCGAAGGTTGAAATTGCTCATTTGAATAAAAAAGGTCTGTCCGATATTCAGGAGCTTCTCGGTATCTATATCGCCGCTCTTGAAGAACATGGACAGCAGGCTGAAGCGGAAGATTTAAAGCAGCTGCTCGACAATCCGGCGCAGCATTTCCTGCAGCTTGTACCGGCTAAGGAACAGGCAGATCCTTCTGTTTCTACGGAGTGATATTGGTGGTTGATAGGTGAGAACCGGTCCTTTTGGGGCCGGTTTTTTTTGGCGTAAATTCCGGGTGCCAGTCCCGACTTGCTTTAACGCAACAGGGGACGGAGATTGCGGTCTTTAAACCCTTTGTTATCAACGCTTTGAGGAGCAGGTGCCGGAGCTTTCGTTCTTTAGTGAAACCGGGGACTGGCACGGTGCCAGTCCCGTCATTCTTCACCGCAGCGGGGGACAGAGACCATGTCAACCCAGCCCTTGCGCCGCAGCGGATGGCGGAAATGGTGCCAGAGCTTTACTTCTTTATAAAGTGCGGGTCAGGCACGCACTAAACAACCCTACGCACACTTCTTCCAAAAAGCATAAAGCGCCGGTACCAGTCCTCCTTTCCCTACCTTTAACAGAGCTGCCTTTTCCCCCTGATTCGGTTCAGACAGGTCCTGAAGGAAAAATTAACGATTATCTGCCTTCTTTCGAGCACAGACACTGCTCCGGCTTGAAAAAACCACTCATCAATTGTATTATAAATCCCTCTATTCACTCCGAAGACCTCTTTGCAATATTGCTGAAAAACAAGATCAGGACTGTTCACGGTTTCCGCTGTAATCATCCTTCTCCCTCCTATTTCACTGTTCCTGTTTTGGCTATTCTTGTTTTTTCCTTAATTTCTACCTGCGTAATTTCGTTTGCATGAACGGTAATAAGCAATGAACCATATTCAAGGCGCTGCAGCAAGGACATCAAATACTCTATTTTCTTTTGATCAAGCTTCTTCATCCATGTCCACTCCTCTGATTAGATAATAAAAAAGGCTCTTTATTCCTCGCCCAAGAGGGGAAATAAAGAGCCTTCGGTTAACCGATCGGCAAAATAATTTTATTAATTGTATTTTAAACAATTTTATCCTATCGGTCAACTCGGAATTGAGAAATGATCCAAATGGATCAAGAAAAGGTTTGAGACATGGCATATGGGCAGCCCGATAACATCGCAGGCCACCTTTTTCTGCTTGCAGATTACAGAACTCTCTGTTCCTCAAATTATCTAATGCAGCTTCTCATACACTTTAAGACACACAAAAAAGAAACTGAGGGCAGCATGTATGATAAAATACAGAGAACAGAATCTTCAATTAAAGGTGATTGTTGAATAAGCACAAGTGGATAAAGGTATGAAAGTGACATAGAAGTAGGAGAAAGTATGAAAAGAAGCAAAAACGGAAATAGGAGATCTATTAGTGATACATTCAGGGAAATTAGAAGTGAATTATTATTTGAATTGCTATGGAACATCTTAACTTTTATTCCAAGAATGATGTTCCGCTTAATAAAAAGCATTTTTAACCACTATTAAAAAATCAGGGGCTTTAATTGAATAATCGTCATAAATAAATGGTCAGAGGCACATCAGCCACTGACCATTTTTATGCAAATATAATTGTTGTTTTCGCTACAAATAACTCTACCATTATTTTTGTTTATTAGGAAGTTTGCACTTCAAAACAGAACCCGTTGCCTTTTTCTTTATGTATCAAATAACGTACCATTAATTGCTTGGACATATCTTTCTGCTGATTTTTGAACGGAATGATTGGCATCATCCAGTACAACACGATGAAAAGCATTGTAAAGCCGGTTAAATTTTAATGGTCTTACTTTTTCAGCTATCTCTTCAACCTTGCCAGGCGGCAGCGGAATCAGATTCGGATAGCTGTACATGAAGCTCACCCATTTCCGGTCAGCGACGACCTGGATCACATCCCCCGTAAGCAACACTCCATTATCGCTGTTTCCATTTATCCATTGGAGCACTGCTCCGCCCTTAAAGTGTCCTCCCAGCCGGTGCAGAACGATGCCTTGGTGGAGTTCTAAGGACTCTCCAGACCAGAAGATGATTTTATCACTGCTTCTCGTTACCCATTCTTTGTCATCCTCATGAATATAAATGGGAGCATTGAAGGTTTCTGCCCATTCCACTTGAGTCGAATAATAATGGGGATGGGAAAGAGCAATCGCCTGCAGTCCTCCCATTTCATTAATATGCTGGATGGTTTGCTGGTCCAGATAGGTGATGCAATCCCAAAGGACATTAAACCCCTTCTCTTGAACCAAATAGGCCGTCTGGCCAATTCCAAATCCCGGTTTGGTCGTTACACTGTACAGTCCCTGTTCTTCTGCAAGGATCTCATTTTTATAAGTACCTGATTTTTGCATTTCTTCAAGGGTCGTCCATGTCTGGCCTGAAGGACTGACATATTGTCTTTCTTCTGAACAAATTATACATTGGGATGGACTTTGTATCTTTCCGTATTGCACTCCGCATGTTGCACAAATAACATAATTCATGGCAGTGACTCCTCTTGTTTATTTTTCATTCGTGATGATTGCTCATTTCTGCTTCTCCATCTTCCCCGCCTAAATGCGGATTGCCCATACAACTATCTGTTTAAAACAGAGGCAAAGCAACTGTATTAAAATTAATCCTGTTTTAATTTACCATTGTTGCTAGATAAAAGAACAGACAAATTCACTAAAAATGGTTAAATTCTATTTCATTAGTGTAAAGGCTTCCATCCTTATAAATAGTGGGGGTGTTTTTCCTCTTTTGCTGGAGCGCGTTATGATTTATCCGAAAATGGGAAATAGTATCTTGAATAATCCTTTTAAACGTTGTATATTACGTAGTTGTTTACTTAAACCCTTTGAAAGGAATGTAACCTTAACTTATATGAAACTCGGTGCCAGAATTTTAAAGACAGGGATTGCGATTACCATTGCATTATGGATTGCCTCTCTGTTGAACCTGCCATCTCCGGTTTTCGCGGGGATCGCAGCGATTTTTGCCATTCAGCCAACGATTTACCGTTCTTATTTATCCGTAATTGAACAAGTGCAAGCGAATTTTATTGGAGCCGCTTTTGCTATAATGTTTGGACTTATATTTGGCCCCCATCCATTCGTCGTCGGTTTGACTGCCGTCATCGTCATTTCCATTAACCTGAAGCTCAAGATTCAAAATACCATTCCCGTTGCGATTGTAACAGTCATCGCCATCATGGAGACACCCGGGGAAAATTTCATCCAGTTCGCCCTGCTCCGTTTTGGAACCGTCATGCTTGGGGTTTTCTCTGCATTTATTGTGAACCTGCTATTCCTGCCTCCAAAATATGAGACGAAGCTTTACTACCGAATTTCTGACAGTACAGAGGAAATTCTGAAGTGGATCCGGATCAATATCCGCCAGGCTTCTGAACATAGTGTCCTGAAAGAGGACATTGAGCGTCTAAAAGAAAACATGATGCAGCTCGATCAGCTTTATCTTCTTTACAAGGAAGAGCGAAACTATTTGCGCCGCAACACGCTGACAAAATCAAGGAAGCTCGTTCTTTTCAGACAGATGCTTCTGACAACGAACAAGGCGCTGGATACACTGAAAAAGCTGCACCGCCTTGAAAACGAGCTTCACCTGACAACACCTGAGCTGCAGCAGATCATCACAACAGAATTGGATTACCTGCTTAGCTACCATGAACGCATTCTTTTGAAATTTATCGGCAAAATCAAAACGGAAACACCGAATGAGTTAATACAAGAAGGGTTTTTCAATAAACGGGAACTGGTAGAGGAGTTCATGAAATATCAAAATCAATGCCATGACCCTGCCTGCTTCTATCACATGCTTCCGCTCGTAGCGAACATCTTGGATTACAGTGAACAGCTGGAGCATCTTGATACATTGATCAACAGCTTCCAGAGCTATCATAAGGAAGAAAATGAAATTGAAATAAGCGAGACGAAAGAATAGGGATGGCCAAAATATTAAGCATTTGAAATAGCCTGTAAATTAAGCACCTAAAAAACGCCTGGAGATTTTTCCAGGCGTTTTTTCTTCGTGTTAAAACTATTTTTTAAAAGGCACTGTGAAATTTGGCTGTTGATTTCCGCTACAGACCTCGCTTCAATCAACAGGTGTTAGAACATCAGGCTTTAACACAGCTTATATCAAAAGCCGTGCTAATTTAATAGTTCAATTGTTTTCATAGGCTTTATGCCAATGATACGGCTGTATCTCCTTTAAAGTTTTGTACTCCAATATACCATTTGTGTTTGTTACAGCAGCTTGTACATTTTCTCCCCAGTAAAAAAGCCGTTCTTGGCATACGCCACAAGGAGTTAAAACAGTAAATTCCGATTTTTCATCCTCTCTTACAACGCAAATAGTATGTGTTACCTTTGTATTCAGTTTATGGGCTTCAAGAATTGCACCTGTTTCCATACATAATTCAGTTGATGCATTGATCACTTCTGGGGCAACACTTGTTAAAATTTGACCGTTTTCTGTATACATCGCTGCAGCTCCGCCCCACCCGGTAGGATATCTTTTTTCTATTAAATCTATAGCTGATTGATATAATTGTCGTTCAATATTCATTTTCTTCTACCCTTTCACTTTTACTCTCAAATAATACTTTAACATATAACCCCAAATTACGATAAAAACATAAAAACACCTTCAAAACGGCAGCAATGCAACCATTTCGAAGGTGTTTTAAGGAGCTTATTTTAACCTTTTCAATGCTTTGATTTAGGATCAAGCGCATCTCTAAGCCCATCCCCCATTAGGTTGAAGCCTAAAACTGTCAGCATGATGGCAAGTCCGGGAAAGATCATTGTCCACGGTGCCTGAATCAGGTACTGCTTTGAATCCGAAAGCATTTTCCCCCACTCCGGACTTGGTGCCTGTGCGCCGAGTCCAAGGAATCCAAGGGCAGCAGCTTCAATGATCGCTGTTGCGATGGCAAGGCTTGCCTGAACGATAATCGGAGAAAAGCTGTTCGGCAGCACATGCTTGAAGAGAATTCGGGCATCCTTCATGCCAATCGACTTCGCGGCCATAATATAATCCTCCTGCTTCACACTGAGCACCTTTGCCCTCAGCAGCCGTCCAAAGTTCGGAATGTTAATGACAGCAATCGCAATTAACGCATTTTGAAGGGATGGCCCCAGAATAGAAATGATGGCAATGGCAAGCAGGATACTTGGAAAAGCAAGCATGATATCAAAAAAACGTGAAATTATGGTGTCTGCCCATTTACCGTAATAGCCGGCGATTATCCCGAGCAAACAGCCAATAATAACCGATCCCAGTACAGAAAAGAAGCCGACAAACAATGAAATTTTTGCCCCGTGAACAACTCTTGAAAAAATATCCCGGCCAAAGTCATCTGTTCCAAGCCAGTGCTCGGATGATGGCGGCAGCAGACGTTTTGTTAAGTCCTGCTCGTTAATTCCAAAGGGGGCAATTAGCGGCGATAAAATGGCAACAATGATAAAGAATAGGACAATAGCTGTTCCCGCTACTGCTATTTTATTTTTCATAAAGGAGCGGAGCCCTTCCTGAAAAGGGGTTAGTGGTTTTTCTTCAGCATATTGGATGGATTGCGGCAGCTGCGGTTCTCCCATAGTCGTTCCCCCCTTAATATTTTATGCGCGGATCAATGGCCGCATAAAGCAGATCTACAATAAGATTGACAAGGACAAAAAGAAGAGCAATCATTAAGATTCCGGACTGAATGACTGGATAATCACGGTAGCTGATGGCTTCCACGATATAACGTCCAAGTCCAGGCCAGCCGAAAATCGTTTCCGTAAGAATCGCGCCTCCCAAAAGCAAGCCCGTCTGAAGACCGATGACTGTCAAAATTGGGATGACGGCATTTTTCAAAGCATGGCGGTATACGACCCAGCTCATCCTAAGCCCCTTCGCCCTTGCAGTCCTTATGTAATCAGCGTTCAATACTTCAATCATACTTGAACGGGTAATTCGCGCGATAATCGCCATTGGTATTGTGGCAAGTGCAGTTCCTGGGAGAATAAGATGCTTGAATACCTCTCCAAATTGATCAAACCGCCCATTAATAAGCGTATCAATTAAGTATAGGTTGGTCACAGCGTCAACAGGATTCCGGATTTCTTCGCGGCCAGTCGTTGGCAGCCAGTCCAGTTGGATGGAAAAGAACCACTGTCCCATCAGGCCAAGCCAGAAAATCGGCATCGAAATTCCAATGAGTGCGATAATCATCGCGCCGTAATCAAACCATGAGCGCTGGAACCATGCACTGATAATTCCGGCGTTAACCCCTACAATAATTGCGATGGCCATGGCAAAAATCGTCAGCTCGGCGGTGGCAGCAAGATACGGAATCATTTCCTTGCTGATCTGCTCGCCAGTCCGAATGGATTCACCGAGATTTCCAGTGATGAGATCCATTAAATAAGAACCATATTGTACATAAATAGGCTGGTCCAGTCCGAGCTTGGCGGTCAGCTGCTGGATCGCTTCCGGCGTAGCCCTCTGACCTAGGATGACCTGGGCAGGGTCGCCCGGAATGGCACGGATGATTGCAAATACAACGATTGTCATGCCGAGCAGAACCGGCACAAGCATACCAATGCGTCTGATCGTATAAGATAGCATCGCCGCATCTCCTTTCAAATTTTAAAAGGGAGGAGCCTGGACCCCTCCCTTTTCCTTCTTACTTAAATTCGACTTTCGTGAACAGATCCGTTCCGGTTGGATGCGGAATAAAGTTTGCAATGTCAGACATTCCCGCCATCATCGGAGTGGAGTGAACGAGCGGAATCCAAGGTGCTTCATCATGCACAATGGCCTGCGCTTTTTTATACAGCTCATTCCGTTTCGCTTGATCCGTTACCGTTTGAGCTTCAATCAGAATGTCATGCATTTCAGGGTTGCTGAAGTAGGTGTAATTGTTTCCGCCAATGCTGTCTTTATCCAAAAGCGTATAGATAAAGTTGTCGGGATCTCCATTGTCACCGGTCCAGCCAAGAAGGAAGGAATCCGCTTCTCCCTTGCTCGCTTTTTCCAGATACGTTGCCCACTCATAGGTTACAATTTTCGCTTTAACACCAATTTTTTCAAAGCTTGCCTGCAGAACTTCCGCGACCTTCATTCCTTCAGGCATGTAAGGACGCGCAACTGGCATAGCCCATAGCTCCATTTCAAATCCATCCGGGAAACCGGCTTCTTTTAGAAGAGCTTTTGCTTTTTCAAGATCGTACGGATATTCTTCAACAGAATCATCATAGCCTTCAAGGGAAGGAGGCATCGGGTTTTTAGCCGGCTCTGCAAATCCTCCGTAGAAGGAGTCGATGATGGCTTTCTTATCAACAGCATGGTTAAGCGCCTGTCTGACAAGCTTGTTATCAAGCGGCTTTCTTGTTACGGTTAATCCAACATATCCAACGTTCATAGAAGGACGCTTGAACAGCTGAAGATTTTTATCACCCTCTACCTTAGAAAGGTCAGATGGATTCAAACCGTCCATCAAATCGATTTCTCCTGTTTGAAGGGCGTTAAGGCGTGCTGAATTTTCAGGAATCGTTTTAAAGATTACCTGTTTCAGCTTCGGATACCCTTTCATCCAGTAGTCCTCATTTTTCTCTAATACGATGCGGTCATTTGCTTTCCATTCCACAAATTTGAAAGGTCCTGTTCCTACTGGATTTGCTCTCAAGTCGTCGCCGTATTTTTCAATAGCGGCCGGACTTGCAATTCCAAACGGTGACATCGCAATATTTTTAAGGAATGGTGCCTGCGGACGCTTCAGTGTGAAAACAACCGTTTTCTCATCGGCGGCTTTAATTTCTTTAATGACATGGCCTTCATCCTTTTTAAAGCCTCCGAACATCGTGTAATACGGGAATTTTTCCGCATCTCCGTTCATCCAGCGATCGAAGTTTATCACTACTGCTTCAGCATTGAAGTCTGTTCCGTCATGGAATTTGACTCCCTCGCGAAGATGGAACGTGTAAGTGAGACCGTCATCTGACGCTTCCCATTTCTCGGCTAAACCAGGCTGAACCGTTGTGTCCTCATCTCCATAGCTTAAAAGACTTTCATAAATATTTTCCGTAACTTTAAATGCCTCGCCCTCAGTTGTGGTTATCGGGTCAAGAGAAGTAGAATCTCCGCCCCTTCCATAAATAAGCGTATCCTTCGCGTTCGATTTCTCTCCCGCCTTTTCATCTCCGTCTTTCCCTCCCGCTGATTTGTTGCTGCACGCGGATAAAGCAAGTGAAAGAATGAGGACAAAAATCAAGCCAAGCATGGACCACTTTTTTCTCATTGTCTGTTTCCCCCCTAATTTATCACCATCATCTATCATTCACGATGCTCAGCCATATAAATGGCAGGCAACGAAACGACCATCCTCCACCGAATAAAGCTCCGGCTTCACTTCCTTGCAAATATCCTTTACCTTCGGGCACCTCGTATGGAAGGCGCATCCTTTAGGCGGATCAGCCGGATTTGGCATGTCCCCTTTGATGACAATCGGCTCTTTTCTCCCGGAAGGCTCAGCAATCGGAACACTTGACAGCAATGCCTCCGTATACGGATGAAGAGGATTCCGATAAAGAGATTCACTGTCAGACAGCTCTGCCAATCTGCCAAGATACATAACGGCTACGCGGTCACTAATATGCCTGACAACCCCCAGATCATGAGAGATAAATAGATAAGTCAGAGAAAAAGTTCCCTGCAGCTCCTTCAGCAGATTCAGAATCTGTGCCTGAATGGAAACATCCAATGCGGATACAGGTTCATCGGCAATAATGAGCTTTGGATTCGTCATCAGCGCCCTTGCAATCCCGATCCGCTGTCTCTGGCCGCCACTGAACTGATGGGGATATCTTTTGCCAAGATCCGGATCAAAGCCCGCGATTCGCATGATGTCCGCAACCCTCTCTGTCCGTTCTTTCTTAGATCCCATTTTGTGAACAATGAGCGGCTCCTCCAATATGGATTGGACCTGCTGCCTCGGATTCAAGGAAGCATACGGATCCTGAAACACCATTTGCATCTCGCGCCGGACTGTTTTCATATCCTTTTTGTTCAGGTCAAATAGTGATTCTCCATTAAACCGGACCGAACCGGATGTCGCATCCGTAAGTCTTGCAATCAGGCGGCCGAGGGTAGATTTCCCGCACCCCGACTCCCCGACAATTCCAAGCGTTTCCCCGGCATTCAGCTGAAGCCTGATTCCATCCACAGCCGTGACCTCTGTTTTATTCCTGCCAAGGAGCCCCTTGTGGCTTGTATATACTTTTCTTAAGTCTTCAATCTCTAGCAATGGCTGACTCAATCAGGGCACCCTCCTCTTTATACAGCCAGCATCGAACCTTCTGGCCGCCGCTTACAGTCAAATCCGGCCCCTCCTCCTGGCACAGCGGCTGAACGAATTCACACCGGTTGGCATACGCGCATCCTCTCTGGATACTGCCTGGCTTCGGAACCTGGCCTTTTATGGAAAAAAGCTTTTCTTTCTTTGTACGGATATCGGGAACGGACTGCAGCAGCCCCCTCGTATACGGGTGCTTTGGAGAAGAAAAAATGGATTCAACATCCCCCTCCTCAGCAATTTGCCCTGCATACATCACAGCGACCCTGTCGCACACCTGAGCAACTACACCAAGATCATGGGTAATAAGCAAAATCGATGTATTCAGCTTCTTATTCAAATCCTTCATAAGCGCCAGGATCTGAGACTGAATGGTTACATCAAGCGCTGTTGTCGGCTCGTCCGCAATCAATACACCCGGATTGCAGATCATCGCCATCGCAATCATGACACGCTGGCGCATCCCGCCAGACAGCTGATGCGGATATTCCCCGAGAAGGGATTCAGGCCTCGGCATACCGACAAGCCCAAGCATTTTAACCACCTGCTCCCTCGCTTCCTTTTTTGAACACTTTGTATGAACCCGGCATGCTTCCGTCAGCTGTTCCCCGATTTTGAGAAGCGGGTTCAGCGACGTCATCGGCTCCTGAAAAATCATCGCGATTTCATTGCCTCTGATCTTTCTTAAACTAACTTCACTTTGTTTAAGAAGATCCTTATCCTTATAAAGAATCTCGCCTCTAACCAGAGAAGTATTCGGCAAAAGACCCATCAGCGCCATGGACGTCACACTTTTTCCGCAGCCTGACTCGCCGACAATCCCGAGGATTTCACCCTTCTTCAAGGTCAAATCAACAGACTTCACCACATCCGTCACAGAAGCATCTCTTTTGAAGCCGACGGAAAGATTCCTGACTTTTAAAACCGTCTCATTTTCCAAAGGTCTTGCCCCCTTTATGCGGTACACTCTATTTTTTTATTTTTTTGCTGGACAGGCGGATCGCTGTTTGAGCAGTTCGCCTGGGATTTCGATTCGACCTATAATAGGTGCACCGGAGATGCGATGCTTTTCGAGCCGATTGGCCGGGCTTTCCAGCCAAACTTCGTTTTTCGGCCGATAATGGGCGCTTTCCAGCCGGTTCGGTCCTTTTTCCGGCTGCTTACCGTGCTTTTCCTGCCGATTGGCCCAGTTTTCCAGCCAAACTTCGTTTTCCGGCCGGATGCGGCGCTTTTCCTGCCGGTTCGGTCCTTTTTCCGACTGCTTACCGTGCTTTTCCTGCCGATTGGACGGGCTTTCCAGCCAAACTTCGTTTTCCGGCCGATAATGAGCGCTTTCCAGCCGGTTCGGTCCTTTTTCCGGCTGCTTACCGTGCTTTTCCTGCCGATTGGCCCAGTTTTCTAGCCGAATTTCTTTTTCCAGCCGATACTATGCACTTTCCAGCCGTTACGATTTTCTTTCCAGCCGTTACGATTCTCTTTCCGGCTGAGTACGTTTCTTTTCAGTCGTTTTCCGGGGTTCTCAGCCAAACTTAATGACTGATCCTTCAATTTTTCTTTCAGAAAATATTCACTGTTGCACGGGTGTCTTTCATTCTGGTTGGGGCTCTTATTTGAGCCAATTTGCGGTAAGATTTTACTTAAATTATGTAGATTATGCGGGAGGACCAAGATGATTTTGAGTAGAGCGGAAACTAAGAAGTTTTATATTTCAATAATATATCAAACTTTTACACTAGTGTAAATATTCAGAAAAAATAACATTTTTTATTCTATTGTATTTTTATTATAGAAATGGCTTATTCATAGGCAATTCCCAACGAATCAATATAATTTTTTTTGCTGTAAAAATTTTTCATTTAAATTAGCCAGAAGGTACTACATTGTTATGAAGACAGGCTTTTTATTATGACAAAAAGCCCTCCAGCTGGAGGGCTTCTACAAGTTTAATTGCTGAATCTGAAACAGGTTGTGGTACAGACCTTTTTTCGCCATCAGTTCCTTGTGTGTTCCTTTTTCCGCGATTTCCCCATGATCCATGAGGATAATCTGGCCTGCATGGGTAATGGTTGAAAGACGGTGGGCGACTATAAAGGTGGTTCGATCCTTGGATAGCTTTTCGAGCGCTTCCTGAATGAGATGTTCACTTTCAAGATCGAGGGCGCTGGTTGCTTCGTCCATTACAAGGATTGGAGGGTTTTTCAGGAACACCCGGGCAATTGACACTCTTTGCTTTTGTCCCCCGGAAAGCTTGACCCCTCGCTCTCCGACCTTTGTATCATAGCCGTTTGGAAGCTTTATGATAAAGTCATGTGCATTTGCGGCTTTTGCGGCCTCAATTACTTCTTCATCCGTCGCATCCGGTTTCCCTACAAGGATGTTTTCTTTTACAGAGTGCGAAAATAAGAATGTATCCTGCAGCACCATCCCTATTTGATGGCGAAGACTGGTTGCTTCATAGTCCCGAATGTCGATCCCGTCAAGGGTGATCCTGCCGCCGGTAACATCGTAAAACCTTGGAATAAGGCTGACGAGCGTTGATTTTCCGCCTCCGCTCATTCCTACGAGAGCAATGGTTTCTCCTTTATTCGCCTCAAGTGTTACATCGTCGAGAACCTTCGCATCATCGTCTTCATATTGAAACGTGACATTCTCGAATTTGAGCTGTCCATTCACACGATCCGCTTTGACTGCATCCGGCTTGTCAACAATGTCATACGGTTCATCCATAAACTCGAATACACGGTCCATTGAAGCAAATGCCTGAGTAATCAGTGTAGAGGAATTAATCAGACGTCTCAACGGACCATACAAACGCTCAATATAAGCAATAAACGCGACCATCGTTCCTACCGTTAAATTTCCATGGATAACCTGATACCCTGCATAAGCGATAACAATGAGCGGAGCAGCATCCGTTATTGTATTAACGACGGCAAAGGTTTTCGCATTCCAGCTCGTATGGTCGATCGCTTTCTGAAGGAAATTCTGGTTTTCAGACGCAAACTGACGCTGCTCATAATCCTCAATCGCAAAGCTTCGGATCACCGGCATCCCCTGAACACGTTCGTGCAAATGGCCCTGTACTTCTGCAAGCGCCTGTGACCGTACCTTCGTCAGGGTGCGAAGTTTTCCATAGAAATACTTTACCGAGATACCGTATAGAGGGAAAAGAACGATGGAAATGAGCGTAAGAGGTACGTCCATTGTCATCATGATGGCGATAGCAATCAAAATGGTGACAATATCCAGCCAGACATTCATCAACCCCGTCATAACAAAATTTTTCGTCTGCTCGACATCATTTATTACCCGCGAAATAATCTCTCCGCCTCGGGTATTTGCGTAATACCGTAGACTAAGCTTTTGAAGATGAGTAAACAGGTGATCCCGAATATCATAAAGAATCTTGTTTGATGCAAGCTGTGCCAAGTATTGCCGATAATACTCAACCGGCGGCCTCATGACAACAAACACGGCAAACATAGCACCCAAAATCGTAAATAGATGCTGCGTCTTTTCATCAGCCGTGCCAGGACCGCCAACAATATCATCCACCACATATTTAATCAAAAGCGGTATAAGAAGTGGAATTGCAAATTTCACAATTCCGATTGCAATCGTTCCGGTAATTTGCCATTTATAAGGTTTAACAAATTCCATATAACGCCTAATTGAACCCATACTTTAACCCCCATGATGTCTAAAACGACAACAGATGCGCTGCCTCTATCCTGCGGTGACCGCATGGATTTTACAAAACAAACAAAAAGCCTGCTGATCCGCTCCAACAGGCCTCTTCATTTTGAGAATTTTAAATACTGTTCGTACCATGTATCAATAAATTCCGAAGAAAAGGGTCCCTCTCCTTCATGAATCCAATTAATCAGCCTATCCACATTTTTTCTTAAAATGAGATCAATTACACCCGGATAGTTCATTTCTTTCTTATGGGTTTCATATTCATCCTCATCGAGTAAAATATATGACTTGTCCGGGAAAACCTTTACGTCCAAATCATAATCAATATATTTCAGTGCCTCATCGTCCCATACAAAAGGGGAGCTGATATTACAGTAATAATAGACACCGTCTTCGCGGATCATGCCTATAATATTAAACCAATACTTTGCGTGAAAATAGCAGATAGCGGGTTCTCTGGTAATCCAAGTCCTTCCATCTGACTCAACAACGGTTGTCCGGTCATTGCCTCCGATAATCAGGCTGTCCGTCCCTTTCAGAATCATTGTCTCTTCCCAGATTCGATGCAGCTTGCCGTTGTGTTTATAGCTATGTATTTGTATAGTTTCTCCTTCCGCCGGTAAGCCCATCTTTTTCGCCATCCTTTGAAGCAGCTTCCACAAGAATTTCCGATCATATCATATCCAGAAGCCAGAATTCATATTTGCTCTTATTATACAGTTACTAGATTGAAAAAGAAAACAAAAGGCCATCGCCGCAGAAATAGAGGGTTTCTCTCCATCGCAGATGCATGACCTTCAAAGCTCTTATCGCTCCCACACCGGGTGATTTTTATAAGACTGGATCACTTCTTCCGTCTGCTTTTCAAATGTCTGCTGGATGGAGTGCAGCTCCATCTTCATCACCTGAATCTCATTCTGAACCACCCTAAGCTTATCCTCATTCTGAAGCTTTTCAAGTTCTCTTTCTATCCGCTGGCATCGCTCCACTTCATTCTGCAGTTCAAGCAGCTTATCCATCGTCCTAAGCTGCTCCTCAACAAGCACATCAAATTTGCCCATGTATGAGCCCCTTTCCCGCTTAACCTTACGTTCATCTATATATTCGGTCTGTAATGACCAAGCTCCTTTAAAAGATTATGCGGAAGAATGGCATGTTTTGTCGGAGGCAGAAAAAATGAAAAGAGGCCGCCATTATGCAAGCCGTCCTCTATCTCCTTCTGCAGCCGGACCCGCTCACGATTAAGCGATCCTTGTACAGAGATTGGAGATAAGCACAATTCTTGCGGCGACCTCTCATGCATTTCTGCATTTAGTGGTGTGAATTAGCTGTTTTGAGATTTGTTTGCTTCAGCTTGCTGGTTGTACTTTTTCACGTGCTGAGCATCAGTCTCAGAAGCATACTCAGTACCGTATTGTCCTTGAGCAGCTTGTTGGTTCTGTTGCTTAACATGTTGAACGCTAGTTCCAGAAGTTGTTTTACCAGCTTGTTGTTGGTTTTGGTTGTTGTTTGCCATTGTAATCACCTCCACAAAAAATATCATGTCCTGTGAAGGTGAGGAATATGCGATTTATTTTTTAATTTTTTTCATCTTAAACGAGCAAAGAACGTCCGCCATCCACGATGAGCGTTTGACCCCTGATCATCCAGGATTGATCGGAGACAAGAAAATCAACAGCGTTAACAATATCCTCAATTTCCACCATACGTCCTGCTGGTGTTTTGGAAATGGCATCATCCAGCAGCTCTTGTCTGTTTGGAAAATGCTTCAGCGCTTCTGTGTCAACGGCACCGCCGGAAACCGCATTCACCACGATTTTTTTAGAAGCCAATTCGACCGCTAAATATCGTGTCAGCGCCTCCAGTGCAGCCTTCGATACTCCGACAGTTGTATAATTTTCAAGCACACGGATGGACCCAAGTGAACTGATGCTCACTATTTTACCACCTGATTCATCCATCCGTTTTGCTGCTTCCTGAGCGCAAAACAGCAAAGCTTTGCTATTAATATCCATTGTCCAATCCCAATGATTTTCTTCAAGCTCCATTAATGGTCTCAAAACACCGGATGCGGCGTTATTGATGAAAACATCCAGTCGTCCAAACGCTAAATCAATTTGTTCAAAAAGATCCTTAATTTTATCTACTTTACCTACATTTGCTTTAACTACAAGGGTTTTCACACCCAGCTTTTCAATCTCTTCCGCTGTTTCCAGAGCAGCCTGCTTGCTTCTCGCATAATTAATCACGATGTCATAGCCCTGCTTCGCCAAGCTTAAAGCAATCGCCTTTCCAATTCCTCTGCTGCTTCCTGTTACAAGCGCGACTCGATTTTGTGTCATTTTTCTAATCCTCTTTTCTTTCGAATAGATACGTTTATTGTATCAAACAATAAGGTCAATACGCCATAATCGGCAAGGAGGCACTAAATCATGTACATTGGACGCGATATGTCAGAACTCACAATGATCTCAAAACGGGATTGGAAAAATGAAGAACTCGCCTATTTTCACCACGCTCTCCAGCAAGTACTTCCTTATATGAATTCTGAAGGACTAATCATTCAAAAAGAAATAATGAAAGAAATCGAAGAGCGCGGCGGAATGAAAAGGAATGAAGCGGATTATACGCATGGGACGAGGGTGAGTTACGATTGAATTGAGTTTGCCTGGGATTTCCGATCAAATCCTGTTTGCCAGGCATTCTTGCCTGGCATTCTTGCCTGGTATTCCCGCTCAAATTTAGTTTCCCTGGCATTCTTGCCGGGCATTCCCGTTCAAATTAAGTTTGCCAGGCATTCTTGCCTGGCATTCACCGTTCAAACCCAGTTTCCCTGGCATTCTTGCCTGGCATTCCCGTTCAAATCAAGTTTCCCTGGCATTCTTGCCTGGCATTCACCGTTCAAACCCAGTTTCCCTGGCATTCTTGCCTAGCATTCCCGTTCAAATCAAGTTTCCCTGCCATTCTTGCCTGGCATTCACCGTTCAAATCCAGTTTCCCTGGCATTGTTAACTGACCTTCCCTCTCAAATCAATTTTCCCTGGCATTCTTCCCTGGCATTCCCGCTCGGTGGATGCCTTTGCTAACATCCCAGCAACCCAAAGAACCCGGCAAAAGCCGGGCCCCCAATCACTTCTTTTGCCCATCCAAATACAACTGATAAATTTTCTGGTGGGACACTGGAAAAGCATATGCCTTCATCTCTTCTTCTGTTACTTTCACCAGTCCTGCTCCGTTCTCTATCCGTTCCACTTTCCCTGCAAAAAGGGTGATGTTCCAGATCAGGTGACTGAACACGTGCTGGATGATTCCTTCAATCGTCTCTAATTCCATTAGCGCTCCGTATTCTTTATGCAAAAACAATTCAAGCTCTGCTTTTTGGGTCATCGTTTCCGACACAGTTTCGCAGTTTGGGAATTCCCATAGATTGGCGAGCAAGCCTTCTGACGGACGTTTGTGAATCCAGAAGTTACCCTCGCTGTCAGTCAATACGGCAGCTGCAAGCAGCAGGGACTTCTGCTTTTTCTTTTTGCTTTTTATTGGAAGGTCTTTTTGTCTTCCTTCTTCAAATGCCTGACAATGATCTCTAACAGGGCAAAGGAGGCAGGAAGGCGATGAAGGTGTGCAGATGAGTGCACCGAGTTCCATGAGTGCCTGATTAAAATCGGATGGATTGTCTTTTGCAATCACTTCTCTGATAGCTGTGTCAAAGAGCTTTCTTGTTTTCGGTTTGGCGATGTCTTCTTCTATCAGCAGGATTCTGGACATAACGCGCATTACGTTGCCGTCAACAGCCGGCTCAGGGATATTGTAGGCGATGCTCATTACAGCGCCCTTCGTATATGGGCCGACCCCTTTGAGTTCTCCGAATTTATCCGGATCAGCAGGCACGATCCCATCGTAGGATTCATGTACTTCCCTAACCGCTGCTTGCAGGTTGCGCACTCTCGAGTAGTAGCCAAGCCCTTCCCAGGCTTTCATGACTTGCTCCTCATCTGCATTTGCCAGGGCGGCTGGATCAGGGAATTTTTCCATGAAGTTTAAAAAATAAGGGATGACCGTGTCTACTCTTGTTTGCTGGAGCATAACTTCAGATACCCAGACTCGGTAGGGGTCTGAGTTTTCACGCCATGGGAGAATGCGCTGTTCTTTTTGGAACCAGCCGATCAGGTCCTGCTGGAAGTCCTTTATTTCCAATTCTGATAGCAAGTTTTTCATGTTGGAGCCTCCAGATGTTAAGATTCATATTAAAATGGGAAACATAGCAGTATCATGATTAGAAAAACGAGATCCATGTTCCCGGTTATTGTGTCGGAGAGATTTTCTTGAAAATCGTTTATCAGCTGGGAGGGATTTTATGGATACTGCCACCCATGTGGTAATGGGGATTGCACTTGGAGGAGCGGCAACACTTGATCCCGTAATTGGCAGTGACCCTGCAGCATCACATGCCGTTATGGCTGCTGTTCTACTTGGATCGCAGGCTCCGGACCTGGATACTATTCTAAAACTTCGAAATAATGCTGTCTATATTCGAAACCATCGAGGCATTACACATTCCATGCCTGCTGTTTTAATATGGTCTGTTCTAATTACAGCCTTGATTTATTTTCTTTTTCCCGGTGTAGATTTGCTGCATTTAGGGATTTGGACATTCATTGCTGTCGCACTGCACGTGTTTGTGGATATCTTTAATGCTTATGGAACACAGGCTCTAAGGCCCTTTTCGCACAAATGGATCGCGCTCGGATTAATCAACACGTTTGATCCGATCATTTTCTCCATTCATGCTCTTGCCATTGCAATTTGGGTCTTTGGAGCACCGCAGGGCTATACTTTTGCGATTATGTTCGCTGTCCTGGCGGGTTATTATGTAGTGAGATATATAATGAACAAAAAAATCGTACATGAAATTAAAGAACGGTTCAACAATGTTACCGGAATCATCATTTCTCCGACATTAAGATTCAGGAGCTGGCATCTTGCTGTTACGACGGAATCCCATTTTTACGTGGCGCGTCATGTTAAAGGCGTATTAACTGTGCTCGATGAGTTCGACCGCGTCCCTGTTCCGCAGACGGAGATGATTAAAGCAGCTGAAGAGGATCATAACATTTCAGCCTTCTTATCCTTCTCGCCTGTATACCGCTGGGAAGTGGAAGAATTCTCTGATCACTATGAAGTGCGCTTTATCGATCTTCGCTACCGCAGTAAAGGATACTATCCGTTTGTTGCGATTGTCCAGCTTGACAGCAGTCTGAAAATAGTCAGTTCCTATACAGGATGGATCTTCAGCGAAGAAAAGCTTAGAAAAAAACTTCACATCATTCCCGATTAAAAGAGGCGGTTCCTATAAGGAATCCGCCTCTTTTTAATGCTGCAGATAGTCATCATTGTTCAAAAGATGCTTGTATTTCGGGTTTGAAGCGACAAATTCATGAAGCCTTGGACCATATTGTTCAATCCAATTTCTTACGATGGCTTCCGTCATTTCTTTGCCTTTATATGTTGCACCGGCTTTTGCATAGGTAGCTTCGAAATCCTCCCAGAGGAGTTCAACCCATGTTCTTGCCTGGGCATATGCAAGCGAATCATTTTTTAACAGCAGCAAGTCAGTAAGACGCTCATAGTAGCTTTCCATTTTGAGCACCTCCTTTTTGAAGGCAATTCTGCCTGTATGTACTAATTATAATACAAAGTCTTATGCTCATAATAGTAGTACGCTTCAAGATCAATGAAGCGAAACAACTCATCACTGGAGGCGGTTCGATTGCGGAACAAAGCAAAGGATTTCCCCATTGCAGAAAGATCCGAGGGCGAAGCGCGTGCGAAAGGCGCGTATGCGTCCAAACGCGCTGACGGTTCGATCAACGATCATCCCCAGGAGCGTATGAGAGCTTCTGGCCAGAGAGAAGATTACAACTAATCTAGATCCTCTTGCCGGGCAATCTTCGCCATTCCTTTGATTCATGAACAAAGCGTATTCGCAGCTTCTATAATCTGAAGTACGTTCACTCAAAGTGAGAGGCGGAGCGCTGAAAAAGGACTGGCCGCGCTATTGCGGCCGGTCTTTATGGTTTAAGGAGCACCGAAATGGGCAGAGCTTCTTCTTTATCCGGGGTTTCAAGACGATGGCCCCATGCAAAGATTCCGTTCATGTAGACAATCTTGAACATCTCTCCAGGAGCCCCCTCGATTTCATATTCATCCCCAGCTTTATAATCAGCAGGATTCAGCAGATAGGATTTTGCCATTGAAATTTTCCGGTCGAGCACTGCAAATTCGTTGACCATCCCCATTTGCTCAGCCTTTCTTGCCTTCTCCTTTAACGCTCCAATTTCAGTATTCAGTTCAAATTGGGTCATTTCACTGTATCGTTGTGTTTGCATGTCCATCGTTCCCCCTAATGTGCAGCCCAAAAAGGAATCGGGCAGGTTTGAAGAGAATATTAACCCTGTATAAATTCTTCGGGGTTTTCCAGAAACTCATCAATGAGTTCGATCTGAAAACCTTTCCGATACAAGTATTGCTTCATTTTTTGCCTGTATTCATAATCATTGCCTTTGTTATACTTGTACATCACTTTATTTGCCTGCTTGGCAAGCGCTTCCTTTTCATCGTCCTGATTGCCGCCGAATTGGAGCGACTGCACGACTTCAGAGATTAGGTTGAAACTGAAGCCTTTGCGAATAAGAAGCTGTTCAAGCTTCTTTTGAATTTGAAAGGCTGATATAGCGTGATTCTTTTTCATGAATTTTTCAGCATGCACCATTGCAGCATCGCGCTGCTCTTCATGCGAATATAAAGATAAAGCCTGTTCAATATCAAGCGGCGCAATCCCCTTTTGAATCAGCTCCTGCCTTATGACAGCCGGACCCTTGCCTGAAGATTGCCATTGCGTTCTCGTAAATGCATCAGCAAATTGCTGATCATTAAGTAAGCCGGATTCATCAAGCTGATGGAGCACCTCTTGAATGGTCTCAGGCTGGAATTCTTTTTTCTCCAGCTGCTGCTTGATTTCCATTGTTGAGCGCATTCTATAACTGAGAAAGTCCAGAGCGGAATTGTACGCTTTTCTGACATGATCACCCGTGCAGATTTCAGCAATGTCCAATTCGGAAAGTTCCTTGCCTTTTGCGAGGCCGTGTTTAAGCAGAGTGTGCTCGTCCACACCGAAACCAAACTCTTCGCCTTTTCCATAATCCAAATAGATGTTATACCGCTCAGCGTTTTTTTGCTGGGACGTAATTTTCGTTATAAAAGCCATTCTCAACACCTCTCTCCTATTTTAGCACACGTTTATCATCAGGGAGGCAGGGTAGAGCTTAGAAAAAGCATTTAAAAAATACGCGAGGTGACAAGGATGAAAATAGCAATCGCAGGAGGATCCGGTTTCGTCGGAAAACATATCGCCCAATACTTTGCAAGAGAAGGCCATAACGTCGTTATCCTAACCAGAAGTGAAAAAGAAGGCTATGGAAACATTGAATATGCGAAGTGGATGGATGGGGCTAAACCTATTCCAAGTCTGGAAGGCCTGGACGTTATGATCAACCTTGCAGGAAAATCAATCAGCTCCCGCTGGACAGAGGAAACGAAGAAGGAAATTGTAGAAAGCCGCGTTGAATCCACTAGAGAAGTTTATAAAATACTGAACGGAATGGACAAAAAACCGTCTGTATTTATAAATGCAAGTGCTGTTGGAATTTACGGGACGTCTGAAGAAAAAACATTTACAGAGGAGTCGAACGGAACGGATGAAGATTTCCTTTCAAGCACCGTTCAAAAATGGGAACAGGAAGCATCGATGATTCGCGATTTAGGGATCCGCACCGTTTACGCCAGACTAGGAATTGTGCTCGGAGAAGGAGGCGTGCTCCAGAAAATGATCCTCCCTTATAAATTATACGGCGGAGGCCCGCTTGGCTCAGGTACCCAGTGGATGTCATGGATTCATGTAACGGATATTGCCGGGCTAATGGATTTCATCATCCATCATGATGAAATTAGCGGGCCGATAAACATGACATCACCCAACCCTGTTCAAATGGAAACCTTCGGGAAAACGCTGGGCAAAGTCATCAACAAGCCGCACTGGCTGCCGGCACCAAGCAGCGCCATTAAGCTTGCACTTGGGGAAATGAGCATTCTTTTATTGGAAGGACAGCGTGTTCTTCCGAAAAAAGCGATTGAAAACGGCTATACTTTTATTTTCCCATCGCTTGAACCTGCTCTGTCTGACATAATAAAATAGTATAAAATCTATTTCCGCTAGGAGCACAAAAATGACCTGCACATTATTTAAGCGCGCTACTATTTTTCCCGTCACTTCCGAAATTTTATATGCTTCCGATCTTCTTGTTGAAAATGGGAAAATCGTCAAAATCGGAAAAAACATTCCCGCACCTGATGAATGCACAATCATTGATTGTCAGGATCAATATTTGTTTCCGGGACTGATCGATGTCCATACCCATCTAGGTCTTTATGATGAAGGAACCGGATGGGCCGGAAACGACGCCAATGAAACCGTTGAACCTTTGACACCTCATATCCGGGCCCTTGATGGCGTTCATCCGCTTGACTCCGGATTCCGTGATGCAATTTCACACGGAATAACGACGGTTCACATTATGCCCGGGAGCGCCAACGTAATCGGCGGAACGACATCTGTTATCAAAACCTGGGGTGTCAACATAAGCGACATGCTGATTAAGGAAACCGCTGGTCTAAAAATTGCCCTTGGTGAAAATCCGAAACGGATCCACAGTACAGGCAATAAGGATTCCATCACCAGGATGGGGATTATGGGCATGCTCAGAGAAGCCTTTTATCTCGCAAAATACTGCGACGAAAAAGAGGATTTCCGCTCTCTTTCCATCCGCCGGGCATTGAGACGCGAAATCCCTGTCCGTATTCACGCACACAGAGCAGACGATATCCTATCTGCCATTAGATTCGCGGAGGAGTTCAATTTAGATTACAGAATTGAGCACTGTACAGAAGGTCATCTCATTGCCGATGAATTTGCAGGCACGAATGCAAAGGTTAGTGTTGGACCGACCTTTACAAGACGGTCAAAAATCGAGCTTAGAAATAAAAGCTGGCAAACGTATCAGGCCCTTACCGATAAAGGGGTAGAAGTATCCATTACAACGGATCATCCCTACACACCTATCCAATATTTAAATGTCGTAGCTTCACTCGCCGTACGTGAAGGCTTCGATGAGCAAAAAGCGATCGAAGGCATCACAATTACCGCAGCACGCAATCTTCAAGTCGACCACCGCATCGGCAGCTTAGAGGTTGGAAAGGATGCAGATTTGGTTCTCTGGAGCCACCACCCCTTCCATTATTTAGCGAAGCCAAAGTGCACAATGATTGACGGAAAATTCGTGTTTGAAGACTCCAAATGGGCCTCTGAAAAAGGGATAAAAATTGGCCAAAAAAACCAATAAATTTTCGCAAAAAAACTGTATCTTTTTTAAACAAATTCGAGTATGATATCAGTGCATGGCTTGCTCACAAAGCCTTGCTGTGTATGACAACTTAATGACCTGGGTTCAATGGGAAGGCAAATGGTGCGCCACCAGTTTTACTGGTCCTAGTGGGTTCGATTCCCACCCCGAAATTTTTTGGCTAATTTAAAAAATTTCGAGGGTGGGGCTAAGGCTACGCGTCTGCCCTCATGTTGGAGGGAGCGAGAAAGATGCTTAAAAAACGTGACATTCACGATAGTCATGCGCTGTATGAACTCATGGTACACCCCGACGTCTTCCCTTATGTACGTCATAAAGCTGATTCAATCGAGGAATATTTGTTTTTAACCAAGCAAACAATCGAAGCCGAAGAGCGCAGTGAATTGATTTCACGGACCATTCTTGACGAATGGGGCTCTCCAATCGGGACCATCAGTCTTTTTGATCTCCAGGAAAACGCCGGGTTCCTCGGAACCTGGCTCGGCAAGCCTTACCATGGTAAGGGCTACAACCAAGCAGCTAAAGACGCATTTTTCAATGAACTATTCTACGAACTGGGTATCGACACCATTTTCCTCCGCATCCGGAAAGTCAACGTCCGGTCCACTAAAGCGGCAGAAAAACTTCCATACGTAGAATGTGCCAATGAAACACGCAGAGCGCTGCTGGAACAAATCAACAACGGCGAAGACATCTACAGCCTATTTGAAATTAAAAAGGATTTATATACACTCTATACTATGAGAACCCCTTCCGCTGCGGAAGAACAGCACCTGAAAGAAGCATAAGAAAATCGCCCGCCATTTTTATTGGCGGGCTTTTTGATGGATTTGGACTGCAGCTGCTGGAATTAACACTTTGCCAGCATACTGTACTTTTCCAGCCGCTTCTCTTCTCTTTCCGGCCGATTGCTACGTTTTTCAGCCACTTCGATCTCGATTCCAGCCTTTACAAGCAGGTTTCCGGCCAACCTGATTTTTCCAGCCGATCCCTTTCTCTTTCCGGCCGAGTTCTACGATTAATCAGCCACTTCGATGCCGATTCCAGCGTCTTTCCGGCCAACCTGATTTTTCCAGCACCGATCCAAATCTCTTTCCAGCCAAACTCGCCTCTTTTCAGCAACCTTCACCTTAGTACCAGCAAAACCACCCGCTTCACCTATCGGTTATAAATACTATCCCACCTCATTGTATGAATCCCCCCATACTTGTCGAAAATAGTTCTATTCTTAAAAAAATGGAGCTGATACATAATGGAGAAGAAACGACATGAGAATTCTAAGAGAACACTGACCACTGCACAGGAGGTTCTCTTCGGGAAAGAATTTAAAGCGGCTGACCGTGCTGGCGGTTTTACGAAGAAGAAGAACTAGTTTCCAGCATGTACGCTGCCTTCATCGGCCATCCTAATAGTGAACCACAAGTTCACAACACAGGGGGCGTTCATTTTGGGAAGAGGACACAAACTGCACAATCGTGATAAAAACAAGAATAGTCTTCCTCAAGTTCCGAAGCAGCTGAAAAGAGAAACGGATGGAACGTACGAGGAGTATTCCCGTGAATTAGCCGACCAAGCGGACGTGAAAGCACAGGCGAGAGCCAGCGCGGCAAACGAACGTCAGCAAAAAAGCCACTAAAACATGCATTAAGCCCCTGCCAGGAGTCAGCAGGGGCTTTTATTTATATGCGTTTAGCTTTTAAATATTTGCCGGACCAGTAAGTGCTCACCTTGTAATGAATGACTTTTACTCCATCATTTGATGTGAGGATTACCTGCCCTTTACCGGCATAGATAGCAGGTACGATTGAGCCGGTTTGGAAAAAGACGAGATCCCCTGGTTTAAGGTCCTTTTCTGCAACTTCCTGTCCCAGGTTAATCTGCTGATTTCCGTACCTTGGCAGCTGCATGCCTTTCGACTTCTTAAATACATACTGCACGAAACCGGATGTATCAAATCCGGTTTCCGGAGAAACTCCGTTCTTCGCGAACTTTGTTCCGACAAGTTCTTCAGCATTCTTCACCACGGGCTCACTTCGGTCGATCCCAAGTCCGCTGACCCGTTTTATTCCCGCGAATTTTTCCTGTAAAAAATTATTCGTGAGGTAGCTGACCGTTACTTTATTCGCGCCGCCAATCCGTGTCGCATTGAGAATTTGGTTATTTCCTGCGTAAATGCCAACGTGGGAAATTCCGGGCCGATGTGTGTCTTTGAAGAACACAAGATCTCCCGGCTGGACGTTTTCCCTCGCTACCGAAGCTCCAACCGCCCATTGCTGTTCAGGGGTTTCCGGCAAGTAGATTCCGGATGCTTTTTCATACACATACTTAGTGAATCCGGAGCAGTCAAATCCATCAGGCGACTGGCCTCCCTCTGTATAAGGAACATTTAAATACTGAAGCCCTTTTGAAATAACCGGGTTAGCCGATGCCATCTTCAGCGGGCCGGTAATCCGCTTCGCACCCGCATAGCGGCTGTTCCAGTAATTAGAGTTTTGAAATCCGACAGATGTAACTCCTTTCGACACAGAGCTGTATATCATCCGCCCATTTCCTTCATAAATTCCGGTTGTTGAAAGCTTTCCGCCGGATGAATCGTTAAAAAAAAGGACATCCCCCGGCTGCAGGCTTTCCCTTTTTACCTCTGTTCCAAAGCTCCACTGCTCGCTTGATAGAGGCGGAAGTTCCATTCCCTTTGTTTTCTTAAAAACATATTGAACGAATCCGGCTGAATTAAACCCTTCAGCCGGTGTATTTCCTTTACTTGAATAGCTTGTACCCATGTACTGCTTGGCTGTTTGCAGGATTGTAGCTGCAGATGACTTAATGAACGGGAGACTAATTGCTAAACAAGAGCTTATTGCTATGGCGGCGATTACTTTCATTTTCATATAGTCTGGGCTCCTTTTTCTAATCTCCCCACCATTATGTCAGCAGCTTCATCCGATGCCAATAGCGCCAATTCCCCAACTGTCTCTGCTCATTTAGACTTGTGAATTCCTTGTTTTTGGTCGAAATGTTTATACGAGGGAGTCACCCGGTTCAAGGACTGGAACCTCTGCCTCGAGATCATCTGCATACTTAATCCCCTGTCCTGTGTTAAGCAGGACAACCGTGTCATCTTCCTTTATCCATTGCTCTTCACGCAGCTTTTGGGCAGCAGCAAAAACGGCCGCCCCTTCAGGACAAATGAAAAGCCCTTCCTTCGACGCGACATCCAGCTGTGCAAGTTGAATGGCTTCCTCTGATACAGACACGGCACAGCCTTTCGTCTGATAAATCGCATCAAGAACGAGAAAATCTCCAATCGCTTTTGGTACATTGATTCCAAAGGCCCCTGTCTTGGAATTGTTCCAGAATTCGGATTCCTGCTTTCCTTCTTCCCATGCTTTCACTATCGGGGCACATCCATCCGCCTGAACAGCAACTAGCCGGGGTATTTTGTCAGACGAAATCCAGCCAAGTTTCTGCAGTTCGACCATGGCTTTATAAATACCGATCAGTCCGACTCCTCCGCCTGTCGGATAAAGAATGACATCCGGAACTTCCCAATTAAACTGTTCTGCGATCTCGAGTCCCATCGTCTTCTTTCCTTCAATTCGGTATGGCTCTTTTAAGGTGGAAGCATCATAATACCCTTTTTTGCCGACTAGCTCACCCACCATTTTTCCGGCATCACTGATCAGCCCGTTTACCAGCCACAATCTTGCTCCCGAAGCTGCACATTCCTTTCGGGTCGTGACGGGAGCATCAACCGGCATAACGACATTCGCTTCAAGACCTGCCCTGGCGGCATAAAGCGACCATGCTGCACCTGCATTCCCATTCGTTGGCATCGCAAACTTTTTGACTCCAAGCTCTTTCGCTTTCGAGAGCCCAACTGCCGCTCCCCTTGCTTTAAAGGACCCCGTCGGAATCAGCCCCTCATCCTTCATGAATAGGTGAGAAATTCCATATTTTTCACCCATTTTCGAAACAGGCAGTATCGGAGTTCCTCCCTCGCCCATCGTAACTGCATTCTCTTCTTTTCTTACTGGCAGGAGCTCGTGGTATCTCCATATATTGCTTGATCTTGCAGCTAAACTTTCCTTCGTCCATACCTTTTTTAATTCTTCATAATCATAATCCACCAGCAGCGGAGAGCCGCATGTACACAATTGATGAATTTGCTCGGGATCATAATTCCTCCCGCATTTAGGGCAAAAGAGCCTGGTCATATAGCTATACTGCATAACAAATTGCCTCCCCATGAAAAATAAAAACTCCCTTTTAAATAAAGATGAGCCTTCAGTTTATCTGATCGGCATCTGTTTTTTATCATATCATAGAAATTTTTTCTGCTGCAGAACGCTATTTATCCAAAAAACTGGTTTACCTGGAGTTTTTTTAAAGTGTATGATGGGAAAGTACTATATTGAAGGAGGGGATTGCTTATGCATAAAAATCCTGCAGGCTTTTGGATTCGCTTAGGCGCAAATCTGATTGATGGAATTATTTTTGCAGTTATAGGTTACTTTTTGGTTTTAATCATGGGAGAAGGCATTGGGAATAGTGCTACGAGCGGTATTCAGTTCTTTTATGGACTTCTGCTTCCGATTTTCTGGTACGGATATACGGTGGGAAAAAGGGCCGTCAGCATTCGTATTTTACGAGTAAACGGGACAAACGTCACGTTCTGGACTATGATCAAACGTTCAGTGGTAAGCGGTATTCTCTATAGCGCTCCAATTGGTATCGGAGCCATTATTGCGCTTACCATGGCATGGACTGAGATTGCACAAGTCTTAGCCAACCCCACGGATCCAAGTTTAGCAATAAACAATTCAATGATGTCAGCTTTTGCTGTTTTCATTGGAGGAATGCTGCTTTCCTCAATCATGCTTTTAGCAAGTGCCATTATGGTGGGTGTGAGGGAAGATAAGCGCTCATTGCATGATTTGATTGCCGGTACATATGTAACCCGTAATTCGCCAGGTGAACCAGCTGTTACTGGGATTAATGAAGTTAAAGAAGCATAAGAAAAACAGGTGAATCATTTGTGATTCACCTGTTTTTTTGCTGTAAACGGGCAGATTGATTGGCTTGAATGAGATGATCAATACTTAGGTCAGGGCATTCATCCTTCACCAATTGATAGACGTCTTTTAACAGCTCCTCCAAAATCACCAAACCTTGCTTCGGATCCTGCAAAAAGACATTTTCCATGCGCTCCGCTGCTAATGATGGCTTACTATTCATTTCGCCAAGAGACTGCCTCTGCCACTTAAACCCCGGATGATGAACATAGGTTTCATTTAATGCAAAAAGTACACTCATTACGTTTTTCTGTACGTTGACAAAAATCTGATGGAGCAAGAGCCAATCCTGTCTTTCCACAAGAGCGTACCGGTTTCTCCATCTGCTTCCAAGCTCTAAATTCTCTGTTATCATTGCAAGCTTTAAAGATTCCGGATAGACGGATACTTTTTCTATCAGCCTCTGAAATGCGCTTTCTCCCGCTAAGCATTTTCCATTGAAAACAGCAGCCGCGAGACATTGTTTTTCAAGATCTGTGGATGAACGGTCAACTACATCTCCTAAAACTGAATCTGCAGTTCTCGTCAAAAAATGGCTGATTTCCATTTTGACTCCGAGAGCGTGGTAGGTTTCTGACCATTCTTCGTCTTCATAGTCATGAAAATCTATGATTTCTCCCTGGACCTCTTGAATGGGGAAAAGCCGGTCTTCATCACTTGGTTCTTCTCGCCAGCAGAGAAAAAGCTCAATATCGGAAAAGCAATCCTCCCATCCTCTGGATACAGATCCTCCAAGCCATATATAATCCACTTTTGGATTGCTGTTATAAACATCCGCTATTTTTACAGCTAAATCATTAAGCTCCATCCTAGTGTCCCCCTTGCCTCCGTTCCAGCTCCATCACATACTTATACCGGTCCCCGCGATAAATGGTTTTAGTATATTCCACAGGCTGATGGTCTGCCGTAAAGCTTGTCCGCTGGATTTTCAAAACAGGTGCCCCTTCTGCAAGCTTCAAAGCCTCTGCCGCTTTTTTGCCTGCTTCCGCTGCCTCGAGCTCCTGCTTCCCGTATTGGATCGGCATGCAGCAGTCACTTTCAATGTAGTGATAAATGGAGCCCTCGGCATGCTTTTTCGTCATATCAGGAAAGAGATGAACCGGCATGTAGAGAGTTTCGTAAGCCATCGCTTCCCCATCTGCCAGCCGGATCCTTTTCACTTTGTACATCTCCTCATTCTGTGTGAGACCAAGTTCTTTTGCGGCCTGTTTTGAGGCTGCTGTTCGTTCAAAGCTAATAATCATCGTTTCCGGTTTTTTTCCCTGCTCTGCCATTTGCTCTGTAAAACTCGTAATTCCTGTGAGCTCCTGATTGAGCTTTGGAGCGGAAACAAAGGTTCCCCGCCCTCTTTTGCGCTCCAAAATGCCTTCATTAACCAGATTGCTGATGGCCTGCCGGACCGTCATCCGGCTAATCGAATACTGCTCGCAAAATTGTCTCTCAGAAGGGATCGCTTCCCCGCTTTTCCATTCACCCGAACTGATTTTATCTTTAATGTTTTCTTCCACCTGAAAATAGATGGGAACCGGAGAATCTTTTTTTATCATTGGCTAAGCTCCCCTTTCCCCTCCATCCGAACACCAGAAAGTGCCTCCTCATCTGCAATGATCGTTGCGTCAGGATGAAGTTTCAGTACGGATGCCGGGAAATCCTCTGTCACTTTTCCGTACCATAGCTGCTCAATCGCAGCTGCCTTCTTCCCTCCTGAAGCAAGGAGGACGATTTTGCGGCTTTTCATAATGGTGCCGATTCCCATTGTGATGGCTTCTTTTGGTACCTGTTCCATCACTTCAAAGTACCTTGCATTCGCCTGTCTCGTTGATTCCGTCAGCCCTACGAGATGGGTGCCAATCTCAAAAGACGTGCCAGGTTCGTTAAACCCAATATGACCATTTTCTCCAATGCCAAGCAGCTGCAGATCGACTCCGCCTGATTGTTCAATCAATCGATCATAACGGCTGCACTCATCTATAGGATCAGCAGCTGTTCCATCGGGAATGTAATTGCTTTCTCCAGCAAAATCCGTATGACTGAAAAATTGCTCCTGCATGTAGCTGAAGTAGCTGTTCGGATCCTCTTTTTTCATTCCAAAATATTCATCCAGATTAAAGGAAGCCGCCTCTGCAAAAGAGATTTTCCCTTCGAGGAATAATTCAACCAGTTCAGAATAAACCCCTTTAACCGTCCCGCCTGTTGCCAGACCCAGAACCGACTGCCTTTTTTGTTCCATCTGCTTTAAAAAAATACCGGCTGCTTTTTTACTCATATCCCGATAATCCGCTGCTGCAATTAATTTCATGCCCATCCCCCTTTTTGGTAAGCGATTTTCCCGCGGCAAATCGTCAGCACCACATCTCCATCCTTTGATAAAGCCGTCAAATCTGCATCCTTTCCAGGCTTAATGCTGCCTTTCCGGTCAAATATATTCAGCTGCTTTGCAGGATTCACAGATGCCATTTGCACGATATCCTCCATAGAGCAGCCTGTGAATCTCTTCATGTTCTGCACCGCTTCATTCATTTTCAATACACTTCCGGCAAGTGATCCGTTTTCAAGCTCTGCTTTTCCATCTTTCACATACACGTCCTGGCCGCCAAGATCGTACACTCCATTTTCCAGCCCCTTGGCTCTCATGGAATCCGTAATCATTATCATCCCTTCCGGACCTTTGAGACGGTATGCAAGAAGGATCATTTCAGGTGCAACGTGAACCCCGTCAGCGATAATCTCGCACTTGATTCGCGGATCCAGCAGCGCAAAACCGGCTGTTCCTGCCTCCCTGTGATGCAGCCCCCTCATTCCATTGAATAAATGGGTTGCCTGGCGCACCCCATGATTTGCCGCCCTTTCCCCTTCAGAAAATAGCGCATCGGAATGCCCGATGGATGGAATAACTCCTGTATTCGTGAGATGATCCGCAAGTTCCATACCGCCTTCAAGCTCTGGAGCCATTGTAACTAATTTAATCGCACCGGCTGCTTTTTCCTGCCAATGTTTAAAAAGAGCGACATCCGGTTTTAAGAAATGAGTCGGCAGCTGTGCTCCTGCCCGCTTTGGTGACAAAAATGGCCCTTCTACATGGACTCCGAGAATTTCCGCACCTTCAGAAGGTCTAGACATGCAGACAGCTATATTAGTTAGGGCTTTTTCAATGGATTGAGTTTCGGAAGTCATCGTTGTTGGCAAAAAGGCTGTAGTTCCTTCTTGAACAAGCTGGTTTGCCATCGCTGTAAGTGCTTCCTCTTCTGAATCCATCGCATCAGCCCCGCCGGCTCCGTGAATGTGCATATCGATCATCCCGGGAATCAGCTCGATTGTTTGGCTAAGTTTCAGCTCGACAAAGCCTGAATGCATTTGAAACTTTTCCATCGGTCCGACTTCTGCCACTTTCCCCTCTTTAACAAGTACATATCCAGGCCGGAATGTTTCAAACTCTGCATAAACCGTTGCGTGAGTGATTGCAAGCATTGATCAGGCACCTCTTCTTTCTGAATTTACAAAAATTTTATCATCACGAAAGCTAGTTGTCTATACCAGTTATAAAAATTCTCCTTATGTTTTTCCTTTACGCTCTTCTCATAGCAATCATTTGTATATACTAACCGAACGTTTTTCTTATGTAGCAATATCGCTCTGCACCATTCTACAATTTCTGCAAAAGCTGTGCATAAGTTATTCACACCCCTGTTGATATTGTGGAAAAATGTGTGGATCACTCTAAGGACAACAACCCTTTATCCACAATATGATCGATATCACGTCGTTTCAGGTGTGGATAACGTTGATAACTCTTGAATTATTCTATATTGTGCGAATTTTGTGTGGATAACCATTTTGTCGAATCCTCGGAACGTTGTTTTCCCAGAAACATAAACTAGCTATATATAGACATGGAGAGTGAGAGAGTGAAATATCCTATACAGCGTTCCTACATTCGTACCGGGAATTCTCGTTCCGGCCGGAAAATAGGGACAGTCCTGTTCATTGTCAGCCACGACACTGGAAACCCTGGGACAAGTGCGGCTCAGAACCGTGAATATTTTAACAATCAGCAGCCATCAGCTTCTGCCCACACCTTCATTGATGATAAAACGATTTTGGAAATCATCCCTTTGGATGAGGTGGCTTTTCACGTTCAATATGGGTTAAAGGAAGACAACCGCAGGTTTGGCGAAGATGCAAATGATGCAGCCATAGGTGTAGAATTTTGCTTTGGGGGAAGCATTAATTTTCAGCAGGCATACAATCGATATGTCTGGTATCACGCCTACCTTTGTGACCGCTTCGGACTGAATCCCGACAAACATATTATTGGCCACTATACTCTGGATCCTTCAAGGCGAACGGATCCTCTCAATGCCTTTCAGCGATATGGTGTATCATGGACTCAGTTTATCAGCAGCGTAAAACGCTCCCTCGCAAATGACTTTGGCAAGGCACCCGCTGCACCTCCAGCTTCCGAAAATCTGCCGGTAAAAAGAGGCGACACGGGAGATCTGGTTAAAGATGTCCAGAGGAAATTGATTGCCGCTGGATACAGCTTGACAGCGGACGGGATTTTTGGAGCAGGTACCGAAGCAGCGGTCATTGCTTTTCAAAAGAAAAACAAACTTACCGCTGACGGCATCGTCGGCAGTCAGACATATGCCGCACTCAGCAAAGTCAAGCCGCCCTCTGCCAGTTATCCGTTGCCTTCAGGAGTATACAGAGACGGATCATCAGGCGAACCTGTTAAACAAATTCAGCGCGCCCTGCAAAAACTCGGGCTCTACAGCGGTTCCATCGACGGACAATACGGTCCCCAGACAACCGCTGCCGTACGCCGCTTCCAAAACCGCTATGCTTCCCTGGCAGATGACGGTGTGTACGGACCGGGTACTCGAACTTACATGCTTAATGCATTGAAATAGGAAAAAGGATGCCTCATTTTTTTGGGGGCATCCTTTTTGGGTTGGGTTGGAGGGGTTTGGGCTTCTTAAATAATTGGCGGTCATAACGGCCGGCGGAATTTGTCATTCCATGTCGAAAAGTCGATATATCAAAAAAATAGCCGATATAATTTTATTTTAGTCGATATATTTAAATTTTGGTCGATATAATTTTATTTCAGTCGATATATTTAAATTTCGGTCGATATCCAAGGAATCAGCGGTCAAAAGACTTTAAAAAATGGTCCATTTGCTAATACAATCGTTTCTTATAGCTTTCTTCCAGAGCTGCAGCTACACTATTAGCATCAAATTCATCAAATTTTGCATGAGCGGCCAGCATTTCATTTGCTTTAGGCAATTCGTCCACTGCCGGCCATTTCTCGCTATCCCATAGCTGGGATCGCTTCAAAGCCTTTCCGCAATGTATAAAACACTCTTCTGCCTCTATTGCAATTCCTGCAATCGGCGTTTTTCCCCTTGCCTGCATTTGCTCCAGAATATCCTGGTCTCTGATAACAGAAGCTTTCCCCGTTATTCTTAGCGATTCATCCAAACCGGGAATCAGGCATAACAGACTTGCATGAGGGTTTTCTAATAGGTTGCGAATGGAGTCTAAGCGTTTGTTTCCTGGCCTTTCCGGAATGACAAGCTGCTTTTCATTCAGTATCAGGATAAAACCAGGATGATCTCCCCGTGGAGATACATCACATTCTCCATTAGAATTGGAAGTACCGATCAATGCAATTGGGGAGAGAGACAGAAAGTTTATACAGTGTTGATCCAAGTGGTCAATGACCTTGTTTGAAGCGAGTTTACCCGGTTTTCCCCATATCTCATTCAGCTGTTCCGCTGATTCTATCACATTTTGAAATTGTATCATCGGCTTTTTATCCTCCTGCAGGTTATGAAAAAGCACTCCCTCCAAAGGAAGAGCCACATCTATCATTTCAAGCTGAAGCTAACTACTGATCTGCCATCAGCTACTTTACCTTTTCCCCAAATAAACTCCAAAGCATACGACTGCTTTTGCGAAGTAAGGGGGATGCTGAAGCCTGTAATTTTTGGATCTATTACTTCTGTTCTTTCCACTGAAGCCGGGTATTCTGGATCCTTAGCTTGAAGCAGTGAGTGAAGGGAAACCTCACTAGGCTGAGGATTCATTTTTCCCCAGTCTAAAAAAACCGATTTCACTTCAGGCGGCATGTATCCCGGATTCATGATAGAAAAATTGTGTTGAACCCCTTCACACTTAATCCAGCATACTTCTTCGTATAAATGATCAATGGTTCCCGTTAGTTTCATTCTATCTCCATTTAATAGTGAGAACTCCGGGATGGACATAGTGGAGAATGGGGGTAGGGGGCTTTTCAAAGATGATTCCTTTTTAACTTCCCGCTGGACAGGTACAGAATCTGATACGATCATATCTTGCTGGGCGCACCCTCCCAATAAAAAGCATGAAATCAAAAACATAAAGACTTCCTTCATTCAAATACCTCTTTTTTCCAAAATTATAACATAAAAACAAATGGGTAAATATGTATTATAATAACTTAGAAGGACTAAATTCAGGAGGCAGCATGAAAAAAACAAGTATGATTTTGATGAGCTCTATGTGCGGAGCCGCTGGAGGGTTTGGCACCTATTTTTTGTTTGATTACTTTCATTTGGAGATGTCCTGGAGTACGCTGCTCTGGATGGTTTTCTATGTACTGGCAGGCCATTACCTGACTGTTCTTTTTCATGAGGCTGGTCATTTAGCAGGTGGAGCGGCGGCAGGTATGAATTTTCACAGTATGCTGGTGGGACCGGTTCTATTAATTAAAGAACGGGATAAGACGGCTCTTAAATGGGAAAAACATGGTCTAAGCATTGGCGGCAAAGCTACTATGTATGCTGACATTCAGGAAAAGAAAGTTTCAATTGAAAAACAGCTTTATTGGCACATATTGAGCGGTCCCCTTGCCAGTCTTCTAGCAGGAACAGCGGCATTGGCTCTCTCTTTCGCGACAACTCAAGTGTGGCTCTTCATTTTCTCTATGCTCAGTCTTTTAGCGGGGATAACCAATCTAGTGATAGGTGAAACCCAAGACGCAATTCCTGATGGAGCTGCTCTTAAAAACTTAAAGAACCCTCAACTAAAAGAGATATTTATTGCAGCTTATGTAATCTTCGGGAACGTTAAGAATAATTGGAATGAGCTTCCTTCCGCCATTGCTGAAAAGGCAAGACGAGCTGTTCTGGAAAAGCCCGATAACCTTATGTCAGTGTCTGTTGCATCTTCAATCGGCCAGTATGATATGAGCCGGGGTGCTCAGGAAGAAGCTGTCACGCTGCTAGGTTTCTTTACGGAACGTTCCCCTGCTGTGAAGCGGGGCTATAGCTGGGATCAGCTGGACGCGAACTATTTGCTCGCATGCTACATGGCAGGAGCCATAACAGATAAGGAAGATATTCACAGAATAGCAGACAGAGTAAAAAAACGTGACATGCTTTCATATGAGAAGGCCCAATTTGTTTTGGCAGCAGCAAAGGGAGATGAAAAACAAGCGGATGAAGCATTGAGAAGAGCTATAGATTGCACTTCCAAATTTTCTTTAATTTATGGAGATGGAGAATTGGAACGGACACTATTGCAGATGGTGGATCGTTTAAAGGTATCGTCGATTGCATAAACCATTACAAAAACGCTTGGGTAAAGCCTCCAAGCGTTTTCATTTCTTACTTATTTTAGAATACGTTCTAAAATCTTTCCAATCCACCCGTCCCTTTGATGGAAACCCGTATCCGTATTCGTCATGATGACTGCCCCAGTGCCAAGGCGGGGATAAATGACCGCCATACTTTGAAACCCTTTGCCCCAGCCAAGCGAGGAAATTTCCTCTCCGTTTACAAAAACCCCTAATCCTGTCCACGGTGAACATCCCTGTGCACGAATCATCTCTTCAGCAATATTTTGGGATATACTCAATTTGCTTTTTGCATTCACGGCATCAAGCAATTCAGTAAATAGCTTTCCAAGATTATCCGCGCTCGCCCATAAACCGGCAGCTGCAGGGTATGGGTATACTGGATACTTTTCCTCCAGTACACTGCCTTCCCGATTATGGCCCGCTGCCGCATGAGCATCTAAAACATTTAACGTACTGCAATCCATACCGAGTGGTTTCAGCACCTTGCTTTTTAGCAATTCCTCATACGCTACCCCTGTCACATCTTGGATCAACTGCTCCAGCACACAGTATCCGGCATCTGAATAATGAAACTCAGTACCAGGTTCATACTGGAGGTGTACAGGCTCCGGGCAATAACGTGTTGTCCCTTTAAGAATCTCTATAATAGATGGAGCTGACCTGAAAAAATCCAATTCCATAAAACTTCCGCCTGGATCCTTTATGCCTGATTGGTGGCTTAAAAGCAGACGGAGCGTTACAGGCTGTGTGAAACCATTTGCCGGAACTCTCCATGATTTCAGCCTTCTGTTGACATCCTCATCCAAAGCAAGAACATCTTCACTTACGAGTCTCATGGCAAGCATCGCTGCCGCAAATTTGCTAATGGAACAAGCATTAAACACGGTATCAGCCGTAACTCTCTCCTCCTGCCCTCTTTCAAGCACTCCAAACCCTGCTTTCCGGCTGATTCGGCCGTCCTGAATTAAGGCAATACCTGCACCCGCGATAAAGGACTTCTTCATACTTTCAGCAATATCAAAGTTTTCCATCTCAGTTCCTCCCTATCGAAGGGAATTTCACCTTTAGCGTAAAAACATGCTCCTTGTATGTAAAATCAAGAAAACCGCCATATTGTTTGACTGTATCTGCAATCACTTTTGTCCCAAGGCCCTCCTGCCCTTTGGTTGAGCGGCCTGATTTTTCAAATAGAGAATCCAGTACGTCGTTTGGAGGCTGAACACTTGAGTTGCGGCAAACAAGGAGATAAACCCCGCTTCTTTTTTCAAAGCGTACGGTCAGCATCGGATCTTTCAGCCCCACACGAATCGATTCCTCGCAAGCCTCGATTGCGTTGGAGAGCATGTTTCCAAGCAATCCGACCAGATCAATCGGGTGCATAGGCAAGGAGGAGATCGGCAAATCGAATTCATAGGCGATCTGAATTCCGAGACTGTCTGCTCGCTGGTAGACATCATGAAGAATTCCCGCCGCTACCCCGTCCTCGCCTTTTATAGAGATATTCGTCTCTTCATAGGTGCGTACAAGGCTGTTCATATACTCCTTCGCTTCACTATATTTCCCCTTTTCCAATAGATAGTGAACGGCTGAAATATGCTTCAAATAATCATGCCGCTGGCTTCGGACCACCCGGAACGTTTCGTTGACCGCGTTCTGCGCATCGAGAAGCTGAGTCATTTTCCGGTCTGCAGCCTTTGCCTGTTTTCCTAGTGAAAAGCGGAAATATTCCAAACCCGAAAATGTAAGGAAAAGCAGGCAGCGAACCGGAATAGGAGCGGGCCAAGCGCTGACCGCAAGCAGCAGCTGAATGCCAGTCAGCGTTCCATTCATAGAATGCTGGACATACCCGATATTCCTAAACCAATGCTTCACCCCTGCGTAAATAAAAACAACCCCAGCTATGGCAGCCGCCCATAAAGGCAGGACATCCAGCATTAAAATAAAGAAATAAACTCCGATTCCCGCAGACGCCGCGTAAATCATTCCTTTCATTCATCATCTCCGCCTTAAAAGTAATGAGATTGAATAAAATCAATCTGTTCTTTTGTAATCATCGCTTTTTCTTCAATGCCCTCAAAGGAAACCATGTACGTCGTTTTCGTATAAATCGAAAAGTTTTTCACAAAATGAATGTTGATAATAAATGAACGGTGAGAGCGGATAAAATCCCGTTCCCTCAGCTCCCCTTCCAGTTCATTCAGCGTCTGATACGTTTTGACCTGGCCGGACTTTGTATATATGGTTGTCGATCGGCCCGTCCGTTCAATAAAGAGAATCTCTTTCTTTTGAACAATATGAATCTCTGATTTTTGCTTTAAAAACAGTCTTCCCGCAATTTCAGAAGAGTGGCTTTTTTCTATGTAGCGCTGAATCGATTTTTCCAGCCTGTCTTTCGAATATGGCTTCATAATGTAATCATGCACATTCAGTTCAAACGCATGCACGGCGTAGCCGCTAGTCGCTGTAACAAAAATAACCGCAATACTGAGGGCATGGGTATGGATGATATCGGCAAGCTCATAACCTGACAGCTCTGGCATTTCAATGTCGGCGATCAGCAGATCCACTTCTTCCCTTTTTACATACTCATACGCTTCTTCTGCAGATTGGGTCGCAAAAACGATCTTGATTTCATCCATTTTGGACACAATGCCCTTCAGTTTATCCAGATCAATCATCCGGTCATCTACTAATCCTACTTTGATCATCGCTCTGCTCCTAGTAAACAAATTCCACCATTATTGTAACATTTAAAATTCCCTTTTTGACCCATTCGCGACAGGAAAAGGCGTTTTCGCGACAACTTCGCAGATTCGCTGGATTCCACCATGTATGATAACGATAGAAACCAGCAGAAAGGGAGACGAGAGCATGATTCAGATAAAAGAAGTAACAAAGCAGTTTAAAGATCGAAAAGCATACGTAACGGCACTCAAGCACATTTCATTCGATGTGAAAAAGGGAGAAGTGGTCGGGCTGCTCGGTGAAAACGGGGCCGGCAAAACAACCCTTCTCCGCTCAATCGCCACACTTATTACCCCAACAGACGGATCGATCAGTGTAGCGGGATTCGATACCGTCAAAAAATCCTTTGATGTCAAAAAACGAATTGGCGTACTTTTCGGAGGAGAAACCGGTTTGTATGACAGGCTGACTGCTAAAGAAAACCTTGAGTATTTTGCTGCTCTTTACGGGTTGAGCAAGCATGAAACAAAGGTACGGATTGATGAGCTCGCCGTGATGTTCGGGATGAAGGATTACCTTGACCGCAAAGTCGGCGGCTTTTCAAAGGGGATGCGCCAAAAGGTTGCGATTGCAAGAACACTAATCCATGATCCGGACATCATCCTGTTTGATGAACCGACAACCGGACTTGATATTACGTCGTCGAACATCTTCCGCCAGCTGATTCACCAGCTGAAGTCAAAGGGGAAAACGATTGTCTTTTCAAGCCACATCATGGAAGAGGTTCAGATGCTTTGCGATTCCGTTGTCATGATTCATAAAGGGGAAGTCGTTTACAAGGGGAACCTTGAGCACCTTTATCAAGAGGAAGCGAGCAAGGATTTGAACTATATATTCATGTCAAAATTAGTAAGGGGGAAAAGCCATGTTTCTTAACATTTATCTAAAGGAAATGAAGGATTCGCTCCGGGACCGGAGAACGCTGCTGATGGGAGTGTTTATTCCGATACTGGTTCTTACGGGACTCACTCTGTTTTACGAAAACATCATGGCGGATTCGAAGCAAACTTTTACCCTAGCCGTATCCTCCAGCATTGCAAACGATGAAGAACAGCTGGTGAGCGGATTGAAAAATGTGAACACAAAAAGCTTTACGGATCCTGAAAAAGCCGTAAGAGATGGAGATGCTCAGGCGGCCGTTACATTCGACAGCGGATTTGTGCAGAAAATTAACAGCGGACAGCAGGCAAATGCCACTCTATATGGTGATTCCTTCAGCAAAAATTCGTCTGTATTAATGGAGATGATGGATGCACAGCTAACCGCATTTGAGGATGGGGTAGTCAAAAACCGCCTTCAGGCAGCGAATATTGATCCAATGGTCATTCAGCCCCTTGAAGTCAAGACGAAAGAAATGAACAGTGAGGATGACAGTGCTGCCGCCTTAAGTATTTTTTCAAATTTTCTGCCTATGATTATCGCAATGGCTATCGTCTCAGGCGCTTACCCTTCTGCAACCGATTTATTTGCAGGCGAAAAAGATCGTAAAACAATGGAAGCCCTCCTGATTACACCGGTAAGCCGTACGAAAATGCTTTTGGCTAAATGGCTGACTGTCTCGACCATTGCTGTTTTTTCTGGCTTTGCAGCAGTTGCCGTTGTCAGCTTAGAAATTATCTTTTTGACGGAAAAGTTGAAAGAAGCGCTCCAATTTGGAGACCATGTTTGGATTTTCATAGGAATTACACTGATGACATCCGTCATGTTCGCCCTCTTTATGTCATCCGTGCAAATGCTCGCGAGTCTTATCTCAAAATCAGTAAAAGAGGCCCAAAGCTATCAAACTCCGATCATGATGCTGCCTATTCTGCCGATCTTTACCCTAACAAGCACGGGTGTAAATGAAACGAGCTTTCACCATTTCATCATTCCCGCAATCAATATGTTTGCTCTGATAAAAGAAATGCTCTACGGCATTATTAATGTCCAGAACATTCTTTTGACTGTCGGAAGTACCGCTTTGTTCATGGTCATCGTACTTGCCATTACGGTTTCTCTGTTTAAGAAGGACCAGTGGGTAATGGGGAAATAACGAAAAAAGCAGGCACATCCCCAAAATGGATGGCCTGCTTTTTTCATTGCGTTTGAGACTCTTCTTCCCACTCCCTCAGCTTCTGATCCGATGGCAAGAACACCGTCAAAATCCCAATCACCGGGAGCACACTGCACAAAGTCATCGTGGCATACAAGCCCCATACATCCGCAAGCATTCCGAGAAACGCAGACCCGATTGCCCCCATACCGAAGGCCAGGCCCACGATAAGTCCGGAAACTGTTCCAATCTTTCCTGGAATGAGCTCCTGCGCATAAACCACCGTGACGGAAAAGCTTGATAGAATAATCACTCCAATAATAAAGAATAACGGGTAAACCCATATCAGACTGACATGTGGAAGAATGAGCGCAAATGGAGCCGATCCGACCATCGAAAACAAAATGACATTCCGTTTGCCGAACCGGTCGGCAAGCGGTCCGCCGAGGAATGTTCCAATCACACCGGAAGCCAGGAATAGAAAAATAAAGTATTGTGCTTCCCTAATGGAGATTCCATAATCCTCAATTAAGTAAAACTGAAAATAGTTTGAGATTCCGGCAGAATACCAGGAACGGGCAAACACGAGGAAAACGAGCAGCGTAATCGCAAAGCCTACCTGCTTCGTCCTTTTTCTGGTCGTCGTTTTTACCGTCGCTTTTACTGTTTTCGGAAACCGGATCAGCTGGTTCGAGTACCATTTGGATACAAACAGGAGGACGAATACCGCTAAGGCCGCCACAAGCGTAAACCAGATTGAACCGAATTGCCCTAACGGAATAAAAATCAGGATTGTCATAAGCGGTGCAAGCGACTGTCCAAAATTCCCGCCAACCTGATAGATGGACTGGGCAAGCCCGCGCTTTCCTCCCGCTGCCATGTATGCAACCCGTGACCCTTCCGGATGGAACGCCGCCGAACCAAGCCCGATGAAAATAACCGAAAGCAGCACGAAGCCGAAGCTTGGTGCAAATGCCAGCCCAAGCATTCCGATCATCGACAGCCCCATTCCGAACGGAAGCACATACGGCGCACTCTTTTTATCTGTCAGCCATCCCACAACCGGCTGCATAATGGAAGACGTCATACTAAGCGCAAATCCAATCCACCCCAATTGGCCATAAGATAGGTTCATGCTTCTCTCCAAAATCGGAAACACAGCCGGAACGACAGATTGCATCGTATCATTTAGTAAATGTACAAATCCGATCGCAAAAAGAATCGGATACACCGTCGGATTGACCGATGGCCTTCTTTCAGCAGCTTGCATGTTGGTTTCTCCCCTTTATGTAGGTAAGCTCTGCTTTTAAGTTTACCACTAATTGGGTTGTTTAGGGGCTGGTGGCGGAGCGGGGGCCTGTCCCCACAAATTTTACCGTACTAAAGCTCCGGCACCTTGTTTGCCAGCCCTTGTGTGAGTAGATTTCAACGATCTTTGTCTCTGTCCCCCGATGCGGTGAAGCATAGCACTGGCACCTGCAATTTGCCTGCGCCTATGCCAAGAAATGAAAAATACCCTAAGTCACTTCAGGGTAATGGTTTCTTCGTATTCTTTTTCATTCTGCAGCCAATGGACCTGTACCTGATAGCTATGATTATCTTCAGGTGCATCTGCCAGTATATTTGTCGTTACGTAATATTTACCGTTGCTATCTTTCATCCATTCCTCACGGCTGAAGCCTGAGAATTCAGAGGTTTCTCCATTATCAATGCAGATTACCTTAGTTATTTCAATATCAGCTTCACTTAGCTTAGTAATTTTTGTTTCCCAGTACACATCATTCTCGTAATATTCAGCCGCCCAGTTTCCGCTTTGAGATTGTCCCTGCAGAGGTGGTGAACGGAAAAAAGTTTGATAGAATAGGTAAGAGATGAATGCTATGAATATCGTGAGCATTCCAATTTTCATCTGTTTTATTGACACGCGATCATTCTCCTGTTTCCAATATAAAAAACAAATCGATTATACTATTTTTCAATAAATTAGGAAAGTTGGAGTTTAATGTACTTACAAAACGGGATTACCGGTTTTACGAATTCAGCACAACGAATGGATAAATCCCAGTTTCCATGCTGCCAGGGCGTGTCAGGCAAGTCTCGAGCAATTCAAAGAACCAGGGTATCCCTTCAACTTTTATCATGCAAAAATAAAAACCAGAACAAATCAGTTCCATCTTCTTCTGAATGAGCATTATCCATATCTCGCTTTTGCTTCCGCAGCTGAGTATGGGAACATACGGTTTATTGATCCACCGGAACTTGCTGACGCATTTCTCCCTTTCTATAGGATTCTAAGCAAAGAGAAATTAAATGAGCGAGTGATTTGGAGAAAGAATCTGCTCGAAAATGAAAATGAGCTGAACGAGGCGGAGTTGCGAGAATTATCCTTTTGGAAGCCTGAAAGAGTTGGTGACATCATTTTTAATCATTGGGACTGATGGGGTGCCAGTCCCCACAATCTTTACAGCATTAAAGCTCTGGCACTCTGTCCCGCCAGCCCTTGTGCCCGTTGGGTTCAGCGTTCCTTGCCTCTGTCCCCCGATGCGGTGAAGCAAAGCGGGACTGGCACCGTGCCAGTCCCCACAAATTTTACTGTGTGAAAGCTCTGGCACCCTGTTCCGCCAGCCCTTGTGCCCGTTGGGTTCAGCGTTCCTTGCCTCTGTCCCCCGATGCGGTGAAGCAACGCGGGTCAGGCACCAACATCCACGGTGAAGAAAAGCCTCCACCGCCACCCCCAAAAAACAAAGTCCCTGCATAAGACGCAGGGACTTTGTCCTTATTTCCTTGTGTATTCTCCTCTTACCGGCTCTTTCCCGTTTTCAAACTGAATCCTAATCGATTTCCCTGTCATGATATCCGGACTGCTGCTCACCTGAAAGTGGATGTGTGCCTCCGTCGAATTGCCTGAGTTTCCGCACTTGCCAAGGATTTGTCCCGTTTTTACTTTTTCTCCTTCACGTACTTTAATGGAGTTTTTCATGAAGTGAGCGAGGATGCTGTATTCTCCGTTCTTATGCTTGATTACCACGTAATTTCCTTCCGGATGATCCGGATTCAATTCACCGGGGACGTTATCTTTCAATCCATCGACTGTTTTTATGACGGTCCCTTCTAATGGAGCAGCTACCGGCTGGCCAAAAGCATAATAGCTTTCATTTTTTAAAGGATTCCCTTTGTATGTTTGTCCTTTTTTCATTTGAAGGAGGTCATATGCGTACCTCTGGCTTTCATATGCGTAATGGTAATCAAGTAGGACATTCGTCCCACCCTAGTAAACAAGCCATCGATTTTTGACCGGCATGGTGTATTTGTTTCTAGTATAGTTTTTATCGGTTTGAGAATGTAGCTCAAGTGGTAATAAGTTTAAGCCTGCTATTGTCCTGTCTGCCTGTGCAATGACTGAGATCCCTTTGGTTTTTGACTGATCCGTCCATATATACTGCTTGTTTCCGCTCAAGAGTATGGTGGATTCCAAGCGGTATTTGCTTACACCCTTGTTAAATTCTCCGCTTACATGCATGAAGTCGTCCAGCGGAACTTGTGCTTTAAATTCATCGTTTGTCTGATTGTATATTTTTTCGTATTCACCTTTTAGAAATAGATTGCCGAATTCAGTGGGCCGGAAACGAGTCTCATTCGGGGTCTGTTCAAAACCGGCGGCTATAATGAGAAGACTTCCAGCGAGCAATATTGCCATTATTTTTTTCATTTTTTTGGCTCCTTTTCATACCCTTTCGACATGTATGATTATTCCCCTTCAAATTTTTGGGTTTTCCGACTAAATCACCTTAAATTTGCAGAAGATAGAATAGGCAAACCATTGAATAACAGGAAAATATTATACAAAAATAAAAATCCCTCTCAAAACTTTTTACGTTTTTTTTTTGAAAGGGATGTCATTGCCTGCATGGCAACGATGACGAAAGGTTCAATCCAAACGGTTTTGGGTCAATATCAAGGGGCTGCACTGGACATAGCCAAAAGTTACCGTTAGACTACACGGTGGCATAGTTCGGGCGGAATACCAATAAAATGGAAGGAGAGAAGAACTAGAAATTATGAAGAATTTTAGCTTTTCAAAGCATAGTGTATTTTTTATATCCGTTCTTTTAACACTGATTTTCATTATCTGGGGAGGCTTCTTCACAGCCAGCTTCAACAAAATAACGACCACAGCTTATGACTTTGTTATAGAGTATTTAGGCTGGGTTTATATCGGTACTGCATTTTTTCTCGTGGTGTATGCGATTTACCTGCTATTCTCTAAATTTGGGCACATTAAACTCGGGAAAGAGACGGACAAACCTGAATTTAAAACAGGCTCCTGGCTTGCGATGCTATTTGGTGCAGGAATGGGAGTGGGGATTGTTTACTGGGGGGTTGCTGAACCTGTTACCCATTACACGAATCCGCCATACGGAGAAGGCTACACCGCCCAAGCAGCGAATACAGCCATGAAGTATTCCTTTTTTCACTGGGGATTGCAGCCCTGGGGAATTTATACGGTCATAAGCCTGGCACTTGCTTATTTCCAATTTAAAAAAGGGCTTCCTGCAGCCGTAAGCTCTGCTTTTTACCCTCTTTTAAAAGAAAAAATCTACGGTCCAATTGGAAAGACGATTGATATTCTTTCCGTATTCGCCACTGTTTTCGGTATTGCTACCTCTCTCGGACTGGGAGCCATGCAAATTTCCGCAGGTATGCACGCTCTTATGGGGGTACCGGATAATGTATCGGTCCAATTAATCGTAATCGGAGTGGCTACCCTGCTCTTTATTGTCTCCATCAGCACCGGATTGGAGAAAGGAATTCAGTACCTGTCCAACGCAGCGATTATCCTGTCATTCCTGATCATGCTGCTTGTGCTGATCCTTGGGCCTACACTGACTATTTTTGAAGTGTTCTTCAGCTCACTCGGAAGCTACGCAAGTGACTTTGTCAACATGAGTCTGCGGATCAGACCATTTGGGGACAACACTTGGATTGGAGATTGGACGCTATTCTATTGGGCATGGTGGATTGCCTGGTGTCCGTTTGTCGGTATGTTCATCGCCCGTATTTCAAAAGGGCGGACGGTTCGTGAATTCGTCATCGGCGTTCTGTTTGTACCAGCGCTTGGGACATGTGTATGGTTCGCCATCTTCGGAGGAGCCGCTCTTGATATCATCCAGAACATGGGTCACCCAGAGCTTGCTAAACAAATTGCGGACAACGTTTCACTTTCCATATTCAACTTCTTTGATTACCTGCCGGCTAGCTCCTTGCTGAGTGTAATCGGATTTGCAGTAGTAGCCATCTATTATATTACGGTTGCTGACACATCTTCTTACGTTCTTGGTATGCTTAGCGAAAGAGGAAACTTGAACCCGAGCATCAAGATCAAAGTAACATGGGGAGTCATTCAATCTGCTTCTGCAGCTGTGCTTCTACTGGCAGGCGGACTTGAAGTTCTGCAAACCGCTTCGCTTGTAGCCGCCTTCCCATTTGCCATCGTCCTTCTTCTTATGTGCTGGTCATTACAAAAAGCAATGAAGAGTGAAGTGGAAGAAGAGAGAAAGTTAAAGGCTAAAATGGGTAAAGATCCTATAGAAACACGATAACCTGAAAAGGGATGCTGAAAATGAGCATCCCTTTTTCCTTTCTTAAAAACCTAAAAATCCTCACAGCACTTTAATAACCTTGGTACAATCTCAGGTACTTTATAGGGCATAAAAATATCCTCAATAGGCAGCACCGCGTACCAGGAAAGTTCAGCGGATCCTGCCAGCAGCGGTTTATCATATGTCAAATCAATTCGTAAGCGTTTGTTAACCTTTAATGAAGCAGCCAGCTCTTTATAAACTTCATTCATTGTATATTCGTCAAACACTTTCTCGATGGCAATCCTTCCATAAATCCCATTCCACCAGGCTAAAAACGATTTGACGCTCTCAGCATAGCCGAAAGCCCCTATTTCGCCGTTCTCAAATAGTTTTTGATATAAGGCTTTATCTCTGTCAAATACACCATAGTGGTCATATAAACGATCCCGTGAGTTCTTATTAACCGCCTCTTCCCAAACCTCTGTGTAAAATTGTCCAAAATCCTCTCTCACGATCCCCCACGCCGAACTATCGACGTATGGAAACAAAGGATTTTCTTTATCTGGATTCTTCCTATTAAGGTGTATGTTTTGGATAAATATTAAATAATTCAAAGAGTAAGGCGCATTTGTTTCCATTTCAAATCCCGTTTCCATTCCTGCACAATCACCCCTCTCTGTATTTATAAAAATTTTACAACATAATCGGCATTCTTCACCAAACGTCCTTGTACTATATGGAAATATGATACAATAAATTTGTTTGAAAATTCTACATATAAGGGGAGCGAAAAATGAACCACGCATAGCTTTGGAAAGATGTAGACCATTATTTCAGTACGAAACTTCACCCGGCTGATCCAATTATGGACGCGGTCTTAAAAGCAAACACCGATGCCAATTTGCCCTCAATTGATGTCTCTCCAAACCAGGGCAAGCTTCTTTACCTTCTCGCAAAAATTAAAGGGGCTAAAAACATCTTGGAAGTTGGAACACTTGGTGGATACAGCAGCATTTGGCTTGCACGCGCCTTGCCTGATGACGGGCATCTCACGACTCTGGAATATGATCCAAGACACGCAGAGGTCGCGGAGGAGAATATCCGGAATGCTGGCTTAGAGAAGAAAATTGATGTTGTGGTAGGAGCGGCACTTGATACATTGCCGTCTTTAAAAGGAAAAGAATTCGACTTCATCTTTATCGATGCAGATAAACCGAATAACCCTCATTACCTGAAATGGGCGCTGGAGCTTTCCAAACCTGGAGCGGTCATCATTGGAGATAACGTCGTCCGCGAAGGGCATGTGACGGATGAAAATCATGATGACCCAAGTGTACAGGGCGTACGCCAATTTATTGATCTTTTGTCAGAGGATCCAAGAATTGACTCAACCGCCATTCAAACGGTCGGAGCAAAGGGATATGACGGATTTGCACTTGGAATTGTAAAGGAGTAAAAAAAAGAATCGGATTTTCTTCTTCTTTTTCATTGGACATATATACAAGCCACTTTTCACCGGATTGAATAAGATACTGTACATCCTAATGGTGGTGAACCCGTTATGCCTGATGTTGGCATTGTTATGCCCGTTTATTATCAAAATCCTTCTTTTTTAACAGCAGCCATTCAGTCCATTCTTTCGCAAACGTACCGGGAATTTAAGTTTGTCATTGTCATAGATGGAGCACCCGAAATGAAGACGATTGCCGAATCGCTGACCTCCTATGACCCGAGGGTGACCATCCTTGATAATGGGATTAACCAGGGAGTTACCTATTCTCTGAATCACGGCTTTGATCAATTTTTTGCAGATCCCGAAATCCGTTATTTAACTTGGGTATCAAGCGATAACGTTTACTATCCTCATTTCATTGAGACGCTTCGAAACTTAATGGAATTCTCTCCAGAGCAAATCGGACTTGTGCACAGCTCCTTCCGGATGTTCAATGATGACGGCCAATTTCTTCAGACCGAAGAGGACCTGGTCCACTTTCGCAATTATTTAAACCAGCCGAAGGAAAATCTTCTGAACGCATGCACCATTGGCATCTGCTTTCTATATAAAAGAGAAATCGCAGCGAAAATTGACGGTTACGGTTCTGAACCTGTAGAGGACTATGAATATTGGCTGAGGCTGACTGAACACTGTGACATCATGTATGTTCCGGTTGAACTCGCCAGTTACCGCGTCAACTCCAAACAAAGTATTTCAGCCAAGCTGCAAAGTCCAGAGCAGCACCGGCGCTGGAGATATACATTTCATTTAGTGCGCCATCAGGCAAGGCAAAGACGAAATATCCCGCTTGAACTAACCTTGCTTTTCCCCTTGTATTACGCAGATGAAAGCACGATTGTAAGACTTGAGAATGTGTATGAACAAACTTACAGCAACTACCTAGTTGTCATTCTTGACCTCTCATCCGACCAGCACGTCACCCAAAAACTGCTGTCTGTATCCCATCCGCTTACCACTGCGGTATCGTATGCTAATCAAACGGCTGAAGAAGCGGTAAAATCCTATATGCCTGAAGTCAAAACCCAATATGTGATGGTTCTTGATCAGCGGCCTTTCTCCCAGCACAGTATCCTTCAGACGCTAGTCACCAATTTTAACAATTACTCTAATCATTCCATCGTTTCATTTGGCTATAATCTAAATGAATCGGCAGTCATTCCTAACTATGACATTCCTGTCCAATTGCATACCAATGAACTATACAAGATAAACATGCTCAGGAAATAAGCAAGACCCCTTTGCTTTTAGGTTTATAGAGGTAATTAGACTCAGGACTAAACTATTATTCCCGTCACCCGATATAGTTATTGTAAGAAACAAATATCGGAGGAGAGAACACAGCATGCATTTCGAATCAATTAGCACTATTTTATCCGCCAACTCCTGGACTCTTGTGATGATCATAGCCATTGGACTATATGTATTTGGGAAAAATAAAAAAACGAAGGAATCACCTAATATTCTTATCGAAAGTATAATTAGCAATAATGTAACAAGTCTCGCTGCTGCCTTGGAAGCGAACTGCACTCCCCACACCAAATCCCAGTCCGGCCACTCCGCACTTGAACTCGCCATTGCCAAAAATAATAAATATATGGTCGCCTACCTTATGAAGTATGGAGCAGCTCCAAATTCAAAGGAAGTAAATGCTGCCATCAAAAATAATAATGAAGAAATCATCAGCCTGGTTACGACAGGTGAACACGCAGCCATTCTGAATGAATACAGCTTAGCCGGCTGCAGATAAACAAATAAGAGGCAGTTTTAAAGTCCCGCTTGCTATAACAGCCTGACTCAGACTGCAAACGAAAACAGGGAACCGCTTAGAATGCGTCTCCCTATTTTTGTTTAGCAGCATTGCAGACAGTCCCTTTTTATTGAAGAAAAGGGAAAGTTCAAACCAAAACATCCGTAACCTTCAATCTCCAAATCATATGATCCAATCCCTCTCCCCAGTAATCCCGCAGCCAATACTCCGGCTCACCAAATCTTTTACTCCAGATTTGCTGTGCCTGACCGTAGCCGCTGTCCAGGCAAAACTCCTCAAATCCCTGATTCCTCAATTCGGAAACAATAGCCTGCAGCATCCGGCTGCCAATTCCATTCTTCTGATAATCCGGATCTACAAACACCGTGCCGACCTCCATCAGACCTTTGTAAGTGCCGTTTGTACATTTACAAATGAGTTCACTTGCAGGACCGAATTCAATTGTGCCGATAACCTTGCCATCCTCTAAAGCAGCTAAGAAAAACCGCTTTTCTCCATTCGTTTCAAAATCACTTTGAAGGTAATGTACTTTTTCAGCTATCTCGTCTCTTAAGTCCTCCTGCCGGTCGCCAATTCCTTCTTTAATGAAGGTATCCGTGATGACGCGGCTGAAGAATTGGTGCAGCTCGTTTGTTTGGACTGGTACGGGTCTTTGGATGATGATATTTTTCATGGTTTGCCTCCTTAATCTATTTATTCACTTCTTGATCTGCCAAAGTAACCGTCGCGATCTAATAAAGCAGATACCAACTCTTCGTTAAAATATTTTGTCAAAGAACCAAACTCCAAGGATCGTAAGCTGAACAGGAACCATGATCAGAATCATACAGCCGTCGGACCCGCCGCATCCGCATCCTGATGGCACACAGCCCTCCATGCAGCCTTCTCCTAAATCACTTAAACATCCATCTTTTTCTTCCTTCTTCACATTTTTCGGATTTTCACGCTTATTGTAATCTTTACGATAATTTTTTAAATCAGGGAATTGTCCGTTCATTTCTGCTCCATTTCCCCCATGGCAGAAAGGCTTCTGCAGCTATTTGTGTTAGGGATGATATAGTTGGAAAAAATCGGTTTATGTATATCTTTTGATCGTGTCTCAGAACAATTTTATTTACCCGGTCTTCTGTATGAAAAGAAAACCCTTAAATTCCATTTTAATACAAAAATCAAAAGAAGAGGCAAGTAAATTAATAGAAAATAGACTATTTCAATAATAATGCCGTTTTTGTCTTTATACTAAAAGGATTACTGGTTGGGTTATTTGTTCTTATAGCTTGAATGATTTCATGAGGATAATCTCCTGACCAATTTAGCGCTGAGAGTACAAATCCATCTACAGAAAGCATGAAAAATCACCTATCCATTCCAATACGGATAGGTGATGATCGTTTTTATTTATACATTAGCCTCTTCTATGTCTGCCTTCAATTCTTCAAACCATTTTAAGTTCACTAAATGGTGAGAACGGGAATTTTCGTTCATGCGGCGAAAATAATCCATTTTACCAGGCAATTCCTTCGCATTAGCTAAGTATTCATCGAGAAGAGCAATTCTGGCTTCCGTTTGATCCATTTGGGATTGGATTAATTCTGCTAATTTATTTTTATCAAATACATCTGCAAAGAGTAATGCCCCATAAAATGATAGGTTTACATACTCGGATTTTGTTCCATATTTGGACATTAATTGATCAAATTCTTCTAATCCTAAAGAGGTGATTTTGAAGGGGTGAATTTCACGATTGTTGTTTGGACGTATTTGCTGTGTTTCTTCAATCAAACCTTTATCTTTAAGTTGCTGCAAATTGTAATAAAATGAACCTTTAGTAAAGTTAACGATATATTTATAATGCCGTTTTTCCATTAAACTTAAGAGTTCGTATCCATGTGCGCCGGGGTTTTGAATAAGCAAGCCAAGAATGAGTAAGGGAATCATGGCTGCATCACCTTTGCCATTTGTGCTTCAAATTCAGCATATGTGATTTTACCCAGAGCCAAATTCAGACTGTGAAGATAGATTTGTTCAGTCTTCGAATAGGTACGGTTTGTGTTTAGTGATTGATTTTCATCCGAAAGAGGCTCTAGGATATTCCGTTTTTCGGAAAATGCCTTGAAGTAGCGATAACCGAATTTCCGTTGGGAAACGGCGTTCAAATGAATACCATCCGGATTGGAAGTTAGACCTTCTGCCGATACAAAATAACAATTTTGCTGCTCATGGGCGAATCGACGTAATTGTTCATTGATTTCTTGAAACTCTGATGAGTACTTTCCGAAACCTGTTTTTCCTAAGAAATCACCCAGCTCACCAATGATTAATGGGACATTTTGAAGGTTTAATTCTTTACGTAAAGTTTCAATGATAAGAGATAACTTTTGGTAATACGTTTCATGCAGAGAATTATGGCTGTCACTTTCACCCTGATGCCAAAGGATGCCGCAAATTTGACTCGTTTCAAGAGCAAATCGAGCTTCAGACAAAGCATGTCGGAAAAGAGTACCTTGCGGATGCCAATCGTTCAAGGAACTGCCGCCTTCCGCACAGGGAATCAAACCAATTTCTTCATCCGGGTTCGCTTTCGAACACGCCTCTGCAAAAGATGCTGCCAGACTTATCCCGGCAACAGGGCGGTCATAATTAATTGGTTCTATCATCATTTGCCACTGTCCGTTGCGAAGCATTTTTATTTTTTCATTATAGATCGGTTCTACCTCATGCAAGAATCCCCGGCCTGCCATATTTGATTGGCCTAACATTAAAAAAGATTTTATCATTTAATTTTCATTCCTTTACATAATAGTCTGGTTAGACTAAACTAGTATAGAGTCTAATTAGACTATCGTCAACTCACTATGGAATTGTAAGCGTTCTACTGACTGCTTAATGCTGTAAAGGAACTGTTGGGGTCATTCTAGATCTATAGAACTTAATCAAAATTACGAATGATAGATACGGAAAAGTATGAACACTGCACCGTTCATCCGTGTTTATTATGTGATTAAGTGGATTGACTCAGAATGGGATTGAACCAACAATATCAACTCATGGGAGGACGGATCATTGTGAAAAGTGTGAGCATGTTAAAAATATGGATGAGTGTTGGGTTATTAAGTTTAAGTCTTGTAAGTTTAAGCCTTTTTGGAGAAGGATTAAAGCAGACCGAGGCAAAAGAAGTAGGAGAACAAACAAAAAGTACAAGTCATGCAACTGGGCAAAAGTTCGGGCAGCTTGAGAAACAGTTTAATGCCCGGCTCGGCGTCTATGCGATCGACACCGGTACAAATCGCACGGTGGTCTATCAGCCTGATGAACGATTCGCCTATGCATCTACCTTTAAAGCTTTGGCCGCAGGGGTATTGCTAAGGCAAAACCCGATTGACAAACTTGATGAAGTCATCACCTACACCAAAGATGACCTCGTCACGTATTCTCCAATCACAGAGCAGCACGTGGATACCGGGATGACTCTTAGAGAAATTTGCGATGCTGCGATCCGATACAGCGATAATACCGCTGCGAACCTTTTATTGCAGAAACTTGGTGGACCTAACGGCTTCGAAAAAGGACTGAGAGAAATTGGCGACCATGTCACCGAACCTGACCGCTTCGAGACTGATTTAAACACCGCCATCCCAGGAGACATCCGTGATACAAGTACAGCAAGAGCACTTGCCACCAGCCTGAAGGCTTTCACGGTCGATGGCGTTTTACCGAATGACAAGCAAGCAATCCTAACAGATTGGATGAAGAGGAATACGACTGGAGACGAGCTGATCCGCGCGGCTGTTCCTAAAGGATGGGAAGTCGGCGATAAAACCGGAGCAGGCGACTACGGAACGCGAAATGATATTGCAGTCATCTGGCCGCCGAACAGAGCTCCCATCATCATCGCGATTCTATCCACCCGTGATACTAAGGATGCCACCTATGATAATGAACTTATAGCAAAAGCGGCCAAGGTCTCACTGAATGCATTTAAGTGATTTTTCTTTAAGAAAAAGACGCTATTACTTAAGGGCAAAGGTTAAAAACAATCAAACTTTTTTTATTAAAACGAAATTCAAAAATTAAATTAAGTGATAATATCATCGTTTCTAAAGGTGTATTAGAAGTTTTAGCTCTGTTTAACTTGGCTGTTGATTTCCGCTGCAGGCGTTCGCTTTCCGCGGGGCGGGCGGTGAGCCTCCTCCTCGCTTCGCGACTGCGGGGTCTCACCTGTCCCGCTGCTCCCGCAGGAGTCTCACGCCTTCCACTCCAATCAACAGATGTTTAAAATCAACACCAGGCATTAACAGAGCAAAATTCCCAAAAAAGTGCCAATCACTTCCCGAATTCAATATATGTTCAGGTGGTCACGGGTGGTGACAGGCACTTTTTTCTTTTTTATGAAAATATGGGACCTGACGAATAAAAGAGAAACGTAAATACAAATTATCTCCTCATTATAAAGGGTTCTTTGAGATATCTTATCTCTTCACCAGTAAATATACACCCGATTGATCAATCCAATATTTGAATTCAGGCAGTATTTCTCCAGTAAAATCAAAATACTGTGAACTCCATCCATCTGGCACATAGTCTTCGAAGGAGGCAGGTTCAGGAAATAAGGAGTAAAATTCTCTACAATCAAAATTAACTAAGAGGGCGGGAGAAAAGTCCAATAAATCCTCAGAGTCCTTGTAATCTATTAATAATTGAGTAAGCGCTGCGGAATCTAATTCTTTAATTCTATTCAGGAAAAACAATGCGTTTGTTTTATCTAATACCGGAATATTATTTCTTTCATTGTTAAAATCTCCATAAGAGAAACCAGTATCTTTATCGGCTGCATTAAATTTTTGGTAATCTAGAAACCATAGTTCCCTATATGTCACATACCAATTAAAATGCTGATTGAAGATAAACCCAACAATAATATTTTGACCGTATACCGGTTCAAGCAATATGATCACTCCAAGTACAGTCTTATTTAGTATCCTACTTTATCTCAGGTCAGCTTTTGATAGAACCACTATTAATGAGCCTCTAACCTTGCTGATTAGAGAATAAATAAGAATTAGTCTTTACCTTTAATAACATTTAAAACATAGCTTGCAGTCATCTTAAATTTCCGCGGGTTTTTATGTTTGATTTCATTCAGCTGTTTTTCTATAATTTCTATTGTATTTTGGTTTCCGATATCTTTAATGACATTTGCATACACACGCTTAGGCTCTTCATGATTTAATATTCTTTTATGTAAAATCTCCAGCCATACATATGCATGCGGAATCATGGCCGGGATAGCATAAGCCAATCTTTTCAGGACAGCTTCTAGAGGATATTCCTGGTCATACGATTCTATTGCATGGATTACTCCGAACATTACTTCATCCTTCTCGGTCTCATCGTAAAATCCCCGACATAAAACTTCAATATGACTGATGTCTTTTTTATTTATTATTTCAGTCAGTACTGCTTCGAATTTTTCAGCTTCTTCATTAGTTTTTAGAAGTCTATTGTCTGTTAGCTCTTTAGTAAGTTCATCTAGATTAATAGAATCGCTCAAATCCTATTCCCCCTGGGAAAATCCGTTCAGTATATACAACGCTTTTGGAATTATTATAATCGTTCTTCCGTAATGGATTTTCGAGAATGATTTAACTGTAAAAGACTATCGTTCATTAAAAACCATCTATCATCTTCTTTGTTCAATGCACGTGGATCGATCTCAAGAAAATGATTATAATTAACTGTCCATCCTTCTGGTATTCTTAAAGGATGAATATTCAGTTCTGGAGCATTTAATTTCAAATACGCTTTCATTGATTCATAGCCTCACTTATTATCATTTCTATAAAGATCAGCTTTGTTAAACTTGGCCGCTGATTCGTTTTGCAGGCGTTCGCAGGGCGGGCACACCTTCCGCTTCATTCAATAGATTCCCCAGCTGCTTTCCTTCAACTTATTGTTTTCCGAATCATACCTTCATCGTACTAAAAACTGCAAAATGATGCGCCGAAATACATTCAATACCGCAAATATTTATAGCGTTTCACAACACAACCTTAAACGTTTTCTCCATAATAAAAACCCTATACCAATAGAGATAGGGAGTTAAGAAATATTATGAATTATATGGATTTTTTATTTTATGTTCAGATAGGAGGATGAGTTTCCCATTTTGTATTTTAAACTTCCTTGCATATTGTTTTGACTCTATTTCAGTTCTATAAAGATGCTTTAAATATGGCAGAGAACTACTATATAACTTTTCAAAAATGGCTGAACTGCTTCTGTTTATTTCTATTAGAAGAGGACAATCCATATGGTCTTCCTCCTGCCAATCGCCATCTGCAAAATTTTGCAATATTTTAATATTCATCGAATCTGGCAATCTTGCAAGGTAATACATGCCTAAATAGTCACTCTCATGCAATTCGAACTCCACGTTTAACAACTGCCCTATATGGATCTTAACTTGATCTATATGGTCGTTTGTAACACCAAAGGTTTCATAAGTTTTTATGTTTGAAATGTTGTTAGTGCCAGTATTTCCAACACACATTGAGATCCCTCGCTTTTTTTATCTTATCAGGCCTTCTCAAATTTTTTAGATTAAAACTGTTATTAACACCTTTAAATTCTATGTAAAGGTATTTCATTCCTCCATACAACCATTTATAAAAGTCTTTATTAAATTTCTATCCACGTGCTTACTAGTACCCTTCGGATAGTTTTCCTCAAGGAAGTGCAGTAATTTAACTGGTAAACTTTTATTCTCAAATACTTCATTAAAATTTGTTACAAAGCTCTCAACTGTTTCAAAATCAACACTTTCAATAGTCTGAGGAAGGTATTTCTCTTCTTCATATTGATAAGCTTCCCAAATTATATACGCTAGTGCATTCCCATAACATATCCATACTTTCTCGCGTTGATTATCATTTTCAAATTGCATATATGTCATAATACTAGCATCATCCATGTTTTCTAAGTATAAATAAAGGCTGGATGCCTCAATATTTCTATACTTCACCCATTGCCAGCCCCGTTCTAATGACTCAACAACCAATCCATAACCTTTAGATTGTGAAATCTTCCCGATTATTAATTCAGAAAGGGATAATAGATACACCACTTTAGCATCCACCGACAAATTTTCAAATTGATTCAATTTGTGAATGTCCCCTTTCTAATTATTCATTTATTTGTCATTCATTTATGAGGGCATAAATTAAAGCTTCTGTCTCCAGTCTTTTGCCGAGTCTTTCCAATTTATTTATAATTGTTAATTCCTATTTAACGGGTTGTTTATTTTTTGTTCTGAAATAAATACAAGATTACACCATTAGCTTCCGCACTATACACACGGACCGCTTTTGGAACCTTAATATCTAATACTTTCTGTTTAATATGGTTGACGGTCTCTTTGGCTCTTGTGCCCAGTTTGTTTGCGGCGCTTAGGGTATTTCTGAAGGCATCCTCCGTTCTGGATCCTACCCGGCTTCCGATCTGCCTTAGCGTATTGTTTGCGTTGGCAAGCTTGTCCTTCACATAGTTCGTGCTGTATGGGAATTTGCTGCCGAGCTTTTGGAGTCCGCCCTTATAAATAATATGAGCTCCACCCCCAACAAGCCCCATCGTCAGCCCATTCCAAAGCGCGTTCTGCCTTTGCTCCTCCGTCAGCTTCTTCCCGAACAGGTCCATTCCGCTGCCGAATTCCCAGGCGCTATTGGCGGTGTAGAGGCCGTAGATTCCTTTTTCGGTCTTGTTTAGAATGTCAATGGCTTTTGTGCTTTTGTAGGCATCGAGCATGTGGTTGGCGGCGTTCATGCCTTTGGCGGTTTTGATAACGTCAGGATCATTTGGTTCGGTGACTCTGCCTTAGACGATTTTAATACTCCAAATTGGTCTGTACCTGGGTTGTTCCTAAAAAAAACTCCCTTTAGCCATAGCTGAAGGGGAGTTCTTTTTTTAAAAATATGGTTATCTCGCTTAGTTACAGCCACTAAAGTTAAAAATATTACTCTGCTGAAGGATTATAATCAACTTCTGCTTTTCTTAATCCTGCTAGTACATTATTAATTCTTCTCGATAAATCCTTTATTTCTTCTGATGTTAATTCTCCTTCTGCTTCTTTTGGGTTAAACATATTTAAGTTTGTTGTAATACCTTCAACGTAACCAACGAAAACTTTATCATTAGTAATTAGAATTTCACCTATAGCTACATCTACAATAATATCCTCTACCTTACCTAAGTTACTGAAATCATCTACTATTCTTGCTATTGCATGTCTGTATCCTCTACCTTGAGCTAAGAATTCTTGATATATTTCTTGAATTGTTTCAAATAACTCATTATATGTCCAGTCTTCCATAGAAATCTCTCCATACCTATTAATTTGGTTTTAATCTTTCTCCGTTATTATGAATAACCTCTATTTCAATATTTTTATATTTGTTTGAAAACTCCGCTATTACTTGGCTGCAACTATTACATGTATCTAGTTCTGTAAATAACTTAATTCTTCCTCTCGCCTCAGTATTATTTCCGAGCTGAGAAGCAACATCATTTAATATCTTATACTCTGTGTCTGAATCCCTTAAATACTACTGCCTTTTTTGTCAGGCGCTTCCGTAGCTTTAAACATAGGATTTCTGGGTTGCAAAGAAATATTGGGCACTCTTTCTTTTAGACTCTCTGTTAATTCATCTATGCTACTTTGAGCATAAAACTCTGATTTATCAATGCCATTAACATGCACTTCTGCCATAGCAAAGTTTCCAGATTTTTTATAACCGCTAGTTAAATTCCCTCTAAGTTCTTTCACTCTCTCAATTATATGAGCCTCATCCACCGGATCTATGGGTCTAGTAGGGTATACTTTACCCGGACTCTTACCAGCCCCTTTTACTCCCTCACCATCCATCCTCTGAATCATATCCCCAAGCCGCTGCTTCTCCCACTCAACCATCGGCATATTCGGGCCGCCTGCTGTGCTGTATACACGAGGTGTTGGAACTTCTATATCCAGCACTCTCTTTTTAACCTGATTCACAGCGTCCTTAGCTCTGTTCCCGATGTTGTTAGCGCCGTTTCTCATACTACGGAAGGCATCCTCTGTTCTGGATCCTACCCGGCTGCCGATCTGCCTTAAGGCGTTGTTTGCCTTGACGATTTTGTCCTTCACATAGTTCGTGCTGTATGGGAATTTGCTGCCGAGCTTTTGGAGTCCGCCCTTATCAATAATATGAGCTCCACCCCCAACAAGCCCCATCGTCAACCCATTCCAAAGCGCATTCTGCCTCTGCTCCTCCGTCAACTCGTTCCCAAACATATCCCGGCCGCTTCCTAATTCCCAGGCACTGTTGGCGGTGTAGAGGCCGTAGATTCCTTTTTCGGTCTTGTTTAGAATGTCCATGGCTTTTGTGCTTTTGTAGGCGTCGAGCATATGGTTGGCGGCGTTCATGCCTTTGGCGGTTTTGACGATGGCACTTCCGCCTTTGATGGCGCGGCCTGCCCAGCCGACGACGGGGATAAAGCCTGCGGCTGCCATGGCGCCTGCGGCTACGCGTTCGGCGCTCGATAGGTTGCGGCCGGTGACGGGGTCGACGCCTGTGCTTGCGCGGACGGAGTCGTAATAGCCGCTGAATTCGCCTGTGAAGGTTTTGATGCTATCACATGGTTTGTTTGTACCATGGATTGTTTGTTTCTTCCACATGAAGATAAAGCCCCCTTTGGCAGTAGCAAAGGGGGCTCCATAATATATTTAATTCGGAAAAGTACGTTTTACTTAGGGTGAAAAAAGTCATTACTGTTGTTAATTTTTCATTTTCACTAAAAAGTCTTCAAGTATTTTCTGTACTACTGGTCCTGAAGTTGGGATAAGCTCATTTACTCGTTTTATTACTAATGGATTCTCAACAATTAAAGTTTTACTATCATGTGTTGTAAAACTCCTTAAAGTGTCAACACATATTACAGACAATTCTTTATCTGGAACTGTCAGCAGAATTAGTAAAATATTTAGTTCATGCATATTACATTCATTATCTAAGCAATATGCTAATTTCTTTTGCCAATCTAGTGGTTTAGCATATACGTTTTTTGTAAGTTCATCCCAATCATTTAAATTAAATTCTGCTAGAATTTCCCCTGCAATGACTGAACCATCATCGTACCAGGAATCAATTGTTGTTTCAGAAGATAATAGCATATCTAATTGTTTATACATACTTATCACCCTTTATACAATATAAAATTTAAAATCCTGACGGACGAGGGGCATTTATTTTCCCTGTAGGATAACCACTTGTCACATTTTCCCCTACTTTAATCACATCAATTTCCACACCCTCAACCTTCGTCCTATGCCAAGTTGCCATGTCCCTTAATCTAGACGCTATAGCAGGTGTATCCCCAACATCAGCTATACTGCTAATTATTTGCTGCTCACTCCAAGAATCTGGGAACAACGTACTTCTTTTTAACTTAGATATGTTACCATCAGGAAATTGCTTCGTAAATACAATATTCTTTGTTCCATCGCTATTGGTAGAAAGCACTTCTACTGCATACTTAATATTGTCATTATTTATTATAGGAGAGTGGCCACCAATTACATCATTTTTCGGGACTTTTCTTTTACCCTCCAATATTTTCTCTTCCATTTCTCGAGTAATAACTGTTTTAGATGTCTTTAAAGGAGAGCTACCTTGAGTGACCTCTCTAACCCCGCCATCCATCCTCTGAATCATATCCCCAAGGCGCTGCTTCTCCCAATCAACGATTGGCATACCTGGACCGCCTGCTGTGCTATATACACGAGGTGTTGGAACTTCTATATCCAGCACTCTCTTTTTAACCTGATCCACAGCGTCCTTAACTCTGGTCCCGATGTTGCCAGCGCCGTTTCGCATACTGCGGAAGGCATCCTCTGTTCTAGATCCTACCCGGCTGCCGATCTGCCTTAGGGTGTTGTTGGCGTTGGCGAGTTTGTCCTTCACATAGTTCGTGCTGTATGGGAATTTGCTGCCGAGCTTTTGGAGTCCGCCCTTATCAATAATATGAGCTCCACCCCCAACAAGCCCCATCGTCAACCCATTCCAAAGCGCATTCTGCCTCTGCTCCTCCGTCAGCTTGTTCCCAAACATATCCCGGCCGCTTCCGAATTCCCAGGCGCTGTTTGCGGTGTAGAGGCCGTAGATTCCTTTTTCGGTTTTGTTTAGTATGTCCATGGCTTTTGTGCTTTTGTAGGCGTCGAGCATATGGTTGGCGGCGTTCATGCCTTTGGCGGTTTTGACGATGGCACTTCCGCCTTTGATGGCGCGGCCTGCCCAGCCGACGACGGGGATAAAGCCTGCGGCTGCCATGGCGCCTGCGGCTACGCGTTCGGCGTTGGATAGCTTGCGTCCGGTGACGGGATCGACGCCTGTGGTTGCCCGGACGGAGTCATAGTATCCGCTGAATTCCCCGGCAAATGTTTTGACGCCGTCCCATGTTTTTTCGTACCACGGTTTGTTCTTTTCGGCTTCGATGCGGGCCTTTTCTGCTTCAATTCTCGCTTTTTCCGCGGCAATTTGGTCGCGGATTTTCTGGGCTTCCTCTTGCTGCTTTTGGTAGGCTTCGATGGATTCCTGTACGTTTTTCCGGACCACGTGGATGGGGTCGGCCTGATAGGTTTTGACGTTGAAATTCATGGGCTGGACTGAACCGCTTTTGGCGGTTGCGTTCATGATGGCCATATAGCCTTGCTGGACGACTCCGATCGTACTGGACTGAGCCGTGTAGGTTTCCTCATAGGAGGTATCAAGATTCTCTACAGCCGTAACCGTTTCACTTCTTTTCGTGTCCGCTTTTTTCATGTTGGTGTCGAAGGATTCTGTGGAGAAAGCGGTGAGGGAAATCAGATCATGAATGGTTTTTAAAATCCCCTCGAGATCGCTGTGCTGCGTTTCGACCATCGTTTTACTGTTTTTCGAACCTGTTTCGAGTCCTTCCTTAAGAAAGGGAACGGCAACTTTAGTGGATTCGGCAAGGTTGTAATCCTCTGCCCATTTCGGAACGTCGCTGTAAAAATCAGTAACGGCCTGGATAAATTTTTTCCAGTCCGTGACCAGGTCGATTTGGGCCTGGTAAAAACTTTTAATGTTGTCGGCGCCTTTGCCCTTAAATTCGGTATTATCGACAAGTGCTTGAAACGTTTTTTCCAGGGCAATCAGCTTATCCTCGAGGTCTCTATACTCCTTTGTCCGTGCTTCAATGGCCGTGGCTAACGAGTCTGATTCATAAATTTTGGTCATCCGTCACGCTGCCTCTCTTTACTTATTTCATTGTGATCGCTTCATCCTGCTCTCTCAAATAATTCACGTTGTCTTCGGTGTCTTCAATATTTTTCAGGACCGCTTTTACGTATTCACCGGCGAACTTATGGATTTGCTCCTCTTTTTCAAGCCACAGCTTCGTAAACTTAAGTTCATTTTCTCCAAGGGACTCAGCGGAAGGAGGATCGATTTTGATTTCGCACAGCGCTTTTTTCATATCAGCCAGCTGGTTCATAACCTCAGCATGGTCAAGCTTAATGTCCGTCATGAGAACACCTTCTTCGTCAGGCTTTCAATATCATTTCCGATTGAAGCCAATTTCTTTTGGGCACTTTCAAGCGTGTCATCAACGGCTTTTAGACCATCTTCAATCGAAGACGCAAAGGCCATCGCCATCTTTAAATCATTCAGCTGACTTTGCAATCTCTGTATTTCACTGCTGATTTTTTCTTGATATTCATCGTAATCCTTGCTGAAGACACTCTCCATGTCCTTATAGGCCGCTTCACGTGACTGATCAAAATCGTTCGCACGCGGACCCTTCCACTCATTGGCAAGATCCGGCTGCTGGATGATCTTAATCTCCCTTTGCCCCTGATCCTGCTCTTTGGAAAGGTCACTGTTTGCTTTTTGAAGCTTTCTGATTTTCTCCTCTAAGCCTTCAATTCCGCCGCTGATGTACGATTGGGCGCTATTGAGCGCTCCCCATAAATCCATCTCATTCACCTCAAAAACTAGTTATTTTCGCCAAAATACCACATTCATCTACTCTTAATTTTATCATTTTTTACCATATACCCCAATTGGAAGAAAGTCCTCATCTTATTTCCAGTTAATTTTACAAATGAGTGATATGAACTAGTTCCAACAGGCTCATTACTGCAACCTGCATGAATAATAACCTATAAAAAAACAGCCCCGGAACGAAATCCGACGCTGCTTCCATTTATCCTTTATAATCACAAAGTTCGATAATCTGTCCGTGTGTGTGGGCGGGATTCATATATATGAGTCTTCTTCCGAACGGATTGGTTCGGTATGTATCCTTTAAAAAAGTCATTCCGCGTGCTTCATATTCTTCGATGGCTTTATCCAAATCGTCTACTTCGTACGCCAAATGATGGACACCCTTTCCCTTCTGTCTGATAAACCGGTCGATGGGCGAGGTTTTGCTGGTCGGTTCGAGAAGTTCGATGACCTGGTTATCGAGGTGGATGACCGCAATGTGGGTTTCCACCCCAGGTTTTTCGCTTGTATATCGTTCGACGAGTTTGCCCCCGAGGAATTCAGTGTAAAAATCAATCGCTTCATCTATTCTTCTAACGGCAATCCCGGTATGATCAAGTTTCAAAATTTATGACCTCCTTACGCTGCTATATCTGCTGTTCCATGTAAAGATATTTTCTTTTCCTTCATTTAAAATGGCCTGCCGCTGGCCGCTGAGCTTCGATAAATTTCATTACCTTCTCCCTGCCAGGTGCCGCTTCAATGGCTCCTTTGACAGATGCGGCAAGTGCTCCGCTTGCATTGGAAAAAGTAAGCAGCTGTTCATGATGGGTTTGCAGCGTTTGAATGAGACTGTCCGGTTTTGCCTCAAGGCTCAGCAACTCGCTTAACAATCCGCCGATAAACGCATCTCCCGCACCGGTCGTGTCTTCGACGGTTACTTTAAAGCCTGGATCTTTGAAAACCTGGCCCTCTTTTAAATAGATTGCCGCTCCATCGCCTCCTTTTGTATAGACGACGGCTTTGACGTGGCCGCAGAGCAGGGATTGAATGGCTTTGTTTTCATCCGGAATCGCCGTGACAAATTCTAGCTCTTCACTCGATACTTTAATAAGATCTGCGAGAGGAACAAAATCCAGAATCGTTTCCCGGCAGCTTGCTTCGTCAGGCCAGAGCGGGATTCGGACATTCAAGTCAAAGCAGACGGTGCCGTTTGCCTTTCGAATAGCTTCGATCACGTTCAAATGGGTCTGCTTAATTGGACTTTCCACCAAATCAACGGAACAGAAGTGCAGAAAGTCGCCCTCCTGAAACTGAACGCCGGCAACCTCTTCAGGCTCCAGCAGCAAATCCGCCGCATTTTTCCGGTAAAAAGTAAAGCTTCGTTCCCCGTCCTTGTCGACGGATACGAAGGCAAGACCGGTCTCCCCTTCGTCGGTCCTAACAATATGGGAGACGTCGACTCCGTTGGCACACATCACATCCATCAGGAAATCGCCGAAATGGTCATTCGCCATTTTGGTCAGCATTACGGATTGCCCGCCGTATTTCGCAACCGCTATGGCAGCATTCATCGGCGCACCGCCGGCTGCTTTTTCAAAGCCTCCGACTTCTTTTAACGCTTTGTTTTTTTGAAGAGGGATAAAATCAATCAGTGTTTCGCCGATACAGTACACTTTTTTCATCGTGTCACCCGTTCTTTTGCTTTTACCCCATCATATCCTAATTCCATTTCGGTGAACACGAAAAACCCCTCATGCCAAGCAAAAGGGGCTTTTTTCATTAAAGATTACCGCTGTTCAAATACAGAAGAAGAGCTGAAAGCAGCAGGAGCACAACCGGCACTGTATACTTCGATCCCGCATCCTTTACTTTCAAGTGGGTCACAACCGCTCCGAGCATCGTTAATGTCGCAAGCAGCGAGCCCCATGCCGTCAGCTGATCGTTCCAGTAACCCGCGAGCAGAAAAGCCCCGCTCACAAGCTCGACAATCCCAGTTACAATTTTGAACCATTGCGGATAGCCGTAGCGGGTAAACTCCTCGTTCATCTTTGAACCAAATTTGTTAAAGCCGAAGAAAAGGAACGCTAAACCTAATAAAATTTGAAGAATAAAGGCAACTGTACCCATCTTTACTTCCTCCTCGCTTTGTGATGAACCTCATGTATGTCAGGAAGACTGAGTTACAGTATTATATATTCCTGGTATTTTGCTTTTAGTCTTGTTTCAAAAGATAAATATTCCAAGTTTACTTTTATATTACAAATTGTAAATTTTGTAATTTATTAAATACTCCGGATTATATTTTGGTATTATTATCCTATCATTATTCTAGGAGGAAAGGTTTATGAGCATTTATGGAATCATTGTTCTTATTCATGTAATTGCCGCCGTGTGCGGACTCGGGGCTACCTTCGCCCTTCCAATTCTGATGAACAGGCCTAAGACAGCTGCACAAGCACATTTTGCCATTCATGTGAATGCAGGAATTGAAAAACTCGCCAAAATCGGAAGCATCACCCTTCTTGTCACTGGATTAGTACTCGGCATCCTCAATCCCGATCTATTCACTAAAATATGGTTCATTGCCTCTCTCATTATTTATGTAGCCGTGCAGCCAATTGCTGCCGGTATTCTTCCAAAGCGGATTGCCGAGCAAAAAGCCATTCTTGATGGCCATACGGGTGAAGATCTGCCGGAATCCTATCATCAAATCGGGAAAAGCATGGCCCCTTATAATGGATTTCTTCACTCCGCTGCCATCATCTTAATCGCACTGATGGTGCTGAAGCCGTTTTAACTTCTCTCATCAAAAAACTTAGTTTATTTTCCCCCTCAAGTGGCGTATAGTCAATTTTAACAAGCAAAAAAGGGGAAGACAGATGCGGTACAGTTTCAGATTGATGATTTTTCTCATTGGATTAACAATTTTCAGCTATGGAATCGCAATGGCTATTCAGGTTCAATATTTAGGTGTGAGTCCTTGGGATATGCTGAATATTGCATTGAAGGACCGATTTGGTTTAACCATCGGAACATGGACGATCCTCGTCGGACTTTTTCTCATTGGCTGTTCCCTGTTCATCGGCAGGAAGTACATAAACATCGGTACCCTGTTGAATGCTGTCCTGGTGGGAGTGATGGTGGATGCCTTTTTATTTCTCGGCTTCCTCCCCCGCCCGTCCAGCCTTCCTGCAGATATAGGAATTCTGCTTCTGGCCATTATCACGATGGGAATCGGCGGCGGCATGTATTCCGCTGCCGGTATTGGTGCCGGTCCAAGAGATGGATTCATGCTTTCCCTGTCTGATAAAACGGGTATTTCCATTAGCCGGGTCAGAATTCTGATTGAATGTCTTGTGGTGGTGATCGGATTAGTCATCGGAGGACCGGTTTTTATCTTCACGTTCATCTATCCGTTTATCCAAAGTCCGATCTATCAGCGATCCTACGTTCTCTGTTCTAAATGGATTACGCAGAGGGCGGGAACCATGAAGGAAACGAAAGAAATGACGGGATAAGAAGAGACTCCTTTTAGGGGTCTTTATTTCTTCATAAGAAAAAGTGCGGGTTTCAATGAAAAATAAAAAGGTGTATACGTGTTATATGACGATAGATACCATCTTCACTTAGGTTATTACAAAAATGGTTTTGATTTAGAAGCAATTGCTTATAAAAGGCAGTCACAAGAAATCTGGGACATCTTCTTTGATTTTGAACAATACGATTTAAAAAACCCCGTTCAAGATAGCGAATTATCGTTCGAACACTTCGGCACTAGAATTTTTTCAGTTGAAATGAAGGAACTTGATTATGATTACGGTGCAAAGCAATTTGAACAGTGGTTATACAGCCAAAAAATAGTTCCAAATTAAAGGAGTCATATCAACTTCAATCGTTAAATTTTTAGTAAGATAGCCTATTTCTTAAGGAAAAGGGTATAAGGGTACGATAACCCCCAGTCTGAAAGGATTGAGTACTCTTGTTTCCACGTATCCATATGCACAAAACCTGGACAGGGTTTCTCCTGTTTGCGGTTATCTACTTAGTTTCCATTATCCTTTTTGCGGCAATATACTTAGGCTTGGAATTAAGCGGGGCTGGTCATCTGAAGGAACACTACTTGGACGAAAAAGGTTTGACTCTTTACGCTCTTATTTTAAAATGCCTGTATTTCAGCCTCGTCACCAATTTATCAGTCGGATTCGGAGATATTACACCGTTTGAATTATCCAGATTGTTTGCATCGATCCAGGCTTTTATCGGTTATTTATTGCCTGTTGCCCTGGTAATCAATTTATTTCCGAATGAAGTGAAGGAGAAGCTTAAGGAAGAAGAGAAAAAGCATGGGGAAGGAAATTGATTTCTTCGTGCTTTTTTCAGTTCTTTTGTTTGCGGGTTGCCAGTCTAACCAAGTAATTTAAATCTGAATAAAGCGCACAGTCCCGGCATATCCATGCCAGAGGATTTGCAGAATCATAACAGTCCGCGATAGACAAGAAAAACGACGAAAGAGGGATCGATATGGCCACCATCACAGTAATAGGAAGTTCTTCTATGGACCTTGTTGTCACAGCAGCAAAGCGTCCGGAAGCAGGAGAAACGATTCTGGGGGAGGATTTTAAAAGCGTCCCTGGAGGAAAAGGGGCGAACCAGGCGGTAGCGGCGGCGCGATTGGGAGCAGATGTATACATGGTAGGATGTGTGGGAGATGATCCGTATGGGGAAGCGATTGTAAGCAACTTACATAAGAACGGGGTTCGTACCGATTATGTGAAATCCGTTAGTGATACGTCCAGCGGTACGGCCCATATCATTCTGGCGGAAGGTGACAACAGCATCATTGTTGTCCAAGGTGCCAATAAACTTGTGACACCTGCCCTTGTTGATGATGCGCTTCCAGTCATCCGCGAATCTTCGATGGTTCTGATTCAGCAGGAAATTCCGGAAGACACAGTGGAGCATGTAAGCGAGCTTTGCCGGCAGTATCGCATTCCTCTTCTTTTGAACCCGGCACCAGCGAGAAATGCGGCAGAAAGCATATTGGCTAATGCATCTTACCTGACACCAAACGAAACAGAAGCAAGGCTGATCTTTGGCGAAACCTCCATTAAGCAAGCACTTGAAGATAATCCGAATAAGCTGCTTGTGACGGAAGGAAAAAACGGTGTCCGCTATCATGACGGGAAAAAAGAAACCGTCATTCCCTCATTTAAGGTTGAAGCATTGGATACGACAGGTGCAGGCGATACCTTTAATGCAGCATTCGCGGTAGCTCTATCAGAAGGAAAAAGCCTCCCAGAAAGTATCCGTTTCGCCAACAAAGCAGCCTCGATTTCAGTGACGAAATTCGGTGCGCAGGGCGGGATGCCATCAAGAGATGAGGTCGAACGAGAGCTTCTGGATGAGGAAACACGAAATTCTTAACAACTTTTGATAGTGCTGGCAGATCTTGAGCCACACCGATACCAACAAAAAAGACGTACGGAACTCCGTGCGTCTTTTTTTGTATGGTTGGAGGCAGGGATTGTCGTTTTGCCCGTAATCGACATGGTTTTGCCCGTTATCGACACGGTTTTGCCCGTTATCGACACGGAACTGCCCGTAATCAATTATTTCGTCCGCTTCATCGGTGGCGAATAGACTCTCAATGGGGCCAGTCCCCTCAAATTTTACCGTACTAAAGCTTGGGCACCATCCCCCGCAAACCCTTGACCCATAAGGACTCCAGGATATTAGCCTCTGTCCCCTTATGCGGTGAAGGAGGACGGGACTGGCACCGTGCCAGTCCCGCAAAATGTTACCGCACTAAAGCTCTGGCACCTCGCTCGCAAACCCTTGTCCCATAAGGCCTTCCTGATAAAGGTCTCTGTCCCCCTTTGCGGTGAAGCATCGCGGGACTGACCCCGCTTCAGCATCCGCCGATTCAGCATCCACACCTTCAACACCAGCCGCACGCCCCACAAAAAGAGAGCCGGCCTTTTGGCCAGCTCTTCTCATCTATCTCCCTGCTTCCACTTCACCTTTTGGCTTGGATAAAAACCAGCCTACGACAGCAATCAAAATCAAAACAGACCAGAAAATCACTTTCCACGTGACACTTTTCCCAAATCCTTCAGAAATAATGGCCAGCTGCGGATGAGAAAGGGCGTATACAGCAAGCTTTACCCCTACCCAGGCAACGATTGCAAACGCAGCCGTTTCAAGACCCGGTCTCTTCTCAAGCAAGACGACAAAGTAGCTGGCCGCGAATCTCATGATGACCAGCCCGATAATTCCGCCAGTGAGGATGACCGCGAAGTGGCCCCCGTCAAGTCCTCCGATATTAGGAAGGCTCGTTTCCGGTAAGGTTACTGCGAGCGCAACCGCTGCAAGAATGGCGTCTACCGCAAATGCGATATCCGCTACCTCAACCTTGATGACCGTCATCCAGAAGCCGGATCCCTCTTTTTCCGGCTTGGCATTTTCCTTCACCTTAGGCTTCAGGACATGCTTCTTCAGGATATGGTAAAACGCAATTCCCAATAAATACAGGGCTCCGATTGCCTGCACCTGCCAAATATCTACCAGATAGGAAATAATAAATAGCGATCCAAAGCGGAAAATAAAAGCCCCGGCCAAACCGTAAAATAATGCTTTTTTCCGCTTTTCTTCAGGAAGATGTTTAACCATCGTCGCAATAACAAGAGCATTATCCGCAGCAAGGATTCCTTCCAACCCGATCAGGATGAGCAGAACCCATCCATATTCCAGCAATAATCCAGCGTCCAAATTATGTCCCCCTTCTCATTCTTATTCTTATTTAGTAATGCCCCGAACTTTATGACTTTGCTCATTCTGAAGTTTCCCTAAAACTTTGTCGTCCATTCATTTAAATGCGAACATTTAGTGAACGTATTTTCATTTATGGTTAAGCAAAAGCCGCGGCTGATCCGTTTGGCTCTGCTGGGATTGCAGGGAGAGACTTCTCGGCGGGTTGTAAATTTCAAGTGTCATAATTGCTACAGCGTACAGCTTAAACGTGACAAGCATCGTCACAAACAAAAGAAGATTCTTTTGCGGTTTCAACAGGTATCCATTTCTCCTTCATCCATTTAGATTTCTGAAGGGTTTTTGTGTAAACAAAAAACCTCCACCATTGGCCGGTGAAGGTTAGAATTATCCGTAATTATCCCTTCACCATAATGGCAAAGGTCTCGCAAACAACATTGCTGTTGCCAGTCAGGCCGGCGATGCATGCATCACGTATTGTCGACATAACTGTAAGCTACTCCCCTTTGGAGTATATGAGCTCTGTAATCGAGCGCAGCCTTTACTCTTCAGCTGTTAAAAAAAGCATAATGGATACCCGGGCTGTCTGTCAAGAATTTTTACATCTTCGGTTCTTCCATACCTGCCAGTGCCTATTCTTCCTTTGAAGGTAAATAGATGCCCGGAACCTTAAGCCCTGCCTGGCGCATTAAGATCGTCATCTGGCCCCGGTGGTGAATCTGATGCTGGATTAGGAAGAAAAGGAGGGATTCTTTCGATATGTTCCTTCCTGCTACAGGATGCTCTTCGGAAAGATTTGCATCGGTCCATTGCTCTTAAAATGCCTCAACCAGCATGTTGCTCGCTTTTTCATATTCTTTTTTAATGAACTCCGCTGATTCCGGAACCGGAAAATCCTCTGCCGGACCATCGTATTCCAATTGGCTCTGGGAAGCAATGTTTCCAATCGCTGCAACGATGTGCCAGGAAATCCTTCCCTACGTCCAATTCTGAGGGCCGGATTCCTGGGCAAGTGATTCGTCTGTAAGCTGATTCAGAACTCGTTGAGTGGCATCTGCTTCAAACGCCCATAGCTGACAAAATCCATCCAAGGTTAAGAACAATGTCATTCGCCTCCTATCGTTTTATCGACTATACCTTCTGACTGCGACTCTTATCTCCTGCCTATTTTATAAAAGAAGTTTGTTTGGAATGCCAGGGAACGCCTCCCCATATCTATATAAGAGACTATAGGAGCGAGGCGGTGCTAGCTGCATGTTTGGACTGGATTTGAATGGGTTAACCGGAGAAGTCGTTACAAGGAAAAATGCGGAATATGAAGAGGCACGGCAGGAATGGAACCGGGCCATTCAAAAATTCCCGCTTGTCATCGTGTACGCATCATCCGTTCAGGATGTCTCCAATGCCGTCAGATGGGCCGTTAAGCACCGGATTGATCTGCGAATCCGGTCAGGAAGCCACCATTATGAGGGATATTCCACAGGCAATCATGTGCTCGTTCTGGATGTCAGCCGGTTGAGTTCCATTAAATTGGATGCAACAGCCAACACCCTTACTGCTGGCGGAGGCGTGAAAAATGAACAAATTTACGAGTTTGCCGGTAAAAGGGGCTATCCTTTTCCAGGGGGCACCTGTCCGACCGTCGGAGTGAGCGGATATGTCCTTGGCGGCGGCTGGGGATACTCGAGCCGCTATTTCGGACTTGGCTGCGACAGTTTGATTGGGCTTGAGCTGATTAACGCTGAAGGAGATCTCATAAAAGCAAGTAAAAGAGAAAACAAAGACCTTTTCTGGGCTTGCAAAGGAGCCGGCGGCGGCAACTTCGGAGTCGTCGTTTCCATGACGTTCCGATTGCCTCCCAAAATCCGTACAGTCACGCTTGTCCAGCTTTACCGCCCTGATGCCTCCCCCGCAATCATGGAACAGTTTCTACTCACATGGCAAAAATGGCTGCCGCGGGCTGACCGGAAAATCACGATCAGCACCACATTGTATGACTCTGCCGCAGAAGGAATGGCCATTTTCGGCCGGGGATTTTACTATGGTGCGGCCGATGAAGCGAAAAGAATCCTTAGCCCATTTGCAAAGATCAGCGGGATGGAACTTTCCGCTGAAGAGAAGCCCTTTTTAGAGGCGGTCAGAGAGGTGGAGAAATCCTATCCGTCCTCTGAAAAATTCAAATCAACCGGCCGGTTCGTTTTTAAAACCTATACGTCTGATGAAATCAGAACTCTTGTGGAATTGATCCAAAACAAGCCTCCCGGTTCAATTTTTGCGGGACTGACGGTTTATGCCCTTGGCGGAAAGGTGCAGGAGGTAAAACCAAATGAAACGGCCTTTTATTACCGAAATGCCCGCTATATCGCAGGCATTCAGTCCGTTTGGGAGGAAGACAGATATGCTTCCGTCAACCAGCGGTGGGTCGTCCAGCGCTTCCGGATTCTTGAGTCGCTCACAGAAGGTTCGTTTGTCAATTTTCCGATAAGTGAACTGCCAAACTATGAAACGGCCTATTATGGTGCCAATGCAGAGAGGCTCAGGGAAGTAAATGACCGTTATGATCCGTCTCGAGTATTTCAATTCCCGCAGGCAATCAGGTAAGCTCCGGAGCACCATTCCCCATGTCCATTCCTTCCTTTGGTACAATAAGGGAAAGACTGGAATGGGGGGATTTTTATGGGGAAACGAAAAATGATTATAGGGCAAAATCTGGCTGATTCGTACATACAGCAGCTGCAGGATGCCATTCCGGACTGGAAACTGATTGTCGGAAGGGACTCATCGATTTGGGAGCAGGACATCGGCGAAGCAGAAATCATCGCCGGCTGGAGAAAGGGAATGGAAGAACACCTTCCACATGCAGCCGGACTTAAATGGATTCAATCATGGAGTGCAGGCGTTAACGATATGCCGCTTGAAACACTTAAGGAAAAATCGATTGCATTGACAAGTGCAAACGGGGTGCACGCCTACCCGATTGCCGAAACCATTTTCGCGATGATGCTCGGTCTCACCCGGAATATCCATGCTTACGTCCGCAATCAGCAAGCCAAAACGTGGCACCATGCAAACCTCAAACTTGAGATCCATAATAAAACAGTTGGAATATTAGGGATTGGTGCGATTGGAAAAGAAACAGCAAAAATCGCGAAAGCCTTTAATATGAAGGTTCTGGGATTGAGGCATTCCGGCAAGGATGCGGATTATGTGGACGAAATGTACACACCGGATCAGCTGAATGACATGCTGCCGGAATGCGATTATGTTGTCGTCACCCTCCCGCTCACAAAAGATACACACAAGATGATTGGAAAAGAACAATTCTCCCTAATGAAGAATTCCGCATTCTTCATCAACATCGGCCGCGGTGATATTGTGGAAGAAAAAGACATGATCGCAGCTCTTCAATCCGGCGAAATTGCCGGTGCGGGTCTCGATGTATTTGAAAATGAGCCGCTTGAAAACAGCAGTCCTCTGTGGGACATGGAAAATGTGATTGTGACTCCTCATACAGCCGGCTCCACGGAATATTATGATGAACGGGTCATCGGAGAGATTCTGATTCCGAATCTGAAAAGATATTTGGATGGAGAACAGCCGGATGTGAACCGGGTGGATTTTGATAAAGGTTATTAAGAAGGAGGCCTGGTCCAGGGCCTCTTTGTTTTTCGTTTGACATGAAACCTTTTGGTGTTATATTATTTTTTTATAACCAAAAGGTGTTATTTCACAATAAAGGAGAATTTATATGAGCCTACCGGATATTATCCAAACTGTAACCCTTAAAGCACCCATTAATAAGGTTTGGGAAACGGTGTCCACTTCAGAAGGGATTGCAAAATGGTTTATGCCCAACAGCTTCGAGCCAGAGGAAGGATTCGAATTTCATATACAGTCTCCATTCGGTCCCTCTCCTTGCAGAGTTCTGGAAATTGATCCACCTGTAAAACTTTCTTTTTCCTGGGATACGGACGGCTGGATTGTTTCATTCCTGCTGAAGGATTTAGGAGATTCAACAGAGTTTACGCTCATTCACAGCGGATGGAAAAAGCCGGATGACCTCCTGACAAAAGCTAACGAAAAAAGCTCCATTGTTCGGGACCGTATGAGCCGCGGCTGGAATGGAATTGTTCAGGAGCGCCTGAAAAAGGCTGTTGAAGGTGAATGACTTCAAGTGCTGAGAAACATGATGTATTCCAGGCAATTGCAGACCCTACAAGACGAAAGGTTCTTCAATTACTGAGTGAAAAAGAGCTTCCGATCTCCGAAATTACATCCCATTTTCCCATCAGCCGGACCGCAATCGTCAAGCATCTTCACATTCTCTCTGAAGCGAAGCTTGTTAAAGGAAGAAAAGCAGGCCGGGAAAAGCTTTACAGCCTGCAGCCAGAACCGCTTGCCGAGGTAAAAGACTGGCTCTCCTACTACGAGCGTTTCTGGAAAAACAAATTGTCGATGCTGAAATACTTAGTTGAAGAGGAATAAGAAAAACCGCCTGAATAAAGGCGGTTCTTTACAAGATTGATCAATCGGCTTCATATCGCGTACAGCTATTTTGGGTTTTCATTCCAGCAAACTGTGGAAGTTCAATAAAACGCTTATCTATTCAGCCCCCCTGTAAGCCATGACCGTTTCCGGTAAGGGCCGACTGGGATCTGGATCAGGCACGTTTCTCCCCTCCCATCCATCCCGTAAAGGGCGTCACATTTATTTACATCGTAGCCAAGCAGCGGATGACCGCCCCAGCCGATAGCCGCTGCGGTGAGCAGGAGACGCTGTGTGAGCATGCCTGCTTCCATTTGCTGAATTCGGTACCCTCTGTACCCGAGCTCAGACAGCAGGTGGTCCCGGGTTCCGGCTATATGAATGACCAACGGGACTTGATACAGATTGACGTTGTCAAGCGACATGGCCTCCTGCAGGAAAAAACGGTGATCCCCGGGTCTGATTTCCTCTAGCTCCTGCTCGGCTTCGTGATACTGATACGCCCCGTCCGGAATGCCGTCCACCCTGTAGAAGCACCCATACACGGAAACGCGCGGTCTGTTTTTTCCTAACCCGTCGAGATCGTTCCGGCTGGCATATGAACGGAACGACTCTTTCAGCAGATCCCCCACTTGGGCCATGCTGATTTTTCCCTGCGTAAAATCCATTTCCGGGGAAAACCGGTTTCGGCACGCCTCGGCCAGGTCATAGGAAAATCCTTTTCCAGGCAGCTTTAGCCTTCGTCCTTGTTCAGCTGATTTTTCGACTGGTCTCATTCGTTTGAATGATTCAGAGAAATCAAGATAGGATGCCTCATTGGCATATAATAAAGCAGGAAACTCCATAATCCTCTTCGAGCCGGTCTCGTAGCTTGTTTTTATGGCGGGAATGGTTCTGCTCAGTTCCTCCGCGGACAACTCTGTCCGGTTCCCGCCTGCACACCACCTCGTTGCACCGGTGGAAAGCGGAATGACGGCATACACACTTTCCTCGTCGTCTCTCAAACCAAGCAGATGATTGACAGCCCTGTCGAGGAACTGAAAATACACACCTGCTGCAAAACCAAACCGCTTCGCTGTCTCCTCCAGCTGCCCGATCAAGACTCCTGCATCAAGCCCCTGCAAACGGTAGGAAAACTGATTGTATTTGAAGAAATTTTTCCAAAATCTCGCTGAAATCAGCACCGTTCCAAAACAGGAGGCAACGTCGCAGCGGTCCCCAAGTGCTTTCCCCAGATAATCATCGGCATTTCCTTCCCGTAATAGGACCAGCCCATGACGGGCAACATCGTAATGATAGACACCGGCAGGAATATCCTCAAGCTTCAAATAGACATACAATTCGTTTGGATACAAACCGCCGCCTGAAGGGGCAAATCTTCTTAAGGATTGCGAAAGTTCTTCGGATTCCTCCTCGGGGTAGACCGTTTGGGAAATTTGCGCCAATCCATATGTGTACCAGAGAAAATGCCCCAGCCTTCTCAAGTCAGGCTGACAAGGGGACTCAGGCGCAGCCAGCGAAAGAGGGATATCTGCATCAAGCGGGATGCGCGGAAGATTCCGGTACAGCTTATAAGGGAACGGTGCATCCTCCCAATCCGGCTGCCAATCCGGAGGACTCGCCTGATCCATATCAAAATGAATCGTATATAGAAATTTCTCGAGATTCAAGCGAACACTCCTCCCTATGGAAACGGATGAGGATATGGATTAAGCTCCTCCGGTGCCAGCGGTCCATTTCTGTAACCAAGCTCAGCCGGCACCTTCAGCACCCGCTCAAGACCCGTTACGCGGGTTAAATGATGGCCAAACGTCATCGGGAGCATTCCCGGAATCAGCACCTTTACACAGTGCAGTCCATTTTGTTTCAGCTCCGGAGCCGTCTGATCCACGACAATGACATCCATATTCCGTTTCTTGAACCGTAAAATTACGTCTTCGAGATCATCCTTTATATCCGTTCTGATCGGAGCGCGCTCGAAGGCCTCCTCGAAACTCAAAAGCGGTCGGTCATCCTGAAGCAGAAAGTTCAATCGTTCCTCAGCTTCCGGCAAGCCATACAGCATCCCATGATCCTCCATCTGCCTTACCAATGAACCATCCTCGAGCATCCTCGCATATTTCTCCCGATTATCATCCAGCCGCTCACCAAGGGCTCCCATCATTCCCGCAAGTTCAAAAACGGCACTTTTCACAGCCCTGACCGGATCGAGGTGGGCGCCTGCTGCACACATCAAATTCATGCCGCTGTCCCTGCGGTTCTTTACCACAGCCCAAATACTCGGAATCCCATGCTCCATCGTAGACTGGAACAAATAAAGATCATACCCGTTCAGCGTCTCCATCCGGTCAAGCATCAAATTCAATTCGGTATCTCCGGATGACCGCGGATCGATTCGTCTCAAGCCAAGCCTTGCATACCATGTAATCAGGAAGGAATCGCGTTCCGCCACCTCCATAATTCCATGGAAAATGGCCTCCTCCAAGCTTCCTCCGACCGCACAGCCGTTGGATGTTTCATATACAAATCCGCCTTTATGCCCGCACCCCATGCTGTAATAAGCAAGCAATTCTGGAACGAGAACCGGCCGCTCCTGCAGAAATGAGTATCCCCACACCCAGTTGAGCTTCCGGTCCGGATGGAACGGCTGAAAAGGAAAATCCGGATCTGCATATTTTTCAGGTGCATGAACCCCTACTGTAAGCGGATTTATTGCCTGCCCCGTTAAGTTGCGGTATCTCTCGCGTATGACTGTATTTTTCCCGCGCGCCGTGTAGCCGCAGTACCGTTCCAGGCCTTCAAGGATGGCAGTCATTTCACTTGCCTCATAGGAAAGTGTCCGGCCGGCCGTTCCTTCATTCCCTCCGAATAGAGGCAGGTTCACCATCGTATCTGCAAAAGGCGTACTAAGATCTACTACTTTTTCATTGAAAAGTCCGGTGCTTGAGTCCAGGTAATCCTTTGACAGGAATTTAGACAGCTCCCCCATTGATCGGCATCTGTAGCTGTTCTTATCTGTTTTTAGACTTGATTTCAATTCAATCCGCGCCAATTCCGCACAATCATCAGGTACGGACCCGCATACGTCACAGAATGGATCGGGAAGAAACGAATGTCGGGAGCCTTCTAGGGTCCTCATATTCAGTAAAAAAATGCTTCCATCTGAGCGCACTGGCCTATCATCCAGCAATAATCGGACTTCACTCTCCAGGATGTGAACAATTTGCGCAAGCCCCGTCCTGGTGGCCCATACATCGCTTGTTCCTGAGGACTCTGCCATTCTCTCTGTCAGGTCCCACATCTCTTTCCGGTCCCGTCCGGCCATCAGCTTCCTGACCGAAGCACAATGTACACAGCCGATTGATCCTTTTATTTCAAGCGGTCCAATAATCCCCTCTCCAAAAGTGACATACCCATACAGTCTTGGAATCCTCCCAATCCTTTCCCTCGTTTCATGAAAAAAAGATGGGTTCCAGCGATCCTGCAAAATCAATGCGGCTTCCGCAATCTTTTCATCAGCATGAACCGTATGGATGACATCATACCTTTCGGAAAGCTTTTGGCGCGCCAGCTCAGCTAGAGCCCCTTCGCCAATCACAGCGATTGTTTTCAATCGGATTCCCCCTCTCGGAGAGCTACCCCAAAGACCCCGGCAATCCCTTCTTTTATTAGCGGATCCACCTCAAGCTCTTTGATTTCAATAAAAAACCCTTCCCTCTCTAAAACATCTTCTGCATAGCTGTACAGAGCTTTTTCCTCCAGTTCATAGGCTGGAATCATCAGCCTTATGGCATTCTCCAATAGCACCGGAGAATTCGCTGTTTGGTTTACGTTCGAGGACTGCACCTGCTGAATCGCCTGCTTCAGGGCACTTCTCACCGCAAGGGTCAAATTCAGCCCCGTACGATTCGTCCAGCCTTTGGCTGTACCGACCCACACGGACGGGAAGCCCGCTACTTCCTTTCCAATTCCAATGACGGGAGGTCCCTGCAGCGTATTAAGTACCTGCCAGTAGTACCGGCACTCTTCATCCTCTGCATGCAGCTGAACAGGATAGATCGGAGCGTTTTCCTTTCCTCTTTTGCCAAGCTCCCTTTCAAGTGCCTTATGAAGCGCCCGGCAAATCGCCTCCGCTACCGTTTCTCCCGCGCCGATTCCGTCTGTCTCCATCAGGCAGGAGGCATACGCTTCAATCCCCGCAAGTCCCGCTTCTCTTCTGGCCTCTTCGTGATGAATACCTGCGCAGACAATCTCCGGAAGAATTTCACCTGTTTCCGGATGAACAGCCTGCACCCTGCACTGCGAAAGCGGAAGCTGTGTCAGTTCTCCTTCCTCCCACGCATGAAAAATGCCTGTTTGTGGTGAGGTCAGTTCACTGAAGCTTATGAGCCAATATCCAAGCTTCCGATCCGGTTCCCCATCAATTCGCTCTCTAATATGGACTGCCGGCGTGACCGATGCTTTTTTTTTCAAATGCGGGGTAACGGAATGCCAGCTTCCCTCGAGCGTTTCCAGGTTCAGCAGATAGAATTGCCGATCCTCTGCAGCCTTTAGCCCCGTCGCTTCCTTCAGCCATTCGAAGGCAATCAAGTTCGCAAGCATCGCAGCAGCTGTTGAAGATGGAGATGTGCTTTTTTCCCCCGGAGCTGTATGAACACTCCTGATCACCGACTCCACATCGTTCTTCATCTCCGGATGCAGAACCGGTCCTGCAATCCCCTCATGCCCAAGAAAAATCGCTGGAATCAGAATTTTCCCTTCACTTTCGCAAATTTGCTGAAGAGCCGTCAGTTCTCTGCGATCCTCAGAGATATACAAAATCGTTTGAAAGGGCTGAACAGCGTCCTGCCAGCTTTGAGACGAAATTTCCTCAACTGCCGTCTCATGGCCATACTTGCGTGCTTCCTCCACAAGCTCTCTGATCCGTTCCCTATCGATTGGGGTCATGTCCGTCATTCGCAAATGAAACTTCGTCAAACCTGAATCAAGCAGTGCAGATACAAGCGAAACAAAACAAGGACCTGAGCCCGCTGCTAACACCTTCGTTTTCCGGAAATCTTCAAATTTTGCCGCACCCGATCCCCCGAATGTATCAAGAAACTCAATTTGAGAGCCGAAATACTTAAGCACCTGTTTAGGCAATTGATGAGGCCGTTCCTCGCTGACATCACGTAAGTATCCGTTGTTGTAAAGAACACCGGCAATTTCATATACCCGGTCGCGGTAAGCAGGCGTCAAGCCTGCAGTCAATTCATCAAGCGTGCGATCACCCGTAAACATCGGCAGCAGCTTTTCAATCCACTGGGAAATCGTGCTTCCCTCCATTTGGAATGAGCTCCTATTATTCCGGAAATAGACTTGGCCTGATGGATCCGGGATGAACACCGTATCACGATTCACTTTCAGCCGCATAGAAGGATCCAAATTATGCATTCTGCCCCTCCTTATTCATCTTTATCATTTAAAGATATGTAACAGAAATTGTCCGTTATGCGTAAGAAAAAAACCTCTGCATAAACTTGCGCAGAGGTTTTACTATCACTATCCCCGGAAGCATCCTCCACAGCGTGCACAGCCTCCGCAGCGTGCGCAGCCTCCGCAACGTGCACAGCCTCCGCATCCTCCACACCCGCCGCATCCGCCGCAACCCGCACAGCCAGCACAGCCCACACAGCCCACACAGCCGAAACATCGGAAAATGCCAAATCCTACGCAACCGAAAATCCGGCTTGAATCGCCATATTGCGCATCACGAGTGTCCCAAGGAATCGCCTGCCCTGCATGATAGTCGCCAAGCTGCAAAGCCTGTAAATCGTTTTGAATTGGGTACATCAACATAACCTCCACATTTTTATATTCGCAAAAACCTTAACATCTCAAACGGCGATAGGTGAATTCACCAATCTTCTGGCCCATTCTCTCTTCACTTTATGAATGATGGCGGATTTGGGTTCTAATTGGGCGAGCCCATCTTTGCAAATTAAAAAGGTTTTTTCTCCACAATCAAGAATAAAGAGATTGGAAAGGAAGGTGTCTGATGGCAAACACTGGCTCTGAACAAGTTGAAGAATTCATGATTAATCTGGAACATCCATTAAAAAATGAAATAACAGAGGTCAGATCCATCATTCTTGCTTCTTGCGGGAAGCTGACCGAACACGTTAAATGGAATGCACCGAGCTTTTGCATAAACGGAGAAGATCGAATTACGTTTAACCTGAGGGGCCAAAAATCGTTCCGCCTGATTTTCCATCGCGGAGCGAAAGGTAAATCAGGTACCGGCAAGGAGCCGCTCTTTAATGATGAAACAGGATTGCTTAATTGGGCGGCTCCTGACAGAGCCATTGCAGTCTTTACTGATATGGAAGATATCAACAAAAAAAGAGGACATTTAGAGAAAATCGTGGAAACTTGGATAGAATTGACGGAATAATTCCGAGGTCTATGAATCTCCCATCCTTCTAAACTATAATGGAGTCATACTATAGAAAGCAGGTACATCACGTGATACATATTTTATGGGTCATCTACTTAGGAATTTTAGGAACGGCAGCCATAGGTTTTTTGATAAAAGGCGGGTATAAAACAAACCTGATGCGCGTGGATTTCGTCATCTCCATCATCACCTGGATCGGGTTAATGGGCTATGTGACAAACTCAAGCTTCTTTAGTCCGCTAGTCTGGAAATTCGTATTTTTCGGGGGACTGCTATGGGATATAATTTTCAGCATCAAATTGAAGGATGTAAACGGAGAACCCCTCTACGAAGAGATTCCAAAATCGGCACGGCCGATCGTCATTGCCGGGAGTTTTATTGTTTTTCTCGGGCCGCTATACTACGGATTATTTAGGTATGCCTTTACTTAATAGGAGGTTTCTATGACCATTCAATTAAAACCTGTTACGAGAGATAACTGGGAGGACGCGTTGGAACTCAGCGTTCAATCGGCTCAACTCCATTTAGTCCCTTCACCGGCCATATCTCTTGCAAAAATCGGCATAAAGCCGGATGGAGACAGCATTGAATATCTCCCATTCGGAATCTATCACAATCATATAATGGTAGGCTTTATCATGCATGCACGTGATGAATCGACGTCCAATATGTACTGGATCAACGGCTTTTTGATTGATAGCAAGCATCAGGGAAACGGGTATGGCCGCGACGCCCTCGCTGAAATGATCCGCTGGATAAAGGAGCACAATCCGAACTGCCAGGAAATCCGCCTAACCGTTCGCATCGATAACGAAGGAGCAAGGAAGCTCTATGAAAGTATGGGGTTTCAAGGCACAGGGGTTATGTATGGGGATGAGGAGGTATGGATTTTGGGGGTTGTTTGAGTGAAGGGGATAGAGTTGGAGGGTGGATTGTTTTGGTCTTTTATTGCGCGGTTTGCACTGACCCCCGCTCCGCTAAAGGATTAAACCTCCGTCCCCATTACTCACAAACCGTTAGGTAACAGGGGTTCAGAGCGTAGGTGCTTGTTCCCCTGTTCGTTTAAAGTGGTGGGGGTCAGTGCTATGCTCTGACCCCCGCTCCGCTAAAGGACTAAACCTCCGTCCCCATCACTCCAAAACCGTTAGGTGACAAGGGTTCAGAGCGTAGGTGCTTGTTCCCCTGTTCGTTTAAAGTGGTGGGGGTCAGTGCACCACCAAATAATCATCCTTCCACCGGCTCCACACCGAGTGCCTGACCCGCACTCTGCTACCGAACTAAAGCTCCGGCACCATCTTTCCGAACCATTGATGCATAAGGGCTCACAGACTGAGGTCTCTGTCCCCCGTTGCGGTGAAGGATAGCGGAACTGGCACCCCAGCTAGACTGGATTCCCCCACCTCTCTGCTACCCCCGCTGTACTTCCTTCCTCAGGATCTCACCAAGAGCCGACTTCATATCCGGATACTTAAACGTAAACCCTTCCCTCTCCAGCCGCTCCGGAATCACCCATCTGCTTTTCAGAACGAGCTCGGTTTCCGTCCGGATAAACACCGCCCCCATCTCCAGCATCCATTTTGGAGACGGCAGTCCGAACTTGATGTTCATCGCTTTTCGTACCTCGCTCATAAATTCCTGATTGGAAATAGGCTTGGGCGCAGCGGTGTTGAATACGCCGCGTAAGTGTTCGTTCTCACGGATAAATTGAATGATCCGGTACACATCCTCGACGTGGATCCAGCTGAACATTTGCCTCCCGGATCCCTGTACGCCGCCGAGTCCGAATTTGGCGAGATTTCTATACGGAGTCATGACGCCTCCGTCTCCAAGGACAATAGCAATCCTTAATGCTGCCTGGCGGGTATTCGGCAAATCAAAACTGAAGAACGATTTTTCCCAGGCCTTGGCGACGTCTACCGAAAAACCAGATCCAATCTCCCCGTTCTCCTCTGTCATCGCCCGGTCCTCCGCATGGCGGTAAATCGTCGCTGTACTCGAATTGATCCAAAGAGAAGGCGGATTTGCACATTGCAGAATCGCTTTACCCAGCATTTCGGTCGTATCTGTCCTAGAGCTGAAAATCTCCGCTTTATTCTTCTCATTATAGCGGCAATTTACGGATTTCCCTGCCAAATTGATCAGCATATCTGAGCCCTCAATTGCTTCAACAATTGAATCAAACCGGTCCCATGAATGAATCTTGGAACCTCTTGAGATAACCTTCACATCATAACCAGCTTCAGCAAACCGATCATTCAAATATTGTCCGATAAACCCTGTACCGCCGGCTAGCACAACCTTCTTTTTCATTCCATCAGCTCTCTTCATTTCTTTTATCCTCATTCTACCATTCCTGCACCAGGCATATCTTTCACCCATTTCAGATAGTTCGTCATATTCGTATCCTCATCCATGTTATAGGTAAATGAAAAATTCCCCGCGACGTCTTTCGCTAAAGTCCGGAACAGTTCACATGCTGCAAATACGGATTGCCACATGTTTTCCGGATACCCGTCCGAGTAGGTTTCCTTATACAGATTCCAGTGGGATTCAGGCAAGTACTTCTTAAAATACTTTCCCATTTTCCCTGATGAAACTTCGAAGCCATGCTTTGTTCCAATCCACCATGAAACCATTTCATTAAGAACCGTTCGAACGGGTGCCTCAAAGAATTGCTTTGCATAGGGAAGCTCGTCTCTCCAAATCCCCTTCACCACGCTCTGAAGACACCACCAAAATTCATTGCAGGCGTTCAGGAACAGCGGTTCAGAAGGTTTTTTTATATGATAATCAGCATCAGATGGCTCTGGGAGTTCCCGCAGAATCCCGTCTTTATCCAATAACGGAACCGTCAGCTTCTCTGAGATATATCCGTTTTCCATCATCGCTTCCTGTGTTTCAATATGCAGATCGATGCGATTTCCATCCGTGAAAAGCATTAAATACCCGTAGGATTGATCAAAATCGGTCTTCTTTCCAGCCAGCAGATCCATTTTGTCCGGCTCCTGAAGGATAATCAGATCCCCAAACACGCCAATCCAGCCCTCATCTGCAATAAAGGAAGCGGTCTCTGTCACTACATAGACAATATCATAATCCTGAAAAATATCCTTCGGGGCATTCGGGTTTGTCCTGGATCCATTCATATAGGCCGCCCGAATTCGCTCATCCTGTTCTGCAATGCCTATAATTAAATCAAACATTTCCTTTTCCGTTCTCAAGCGCAGTTCACCCATTCCTTAAGGTTTTCTCTTTAGGTACTTCTTGAAAAATAGCGGAATTCCTCCAATGTTATTCTCCTAAAGTTTCCAATTCTTACTCGCAGGGTAAAGTAGGCTGGTACAGAATATACATCTAGAGAAAAACAAAAGAATAATTTGGAAAAAAATGCGTTTCTTTTCGTTTTCTTATATAATTGAGTGTCTAAACTTTTATTAATTAGGCAATTGCGACATGAAGCGCGATTGCTTTCGAAAAAGGAGTGTTCCAGTTTGCCGGATTCCAAATATTTCAGACTTGGTTATACCATCATCATTCTTTTGGTCATCATTATGCTTGCTGTGAAGGTTCAGTTCATTTTCACACCGCTCGTCATCATTTTTCAAACGTTATTCTTTCCGTTTTTGATTTCAGGGGTCATTTTCTATTTATTTCGGCCGATCGTACTTTACCTGGATCACAAAAAAGTTCCAAAAACGTTATCAATAGTTGTACTTTACATCCTATTTATCGGGATTGGAACGCTGCTATTTTTCCTTATTGGGCCTGAAATTCAGAAGCAGTTCAAAACACTGATTGATAATGCGCCCGGCATTATTGAAACGCTGCAGTCGAAAGCAAATGAAATCAGACAGAGTTCATGGATGTCCCGTTTCGAGGAAAACAGCAATATGACGGTGGAACAGGCAACCGCCAAAATCTCAGATTATTTTAAAAGCAACGTAAGCAACATCGGAAATGGCATAACCGGTTTAATTGGAATCCTCTCAAGCCTAGCCACCATCATTGTCACGGTTCCGTTTATTGTGTTCTATCTATTGAAAGACAGCGAAGGCCTGTCAACAAAGATTGCCCGCTTCTTCCCGTTAAAAGCAAACGAATCAAAAAAAATTCTAAAGGACATGGACTCCGCTCTGAGTTCCTACATTCAGGGACAGGCAATCATCTGTCTTATAGTCGGCATCATGATGTACATAGGCTACCTGATTATCGGCGTCAACTATTCTTTGATCCTGGCGATTGTGGCCATGTTTACAAATGTGATCCCGTTTATCGGACCGTTCTTAGCCATCATTCCGGCGCTAATCATCGGTTTCATTGACTCTCCATTTATGGCAGTCAAAGTCCTGATCGTTGCGATTATTGTCCAGCAAATTGATGGAAATGTAAGCTCCCCGCTAATTATGGGAAGAAAACTTGATATCCATCCATTAACCATCATCCTGCTATTACTCGTCGCAGGAAGCATGGGCGGCTTGCTCTTCATGATTCTCGCTGTGCCGGTATATGCCGTGCTGAAAGTGATCGTGAGCCATATTTACCGTTTGTATCAGCTTCATAAGATTGAGAAGAAACAGGTTTTGAAGATTGAGGAAGATTGAGAAAAAATTGCAGATTTATAAAAAGAAGCAGAGATTGGCTGCAATCTCTGCTTCTTTTTTATGGGTTATTAAAGTTTTTTAATGTAAGCGGATGAAATATATCCCTTTATCTTTTGATCGGCCGTTCTTACTGGGTACCAAACAAATTGATTAGCAGAATTTTTGCTATAAACAAAATTTCCCCTAACTAATAAAACGGTGTTTTTCCCCACATTTTTTGCCGATTTTGTAGTATCTGGATGAACCCTTACCTTGACGCTATCTACTGTCACCATCACTCGATTTCCTGCTTTAAATTGATAAACAGTTGGATGCAGATCTTTTATAGAGTATTCCATCTTTCGAAAAACGATATTCTGATTGCTTGTGGGATCATATTCAAAATCTGCTGTTGTGAAAGGAAATTGCGCTAGATTTGCAGACTTTAATAAGCTATCTTTCACTATTTTGCTGAACACTTCTTCCTGATACGCTTTTATATTTTTCTTACCGGTTGCTTTTATAAGCGGACTGTTCACAGGCTTGATCCCATTATAAGCCATTACAGGAAAATACCAGTTTTCAATAATATTCCGGCCTGCCCCTTTTATCTTCGGAACATTACTATCATATTTTTTTGAAAGAATACTAATACCAGCGTCAATGTTATAGATAACATCATTTTTTAATTTTTCCTTGGAGTAACCAGGGTAGTTAGTGACCTGCATAAGACCGATACCGCTATCAGCAGGCTTAATTCCAAATTGCTGCCACTTGCCATTTTCCTGTGTAGCTACAGCTTTCACTACTTCTGGCGGTATATCAGCTGCCAATGCAGCATTTGTTAACAAGCAATTCATATGCTGAAAAGAAGGATTTACATTAGGTTTTAATACACCGTACTTTGTACAGTTAGACGAAAAATCCGTTCCTGTAGCTTCTGCAGATACTCCTGGCTGAAGCAACCCTAATGTCAAAACCGCAGTTAAACACAATTTCCCCATTAATTTCATTCAATTATTCTCCATTCTCCAACGTTATTAATCTATGTAAATATTACCACACAAAAGAGAATAATTGGAAAATAAAAAGCAGACCGTAAACGGACTGCTTCCCCTTTATACCTTCTCCAGCTCCTCCACCATCGCCGGCCGATAGTGATATTCCTTCTTCAGGTCTTCCGCGAGCTCACGTGCGCTTTCTTCCCCGCATGCTTTTCTATAAGGCTCAAAAAGCTTGGTTACTTTCTTGTACTGGCTGCGGTTGGAAGCATGGGATGATTCGTTGCGGATGAACCGGGTAAAAATGTCGCTGATTTTCCCTGGGTACTCCTCCTGAATATAAGGATGCAGCCCCACGATTTCGCTTGGCGAGGCACGGCAGTACTCCAGTATTTTGTCTTTCCGGTTCTCGATTTTAATAATTTCCAGGTAAGGAGAATACGGACTTGATGAGTGGAGTTCAGTTAAAAGCTCCTCCAGAACAGCCGGCCACTCTTCAGGATCATACAGCTCTTTCAGCTTGAGATAGTACTGAATTCCTTCTTGACCGCTGATCATTTTGCGGCCCAGCTCCTTTTGCTTTCCACGATCGCCAAGCAGCTCATAGGCCTGAGATTCAAGCTTTCTCCAGGTGCCTGTATTTCCATGCCGTTCCTTATGAATTCCTTCTTCACAGAGGGAAATCGCCTGCTGATAGTCACCGCTTTCCAAACAGCGATTAACCGCTTTTTCCCTGAATGACGGGTAGCTGAGGTTTGCTTTCAGAAATGCCTCGGCTTCTTCCAGGTCTGCCGATTCGTATAGTTCAAGCAAAAAGCCCATGATGCTTTCTTTCTCATAGAAACCCCCATAATCTTCGCCATCCAGTTCTTTCAGGCGTTTCAAAAGCGGCTTTTCCAGTTCTTTTCGGAGTCCCGGATCATCGGCGAACTGGACACATGCCCCAAGCAGATCAACCCGGTGATCGCTCCAATCATCGTATCTGGCATGCATGGCTTCTTTTAAAATGGCTTTCATTAATTCTTTCTTTTTCGCTTCCGGCCACTGCTCCAAACCATCTTCAATGGCTTCATCGATGAGATTCACGGCTGTAAACAAGACATCGCCGATGGAACCGCTGGAGTCATCTGTGTAATGCAGCATCTCAATGACGATCGACATGACGGCAAGGCTCAGCAGCACCGTACTCTCCGGCTGGCCGGCATCCCTTTTTGTCCGTGCTTTTTCAATAGTCAGCATCGCTCCATAGAGGGCCTGGTCAACTCTGCCATATGAAATGAAACCATGCTCTTTAGCCTTGCGTATGTACTCGCGGATCATTTTTTTGCTCGCTGCCACCTCGTCTTCAATTGGCGCAAATTCAAACAGCAGTTTTTTCTCAATTTCCGGATAGGTATCAGAAAGGTCAATCAGTACACGGACGAGGTCCTCTTTTTTCATTTGAGGAAGCAGGTCCTCGATCGCTGTCTCTTTCCTTTTTGATTTGCTCTCCACGGGTTCCCGTTCCACCATGCCATCCCTCATAGCAAAAAGCACAGCCGCTTCATGCTTGCAGTAAACCCCGTCGAACGGACAATCGCAATACGTTTCAAGAACCGTGTCGCCGGCCATCTTCACAGAAACACGATAAGGATAGCTGCTGCCCTCTACAACCGCCTTATGTATACCATCCGCTTCCCGAAGCTTCAAAATCTGTCCTTTTTTATAATAATCTTTTCCGCGCTTCAGGATCGTTTCATTGATAAAATCTTCTAAATCAGTTAAATACATCGGGCACCCCGTCAGTTTGTCTTATCATTAATGTACCAGGTTAGCGCCGGTTATTTCAATCGTGTCAGGAATTTTTCACTTCGCGATCACCGGCACCCACAATTCATGCCTCGGCTTGCGGCCCGGTCCGTAATAGCACTCGATGCACGGCAGATTCGCCAGCTCATAGCCGGATGTAGGGACCCACTCGGAATAGAGGCGCTTCCATGCTTCAGGGATATTCGGAAATACCGCCCATGTGGCCGGTGGAATCGTGAGGGTTTCCAGACCTTCAGGAGAGTCGCCTGCATACCGCACTCCCATGAAGTAATCAAATTCTTCATCTTTAATAGCCGCTTCTTTGCCGCACACACCTAATATGCCTTCAATCTTGCATTTTGGATCTTCCCATGACAGATCGATTAATTGCTGGGTAAATCCATCTTTCTTCGCCTGGCTCCAGAGTTTAGGAATGGTCTTAAATGCGCGGCTCGTTTTTACTTTCTCCTTTTTCCCCGTCAGCTTCCATTCAAAATCAAGATGCTCGATTCGATAATCCATTTCCATATCCCCTTTTTCAAAGATTTGTCTCTTTTAAATATTTTAGCATTTTTTTACATTTGTTAGGTGGGATTTTGGATACAAAAAGGGATCCCATGCATTAAGCGTGGGATCCCTTTTTAACCGGAAATATGTATTTCAGCAATTAGCAGGAAAAAGTCCGCAATTATTCGGGAAACGTCAGCAATTATTACAAAAAGTCAGCAATTAATGTGCGAATGTCTGCAATTACTTAAACAGGCCTGCTATTTTGTGAGCGATGCCCATTTAAAGGCAGGAAGTCACCCTGATTAGCTGTCCATCCCGGGCGGTTCCTCCATCCATCCTTTTTCCATCATTAATTTGGCCCCTGCCATCGTGAATTCGTACGTATCTTTTGCAAATATGGCTGATTTTGCACTCAAATCATTTCGCAGAATAAAGACGGAGCTGAAGCCTTGGCCTCCAAGACCGAATCCACCTAACAAGTAGGTACAGTACAGCATCAGGTATTCTGAAAAAGGTGCTGCCGTCGAGCCTGTCAAGATTCCTCCAGATGCAGTAGGAGGCTGTATATCATCCGTTAGAAGAATCTCGTTCGTTTCTTTTAATATTTCCTTTGCCAAATCATGTCCCTTGATAAAATACTTTTTCACTTCATTGTCCTCACTGCACTGGGCAAAGGCTTTCATTAACTGAACTGCAAAAACGTTTGTCTCGATTGAATGGTAAAGCATCCCGAATTCAATCGCATTAATCGGCCTCTTTTCTCCAAAAAAATTCGTGCCTTTGGTGTAGGATTTATCTGTTATGTATCCCCCTGACTTCGGAATGCTTCCATAGTTTGGATGAGGAAGCAGGTCCTTTTTCAGCAGATAATGAGTGAATTTATCATAATACGTTTGTGTTAAATCTGTCAGCTGCTTATAGTAGTCAATTACGTCTTCACGGTAAGATACGGTCATATGAAGGACATACATACCCATGCTGATTTGCTTCAGCACCCGGCAAAACATAATATCAAATCCATTATCGAATAATTTCGGTGAATCGAGGCGGATATCCTTACTCGTAAAACCTGCAGGTACAGCAGCCCCTTCATTTTCAATCATAATCCTCATTTCAAGAACCTTTTTATTCAGCTTCCTATGCAAATCAGACATCAAATTCTTCGCTTCGGCCTCATCCGATTTCTCAATTAAGACCTCCAGTATTCTAAGAATCATCGTCTTTTTATGATACGTTGTCCATATAGCCCCGAACTCTGCCGAACTCATTTTCCTGGTTTTAGACATGATGAAGCATTCCCTTCCTTTTTATCCATTTCCTATAGTATGCGGTGTTTTCCCTGCTTCTATCCTAATCTGTGAACAGGGTAAGCTTTGTATATGAAAAAAAGTATGACTGATTGAGTCACCCTCTCGTCTATTATTCCTCTGCCATTATTTTCATTTGCCGGTATTATTCGGCCTCCTGAAAATTACGTTTACCCAATCCTAAATCATCACAAGCGTATTCAAGATGTTCAAGCCAGGTTTTATCATTCCGTTTGAGAGTTTTTTTTACCTCTGTCTCAATATAAGGAGAACTGATTTCTTTCCAAAACCTCTAAAGAAAGACTGTTACTATAACTGACTTTATGGCCAAAGGGAATTTAACACAAAATATGGAAACGCATGATACACTAAGGTTACCTAAACTCACAATATAAACATATTTTTCATTCAACTAATGAACTAATTTATTCCCACGATATAAATAAAAGTATATGGAGGTTAGTAATGTTATTTATTATGTTTGGGGTTATTGCAATAGTGGCTACTTTTATTAATCTATATATGTATAAAGCAGGAAAGGATTATAAGCTTGCTATGGCGATAGGTTTATCATTTACAGCATTAACACTTTGTTCAGAATATAGTCTTGTATCTCGGTGGGTAAAAATGGAAGATTGGTCAGCTCTAGGGGATGTAGTACCTGGTATGGAAAGGGCATTATGGTTTTTGACAATTGTTTCGATCTTACTAAATATAGCACCTATACTTTTAGAACTAAAAGGCAAGAAATAATTGCTTATTGTCACATCATTTATTTAGTAGGCTAATATTGTGTAGGTCTATATGTATAACTAACGGGTAGCGTTAGTTATACAAGCCAATATTAAAAACGGAACTTTCTAATTTTTGGAGGTTCCGTTTTTATAATTAATATCAAAAATAAACTTTAACAGAGCCAAAAAATAAAAAGAAACCTAAAAAAGATGACCCCTGTTTCTCACAGAGATCACCTTCCTATGTGTCCTTGAAAAGGGAAGCCGTTTACTTTCTTGTTTCTTATGCTAAATTAATTCGCAGGCCCATTATCCACTTTTGCCTCAATCGCGTCTTGGACGCTTGTTGGCACTGAAGACATGAAATTGAAGCCCGTCATCGTTTCAATACTGTCAACACTTACCCGGTAGGAAGACCATGGTTTGCTGGAAGCTGTCTGGTCGTTCGGTACGACAACTGCGATCACTCTTGTTGCAGTGGATACACGGCTCGCATCATTGTCGCCTTTAGGCAGGACAACGATGACCTTCCATGTTTGGGCAGGTACGACAACGCCATTTCCGACTGTCGTTCTATATCCGTTGGAACCAGTGCCTCCCATTCCATAGCCCCCAGAGATAATGTACAATTCGTTGCCTGCAGCAGCAAGTTCACGGCTGTAGGATTCTAGATCCGCCCATGTAATCTGGTTGTTGTTCGGTGCTTGAGGAATCATATTTGTCATGAAGAATGTTGCTGAATTATCAGCAATTGAAGAGGTACGGTCAGCGGAAGGACACATATGGCCTCTGTCAAATCCTGATCCTGAGAATTCACTTGCTGTTACTTCATACCAGCCTGTCGGAAGGGACGTATCCGCGCGGAAGTCATCCTGACGCGGAGTGCTTCCGCTATCATCCGCATCCAAATGCCAGCTCACCCAGTTTGGCGTACGTTTTGAATCATTGTAAGAAAGATCATATTGAGGCTTTGTCATTAAATAGTTTGTGGAATTGGATGTACTTGTTGTTGCACCGCTTGGATTTCCAAGGGCCAAATGATCATCTTCTGTAACTGTTGGCTCGGATCCAGTTCCTGATGAAGTTGAGCTTTGAGGGTCCAGGCTCGCTGTAACTGTAATATCAGCAGAATTATTGTTCGTGTCCCAGCCATTGCCCAGTCCGTTAGCTGTTCCGCCGTTATCGTTTTTACGTTCAGCACTTGTAGTCGCTGAAGTCGTCCCTGCAGAAGCTGCTTCGTAATCATTGGCAGAACCATAGCCAATAAAATCGATCACATTCAAATCTCTGGAACCAGATACGGAAGAAGTCACTTTCGCGAGCGCAACTTTTCCGCTGCTTGCACTTAAGTTAATGGTGCCAGTTGCATTAGGAGATGGCAGATTAGCTGTTCCGCCGGTGCCGCTAGCTTGTTTAATTAGATAGTACTGATGAGCACCAATGCTTCCAGTTAAATTCGTTATGTTTGTGAATGAACCGCTTGCAGAAGCATATTGAACAGACCAGCCTGACAAATTAACAGCACTATCTGTAGGATTGTAGAGTTCAATATAATCATTTTTATAGAAAGCACCGCTGTTTCCGCCTCCGCCATAAACCTCACTAATGACAACATGAGATGCCCCTGCAGCATGTGCAGGTGTACTAAAAAAGTTCCCCGTAGAAAAGAAAAGCACTAAACTCAAAAATAATAATGAGAGCTTCTTGTTACTAATTTTTCTGGCCACTATGTATAACCTCCTATTCAATCTAAGAATAGTATAGGGTTCAACCCATCCCAATTGAAGATAGCGAACGTCACGCTGAGGTCACTCCTTTTTTTCCCTTTTTGTGATTTTGGCACGCTTCCTGACCCGAAGTTCCTAATTTTTTTAACTAAAAATTAACATTCATAACGTTAAATAATAAAACAAGATTGCTATGATATAGTTGATTTTCTATAAGGAAGTGCATGGGCGAATGGTAAATGTACTAATTGTTAATGGACCAGGGCTTTTAAGGGAAAGCATCGTATATCTGATTGAAAAAGACAGTGAACTGAATGTCATCGGAAGCGCCGAAAACGGAATGCAGGCTGTAGATTTATGCAGCGCCCTTGCTCCTGATGTCATATTAATAGATATAGAAATGCCTGAGTGCGATGGCTTTGAGGCTGCAAAACGGATTAAACATCAATTCCCTCATATGAAAGTTATCTTTCTAGCCAATCAAACAGATAAAAAGAGTGGTTTCTTTGCCCTTAAATCCGGTGCTGACGGCTACTTATTAAAAAATATAAAAGGTTCCGAGCTTATCCTCGCTATCAAATGTGCGGCAAATAATATGAAAATCTTTCATCCAAATGCACTTGATGGGATGGACATATTTATGGAACACGAGTGGAGGGACGGTTCTGTACCGCATCCAGCGGATAACCTGACGATAAGAGAAATTGAACTAGTCAAATACATAGCGCAAGGCAAAAGCAATAAGGAAATCGCCAATATCCTTTTTTTAAGCGAAGGCCGAATAAAAAACATCGTCACAGGAATCCTGAAAAAAAGCGCTTTGCAGCATAGAACCCAGCTTGCGGTGTATGCGATTAAGAAGCGGTATATATGAATCGATACAAAAAATACGCTATAGGTCAAGATTTATCCTATAGCGTATTTTTGTATTACGGGAGCCGAGCTTAAGTCGTGTCCCTCAATCCAAGTATGATGACCACAGTGGCCTTTGGAATAAAAACAGATGACCCCTATCCAACCAGAGATCATCTCCAGCGTTCATTCCCAGCAGCATTTCTTCCCCTTATTCCTTCACAAACTCCCTCGTGCTCCTCACCGTATCAATCGCTCTTACCAATCCTTCAGTCTCCTTACGCTTCTGCTCTAGGAATGGAGAGAGCGATAATTTCTCGCCGAGTGATTCATACGATCGTCCCCCATAAAACCAGGTCCGGCTGTTGCAAATTCGAACATGATTTGCGGAGCGACTCTTGCATACAGGGATTTAAAGAAATGACGGTTCACATAACCGGAGTTTGGAAGGCGGAAGCTTGAAAGCCTGTCTATCCATTCATCCAGGACAGTGCGGTATTCCACGCGGAACGCAGCAAGGTGAACGGTCAAACCTTTGAACCGCTTCCGGAAGGTCCGGGTTTCCTCAACGATGACCTGATCTCCGTCACCGCCCTTTCCAACTTCAAACGTTTTGAACGAATAAAAAGCCGGCCCTTATTGTTCAGGGCCGGCTTTTTGGCGGCTCGATTAGCTCACCGCTTATTTATTTTTCATTTGTTACTTCACAGAAGGTGCTGGAAGAATCGTTCCATTTGAATGATAGAATTTAACTTTAGTAAGATCAATCCCTTCAGCTGCCGTCCATTGTGTAACTTTTTCGGCACCATATACGGCAGAGACATGCTGATTGCCGATAACTGCTTCTTTTATCTCAGAGCCCATAAAGTCAAATGCCGTTTCATTAGCTGATGGCAGCAGAGTAACCTTTGTATTCTTCAGGCCCTCTCCTTTAATAGCGGCTTTTGCCTTTAGCACAATTCCATTTTCGATAACAGATGATGCATCCATTTCTACATACGAATTAGCTGCCTCGATTGTAAGCTTTTTCGTTTTAAAGCCTTTAAGCTTGTAAATTTTTGAGTAAATAGGTTTCCCTTTTAATTGTGTCTGGATCATCAAAGGGTCATGGTCACTTGCTCTTCCATGCTGTTCCATGAAAGAAGAGTTGATATGCACGATTTCCGCTTTAGTAGAGTCTGCCAGATTGTTTGAAACAAGGATGTGATCAAGTACTTGCGAGTTTCCTTGGTATACATAGGAGAATCTCTTTTCTTCAGAAATCTTCTCTACCATGTTGCTCATTTCAGATCCCTTCAGAATTTCAAAAGTTTTTGAAAACTCGAAATCGTTGAAGTCTCCTAATAGAATCAGGTTTGCATTTGGATCCTTTGCTTTTACTTCCTTGACGAAACTGTTAAGAATTCCTGCAATTTTATGGCGCTGCACTTCACTTCCAAGGACAGGAGGCTGATTTTTACCGAATAGCGGCTGGTCTCCGCCTTTGGAGTTGAAGTGGTTGGCAACAAGAATGACTTTTTTGCCTTGGAATTCAAACTGTGCTGCCAGCGGTTTACGGCTGTTTGTAAAAGCTTCGTTTGTTGGATCGATCCGGCCGGGGTTAACGGTAAGACTTCCATTTTCGAATCCAACAGCCTGCGTGGATGTTCCTTTTGTTCCTGCCGCCAGGGATACCCGGTCTTTATTATAAAGGAAGGCTACACGGATATTTCCGCCAGGCTGACCGCCGTCTTTATTATTTTCAGGTGCAATATCAACGTACGTATATTCCGGACCGCCAAGCGCCTTGATTTTGTCAATCAGCTTCTGGGCACTTTCGTTTGAAGCGGTTTGTCCGCTGTCAGCTGGTCCGTCATTATCCTGCATTTCCGTCAATCCGATAACATCCGGCTGCTTTAGATTTTCAACAACGGCATTTGCCACTTTCGTTACTTTTTCGTCTGCATCCTTGGCAGAGAAGTTCTCCACGTTATAGGAAGCAACGGTTAATTGGTCTTCAATTTTCTCAAATGAAACGACTTCTCTTTTTGTCGTTCCTTCCACTAAATTAGGAAGGCTTGTTTTATTCGTCAATACTTTGTAGTTGCTGAAGCTGTAGCTTACGACACCTGTGATTAACCCTTTAAAAGAGTCACCTGATTTCGCTACATACTTTTCATCATTGATGTCGATGAAAATACGCTCCGGATTAGAGTCTTCTTTCGTTGCACGCAGTCCGCCGTTAGCGGTATTGGTTGCAACCGTTCCAGGTACAACAACGAGTTCGCCGTAGCTTTGAGGAGCAACAAGCTTCGCGTCTTCAACCCCAACGCGCATTCCTTCAAGGCTCTCATAGAAGTCCAATCCGTCCTGCTCAGGATCAAACTCTTTCATTCCATCGTTATCAATAATCTGTTGGGGTGCAATGCGGTCTTTCCCGATTACAACAGGTGCAGGCAGTTCGGCTCCTGCAGAAACTTTTATTATAGCAGAAGCGCTGATTTCCGTAACAGGGGCATCCGTTGCCGCTTTTTCAGCATATCCTTCTAAATGATATTCCTTAACCTGACCGCTTACTTTTACAAGATCACCTTGAATCATTCCATGATTGGATTTGTATACAAGGATTCCTTCAGATGTTTTTACATCCGCATCAGGATTCGGATCCTGCATGAAGAAATTGTTATTGTCTACAACGTGTGTTACGACACCCTGAACGTCCACGACATTTTTGCCATCAAGCGGGGAAGTGTGGCTTGCTCCCTGGATATGATGAATTTGAATCGGGCCATCTAGGATTTCATAGTCAAATGCTGCTGCTTCACTGTCTGTCATTCCAGCTTTGATGGCCACAGCTTTAATGACGCTGTCTTTCGTAATGGACAGAGGACCTGTATATTTTTTGCTTGAAGCGGTCGGCTCGCTTCCGTCTTCCGTGTAATGAATCTCAGCATCTTTCGTTGTCGTGCTTAAAGTGATTTCCGTTCCTGTTTTCACATAGCCTGCAGCTGGATTAGCTGTTACGGCTTGAACCTTGGATGAGTCTTCAATTATATCAGACGCATCTCTTGGTACGATTTTGTATTCGTTAAAATCGTAGTTCACTACACCTGTAATGGAATCGTACGTTTTGCCCGCTTCCAGCAGAGAGGAATCCATTGGCTTTAGCTTCGCTGTGCCAGCTGCATCTGTTGCTGGAAAGTTTCCGCTTGTATCTTTCGTTCCCACTGTTACATCCTTGATTGTAACGAGTTCACCCTCTGTCTCCTCTTTCAGGTCAGTCGATACAACCGTTTGAGGATCTGGTACACCTGCGTTAGCCTGTACCATCTCAAGTGCTGAATTGCCGGATACTTCAAGCTGAGCCATACCGTAATAATCGTTCATCTTTCCAGCAGCTTTCATTTTGTCGCCAATTTTCACTTTTGAATCAAGAGCCGATCCGCGGACAATGATTCCTGCCGTACCGTCTTGAATATACACATTGTTCATACCGCCTGATGAGAAAATGGCTGTTACCGTTCCAATAATGGCAGCAGTCGTTCCTTTCGCCAGGACTTTTACATCTGCAATATCTTTAACAGCAGGAACCGCGTATGTGAAGGAAGCTTCCTGACTCGCATCTTTTCCTGCAGCAACCGCGATTGCTTTAATTGCAGTATCCGAATCTACTTTAATTGGAGCTGTATATAGTGCGCTTGATGCTGTCGGTGCAGAACCATCTGTTGTGTAATAGATGGCAGCCCCTGCATCAGCCGTGTTCAGGCTGATTTCTGTTCCTGCTAAAACTCCACCTGAAGGGAGGCTTGCCGTAACTGGTGATGTTTGGTTTGCTGGTGCAACAAATTGAAGGGCTGTAACAGGGTTCATACCAGGCACAGAAAAATAAGCCTTCAAAGTTCCTGTTACACGGATTTTCTTACCTAAGTTACTTGGATTATTCACCAGGTTAACGGTATCTCTAATTGTTCCTATAGGCAATGCAACCGGCATAATTTTCGCCTTATCAGTTTCAGCAGGTGAATCTGCTATAGCTATATTTGTGTTAACTGTAAAGGTTGGTCCAGGGGAATACACCGGTCCGCTTGCTGTAGTACCAACAATGTAACCCTCTACCTCAGCTGCCGGTCCGGTAGTGCCAATGTTATTCAAAGCAATCGCCTCAGCAACCGTCAATGCAGCAGCAGCTTTTCCTACAGGTGCCGCTGGTGCCAGCATAGACAGCACCAGGGCAAAGATCATTGCGAATTGAAAAGGAATTTTCCAGGTTTGCTTTTTCAAATGGGTATCCTCCGTTGATAACTATTATTAGTCAATAAAAATCGTTTCGCCGGCTACATTCACAGATTCCGCTGCGATTTCAGTTCCGCCCTTGATGATCAGGTTTCCTGAGATATTGGCATACTTAAGCTCGGCCAGATCAGCCGCTTCCACCATTACGTTTCCAGGAAAAACTTGCGGTTTTGCCTCTGTTCCATTGAATTCGGAAGCTATAACAGATTGAATGATGCGGGCATCCGGATAGGCAGTGATTACCGGTTTTGCTTTAAGATAATCAGAGAAAATCTCCCAATCTGTGAATCCAGGTTCGCTCACGCGGCCTTCTTCATAGGCCTTTGCAAACATTGTATATCCGTCTCCGCCTTTAGCTGTAAAGACGTTTGTTGCGACAAAATAGTTCTTGTCCATTTCAATCGCGTTAAAGGAGCCGTCTTTCTGTTTCACTTCAATTGTTGTTACCCTTGAACCTGCAGGCTGGGCTGCATTGAAGACATACTTGATTCCGGAAGCCTGAAGGAAAGCACCGTTCACCGTCGGGTATATGCTCACACTGTGCTCAAGTGCTGCTTTAATTTCTGAACCTTTAAGTTCCATGATACCGAGCGTATTTCCGAACGGAAGGACAGTTAGGACTTGTGACAAAGTGATATCCCCGGCGTCTAGTGTAGTGCGGACACCCCCACCATTTTGAAGCGCAATCAAAGTATCAGGGTTAACGGATTGTGCCTTTTTCAGCATTCCGTCCGTAATAAGGTCACCCAGGTTCGTTTCACCAGTTCTTGCAGCCGGATTACCGCCAATCAGCTGAACATCCGTTTGTCCAACAACGGTTTTTTGCTTTTCTACTACGCTTGGCTTGTATTTCTCATTCAGAATTTGCAGTGCTTCCGCATCATCCTGGTATTTATACTCATCCGCATCTGCTTTCTTATTTACGTTCTTATCTTCGTATGCAAACAGATCGAGAAGCTTGCCGTTGTGGGACTCGATTTTTCCTTTTGCATCAAAGGTTACATTCAAAGTACCCAAAAACTTGCTGTACTCATTTGCTTGTGTAATAACAGTCATTTCTTCGCCTGTCGTATCCACATATGGGGCATCAATCTTGTTATGGGAATGGCCCCCGACAATGATATCAATACCTTCTACTTCTTTTGCCAGGGTAACGTCGTTATCTCCGCCGCCATCCTGGAAGCCGATATGAGTCAGGGCAATAATCTTGTTGACTCCCTGCTTTTTCAACTCAGCTACTTGAGTTTTCGCCTCGTTGATGTAATTTTCAAATGCAACATCTTTACCAGGACTGGAAATGCTTACAGTCTCAGCAGTAGTTAAACCGAAGATTCCTACTTTTTCTCCATCGATTTCTTTAATGATGCCGTTGTAAATCTGGCCCTTTTTTGCATCCGCTGTAACGGAATCATGGAACATTCCTTTCAAATTAGCATCCTTTGAAAGGTCCACATTCGCACTGACGAATGGAAAGCTTGCTTTTTCAACGAACTTGGCAAGAGGTTCCGTTCCAAGGTCGAATTCATGGTTACCGAATGTCATAGCATCGTATTTCATTAGATTCATAAACTCAAGGTCAGCCTGTCCCAAGTATTCATTGAAATATAGAGTACCCGAGAACACATCTCCTGCATCAAGCAAAAGGGCGTTCGGGTGTTCATTTCTGAATTCTTTGACCGCTGCAGCTCTTTTCGGAGCATTTTCCACATTCGCATGGGTGTCATTTGAGTGCATAAGAGAAAGAGTAATCGCTTTTCCCGGTTTCTCTGGGGTTTCAGGCTTTGGTTTGATTTGTTCCAAAGCGTCCTCGAATTTTTCCTTTATCTCTTGAAGGGCTTCCTTCATGTTTTTTTCTATTATTTGAATGCTTTCTTTAAGAAATTGATTGCCAGGGAATAGCTTTACAAGATCTGCTTTCTGCTTTGCTCCTCTTTCTTCCACTCTTTTAAGGAGAGCAAGCAAGGCCTCTGCTTCTTTTTCATTCTTTGCATCAATGGCAGACTGAAGCTTTTTTTGAATGTCATATTGAGTCATTTCGTATTCTGTCATTTCAATGGAAATTTTAGCAGGGAGCGTAAATTTACCATTGAATGCATTACGCACTTCAGAACCGCTAACTTTTCCGATCTTTCGTTCAAAGGCTTTTCTCAATTCATTTAATTTGCTGAAAGACATCCTGGAATCTTCTGTTACTTCCATACTGAAATACCTGCTGTAATCCGATTGCATGTCAGACAGCTGCTTCCCAAGCTTTACGGCATCGATATAATGGGCAGCTTTCGTATTTGTTTGCTCTGAATACTGAATGCGGTTGAGCATTTGTGTCTTAGAAGAGGAACGCGGCATGGATTGTACTGCTGATTTCGCAGCGGCGAGGGATTTTTTTGCGTCATTGTAAGCTTTCAAAAACCCTGGGGAAGTCTCCAGTTTTTTTGATGAGTAAAATGGTGCAAGTGCTTTCACCTTGGCTTCTGCCGTTTTAACTGCCTGCTCTGCCTTGGTGATGACTGCTCCTTGAGCAGGATTTGCTGCAGCAACAGTGCTTAAAGCAATTGTACCGGCAGCTGCGAGTTGAACGATCTTTCTCTTACGCATAGTCTAGCCCCTTTAAATGAATTGATCCAAAAATCTCCTAATACAAAAATCTTCATAATTCGACATTGAATCTGATTAAAATATACTTTTTTAATTCAGGCCGTTCTACTCACAGTTTGTAAATTTTATATAAGTTTTTTGTAAATTGATATAATATTTTCCAAAGATAAACATAGATTTTACCTATCAAACTTAGATTCTCAAAGTAAAAATCGCCGAATTTATATAATTTTTATCACTGTCCGGAAAAGGTTTCACCGATTTATCCTGTCCGCATTCAGGAATGGGAGCGGACAGGATTCGACATTTTCCCATGTCAAAGCATCACTGTATCATCCTTCTTCTGTCATCAATCTTTTGTCCAAGGAACAAAAAAAAGATGGCTAATTGCACCATCCTTTCATCAGATTAAACCTATTCCTTCACAAACTCTCTCGTACTCCTAACCGTATCAATCGGTCTTACCAATCCTTCAATCTCCTCACGCTTCGGCTCAAGGAATGGAGGGAGCGACAATTTCTCACCGAGTGTTTCATACGGTTCGTCCCCCATAAAACCAGGTCCGTCTGTCGCGAATTCAAACAGGATTTGCGGAGCGACTCTTGCATAAAGCGATTCAAAGAAGTGGCGGTTCACGTAGCCGGAGTTTGGAAGACGGAAGCTTGAGAGCCTGTCTGTCCATTCATCCAGGACAGTGCGGTCTTCCACGCGGAACGCGGCATGATGAACCGTTCCAAACCCTTGGACCGCTTCCGGAAGATCCGGGTTATCCTCAACGATGACCTGAGCTCCGTTTCCGCCCTTTCCGACTTCAAACAGGTGGAACGACTCTTCCTGTGCCGTTTCTTTAAATAGAAGAACTTTCTCAAGCATCTGCTTGAAGAAATCAAAATTCGCGATCCGGACGAAAATCGGTCCGAGCCCGGTGATCGCATATTCCAGTGGAACCGGCCCTTTTTGCCAAGGTGTACCGGATTCGATTCCTTCGTTATGCTCATCAGAAATGAGCTGATACTTTTGATCATCAAAATCAGCAAATGAGAGCGTCTTTTTCCCGAATTGCTCCGTAATCCCCTCATGCTGTACGTCCAAACGGTCAAATCGCTTCACCCAGTAGTCAAGCGCTGCATCGGTCGGCACGCGGAACGACGTCTTGGAGATCTCGTTCGTTCCGTGCACTCCCTTCTGGATGCCCGGAAAATCAAAGAACGTCATATCTGTTCCCGCACTTCCCTTATCATCCGCGAAAAACAGATGATACGTCTGGATATCATCCTGATTCACCGTCTTCTTAATCAGTCTCATTCCCAATACATATGTGAAAAACTCATAGTTCTTTTCAGCGCTGCTCGTAATTGCGGTTACGTGGTGGATGCCTTTAAGGTGGTTCATGGTCCACAGCTCCTTTAGATAATTATCTCGATTTCAAGATAAATTTAACATGGGGAGATTGATAAGTCAAGAATGTGCTTTGTGCGGTCTGTCCGTTTAGTCTGTGATGTCCGAGATTCATGTCCGGCATCCCCACGATTCTCAGCGATGTCCGGGATTTATGTCCGGCATCAGCATGTTCGGGTGAGACGATAAAACCGCTATAATTAAAAATAGTCTCTGTTAAAGCCTGATGTTGATTATTAACATCAGTTGATTGGAGTGGAAGGCGCGAGACTCCTGCGGGAGCAGCGGGACAGGTGAGACCCCGCAGGCGCAAAGCGGCGAGGAGGCTCACCGCCCGCCCCGCGGAAAGCGAGCGCCTGCAACGGAAATCAACAGCTAAGTTTAACAGTGTTTTAAAATAAAAAGACTTGCTATGCAACCAATCAATCCACTCCCCTATCTAATCTATTGAAAAACAAAACAACGAGTAAGGGGGTGCCTGTATGGGATCACTGAAAGACTTGGTTAAAAAGGCGAAAAAGGGAGACGGAGAAGCGTTTGTTTCACTGGTGAAGCAATACGAAGATGTGCTGTACCGGACAGCGAGCCGATTGCTGCGCAATGATGAGGATGTAGCGGATGCGGTGCAGGATGCAATTATTTCGGCTTATGAAAAATTACATACGTTAAAAAAGAATGAGTACTTCAATACGTGGATTTGCAAAATCCTCATTAATAAGTGCAACAGTATGCTTAGCAAAAATAAAAACTTATCGGTTATCCATGAACACTTGCTTCCCGAGAAAAGAAACGATGAATATCACAAATTGGAATTAGAGGATGCGCTCAATAGTTTGAATGAAGTCTATCGGCTGGCTCTTATTTTGTACTATATCGTGGGATTAAACGTGAAGGAAATCAGTGAATTTCTGAAGGAGCCTGAAGGAACGATTAAATCCAGACTTTCCCGGGCTAAAACAATTTTGAGGACGACCTATTATAAGAGCGAGGGAGTGATGGCTTGTGAAAAATGATTTCGAAAAAGATCTTGGCCAAATCATGAATAAAGAAAAAGAAATTCCAGTTACTGTAAGACAGGCATTCGATCAATCCTATGAGTCGATCCGGGCGAAAACGAAAAAGAAAAAAGTCCAGTTCATCTGGAAAAGGGCCGCAGCAGCTGCTTGTGCGCTGATCGCTACAGGCGTGGTCCTGTCGAATGAGCATGTGATGGCCGGGATAAACGGATTCCTGCACTTTGGAGATAAAGGGATTGAACAAGCGGTGAATAACGGTTTTACACAAGAAGATCATAGCACGGCAGCCGATCAGAATATTACCATCACACTGGACAGGCATTTTTCGGATCACAACAAAATAGGGTTGTATTTCAAGCTATCCTTTGAAGATGCTTCCATCCTAAAGAATGTAAAAGCAGTAAGCATGGATTATCGATTGAAAAACGGAGATGGCGAATACATTGATGAAAATATTCCAGATACAAAGCCATTAAAGGGGAACAATCAATATCTATCCAGCTCTGAGCATCAAAATTCACTACAAGATGTAAAATCAGGGAACATTCAGTATGAGGTACTGGCTACTTCTAATGACGGAATGCTGCCTGATTTAAAAGGGGCTGTAGTAGAGGTGGAAAGCGTCAATGTTTTCTACGATAAAGAAAAACTCAAGAAGATTAATGGCAGCTGGGACCTTCAAGTAACCGAAAAAAATAAGGAAACATCAGGTAAAACGGTTCAATATGTTATGAAAGATGCTGTGTCAAACATTCTCGTTTCCAAAGCTGAAGCAAACCCAACCTCCTTAAATCTTATATTTTCATTGAACAAGGTCTATGAAGACGAGAACGTTATTGCAGATCATATTAAAGTCATTGATGAAGATGGGGATGAATTTGCTTCGGACGGAAGCTTTAGTATGGATAGAAAGAAAAACAAAACCATTATTTATGCAAACCTCCCATTCACTTCTTACAACGATTCCAGCAAGCTAACACTGGTTATTGAAGGAATTGGCGAAGTCGAACTGGTAAAAAAGTAAACACATACAAATCCCGAATCCTATTACTGGTTCGGGGTTTTTTATATATCACATCTGCTGACCAAGCGGTTCTTTCTCCCACCGGTTTTGGTTGCTTCATAGGTTTATTTAGTAATAATTTTTGGGATGAACCAACTCATATTACTTGAGGTAGTTTACCCTTCCCCGAACCATTTTCTTCATAATTTGTCACAGATGATTATCCTTCTTCGTCTTGTTTGTAAAAACAGAAAGAGGGAATATCTGATGAAAAAATATGAAGCAGCAATCATTGGCGGAGGAATTTCCGGTTTGACGGCGGCGGTTTATTTGACAAAGGCCGGTATATCAACGGTGGTGATTGAAAAAGGTAAAACACTTGGGGGCCGGGCAAAAACCGTCAAGAAGAATGGCGCCTATTTCAATATCGGAGCCCATGCTCTCTATAAAGGGGGAGCAGCGGAAGCGGTATTAGATGAACTGGGGATTGAACTGTCGGGCGGTGTACCTGATACGAAGGGGAGAGCTATTTGGAACGGGTCGCTCTTCTCGCTTCCAGCAAGCCTTCCCTCCCTCCTATCCACAAAACTTTTATCGCTATCAGGGAAGATCGAGCTCGGAAAGGTGATGAGAAAGCTGAAGAATCTACAGCCTGCATCAATTGGAGAGAGGAGCTTACGGGATTGGGCTGAGTCAGAGATGACCGATCCAATGGTCCGGCATGCTTTTTACGCACTATGCAGAACTTCAACGTATTGCATCGGACCCGAAAATCAGCAGGCGGCGATTGTGCTCGATCAAGTGCAGAGGGGGATGAATGGGGTATTCTATATCGACGGCGGCTGGCAATCCATGATCGATCCGTTAAAACAAAGAGCCAAAGATTTCGGCGCAGACATCGTTCATCAATCTGCTGTTTCGATTAAGAAAGAATCAGGGTTTGTGATTAGTTTAAAAAACGGGGACATAATCCAAGTGCCAATGGTTCTTTCAACAGCAAGCCCTGAACAAACCTTCTCTCTGGTAGAAGGAGCGGCTGGAACCTCATTAGATACATGGAGGCAGCGCGTCAAACCGATTTATGCCGCCTGTCTCGACGTTTCACTCCGCCAGCTCCCAAAACCGAACGAGCAATTTGCCATCGGCATCGACCAGCCGATCCTTTTCACCAATCAATCAAGGGCCTCAAAATTAAGCGATAATGGTTCCTCCGTGATCAGCCTCATCAAGTACTTGGGGACGGACTCAGCCTCAAACGCCCAGGCTGATCAAAGAGAGCTTGAGAACTTCTTGGAATTGATGCAGCCAGGCTGGAGAAAGGAATTGGAATGCTATCAGTACCTGCCTCACATGACGGTCTCGAACGGTTCCTGTGCACTGAACGGCTATCTTCCCATCGGTCCAGCGGTTCCGGATATCCCAGGCCTTTACATTGCAGGAGATGGAGCCGGCCGCAGCGAATTACTTGCAGATGCTGCATTCGCAAGCGCGAAAAGAGCGTCAGCCTTGATGATTCAAAAGTGTGCAAACCCTGGAATGTTAAAGGAGGCATAATGTGAGTCCGACTGAATCCGAACTGCTTTTCACCTCTCACCACCCCCTGCTTTTCTCTTTGGCATACCGAATGCTTGGCAGTGTACAGGATACAGAGGATCTGCTTCAGAATGTGTATATCACATTCAGTGAAACAGAGACAGGGGATATTCAAAATAAGAAAGCCTATCTATGCAAAATGGTGACAAACCGGTGTATCGACCGTCTAAAATCTGCTTCTAAGAAACGGGAACAATATACAGGAACGTGGCTGCCTGAACCGCTGATTACCGAAAACCGTCCGAACGGCGACCCGGCCGGCCACATCTTTCTAAAAGAATCGGTATCCATGGCCTACCTGCTGCTGCTTCAGCAATTATCCGAAACAGAGCGTGCGGTCTTCATCCTAAAAGAAGTGCTGCAATACAGCTATGAGGAAATCGCGGAAATCGTCGGCAAGAGCAGCACCAACTGCCGTCAAATATTCTCGCGGGCAAAAAGGAGCATCGTCCCTCCTAAGGAAGAACCACAAATGACCGAAAAGGGAAAATGGCTCGCCGAACAGTTTTTTGGAGCCCTCGCTTCAGGAGATACAAGCAAAATGCTCAGCCTCCTGTCTGCAGACGCTTCCCTCTTAACGGACGGCGGAGGAAAAGTGAAAGCAGCCATCTTCCCAATCCTTGGAGCGGAACGCATCGTCCGCTTTTACATGGGGATTCTGTCAAAGTTCCCACAGGACATGACCTATTCCATCACTTACGTAAACGGAGATCCAGGACTCATTCTATACGCCGGGAAGCACGCGTACGCGGTCCTCTCTCTTCACATCGAGGACAACAAAATCAAAACGATTTACTCCGTCTTGAACCCGGAGAAGCTCACTCATATTACTTAATCATAGAGCAGCCGCTTGGCTGCTCTATTTCGTCCGGTTAAACTTATAAACTCCCTGTTCTCCCTACCAAATCAATCCACCATCTTATACAAAAGCAAATCATCCACATACTTCCCATCCAGAAAGAATTCCTCGTGGAGCCGCCCTTCCTCTTTGAACCCGATTGCTTTATAAAAAGCGATGGCCTTTTCATTTGTAGAAAGGACTCTTAGCGAAATTTTCCGGACGCCCTGTTCGCGGGCGGTCTGCCTCAAGTGCTCCATAAGCTGGCTGCCCACTTTCTTGCCTTGGAAATCCGGATGAATCCCGATCGCCACGTCGAATACGTGCCGATTTGACGGCACATCAAAAGGATGCTTGAAGCTTATGTATCCTGCAATCCGGTCGCCCTCTGCCGCTACCATCTGATTTCCCTCCGGATACGATTTTTCATAATCCTCTACAGAGTCCCAATGGAGCAGAGCGGGCGTATTCGTGCTGTTCCAGATCAGCCGATCCAGCTCCATCAGCTGCTGCATGTCTTTCTTTTGTGAAGGCCGAATGATGAGATGCATATGTATTTCCCCCTTTTTACCTTATTATACAAAAAGGACAGACCCTCTGGCCTGTCCTTTTCCACTGTATGTTCGTTACACTGTTATTACAGTACTTATCCACTTATTACTGAGAGCAAATATTCTATGCGTTCTTCTGCAATTTTAGTTTATTCTTTTGAAATAACAGTAAACATCCCTGTCATATTTGGTGAGTAATCCTTAAATTTATATTTTTCATAGAACGACTCATTACCTTGTGATGCAAACAAACCGACAAACGCCTTATTGGGGGCATTCCGATTTAGGAAATTAATCAGACTATTCATTATTTCGTTGCCAATACCATTATTCTGATAATCTGGATGAACCACAATATCTTGAATATAAAAATAAATAGACCCATCGCCAACAATTCTTCCCATACCTACAATTTGGTTATGATCAGTGACAGTGATGCAGTAAATAGAATTTTTTAGTGATGTTTCTGCCACTTCAAAATTCATATAATGAGTCCATCCCACAGACTCGCACAGATATTTGTATTCTTCCAATGTTGGAATGTTATTTTTAAACTCGTAATTCTTCACAATGTATCCCCCAAGACTTCGATTTCAACAGGTATGTTACTTCTGCATCTCTTGGCTATTTCTGTTAATCAAGTACTCCGCCAAAACATCTTTACATATCATACCATATAAAGTAAATTGAACCTTTTCATATCGAAAAACAGCGAGATTTTTCTTCCCATTCACGTCGCCAGTAATGAGTCATTCATGAAATTAAGAATATATATCTGAGCATATTGTTCTTTCGGTACCTTCTTCTCCGGCTCAGGCACTCGCAGTCTCTCATTCCATCGGTTCTTTTATAAGCCTCTTCGAAAGCCTCTCAGCCCCTGCCGCCCCAAGAACAGGAGAAACAGCATGGTAGCTGGTGCTCTTCCAGCGGTTATCTTTTTCAATTGAAAGATCCGCCAGCTCATCTAAATCATGAGTCCTGTCGGAAGCGTCGCTGGCCACACCGTTCGCCGATAGATTATTGTTAGGGTTCCCATCCGGTGCGGATCTGATAGATCCCTCTACTTGAACGAGGTTACTTGCATTCGGTGCCTGTTTACCCGGACCTTCATAGGAAAGATTGTTATACGGATTGCCATCAGGTGCGGTTCGAACATGCGCTTCAACATGCTGAAGCTTTGTCCCATTATAGACGGCTGGTTCAGTGGCTGCTACCAGTTTTCCCTCCGCCATATAAGGTTCGCCGCTTGGGGTTTTATGCCCATCGGTGAAGCTTGCTTCCGGCATATAAACATCTCCGCCTACATGCATTTTCAGGAAAGGCAGGATGAACGAGATAACAATTAGCGGCACACTGCCCATGATTCCCAATGCCGCATAACTGCTGTAGCCATATTGATAGAGCCAGTTTAATAGTGTGCGAATCAAAAAATAACTGATAACCGACACGATTCCCGCTTCCCATAATCCGCCAAAACTGAAATACTGGCTCAGCAGAACGTCTGGATTCGACGCCGTTCTAACCAGCACAAAGGCTGCAGACCCATAGAGGATAAGCCCCGCAGTGAACGGTCTCCAATTCTTAATCACATAACCAATCCTCATAAAAAAGAGGACAATCATAACAATGAGAATAATGGGAGCAAGCGGCGGAAAAATGGCGGATATCACCCCTAAAATCAGCATGTAAAAGAGCATCGTCTTCAGCATCTTAAAAGAAGTGACAAGGAAAAAAACGATGAGGCCGATTCCAAATAGCCAAGGATGTATGTACCCGAGAAAAGTGACGATCGGAAAGAATGTTAAGGCTAAACGATGCTGTCTGGATTGAGCTTGATCTTGTACCCACTGATTCATAATGGTTACCCCTTCTATCCTAATAATAGTTCGATAGACTCAGGATAATATTACCTTTAATTTACATTCTTGAAAAGACCAATTCTGTAAAAAAGAAGGGATGATTTCACCCCTTCCTCTACTTCTATTGGTTACCTTTTCGTTTTCCCCTTGAAATAGTTTTCCAGATTGCTTAAGCTTTCAGCAAAACCGCTCATAACATCCCGAAGGCCCGGTTCGGTTTCGGCCTCCCCCTCCTTCACCCAAACCTCACAGCCCTGAAACGGATTAGCCGTTCCGAGATACAGGCTTCCATCCACGGAAGGGAAAAGATTGCGCACTCCATAGTTCTTCGGATTGCCGAGGCCGTTGAATGTAATCGGTGTCCAGACCTTGGCGTTGTTCGATTTCCAAAGGTCAAATCCGAAGAACGGATTTGGAATCAATTCCTTCGCCTTGAGGAAGGAAAGTACCATGTCTTCCATCATTCCAGGCTCGAGAAGCAGCGGGGTTTCCTGTCCGCCGAATAGCGCTTCCAGCAAAGACTGAATCGCAGGAGGAATAACCACTGTCCAGTCGAAGGAGCCCGCGTAAATCATCCCTTCATAGCTCTGGATTTGCCAGCAGTATGCGTTGAACGGGTTGCCGAATCCGGACGGATAAAGAGCGAGGTTCCGGTTGCCCGTGACAGGATCGGTCGGTTCCTTCGCAATCCCTCCGACAATTACTCTCCAGCTGTCATCTGCTTCAATCCGGATGATGTCAAAGCCCTTCGTGATGACCGTTGAACCATTGAGAAGCGGGAGGAACGGAATCATGCCTGTGCCAAGATAGATGGCTCCATCGTAAAGCGTCATATCAAAAGCAACGACGTTAATCGCATCACCGGCTCCCTGATCGACGACAAGCTGCCAGCCGGAAGACGGATTGGAACCAACCGTCCTCCACACATCAAACCCGCCCTGCTTGGACAATCCGAGATAAAGACGGCCATTGAAGCTGATCATACTCGTGATTTCACCGGTAATTTCTGGCGGCAGGGAAATCCGCTCAAACCCCGATTCACTCTCATTCAAAAGAAACAATCTCGGAATCTCATCAGTAGACGTAAGCGGAACCGTCGCCACATAAAGACGGCCCAAATGCTCCTCCATCGACCGGGACGTCCCGCCTTCCAGACCCGCAAACGCCACCCACGACGTCTCTTCCGTCCTTTTATAAATGACAGCCAGACTTCCGTCAGGCGAAGTCGCCGCCGTATAAAGCTTCGCATCCGCCGCTCCCCTCGGATACTGAATCATGAACCGGAACCCAAACGACGTCTCAGCCGTCTTAAAATCAAACTCCCAATCCGACGTCCCATCCTTCCGAATCCGCCAGATCTTCGCCCGGTAATCATCATTCGGCAAAAACGCCTTCGGAATCGGCAGCCCCAGACCCTCAAACGCCAAATTTGGGATATTCCGCCCCGTCCCTACATACAAATACTCCCCCAGCTCATCCACCGCCCAGGCATAATCATTCTGCCTCGCATCCGAAACCTCCGGTGAAAACCCATTGATTGGAGTAATCTTCCGAAACCCGCCTGTAAACAAATGCATTCTCCCTTTCCCATGTGACCGAACCGGCCATATCATTCTTTTGCTATGGTTAGCTTATGAATGGATGGTGGAAGGGACAGGGCTTGTTGTCGGGGGGATTGGCGGAAGTTTTGACCTCACCAAACTAACTTACTGCCTATTCATTCTTCACTTCTTACAACTGTAATCTGAAACGATTTTGTTATCCCGCTTGTTAAAATTACAAACACTAATCACGCTATCTTTGTAGTCTTTTTCAAAAACATTATAATTGCCATCGCTGCTTAAGATTCGTTCAATTTCTGTCTTATTAAATTCTTCATTTAAGATTATTAGGTTGATTTCATAGGACATTAAATTTTCGTTGGCATATTCCCTTATTAGTTTCTGTACATTATTTTGTATATTTTTTGGATTATCATGATACAAACTGGTTACTAAATATATGGTGAACGGCCAACTAGAGAAGTCTTTATTTTGATCGTATTCTTCAAACTTCTCCTCATCAATACCCGCTATCCTTAATTGGGAAATGAATTTGGACTTAGAGATTACAGCTTGCACTTTATTATATAAAAGCTTTTTAAAATCATAGTTTTCAATAAAACTGTTTTCGCCATCCTTCTGTAATAAATCAAATGTGACTGATTTATTCATCTTAGGAGAAATACTAAAGGTGTAAGCATCCTCCGCTATATTAAAACTTGCCGATTCAATTACAAACTCTTCGTTGTATTTCTGAAGAAGATCTTTTTTTATATTCTGAGACACCTTCTCAATATTAGACTCCTTTTCTGAATAGGTATGGCTAAATATCGCCCCTACGAAAAATTGACTCAATATTGGATAACTTACTATCACAATAATGGCAACCATCCCAACTAACGTGACTTTATTCCTGATAAAAAAAACACCCCCATAGACTCATAAAGATAAATATACCATCTAAGAATCTCTCTAAGGATATTTTTGTAAAACATTTATTCAAATGCAAAATCATATCTTTCAAAACGATAAAAAAAACCACTTATTAAAAAGTGGCTTTTCACTGCTGACGGAAGAGCAGCATCTTATAAAGTTTAATCGTATTAAAGTGCATTCCCTCATGATACAAGCTGAAGGTGAGGAATTGTTCGACCGTCTCAAGCGTCATTCCGGCAGAAGTCGTATACGGAGCAGGAACCTTTTCCTCCAGGCGGCCAGCCAGCGCTTCCCGAATCCTGGATTGCTGCACTTCCATGAGATCCTTCAGCTCATCAAGCGTCGGGACCGGAAAAGAATGCCCGTTTAACGGGGTGGATCCGTACTCAAACTGCTCTTTAAACCCATCCGGCAATACTTGCGGAATACCTGTGGATGAAAAAGCAAACCGCTCTAATACAACATACACATGTCCCGCATTCCAGCGGATTGAGTTCCTGAACCCATCCGGAATACGATCGGCCATATCCTCTGTCACGCCTTCCAGCTGCTTCAGGGTTTGGTTTCTCACAAACGCCAGCTGGTTAAATAGGAAGTGTTCCATGGTGATCAGCTCCTGCCCTTTTTGGTTATTTTACCAAAAGGAACAGCATGATGGTAGATTCATAGTTAAACCATAGAATTTGCTTTGCAGAAGTCTTTTTAAAGTACTTATTCCTTTTTCTTTTTCCTTGCATAAAATTCTGCTGCTTTTTGGCGATTTCCGCATAATTCCATACTACACCAGCGCCTTTTTCCTGATTTTGAAGTATCGACAAAATAGAGCTGACATTCCTGGTGTTCGCATTTCCTAACTCGATGTGCAGGAGTTGAATTTAGTGTTTGAATAATTGATTGGATGATTAAATATTGCACTTGTTCTCTGGTCGTTAATCCTTCATAGACCATGTTAAACTCTGAATCAATAGATAGGCTTACCTTAATTTGTTTGGTAAGCCTTTTTAATTGCTCCGTGAGATTTAGAGAAAGTTTTCCTTGTTTTTCTAAATCACCTAAAATCATTTTGCTAAGGTCACGTAGTGATTTGAGGTCCTCTATAAGAGAATTAAAAATTTCTCCATTTTTTAAAGCCAGAAAATCTGACTTCCGTAATAATTTATTATCTTCAAGCCACTGAAGAGTTTTGGATGGATCGATCAGGATATCAATGGTTTGGTTTTCGGAGATATACTGCGTATTCACCAGGTTTATCCATGCTGTTCCACCTAATAAAAATAGTGATTTGTTCAATATGTTTCACCTCCATTTAATTATAACCTTTAAAAAATACGTTTACAAGTTAGGAAACGAGTAGTAACATAGAGTTACATAACCGCTAAATTTCATTTTTAGAGGTTATAATAAATCGTTCTTCTGGAGTGATAATAAAAAATTTAAAGGAGATGTAAAAATTGAAAATCAGTTATCATAAACAAAAAGTCGGGGATGTTGAAGTTTTTTATCGTGAAGCTGGTCCTAAGAACGGTCAAGTAATTTTATTATTACACGGATTCCCATCTTCAAGTCATATGTTTCGAGACCTTATTCCTAAGCTGGCAGAACAATATCGTGTCATTGCCCCTGATCTTCCTGGGTTCGGCCAAACAATAACTCCACCGCGCAGTCAATTTAAATTTACATTTGAAAATCTGTTCAGAGTAGTTGAAAGTTTTACTGAAGTATTAGCTCTAAAGCATTATATCCTTTATGTGTTTGATTACGGTGCACCTGTTGGCTATCGTTTGGCAGTAGCTTACCCCGAAAGAGTTCAAGCAATTATCAGTCAGAATGGCAACGCTTATATGGAGGGATTTAGTGACGCATGGGGACCATGGGAGAATTATTGGTACTCTCCAACACCTGAAAACCGTGAAGCCTGCCGAGATTCTTTGACCCCCGAAACCATTAAAAATTTTCAGTATCTACATGGAACTGAAGCCAGTCTTGTTTCACCAGACGGGTATTCCTTGGACATCGCTTACATGTCTCGCCCAGAAGCTGAAGACATCCAACTGGACTTAATTCTTGACTATAGATCAAATGTTGAACGTTATCCTGACTTTCAGGCTTATTTTCGTAAGTTCCAACCTAAACTTTTAGCCGTATGGGGTAAAAATGATCCTGCTTTTCTTTCTGCTGGAGCCGAGGCTTATAAGCGCGACATTCCATCTGCAGAAGTTCATTTACTTGATACTGGACATTTTGCACTTGAAACACATGCTGCAGAGATCAGTGAGCTAATTCACAAATTTCTAAAAAAAGTAAAATTAATAACGGGTTGAGTACAAAGAGAATGGTCCATGCACAGAAAAAAGACAGTCCAGCAAACCGAAAAACGGAGTGCTTATACTGTCTTTTTTTCATTCGGTCAGTCTATTTTTAGGGGGCTTATTCCACCTCGCCGCCACCACCAAAAATGATTTAAATTTCCGCATCAGCCGTTCGCATCAAAATAAACACTGCGCTTCAACACAGCTATAAGAAAAAGAGTACGTTGCAATGACGGGACATGATAATGGTAAAATAAGAGAAACAACCAAAACGGAGGAATCACTCTATGCCTGTATACAACAAACTCGTTCGCGACAACATCCCCCAAATCATCCAAGCAACCGGCAAGTCTTTCGAAACGCGGATACTGGAAAACGAGGAATACATCAATGAGCTGAAAAAAAAGAGCTTCGAAGAACTAGATGAGTACATGACTGCAGAAACAAACGCAGAGGCGATTGAAGAACTGGCAGACCTGATGGAAATCATTAAGGCCTTTGCAGAGGCGCACGGTTCAAGTCTTGCCGAAGTCGAGAAGATCCGCCGGGAAAAAGCGGAAAAGCGCGGCGGGTTTGAGGAGAAGATTTTTTTGGTGCAGGTTGAGGATTAAATGCAGGTATCCTTATATACAGAGAAGCTGCTGATTCCGGTTCTTGACCGGATTCAGCAGTCCAGCACGATCTATATTTTGACTGCCTTTGCAATGAAGTCAGGAGTCTCTTTGCTTAAGTCAGCATTGGCAGAAGCCGCTGAACGGGGAGCTGATATTAAGCTTCTGACCGGAGACTACTTATATGTCACCCAGCCGGATGCGTTAAATGAATTGGCTTCCATTCATGAAAACATTGAAGTCCGGTTATGGAGGAGCAGTGGAATCAGCTTTCATCCGAAGGCTTATTTGTTTGAATCCGAAGCGCAGGGCCATTCCATTATTGGCTCTTCCAATCTATCAAAATCCGCTTTAACCAATGGAGTGGAATGGAGTGTCGGCATTCTTGAACACGAGGAAAAGCTTCTATTTGAAGAAGCAAGCCGAAAATTCATTAATCTGTTTCAAGCTGAAAACACCATTGCGGTTAACCTGGAAACCGCCAAACGGTACGAAGAAGAATACATAGATTTTCATCAGCAGCATCCTGACTTAGCAAGAACGTGGACCAAGCAGGAAGAGCAGGAGCTCATGCTGCCGGATGAGGAGAAGCCTGATCCCGATTCGATGGTAATGGAGACAGAGGAAAGCTACTCTGTTCTGGCCCCCCGCTTCGCTCAGATAGAAGCACTTGAACAACTGCACAGTACGGTGGAAGAAGGCTACAAAAAAGCCATGGTTGTGATGGCTACCGGTCTTGGGAAAACCTATCTGGCCGGGTTTTTTGCTCAGAATTTCGGCAAGGTTTTGTTCATTGCACATTTAGAAGAGATCCTGCACCAGTCCGCTGAATCGTTTTTGAAAGTGATGCCTAATAAAACCGCCGGCATTTATAACGGCCGTCAAAAAAATCAGGATGCGGAGCTGCTGTTTGCTTCGATTCAAACGTTAAGCATGAAACGACATTTAGAGGTATTTGATCCAGAGGAATTCGATTTAATTGTAGTCGATGAGTTTCATCATGCGGCGGCGGCATCCTACAAGAAGGTACTGGATTATTTCAAGCCCTCCTTCCTGCTCGGCATTACAGCTACACCTGACCGTGCCGATAACAGGGATGTATACGCACTATGCGAAGGGAATGTCGCCTACAAAATTGATTTTCTCGAGGCCATTCAAAGAACATGGCTCTCTCCTTTTCACTATTATGGTGTTTACGATGAAACAGACTACTCAAAGCTGACCTGGCGCGGAACGCAATATGACCAGGAAGAGCTGATAGCGGCCCAGCTAAGGACGGAGCAGGCAGCTCATATCTTCCAGTCATGGGAAACCTACAGGAAAACCAGAACACTCGTCTTTTGCTCCTCCATCCGCCAGGCTGATTTCCTGTCTTCTTATTTTGCAGACAAAGGCTATCGGACCGTCTCTCTTCACTCCAGGCAAAAGCAAGTCAATCGTAAGGACGCCGCCCGCGCATTAGCTGATGGCGAACTGGACGCCATATTCGTCGTGGACCTTTTCAATGAAGGAGTAGATATTCCAACAGTAGATACTCTTCTATTCGTAAGACCGACCGAGTCCCTCACCATCTTCACCCAGCAAATCGGACGGGGATTGCGATTGCATCCTGACAAAGACCACTGTGTCATCATCGATCTTATCGGGAACTATCGGAATGCCGACATTAAGCTGAGCCTGTTTGATACAACTACTCCCACTGCTAAAAAAGAAAAGGTCATTCAGCCGGTTGTCCCGCTATCCTGTAACGTGGACCTTGATATTCAAGTTATTAATCTTTTAAAAGAACTAACAAAGAAACGCCAGCCGCGCAGAGAAAAGCTGTTTAGCAACTATCTAATGGTGAAAGAAGTGCTGGGCAGGAGACCTAGTTATCTTGAGCTACATTTATATGGTGAGATGTCTGCAAATGAATATAAGGCAGAGTTTAAGACTCTTTTCAGCTTTTTACATTGGGCAAATGAATTAACTGCCAATGAACAAGAGGTATTTCTCTCTCATGAAAACTGGCTGCGGGAAGTAGAGCGCACCGGGATGAATAAAAGCTATAAAATGATTGTCCTGCTGGCAATGCTGGAACGGGGAATAGACAATTGGTATAAACCGATAACTGCCCTCGAAGCAGCTCCGTTTTTCCATACCTACCTCACATCTAAGGAATACAGAAAGAGAATAGACTTTTCGGATGGACAGGGGAAAAAGCTGTGGGACTATGACCAGGAGAAGGTAGCTGGATTAATTGAGAGAATGCCGATGAGTAAGTGGAGCGGGAGTTCTGATGGATTGGTGAGGTTTAGTGATGGGGAGTTTTCTTTTCAGATAGAACCTGACAATAGTGCGAAAAAAACTCTTTATCTTTGGACGAAGGAGATATGTGAGTATCGGCTTCATCAGTATTTTAAGAGGAGAGAAAACTGATAGCCATCCCTCAAAATCTAGTATTATATACAAAAAGACAACCTTCAGATTAGTGGGTTGTCTTTTTGTATGTTTTATTCAATTCGCCCTCCCCAAAATCCCCCGCCGATACTCCTTCGGCGAAACCCTGCAAACCTTCTTAAACACCTTACTGAAATAATTCGGGTCATGATACCCGACCTCATACGTAATTTCCTTGATGCTCTTCTCAGGATTCCCCAGCAGCTTCTTCGCCTTTTCAATCCGGCATTCAGTTAATAGGTCGATGTAGTTGATGCCAAGTTTTTCTTTGAACATTTTGCTGATGTAGATTGGGCTTAGGCCCACTTTGGTGGCCAGGGTGTCTAGGGACATGTCTTCGTTTGAGTGGTCGATGATGTATTGTTTGATTTGGTGGATGGTGTCGGCTTCGGTTCGTTTGTTGTGGCTGGCATAGGTTTGCTTCATCCGGTCGAGCAGGGCGTCGGTTTCGGAGCGCAGCTGGCGGTACTGGTACGTTTGGTAGGAATAGAGGGGGGTGATGGTTTCGATGCCCATTTCCCTCATGACGCGGGATCCGATCCAGAGTACTTCGAGCATGCGCTGCTGGCTTTGGAGAAGGTCGGTCCCTTTGTTTTCGTAGTGCTGGATGAGATTCATCAGCCTTGTCCGGACCTGCTGCCACTCGCCGTGGCGCACCTGGTCGGATAGTTCTTTTTCCTGCTGGTCGGCGAATGGTTCTTCGCTTAAGTCTCCCGTGACCGGTACATCGGAATAGAAGCGGAATTTGGACGGGATCGCTGTATCCATGGCCGCCATTAGCGCTTCCTTGTAGGACTGCCTGATTTGATCAAGGGATTCGTACACGCTCCCGATCCCGACGAACCAGTTCTCCTGCTCTCCGGATTTTGCGATGGAGAGAATTTCCCGGGCGAGGGTGGAGGCTTGGCCACGGAAAGATTGGCCCGGTTTCCGGAAGAGGATTACCGGGAGCTGGTTGCCAGTTAATGCACCGACCCAGCCGTTTCCGGTCTGCCTTACTTTTTCTTTGACGAGCGGATAGAAATGGTCCTCTCCATCCGGAAGCAGGACGAGCATCGTGAACATCTCGTCCGCTGACTGGATGTCGAGGATTTCAATTAATTGGTCCACGCGTACATCATGGACGTGATGGAACAGCAGCTGGGTGACGGCATCCGTTTCGACGAGTGACCGGGTGCTTTGCATCTCCTGCCGGCTGCTTTCAAGCGTTCTTTTTTCTTCTTCGATTTCCTTCAGGACTTTGCCGATCGTCATGACGATGTCGGCCGCCTTGCTCGGCTTCAGCAGGTAGTCCTTCACCCCGAATTTAATGGCCTGGCGCATGAAGTCAAACGTATCGTAGGCGGTAACCATGATGAATTTAATGCCGGGATCGTCCGCTGCAATTTGTTCTACAGCCTCCAGCCCGTTCATCCCCGGCATTTTGATATCCATTAGGATCAGATCCGGCTTAAACTCTTTCGCCATCTGAGCGGCCATGTTCCCGTTTCTTGCCTGCTCAATGATGAGCTCTGGAAAGTTCTTTGTTAAGATGAGCTGCATCCCATCCCGCTCAATCTGTTCATCATCCGTAATCAGGAGCCTGATCATCCCCATCCACTCCCTGTTGTTTATTTTATATATGTTAGCGTTATCTAAATAATCGATTCGGTTTTCCGTCTTAAGTCCTGTTTCCCCTTTTATGAAAGCGTTACCGTCTTCCTAATCATATACCATCCCTCATCCAGCCATCTACAAAAACAAGAAAAAAGAGGGACTATTTTCAGTCCCTCCTGCGGTTTCTTATCGTTTTTTCCTTGTCATGACATCGAAGATTACCGCTCCGGCAAGTACGCCGCCGCGGATCATGTACTGGTAGGAGATTCCGACACCAAGCAGGTTCATCCCGCTTGTGAGGGAGGCCATAACGATTGCCCCGATGATTGCACCCGTTACTTTTCCGACTCCCCCTGCAGAGGAGACACCGCCGACATAGGCTGCCGCGATGGCATCAAGCTCAAACAGTGTTCCGGCTGTCGTTGTCGCGGATTGAAGACGGGAGGTGAACAGGATTCCGGACAGGGCAGCGAGCATTCCCATGGAACCGAAAACGATGTATGTGATTTTCTTGACGTTCATCCCGCTTAAATGCGCCGCTTCCGGGTTGCTTCCGACCGCATAGATGTGGCGGCCAAGCACGGTTTTCGTTGTCAGGAAGTGATACACAATGACGACGAGCAGCATGATAATGACTGTCCAGGAGAAACCGTTGTAGCCTGCAAGGATCCAGGTAATATAGGCAACAATGGCGGAAATGAAGACGAGTTTCAGGATAAAGATTCCGAATGACGTCACTTCGAATCCGTATTTCACTTTGTTCCGGCGTGTTTTGATTTCACTGTAGATCAGGTACAGGATGCCGAGGAGACCTACTAACAGGGAAAGCACATGCAGGCCGCCTACTTCCAGCAGGGATGGAATGTATCCGTTCCCGATGGCATTGAATGCATCATCCTGGATGATGATCGTGCCGGTTTTCTCCGTTACCTGAAGGAGCGCTCCCCTGAATATCAGCATTCCGGCAAGCGTTGCGACGAATGACGGGATTCCGATTTGGGCAACAAGCAGACCATTAAATAGTCCGACAACGATCCCGAGGATCAGGATAAGCGGAATGACGATCAGCATCGGCATTCCTGCCTTTGTCAGCATGATTGCGACGATGGCGCCGAGGAAACCGGCGACGAATCCGACCGATAAGTCGATGTGGCGAATGACGATGACGAGGGTCATCCCGACGGCAAGCACCGCGATATAACCTGCGGAGTCAATCAGATTACTGATATTCCGGGAGGACATGAAAAGTCCATCCGTCATGACGGAGAATGTAAGAATAATAGCGAATAAGGCGATGTACATGCCGTAGTCACGAATGTTTTCACTGATTAGTGTTCTGGCTTCACGAAAAAAGTTCATTGAATAGTACCTCCTATTGCGTCGCAAGCTGCATAATTTTTTCTTGATCGGCTTCTTCGATGGCGAGCTCGCCTTTGATGGCGCCTTGAGCCATAACATACACCCGGTCGCTCATCCCAAGCACTTCACCGAGCTCGGATGAGATCATGATGATGCTCATGCCTTCATTGATGAGTTCGTTCATGACCGAATAAATTTCAAACTTCGCTCCGACATCGATTCCACGCGTTGGTTCGTCGAGAATGAGCAGCTTCGGTCCGACAAACAGCCATTTGCCGAGAGACACCTTCTGCTGGTTCCCCCCGCTCAGGTTGCCGGCCAATTGCTCGAGTGAAGACGTTTTAATATGAAGCGATTTTTTATAATGGTCGGCGATCTTGATCTCTTCGTTGTTGTTCAGCACCCCTTTTGAGGAGATGCCTTTCAGGTTGGCGGCAGTGATGTTGTTTTTGATATCCTGGATCAGGAACAGGCCGTCCCCTTTCCGGTCCTCGGTTACATAGGCGATCCCTTCGCGAATGGCGTCACTCGTATGCTTCAGGTTCGCAGGCTTTCCGTTGAGCTTCAGGTTTCCTTCTAATTTATAGGACTTGGCGTTCCCGAAAATACTGAGGGCAAGCTCGGTCCTTCCTGATCCCATCAATCCTGCAAGTCCGACGATTTCGCCTTTCTTTACATGCAGGTCCACATCCTTGATTACCTTTCGGCCCAATTTCGGATCATAGGCGGACCAATTCGATAATTCGAGGATCGTTTCACCCGGTGCTTTCTTTGGACGCTTCGGATAAATATCATCAATGGCCCGGCCGACCATGTTTTTGATAATCGCGGCTTCGGTAATCTGTCCTGAAGGGCCGTCCAATGTACAAATCGTTTGGCCGTCACGGAGAACCGTAGCCTGGTCGGCAATGGAAATCACTTCTTTTAACTTGTGCGAAATCATGATACACGTAATGCCCTGCTTTTTCAGTTCACACAGAAGCTCGAGAAGGTTTTCACTATCATCTTCATTCAGTGCCGCGGTCGGTTCATCGAGAATGAGCAATTTGACATCCTTGCTCAGTGCCTTCGCAATTTCCACAAGCTGCCGTTTTCCGACGCCCAGATCCTTGATCAAGGTATCAGGTGTTACATCAAGCTTGACCTTCGCAAGCATTTTCTTCGCTTCGACGATCGTCTCGTTCCAGTCGATGACTCCGCCTTTTTTAACTTCGTTCCCTGCAAAGATATTTTCATAGACCGTGAGATCCGGAAACAGCGCAAGCTCCTGATAGATGATGGCGATGCCTGCGTTCACACTGTCATTGATTTTATTAAACTGCTGCACACTGTCTTCATAGACGATGTCTCCATCATATGTTCCATATGGATACACACCGCTGAGCACCTTCATCAGCGTGGATTTCCCCGCGCCGTTTTCACCGACGAGGAAGTGAATCTCGCCTTTTCTCACCTTGAAGTTGACATTGTCGAGTGCTTTGACGCCTGTAAAATGCTTGGAGATCTGTCTCATCTCCAGAATGTGTTCACTCATCATGTGATCCCCCTTAACAAAACAGCTGATACAATCACGAAATAGTGATAGAAAGCTCTACCACTATTCCGCCTGGTGTTTAAGTTTTTACAGACCTGAGAATTCTTTCTCTTCGTAGTACTTGGAATCAATCAATTCCTTTTTCACGTTTTCTTTATCTACGACAATGACATCGGTTTGCTTAGCGTTTACTTTTTTCTTGCCGTTATCGTAGTCACCTGTTGTTTCAGGTTTTTTGCCGTCAAGGATTTCAACTGCCATACCCATCGCATCTTTCACGAGTGTACGAACATCCTTGAATACGGTCATGGATTGCTTGCCGTCAATTACGTATTGGATGGAAGCTTTCTCTGCATCCTGACCCGTGATTACAAAGCTTTTCACGTCTCCGTCAGAACCGAATACATCTGCGATGGAACGAGCTGTTCCGTCGTTTGGAGCAAGTACCGCAACGTCGCCCTTCATGTCAGCTTTAGCTGCAGTCAAGTGAGTTTGCGCTTTGTTTTTCGCTTCGCTTGGATCCCAGTTCGTTGTTACCTGGCCAAGAATTTTGCTCAATTGGTCACGGGAAAGCTCAGCTGTATCCTTGAGGCCTTCTGCTTCGCTTGAGTTTGCCACCTTGAATGTTCCGTCAGCGATTTTCGGCTGAAGAACGCTCCATGCACCTTGGAAGAATAGGAATGCGTTGTTGTCAGACGCTGCTCCGGCATACAGGTACAATGGAGTTCCTTTGCCTTTTGCATGGTCGATTAAGTATTGTCCCTGAGCTGCACCAACAGCTAAGCTGTCGAATGTTACGTAGTAGTCTACTGCATCCGTGTTCGTGATCAGACGATCGTAGGAGATAACTGTTACATCATCTTTCTTAGCCGCTTCTACAGCAGCTGCAGCCGCGTCGCCATCCTGCGGGCTGATGATTAGAACTTTGATTCCTTTGTTCAGCAATGTTTCAACGTTTTCTTTTTCCTTAGCGGAAGAACCTTGGCTGAAAAGAATTTCTGTTGTATATTTCGAATCTTTTAGAGCTTCCTTAAATCTTTGCTCATCCTGTACCCATCTTGGCTCATCTTTTGTAGGCAATACGATTCCTACGTCGACTCCCTTGCCACCGCCGCCACCGCCAGTGCTTTTACTGTTGCACGCTGCAAGCATCCCGACAAACAGCATAAGAACCATCAGCGATGAAAACGCTTTAAAAAATTTGTTCATTTGTAAACCCCCTGAACTGATTTTGTATGATTACAGCTCAATTATATGCTGAAGGTCCCGGTTTGAAAGCGTTAACAACTAGTATTCTTTTAATATTGTCTGGACTTTTTTAATATTTTGGATGGAAAGAAGTGAGGACGGCGGGGTCAGCGGGGTCAGTCCCCACAAATTTTACAAAACTAAAGCTCTGGCACCTTCTCCGCTCACCGTTGGGGCAGAAAGGCTCATGGCAGGTGGCCTCTGTCCCCTTTTGCGATGAAGGATCGCGGGACTGGCACCGTGCCAGTCCCCGAAGATTTTACCGTACGAAAGCTCCGGCACCTCCTCCGCAAACCGTTGGGGCATAAGGGATTATGGACCACATCCTCTGTCCCCTGCTGCGGTGAAGCACAGCGGGTCAGGCGCCACAACAGAAACCGCATCCTACACAAAAAAAGGAACCCGCTAAACCACGAGTTCCTCCCAAAACACCATTACAATTTCACATTTTCCAGCTTCATCCTAATCTTCCTCATCAATTCTGTCTCTTCTTTAACCGCCTTGCTCAATTCTGCTTCCTGTTCCGCTTTTACCTTCTTTAATTCAGCAATCTCTTTAGTGTAATCACCATTTGTGTTCTCTTTTACAGAAGAAATCACATTATAAAGATCTACATTTTTCACGTATTTCCCCGCTCCCCAGAACAAGCGGTCATCCGGCTGATGGAGGGCTGAGTCGGTGACTTGGTCAATCACTTTTTTATCAAAGTGGTAGCTGTACCATTCATCCTCAATAGAAAGCAAATACTCGTCGAGTGCTTCCTGTCCTTTCCCCTGCTGGAGGGCAGCGATGCTTTGGTCAAGCAGGCTGATTGTTTTCTGATGCTCTTTATGAGCAAAGGTTGGAGCAATCGACCAGTTCAGTTTCATCAGCTCGCCCTGTGTCAGCTGGAATACTTGGAGCAGTTCTTTTTCTGCTTTTGCCAGGGCTGCTTTTTGCTGCGGTGAAGTAGCAGCTTCTCTTTGCTTTTCGTTGATATCGAGCATTTTTTTATATAGTGAATCCGCAAGTTTTTTCGCTTCCCCGGTTTCCGTTCTGAGCGTGGCTGGATCAATATCCGCACTTTTCAGGATGTCATCATCGATGGTTTGCTGGAATCCCTCCAGCTTCTTCCCGAAGTCGAAAGGCATGATGGCAATCTGATCGGCGTGAATCATCAGGGAACCGTAAAGTTTGACATGATCAGCAAGGACTTCTTTGTTCCCGTATCTCGCCGTGTCATATTGGGTGTGGTAAAGGGTTGTGAAGAAGTCCGAGCCGGAGCGGTCGTTTGCCACGGTCGGGACGCCGGCAATGGAATAGCTGTAATCATCCGAGCCTGTACTGTTGTTCCCCGTTACTTTGTAGCCATTCGGATAGGTCGCTGTATTCACTGCAGGTGCCTTACTGTCGATATAATCCTGCACAAAGCCCATCAGTTCATCGTTTGTATTGACTTCATCCGAGTCCTTTAATTTGATAGCTGCAAACTCCGTGTTTACGAAAAGACGGGAATTGCCGCGCCATTCCGGATGGAGCTTGTTGATCATGTTCCAGCTGCCGATCTGCCAGTCGAAGTAGGAATTGATGGCACCATATTCCTCGGCGGCATGTCCAACAAAATAAATGGGATGTTCAGGCTTGTAGTTTGAATCCTTCATCGCCTTTGCCACACCAAGCATCAAGCCGATCGATGCTGCGTTATCATTGAAGCCTTCGAAGTATCCGTCGAGATGCCCGCCGACGATGATGCCTCCCGTATTCGTTTTTCCGGGAATTTTTCCAACCACGTTGTAGCTTGTCCCTTTTGGGGTAACCTTATTGTCAGTTTTTAAATTGACAGAAAGGGACTTTTTCTTTTTTAAAAGATTCTTCAGCTTGCTTCCATCCTTCACCGAAATGTTGACGGTCGGAATCGTGACGGGTCCTGTGAAATCAAAGGTATTCAGCGTGTCCCTGCTAATCGTTCCATATGTATCCCGGACGATCGCGATGACACCTGCCGCTCCCTGAAGCTCCGCCTGAAGGGCTGGATAGTTGATCCACCAGTCATTCTTTAAATCGATATCTAAAAGAACGATTTTCCCTTTGGCATCGATGTTCTTGTAATCATCCTGTGTTCCTTTGCCAACGTAAATGAGGTCCGCCTTTAATCCGGACTTCGGCGTGCCTTTCGTTGCATAGGAGGCTACCGGCATGGAAATGCGCGGATAATCCTTAAATGTGAGATTCCCCCCCTTGAACTCCCAGCTGTCCACTTCGAAACTCTCTTTCTTTACATCCTGCAAACCAAGCTTTCGCATTTCTTTTTCAACATATAAAGAGGCCTGATGCTCTGCCTGGCTGCCTGCGGTTCTCCATTTGTATTTGCTGAGCTCATACGCTTTGCTGAAGGCATACTCTTGATCCACCTTGTTCATGAAGGCATTCATGGCGGTTTTTTCCGCCTGTTCTTGTGCAGCATTCTTTTCTTCCGCATGTGCTGTCTGGCCGGCAAAAGGCAGGGCAATGACTGCGGCAAGAACTAGTTTCATATACTTATTTGATTTCAATCCTGTTTCCTCCCCGATATTATTTTTCCTAATCTTCAGATTTTATCGTATCCAATCGCTACCATTGGTGCAACGGTTATGGTTTTGATCCGCAACAAAGCCACAATGAAACCTTCATTGTGGCTGGCAGCTTTAAATTTCAGGCAGCAATACCCGGACATCTTGAAATGCTCCATTCGAATCTACTCTGAACATTACCGTGCTGTTTCTGCGGTCGACTCCAACGGAATACCCGCCATCGCTCGAGTTAATCGTCTTCACGCCAATGCTGTAAAGTCCTTGAGGAAGGACTCCGCCTTTCTCATAATCTTTCACAAGATTCTCCGCACTGGGAATGGCATCACTCCGGTTTTGAGTATTATAGTAGAATGCGAAGTTTACTCGTATGCTGTCTGGCTCTTCATCGATATTTTCACTGCTTTTCATATATGCAGGCAATAGTTGTTCCGTCTGGATTTTCTGGGTCTTCTTGAAATCTTCGGCAAGCTTGTTTTTTATATTTTCCCCTACATTTACGTTTAGATAGTAATAAAAGTTATCCTTCATTTCATGGTACCCAGTAGGTGATTTTTTTAGAAAACCATATTGATCAATCATTTTCTCTGACAGGGTGAGTACCTCTGGATGCTGATTGATAAAAGCTCCCTTTACCAGTTCAGGATATACGCGCTCTGATTCAACCTTATATGTATCACGCTCCATACTGATATAAACCGTGGTCACGTAAGGCTTTTCAATCTCAATCGCTGTTTGGTGTTCGATCCCTTCAAACCAGTTGTTGTCCCATGTTAGAAAATGATAGTCTTCGCTTTTTATTCCATAGGACTCTTTCAAATACTGATCGAGAGGTCTTTTTAAATCTCCCTCATTCATGCACCCGCTCATAACAACAGTTAGGAGTGCAATCAGGAGTCCTGCATAAATCGGCTTCATTCTGTTCATGCTGCACCTCTATTTTTCTCCATTCTTTACCTGGCTGCCGGCTCATTCACTTCCACAGTCGAAATCAGCGGCGAACTCCCCACCATTCTCCCATTCTTCCAAACCGTCACCTCACCGAATGGCTGTCCAATGGCAATCGATGTAATCGGCGTTCTCGGGAAACTATTTTTTATGGTAATCGGCAGACTTGAATCCTTTTTGGTGGAAAAGGATATGCCGTTTTGAACAACTAACGGCACTTGGGTGTTACGGACATTAATGGTTGCCGCTGTTTGTCCGGCCGCGACTGGCTGAATTGTCTCCATCATGGAGAAGGAGTAGTTCGTCATGGCGGCGATATCCTTTACCGCATAGGATTTAGTCGATTTCATGACGACGCCGATCAGGGTGGTGTTGCCTTTCTTTACGATCTCAACGAGGGAATTGCGGGCTGCATTTGTGTAGCCTGTTTTACCTCCGATCACATTTGGAATGTTATGGAAGGTGGCCTTGCTTGTCAATTTTACGGTTCTCTTCGAGGTACGGACGACCGCAGATTTTGTTCCCATCGCTTTAAGGACTTCCGGATATTTCAGGTATGCTTCCCTTGTAATCAGCGCCATATCCTGAGTGGTGGTATAGTGTTTGCTGCTGTGCAATCCGTTTGGGGTGACGAAATGGCTGTTTTCCGCTCCGATTTCCTTTGCCTTCTTATTCATTAATGCACTGAAATTGGATTCGCTTCCCGCTATATGCTCGGCAATCATCGCCGCCACATCGTTGCAGCTCAGGATCAGCAGGGCATTGAGCGCATCCTCCCGGCTCATTTTTTCGCCGGCCTTTAAGCGGAAATAAGAGTTGCTTGCGTCCTTTTTCACCGCGTTCTTGCTTGCCGTCATCATCGCACCAGAGGATACTTTATCCATTAAGATCATCGCGGTCAGCACCTTTGTCATGCTTGCCGGATACCATCTTTTGTCCTGATTCTTCGTATAAATGAGTTCCCCTGAATTTGCGTCCATGACTACAGCGTACTGGCTATAGATTTTTGGAACTGCCGCAGCTGCATGAACTGGGGTAACCTGAACTGCGATAAAAAAGAAAAGAAGAAAATAGAAAACTAGCTTTCTGTTAAACATGGAAATCCTCCTGGAAATAGAAATGGTATAACTTACCCAATGGCAGAACGAATCGACAAACTCCTTCTACATTTTACAGGAGGATTGGGTATTTGTGTCCTAAAATATGTATTTTCTTATAAAAATAGAAGGAAAAGGCAGGTTGCGGGGTATTTTGATCTAATAATTTATTTGTTTAACCTTCTAGGAAATAGGGTAAATGACATTTTAGGCCATTTAAATAAATCTTTGGTATAATATGTCGCATATAAACCAGAAGAAAATAAACGACAGTATATAGATTGAGAAACAACTACATAAATCGTGGGCAGAAGGGGGAGGAATTGCATGATTCATTCCATTAAGAATTTCGACGAGGCAGCAGAAAAGATTTTAAGTTTTATGAGCACGATTGTTCCGATTAACACTCTTTTCATTGCTAAAAATGATCAAAAATCCAATAAAATCGAAAAAGTGATAAACCGGGATTATGCCTTGCTGAATAGCGGGGATACCCTGCCCTTTCAAGATACATTTTGCAAGCTAAGTGTGGATTATGGGAATCGCGTTCTGATGATTGAGGATTTGAACGATAATGATTGGACGAAGGATATGACCGTTACCAGGAATTTGTCAGGTGGAAGCTTCATTGGCATCCCAATCAATTTCAGTACAGGAGAAAACTACGGAACCATCTGCGGTCTGGACAATAAAAAGGTAGAATTTGAAGAAGAGCACGTTGAGCTGTTTACTACCATGGCCTCCCTCTTAAGCTATGTCCTTGATCTTGATCGAGTCAATCGTGAGGTAGAGGAATTATCCGCTCCGATGGTGCCGCTCACAGATGACATAGCCGTTCTCCCTGTAATTGGAGACATCAGTCAAAAAAGGGCTGAAATCATCATCAAGTCAACCCTTAAGCAAAGCTCAGACCGCTGCCTTCAATATCTCATACTGGATCTATCAGGAATCAGCCGAATCAACAAAGAGGTCATCCATCACCTGCTCCAGCTGGTCAACATGCTGGAGTTAATCGGAGTAACCCCAATCCTAACCGGCATCCTTCCTGAACATGCACAGCATATGGTTCAAAGCAATCTGATTGTAGACGGGATTTTAGTGAAGAAATCTCTTGCAGCGGCGTTATCGCATATTGGGTTTGCGTTGGTGGAGAAAGAGATAGCAGGAACGGAAGAACGTCCTTAAGGGCGTCGACCTAAAACAACCGTCAGCTGAATTTCCTCTATAAATGTATCGTTTGGATGAATGTTTAGAAGCGCTTCTCTCAATTCGGTTTCATACGCTTCCCGCTGTTCCCCTATCCACCGCCTTGACCCATAGGACGTTGAATACACATTTCCAATGATTGAATCAGCTGAACAAACATACTGATAGGCAGGAAGTTTCACGACTTCTGCCTTGAATCTGGACCGGGAGACTCTTTCTTCATAGCTCATATCAGGGTGCGAATACGTTGTGCTCCCCGCCTTCCGCTCTTCTCCGTACCAATTCCGAACGATTCGATTCAGTTCCAGTTGCCACGGTTCAGACTTCTGATTTGGATGATAAGCATCTATGATTGCAATTCCTCCACCCTCATCGATAAGCGTGTAAAGACCTTCGAGGATGGCTTCCTGATCCATCCAATGAAACGATTTCCCCATCATAACCAGACGGAATGTTTCATTATTTATGCCATTTAAGTAATGCTCCGCTTTTCCAGCTAACCATTCACAATGATCCACCCTAGCTGCAATGCGGTTCCTTTCTGCTTCGACAAGCATTTCCTCTTCAGGATCTACTCCGATAAGTTTCTCAAACCAGTCGGAAAGCCTGAGAGTGAGCTGCCCGGTTCCGCAGCCTAGATCAACCATCTTTCCCTTCCCATCTAATTCAAACCGGTCTATCAGCAGTCTGATTAAGGAAGAAGGATAGATGGGTCGGTATTGAGAGTAAAAGCCGGCGGTGCCTTTAAACAGATCCTTATCATAGCTTGTCATATCCATACTCCCTCCTAATCTTAGGTAATAATCATACTAAAAGTGGAAGTGGCCGGATACCTCTCCCTAAAATTTCATATACATCGAGATGAATAAACCGTAAAGTGATGCTGTAATTTTCCATTTTCAGCATCCTTTAGTTTGCAATCCATTGGTACAGAAAATAGCTGATGACGATGATGATATCAATCACGCCCCCAATGGTCGGACTTCCTTATACTGTTCTATTCCAGCTATCATAAGATCTGATCTTACTTTTTTCTTGATCCTTTTTCATTGAGCACCTCCCAATTTTTTTTAACTACAATAACCAAAAATCAAATATTAATAGAAAAGTATGATTATCCCAACTAAAAATGCCTCTGCTTTTTATGTTTGAAGCCTTTCTTTTGTAAACTATTTGATTTTTTCCTCCACCGATTAAATAGATATATTCCCTTGAAATTTTTTACCATTTTTTTCTTGATGATCCTTTATAATAGAAAGAACTAACCCAGTATTACCAGATATAAGATAGATAGGAGAATGGCTCTTGTATTTATTTAGAAAGCTTTATTTAAAGGCGATCAAAATCAAATTCATCACCCTCATGGCAGTCACTCTCTTATTCCTGATCCTCAACGCCTGGATCATGAAGGCACTTGAGCCGCAGACCTTCGAAAGCTACCTGCATGTGATCTGGTGGCTGATGACGACGATGACAACGGTTGGATATGGAGATGTTTCTCCGGTTACTCCAGCTGGCAGACTGTGGACAATGCTTGTTATTTATCCTTTTGGGATCGGAATTTTTGGAATCGTCATCGGAATGATTGTCGATTCTTTTTCAAAGCATAAGCAAATGAAGGAAGAAGGGAAACTCATGTACAAAGGACAGAATCATTATGTCATCATCGGCTGGAGTCTTAAATCGAAAGAGGCCGTTAAAGAGTTGCTTTTCGAGGAGCCGGATACAGACCTTGTCTTAATCGATGAGCTTGAAAAATCCCCGGTTACCCATGAACGGTTCCATTACATAAACGGAAGTGCCACCGATTCTTCTACACTGGATTCAGCCGGTATTTCCAGATCCAAAGCAGTTCTCATTTTTGCACCCGCTCACATCGAAGATATGGATTTGGCTGACGGGAAAACACTGCTTATTGCTTCAAGCATTGAAGAATATGACACAGGCACGGAGAAGAACATTTACACGATTGCTGAGATTCTGAATAAGCAGCACGTAAAAATGTTCAAGCATGCCAATATCGATGAATTCGTTTTATCCCAGCACTCCGCTTCCCATCTAATGGCGAAATCCGCTCGGCATCACGGGACGAGTACCGTCTTTGACAAGCTATTAAACAATGGAAACCGTGACGCGGAACTGCGGGAAATCCGCTCGATTCCGGAATGGAAAACGTACCGGGATGCCTTTGACCGATTACGCCAAAAGAACGTGCTGCTGCTGTCGGATCAGAAGGATATGAATGTTTTGCAGAAGCTTGATGAGCCGCTTGCTCCGGGAACGAAGCTTTATGTGGTTTGTGATGAGGAGAGTTTGGGGAGGATTTGGGGGAAATAATGTGTGGCGGACGGGGTCAGTCCCCTCAAATTTTACTGTACTAAAGCTCTGGCGCCTTCTTTACAAAGCCTTGATGCATAAGGGATGGATGAACATTGCCTCTGTCCCCCCGATACGGTGAAGCAAAACGGGACTGGCACCGTGCCAGTCCCTACAAATTGTACTGAACTAAAGCTCCGGCACCCACACTTCAAAACCTTGGTGCACAAGGGCTCGCTGTACATTGCTTCTGTCCCCCGATGCGATGAAACAGAACGGGACTGGCACCCAGCAAGTAGAATGAAGCTTGATTGACCTCCGAGAATCGTTGAGTATTCCTGCTGACGATATCGTGCCCGCACGATTAATTCAGATTAAATTTCGCTACCACATTCTGCAGATTTTCTGCCATATTTGCAAGCATCGCTGCCGAAGAAGTGATTTCCTCCAAGGCTGCCAGCTGTTCTTCAGATGAAACAGCAGCCATTTGAACTCCGGCAGAGGATTCTTTAGCTACCCGAGAAATTTCTTTTGTTGATTGGGTTACCTTTTCTGTATTCTCAGCCAGCTGATTCACACTGTCTGATATCCCTTCAATTTCTATCTCGACTCCTTTTGTAGAAGAGATGATTTCTTCAAAGGAATCACCCGCTGTTTGGACAATGGTAATGCCAGCGGTAACCTCTTGTGTTGTTTCTTCCATTCCGTTCACAGCTCGATTGGTAGAATCCTGAATGAGATGGATTAAAGCAAAAATCTGTTTTGCAGAAGCTGCGGATTGTTCCGCCAGCTTTCGAACTTCATCTGCTACAACAGCAAATCCTTTTCCCTGCTCACCCGCTCTCGCTGCTTCAATTGCTGCGTTGAGAGCCAGCAGGTTTGTCTGGTCGGCTATTCCTGTAATGACATCAACGATTTTGCCAATTTCATACGAGCGATTTCCAAGCTCCTTGATGACGGTTGATAAATCTAATACATTCGTCTGAATCGAGTTCATTTGCTGAATGGATGTCGTAATCGCTTCATTCCCAATAATCGCTTTATTGGATGTGCTCCTTGCTGAATCAGAAGCTGATTTAGCTTTACCTAAAATCTCTCCCACGCTCTCATACATCTGATTAAAATATCTGTTGCTTTCACTGACAGTTTGAAGCTGCTTTTCTGAACCGGATGCAAGCTCTTGGGTTAATCCGGTGATTCCTTCTGCCGCATTACTGCCAAGCTCTGCACTGGCTGTCAGTTCTTCGGCATTTGATGCGACTTGCTCAGATGCTTGACTGACCTCTAAGATCAGTGTCCTTAAACTATCCACCATTGTATTAATGGATTGAGCAAGAACACCTACTTCATCTTTGGAGTTCTCCTTCACCCGTTCCGCCGCAAGATTTCCACCTGCTACGCTCTGTGCAATCGCAGTCATCTCTTTAAGCGGATTGATTTTTTTCATAAAAATAACTAAACTAAAGATGATGACAAGCATTAGAACCAATATGCTAATTCCTGTTACTATTAAATAGACATTCATTTGTCTGCTTAAATCCTCTGATTGTGTATTCGCCCAATGAGCCAGGTCCTTTTGAAATTTATCGATTGGAATCAGAATTTGTGATTTGCCCTGCTCATACTCTTTTCCGAATACAAGCAATCTTGCCTGGTCAAAGTCCTTTTCCTTTACCGCACTCATCGCAGCATCCTCAAGTTGGATCAAGGTGTCCGATTTTTGCTTGGCTTCTTCTACAAGTGAAAGCAAATGTTTCGGCGTATTCAATTCTTTCAGCCTTGAAACCACCTTATCCCGGGTCTTCGTTTTATTAACCTCTTCCCAATAGTTATCATAATGTTTTTGTTCACCGAACTGAACATAGCTTCTGACCTCATTGGTTAAATAATCGGATGCTCCTTTTAATTCAACCGCCAGATTCTTATACTCAAGCTCTCGATCAAAAGCTTCACCGCGATTGATCTGAGATGTCACCAAAAGAGTCAAACTGATGATAGTAATCCCAGACAAAACCACTACTGAAGTCAGGATCACCTTTAGCATCGTTGTTAATTTCACTTTGTCATTCCCCCACTATTAATCTTTACTCATCTTGTATCGGTCTGGATCAGTAGATTTATAAGGGGCTTCGCCTAAAAACACTTAAATGCTGTAATGTTTCTTGTTTTTTTACAGAAAGGGGAAAAACTTGATCGGGTCACCTCTGAATACTTAAAATGGGCCATTAATTCCTCATAAGACCCGCATTCCGGCAACGCCGTCTCAGCAAATACCTCCTGTTTTACTGAGTGCTCGTATAGATTCGGAGATTTATTTCAGCCTCCCGGTCGCATAAAATGATTTTAGCAGAGTATATAAAGATGTTCAAAAGCATTACATTTTTTCAGTTTGATGAAAACGTACTCTGCCATCATCATTGAGTTGAAACTGTGCTCTTCATATGTAGTTGGAGTTCGAATCAAGCTGCGAACCTTGGCTTGAATGCTGCATGTCATAGCGGAAAACGACTTGTGCCGCGGTTTTCTTATTGACGTTTTAAACCTAGACTAAAGATAAGGGATTAGAGCCATAATTCCTGCAAATTCGACTGAATATACAGTCCCCATTTGATAAATTCGGGGTCCATCATCTGTTTAAAAGTGCCGACACGAAAAAAGGATCGCACCAAAAGAAACAACCTTGTTTCCTTTTGCGCCTTCCTTTTTTCTGGTTATTTCACTATCCAATAAACCCGCAGTGACGATTCTCGGTCACGGTGACCATCCGGTTCTTTTGATCGTCTTCTTTAAAATTATCCTATGCCATAACCCGGTCTATCCATGTACGGCCGAAAATCCCGGTATTCCGTCAAACAGGTATAGATTTTCCGTTTTAATGCAGTCAAATCCATGTTGGATAAGCTTTACATACAGTTCTGCTGCCTGTTCAGGTGTAATGCCGTCTCCAAGGAAACGGCAGCGCCAATGGTCCGTGCAAAATGTTTCCGGTAGCCCATCGGGATAAACCTTTACTCCGCGATTTGTAATGACGGACAGACCTAGATTCTCTGACTTGATAGCTGACACCTTACGGCCAAGCTCATCTGGGTTTCCACCTTTCCAGTGTAGAAAAATATCGATTCCTGCGAGTTCTTTTTTTGCCGGTTTGGTTTCTGCTGCCGCAATCTTCCATGAAGATCCTGTGCTGTATGAGACAGGTTTAAGTGCTGTGGGAATCTGACCAATCCGGGCGATGACTGCATCCGCGAATTCCTGGGTGCCGGCTTTTTGTTTGCTTACGCCTTCTTTGTATAAATCATACGTATGGATTCCATCTTCGATCGTCCTCAGCCAGGCATTATGGACGGCTGCGGCTGCTTCCGTCTGTCCGATATGGACGAGCATCATGATTGCTCCATGCAGCAAGCCGGATGGGTTTGCGAGATTTTGGCCGGCACGTCTTGGTGCAGAGCCGTGTATCGCCTCAAACATCGCACAGTGTTCTCCAATATTCGCAGATCCCGCCATCCCGACCGATCCTGCGATCTGGGCCGCAACATCAGATAAGATGTCTCCGTATAGATTTGGCATGACGATGACATCGAACATTTCCGGTGTATCTGCAAGTTTTGCTGCTCCAATATCAACAATCCAGTTTTCCTTCTCGATTTCGGGATATTCCTCGCCAATCTCTTGAAAAATTTTGCTGAACAATCCGTCTGTAAGCTTCATTATGTTGTCTTTCACAAAGCATGTTACCTTTTTCCGGTTATGATGCCGGGCATATTCAAATGCATAGCGGACAATTTTCTCTGTGCCCGGCCGCGAAATGAGTTTTAGACATTGATATACATCATCTGTTTGCCTATGCTCAATCCCAGCATATAAATCCTCTTCATTCTCTCGTATTATCACGACATCCATGTCCGGATGAAGTGTGTCCACAAATGGGGAAAAGGATGGGCAAGGCCGTACGTTTGCATATAGTCCAAGTGCCTTGCGAGTTGTTACATTCAAGCTTTTGTAGCCTCCGCCCTGCGGAGTGGTAATCGGCGCCTTCAAAAACACTTTTGTCCGGCGAATTGAATCCCATGCCGTCCTGTCCATCCCAGCAGTAACTCCTCGTTCGTAAACCTTTTCACCGATTTCTACTTCTTCAATCTCAAGCTCAGCACCTGCAGCTTTGATCATGCGGAGTACCGCTGTCATTATTTCCGGACCAATTCCATCCCCGTGAGCTACTGTAATTTGCTTTTTCACCTTCATCCCCCATTATTCTCCAGTTTCCAAATAACCGCTTCCGTTGCATGTATGGCAAACCATGTAACCATGGCTATGGCACTTGGCACAGTCCTGTCTGAAGTTCTCACTTTCCATTTGCCCAGCCTGCAAACACATACAAACTACTTCTCCATGCCCGTCGCAGTATACACAATTCATCTCCATCTCTCCTATTCTTATGGATTGCAAATAACACAATACATCGCACCTGCTTCTGTCTTTCCATCACTCCGTTTTTCCGTCCTGCTATATGTGCAGGCTTTGCAGCTAAAAATCTCCTCTTTCACCATCGCAGTCGGAATATGGCACAGTTCACAGGGAAGCCCTGCTACCGTTTTGCTGACCCCCCAGCCGGGACATCCGCATTCAGGACATAGAGAACCCATCCGTTTCACAAGTTTTCTCGCTGCCTCATGGATGACCTTCTGCCTCATAGGATTATGATGGGCCCTCATATCCGTTTGAATCATTGCGAGCTGATCTTTTGAGATCGCTGTGCATTCTGCAATCGCTTCATCCAGTTCTTTTCTTCCGCAGATTCCTTTGTAGAAAACAGGCTCAGTCATTTGATTTGGCCTTATAATTAAGGAATGGGATGGAAAGTCCGCTTTTTTTAGAAAGGTCTCGGCTGTTTCCAGGGACGAGACAGTCGCTGAACTGAAATTGGTTGCGGTGCTGATGACCTGTTCATGTATTTCGATTCCAAGAATTTCGTCGATCCACAAAAAAATTTCACAATCCTCCCCGACAAAAGGAAAGAACCGGCATGGACCAAAACTTCCTTCACTGGCTAGACCGTAAGGAAGGCCAAGCCGCTTCATTCCAAGCTTTGCTTTTAAACGCGCTGTTTCCAATGGAGGCTGCTTTCTTTCTGTTTCCCCTGTAAATGTCCCCAATTCATCTGTGTTGATATTCTGAGGGACACGAAGGGAAATTTGCAGCTCAGCGAACACTGGAACAGCTATTTCTTCCTTTCTATGCATCGTAGCAAATGCGGCCTCTTTACCGGAATAGGGATGCTTCATCCACTAAGCTCCTTTAAGGAAATCAGCTGCTTTCTTTCTTTCATTAAGAGGTAGCCTTTGACCATTATGTTTTTAGGGAGAAGCGGATGCTGCTGCAATAATGTCACCGTATCCCTGACATCTTCCAGAGCAGACTGCTCTCCAAACCATCGTGAAGGATCCAATCCATGTAAATACTTCAATAAATAATTTGAATCGTTTAGACATTCCTCTGAAATCCCATGTTTTCGCATTAACTCCTTCCATTGTTCAAGACCGCTTTTTCCATCCGTCCAGATCACCTCAATCTGATCTATTTTCAGCTTATACACGAGTATTAAAACACCCCGTATAAATGAACCGTATCCATCCCAAATCTGCCTGCTGGGGCAGCGGATCACATAAGCTCCGTCTTCTTGAAACGCAGCATCCATATCTGCAAGGATTAATACACGCGGTTTCTGATTCTCTTTTATCCCAACCATAGAACAACCTCCCTTTTTAGTAAGAACAAAAGCGCAAGTGCATTAAAGCAAAGAAATTCTGCCTAGCGGGCAACATCCTGTTGCAGCGAAGAACTTATCCGCATCAGTACGCCAATAAGAACTGGAAAGAAATCGGGTACAGTCTGGTTTTAACTTGAGGGGATTTTCTGAAATGACCTCAAGAGGCCGAACGCTGGGGTTAGCTAAAGATTTCTTATTTAGCAACTTATCAGCACTAAGGAGCATTCAGATTATTCCCTTAAAACAAAAAACCGGTAAAGAGCAAGGTGGATGTGCCCACTCTTACACTCTTTACCGGTCTGCATTAAACCGCCCTCTTCAGGGCTTTTTAAATGTCTCCCGTTTTTTAATATACCCCTACCTCATGAGAAACACCATGACCCGCTCCCCTGTGCGCGTACTGATATCTGTATGAAAGCTCATGATTTCCATTCCTGTCGCGCTGCTAACAATTTGCTTTAATTCATCTGCACCCGATTCCACTAGTTCTGCCCGGATTTTCTTTACTGACAGCAGACCGCTTTCCGTTTCAGAAATCTTCTGTTCAGCCGGTGTTAAAACCCCCTTCAACACCACCAGAACTGCATGGTCCAAGATGCTTGTTTTCACTTGGAGAGGACCTCTTCCCAAGTACTCCTTCTCCCACTTTGTAATAAGCCTGCTGATGATATCTTCCATTTCTCCCTTGCTCATCCGATCCCCCCTATAAAAAAAGAGCATCCTCTTTTTGTATGCACAAAAAAGAGGTATGCCCGATTTATTATGAACAGCATATATGTCTAGTTCGCTCCCCTTCAGAACGGCCCATACCGTTGCTGTCTGGAAGAAGTTTTACCATACATGCTATCGAGTAATCTTCCGGTTTCATTTCCTATATTACGATGCCGAAACATAAAATGTCAATTATTTTGAGAAGGCTTTCACTCTGCATTTTTTTCTTCTGTTTAACGTACGTTGACCCGTTCCTGTTCCATTGTTTCATCTACGGCCGAAGCTGCACAAATTAACCTTACATTTCGCTATCATCAGCTGTACATTTACTACTAGTATACAGGACGATGAAGTGATTTGTTACATAATTAGGAGCTTCTTTTGTTCTGTAAAAAAACCCTTTCATGATTTATCCGTATTTTCGAAGTGGTAGCTGGTGTGCCAGTCCCCACAAATTTTACCGTACGAAAGCTCCGGCACCACCGCTGCAAAGTACTGATACTCAAGAGCTGACCGTCCGTAGCCTCTGTCCCCTGATACGGTGAAGGAAAGCGGGACTGGCACCGTGCCAGTCCACACAAATTGTACTGAACTAAAGCCCCGGCACCCAAACTTCAAAACATTGGTGCACAAGGTCTGGCTAGACATTGCCTCTGTCCCCCGATGCGGTGAAGCAGAACGGGACTGGCACCACACAAAAAAAGCTGACCAAAAGGAGTCCATCATCCTTCCAGGTCAGCTTTTTTTCAGTCAAGTCCCGCAATACGTCTCATAAGGACCGCACTCCGGCCCCGGCGGCTCAGCGTATGCCGTCTGTTTTTCCGAGTGCTCATATGGATTTGATAGAACATCCAATAGTTCCTCCATCGCAGTCAGATCTCCGTTTACCGCAGCATCAAGCGCCGCTTCCACCCGATGATTCCTTGGAATGATGGCAGGATTGCTGTTCCGCATCAGCTGATGAACGGCTGCTTCCGATTCTTCCTGTCTTGACAATCTTTCCTGCCAACTCCCTTTCCAACGGGCGTAATCCGGATTGACCGAGAGCGCATGTTCCTTGTCAAAGGTCAAGGCCACAAACGTATTCGTATAGTCTGCCTTTTCCTTCTGCATCATAGCGAGGAAATGCTGAATCAGCGTTTCATCCTCTTTTTCCTCATTAAATATTCCGAGCTTTGCCCTCATGCCCTTATACCATTGCCGCTTGTACAGCTCAGGATAGCCAGAGATTGTCTCCTGGGCGATTTTCACCGCTTCCTCCTGTTCTTTATGCAGCAGCGGCAGAAGGCTTTCCGCAAATCTTGCCAAGTTCCAGCCGCCAATTCCCGGCTGATTCAGAAAGGCATAGCGGCCTTGTACATCAATTGAGCTGAAGACGGTTTCCGGATCATACGTATCCATAAAAGCACATGGACCGTAATCAATCGTTTCCCCGCTGATCGTCATGTTGTCCGTGTTCATAACTCCGTGGATAAATCCAACAAGCATCCATTTGGAAATCAGTTCGGCCTGTCGCTTCATGACTTCCTGAAGCAGGGACAGGTACCGGTTATCATTATTTTTGATTTCCGAATAATGACGGTCGATCGCATAGTCAGCAAGCGCCCGCAGTTCTTCCTCGGATGTCCAGTTGGCTGCATATTGAAAGGTGCCGACGCGCAGATGGCTCACGGCCACTCTTGTTAAAATGGCACCAGGCAATTCGGTGTCGCGGTAAATCGGCTCCCCCGTTGCTACAACCGCGAGGCTGCGGGTTGTCGGGATCCCTAGACCATGCATCGCTTCACTGATGATGTATTCACGCAGCATCGGTCCAAGGGCAGCCCGGCCGTCCCCGCGGCGTGAAAAAGGTGTCGGTCCTGAGCCTTTCAGCTGGATATCCATCCGTTCGCCTGAAGGAGTGATCTGTTCTCCAATCAGCATCGCACGTCCGTCTCCAAGCATCGTAAAGTTTCCGAATTGGTGGCCAGCGTAGGCTTGGGCTAAAGGAATGGAGCCATCTGGAATTTCGTTTCCGGAAAGGATCGCTGCATCGTTTTGAAGCTCATCCGCACCCAAGCCAAGATTTGCAGCAAGCTGTTTATTAAAAATGACCATCTTCGGATGATTCACTGGATTTGGTTCAATTACTGTGTAAAAGGAGGATGGCAGACTGGTGTAGCTGCTGTCCAGGTTCCATCCTGTTTTCGCTGATCCGGTTCCCATTGTATCTTCCTTTCTTTTTCCTTGTGGATTAATTTTGTTCTTTTGACTTTATATTATTATACTTTTAAAAGAGTCTAGTCTGCCTCAGATATGCGCATCTGCAAAGCGATAAATCAACAAACTGGTATAGTAGCCGTAACGAAAGGTCTGGAGTGAAATCTATGCAGAATTTGATGGAAGTGAAATTCTATACAACAGGCAAGGTTGCCTATTCTATAGATGATAACATACTCATGAATGCCGAAATGCTCGCTCTCAGTATGTACGCTAAACTTAATGAAGAACGATCGGATATTCTTAGCAACTTAGAGGAAAGCAGGACGAGTTATGAAGAATGATGTGATCTTAAATAAAATAAGTGTGATTGAACGATGTAAAAAACGTGTCTTGGAGGTGTATGAAAATCAGCCTGGAAAATGGCCATGCATATAGTGGCTGAAAAAAAACTCCGATATACTCCAGGAAAAATTCATTATTGACCAGGATATTTCCTCCAAAATGAAAGCCATGGTTGCCTTTCGCAACATTGCGGTGCATGATGATCAATCCATTAATTTAGATATCCTCGAGCAAATCATTTCAAAGCATTTAGACGACTTTATGGAATATAAAAAACAAATTCTTGCGTATTAATTTTATTGACTAACCGGACCTCTTTATGAGAACAAAAAAAGCACTGCCTCTTGCTGTGCTCATATACTCGGATTAAAATGCGCTTAATTATTATTGTACCTCTTTTACATTCATTAGCTTTGCAATACTTTGTATATCTTCTTCATTAAGTAAAAAAACGGATCCAGTGTAGTTTTCTTTTTGGAATCTCCCTATATGATCTTTAGGATAAAGCCACAAAAGGATTGTGTCAGAGGAATCGTCTTTATAAGATATACTCACCTTAAAGTTTTCACCGTCAACAGTCGTTGCACCCGAATAGGATGGGGATTTCTTTAATGCTTTTATCATCACTTCAATATCTTCGGGTTGTTCCAAAACAATTTCTCTATCCTCTATGTGCTCATTAGTTTCTGAAAAGAGGCTCAATCCGTTACCTGTTATTGTTACCTTTACAATATCCTTTGGCTCTTCTCCAGTTGAACAAGCAGCTAAAATGATTATTGCGATCAACATAATGATGCTCAGCTTTTTCATTCTATCCCCCCTCGTTAAGTTTGACGGGGTGTCGAAATAAAAGTTTCAATATTTCCAATTTCTTACTTATTTTATTGAGTAAAGCGCTAAAAATGGAATTTCCTAATTCTCAATAAAAAAAGCCAACTAATTCATGTGCGAACTAGTTGGCTTTTTGCCTTACATCTTTCTGTTTTTGCTCCTAAAAAATAATTACATCCCCTGCTTCATTTCCTGCTTAACAGAGGATTTCCTCATAATCGGCACAAGCACAAGCACGCCAATAACGAGGAGTACGGCGGATATTTCGTACAAGTACACGATGGAAAGGTTCTTTTTCAGCACGCCTGAAGCGGACATCGTGATGACCATCGCTCCCATAAAGAGCGGATTCAGGATGCCGTTGACCCGTCCGATAAAGTTTGCTTCCGTATTTTGCAGGATCATTGTATTGATTCCAATGTGAATACATGGCATGAACAGCCCGGCAAAAAATTGAGCCGTCAGCGTGAGCCATAATTCTGTCGACAGACCCATCCCGACCATTCCAATCGCGCTTGCTGTCATTCCGATTGCAAGAAGCATTTGAGGCATGACCTTCTTGGAAATGGCGATTGTAATTCCGCCCCCGAGAATCATGCCGATTCCAAATGCCGCCATAAGCCATTGCAGCTCTTCTTTCGGAAGCCCGAGTCTTTCCGTTATCAGAAACACTCCAAGCGGCTGCGTTAATCCAATCGCAAGGCCGGCCGCTGCAAAACACGCTCCAAGAAGAGTGAGTGCCTTGCTATTTAATACATAGCGGAACCCTTCCTTCATTTCCTCCATCAGGCTCGTCTTCGGTTTTTCTTTTTCCGGCTCAGGATCCGGAGGAAGCATGAGGAGAACTGCTGCTGAAATTAAGAAGGCAACACCCATGATTCCAACAGCCGCAAGAATCCCATACCGCTGGAAAACGAAGGTTCCAAGAATCGGACCTAAAATCATAAACAGGGCAAAAACGGTCTGGTACATCGACATCCCCATTTGAACAAGCTCTGCCGGAACATGCAGCTTGAACAGCTTCATCCCCGCCGGCTGGGAAAACTGGGAAAGTATCGAGGAAACGAGAGTCGCGAAGAAGATGATTTTCCAGTCTCCAAAGAACAAAGTAAGCAGAACGACAAACACGGAAACGGCGCTTAATAGATCACACCATACCATCGTCCTCTTCGGGCGCCATCTGTCCGCGAACGTCCCGCCTATAAATGAGAATAAAAAGATCGGAGCAAATTCAGCAACAGAAATCAGTGATACCGCCACCGGATTTTCATTCGTCTTTTCGATTACATAGAGCAGGATCGAATAATTTCTCACCCAAATTCCAATCTGAAGGAAAAACACCGATATTAAAATCGTGCGAATGACTCGATTTTGAAACAAAGCCCCCATCCCTGCTTTTTTGGGGCTCGCCATTTCTGACATAAAAAAACCTCCTTTTCCATTCCTGGACAAGAGGTTTTGCTTTGATCACAGGTAGAAGACAAAACATCCCCATAGCTAGCGGGCATACGTGTCTTGCATATCAGCGCTCAAAAGGCAAAACTAATCCAATCCAGAAAAATAGCTCGTATTTGGCATGATTACGACTGTTTTTCTAATCAGGAATTAGTAGATCATCGCCTCTTGGTCACCCTTCCGAAAATACTTCATTGATATTTCCAACATTACCCTAATTCTTTCCGGAATTCAATAGATCATTTTAAATTTCAGACTTCTTCTGCTTTTTACCCTGTATGCCTCTTGATTTATCTTCATCTTAACTCTCTGTGGATCCTTCGCATGAATTCCTTTACCTTTAGGGAGGGAACCTTGTCCTTTCTCCTGATTAAGGCAAGATGAAGCGCCTCCTTATCGGCACCATCAATCTCAATCGGAATGACCGTCTCGTTCGGATAGGGGGATCGGCTGCGGAAGGAATAATCCATTCCTAGAGTTACGGCTACCCCGCTTTGTACAGCCCGCTTGATTGCTTCCGTGTTATTCGTGGTAAACAGAACATCGATTGGGCCATAAGGCGATAAGGTATCGTAAGCAAACTTTTTGATGTAGTCATCGTTATACAGGACGAGCGTCTCCTTAAAAAGCTGCTCCGGAGAGATCCGGTCCAGTTTGGCAAGCGGGGATTGTTTATGAACACCCGCAACCATCTTCCCCTCCAAGATCTTTTCGGCAATCAGCTCGTGATTTTGAACAGCGAATGAATGGGAGGTTAAAACCAGCCCGATATCCAGATCATTGTTCAGAATGCCTTCAGCGATTTTCACCGGTCCCATTTCATAGATTTCCACTTTAACATTGGGATAATCGGTTTTATATGCTGAAACCATATCGATTAGAAGGTTAATAGGACCCGGAATCATGCCGATTTTCAAATCACCGGTAAGCGTATCGGAGCAGCGGTTGGCTTCTTCCTTCAATTCTCCGATGGCAGTGAGAACTTTTTCCGCCTTCTCCATGATTCGTATTCCCTCCGCCGTTAAAGCTGTGCCTTGGCGATTGCGGATAAAAAGCTGGACTCCCAGTTCTTTTTCCAGCTTGCTTATCGACTGGCTGATAGCTGACAGGCTTACATGCAAATGATCAGCTGCCTTCGTAAGCGAGCCTGCTTTTGCCGCTTCTGCCACATGCTCCAATTGCTCAATATTCAACGCTCATCCCTCCTTAAGCTGCACTTAACTAAACGACACTTTTATTAAATTATAATTAATTGAAGAGAATGATAAAATCAAAATATGCTAGAAACAGGGAGGAAATAGAAAATGACGAAAAGAGTAGCCGTTATTACAGGCGGAGCAAGCGGAATTGGAAGAGAAACCTGCCTTAAGTTTGCCAGAAAAGGAGACCGGGTTGTCGTTGCTGATTTTAATGAAGCAGCCGGAAATGAAACAGCCGAAATGATCCGCTCAAATAACGGGGAAGCCATCTTCATTAAAACGGACGTTTCCAAGTATGAGGATGTTACCCGCTTAATCGAGAAAACCGTTGAAGAATACGGAAGAATTGATATTATGTTCAATAATGCCGGAATTGGCTCATCCACACCGGTTCTGGATATGAATATGGAAACCTACCATAAAATCATCGATATTAACCAGCACGGTGTAGCATACGGAATTATCGAAGCAGGCAAAAAAATGAAAGAGCTGAACATAAAAGGAGTCATTATTAATACAACTTCGGTTTATGGAATTCTTGCATCTCCAAGCACATTTGCATACCACGCAACAAAAGGCGCCGTAAACATGATGACTAAATCAGCTGCACTTGAACTGGCTCCTTACGGAATCCGGGTAGTAGGCATTGCACCTGGGGTTGTGGATACAGCCATTATCCAAAGCTACAGAGACCACGGCATCATTGATTCAATGAAAGCCAAAGTCATGGGCAACAAACTTACCCAGCCTGAACAGCTGGCAAATGCCGTCTACCTTCTTTCACTGGAAGAAGCCGACGCCATCAACGGCAGTGTAGTTATGGCTGATGAAGGATACGCTTCCTTCAAATAAAACTTTAGCCCGGAGAATCCTTCTCCGGGCTTTTTTGCACGATTGAAATTGGCTGATTGGGCCGTTGAACCGCTTATTCTGTCCGTTGCCACGCCGGATCTGCCCGTTCCATTTTATCTGTCCGTTCGCCACCATTTATTGGCCGTCCTCCGAACGATTCTGGCCGTCGAACCGCCTATTCTGTCCGTTGTCCCATCGAATCTGTCCGTCTGATTTTATCTGTCCGTTCGCCACGATTTATTGGCCGTTCCCCGCCGGATTCTGTCCGTTTAACCACATAATCTGGCCGTTCCTCCACGTAATCTGTCCGTCCGAGTTTATCTGTCCGTTCGCCACCCTTTATTGGCCGTTCCCCTCCGGATTTTGTCCGTCGAACCACGTAATCTGGCCGTTCCTCGACATAATCTGTCCGTCCGAGTTTATCTGTCCGTTCGCCACCCTTTATTGGCCGTTCCTCGCCGGATTCTGCCCGTTGAACCACATAATCTGTCCGTTGTCCCATCGAATCTGTCCGTCTGATTTTATCTGTCCGTTCGCCACCATTTATTGGCCGTTCCCCTCCGGATTTTGTCCGTTGAACCACGTAATCTGGCCGTTCCTCGACATAATCTGTCCGTCCGAGTTTATCTGTCCGTTCCCCACCCTTTATTGGCCGTTCCTCGCCGGATTCTGCCCGTTGAACCACATAATCTGTCCGTTGTCCCATCGAATCTGTCCGTCTGATTTTATCTGTCCGTTCGCCACCATTTATTGGCCGTTCCCCTCCGGATTTTGTCCGTCGAACCACGTAATCTGGCCGTTCCTCGACATAATCTGTCCGTCCGAGTTTATCTGTCCGTTCGCCACCCTTTATTGGCCGTTCCTCGCCGGATTCTGCCCGTTGAACCACATAATCTGTCCGTTGTCCCATCGAATCTGTCCGTCCGAGTTTATCTGTCCGTTCGTCACCATTTATTGGCCGTTCCCCTCCGGATTCTGTCCGTTTAACCACATAATCTGGCCGTTCCTCCACGTAATCTGTCCGTCCGAGTTTATCTGTCCGTTCGCCCCCCTTTATTGGCCGTTCACCGCCGGATTTTGTCCGTTGAACCGCTAATTCTCTCCGTTCCGCCAAACAAATTTCCCTGCCCTACTCCCCCGTCTCGCTCAGCTGCTGATTAAGCAAAAACTTCCTCAAGTGAAGCAGGTCTTTTTCACTGATTGCGGTAATCTGCGATCCGTATCGGTAGAGGGAGGTTGGGAGTTCCCGCTGGTTTCGCACGGTGATTTGGGTGCGGAGGGTTTCAGCGGGTTCATCCATTTTAAGTTCCAGTTCATAGAGCTGCTCCTTCCCCAAGGAGTTCCCTGTTATAAATCCAAATCCGTTGAGGCTGATGTCGACGATGGTAACCTTGGACGGTTCTTGCCCTTTTATGGACAGGGATGCGCTTATTTGGCAGGAGTGGCGGTAAAATCTTCTCCGTTCATTAGGTGCTTGCCGCTCTTGAATGGGCAAGTATAGGTACAGATTGAAGTTTTCCTGTTTCAAGACGTAGGCGTGAAAGGATTTCATTTCGAATTTGCATGTTAAGCGGTCGCCTAATTGGATTCCCGACAGATCCTTTACCACAACGTTCATGAGCTCTCCCTCGATATGATGAAGTCCGGCTGTGATCGTTTTGTGATCTTTTGTGATAATTGTCATGTATTCCATGTTTTCCCCTTACTGTTCAGCTCTCTGAAAAAATGAAGGTTTCTTTTTGATCCATATGATAGATTAGCGGTGTAATGTTTCTCGTTATCGTATCGATCAGCAGAATTTCCTCTTCTTTCAGATTTTCGGCTGTCTGTGTGACAATGAGGTATCCATACGGTCTATGAACCTGTCCATTGTAGTTGTACTCGGGGTTCATCTGAATGGGAGCTATGACAATGCCGGTGGATTCGCCCAGCTTTTCGCAGAAGCTTTCGTCCGCAAAGCAGGTGTTCAGCCGATTTGCAAAATAGTCATAGTAGATTTCATCCTGAATGTTCTGCCCCACGTGGTCTTCAAATACGAAGGTTTCGCCCGCTAGATCCGCTCCTGTACACTCCGCGACCTCATAGGCTTTCCCGTTGTCAAAAGCAAAAAATGCCTTGCTGACTCCAAAGCCGAGCTCAAGGGTGCTGATGGATAGCTTCAGCAATTCCTCTCTTGTTCTGCAGGAATTAATCGTCCGGATCAAACGGTTATACATCTGCAGAACATTCAGCTTGGATTCAGCCTCCCGCTTCTGCTTTTCCTGCTTTTCAAACAGCTGGGCATTGTTTAATGCGATGTAGGTAGATGAGGCCAACGTTTCGATCAGTTCAATCGTACCGCTGTCATAATGTGTGTTCTGCCGGGAATCGCTCAGGGTAACGAGCCCTATTAATCTCTCTTTTTGAATTAGAATAATGTACTCCGCTTCCAGCTCAAGCAGCGCAGATGTATCCTCAAAAAGCTGATCCAGCAAGTCACTGTCTTCTTTCATGCTGATGACGATGCGATTTGGACAGCTCTGGATTTCCTTCATTTTCAATTCCGCATACAGGCGATGAAAGGAGTGGACATTCCGATATCCCTTCAGCTTAATGCGATGTGTGAGCGGGTCATAGATTCCGAAGCTCGTGACGCGGCTTCCGGAAATTTCGCTGAATACATCTGTCGCCATCTCATACAGCTTGCGGACATTGAGTTCCGAAAGAAGCGCCTTTATACTTTGGTTTAAGACAAACAGGCTGAATACTTTCCGGTCCAATTCCTGATTGATCGATTGGAAGTCAAGAAACCGCTGGTTGTTCTCAAGGGAAGAATTCACGAGACTCATCATAATCGTCGAACTAATCTCGTCATCCTTTGAAAACTCCCCGGCCGATTTGCCATCTGTCACAATCAAACCGACCAGATGCGTATCGTTAATCAGGGGAATGACATGTGCCGCCGAAAAATCCCGAATAAATTCTTCAGAAAAGTATGTGTTCAGCTGATGGGAGGAGATCGGTCTTCCGTGGTAAAGAGGAAGACGGTTTAACTTTTCTGTTACTGGGATGTGATAGTCTTGAATGTCATAATTCCTCGTATGTATCAAGGTCAATCGATCATCTTCTCTTATAAAAAGAGCCGACTGTCCGAGGGTCAGTAGCTGATTGGCAAAATCAAACGCAAACTCAAATAGTGCGCTTTTGTCATACCTTTGAGTGAAAACTTCAATTGCCTGCAGCAGGATTTCGTATCGATATGATTTTTCAAGACTCATTCTGGATGCTCCTTATTCATATTTCAACTCTCGGCCGGATGCGTAAAAGGTACCCTTCGTTAAAGAATCGACCTTTTTCTTCATGTTTTTGATTTCGATATAGGTTTCGGGATAAGCCTTCTCAAAGATGGAGATTTCTCCATCCCCTTTCGTTTCAAGCATTTTCATCAAAGACGTGCGCTTCTGTTCAAATACGGAGATTTCCTTAAGCTTGCCATCATGGGCAATTTTAAGCTTTTCCAGCTGGGTTTGCTGGCTTGCATTCAAATTATGGGCAAAATTTTCATAGATTTCGAGATGACGCTGTATTTCTTCTATGCTTTGTATAGCCTGTTTATATTCGTTTAGAAGGGTCATATACTCTTCCTTGAGCTTGCTCCGTTCAAAGCCCTCTACCTGAATCAAGGTTTTCAGCTCAATTTTATTGCCAATCTCACTCGCATAAACCTTGCCCTTCGCGATAATGTGCCCGCCGAAAATTTTTCCTTTATGCTGCTCTGTGATTACATTTTTCGCCTGGAGGCTGCTGCCTTTTGCGTAAAAACCGATATGAATGTCTTCCCCGGCTGTCAGCGTACATTCGTTGGCATGCTTCACGAAAATGTTTTTAGCGGCTTTGATGGTGCCGTGTCCGAAAACTCCTCCTTTGATAAAAATATCTCCATTCAGTGATTCAATCAGTCCGACTTGCCTTACACCGAGTTCCGACATGACCGCAATGTCGATGCCCGCCTTAACCGAGAATCCCTCCTGAACGGTTCCTTTCACCGTCACGGAGCCTTCAAATTCTATATTTCCAGTCCCGATTCCCACGTCTCCTTCAATTAAGAGGTGGTTAGCGATTGAAATCTTGCCGAGTGTCTTCGAAACAATCCCTCGTATTCCTGCCCTCAAAACCGATCTTCCATCTTCTTCGGACAGCCGGACAGAATTTGGATCATACTGAAGCCGTTTATCCTTGCCTTTTCTTGCTTTCAGCTCTTCTCCAAGGACATTCATGCCATTTGTTCCGTCTGTCGGCGAAATTTTTTCACCGAGCCAATCTCCTTCCTCCACTTCATCTATAAAATTCATATTGTAAAAATTGGCTCTGCCGGTTTCTTCGATGACCGGCCTTCTCTCGGAAAGATCATAGGTCCGGATCACGGCGTCTATTCCATGGACAGGCTCAATCCCCTTTGCAGCCTCTATCCATTTCAGAGGCTTCAGGTTTTCCTTGTGACTATCCAGTAAAAAGCCTTCTGTAACACCTTTTTCACTTAGAACATCCATGATCATACGAGGTAAATCTTTAACGATTTCATTGAATTCTTCACCCGCTGCAAGGATCTTGACACTCGCTGTCATCTTATCCTGACTGATGGTGTGTGTAATGAGGGGGAGATATTGAGCGATGGGTGTCCTTTGACCGGACGCTTCTTCCATCCCTTTTTTTAGATTTTGAAAGGAGGTAATCGAAATTCTGGGGTGTTTTTCAAGAAGCTGATTAAAATTAGAAAGCATATAGCCCTCTTTCATTACGGTAAGATAAATCGTGCCGTTCTCTTCTTCCAGATGAAAAAATTCATTATTTGTTAAAACCATGATGAATCCTCTTCCCTTGTCTTTGACATATCATCATTTTTAGGTATAATGTCATGATATTTTCATTATCTTTATAAAATATACCATAAAAAAGGGAGTTTTTGACCACATTTTACATATTTTTAATATATTCACGTGTATCGAATAGATATTTTGAACCACAAAAAAAAGAGCAGTACACCTGCTCCTTTCACTTCATTCATTTTCTTTCCCAAAAAATTAAAAACGGATAGGGGTTAACCGCTTGGAAGCTTTGATTGTAGACGCCGATATGCAAATGCGGAGCAAACTTTCCTTTTGTTCCGGTCTTTCCATACCCGCTATCCCCGACTGTACCGAGGTACTGGCCTTTCTTAACAGTTCCACCTTGCATCATGCCCGCTGCATATTGATCCAGATGGGCGTAATAAATTCGGAAGTTTTCTTTGGTTTTAATGGTTAATCTCCATCCGCCCAATTCGTTCCAGCCGTATTTCTCAATGACTCCATCGGTTACGGAAGTGATAGGCGTTCCCTTTTTCGCCATAATGTCGATTCCTTCATGGGTCCTTGAACCGCCATAGCTTCTGGAATTGCCCCATGAATCAGGGTAGGCCTGATAGGTTCCAGGTTTTAAAGGAAAGGTTCCATCGGCAAGTACAGGCAATACACCCTCTGTCATTTTTAACTTTTGCCCTACAAGCAATTTGTCACTCTTTAAACCATTTAATCTCTTGATCTCCTGGACCGGCGTATTAAATAGTTTGGCAATGGCAGAGAGGGTATTTCCCGGTTTTACGATATAGTAGGTTACTTTAGCCGGCGAAGCTGCTTTCGCTGGTGCCGGTTTCTTAGCCGTGGTAGCTGGTTTTACAGGAGCTGCTTTAGGGATAATCAAGGTTTGTCCTGTTTTTATGACCGCAGACTTTAACCGGTTGGCTTCTTTAATTTTATCAATCGATACAGCATACTTTTTTGAGATGGAAGATAAGGTTTCTCCTGATCGGACGATGTGTTTACTTGAACTGGAGGCAGTGGCTTGAGTGGCGGGTTTCTTCACATATAATGTTTTCCCTGTGTGAATCACGTCGGTTTTAAGGTGATTCCATTGTTTCAGCTGGCTGACTGATACTTTGTTAACATGTGCGATTTTGGACAGGCTGTCTCCCGATTTTACCCGGTACGTCTGTGATGCCGCTTCTGCATCCGAAGCTGCAGCGAAACTGATTGCTCCTGCCAAAGCCATCCCTAAGAATAGGCTTTTTCTCATGATGAAAGTTGTCCCCCTCGGTATGTTACCTTACTTTATGACCGCTACCATAGTACCACGAAAGTCGACAATTGGTAACGATTGAAAAATACCTATTTAATAATAGGTATTTAGACTCTTAAAACTCGAGTTAACAATCTTAATAGGTTGAACGAATCAAAATGATCTTTACGCTTCAAAAAAAGAAGAATCCCTCAATCAGGATTCTTCTCTGGTAATCAGTTAAGTCCAGCCTTACGGACGCTCCATATCACTCTCATTAATCGGCCGCAGCTCTTCAATCGCTTCATAGCTGGTTGAGTAACTGGGGCCATCAAACATGACATTCGATTCTTTCCCCGCTTTGTCATAGGGAATCCAGCCAATGAACATGGATGCTTCAGGGAACAGATCCATGGTAAGCATATCAGAGTTTTTGGCTGATTCTGCTTGTGATAATACTTGAATGGCTGCTGTCCATTGTTTAGTAAGCTTAACCGCGCCATAGGATTTCTCACGAAGGGAAATTTTCTCTTTCATTTGGACTCTTGGCTGATAATCCTCGATTCCTCCTGAAATATGGTATCCTCTTTCTCCAATGAGGTAAAAGTCTATAGAATTTAACGGATGTTCAGGCTTTAGATTCCAAATCAGATAATAAGAGGATGGATCGGCAGGATTGATCTTCCATATCGACGGCTTTCCATTTGTATCAACACTCACGACATTCCATTTATGATTTCTCCACACCCAATAGCTCAACCCGTAATTCTTAACCTTTGAAATAAACGGAAGTACCATGTGGCGGTCGTCAAGTTTAATAGCCTCCTGAATGGTTCGCGAGTAGGCCTTCGGGAATGTGCGGTTAATCTCAGCGACTGCCTGCTCATTCACCGGAAACGCAGTGGGCTTTGAAAAAAAGAACCAATAGGCGAAGAAGGCTGCCGCTAAAACAACTGCTGCCAGTGGAAGTAGCATTTTTCTCTTCATCATTTGACCGCCCCCTCAAGCAATGATTCTTCAGAGCGGAAATAGACCTGCTCTTTCTTAGTGGACAGCAGAATTCCCTTTCCATCCGCTTCAATAAAAATGAGCGGATTCATCCCGCTGCCCCATTTCGGAGACGTGCCTCCAAGGAGATAGGGAAACCGTTCATCTCGTTCTTTCGCTTCTTTATCCTTGACCATCTCGTAGTACCACACATCACTATGGATTGGGCGCTGCTTCAGCAAAGCCAGCTGTTTCTTCAGGCTCTCAATATGTAAATTGGATTCCTCGGCAGTGGGATGGATGGCAATAATCGATGCATCCTCCACATTTGCCAGATAGGTAGATGGCTCATTTACCGGATAAAGCACGTGATGGACCGGGACGGCCAGCAAAGCAAATAAGAGAAAAATAAAATTCGCCAAGAATCCTAACCAGGCAAACGCCCGGTACTTCTGCCACTTTTCTTTATCTTTGTTTAACACTAAGAAGAGAATCCCTACTCCAAGAGGCAAAACAGCCAGCTTAAATGGTGTGCCGAATATCTGTCCATCAAAGGATAAAGCAGAAAACCCGATCAACAGGACGGCAGCAATCTTCCAAACTTTCGGTTTTACCCTTTGTTTTTTATAGATTCGATAGGCAAAAAAGATAAGGACTCCCCACGCAAGTAAGGCGGCTGCAGCTGATGGGAAATTTAACTGGGGAAAATTTATCGTAAAATTCATAGGAAACTCTTCCTCATTCCATCTATATGTTTTTCATATTTTACCATATTCAAGGTTTAATAGACGAAAAAAAAGACAACCATAGGTTGCCTTCAGCCTCCTTAATAAAACCGGAACGTGTCCTTCCCTTGTGTTTTTGCCCGGTATAAAGCATGATCTGCATTTTTTAGAAGGGTGTTTAAAGGTTTGCTGTCACCAGGCAGGTAGGACGCAATCCCAATGCTGACTGACAAACGGAAATCAGCTAGCTGCGTATCCGTCGAGGATAGGTGTACAAGCAGGTTTTCGGCAAGATTATGTAAATCCTCCGAGTCAAAAAGACCGACGAAGTTAAGAATAAACTCATCTCCACCGAGGCGGGTGGCGAAACCGCTGTACCGTTTCATGTACTCCTCCAGTTTCCGTGCCGTTTCTTTCAGCACTTCATCGCCTTTATCATGTCCATACAAATCGTTCACTTTCTTAAAGCCATCGAGATCAAGAAAAAACAAGGCTCCTCCGCTGGCTGAAAAATCATGAAAATGCTTCGATAAAAACTCACGATTATACAAACCGGTTAAAGAATCTCTGTACGCTCTCCGCTCCAGATCCAGATAAAAAGAAAACATCTTTGCAATCCTTTGAAACATTTGAATGCTTTTTGTGCTGAATGCGGCGGCAGATGCTTCAACCGCGCACAGCGTCCCAAAGGCTTCTCCATTGTGAAGGATAATCGGAACGCCAATATATGAATTTATGTTGGCATCCAACAGTATTCTCTGAACCCCATTAAGATGGTTCTCTTTTCGAACGTCTTCAAATATCAAAGGCGCATTCCGGTCGAAATCAATCCGGTTGCAAGCGGTATCAAGAAGGTCCATACGCATTCCTTCCCATACTTGAATGTTCGTATTGTTATCACGCACTTTAAGGATAATTTGCTCGGAATCGGTCAGCGCACTTAAAAAAATCAGCTTATCCGGCATAAACTCATTGGCCATTTCAAGAATATCAGATGCCATTTCTTCAAAATTTTTATACATATTCCATTCATTCAAAGGTATCTCCATCGTTCCACCCCCATTTTCCTCATCCGTTGTCATTATACGAAGAACTGATGAAAATTTAAAGAGGACAAACGGCAGCATTTTGAAATAAAACAGGCATCTTCACTTTTCATGGACTTCACACAGAAATGACCACTTTTCCCTGAGCGTGTCCTTCTTCAAAATACCTGAATGCTTCAGGAACTTCACTAAGTTTAAAACCCAGGTCAATCACAGGTTTTACTTTGCCGGTTTCAATAAGTTCTTTCAGGAAAACCAAGTCCTTTTGGTTTGCCTTATGGAGAACATTTCCCATTTTCTTTCTTCCGCACATCGACAGCAATGGGCCGAGAGCCATGGCTTGGAACATTTGAGCACCGGAGCCGCCAGCCATTACATACGTTCCATTCGAAGTTAGTGCACGCCTGTAAACTGAAATCGGCTGATACCCGTTAACGGCCAGAATCAAATCATATCGCTCCGTCTGCCTGCTAAAATCATCCCTTCTATAATCTATTACATGATCCGCACCTATTGATTTCGCAATGCTTACATTTCTCGAACTGCATACAGCCGTTACCTCCGCTCCGAACGCTTTCGCAATCTGCACTGCAAACGTCCCTACGCCGCCAGATGCTCCATAAATTAAAACCCTTTGTCCTGACTGGATCTTCCCTTTATCACGGAGAGCCTGTAACGCGGTAACGCCAGCCATCGGGACAGCAGCTGCTTCCTCAAAGGAAAGGCTGGCTGGTTTACGAACGAGTGCACGCTCAGGAACCGATACATATTCAGCAAAACTGCCCCACCCGCTGAGGGACAAATCGCCGAACACCTCATCACCAGGCTGAAACTGCTTAACATCTTTGCCAACAGCTTCAACCGTCCCTGATATGTCTCCCCCAGGTATAGAGTATTTAGGTTTTAGCAGACCGAAGGCAAATCGGGCCAGAAACGGTTTTCCTCTAAGAAGAACCACGTTGCCATAATTCAGGGAGGCTGCATGGACTTTAACAAGTACTTGAGCGTCATTAATAATCGGTGTTGGGATTTCTTTTAATTGAAGAACATCAGGCGGACCATATTTTTCAGAAACGATGGCTTTCATTTTTATTCCTCCAATCTACTTGTTTATAGATATTCAAAAGAACTGATCTTCAAGACACGATCCTTAAAAATTCCCGCACAAACGAAAGAGGCATTGCTTTAGGCCTTAACCAAAGCAGGATTTCCTCCGAATGATGCATAGTATATTGCTAGATTCGAAGCATTTTTCTTGTAAGAATAATCATCTATACTGTATAGGAGCAGGACTTTTCTGCTCTTTACTGTATCAGGAGGACCCGTATGAGTATTTATATGGTCTCACTAGCTATTCTCATTGTAACGACCCTGTTATTCTTCCTATTTATCCACACTTTTCAAAAGAAGGAAGATCCGATTCAGCGTTTATGGATCACCCTCGTTTCGTCGGTTGCATTGGGGTTAATTGTGTCCATCATCATGATGGTTATGTATTTTTTTGTGACAGAATCATTGGGTGTCTTAACCTCTGTTTTCAAATTGGAATTGAACCCCTTGAAGGAGATTGGAATACTCGCATTGGTTTTAGTCGGTTACTCGCTTTTCCTCGAGAATTTCTTTGAAGCGATGGGGAAGCATGCAATTGGAGAAAATGTTGGATTGCACCTATTTCTTGCAGGTGTGAGGTTTACCGTTCTTTATGGAGCTGGAATCATGCTGAATATCGGGAGCCTGGAGAATTTCATTACAGCTGCCGGCCTGACGCTTGTCGTGCTGGCAATGGAGTTTCTTCTGCCGTTGCTTTTCAGGAAAAAGAAGGCTGGGGGGCTATAGGGAAAAGCACCCCCATGGTTATCTCTGTGTTGACTGCGCTCCAAAAATCGCGACATACTGATTCTGCAGCACAAACCGGTCCGTTTTCCATGCCAGCGTATTCTGGACATATCCTAACGCATCCGCATTGTATCTCCCCGCTGCCTTTTGATACGCCAGCAATTCATACACTCCATTCGAATCGAAATCCACTGGATACAAGCCGCTCAGTGGATTAACAAATCCTTCGATAGGCATTTTCAGCTTTCCGTTTCGATCATAGATTTCATTCAAGTACTCCGGATCCCTTAGAGAAATATCAATGAGATAGGTTAGATTATTCGCCTTGCTCACCAATTTCACTTTGTAGTTGTCCTGATACGTGACCTCATATTCATATTGCCCATTATACTTCTCGGAATCAAAAAGCAGCCTGGGTTTATTTTGGAGAAACGAATAAAGGTAGTCATACGTAAAAGCCCCGCTTCCCCCCGATTCAATTCTGATTAAAATATCGGCAATGCCATCCCCTGTAAAGTCCTCCAAAAATAAAGTCGGACTATAGCCCGCATTTTCCCGCAGCTGAACCCTTGTAGCTGTGCCTGTTCTCCCATCCTGCACAAGAAGCGTAATGTTTTGAATAAATGGACTGTCTGCCGTTTTAATCCCGGTTAAATACACATTGTCCGGGACGCGGTCCCCCGTGACATCTTTCCTCGCAAATGCGACAACCTGCGGCTGATTGGCTCTGGGATCATACGTGTACATAGCTTCCCCCCATAAACGCTGATATGTATTCTATGGGCGGATGGAGAAAAGGGTGATTTTCCAATCCAACAAAAAAAAGCCCCAAAGAGGCATTTTTATTGCTTAAACAACAAATTCGCATCTACATAAAACTCTTCAAACAAACTCGATTGAATAACCCCTATTTCTTTCACTACATCTGTTTGCTCATATTGCTTATTATCAGAAAGGGTGTAAACCTGAATCGTATGAATGAGCGGATTCACAATCCAGTATTCCTGGACCCCGTACTGCATATACAGATTTAACTTCGTTACCAAGTCATGCGATTGGTTGGAGGGACTAATAATTTCTATAATTAAGGCAGGAACGCCCGTATATCTACTCTCACTTAATCCGGATTTGTCACAGATTACCGAAAGATCGGGAATAACCACTTTGTTTTCTGATATATCCTCTTTCGTTAACTCAACATCAAATGGAGCATGAAAGACTTCACACTCTTGTCCTTCTAAAAGCTGGTACAGCTGCACAAATAAGCGGCCTGAAATTCGCTGGTGAATGGTTGATGGAGAAGGAGTCATGTATACCACGCCATTTATATATTCCATCAGCGTGTCACTTTTTTCGCGTCTTTTATAATACTCTTCAATGGATACATGGTTTTCTTTAGGCATACTCACGCTAAAACCATCTCCCTTTTTAATGAATTCTACTCTTACCTATTATATCAGGATTGTAGATCATTTATAAACTGAGCTTGGCAGTCCTTTTATGCTAACTGTTAATAAGCTGTGGAAAAGTTCGCAAGGAAAATCAATTGCAGAAAGTAACATAATAAAGATAGGATCTATTTATTCACCTCCCATCCAAAACAGGCAGGTTCATTCAATGAAGTGTCATTTTATAACAAGGCTTTGTTAAAGCATGGTGTTGATTTTTAACACCTGTTGATTGGAGTGGAAGGCGCGAGACTCCTGCGGGAGCAGCGGGGCAGGTGAGACCCCGCAGTCGCACAGCGAGGAGGAGGCTCACCGCACGCCCCGCGGAAAGCGAACGCCTGCAGCGGAAATCAACAGCCAAGTTTAACAGAGCTTATACCAAATTAAATATGTTAAATTCTTCAATATAAATGACAAAACTAGTTAAGGAGTTACTAATGGTTACCTATTCTAAAAATCATCTTAAGCTACATATTTTCGGTGAGAATGATATTGAAGGGTTAATATCTTTATCGCAGTCCGTAGGGTGGGATTATGACGGCAGCGATATTCAGACAATTTTATCTTGCGGAAAAATTTTTGGACATAAAAATGAGTTTGACCAAATTGTATCAAGCGCAGCAATCATTCCTTATGACACTGATTTAGCTTCGATAGGGATGGTCATTGTAAATCCGGGATATAGAGGACAAGGCCTTGGAAAAGACACGACTAAGGCGTGTATAAATTCTGTATCTAATCAAACATCGATCATGTTAATCGCTACACCTGAAGGAAAGCCAATGTATGAAAAGATGGGATTTAAAGTCGTCGGTGATGTACATAAGTTCATTTGTAATAATTATGTACCTTCAAATGGGTTTCCTGATGAAGGATTAAAAGCAGAGGCTTTACAGGAAGCTGATTTAGATAAGGTTTTTGAATTAGACAAAAACGCTTTTGGTGATTTCCGGCGAAAGTTCCTCACAAATAGAATAAAACAGTCACATCAATCTCTTGTTTTGAGAAATGAAATGGGAAGCGTGCTCGGTTTCGGTCTTTCTGTCTTAGGTCCATGCCATTTAATTTTAGGTCCGATTGTTGCGCCAAATGACAGTGCAGCTGCCTACCTGCTTAATCAATTGGCTCTTAATCACAAAGGAAAGCTAAGAATTGACCTTCCACCCCGGGATGAAACGTTTATGAATCATTTGAGAAATAGCGGTTTTGAAAAAGTCAGTCAGCCTCCAATCATGATCATCAATTCTGAGCGCATGCCTACCAGAAACAACCATTTATACGGGATTGCTGCACAAGTTTTTGGATAAAAGATTATTTTATCAACAGTGGCGATAAATCCATTTCATTAAACCTTTTAAGTTACTATTACACTTTTTGTGATTAAACTGTGGAAAAGTGCTGCTCAGCAATACTTTTCCACAGTCATCAGACAAGTGACTTAACCAAAATAAAATCCGTTTGCTTTTCATCTCCCATATAAAAAGAGTGAGCTCCCGTATGAACAAACCCCATCTTCTTATAAAAGGCGATGGCGTTCTCGTTCTTTTCCCAAACACCAAGCCAGATGTTCTTTTTATCCTGTTCTGCCGCCCGTTCGACCGCTTTGTTCAAAAGAACTTTTCCAAGCCCCTGCTTTTGAAATCTTGTTCGTACATAAATCCTTTCAATCTCAAGGGACTCGTCATCCATTTTCTCCGACTGGGCGTCATTGATGTTCACCTTTAAATATCCGGCCAGCTCTTCATTAAAATAAATGAAATAAAACTCGGAGAAGGGATTCGATAATTCTTTTTCTACCTGTTTTACTTCAAAGGCTCTTTCCAAATATGTGTTCATATTTTCAGCTGTATTCTGATGTTTAAATGTATCATTAAATGTCTCAATCCCTATTTCCTGCAGCAGCTGCAAATCTTCTGGACTGCACTTGCTCATATGTACGGTCATGTTCATCCCTCGCTTTTTTATAATTTAGCCCTAAGCAAATTTAAAAAAGGAAAGCTCTTTTAACACTTTCCTCATTAGCATATTAAATTGTATTCCTCTTACCCTGGAATAGGAGGCACCGGAATTCTTATATCGGGTTCATCATTGATAAACGTAATATTGATCGACCCCATGATCTCCTTTTCCTTATCAGCTTCAACCAGATTTTCTGGAAAATCGGCAATGATTTTAAGGCTGTCTTCAAATAAAGTCATGCCGTTACTGTTAAGTAAATGGATGAGTTCCTTTACTCCCTTAACTTCCATCTCAAAATTAATCACAATGATTTTATTGGAATACATCGTATGATTTGTAACCCACCCTGAACAATTCGAAATACTTCCAGCTGCATAATCGATCATTTCATGCCTGTTTTCTCTTGTGAAACCTTTTAATCGGATTGTATCCGGCAGCATCTAATCACCTTATCTGCGTCTCTATTTAAAATGCGTTATAGAGTGATTATAGCTTTACCCATTCTCCATGTATAGGATGACCTCGTTTTAAAAATCCACCCCTATTACATAGAAGTTACCGGCTCGTTATTTAGGAGTTTTCGATCGTTTACCTTTGCCGAATAATAAGTATAAAAGAGGACCGAATGATCCTGCTGCCAAAGTAAGCAATGCCCAAGGCCAAAAAGAGCGATTTGTTTTCTTGGCATCAAACCACATCCATATAAGGATTAAGAAACTGGCAATGAGCAAATCTACAAAAATTTGAATGGTGGCGTAATTTTGGAACGCCTTGGCGAATATGCCCAAAAACCCATTTTGAACAACAGCCATTACGGTTAACGGAGTAAATAGCACAAGTACAGCAATGATAAGCTTTTTGGAAATTGGACTGTCATAAGAACTAATCTGCGTTTCGGTCTTATCCTGTAACATATTGATCCCCGTCTTTTTAAAAGTGTAGCGTTCACTACATGTAATTAATGTAGCACCTGCTACACTATTTATCAAGTACGAAAAAAGGGATAAACATGATAAAGTGAACTTAGAATCAGCCTTGAAATAGTTAATCGTAATCCTATGGTTGGTTTGCTGCACAATTAGGATGTAGCATATACTACACAAAAAGAGATGAAGGGTGTTCGTTGTGAAAAAAGGGGCAATAAGAAAACAAGAATTAATTGAAGAGATGTCTGCGTATATCCTTTCAAATGGAATCCAATCTGCCAGCCTGCGAAACCTTGCACAAGCAGCGGAAACAAGTGATAGAATGCTTCTTCATTATTTTAAAGATAAAGAAGAACTGCTCACTGTAGTCCTATCATCGATTTCAGCAAAGTTAATCCATATGTTAGACAACACAGAAATGGAGAAAAAATCATTCTCAAGCGTTGTAAAGTATCTTTATCAGATGATGAAAAATCCGGAAGTTAGCCCCTACATGAAGTTGTGGCTCGAATTAATTGCAATTGCCTCCAAAAAAGAAGATCCCTTCTATCCCATAGCAAGAGAGATTTGCGACAGTTTTTTTGAGTTTTACAAAAAGGTCATAAAAGTCGGTGAAGGACAAACGAATGAACAGGCGGCTGCCTTGGCCCTGGTAATTGTGGAAGGAATCGCTCTTCTTGAGTCACTGGACTTCGACCCCGTAATCCTGGAAGCGATTGAAGGAATTGAAAAAATCACATGATCTTGTAATGCGGCAGGCCGCTATTTTTCAGTGTGCAGAATAAGACTCTACTCAAAGTCCTTCTTTTAAACGTACACTAAGCATGGGAAGGTACTGCGTTGATAGATTAGAGGGAGGTTACGAATGGAGGAGCATGCTGTTTTATTTCATTCATTGGACGGTGAAAAAATTTACTTCAAACCGCTCAGGATCGATGATGTTCAAGAGATGCATCATTATGCGTCCGATCAAGACGTTTCACGGTTTATCGGCTGGAATTTGATGAATAGTTTGGAGGAAACTTCTGAGCATATCGAAACCATGTTAAGACGTGAATCGGAAGGTACCCACTTATATGCCTCCATTTTTGAAAAACCAACACAAAAAATGATCGGGACAGCCATGATTTTCAATTTTGACCGTGAAGCAAACCATGCTGAAATTGGTTATGTATTGCATAAAAATCATTGGGGTAAAGGGTATGGCACAGAAGCTGTTGCATTGATGAGTGATTTTGCATTCAAGTCCCTTAAGCTTCATAAACTGTATGCCAAAGTCGTGCATGCAAATGTTGGGTCTGGACGGATACTTGAGAAGAACCGGTATGAGTTAGAAGGACGATTAAAAGACCACTATTTTATAGATTGTATGTACTATGATGCATTGCTTTTCGGCAAAATTACTAATCTGGACACTTCGCTTTAAAATTAAGGCTATGTTAAAGCATGGTGTTGATATTTTACACCTGTGATTGGAGTGGAAGGCGTGAGACTCCTGCGGGAGCAGCGGGACAGGTGAGACCCCGCAGGCGCAAAGCGGCAGGAGGCTCACCGCCCGCCCAGCGGAAAGCGAACGCCTGCTAACTGCAATCAACAGCAAAGTTTAACAGAGCTAAAATTAATAGGAGTGCCTATCTAAAAAGGAAGATCCGGATCCTAAAACAATGCAGGATAATAGCAGGCCATCATCGAATTTTGTTAATTATTCGATTGAAAGATGGTGATTGAGATGCAGATTTTATTGATTCGTCACGGGGAATCGGAAGACGACTTTTTAGAGGAGAATGATAATGGTTCAACGGATCTGCCTTTAACCCCAAACGGGCTGCTGCAATCAGAGAAAATGGCGCAGCGGGTTTCTAAAGAATTCCCTCCCGATTTTGTTTGGAGCAGCACGTTAAAAAGAGCCAGCGGCACGGCAGACGTTTTATCAAAGACGATCGGCTGTCCGGTTCATTACATAGATCAATTAATCGAACAGCAGGATTCAGAGAGTAACCACGAATTTAGGATGCGGGGAGAATCCGTTCTTTCTTATATTAGAGAAAACAGCAAAGCATACTCTACCATTGCCGTCATCACCCACGGTGGAATGATAACGAAAATAATTGAAAGTTTTCTCCACTTACCGTTTGAAAACAACAATTGGTTTCATACGAACAATACGGGTATTCATTTCTTGGATTATTACAAGGATCTGCAAATAATAAAATTTGCTAATAGTACACGACATTTAGATTGACAATTCAGACTGCATTTTGCTGAAAAATGATGAAGCAAGAGAGGTGTAGATTTATGACAGGCAGGAACACAAATCCTAAGGTTGATGAATTTTTAAGTAAGGCCAAAAACTGGCGGGAAGAATTTGAGAAGCTTAGAAAGATCGTGCTGGACTGTGAGCTGACCGAAGACTTTAAGTGGATGCATCCCTGCTACACACTTGAGGGGAAAAACATTGTTTTACTCCATGGATTTAAAGAGTATTGTGCACTTTTGTTTCATAAGGGTGCCTTACTGAAGGACGCCTTTGGAATTCTAGTACAGCAAACAGAGAATGTACAGGCAGGGCGTCAAATTCGTTTCACAAACCTTCAGGAAATAGCTGAAATGGAAACCATTTTGAAAGACTATATTTATCAAGCCATTGAAGTGGAAAAAGCAGGTTTGGAAGTCAATGTCAAAAAGCATACAGAATACACCATTCCTGAAGAATTCCAGAATAAATTAGATGAGCTTCCTTCCCTGAAGACAGCTTTTGAAGCACTGACCCCCGGACGGCAAAGAGCCTATCTTCTTTACTTTGCTGCACCCAAACAGTCCAAAACCCGTGTTGCACGGATTGAAAAGTATATGCCTCAAATCTTGGATGGAAAGGGATTAAAAGATTGTACGTGCGGTCAATCTCAAAAGATGCCGTACTGTGACGGCTCGCATAAGTTCGTTCGATAGAGATCAAACGGATGGTTCATTCAAACGGTAAACAAAAGCTAAAATTGATAATTCGAAACGCTAATCCAGTTACCTCGTATGGCTTTATAAGAAAGTAATAATACTGGTAAAAAGAGATGCGATGTCTTCCCCATTCAGATATGATTCTCTAAATGGAAAGTGACAATTTCAATATGAAGGGAAGAGCCGTTATAAAAAAAGCACCAGCTAAAGCATTAAAAAAGGTAGAACAGGACATTGAAAAGAGTGATTTGGGGAAAGCAAGAGATCGATTGCATGGACTCCTGCACTCTTATCCTGATGAATTAGAGCTTCGAACTAGGCTAGGAGATATTTATTATGCGTTAAGACATCCTTCAATGGCTGGCCGGTATTGGTATTTGGAGAAGAACAAGACCCCCGAAATGGTAAGAGCCTGTCTGTTATTTGAGAAACAAATGGGGCATGACCCTTTGAACATATCGAGAGCCCTAAAATTCAAAGGAGATCATGAAACGTTAAAAAATCTGCAGCTAGAACCAGTAATTTCCGTTGCTCAAAAGAAGGTAAAAGAGAAATTAGAAGAAGAACAACATCCTGAAGATGAATGGAAGGAAAAATTCTTTACGATTGGTTGTATAACCATTTTCATCTTTATTATTTCTTTAGTTGCTATAGGTATTTATACAGTGTTCACCTGGATATTCTAGTTTTAAATTCCTTGAGCGCTGTTCGAGTCTTTCCCCCTTGTTTATTTTCAGGCATGATTCCAAGTTCAGCAAAAACTGTAATTAAAGGAGCATAACATGGAAGCTTTCACAAACTATTTAGCAGGCATCGATAACCCCGACCATCGCAGCCGAACAGAGGAAATCTTGGTGTGGGTCTCAACTAAATTCCCTAATTTGAAACCGCAGATCAAATGGAATACCCCCATGTTTACGGATCACGGCACATTCATCCTCGGCATTTCCACAGCGAAGCAGCATTTGAGCGTTTCACCGGAAGAAGCAGGCATTGCGCACTTTGCCGAAGACATAGCACAAGCCGGCTACAGCTCTACAAAAGGCTTGTTTCGCATCCCGTGGAATGAGCCGGTAAATTACGAATTGCTTGAGAAAATGATTAAATTTAATATCGAGGATAAGGCAGACTATACGAATTTTTTCCGGAAATGAGCTCTCAAGGTCTCTTCAGCATAAAGTGTTTTATCCACAAACTAAGGGTGGTGACTGGCACCGCCCTTATATTTCAAATCCAGTTCGATCGTTTTCAGTAATTTCCCGAATGACTTTACATGGAACACCCGCTGCTATTACATTTGCCGGAATGCTTTTTGTAACCACACTACCCGATCCAATGATTGTATTTTCTCCAATCGTTACACCTTGATTAATATGAACGCCTGCACCAATCCACACGTTATCCCCAATACTTACAGGCTTGGCATAACATCCTCCCGCTGCTCTTTCCTTTGGATCTATTGCATGATTCGAGGTATAAATTCCAACTCTAGGCCCAAACAGAACATGATTTCCTATATGGATCTCTGCCCCGTCCAGCATAACGCAATCGAAATTAGCGTAAAAATGATCCCCTATCGTAATATTAAACCCGAATTCACATCTGAAATTCGGTTCTAAATGAACGCCTTTTCCCATGCTTTTCAAAAGCTTTTTTAAACGCTCTTCTCTTTCATGCTGGGGTTTGCTAAAGCTATTATTGTATTCATTTGTAAGGAACACCGCATTTTCTCTTGCTTTAATTAATTCCGGGGTTAAATCGTTATACATTTGACCTGTTAAAATGAACTTTTTCTGTTCTTCTAAATTCATTGGAAATCCTCCAGATAAACGATAAGATTATGTTCTTTCTAGTACACATTATTACAAGATATCCTACAAAAAACTACGTCCTTTAAGAATTTTTTGATGATGATTGATTAGAGCATACAAAAACCCGGTGCAGCATTCACCGGGTTTTTGCCTATTTTTTAATCAGGTCCTCTTTTTTGATTGGGATTTTCAGTTCCAAATCTTTAAAAAGGACAGGGTTTATATTAGGAACGGTTAAGTAAAGATCTTTTCGATCGTCAGTGATAAACTCCGCTATCTTTTTTCTATCGTTGCTTCTCATATTTTTAAAGAAATTTTGATCAACGAATAAATCTTTTTCTCCTTTCGGCTCTTTCACTGTGAGATTTATATGGCTGCCTCTCACCTCTGGAAGATCGCCTTTTACCTCATAATAGATTTTTACGCGTTTTTTATCTTTTGATTCCTCAATTTTGTTAACCAAAATGGCCCCGTTCTGTTGCGGGAAAGTCATCGGAAGCGGATCATTGAGCTTTTTCTTTGTCATTTGGCCTTTATTAGGGTTGGTTTCGAAATCATTGTCTAAGAAAGGCTGTACAGATAAATAGGATGGTATGCCATCTGCAGGGGCGTAGGTTCTATTGCTGCGGAGAATAAATTTGCCATCCTTCTCTTCACCAGAACTTCTCATATTTCCAAAAACAGAAAGCAGATTTTCTTTATCATCCAAGAGCCTGTATTCTAATCCTCCAACCGCAGGCAATCTTCTGCCGTTCTCTTCCTTTGCAAAAGAAATTTCTGTGACGGAAGGCGCCAGGATTATCTGGTCAACACTTAATTTAGTCGAACCTTTCGTCACGCTTTCTTTCGGCTTAATGGTATAGACATTTCCCTTTTTCTCAACCGGGATTGAGTATTCCCATTTTCCCTTTGTCGTAGCAGATGCTTTAGGAGCTAATGCAGGGTTTTGATTCCCGAAAAACTGCATCTTCACCTCAAATTCTTCCGGAAGCTTCTCCTTAATAAATAAGCTCGTTACGCCTTTAAAGGAGTGTGTTCCCTTCCGAAAGACTTTTACATCTTTTTCTACTGACGTGGAAATCTCAGTAACGCTGACAACCTTCCCATTCACTGTAATCTTCGGATTATGAACTGGCCCGACGAATTTTGTTTTCGATTGAACCTCATAACCGATTGCCATTCTGTATCCGTCGAACATAATCTCTTTAATGGACACTTTGATTCCGCTGCTCTCTGAAGTCTTGTTCACCTGTTGTGGATTATTCTTTTTGCTCCAAGCCATCAGCCCCGGATCATTCGATTGGCTTAATAAGGTTGCCGGCTTCGTTAATCCCGCTTCAATCTGATCTTTTAAAGGCAATTGCATGATAAGGATAAACAAAATGGCGGCCGCTGCAATAGTGGACAAAATAACAGCCGGAATCCCGGTCCTTCGCTTCTGACCTGTGTTTTGTTTCTCTCTAATTCTTCTCATAACCGTAAGCTGATCCACCTTCTCGAATTTCATAGAACCAAATTCCGTTTGATCCATTCGCTGTTTGAACCGATTTTCTTTAGTCATAAAATAATTCCTCCTCTTTAATGAGGGGTGCGAGCTTTTTTCGTGCCCGGTCGAGTCTTGTTCTCACTGTACTTTCCGGTATATCGAGTACTTCTGCAATATCCGCAGCACTCAGTTCCTGATAATAATAGAACATAATAACCTCTCTGTATTTGACCGGAAGCTTAAAAATGCACGCCTTCAGCCATTCTGAAAGCTCTCCATCCATAAGTGCTGTCTCTGTCTGGTTCTCATTATGGAGAGATTCTTTCATTTGATGGACAGGGAAAACCCTTCTCACATAAGCACTTCTTAAATGGTCTTTGCATTTATTAGCGGTGATCCGGTAAAGCCACGTTTTTATAGACGCCTCTCCATTAAAGGATGAGAGATTCAGATAAACTGACACAAATGTACTCTGAACCAAATCCTTTGCTGTCTCCTGATTCTTCACATAAGAATAAGCCAATTTTAAAAGCTCGGTACCGTAATCCTCCATAACTTGCTTAAAATAGTCCTCACGCTCATCCGGATGGTCAACCTTTGACTGGATGGAAATCTTTTTGCCAGCATTCATTGGTTTCCCCCTTTCAATAATTAGACGGAGATGAGAAGATGGGTTTCTCATTTTTTGTGATTTTTTTGAATCTCGATATATATTTGCTGACTGAATGGTCTCACCCTTAAAGTTTTGGTAGCAAATCTCTAATTCCCTTTGATAAACTAAAATTACAATAATTTACTAATTAGTTAAACAGGAGGACACCACTATTATCAATCTGATTGGATTTTTACTGTTTATCCTTCTCTTTATTACTACCATTCTATTATCCATTTTATTTTTAGCGAAACTGTTTCTTTTCATCACCAAGAAGAAGCCCTTCCCCAAAAAATTGCTTGTTTCCGCTTTGACAGGTGCCGTTTTAGTATCTGGGTTCATTCTATATCAGACATATTTTTTCACGTTTAATAAGATTGATCGGCAGAATACGCAAAAAGGCCCCGGACCTGTATCATCCCCTTCAGAGAAATACACAGCGAATGCTTTTTATGAACTCTATGGAGGTGCCGCAGGAGGAGTGAACGTATGGGTTGAAATTACGGAGAATGATGAGGCAGGCAATATCAAAACCATTTATTATAGTAATGCAAAAGATGATTTTTCTATGAAATGGCTCGATGAAGATACCCTCTATATCCTGAATGACAATCCTGAGTATCCCGATTCGGACCGGAGTATCAGGTTGGATGTGACTAAAGAAATTTATGATGAAAACGGACGTGCTTGTCAGAGCTTGCTGATGAAGGATGAGTTTGAGAGGTGTTATCAGGATTGACGCTGCGCACAAATATTAAAAACTAAAGACCGCTTACTATTTTGATTGGACAAAGTTTATCGTTATAAAGGAAAAACTCTGAACTCAGGCTTCGGAAAGACCAACTCCTTTAAACCTAACATTGTTATACCGGGTTTGAGAGACCAATCCATGTTCTACTGGTCTAAACTATATACAGAAGACCTTAAAGCGGCTGAAAACTATTCAGATCTCAACCGGACGATTGCGATCAACATCTTGGGATACAATTTATTTAAAGAGCATCAAAATTTTCATTCCGTCTACAAAATTCAGAACATCGAAACCGGTGAACTCTTTACAAATTTGCTCGAGATACAGTGCATTGAATTGCCGAAGTTCAGTAAGACTAAACCCGATATGAATGATCCCTTGCACCGGTGGTTATTGTTTTTAACAGAACACGAGGATCAGCAAAATCTAATGGAGGTGTTTAAGTTGGATCAATTGGTATCGAAAGCTGATGAAAAACTGCGCCGTCTAAGTGCTGATGAGGAAGTCATCCGGACGTATCAGCTTAGGGAGAAATATTTATTGGATCTCAATACTCAGGTTAATGGGGCAAGGAATGCTGGAATGAATTATAAAGCTATTGAAATCGCTAAAAGTTTGCTTAAATTGCCCAGTATGTCTGTACAAGACGTCGCAACTCATACAGGTTTGACGTTAGAAAAAGTGAAAGAAATTGAAAAAGAAGTCCGGTAAGAGAAAAGGCGAAGCAGAAATACAGACGAGAATATGAATTAAATATTCACACCTCAATCTTTGATTGCGAAAAATCTCGCTTGTTGATTCATTATATCAATTGCCGGCGGTATTTATCTTTATAAATCTAGCCTTTTAAAGCTCCCTGAAGCATAAAAAAAAGAGCAAGCTAAACCTCTGCTCACTCCACTTACTCTATAACCTGCCATCATTCCAAAAATTACTCACAACATGTTGCTTCGGATTATAAGGCACCAGCACATACCCTCTTGATTTCAAATAATCAATAATCTGAGGAAGCGCCCGAACGGTTTGCGGCCGCTCATGCATGAGAATGATAATGGGCTTCTTTTGTCTTTCCACTGAAGGCACGGTAATTTTTTCGTTCCTGATAATCGTGCCGTATTGACTGCTTTTATATCTCCAATCGTTGCTGTCAACCGTCCAATCCCACATTTTAAAATGATATCGCACCAGCCAGTCTCTATAACACTTCTTCATATACGGCTTGCTCCCATAAGGCACTCTGACCAAATAATGATTAACCTTAACCACCGACTGCAGTGTTTTTCGTGTCGTTTCCATTTCCAATGCCACATTTTTAGGACTGCCTCTATACAGCTTCTTCACACTGTGAGAAACACTATGCAATCCAATGTAGTGCCCTTCCCTGTTCACTCTTACGATGCTAGTCTTGTATGCTCTAAGATTAGGCTCCACCGCCAAAAACGACGCTTTCACCTGCTTCTTTTTTAAAATATCGAGTATTTGCGAGGTATATCTGCTCGGTCCATCATCAAACGTGATGTAGGCGATCTTGGCTTTTGATGCAGGCTTAGGCGAGAGTTCCCCCTTTGCTGAGCCCATAGAATTATTTGGAGCTTTTTCAGCTGCGGTGACATGGCTGAATGACGTGGAAATCAGGAACGCAACAATCAATAAGGAAATGGAAAGCCGGACAAATTTCATTTTATTCCTCCCTTTATAGAGAAATTTCCCTGCCGATTTATTGTATTGGTGAGGGAAGAAAATTAGTCCGGCGGATTGGTGGTTTTTACCTGAAAAGAATTTTTCTCTGATTCTTAATTTCAATGCCACTTCAGCCATCATTAATGTTCTATAAATAGATGGACTTATTAACGGTGAGAATAACGCCTAAGGTGTTGCAATTTTTTACAGCACATTATTATGCATGAAGAAAGGACCAATTAAAATGAAGAAGGGTTATTATGCAGCTCTATTTTTGCTCATTCTAATGCTCACGGGTTGTACAAGTGAGGGGAAATCGGAGCCATTAACAGAAACTTCAGCAAAAACAAAAAGTGTAGTAGGTCCTCTATCCAGCTATCCTTCTAATAAAATCGAATATGCCAGAGTCTGGCTGCAGCTTGGACCAAATCAGGAGATTGATGAATTAAATGTTCACCTTCTCCCCGCCGGAACACCGCTTAATCCTGATGACAGCACCAGTGCTGCCTATCCTGAAGATGTGATCCAATTAGCAGGTTCTCGACTGGCAGATGGCTCCGTCACGTACAGTGGGAATGGTAACGGCACGATCAATGTTTACAACGTACCTTTGCGTTGGGATGGCCAATACCCTGCTGGCAAAAAATTTTACGAAGAGATCATCAACACTACAAAATTGGTATCAATCGATAAGGGCAGCCCTAATAAAATTGTAAAGCTCATTAGCAAAATGAAGATTGTGGAGGGGTTTTAAGACTATGGCTTTTAGTTAGCTCCGTTAAACGTTTCCGCTGCCATCCTTAAACCATAGGCAAATGAAAAGAATCAGGTTTCGGAAACCTGATTCTGCTTGAAATTCAATAACCTACAGTAATTCAATAAACCCTTCTGATCCATGCACACGAATTCGCTGTCCGTCTTTTATCCGTTTGGTAGCATGTTCGACACCGACTACTGCGGGTAAGCCATATTCCCGTGCGATTACAGCTCCATGGGTCATCAGGCCGCCCACCTCGGTCACCAAACCTTTTATAGATAAAAACAATGGCGTCCAGCTGGGGTCGGTAAAGGCGGTAACCAGGATATCGCCCTCTTCCAGATTGGCCTCTTCTATATTCAGGATCACACGCGCCCGGCCCTCTACAACACCAGAAGAAACAGCTAGGCCCGCTATCGCTTCGGTGGGGATATGGTCTCGTTTGTACCGGCCTGTAATGATTTCGCCGTCAGACGTGATCACACGGGGCGGAGTTAGTTTTTCGTAGTAGCTGTATTCCTCTTTTCGCTTGTCAATGACGTGTTTATCCAGTTTATTGTTGCGAACGGTTTCCTGAAATTCTTCAAAAGTGAGATAATACATATCTTCTTTTTCATGAAGTACGCCGGTTTGTACGAGTCGCTCCGCTTCCTTTAATAAAGCTTGCTTATAAACGAAATATCGGCGGACAATGTCGTACTTCGGATATTCACGATATCCGATAAAATTCCGGATCACGCCAATCATTTGTTTAGTCTCTTCGGCTTTTTGTTCACCTCCCGGCAATTGTTTCAGCCGGGCTAATAGCTCCTGCTCTTTGTTCAAAGCTTTTTGCCTGCCATGTTCAAATTTCCGTTTGCTGGCACCAGGTTCAAGGTTTTTGATGTTGCTGAGAATCATAGGTACCAGCATACTTGGTTTTTCACTCCAGCGTGTTCTCGTTATATCGATTTCTCCGGAACAACGCATTCCATATTTCCCGAGGTAAGAAGCAATGGCATCACGAACGTGTTGTCCGCCATCAAATTGAACCAATTCATCCAAAAAGCTTTCATCCTTAACCTCTTGTAAGTACCCGATGATTTCCGGATAGGGACGAATCACATCTGCCACATCCAGCAGCTCCAGCCCCATTTCAGACGTGACGTTGTCAGGCACTGATAAGGATAGGGTGTCTGCGGTGTTTTTTTCACCCAGCCATTCCTCTATCTTTTCGTTGATCCATGCCGAGGCATGGATGGCTGCCATAATGACCTTCAGATGGTTCATATCAGACGCACGCTGCCGCCGCTGCTGCATATCGTCCAAAATACAATCGAAAACATCCAATCCTGATTTCGTTTGTATCGTATGTTTTAACACTGATAACGAATCCTCGCTGCTCTTCATCAGATCAGCAACAATGGCCGGATTGGTCCCTGCCTCTTCCAGAATATCCGCAGATGACATGCCCTTATGGCTTTTAACGGATCCCTGTCCGCTTTTGGCATTGGGGTCCAATTTGATGAAATCCCGCTCTATGATGGTCAGCAGCGCATCCTTTATGAGTGGATCGGAGTGCCCCAGGACGTCCAGCAGATTCTGTCTGCCTGCCGCTGTTCCCAGTCCCATCGTGATATCCACGAACAGCCTTCCGCCGCCTGTTTTAAACATAGGAGCATTCCCCGTTAACTTCCAGACCGATATCCCGAGTGGTTTAATAGGATCGGTCATCATTTGCTGATGGCCAACAGATACATAGACATGATTCTCTTCGTCATTCGCTTCAGGAATGGGATACAACGTGGTAATCGGCCGGCTCTGGACGATATAAAATGTATCTTCAGCCAAACACCATTCAATGTCCTGAGGAGACCCGAAATATTGTTCAATCCGTTTTCCAATACGAGTGAGCTGCAAAATCTGCTGATCGGTAAGTGTTTGTGTTTTTTGCTGATCATCAGGAAGAGCCTTCGTTTCGGTTCCGCCTTCTCTCCGTCCATAAACAGCGATTTTTTTGTCTGCTATCCTCTTGTCTAAAATCCAATCTTCCTGGACTTTATAGCAATCGGCCGATACCAGCCCAGAGACAATCGCCTCGCCCAGACCGAAGCTGGCATCGATGGAGACCACCTTCCGGCTGGATGTCACCGGATCGGCCGTAAATAAAATCCCTGAAGCTTGCGGGAAAACCATCTTTTGAACGATAACAGATAGATGAACGCTACTGTGCTCAATCCCCTGCTTCATCCGGTAGATGATTGCTCGGTCCGTAAAAAGGGACGCCCAGCACTTGCTAATGTGCTGTAAAATGACCTGGATACCGATGATATTTAAATAGGTGTCCTGCTGGCCGGCAAAAGAGGCATGCGGCAAATCTTCGGCCGTCGCACTGGAACGCACTGCATACGCATGTCTGTCACCGAGCATGGAAAGATGGTCAGTCACTTCACGCACCACATCCGATGGAATATCCGCATTCATGATGATTTCACGAATACTCCTGCTCATTTCACGAATCCGTTCCCGTTCTCCTGCTTTTACTGTCGACAGCTGATTCAACAAAGTCTCCAATAATTCATTTTGTTCAATGGCTTTTCGATAGCCCCCGGTTGTCACACAGAATCCTGCAGGTACATATAATCCTTGTATGGTAAACAATCGCCCAAGATTTAATGCCTTTCCGCCAACGATCGCACGCTGGGATTTATTGATTTCCTGCAAACCGAGAACCAAAGAACTCATGCACATCTCTCCTCTTCCATACTATTCAATTGATTTTAACAGGGGAAAATGGGAATAAACAGACTATTTCATCCATTTTTTGTATGATATAATGAAGGTAGAAGGAGTAGCATCAGTGCTTTTACAATTCCCAGACGATACGATTTCCGTACATACAAAAACGGCACACCCCAAACCGGGTTGTGCCGTTTTTATTAATGCGTTTATTGTTTAAAGCTATCAAGCAATGCCCGCACTTCATCGGTTGATTTCGTGTTCATCAGCTGGCTTCGCAATTCAGCCGCCCCAGGGAATCCCTTTACATAAATTTTGAAAAAGCGGTGAAGCCCTGTTACCGAGCGGGGCACGGTTTCCGCATATTGATCCTGCAGATCCAGCTGAAGTCTTAATAGATCAAGGTATTCTTCACTGCTGTGCTCTTTCGGTTCTTTTTCAAAAGCAAACGGATTTTTGAAAATCCCCCGACCGATCATCACGCCATCGATTCCGTATTTTTCGGCAAGCTCTAATCCTTTTTGACGGTCAGGAATATCCCCATTGATGGTGAGCATCGTATCCGGAGCAATCTCGTCACGCAGTGCTTTGATTTCAGGGATAAGCTCCCAATGCGCATCCACCTGGCTCATTTCATCTCTTGTCCGCAAATGGATGGAAAGGTTCGCTATATCCTGCTTCAAAATATGCGCGAGCCACTCCTTCCACTCATCAATCTTCTTAAATCCAAGACGCGTTTTCACGCTGACAGGAAGACCGCCCGCTTTTGCTGCCTGAATGAGCTCTGCCGCCACATCCGGACGCAGAATCAGGCCGCTGCCCTTTCCTCTTTGTGCCACATTCGGAACAGGACAGCCCATATTGATGTCGATCCCCTTAAAGCCCATCTCCGCCATTCCAATACTCATCTGACGGAAATAATCGGGACGATCTCCCCAAATATGCGCCACCATCGGCTGCTCATCCTCCGTAAACGTCAAACGCCCGCGTACACTCTCAATGCCATCCGGATGACAGTAGCTATCCGAATTCGTAAACTCCGTGAAAAACACATCCGGCCGCCCCGCTGCACTCACCACATGACGAAACACTACATCCGTCACATCCTCCATCGGTGCCAGCACAAAAAACGGACGTGGCAGATCACGCCAGAAATTATTACTCATTTGTCGTTCCATTCCTCTCTATATGGGTACATCTTTAAAATTTTGGTCAAAAAAAAACTTCTTTTACACTTATATCATGGGTTGAGGGTGATTTCAATGAGGAGTGGGTGGGGATGGCTGTAAATTATGGGGAAATTGTGCGGAAATAGGGATAGGTTAATCTAAAGAAAACACGTTCTGTATGGTGATTTTTGTGCAGTCGGGGGAATAAAGTGAAATTACATACAAGCAGGAGAAAGAAAAGGTAAAAACCATTTAATGAAACAAAACGGACATTCTGGAATAATAATCCTTCCTTTCTCCTACTCCCCTCCCAAAGGAAATTCAAGCCGGAAAACAGTACCACTATGTTTTACAGAAGAAACATGAATGCTGCCGCCGTGTAGCTCGGCGATGGCGCGGGCGATGCTCATACCAAGGCCGGCTCCTTCTGTCTGTTCATCTGTGCTTGTGCCGCGGAAGTAGCGGTCAAAGAGGTGCTGGACCGTTTCTTCGTCCATTCCCGCACCATTGTCAGAGATGGTGACAATGGCGGATTCGCCCTGTCGGCTGACCGAGGCGTTAATGCTCGTGCCCTTTGGGTTATGCTTGATGCAGTTATAGATGAGGTTATCGAGCATCCGCTCAAACCAGCGTATATCCGCTTGTATATAAATTTTTGAATTTGCGCTTTTAAAATTGAAAGGAACATCCTCAAGAGTGAGGTCGTTGGCAAATTTCAGCATGATGCCCCGTACAAGTTCATTCAGTTCGGCAGGCTTCATTTGGTGGGGGAGCGACTGGTTTTGGAGCTGGAAGGCAAGGGAGAAATCCTCAATTAAGTCTGTCATATAATCCCCTTTTTCCCTGATCATCCTTCCCATGTCCTGCAGCTCTTCTTCGGTCCAGTGGTACTGTCCGCTTTCGAGCAAATGGGCGTAGCCCTGGATCGTTGAAAGGGGTGTCCTGAGATCGTGGGAAATGCCGGTCATCCACTCTTCACGCGTTTTTTCCAGCCGGTCTCTTTCCTTGTCTGCGGCAGAAAGTTTTTCGGCCATTTCGTAGAAGGCCCCTATCACTTCTTTATAAAGCTTGTACTTCAGGCGCACCTTCCCATTTTTCTTGAAGACTTTTTTGCGCTCTTTTTCTGTCAGTACTTCCCCGTAATTTCCGTAGCCCATCCTTTCAAGCCAGCTGGTGAAGAGAAGGAGGGGCTGGCTGTACCTGAATCCCTGCCAAAAGGAAATGCCTAACGTTAATGTGAGCAGAACCACTCCGAGGATAATAATGAGCCTAACAATTTCGGTAAGAATGGAGAAGGTCACTGGCTCTGCACCTTGCTTGGGTGTATGCAGAATCCAAGTAAGATTAGATTTCGGATCCATGAAAATTGCTGTATGGGTTTCGAATTTTCCTGGGGAAGTTGTCCTGACAAGCACGTCCAGCGGCTTGTAGTCTTCTTTCATCTTTTCAGAGCCGGTTGACTGGACAACTTTCCCTTCCTGGTTTATCACCTGGATGGAGCCTTCCATTTTCTCTAATTCCCTTTCCAGCTGCTTAAGGTTTTCACCAGAGATCCTGCCATTGCTTGAATACAGTGAAAACAAGTGTTGGAGGCTTTCTTGCTCATTATTTTCATATCCAAGCATATAAAAATACGGTTTTTCAAAGGTGGTATCGACTTGGGAATAGACGTAGAAGCCTTCATATTGGTTCGTTTTTTCAATCTGGAGAATCTCGCTGACTGAGTAGGAGTCAGGCAGGAATTCAGGTGTATTTTCTGATCCAATGACGTCTCCTTCCATATCAACAACCTGCACCCAGAGATTCCGTTCTTCGAGCTGGTGTTTCCACGCATCGCTGATGGTGGCCTTATTTTCCTCGATCTGCGTATCAATCGCAATGTTTTCAACGGCGCCTTCAGGGAAGTTTTGCTTCATTTCTTCTCTGTTTACATGCATCAGAAGCGCAAATAGAAGGACCAAAGAAATAATCCCAACAAACACCATGATGGAAATGAACTGAAGGGAGAAGTGGAGAGCCAGTCTCCTTCTTAGCGACATCAACCTTTTTTCCCCTTGACCAGCTTGTAGCCCAGCCCGCGCACGGTCACGAGCAGTTCAGGCTGGCTCGGGTCTATCTCAATTCTTTCCCTGATCCTTCGAATATGTACTGTAACGGTATTGTCATCCACAAAGCTGTCAAATCCCCATACGGCTTCAAGCATCTTCGTCTTAGAAATGATGGTATTCGGGTGCTGGCACAGATATTGCAGCAGGAGAAATACCTGGGCAGGCGTCTGCACAGCCTTGCCCTCGACGATCAGTTCCCCTGCCTCTTCATCCAGGATAAAGCGCCCGAAATCATGCTTCCTTCCAGTCTCTTTTAAGGAAGGGGCATAAACCTGGTTCCGCCGGAGCCTCGCCTTAATCCTCGCTGCAATTTCAAGCGGGTTAAAGGGCTTGGTAATATAATCATCCCCGCCAATCGCAAATCCTGTCAACACATCAAGGTCGGAGACGCGGGCTGTCAAAAAGAGAATATAAGCATCGGAGATTTCCCTGATTTTCGGGCAAATCGTGAAACCGCTCTGTCCTGGTAGCGTAACATCAAGCACCACGATATCAATGGGGTGCCGGGAAACGCACTCAAGCGCTTCTTCTGCAGTATAAGCTGTATGGATATGGCTGAATCCTTCTTTTTTCAGAACGGTTTCCATCAATTTGACGATTGATTTTTCATCATCCACCAATAAAATTTCTGCATTTTCCACTTTTGCCCACCTCGGTATCTATCGTAGCATACAAACCTTACCAGTATATTAACAACTCCCGGAAAAGTTTATCAGAAAGTAAACTTCTGTTTCTTCAAGGGAAATAAAGGCGGTCTATACTGAGTGATAGGATTCAAACTTTCTAAGAGATCTTTAGAAAATTACTGGAAAATAAAACATCGGAGGATGAATACTATGTCAAAAGAAAAAAGAGTTGAAGTTGAAAACGATGCAGCTGAAGGTGCATCGTTGAAGAATGTCCGTCCGGCCGTCGACAGTACCAAACCGTTTGGTGCCCACCTCCGTATGAGCTGGTGGAAGCCACTCGTAATTATCGGTGTGCCGTCGGTGATAATGGTGGTCCTGCAGATCATGCTTTACCAGGTCGCTGGTCTTATCGAGGGCAGCGCCGATCCGATGTCAGCTACCTTAACACCGTTGAAATTTCTTGCCGCCAACGTGAGCATAGCCGCCACAGGGATCTTGTCGGTCTTGCTCCTCGTCTGGATGACCAAAGTGCCGTGGCGCAGCCTTATCAGCTCACCTCGGGCATTCGACAGACGCCGCTTAGTACAGTACCTGATCGGCGCGGCACTGCTTGTGGGCGTTGGGATCGGTGTGATCGCGCTCGTCGCACCTGAGGCCCCGGGATGGACGACCTTCGGTTTCACTGGCACAACGATTGCTATGCTTGTGCTCACCCTCTTGTCCACTCCGCTACAATCCGTCGGTGAAGAACTGATGTATCGAAGCACCGTCATGCCAGCCGCCGCGTCATGGGTGCGTCCAGTCCTCCCTGCATTGGTTCTAGGAATCGTGGTCTCAAGCCTTCACTTCACGGTGATGCACGGTGCGTTCGACCCTTGGCTGTTTGGGTATCTATTCGTGATCGGCGCCTCGACAGGGCTGATGACGGTCATCAGCCGCGGCATCGAGGCGTCAATCGCGTTTCACGTCGCCAACAACGTCATGCTGTCGATCGTCAACTCGCTCATGGCGGGTGGCAAAGTATACACCTTGGACCGTTCCACTGAAACGGGAGATGCATCCCTGCTCATCCTTGCCGCCGTCAACGTCGCCATGGTCGCATTTGTCTGGATGCGCGAACGGCGGGCGGGCGTTGCCCAGCAGTTGGAATTGACAAATGATATGAAATAAATACGTAAAGTGAACGCATATTACAATCCACATACTAGGTATGGAGCAGGTATTTTTAAGAGTAACAGCCTTTACGTTTAATAGAATGCAACTTTTCAGGGGAGTGTTGCGTTTCATTCATGAAATGCTAGTACGATGATTCATGCCTCTAAAATCAATCCGTATGAAAGAATCAAAGTTTTAACATGCAATTGTTTATAGAAAAGCAGCAAACAAACATTTTCCATAAAGGGGTGACCGTCTATGTTAACTTCCAATCCGTTAAATACATCAGGAAAAACGGTAAGGAACGAAAAGGAGCCCGGATGGCCTGAAATCGGAATAATGGGCCTCGTCTATTTTGTACTTGTGCTCGGTGTTGCCCAAATTATTAATTGGACCACGGAGGATGCTTCAGTTATTAGCGGGATCAGTTTTGCTGCATTATCCGGCCTAGCCGGATTAGGTGCTTTCCTTGCTGCTTATATATTGCGTATTCGCTCCAGGGAAGCTTTCGGCATCAGGGGGACATCTGTACGATGGCTGCTGGCTGGCATCGGGTTCGGGATTGGTGTTTTGGTATTTACTCGTGTTTTTGCTCTGATTATGTACTATATAGGATTTACCGGCAGCACCCAGTCGTCTTATGAATCTGCAGCGAGCGGAGGAACACTCGCATTCATCGCTCAATTTCTGATGATTGCTGTATTGACACCGCTCGGTGAAGAATTTGCTTTCCGCGCCGTTTTAACCAATGCGCTGAAAAAATATGGTCCATGGATCAGCATTATTGGCAGTGCACTTATTTTTGCTACCGTTCACGGTTTGAATGAAGTATGGCTGTCTGCGTTCGTGACTGGTTTGGCCGCCGGCTATTTGTTTTACCGGACGGGCTCAGTGTGGCCCGGGGTGATCGTCCATGCAACCTACAATGGATCGATAACCATCCTGACTGCAGTTGTGGCTAGTTCTCTTTAAAGACTGGGCTCCTATCGTTGCAGAAATGATAAAAAAGGGGTAAGCCATGATGGAACCAACAATAAGTAAGGAACGAATGGATGTCATTGATTTAATTAGAGGGTTTGCGTTGATTGGTCTTCCTTTTGTTAATGTGCTGGCTCTTTGGAGAACAAACGTTAATTTGTCAGGAACGCAACAGGATATTTGGGTTCAGCGTTTCTTGTATTTGTTTGTTGAGGGACGCTTTTACGCTATATTTTCCTTTTTGTTCGGATTGGGGCTATGGATTTTCTTATCCAGGGCGAAAGAGAAAAGTGACCATCCATCTGTCCTTTTTATTCGGCGCATGCTGCTTTTACTTGCAGCAGGAGTCTTGCACCACCTAATATACGATGGCGAAACCTTGCTAATCTATGCCATAATGGGGCTTCCTGTTTTTTTTCTTAATAAGGCTCCAAAACAGATGAACCTATTGTTAGGTATAGCAGGAATTATTGTAGCGAGTTATCTTGAAAATAAACTGCTTGCCATTTTCCCCTTTTTTATATTGGGTCTGGCGTTCGGGCAATATCGCGTTTTTGAAAATTATATAAGTAATCGAAAGATGTGGAAGATGGCTGCTATTCTTTCATTTATAGCAACTTGTATTCTAGCCGTTTTTCTTTGGCAAGAGGCACCTGCCAATGGATCGGCTAACCGTATGACTGGTATTGAGTTATCCGAAGCACAGACCGACTCAAATGTTGCCTTTTATGCCTTTACAGAATTGTCCTTAGCATTTGCTCCGTTTTTCTCTGTATTTTACGTCAGTTTTCTTGTTTTGCTTGAACCCCATGTTCGGAAAATGTTATCCCCATTAAATGCATTCGGAAGAATGGCGTTTACCAATTACATTGGTCAATCGGTTATCCTGCTTATCATGGCAATGTTTATTCCAGCTAATACGGCAGTTTCCTACACGACTTCAGCGATAACGTGTCTCCTTGTAGTGATCGTGCAAATCATCGCTTCTTCGTATTGGCTTACGTATTTTAAATATGGCCCATTAGAATGGCTTTGGAGATGCGGAACGTATGGAAGCTGGCTTTCGATACGAAGATAAACAGATGCAAAAAATTCAAATTTAGAAACATAAAATTTGAAAGGAGAGAGTTATTTTTGCGCAATAAAAAGTGGTATTTCCCAGGAATTGCGCTGATCGTCTTGAGCTTCGCCGGAACGGCTTGCCAGCCGCTTAAGTTTGTCGACAAGTTGTCTGCGCACGAGCAAAAATGGGAGTTTACACAGGACGATCTGAGTGCGCTCACCATCGAGAGCGAATATGACGTGAACATGGAGTTCATCGCCAGCCCCGATGACACCAACTATGTGGAAGTCAGTGGCAATATGCAGCAAAACACGATCGACCAGTTGAAAGAGACGGAGATCACAGGGAATACGCTGGAACTACCACTGCAGAAGGATGTGAAATTAGCAGCACCTACCTATAAGTCTATTAAGACGAAGGTAATTGTAGCGCTGGCGGATGAAACCAAACTGCAGCAGATCAGCTATAAAGCGGACTCCGGCAACACCAGCTTTACCGGTTTGAAGGCGGAAAATATCGACTTGTCCGTTTCTTCCGGCAAACTGCGTGCGGAAGCTATCACTGCCGGACGGTTGAGTTTAACCTCAAAATCCGGGGATATTACGGCGGATCGAATCCAGGGGAATGCGGAAATCCAGCTGCACTCAGGCGAAATCAAGGTGGATGGGCTGAAGGGCGCTCTGGCGGTGCAGTCCACTTCCGGCAACGTTAATGTGACGGGGCAACGTTCGGATAACATGGATATCTCCATTCGCAGCGGAGATGTGACTTTGTCACCCGATCCGGAGTTCATAGGATTTTATGACTTGAAGACCACTTCCGGAGACATCACAGCTCCAGAATCCCCTAAAAAGACGGCAGATGTTATCAAGGTAAGGACCGTTTCGGGTGATATTCGGATCCGGTAATGTGGATCGTCAGTGAAACCACATGGTGAAAAAATTGAGGCAGGGTTTCCCATGTTGTTAATTTTATATATAGGAGTTGAGGAAATGTTCAAAGAGATACGCAGACGTAAAGCAGCGCGGCGGATCAAGGCCGGTAACGGGCGTCCGCTAAAGGATTTCCGCTGGTGGCAGCAGCTCTCCCGTGCACTGTTTTACCTCACATTGACAAACGATGATGGCCGGCAAGCAGTGTTCGCAGTTGACGTCCCGTATTGGCAGAAGTTTTTCTCTGCAGATGACGATAAAGGAACGGCACACCTATACCTCGATGGCAAACATTACGCCGAGTCTAAGCTCCCTGCCTCCTTCTCTGTTGCTGGAGGAACGATCGAGGTAGCGTCCACGGTCTTTGGCCTCAAACGCTGCCATTTCGTAACCGACGAAGGAACGGTGCACCAGCTTATCCCGGATGAAAGTTCCGCTGAAGGACGGCGTGCCCGTCTCGATCGCGAACACCCCACTTTGAGCCGCTGGATCAGTTTCATTTCCTTGATCATGCTTATTGTTCCGATGGTTTTAGCCATCCCTCAGATCATCGATGCGGTCACTCAGGTACCCGAGATCGCTCAGCGTTTCGGGACCTTCAACTCACCCATTTCTCTGCCGGCGTGGATCAACATTGGACTCGGCTTCTGCGCCGCAGCAGGGAGCGTGGAGCGCGCAACGCGACTGCATTGGAATGCATTGCTAGACGGAAACATGTAGCAGGTAGCACCCCATGTGATTCGATTTAAATACGCTTCCTTCATGGCTCAAATGCCCGCGTACACTCTCAATGCAATCCGGATGAAAATAACCATTCAAATTTGTAAACTCACACATCCGGCCGCCCCGCCGCACTCCCCGCATGACGAAACACAACATCCGTCACATCCTCAATCGGTGCCTGCACAAAAAATGGACGTGGCAGATCACATTATAGCAAGCAACGGGGACGGCTCTCAGCAGAACCGTCCCCGTGCCATACAGAATTGTTTCTTTTTCATAAGCTCCCTTTATTATTAGAGGGTTAAAATAACCGGACCGTTTTTCGTTAGAATAATCGTATGTTCCAGCTGGGCAACATAGCTCTTTTTAGTAGCAAAGGTCCAGTCATCTTCCAATTGGAACACTTCTTCTTCAGCGGTTGAGATAAATGGTTCGAAGGCAATGACCATCCCTTCCTTTAATATCTCATTATCCCATGGATCATTAAAATTTAAGATATGGTCAGGGGCTTCATGGATCGTGCGTCCAATCCCATGTCCTGTAAGGTTTTTGATAACGGTGAATCCATTCTCTCTAGCTGTTTCGAATACGGCTTTTCCGATTCTGCTCTTTTTGGAACCGGGTTTCGCTTTCTCCAAGCCTGCTTCAAATGCCTTCTTCGCAGTTTCACATAATCTCGTCAATACTTCTTCGCCTTTTCCCACTACAAACGAGATTCCTGTATCGGCAAAATAACCGTTCTTGGAAGCAGATACATCAATGTTGACGAGATCGCCTTCCTGGATCACCCGGTCACCCGGAATCCCATGTGCCACTTCTTCATTTACGCTAATGCACGTAAACCCCGGAAAATCATATTCGCCTTTTGGTGCTGAAACAGCCCCCGCTTTTTCAAAAAGCTCCCCGGCCCGATCATCGAGCTCCTTTGTCGTTATGCCAGGAACTGTTCGCTGCACCAATTCATCCCGAATGGACGCGACAATTTTGCCAATTTCCTTTAAACCGTTGAAATCTTCTTCTGTTTTCGCAATCATTTTTTGTACCTCGTTTTCTTTTTGACTTCTATACAGTCATTATTCCTTTGTTTGCTTTAAAATACCAAGCTTATGCTTCAGGATCAATCTGCCGTCTCCGCGCTTTCCTGATTTAACTCAAAATAATCTGGTAATTTAAACCTTTTATAAATAGCCCATTCTCTTTAGGTCTTCGTATACTATCCAAGAGAACTTTCTTCTCCCCTCGCTGTTTAAATGATCTGGATCGATAAAATATTCTTTTTTGTCTACGAATCTTTCATCACTCATATAATTTAATAATGGGACATCTAAATTAAGAGCTTCTAAATGCTGAAAAACGAGTCTACTCATTACTTTTTCATTGAAATAGCCTAAATAAGACTGATGTACGGGCTCCATGGTCAATACAACTTGGTAGCCTTTCCCGCTGCAAAAATCTACAATCTCTCTTAGCTGATTTACATTTCGTTCAATGTTATCGTTTTCAACTGCTTCTCGGTACTGTTCTTCTATTTTCTTTAACTTTCTCCCCGAATAATTTTTACCGTTATTTGCCCAAGGCTGATGAGAATTCCATTTTACTTTTTTCAATTTACCCGCGACCGCAGAATTAAAACTCCCACTATTTGTCCCTGGTAAGTACAAGTAACTGTAATAATCAATTAGATTAAACGGTTCAATTTCATTACGGTCTAAGACTTTATAATAATTGCCAATGTTCTTAGCCTCAGAATTGGCGAAAGTAATTTGAGAGATGGAAACGAGAACTACACCACCAGGTTTAAGATACTTGCCATACTCTTTCAACAATTTAAAGTCGTATTGAATGGTCTGAGAAGGAAGCGCTAAGTCCAGATGGGACAAACCAGTCGGCTTAAAATAATAACCATACATTGAATGAGATGCACCTAGATTGATGATATCAACAGGATATGGATGTTTCTTAAATGCCAGTATCGTATGGTCTATATTGTAATCATAAGAATCCTTCACAAAATTATTTACTGGCATAAACAGTAGGATAACAACACCCATGATAATTGTTAACTTGATGAATAATCGTCCCATAGCAAATCCTTTCAACACTGTGTTTCTTTTACCAAAATTGCTGCATGGCTAAAGTGTAAAATGCACCTAAACTTCACATGAAATTTGTATCTCGATTAAAATCCCCCATAAACAAATCCATTACCAGAAACACCAAATACAAGGACTGAAAAAATGAGAAAAATATAAAATGCAAATCTAGTGAATATTGAGTGCTTCGATAGAAATTTCCAAGTTGAAACATGGTTTCTTTCGATATACTGAAATAGTTGTAGAATACTAAAGAAAAAAATGAAAAGTAGTAAATCCAGTAACGGAAAAATTTCAAAAGCTTTAAATATTCCCACCGGGTTCCAGGAGCTAATGGTTAAGAAAAGCTTTGCATAATCAAATGCTTGTGCTAAGGAATCCGATCGAAAAAAAACTCTGGAAAAGCAGACTAGCAGGAAGGTTATTGCAATTTTCACCCACATATGGAGCACTGGAATTCTATCCAATTGAATATATGAAGTAATGCTTTGACGAAGAGACTTAGTAGCATCTCCAAACACGCGATAAAAACCATGAATTAGACCCCATAAAACAAAAGTCCAAGCGGCTCCGTGCCAAATTCCGCTCACTAAAAAAGTAATCACAATCGCTAAATAAATTTGACTTCTCTTCTTTTTCCCCTTACATAACGGGAAAAAAATATAGTCCCTAAGCCATGTTGAGAGCGTTATATGCCATCTGCTCCAAAAATCTGAAATCGAAACGGCGAAGTGCGGCTGCTTAAAGTTTTCTGTCAGTTTTATTCCCAGCATTCTTGCACAACCGATGGCAATGTCACTGCATGCTGAAAAATCAGCGAACAATTGTATCGAGAATAAAATAGTAGCTAGAACGATTTGTGAACCAGTCGGGTTAGGACTATCGTAAACACTAGAAACTATTGGAGCTATACGATCTGCAATTAAAGTCTTTTTGAAAAAACCCCATGCAATTCGCTTCATCCCATAGACTAAATTTTCATAATTTAAATGATGTTCAACTTTCAATTGTGGAATTAATTTTTTGGCACGTTCAATTGGCCCAGCAACCAATTGTGGAAAAAATGCAAAATATACCGAAAAATAACCGTAATGTCTTTCCGCTTTTTGCTTTCCATAGTAAATATCCACAAGATAACTCACTGCCTGAAATGTATAAAATGAAATAGCTAAGGGCAGGACAATCTCCTGGTAGGGTATGGTATAATTCCTATCCATGAATTCTGCCAACGCTCGAAGCGAGTCATTTACAAAATTAAAATATTTAAACCAACCGAGAAAAAACAACAATACGGAAATACCAATTAGCATGGCTTTTTTCTTCTGTTTTTTTGTCTCCTGTTTTTCAATCATGATTCCAGTAACATAAGTAAAAGCTGTGCTTCCAAGTAGCAATAGTATAAATTGAATACTTAAACTCGCGTAAAAAACGTAACTCGCGACTAATAAAAGAACCCATCTTAATCGATGGGGGATTAAATAATTCAAAAAAACGGTTATTGCGAGAAATAGAAGAAACTCAATTGATATAAAAGTCATCCAATCACCTGATAATAAATCACTTTATATTTTTTCTGATCCAAAAATAATCAAAGCTGCAGTAAATTGTACAATATGTCGACTAACGCTTACATATACTAGTGTGAATTCATGTTACTCCAATCTTTCACCTAGAAGGTGGTACACGCGGTTTTAGATCTCCGTAATTAATTCCTGATACTGGTTAAGGTGTCTATAAATTATCCATGTTTCGGAAGGTTTGAATAGAGGATTTTTCCGAAATGATTACGTGGGATTTCCTCAATTCTCATAATCTTAAAGCCCTTTAAGTTTAATTTTTCCTTGATTATTTTTTTTATCTGAACATAATCTTCTTTTAATGTGTAAATATACATTTGGTCATCTGTTCCAGCACAGATACAATCATGACCATGCTCATATAAAAATGCTTCTACTTCATCAAGGCTGATACGGTTTCCATAGACTTTAATCATTCTTTTGATGCGGCCTGTTATAAAAAAATACCCATCCTCATCAAAATAAGCCATATCTCCGGTACGCAAAATACCGTTATTCTCATCTTTTTTCGAAAGATCGAATAACGACTCAGCATACCCCAAAGAAACATTTGGACCTTTATATATCAATTCGCCCATCAAATTAGGCGCTGTAATTTTGTTTCCCTTGTCATCTTGAAGAATCAGTTCTCCACCTGGAATGGCGATGCCAATACTTCCGGCTTTTTTAAGATTATCTTCATATGGCAAATAGGTCATCCGCGCTGTAGCCTCAGTTTGACCGTACATAGTAAAAAACTGAATCCCTTTCTGATTACAGAAATGAGCAAATTTTCGCGATAGAGTTTCGCTTAATTTCCCACCTGCCTGAGTTAGTTTTTTTAAACTTGGAAGATTAAACTCTTCAAACTTCAGCCTATCAAGCATCTCATACATGAAAGGAACTCCACCAAAAGTTGTTACTCGTTGCTCCTTACATAAATCCCAAAACTTCTTTTTCATGATAGATTCATCCGTTACAATAATCGCGGCTCCGCATATTAAATGGCTGTTAATGATAGAAAGACCATAGGAGTAATTCATTGGAAGTGTTGTTATAGGTTTATCGTCTACATTGATGTCAAGATACTTTGCTATTGATTCAGCATTTTTAAAAATATTTTCATAACTTAAACGAACAAATTTGGGGCTCCCAGTACTTCCAGAGGTTGTTAAAAGGAGGGCAAGATGTTCATGAAGATCATGTTGGAAATAGGTCGGACATTTAAATAATGTGTAATCTCCATATACAAAAGAACTATCCATTATCTTTAAAAGATCTTTATTTTCGCTACTCGCCCAGATGTATGCAGGCTTATAAAGGCTAATCAGCCGAAGTAACCGATCAATATGAATGGATGCATCCAAAAGCACGGGGACAACACCACCTCTAATAAAGCCTACGTAGCCAAATAAAGACTCTTTATTATTTGAACATAAACAAAAAATGAGCGTCCTTTCACCTACTTTACCGCAGATAGCATCAGATATTTCTAACATTTCAGAGTAAGAATATTCTCGGTCAGCATATGCAGCGGTGTGGTTTCCAAACTGCTCCATTTTTTTGAAGCTATTCATTAATAAAGTCCACTCCCAAACGTTTCAATAGCTCAATTCCCGACTGGTAAGAATTGAATTCTGTCATCCATTCTGAATCTAATGAGACATCAAATACATCCTCAATCTCAGAAATGAGTGCCATATGTCCGATTGAATCCCATTCTGGCGTTGCTCCAAGTACTAAATTCTCACATACAGCATCTTCCTCTATATCCAACCCATTAATAAAAGCATTTCTATATTTCTCGATATTTCTCATTATTTACATCCTTTCAATAATTTCTGTCTCTGCATCTAGGTGAAGAAATACTTTCTATAACTAACTATTTCCAGTATCTGGAAAGTATATGATTATTCACTTGGGAATCATAAAAACTTCAGCTCGATTTCTTAAATAGTCAAAAAAGCACTCCAGCTTTCAAAAATTATTTTGGATAATCGTAGAAGATATCATGAACAATGCGCTACTGGTATATAAAATTTTCTTTGACACACCACTATTTTCACACTATCAATACCTCTTATTGATAATAGTTATCATTCCAAATTTGATTCTAGCATATCGCCTTTTTAAAAAGCAAGAACTCTAGCAGACTGGTAAAATGTGTTATCTCTTTTCGAGTCATGTATCCTTTTTTTGTTCTATACTTTTCTTGTGAATTGCTCTGAATTTTTACATCGAGTGATGAATCGAATTGAAGTAAAAAAACTCCAACAAATAGAAGCAGGTTCCCCCTTAAAGGGTGACCTGCATTCTTTTAAAACTATTTGTGCTTCTACCTCAACACGGCTTGGACTATGATAACAGATTTACTTGAGAACTAACTGAGAGACACACTTATTGGAATGAAGACGTCATCCATCGAATTAAGGGCACAGAAAATCCGCATAAAGCAAAGGATAATGAAGAAACTTTCGCAAATCCAGGAGATCCACAAGACGAAAATGGCTGGGCCCAAACCGTAAAACGCCTTAACGAAGTCATGAATGAATTAAAAACCGTTATCGCGGAACTAGATGACGAAAAGCTAAAAGCTCCGTATGCAGCGAACAGGTACTCTGTGGAGCACTTACTCAGCAGCGTCATGATGCACGATTCTTATCATATTGGGCAAATTGTTCTGCTGCGGAAGCTACAATCTTCTTGGGGTGGGATTGATTGGTCCTAAGTACATCATTAGCTGCCTTCATCGCCCAGCTGTAGATGCAGATTTTATTATTAGAAGGCTCCATTTGCAGAAGGTACCCCCTCCAATCAGATGCAGCAATAAGGAGCTGGGCTTATGCCCAGCTCCTTATTTTTTTAAAGTACAAAAGACCTTCTTGCTTAGATAAGACTCTATTATCAATAAGTATATGGCTGTTGTTCTGGTATCAGAGAAAAATCGTAACCGCAGAGTAAAGCAAAAATAAACTCATAATCAGCCGAAATGATCTGTCATATTTCACAAAAAACTTTTTAAACAGGGAGCCAAACCCGGACCATAAAAGCAAGGCTAACCATCCCAGAAAAATAGATATAAACAAGTAAATACCGATAGATTTAAGAGAATCATTAAATGGTAAAATGAACGCACTCAGCACGGTTAAGAAAAACAATATGCTTTTGATATTGATGAGCTGAAAGATAAATCCTGAAAGGAACGAGGTTTGCACCTCTCTGCCATCCTTCTTCGAACCCTTTGGCCTGCTGATCTGCCAAGTTAAGTATAAAAGATAGGCCGCTCCCGCAATCTTAAAATATGGCTCCAAAACAGGAATCCATTTGTACAGGCCTGCTGTGAAGATTCCGCTTAGTATCCCCAATACCGCAAATCCTGCCAAAATCCCGCTTATAAACCGCCATGATCCAATAAAACCAAATCTTCTCGCTTCATTCATCATTAGAATGTTACTGGGTCCAGGAGTAATGGATGTAATGATCACATATGAAAGAAACGCTACTATACTCATAAACTTCACCTTCTATGAACGAATTTACTATTCTACTGTTTTATTGTAAGATGAAACGATCAATTAATAAAATTGAAATTAAAAATTCCATTATCATTTTTTTCGATAAATGAAGCAGAAAGGAGAAAACCGATGGAAATCAGGCACATTCTAACATTTCAATCTATCGTAGAAATAGGCAGCTATACAGGTGCGGCTGCGAAACTGGGCTATACGCAATCCACCATCACTTCCCATATACAGGCACTGGAGCATGCGATAGGCGGTGAACTTTTCACCTACACGAATCGAAACCTGCAGCTTACTCATCTAGGCAGGGAATTAATCCCATTAGCAGAAGATTTACTTTCTGCTCACGATCAGATCAAGAGCATGAAGAGCACAAAAGAAGTGAAAGGCGTATTAAAAGTAGCGGCACCCGAGTCTTTAACCATCTCCAAGTTAGCGCCAATCATCAAGGAATTCTCCCTCAAATATCCCCGTGTCAAATTAATATTAACCAACGGGACATGCGGGCAAAATCAAATGAACTTGATTAGCGGACGGGTAGATGTAGCCTTCATGGTCTATCCGGAAGTGAAACATGAAAAATGCCTACACTATTCTCTGGGGGAAGAAAAAATCGTACTAGTGAGCAGCAAGGAAGGCCCGGACCATTTTAACGAATATAACGGCAGCCACTATTTCATCACCAATGAAGAAGGCTGCAGCTACCGCTCCATGTTTGAAAGATATCTGATCAAGCAAGGAATCCACCATTTTCAAACAATGGAGCTTTGGAGTATCGAAGCCATTAAACAAATTGTGATGAGCGGACTTGGATTTTCCGCCCTGCCTTACATGACAGTCAAGGAAGAAATCCAGAACGGCAAACTGAAAATCTTGCATCACTCTGGAACGTTCGATCCCTTTTATTCTCATATGCTCATAAAAAAGAAAAAGTGGCTGTCCCCGGCAGTAGAGGCGTATGTTGAGGTTGTCATGAAAACAATTGGGGATACAGAAGAAATGCACAATCTGGGGTAATAATCAGCTAGTTAAATAGAGGGACGAAGCGGCAGTACAGCGCAATCCAGTATTATACCTGAACCCAATATAGAATACTCGCGTCCTCCCATGGTCCTTTTACTTCCCCCATGCTTCATGTCAACGCGGAGGTGGGTGTATGTTTATTTTGTGGAGGATGATCCGTTAGCCATTGGCAGATACAGATACCTACCTTTTCTCGATTGCCATCCGCAAATTTGAAATAAGACCAAGAAGCAAAATGAATGAACAGACCATTTTTTCAAAAGGTGTCCCTAATAATTGAAGGATCAATCCGAAAGCCCAGATTGCCGCAAAAAACCAACAGATCACGGTTATAACTCTTTTAAACGGATTAGGAATAATTCCGCCGGCAAGCAGCGTAAAAACTCCGCCAAAAACAGCAATAAAGGCACTGATCACAGATATCGGAAGCTGAGCAGAGAAGGATTCAGACCGCCCCCCATTAACCCATGTAAAGGGAATAGTGCCGCTTATGATTAAAACATGGAGTAAGATTGTCAGAGAGTAAAAACTAATCCCTATGAATACAGCTGTATTCATGTTCATTTTTCTGAGCAGTTTTAACATATAATCACTCCGCTTTTGCTATTTTGAGCATCTTGTGAAAAATTGCTACATCCTCCTCAATGCTTATGAATGAGTCCAGCAAAAAATACTACAGGCTATCTTAAATGAATGAATAAGCACAGTTCCTAGTTTCTTATAATTTATGAAAATACAAAAACCCCGAATAAGGGGCTTCTTTAAAGATGTCCATTATTCGGGGTACAGTATAATAGTGGCCAGAAATCCTAGATCAGACTGGATATGAAAATTCCCTTATCATCCCCGAAAAACCTCAATCGAGGAACGCACAAAAAATGAAGGATTTATACTCCCGGCACCGGAGTGGCCCTGAACGCGTTTACAGTCCTGTCCATCACAACCTGGGCATCACTTCCCGAATCAAGAATCATATTTTGAAGCGATTCTTTTTCTACCAATACGGTTGTTACGGTAAGCGGCTCTGCTGCTTCGGTCGCGAGCAATGCTTCTACTTGTGCAGCGTAACAGGAGTCGCTTGTGTTTGCATGAACCTCCGTGGCCACAACATGATTCGTTGAAATATAATTTCCGTTACCCGAAGCAATTCGCATGATGACCAGTGTTGCACCTTTCGGCTTGATGTTATGAACAACTTCAGAAAAGTGATTGGCAATCACAGAATTATGATGGCCGCTTATATAAAGGAGACCATACTCATCATCCAAGCCATTGTCTACGTCCACAAAGGGAGTCCACGGTTCATGGTCACGCAAAAAGTGATTGGAAGAAACCAGGTTTTCTGAACAATCCCCCGTCAATACCACCATTCCGGGATAAAAGGAATGAAGTCGATTATTCGTGATACTGGAACGTGTCACACCGTCCAAATAGATACTGCTCGCCCCTCGCGGGAAAATGTTATTCGCTGTAATCAAAAGTCCGCCAAAGTTTTGAGCGTAAATGGAATATCCTTTAAAACCGGCTCCAATAAAGTTATCCGTAATTTTTGAAGCCTGTCCCCAGCCTCGCAGTTCGATGCAGTTCCCGCATTCCGCTATGAAATTATAATGAATAGACAGGGCATCTGCATGATAAATCGTGATGCCATGCTCTAAATACACAAACCCCATGCCTGTAATCCGGAAAGAGTCACATGCACTTGCCACATAAATGCCCGTTTTCCCGTTCGTATAGGTGTTTTCCGGATTGGCCATTCCTGAACCATCCTCCACGAAATGCAAACCATCAATACAAAAGTTCGAAAACTCCACCGAGCTGATCCGGGGATTGCCGCTTCGCTCTACATAAAAGGCTGCCCCTTTAGATTCCTCATCATTTTCTTCCAGGGGAAGATCGACAAGTATACGGCTTCCGCCCGGCCACAATTCATGCATATCCGCCCATTCCTTTTCAGAAGCATTAAAACGAATACTCGAAGAGGTAAACCCGTGCCCAGAACCCATAATTTTAAGAAAACTGATATCGATCACGACTTGACTGACAAGATGATAATCCCCCGGCGGAATATAAATAACCGCCCCCGGCTTTCCGCCTTTGTTTACATCAGTGTTCTTCTGCCTATTTTTTATATCAGTTGATTACTTCCCCAATATCCTCATACGGATTGCCGATTGGCTGGGCATCAATAAATTCTCCTATCATTATAAATTGTTTGTTGATAACGCTTACAAATGTAAACTGATTATGCGATGACTTCTGTTCCTTTTATCCCCTTAATTATAAAGCGCTCAAAAATTATTGGAAATTCCAAATTATTTTGAATTGGTTATGTATTTTCAGATTTCATCCACAAAGCACGGGAACGGTTCCCATGCTTCCGAAGCAGTAGAACCGTCCCCGTGGTTCCATGTGCAACTTGCCATAGTGCTGCACAGAATATTGTCTTCCAGAAATTAACAAAAAGGAAAAAGTGAAACTCAACATTATAGAGTTTCACTTTTCAGGAGAATTATTTGTTATTATTTATTTCTAATTCTGATAAATCAATAATAAAGATTTCCGAATCTTTAACTAGATATAAAATATCCTCTCGGCCTTTTGAGTGATCATATTCTAATATTTTTCCGTTTTCATCAATAGTCTGAAATTTTTTAATCTCTTTATTTGATAATGAGTATAGACTCACCTCGGGTTTTTTCTCATAGTCATGATTAAAAAGAACAAAATTATCGTTTATTGCGAAACCATTACTCCCTCGTATTCCTAATTCTTCATATAATTTGTACTCTCCGCTCTCGTATATACTAACCAAGGGGAATTCAGTGTAATAATAAACATTAATATTTTTACTGGTGACATTCAAAGCATAGCAATCAGTAATAAACGGGATTATTCTGTTATTTTCCTGAACGAATTCTACAAAATCAAAAGTTAAATTACCATAAATATCAAAACAGTTTAACTCATCACCATCACTTTGTTCATAATAGCTCACCCAAATTTTAGAGTCTATGGTCGTTTGAACATCTTGAATACCATTACCGATTTTAAATGTATAAAGTAATTTACCATCAGAGTCATATACGCTTGCATTATTCTCATAGATTTCATCTGAGCCACAAACAAATAACCACTTATCTTCTATAGGTTGAACATAACTAAAAAAATCTTTAACTTCTGGGAAATTTATATTGATAACACTGTTATCACTTGTAAAATGAAATACTTCATGTTTAAATTTACCATTAACCTTTTTTTCTAATAACAGTATGGGATTCCCATGATAATCAACACAAAATGTAAAATCATCACAATCCTTCACATAGTCTTTTACATTATATAAGAGTCTTGCTTTAATAGAATTCATATTTCCTCCAAAATTTTAATGGATTATAGGCATACTATAATAGTATGCCTCTTTTAAATTATTCACAAATAGTCGTACTGTACGAATTGGTGGTAATCATCATACCTAAACTTATATCTTGGAAAAGAAGTTACAAGTCCCCCGCCTTTTTCAGTGACAGCATACACATAGAAGTCTTTTCTTCCATACCGATCAACGCCTACTGCATTTTCTTTGGAAAGGTACCTACCATCTTTCCATTGCTTATTCTATCGATCCCAATCTTTAAAGGTTGTTTTGAATTTATCTTTCTCATGCTTTCCAAGCATTTGAACCGTCCCCGTGCTTTACGCTAACCTGATGAATTGTTCTAATAGCTTATAGAGTTTTCCTTCATCAATCGACCTATTTCAAAGATTGCTGCAATATCAGCATTTTTCACTTGGGATAATATAAATCCATCCTCTTTTCGATAATAATTGACCCCATCGCAATCCACATAATCATAAACAGCACTTATATCATAAATATATTCTGGCGTAATACTACCTTTCCCTTGAAGTATCCCAGTCGATATTGAGTGATTTCCTCCATGAACCCAAACGATACCCATTGGCAACCATAAGTCTACACTATGATTGTAGTCTTGCTGCCACGCTCCATCTAATCTACCTTTACCAATTCTAGCAATACAATTAACAAGTCTCGATGTCTTCCAAGGCCAAGGTAATACTAAATCATGACTTAACAAAACTGTTTTTTCTTCTTTTAACTCTATTATTACATCCTTAAATTTTTCCCCATCCAGTGCAAGCATCAATTCTTGATTGAAAAGGACCTCTTCTGGAAATAAACTAGGTAATTCTGATTCATTTTTTTCAAAGAGCAAATTAGTTAAATACTTGGTTTGAATTCTTCTCCCAACTAATCTAACGACATCAATTAATGGATGTTCTAACTCTTTGCATAACGGACCACTTTTGTTTTCTAGCTTCTTTGTCTGCTCTAAGACAGAATTAGCAAACTCCATGATGCTATCAAAATCTTTTTTATTCTTCATTTCATTTATTTTATTAAGTTTATTATTTAACTGGTGATTTGTATTTTTTTCCTTTATCTTTTTTATTCTATTGAACATTTACTGTCCCCCCTTAAGTAATGCTTATGAATGAGGTAGGTAAAAAATACTACAGGTTTTCGTAAATTAATGGATAAGCACGGGGAAATGTTTTGCTTCTGAAGCAGCAGATCTGTCCCAGTGAATTCATATACTCTTTTTGACGGATATTTTCCTTGACTTTATTTATAATTGTTAATTGTTTTCTTTATCAATTTTTATATCCTATCAAATTTATCCTTACAAAGGATTACCTTTAACCACTTTGTAATTATTTACATATAAACCACTTTATATAATAATAGAGTGAAAGATTACCACGGGGTGAAAGAATGCGAGAAGCTTTGCATGTAATTGATAATGAACTTATTAAACTGCCTTATTCTGCACCAGTTGAAGAAGTAACCAATTTCAAAAAGCTTGCAAAAAAGGAAATCTATCAGTGTCCTTATTGCCAAGCTAAGTTGATTGTAAAATATGGAGAGGAAAAAGGTCTTTATTTCTCTCATCAACACTTAGAAGCATGTGAAAAATCTAGGATTGTCGATCATGCAGAGAAAAAATACACGAAGCAGATTGAAAGGGAATCTAAATTTCACAAAGTTCTCACAGACATCATCTTAGACGAATTAATAATGAAAGCAAAAATAAATAAAGATATGTTCGTTAATGTTGGATACAGGGAAAAAACTGACTGGAAGGAGTATCCTGACATTTTTGTACAATTACCCAAGAAGGAACTGGCCGTATCCGTCATTACAAATGTAAGTCCCTTAGATGACACTAAATTGGCTCGACAGATTAAAAAAAGGCACAACTATTTTATTGATAAAGGTGTAGAGCCTATTTGGTTCATTGAGAAAAAAGAGCAAGCTATCGAAAAAGATAAAAACAGCATCATATTATGGGATGCGGAACTTTCTATTGCCTTAAAAACAAAGGAAGATGCACAGTGGGACAGACATATTTCAAGTGAAATAAAAGATCAAAACTTCTTTAAATTTTTCAATTATCCATCTAACATAGAGAACGTCGATGTTCGGAGTCTATACTACATTTTTAATAACGATGAAAATGTAGTCGTAAAGGTTCAGCGCTTTCTCAAAGATCGTGTAGAAAAACCACTAAGGGCATTCTTAATAAATGAAGGATATGAATTGGCCTTCGCTGAAGCGCTAGCTATTGAAGACGGTTTTAAACTTAGCAATCCAGATATAGAATCAGAACAAAGAAAAGCTTTCCAAGAAACAATCAATCAAAAAAAGAAAGCATTTGCCGAGCAACTAAGATATGAAGAGGAAAAGAGAAGACTACGTTTGGAAAGTGAACAAGAGGATCGTAAAAGAAAGGCAGAGGAAAGGGAGCTAAGACTAACAGAGCTTCTTGAGCAACGTGCGGATGACAAAATAACCTATGAACTTAATTATAGTGAGTTAACTCGACTATTAAAGAAAAGAATAGGTATGAATCAGACAGAGCAAATGGAGCTTTGGAATAAACACATGTCTAAAATAAAAAAGCCTAGCTTGGTTTGGAGTATAGTAATTGAAAACAATTGCACAAGTTTTAATGAATTACGAAATCTTTTGGAAAGTAAATAAGTAAAGCAGCATCCTGTTGAGGTATGCTGCTTTTATATTATTGGTTATTTAGTATGATATCTTCTTTTATTTGTTCAAATTAGCGCAAAATGCATAAATGGCAATTCGTTTAATAAGAAACTTAGTGCTATATGGTAAAATTAGCTTACTTAATATAAATTTGGCGGTGTTTATATGCAATATGAACGGTTAAGTGATTTCGCTGAAAAATGTCCTTACCTTTTGTTTGACTTTCCTTTGTATACCAAAGTGAAAATTAATACATCTGCTGAAACAACAGAAGATATGGAGATTCTAGACTACAACGAAGATGATACACCCAATATCGTTCGCCACATACATTTTTTAGAGAATAAAGACGTTAGATACCTAAAAATCTTAGCCACACAGGAAAAAAATTTCTATTACTATTGCCCTTTTTGTAAAAGAAAACTTCAAATCATTCACAAGGGTTATAAATTAGAAAATGAACTTTCAGAATCATTACTTACAACTTATTCGTATATGTTCAGCATGTCAGATGAATTTGAGGAATATGATGAAGAGGCAGCGAAGGTTTCCATTAAGAGATTTGAAGAATTTACAGAGCAACTATTTGACGAAAATAAGGTTCTGAAAATAAATTTAGAATGTACTTCAAAAGATAAACATAAATTATATGTAATATTTCAATTGACTGAGGATAATTATCTAATAAAGGTTGGACAATATCCTTCAATTCTAGATTTTGATAATTCTCTAAAAGAATATAGGCAAGTTCTAAAAGACAAGAGTGTAACTAAAGAATTAACCAATGCAGAAATTTTAAAAACACATAATATGGGTGTCGGAGCCTTTCTTTATTTGCGTAGGATTTTCGAAAAATTAATTCTTGAACAATTTGAACAAGCCAAACTGGCAAATGATATAGATGTTCAAGTATTCAATGATGCTAGTACTGAAGATAAAGTAAAAATATTACACGAAAAGGGTTATGCTCCTACTTACATGGCAGAAATAAATCCCTTTATTTACTCTATCTTAAGTAAAGGTGTTCATCGGCTAAGTGAAAAAGAATGTAATTTGCATTATGATACTCTTAAAGAATCTATATTACTAATCCTTGAAGAAAAAGTAGCGATGGCACGAAAAGAAAAATTAAAAAAACTTACAAAAAATGAGCTAAATAAAATACATACTAAATTATCTAGTAAGTCAGTAAAATTGGTTAAAGAAGTTGCCGCTACTGAGAAAATTAAGGAATTATAACGGTCAAATGCGCATTTAATTATTCCATTTTCGAGTGCAATTGTGGAAGATCAACAAGTGGTAAATCCTATAATAATCGCTGGTATATGGGTGGAAAAAGCGGTACGGTATTATGGCCGTAATCACTAGATTGGTTGGGGTTTGAGACCTCCGTAGATTGTACTATGGAAGATAGGACTGGATAAATAAAGATTAGCTACCGCACTTCGTTTGCTTACCAAACAAAAAAGTAATGAATGGTGAAGCTATTCATTACTTTTTTGTTTGGTTTAATTCTTATTATCCATTTATCAACCGAAATTCTATATTTACATTTGCTTTTTATCATTCATATTTATATCACAAGTATAGTTGCCCAGTTATTTGATTCTAACTAACAGTGAAATACACTCCACATGCGCCGTCTGCGGAAACATATCCACAGGCTGCATATACTCCACCTTATACTCCTTGGCCAAATACTCCAGATCCTTCGCAAGAGTAGACGGATTACAGCTCACATAGATAAACTTCTTCGGTTTTACCTTTTTAATCGTATCCAATAATGCACGGTCGCACCCTGTTCTTGGGGGATCGACGACGACGACGTCTGGTTTCCAGCCTTCTTTGGTCCATTTGGGGAGCCAGTGTTCGGCGGTTCCGGTTACGTAGGTGGCGTTGATGCCGTGGTTTTTGGCGTTTTTGTTGGCGTCTTCGATGGATGCTTCGATGACGTCCATGCCGCGGATTTCTTTTGCTCCGTCGGCAAGCCACAGGCCGATCGTTCCGACTCCGCAGTAGGCGTCGGCGATTTTTTCTTTGCCGGTCAGGGCTGCTGCTGTTTTCACTTCATTGTACAGTTTTTTCGTCTGCTCGGGATTGAGCTGGAAGAAGGCTCTTGGCGAGAGCTCGAAGGACAGGCCTCCCATTGTCTCGTCAATTGTTCCTTTTCCTTTCAGCTTGGTTGACTTGTCACCGAAAATCATCGACGTTTTGCCCGGATTGACGTTTTGAACGACGGACTTCACTTCCGGATGGCGCTTCATGATTTCATCGGCGATCAGGTCTTTTCTCGGCAGGTTGTTTTTCTCCGTGACTAAAACGACCTGCACTTCTCCGGTTTCGATCCCCGCCCTCGTGACGATGTTCCGGACGACGCCGGTGCGCTTCCGTTCGTCATATGGCTCGGCCTTGAAATCCTGGAGAATTTGTTTCACACCTTGTGCTACCTTATCCGTTGCCGGTGTCTGAACCATGCAGTGGTCGATCGCGACAAGCTGGTGGGAGTTCAGGCCGTACAGCCCGGCCACAAGCTTTCCGTTTTGCTGGCCGACCTGGAACTGGCTTTTGTTCCGGTAATCCCAAGGGTTGTCCATGCCAATTGTTGGACGGATGTCCAGTTTCGATACATCGAATTTCGTATGGCGCTCCAGTGCCTGAATGAGGATGTCGCGCTTTTCCCTCAGCTGCTGCTGGTAGTCGAGATGCTGAAGCTGGCAGCCTCCGCATTTTCCGAAGTACGGGCATGGCGCTTTTACCCGGTGCGGTGAAGCCTTCCGGATCTTTTTGATTTCCGCTTCCGCGAACTTTGGCTGGATCTTCGTGACTCTTGCCACGACTTCTTCCCCCGGCAATGCGCCTGCTACGAAGACGACCTGCTTTTTGAAATAGCCGACTCCCTCTCCGTTGATGCCGAGTCTTTTTATCGTTAATGGGAAGGTCTGTCCCATTTCCATGTGAATGTTGGATGGCTGCTGGGCCGGTTTTTGCTTCTGGTTTTGTTTATTCTTTTGCTGGCTGCTCATGTTAACGCTCCGTTCTTTTTTCAATGCTCCGCCATAAATACAGGGAGGCGTAGCTCAAGTATGGCTCCCACTCTTTGCTGTAGGTCAGCATGTCTTCCTTAGTCGGCTTTGCGTCCAGATTGAAATGCTGCTTCAGGGCATTTTGAATGCCGATGTCTGCAATCGGGAACAAATTCGGCCGTCCGAGTCCGAACAGAAGGATATTCTGTACCGTCCACGGTCCGATGCCTTTTATTTTAATGAGTTCATTCATAATCTCTTCATCTGTCTGGTCATGAAGCTTGTTCAAATCGAGCTCTCCGCTTGCGATCATTGCGGAAATGCCCGTAATATACTCCGCTTTCCGGCCGCTGAACTGCAGCTCCCGGAGTTCTGTCACGGGGATGTCCGCTGATTTCTCCGGATGGGGATGGAACCAAACGCCATCCACCTCTTCCCCATACGTTTTCACAAACCGCATCGTCAGGGTCATCGCAAACGCCATATTGAGCTGCTGATGGATGATGCATTTAATGAGGCTTCCGTACAGACTGAAATCCAGGACAAGCGGTGTCCCCTCATGCTCCTCGAAAATCTGCGCAATCGCCGTTGACTTGAAATGCTCGCCGATTGCCGACAGCTCCCGGTCCCACTGAAAAATCCGGCGCACTTCCTTCAGCGCCTCACTTTTAACCGCACCGGTTTTACCCGACACCGTAAAGGCCGGCGCCTGCTTGCTCCCGGTCGCCTGAACCGTGATCACATGCGGCTCAAATCCGTTCAGCCGAAGCGGAACCTTCACATACCGCTCATCCAGATCAAGCGTATTAAGCGGATCTATCGCCAGTCTTTCCAATACCCGGTCAAAATCATAAGGAGGCGTTACCTGAACCTGTTCCTGCCACATACGGAATCCCTCTTTTCGTGCCTGAAATGGTGATTGTATTATAGCATAGTTTGGGGTTGGAGCTGAAAGGGGTGGCATTGTGTTTTTTGCACTGACCCCCATCCCTTCACCGCAACGGGGGCCAGAGGAAGACCGCGGTTTTTTCTTGTCCTGAATGGGATTGGATGGTCCGGGGACGAAGGTTTAGCGCTTTATCAGAGTGGGGGTCAGTGCATTACACTGACCCCCATTCCTTCACCGCAACGGGGGCCAGAGGATGAACGCCGCTTTCTTTTGTCATTTATGGGATTGGATGGTGTGGTGACGGAGGTTTAGTGCTTTAGCAGAGCGGGGGTCAGTGCAAAACAATCTCACTCCTAATAGAAGAGTCCATTTTTCTACTAACAATCCGACCCTCTTAAAGTTACAAAATTTACAAATTTGGGAATGGAACACAAAATGGAAAGGAGTGGAAGGATGAAAAAAAAGATCGACTATGCAGCTCTTGCCTTGGTAGCACCGCTGTCTTTCCTGACCATGATATACGGTGCCAGTATCTATTCAATTTTATTAATGGCGGTATCCTCCGTTTACACTTTGATTCAGAGTATTTACATGTATAGGCACAGCGACGATAAGCCACGTGCCGTTTTAGTCGGCATTCTCGCTATAGGCATAGCCGCATGTGCGTATATGCTGTGCGATGTTCTTTATTTCTCATAAAAGAGAAGGAAGTATTACGACAAATAAAATGACGCCGGTAACATCGCATTGAATATCGCCATCGATCGCGGCCAGTACAAACTAAACCTTGGTGCCTCCTAACTGCTGCAAAACCCATATGGTAAAATGGAAGCTGTCTACAGCACTACACACCGCATTACTGCTGAAAATTTATTATCTTAAAAAGGATGGGTTGTTAATGGATTGGCTGGTACCTTTAGAAAAAGATTTCTTTATTGAAGAAGCAAGTCAAGAATACCCTCCTTTTGAAGAAACCTGGATTAAAAATATATCCTCGATCCCGCTTGAAAAAGAGTTCTCCATCCTTACTCAATTTTTTCTTATGCTCCATCGATACGAACCTGGAATGACGGCACTCTCTCTGAAAGACCGCAGTCTTGAACAGAGGTATATTAGGGAAGTTATTACTCATCATGATGGGCGGAAAATCGTGTTCCACCAATATGAGCCGATTGAGGCTATCCTTACACAGCCAAATCCAGACTCTATGGCATTCATTCAGTCTTCACCGATTAACCCAGTAATAAATGATTTACTCGGGAACCCTCACCCTCTTTACACACATCGTTCAAAAGAGCATCTCCCGTCAAAAGGCTATGAGCTGGATATTTCTCAGCTTGAACCCCTTGAAGATTCGGAGTTTGACGAAGTCTTTACTTTTTTAAAATCCCACTCTCCATGGTCTCCAACTATTCTGCTTTATCCGTATGGCTGGAAGCACGATTCTTCTTTAAAAAAATCCATTGCATTAAAGTATTTCGCACACAAATGCAATCATATTAATCTCTTGATTAATACTGCCGGGGATGTGAAACTTCTAAGTATAAGATAAATGGAGGACCCCCAATGAGAAATGGAATTATCCAATTGAAAACCTCAAGTACCTGCCTGCAGGGGCTATAACATTCCCTATGAGGACCCCTGCAGGAGGTACGCTACTCTAGGGAGGTTTTCAATTATGAAAAATCGATCACGCTCGTATTACCGTCACCAAAGAAGGCGGTCCGTAAACCGTAAGCTTATGATTATGAAAGACGTTTGGGGCTCGTCTGATAGGAATGAACCCGTTCATCCTTACCTGAAACACCCCGGCAAATTATCCAAGGCCAAATTAAACTGCTCTTGTACGATGTGTAAATATGAAAAGCACTACAACATTCCAAAATCTGCTGTTAAGTCAAAGACAGATTGATGCAGCAGGAATTAAAGGAATACTATTTATGAGTTTAAGACCCTTTTCTCTTTGAGGAAGGGTCTTTTTTGGGGATACAATCAGAAAATATCCGCCACACTATTCCTTTGCACTGACCCTCATTCCTTCACCGCAATGGGGGCCAGAGGACGACCGCCGTTTTCGATTGTACATTATGGGGTTGGATGGTGCGGGGACGGAGGTTTAGCGCTTTAGCAGAGTGAGGGTCAGTGCAATGCACTGACCCTCATCCCTTCACCGCATCGGGGGTCAGAGGAAGACCGTCGCTTTCTCTTGTCCTGTATGGGATAGGATGGGATGGGGACGGAGGTTTAGTGCTTTAGCAGAGCGGGGGTCAGTGCAGCGCCACTAATCCCAACAAAAAAAGACCCAACCCAGGCCTTTTTCCTAAAACAATATGCTTGCCGCACTATAAACAAGCAGCAAAGCCATCAGTACATTAAATTGTGTCCGGTATTGACGCAGGAACTTCTGGAACAGTGCTCCGAAAAATGCCCAGCAAATCGTTGCCGCAAATCCGACAAATGCAAGGAACAGGGAGAACATGAAGAAGCTTGATGGAGACGAGTAATATGGAAGCACAAATGTTGAAATCGCTGTAATTCCATAAAGAATCAGCTTCGGGTTGATGAACTGAAGCATCATGCCGGCTGAAAACGAAATGTTTTTATCTCCTGAGTCACTCTTGCCGTCCGGTTTGCTTTTCAGGATTCTAAAAGCGAGATACAGCATGTAGGATGCTCCAAGAATCGTCATGAAGAATTCTACTTTTGGCAGGTATGTACCGAGCAGCATGTTGAACGAGCTGCAGCCGATTAAGATTAAAAAGCAGCCGACTCCGACTCCGAGACAGAATTTCAGAGTCCTTTTAAATCCATATTGATTGGCGAATGCCATGGCCATAATATTATTGGGACCCGGGGTAAAGGATGTAACAAACGCAAAAACCAAAAAAGAAACCACTGACAAAATCTTCATCTCCCTCTAGATGTGTGTTAAAATGACTAAAACGGTCTATATAACGATTTAAGTTATATTGTACATTACGGTCGTTATATTGTACATCATTATTTAGGAGTGTTTTTGTGGAGGAGTTAAATTTAGTCCTTGCTAAAAATTTAAAGACGATTCGGGAGCAGAAAAAACTCAGCCTGGAACGTGTTGCAGAGCTAACCGGTGTCAGTAAAACGATGATCGGCCAGATTGAACGGGGCGGATCGAGCCCTACGATCACAACGGTTTGGAAGATCGCAAACGGCTTGAAGGTTTCGTTTTCTTCTTTAATTCATGAACCCCAGCCAGATACAGAAGTGGTGACGAAAAGCAGTGTGAACATGCTTTCCATCGATAACGGACGGTACCGGATTTTTCCCTACTTCCCTTTTGATGATGAACGGCGCTTTGAGGTGTATCGGGTTGAAATCGATCCGGAAGGCTATTTGGATTCTGAATCCCACAATCCGGGCACTGAAGAATTCGTTACGGTATTTGATGGAGAGTTAACGATCATGATTAAACAGCAGGAGCATACCATTAATGCCGGAGATTCCATTCGCTTCAAAGCCGACGGCCCCCACAGCTATCATAATTCCGGGGACAAACCGGTAAGGCTCAGCATGGTGATTTATTATCCGGAATAAGTGACAAGCAGTCGTTCCGTAGGGCGGCTGCTTTTTTATGTAAAAAACCCCCATTTCAACCCTTGTTCAAGTTAAAATGAAAGGTAGATTATTGAAAAGAGGCCGGATTATGAACCAGCAAACGATCCACATCGTCTTCAGTCAGGCTGCACAGGGAAGCCTGCGAATGGCGCTATCTAACCTAAATTTGCAGGAAGACCTTATATCCCTTCCTGATACCTTTTCCATCGGACCCGTTTGGAAACTAGATGAAGAAAGCGGACTGAAAAACCGCTATCAATGGATGAAAGACCACCTTTGGTTTCTTTTCCCGGAGGATCTTCCTGAGATGGAAAACCAAGTGCGGCAAGCTGTTCTGGATATCCGCGCCATTCCGGATGATAGGACCGTCGTGATTTGGACCGGCGATAATGCTCATGAGCAAACCGGGCTGCGGTTCGCTTTGCAGCTGCTTAAGGATAAGGGGAATGAAATAAAGGTGATCAACACCACTGCTGGATATCATGAGATTTTTGTCCATGATGATCTGGAGCGATTTCCACGGAAGATGGGGGAATTGGATCCGGAGCAGCTAGCCAGGATTTATACAGAACATACGGGTTCCGAAGTGCTTCATTCGAAGGAAAAAGAACGGCTCGAAAACGAGTGGGGAAAAATATCCGCGACACAGAAGGTCCTGAGAATTTGGGAAAACGACTCAGTTCGAAGTGTAGATGCGTACTACTTTGATGATTTTATCCTGGAATGCATTCAGCAAAGCCAGCGCGAGCAGAAATCAGATTTTATAATCTTAATGAGAGCCATTGGAGAGGTCGTTGGTCACCTGAAAGAATATATCGGGGACGAATATCCGGAATACCGGATCCGTCAACTTATTAAGGTCGGTCAATTGGAAATGAGGAAATCTGGAATGTTTTATGATGTAAAAATGAATACGGGGAATTCAAAATGACAACCTTTACTTTAGACTTGGGAGAAATACTTCTCCGCGAATTTTCCATAGAAGATGCGGCTGACATCTATCGGATCTCAAACGAACCGGAAGTCGCCTCCTTCCTTCCCGACTGGAAATCCACTATGGAACAGCGGTTGGATTGGGTGACAAACTACGAAATCCCGGCGAACAAAGAATTTTTATCGGCTGAAGATGCAGCAGACGGGCATCTGAAGCTAGGAATCATCCATAAAGAAAGCGGACGCTTTATTGGCTGGTGCTGCTCCGGGATAAAAGACGAACTGCCTGCACCTAACCGGGAAGTGATGTATGCAGTTTCCGAAGAATTCACTGGACGCGGTTATGCGACGCTTGCTGTAAAAAGACTGTGCCGCTATTTGTTTGAAGAAAAAAACGCGGATATCCTGAATGCCATTGCACTTGAGAACAATCCTGCCTCAAATCGGGTGATTGAGAAAAGCGGTTTTCAATTTCTTCGTTCGATTGTTTTGGAGAGCGCGAAGGATAGTCACTATGTACTCAAGAAAAGTCATTTTCTTCATTAAACCGATCTAATATGAACAAATTTTGCAACCATAGGGAAAGGCAGGGATTGAATGAAGAACTGGATTCCTTTTTCCGACAAAGATTATAACCAGGCATGGGACAGGATAGATAAAGATCTTAAATTTAAACCAAGTATTTCGGATTTCCCATCGTTTAAAATGCCTCATCCTTTTATAACCTATGATATCTCTGATTTTTTTGGGGATTCAGCAGACTTAGCTCTCTATGATGATCTTGAAGAAAAATTGTTAGATGTATTGAAAGAGAATACATTAGAGAACGAATATATAATGGCACTCGATTGGCAACACGATTGTTATTGGGTAAATCCACACTTAGAATTCGAAAAAGATGAATTTGGAGAGTGGGCAATACCAATCTTTCCGAATGGTGATTACTATTTCTTTATTCAGAAGGATTTTAAGTGGGGCTATTTAGGGCATCCATGGGAAAAAAGTATAACAGTATTTGGTAAAGAATTAATCAATGCTTTTGATAAGCACAAGCCTAGAATGTTTCGTAAGATTTTAATATAGGGCTAATACTTTGCCATGTACATGTATACAGAGCCATAGAAAAAGGGAGAACGGACTTCGTTCCCCCTTTTACTCATTCTCCAGCTTCTCAATGTACTCATTCAGCTTCTTCCGATTTTCCTCTGAGATTTCCGGAAATTGCGGATCGATTTTCTCAAGGCATTCGATCATGGTTTTCGTAATGATGTAGCGTGAATACCACTCATCATCTGCCGGAAGGATATGCCATGGTGCATATTCAGTCGAAGTGTTGTTGAGCATGTCTTCAAAAATGTGCTGGTAGCTGTCCCAGTGCTCCCGCTCTTCTACATCACTGAAGGAGAACTCCCAGTTCTTTTTCGGGTTCTTCATCCGCTCAAGCAGTCTGTTTTTCTGCTCACCTTTAGACATATTAAAGAAGAATTTAACCACTTCAAATCCGTTCTCCACCAGGTACCGTTCGAAGTCATTGATCTGCCGGTAGCGCATCTCCCAGACTTCATGCTCGTCCTTATCATCCGGAATCGTTCCCTCCTCCAGCAAATCGTGCACTCTTGGTGCAATGACATCTTCGTAATGGGAGCGATTCAGAATGCCAACCTGTCCTCTTTCGGGAAGTCCTTCGCGAATCCGCCACAGATAGTCATGATTGCGTTCTGTATCAGACGGTTTTTGAAATGAGGTTGTTTTCAAACCCTGTGCATTCAAATTCGAAAAGATGTAGCTGATTGCCTCATCCTTCCCCGCTGCATCCATCGCCTGCAACACAACAACGATTCCTTTTTTCTCATCTGCATGGAGCCTCCAGTGGAGGTCTTTCAGCTTGCTGACACTTTCGGGAATGTGATGATTAAGAAGCTCCTCTTGACTGAACCCATGGTCTTCGGATGTTGGATAATCTTTAAGTTTGATTTCTTTTTTTCCTTCTATTTTATAATCGTTAACGTTCATTGGCCCCTCCTGGTTCTTTGAACACGAAACTCCGCTAATTACCTCGTTTTACCCGGGATTAGGGATGGACAAACAAAAAAGGAATCTCACAATGAAATTCCTTTGATCCTTTAGCTACAGCGGCAGATCCAACTTTTCCATCATCAAATCATCCAGGCTCCGGAAACGGTACCCTTGCTTTTTCAAATCAATAACAGCTTGCTCCAGTGCGTCCGCATTGTCCTTTGATACCGTATGCAGCAGCATGATCGCTCCCGGATGAATCTGGTTCATCATGTTGTCATAGGCATAGCGCCAGCCGCGCTGGGCATCGGTTTTCCAGTCCACGTAGGCGAGCGACCAGAAAACGGTTTGATAGCCATAGTCATTGGCAAGTGACAGCACTCGTTCACTGAAAACACCTCTTGGCGGGCGAAGATAATGGGCATCCTGGCCGGTCAGCTTTTTCACGCGCTTGCTGACGTTATCCAGTTCCGCTTTCAGACGGGCATCTCCGACAGCCGTTAGATCCGGGTGGAACCAGGAATGATTGCCGACAATATGACCTTCTTTTGCCATGCGCTGAACCAAATCCGGCTGGTCTTCCAAATAATGTCCGGTCACAAAGAAGGTCGCCGGAACGTGATGCTTTTTCAGAACGTCAAGCACCTTTGGCGTATACCCGTTTTCATATCCGTTATCAAAAGTCAGGTAAATATCTTTTTTTTTCGGATTTCCAAGGTAGAAGGAATTGTATTTTTCCAGCAGTTGCTCCCGCTCTTTTCCGATTTGTGCCGGCTCATGGTCTTTACTTTTCGCAAAGCCCCAGTTAATCGGTGCATTGGAGACGGCCTGGGCAGCGTTTGGGAATAGAAGCATAAACACAAACACCGCACCCCACAATCTTTTTTCCATCCTGAACACTCCTTTTCGAACGCTTTGTTCTATAGGATGTGCAAACAAGCTTCAGAACATTTACATAAAAAAACATAAATGTTGTCCTTTCTTCTGCATAAAATAAAGGAGAAAAGGAAAAAACGAAGATGGAGCAAAATTAAAAGCGAGGTGCAGCATGGTGAATCTTCATTTTGACCTTCCGATTCCTTTACTTGCGGCATGCGGAATTACTGGTTTCCTTCTGATGATGGCAGGATATCGTCTGTATTCCAAACGGCATGAAACAGAATGGACAAACGCAATTCCTGTCTCCTACATCGGTCTATATTTAGCTCTCATCCCAATCCTTGACGCCGCCTCTATTGTCAAAAGGACATCAACCTTCTGGGATCTCACTCAGGTTGTGCTCCTCAGTGCAGCCGTCATGTGGCTATCGTTTTTAAAACCAAAAGAAAGAACCGGCAAGGATGCTTAAGCGGCATGCTTGCTTTTTTTATATTTTAGCGAGCAAATCAGTCAAAATCGCTTGATCCACTCCGTTGGCAAGGCTATATTTGTCACGGTACATCGCCTGGACGTATTCTGCAATTCGTTCTCTGGAGGGGGCAGTTTGCTGATAACTTTTAACGAACAAGCTTAGCGGCACTGGAATCTGCCCTTCAAAAAGGGGCGGCTGTACATAATGAACGCCTTCCGCTTCCCTGTATCCATGCCTGTTAAAAAACCGGAACCTTTTCACACAATCCGCTTTCTCTTCTTCTGTATGAACCAGCTCCGGTTTCTCCGTCTCCAAAATAATTGCCTCTATGGAATCATGTCCCGCTGAACGTGCATCCTCTTCAAGCCATTCCTCCAGTTTAAGCAAGGTTTGGCCACCTATTCCCCGGCTTCGGACAAGGGGATTCGCAAGAAGGTAGACAATGAACCCGGCATTCACTTCTTTTAAATAATGCCCGGTGGCAAAAGAAAGGACCTCCTCTCCCTCCATCCCAACCAGAAACCGGTACGAACCGGTGCGGAGGCTTTTTTGAAACACATCATGCGGCTCGCGGACATCAATCGGAAAGGCCTGATCATAGATTGCCATCGCTTCCTTGAAGGCCTCTTGGTTATGTAACGTGATTTCTTTCCATGTTACTGTCATTTTTCACCTCTATCAAAATTGAAAAAAGGCCCCGGTTTCAGGCCTTTTCCTGCCAAAACTTTATTCTTCTTCAGACAGCTTTCCTGCAGAAAACGCAGTGGCAATGGCGCCGACAAGTTCACCGATTACTATCAAAATCGCTTCCATTGTGACAGCCCCTTTCGGTTTTAGTTTACTACATTTGCAAAGATATGCCCTAATAATTCCCTACACCAAAATAGTAATTAAATTTGGCAGCCCAGCTTTATTGGAGTCCAGTTATATAAATGGTATTCAGGCGAAAAGGAAACAAAGGAAAGGGTCTTACGTCCAGTGAGCAGGCTTTTTCAACCCATCCGGCAGCTTCGTCTCCCGGTCTCCCCTTGCCGAGTTCACCTGTACCTGTGTAAGAAAAATACTCCCTCTCAAATCCGCCCCGCTCAAATCGGCATCCCGCAAGTCGGCTCCAATCACGTCCGCCAGTCTCATGTCGGCGTTCCGGAGATTGGCGGCAATGAGCAGGGCCCCTCTTAAGCTGGCTCCCCTTAGGTTGGCTCCCTTTAACTTCGCCCCGATATAATCGAGTTTCTTCGCTTTTTTAGGAGCTGTGTTTTTCCGGACAAGTTCACTTGTGCGTATAAGGAGTTCATTTACGATGCACCGGTGCGCGGGCACATTGAGGCTGATGAGTGATTCGGGATTGAGTCCGGTGAGAGCTTCCGTCTGTTCGAGAACCGTCTGGAGATCCTTAAAGATTGGTTCGGTTTCTTTTCGGTTGAGGGCTTCATGCAGGTACGCTAGCATTTCATGCAGCTGCTGCATGATCGGAAACACCTCAAACATTTCCTTCGCCGTATCCGGATGATTGCGCCAGTCTTTTCCGGCGTAGGTAACTTGAGAGACCTTTTGGCCGGCCCCGAAGCATTCGTAAACGGTACAGCCCTTGAACCCTTTTTCTCTTAAGGCCTGATGGATTCCGCAGCGGTAATCATACTGCAGGTTACGGCATGGGGTTCCGCTATCCTTATCGATTGGAAAATCAGCTGACTTTGCATAGGGCAATGCCACACAGCATAGGCCGAAGCAGTTTTCACAGTCTGCCTGCACCTGAAAGGGTGGTTTCGCTGACACGTTTTTCGCTTCCTTTCTTGTATAAAAGGCAAGAATGCGTCTGCATCCTTGCCTTTGGTTCATGATATGAGATGGGTGGTCTATGTCGAATTCTGCGAAAAATCGATATATCGTGATTTTCGGTGATATATTGAAATTTTCGTCGATATTCTGGAAAAATCGTCGATATAATAAAAATTTCGTCGATATCTCAAAATTTTCGTTGATATCCTGCTCGATAACCGTATTTCGGAATACAGACAGACCCGACAGACCCAGTTTTATTTAAAAACCGGCTCCTTAAACTGCGCCAATCGCTCAAGCGAGCTCTGTTCTACATCTTTATGAAGGCTGTTTCCGTGGGAATCCATTGTAACAACGGCTTTGAAGTCCTGTACCTTCAGATGCCACATTGCTTCCGGGATTCCGAATTGCATGAGGTCGACGCCTTCGACTGATTTGATGCAGTCTGCGTAATACTGGGCTGCGCCGCCAATGGCGTTCAGGTAGACGCCGCCGTGCTCTTCAAGTGCCTTCAGCGTTTTGGCGCCCATACCGCCTTTTCCGATGACGGCGCGGATGCCGAAGCGTTTCATAATGTCACCCTGGTAAGGCTCCTCACGAATACTTGTTGTCGGACCCGCTGCCTTCACGTGCCATTGCTCGTTTTCATCCTTCAGCATAACCGGTCCGCAGTGGTAGATGATCTGCCCGTTCAAATCGATTGGCGCATCGTTTTCAGACAGGTACTTGTGAATCGCGTCACGGCCTGTGTACATCATGCCGGTGATTTTCACGACGTCGCCCACTTTAAGGGAACGGATTTTTTCTTCCGTAATTGGTGCTTCCAGTATAATTTCTTCAGCCGGAATGATTTCTTCAGCAGCGGCTGCTACCTCTTTGGCAAAATCGATTTCTTCGCCATCCTGGTACAGCCATTCCTGAACCTCGCCGGTCTCAGGATTGATTTTCATGCCAAGGCGTCTGAAGGCCCAGCAGTTGTATGCAACGGAAACGAAGAAGCTCGCCGGAATGCGGTTGATGGCGCCGGCCTTACACCCAAGCAGCGTCGTTTCGCCGCCGAAGCCCATCGTGCCGATCCCAAGCTTGTTGGCGTTTTCCAGTACATACTCTTCCAGCTCGCGGAGTTCCGGAATCGGATTGACGTCCTCATTGCTCCGGAACAGCTGCTCCTTCGCAAGCTCATACCCGCTCGTCCGGTCGCCTCCGATGCCGACGCCGATAAATCCGGCACTGCAGCCCTGGCCTTGAGCCTGGTAAACCGAGTGCATCACACACTTGCGGATTCCGTCCAGGTCGCGTCCCGCACGTCCTAGCCCGTCCAGCTCGCAAGGCAGGCTGTACTGAATGTTTTTGTTCTCACAGCCGCCGCCTTTCAGGATGAGGCGCGCGTCAATGTAATCATTCTCCCACTGCTCGAACTTGATGACCGGTGTCCCGTCGCCAAGGTTGTCGCCGGTATTGCCGCCTGTCAAAGAGTCAACAGAGTTCGGACGGAGCTTCCCCGTCTTCGTCGCCTCGGCAATCGCCCGCTTGATGGCTTCCTTCATTTTGATCTGGTTCGCGCCAACCGGCACCTTCAATTTAAAGGTTGGAAGGCCTGTATCCTGGCAGATCGGTGATACATTTTCGTCCGCCATCGCGATATTATCGGTAATGGTGTCGAGCGACATCGCGGCGCGCGTCCCTGCGTTTTCACCTAATTTTGCTTTTTGAATCGCTCTTCTTACATCCCTTGGAAGGCGTGTGGATGTTTCCACAATCAGCTCAACCATGCTCTCATAAAATTTCTCCAACCGTACTCTCCCCTTTGTGCTTATGTATGGTAATCTCTAAATTTATTATACTCCTTCATTTTTGTAATTGTAAGGGGATACATGATTCATAGCCGCTCCCGTTTCAAAAGCTGATCAAGTTCGGTTTTTGTCTTCCTGATATAATCATCATCCACATGAATAAGCTTCATATCAAGTTTCAAAATGTAATCTCTAAAGCTGTTTTTCAGTTCTTTGAATTTTCTTTTAAACTCCCTATTTTTCTTCGTTGGGAAAAAATCGATTACTAGTTCAACAAATCCGTAACAAGCTCAAATAGATCACTCAAAATGATTCCTACTTTCTATTATTAATGATCCGTATAAACGATGAGGGTGTCGTATGCAAATTCCACATTCAATCCCTCTGCCGCCAGTAATTTTTCAACCTCTTTCAGATCGTCATGGCTCAGGCCGCTGATTTCTTCTATATGGGTCAGCATGGTTTTTTTAGCCCCAAGTGCTTTAATAATTCCGATGGTTTCTGTAAACGTACATTCTTCTTTTAATAGAGGATGATCGGCTGCAATCAGTCTTTCTCCTGTCAGCGGATGCGTCTCGAAAATACCCGCCGGCAAGATGGCAAGGTCCGCTCCCTTTACCTCTGGTCCCGGTTTCCAGTTATTCGTTTCATCCATGGCGATGACGACTTTTTGCTCGGAATTCTCGAGTAAAAAGGCATACACATAGTCTTCTGCCAGCCGGAACGGTGTAATGATCGTGTCCTTCACCCACACTGAATCGCCGTCTTTTAATTCACGAAGATCCACAAATCCCTGCTGTTCGAAAAAGGCAAAGTGATCCCCGCTGCCAAGGAAGCGCTGAAAATCCACGGCTACCTGCTTCGGCAAATACACCTTTGTTTTCGTGTGGCTTGAGGGGTGATTTTTCCAATCCGCATTCAGTGATTCTAAAATCCGTCTCCCCATCACATGATCCGGATGCCAATGGGAATAAAACACCCCATCAATCGATTGAATGGAGGACCGGTTAATCTGAAAATAAATATCTTCCGGCGTATCGAATAGCAGATTGAGCCCGTGTATAAAAAGACTCGGACCGGAACGGCTGTAAGGAACGCCAATCTCTCTTGCTTCCTCACAAACCGCGCACCGGCATAGAGGCCTCGGGATCGTCATCGCCCCGCCTGTGCCAAGGAATTCGATTTTCATTTTTTTGCCCCCTGTCAATCTCACTCTTTTATTTATATATATCATACAAGAGGTGTTAATTTATAGGAAACAAAGAGAGGATTCACCAAAAAGGCTTATTCCCAATGAATAAGCCCCTCATCCAATCTGATTCTCAAACAGCGAATTCCGATTATTAAACTTCATAATCCAGTAAAACAGAAAAACATTAAGCAGCAGGACAGCAGTTGAGATCATCAGCATGAGCTCAATTCCAAGCAGGAAAAGGCCGCTTAGCTGCCCGACTAGCATCCCAATGACGGGAAGAACAATAATTCCGCCGATGTTTTGTGCTTCCTGATAGGTTTTCACTTTTGCTGAGATGATGACATTTAATAGAATTGTCATGATCATGACGAGCGGTGACAGACAAAGGATCAGCACAAGCCATTTACCTGATGGAAAAATCAATTTTTCAAACAGGATGAAGCCGGTCGCATTGATGATGATGCCGCTTATGATGAAGCTGATGAGCGAAACGGCAACAGATGGAATAAAGGAAGCCAGCACTTTCCCTGCGAAAAGCTCCTTAATTGTGATCGGTGAAAACAGGAGGCTTTCCAGTGTCCGGCGCTCCTTTTCTCCGGCAAAGCTGTTGGCGGCGATGACGGAGGACGTGATGATTGGAATGAGTAAAAATAAAGACGGATACAGATAATTCGTAAAGATGTAGAAAAATTTCTGATTCAGTTCCGGCATTGCACCGGCTTGAAGCCCGGTTATCATTTTATCGATAAGCTGAAGCATGGCCGGGTCCATCATGCTTCCCACGTCTGCAAACAGGACGAAGCAGGACATAGCGACTGGAAACACCGTGCTGAAAATCAGCGGGATGACGATGAGCGTGACAAACAGGTTTTTCGTCCGGATCAGCTGGGTGATGTCTTTTTTAAAGATGGCTGTGATGACGGTTTTGTCCATGATGGGCCTCCCTTATTTTGAAGTAGATGGTTTCAACGGAAATGTTTTCGATGCTGACAGAATAAACGGAATGGGTTTGCAGGATTTCCTTCAAAAGATCTGAAATCCCCCTTTTTGATTTTACCCGGCAGCGGAGAAACCCACCTTTAACGATGTCCATTCCGTTCCTTCCCGGCCAATCCGTCTCAATCACGACCGATAGCTCGGTTATATATTTCTCCGTCAGTTCCGATAAAGAACCTTGTTCGGCAATCGTATGATTTTCCATAAAGGCAAACGAATCACAGATGGTTTCCAGCTGATGCAAAACGTGTGAGCAGATGATAATCGTCGTGCCTGTTTCTTCATTGTACTTTTTCAAGTAGGAGAGAACGAGGTTGATTCCGTCCGGATCGAGGCCGTTCGTTGGTTCATCCAAGAACAAAATTTCCGGCTTATGGATGAGTGCCTTCGCAAGGGCCAGTCTCTTCTTCATCCCCGTACTGTACGTTCCAGCCAGTCTATGCTGATACTCCTCCATATCAAACAGCTTCAGCAGCCGGCCGATTTCACTCTTATCCTGAACTTTATAAAGGTCAGCGAAAAACTTCAAATTATCCAGACCGCTCATCTCGTGATACAGACCGGCATTTTCCGTCACAATACCGGATATTTTCCTGATTTCATCGCCTTCTGCTACAGGGTCAAAACCCGCAACCCGGATCGTTCCCTGGTCAGGAGTGATGACCCCGTTCAGAATCCGGATCAGAGTTGTCTTCCCTGCCCCATTCGGTCCAAGCAGACCAAGGATTTCCCCTTTTTTCACGGTAAAATCCACTCCGTTCAGCACGGACTCTTTTCCAAATGATTTTGCTGCTCCTGAAACTTCAATAATATTGGACAATATAGCCGCCTCCTCTGCCTTTATTTTTCCGGATCAGGGATTGTGATCGTTCCGATATGCCTTGTTCTCCGTTCCGGTGATGGCTGCTGCTCCATGGCTTCCATCATCAGGCTGGCCATTTTCCCCATCAGTTCCATGAACTCTTCATCCGTTAAATGAACACTTGCTACCCGGTACCCGACTCCATCCTCTATCAAATTAAATGTTTCCTGGCTTAAATAGTCTTCATACATGCCGGCTAACTGATTCGTAAACGCGGCGAAAAGATCCAGATGTTCTTCCTTCGTAATCTTCTCAAGATCCTCTGGCGTCGCAGCCCCGGTTTTCTTTAGAGCATAAATCTTTTCCACCGTTCCCCGGATCGGATTTTCCTGAACGACTTCAATAATTTCCGCTTCTAAAAGCTTATTGATATGCCGGTACAAGGTGGCAGTAGGAACTCCGTCAATCCGTTCTGAAAACTGCTGGGCAGACAGCTCTCTCCCATTAATTAAAGCCTGCGCAATTTTCATTCTGACCGGATGCAGTAGGAGTTTCGCTTTGGATGTTTGATTCATTACGGCATTCACCTCTTATTATTATCACTTTTGATAATATAATATAAAACGGGAATAATCAATATAAAAAAATACCCTCATGGGGTGGAGGGTATACAATACATGTACTGGCTGATATTTTTAAGATCTAAATAAGAATCGCATAAATACATATGCTTTTTTCATGACTGAAATCTCTTTTCAAGACTATTTATTTTAGTATCGTGCTTACCTGTTTTTTCGCTTAAATAATCAACATCATAGGTAATACCATCAACTTTTTTGTTAATCAGATTAAGTGTTCCTTTAATATCCTCTTGTTGGCTTTTCTCTATACTATCTAGTCTTTGCAGCACTTCGCTAAATTGCTGATCGACTTTATCGAACCGTTCTAGAATGGCTTTCAATAACTGTTCATTTTCCATTTACACACATCCTTAAATGAAAGTAGCTATGTTCTTACTATAACATATACCCACATTCCTTTAAATTCTACAACAAGTTAGATTCTTAGCCGGCAACCCCGCAATGATTGAATGCTGCAAATTTTTCATAAACTAATCGTTCCTTCGCCAAATCCATGTGCATTCCCCGAATGGAACGATCCGTTTTCTAATAATAGCCGTTTTATATCGTTGTTAAGTAAAGAGTATCATAGCCCTTCAGGACCATTTATATTCTACTGCTCATCACTAACGTCCGCGGCGCAAATCCCATTTCTTCATAAAGCTGTATCGCTTGATTTCCTGCAAACACGCTTAAACGAACTTCTTTATGACCTTCCGATTTAAGATGGTTCATAGCCTCTTCCATCAGTTTCCTGCCAAGCCCATTTTTCCTGAAAGGCTCAAGCACGTAGAGTTCATAGACAAATCCATACGTTTGATCTGTAAGCGAATCCTTGCCCCCTCCAATCAAAACCCATCCTTGAAAGGCATCTCCATCCTTTGCAACTAAATACTTGCACCCTTTATCCAATAGTGACTGAACAAGCGGGCCCGCTTTTTTATCTGACGGGCGGGCTTCGCCAAGGGTTCCGTCACTAATTGCCTGAGAAGAGTGTGAAAGAATGATTGGGAGGTCTTGCTCAGTAAAAGGCCGAATTTGGGAACGAAGGGAACCCCGTTTATGGGCTGAAGAATTTTCTTTAACAGCTTTTTTTGCATAAACCTTAATCGATCCTCCGCCAGGTCCATATGCCTCTCCCGAATGGATCCACCCGTATTTCTCATAATAGCCGTCTATATCAGTTGTTAAATATAGAGTCTTGTACCCTTTTTCAGCCGCTTCCCGCAGCCCATGCTCAAGAAGATCCCTACCGAGTTCCTTCCCCCGGTAAGCCGGATCCACATACAGACAGGCAAGCCATGGATGTAAATCCTGGCGACTGTTTATGTCATTTCTGAGCAAGGCGTATGTACCGATGATTTCATCGTTTTGGAGTCCGATATAAAATCTCGGAAGATCGGAATCGGTTTTACACGATTGCTTCATGCAGTCTTCGTAAAACGCGCGGTTCTCATGGCTTCCCCATTCTCCCCAGAATGCCTGAAGAGCCTTTTCAAAAAGTTCAGGACGCCGGCTGATTTCTAGAATGTCCATTCTGGTTTCCCCTTTGTTCGTTTTCTATCTACAAGGCTGGTAAATCCGTAGTGTAAAAATCCAATCACAAGGGTTCCGGTAAACGGTAGCAAGAAATACGTCGCCCAGGAATACATCCCCCTGAAAAAGTAAGCGTAGGTGGTGACAAGCAGGGCAAACAAGAGCAGCCCCAAAAGCCCCTGGCGATTTCTCGATTTTAGATAGTTTCCCGCTTCATAGACAACTGTGCTCCAGCAAACTGCAGATCCGATCAGGAAAATAATGCTGCAAATGTAGTCCACTGCGTCTGGAAAAGAGTCGCTTCTTACAGGTATTGTGAATTTACATATGGCTAGTGAAACAAACATGGACAACAGAAGCCATGTACAATAAACAAAACCTCTGATTTTTCTCATTTTCATATCATTTCTTCCCTTTTAATGTTGAAGTTCCGATTCGTTCCCATTCCACAAAAGGGTCCGGATTTCCTTCTCCATCCGTCCATAAGCGGTAATGCACCCCGTCAGCCTCCACTTCCAGCACGAACTCTGCATAGAATTCTCCCCAGCTCCCAAGCGCTGCGGTTTTATTGATTCGAGTGATTTCGGGATGCAGGGAAAGGACCTTATCTTTGATGAAATTCAATTTTGATTGGGTGTATAGATAAATTGAAGCGGTAAAGATGGCAAGGATGACGACCAGGATAATCAGGACATGTTTGTATTTCAATTCTCCACTCCTGTTATATGAACCATAATATTCCATTTGAATTTTATCATAACAGACAGAGTGTCTGCTTTCTATTTATATTTAAAAATGACAAAAAAAAAGACCACCCTCAGATGATCTCCTCACTCTTCTTCCTGATCCCAATCCTTCTTAAACCGGTCAAACTTGCCTTCCAAATCATCAAGCATCTGGATCAGGCGGTCTACGTCTTCAAGATCCGTTGATTCGGGATCCATTGAATCGATAACCTCCATGAACATATTCAGGCGGTTTTTTAAATAATCTATTTGTGAGTCTTTATCTTTTGCGGCGTTTCCCATTTTTGCATTCACTCCTTTCACCGTTTTCATAGTAGCGGATTTCTTGTGAATTGACAACTTTCCTTTATGCACGGTACTGGAGATTCATGATAAGATGGAGATTGTGATTTTATTTAAGGAGTTTTGATAATGAGCACTACTCACAGTTTACCCCCTATTACCCCTTCTTACGACCCGTGGGAAGCTTATATGGACATAGAACAATATGGAAAGCCAACCTTGACGAACGTTGAGTTTACGACGACAACGCTTTGCAATATGAGGTGCGAGCATTGCGCCGTCGGCTATACGCTGACACCGAAGGATCCGAACGCGCTTCCTCTGGACCTGCTGATCCGCCGTTTGGATGAAATTCCGAATTTGCGGTCGTTCAGCATTACGGGTGGTGAGCCGATGATGTCGATGAAGTCGGTAAACAGCTATGTTGTGCCGCTTTTGAAATATGCGCATGAGCGCGGTGTCCGCACTCAGATCAATTCAAACCTGACACTTGATCTGGCCAGGTATGAGAAAATCATTCCTTACCTGGATGTTCTGCACATCTCCCATAACTGGGGCACGATGGAGGACTTTGCGGAAGGCGGCTTCGCAATGATGGAGAAAAAGCCGACCTTTGAGCAGCGCGCGAAATATTTTGACCGGATGGTGGAAAACAGCCGTGCGCTTGTCGCTGCAGGTGTAACCGTGTCCGCAGAGACAATGCTGAATAAGCGCACACTCCCATATCTTGAAAAAATCCACAAGCAGATTACAGAGGAAATGCTGTGTCAAAGGCATGAGGTGCACCCTATGTACCCGAGTGACTTTGCGAGCGCACTTGAAACTCTTTCCCTGGAGGAAACACGCCAAGCGATTCATAATCTGCTGGATGTACGAAATGAAGATGTTTGGATGCTGTTCGGCACCTTGCCGTTTTATGCATGCAGTGATTCTGATGAGGATTTGGAGCTGATGAGGAGACTGCGTGCTTCGAAAAACGTAACGGTCCGGAATGACCCGGATGGCCGTTCCCGCTTGAACGTCAATATTTTCACGGGAGAAGTCATTGTAACGGACTTCGGCGATACTCCTCCACTCGGCAACATTCAGACATCAACTCTTCAGAGCGCCTATGAAAAGTGGTCTGGTTCACCAATCGCCAAGTCATTAAGCTGCCACTGCCCGAGCGTCCAATGCCTCGGCCCAAATATTCTGGTGAAAAACAGCTACTATGCGAATGAAGATTTCACCATGAAGAAAGCGAAACTGTAAAGCCTTGGGGCTTTGCAGTTTTTTTAGTTTGGTAAGGCTGCGATTTTTGGTGGATGGTGTCTCCTGGTCGCTATTCGACAACACCGCGTTGATATTCGACAAAATCGCGTTGATATTCGACATGTAGAGGTTTCTATCCGACAAATCTCCGTTGATATTCGACACTCCGCTCCTCCATTGAACCAGCAATACCCTCACTTGCCCGTAATCGACACAATTTTGCCCACTATCGACACACCTTTGCCCGTTATTGACAAATTTCCGCCCGTAAATCCGCCCTCTGCCAAGTTAAATCCGCCCTATCCCAAGTTGAAAGCCCGCCACCCAACAAAAAACACCGTCCAGCCCCCCTGAACGGTGTTCCCCACTCATTACCTCGGGCGATCCGAGACCATGTATCCAAAGGATAGGTGGTCCTGAACCGGAATCCATGCACCGATTCCCTGGGAGGTAACGTTTTTCACGTTGATTTTTCGCTTGTTTCCTTTGAGCTCGAGGTACACTTCCCCGTATGTCACTTTTCCTTTTTCGCTGATAGCCGGTGCGTATGCGTATAGGTAGCCCATTTTTTTTACGGGTACGTTGTAGATTTGATCTTTTTTGGTGCCGGATCCTATGATGGTTTCGAAGGAGAGCGGCAGGTTGGTTTTCTTCATGGCTTTCAGCAGCATCATGTTTTTCACGTCTTCGACCATTGGGACTTCAGAGGTAAGGCCGCCTTTAATTTTTTTCTGGTCGTTTTGTTTGTAATGGATTTGGGCGGCTGCTTTTCCTCCGCGGTTGTCCGACAGGTTCGAGTTGATGCGCTGGTATTCCCAGTGTGGCGTGGTTTCACTGGATTCATAGTTCAGTGCCCATCGGCCAAGGTAGATGGTCGCACGGTATCCAACTGCAAGGGGCGAATCGGAAATCGTTGTTTCATTCAGCTGCTTGATGAGATTCGGATTTTCAATTGGAACGGTGGAGGATTCGGAAAGCTCTCTTGCAAGCTCGCTCGGCTGCAGATATGGAAGGTTCTGCGCCGGATTAGGATACGTATTTTCCTTGGATATGTCCAGTACAGATGATGGGATTTTCGTTTTCGCTTCCGTCATGTAGATGCTTGAAAAACAAACGGATAATAGCACGGCTACACAAATGGTGATTCGTTTCATTTTCATGGGTGGGTCCCCTTCCAGCTTCTTTTCCTATAGTTTTTTCAGGGGTTGAGCGGATTATCCATCTTCCGTGAAAAAATGATGATTTTCAACAATTCAACACACTTTATGCATGTTTTGACACGAAATATTGGTAAAATAAACAGTGACCTGAAAGGAGCTTTTTTATGAAAAAAATCATCGTTCTTTTTCTTTTTGCCTTATTCACCTTTCATCAGACCGGGGCTCTGGCTCATTCCACATTGGAAAGTTCGAACCCAGAGAAGGGCTCGACGGTGACGGAAAAATTGGATGAGATTCAGCTTACGTTTAATACAGAGGTTGAGGAGTCCAGTGCGTTTAAAGTGCTGAAAGACGGGAAGACAGAGGTTCCAGTCGAAAATATACAGATAAACGGCAGCACACTTACCGGGCAGCTGCCCGAGCAAGTGGAAAACGGATCTTACACGGTTAGCTGGGATATTGTTGGAGCAGACGGCCATGTGATCAAAGATTCCCTGGAGTTTACATTAAACGTTCCAGCCCCTGTCCAGGAAGAACAGCCACCTGCCGAAGACAAGAAGAAAGAGCCTGCTGCTGAGAAAAAAGAAGAACCTGCTGCGAAAGAAAAAACAGCCTCTGAAACGCCTTCCGGTGACAGCACCATGGTCATCATCGGATCCATCCTTGCTATTGCTGCAGTTGCTGCGATCTTCTTCTCGGTAAGAAAAGGCCGTCGCTAATATGGTTTGGATTATGCTTTCTGAAGTTGGGCTGTATCTCAGCTTTTCCATTCTGATGGGAGCCCTCTTTATGTCTTACATACCAGAATCCAAGAAGCCGGACATTCATGTGCCGAAACACTGGATGCAGCTCGCAACGCTTGGAGTCGCTGTTTTTTCATTTTCTCCTGTGCTCGAGCTTGCTTCCCGCTTTTATGAAACGAAAGGATTCTTCGGAGCCATTGTTCAGGTAATCAAGGATTTTCAAATTGGCCAAATGTGGGCACTCGCACTTGTCCTAATTATCATGTTTTATTTATTTATTACCTTTGCGCCGATATTTGATGACGTCCAGTATCGGTCCATTTCTTTATTTTTCGTGATATCCCTTATCTTTTCAATTAGTGTGAACAGCCATACCTCTTCACTGAGCGGATACGGGATCCTTTACCACGCCATTCACTTTTTGACGATGAGTGTATGGATCGGAATTTTGCTGCAGGTCAGCTGGTTCTCAAAAAACAGCAGGAATTGGCTGTCCTTGTTAAAATGGTTTACGCCTGTTGCAATGATTCTGGTGGTCCTTGTTATTTTCACAGGGTTTCTGCTGATGACGCTGCTGATGAACGTCGCTGAATATCCGCAAACCTGGGCACTAAATTACGGGCAGTATTTACTGATTAAGCATTTAATCATTATACCGGTTCTCGTCTTCGGATTTTTAAATGGATTTTATATGAAGAGACGGCTTAAAAAGGGCAGCGAAGGAGATCCCCGAAGATGGACGAAAACAGAGAGCCTGTTTCTGCTGATCGTCTTTCCGGTTACCGGTCTCCTTGGACAGCAGGAGCCTCCGCATAATATTGAGGTAACGAAAGTGAGCGATGGGATTTCCCCATTGTTCCAGCTCCTGTCGGCTGACAGTCAGATTGGATTTGCATTTGGGGGGCTTAGCTTTTTATTCGGACTGCTCGCCGTTCTCTTTTTAACCCTGCTAATCCTTCAGTTCCGGAAAAATGGACCGGCTATCCCCGCATTTATTTTGGGGCTGCTGTTCACAGTCTCTTCTTATCTCTTTATCATGGCAAGTATTTAAAGAGGGCAGACTTCACCCTCTTTTTTTTCAAAAAAATATTTATCTGAATATTTACAAATTTAATCTAAAATTATATGATAGCAGTAAGCAACCTAAAGTGTGATTGTGGTTTCGTCCTACAAATTTTTGGCTGACTCTGAATGGAGTCAGCCGCTTTTTTTCTATAAGGAGAATATATGATAACCAACTTTTTTAAGGCGTATTTTAAAGGCCTTTCTTTATCTCCCGGTTTATTTTATTCATGGGAACAGAGCATTCGGTTTGAACTTTGGGCGCACTCCAATTCGAATGAAGAGCCATGCTTTCAGCAAATGCATGAGCGTGCTATAACACTGTTCAACCGGGTTTTTGCTGAGGAAGATGACATCCTTTTCATTACGGATGTTTACGGCAGCAGCACTTTCCATTTAAACGTGTACCCAAAATACATAAAACAGAGACAGCAGCTATACAAACTGCAGCATTCAGTTTTAAAAAGAGGCTCAGAAGAAGATGGTGTCACTCACAGATATTTGCTTCCCTGCAAAAAATATGATATTCGGTACACAAAGCTTCTAAAAGCCATTGGCTACAAGGATTTCCGACACCCTTCTACTATTCTGAAAACCAAACCTCAGATTGGCTATGATCTTTATTTTGTTAACCTTTCTAAGAAAATGATTTTTCATATGTACGATGACCAGGGATGTGATGTTTTAGGATCCGATAAAGAAACGATCCGGTTTCTATATGAAGAATATCGCGATTGGCTTTTAGAGTATAATCGCGAAGAGATGGATCGTGTGTTTAAGCGCTGACTATTAAAAAAAGAGAACCCCCACACCCGGGAGTTCTCTCATCCTTATAGCAAATAAAACCCAATCCCCATAATAAAGTAAGCCGCGAGCAGTGTTGCTCCTTCAAACCAGTTTGTATCCCCGTCGTTAGTCAGGATAATCGTTAAAAAGACGGCTGTAACCATGGAGATGAGCTCTGGCATGGTAAAGACAAGCGTAAGGTTATTTTCAAACATTAGTGAAAGCAAAACAAGCAGAGGCGCTACAAACATGGCGATTTGCAGCGTAGATCCTACGGCAATTTCCACGGCAACGTTCATTTTGTTTTTATAGGCCATAACAATTGCGGATGCGTGCTCCGCTGCATTCCCGACGATGGCAACGATGATAATCCCGATAAACAGCTCGCTCCAGCCCAGTGTTTCTCCTACTTCTTCAAATGTGTGCACAAGATTTTCAGAAACATAAGCAACAGCGATTGTGGCAAGAAGAAGGACAAGGGTTGCTTTCTTTGCCCCCCACTCCGGTTCCTCGTGTTCACCCGCTTCATCTGTTTTATGCTTATACACCCCGCGGTGAGTCACCAGCTTGAAGAACAGGGCAAAAAGATACAGCAAAATCAGGATGATGGAAATCCCCACACTGAACGTCAGGGTCTTGCCCTCATCCATGTCCATGGAGAACACCTCCGGAATAACGAAGGCAACGATGATTGAGAAAATCAGCAGTCCTGAGTTGTGTCTCGCATCGTAGACGTTGAACTCTTGCCTCTTGTACTTTAGTCCGCCAATAAGGAAGGATAGGCCCCCGACAAGAAGAAGGTTTCCAATAACGGAACCAGTTAATGAAGCGAGAACGACTCCGTTTAAACCTGCCTGCAGGGCAAATATTGAGATAATCAGCTCAACAGCGTTCCCGAATGTCGCATTTAATAGTCCCCCAATTCTCGGACCAGCTACTATGGCCAGACTTTCGGTCGCTCTTCCCATAAAGCCCGCCAATGCGATAATCGTCAGACAGTAAACGGCGAACATGATCAAAGAAGGCCAATGAAGCAGGCTGCCAAGAACAGACAGCGGAATTCCAGCTATAACTGCAATAAGAAAAATTCGATTTACCATACCTTCACCTTACTTTCCATGATCATTAATATGTATTTCCAAATGCTGACCCTCATGTATGTTTCCCCGTTTTTGTTGCAAATTAACCTTGAAAGCAAGGAGGATTGATAAAATGTCTGCTCAGCTTGAAGAGAAAATCATGAAGCTTCTCGACAACCATCAGATCGGATCGATGGCAACGGTTCGGAACGGAAAGCCCTACTCCCGTTTTATGCTGTTTTTTCATCAGGGCTTAACCCTTTATACGGCAACGAGTAAAAAAACCCATAAAGCAGAGGATATCCGCGAAAATCCGGCTGTTCATCTATTGCTGGGGCTTGAAGGAAATGGCTTCCGGGATGAGTATGCAGAGATCGAAGCAAACGCCTCGGTTGAAGAGTCCTCATCACTCAAAGAAAAGTTTTGGAACGAGAAGTTAAAGGATTGGATCAAAAGCCCTGACGATCCTGATTTTTTGCTATTAAAGCTCGAACCTGAAAAGTTCTGCTATTTCTCAAAAGCCGGCGAAGAGCCGGAAACACTTACGATGGATTGAGGAGGACGGTCATATTTGACCGTCTTTTTCAATTTAGCCTTGAACCGTTCACTTCATACCAAAAAAAGACCGGCTCCCTGGGGAACCGGCCTCTTACTCAACAATTTCAAACGTTTCCTTAATTTCGATGCTGTCCTCCACAGACCGGACCATCGAACAGTTTTTACGGGTTAGCTCCATTGCTTTCTTCATAGACTCTTCCTTCAGGTTCTTCCCTTTAATCGTAAAGTGGACGTGGATCCTCTCAATCCGGTTCGCTTCTGCTTCATTTCTTTGTGCGTTCGCCTCAATCTGAATATCCTCTATTTCAAGCCGCTTCTTTTCAAGGATCTTCCGGAGTACTCCTCCGCTGCATACCGCAATGGAGGCAACCATCAGCTGATAGGGTCTGAAGCCATGCTGCTCATCTCCTGAAACCTGCAGATTCCCGAATTCTACTTCCGATGAAAATCCTTTTTCCGTCATTTTAAAGTTCATGGCCAATCCCTCCTTTTTCCTTATCTTATCCTTTTTCTTCAATATGCTGAAATATGTTGCCTGCTAACACTGGCGGTGATACGCTAAAATAAGTGAGAAATTTACAACAGCGGGGTTTAACATATGAATAAATTGCGTTTTGCCATTTTAATCAGCATCGTGACCGTCTCCGGTTTTTCTCAAGGCATGCTTCTCCCTGTCATCGCCATTCTTTTTGAACAGCAGGGGTACCCCTCGTCTTTAAACGGATTGCACGCGACCGGACTTTATATTGGAGTATTGCTGGCATCTCCTTTTATGGAAAAGCCTTTGCAAAAACTCGGCTATAAAAAAATGATAATTATCGGAGGCTTTCTCGTAATGGCCAGCCTTTTTGCCTTCCCGGTTCTCCAGTCATTCTGGATTTGGTTTGTCCTCAGGCTGCTCGTTGGAATTGGGGATCACATGCTCCACTTTTCAACCCAAACATGGATTACATCCATTTCTTCTGACCAAAACAGAGGGAAGAACATTTCCCTGTATGGAATCTGCTTCGGACTCGGTTTTGCCGCCGGTCCTATCCTGACCGGTGCAGCGGCAGTAAATCCAAACCTGCCTTTTATCATCAGCGGATTCATTAGTCTTGTTATTTGGGGACTTGCCTTTCTGTTAAGAAATGACTTCCCGGAGCACCAGGTTTCAGGCACTTCCGGAAGCACTGCACGCTTCAAGGATGCATGGAAGCTTTCATGGATTGCCTTTCTTCCTCCATTTATATACGGATTCCTGGAGTCATCGTTAAACGGAAACTACCCGGTTTATGCATTAAGGCAAGGGTTCTCTCCTGAAAATGTTGCCATCCTTCTTCCGGCGTTTGCAGTAGGTGGCATCATATTTCAGCTCCCGCTCGGTATTCTAAGTGATAAGTTCGGACGAAAACGGACGATTCCGATCGTTTTGTTTATCGGATTCCTGGGCTTCACAGCAGCAAGCTTCACCCAATCTTTCATCCTGCTGCTTGTTTGTTTCTTTATTGCCGGCATGGTGCTCGGATCGACGTTCTCCCTCGGCCTCACCTATATGGCAGACCTGCTTCCAAAGCATTTGCTGCCGGCAGGAAATCTACTATGCGGAATCTGTTTCAGCATTGGCAGCATCAGCGGACCCGTAATCGGAGGACTTTATATGGAGCTTATCCCGGGAAGCAACTTCTTTTACATCATCGCCATGCTGCTTCTCATCGTCATTGGGGTCTATGCGTTCCAAAAAAACAATGAACAGGAAAAAACAGCCGCCTGCAAGCAATAGGCGGCTGTTTTTTTATGAGGTTGGCGGGACAGTTCCAAGCCCGATCAGCTAAATTCCAGGCTGGAACGGATAAATTCGGGGACCGATTGGACAATTTAGGTGCGCCATCGGACAAATTAATCCGGACGGACAGATTCCTGGCCCGATCGGCTAAATTCCAGGCTCAATCGGCTAAATTCGGACGCCGCTCGGACAAATTAATCCGGATGGACAGATTCCTGGCCCGATCGGCTAAATTCCAGGCTGCAACGGCTAAATTCGGACGCCGCTCGGACAAATTACGTACGCCATCGGACAAATTACGTACGCCATCGGACAAATTAATTCGATCGGACAGATTCCAGGCTCAATCGGCTAAATTCAGAGGCCGGTTGGACAAATAAACGGCGCCATCGGACAAATTAATTCAAACGGACAGATTCCTGGCCCGATCGGCTAAATTCCAAGCTGCAACGGCTAAATTCGGACGCCGCTCGGACAAATTACGTGCGCCATCGGACAAATTAATTGGAACGGACAGATTCTATGCCCAATCGGCTAAATTGGCATGCCGGTCGGACAAATTAATTCGAACGGATAGATTCCTGGCCTGATCGGCTAAATTCCGGGCTGGAACGGCTAAATTAGTATGCCGGTCGGACAAATAAACTGCGCCATTGGACAAATTACGTGCGCCATCAGACAAATTATTTCGAACGGACAGATTCCTGTCTCCACCGGCTAAATTCCAGGCTGGAACGGCTAAATTAGTATGCCGGTCGGACAAATAAAGTGCTCCATTAGACAAATTATTTCGTACGGACAGCTTAGACTGCGATGAGTAAAGAAAAATGCCCCTTTAAAAAAAACAGTTGAACATTCTGAATTATCTGTTATATAATACAAATATAAATAATAATCTGTATCATAACAAAAAAGGAGCGGATGAGAATGAGCAGACAAGAACGGAAAAACATGGTGGAGTATATTGCAGCGATGAAAGAGATGGATCGGGAAATGTTCATGTACATGACGGATGAAGAAGTGGAACATATTTACTCGAATGTTTACAGCCGGAACATTGAAATGGGCGAATAAAAGGCAAAAAAAAAATCACCCGGCAGTTGGAGGGTGATTTTTTATGGCTTCAGAGCAACTAAGCTTTTCGTCTCATCCGACCATTCCGTTCGAGACTTCGCGATTTCGATTCGCATGCCCAGCTTTTTATACTTTTCAACGAATGCTTCAAGTCTTTTTATTCTAGTCCCTGTTTTCATTATCGATCGCCTCTCCATTTCACAAATTTCCGTGACATTTAGCGGAAGACTATGCTGATCTGACAAGGAATGCCGTTCCCGCAATGCAGGCTTGTTCATCTATCAATACCATACTTTTAAATTCCAATCTTGTCCAGCTACCTTAGGCTGAACTTTTTTCACAAAAAACGACGTTAAGATGGCCTATAAAGCAGCGGCAAGCTCCTTGTTTTTTACTCTACTCTACGTATACCCGCTTTATTTATATTTAAATACCTAAATTGCAAATTTAATGTGTTCTTTTATTATAGAACGTTTGTTCCGTTTGTGTAAAGGGCATTTTGCAGCAAAAACATAAAAAAGCCGACCCCTAAGGATCAGCTTTTCATACACTTAATGGTAACCATTCTGGCCGTTTGCACTGGAGCTCGTTTTGTTGGACGGCTTGCTTTTGGAGTTTTGCTTCGTGTGGCTTCCGCCTGATTTATTTTGCTTTGCCATTGTGAATCCCTCCTGTGCATGGTTGAAGAAGCATGGTTGCTTCTTTAATAGTCTGCCATGTCAAGCTTCACCTATTCCCGTCTCTATTTACCAAAATGGCATTCAATTCGCCGCTCATAATGATGATCATGCCGGTTAAGTAAAACCAGATCATGAAAACGATAATGCCGCCAATGCTCCCGTATGTCGCACTGTAATTGCCGAAGTTGCTCACATAATTGGAGAACAAATAGGAAACGCCAATCCACCCCACTGTTGAAAATATAGCACCCGGAAACGCCTGTCTCCACATCATTTTTTTGTTCGGAGCGAGCTTATGAAGAAGGATAAAGATGAAAAAGATGATGATGGCACTTACAGCCCAGCGAATGATATTCCAAACGGTAAAAAACAGCCCGGGTATTCCAAATGCTTTAAATATAAATAAGCCGATTTCTTGTCCAAAAACAGGAAAAAGCAAAGCAATGACAATGACCGCCATCATAACAACAGCAAGCAGAATCGCAATGGCTCTTGATTTTAAGTACGACCGGTTTTCTCTGACGTCAAAAGCCCGATTGAATGCCCTCATGATGGAATCAATTCCATTAGAGGCTGACCAGACGGCAGCCAGTATACCAAACGTAAACAGCAGTCCGCTTTCCTGGTTCAAAAGCTGATACAAGGCGCTTTCCATCACTAAAATGGTGTCAGCTGGGGCGAACTGCCGGATAAATTTCAGCAAGTCCTCTACAGACAACGGAATAAACGCAATTAGTGTAATCAAGGCGATCATGAAGGGAAATAGGGATAGCAGAAAAAAATAGGCCAGCTCTGCGGACAGTCCGGCCACCTCGTCTCTTGAGAATCTTCTGATGAGTTCAGTGATGATCGTAGGATTTTTTCTGCTTCTCACATAAATCACCTGCTTTTAGTCTGATTTACTTGAAAGAATCCGCTCCTTTGCATCCTTAATGGCTTCAATCACAACAGGAGTGGTTTCTTTCAATTCATTTACTTTTTCATTCACAAAACGCAAATCCTCACTAACACTTTGAACCATATCTTTTGCATCGTTTAATTTTGATTTCAAATCTTCAGATAAAAGGGAAGGGTTATGATAGTAATAGCTTGCCTTTTCACCAAGCTCTCTCGCCTCTTCAATTACGGCTTCCCTTGTCGGTTTGTGAAACATCGATAGCACAAAACCGGCAGCCGCCCCAATACATACGTTACGCAAAAGTATATTCTTCTCTCCCATTTAGCATGCCCCTTTTCTATTATGAAAGTTTCTCGTTCACCTTGATTTCTTCAAGCAATCCCCTGCAGCCTTTTCTGACAAGGCCGTATACCTCTTCAAAATTCCCAGTAAAATAAGGATCAGGTACATCCAGCACTTCTGCATCCTCTACATAATCAAGCAAACGACCAATATGTCCGGTTTGATCATATCCCGCCATTCTGCGAACATTTCCCAGGTTTTCGGCATCCATACAGACGATGTAATCAAAGTTGGATAAATCCTCTTTCACCACTTGTCTTGCTGCCATTCCCTCAAATGAAATGGCATTCCGTGTCAGGATGTCCTGTGTCCCTTCGTGCGGCGCCTTCCCGATATGCCAGTCTCCTGTACCGGCTGAGTCCACCGATATTCTGCTTTCCAATCCTTCTTCTTTTACCAGCCCTCTGAACACAGCCTCCGCCATTGGCGAACGGCAAATGTTTCCGAGGCAAACAAACAGAACATGTATCAATGAGCAGCCTCCTTTACAAAGTATTTCGCTACTCAAAACTTTACCTCAACTTTTGGAAAGAATCCAATTTTACTGTTAAATCCTTAGCGAATAGAAAAAACAATCTTCTGTTTTAACGAAAGAATTTATTTCATACAGCCTTTGTGCACCCTTATTTGTTATAGAGGTCTCAAGGTTCAGTGCCTTGGCTCCTGTCTCACGGCACAGCTCGACAGCCTGATCAATCAGCTTCTGCCCCACTCCCTTGCCGCGGGCATGCTCCACCACAAACAAATCATTTAATATCCAAATCCTTTGCATTCCTACAGAAGTGAAGGAGGGGTACAGCTGGACGAAGCCTGCAGCACCATATTCATCTTCCGCAATAAAGATGACGGACTCCTCTTTTTCAAGCCGGTCTTTTAGAAATTGTGCCGCACCTTCCAAATCGGAGGGCTGGCTGTAGAATATCCGGTAAGCGTTGAAAAGGGGGGCTATTGTGCCTGCATCTTTTATGGAGGCTTTTAATATCTTCATTATCATTCTCCTCGCGATAATAAGCTCTTCTTTAAAATTTAGACAAGCCATCTCCTTTTTCCTTCTCACATGGTACAATAAGAAAAACTCCGTACCCGAAAGGAAGAGACCTTTGAATTTAACTGAAAAATCAACCGAAAATGTACAATATATGATCGACCAGATCACAACAAAGCTGCGAATGATTAACATTGGCGCAATCAAACCTGATCACTTTGACGGGGAAATGTACGAAGAATTGAAAGAGCTGTATGAATATGTAATGAAAAAAGACAACTTCAGCCCAAGCGAAATGCAGTCGATTACCGAGGAGCTTGGCAAGCTGAAAAAATAGGCTTTTGGCATCAGCTACCCTTTTCCTGCATATAAGTAGGGCAAAGGGGGAATTGGTGATGATTACAAGCTGGTGGCTTCTTACAGCTGCCCTGTTTTTGTTTCTCATAGCCGCTATTTTCTTTATCTTTTTTGCCCTGAAAACCGGCATCCGTCCTGAAGATTCCGAGCATATTGACCCACTTGATGATGAGACGGATGATAAAGAAAAGGATGTACAAAAATAGGCTTCCCGTTTCATTACGGGAAGCCTTTTTTTCTATGTTATTTTAAAAGATTCAATGCCTCGCGATTAAATGCCGGCAGGTCATCAGGCGTACGGCTTGTTACTAATTGATTGCCGCACACGACTACTTCCTTGTCATGGAAGTTCACTCCCGCATACTCCATATCCACACGAATGGATTTAAAGCCTGTTGCATCGCGGCCTTCCAGTGCCTTTGCTGTAATCAGCAGCTGCGGTCCGTGGCAAATCGCAAAGACCGGTTTTTTATCATCCATAAATGATTTGGAGAATTGAACGAAACGGTCATCCGCACGAAGCTGATCCGGAGAGAATCCTCCCGGCAGCAATAACGCATCAAAGTCTTCAGGCTTCACATCATCGATGGATGCATCGGATGTAACAGTCGCTTCCCCCTGTTTGCCTTTTAGCGTTTTTCCTTTTTCCATCTCGATAACGGTTAATTCGTGTCCAGCCTCTTTAAAGGCTTTCGCAGGATCTGTGTACTCTACATCTTCAAAATCATTTGTCAATAATACAGCAACTTTTTTACCCATTGATAAAAACCTCCAAAGTTTCATTGTTTTTCTTGCTCTATAGTAAACGTACCCTTTTCATCTGCAAACAAACATGTTGATGTGCCATCAGGCATGGAATGGTAGAAAACTGGCAGGGCAGAAGGCTTGTACCAACTTCGTTAAGAATGCCTCCGGTGCAGTAGACGGAAAGGTAGATTGGTTGTTCCTGTTCCATGAAAATGAGCTCGTCCCGGCAAGTGGTGAAGGCCGTTACACGAGAACGGATCAGATTTCCGGAACATCTTCGCATCGACTAAATCACATTATAAAAAAAATCTCCTCGTCTGAATAGGTATAGTAAAACTCTACTCAAACGAGGTCAGTTTGTATACGCTTACAATTCTGTCCTCTTGAAAATTATTGAGCCGGATCCCTTTTTACATGCAAGATTTCAATTTCTTTTAGAAAATGAAAAACCCGTTCCTCGTACTTTTTCCTGTCCGTCAAAAAGGCTTGGGCATGGCCGGCTTTTGGAACCAGATACAGGTGCTTTTTCCCCTTCTTTTTTTTCCTGAAAAGATCAAGCGACATTTGAAGCGGGATGAACCGGTCTTCCTTGCCATGAATGAAGAGGATCGGCGTCTCTACCTGCTCTAGCTCACGAATCGGTGAAATCTCGCGGAATCCCCAGCCATACCGGATCTTTGTGACAAAACTCGTTAAAAGAATGAGCGGAGAAAAACGGATTTTGAAATCCAGAGCAAGCCGGAGCCGCATAAGCGCAGTCAAATCACTGAACGGACAATCCGCAATACAGAACCCCACCCGGCTGTCCTCTTTTATATATTGCAGCGAAGAGGCAGCGCCAAGCGATTCGCCAAGCAGTCCGATGAAGGCATGGCTCCCGAGCTTTTCAAATAGATGGTCCACCCATGCACACAGATCATCCTTCTCAAAAAAGCCGAATGACGTATGATTTCCGCCGCTCAGACCATGATAGCGGTGATCACATAAAAGCACGTGATACCCGCGTTTATGAAACATCTCGACATATTTGAAGCTGCCAAACAGCGACCAGGTGATGCCATGGGCAATAATCACGGCCTTTTTGCTATTTTCAACCGAAAAAAACATCCCGTGGATTTGATAGCCATGCTTTGAATCGATAAACAGCTCTTCCTTCTCAATCTGTTCAAAGTGAACCGCATTAATTTCTCCGCTTTTAACACCCATTGCAAAAGTTTCGTGATATTCCACTTTTCGGGGGAAAATGATAAGGTTGCTAAAATAAAGCGGAATCGATACCGCGGCTAAGCAAAGGACGAAAAAAGCTGATGCAACAGCAAACCACACCATGCCCCCACCCTCTTTTCACACAATTTTTATATCTTATTAACCAACAGAATTATATGTGAGGATTGTTCATCCAAATGTGAGTCTTTATTAATTTTTGATAAATTCCAAAAGAGCAGAAAGTGGATTAATAAGAAAAAGCCCCCTAAAATGCAAGTATATTGACGGGTTGGAGGCAGAAATTATGGAATGTGATGTACTTATTGCAGGCGGAGGAATAAGCGGTCTGACCGCAGCCGCCTTTTTAGCCGAAAGAGGGCTTGAAGTAACCGTGGCGGAAGCATCCAGCGAATGGGGAGGATGTGCCGGAAAATTTCAGAGAGGACCCTTTCTATTCCCGGCGGGAGCAACACTTGGAATGGGATTTGAACAAGGCGGTATCCATCAGCGTCTGTTTGAAAAACTCGGAATCTCCTTCCCGTACGCGCTGCCGCTCGAAACCGTTATGGGAATTCACACGCCTGCCGGCTACCTGGAGTACAAACAGAATCGGACACGCCATCTTGAGGAATTAGGGAACATGTTCCCGGAAGCTGCAGAACGGATTGTCTCTTTTTATCAGGAAATCTGGAAAATCGGTTCAGAGGTCAAAAAACTGCTCGGTACACTTCCCGTTTTGCCCCCTGCTTCATTGAGGGATATTGGCGATTTGCTGTTTTCACTTAAACCAAGCAGTGTTACCGTCCTCCCCTACTTTTACAAAACCGTCGGACAACTCTTGAAAAAGCACAGGCTCCATGAACTATTTGGGTTTGTCCACCTGCTGGATGCCCAGCTAATCGACTCCATGCAGACGGATTCGGCAAATTGCTCCGCCATCATGGGTGCCTATGCCCTGACGATTTACCATGAAGGAGCTTTTTATATAGAGGGAGGATTGAACAGGCTCGCTCATGTACTGAGTACTGCAGCGAAAAACTCCGGCGCCATTTTAGAAAAACGAACCTGGATCCAGTCGGTTACTCAAAACAAAGCGGGAATGTTTTTTGCGACAGATCAGAAAGGGAGAAGATGGACGGCCCCTCACTTCATCTCCACCGTGCCTGTGCAAAATTTGCTGGAGCTTATGGACGAGCCACTCAAAAAGAAAATCGGCCTCCGCTATGAGAAAAAAGCACAAAGCCGGCAATGGGGAACGATGACACTGTACTTGGCGGTAAAAGAAGACATCATACCAGACGGAACCCCGCTCTTCCAGCAGGTCCTAACCGATGAGCACGGGCAGATGGCAGAAGGAGCCCACCTCTTCCTCTCTCTATCTTCTAAAGAAGACCGGCTCCGCGCACCCGAAGGCTACCGCACCTTGAACGTCAGTACCCACACTGACTTGGCTCTGTGGGACACAAAGGAAAAATACGATGCCTATAAGAAGCAGCTCCGCCACAAGATGATCGATGGCGTAAAAAAAGCCCTGCCGCTAATCGAAAAAGGCATCGTAAAGGAAGAAATCGGAGCACCAAAAGCATGGGAACGATTCACAAAACGCAAGGACGGCATGGTAGGCGGCCTCCCGCAAACCCTCGACCACGCACTATTCAATAGTTTATCCCACCGGACAGGTGTAAAAGGCCTATGGGTTTGCGGTGACAGCATCTTTCCAGGAGCAGGGACAGCCGGAGTGTCAGTGAGCGGGTATCATGTGTACCGGTCGATCATGAGAGCGTTGGGCAGACGGTATTTGTAGGGGGCTAGTGGGAGAACGGTTTTGTCTGAAGAAACTGTGATTTTCAGCAGCTGATCATGTTTTTGTCTGACAAGTTTGTCTGAAAAACCACGTTTTTCTGCCTTCCGCATGCACTTGTCTGACTATTTTGTCTGACAAACCCTGTTTTTCCGCCTTCTGCACGCGCTTGTCTGACTATTTTGTCTGACAATCCCTGTTTTCTTCCTTCTGCATATGCTTGTATGACAACTTTGTCTGACAAACCAGCTTATCCCGCAGCCTCCCCAATTCATCCCACCAAAAAAAGCCGGCGCTGCCGCCGGCTTTTTTCTGTTTAAACCTGTCCCCTCCTCGCAAAATCAACGAACCGGAATTTGTCGAGCCGGTGGCGGGATTCTGTGAATTGGAATAGGCTTGTGTCTTCAAGGTATACATAGTTTTTCACGACGACGACGTGGGTGAAGTCGTAGAGGTCAAGGTAGGCACGGTCTTCGCTTGTGCATTCCTCGACGGTGATTTCTTTTTCGGCGTAGCCAATTTTCAGGCCTAGTTCGCCTTCCAGGTGTTCATAGATACTGTTTTTACAAATTTCTTCTGTTAGGGCCGGGACGATGCGCTTGTCGAGAAAGTCCTTGTCCAGGATGATTTTTTCACCTTTAATCTCCCTGGAACGGACGATTTTCCACACTTCATCGTCTGCTCCGCATGTCAGGTGCTTTGAAACTCGGTCGTCGGCTTTGATAAGCGCGAGCTGATGGACATTTGTTACAGTTTGGGAGCCAAATGTTTTTGATAGTTCTTTAAAGCTGACCAGGCCGGATACGGGAAAGCTCATTCGCTGGGTGTCCAGTACGACTGAACCTTTCCCTTTTATTTTCTGAATATGGCCGTTTTGGGCAAGAAGGTTTAGGGCTTTGCGGATTGTTTCCCGCGATGCTTCGTATTTGTCGGACAGGACGTTTTCGGAGGGGAGCACTTCTCCAGGTTTTAGCCTGCCCTCTTGAATGGTTTCCAGCAGTTCCTGGTACACCACTTGATATTTTGTTTTTGCCATCCTCTTCACCATTTTCTGTTATTTTACTGTTTGGTTAGATGATATACGATGGATTCGTAAGGACGCAATGAAATTTTCTCTGCTGTTTCCGGGCTGTCCTCATAGTTGCTGATCAATATTTCCACATCATAGCCGTCAAAAGAAAGATGTGCCGGCAATTCGAATTGTGTTTCTTTTGCATAAAAATTGTTCACGCTCAGCAGTTTTTCGCCTTCTCCATTACGGATATAAGCGAATATTTCAGGATGATCTTCCAGGATCAGCTGATAGTCTCCGTCTGTCACAATTTCTACTTCCTTGCGGAGCTGGTTTAGCTTTTTGTAATGATAAAATACGGAATCCTTATCTTTTACGGCGGCGTCTGCATTGATTTCCTTATAATTCGAAGCAACAGGGATCCAAGGGGTGCCGGTTGTAAATCCTGAGTGCTGATCCGTATTCCACTGAACCGGAGTCCGGGAATTATCTCTTGATTTACTCTTCAGGATTTCAAGAATCTCTTCTTCGCTTCGGCCTTCCTGCTGCAGGATCTTATACATGTTCAGCGACTCCACGTCACGGTATTGGCTGATGTGTTCGAACTTCGGATTGGTCATGCCGAATTCTTCACCCTGATAAATGTACGGGGTTCCCTGCATCATGTGGATGACGGTGGCAAGCATCTTGGCTGATTCTAACCGGTACTCTCCGTCATTTCCGTAACGCGAGACGATTCTCGGCTGATCATGGTTGCACCAGAACAGCGCGTTCCAGCCGCGGCCCTCGTTCATTTTGACCTGCCATGTAGAAAGAATGTCTTTTAGTTTTAGAAAGTCAAAGTCCGCGACGGCCCACTTTTCTCCATTCGGATAGTCAACCTTCAGATGGTGGAAGTTGAAAGTCATGCTCAGTTCTGTGCCTTCCTCGTTTGAGTAGCGGATACAGTGGTCGATCGTTGTAGATGACATTTCTCCAACCGTCATGGCGTCATACTTGGAGAAAACTTCGCGGTTCATTTCCTGCATGTATTCATGAACGCGCGGTCCGTCAGTATAAAACCTGCGGCCGTCTCCCGGTGCAATAGTGCCGTCATCATCCGGGAAATCCTGATTTTTTGAAATAAGATTGATGACATCCAGACGGAAGCCATCTACCCCCTTCTCAAACCAGAAGTTCATCATATCGTATACATCTTTTCGCAGTTTCTCGTTTTCCCAGTTAAGGTCAGCCTGTGTCACATCGAACAGATGGAGATAGTTTTCGCCTGTGGTTTGGTCAAGCTGCCATGCTGATCCGCCGAATTTAGAAACCCAGTTCGTTGGGGCGCTTCCATCTTTTTTTGATTCTCTCCAAATGTAATAATCACGGTACGGATTGTCTTTGGACTGTGCTGCCTGTTTGAACCATTCATGCTCTGTAGAAGTGTGGTTCACGACGATGTCCATAATGATTTTCAAACCGCGGTCATGTGCTTCTGCAAGCAGGCGGTCGAAATCTTCCATTGTGCCGTATTCGTGATGAATATGATAGTAGTCGCTAATATCGTAGCCGTTGTCCTTTTGAGGAGATGAATAGATTGGGGTCAGCCAAACGACATCCACTCCAAGCTCCTTCAAATAATCCAATTTTTCAATAATCCCCTGAATATCGCCCGTTCCGTTTCCTGACGTATCATTGAAGCTTTTCGGATAAATTTGGTAAACCGTTGATTTTTTCCACCATGGATGTTTCATTTTGCATGCACCACCATTTAGTAATTTTTAATTAGAAGAGTTTGTCCGGCAATTTATAAAAAGGGAAAGGGACAATTGCTTGTCCCGTCCGATTTTCCCGTATGAACGGGTGATGAGGAAACTCCTCTTTATTTTGCTTTTTTCATCTTCGCCATGATAAACGTTAACACGAATGGGACGACGAGTGCGATGAGTACACCGATCCCAAATGATAGCCAGTATTCTTTTGAAATGGATAGGAAAGCGGGAAGACCGCCGATTCCGATCGAGAATGCTTTTACTCCGCTGATGCTGATCACTAAGCCGCCGATAGCGGAGGCAATGATTGCTGCGATAAACGGATAGCGGTAACGTAAGTTCACTCCAAACATAGCCGGTTCCGTAACACCGAGATAAGCAGATAAGGCTGCGGTTCCAGCAAGTCCTTTTTGCTTTTCATCTTTAGCAACAAGCATCATGGCCAGAGCTGAAGACCCTTGTGCAATGTTTGAGAGTGCAAGCATTGGCCATAGGAAGGTTCCGCCCGCCGCAGCGAGCTGCAGGTCAACCGCAAGGAAAGTATGATGCATTCCGGTAATAACAAGCACGGCATAAAGACCGCCATACAGCAATCCGCCGACGGCTGCGAAGTTTGAGAACAGGGTTATAACTCCGTCTGTTAACAGATTTCCTAGAGCAAATGTAAGAGGTCCGATCGCAATGAACGATGCGAATCCAGTGATTAATAGCGTAACGGGCGGTACAACCAGCATTTGAATGGCGTCCGGTACCCGTTTAGTAAGAAATTTTTCAATAACGGCAAGCAGATAAGATGCGACAAGAATTGGAAGAACCTGACCTTGATACCCAATCTTTTCGATTTCCAGGCCGAATAGGTTCCAGACTGGAATATCCTTTGCAGTCCCGTATTCATAGGCACTAAGCAGAGCAGGGTTAACAAGAATCAATCCCAGCACAATACCGAGAAGAGGATTTCCGCCAAACCGCTTTACTGCCGACCAGCCAATGAGAACTGGCAGGAAGGTGAAGGCGGTACTTGCTATAAGGTTAATGATTCCCGCAAGGTCAGCCCATTGAGGGTAAACGGTAATAAGAGAATCTTTGAAAAAGATTCCTTTTCCTGTGAGAAGGTTGTTAATTCCAAGCAATAAACCAGCCGTTATGATGGCGGGAAGAATCGGGATAAAGATATCCGCAAGCATTTTGACAGCACGCTGCAGCGGATTCAGATTTTTCTCTGATGCAGATTTCACATCATCCTTTGACGCTTCACCGATTCCTGTCTGCTCAGCCATTTCGTTATAAACCTTGTTAACGGTTCCCTGTCCGATTACAACCTGGAACTGCCCGTTAGTTGAAAAAGAGCCTTTTACAACATCGATGCTTTCTAGTTTTTCTTTATCTACTTTGCTTTCATCCTTCAAAGCGAACCGGAGCCGTGTGACGCAGTGTGTAGCTGCAGAGATATTTTCTTTTCCGCCGATTGCCTCGACAATCTCTTGTGCAGATTGTTTATGATTGCTCATTTTGTTCCCTCCCGTAATCGTTTTCAATAGTACGTGTATCTATTTCTGCATAGAGTGAGCATTTTGGTACTCTCATTCTTGTTGAACGATTCTTGCTATAATGCTCACCGCTTACATCTAAATAAGCAGACCTGTATATACAAGTTACGGTTTCATTATAAACATGTATGTACACGTTTTCAAGTAAAACATTCAAAAAAAATAAACAGGGTTAGCCCCTGCTTATTTCCTCTTCTTTATTCAGCTGTTCATGTTCAGGTTCCAAATGAATCAGAACCTCCATTTTATCAAATTGCTCGTTGATGTCCGCTTCAATTTGATCACATAGCTGGTGCGCGGTTGCAATATCCATTTCAGACGAAACAACAAGATGGAAATCAACATAGTTCTCCGGCCCAGCCTGACGCGTCCGAAAATTATGGAATTCGATATAACGGTCGCTGTAAGCTTCCACAATTTCAACGATCTGCTGTTCATCGGCCGGCGAAAGTCTTGCATCAAGCAGCGGAGGAAAGGATTCCTTCATCAGCTTATACGCCTCTGACATGATGTAGACAGCTAAAATAATTCCGATAATCGGATCAAGGAAATACCAATCTGTTAAGCTGACGAGCAGCAAGCTGACTGCAACTCCAAGCGATGTGTAGACATCCGTTAAAAGGTGAAGTGCATTGGATTTCATCGCAACGGAATTTGTTTTTTTCGCTACATTCCCGACAACCCTTGAAACGGCGAAATTAATAATAGCTCCAAGCACCATAACCCCAATTCCGAGAATCGGAAGGTGAACGGGTTCAGGATGCAGCAGCTTATGCACACATTCATAAATAATCCAGATTCCTGCTACAAAAATCAGCAGTGTTTCAATGGTTCCTGAAATATTTTCAACCTTCCCATGTCCATATGGATGTTCCTTATCGGCTGGCCTGTTTGACAGCCTGACAGAAAAAAAGGCAATGAGTGATGCGAGTAAATCCAGGGATGAGTGAATCGCTTCTGATAATACCGCTACAGACCCCGTAACGATACCGACTGCAATTTTCAAAATAACAATAAATGAATTGCTTAGGACGGATAAAAAAGCAATTTTTGGTGCATTCATAGCGTGACCTCCGTTTTTAATTCTGATTTATCCTACCAGATCAAATTCGTGTGGGTCTATAGCAACCTTTTTTGAGGTTTACACGAAAATGGGAGGTGTGTAAAAAAGTTTTCTCAGGCAAAATTTCATGAATGCTCCCAAATAAGTCACCCCTCAGCACAAAAAGTCATATGGATGATGCGGCGGCTGCTTCGGGAATAAGGCCTTCGGATAAGATACAATCCAATCTCTTGCTGCCATTGCCGCAGCGATGGCGTCAATTTCATGTGGTGTCATGCTTTGCCCTTGTGGAATGCCCAATATGTTTTGGCTCTCGAACCACTGCAGTAAATAGGTTCTTGATTCTGCGGACTTTTTATACAGCCGTCCATGCTCTTTTTCCTTTTCCGAAAGCCTCGTCATCATCGCTGCTCCAGGATGGACCTCAGCAATCCTGATATCGGTCCTGACTCTTTCAAACAGAGCGGCAAGTGAAATCCCCCTCATTGTCAAGTACACCATTTTCGTCAAGGTCGGGGGCATAATTGAGCTCGATTTCAGTCCATGCTTAACCATTTCCCTCCGGAACCACCGGTCAGATGGCCTGTCCCCGCCTCCGTCATTATAGGACAGCGGAGAATCGATCCCTATCGTAAGAGGAAATCCGTTCGTTTTTTCTATTAGCTTTAAAATCCCAGCATCACTTAAGCCCGATTCCAAAGATAAAAGCTTCAGCTCCTCCCCTGCCAATTCAAAAAAAGCAGCTGCGGTGTCTTTATGATTAGAAGGTCCCGACAAATCAATTCCTATTACAAACATTTCCAACAACTCCAAATTCCGACATGTTTCCCGTGAAACATCGACACATTTTCCCTTATCTTATATGTACCACAAACAGACAAAAATAAAAGGCCAGAGAATTTCCTGGCCTTTCTTCTTTTAGGAAGGGAAAAACGGACTAACCACTCCTGTAATGAGATAATCAGTCAGTACTTTTGAGATGACGAGCACATTGTTGTTATTTAATACATTGTCCAATTCGCTTCCTCTTGCAAGAACGAATTGCACTTTGCTATAAAGGTCATTATTTGCGATGGTGAACACAGCGATTCCATTCAAAAACGGGTTTGCATCACTTCCATACTGAACCGTAAGTGTCTGGTTAGGAAGCAAGGTTACATTCAAAGCCGGCCCCTGGTTTACAGGATTGCTGCCTGCACGTGCGTACAACGTGATCTGCAAAGTTGCTGTAGTGGTATTGATAAGTGTTTTAACTCCTGCCATAGCATTCTCTCCTCTCTATCAAGATAGTAGTATCTTATTCTCGCAGAGGGAGGGGGGAGAGGGCTTGTATAATAGAAAACAATAAAAAGGCAGGTGCAATTAACGCATCCTGCCTTCTTTTCCTAATAAAGTACGCTCTACCTTCTCTTTATAAAATGCCGAGGCAGGAGAGGAAAATGCACTTCGTTTTTTTAGAATCTTCTCTAGCTCCTGTTCATTTCTCAGCCGCTTAGCTGTCAGCTCCTGCTGTTCTTCCTCACTGGTTGCGCTGCTGAGTAAATGATCGATCGTCATCCGTTCTTTTTTTAAATCGGTTTCCGTGAGCATTCCTGCATTTTTCATTACTTTATAAGCCATACGGAGGTTTTCCGGAATTCCAGATAGATCTTCAAGCTTCAGAGGTTTACCCATTCCTTGCAGATTTTCGAACTCGCCATCCTTAATCGCCTTTTTTATCTTATCCTCCGCGGCAATCGTGAAAAAATCCATCGGCTGCTTCCTCCCTATTTGATTTCATTCACGTAATCCGGATAATCCGTAACCATACCATCTACTTCCATGCTTTTCAGAAAAGCGGCAGAGGCTTTGTCTCTTACCGTATAAGGGGTAATTCTCATTCCGAGAGCATGAATTTTTTGGACAAGACCCCGGTTAACGAGCTTTTTATTCGGATTAACAAATGAAGCATAGTTCGAGATTTCCTCAAGCTGCCTGCCTGAAATGCCAAGAGGGCGGTATTTCATAAGAACACCAATTTTTACGAATGGCAGGATTGCATGCATTTTTTTCATTGAATCTTGCTCAAAAGACTGAACCACTTTATCTGCAAGCGGATATTTCACTAACTCATCCGCTACCTGCTGCTCAATACCCGGATAAAGAGAAGGGCTTTTAAGTTCAATCAGCATGCCAGCTTTCCCATTATACCGCTCAAGCACCTCCGAAAAGGTCATAATCCCCTCCCCTTTAAATTCGGGAGAAAACCAGCTGCCTGCATCTAGCTTTTTCAGGTCGGCTGCATGTAAATCTCTGACCTCGCCGGTTCCATTCGTTGTCCGGTCGACACTCGTATCGTGAATAACCACCAATTCGCCGTCCCTTGAACGCTGTACATCAAATTCAATCCAGTCTGTTCCAATTTCTATTGCTTTGTCAAAGGAAGCCTTCGTATTTTCAGGTGCATACCCGGATGCCCCGCGATGAGCAATCGTCAGCATTTTGTTTTCTGCTCCTCCCGTAACCGGCTCTCCATATGCCTGTACGGCTTGTGACATAAGGAGCCCAATGAGTAAAACGCTGCAAAGGATGAGGAAGGAATTCTTCAACATGATCTCTCCTAACCATTTTCCTTCAGCGTAACTCTTTCGTTTTAACCCATCATAAAGGGACTGTGTTGATTTTTCAATTTTTGTGTGAAGAAAAAAAGGAGCTCGGAACCAGGAAATTTACAATGGAAGCGGTGATAAAGGTCCCGAAGCAGGGAATTAACCCAACAGCCAGCCCCCATATCCAGAATATTTCTCCCCTTTCAGCCATATGAATCTATTAAATGGCAATAAAGGAGGACAAGTTAATGAGCGTGGAAGAAAAAGTCGCGAGGTACCGCACTGTTTCTTTGCATATCAAGGAACTTGAATCAGAACAGAGCCAGCTAAAAGAGGAACTGCACGCTTATTTCGACGGCCGGTTTGGGGAAAATCAAAAGGGAAAAGCAGAAATTGGGGATTACGTCGTGCAGCGGCAGATTCGTTCGATGGATTCCTATGCTGAAGAAAACCTGATTGCCAGGCTGGAGGAGCTGCAATTGGAAGACTGCATCATGACCGTAAAAAAACCGAACAAAGAAAAAATTGACGCAGCACTAACTCTAGGGATTCTCTCAGGTGATCAGCTTAAGGACTGTATTCTCCATAAGCTTTCGAAAGCACTTATTGTTAAAGAAAAATAGCATTCACACCGAATCTTCGCGGATTCGGTTTTTTTGAATTTTGAGCTAAATAGATTGTTCTGCCCTTAGTTTAAGGACTGCTTAATTACCCAATTATGATTTTAATATATATTTTCCTGGTTTGAATGTCTTCTGAATTGGTTATTTAACCAGTACACTTGCAACTAGAATTTTGATACAGAAGGAGAGAACAACATGAGTGCGGGAAATCTCTGGTTTACACTATTAACATGTGCACTATTTATGGGTGCTGTTGCCTGGATTTCATATAAGAAATCTAAAAATGACGTAGGAGATTCAGATGGATATTTTCTTGCCGGAAGAGGATTAAATGGTACGTTTATTGCCGGGTCCCTCCTGCTTACGAACTTGTCAGCTGAACAGCTTGTCGGCTTAAATGGACAAGCCTACCGCACAAACCTTACCAACATGGCTTGGGAGGTTACCGCTGCGATTCCCATCATTATCATGGCACTTTATCTTCTGCCTAAATACCTCGGCGGGAATTTTACGACACTTCCTGAATTTTTGAGTAAACGCTTTGATGAAGGCGTTCGTTTATATACAGTCATTCTTTTCATGCTCGGCTACGTATTTGTCACGAGTCCCTCTATGCTTTATTCAGGGGCCATTGCCGTTCTTAAACTGTTTGATGTTCCTTCAATATTCGGAATCAGCTATGAGCAATCCATATGGGTCGTTGTATGGGGAATTGGAATAATCGGTGCGGCATACGCAATATTTGGCGGGTTAAAAGCCGTTGCAATTTCTGATACGTTAAACGGAATCGGGTTGCTCGTAATCGGGACACTCGTTCCCATTCTTGGCTTTGTTGCTTTAGGCGGGGGAAATTTCCTTGATGGGGTTAAGGAAATTACTACGAATCATTCGGAAAAACTGAACGCAATCGGCGGACCTCAGGATTCGGTCCCGTTCGGCACCATTTTCACCGGAATGATCATTGCCAACCTGTTTTACTGGGCATCCAATCAATACGTCATCCAGCGTACCCTTGGAGCACAAAACCTTGCTGAAGGTCAAAAAGGTGTCATCATATCTGGCTTCTACAAGCTGTTGATTCCTCTATTCATGATGGTTCCGGGTGTCATTGTTTTTCATCAGTACGGCGATTCATTGAAATCAGTTGACCTTGCCTACCCGACATTAATCGCTGAAGTGCTGCCTACCTGGTTGTCCGGGATATTCCTTGCCGTTTTGCTTGGAGCAGTATTCAGCTCCTTCAACTCTCTATTAAACAGTGCAGCTACAATGTTTGCCCTGGATGTATACAAAGCCCGCTTCAATCCGAAGGTGAGCGATAAAAAACTAATCATGGTCAGCCAGTGGTTCGGAACTTTCCTTGCCCTTGTCACGCTTTTTATCGCTCCGCTGCTTATGTATGCACCAAACGGACTTTGGGATCTGATCCGCAAATTCACAGGATTCTTTAACGTTCCAATTATCGCAATCGTTCTAATCGGTGTGTTAACAAAATACGTACCTGCTATTGCTTGTAAAGTCATTATCATTTTCCACGTGATTGCTTACTACATGCTCATCTGGGGAACGGAACAGCTCTTTGGATTCAAGTGGGACATCAATTTCATTTACATTTATGCGATTCTGTTCGCTGCGGAAATTGCCATCATGCTTACTTTTGGATGGATGAAACCAAGATCCACTCCTTACCAATTTAAATCCAGAGCGGTCGTAGACATGGTGCCATGGAAATATGCCCTGTCCACTTCCATTCTATTAATTGCTTTAGTAGCCATGACCTACATCGTCTTCTCGCCAATCGGACTCGCATACGAGCAGGCAATTGTATCACCTTATTTCTGGCCAGCCATTTTCGGAGTCGCAGCTATCGCAGCCTTCTTTATGGTATGGTCCGTAAAATTTTGGAACAGACGCTACTCCCATTATGTCGCGAAGCAGCAAATGAATGAAAAAGAAATAAAAAGACGCGGCAACCTTGTACCCCATGGAGTCAGACCAAGCTTCATTAAAAACAGCAGCAAGCAAGTCTAATGATGAAAAAACCCTCCTGCTTCATGCAGGAGGGTTTTTAAGTAGGGTGGGTGTATGAAAGTTTAAAATCCCTTTTTAGGAAACTTTTCAAACCTTAGGCCGGGACGAACTGGGCTTTTTCAGGCTCTTTCAAGCCAGTTAGCTGGCGTTTCCGGCCGTTTAGATTTCTTTTCCTTCCACTTCCTCACACTTTCCGGCCATTCTCCTTTTTCCAGCGGATCCAGGCCTTTTTCCGGCCGGCCTACACTCTTTTCCGGCCGAACGGATTCCTTTTCCAGCCACTTCCTCACACTTTCCAGCCATTCTCCTTTTTCCAGCCGAACCTGGCCTTTTTCCGGCCGGCCCACACTCTTTTCCGGCCGAACGGATTCCTTTTCCAGCCACTCCCACACACTTTCCAGCCATTCTCCATTTTCCAGCCGAACCTGGTCTTTTTCCGGCCGGCCGGCCCGCCATCTTTCCAGCCAAACCCTATTTCCCCGCCAATCCACCACCCGGTCCCTCACTAAAAAACTCCATATGCTCCTTTTCGACCCTATAATAATCCAGGCGGTCCTGCAGAGTACCGGTGTGAAGTTCAAATTTATGGCCGTCAGGGTCTGTGAAATAGATCGACTTTTTGTCTTTTTCGTTCCGTTCCCGTCCAGGGAGGATATGGACGTTCAAATTTTTCAGTTTTTTGAGCCAGCTCTCAAGATTTTTTTCTTCTATTGAAAAAGCAATATGTGTATAGGAACAAGCAATTTCATTTCTTGGTATATGTGCTTCTTCATTTAACGCCACCCAGATTCCGCTGAGGTCAAAATAAGCGGTTGTTTTTCCTTTTACAAGCAGTTTTGCCCCCAGAACCTGCTCGTAAAAAGAGATCGACCGGGTTAGGCAGGAGACTGAAAAAAGCATGTGATTAAGACCCTTGATCTTCATCTGTTATATCCCCTTTCACTCCCAAATTAAGGTTTCTGCTATAATTCCATGAAACGGTTCCCGTTCCTCCTTTTTCGAGTTATGATGAAGAGGTGACTTTACAGGAATTGGGGATACAGCCATGAGAATTAAAGATTGGGATTCTAATTTAAAGGTGCGTCTTTTCGGGGAAGCGATGATGAACGTTACGTTTTGGATGTTCTTCCCGTTCCTCGCTATTTATTTTTCGGATGAATTCGGCAAGGAAGCAGCTGGACTTTTCTTGATTGCTGCGCAGGTGTTTTCTGTGTTTGCTAATTTGCTTGGAGGATATAGTGCGGATCGCTTCGGGCGGAAAAAAATGATGGTTCTTTCATCGATTGGACAGGGCCTTTCGTTTATCGTTTTTGGGATAGCCGTTTCTCCAGCGGTTGATATGCCTTCTATAGCATTTGTTTGCTTCGCGCTTGCCGGTGTGTTCGGCGCATTGTACTGGCCTGCAAGTCAGGCGATGATCGCCGATGTTGTTCCGGAAAAAGACCGGAGCGATGTATTTGCTGTTTTCTATACCTCATTGAACATTGCGGTCGTTCTTGGACCGATACTAGGGAGTATTTTCTACGTTCATTATAAGGTGGAGCTGCTTGTCGTATCTGGACTTGTCTGCATCCTTTTAGCGTTTATCTTGCTTAAATGGACAAGGGAGACGGCTCCTCTCGTCCTTTCAAATAACGCAAAAGCTGAAAATATAAAATGGTACCGTGTTGTCGGGGCACAAATGAAGGATTATGGGATCATTTTCCGCGACAAAACGTTTATGCTGTACATATTAGCGGGAGTACTCGGGGCACAGACCTTTATGCAGCTCGACTTGCTGATGCCCGTATATATTAAGGAAGTCATTAAACAGGAAACCATTTTCAGCTTTTTTAATTGGAATATGACTGTAAATGGTGAACAGTCCTTTGGAATCGTACTCTCTGAAAATGGACTTCTTGTAGCCATCTTTACGATTTCTGTCACACGTTGGATGACAAAGTACAGGGAGCGGAATGTGTTTATCTGGTCTTCCGTCTTTTATGCCATCTCCATCCTCTGGTTCAGCCAGATGTCCAGTACGGCTGGATTCCTTGGGGCGATGGCACTGTTTACTTTTGCCGAGCTAATGACGGCTGGTCTTCAGCAAAGCTTCATTTCAAAAATTGCTCCGGAGACAATGCGCGGCCAATATTTCGCTGCAGCTAGTCTTCGGTTTACAATCGGGCGGACGATTGCTCCGCTATCAATCCCTATGACCGTTTGGTTCGGATTCACCAGTACGTTTATCATTCTCAGTTTACTTGCATGCTTGAGCGCCGTTCTTTATTACATCATGTTTCAGCGCTACGATGATCCGTCTGTTAACGGCCTAAAGGTCCACGTATAGCGGCTTCAGCCCGGACACTCGCATTCTCTCCTATTCTTATATATAGTAGTACGTGAGAAGAATAAACAGGAGGCTATTCATGATGCTAAACGAATGGTTTGAAAAAGGCTGGACAAAAGAAACGTATATCAAAAAAATGAATGTTCACCAGGAGAATCTGCTTCACATCTACAACAGTTTTCAATTAAAAGAGGAAGACCGTGTTTTTCTGCAGACTCTTCAAAAGGAAAACCTTCGTGCGATTGTGCTAACAGCTGACTGGTGCGGCGATGCAATGGTGAACCTCCCAATTCTCATGAGGCTCTCAGAAGAAGCCCTTATCGAAACACGCTACTTGATCCGCGATGAAAATCTTGAATTAATGGATCAGTATTTAACAAATGGTACGGCCCGCTCTATTCCTATTATCATTTTCCTGAATGAAAATGGAGAGGAAATAGCGAGATGGGGACCGAGAACAGGATCCGTTCAGGAATGGGTCAATGGACAAAAACAAACACTTCCAGATAAAGAATCCCCTGAATACAATGATGCGTTTGGTGTCTTTGCCAAAAACGTGGCACAACGGTTTACGACTGACACGGACTTCTGGAATGACATTAAAGATGATTTAATTGAAACGGTCAAGAATCGCATTCAGTAAGGAGGCGATCATGGTGAAAACAAAACTTTTTGTACATGGACATGTTCAGGGTGTAGGTTTTCGGTATTATGCACAAACGAAAGCCATCCATCGGAATATCAAAGGCTTTGCCAAAAACATGGACAATGGTTCTGTTGAAATTGTGGCAGAGGGTGAAACCAGGCAGCTGGAAGCCTTCATTGACGATATGAAAAAAGGAAGCCCGCTAGCGAAAGTGAAGGATATTGAGCAGACCGAATGCAGTGAGGAAGAAACCTTCAGTGCTTTCGATATCCGTTATTAAAAAAGGTCCTGCCGAGAGAGAATAAATGAAATCGAAACCCCCGAGATGCTGTGTTCATTCACACTCCGGGGGTTTTGTTTATTTATAGGCATTATGAACAATTATAGGGTATGCGCGACTCCTGCTGCCCCCAATCAAACTACTTTTAAATAGAGAAAGCAACTTTAGAAACTGCTTTCTGTATGGATTTGCGGGATGTGGAATTTTCTTCTTAGTTTACTCCGCTGCAGTAAAGGGTAAAGAACCTCGGGCAGGGAAACAAAATTTACCGTTCCCTTTCCTTATTGACTAGTAAAACGAAAAGCAGTAAAGTGTTAAAGTTGGTTTCCGATGTGTGCAGTTGCATAATTTGTGTAAACAAAATGTAAGGGTTTCGTGTATTTTTTGTGTATTTTTAGTTAAGAATTGGCTGAAAGGGTTACATTCATCTGAAATTTAGATATATATTTAGAATTAAGATTTAAATTTTCTATCGTTTGGGAAATTTTAGTCTATGTTCATGTGAATGCAAATTCTTAACCGTTACCGGTAAACGATCTAAGGTAAGGTAAGAAAGAGGAGACTCATGATTAAAATAAACTTTGAAAAACTATTAGCATGGATTAAAGCTTATCATTTAGAGATCGGTGTAGGTCTTTGCTTCATCCTCCCTCCCGCAGGCATTTTATGGCTAGTGGTGATTGGCTGGAATCATCTAAATAAGGCTGTATACCGCAGAGCACCATTTACGCTCAACTTAACGACGTTTTTCTTCCTTTGCCTTCTCGTATCATCCGCAGGGGCAAGTATCGTTCAGCAAAACGGATCATACCTTCTGATTGTTGCACTGATCGCAGGGTATCTTGGATTGTATCTATACATTAAAGACACCTTAACCTTAGGATCGTTTCAGCGCTATAAGCGTATTGTAATTGCCGGAGGTTTTTATTTATTTTTATCAGGCCTGATGCTAAAGGATCATCACATGGACGGATGGATGGCATTCCTAACAGGCACTCAATTTATCGGAGGCTCCGGCGATAGTGAAGCCAGACTGTTCGGAAGCGCATATAATCCGAACTTTACAGCCTTTCTTCTGCTGCTGACCTTTGCATTTGTGCTGACGAGCATGATCGGCCATCTAAAAAATAGAGAGAATCAGCTTCTTCTATATCAAATTCCGCTGATTCTTGTCATTGCCGCAGCCATTTTCCAGACCGGTTCACGTTCGGGAGTGGCGACAATGTTTATCATGTCTCTATTCCTATTAATAAAATTAAATCCGAAGCTTGGAATTACCTGTCTTGGGATGCTATACGCTATTCGGGATCAGCTGATTGAATTGATTCCAAGAACCGAAGTCATTGACCACTCTGCCCTTGCACGTAAAGAAATCTGGCTGAACAGTTTGAGCATCTGGAAGGACAACACTTATTTCGGTACGACCCCTCTCGGTTTTTCAGAGTCATACCTGCAGCTGACAGGAAAAGCTGTTCCGCATGCTCATAACATGTTCCTTGCCTTTTTCGCTGAATACGGCACAATTGGCGGACTTGCCTTCTTGCTCCTTGCAGGCGGCATTGCCTTTAAATTTTGCTGCCTGTATTTTATGGAATCAAAGCGGAAACAGCTTCTGAATCTGTTTATGATTTCCATTCCGATTATTTTCCTGACCGGAATTCTTGATCACCCGCTCGTCTCACCGCAAACAGCCTTAATTACTGTCATCCTGCTCGCGAGCTGGGACCGATATACAGAGCCGGTTCACGTTGTCCAAAAATCGGCAGCCTATATAAAAAGAGCCTATTTGAGAATCAGTCTTCAGACAGAGAAACCGCATCACGTTTCGAAGTCTCAGAAGAATAAAGGGAAATACTAACGAGTTCTATTTGAAAAGAAAATTGAATACTCTAGGATAGGAAATGACGTGTGTATATTCACACGTCATTTTCGTTTTTTAAAATAGGCTTATCTGAAAAAGAGAGGTGCTTTTTCTTGGATAAAAGAGCGACTGATCAAGGGGTCCAAAAGCTTCCTCAGCCAATCCGGAGTGATGGAGCCGGGACAATCGATGCGGGCCCCCGAAATGTAATTAGGGACCTCCAAAATCCCGATATGCTCGTTCCGCCTAAAACGGATGCAGGGCTTGTACCTAATTTAAAATTCTCTTTTTCTGACACGAGCATGAAGTTAAACCACGGAGGATGGTCAAGAGAGATTACGGTGAGGGAATTGCCGGTCTCGACCACCATCGCGGGGGTAAATATGAGCTTAACAGCTGGCGGAGTTCGTGAGCTCCATTGGCATCAGGAAGCGGAATGGTCTTATATGATACTGGGACGCGCACGGATTACTGCCGTTGATCAAAATGGGAGGAATTTCATTGCCGATGTCGGCCCGGGCGACCTGTGGTATTTCCCCCCTGGAATTCCGCATTCCATTCAAGGGCTCGAGCAGTGTGAATTTCTCCTCGTGTTCGATGACGGCAACTTTACTGATTTAAGTACTCTATCCATTTCCGACTGGTTTGCCCATACGCCAAAGGATGTTTTATCTGCCAATTTCGGCGTACCGGAAAGCGCCTTTGACTCAATTCCTAAAGATCAGGTCTACATTTATCAAGGGGAGGTTCCTGGTCCTTTAGAGAGCCAGAAAATTCAGTCTCCATATGGAGAGGTTCCCCTTACCTTCAAACACGAACTGCTTAAACAAAAACCGCTTATCACGCCAGGGGGAAGCGTCCGCATTGTAGACTCCTCTAATTTTCCGATTTCAAAAACGATAGCGGCAGCGATTGTTGAGGTGGAGCCGGGAGCCATGAGGGAGCTTCACTGGCATCCGAACAATGCGGAGTGGCAATATTACCTTACAGGAAAAGGACGCATGACTGTCTTTACTGGAAACGGCACGGCACGTACTTTTGATTATCAGGCAGGAGATGTCGGATATGTTCCTTTTGCAGCGGGCCACTATATCCAAAACACCGGCAGTGAGACTCTCTGGTATTTGGAGATATTCAAAAGCGACCGATTTGCCGATTTGTCACTGAACCAGTGGATGGCCTTGACTCCTGAACAAATTGTTCAATCCAATTTAAATGCGACGCGTGAGCTGATGAATTCTCTCCGCAAAGAAAAATGGCCGGTAGTTAAGTATCCCGGATTTTCCTATTACCCTAAAAACAACTGAACATAAAAAAACTCGACCGGCAGCAGGGCGAGTTTTTTGATTTGGAATCTAATAGGGTTTTTTCTGATAGAAGTAGTTCGGTGTTTTTATCTCATTGTTATAATTTTTATGAAAAATATGCGTTGCGGCTGGCGAGATGGGCGGAATAAGCCATGCCCAGTCTCCGGTAACATCTCTCCCGCTGCTCTCTTCTCTTTCCTCAAATCTTTTAAATTGAGCGGCGGCGGTGTGATGGTCGACAATGCTTACGCCTGCTTCCTTGAAGGAATAGAGGACTGCCGCATTGAGCTCGACCAATGCTCGGTCTTTCCATAAGGATGAGTTCAAATCCGTTTTCAGTCCCATAATGGAAGCGACCTTAGGAAGCATATTATACCGTTCTTCATCCGCTAGGTTTCTGGCACCGATTTCTGTCCCCATGTACCACCCGTTAAATGGGGCAGCTCCATAAACAATCCCCCCAATTTCAAGGCTCATGTCTGAAATGATCGGGACGCCATACCATTTTAAGAAAAGATCCTGAAAGGCTGGGATTTCCGGATGAACGATCGGAACTTCGATGATTCTGTCCTCTGGAATCGGGAACCACTTCGGCCGATTCTCGCCTGCAGAAACAACGAGCGGAAGCATATCATAATCGGTATACGGCCCCTCCCATCCGAGTTCCCGGCATACTTCCGTAAATTCGATGGAGGCAGGATCTCCTCTATACCCTTCATCAAATTTATATCCTGCATATCGGAGCAGCTGGTGGTTCCAAATACGAATCCTGTGCTTCTCCTTGTCCTTCGACTTAAAAATGGTGATGGACGGCCGGATTTTCCCTCCGTTGGACGCATATTCAATATGGCGGATAAGAGCTTCCGCGACTTCCTCTTCCGTCTCTGCCCCTCGCTCATCCATGACATGGAGAGACTGCCAGAACAGCCTTCCTATACAGCGATTACTGTTGCGCCACGCAAGCTTTGCACCATATTCAAGTTCAATCCCCGTATGCACATATTGTCCGCTTTCTTCAATTTCCTGCTTAATGCTGAGCAAACGCTCTTCTATTTCCTCTTCTTTTCCTAGCTCATGGTAACTGATTTGAATGAATTCTTTCGCCTTCAGGAACAGGTCATATGTATCTGTCACTACTGTCCTCCTATATGTCGTACTAGACTTTCAACCATCTTAACAATAGTAGAAATGGTTCACAATGTCCAATCTTACAATAGAGGAAATATCATCCAATATCCAGTTCTGACGGCGCATTCTCTTGTTTTCGCCTCTATTTGAAAGGGAATTTCCCATAAACGAAAATAGATAGAGGCATATTGAACCAGCACTGGCCAAATGACATATAAGAGGAAATAGCTTTTTTTAAAAGCTCTGTTTTTCTTGGCTGTTGATTTCTGATGCAGGCGTTCGGCTTCCAATCCAATTAACAGGTGCAGCATGATTTAACGCAGCCATCAAAAAAAAAGAAACGCCGGGTTACAACCCTGCGCTTCTCTCTTTTATGACAAACAAACGATTGTTTAAGTCATTTATCCCGTGTTTTTGCTCTTTCATACAGCTCCTCGCCTGCATCCATACCCGACAGAAAGGCACTTTCAAATCTCGTCCTTCCCGCAGGATCATCTTCCCTTAAGAAGGCATCCCCTGCAGCCAAAAGGGGATGCTCCGTCCTGAGGTCCAAAAATGGCCGATGGTAAGGCTGCACCGCTTCTGCATAGCGCCAGCGCTTAAGCTGCACCGAATTTACATTCTCCATTGGTACATATTCCTTCACTTTGTCCAGTATTATGGACGTAATTTCCTCATCCTGCTTTTCAAAATGCTCCGCAGACCATTCTCCAGTCATATAGATGCTTACGATCGGCTCAATGGATATCCCTTTTTCCGATTGGCAGGCAATCCTTTCCAAACCTTCCGGAAGGCCCGAATCAAGATGCCCTTCACTGCCAATACTCAAATCCTTTTTTAGGGATGCCATGGCAACAAAGCATGGATTGAACCGGATTCCTGCGAGTTCATGTCCGGCCCTGATGCGGCTTGCGGTCAGAAGATCAACCGCTTGAGGAGCAGGAATGGTTATTAGGATGGCTTCAGCTTGAAAGCTTTCTCCCGATTCAGCAAAAAGCTCAAATCCATGCTCTTTTTCCTCGATTTGAACGATTCTGGTATTTGTCTTCACATCCAGTTCCTCTGCGAGATGCTTAGCAAGGCTGTTCATTCCCTCCGCCCCTGCGTAACGCGGGTACGGATCGCCGAACCATTTTTGAATCCAGCCTTTTTCAAGCCATTGATCTGCTTCTTTTTTTAACTCCTCTGTGCGGACCGTAAAAAACTGAGCACCATGATCCGCCCTCCCTTCCCCAATTCTTCTGGTTGCAAGCCGGCCTCCCGGACTTTTTCCTTTATCAAAAAGCGTGATACTCGATACCCCTTTTTCCTTCAGAACTGCAGCCGCCGTTAAACCGGTAAGCCCGGCTCCAATAATCGCTATTTTCACATTGATCCCTCCCATCTTTACTTTACCTTTAATGGATCATTCAAGCGAAAACGAATATGCCGTTTTCAAGGTGTATTCTTTGAACAAGCTTGCGCATGATGATAGGGTAAATATAGTCATATAAGAACTCAAGGAGGAATAGATGATGGAAAGCACAACTCAAAAACAAATCCAGCTTGCACAGCGCCCGAACGGAATGCCAACTGCGGAAACATTCCGCTTTACTAACACAAGCGTCCCGGAACCGAAAGATGGAGAGGTGCTTGTACGCACATTATATTTATCTGTAGATCCCTATATGAGAGGCCGTATGCAGGATACGAAATCGTATGTTGAACCGTTCCCTCTTGATGAAGTTATTCATGGAGGCGTAGTCGGTGAAATCGTTCAATCGAACTCTCCTGACTTTAAACGCGGAGATACGATTGTAGGAATGCTCGGCTGGCAGGAATATTCTGCTGTCCCGGCAAAAGCAGTACGAAAAATTGATCCGGATGTAGCGCCGATCACAACAGCTCTTGGTGTTCTTGGAATGCCCGGTCTGACCGCTTACTTCGGACTTCTTCACATCGGTCAGCCTCAGGAAGGCGAAACCGTCGTTGTATCCGGTGCTGCCGGAGCTGTAGGATCACTTGTTGGACAGATCGCGAAGATTAAAGGAGCACGTGTTGTCGGAATCGCCGGAACAGAGGATAAAATCCAATACTTAAAAGAGATTGGTTTTGATGAAACCATCAACTATAAAACGGACGACGTTCAAAAGGCACTAGAAAAAGCCTGTCCGAATGGCGTGGACGTCTATTTTGACAATGTAGGGGGAGAAATTTCCGATGCTGTCTACAGCCTGTTGAACAAATTTGCCCGCGTACCGATTTGTGGAGCCATCTCCTCTTACAACAAAGCCGGAGAAGATTTGGGACCGCGTGTCCAAATGAAGCTCATCAAGTCCAGTGCTCTGATGAAAGGCTTTGTCGTAGGAGACTATGCTGACCGCTTTGAAGAAGGATCCCGCCAGCTTGGTGCATGGGTAAAAAACGGAAGCCTGAAATATGAAGAAACAATCGTAGAAGGATTTGAGAACATCCCGGATGCGTTCCTTGGACTGTTCAGTGGTTCAAATCTTGGGAAGCAGCTCGTGAAAGTAACAGATCCGCTTTATGCCAAAATCTAATGACAGAAAGAATCCCCTTTAAGCAGGACTTAAAGGGGATTTTTTTTGCTTATGAAATCTTTTATTTCCTGAAGCACCGGCATGGCTTCCATATCTTCCTCCGTCACCCTGCCCCAGACAATTCCCTTCGGCTTCGGAACGCAGGATCCCGTTTTCATCAGCCCTTCTTCTGTCGCGATCCAATCAGCCGTTAAATCAAATTCCTCTACCGGAATATCATCCTCTACAAGCTGCCGGCTGTTAACAGTCGTAATGACGGGAATCTCAGGATTGCCAAGCTCTCTGATGATCGCGTATTCCCGGTCAGCATAGCCTTCTCCTTTTCCAAGACGCCTACCGTCCGCAGTCATCGCCACAGAGCCGATGACGATTAGATCAATTTTTGGAAGTTCAGATAACGGCAGAAGCTGTCCGTACTCCTTAATATGGCTTAAACTGGCTGCCCTTCTCTCTTCTCCCGCCGGCACCCATTCAGGCTTCACCTGAATGAAGCCTGCTTTTAATCTTGGTGTTGGAACAAGAAGCGTTTTCCCATCCTTTAACACTTGTGCCCTAAGCGGAAGCTGCGGGGCATCAGGATTTACCTTAATAACATTCGCGAGCTTATATTCGGGCATCTCAAAAACAAAAGCCGCTGCTTTTTCCGCTCCTTTAAAATTTGGAATTCTGCCTTTTAAAGGAAAGGGAAATCTCCCAAGCCTCTCTTCCTCAAGCAACTGCCACACTTTTTCGCGGATTTCATGTTTGTCCGACATCTTTTGTCCCCTTTCAGGCTTTTTATCTAAATGTATCAGGAAATAGAAGGAGGAGGTACTATTACCGGCTCAATATCTTCTTGAATCCCCTAATTATGCGTTCAGATCTGGGTTTTTGACACAATTTTTCCCGGGAAATAATCAAAATAACCCAGTATTCCCTTTTATTCTTTGCGGAAATTCTCATGCTTTTCTTCCTCCTCTCCCTTTCCCTAACCGGGCTTGTTCGATATAATCGGGGGGTGAGCTTAAATGAAAAACCATTTATATATAAAAGGAAAAGGTGTATACGATGAGCGTATTATCAGTAAAAGATCTCAGCCACGGTTTTGGTGACCGGGCCATATTCAATGACGTATCCTTCCGTCTTTTAAAAGGCGAGCATATCGGTCTGATTGGTGCGAACGGTGAAGGAAAATCAACATTCATGAACATCATCACCGGCAAGCTTGAACCGGATGAAGGAAAAGTGGAATGGTCTAAAAAAGTCCGCGTTGGCTATTTGGACCAGCATACGAATTTGGCACAGGGCCAGACGATGCGCCAGGTACTCCAAGGGGCATTTCAGTATCTATTTGATGTTGAAGCAGAAATGAACGGTATTTATGACAAAATGGGAAGCGCCTCTCCTGAGGAATTGGAAAAGCTTCTTGAAGAAGTCGGCGTTCTTCAGGATACTCTGACAAACAACGACTTTTATGTCATTGATTCAAAGGTAGAAGAAGTCGCCCGCGGTCTTGGACTGACAGATATCGGTCTTGAGCGCGAGGTTCAGGATTTGAGCGGCGGACAGCGCACTAAGGTCCTTCTGGCCAAGCTTCTATTAGAAAAGCCTGACATCCTCTTACTGGACGAGCCTACGAACTATTTGGATGAGCAGCACATTGAGTGGCTGAAGCGATATTTACAGGAATATGAAAATGCGTTTATTTTAATTTCGCATGATATTCCTTTCTTAAATAGCGTCATCAACCTGATCTATCATATGGAAAATCAGCAATTAAACCGCTATGTAGGCGATTATGATAACTTCATGAAAATTCATGAAGTTAAAAAACAGCAGCTGGAATCTGCTTTCAAAAAGCAGCAGGCTGAGATTGCGGATCTGAAAGACTTTGTCGCCCGTAATAAAGCACGCGTCTCGACCCGCAACATGGCGATGTCCCGCCAGAAAAAGCTGGATAAGATGGACGTTATTGAGCTTGCCGCAGAAAAGCCTAAGCCGCAATTTAACTTTAAAGAATCACGTGCAGCAGGCAGAGTGATTTTCGAAACGAAAAACCTTGTAATTGGCTATAATGAACCGCTGTCGAGACCGCTTGACCTCCGTATGGAACGCGGTCAGAAAATTGCGCTTGTCGGAGCAAACGGCATCGGGAAAACAACGCTTCTGCGCAGTATCCTCGGAGAAATCAAACCGATCTCAGGAGAAGTGGAGCGAGGCGATTACCTGAACATCGGCTATTTTGAGCAAGAAGTAAAAACAAGCAACTACAATACTTGTATCGAGGAAGTCTGGAACGAATTCCCTTCCCTTACTCAAGCCGAGGTTCGCGCGGCCCTCGCCAAATGCGGCCTGACAACGAAGCACATCGAAAGCAAAATTGAAGTGCTTAGCGGAGGCGAGAAAGCAAAGGTGCGCTTCTGCAAATTAATGAACAATGAAAGCAATCTGCTCGTTCTCGATGAGCCGACAAACCACCTGGACGTCGATGCTAAAGAAGAATTAAAACGTGCATTGAATGCTTATAAAGGCAGCATCCTCATGATTTCCCATGAACCTGAATTCTATCAGGGCCTTGCTACCGAAGTATGGAATTGTGAGAGCTGGACAACGAAGGTATTTTAAACGTGAAAAGAACCGGGAGGCGAAATGTTTCCCGGTTTTTTGCTTAATAAATATTTACTAAAGGAGGAAGACAACTGGATGAGAAGCGTCAGAAAAACAATTTGCACCATTATTTTATTCACATTAATGGCAGGCTGCAGTCAAACGGACAATGATTACTCTGTTTTTGCAAACCACGAAAACAACAGCGATGAATTGAGGAAATCTCTTTTGGAATGTTTAAATAGCGAAAAAATCGACTATAAGGTCGACAATAATAAAAATGTATTAATAAGAGAGAAGGATATGAAACAAGCGGTTGCAAGCTGTTCCTAGGGTGAAACCGCTCCTCCATACAAGCAAACCCCATTGGCATAAAGCCCATGGGGTTTCTACTTTACAGAAAAGTATGACTGAATGGCTCTTGGCAAGGTACTGACAGACTGAACATCCAGAGCTGCTCCTGATTGGTTCATCGCCTTTACATGGGCGGGGGTGAGTCCTGTAAATACAGCCTCCACGCCCATAAGTCTGAATTCGGCTATAAGTTTTCCAAGCTCCATCAATCCATCTCCATTTAATACTCCAATTCCGTGGAAATCGAAAATCGCATGCTCATAGTCTTGTTCATGCATGCTGTTCAATAGCCTTGTCCGATTCCTGTTTATGAGATTTTCGTCCAGGTTACCAAAGAGCGGCACGAGCACAAGCTTAGACGTAAGAGTGATAGCCGGGCCTGATAACTCAGTAATTTTATCCAATAATTGTTCGAGTGCTTCTTTTTGAAAAAGCAGTTCCAAATCGGTTTCCGCCAAACGCCTTTGCTGGTGGCTGATTTTTGAAAGAAGCTCTTCCATATGACGGTCCTGGCCTGTACAGATGAGATGTCCCGCCTCGCCAGCCCACTTTACGGAAATCTTAAAGGTTGCAGCAGACTCCCGCTTCGTCATCAACGCAAGCTCTGTCTCCATCTTCCCTTCCCCCGAAAGGAATTTTTCAGCCTTTGTCCGGCTCCCGCTATCGGTAAGTTCCAGAAACGATGAGCCTTCCCGGAATGAAAAAAGATCCCTTGCTTCCTCAGAAAATTCAAGGATCTCAAACTGCCGATTTATTTTGAAATAAGGTATGGGCATGTGTCGGCTATTTGACAAATCGGGTTCCTCCGGAGCGCTCTAAATCGAACCATTCAGCAAGCTGGGTCAAGGTAGGAATAAACCTCGTTTTCTCAGAGCCAAATTGGGTAAAGTCATGGGTAAGGAGAAGCCTGCCCCCAAGAAGGACAATCGGATTGGTTTCAATAGACTCAAGCCTGCTGATATACTCCTTCAGCTGACCGGCTCGGTAATTTAAGCTGAAAGATAGCCCAATGACTTCCGGCTTCCATTTTTCCGCAGCAGATAACGCAAATTCAAGAGGAAGATTCGGACCCATGAATTTCGTCTGCCAGCCGTTTTCCTCAAAAAGAATATGAACCATTTTCAAGCCAATATAATGATCTTCATCCTGTACGCATAAAAACATGGCCTTCTTACCGGTTTCCGGAACCGGCTTGTTTTCTCTCATATAATGCTGATATTTTGAAAGGATATAATCACAGGTTGAAGTAGCGAGATGCTCATCTGCTACAGTAATCTCATTATTCTCCCAAAGTACTCCTACATGCTGCATCGATTTGGTTAAAACGTCCTCAAACAGAGCCAGTGTAGTCGCTCCTTCACGAATGTGAATCTGCACCGTTTCCCATGAGGATTCATGGTCTCCTTCAAGCAGAAACCGTGCCAATTTTTCAGGAGGATTCATCGTTTCACCCCTAACTGGTAGATTCTCTGAATACTACCCTACCACCTTTCCCAAGAAATAACGAACGAAAGGGGCTGGTAAATTTATCTTTGACGTTTTAAAATGATACCATTTTTTCGTGAGAAACTGAATTAAAACGATGAAAAAACCGCCGTAACGGGAACGGCGGCCTATCTTTTCTTATGATTTAGCCTGTTCAATTTCTTCAAGAATGAGAGAGAGCTCTTCCCAGCGCTGCATAGAGTATTCGAGCCTCTCTTCTGCTGCCTTCTGCTCCTCCATAAGCTTTTGAATTTTGCCAAAATCACTTCCAGCCCCATCAATGTTTGCCTGAAGTTCTGAAAGCTTTTCTTCAAGAGCTGCGATTTGATCTTCAAGCCCATTCCATTCCTGCTGCTCTTTATAGGAGAGTTTTTTTCTTGTCTCTTTCACAGCCTGAGGAGGTTCAGCGGCTTTTAACTCTTTCTTTGCGGCCGTCTGCTTTTTACGCTCCTCCATATATTCAGTGTAATTGCCATAGAAACGCTCAATATTCCCCTGACCTTTAAAGACAAACAGCTGATCGATGACACGATCCAGGAAGTACCGGTCATGGGATACGGTGATGACAACTCCAGGGAAATGATCAAGATACTCCTCCAGCACACTGAGTGTCTGTGTATCCAGATCATTCGTCGGTTCATCCAGGAATAAAACATTCGGTTCCTGCATCAGTACATTCAATAGGTAAAGACGCCGGCGTTCTCCTCCTGAGAGCTTGCGGATGTAGGTAAACTGCATCGATCGCGGAAATAAAAAGCGTTCAAGCATCTGTTCCGCTGTAATGGATGTTCCGTCTATCGTATGAACAATTTCAGCTGTTTCCTTGATATAATCAATCATCCTCAAGTTCTCGTCCATATCGGAATGATCCTGTGTGTAATACCCAATTTTGACGGTTTCCCCAACCTCTATCGTTCCGCTATCTGGCTCGATTCTGCCTGCAAGCATATTCAGCAGGGTTGTTTTCCCGCTTCCATTCGGTCCAATCAGGCCAAGGCGATCACCTGGTACAACAAGATAACTGAAATCCTGAACAAGCTGCAGATCGGCAAACCGTTTGCTGACATCGGTCAGTTCCATCACCTTTTTGCCGAGCCTTACGCTGCCTAAAGCAAATTGCAGATCATGCTTCGTGTTGTCGAATTTCTGCTCTTTCATATCTTCGACACGCTGAATGCGCGCTTTTTGCTTCGTCGTTCGCGCCTTTGCACCGCGGCGCAGCCAGGCAAGCTCGCGTCTTAATGTATTGTGATGCTTTGCCTCGCTCTGGACAGCAAGCTCTTCACGCTCCGCCTTTTTCTCAAGGAACATTTCATAGTTCCCTTCATACGTATAAAGCTGACCTTTATCAAGCTCGAAAATTTGATTCGTGACCCGGTTAAGGAAGTACCGGTCATGGGTTACGACAATAAACGCTCCTTTATACTGCGCAAGAAAAGCCTCCAGCCATTCAATCGTATCCTGATCAAGATGGTTCGTCGGTTCATCCAAAATAAGAAGATTTGCAGGCTGAATGAGTGCCTTTGCAATGGCTACCCGTTTTTTCTGGCCGCCGGAAAGCTCGCTGATTTTTTTCGTAAAGCTTGTAACGCCAAGACGGGTCAGAACCGTTTTGGCCGTTGTAATCGCATCCCAGGCATTCAGTTCATCCACCTTTTGCTGCATAGCCATGAGAGCTGCCTGCTTCTTTTCATCTGCCGGATTCTCTTCAAGAGAAGCGAGGGCTTTTTCGTAGTCCCTCATCCCTTTCATGATCGCTGCCTCTCCGTAATAAATCTGGTCGAGAACAGTTAATTCCTCGTTCAAATCCGATTGCTGCGGCAAATATTCTATATGAAATTGATTCGCGTGCGTCATGGTACCGGACTCAGCCGTCTCTAAACCTGCCAAATATTTAAGCAGTGTTGATTTACCTGTTCCATTTACACCAATCAGACCGATGCGGTGCTTTTCAGATATAGAGAAAGAAAGGTGATCAAAGAGCACCTTTTCCCCATATGTTTTATATAAATTTTCAACCGATAACATACTCATACATGATCAACCTTTGGATTTTATTTGAGCTTCAGCTTTGCCAGTGCATCCGCTAAAGCATTGTTGGAAAAATCATCATCCTGCTTTTTCATATAATTCGCCACTTCTTTTTTGGATACCTTCTGATTCTTCTCTTTGCCTTTGCGCTCATTGAAGGCAGAGAGTTTTTCACGGTGTCCGCATGAACACGTAAACATCTGTCCTTCCCCTTCACCGCGGAGTTCAAGGCGTTTGTGGCATTTCGGGCAGCGGGCATTTGTCGTCTTGGAAATGTTTTTCCTGTTTCCGCACTCACGGTCCTGACATACAAGCATTTTGCCTTTTTTGCCCTTCACTTCAAGCATCAGCTTGCCGCAATCCGGGCATTTAGTTCCCGTTACGTTATCATGCTTAAACTTTTGCTCGCTGTTTTTTATATCCGAAACAACCTGGCCTGCGTATGTTTTCATTTCTAAAATGAATGTATCCTTAGGAAGCTTGCCCTTGGCGATGGCTGCGAGCTTCTGTTCCCACTCAGCCGTCAGAACCGGAGACTTCAATTCTTCCGGAACGAGTCCGAGAAGCTGCTTGCCCTTCGATGTAACCGCCAGATCCTTGCCGCGCTTTTCAATGACGAAAGAACTGAACAGCTTTTCGATAATATCAGCACGGGTCGCCACCGTACCCAGCCCGCCTGTCTCACCAATCGTTTTAATCAGGTCTTTGTCTTCACCAGCCATAAATTTCGCCGGGTTTTCCATGGCCGACAGAAGTGTACCTTCATTGAACCGTTCCGGAGGCTTCGTTTCTCCTGAAGTTTGAGAAATGACCGGGTTAATCCGGTCTCCCTCTTTGACAAGCGGCACATCTGAAGCAGACTCTTCATCCGGGTCTTTTCCGGCTGCTTCCTTCCATCCCAGGGATAGAACACGGTTGCCCCTCGCCGTAAATTCCTCACCGCCAATAACAGCGGTAATGGACGTTTGTTCGTATTCGTAAGGATCTGATAAAACTGCTAAAAACCGTCTGACAATCAAATCATAAATGTTTCGTTCCTGGCTCGTCAGCGAGGATTGAAGCGGTGTTTCCTCGGTTGGAATAATCGCATGGTGATCGGATACCTTCGTATCATCAACAAACGCTTTACTCACCTTAATCCCTTTTCTCAATATAGCCGCCGCATAAGGAGCATAGGGTTTAACCTCAACAGCTTTCACGCGTTCCTTCAGCGTGCTTGCCATATCCGAGGTCAAATACCTGGAATCCGTACGGGGGTATGTGACCGCCTTATGCTGTTCATAAAGCTTTTGCATAATCGATAGCGTCTGCTTTGCTGAGTACTCAAAACGTTTATAAGCCTCCCGCTGCAATTCGGTTAAATCATACAATGCCGGTGCAAAGCTCTTCTTTTTCGTTCTTTTAACTTCCTTGATTACACCGTCTTCATTTTGAAGCTTTTTCAGAAGATTGCCGGCCTGCTCTGAATCGAACATTCTTGTTTCATTAGTTTTTCCGTTTCTCCAAGTCAGCTTAAGACCATCCTTTGTCGAAGCGGAAAGGCCATAAAATGGTTTCGGCTTAAATTGGCTGATTTCCTCTTCCCGCTTTGCAATCATCGCAAGTGTCGGTGTCTGAACCCGGCCGCAGGAAAGCTGTGCATTGAATTTCGTCGTCAGCGCACGCGTAGCATTAATACCGACATACCAATCGGCCTCCGATCGGGCAACAGCTGAATGGTAAAGGAACTCATACTCCTTGCCATCCTTCAGATTCTTAAATCCCTGGCGAATCGCCTGATCAGTAACGGATGAAATCCACAAACGCTTCAACGGCTTATTGACCTTCGCCTTCTCAAGTATCCAGCGCGCAACAAGCTCGCCTTCGCGCCCGGCATCCGTTGCAATCACAATTTCCTTCACATCTCCGCGTGTCAAAAGAGCCTTCACCGCATGAAACTGCTTGCTGCTCTGTTTAATAACCGTCAGCTTTAAATGATCCGGCATAATCGGAAGCTCATTCAAATCCCAAGACTTATACTTCTGGTCATACGCCTCCGGATCGGCAAGCGTCACTAAATGTCCGAGCGCCCACGTCACAATAAACTGGCCGCCCTCCAAAAAACCATTTCCCTTCCGTTCCGCCTTCAGAACGCGTGCAATATCCCTTGCTACTGATGGCTTCTCAGCCAAAACAACCGTCTTACTCATGTCAACATCCTTTCAAGGCAGGGAAAACCTGCCTGCTTTATATAAATCGCAGAAATCCGTGCGAAAATAGCCTTCTTACAGTTTATCAGAAATTAGGGCGGGTGCAAGGAATCGGGGGATGACATGTCTTTGCACTGACCCCCAGTACTGCACCGCGATGGGGGAATGAGCAAAGAGCGGACAAACCCTTGCCTGGCAATGCCCTTGATAAGGGGGGACGGAGGTTTAGTGCTGTAGTGAAACGGGGGTCAGTGGATTGCACTGACCCTCCATATAGTAACGCGATGGGGGAACAAACAAAGAGCGCGCCACCCCTTATCCCAGTTGACTTGAAAAGCAATGGGGACGGAGGTTTAGTACTTTAGCAGAACGGGGGTCAGTGCAAGGCAAATATAGCGAGCATAAATAGATAGCTTATCCGCGCCTGACCCGCTCTGCTTTAAAGCAGCAGGGGACGCAGGCTGCGGGTCTCAACCCTTTGCGCCCCAGCCGTTTGCAGAGGCGGTGCCGGAGCTTTCGTCTGATGCAGAACCGCGGGACTGGCACCGTGCCAGTCCCCTCATTCTTCACCGCAGCGGGGGATGGAGACCGCTCTCCTCGATCCCTTGCGCCCCAACCGTTCACCGGACCAGGTACCGGAGCTTTAATCCTTTATCAGAGTGCGGGTCAGACACCCGCACGCCACCGCCCTTATCAAAGTTCCAACCACACACCGCCCCCCCACCAAAACAAAAAAGAACCCCCGCCAAAGCGAGGGTCCTCCATGATTATCTCTTTCTTCCATTCCGCAGCCGTTCTTCTTCCGTTAAAATATTCCCGCCAAACAATACGTTGCGTTCAAGTTCGATGCCTAGCTTTTTAGCATATTGCTTCAATTCGCGCTCTTCGCGTTCGGTTACGAGTGAGATTACGTTTCCGTTTGTCTTGGAACCGAGTCTGCCTGTCCGGCCGGAACGGTGAACGAATTGGTCGATGTCTTCCGGGAAGTCCAGGTGGACAACCTGCTCAAGGTCTTGGATGTCCAGGCCTCTTGCTGCCACATCTGTTGCGATAAGCAAAGGCGTGTCGCCTTTGCGGAATTTCCTCAGTGCTGCTTCCCGGTCGGTTTTGCCGCTTTCGCTGTGGAGGATGCTGACGGGCATCCGGTCATATGCGAGCTTTTCGGCAGCTACGTTGACACTTCCGATGTCTTTCATGAATGCGAGCGTTTTGACAGGCGCGGCTCTCATGATTTTTTCCAATGCCTTCAGCTTGTCGCGCTGTTCGCTGACAATGTAGAGATGGCGTACTTCGGATTTGATTGCCTGCTCGCGGTCTACACTGATTTTGACCGGCTCATTCATCATCTGGGCGGCCATTTCTTCTGTTTTTGGAGACAGGGTCGCAGAGTATAGAAGCAGCTGTCGGTCGCGCTGGGTGCTTTTGATGACTTCGCCGATCGTTTTCATGTGCTCAGGTACAAGAAGCTGATCCCCTTCATCAAGAACGATCGTTTTGACTTCATGCATCTTAAGCTTTTTCATTTTAATCAGCTCAAGAACCTTTCCTGGCGTTCCGCTGATAATGTGAGGGTTCTTTTTTAGCTTTTCGAGCTGGCGCTTCGGATTGGCTCCTCCGATAAAGGATGCGGTTCTTAGCTCGCTTCCTTTGATCCATTCCTGAATAACGGAATGAATTTGCATAACAAGCTCATGGGATGAGGCTAGAATAACCGCTTGGGGCTGCTTGCCCTCTGCATTCAATTTTTCGAGAACCGGGAGCAGGTAAGCAAGCGTTTTTCCGCTTCCTGTCGGTGATTTTGCTAAAACATCTTTATTTTCCATAATCGGCTGAACCGATTGGGCTTGTACGGATGTGGGAGCTGGAAATTCGGACTGCTTCCATGCCTCCTGGATAAACGGCTGGAATGCTTGTATAAATGAAGTTTCCTGTGACATTCCTTCAACACCTTTTCTAATCGTTATTTTTTTGAGAACGAACATTGTAAATAATAGCATTATTCAGGTGGAAAAGCCATGTCTCTCCTTTTAGATTTGACTGGAAATACTGCCTGTGCTACGATGGCTTACGAACGGTCGTAAGGGAGTGGATAATATGACAGCGGACGAATTAAAGCAAAAAGCCCTGATGATTTTTTCTCGGCATGGCTATGAAGGGGCTTCCCTATCGCTTATAGCGGATGAAGCCGGTATAAAGAAGCAATCCATCTATTCGCATTTTAAAAGCAAGGATGAGCTTTTCCTTAAAGCTGCTGAAGAGGTTTTTCAAAATGAACTGAATCGGGCACTGTCTAATATAAAACATGGCAGTGAATCGAATCTGAAAGAAACACTTTATCAATTTCTGGCTGATTATATGGAAAAATACGAGCAGAATCCAGAAACCCGTTTTTGGCTGCGGATCTCCTTTTTCCCGCCGGGCCATCTATATGATTCTGTAATGGTACAGGTATACCGGCATCTCGATACATTGGAGGAGGCGCTGACTGCACTCTTTGCACAGGCAGAAATCCGTGCAAACCCGGAGCAGGCTGCTATTGCTTTTTTAGGTGTACTGGACAGCGTGTTTGTTGAAATGCTATATGGAGGAAAAGAAAGACAGATTAAAAGACTGGACGCCGCCTGGAACATCTTCTGGAATGGGATTGCATTGGAGGGATTAAAATGAACCGGTATTGGATTTATGTGATACTCGCCTCTGTTTTTGAAGTAGGCTGGGTTATTGGATTAAAGCATGCATACGATTTGCTCACGTGGATTGCTACCATCATTGCGATCACAGTCAGTTTTACTGTTATGATCGTTGCAAGCTCGAAGCTTCCCGTCGGAACGGTGTATGCGGTATTTGTCGGTCTCGGTTCAGCCGGGACGATTTTAGCGGATATCCTCTTCTTCGCACAGCCGGTTGATCCGGTTAAGCTTCTTCTGATTGGTATACTGCTTGCAGGTGTGATCGGCCTTAAAATGGTCACCGAAGATCCGGAAGGAGAGACAGGGTAATGGCATGGATTGTAATTGTTGCTGCCGGCTTATTTGAAATGCTTGGCGTTGTCCTGCTGAACAGGGTTGCAAGGAACAGGAGTTTCCGGAATATTCTCTTGCTCGCTGCCTCCTTCACAGCAAGCTTCAGCCTGCTTTCCATTGCCATGCAGTCCCTGCCGATGGGGACGGCTTATGCCATCTGGACAGGAATTGGCGCAGCAGGCGGTGCGCTGCTGGGCATGATTCTGTATGGAGAATCAAAGGAATGGAAAAGGATTTTATTCATTGCATTAATATTAGGATCTACCATTGGTTTAAAGGTAATTGCTTAAACTTAAAAAGGGCTGCTCCCTATGGAGACAGCTCTTTTTATTTTGCAAGCGGCACTTCAACCTCAACAGTTGTTCCTTTGCCTACCGTACTGGCAAAACGGATGGAGCCCTTATGACGTTTAACAATGCTGAAGCAGACAGCAAGACCAAGACCGGTTCCTTTTTCTTTGGTAGAGTAAAAAGGTTCTCCTAATTTGGCGAGCCGTTCTTCCTCCATTCCTGCTCCGTCATCTTCAATGCGGACCATCGCTGCTGCCCCGTTTGAAGACAGCTTTATTTTAATCAAACCGCTATCATCAATCGCTTCAATTGCATTTTTAAGCAAATTCAGGAAAACCTGCTTGAGCTGATTTTGATCACAATAGATGTGCATCATATCCATGCTCTCATCCTCAAGCTGGATCATCACATTCTTCATATTCGCCTCACCTTCAATAAGCACCATGACGTGGCTCATGATGGAAAGGAGATCTTCTTTTCGGAAAACCACATCCTGCCTTTTCCCGAGAGCAAGCATTTCTCCGGATATCAGATTGATCCGGTCGATTTCCGACATCATGATGTCCAGATGCTGATCGTCCAACTTTCTTGTAGACGACATAAGCTGGACAAATCCTTTTAGTGAAGTGAGCGGGTTGCGGATTTCATGGGCGACGGAAGCTGCAAGCTCGCCGATGATGGACATCTTTTCCGTTGTAATCATCAGCTCTTCATTCGCCTTAAATTCCGTAATATCACGGCCAATTCCGAATACGCCTTGGATTTCTCCGTCTACTACGATCGGCAGTAGGGAACAGCGCAAAATCCGTTTCTGCTTCAGGCGGTTGCGGACGGTGAGCTCAAATTTTTGCGGGTGCCCGGCTATCACTTTTCTAAACAGGGCGCTTGCCATCTCCCATTCAGAAGGAATGACAAATTCAAGTGCGTCTCTGCCTTTAATATAAGATTCTTTATATCCGATAATCAATTCGCCTTCCGGATTAAGAGCCATAAGTTTCCCCTGACTGTCCGCTTCAAAAACTCCGTCCGGATTATGATGAAAAAGAGAGCGATAGTGTTCGTTGCTTCTTTCAAGCTCTTTTTCTTTTTGCTCTAGTTTTTCCTTCGAATGCAGGATGCGCTTTGTCCGGCTGTAAACAAGAAGATACAGGCCTGCGCTAGTCGCCAAAATGAAAATCCAGCCTTTATAATGCTGAAAAAAATTATATAATTTCAAATCCTGCTTTGCGATCAGCAGTGATGCATAGTCCGTTGCAAAGATCCACAAAACGCCTATAATTAAATAGATGATGGCAATTCTAAATGCAATTTTCCTGGATGGTTCCATAGTCGTCCACCTAACAATCTTTATTCTTCTACTATTGTAACGAAAACAAAACCGCATATGTGAAAAATCTTCTGGTAAATCATAGTTTTCCGGTTTCTTATCTTACCTGATTCAGATTCTGCGGGTTATGGATAAATTTTCAAATAAAAATTGTTTTTGAAAAGCTTATAATACGGGTACATAGTTTACATGCAGAATGTCAGCGGGGAGGACATAGAAGGTGAACGGAATTATTTTATTTGCTGTTGCAGCATTTCTATTGATGACCTTTCGGCTCGTGACCGTTGTTCGAATGAAAAATGCACCAAGAGGCAATAAGCGAATGGCCTGGCTGCTTTATGGCATTGGAATTGGGGCATTAGCCGGAGCAGTGCTTGTTCTGATCAATTCAGTTCCGGTTTAATGCAGAGAAAAAAGGAGCGGATCCCCGAGGATCCGCTCCTTTTTGGTTAAGCCACATTATTTCGCAAATACATGGTTGCCGATTTCCGTTGTTACATCTTTTCCGTCAAGGAAGCTTGAGCTTGCTTTGTCCGGATTATAGAAATACAACGCACCTTTGCTGATGCTTGAGTATGAAATGGCTTCGTTTACTGCATCTTTGGATTCCTGGCTTGCAGGATTATTAATCGTTCCGTTATCGACTGGTGAGAATTGGCCTTCTTCATAAATAACATCTTTAACTGTATCAGGGAATTCATCGCTTGCGACACGGTTCATGATGACCGTCGCAACCGCAACTTTTCCTTCGTAGGACTCACCCTTTGCCTCTGCTTCTACGAGGCGGGCAAGTAATTCTTTATCTTCATCAGAAACTGCTTGCTCAGCGCCTTTCACATCTTCTGCGCCGGCTACAGGAACTTGAAGGGTTTCACCTGTGAAAATCATATTATCGGTACGGCTGTTTGCTTCCTTCAATGCATCGATGGAGACACCGTACTCCTGTCCAATTTTATAAAAAGAATCACCTTGTTGGACCTCATAGCTTTCAGCACTTGCTGCGCTCGCTTGCCCAGCAAATGATAGAGCTCCGATTACAATGCTTGAGGATAATACTAGACCTTTGGCTTTCATATATGTTTCCTCCCTTTATGTTTGCTCTTAAACAACCCTAACAGAAATAAAATATGGATTCAAAGGATAAAACTTCCCCGTTAAGAGTTTCATAGGCAATCTATCCACTTCTCGCCAATAGAGGGGCAACATTCTTCACAATTACACACTTATTCGTCTAATTTGGTTGATTTCCGTCCAATTTCAAGATAAAATGTTTACTTAGGTAAATAATAGAGGTGAAAAAATGGAGGATTCTAGTAACATTATCCATAATCTTCATCAAATCGTCCGTTACTTAACGAAGGAATCGAATGCCCGGCTTCAGGACCATGGAATATTCAGTTCTCAATGGTCTATTTTATATTGTTTAGTCCGGTTTGGTCCGATGTCACAGACCGAAATCTGGCGTTATTTGAATGTTGAAGCCCCTACGGTTACCAGGACGATTGCAAGATTAGAAGAAAGCGGATGGATTGTACGGGAACCCGGTTCAGACAAACGGGAGAAAATCGTCAGTTTAACTCCTTTCGCTATTGAAAAGCTTGAAGACATCAAACAATCGATTGCTGCCTTTGAAGAGGAGATGCTCAAAGAGTTAAATGAGAATGAGCGCCGCACCCTTACTGCTTTGCTTCAAAAAATCGGCGGCTGGAACTAAAGTCTGCAAGTCTCTCTATTAGGAAAACGCCAGTTTCTTCTATAGAATAGAATCATCAAAGGAGGTTCAACATGTCATCAACTGCACCAAAGGCTCCGATCTGGACGAAGAGTTTCATCAGCAACTTCCTGATCAACTTCTTCATCTTCTTAACTTTCTATGCCTTGCTTACCGCCCTTCCTATTTATGTACTTGAAGATTTAAATAAAACAAATGCGGAAGCCGGTCTAGTCATTACGGTTTTCATGCTTTCCGCCATTCTTGTCCGCCCGGTTTGGGGAAAGGTGCTTGAAAGGTTTGGAAAAAAACTGTGTCTCGTCATTGGCATGATTTTATTCATGCTTACGACAGTGGTTTACATTTGGGTGGATCAATTTACAGGTCTGCTTATCCTGAGGTTCATTCACGGGATTTCGTTCAGCCTGATTACAACAGCAACAGGCGCAATCGCGGCCGACATTATTCCGAAAGAGCGCCGCGGCGAGGGACTCGGCTACCACGCGATGTCCATGAATCTAGCTGTCGTTTTCGGCCCGTTTCTTTCTCTGACCCTGCTTCAGTTCACCACATTTACTGTTCTGTTCATGATTTTTTCTGTCATCGCCGCTGCAGGGGTGATTTTCAGTTTTCTTATAAAAATTGAACACATCAAAGTTCCGGCTAGAAAATTCACAGCTTCTGATTTATTTGAAAAATCCGTCATACCGATTGCTTTGATTGGCGGATTAGTTGCCTTCTCCTACTCCGGTATCATTTCCTTTATTTCGATTTATGCGAAGAGCATTGGACTCTCCGGAACAGCAAGCTACTTTTTCGTCGTATTTGCTGTTGTCATGCTTTTATCGAGACCTTTCGTCGGCCGGCTTTTTGACCGGAGAGGTGCTGCCGTTGTCATGATTCCGTCCTTCATCGTCTTTGCCGCAGGTATGCTGATGCTTAGCTTTACGGACACATCATGGATGCTGCTTGTGTCAGGAGCCCTGATCGGACTCGGCTACGGTTCACTCGTTCCATGCTTCCAGACGCTGGCCATTCAAAAAGCACATCCTGCACGAAGCGGACATGCGACATCTACCTTCTTTACGTTTTTTGATATTGGCATCGCATTTGGCTCTTACATTCTTGGCATGCTTGCAGCGAATCTTGGGCTATCAAGCCTCTACTTGTATGCGTCCGGACTGATTATCGTCACGCTTTTGATTTTCACTGCCGTTACTCGGAAAAAACAATTGAATTATGTGCCGAAAGAGCATGTATCATAAAAGTGATGCAGACCAAATCCCGGTGATTTGGTCTTTTTCATGTTTATCATTAGATACTTTTCCAAATTTCTGCTAGAATATAAGTAAGGAAAGTAAGGAATTCCTAGAAAACAAAGAAATCAAGGAGAATAAACATGGAATTTTCCAAGCTGAGCTCGAAGGGACAGATCACCATCCCTAAACACATCCGTGAAACGCTGAATCTTCATGAAGGAGAACGGATTGCATTTATTGAAGAGGACGGGCTCGTCATCATGACGAAGGCTGACTTGGAATCTCTTCACAATATCCAGGACATTGTAAGTGATGAGAAGTTCAAACAGCTGATGCGCAAGGCCAAAAACCACCTAAACGAAGAATAAGGAAGGGGTTCATACTATGAACATTCGAGAATGCGATTTACCCGGAATCGGAAGAAAATTCGAGGCGGTTACCCGCAACAATGACAAAATTACGGTTATCATCCATGACGACGGCAGAAGAGAAATGTACCATTACGATGATGATGATCATGAAGAGAGCATCTCCAACATTACCATGAATGATGCAGAAGCAAGGCAGCTTGCCGCTATTCTCGGAGGGATGACATACAAGCCAAAAGCGATGGAAAACATTGAGCTGGCGTTCGATGATCTCATCATCGAGTGGTTTAAAGTAGAACCGGGCGCACCTGCTGTCAACCAGTCCATCGGGGATATCGATGTCCGCAGCAATTACGGGATTACCATTATTGCCATTATCAAAAAGAACCAATCGAAGCAGCTCACTCCGGGACCAGAGGCCATCATTGAAGCTGGGGATACATTGGTGATTTCCGGTGAAAGAAAAGATTTGCGTAATATTATTAAGGATTTACTATCAAATAAGGGGGGATAAGTATAGATGGATCATTTGATTTTTGAAGTAGGAACTGCACTGTTATTAGTAGCATTTGCTGCCATACTGGCAGGAAAACTTAATTTCTCCATCATCCCGTTTTTGATTGTGATTGGAATGCTAGTCGGTCCTCATGCCCCTGTCATTGGCATTATTAACCTCAGGTTCATTGAAAGCGCAGAATTCATTGATTTTCTGGGGCGCATCGGGATTCTTTTCCTTCTCTTCTACCTCGGTCTGGAATTCTCTGTCGGAAAACTCATAAAGTCTGGTAAATCGATTGTAGTTGGCGGAAGCATCTATATTTCCATCAACTTCGCTCTCGGATTCCTCTACGCGCTAATTATGGGCTTTCCGATATTAGAAGTCTTGATTATTGCAGGAATCATCACCATCTCATCAAGTGCCATCGTTGCAAAAGTGCTCGTGGATCTGCGCCGTACCGGGAATAAGGAAACGGAACTGATACTGGGCATCATCATGTTCGAGGACATCTTTTTAGCGGTCTACCTCTCCGTTGTCTCCGGTTTGATTTTGGGAGACTCCACGTCAATCGGCGGAACCATCATGTCCGTTCTGATTGCCCTTGGCTATATGCTGGCTTTCTTTATTATTGCAAGAAAAGCCACACCTCTTTTAAACAAATTACTCAACATCTCGTCTGATGAAATTTTTATCATAGTCGTGTTTGCGGCTTTGTTCTTCATTGCCGGATTTTCAGAAACGATCCATGTTGCCGAAGCAATCGGTGCCTTGCTGCTTGGTCTGGTCTTCTCTGAAACCAATCAGGGTGAACGAATCGAACATCTCGTCGTCCCATTCCGCGACTTTTTCGGCGCTATCTTCTTTTTCAGCTTTGGATTAAGCATTGATCCATTCACACTCGGAGGGGCGGTATGGCTTGCACTCGGTGCTGTAGCTATTACAATCATCGGGAACTTCGTTGCAGGCATGATTGCTGGAAGAAGAGCAGGCTTATCCCATAAAGCCTCAGCCAACATCGGACTGACTATTGTATCCCGCGGGGAATTCTCCATCATCATGGCCAATCTAGGGTTATCAGGCGGTCTGATGACCGTACTGCAGCCATTTTCGGCACTCTATGTGCTCATTCTCGCCATCCTTGGACCATTGCTCACGAAGGAATCCAAGCATATTTACAACGCGCTTAACAAGGTCTTCAAGTGGAAACAGCCGAAGGAAAAAGTGAAAGTGAAAGAAAACGTCCTTCCATAAGAAATGGGAAAGCCCAAGAATATTCTCTTGGGCTTTTTTGGTTCAATCAATTCGCCGCTTCCAGCTGAAGCTGTTTTTCGGCTAGCTTCCTGTATAGTGTGTGAGCGTTCAATAATTCTTCATGTGTTCCCTGTCCGGTCAGTCTTCCGTTTTCCAACACAAGAATCTGGTCTGCATCAACAACTGTGGATAATCTGTGGGCAATGACAAAAGTCGTCCTTCCCTTCATCAGGTTTTTCAGTGCATGCTGAACAAGAACCTCTGATTCGCTGTCGAGATTAGAGGTTGCTTCATCAAGCAGCAGCAGGGACGGATTTTTTAAAATGGCTCTTGCGATGGCAATACGCTGCCTTTGCCCTCCCGAAAGCTTGACTCCCCGCTCCCCAACCTCCGTTTCATAGCGGTCCGGCATTTTTTCGATAAACTCCGCTGCATTGGCAAGCCGGGCCGCGTTCTCCACTTCTGAATCCGCAATTTCCCGCTCAAGGCCATAGCAAATATTATCCCGGATCGAACCGGACATAATCGGACTGTCCTGAGATACGTAGCCAATCTGCTTTCTCCAGCTGCGCAGGTCAAGGGTGCTGATATCCTGCCCGTCGATTTTCACGGCACCTGACACAGGTTTGTAAAAGCGTTCGATTAGAGAAAAAATGGTCGTCTTCCCGCCGCCGCTCGGTCCGACGAGGGCCACCGTTTTGCTGGGGGCAATGGTAAACGAAAGATCAGTTAAAATTGGTTTATCCTCTGAATAGCTGAAATGAATGTTCTCAAAGCGCACCTCTTTATTCAGCACGTCCGCTTTTGAATGTCCATTCTGCTCCGTTTTCAGACTGAGCAAGTCATGAATACGGTCTGTCGCTCCCATCGCTTTTTGAAAGGCAGTAAAAAACGAAGCAAGCTGGGTGAATGGAACGATAATTTGAAAGACGTAGATAATGATGGCGACCAATGTCCCTGCCGTTAAGCTTCCGGTCGCTACCCTCACCCCTCCATAGCCAATCAGGATGACAAGAACGACCATCATAATCGTTGTCATGAACGGACTAACCACCGCCTGAATCTTCGCTTCCCGAAGGCCCAGTCTGAACAAATGGCCAATACCGCTTCTGCCCTTTTCTTCTTCAATCTCTTCGCCGCTGTAGGCCTTCACGAGTCTGACCTCACCAAGGACCCGTCCAAGATCACCGCTGAAAGAAGCCATTCCATCCTGTGTCGCTTTCGAGATTTTATACATTTTCCTTCCCATCGGCCATAGCAAAAGCATGGATAGAGGAATGACGGCAAGCATAATCGCTGTCATTTTCCAGTCAAGCATAAAGAGGATAATGACAGAACCTGCAATGCTAATGATTCCGGATATGAATGTAACAAGATGATTGGTAATCAATGTTTTGATCGTATTCGTATCCTGCGTAATCCGGCTCATCGTTTCCCCGGACTGATGCTGATCAAAATAAGAAACAGGGAGCTTTAAAATGTGTCCCCACAGCTGTTCGCGGATTCCTTTTACGATAACTTCCCCAATATACATCAGCATATAATAGGAAAACCCCGCTCCAATGGATTGCAGCACGAATGCACCAATCAGAAGGAAAATCATCCCTGTACTTAAAGCTGCAGCTCCTGCCTGATCCACCAGTTGCTTTGTAAAGATTGGCACAATCAAACCGGCTCCTGTTTCAAGCAGGCTTAAAAACAAAACGGAAACAATCATCCAGGTGGCGGGTTTATGTTTTTTCAGCAGGTTTATAAAGGCATCCAGCTGCTGTTTATCTGCTTTTTTTGCTTGTTCAGCCATGACTGTGAATTCCCCTCCCAGTGTAGTAATGTTCAAAAGCTTTTTCTATTAATTTCTCCTCCTGCCTTGTAAACGGAGAAACAGAGAAAATGTCTTGTTCTGCCCTCTCTCCTATCCGCTCCCAATCAAGGTCCATAGAAATCATGTCCGTCAAAATGTCCTGTTCTCCCAGTATTCCAGCAAGCATGTCCAGGCATTCACCGACAAGACTCTGAACCTCCGGAGATTCAGGTTTCCGGGTCCTCAGCGCTTCCTTCATCTCCTGGAAAAGCAAAGCCGTCTTTTTATGCAGATCCAGCCATTCATCCTTTGTAATGCTCTCGACCCGTTTTGTATACTTTTCAGGAAAATGCTTTTTTACCCAATCCATATGTTCCTCTTCATTTTGGATGCTGTCGATTACAAACGAGAGAATCTGCAGGTTCGGACGCTTCTCTGTTTCGAGAATTCCTATTGCATGGTCCAGAGAGAGAATAACTCGGTTTAAATGATTCTGCTTTTGTGTCATTAGCTCCTTTTGCATCCTAAGCGAGGATGTTAAATCTCCATCAGCTGCAGCAAGCAGTTCCCGGATCTGCTGGAGACTGAAATCCAGGAACTTAAGCGAAAGAATTTGCTGAAGAACGACTAAATCATCATCCTTGTAATACCTCCGTCCAGACTCGCTGACGAAGCTTGGCTTGAGCATTTCCTGCTGATCATAATAGCGGAGTGTCCGGACTGTTACGCCGGTCTTTTTTGCAAATTGTCCGATCGTATATAAGGCTTCATTCACTGGCATGACCTCCCATGCCTTCATTATATATCCTGACGTTACGTCAGAATCAAGTCCAATCAGGATAAAAATGGTATACTATTTCTGAGGTGATAAAACATGGCGAAAAGCAAAGCCAGTAAACGAAGAGAGCATAAAATTCGCAGCGGCGGGTTCGACCCAAGCGCATTGAGAGGATCTGCTCCCGACTACAGCATGCACGAACGCAAAACGATGACAAAACAGGAAAAGTGGAAAAAACAACTATCCAAACACAAAAAGCGATCCCTTCCCGGTAACGGTGATGAAGGAATCGCTTTTTTGTATGGGGGAGTTGGGAGAGCCCGCAGATTTTGTTGAAATTCGTCGTTTGGCCCGTATTTGGCTCGAGTTGGCCCGCATCTGCTCCGAGTAGGCCCGTATTTGCCTCAAGTTGGCCCGCATTCGTCTCCAGTTAACCCCGTTGCCCCTACTACCAGCTTTGCCTGTTTATACCGTCCCATAAAAATAGCCAACCACCCCATCGGGTCATTGGCCAATCTGTTCTCCATAATCCTGTTCAATCCAGTTTTGCGACCAGTTTTCAATTTCTCTCAATATAGGTTCAAGTGCTAAGCCTTTATCTGTAAGCGAATATTCGATGCGGACGGGAGATTCAGGGATGATGTTGCGTTTTACAACGCCGTTCTGTTCAAGATCCTTCAGCCTGTCTGATAGGACTCTTCCGCTGATGGATGTCGATGCTTCAAGTACACTGAATCGTTTTGGTCCATCGAGAAGCTGATGGATGATTAGGCCTGTCCACCGTTTGCCTAGCATGTTAATGGCTTGTTCGAACCTTGGGCAAATGTTTAATGGTTCCATTTTTCTCACTCCTGTTGTTTTATTATATATCATGATTACAAAAAATAAAAAAGTTACAATTTACAACTAAGTTACTTGACATATATTCACAGACATCATATAGTTACTTACATAAAGTAACTTATTTACTCTAAGTAATTAAAAGGGGGGTTTCATGATGAAATTTCAGCAGCATCCATACACATACGTAAGCACAGTAACTCTTCTGACTGGCGATTTGAAGAGGGCAGAGGAATTTTATACATCCATCATCGGTTTAAACGTTCTGGAAAAATCACAGGAGAAGGTATCTTTGACGGCAGATGGTGTCCATCCGATTCTTACGCTTCAACAGCAGAATGGTATGATGCCGAAGGAGCCGCGCCGGACCGGACTTTATCACTTTGCTATTTTGCTTCCTTCAAGAAAGGACTTATCATCGTTTCTTCACCATTTGATTCATACCCAATATCCGGTCCAAGGTGCCTCCGATCATCTTGTGAGTGAAGCCATCTATTTCGCAGATCCGGATGGCAATGGAATCGAAATCTACGCGGACCGTCCTTCTAATCATTGGCGCTGGACCGATGGGCAGATTGAAATGGCCACCCATGCGCTCCAAGCGGAAAATCTCCTGTCTGAGAGTACTGTGGCTGATTGGCGCGGCATGCCTTCTGACACCGTCATGGGCCACATTCATCTCCATGTTTCAAATCTTGACGATGCAGAACGCTTTTACACGGAAGGCCTTGGGTTTGAAGTGGTCTCGAAATATGGAGATCAGGCACTCTTCATCTCAACTGGCGGCTATCATCACCATCTTGGTCTGAATACTTGGAACGGAGCAGGTGCCGCCAAGCCTTCTGAAAACAGCGTAAGGATGGGCTCCTTCACCATCGTTTACCCAAGTGCCGAGGAAAGGCAAAACGCAGTCAGCCGGCTTGAAAAGCTTGGAGCAGAGACCATCACTAACAATGATGTGATCCTCGCAGCTGACCCTTCCGGAAATTGGATTCATCTGGCTGTTTAAACAGGGCAGGCTATTTATATAAAATCTACTGAGAGAAGAGGAAACGACAATGGGATTTTTTGATAGTGTATTTGGAAGCAAAGAAAATGCAGGCAGTACAGTAAAAAAAGACTTTCCAACTGCAATTGAAGAAAGACGTTCATTTTACGCGATCAGCAAGGAGGAGGTTGTATCGGATGAACGCATTAGAGAGGTAATCGAGCATGCTGTTAAACATACTCCATCCGCCTTTAATTCTCAGAGTGCCAGAGTGGTTGTCCTGGTCGGGGAACAGCATGATAAATTGTGGCATATTACAGCCGAATCCCTCCGGAAAGTTGTACCTGCGGATTCATTCGGTCCGACTGAAGAAAAAATGAAAGGCTTCAGCAGCGGATATGGAACGGTTTTGTTCTTTGAAGATGAGGCGGTGATTGAATCCCTGCAGCAGCAATTTACTCTTTACCGCGAGAATTTCCCAATCTGGTCTCACCATTCATCCGGCATGCTTCAGTTTGTGGTATGGACAGCACTTGAACTGGAAGGCTTCGGAGCTTCCCTTCAGCATTACAATCCACTGATTGATGAAGATGTGAAAAAGGAATGGCATATTCCTGCCGGGTGGAAGCTCATCGCGCAAATGCCTTTTGGAAAGCCTGTATCTGCTCCGGGACCGAAGGAATATAAACCGGTTGAAGAACGTGTGAAATTTTATAAATAAGCGAAGGCGGCCTTTCAGCCGCCTTTTTACATTTTACCAAATAATGTATACTAGTAACAAAACGAGGTGAGGTGAGGTGAGGTATGTGGAAAAACTTCTAATGGGCATCACAGTCATTCTGCTGCTCGTATCCTGTTCGCCCAAACATCATGAAAGGATGCCTCCTGAGAGAATAACGCTATTGTCCTATGTAAAAATGCATCTTTACAAAGAAGTGGAAATCACTGACTTGCGAAACGGCGGAAAAACCATTCTTAAGGATCCGAATGACGTCAATACTTTCCTAAACATGCTTGAAGATATCGAACTAACCAAATCAGATGACCAGGAAGTGAGAAAAGGAGGGTTTGTGTTTGACCTTCAGTTCAAGAAGGAGCACCTTTCCCTCGCATCCAGTACAGTGATGATAGACGGGATGAGATATCAAGCAAATCGGCCTCTCCCGGTTGATCAAATTGCACAAATATTTTTCAATCCGCCCGAAGCATCTCCTTAACTCAGATTCCGTATGTATGCCCGCCGTTCACCGATATGCTCTGGCCAGTGATAAAAGAAGACTCCTCTGAAGCAAGGTATGCTACCGTATTGGCTGCATCTTCAGGCAAACCCATCCGTTTCAGTGGTATGCTCATACGATATTGATCGATTGCCTCACCCGATACCCCAGCATGGCGTTCAACCGGGATAAATCCTGGATTCAGGAGATTTACCCGAATTCCATACTCCCCAAATTCGCTTGCCCATGAACGCGTCATGCCGAGCATCGCGGATTTGGCCGTTACATAGTTCGAGAAATGTCCGTTTCCAAGCTGTACAACCTCGCTCCCAATATTAATGACGGAGCCTTTCTTTTGTTCTTTCATAGAAGAAAGACATGCTTTCATCAGGAAAAACGGGGCCTTTACGAAGAAGTTCAGCTGATCCTCATAATCCTCCCAATTCAAATCTTCCATCGAAAGCTCCGGCTGCGGACCCGTTGCATTATTGACGAGAATGCTTACCCTTAGTCCGGAAACTCTCTCCGCTTCCTGTACAAAACGGAAAACGTCTTCTTCATTTGTGACATTCGCCTGAATGGCAGCAGCATTGCCTCCATTTGCCTTAATTTCACGAACGACCTCTTCCGCTTCCTGCACTGTTCAAATAATTGACGGCTGCAAAAGCGCCTTCCCTGCCAAGCTTTTTGCTAATGGTTGCACCCAATCCCCTTGATCCCCCTGTTACAAGGGCTAGTTGATGATTCAGTCTCAAAATGATCCCCTCCTTTTTGGATTATATCACCCTTCTGGAAAACATCTTCTTTGTGATGGAAAAAACAGTGTGATAACCTGATAATTGAAGTCTTCTGAAAGAAGGGAACCCGGTGAAACACACACGCATTTATTTTATCCTTGTCGGCATTATGATGCTTTGGGGCTTTAACGTCCCGCTGCTCAAAATTATCGTCGGCACATTCTCCCCAGTAACCATTACAGCACTTAGAATTTTCACAGCCAGTATTTGCGTTTTCATTATTCTAGCCTATTTAAAATTGCTCCGCCTGCCGACACTTAGGGAAGCAGCTTTGATTATCGGCTGCGGATTACTGAATGTGGTCGCCCATCATTATTTTTTATCAGTCGGTCTCTCCCTTACCAGTTCGACGAATGGAGGCCTTATTTTGGGCTTGGGACCGATATTAGTTGCCGTTTTATCCATCATTTTTCTTAATAAAAGATTGACCGTTATCCGGCTGAGCGGGTTTATATTGGGACTCGCCGGTGTTTCATTTACGGTGGTTGCCGGCGGGGGCGGACTGAGTGCCGTTAATGCAGGCGATGTATCCATTTTCTTTTCCATCCTCACACAGGCATTCAGCTTTGTGATGATTAACAAAATGTGCAAAACGATTGATCCAAGGCTTCTTACAGGATATATGCTCCTTTTCGGGTCGCTTGTGCTATTTGGAATCGGCTTACTTACGGAAAAGGATGGCCTTTCAACGCTTACGAACGGAAGCCCGGAAGTGTGGACAGCGTTTGTACTATCCGCGGTTTTCGCGACAGCAGTCGGCCATATGACGTATAACTTCGCAATCAGCCAGGTTGGAGCGGCTGAATCGGCCATTTTCATGAACCTGAATACGCTGTTTGCTCTTGCCGGATCCGTTCTCATTTTAAACGAAACCGTACATGCCTCGCATCTGATTGGTCTGGTCCTCATTGTCTCAGGCGTTATTCTTGGTTCGGGAGCGTATGAGGATATGAGAATGAAATATCGCAGAAAGCATGGGTATGATTCAGCACGTTAAAGCAGATATTTTGAAATAAACCATGAGAAAAATTATGATTAATACGATGAAAAGTTAAGGAGGTCCATTCATGAGCGAATCATTACAAGGCAAAACCGCACTCATTACCGGCGCCGGACGCGGAATTGGACGTGCCGCAGCCCTTCACCTTGCTAGAGAAGGCGTAAATGTAGGACTGCTCGCCCGAACGGAAGAGCACGTGAAAAGCACAGCCCTAGAAGCAGAAGCATTAGGTGTAAAAGCGTATTACGCAGCAGCTGATGTATCATCACATGAAGAAGTGAAAAAGGCTGTTGGTCAGCTGGAATCAAGTCTCGGCCACATTGATATTCTGATCAACAATGCCGGAATCGCCAAATTCGGAGGGTTCCTGGAGCTTGACCCCGGGGATTGGGAAAAAATTATTCAAGTGAACCTATTGGGTGCTTATTATGTAACACACGCTGTCCTTCCCGGCATGGTGGAAAGAAAAGCAGGCGATATCATTAATGTTTCTTCCACGGCCGGCCAAAAAGGAGCTCCTCTCACCAGTGCCTACAGCGCTTCAAAATTTGGTCTGCTCGGTCTGACCGAATCACTGGCTATGGAAGTGCGCAAGCATAACATTCGTGTATCGGCCCTTTCCCCTAGCACCGTTGCAACGGATCTAGCCATTGAAAACAAGCTGACGGACGGAAACCCTGAATCTGTCATGCAGGCGGAAGACATCGCTGAGTTTATGGTAGCCCAGCTTAAATTAAACAAACGTACGTTTATTAAATCAGCTGGACTTTGGTCGACGAATCCTTAAATATCTTGGAAGCAGTTCCCTTTGAATGGGAGCTGCTTTTTTAGTTGGGGCAACTCAAGTAAATTGAACACGAAATTTTCAATACCAAAGATGGAATGGTGAGTCGGTCATTTTTAAAAGGCTGTTTACTTTTTTCGGCAGTTTATTTAGAGGATTTTGACAAACTTCTTTTGAAATCTCCATATTGGAACAACATCTTGATATTTCACGATTTTTGGTTTCTCCATCCCCTAGTCTTATTCTCACCCCTCTAATTCCCATAAGATAAACCACTACTATAGTCACATTTTACGATTATTATTCTATGTTAGCTTTTTCCTTTTACAATATAGTCTTTATTCTGAATCCTCTTACAACTCTTTCATACCAGCCCTCAAAAAGGATTCATTTTTACGAATTTCAAACCTAATATTACTAAATGAAATATTTTTGTAACATAAATAGAAACTGTTTGAAACAAACCTGTCATATTAATCTAGTAATATTAGCCATCATATACATAAAGGGGACTAGGACTTTTGAAGAAGTTTATTTTGACAGTCAGTGCAGTTTTGTTCTTGTCGTTTGGATTCTCAGCCAATGCCTTCGCAGCCACCTACACAGTTAAATCCGGGGATACTCTATGGAAGATTGCTCAGAAGCATAAAGTTACTGTGAATCAAATCAAATCTTGGAACAAATTGAAAACAGACGTTATTAAAGCAAATCAAAAGTTGACCATTTCACCGTCTACCTCCAAGAAATCAGCACCTGCGAAATCAGCTGCTCCACAAGGGGCCTATAAAACATATACCGTTACAGCAACAGCCTATACAGCAAGCTGCAAAGGCTGCAGCGGAATCACTTCAACCGGCATCAACTTAAAGAAAAATCCTGGCGCAAAAGTAATTTCCGTTGACCCGAGAGTCATTCCGCTCGGTTCCAAAGTATACGTACCAGGCTACGGTACAGCGATTGCAGCCGATAAAGGAAGCGCCATTAAAAGAGGAAAAATCGATGTTTTCTTCTCATCCAAGAGCACCGCTCTTAAATGGGGAGTAAAAAAGGTAACCATTAAAGTTTATAAAAAATAAGTTTCAGCCAAACAAAAAGACCATAATTCCGATTATGGTCTTTTTGTTTTCTATAATGATATTTTCATAAACTTGTTAATGTCTTGGAATCCCATTTGTTCATATAAGTTCATCGCTTTTGTATTATGGGTGTAAACGTTCAGTCTTACGTCACGGTATCCGTTTTTTCTAAATTCCTCAAATGCCTCTTTCATTAATAATTTAGAATATCCCTTTTTCCTGTATGCGGCTTTCACATATAAATCATTGATCCAGCCAACTTCGTCCCCCGTCAGCAAGTCATATGCCCGATCAATCATGATCCACCCCAACAGTGTTTCCCCGTTCATTAAGCAGACAAAATAAGCATCATAGCCCGCTGAATGCTCGTATGCTTCAATCATTTTTTGCTGGTTGTCATCTGAAACGGAGTTCGTTGCTTCTCGCCTGTTTTCGCCTGCCAGTTCATATATTTCCGATCGTTCTTTTTCAGAGGCAATCTTGAAAGTTAGTCCCATTTCCGTTTTCCTCTCCTGCAAAAAAATGCGTGTTACGAACTGTATGCTTTTGCCTGCAGACAGATTTTTACGACCGTTCCCTTGCCAGGCTGGCTTGAGTATACCGTTTTCCCTCCCATTGCATCAATGATGCCGAGAGAAACCATCGTTCCGAGTCCTGTCCCTGTTTCCTTCGTTGTATAGTAAAGGCTTCCGAGCTTGGCTAGCTGCTCCTTTGTCATGCCTATCCCTGTATCCGCAATCTTTATCTCTGCTTCCGATCCATAGGATGTCATGGAAACCATGACACTGCCTTCCTCCGGTGTTGCTTCAATGGCATTTTTAATAAGATTCACTATAGCCTGGCGAAGCTGATTACGATCTGTTTCCAGAGTGATGGGAGCATCGGTCTGACAGCTTAATACGATCCCTTTTTTTAAGGCCAGGGGGTTTAACAGCTGTACAGCATCCTTTAAGAAACCGCCCAGTTCAAACGTTTCCAGTTTCTCGAGCTGAGGCTTGGCAAAGTTCAGATAGTCGCTGATGATGGACTCGGCCCTGTCCAATTCACTCAGAACGAGAGGCAGATACGTATGCTGCCCCTTCTTATCATCAGCCTGCATGAGCTGCAAAAACCCCTTAACAACTGTAAGCGGGTTTCTTACTTCATGAGCAATGGAAGCGGCCATCTCACCAAGTGTGTTCAGTTTTTCCGATCTGAAAATTTCTTCCTGAAGGCGGTATTTCTCAATACTCGCTTCATGGAGAAGGGCGGCAAAACCTGAACCGATCACTTGGATAATGCCAAAAATGACGATAAAGTAGATCAGTTTCGATGGAAGAAATTCGTATTTGTCAGAAACACCAATATAGGTGAAAAGAATACCAAGCTGAACAAATGCAGGCCAGAGCCCCGCCAGTATCGCCCATCTGACCCTTTTCCATTTTGTCTCTGCTTTATTAAATCTGAACACGATTAGCATAGGACCTGCAGCTGCCAGGAAGGAGGACAAGTAGCCAAAAACAAGAGCATCTCCGCCAAGATACGTTCTTGTGAGAAGAAGAGCAGCCAAAACGACCAGACCGCCGCGCATCCCCCCGTAAAGTGTGGCTAGAACAAGCGGTACATACCTCAGATCCCAATAAAGACCGAAACTTTCGTAAGCAAACAGCATGCATAATGATCCGGTAAGACCATGCAGCATCCCAATAAAATAAGACGGCCGTCCAATCTGGCGGTCAGAGAAAAACAAACTGTGGATCAGAATTGGAGCCAGCACAATTAGAACATGCAGCAGTAATTTTTCTATGATCATCATTTCTACCCCGCAGCTATATTTTCCCCTGTTAACGGGCAGTAAACACTTTCTTAATCGAAGAGAAGGAATACGGTGAAGCTCTCACTTAACCGATTAAATACGACAGCTGATACAAATTTCCCTTTTTTCAATAGGTATTTTTATGTACAGCTTCATACAGGCACTTCTTACGTTCAGCAGCGTATGGTAATGCATAAGCCTATTGAAGCGGGGTATTAACAACATGACTATGTGGAGAAAAAAACCTTTTTATAATAAGGATCTCGCTGAATTTTTGCTTCATATGTGTGTTTATTCATACCGGCAATTCCTTAATAACGGACCTGTGGAAGTGGTACCGGGTTTTACACTCGTTAAAGCCTTTAAAGCCAGTGCAAACAGCATTCCGGAGTGGTTCGGATTTATCCTGGAGTCAGAGGATGCGGTGGTTATTGCCTTCAGGGGTACCCAGTCTGATGCAGATTGGATTGCAGACGCGACCATAAGGCAGGCTCCCTATTTATATATTCAGAACGCGGGTCTTGTTCATCAAGGGTTTCAGTCCATTTATTCCACTTGCCGTGACGAAATTTTCCAGGCCTATCATAGCCTTGCTAAGGAAAAAAACCTGTTTATCACCGGACACAGTCTTGGGGGGGCACTCGCAGTGCTTCACGCGGCAGACGCGGCGGCGAATTCAGGTTTCAGGTCCATTGTAATGTACAACTATGGAGCACCAAGAGTCGGGGACGGGCAGTTTGCCTCTTTATATGACAAGCTTGTTCCAAACAGCATTCGCTTTGTAAATACAGCGGACCTCGTGCCGAAGCTCCCTCCCATTTTTGTCTACAACCCTATTACTAAATTGAAATACTTTTATCAGCATGTGCAAACTCCCTTCACTTTCACGATTGATACTGGATCTATTGCGGGCAATCATATGCCGGACACTTATTTTCTCGGGATTGAAGGGTTATCCAGACTGTTTCACTTGTAAAGCAGTCTGGAAGATTTTATCCCCCAAAAGCTAAATATTTATTTAAATTTTCAGAATAGTATAATACAATTACCCTGTAGAGATGACAAAGGGGGGAATGTACATATGAAAGCCATAAAGTCCATTCTGATTTGGGGCATCATTTCAGCAGCTGGGGCAGCAGGCTTTGGCGTTCTGGCTCTTAACCGGGGAGAATCCATTAATGCCATCTGGCTTCTTGTTGCTGCGCTCAGTGTATACGCAATTGCATATCGCTTTTACAGCCGTTTTATAGCAAGAAAGGTTTTCGAGCTTGATGACAACCGCAAGACACCTGCAGAAACGCAAAATGACGGGAAGGATTACGTTCCCACAAACAAATGGGTGCTGTTCGGCCACCATTTTGCTGCGATTGCAGGTGCAGGGCCGCTTGTCGGTCCAATCCTTGCCGCTCAAATGGGCTACCTTCCCGGGACCATCTGGATTGTGGCTGGGGTCGTGCTTGCCGGAGCAGTACAGGATTTTATCATTCTATTCGGTTCAATGAGACGGAAAGGAAAGTCTCTTGGAGAAATGATCAAGGAAGAAATTGGACCCGTTACAGGCGTTATTGCCATGGTCGGAATCCTGGGAATCATGATTATTCTTCTCGCTGTTCTTGCTCTTGTCGTAGTAAAAGCGCTTATTGGAAGTCCGTGGGGAATGTTTACCATTGCCGCCACGATTCCTATCGCTGTTTTCATGGGAATTTACATGCGGTACATCCGCCCGGGCCGGGTTGGGGAAGGCTCAGTGATCGGTGGCGTTCTGCTAATTGGTTCTATTATGCTCGGACAATATGTATCTCTTAATCCTGCTCTTGCCAAGATGTTTACCTTTAACGGAGAAACAATTGCAATCATGATGATTGCCTACGGTTTTATCGCATCCGTTATCCCTGTTTGGCTGCTCCTTGCTCCAAGGGATTATTTAAGCACCTTTTTAAAAGTAGGTACCATCGCTGGGTTGGCAATTGGAATTTTAGTCGTGGCACCTGATCTTCAGATGCCGTCTACTACTCAATTCATCGATGGGACAGGCCCGGTTTTCGCCGGCAACCTCTTCCCGTTCTTATTCATTACAATTGCCTGCGGTGCCGTTTCAGGCTTCCATGCTCTCGTTTCATCCGGTACGACTCCTAAAATGATTGAAAGAGAAAGCCATGCAAGACCAATTGGGTACGGGGCAATGCTGACGGAATCTTTTGTTGCCATGATGGCCCTCATTGCTGCGTGCGTACTGACTCCCGGGATCTATTTTGCTATCAATAGCCCTCCTGCCGTGATCGGAACGGACGCCGTTTCAGCCGCTGCGACTGTATCCGGCTGGGGCTTTACCATTACACCGGATGATTTAACCACGCTTGCCAAAGACGTGGGGGAAGAGACCATTCAATCAAGAACAGGCGGGGCACCGACTCTCGCGATTGGAATGTCCGTCATCTTCTCAAGCTTCCTTGGCGGAAAAGCACTAATGGCCTTCTGGTACCATTTCGCCATACTCTTTGAGGCGCTGTTTATACTAACAACCATTGATGCCGGTACCCGCGTCGGCCGCTTCATGATCCAGGATCTTTTGGGACAAGTGTATAAGCCGCTTGCCAAAACTGACTATCTGCCTGCCAACATCATCGCTACTGCAATATGCGTCCTTGGCTGGGGCTACTTCCTATATCAGGGCGTCATTGATCCGCTCGGAGGAATCAACACCCTATGGCCGCTTTTCGGAATCGCAAACCAGATGCTTGCCGGAATTGCCCTGCTCCTAGGTACCACCATGCTCTTTAAAATGGGGAAAAAAGCTTACGTATGGGTAACGCTCCTTCCAACCACCTGGATCCTGATCGTTACCATGACGGCTGGCTGGCAAAAGCTCTTCCACGAAAATCCTAAAATCGGCTTCCTGTCGCACGCTAAAGTATTCAGTGATGCAAGAAGCAAAGGAGAAGTTCTGGCTCCTGCCGCCAACCAGGCTCAAATGAACCAAATCATCGTAAATGACTACGTTGATGCCGCCCTATGCGCCATCTTCATGCTCGTCGTTATCGCTGTTCTCATCTCATCTGTGAGAATGTGGATCCGTGTATTCAAAAAACAGGACGTCACCCTTCACGAAGCGCCGTACATTCCGCGCGAGGAAGGAGAATTCAAACACTATGCTTAAAAAGATGGCCGGTATATTCAGCCACCGCAAACAATTCCTAAACCTGCTCGTCGGCGTTCCCTGCTATGAAACATACGTTGCGCACATGTCATCCAAGCATCCAGGCGAACCCGTGAAAACCCGAAAAGAATTTTTCTGCGAAGCCCAGGAGGAACGCTACAATGCGAAAGGCGGAAAGGTCTCCCGCTGCTGCTGAATAATGGCTAAATGTTTGGAACCGCTTAGTTGGCGGTTCTTTTTTTGTTGGGGAAGGGTGGTTGTGGACGGGTGGACGAAGTTACCGATGGAAGCTGGTGGAACGGATGGGAGGTCAACGGCGGCGCCTGACTGGTGGACCGAAAGGGGGGTTAACGGCGGCGCCTGACTGGTGGACCGAAAGGGGGGTTAACGGCGGCGCCTGACTGGTGGACCGGATGATGGGAGGTGAACGGCGGCGCCTGACCCGCGCTGCTTTAACGCATGTGGGGACAAAGGAAGCCGCTTGTGGCCTTTTGAGGCGCAAGGGATTGGGGAGCAGGTGCCGGAGCTTTAGCTTGATAGAGAACAGCGGGACTGGCACCGTGCCAGTCCCCTATTGCTTCACCGCAAACGGGGACAAAGACGACAGCAGATGAACCGTTGCACCCCAACGGTTTGGAGAAGCGGTGCCGGAGCTTTTATCCTTTAGCAGAGTGCGGGTCAGGCGCTTCGTTTCCGCTGTTGCACTGACCCCCAGCCAATCACTGCAGCGGGGGACAGAGCTGCAATCCGGCTATCCCGTATCCGCCCTAGTCCGCCTTCTTTTGGGGACGGAGGTTTATTGCTTTAGCGAATTGAGGGTCAGTGCAATGCACTGACCCCCAATCCATCACCTCACCAGGGGACAGAGCACATGTCTCCTCCGCCCTTCAGCCAACCAGCCTCTCTCCATACGGGGACGGAGGTTTAACCCTTTAGCGAAACGGGGGTCAGTGCACAGTCTCGCACAGTCATCGCCGTATCCACAATCCAGCCTCACAAACAAAAAAAGCCCCCTAATTAAAGGAAGCTTCCCACATCTATTCCCCTGCCAGCAAATCGGCAAATTCCTTGGCGTATTGCGGAAGGTCTGGAGGTCTGCGGCTGGAGACAATATGGCCGTCGGTGATGACGGCGACGTCGTGCCAGATGGCGCCGGCGTTGGTCATATCATCTTTGATCCCAGGTGTGCTTGTAACGTTCCGGCCTTTTAGGATTCCGGCGGATATCAGGACCCAGCCGGCGTGGCAGATTTGACCGATCGGTTTTTCGTGCTGATCCATGTAGCGCACCATTTCGAGTACTTCGGGATAACGTCGCAGCTTGTCCGGTGACCAGCCGCCAGGTACAAGGATCGCATCGTATTCTTCGGGTTTTACGTCGGTGAAGGAAATGTCCGATGTCACAGGGACACCGTATTTCCCTATATAGGTTTCATTGGCTTTTTCTCCAGCAATGTGAACAGTGGCGCCCTCTTCCTGTAAGCGGAGTACCGGATACCATAGCTCAAGATCTTCAAATTCACTGCTGACCAGCTGAATAATTTTTTTATTTTCTAAACGCATGCAAAACACCTCCGCATTCAGTATATCACGGGGGCGGCATGGGCTAAAACTATTGGGGTTCGTCACAAAATCACTTCCCCCAACCCCCTTAGCTGTTTTGGGCAGCAGCGTTTCTTAATTTGCGAATGATGGAAGTTATGACGCTGATCTCATCTGGAGATACCTTCCGGCCGTCAAGCTCAAGTTCATACTTGACTAAAAGGTTCTTGGACTGAAGATCTATGACCTCTTTGCTGCGCTTCTCCGTTACAAGCAAATCACTTATATCGACCTCGTATACTTCCGCTATTTTTTTCAGAAGAGAAATAGTGGGTACATAAAGACCGCGTTCAATTTTAGAAAGGTTGCTATAATCATAATTCACTTTTTTTGCAAGGCTTTGAAGAGTATCGCCATTGCACTTTCTTACTTCTTTAATTCGGTTTTCCATGACAGGCATGACCTCACTTCAAATCCTATTGTAAATCATAAAACACGTTATAGTGAATATTGCAATGTTTATTTGGGTATTATAGAAAAATTATTTTTTTGTTTTGGTCGCACAAACCAATAATTCGAATAGGATATTGACGAGGATACCTTTTTCCAAAGGAAAATCTCTTCTCACTCTTCTTCGCACTGCTTATGAGGGGCAGTGCCTTCCTTTATTTAAAAAGAAAAAAGAACAGGAATGTACGCGGCAAATTCATCATTTGCGTACAGTTTCCTGTTCTTTTAGGTTGTGCTCTAAAAGACTCGTATGAAAGATGCCTGATATTGTTTTACGGCCGAACCAATTTGCTGTATGCTCGAGCCATTCTGTCATTTTTTTCATTTTAACGCCCCCGCTAATGGATATTTGTTACGTTATTCCCTCCATCTTTACATTCTAAGCATATGATGGAACATTAACTAATATCCTCAAGCGATTGATACAGACTGTAATAGGCTCCTTCATTGGAAAGAAGCTGTTCATGTGTACCATTTTCAACAATCCTTCCCCGGTCAAGGACGATGATTTGGTCAGCCTGCTGAATGGTGTTCAGTCGGTGGGCGATGACGAAGCTTGTTCTGCCCTTCATTAAGTGCTTAAGGGCATCTTGTATTTTCAGCTCGGTGATTGTATCGATGCTGCTCGTTGCTTCGTCAAGAATGAGCAGCACGGGATCTGCAAGCATGGCTCTTGCAATGGATAGGAGCTGTTTTTGCCCCTGGCTAATTCCGCTTCCATCCTGTTTTAGAACAGTCTCGTACTTTTTCGGCAGCCTCATAATGAAGGAGTGGGCATTGGCTTGCTTGGCTGCTTCTTCTACTTCCTGGTCTGAGGCGTGAAGGCGGCCATAGCGGATGTTTTCTCTGATGGTACCTTCGAAAAGAAAGGGATCCTGCAGGACGAAGCCCATATTTTTTCTTAGGTCGGGGCGGCTGATTTTGGTGATTTCCTGTCCATCGATCTGAATCGTTCCGGCACTCGGATCATAAAAGCGCGACAGCAGGTTGATGATGGTCGTTTTGCCTGCTCCGGTAGCGCCTACAAACGCGACCATGTCCCCTTTTGATGCATGAAAACTGATGTCCTTCAAAATCAGATGGTCGTCATCATAGCCGAATGAAACATCCCGGAATGCAACGTCGCCTTCTGTAATCCCTGAAGACAGAGGAATTTGTTCTTTCTGTTCTTCTTCTTTTTCATCCAATATTTCAAATACCCTTTCTGCCCCGGCAACGGCTGAGAGAATGGTATTAAATTGATTGGCCAGATCATTCAGCGGACGGGTGAACTGTCTTGAATATTCTATGAATATAACAATTGTGCCGATCGTAATGTAGCCTTTAATCGCCATATAGCCGCCGGCTGCTGCGATAATGGCAAAGCTGAGGTTATTCAGTACGTTCATCAATTTTGGAATAAAGCCTGAGTACGTTTGTGCCCAAAAACCTGCTTCACGGAGCTTGGCGCTGCGATCGAGGAATTCTTCCGTTACCCGCTCTTCCTGGGAAAAAGCTTTGACGATTTTTTGGCCTGAGAACGTTTCTTCGATGTATCCGTTCAATGAACCGAGGTGCTTTTGCTGCTCCTTGAATTTTTTCCCTGTCCTGCTTGTAATCCACTTCATTCCGAACACCATGAGGGGAATGATGACCATGGAAAGTGCGGTCAGGACCGGACTTAAAATCAGCATGAGGATGACGGTTCCGGCTAAAGTAAGCAAACTTGAGAGAATTTGGATAACTGAGCTGTTCAGCGTTTGGCTGACATTATCCATATCATTTGTGACCCTGCTCATCAGCTCCCCATGCTGCCGCTTATCAAAAAATGAGATCGGCAGCTTTTGAAAATGCTCGAAAAGCTGGACTCTCATTCGGTAGACGGCCTGCTGGGCGATGCCTGCCATCCAAAAGTTCTGCAGCCAAGTGGCGAGCGAATAGCCTGCATATACGATAATCAAAAGCAGCAGCTGGACTGCCAGCCCGTCTGTTTTTAGCGGGACAATATACATATCAATCGTTTGGCCGATCAGATATGGACCTAACAGGCCCAGTGCGGAGCTTCCAATTACCATCAAAACGACCATAACGAGCAGGCCTTTATTGCCGTCCATGTAATTCCAAATTCGCCTTACGACCGCCGGCCAGTTATTTGGCCGCGGCGGCTTCGTTCCTTTTAGCTGATGATTAGAGGGTCTCATGAATTCGTTCCCCCTTCATTTGAGATTGCCAAATCCGGCGGTAAATATCCGATGTTCGGAGCAGTTCTTCATGTGGACCATGCTCCAGCAGCTCTCCGTCATCTAGAATGAGAATTTGATCCGAGGCTGCAGCTGTACTGATTTTTTGGGTTATAAGAAAGGTCGTGCATGAATAAGTACCGAGCGCTTTGAGAAGTCTGCCTTCTGTTTTCAAATCCAGGGCGCTCGTGCTGTCATCGAGGAGCAGGATGGCCGGTTTGCGAATGAGCGCCCGGGCTATGGAGAGCCTTTGTTTCTGCCCGCCAGACAGATTGACACCCTTTTGCCCGACAACTGTGTCATAGCCTTTCGGAAGGCTCTCGATTGTATCATGAATCTGGGCGTCCTTTGCTGCCTGAATGATCTCTTCCATTGAGGCAGCAGGCTTTCCCCAAGCAATGTTATCTTTAACGGTTCCCGTGAAAAGAATGGATTCCTGCGGGACGTAGCCGATTTGCTCCCTTAAATTTTGAAGCCGGTATTGCCCCGCTTCTTCTCCATCAAGGAAAACCTCGCCTTCCGTCGCGTCATACAGTCTTGGAATCAACTGAAAAAGGGTTGATTTTCCTGAGCCTGTTGCCCCCATTATGGCGGTAGTCGACCCCTTTTCGGCTGTAAAACTCACTTTTTTCAAAACTGGGGTTTCGCTTCCTGGGTAAAAAAACGTTACATTTTGAAACTCCACACTTCCATCCGTCACTTCGGGAGAGCGGCTGGAGGAGGGAAGATCATGCAGATGAGGCTCTGTTTCCAGCACCTCCGAAACACGCTGTGACGATGCCCTCGTTCTGGAGAAGGCCATGATGATAAATGAGAACATCGAAATCGCCGCTGTAATCCTTAAAGAGTAGTTCACAATCGCTACGACTTCCCCGACTTTCGCTCCCCCGCTGCTTACCTCCCCTGCGCCGAACCAGAGAATCGCAATGATTCCCGCATTCATGACAAAATAAAGAATTGGCATGGTCATTTCAATCAGGCGTAAAACGGTCGTCGTTCTTTTCCTTAAATCCTCCGTTGCACTTGTGAACCTTTGAATTTCGTAGCGAGAGTTTAAGAAGGCTTTAATGATACGCATGCCTGCCAGATTCTCTTTCATCACGCCATTCACTTTATCGAGCCGTTCCTGTACAGCGCGGAACATCACGCCTCCCGTCTTCAGCACCCATAGGAGGAAAAAAATAAGGACGGGGATTGCAATGACAAGGATGAGGGCAAGCTTCGCATTCACAAAAAGCGCCATAACGGTTCCGCCGATTACCAGCAATGGTGCGCGCAGCATAATCCGGAGGCTCATAAACACGGTCATCTGGATCGTATTCACATCATTGGTTACCCTTGTAATTAAAGAGGATGTCTGAAAATCATCCAGGTTGGAGAAAGAAAAGGACTGCACCTTTTTAAATAAGCTGCTGCGAAGGTCATAAGCAAAGCCCTGACTCACCTTGCTCGCCAAAAAAGAGTTCGTTACACCGGCTGCAAAGGCGAAAATGGACATCGCTAGCAGCACTCCTCCCCACAGCCAGATGACCCCCATATCCTTCTGCAAAATCCCCTGATCAATCATTCGTGCGATAATGAGCGGCTGGGCCAATTCAACGGCCAATTCCACCAGCATGAGCGTTAAAGCAAGTCCTGCCGGCAGCCTGTACGGTTTTAAAAATGAAAACACCCTGTTCATGTTATCCCTTCTCTATGTATGGATTGTTACTCCTATCATATCCTTATGCAGGAAATTATTTAAATATTTTGATTCCGATATGTGCTGGAAATTGAAAAAAGCTCTGCACCTGTGCAAAGCTCCTCTGTTATTATGGTCCTTTTCGCTCCATTGATGTATCAATCTCGTAAAAAAGAACTCCTTATAAAGAGAAAAGCGCCAATCCCAATCACATATATAATAATTTCCACTGCATACAAATTCATCGCTCCAGCCTGATACAGGGCAGGGAAAAAGTCGATGAGGGCATGCAGAAGAATGGCTGCAAGTACATAGATGTATTTTTTGTTTTTGACTGCGTAAAGCACAATCAATGATAAGGCGATTTGAATGAAAAATGCAGCCGCACGCTCCAGTCCGCCCATGAATGCCAGCGGAAAGGTTAGCTCCGTCAGCGCTGACGTCAGCTGGTTCAGGACTTCAGGAGGGAGGTTCTGAGCAGCAATTGTTTTCTCAAGTTTACCGGAGTTCTGCAGAATCGCCAGGGAAATCATCTGAATGCTTCCAAGCGCGCCAATCAGAAGTGCTTCAATTCCTCCGTGACCAAGCCCGTAAGCCAGGCCGTCCTTTCGCTCCCGATACAATTTCAGGAGCCAGGTGAACGCGATAAACCTTCCCATTTCTTCAAAAAAGCCCGCAGAAAGGCCTCCGTATATCGCGAAGAGTACAGGCTGATCAGCGATTTGAGAGGTTGTTTTATTCGTGACCAAAATGAATTGGTTAAACGAACCTCCCAGCACATTAGCAAAAACGAAGAAAATAAGAATCCCTATTAAAACAGGACGAAACGAAATCTTGTATTTCTTTTTTAAGAATATGTACCCGGCCACCGGCAGGATGACGGACACGGCCAGCTGAAAAACAAGCCCCAGTATAGCGGATTGCGGCACCATTTCGACTCCCCCTTTTAGGTAAGACAGACTTCTTTTAATTTTTCTATGGGTTAATTTTAGCATTGAGATCCAGATTTTAGTATATTATCACATAAAAAAAGACAGGCACGGTGCCTGTCTTTTTTTATTTCCCTTCTTCTTTCGCTGCCGCATCTACCCGCGTCCTTAAATCCTTCATGTCGCGTCCGAGGAACATTTTCCCGTTCACGAAAAGCGATGGTGTAGAGGTAACGCCAAGCTGTGTAGCGAGGGCATCATCTTCGTTGGAGGCGAGCTTGCCTTCTTTTTTATCATAGGATTGTACGACCTTGTCCACTTCTTCTTTGCTTGCCATTGTACTAAGAAGGTTCATCAGGTAATCCTTTTTATAAATATCTTTGTTTTCGGCTTCAGGATCACTTGGCTGAGCATCATAAAGCTTTTTATGGAATTCCCAGAACTTATCGTTTCCCAGTACCTTGTAGACGCTCTCCGAGAATTCAGCTGAACGGTAGGAGTCTACGTTTATAAACGGATGGTGGAAGAAGAAAAACTGCACCTTTCCGGTTTGAATCAGTTCCTTATCAATCTGCTTGAAGAACGTATCATTGAATCCTTTGCAGGCTGGGCATTTGTAATCCCCGAATTCAATAATTTTCACCGGAGCATCTTTATCTCCTAAGTAGGGCTCATTTTTGTATGAAATGATGCCCGGATTGCTCATGGATGACTTGTTATAGCCGACGAAAAGTCCGCCGATCAGGATGGCTAAAAGAATCGCGAAAAGGAGCCCGAATACGAAAGGCTTTTGTGAAAATGTATTTTTGTCTTGTTGTTTCTCTTCCATTTGCTCACTTCCTATTTGTACTTTTCATGATGCGGAGCGGCTGCGTTTTTTCAACAGACCTTCTGCGGAGTATGCCCCGCTTCCTGTAAAGGCGAGGCTAAGCGCCATAGCAAGAAGAGCCGCGTCCAATTCGTAGCCCCCGATAAATCCCTTTTTCAATCCTACCGTAAATATGGCTCCGAGCATAATAATTGCAATTAGAACGGACACAATCCTTGTTCCGAGTCCAATCAGGATCAGAATTCCTCCTGCCAGTTCGATTACAGCCACGGCGTATGCCATAAACCCAGGGAGACCGAGACTTGCGAAGAATTCAGCTGTCTGCTCGATGCCTCCAGCAAACTTCATGTACCCGTGAAGGATAAATATGATTCCCAGGACAAAGCGGATGATGAGTGTTCCAATATGGTTTAGCATGATACATTCCTCCTTATTTTACAACACACTACATTGCGTAGTGTAGTTGTTTATAAAAAAAGTTATGGCGAGATGATGAACATTCCCGCCAAAACCATAACAACCTGGACGGATGCAATAACGGCTGAGCGCGGTGTTTTCACCGGTTCGCTTGTTTCCGGATTAAGCAAATGCATAATCCGGTAGTTAATCGCGGTCTCGCTGATGGAAACCGTATGCGGGCTATTGTTTGTTTTCCCCCACTTCATCATTTTCAGCAAAGCGTGGCTTAAGCCGGCTATGCTGCCGGATTCCCGGATGGCAAAGCGGTCTGCAAGCACCTCTTTTGTCAGCTCGTAGTGCTTTTGCCACCATTTAAAAATTGGAATATACCAAAGTGTTCGTGCAATGAACTGAAGAATCCATTTCTTCAATGGATCTCTTTGACTCTGATGAAACTGTTCATGATAGATGACGGCTTGCAGCTCCTGATCGTTCAGCAGTTCAAGCAGACCGGAAGATACAATAATGACGGGTCTGAAGTAACCTGCCGTGAAGGCTGCAGGTTCCGTTTGATCGATTACTGAAATCTTGTGTCCGAAGCGTTTTTCTAATTGTTTGCTTTCCATCTCATTCCTGCTCATCGCAAGCTTCCGGCAAAACCTTTTATATAAAAGGTACTGCTTTGACAAATGATACCCAAGAGTGATCAAGGTACATCCAATCAGCACATCAAGCGTAACCGCAACCGATGACAGCCCGATCTGTTTAAACAGGCTGTGGCACGCCCCATACATATTGACCCCGAATGTACCCTGGCACAGCAGCTGGTAAGCGTAAACGGCCATCTGTAGAATCAGTAGTCCTGAAAGCACGACAGCGAATCCAAATATTCGTTTTGAACGTCTCTCCCACATGATTACACGTCCTTTTTCAACTGTTTCAGCTTATCTTCGAGTCTGCTGATAAGCTCCTGATCGGCTTCATCTAGGGCGTCAAGCATATGGCTGACAGCAAGAGGGCCGAATTCATCCAGCAGGTCATGGGTAAGTTCTCTCGACTGCGTTTGAAGAAAGTGCTCCCTCGTCATGGCCGGTTTGTAAAAGGATGTTCTTTTTTCCGTTCTTTTGATCAGTACTTCTTTTTCCTGAAGTCTTTTCATGACAGTCATGACGGTGTTGAAGCTAATGGGCTTTTCTTTTTCAAGCTGCTCCTGCACATCTTTAATGGACATTTCCTCGCGGCACCAGAGAATATCCATGATTTTTGCCTCGAGCGGACCGAAAAAGCGGTTTAATCCCGTCTCATTCGATTTGAAGCGATTAATTTTCATACGATCCACCTCACACTACAGATTGTAGTGCAACTGGGTAGAGGAAGTCAATCCTCTTTTATACTTACCTGCCCTGTCCTTTATTCAGCCTGTTCAGCTGAGTCTGTCTAATTGCCTGATTGATGACCTCGGAAAATACAAGTCCGATGGCGATCGATCCGGATACCATAAAGGCTTTTGCCGCTAAGCTGATTGCGATGTTATAGTCGTTCTGCACAAAGTTGCGCATTGCATCATAAGCCATGCCGCCAGGGACAAGCGGTATCACTCCGGCAACACTGAATATAATGACAGGTGTTTTATAAATTTTTGAAAAAATCTGGCCGGTTACCGCAATGACAAACGATGCGACCACAGTTGAAAAAATCGTATCCAATTGATTTTCAACCATCATGTAATAAATGATCCAGCCAAGCATGCCAACGAAACCGCACTTCATCAGTGATTTACGCGGAGCATTAAATATCATCCCAAACGCAGCCGAGGCAATAAAGCTTGTAATGAGTTGTTCAATCATACCGGTCACCCTCCTATCCCTGCAAAAATAGAAAATACGAGGGCGATTCCCGAACCGATTGCAAATGCGGTTAAGAAGGCCTCTGCCCCTTTTGAAAGCCCCGAAACGAGATGGCCGGCCATCAAATCCCTTACGGCGTTTGTAATTAAAAGCCCGGGAACGAGCGGCATTACGGAACCGATAATGATTTTATCGACTTCCATTCCAGCCCCCGTTTTGACAAATAAAAAGGCGAGCAGCCCGATGATGAACGAAGCAAGAAATTCCGAGAAAAATTTAATCGGTACAAGCCTGTGGAAATAAATCAAACTGATGAATCCCGCTCCCCCGGCAATGACAGCAGGCAAAAAGTCCGGCCATTTCCCCATAAACATGATGAGGAAGCAGCCGCTAGAGACAGCAGCGGCCACACTCTGTACCCATAGGGGGTAAGTATGGCTTGCCCTCTCTACAATCTTTAATTCCTGATAGGCCTCATCTGCAGTAAACTCACCGCTGCTGATCTTCCGTGAGATTCCATTGACAAGTGCTACCTTTTCAAGGTCAGTCGTACGTTCTGCAATCCGGATGAGCTTCGTTTTCGTTGGTTCCTTGCCCTCTACTGAAAAAATAATCCCGGTCGGCGTTACATAGCTATGGGAGTGGCTAAAGCCGAAAGCCGCTGCCATCCTTGTCATCGTATCCTCAACCCGGTATGTTTCCGCCCCGCTTTGAAGCATGATTTTTCCAGCCAGCAGGCAAACATCCATAATTTCATATGTAAAGGTTAGTTGTTTATCCATTATTAATCTCCCTGCTTTTACATTGATGAAGCACCTATAGTGTATCCGAAAAAGCCTGCAGGGACAATTTTTTGAAAGCGCCCTGCCTTTTATACTATTTTTTCCTTTTTAAGCAGGATTTTAGACTCATGATAGAGAAACGATAAGATTGTGCCAAAAGACTCACTATATATAGCTTGAAAGGACGCATCATGAAACGAATTTTATCCGTACTTATACTCTTTTTATTCAATCTCGGCGGCTGCGGAATGACAGATCAGGAAGCTGTTAAGCCAGTAAATCCCACTATTTCTCTAAAACCGAAAGAACCTGTCCTGATTCAGGAGGATTCTTTGAAAAAAACGAGCGGGCATTCAATTAAAAAGGCGCGATCGATTAACCAAAGGCTTCCTAAAGAAGATGAGAAAGAAATCTTCACTGTTCTCAACGACCACTTTTATGCGTTGAAAATGAAGGATTTGGACCGGTATATGGCCACTCTGTCAAAAACAGCACAAGGGTTTGATTACGAGGCTGAGAGACTAAACACGATCGCAGTATTTGAACAATTCCCATATACTCTAACATTAAAAGAAGCGAGGGTGTATAAGACCGGGCAAGATTTGCGAAAAGCCGCTGTATATGCGCTGATTGGAGCTTCCCGTGCTGAATCCAATGAGACATGGACTTTTGAAACGGTTATTGTTTTTAAAAAGGATCCTGACGGCTGGAAAGCATCTGCCGCCATTGGTCTCCCAATCCTATTAAAAAGGTAAACACACCTTTAAATCTGTTATACTTTTAGTATTATGATTCTTTGCTTAAATTCGCAGGCGCCGATCAAGTAAAGCATGACTTACCTTCCAAGGAGATATTATGGAAACAAAAGCAAAAGCACTCTATCAGTTCATCGTTGAAAAGGCTCCACAATTTACGGAAGAATGGTTCACACACCAGTCGGTTAAAACCGGATCCGATTATTCCCTTGATGCTCCTCCGCAAATCTCGGAAAAAATCAGAGAACAGAATTCCAACTATGTGAGGCTTGTCGCCAAATCTCTTGATCAGAGCAATGAAGAGATGAAAGAAACCATTGGAGCCTGGACTAAAAAGACAGCTGCCGACAGGGCCCAGTCACGGACATCGATTGCAGAGGTTACCCGTAATTTCGGCATATTCCGCCGGATTTTCTGGCAGTTTATTGAGCGATTCACTTCAGAAACGAACCTTCCTATTACAATCCAGGACCTGTTCTACTGGGAGAAAAAATTGAATACAGCCTTGGATTATGTAATTGAATCTTTTACGAAAGAATTCATGAAAATTATGATAATGCGCCTTGAAGCACAGTCATCCCTTATTAAGGAACTTAGCGCACCTGTCATTGAACTGACTGACTATATTGGGCTTCTCCCGATTATCGGTGACATTGACACGGCCAGGGCAAAGAATATTATGGAATCGTCGCTTCAGCAAAGCATCGATTCGGGGATTTCTATCCTGATTCTGGACTTATCAGGAGTTGTAACCGTCGACACGATGGTAGCAAAGGAAATTTTCCAGCTGGCTGAAGCTCTCAGACTCATTGGAGTAGAAACGGTCATATGCGGCATCAGGCCGGAGGTTGCTCAGACGGCTATCCAGCTTGGCATTGATTTCTCAGGAATGAAAATGGAAAGCTCTCTTCAAAAAGCTGTCAGGAAAATGGCAAAAAACATATAAAATAAAACCTTTCCCGAGCGGAAAGGTTTTATTTATGTCCAATTGGATTGGTTAATAATGCAGCCATATCAGACGGCGGAAGCGGCGGGCTGAAATAAAAGCCTTGTATAGATGGACAGTGAAGCGCTTCAAGGAATTCCAGCTGCTCTTTTGTCTCGACCCCTTCTGCGACGATTTCAAGATTTAGGTCTTTCGCGATTGCAATGATGCTCGAAAGAATCGCATTGCTTTGCTTGCTCGTGTTGATTTTGTTAATAAAGGACCGGTCGATCTTCAGCACATCGATTGGAAGCTCCTGCAGATAACTTAAGGAGCTGTACCCCGTTCCGAAATCGTCCAGGCTGATTTTGATGCCGAGTTTTTTCAGCTCATTCAGCTTGCTGATTGTTTCTTCCTTATTTTCAATCATGGCACTCTCCGTGATTTCAATCTCGGCACATTCAGGATCAAGACCTGTCAATTCCAGTATTTCTTTTACAGTGTCTACAATTCCGTCATCGTAAAAATGATAATGGGAAAAATTCACGGCTACACGCTGAAACGGATAACCGATTTGTTTCCATTGCTTCATTTGCAGAAAAGCCGTTCTCAGGACGAATTTTTCCAGGCCGCGGATTAGCCCCGTTTTTTCTGCTATTGGGATGAAGACAGCAGGCGATACGGGTCCCAATTCAGGATGAATCCATCTGACAAGCGCTTCCGCACTATTATACTGACCGGTTTCAAGGCTGAATTTCGGCTGATAGTGAACAGTCAATTCTTCATTCAGGATGGCTTTTCTTAGCTCATTCTCCGTGTAGAGCTCCCGATGGTAATGTTCATTGAGTTCATTCGAGAACGTGAGATGCTTGCTGTTACTCCTGTTTTTAGCCACATTCAGGGCCATGCTCGCATATTTAAATACTTCCTCATGGCTGGCACTGTGCTCAGGGTAGACAGCAGCTCCTGCGGCAGCTGTGATATTCACAAAGGTCTCTTTATAGCAGACCGGCTTTTCCAGCGCGTAAAAATAGGAACTGTTTAATTCCCCCGGTTTTTTGCCAAAGAGAGCGAGCGAGAAAATGCCCGGATCTGTACTGCCAAGAATCGAACCCTCCGGCATACTGTGTTTCAATTTCTCCGCCGCTGCCTTAATCACTTCCGCTGCAGCTCTCTCGCCATAAAGCTCCTCGATGCTCTGCAGATTCACAATAGAAATGGAAACGAGTGTATACGGAATCTTGGTTTGACTGACCAAATATTTGAAGCGCTTTTGGTTAGGAAGCCCTGTAAGATCATCATAAAAAGCGAGCTGCTGAATGGTTTCTTCCGCCTGTTTAATTTTCGTTATGTCTTTTAGGATGACATAAATCCCTGTCGCCCTCCCATGGGCTGTGATCGATATGATAGAGGCAATGACGGTGAGCGGATTCCCGTTCTTCATTTTAATTTCAACGTCTACGGAAAACGCCTCGCCAGCCACCGCTTTAGTCACATACAAACTGTTAATTTGTTCACTGTATCCAAGCAGCAAATAACTCTCGCCCTGCAGCTCTTTTTCTATATAACCAGTCAGTATTTCCGCTGCCCGGTTGCATCCGGTTATGATCCCCTTGGTATTGAGGGTAAATACTGCATCCAGGTTATTTTGATAAAGGGAAGCATACTCCTCCTTTTTTACATTGAGCTTGCGGTAGGAATAATAAGATGGAATAAATTCAAGTGCTGCCATTGAAATTAACCCGATTGTATAGGGCAGCAGAACAAATGGATGATGCTGATCACTGACTGAAAGAACGGATAGAATCACCATGTAAGGAAAAACGGAAAGCGCACTGCCGATGAGGATACTTCCTACCAGTCCCCAATACATGGCTGACCGGGTTGATTCCTCATCCAGGACAATAAATAAAAGCTGGGCCCCTGAAAATACGATTCCCACCATAATCGTTGCGCAAATGATGATTAACAGAAAGTTCATATCCATCTGGCCTTTATAGATAGGATAGAAGCCGGCATAATCAGCTGCCAAAAGAGCGCAAGTCAAATAAATACAAAACTTGGCGTAATGGCTGTGCCCTGTTTGCCCAGCCTTTCTGCTGCCGATAAATTGAAATAAAAAGAAAATCACGAGTATAAAAGCAGGCAAATACAACAAGTTCGTCACATCGGGACTAACCGAAAAGTGCAAAGAGGTGTAAAATAGAATCTGAGTTATCCAAAATAAACATCCGATTCCTGATGATACGCTGATTTTTTCCAGAATAGAGGCTTTTGGATGATTTTTCAGTTTGATGGAATAAGCCAAAATTCCAAGTACGCTTAGCATGCTAAGAATTGCACATACTCCGTAGATGAAGGGATCTACAAAGTTTTCTAGATGATCTACCCCATTTGGATCCACTATTCATCTTCCTTTACTTTCTTTTTCATGCGAAGTGCGCACTGCAATTCGTTTTATTACGTTATACTTCAAGCATCAAGAATAGTTAAGATGCCTATCGTTTACAGGTATATCAGGCGAATATGGGCAATATATCTGGCACCAGAGGTTATGGCCTGTATAGACGGGATATTAGTATTATCGGGTAGAATCAGTACTTTTTTAGTTTTCAAGGAAAATTGTTACAAGAATATTTTAAGGAGGGCCATTATATGAGCCAGAATGAGAACAGCAAGCAAACGGAAGAACAGCCGAAAGCGAAGATGAGCCTGCAGGAAGCAATGAAAAACAAGCTCGCTGCCAAGAAGAAAGAACAGGCTGGAGGACAAGCAGATAATGGACTTGTTAAATCCACAAAGAAAATGACGAATCAGCTGACGAAAAAACCAAACAATCAGCGCCGCCGGACGGGCGTCTAATGATGGACGGCCGCCAGAGAAACAGCATCAAGCCCGGAATCCGGGTGAACATCGTTTTGAAAGCCGACCAGCGTACTGGGAAGCTGACAGAGGGAACGGTGAAGGATATCCTGACGAACTCCCCGAATCATCCGCACGGCATAAAAGTCCGGCTTCAGGATGGACAAGTAGGGCGTGTACAGGAGATTTTAGGAGAATAGCCAATAGGAAAGGGCCGGCTGGTATAACCAGCCGGCCCTTTCCTATTCTTATCTTGTTCCAAACCGTCTGTATCCGGTTTTCTTCTCCCCGTATTTCCCCATTGGCCTGCGTGACAGCGCAGCTTTGAGGTAGGTTTCCTGATCTTCGTTTTTGCATTGAAGAAGCGCGTGCAGCTGCATGACATCATCGAGGGCACGGTGGGTTTGTGACGTACCGAGACCATGCTGCCGTACAAGGTAAAGAAGCTTGGAATTCAAAAAACCGTATTCCTTCCATGGAATATGCCGGACCGTGCAATGCCACCTCAGCTCGGCAGCTTCCGGATACATCGTGCAAATGAAGCTGCGATCGAAGGAGGCATTATGTGCCATGGCGAAATCCGCTTTTGCAAAAGCCTCCTGTACCCGTTCATCCTCGAAAGCCTGCCCCTGCACAGCCTCAAATGGAATGCCGTGAACGCGCTGTGCAAAAGGATAGTTGGCAAGCGCACCCGAGGACTGCGGCTCTCTCAAATAAGAGTGCTTCTCTTCTATTTCTAAAAATTCATCTGCTGCCTGATTATATCGGAACAGCAAAATTCCAATCTCGATCATTTCATCCTGTTTAGGCGACAATCCTGTGGTTTCAACATCCACAAGCATTCCTGTCACGATGTCTTTATTTCCTATCAACATGATCCCTCTCTCTTCTTTTTCGTTTCTATTTACCTTAAACGCTTGGATTAAAACACTCCAGCACTTGTGTGTTTCCCTCTCATATGGAAAGGGAATGTGGGTATTATCGATAACAAGGAGGCCCAATGATGACCATTTTTTCAAAGGATGCATTAAAAGAGCAGCATATTCTTATTACCGGTGCAACCGGCGGGATCGGCTATGAAACAGCAAAGGCATGTGCTGCAGCCGGTGCTCACCTGACGATTACCGGAAGGAATGAAGATAAACTCTCTCTCTTAAAAGGAGAATGCGAGGAGCTGAATCCTCTGTCAAACGTTTTCCTGTTCAGTGCCGATCTGGATGATGCCGATGACCGGCAGAGCCTCATTGATGCAGCCATTTCAGAGAACGGTCCGATCACAGGTCTTGTCAACGGAGCCGGTATTGCCGGCGGTGCTTCCCTTGATGAGCTGGATGAACAGGATTTGAGAAGAATTATGGAATTAAACTTTACCTCTACTGTTCTTTTAACTCAGGCGGTATACAAAGAGATGCGGAAAACGAATAGAGGAGCTGTAGTGAATGTCTCCTCCTTGTCCGGGCTGCGCGGAACAGCTGGTAACAGTGCTTACGCCGGTTCTAAATTTGCGCTGATTGGATTTACTCAGTCCTTTGCTGTAGAAGCAATTGAACATGGTATCCGCGTCAATGCTGTATGCCCTGGCTATGTGGATACGAAAATGGGACGGGACAGCATTGAACGGAAAGGTGAAATATCGGGACGCAGCTATGAAGAACAGCTGAAAGCAGCGAAAGCCGGTATCCCTTCCGGTCGAATCAGCACTCCTGAGGAAGTGGCACAAACTATTTTGTTTCTGCTCACCAATGCTGCCGGCAATATCGTCGGTGAATCGATAAAAATATCAGGCGGCAGCGTGATGTAGGCCTATTAGCTGCTGGAGGCCTTCTGCATCGTATGTAAAACGGACATGTAGGCCTTTGCTTCCTGGGACATACCCATCTCTTTATAGGTTTTCGAAAGCCACTGCACCGGTTCAGGGTTGGACGGATTCAATTCCATCTCCCAGCTGAAGCAATCAATTGCTTTCTGATATTGCTTCAGCTCCACATAAAGTCTTCCCAGCTCAAGCTGCTGTTCCGGGTCATCCTGGTAGGCAGCCATTTTTTTAAAGTTTTCCGTAAGGAGAGAAGGAATGGGAAGAAGCCAGTTCAATACCGCTGAAAATTCCCGATGCTTCAGCATATTCGGCACCATAATCCGAAGCAGCTGCCCGCAAGCCTTTTGGTCCTCCAGGCTGATAAAGAAGGTCTGGAACTTTTCTTCGTCAAGTCTCTTATAGTCCAGATCAGGATTTGATAACAGCGCCATCAGCTGTTCCGAATTGCAATCCTGAGAGCCGATAAGGACGGAAACTGCATCCTCAAGCCGGTTATCGCTTAACAGGGCATCCACTAAATCCTGCTGCGCCTTCCCATCCTTTACCTGATCTTTGCATGTATCCCATAAAATAATGGCGCGCTCCCTGTTTGAAAAATGAGCGGCAAGCAGCTTCGTAAACTGCTCATAGTATTCAGGTGAAGGTTCCTCTTCATTTTTAAAATACTTGATATAAAGAGCTGCTTGATCCATCCATCTGTTCTGCTCGGAAAGGAGCTTCTGCAGTCTTGTAAAGGAAGGTTCTGTTTTTTTCTTCTTCCGGCAAAGCACTTCAGCATGCAGCGGATCGATTGCCTTCATCTCTGTATACCCGCCTTCGTACAGCAGCCGGTATTTCAAGTAATCCATATGCTGGGACAATTCACTAGCCCACTGGTTTTTTGAATCTGCATCCAGAAGTGTCATAAGAACTTGGTGGGCCATCCTGAACTGGCCGCTTCTCCTATACTGGAAGAAAAACGACTTGCAGGCCTCGGTAATTTTATCTTTTGAAACAAACGAATCGAAATGGGAAAGAATATAGACGGTTTCCTGGGGAGTGAGCTGTTTGGAAAGGGACTTGAACAGCTGGGTTACCGTCCTTAACTGGAAAACCTGCGGGGGGGGAAACAGTGCATCAATGAGGGGATGGGGAGCATCAAGAACGATTCCGTTGCGGAACGCCCTGCTCAGCATAGAGCCTTTTTTGGGAGTGGTATGCTTGCCGGTCAAAAATTGATTTTGATAGAAGAACAAATAGCAGGTGCCTTTTTCCGGGTGGACTGTTTCAGCAATTCTCATCCGGTTATAAAAAGCCAGTCTTTTCACTTGAAGCTGCAAAGGCTTTTCTCCGCTTTGAGCAACCGTTACGTATTCAATGTGTCCGGTCAATTGAATCCCTCCAATATGTTCTTTTCTATTAGTTTACCACTTAAAAGAGAAATCGCATAAAGTGAAATTTCATCAGGCGGATTTTTCCTATTCGCGCTGATCGTTTTAAGGCTCCAGGATGTCACGGATAACGGGGAAAAAACCGGGCAGACCGCCGCTGCCCGGTTTCTTTTTGCCAATGATCATCTTAGCGGCTGCCAAGAAGCATCCATTCGTATTGGCGAAGCCGCAATTCGAAGAGAGTGAGAGACTCCTTGAATGTCCCCTGATTATTTTTCATATCCAGCAATTTGCTTTGTTTTGCTGAGATCTCCGCGTGTGTTTCAATAACCGTCTGTTTCAGGACATCGTCCGGGTTATGGAAGAACAGCGACAAGTCGCGGTCAATCCCATTTTCAAATACGTCAAACGGAAGCAGGAATTTAGTAATGATGGATTCTGTCAGCTCCGTGTAATCCTCATTCTCAATGTATTGCGTATAGCGGTTGACCATCACGGTTTTATTTTGGGCAATGGCATTGATCAGCTTCCCTGCACTTTTCAAAATAAACTGGGAAGGCGTATGACGCAGAAGAATATTTACTTTTTCGAGCTGAACCCCGCTTGTCATCCGCTGCACGTCGCGACGCCAGTCATCTACGACTCTGAAATCGCAGGCAAGCTCCATCCGGTCTGTTTCAAACAGCTTGTTGAAGCCGGAGCTCATTTCATCAAGGAAGGCTTGGCTGTGCATCAGTTCTTCATGGGAAGATGCAATCCATTCATGCAGGGAATCACGGTACATCGGCAGGACCGTATCCTCCATGTAAAGCTGGATGCGCTGATTCATCTCTTCGTTCAGCTGCAAATGAATTTTTCCGAAATCACTGTCCTCACGCACAAGCTTCGAACAGCCGCGGATCATTTCCGGGATTTTCACCGTCATGTCCTGCCTGATTTCAGTCTTTACTGTATGGAAATAGCGGCGTATTTCTGCCGTTTTTTCTTTTTCTAAATCTTCGAGCTGATGAATGGCTCCATTCAGCTTAGAGACCATATCCTCATTCCAGGCAATGGATTTCTCAAGAGCACGCTCATGATCGAGACGCTTATCGAAAAGATCCGTAATCGTCGTCCGGATGATATAAAGCAGCTTAGCCACGCGGTTTTCCAATCTTGCCTGCTCGAAATTCACATTCAGGAATTCGTTGAACCTGGCAAGCTGCTGACTGCTCTTATAGTGCGAAGAATAGGCAAACACTTTTGAATCCGGGAAGACCGCTGCAATTCTTTCCTCTGTATCTTTCAATACCCTCAGCGCTTCTTCCTCCCCATAAATGGTGTCCATTTTATTCAAAAGGAAATGGATCGGCATGGAAGGAGCAAGATCACGGATTCTCAAGAGGAACTCAGCCTCCTGTTGAGTGAACGGAGCATTGGCAGAGAGAATGAACAGCAGGCTGTCTGCCAGATTCACATAATGATGCACTTCATTTCTTCCGCCCATCCGGCTGTTGAATCCAGGGGAATCAATCATCGCCAAGCCATGCTTTCTTAAAAACGCAGAAGGAAGGCTATACTCAATAAAGCGTTCGCTTCCCTGTGTACCATCTGCCTTAAGGCCTGACGTCACTTCTCTGATTTCCGTCTCATGATGGTCTCTCACAATCACAACGGTTGAGCTTTCCTCACCAAGCACCGGCTCATCAAGAACTGAATTGATAAAGGAGGATTTCCCCGAGCTTGCTGAACCGGCGACTAACAGCTGGCGTGTGTTCAAATCGAGCAGCTCCTCGACCATCCAGTTTGCCTGCTGGCCGATCTCCACTTCATTTTCAAGACTCCATTTCTTGACTGCGTCAAACAGTTCCACGGTTTCTTCCAAGCCGGAAATATGATTCGTTTTCCAGCTTACAAGGTTTTCAGCCTGATAAACTTGATTGCCGGAGATGCTGTCCGGAAAAAGATCATTCCAGGCGAGAACTGCCGCTGATGACAGAATGGCATGATTGGATTCTGACATTATCAGCCAGTTAACGAGGAAGCCGGGCAGTACGCTTGAAAGCTCCTTCGTCGTGTAATGGCCGCTGATCAAATGAAGATACGTTTCCTCATGCTGCTTCGACAGCTTTCTCCAGGAATGCGTCTGCTCACCTTCTAGCGTTTGAAAGACTTGATTAAAATGAATCAGCCATGGCAAATAAGCAGGCTGTCCTGTGTACGAATTCCATAAAGAGAGAACGAGCTCCTCAAAATGCCCCGGGCTGACCTGATAAAGGCTGACAAGAACATCATTAAAATAGGAAGGCTCGAACCGCTCTGTCAGTCCGCGGACTATGTATGACTTAAGAACATCTGCCCATTCGAGGGACTGAGTGCGAATCGTTTCATTTGAAGCAAGCTCCACAGCATTTTCCCAATCCTTATTCTCTTCAAAAAAAGCACGGGCAATTAATGAGATATTCTGATAATCCGGATCGAGCGCCACCGCTTTTTTGATGGAATGAACCGCTGCATCCTGCTTTTCCTGCTGCAGGTACAAAGAGAACAGCTGCAAGGCTACCTCAACCTTTAATACGAGGCTATCCGTCTCGATGCTTTTATATAAATCCAAAGCAGAAGCATCCATACCAAGCTCCATATAAGCATCGGCCATGTTTTTTCTTGCCCACTGAGCGAGCCCGCTCGTGATATGCTCCCATTTAAAAATCGCTGCTTCATAATCCTTGTTGTGAAAGTACACCTCACCCTGGGCAAAGCGTATTTCCGACGCATCCCCATCCTCTTTTACATGCTCATCAAGCAGCATCGTCCCTAATACCTGGACCGGGTGCACTCCGGTATCCGGTGCCAGTTCTTCAAAATATGTTTTCTTGCTTAAACGCGTTTCTGCAATCATGATTTTCCTCCAAAAAAATAGAGTATGTAGGTTTTAATTTCCCTGTCTATGATTCATTTACACCTCATAGGTATCTATTCTCATATTCTATCACTGATTTTTTTCATGACATTGCAAAATGATTTCATTTTCAATACAGATAAGACACCGGTGTAAAATTTACGGTTTGATTTTCCAACTAAAATGGGTTATTTATAAAAATCCCTTCTAAACTTGGCTGTTGATTTCCGCTGCAGGCGTTCGCTTTCCGCGGGGCGGGCGGTGAGCCTCCTATGCGCTGTGCGCATGCGGGGTCTCACCTGTCCCGCTGCTCCCGCTGGAGTCTCACGCCTTCCACTCCAATCAACAGGTGTTAATATATCAATTGTATGCATTAACAAAGCCAAAAGAAAAACCTTCCAAAGCATCAAATGAGAAACAAAATAAAAATGCCGGGAGATGAGGATCTCCCGGCATTTTTATATTAAATCAATCCTCATCCTTCACATCTGGATCTTCTGGAATTGGCTCGTTTCTCCACTCCTCCAGCTGCTTCTTCGCCTTCTCAAGCTGGTCTAAGTGTCCGTTAAATTGCTCTTTATTAATCATATAAACCTGTCCGTCATATACATAGCGGATTTTGTTCTGATGAACAAGTGCCTCAATATACGTCTCTGGCAGGGAAAGATATTCGGCTGTTTCTTTAATGGTTAAATACAAACGGAATTCCTCCTCTATGGGGTTTATTATAACGAATTGGGGGAGGATGGGTAAATAGGAGCCGCTGAGATTGGTTTTAACGGTGGGGTTGCCGATTGTAGGCGGATTCTTTATGACAGCGGAAAACTTAGTATCGATTACGGGCAAACCTTCTTCAGCACCCTATAATGATGTGAAAATGCGATTCCGTTTTGTTGAATAGCAACATTGTGCTGCTGAAAATGGGTTTTACGCTCCGCACTGTTAAATCAACACCTTTCTATTTACAAAAACTCTCAGGCGTACTATAATATCTACTTTCGGTCGTGGTTCGAAATCCTCCCACGAAAAAAAACTAAGGAGCAGGAAAAATGAATACTAGAACAGTAGTAGCCAATGGAATTTTAGCTGCGATTTATATTGCGGTTTCATTCATTATACAGCCGATCGCATTTGCGGCGTTTCAGTTCCGGGTGCCGGAAATGCTGAATCATCTCATCGTATTTAATAAGAAATATTTTTTCGGGATTGTGCTTGGAGTGTTTATATCCAATCTGCTTTTCTCTCCAATGAAAGCCTATGATCTCATCTTCGGGACAGGCCAATCGATTATCGCGCTGCTGATTACGATTCTGGCAGCAAAATTCATTAAAAACACATGGGCCTTGATGATTGTGAATACGCTTGTTTTTACCTTCACGATGTTCATCATTGCCTGGGAACTGCACTTAGCCTTCGATCTTCCGTTTTGGATCACTTGGGCAACCACTGCGGTTGGCGAGTTTGTCGTTATGGCCGCCGGGATGCCAATTGTTTACGCTTTGAACAAACGCCTGAAATTCAAAAATTTCGTCTAATACAAAAAAACTGCTCCCCAGATTGAACCGGGAAGCAGTTTTTTTAATTCATATGAACGACCTTTTTGACTGGACCTTCTTGTTTATGTTCCTCTGATTTTTCAATCAAGTGCTGCAAATGCCGTTTATAAAGGTACATCACAATGATATGCACCTTGGCCTGAGATATCCGGTAGAGAATCCATGGGAGAGACGGTCTGTATTCATGAATGGCAATGATGCATTCCTGTGTACCCGGTATTTGTCTGAACTCTATTCTCCCCCTGCTGCCATCCATTATTTTTGCAAAGGAACCGCCGGTTATATAATAAAGAGCCCGGTTCGAGGAGCTCCGTTCAGGGGCATAGCTTAGCTCCATAATCGGCTTTTTAAAGCCGATTAAACGGAACCGGCTTACCCTCTGCTGATTCGTCTCAACCTCCAATAGAGGACGGGCAAGCTTTGAAAGCCAGTTCATGTAATGATCCCCTGTCCAATCGGCATCTTTCCCCTCCGGTAGCAGGATGCGCTGAACGGAACGGACGTCCGATACGCCTGAACTTTTAGAAGAAGAGGATGCAGTCTTCTTTTTCTTCTGTTCCTTTTTCTCTTCCTCTAAGGCTTCTTTAGCTGCTTCTTTAAAAGGAGTCTGTCCGTAGCTAATTTCATCGTCCATGTTTTCCTTTTGAGCGACCATCGGATGCTTCAAGCTCTCGATTAAAGGATAGACGGTCGATCTAGGGGATTGAGTAATCAAACTGACCCACAGCCTTGATAAAGTGACGGTCATAAGAGGAATTTCAAAAACCTTTGGCTTTCTGCCCATTACCTCGGCTGTCTGAATCATCATTTCCTCGTACGTCATCACTTCAGGACCGCCGACATCAATGGACTTACCGGAAAGCTTTTTGTTTCCGATGCTTTTTTTCAGGGCAGTCAGGACATCTTTCAATGCAATCGGATGGGTTTTCGTTCTTGTCCACTTCGGCAGCATCATCATCGGAAGCCGTTTAACAAGCTTCGTCAAAATCGGGAATGAAGAACCTTTCGGACCGACTATGAGACCTGCGCGGATCGTTGTAACCGGTGTGCCGTATGCACCCAGTACCTTTTCTACCTCGAGTCTGCTTTTCAAATGGCGCGACAGCTCCTCTGTATCCTGCGGAATAATTCCGCTCATATAGATGATCTGCCTTACGCCGTTCTTTTTCGCTGCTCTTGCAAAATTATCCGCCAAAATCAGATCCATGTCCTCGAACTTCGCCTGCGTCAGTTTCGCAGACGGCATCATTGAATGGACAAGGTATACAGCATAATCTGCTCCTTGCAGCCCTTTTTCTGCCGAATCGAGTGAATATAAATCACACGAACGCCATTCCACATGCTCACTGTTCTCACGGTCATCCCCGTTTCTAGATAGGGCAATGACATCCGAATATCCCGTTAATTTTTGCAGCAAATTGTTTCCGATATATCCGCTTGCGCCGGTCAGGGCAATTTTTTCGCGCTGTTCCATGATCACTCACTCCGCTCCGCGTAAAATCGTTCTTCTATTGTCTTTCCTTTAATAAGAAAGCATTAAACGGAACAGAGCGCATTCAAAGGTAATCCTTGAGAGAAATCCCTTTTTCCGCCGCTTTCATTTCCATTGCCTGTGTAACAAGCTGAAGGGTTTTAACCCGGGCAAATTTCTTATCCTCCCCTTCAATCACATGCCATGGAGCTTCATCTGTATTCGTCCGCTTTAGCATTTCTTCAACCGCCGGGACATACTCCTCCCATTTTTCACGGTTGCGCCAGTCTTCATCTGTGATTTTCCATTTCTTCAAAGGATTCTTCTCCCGCTCTTTAAAGCGCTTCAGCTGTTCGGCCTTGGAAATATGGAACCAAAATTTTTGCACGATAAAGTCTTCTTCTGTCATTAATTTTTCAAACTGATTAATTTGCTCAAACGCTCGTGTCCATTCTTCCCGGGAAGCGAAACTTTCCACCCTTTCCACCAGCACTCTTCCATACCATGAGCGATCAAAAATCGTAATACCGCCTTTTTTCGGCATATGCGTCCAGAAACGCTGGAGATAATGCAGGTCCTTTTCCTCCGCCGTCGGGGCTGACACCGGGTGAACGTTATAGCCCCTTGGATCAAGTCCCTCCGCGATCCGTTTAATGGAGCCTCCCTTGCCTGCAGCATCCCAGCCCTCAAACACAAGAATGCATCCGATTTTATGTTCAACGAGTGCCCGCTGCAATCCAAGCAGTTTCAGCTGCAGCGACTTAAGCTCGCTTTTATACTCCTTATCACTAATCGTTTGAGACAAATCAATTGTATCCAGCATCTCTCAACCCTCCATAATAAGTTCATCGTTACCATCCTTTTCCCTCCACTGATGAAAAAAACGCAGCCGGCGGTTAAAATGCCAGGATTCCGAGCAGAACAATCAATGCTCCTGCAGCCTTATTGATGAATGAAAGGTGCGGTACAATTCTTTTCTTGAATGCACTCACTCCGATGGACAGAATCAGCCACCAGAAGGACGCTCCAAGAAACACCCCTCCTATTAAAGCAAAACTGGAATCAAGCCCCTTATCAAATCCAAGACCTGTAAACATGGCTGCAAAGTTCAAGATTGCAGCAGGATTGGTGATCATCAGCAAAAACGTAGAAGCGTACATCCTGAACAGCGTCTCTCCCTCTAATTGCGCTGCATTGCTGGCAGGTTTTTTTAAGAACGTTTTGATCCCCAGATAGATTAAAAATACAGAACCGAATACCTTTAGATAAAATTCATATTTCATAAGAAAGGAAGAAACCATTGAAAACCCAAACGCCGCGATGGCTGCGTAGATGATGTTCGCTGTAACGGCCCCAAATCCCGTTAAAAAGCCCGCGCTTTTTCCCTTTGACAGTGTTCGCTGAATGCACAAGATTCCGATTGGCCCAACGGGTGCCGACACGGAAAAACCAAGGATAAACGCTTTAAGAAAGAGCATAAAATACACCTGCCAAAAAGAAGATTCCAAACAAAATCATCACTCCGCCTGATACCCGGTTAATAGCCGTTAACGAGTTTTCCCCCATCCGCTTCTTAAACCATCCGGCGCTAAACGATAAGATCCCCCACCACAAAGCAGATCCAGAAAAAATACCAAGTACAAGAGTGAGTGCTGATGCAGCCGCGCCGTCCGAGACGATCATACCGGACGCCCCTAAGATTGCGGCAAAGGATAAAATCGTCATCGGATTGGCTAGTGTGAGAAGGAAGCTTGAAAAATAGCTCCCCGCAATCGTTTGGCCTGAAGCATGTGCAGCCTTTTGAGAAGGCTTGGAAAGGACGGTTTTCACCCCCAGGTAAAGCAGAAAAATAACACCAGATAATTGAATCCACAGCTTGTTTCCAATGAGCACATCAGAAATGGCCGTCAGACCGAAGCCTGTGATCAAACCGTACACGGCATCAGCTGATGCGGCACCTAATCCCGTTGCAAAACCGGAGACTTTACCTTTGGCCAGTGTCCTTTGAATACACAAAACTCCGATTGGCCCCACTGGTGCTGCAATCGAAAGACCAATCAGCATTCCTTTAATCGTTAGCAGAATATCCATTTATCTTCCTTTATGGATGGGCAGCCGGGTCGTTTCTTTTGCCGTATCCATGACAATCGTTGTTTTTGTTCGAATGATTCCTTCCAGTCCCTTGATTTCATGGCTGATCACCCTGTCCAGATCCTTCGTATTCCGGCAGCGGATTTTCAGCAGGTAGTCATCTTCACCTGCAATATGATGGCATTCCTGAATCTCTGCCAAGCTGTTCATTAATTGTAGGAAGGGACCTCTATGTTCCGGACGGGCTAAAGAAACGGCAACAAATGCTGTCAGCTCGCAGCCTGCTAAATCGGCATCAATTAAGGCCCCAAATTTCTTGATTATCCCCTGTTCCTGCAGACGGCTCACTCTCTCTGCTGCAGCTGGAGCAGACAATCCGATTTGGGCAGCAAGATCCGCCCATTTTATTCTGGAATTGTCCATAAGAACCTCTATTATTTTCATATCGAAAGAATCCAACTAACTTCACCTTCTTTTAATAAGTATTTATAAATTATACTTATTTTACTAAGGTTATTCAACATTTTCAACAATAAAAAAACAGCCAGCGCAAGGCCAGCCGTTTTTCTTCTATTATATTCTTTTTTTCACATGAAAATACGTTACAGCCAATGCCAATACCAAAACCGTCCCTTTTACGATTTCAAACGCATAATAGGGAAGATTCATCATCGTGAGACCGTTGAGCAGCACTCCGATCAGCGCTGCCCCAAAGAACGTCCCGAGAGCATTGGGCTTTCCGGCTCCGAGGACGGAGAACCCTACGAATACAGCGGCGACCGCTTCCATGAGCATGGAGGCACCGGCGTCGATTTGGCCTGATCCGACGCGGGCAGCAAATAAAATACCCGCCAACGATGCGAATACGCCTGATACCGTATAGGCAGCGAACTTCACTTTATTCACGCTGATCCCCGAGAGCCTTGCTGCTTCTGCGTTTCCTCCGGTCATGTACAGGATCCGTCCCCAGCGGGAGTGGTTTAAGATCCAATAGACGATAGCAGTAAAGAGAAGCATGATGACAACAGGGACCGGTACGCCGGCAATCTGTCCCTGTCCAATCCACAGGAACGATTTGTAAAACTCTCCGGGTGCAGTGCCTCCTGCTGTCAGCGGCATATGGCTGTAAATCGAGTATCCTTCCGTGTATGTCCGGTGAATTCCGGTAAGGATGTACATGGCACCAAGTGTCGCCAGCAGATCCGGTATGCCGATTTTCACGATTAAAATAGAATTAAAGATTCCGACCAGTATTCCGACTCCGATTGGCAGCAGCAAAACGAGCCATAGCGGCATCTCATACCAGACCATGAGAGAGGAAGAAATGACGGTTGCAAGCGACATCGTTGCTCCCACCGACAAATCGAACCCGTCTACAATCAGCGTGAACGTTACGCCAAGGGCGAGCAGCGTAACGATGGAGATTGAACGAAGAATATCCGATAGATTGCTATATGAAAAAAATGCGTGATTGACAAAGCTAAAATAAACTAAGATAACCGCCATCAATACGACGGCGCCGTATTTATACAAAAACCCGATGAGCTTTTCCTTCATGGATGTCTTCCTTTCCGCCGGTTGCGTAAAGCAGAATCTTGTCCTGTGTGGCTTCTTCTTTTGTCAGCTCTTTGACGATCCTGCCGTCATACATAATGAGAATTCGGTCAGCGATGCCCAGAATTTCGTTCATCTCGCATGAAAAATAGAGAACCGCTTTTCGTGCTTCAGTCAATCGGCGGATGAGCTGGAATAAATCTTTTTTCGCTCCGACATCGACCCCCTTGGCCGGTTCGTCAAACAGGTAAACCTTTGCGTCTCCATACATCCATTTGCCGATTGCAACCTTCTGCTGATTGCCTCCGCTTAAGTTTTCAGCAGGCGTCAAAGGCGAATCCGTTTTGATACCAAGCTCCGTGATCATCTGTTCAGCATGCAGTTTCTCTTTTTTCCGGTTCATTTTCAAAAACGAAGAGAAGGATTTCAAATGAGGAAACGACATGTTTTCCAGGATGGACTCATGAATGAAGAGCCCTTCCTTTCTCCGCTCCTCCGGGATTAGCGCGAATCCAGCTTTAATGGCTTCAGAAGGCTCCTTAAACCGATAAAGCTTTCCGTCTAAGAGAACCTTGCCTTTCTTCCAGTCGTTCAGCCCGAAAAGCGTTTTCGCAAGCTCTGTCTTTCCCGCTCCGACTAATCCGGCAAATGCTACGACTTCCCCTTCTGCAACAGAGAACGAAATGCCCTTCAGGCGCTCCTCATCCTCCAGTCCATCTACTTGAAGAAGGGTTCGGCCAATCTCCGTTCCCTCCTCATGCATTTCCTGGGTGAGGGCCCGGCCCAGCATGGTCTCGACAATCTGCTCCTGCGTGACCTCTGCTGTTTCAAATGTTTGAATGGTGCTTCCGTCTCTCATTACCGTAATCCGATTGCAAAGCTCAAATACTTCCGGAAGACGGTGGGAGATAAAGATACAGCCGACTCCCTGCTTTACAAGCCTTTGAACAATGGAGAAAAAATGCTTCGTTTCCTCGATTGACAGAGGCGCCGTCGGTTCATCAAAAATAATGATTTTCGCCTTGCGGACAAGAGCCCTTGCAATGAGCACCATTTGCTTTTGGGCAAGCGTTAATTCAGAAGCCTTTTTGGCAACCGGAATGCGGTCCTCCTGGAGCAGCTTGAGCGCTTCCTTCGCCTGCTGATTCAATTTTTTTCCCGAAACCGTCCATTTTTTGGAGGAAGAGAAGGAGTCGAGCATGATGTTGTCGGCAACCGAAAGCTGAGAAACGAGCGCTGTATCCACTTCCTGATACACACAATCGATTCCGAGTTCTTTCGCTTCTTTTGGCGAGCGAATTTGAACGGGCTGCCCGTTCAAAAATATTTTGCCGCCATCCTGCTTATATGCCCCGGACAGGATTTTCATCAGCGTGCTTTTCCCCGCTCCATTCGCTCCAAGCAGCGCATGAACTTCCCCGCTTTTCACCTCTATATGGGCATTCTTCAGTGCTTCCACACTTCCGAATGTTTTGGAGATGTTCTCCATTCGCAGAAGGCTCATCTTCCTCCCTCCTTCTCTCTTATTTTCCTTCTTCAAGCTTTTTCAGCTCATCCGTATAGCCCTGTTCGCTTTTCCCCCAGCCTTTTACGTGCTGATCCAGGTCATTCGTTGTCACCTGCTCATTCGGGAGGGCTTCCTTCGTCACAAATACCGGCTTCAATTTCACTTTTTCCTCCACGCTGTCCCCATTGATTTTCTGATAAGCATAGCGTACCTGGATGCGGCCGATGTCTTTCGGATCCACTGCTGCAGAAGCGACCCATGGGCTGTTTTCCTTTTGAATCATCTGAAGATCCTCATCACTCATATCAATCCCATAAACCTTGATATCGGTTCTTCCCGCCTGTTCAAGAGCTCGGACGGCACCTTTAGCAAATTCATCCCAGGCAGCCCAAACGGCTGTAATCTCGCCTTTGTTTGGATACTGCTTAAGGATCGCTTCCATCTGAGCCTGTGTATCAAGAGCCGTATTTTGGGTGGCGGCACCAAATGCGGCCACTTCCTTAATGCCTGTGTTTTCTTTCAAAAATTGCTGATACGCAACCTGGCGGCGTTCCATCGGGGCAAAGCCTGCCACCCAAATTTTCACGATATTTGCTTTTCCGCCCGAATCTTTAGCCAGCTGTTCAAGGGTCATTTGCGCCATATCCTGATCGCCCTGTTCGATTGAGGTTACTCCTTTTGCTTCTACACCTGCATCAAAGGCGACAACCGGAATCTTTTTGCTGATTGCCTTTTCCACTCCGGCAGTCAGTGCTTCCTTCGTTCCGTGGTCAATTAGAATCGCGTCAAATCCCTGATTAATTGCTGCATCCACGTTGGATGCCATTTTTGCCAAATCGCCGTCAGAGGTAAACACGACTGTTTGCCCGCCAAACTTGCTCGTCTGCTCTTTAACCCCTTCTATGTATTGAGCAGAGAATGTTCCAAGGTTCTGCTGCATAATAAGGGCGATTTTCTTTCCTGCGAGCGCATTGTCTTTACTTGCTTTTGCTTCTGTTCCTGCCTGTTCCCCAACTTTCGGCTGGCAGCCTGCAAGCATGGCAAGAATGAGAAGCGCAGCCAGAATGGTCTTTGCATATTTTTTTGTCATGATCTTACTCCCCCTAATTCAAATATTCCGGACGTTTTTCGAGGGCTTTTCTTACCGGAAAAATAGGAAAAGCCCCTTTCTCATAAAGAAAGAGGCTTGAAGAATTAAAGTCGTCTTCTAAAGCCTCTTATCTCTCAGAAAGGTAAAAAACCTTTCTGTTGGAATTAGCACCGTGCCTTCAGGGTCAAAACCCTGGCGCGTCTTGCTTTCGCGCCCCGTCTCGCGACGGAATTACGGTCGGTTGCTGGGCATCATAGGGCCAAATCCCTCCGCCTGCTCTGGATAAGAGTGCAATCTGAATAGTATGAAATTTTATTTCCTGAGCTGAATATTATCACCATTTTTTGAAGCCTGCAACATTTTTTTGAAAAAACTTTCCATTCAACCGAGAGTTAACGCCCCTTAATGATACACATCTTAGTGGATCAGGCAGAGCGTATATTTTGTGCTAAATAGCCATATGGCAGAGGCGTGTTCCATGCTCTCAAGCCTCCAATATTTCTGCTTCAAAGCTGCTTAACGATGCCCCCATACTTGATTTTAAAATAATTCAAAGTCCTTTCTCTTCCGAAGGCTTCAGCGCCATCATTGCTCCAAAAAATTGGGAAGCCGTGCTAAAACAGATAAAAGCACAAAGCTCGCTTATTTCCTTCTCGGTGAAACCCTTTTTTACTACATCAAAAACGGGTTCCGGAATGGATCCTTTATGCTTTAGAAATACTTCTGCAAATCCTGCTGCTAAAGAGGTTTTCTCATCAAATTCAGCCGGATCGGGCTTACCCTTTGCCTTGCAGTATTCACAGCCGTTTTCCTGTGCGAGCGTTCTTCTAATTTGTTCTTTTAACTCGGCTGATAAGGCGCCGTCCGCCTCAAGTGTTTCGCCAAGACTTGTCCACTGTCTCATAATCTCTGAATTGTGGCCAAGCAGTTTTTGAAAGGGCGTATCTCCAATTGGGGCAAAATTAATGGTTGTCATCATCATTCCTCCTCTCCATAATGATAAATAAGCTTAAAGATGAATTACATGCTGTTTGTAAGTAAAAAGAATAATTAACAGATTAAAAGATACAAAAAAGGAGCAAATACTTTACGTATGAAAATTGATGACATAGACCGAAAACTATTAAATGAATTAAACAAGAACAGCCGGATTTCCATGAGAGAACTCGGCAGAAACATCGGGATGTCCTCTCCCGCTGTTTCTGAACGCATTAAGCAAATGGAATCATACGGCATTATCAGGGGCTATACATTGGATATTGATTATGGCAAAGCAGGATATCCGATCAGCTGCATCATAGAAGCAGTTATCAAAAACGGGGAATACAGTCGTTTCAGACGTCATATTGAAAGCCTTACGAATGTAGAGTTTTGCCACCGGATTGCAGGTAACGCCTGCTTTATGCTAAAAGTGCATTTTGAAACTCTCCAAAAAACGGAGGAGTTTATAGACGGTATTTCCAGCCTCGCTCAAACCATCACACACATCGTTTTCTCCGAAGTGGAGACGGCATTCCGGTTTAAAGAATAGGCTGGCATTATGTTTTTAAACACCTGTTAGTGTGAGACTTTCTGCGAGGGCAGCGGGACACATGAGACTCCGGCTCACCATCCGCCCAAGGATAAGCGGATGCTTGCAGCGGAACAGCCAAGTTTAACAGATCTAAATAATAAAAGAACCAGTCCGAAAACTGGTTCTCTCTTTATCTTATGCCTGCAGCTCCGAACTTTGATCCGCTGCACGTCCAGGAAGGAAAATTGAAACGGCAGAAAGAATTCCAAATACAAGTGCAAAACCAATCAATACCCCTGTATTTCCCCAAAGGACATTTGTATCACCCAGTGAGATAACCGCTTTAAAACCGGCAATCGTATAAGTGAATGGAAGCCAGCCGCTGATTGCCTGAACTCCTTCAGGAAGCAGGATAACCGGCAGGCTTGCTCCAGTTGTGGTCATCTGTGCAACAACCAGAACAAAAGCAAGGAATCGGCCGATGTTTCCTGCAACAGCTGTCAGGGCAAAGATGATGATCATGAAAACAAGACTGACGAAAATCGTGAACAAAATAAACAAGAAAGCGTTTTCAACTTGAAGCTGCAGAATGACAAGTGTAAAAATTGAAAGGACAAGTGCCTGAATGACGGCAAAAATCGCCATTTGGCCAAGCTTGCTTGCATACCAGCCAATACCTGAAGCTTCTGCAGGCTTTTTGAAATCGGTTACAAAAGTAAGAAGCAAGATACCCGCGAATAAGGCCAATGACAATATATAAGGTGCAGTTGAATCACGGTAAAATTCATATCCGTTTACCTTTTCTGATGCGAGTTTTACAGGTGAGGCGAACATGGAAATATTGTCGTCCCCTGCCTGAATGCTTCCAGTTTTTTCGGCTCCGCTAGCGAGGCCGTCTGCAAGCTGGCCGCTTCCTTCCTTCAGCTTCAGAACGCCGGCGTCAACTTTTGTGACTCCGTCTGTCAGCTGGCTCCAGCCATTCTTGACCGTTTCATTTCCGCCGCTGACTTTAACCAGTCCCGTATGAAGATCTCCCGCTCCTGCGGTAAGGGTCTTCCATCCAGCATCAACTGCCGTGTTTCCACTGTATATTTTTTGTGTACCGCCATACAGCTTTGAGACTCCAGACTTCATCTCTTTCCAGCCTGAGTTAACCGATTGGTTTCCGTCGCTTACTTGTGAAGCCCCGGCATTCAATTTTGCAACAGATGAGGTAAGCTCTTTCCAGGAAGAAGAAAGTGCCTGGTTTCCATCTGCAATGGCTTTTGATCCGGCGGCAAGCTTTGCTGCCCCTCCGCTCACCTGGGCTTGTCCATCTTTCAGTTTTGTCACGCCTGCTGCCAGAGCATTTGCTCCGTCTGACGCTTGTTTGACGCCGCCTGCTACTTGTGCGGTGCCATCTTTCAGGAGTTTCGTATTTTTCGAGATGCTGTCTGTACCGCCTGCTACAATTTTACTCGTTTCAAGAAGTGTAAGAAATTCACGGTCTGTTTTCAGCTGAGGATTTTTAGCCAGGTACGCTTCCAATCCTTGTGCAAGACCCTTTGCACCGGCAGATACCTGGGCTGCTCCGGCGTCCAAATCACTCATGCCCTTCGCTGCTGCGCTGCTTCCCGGCGCAAGGAGTGCGAGTCCATCCTTCAGCTGACCGCTTCCTGCTTCCGTTTGCTTCAACCCTTCAAGCACTTGAGCTGCACCAGCATTCAAGCTTCCAGCACCTTTAGCCGCCTCACCTGCTCCGGCTGCGAGCTGATCGATTTTCCCTGAGCCCTGCTTTAATGATTGATACAGCAGCCCTGTTCCATCTTTCACCTGCCTGGAGCCGTCCGCGAGCTTTTCAATGTCTCCGGACTTCCCTGTTAAGGATTGGAGCAGCGTTCCTGTTCCGTCGTTTACCTGTTTCGTACCCGCTGCAAGCTCAGATATGCTCCCCTGTTTTACACTGAGGGAGTCGAGCATCTCCTTCGAGCCCGCTTCCAGCTTTTTCGATCCATCAGCCAGTGCTGCTATATCCGCAGACTTGACTGTTAGAGAATCCAGAATCTGGCCTGTCCCTTTTTTAAGCTCTTCAGATCCTGTAAGAATTTGATTGGAACCATCTGAGCCAGCTGTGAAGCCCTCTGAAACCTCCCCAAGCTGTGCGAATAGCTTTGACGTATAGTTTTTAGTAATGGTATCGCCCAGCTGTTCTCTAATTTTTTCGGCAGCGCCCTTAGTAATTTGAGCAGCTGTAAAGCTGAGCCCTTCATTTTGAATGTAGCGCAGCTCAGGCACCTCCGGATTGTCCCCCAATACAGTCGTCACTTTTTCCGAAAAATTTTCCGGAATTTCGATGACCATGTAGTAGGATTGATCTTGCAGTCCCTTAGCCGCCTCATCAGAGCTGACAAAATCCCAGCCAAGACTGCTGCTTTTCTTCAGTTCCGCCACTAAGTCATCTCCTGCATGAATCTGCTGCTCCCCGGAAGCCGCTCCTTTATCCTTGTTCACAACAGCTACTGGCAGGTTATCCAAGTGATCATATGGACCCGACCTTGAAGAAAGCAGGACCGCTGCATACACAAGCGGTACGAGCAGAACAGCAATCAGGGCAATCAGCATCCCTTTCCTGTTTCCGTTTTGAAGCCTTTCTTTCATCCCCTCAAATCTTCCCATGCACATCCCCCGTTATCAATCTAAATATCTATATGCAAAAGTGAATAAGGACTCATTCACTGCTACTCTTTAATATACTGAATATTTAATGTTTTTCCTGCCTGTTTTATGATAGAGGACAAAATTATTTCCTGTTATGTAATAGTTTAGTATAAATATAACAATTATAGTAGTTTATACCTTGAATAGTGAGAGTAAATGAACCCAGTAATTTCAAATAATTACCTAAAAAGGAAAGGATGAGAGTATTAAGACATGGATAACTCAGTTAAGTATGGAGGATTTTGGATTCGGTTCGCGGCAAGTCTAATCGATTTTGTCATTTTATTTACCTGTTTTTATATTCCATTTTTGCCCATTATCTTTGGAGAACCACCGGAGAGTATAACTCCTGTGATCTTGATTTACGCAGCAGAATACATTGCAGGTCTTGCCTACTTTATCATAATGCCGGTAACTTCCTGGCAGGGCACCATAGGGAAAAAACTGCTTGGATTGAAGATTGTGAATGAAAATGGTCGAAGATTAACGATTGGGAAGTCAATCCTCAGATATCTTTCCTTTACAGTAAGCGCGCTCATACTATATATAGGTTTCATAATGGCCGGATTCACCAGCCGGAAACAAGCACTGCACGACATGATGGTAAAAACGTATGTGGTGAAAAGCCGCACTTCCTCTGTTGCGGAGCCGATTTCAGGACAAGCAGCGTTTAAATAAGCTTTACCATTCAATTAGCAAAAAGGATGGAATTCAGCACAGCTTGAACTGTTTGAATCCCATCCTTTTTCATATTAATCCATCTTCATCCATTTGCTCTTTCTGATCAATGAGCGTGGTTTCAAGGCTGCGGTAAGTCATGCCTAGCTCACGCACGCTTTTACTGTGGTCAAACTTTGCCGGGATTCCAACGTTTTTGGAGACATAGGGGCGAGTCAGTCCGATTTTTGGTGCCAGCAGCCATATGAGCGGCTTCGGGACTTCCCATTTTGGAAGAGGATATAGCTTAGGAAAGTTCTTTTCCAGCACCTTCGCCATATCAAGCAGGGTCGCTTCTTCATTGGAAAGCAGAAAACGCCCGGAGGCTGTGTTCATAAACGCGGCAAGCTTATGTGCTTTGGCGACATCCCTGACATCGACAACCCCATTTACAAGGCGCGGCACACCGGTTTTGTATTTCCCTTTCAGCAAATCAAGAATGGTCGCAATGCTTGTGGAATCGGTTCGTTTTGCGAGTGACGGTCCAAGAACGAAGGTAGGATTAATCGTAATCAAGTCCCATCTGTCTTGTTTTTCGGCCAGCTCCCAAGCCTCTTTTTCCGCAATCGTCTTTGAATAGCTGTATGGCTGGTGGGTGACTGAGCTCGTTGTGTTCCAGTCTCTTTCCGTAAAAGCCGGCTTCCCGTCCATATCGGCGTTATCGCCGAAAATGGCTACAGCACTGCTTGTCAGGATCACTCTTCTAACTGAATCAAACTTATTTACAGAACCAAGAACGTTGCGAGTACCTTCTTGAGCAGGCTTAATCAAGTCTACTCTGGCATCACGGAACCCGCTGATGAAAAAGGGAGAAGCCGTGTGGAAGACATATTCGCAGCCGTCAACGGCTTCATCAAAGCTTCCTTCTCTGAGCAGATTCGCTTGATAAACCTGAAGACTCCCTGTCGAATTTTTCTCCACTGCAAGCAGATGGCTGTAATTCGCCGTTTTTGATTGATCGCGAACCGTAATTCTGACGTTGTGTCCGTCCTCCAGCAGTTCTTTTACAAGCCATGAAGCAACATAGCCTGTTCCTCCTGTAACCAGTACTGTTTTTTTCATTATTTATTTCCTCATTTCATTCATACATTGAACGTTCATTCAACTAATTCTAAATGTTATTGTCTTATCGATTCCCAGCAAGCCTCCGTCACTTTTTCAATCAGCTCTTCATCCATGTGAAGCGACCCTGCAGCATGCTGTTTTGCGAGGGAAACAGCGACATCCAGCGTAAGGGCGAAAATAACCGGATCAGGAAGGGGCTTGATGATTTGTTCCTGTTTTGCTTTATTAAAGACATTCATAATGGGTTCGTAGTATGTATTAACGGTATCCTGAATTTGGGGGCGATTGTATGGCGATTGCAAAAACTGCTCCATAAACAGCATCTCCTCCGGACGGCGGACAGACACTTCAATCGTGCTTTTCACAAGCTCCCGGATCTGCTTTCTCAGGGACTGGCTTTCATCCAGCCTCTTAATAATCATCTCCGAAAAATCCCGTTTTACTCCAATATATAATTCATTGATCAGTTCATCTTTATTGCTGAAATAATGATAGATAATCCCTGCGCTTACCCCTGCCTTTTTCGCTACCTTTGACATGGAAGTCCCATGAAACCCATGTTCAGAAATCAGCTCCAAGGTAGCTCTCAGGATAGAGCCATGTTTTCCTTCTGTTTGGCCCAAGCAGTGAATCCCCTCTTTCTTGATTGAATGTTCATTCAATATCATAACGATTTGTTTACAGTATGTCCACTATTAGTGAAAGCTGTCACAATTTATCCATTTAATAGAAACTTTCCAGAAAGTCCCTTCTCAAAGGATCCTTTGGCTTTTAAATTGGATCGGTATTGGCTGTTTTCTGCTGCAGGAATGTCACCCTACAGCTTCAATCAGCATGACTCATACTTCGAACTAAAGCAGGGAAACGCTTTGAATGCGTCTCCCTGTTTTAAGTTAGTAAGACTATTCATACAGATAAAGAAGCCGTATTAAAGCCCCTTGCCCCCAAGCGGGTTAAAAGTACTAATTCTTTCCATCCCTGCAATGATTGGCTTCGCCTGCATAATAAGATTTTGCGTTGCCTCAAGTGCCAGAGATGCCTTGTGCGCTTCTTCATTGATCCAGACTTCGTACACCATGACAGCATCGGGTTCGTTTTCAGCTGTACTGACAACATACAGTTCACAGCCTGATACTTCTTTCATTGCATGTGAGGCTTCTAAAAGAATGGCGGCTAGCTGCGCACCGTGCCCTTCTTTTGCCGTCAATTTTCCAAATAAACCGAATCTGTCCATCTTCATCCCTCCGCTATTGTGCAGGCTCCGCTTTTTTCAAAACAAGAAAGGCTTTAATCATAAAATAGCTGATCTCTTCCGGGAGAAGCTCTTTAATTGGTTTAAGCCGATCCGTGCCCGCCTCCTGAATGGCTTGTTCAATCTGCTCCCTGTACTTCAATGGAACGAATTCTTCATGCTGAATGATTTCTCCTGCTTCTAAGCATTTAAGCAAATGGTTCTCAACCGTTTGGATGGAGATTTCCCTTTCTTCAGCAATGTCCTTGAGTTCTTTTCCCTCTTTAAACATCTGCAGGGTTTCCAAGTGTGAGTTACCAGTCAGTTTGCGTATGGTTTTTTTAGGTGGGGCATCCTCTGCCAGCTCGCTTTTGTACTCCGGATTCTGTTCTTTAAACTGGAAAATCGCTTGAATAAATGCCTTCCCGTACTTGTCAGCTTTATGCTGTCCTACACCTGAAACCCGTAGGAATGCCTCCTCGGTTTCAGGCTGCTTTACACACATATCCTTTAAAGCCGTATCTGAAAAAATAACGAACGGCGGCACTTTTTCCTGTTCCGCCAGCGATTTCCTTACTGCACGCAGCTCCTCGAACAGCGGATCTCCTGCAGCAAGCGTCTTCGTCTGTACAGCCTCTTTCCTCTGAACAGGCATGTTCCCCATTAGTACGTCCTTGCCGCCCGGATTCACATAAATCAGTGGATACGTGCCATGCTCCACTCCGATTAGATCCTGAGAAATAAGGAATTCAATAAATGAGGTAACTTCCTTTGCACTTTTATCCTTCATGATTCCGTAGGTCGGAAGCTGGTTAAGACTAAGGTCGATTACCTTTCTATTTTGAGAACCGGTTAGCACCTGTGCAACAAGTGCTTTTCCAAAACGCTTCTGCCCCATACGGATTACACAGGACAGCACCATTTGCGCCTCTTTTGTCACGTCCCGGCTCTCTCTCGAATCCGTACAGTTTCCGCAGCGGCCGCATGGGGGCATGTCCATCTCACTGAAATACTGAACAATTTTCCTCTGCAGACAGTTTTCCGTATGGCAATAATCCACCATAAGCTGAAGCTTCTCGAGCTCCTGCGGCATGCGCATCCGGTCGCTTGACTGATCAATGAGAAACCGCTGAACCTGAACGTCCTGCGGGGAGTAGAGAAGAATGCATTCACTATCAAGTCCGTCCCGTCCGGCACGGCCAGCTTCCTGATAATAGCTTTCCATGTTTTTAGGAAGCTGATAATGGACGACATACCGGATGTTGGATTTATCGATTCCCATTCCAAACGCTGAGGTTGCCACCATAACGGACGTCCGGTCGAGAAGAAAATCCTCCTGGCCGCTTATTCTGTCCTCATCGCTCATCCCGGCATGATATTTCGAAACACGAATTCCGTTTTTGTTTAATAGATCATGGAGTTGGTCCACATTTTTTCTTGTTGCCGCATAGATGATGCCTGATTCTGTTTCATTTTTTTTCAGAAAATCCTTTAAAAAGGGAAGACGGTCCTGTCCTTTAACGACGGAAAAAGATAGATTCTCCCGTGCGAAACCGGTCAGGATGGAGTGATCTTCATCGATATTCAGGGACTGGCAAATATCCTCGCGAACTTTAGGGGTTGCGGTTGCTGTCAGAGCCATCACCACCGGTTTGACAGGAAGCTGGGTGATCATTCGCTGAATCCGCTGATAGCTTGGACGGAAATCGTGGCCCCACTGCGAAATACAGTGTGCTTCATCCACAGCGACAAGCGGAATGGAAAGCTCCATCAGCTGATTCATAAACTCATAGGATTCAAGACGCTCGGGAGCGATATAAAGCATCCGGTATTCCCCCTGCTTCGCTTTCATCATGCGTTCATGAACATCCGCTGCAGAAAGCGAACTGTTTATGTATGCCGCTGGAATGCCCGCTTGCAAAAGCGCATCCACCTGATCCTTCATCAGGGAAATGAGCGGAGAAATGACCACCGACGTTCCTTGAAACATGAGGGCAGGAATCTGATAGCAAATGGACTTCCCTCCCCCTGTGGGCATGACGCAAAGCGTATCGTTTCCTTCGAGCACTGATTGAATCGCCTGCTCCTGCCCGTTCCGGAATGATGAATATCCGTAGTGCTTTTCGAGCAGTGACCGTGCCTGTTGAAGCATTTGCCTTCATCCTCTCTCAAATCTTCTTCCTCTATTATAAGAGCAGCTGCATGATGGTGCAAAAAGCGGAAATTTATTTTTGGATTATTAAATTTTAAGCTATGTTAAACTTGGCTGCTGATTTCCACTGCAGGCGTTCGCTTTCCGCGGGGCGGGCGGTGAGCCTCCTCGCCGCTTTGCGCCTGCGGGGTCTCACCTGTCCCGCTGCTCCCGCAGGAGTCTCACGCCTTCCGCTCCAATCAACAGGTGTAAAAAAATCAGTATTATGCTTTAACACAGCCAAATTTTAAAAAGAAAAACAATTAATAGAATCATATTGAAAAATATCCCATAAAGCACTAAACTACTAATAGTCTAATAGTCCCAAAAGGAGAGTATTTATGTATTGTAAAAATTGTGGAACAGCCATCACGGAACGTTCAAAATATTGCCCTCATTGCGGACGTTTCTTGAAAGGCAAACCTTATAAACTGCTGACTCTGCTGATGTTATCTATATGCATTTGCGCCGGTGTTTTCACTGCTCTATATATGGAAATTACAAATGGAGATTCAACCGTAAAGGAACCTAAGGCTAGTAAAGCTCCTGTACAAAATGTGAAAAATAATGATGTAAAACAGACAAGTACTAAAAATACCGAAACTCCTCCTGTACAAAAAGCACCAACAGAGCCGGCAAAAGAATTGTCACAGATAATTGACGACGCACAGCCAAAAGTGTTTACCATTTTAAGTGATTATTCACAGGGCTCAGGATTCCTAATTAATAATAAAGGAGACGTCTTAACAAATGCCCACGTAGCCGAAGGAAGTTTGTACTTGACGATTCGCGATAATAAAGGAATCAATCATAATGGAACTGTAATTGGCTATAGCAATGAAATCGATATTGCCATCATAAGGGTAGACAGCTTAGCCGGCCAGACTCCACTTGCGCTTGAGGAGACGAATGAGTCGAAACTCGGGGATGAGGTAATTGCCCTTGGCAGTCCGCAAGGCTTCGAAAATACTGCTACTACCGGTAACATCAGCGGTGTAAACCGAACGTTCTACATAGAACCTCATACGTATGAGGGAATCTATCAAATTTCGGCGCCAATTGCTCCCGGCAGCAGCGGCGGTCCGCTCCTGGATGGAAAAACAGAAAAAGTGGTTGCAATTAATTCAGCCCGCCATGGTGAAGAAGCTACTATCGGCTTCAGCATTCCATTGTTTAAAGTGATGTCTATTATCCATGATTGGGTCAGCCATCCAATGTCAGCAGAGGAAATAACCAGTCTATTTTATACGGACGAAGGAACTTACTTTTACCAGGATCTTTACGATGATAGCGAATACTACTTCGACGGCGGCGATTATACCGAGGAATATGATGAAAACACTGCGGAAGAAGAAGACAGCTATGAAGATTCTTATTACGAGGATGCAGAACCCTATGATGAGAACGAGACATTTTACGAAGAAAATGCAGAAGAACCGCCGGCCTCAGGAGAGGATGAAGATCCATACACGGAAGAGGTTCCAGAAGATGTTTATACGGAGATTCCTGAAGAAGATTTAGAAGAGGATGAGGACATTTACACGGATCCTCTTACTCAGGATGAAGATCTTCAAGAAGAAACAATTGAAGAAGATGAATCATCGGTTGAGACACCTTAATTTTCACCAAAAAAAAAGCAGAAACGTTCATGTACTTGAACCGGTTCTGCTTTTTTCTATTTTTCAAACTTTTGCATATCTGCTTATAAAGAAGGAGTTTTGCTATTTTTGTCGAATAGCTCTATAAATTAATCATTCCGAAAGTAATAGAGGATTATCCTGCGAAATGAGGAGAACTATGAAACGGTCATTACTCGAATCTCACAAAAAACTTTTAGTTCGTTTTCTGGATGAGCAGCAGTCTGTCTTTTTGAATGAATGGCATGAAACGATATTCATCGGGCAAGTGGATCCTCATAAGGAAAAAATTAAGGAGAATGGATCGACTATGTTCTCTTTAATTAGACATGCGATTGTAGGGAATATATCTGAAGAAGGCATCAAGGAGCTGGCCTTTAAGGTGGCAAAGGAACGGCTGGAAGCCAATGTGAATATTGGCGATTTTGTCTTCAATGTCAATGCCGGGAGAAGCATTATTATCCGGAACATCTTCGATTCACAGATTCCCGTTCAGGATCTGCAATTCTTTATTGACCACATTAACCATCAGTTCGACTTGTTTTGTTACCATGCGGTGTCAAAATATACGAATCTGAAAAACCAGGAATTAAGTGAAAAAAACACGTATATCCATGAAAATCATAAGGATAAGCTCGCACTGCTCGGACAAATGTCCTCAAGCTTTGTCCACGAATTCCGGAATCCGCTCACATCCGTTATGGGGTTTATTAAGCTATTAAGGAATGACTATCCTAATTTTCAATATCTTGATATCATCAATCACGAGCTCAATCAGCTGAATTTCCGTATTACACAATTTCTTCATACCTCAAAGGCAGATTTTAACGGAACTGAAAAGGAAAACACATCTATATCCAAACTGTTTGAGGATATCCGCGAGCTGACCTATCCAAGCATTGTGGATACGGATGTAAATGTGATCAGCCGGATGGAAAGTGACTTGGTCATTTCCACTTATAGGGATGAGCTTAAACAGGTATTGCTTAATCTTTTTATTAATTCAATTGATGCATTAAAGCACAAAGAGAAGCCTCGAAACCTCCTCATCAATGGCTGCAGGGAGAATGGACAGGCGATTCTTTCCATCTCTAACAACGGCCCTGCCATTCCAGCCGAAAACATTAAAACCATCTTTGAACCCTTCTTCACGACAAAAGAACTCGGTACCGGGATAGGACTGTTTGTATGCAAAAAAATCGTAGAAAAGCACGGCGGCTCTATAACGTGTGAGTCGGACGAGGATCTAACTGTGTTTACCATTACTTTGCCTGCCACTTAAAGCATGGGAAAGCCTATGACTATTGGGTTATTATACCAAATATACTCCTTAAATATCCATATAAAGCACTGGCGTTTACACAAAAAATCGAGTGGAAAACCATTCGGTTCACACTCGATTAGCACTTCTTTATGTTCTGTCAGCAAATTCTTTCTCTGCAGCCTGCTTCTGCATTTGTGCTGTCTCTTGTATTTTCAGCGATTCCTCCAGATTTCTGCGCAGCTCTTCCTTTGTTTCATTCACATGCTCTCTTGTGTCTGCACCCTCTGCCATCCGGTTCATCTCTGCATGGGTTTCTCTGGCTTTATTTTGTCTCAGCATAGCCAATTCCATTGTGATCTGATTTTTCCAAAGCGGGATGGCGGTCAGGATTGATGATTGGATTTTATCAATAAGCAGCTGATTGGTTTGCTGGATAAGCCGGATTTGAGGAGCGCTTTGCCGTGTAATTTCCCTGCTTACCTTCAGATCATACAGCCGGCGTTCCAGCCGCTCCGCAAAGCGGGCAGTGTCTTCTGCCTTTTGCTTATGCACCGGATCCTCTGACTTCTCCAAAGCCGGAATCTCTTCCTGCCGAAGCTCCCGCAGCTTTAACTCAGCTGCTTCTATATACACGTTCAATTCCTTAAAGTAAGACTGATTTTGAGCAAACAATTCATCCAGCATCGCAACGTCAGCACCCAGTACGTTTTTGCTGTTTTCAAGCTGCAGTGTGACACGGTCCAGCTGGGCGCTCATTTTATGGTACCTCGAAATAAGCTCCTGGGAGGAAGGGGATTTTTTAAATAGTCTCGTCATGAAATTGAATCCTCTTCCCCGGTCCGGATCGGCTTCATCCAGCTTTCTCATTAAATCACGGATAAACAGACCAGCATTCCCGCGGTCCTTCTCCTTGACATAGTGCATCATTTTATTGGAAAGCGAAAGAAGACCGGACTGGGCAGGCACGCCGTAGGATGCAATTTCTTCCCCGATATCTGGATTAATTTGCGCTGCCGTTTCCTGAATTCTCCTCCGCTCCCCTTCTGAAAAGGTACGTTCCTGCAGATTCATTTTAAATCCTTCGCCTGATTAATGGATTGCTTTGCCACATCCAATTCAAAATGCAGCTGACTGATATCATCGGATAGAACGTGGTACAAATCCTGCTCAATCGTATAAAGCAGCTCCTTCAGCGTCCGGTTTGATTCCTTGAGCGACGAATGAATTTCATCACTTTTCTTCGGCTGAGCGGATAGAAACGCATACCGTTCTGTAAGCTCGACTGCAGAGTCCAAATGTTTGTAAAAAAACGGCTCTGCCCGGTAAAAACGCTGCGGATCCTTTTCGGCAAGGCGGTAAATTTTTCGTACCACCCGGAGCAAATCCACCCTCTGCTTTAAAAGTGAAATGCTGCGGATGGAAAAGAGTGCCCGGCTGAGGCGATTGATTTTGCGTTTCGCTTCTTTTAAATTCTTCTGTATATAACGGTATTCGCTTCTCGTGAGCTCATGTTTCTTTAAATAGCGGGCATGGACGATTGCGGCAGCTGTTCCGTAAGTGAGCGCGCCGCCCAGCAAGGAAATTCCGGATGCAGCGAAATAAGGCTGGGACAACGGGAAAAAGCTGATCAGCCAGACGGTCATCATAACCGGCATGGCCGTAAACACCCCTGCAACATGCGGGATCAACCGATTCATATTCAATCGACTCCTGACATAAAATCTTACTCTTTATACGAATGGGTACAGTTTCCGGTTTCATCTTTCTTATTCTTATCGTACACGAATTGCCCCGTTTCTTCCATAGACCTGGAAAGGTATCGCCAGGTAAGACCAGAGGCGTATATACAACCATTATAGACACGCGAACCTTCAATCATGCCCGTTCGAGTATAATAGATGGAAAAGGAGTGATCTGTTTGTTATTGCGGCCGGAGAAAAATGACTATCACACATACTATCAATCCTATATTGAACAAATTCCGGAAGGGGACCTGATCGTCCTTCTCGCCGAGCAGCACAAAAACACAATCAGCCTGCTTGAAAATTTGTCTGATGAGAAGGCACTTTATCAGTATGCACCCGAAAAATGGACCATCAAGGAAGTCATCGGCCACATTGCTGATACTGAACGGATCATGGCTTACCGTCTGCTCGGTATATCCCGCGGTGAACAACAGGAATTTCCAGGATATGATGATGAGAGCTACGTTCAAAACGCACAGTTTAACGAGGTTTCTTTAACTGAGCTGTTGGAAAATTTGAAGGCTGTCCGCCTGGCGACGATTACTTTGCTTAGAGGGCTGCATCAGGATGCGTGGGCGCATCGCGGGAGAGCGAATGGGGGACCTGTTACTGTTCTTGCGCTGGCGGCGATTATTGCCGGCCATGAGCGGCATCATGTGAGGATTTTGGAGGAACGGTATTTGTAATAAAGAGGCACTCCCCGTTCTCTGGGAGTGCCTTTCCTATTACTTATATTGATTTAAAAGCTCTAAAAATTCTTCATTGCCCGTTTTTTGGGCTATGTCGAAAATAGTCTCCCCATCGCCGTTTTCATGGTTTGGATCTGATCCTGCTTCAAGCAGAAGTTTTGCTATTTCAACGTTTTCAAGTTCAGCAGCGGTCGTTAATGGAATGTATCCGTACTCATCTTCAATTTTAGGATCTGCACCATTCTCAAGCAATAGAGTGACCATTTCAGGATCTCCGCCGTACACCGCTCCTATTAACGGGGTTTCTCCAATTTTATTTTGTTCATTCGGATCAGCGCCTTCTTCAATCAGCTTCATTGCTTCCTCCGCATTTCCCTCTTCAGCAGCTTTAAATAATGGAGGATTCTCTAAGTTCTCATCTTCGCTGTCATCTTCCAGAATCCCACTATCTTTCACAGCAGCTTCAAAGCTTGTGAACGCATATATACCAAGCGCGGTGAATGCAGCCGGAATAAGAATCCCCGCACCAAGCGCCATAATAATCACATACTTCGTACTTCTCTTAAGCTTTGCTGATTCAGGCAGCCCTGCAAAGTTTTCGATTGCAGCAATTCTCTTTGGAAGCGGAGGATGGGTGGAAACGAGCTCCATTAAGGTGACTAAGAACCCCTTTTTTTCGTTATACTGCTCAAGGAATTCCGGCAGCTGAATATTTTTAAACAACCGTTTTCCTGCCGCAAACACCAATAAAGCCTGAATGGCACGATCCGGTTTCTGCGTATAATGGACCGCCATCCGGTCGCACGTATACTCACAAGCTCTGGAATAAGCTTCTCCAAGAAATGGTACCCACATGGCAGGAAACACATAAAAGTTTTTCCCGATATGGTTTCTTTTAATGTGGGCAAGTTCATGTGCAATTACGTATTCAACCTCATCTTCGCGGCCGTCCTCTGCAAGCTCCACAAAATCTGAATACAAAATCACAAAATTTTTTCCAAACTGACTGAATATCCTGGTTGCAAAAGCATTCAGCACTCCGCCGGATTCAACAATGTAAACCTCGGGCATTTTTTTCAAGCCCATTGCTTCGCTGATCTGTTTCGTTCTCTCATATAAAGACGGAAACTGGGTTTCTCTTAATCTCACCCCGTTTACTTGAATATGCGCCATGGAAATCGCATGGCTGAACCATGTAATTAGGCCCAGCGCAGCCAAAATGACAGCACCTACAACGGATATAAGAAGCGATACAATAATGGCAAGACTCGCAATTAAACAGAAAACAAATAATAATTCCTCACGCTTGTGAACAAGCTTCATCTGGTCGGTATTCATCTTTCAGACAGTTCTCCTCTTGAGTTTCATTTTGGACCTCACAAAGAATTATTCTATCACCCTTTCTGTTCCTGAAGTAGGGTTTTTTGGAAAATCTACAAGACTATTTTCTTACCAAAAGAGACACTCCCGATGATCAGGAGTGCCTCTATTCAAATCTCCGTCCTCAAATCCCATAGCTCGGGAAAGAACTGCTGATCTAGTACTTTTTTCAGATAGTTAACTCCGGAAGAACCGCCCGTCCCCTGCTTAAAACCGATAATCCGCTCCACCGTTTTCATGTGACGGAACCTCCATTGCTGCAGCCAGTCCTCAATATCAACGAGCTTTTCCGCCAGCTGATACAAATCCCAGTATTGATCCGTGTTGCGATAAACCGTCAGCCATGCAGCCTGGACGGAGTCATCTTTCCTATAAGGCTTCGTGCAGTCTCTGTTTAAAATATCCGGACTGATAGGGAGGCCTGCTTTCGCAAGTGCCTGGATGGAAACGTCATATAGACCGGGTTCTTTATATGCTTTTTCCAGACGTGCATGAAGCTCCTGGTCCTTTTCATAAATTTTCAAGACATGCGGCGTTTTGTATCCAAGCGCAAACTCAATCATTCTGTATTGATAGGACTGAAATCCGGAAGCCTGACCGAGCGTATCCCTGAATTCCATGTATTCGGAAGGCGTCAGTGTGGATAGAACGTCCCATGCCTGAGTGATTTGAGATTGTGTTTTTGAAACCCTGGCCAGTTGTTTGAATGCCGTCTGCAAATCTCCTTTAACGATGGCGGCAATAGAAGATTCCAGTTCATGGAGAATCAGCTTCATCCAAAGCTCACTCACCTGGTGGATAATGATAAACAGCATTTCATCATGATGATCAGAGAGCCTTGCCTGACCGGCTAAAATTTTATCCAGCTGGAGATATTCCCCGTAGGTCATACTGTTTTTGAAATCGGTATGTATGGATTTTTCAGAATCGGCCGGCTGCTGCGTCATTCGCCACTCCCCCTTTTTTTAATGACCGCCCTTACTGGACTCCCGTCCGCTCCTTCAATTGGAAGGGGGAGCGCAACCAGGTCATAATCACCCGGTTCGATCTCGTCGAGCATGATGTTTTCAAGAATATGTACACCGTTTTTATATAGAGCGTGATGAGCCGCCATATCCTTGCTGTCCAGCTGGTCGACGGATGGAACGTCTACCCCGATCAGGAAGATTCCCTTTTCTTTTAGAAAGGCCCCGCAGTCCGGATCGAGGGGCACAATTTTTTCCGTGAAGATTTCCGGCTTGTTCGGGACGGCTGTTTTGATTAGCAGGCGGGTAACTCCGTCTAGGTTATATCGGCTTACTGTTTCCCTGCTGATTTGGAGCTGATCCGTCATATCGATGACTCTCGCTGGGCCGATGAACAGATTGATATCGAGCTCGTTTATTTTCGGCCCGCGGTCATCGAAGTGAAACGGTGCGTCCACGTGAGTACCGCTATGCAGGCTGGTCGTTATTTTCCCGATGTTTACAGAGCCGGTCTGTTCCTTTGTATAAACCGTTTCATAGGAAAATGGCGTATCACCGGGCCAATGGCCGATTTTGGAGTTCAGCGGCTGTGAAATATCAATCCATGTCATCTAGGCCACCACTCCGCGCTTGTTTTCGAATTTTTTATACGTTTCTTCCTTCATGATGATCTTCAGCTTTTGAATGGTCCGCCATACATCCCCGAAAGAGTTGTAAAGAGCGACGGGTGCAAGGCGGATTCCATTTGGCGAGCGGAAATCGGGAATGATCTTCTCTTCTTTTAACGCCCGGCAGATTCTTGCCGCTTCAGGGTGCTCAATGAAAAGATGCCCGCCTCTCGTATCATCGATTGGATTGCGAATCGTAAAACCATACTCCGATAGTTCCTGACTCATCAGGTCCATCATGTATTGAGTCAGTTTTAAAGATTTCCCGCGGATTTTTTCCATGCCGGCTTCATTGAAAATGGAGAGTGAACCGAGCAGCGGCGCTATACTCAGGATATGCGGAGTCCCCATTTGAAAAGCTCCAGCATGCGGTGCTGCAGTCAGCTCATGCTCCATATCGAACTGCTTCGATTTATCCGAACTGAACCAGCCGGCAAGTCCTGGCAATGTGCCGAAATGACGCTTGTTTACATAAAGAGCGCCGACTGCACCGGGACCGCCGTTTAAGTGTTTATAGGTGCACCAAAATGCGAAATCGACGTTCCATTGTGAAAGATGATGCGGGATGGAACCGACTGAATGGCACAGATCGAAGCCGATAAGGATTCCGCGTTTGTGCGCTTCTTTTGTCAGTTTTTCCATATCCAGCGCCTGGCCGCTCCGGTATTGAACACCTGATAAGATAACAATTGCAACTTCCTCCGTCATTGCGGCGATGATGTCCTCCTCGTTTAAGGTGTGGCCATCGCGGCTTTTCACCTTGATGAGGTGCTCGTTTGGCTCGTATCCTTTTAGATGGAGCTGGCTTTGCAGAGCGTAGATGTCAGTCGGGAAGGTGATCTCATCGGTCACAATCTTCGTTCTTGTCCCTTTCGGCTTGTAAAACGTTGCGATCAGCTGGTGGAGGTTCGCTGTAGTGGAGCCTGTAACGATGACTTCCTCCGCTTCTGCACCGAGGAGCGGAGCCATCTGTTCGCCCAGCTTTTCCGGAAGGTAAAACCATGGATGCTCCCCCTCAGTCCAGCCATCGATCCCGAGCGTTTTCCAGGAATGGAGGAGATCATGGACTGCCTGCTCGGAACGTTTAGAGAGCAGACCAAGTGAGTTGCCATCGAGATAGATTGTATCTGGGGATATGTAAAAATCCTGGCGAAAATGAGCCAGCGGATCTTGTTCATCAAGGTGCTTGGCGAATTCTAAGGTGTTTTGACCGGTTTGTGCGGACATTTCAGTCAGTCCTTTCGGTTTCGGGTTTAATAGAATTATATTTTACGAATGATAGCGCTGTCAAAACAGGTTGGAGGGAAGTTAATTATCGCAAAACTTGATATCTTATTGAAATCGGCAATTTTTATATCGAAAAAAGGTACGCAGCGGGAGTTTGGCAGACCGGCTGAAGTATTTATCGGCTATTCTGGCGATATATCGGCGATTTTTTTGATATATCGACTAAAATAAAATTATATCGACGATTTTGGGATTATATCGACGATTATTTCGATATATCGATTTTTCGACATAGTTCGACTACCACCCACGACGAAGGTACCCACAAAAACAGCGGCCTCCCATTGGAAGGCCGCCGCTACCGAACTTTCTTAGATTATTTCCCGCTCCCAATGACGGTGTTCAGTAATCGCATCGATAAACGCCGAAGCAAACTTTTCACTGCTATTCCCGCTCACTACGCCTGGACTGTTCTTCATCTCATTCGCCTCAAGCCACTTCTCGCCCTCATGGGTCGCCCCAATCGGTTTATAGTGCATAAAGGCTTCCTGCAGAAATGCCGATGCATCGCGGTGGAATCGTTTGCTCGCTCCCTGTCCGCCAACTGCATAAATCGCATCAAACAAAACGGAGTCGCATGTAAGGAAGGTGTGGTCCACTTTCCGCTCGCTTCCGTCTGTGCCCTTCAGCTTGCCAAGCTTGCTGCTGATGATTTCCGGCTGGATGCCCTTGGCTTTCAGGCTATCAAGAACCGAGCTAACTTCCGGTCCGTTAAAGCCATCGTCCAAAATCACGCCAACTTTCCGGGTTTCCGGACTCTTTTTCGTTTTTTCCTGGCTGAGTGCAGGAGAAGATTTTGTTACGTTAGAACCGCCCTGCTCCGGCGGCGTTACGCCAATCGCTTCAGCAAACCCTTGTGCGAGCTCCAGACTGACATTGGCGAACATGTCGACAACCTGCTGCTGAACGGATTCGCTCTTCACTTTTCCAAGCTCGAAGCTGAATGCGTCAATGATATGCTCTTTTTCAGGCTGGCTCATGCTGTTCCAGAATAGCGTTGCCTGGGAGAAATGATCCTTAAAGCTGTCGCTGCGCGCGCGAATCTTATACCCTTCCACTCTCTCCTGGTAATGAACATATCCGCCCTCTTCGGCACTGGCCGGAGACGGTGTATTCGCAGCAAGCGAGTTTTTATGGTACGCGACCTGACCGCGGTTGATCGTATGTCTTCCGTAGCCGTCTCGCTGATTGTTAAAGAACGGGCATACCGGACGGTTGATCGGCAGCTCATGGAAATTCGGACCGCCAAGGCGGATCAGCTGTGTATCTGTATAGGAAAACAGGCGTCCCTGCAGAAGCGGATCATTGGAAAAATCAATTCCTGGTACAACCGATCCTGGATGGAAGGCAACCTGCTCCGTTTCCGCAAACACGTTGTCCACATTGCGGTTTAACGTCATTTTCCCGATGAGTTTCACAGGAATATCTTCTTCCGGCCAAAGCTTCGTCGGATCCAGCAGATCAAAGTCAAATTTAAACTCGTCCTCTTCTTCAATCATCTGAACCCCAAGCTCATACTCCGGATAGTCTCCATTTTCAATCGAGTCATATAAATCCCGGCGGTGGAAATCCGGATCCTTCCCGTTGATTATCTGCGCTTCATCCCAGACGAGGGAATGCGTGCCAAGAACTGGTTTCCAATGAAATTTCACAAACCGCGCTTTTCCTTCTTCATTCACAAAACGGAATGTATGAACGCCGAAGCCCTCCATCATGCGCAGGCTTCTCGGAATGGCCCGATCGGACATTGTCCACATCACCATATGCGCCGCTTCCTGATTGTTCCCAACGAAATCCCAGAACGTATCGTGTGCCGATGCAGCCTGGGGAATCTCGTTATGAGGCTCAGGTTTTACCGCATGAATCAAATCCGGAAACTTGATTGCATCCTGAATAAAAAACACCGGGATGTTGTTTCCGACTAAATCGTAATTCCCTTCCTCTGTGTAAAACTTCGTCGCAAAGCCGCGGGCATCACGAACCGTTTCAGCAGAACCGCGCGATCCGGCAACTGTTGAAAAGCGAACAAAAACAGGAGTTTTTACAGAAGGATCCTGTAAAAATCCAGCTCTCGTAAACTCTTTCATAGACTCGTAAACTTCGAACTCACCATGCGCCGCAAAGCCGCGCGCATGCACAATCCGCTCCGGAATCCGCTCATGGTCAAAGTGGGTCATTTTTTCGCGAAAATGAAAATCCTCCAGCAGTGTTGGTCCCCGTTCTCCTGCCTTAAGCGAAAACTCATCCTCAGAAACCTTTAACCCCTGATTCGTCGTCAGTTTTTTACCCTCATCGTCGACCCGGTACTGTTCCATCTGTTCATCCTTGCGATTGCTCACCTTGTTTTGCCACCCCTTTGGATAAGTATGTAAATATCGTGTTTTGTACTCTACCCTTGAAGGTTGGGTGGGAAACGGGAATTTTCGGCTAGTTGTCTTTCAGACTATGTTCCTCGAGCAATGTTGCAGACCTTCTGTGCCGACCAAAGCAGCTTATTCAGCAAGTTTTGATTTTTCAATAGAAAAAAACAGAACCCCTCAGGATTCTGTTCCAGCAGCAGCAACCAAAGCATTCAGCTGGTCATTGCGTTCTTCCCGCTCTTCCACAGAAGCGAGATCGTATTTTTTTAATAAATGAAAGACTTCATTCAATGTTTCCTGCCGCTGCTCATTCTGCAAAAATATCTCGGTGTCCATTGCCGTTTTTTGGGGCAGATGTTCCTGCTGCTGCATAAGCTTCTTCAGGACGTCTTCACTTGAATGATCGAGATTGCAGATTCCCATAGAAATCACCTCTACCTATCTATTCCTTTTCCTTACTCCCATTTAAACGTAAAGCTCGCGATGATAAAAGCCCCTGCTACCCAGCATGCAAGAATCAGAGCTTCCGTACCAAGTGTCATTAGTGATGCGCCGACGTTCATGACTTCCCTCAGCGCATGGCTTAAGTGGGAAATTGGGAGAACGTACACGATTGGCTGCAGGAAATCCGGCATGTCTTTGATGGGGAAAAAGACGCCTCCCAAAAATAGCATCGGGAAGGAAAGGAAGCCTGCGATTGGCGCGGCGCTTTCCGGTGTTTTCGCAATTCCTGCGATAATAAATCCGATTGCCATAAAGGCAAGTGTTCCTAAAATAACAAAGCCAACAAGCGTCAGCCATGAGCCTCGCACGTCCACTCCGAAAATCAGCTGGGCGATGATGAGGACAAGCAGTGCCTGCAAGCCGTTCAGCATGAGGCGGGCAGTAATTTGAGCGGCAATAAAGGTCGAAGCCTTGAGCGTCGTCCCCTGCATCCTTCTCAAAATACCGCGTTCTCTCCACGCCGCAATCTGCCCTGCGACCCCGTTCATATTGTTGCTCATGATCATCATCGCAACGATTCCAGGTACGAGGAAGTCGATGTATTGAAGGTTGAGTGTTTCGATTCCTTTTGCTTCCGTCACCACAACCGGCTTGTAATTGACCTGCTCCTTGCTGATTTGATCAACCGCTCCGTTAACTAGCTGAAGCCCGATTTGGGATGCGGCCGCATTTGTTTCATCATAGTAAACAGGCATTTTAAATGGAGCGCCCTTGCCGAGCTTTTCTGCATAATCCTTTGGAATCACAATTGCGATTTGCAGGTCTCCTTTTTTCACGGCACTGAATGCCTTGTCTTCATTCGATTCCTTTTCCAGCTCCATGGCCTGATTTTTCTTTAGTGCCTCTACGAACGCCTTAGACTCCGCGGATTGATCCTCATCCACTACTCCAACCTTGACAGACATGCTGTTGCCGCCGCCAAGGAAGGATCCGAGCATGACCATCAGAAAAATCGGAAACGCAAGCGTCCAAAATAAGACTTGGCGGTTCCGGATAAAAATCCGCAGCTGGGTTAACGTCAATTGCCAATATGCCTTCATGCTTCCCTCAAACTCCTTCCGGTCATATGGATAAAGACGTCCTCGAGCGTTGCCGTCCGGATCTGCAAATCTGCGAGTTTCAAGCCTTGATCGGCGGCTGTCTGGATAAGACTCGTTAAGGTTGCCTGCAGATTATCCGTATACAAAATGGTTGCGTCCTTTTGACTGCCAACCTGCTTCACTCCTTCTATTTGAGTAAGGTCCAGTTCGGCCCCTTCCTCTTCAAAACGGAATTCAACAGCATTTTCCGAGTGAAGGCTCCTTACAAGCTCAGCCGGTGTATCCAGCGCAATCAGATTTCCCTGATCCATAATCGCAATCCGGTCGCACAGTACATGGGCTTCATCCATATAATGCGTCGTCAAGACCACCGTTTTCCCTTTTTCCTTCAGCTTAAAGATGATGTCCCACAGTGTTCTTCTTGCCTGCGGATCAAGACCCGTTGTCGGCTCGTCGAGAAAAATAATCCACGGATCATGGACAAGAGCAAGCGCAATGGCAAGCCTCTGCTTCTGTCCGCCGGATAAGCTTTTAATCCTGCTTTTCGTTTTGTCCGTCAGCAGCATATCCTCAATGAGCGGATGGATGGGAATGTGCTTTTTATAAAAACTTGCATACAAGACCAAAATCTCCTCAACCGTTAACAGCTCAAACAACGTCGTCGACTGAAGCTGAACACCGATGACTTCCTTCACCTTATTTAAATCCCGCACCACATCAAATCCGCCGATATCCGCCGAACCGCCGTCCGGCTTACGGAGTCCGACAAGCATCTCAAGCGTCGTCGTCTTCCCCGCTCCATTTGGGCCGAGCACACCAAACACTTCGCCCTTCCTCACTTCAAACTTGATTCCATTCACAGCCGTGAAGTCCCCATATTTCTTGACGAGGCTATTTACGCTGATAATCGATTCGCTCATTTTTCACACTCCAAAATGGGACAGATTGCCGCTGCCCCAATTATCTTTTACATAGGTATGTATTCTTTCTTCTTGGTGTTTATCCCTCTATTTTAGAGAGGGCGATTTAATTACGGAACAACAACCCTTTTTCCTGCAGAGCTTCCCGAAGCTGCCCAATCGCTTTCGGTCCCATTCCATGCAGCTTTAAAAGTTCTTTCTCGCTAACCTCTGTCAGCTGTTCAAGACGAACGTACCCTGCACCTGCAAGTGCACGCTGTGCGGGTTTTGCTAATTTTGGAGGAAAATCGCTTGTCACGTGAATGCTCCTTTCTTTAAGTTAGTCGGACGCTAAGTCCACAATACGGAAGAGACGCCATGAAGAATTTATCCTTAGTCCGTCTCTCAATTTGAACTTTTCTTTCACTATAAATCAAAAAAGAAAGGAGCTGACACCCCTTTCCAATTCTCCTTGCTATTTCCTTATTTTCTGCATCTCATCCGCCACAAACTGTACATTCGTTCCTACAATAACCTGAATGCTGCTGGCGCCGACGATGTTGATTCCCGGTACACCGGTTGCTTTGATCTTTTGCTGATCGACGGCTTTCATATCTTTTACTTCAATTCGAAGACGGGTGACGCAGTTGTCGATGGATGTGACATTGTCGTCTCCACCCAGACCTTCGTAAATTCTGGCAGCCATAAGCGTAAATTTGTTTTCTGTACCCGCTCCTGCAACTGCAGGTGCTGCTTCGTTTACTACGAGTCCTTCATCTAACTTTGCTGCATCATTTTCTTCTCTTCCAGGTGTCATCAAGTTGAATTTCACAATCAGGAAACGGAACAAGAAGTAGTAAAGTACGGCGAAGACTAGTCCTTGAACAATGAGCATGTATGGGCTGTTTGCTAAAGGAAGTCTGGAGCTTAAGAAAAAGTCAATGAATCCGGCACTGAAACCAAAGCCTGCCGTCCAGTGGAAGAAAGCCGCAACTGCAAGTGATAATCCCGTTAAAACTGCATGGGCAACAAACAATAGCGGCGCCACAAACATGAAGGCGAATTCCAATGGCTCGGTTACTCCCGTAAAGAAGGATGCCACACCTGCCGCAAGCATGAGTGAAGCGACTTGCTTTTTATTCTTTGTTTTTGCTGTGTGGTACATCGCAAGCGCAGCTGCCGGAAGACCGAACATCATAACCGGGAAGAAGCCCGCCTGATACATTCCGGTTACACCTTTGGTTCCCTTGCCGGACCAGAAATTACCGATATCGTTGATCCCCGCCACGTCAAACCAGAAAACTGAATTAAGTGCGTGGTGAAGACCCGTAGGAATTAATAAACGATTGAAAAATCCGTAAAGACCGGCACCCACAAATCCAAGCTTACTGATTGCTTCACCGAAGGAAACCAGGCCAGAGAATACAACCGGCCAAACAAATAGCAGGATGCCTGAAACGATAAGCATAGCGACTGCCGACATAATTGGTACAAGACGTTTCCCGCTAAAGAAGGCCAGCGCATCCACAAGCTTCACATGGCTAAAGCGGTTATACATAATGGACGCAATGATACCGGATAGAATTCCGATAAACTGGTTCTCTATTTTTCCAAAGGCCGGATTTACTTTCGCCGCGTCTATCCCCTGAAGCATGGCGACTGTATCCGATGACAGCAAAGTGGTGATGACGAGAAAGGCAACGAGTCCGCTTAATGCAGCGGAACCATCCCGTTCCTTCGCCATCCCTAAGGCTACTCCCACCGCGAACAAAATTCCCATATTATCAATAATGGAAGAACCCGCTTTTATCAGAAAAGCGGCAGCCGGAATCGACGCCCCCCATCCCGTTGGATCCATCCAATAGCCAATCCCCATTAATATAGCCGCTGCCGGCAATACCGCAACCGGAAGCATTAAGGAACGGCCAATTCTTTGCAAATAGTTCATCATGCTGAAAACTCCCCCTATAAACAATCTTTTTTGTCTGTTGTACCACATTTTCTTGCCTTTGCCCCTTTGCGTTGGGACATTTTCTACGAAAGATATAATAATATCATTAAATCTGCTTGTATCCTCCTTTGTTAAAATTTTTATGAAGGTTTATGTAAGCGTATACATTAATAATCATAACAAAGTTCGTTCGTCTTTTATATGGATTCTTTGCATTTCTCCACCCGCAACTTAAGCTCTGACATCTTCCTGACTTCAAATCCTTCCAAACACTGACTGAAATTCCTAGAAAAACTTTAATAAGCCTTACCCTTGACATTTACCTGACACATTCGCCCAGTAAAGTATGAGTATAAGGTTCAGCAAGGCAAACAACCTTAAAACGCCCATACTTAGGAGGAAATACAAATGAAAAAATCAGCTATAAGCTTTGCGGTTGCAGGAACGGTTTTACTTGGAGGCTATGCAGCATCTTCAGCTTTCGCAGCAAGTGATGCAAATACAAAAACTACAGCGGCGGCCGATGCAAGCACGGCTAAGCAGGATTTCGGCGGAAAGGGATTCGGACATAAAGGACATGGTCCTAAAGGATTCTTCGGCGGAAATACAGACGAGCTGCTGGCTCAAGCGAAGTCACTCGGCATCAGTACAACGGGTAAAACAGCTCCGGAAATCATGAAGGAAATCAGGACCGCAGCTGTAAATAAAGAAGCGAAGGAGCTTGGTATAAAAACAGCCGGCAAAGATCTTGAAACACTGGCGCAGGAAGTTCACTTGGCGAAGCTTCAAAAACAGGCAAAAGCGCTTGGTCTTTCTACAGCGAACAAGGATGAGCAAACCCTTCATAATGAGATCGAGCTTGCCCAGCTGAAGAAAAAAGCAAAAGAACTCGGCGTATCTGCTGACAATAAAGATGAGCAAACACTTAGACAGGATGTAATGACAGCAGCTCTGAACAAAAAAGCAAAAGAGCTTGGCGTTTCAATAAGCGGCAAGGATCAGCAAACCATCCAGCAGGAAGTTTTCACGGCAGCCGTTAACAAAGAAGCAAAAGAACTGGGCATATCAACGAGCGGTAAAGACATCCGCGACCTTGCTCAGGAAGTCCGCATAGCAAAAGTAAAAGCGGATTCGAAACAATACGGAATCACAGTGGATGGCAAAACCGTTCAACAAATCGCTTCCGAAGTGATGGATAAAAAAATTGCGAAGCTTGCAAAAGAGCTGAACATTTCGACTGCGGATAAAACGACTCGTGATTTATTAGAAGAAATCAAAACGAAAAATCCAGACAAGCTGAACGAATTGCTGGATAAAGACGGATTCGGTTTAGGTTTAGGCGGATTCGGACCGGATCATGGCAAAGGGCACGGCGGTCATAATGGCGGCGGCCGCGGGCATGGCGGACCAGGAGAAGGCGGTCCTGTAGGCACACCCGATCAAGACGGACCGGACGCTGCTCCTCAAGGAATGGGCATCTAAAAAAGATACAAGCGAAACTCCTTGGTATTTATAGCCAGGGAGTTTTCTTGTATAGTGAAGGTAACAGGAGGAGCGGTCATGAATAAAACCATTTTAGTAGCAGAAGATGAGGAAACTATTTCAAGAGTGTTGAGTGTTTATTTAAAACACGAAGGATATGAAGTGCTCCAAGCCTTTGACGGGAATGATGCGGTAGCTGTTTTCCGGGAAAAATCCCCTGACCTTGTCCTGCTGGATGTGATGCTTCCGGGTATGGAGGGCTGGGAGGTTTTACAGGAAATCAGAAAAGTAAGTGCCTGTCCAGTCATTATGCTGACGGCGCTCGGAGACATTGATTATAAATTAAAAGGACTCAATCAAGGCGCGGATGATTACATTTCAAAGCCGTTTATCGGTGAAGAAGTCATTGCCAGGGTGAACGCTGTACTGCGCCGTTCTTCAAAAATCCTGGAATCCGATAATCGGAAGCAAATCGGGAATTTAAGCATTCACTTTGATTCCCATCTTGTGACCATTGATGGCGAATCCGTGATCCTGACTCCGAAGGATCTCTCGCTGCTCATCTTCCTTGCAGAGCGGCCGAACCGGACCTTTACTAGAGAAGAATTAATTGAACATGTATGGGGCATGGACTATGAAGGAAGCGACCGGGCAGTGGATCTTGCGGTGAAGCGGATCCGCCAGGCGCTCATTAATTGGTCATCCGCCTACGGTGAGATCAGAACGCTCAGAGGATTGGGGTATCAGTTCAGTGTTTACGAAAAATAAAAAACGGACAACATTATTAAAATATTGGACGACCCGGTACCTCTTCTCCCTTTGTATCGGTCTGCTCATTTTAGGTATCGGCTCCTTCTGGTGGATCCGCCAGACGACCATTGATAACCGGCTGAATTTGCTTGAATATTTAGCAGCTGAATCGGCCGAGACAGCAGCCGGACAAAAAAATTTTGAAGACTTTGACCGACGGATTGATCAGCGTTCCCGGGTTTTGGATATGGGCCGTCCCCCGCAAATTTTCATTACGAATAAGAAAGGCGTCCTGGTAAGAGGACCGCATAGGGGTCCGGGACCCGAGATGGGACCTGAAAAGCTGAAGCTTCCTGCAAACATTTTTTCCAATAATGAAACCGTTCAAAAATTAAAGATTAACGGAACGTCCGTTTACACCATTAAAGAGCCTATTGTCATTGATTCGGTGCAAAAAGGCTGGGTTGTCGTCATGCAGACAGAAGACCAGCTGGCAGACGTCAATCAGGAATACCGCCTAATCGCCATTTTACTTATTGGCCTTGGACTCCTAGGCTGGCTCGTCATCTATATTCTCTCCAAACGGATCCTGAAGCCGATCCAGGAGGTCGCCCTCGCTGCGGCTGAAATCAAAGAAGGGCAATACGATATCAAGCTGAACTCTGACGTGAGGGAACAGGAAATCTACGACCTCGTAACCTCTTTTGAAGAGATGACGCAGAGGCTGACTCAGCTTGAAAAACTGAGAGCCGAGCTGCTCGCAGGCGTTACACATGATTTAAAAACACCCGTCACCTCCATCAGCGGACTCGTCCAGGCTGTGAGAGACGGAATCGTCACCGGCGAAGAACGCCAGGAATTTCTGGACATTACACTTAAAGAAATCCATCGTCTCCAAACGATGATCGCGGACCTGCTGGACTTTAACTCCCTATCCGCCGGCGCCTTTACCCTTCATCCGGAGACATGCAATATGAACGAACTTATTCATAATATTGTCAGGCAGTGGAGCGTGACTCAGCAAAACGAGGTTAAGTATGTAGTGTATACACCAGAAAAAATCATTACACTCGAGACCGACCCACTAAGACTTCAGCAGATTCTCATCAACCTATTGAACAATTCCAGCCAGGCAATGGACGGAAAAGGACTAATTACGGTGACTTTATTTGAAGACCGGATTGAAGTTGCTGACAACGGACCAGGTATACCCGAAAGTGAGCAGCCGTATATCTTCGAACGCTTTTTCCGGGGTGAAAAGAAAAAACTGAAGGTACGCGGGCTCGGACTTGGATTGCCGTTCAGCAAAATGCTTGCGAAGGCTTTGGGCGGGGATTTGGTGCTGAAGGAGAGCGATTCAGGCGGGTGTGTGTTTTCGGTTGTATTGAGGTAAGGAGGCTATGCTTCAGAGCACAGCCGCCAGTTCTACCTTCTTCTCCATAATCTGGTTAGAAGGCTGGAGTCCGTGTCGAATCCCCCCGAAAAGTCGATATATAAAAATAATGGTCGATATATTCGAAAAATAGACGATATATCTAAAAAATAGTCGATATCTTTGAAAAATAGTCGATATATCCGAAAAATAGCCGATAACCATTCTCATCTGATCGTTTTCTTTCTAATTTGGGCTCTATATTGGCTTATTGAGACGTTTCTAAACACTATTTAGCTCTATAACTCTCATTAATGATGGCCAAAACCTGATGATCCTCCCAATTACCGTTGATCATGACGTTTTTCTTTGAAATTCCCTCTTTGTGAAAGCCTGATTTCTCCAAAATGCGGATTGAGCCTTTGTTGTGTGGCATGACTTCCGCCTCTATTCGATGCAGATTCAATTCATTGAAGCCAAAGTCGACGATTAACTGAACGGCCTCTGTCATGTACCCTTTTCCGTTATGGTCCTGATCTAAGGAATAACCGATCATTGCCTTTTGGGCTGGACCCCTTTCTACTTTAAAAAAGCCAATTTGTCCAATTAATTTTTTTGATTGGTGCAGGTAGATACCAAAAGAATATCCTGAATCCTTTTCCCGGTTTTCCTCAAATTTCTTCATTCTGCTTATTTGCCCTTCCAGCGTATAATATTGATCGTCTCTGTCAGGTGCAAACTGGCTGAAAAACTCTCTGTTTCTTTGTTCCATTTTCAAAATAGGCTCTGCATCTTCTGCACTTAAAGGCTGTAGATAAATGTTCATCATCAAACCTCCACTTTTCTGCTAATAGAGCTTTTCTCCTTGTTCATTAAATTAATCCCTTTATTTTTCTGTAAATTCTTTTTATTATGAATATAACATGCTGTTCCATTTTATAGATGTTGTTTGTTGTTTTTCAGAGCAAATTATCTTCCTAATCAGGAACCTGCCAAGGAGATGACTGAAGATGAAAACACGCGTAAACCAGCTCGAATTGAACGGACTCCCCTTTCAATATCGGGAAACAGGGGAAGCTTCTGCCCCGCCGATTGTTGCGCTTCATGCACTTGGGATGAGTGGGGAATCTTGGGATCATGCGGCGGCGGTGCTGGGGGAAAAATACCGCGTTTTAGCCCTTGATCAAAGGGGGCACGGCGGGAGCGCAAGACCTGGTCAATACACGTTTGAAAAGATGTGCGAGGACCTGCTTCATTTTGCAGATGCGATGAATTTAGAGACCTTTACATTATTGGGGCATTCCATGGGCGGGACAGTATCCTATCTTTTTTCGGAAACCTTTCCTTCGAGAGTAGAACGGTTAATCGTTGAAGACACACCGCCTCCATTTCCGGATAAACCATTGGATATTCCCTCAGAACCTTCAGATCCGCTTCCATTCGATTGGCCTGTGGTGCCTTCTATTATGCAGCAGCTGAACGAGCCTGATCCGAAATGGTGGGCTCGCCTTCCTGATATTTCTGCTCCTGCTCTGATCATCGGCGGCGGAGCCAGTCACATTCCTCAAGACAAATTGAAGGAAGTATCCGGGCTTATTCCGAATTGCGAATTAGTAACAATTGAAGATGCCGGGCACTTTGTCCATGATGATAACCTGCCAGAATTTTTAGCGGCTGTTCAAAACTTCCTTTCCAAGTAAAAAAAAGCCAGGAGAAACGGATCGTCTCTCCTGGCCTCCTCCATCATGCCTCAGCTCGATACCCATCATGCATCGGACTAAAAACGTCTTCACTTGCTTCTCGAACAATCGAAAAATTATCCACATTGTAATGGCCGTGCAGCGTTTTATTATGATGCCGGATGATCTGTTCAGCAGGTAAAACAGGTGAATTCGTTGTGGAGTGCCCGTCCTTAACAAGTGTCACATCAAACCCCGAAACCGTTGCCGTCCGGACCGCGGTATCAATGCAATACTCCGTTTGGCATCCCATGATGACAAGATGCTGAATCTCTTTTTCTCTCAAATACCCTAGTAAAGGTGTACCGTAAAAGGAATTGGTCGCCCGCTTGTCAAAAATAACGGAATCTTCCGGAACATGAATGGCCGGGTGAATATCAAACCCAGGACTTTTCCCTCCTGCCACATCCAAATCACGGATGAAAATAACCTCGATGTCTGACTGCTGTGCTTTTTCAATGAGGGTATTAATAGTGTTTAACAGCCTCTCTTTGTTATAAACAGGTTGTTCGTTTTCATTTCCTTCAACCAGTTCAGCTTGAGTGTCGATGACTAGCAGTGCCTGTTTCAATGGACAAAACCCCCTTTAATAGGTTTAACTTCTCCATTCGAAAAGAAATATCCTTCTGCTTAAACCGAACCCAACTTCTCTTTCAGCTTCAACCGATTATCCTTTATTTTATCGAAGTAATTTGTGAATTCCGACTCTCCAGAATAAGAGATAAATAAATAGTCCTTTGATCTCGTCATTCCGATATAAAGAAGAGATACCTCTCTTTCCTTATTCGCCTCCAATGCAAAAGGCATGTTTTCGGCATTCACGATGAAGACAGCCTGAAAATCCAGCCCTTTGCTGCTGTCAATTGTGCTGATGACAACCTTTTCCTGATTTTTCTCATAGCCCCGTTTGCTGTCTGCGTTTTCCGTCAGCCAGAAATTCGGGATACCGGCAGCCTTTAATTCCTTTTGGATGGTTTCAATGATGTTTTGATTATACGTTCGTTTTACTCTATAAAGGATCAGCATTTCAGAGTACGGAACGCCCTTTTCAGCATGAAGCCTCTTCATTAGCTTTATGGCGAAACCCATTTCCTCTTTCAGGTTTTTGCCTTTCAAGATTGCTGGCTCCGGCCCTCTTCTTCTCGTACTTTGAGGTGAAATAATTTCTTCTCCTTCGATGGAGCCTTTAACCACTTTATTCTTCAGAGCAGAGTGATTTCTGTAAAAGTCCCAGGCAAATTTTACGATTTGCGCTGTATTCCGATAGTTTATAGAAAGGATTTTCGACCGGCCTTGAAAGCTTAGTCCTGTATCTTGTACATAGGAACGTTTACGTGAATAAATGTTTTGGACGCGGTCTTCCACGAGCAGGAGCATTTGTGTATCAGGATTTAAAACGGAGCTAGCAAGCGAGAGCCATTCCGGTTCAAAATCCTGTCCTTCATCGATGAGAATGGCATCATATTTTGGAAGAATGGCTTCTCCTGAAGCGAGCTTCTGAACAAATATAGGAATCTGCTTTTCACTGATTTTCATTTCCTGCTTCAGCCATGCGTGAAAATTATAGACCTGGATATTCTTCAAATCACCGTCATTTGCCGCATTGTTCGGGTCAAAATCAAACAAACTATCCGGTTCATTCATTTTCATCCGAATCATATGCCGGATTTCCTGAGCCAGCGAGATGTTGTAGCATAACACTAGAATTTTCCACTCCGGGTGCTGTTTCGATAGATATTTCGCTCTGGCAGATAAAATTAACGTTTTACCGCTCCCCGCAACTCCGCGTATCAGGCGATTTTTGTCTCCGATCTGCCTCGCCAGATTTTCCTGATGCAAATCCATCGTTTTGATTTCATGCAGGGACAGCAGGAGCTGATCCTGATAAGGAACAGGAGGCTTGAACTCGGCACTGATTCGCACTTCCGGAAACAAATGATACCGAATTGCATCAATCTCTTCTTTTGTAAGAGGTTCCTTTAAGCGGAATGGAACGACAAACATCCCCATGATTTTTTCAATCAGATTTTCTTCTGAGAATTCCTCTTTATCCGGATCGATTTCGTCTCTTGTTAACACCAGATTTGGATCGCAAACGGAATAAAGCCCTTCCCTCACGAAAAAATCCTGCTTCAGCCTTGTAAAAACGGCACCATATCCAGAAGGGAATTTTAATTTAAATCGATAGGGCCCCTCCGTTTGAATTAAATTCTTATCCTTTTGAAGGGCATTCGTAATATGAAACATGTAATCTCTTGCCTGCTTAATCGGACTTTTAACGGCTGCCTGCTGGCCTTTGCCGTTCACAATGGTCCATGTATCTGTATTTACCTGAAAAATTGTATTTTGCGTATAATCCTTCACCTCAAGAACCACTAATCCAAGATCAGGCCCGATAATCACAAAATCAGGATGCCTTCCATGAATCTCAGGCTCATAGTAGACAATATAATCATCCGGAAGAAAATTTTTTAATGTCGTAAACAATAGTCTTTCACCAGCTGTGGCAGAAGAACGGATTGTTTCAGGGACCGTATAAGCCAATGTATTTCACTCCAGCATTCTAAGTTTAGTTACTTTTATCATATATCATTTCGACTACCAATTGTCGTTTATTGTAAAAATAAAAACCAGGTTATGGAATGATTCTTCACTTCCATAGCCTGGTTCTCTTTATTATGACAGACGGTATGTTATAAACTTCTCTGCTGGATTACTATCACAAGCTACGGTACATAGACTTCTTCCTACAGCAAATAGGATGGTAAGTTTTTTATGAAAAATGACTCTTCAGATGGATAATTTAAAATCAATTCCTATCTTCTTATAATACTCTTCTTTCATCGGTCAGCTTCTTAGGAAATAGAGACGAATTTCTATTTGCTATTATGTATTCCGCCATACAGCTGCATATTTCTTTTGATATTTGCTGTCTTCTTCTACCTCTATTAAACCAAGCGCTATTTGTTTTATTTCTTCATTCTTAACCTGATCATATAAGTTTCTGAGGCCTTGAATCAGATCAAATCGAATTAACGTATGATTTTTTTCATCTGAGCAGTGCGTAAAACGATTAGCGAGATGATGAATCAGCATTTCTTGCTGCTCATCTCCAGCCAAACCTACTCGCCAGATGGATTGCAAGCAATGTCTAGCCGTGACAAACTTGGGGTCTCTCGTTACTTCCCATAAACGGGGAAAATCATTAAGCATTCTTTTGTCCGGATCACTGATTGCCAGATGAGAAAGAAATTGTGCTGCACGTGATCTTTTGTGATGATTGCGATTGCTTAGGTCCTGTAGAAACTGATCCCACACTTCATATGCCCAGTTCACTTCTTTTTCTGTTACAGCTAATATATTTTTAAAAGCTGCATATTGAATTTCTTTGTCTGCCGATTCCAGATTGTCAAAATCCCTTTGAACTTGCGCTTCCATTTCATCAACTCCAGATAAGAAATTCAATTTCCCTTAATAAGAAAGCCGATAAATCATAAACTTCTCTGCCGGGTTAATGTCATAAAGCTCCGGTACATAGACTTCTTCTTTCAGCTCAAAGGCTGTCTGGTTTTCTAAAAAAAGGATGTATTCTTCGGATGGATAATACAAAACCAGTTCCGTTTCCCGAGGTTCTTTTTCTACTGAAAGCAGAATGTTGTTAACGATTTTGATGAACACTTGGATGGAAAACGGATTGAAGAAGTAAAACCGGTTATCTTGATCTGTAATGGAATATTCCTCTGCCAGGCAGCATTGGAATTGTATTTTATCTTTGTTCTTTTTGGTTTTTTTTCCGTAGCGATCCAGGTTTTCCAGAGCGGATTCATACAACCCTTCGTTCATTTCAATTCCGGTAACCGAGGCATTGAAATGATAATGGATATAGAAAATCAACCGTCCCATTCCGCAGCCGAAATCGACCACGTGATCGCCGCTCTCAAGCTTATAATATTCAAATAAGGCGTCGAGCGCGCGATATGGTGTTGGCTCGTAGCGGTGATAGTGATAGTGCACGGCTTGCAGGATTTCTTTTTGGTATCTTTCCGTTTTCACATTCATGATGTGGTCGTAATAGGCTTCCTTCATGGGGTCACTCCTAGATAATGTCTAATGATTATTATAGACTCACGTACTTTCTATATCAATTTTACAGGCAGGTTCTATACGGCTCATTATTCAAACAAGAATTCGACCGGATTGTCTGTCTATTTCCTTCTTTTTGTGTTCATCAGTCTAGTTTGTGAATTGAGTGACACGTCATAACCCTTTGATCAATAAAATGTTAGAAATAAGAAAGGGGTTATTTAACGTGTCCTCTCAAGAATCCGAACCCTCTTATTTTTTTGACAGCAGAGAGACTGATGAGGAAATCACCGATCATTTCAGGGCTTTCAGCCGCGATGAAATAGAGAAAGCATACGAAAAAAAATACCCACTTTTTCAACTGTTGTTTCAATTTAACATCCCAAAAGATTTAGTGAATGTTCTGGAGAAATTAAGCCGGGATGATGATGAATACAAGAAGCAATTTAATGACTTTCACACCGCTTTGGCCATCTGGAAAATGTATACGGGCTTTCAATGTAAGTTCAATCAAGTCCCGAAAATATTGATCTATTTAGTTGAGATGATTGATGAACTGAATGTCCCTATGCTTATTCGGACCTTTCATGTCCGCAGTATGCGCTTCGCCTTATCCCTCAAAAATGACATCCCTTCTATTTATGATCGGATCACATACGGCCTTATTTTCAGAGACCGCTTGCCATCTGTAATCCTGCATATGAAGCAGAAAAAACGAAATTTACACAGCTTTGCCGCTGGCATCGCCTGCAAATACCCTTTTGAGAATCCTGAATTGGAGCAGTGGGTACTATCGAAGACAGGGAAAACAAAGAATGAAACCGTTCATGATGGAATCGCCTATTGGGAGGAACCGGATTTTCCGCGGGAAGGCAGTTTATCTAAACAGAAAGAATACCTCGCTTTCAACCGAAAAGAGAGAGAATGGGAGCGTTGTAAAGAAAAATACCCAGCTTCTTTCGTGACACCGTTTACGTGCAGTTTAAAGCAAGAAAGAGTAGATTCCATCCATGGAAGGGCGTATGTTTTGGACCCTAATGATCAGAAACAGGTTATTTTGGGCCATTTGACCATTTGCTGCCAGCGATTAAATGGAAGCGGGGAAGCATCCATGATGGAAGGGCTATTGAACCCGGAAAGCGGCTTTTTACTCTTCGAAAAAAAATCAAAATTACTGGCTCAATCATGGATTTGGCTAAGCGAAGATGGAGACTTGCTCGTATTGGACAGTATGGAGTTTGCAGATAACCGGTCTGCCGGGGATATAATGGAGCTGTTAAGAGCATGGCTGGAAAAAACCTCCTATCAAAATATCCAAATGGGCAATGGTTTTAACCGGCCAATCATCGGTGAACAAGTCCCTCCTGAACACATAAAGTGGTACAAACAGCACTGGAAAGAACGCTACACTGATGCCTATGAGCGCGTTTGGCTAAAGAAAAACAGCCATATTTGTATATAATGACGGACCAGTTAACCGAAAGATCCATCCCAATTCAATTAGAAAAGGGATGGATCAGGAAGTTGCTAATATTAAGACCGGCTAATCGGGCAAGCTCCGCCCGCTCTTGGGCGCTTCACCAGTTCTCCCCCGCAGTTCTGGCAAACCCCGTGCATTTCTTTGGTACAATCTTCGCAAAACGTACATTCATGGGTACATATATAAGCGGTGGAATGCGCATCAAGTGTATGTTCGCATCTCTCACAATTCGTTCTCATTTCAAGCGCCATCTTTCAAGCTCCTCTCTCTTCTCAATACTTTTTCCGTCGTCCGGATTTCCGCAAATTCTTCGTGCAGATTAACTAGGGTCATTTGGTCCCCAGCCCGGGTCATCGAAGGCTTTCTGAACATCTATGATCAGCAGTGGAGTACGTCTATCCACAGCTCATCCCCTCCTATCTGTTTGCCCTTTTATTGTATTTCGAATTGGAATCATTTAACATACAGTTTATGAGGTAATGATAGAAAAAAACTTCATTTTTTACGTTCTTTATCATTCACAGATTTATATTTTAAGGAGGGTCTCTTTGAATGGATGCATTGGATCAGAAAATTATTTTTCATCTTCAGGAGGATGCCCGCATTTCCATGACGGAGCTCGGCAATCGGATCAATTTGTCCGTACCGGCTGTGAAGGAAAGGGTTAAAAAGCTTGAAGATAAAGGCGTCATTACCGCCTACAGAGCTGTGATTAACCCCGAAAAAATCAATAAATACGTCACGGCTTTTATTTTATTTGATTCAAAAAGATGCAAAGCCTTCCGCGAATTCTGCAGCGGTCAGTCTGAGGTGATGGAATGCCACAGGCTTGCCGGACAGTTCAGCTATCTAGTAAAAGTCGTCACTGAATCTGTTCATACATTGGAGGATTTCATTGATGCCGCTATGGAATATGGCCAGCCCTCCACTTTGATTAATTTGTCCTCTTCACTAGAATACAAGCCGTTTTTCAAGGTCTGAAAAAAGAAATGATATATATACCCTATATTCGACATAAAGAAACACACATTTTCAATATATTGAATTTTCTTAGATTATCGTTCTTTATAAAGCAATTATTGATAGTCAAATACTACTAGATAGTTTATACTAGTTTTTGAATCATATTTCCTGCTGGGCTCATTCCATGAAAGAATTAGGATGCAAAGCATTCGGAGCAAATTCCCTTTACACCATTTGAGCATGCTGCATGAGTCTCCATCTGTCACTGCCTCTTAAATACCTCTTGAAAGGCCTTAAGGGATCAAAAAACGGAGGGAAAAAACATGTTAAAAAAAGCTCTAGTCATCTCAATTTCTGTAATGCTGTCAGCGTCTTTTGGAACAAGCGCACTTGCAGCCACCAGCTCTGCCGATGTTGATAAAGTAATGGCCTCTATCGAGAAAACGAACACAGACATTGAAGCGAAAATTGCGAAAGCGGTCATCGAAGCGGACGCACTTGAAGCAGCTTATTTAGCCGATATTCAGAAATTAGAAGAAGGCGACACGGTGGTAAAGCTGAAAGAACAAGCGGGCAAGCTTGAAAGCGATTTATCCAAAACAAACGATTCTGTTAAAATCGAAAAAATTCAGAAGGAATTAGCTGCACTTAATGGTAAACTGGAAGCAGAAACAGCTAAAATCAGCGCCAAAATGGCTTCTCTTAAAGAAGAATTAGACGCTCTTTCTCTTTTAGCTCCTGAAGAAGGAAAAGAGAAAAAGAAACTGGACGAAAAAATGGCCAAGCTGAAAGAAAGACTGGACAAAAAAGCAGAAAAATACAACGACCGCACTGAAAAATTCACACGCGATCTTGATAAATTAATAACAGACTTATATGATACGACTCTTAAAATGTCGAACGACATGATTCAAAAAGCAGCAGAAAAAGGCATTCAAGCTGAAGCTTCGTGGACTTTGGTTGAATTGGGAGGCCGTTTAGTCTGGATTGATCCGATTAAGGTCTGCCACTAAGAACGGAGGCAAATGTACATGAAGGGTCTTCATCTCGGTTTTCAAGGTGATTTTTTAGAAAAAGTAACAGATATCAGCTCTGAGTACAGTTTGCTTGCTAAGGGAGACGGTGCTGAGGTCATTTTGCAAACCATCCTTGAGGGTAAGACCTTTTATGTGCATCCTGGTGACACACCGGAATTGATGGAGTTCTTTTATATCCTATCCGGTCATTGTGTATGTAAAGATTCGGGAGAAAATTTGAAGTCCGGTGACTACTTTTATCTGCATCAATTAAAAGAAGCCACCTATTTTAAAGCGGAAACCGAAATGAGAATGCTTTGGTTTATTACTCAGCCTGTTTTTCATTACATGAGCAAAAATATTGAAGAGCTTACGAAAATTGTTAAACAGGTAGAAGAAAAGGACTCATATACTTATCAGCACAGTGCCCGCGTTCAAACGTGCTCTGTCCAAATTGCCAAGCACCTTCTGCTTACGAAGGATCAGCTTGAAAACTTATATTATGCCTCGCTTTTCCATGACGTTGGAAAAATACATGTTCCCGAAGAAATACTGAACAAGCCCGATAAACTCACTCCGAAAGAATTTGAAATTTTAAAAAAGCACTCTTATGATGGAGCCCAAATGGTAAAATCCACATACTATGATCATATTAGCAACATTATCCTTCACCATCACGAAAGGCTCGATGGATCTGGATATCCATACGGGCTAAAAGGAGACCAAATCTCAACCGAAGCCCAAATCATTGCCATTGCAGACACATACGATGCCATGACCTCTGACCGGGTATACAGAAAAGGCTTGAATCCCGTTGATGCCATGAAAGAAATAAAGAGCTTAACGAACCGCCATTACAGGGAGCCGATTGTGGATGCCCTTGAGCAAGTGCTAATTTCTGAAGGGATTCTTCCGAAAGATTAGAATCATTACGGACTGCTGAAAAAAGACGGACCTCTATTTTCGAGGGTCCGTCTTTTTCATGACACAAAGCTGTATCAAATCTCCATTTTCCACCGTTCCTGCTCCGTTTCCTTCAGCTGTTTCTCTGTTTCTTCCGGGTGAACGGTACGGAATTTGTGGTGGTCTGCTGGGATGATTTCAATCATTTTTTCAATCATGTCCTGCGGATCAAACTGGTCTTTTAATCCTTCTGCCTGCTTGATCATGTCTGCCTTCTTTGTAAAATGCTTTTCTTCATCGAACCATTTCCATTTTTCTTCTGCACTCCGGTCGTTAAAGCCTGTACCATAGGCTCCCGGATTAATGGTTGCTACTTGCACGCCGAATTCTTTCAGCTCAGCCTGCATTGTCTGGGCGATTCCTTCAATTGCGTGTTTTGTGGCGGTATAAGGTCCGACATACGGAGTTGCGGAAATACCAGCCATTGAACTCATAAACACGATTTTACCGCTGCCTTTTTGAACCATCTTCCGGGCAGCAAGCTGCACCGTTTCAAGCGTTGCGAACACGTTCACCTCAAAAAGGGCGCGGAACCGGTCCATCGGAACCTCCGCTAGCGGACCGCCTTCGTTGATTGCCGCATTCGCGACAAATACATCAATATCATATTTTTCGATTTGAGCTCGGTCCCGTTCATTGGTGATATCGAGTTTAAAAACCTCCATATCAAGGCCTTGGCTTTGTGCTTCCTGCATCAAATCTGTTTTCTGGGCGGTGATTTCCGTTGCTGCGATGACGCGATGGCCTTTTTTTGCGAGACCGAGTGCTGCGCCTCTGCCCAGTCCGGTTCCTGCGCCTGTGATGAAGATGGTTTTGCTCATTTCAGGTTCCTCCTTGTGTAATTGCTCTATCTCTCTAGTTCCCATTTGGAGGGGGAGTAAACCATATGGATGCTCCCTATCTTTCTTTATACCTTTTAAATTGCGCAAGTTGTGTAGAGAAGCGCAAATGTTTATCCCCTGCTACTTCAATTGTAATTCTCCATTGAGGATGAATGATTAAATTATTTTCCTCGCCTAATTCCAGGACAGCATGAATAGTATCTTCATCTCTGTCCAAAATGACCATTTTCTTATTATCTCCATCTGTTATGGGGTTCAACGTTTCACCCATCTCAAGTTTATAATCCAAAAAATCCATCTTAATCCCCCTTGTTCTATTCCACGATTTTGTTGATCGATTCTTGCACGCTGGAATACATCGCTTCTATTCCAGCCGCTGATGCTGTAAACTCATGAACCATATCTTGCTGGACTCCAAGAAGATTTGCTTCATGAAACGCATCGATATTCGCTCCTAAAAATAGAAACTCCCAATTGTATTTTTCACGCTGATGGGTAATCAGATCTTTGACCTTGTCATGAGTAAATTCTCTGCTGGCATTCTCCATGCCATCCGTAGTGATGACGAACATGACCTTATCCGGTCTCTGATTTTCCTCAGTATGCTGAAGCCTGCTTCCCACTTCCAAAATCGCCTTGCCAATCGCATCCAGCAATGCGGTACATCCCCGTACATCGTAATTTTCTTTTGACAGTGATACCTCCTTTGCGTCTGCTCCATTCCAGAGAACCTCATATTGATCATCAAATAGAACGGCTGTAACATTCGTTTCGCCTTCCCGTTCCGTTTGCTTTTTTATAAGTGAATTAAAGCCTTCGATTGTTTCCTGTTCAAGTCCTGCCATTGACCCGCTGCGGTCAAGCAGGAACACAATCTCCTTTAAGCCAGCTTTCATTGTAATTCTCCTCTCGGTTTATCATGTATAATCATAATGAAAAACAGACCGGAAGTGGTCGCCTGCAAAGCGACATTTTAGGGGGAAGCATAGATCAGATGATGGATGAAAAATTGCTGCATGAAATAGAGGAATACCTTCGAACTCACAGGGAAACAAGCTTTAATCTTTATGAGAATTACACTACCCATCAGCCAATACAAGCGGAAATTGCACAATTTCTAGACAAAAACAGGAAACCGGGTTTTAACCAAATATTATTTGAGTTCTTAGAGAAAAAAGCCTTAACAGATTCAGAAGTATACAAAAAAGCGGGGATTGACCGCAGGCACTTTTCCAAGATGAGATCAAGCGGATACAGGCCGCGCAAAAAGACCGCCCTCTCACTGGCTTTAGCAATGGAGTTAGGCATTGATGAATTGGAAGACCTTTTGTCTGCTGCGGGATACTCCATATCCTATAGTGAAGACAGAGATTTAATTGTTAAGTATTTTGTGGAGAAGAGGATTTATGATTTGTTTCAGATTAATGAAGGTTTGGATTATTTTGGGGAAGAAGTTTTTAAGATTTAAAAACTCCAATTATTAAACACATGAAATAATAGAAAGCAGTCCAATCCATGCCGTGAAGCCAAGCACAGCTAAACCTGCAGCCGGCAAATGTTTCTACTATTCTTTTTTCAGCAGTGTCCGATAGAACATCTACTGTGTCTTTTGAGTCCCCGCTTACATACGTGGTGGTGGTTGAGGCTTTAGGGGTTGCAAGAACGGCCATGCCAATTAGTAGTACCCGCTATTAAAGACGCCAGGAACTTTTTCATTTGATACCTCCGATAATAGAATGGTATCACGATACAATTTTTTATTAGTTACTACATCCTACTATCTATAGGACTTATCACGACATCCCTAACATCACCCTATATTCTTACAATAAAACCTGTAAATAATTTGTAAAATTAACCACTAACCTGTGGCAAAAGGTTATACAGTATATAATCTAAAACCAGTATTACAATAGCGAGAAACCCAACCATGAGCGCCAAAGGTTTCTTTCCCTCTCTGAACATGAAGATGCTTGCAATTAAAAAGTAGATCGCCATTGTAAGAAACAGCAGCACAAGGTAAATACTAGTTTTAAACACAACCGACAAAATGCTTAAAGGGAGAACCAAAGCTAAAGCTCCATAGCTAATTTTTTTACCCATTATTCTACTCCTCTTCCAATTTATATTTTATCCATTCCATTCCCATACTTGCTGTTTCGTAACCTGTGACAATCGACTCGTTTTAAAAGAAAAAGCTCTGTTAAACTTGGCTGTTGATTTCCGCTGCTGGCGTTCGCTTTCCGCTCCAATCAACAGGTGTAAAAAACAACATTATGCTTTAACATAGCCAATGAAAAAACGACTCCCCATGAGGAGAAGCCGTTTCTAAGATTACGCGTCTAAATCCGGCACCCCCCACTTCACCACAGCCCCAGCATGAGTCAGTCCTCCCCCAAACCCATAAAGCAAAACGGTATCTCCGTGCTTTACTTTCTTTTCCTTTATCCCTATATCCAATGCCAGAGGAATGGATGCGGACGATGTATTTCCCATGTATTCTACGCTGTACAGGGTTTTTTCCATGCTGATTCCGGACCTTGCGCAAATGGATTCTATGATTCTTAAGTTCGCACTGTGCGGAACGAACCAGTCAATATCGTCTGTTCCCATCCCTGCTTGTGCCAGGAGCCGTTCAATTCCTTCTGATACTGTCCGGGTGGCCCATTTGTATACCTCGCGGCCGTTTTGTACGAGGAATCGATTGCCGCCCGTGAGCCCCGGCAGGTAAAGATACTGTCCCCCGCTGCCGTCTGTCCCCATTATAGACGCGTTAAAGCCCGGAGTTTCTTTGCTGTATTCGACTAGTACAGCTCCTGCTCCATCGCCAAACAGAATGCAGGTGGTGCGATCTGTATAATCGATCACTCTAGACATGGTTTCTGCCCCAATGACCAGTATTTTTTTGTTCAGACCTGAGGAGATCAATCCATTTGCCATCGTTAATGCATAGACAAAGCCTGAACAGGCGGCACTCAGATCAAAGGCTCCTGTGCTTTTTATTTGAAAGGCTTCCTGCACTTTGCATGCGGTACTGGGAAAACTGTAATCCGCAGTGGATGTGGCGACGATAATCATGTCCACATCATCCACTTTTTTATCATACGTTTTCATGAGGTTCTCAACGGCCTTAATGCATAAATCGGAAGTGAACTCGGCCTCACCGGAGATTCTTCTTTCTCTCATCCCGGTTCTTTGGACAATCCATTCATCTCTCGTATCCACCATCTTTTCAAGATCATCATTTGTAAGCCGCTTAGCCGGGACATACGTGCCGATTGCTGTAATAAGGGATTTGGATGTCATTGGATTACTCCTTTGCAAATATAACAACACCAACTATCCGGTGTTGGTGTTGTTCGTAAAACGAATATGCTTGTATTATCGTATGCAGCCGGCATTTATTGGGAATTCTTTTTTTATTGGACAGCAAAAGGCTCCTGCAGATTTGCCACAGGAGCCTTTCTCTCAATAACTTATGGTAACCGGAATAACCAAAGCTCTGTTTTGCTGTTCGGATCGGTTACTCCAAAATCGTCATCGTTAATGACCGCTAATTTTTTTCCGACCAGCGTTATTCCTTCAGCTTTTTCATACGGATAACCGAATTTCAGCAGATCGACGACTTCCTTTTTCGCCACTGCTTTTATTCCCGCAGCTTTTTGATCCTTTGCGTTCATTTGCTCGAGCGTTTTTCCTTTCCCCTTATCCTTATTTAAAATATTGGTTGCCTCTTGGAGATTAATTTTATAGATTTTCTTGAATTTTGCTTCTTTTCCTGAGGCTGTATCCCGTTCATCGACAAGAAGACTGTGTTCATCTATTGCAAAAAGATCAGATACGACAATATCATGTTGATCCAGTCCTAGCTTTCGGCCATCCTCAAAAATATAGGCATACTCGGCGATTACTTTTGTCGTTTTCAAATCAATCTTTAAAATTCGTGTAATTCTCGAATTTTCATCAGGGTTTGTCAGAGCACTTTGCGTCATTGTATAAAGGTAACGTCCATCTGGAGTAATGGTTACGGATTCGAATCCTCTATTTTCCTCCCGCTTCGTTAAAACACCTGGCAAATTCGCTTTTACGGGAAGGTAAGGAGCGTTTTTAAAATCCCCTTCCATTCCAGCCGGCACTAACCGCTGCAGAAGCGTACCGTCTTTTTTCATCTGAACAAGACTTGGACGGTATTCATCACTTAACCAAAACGTTTGATCAGCAGGGTTGTAAGCAAGCCCCTCCGTATCCAGACCGTAGGGATCATACGACAACACCTTTTTCCCTGCCGCATCATACGGAGTTTCATCTTTTTCCTTAAAATTAGGCAAACCGGTAATAAAGGCATTTCCTGTTACGGGATCGGATCCCTTTGGCAGCTTTAATTGGATTTTATCTGTTACTTTTATTTTCCCTTTAGAAAGTTCGATTTTATATACGGCAGGCGTATACGTCGGGATTGGAAAAGTTCTCCGTTCTTCATTATTAATGGTCAATTCCCCGTTCGGGCCTCGGTCAGAAGAAGAATAAAAAATATGATCCGGGTCACCAGGCAGATGCAGAAGCGAGGATCCCATCGCCGCATGGATATCTTTCGCTAACTTTGGAGGATTTTCGAATTGGTATTTTCCAATAAGCTTAACGGAAGGGGTGGAAGCTTTCTCCTTTTCTTTACTCCCCTCCTGCTGCTTGTTGGAGCATGCGAATGTGGATATGCAAATGATTGAGATGGCCGTGACTTTAAGAAACGTAAATTTTTTCATCCTGAACCCCTTTTTTCCTATAATTTTCATTTCTTATCATTGGCAATTAAACGCGAATTATAAATAAAACTGCACGATTTTAACTATTTTTGTCGCTTCTACCTATACCTTCTTCTATCACTATGAATAGAGTAAAGTGTTGACCTTTCAGCTCATGTGAACATCAAACTATAGAACACGGGGATAAACAGAGATGAAAATCGTTTGCTTTGGTGACAGTTTGACGAGGGGCGTAACGCTTGATAAAGGGAGATTAAGAATAACCAAAAAGAATTATCCCTATTATCTGAAGGAATTTTTGAAGCCTGATATAACCGTGCTCAATAAAGGGGTATTCAACGATAATTCTGATCTTCTTCTGAGGAGACTGCAGAAGGATGTGCTGGAGGAAAATCCTGATTTCGTCATCATCGCAATTGGCGGGAATGACTGCAATTTCAACTGGAATGAAGTGGTGGAACATCCTGATTCGGAGCATCAAGCCACTGTTCCTGTCGATCGCTATATTGAAAATGTGAAAATGATGATGGAGAAAATGAAAAAGGCCGGGATTATCCCGATTGTGATGACCCTTCCCCCGCTGGACCCTGTGCGGTACTACCAATATTTGTTCCAGCAATATGGCAGCTCCATTGGTCATTGGATCAGTTTGAAGGGCGGCATGGAGCATTGGCATGGGATGTATAATGACCGCTTAATGAACCTGGCCGATGAAATGCAAGTGGGGAAAGCAGACGTCAGGACCGCTTTGAGACAAGCTGGCAGCCTTCAGAATTTGATTAGTGATGACGGGATTCACTTAACTCCTGCAGGGTACAGAGTAGTTGGCAGGGAAATCTCTGCTTTTTTAAATGGCGGGGAGGAAAAATAAGAGACGGCGCTTATCCATTGCGCCGTCTCTATTTTTGCTTATATAGGACCTGTACGAGATTTTGTAAAAGCCGAAGGGCTGTTAAATTGAAAAAGTATTTCCTCATCTAAACTTCATACAATGTACAAAGATAACCGACCGTTCCTGTGATACGATGATTAGGAAGTTGTATTATTAAACGTTACGGAGATGAACGATAAATGACAACCTGGTTTATCATTTTCCTAATAGTTATCAGCACTCTTAAAGTAGTACTTGCAAGTCCTCCAACCTTCGTTATGGAATGGCTTCTTAACAAATTCGCCTTGCATGCAAGGCTCAGTGAAGAGACCACCACTATAACCCTAAGAGGAAAACGTTTGGAGGGAGAAGAAAAAATTCAATTTATTAACCAATTTAATGAAGCGACATTTTTTGATCGATATGATGAATATGATGTCCCTTCAGAGAACACCGGAACCCCATTGGTCATTGATACAAAGAAGGGCAAAATGGATGTCAGGCTGTCTGTGTATATTTACAGCAATCATGTGGATGTATTCAAGCAGTATAACAAGAAGGCAGCAGCCTATAGTCTGCGGTCTGAGACTCTCCAATCCACGCCATTGGCAGGGAATGGAAATTTCATTTATTCATAAGTAATTAAAGCTGCCGGGCTTTGTGTCCGGCAGCTTTATCCTTTTTCTTGTTATTATATTTTGTCACATTATTATTTAGGAATCTTATTTGAACGATAAATGCATTATTTTTTATATAGTTCTTCTTCTGTTAAATAACCATCTTTAATGACCGTGTCTTTAATGTTATTTTTTGTAACAGCTATAGGATCCAATAGAATGGAGGGAACGTCTATTTCTCCATTATTCACTGTTCGATCCGTTGCTACCTTTTCTCCTTTTGCTGCCTTCACTGCTACTTCAGCAACTTTCTCTGCCAGCAGAGTGATTGGTTTATACACAGTCATCGTTTGTGTCCCTTCAACGATTCGTTTTACACCCATTAACTCAGCATCCTGCCCAGATACAGGAATGTTGCCCGATAGTCCGGCAGAGGACAAGGCATTGATTACCCCGCCAGCTGTACCATCGTTTGCAGCTATAACAGCATCGATTTGATTTGAATTTTGTTGTAGAGCTGACTGCATATTCTCCTGCGCTGTTTCCGGTTTCCATTCATCGGTGTATTGGTCATAGACTATTTTAATATCGCCTTTGTCGATGAGCGGTTGAATAACCTTCATCGCACCTTCCCGAAATAGCACTGCATTATTATCAGATTCTGCTCCGCCTATGTAGGCAAAATTCCCTTTTGATACTTTTTTAACAACCTCACTAGCCTGCAGTTCTCCAACCTTTTCATTATCAAATGAAATATAATAATCAACTTTTGAGTTTTTTATCAATCGGTCATAGGAAATAACCTTTACACCTGCTTTGTGAGCCATTTCTACAATCTTGCCCGATATTTCAGCATTATGAGGTACGACGACCAATACATCTGCCCCTTCTTGAATTAACAGTTCGGCTTGCTTTATTTGAATATCATCCAGTCCATTGGCAGCTAATGTTTTCACCTGTCCCCCCATTTGAACGACCTTCTCTTCAAATAAAGCCTTATCCTTATACCAGCGCTCCTCTTTAAGCGTATCTAATACAAATCCAATATAAGGCTTCCCGTCATCAGAAACCAGCTTTATCCGATCAGCTTTGTTAGGTTCATCTGCAACTTGATTGGTACATGCGGAATTGAATAGGAGCATGATTAGAAACAGGATGCATACCTGGCTGTTTTTGTGAAGAACTTTAAGCAATTCTTTCTCCCCCATCCTTCTTAGAGCTGAAACTTCTTGATTAAGCCGTTCATTTGTTCGACCATCCCGGTCAGCATTTTTGCACTGGAAAAAATGCTGTCAATCGAGTGGCTTTGTTCATGTGCAGCAGCAGAAATTTCTTCGGATCCTGCAGCTGCTTCCTCGGATGCCGCAGCAATATGTTCGACGGATTCATTGATTTCCTGACCGGATTCCTGAACAGAGCTAAAAATAGATGAAATATTCTTTACCTGGTCTGACATTTCAGCTACCTGGCCTTTAATATCCGAAAATTGTTTCCTCGTTAACTCAAATTGTTCTGATCCTTTATGGACCTCGGCAAATCCCTGTGTCAAATCCTTCGCTATGTCAGTCGTCTCCTCTTTTACACTGTAAACAATGGATGAAATGCTTTGACTGGAATTTGATACTTGCTCAGCCAGTTTTCGAACCTCGCTTGCAACAACTGCAAACCCTTTTCCAGCCTCTCCCGCTCTGGCTGCTTCAATGGAAGCATTGAGTGCTAAAAGGTTTGTTTGATCGGCAATGGACCTTATGACAGCCACAATCTCAGAAATGGATTGGGTCTTCGCTTCTAAACCTTTCACTTTATGAACAGATGTTTCAACGAGTTCATTGATGATTTTCATTTGCTTCTGTGACTCATGCATCTGTTGATCTCCATTAATAGAGACTTGAAGAATTTGATTCGTAAAATCTACTAATTTCACTGTATTTTGTTTGGCACTTGCCATTTCGTCACTAAACGCTTGCGTATTCAACGAAATTTTGGCTGCATTCTCCGCTTGAGAATGGCCATTTTTCGAAATATCTTCAATGGTTACGGCAATCTGCTCGCTTCCCTGTTTCACTTCTTCCGTCGATTCAAGGAGAGTGGTACTTTGCTGGTCCACCTCTTTGGAAAGATTCGAGATGGAGGAAATCATGTCACGAAGACGCTGTCCCATATAGTTAATGGATTTCGACAGCTGACCAATTTCATCTGTTCCTTCATAATCCAAATTCTTTACATTTAATACGCCGCCTGCAATCTCCTCACTCACCTTAATCACATTATTCAAGTTCTTCCTGATGTTCATGCTGACTAAATAAAGCAGCAAAAACGAGAGGCAGATGGAAGCAACGGCCGTAATGATGAGGATTAGTGTAACATTGGATAGATGGTTTAAAGAGGTATCCATTGCTTTCTCACTGGAGTCAGCTGCTGCGTTTTTCAGTTCATCCCCGAGCTTCGATGTATCCTCTTTCAGCTTATTGACCAGTGCCTGCATTTCTTTATACTCGGCTGTATTGATCTGCTGAACGTTTGGAACCACCACGCTGAAGAACTGCTGATCCAGTTTATTGTTATTGTCAATAAGCTTGTTGAAGGTAGAGATTTGTTCCCTGCTCAGCTGTGGCTTTAACTTTTTAGCTGTTTCCACGAATTTCCCGCTGTACTGTAAATACTCATTCAGCTTCTCATCATCCGAAAGCAAAATGTATTCAGGGATTAGCAGATATTTTTCCTGATAGAGAGAAACAAGCTCTCCCGCATACATAGACAGTTCATTTTTCGACCTTGTCTCTTTCAATTCACGGCTTGATAAATCCAGATAAAAATAAGTTATAAGTACAGATACTAAAAATGCTGCCGCAGCAAATGAAAAAATAAGGTTATACTTCCCGCGGATTTTGATATTTTTCCACTTCATCTTTTGAAACAAATGATTCCCTCCCCAAGTACGCCTGATTCATAGACATCATGAAAGCGACTTCTCTTTGTATTCGCTTCCAATATTTTGGTGCTAACCCTTATATCGGTCAATATACCTACTTTTATAGAGTGATTTAAATTTATATATTTTTTACAAACATCCTTTCTGAAAGAGTGGATACTAACGTTATAGGGTAAAAAAAATAAGCTTGGAATCATCCAAGCTCTTTTCAACTTGTCCAGTTTTTTATTCGCTGCATCTGAATCACTTCCATTATTTCATCCATCAAGTTTGCAGCTTCCACCTTTTTGTACCTAATACGTTTTAAAACGAATTATATTTTTCCTCTATTTAAGAAATAACTGGACTTACATACTATAGCAGGCACCATCTCTAAATATGAAAATTGACGGAGAGCAGCAGCGCACTTATACTAGTAACTTGAATGCACAAAAGCATAAAAGCGTTTAAGTGAAACAGATAGATCGTATATCAGGAAGGCAGGACGATTTTATGGAACAGGACAATACTCTTAGAAAAGGCTTGCTGCCAAGGCATGTCCAATTCATCGCTCTTGCAGGGATGATTGGAACAGGTATTTTTAAAGGCAGTTCCGATACATTGAATATGGCAGGACCGAGTGTGGTGTTTGCTTATTTACTTGGAGGTCTTTTGCTGTTTATTGTGATGTCAGCACTGGCAGAGATGGCCTCTGTCTACCCGAATCACAATACCCAGCATTTACTTTCAAAGGCTTTTGGTGCCAGGACATCCTTTATTGCCGGATGGCTTTACTGGATTAACTGGATTATTGTTACGGTTGTAGAAGTTCTCGCTGCCGGAAGCTTTCTGCAATTCTGGTTCACATCCGTACCGTTATGGGTGCTCGCTCTTATTTGTGCGGTATTTATCATTTCTATTAACCTTACCCAAGTAAAATTTTACGGGGAATTTGAATTTTACTTTGCAGGGATTAAGATCATTACACTTACTCTGTTTATTATCCTGGGGCTTTGCATGATCCTCGGCATTGTTCCGAGCCCTGTTGAAGATCCGATTTCCAACTATACAGCTCACGGAGGGTTTTTCCCTAATGGCGCAAGCGGTATGTTCGCTGCACTCCTCGTCGTCATGTTTTCTTACGGCGGAGCGGAATTGATTGGAGTGGCCGTTACCGAAACAAAGGATGCCGAAAAAGTGCTTCCAAAAGTCATTAAAAGCACTGTGATCCGAGTCATCCTATTCTACGTATTGCCGATTCTTATCATCTGCGGCTTAATTCCGTGGAATGAGGTCTCAGGCAAGGAAAGCCCATTTGTTCAAGTGTTTACGGCAATCGGCATTCCAGGAGCAGCCCACGTCATGAACTTTGTGCTGCTGACAGCTGTGTTATCCGCAGCCAATTCCGGGATCTACGCAACATCAAGGACGTTATACTCCATGGCTCAAAACGGCGAAGCACCAAAAAGGCTTGCCAGGCTTTCTAAACAGGACATCCCGATTAACGGAATTGCCCTTACAGCCATCGCTCTTACCTTTGGCGTATTCCTGGCCTACCAAACACCTGATGAAGTCATCAGCTATTTAATGACCATTCCCGGATTTACTGTATTGCTGATTTGGCTTGGAATATGCCTTGCCCAAATCAAGCTTCGCAAACACTATCCGAAGGAGCCGTTTTTCAAGCTGAAATGGGCACCATTTACAACGATTGCGGCAAGCCTGTCTTTGGCTGTCATCTTCATATCCTTTGTATTAAATAAGGACAATGTGATCGGGACTTCGGTTTGCCTTGGAATTTTGGTTGTTTTGGTGGTTGTTTCGTTTTTATATCCGAAACGTGCAAAATAATTGAAGAACAAGATAGAAAATCAAAACAAAAAAACACCTTCGAAAGTAGAAACATACTTTTTGAAGGTGTTTTTTTGCGGGCATCGGCGAAGTAAAGCAAACTGCCTCTCAGGAAAAAAAAGACAATCGGATGAGATGCCGGAGCTAAATCCTCTGTCATACAAAAAACCAGCCCCGCACCGCAAAAAAGCAGAACAGAGCTGGTTGCACTCTTACAATATAAGCATCCCTATTAACCCGGCTGCTATCCCAAGCAAAACGACGGACCCAGCCACAAAAGCAAGAACCTTTTTCGGAAAAGAACCTGCAACGATTAACAGTGACGGGAGACTGATGGCTGGAAGCGTGATGAGGAGTGCTCCGGCCGGTCCTGCTCCGAGACCTGCTGCCATAAAGGTTTGGATGATTGGAATTTCGGCCGCGGTCGGGATGACGAAGAGCATGCCGGCGACAGCGAATAGAATGAGAACAAGTATGCTGTTAGCGGCAGCTTCACCAACGTTCGGGAACAGCCAGACGCGCGCTGCGCCAAGCAGAAGAACGGATAATACATATGCCGGGACGACATAAAGGAACATCGTTCCAAGGCTTTTCCCCCATCTTGCAAGAAAGGAGCCGGATTGTGCTTGTTCCGCTTCCTCCATCAGCTTTTCTGCCGTAAGCGGCGGCTCCTCCTTCATGAATCGGTTGGCCAGGTAGCTGACGCCGAATGTCAGGATGAGTCCAAAAGCAAGACGAAGCAAGGTGAATTTCCAGGAAAGCACAAAGGTCATGAAGACGAGAACGGCCGGGTTCAGCACCGGATTTCCGATCCAGAAAGCGAGACTTGCTCCCGCTGATACGTTCTTTTTCCGCATTCCTACCGCCATCGGTGCGGCACAGCATGTGCACATCATCCCAGGAAGGGAAGCCAGTCCTCCGACAGCCGTGCTGCCGAATGTGGTTTTTCCGAGGACGCGCAAAAGCCATTGGGATGGGAGCAGCACCTGAATGAGCGAGCCGAGTACGATGCCGAGAATGGCCGCTTTCCAGACTGCCTTGAAATAGACAGCAGCATATTCCCATGCATTGCTCCACGAAGGAGAAGTACCTGCTTCAGGGCTGCCGAGAATCGAGTCTCCGATAGAGTGGGTGGAGGCCGCGATCCAAGACTTTTCAAGATACGGCACCCATTTTACATATAATAGGCCTGCAGCAGCAATCACTAGAAACAGAGTCACAAGCCATATGGTTTTTTTTCCAGAGGGCTGTGTTTGCTGAAGAGCACTTTGAGCCATTTTTCATTCCCCGTTTCAATAGAAATTAAGACAATATCAAATTATATCACGTCAGATATGCAGCAGGCTTGTGCCATGCTTTTTCGGGTAAGGTCATTTATACTAATCATAGTGAATACAGAAAGGTTGGCGTCATTATGACACAAAAAATAAAGTTAACATCCTTATCCACAAAGGGCGGCTGCGGCTGCAAAATCGGACCGGCTGATCTGCAGGAGGTCATCCGCTCTCTCCCCCCTGCCATGCCCAATCCCGATTTGCTTGTCGGTCTTGATACGAGTGACGATGCAGGAGTGTACCGTCTGACGGACGACCTTGCGATTGTCCAAACGCTTGATTTCTTCACCCCGATTGTTGATGACCCGTATTCTTTCGGTCAAGTGGCCGCGGCGAATGCGATCAGTGATATTTATGCGATGGGAGGAACACCGCTTACAGCATTGAACATCGTCGCTTTTCCGATTGCGGACTTGGACAAGCAGATTCTTGCCGACATCCTCCGCGGTGCAGGAGATAAGCTGAAAGAAGCCGGGGCGACACTGGTCGGAGGCCATTCCATTGAAGATAAAGAACCGAAATTCGGTTTGGCGGTGACAGGAACGGTCCATCCTGATAAAGTACGGGCTAATGCAGGCGCTAAGCCCGGTGACAAACTGATTTTAACGAAACCGATCGGTGTCGGCATCCTGACCTCTTCCATTAAAAGAGATTTGCTGACGGAAGAAGAAATCGCCCGGGTTACAGAAGTGATGGCAACTCTAAATAAAACGGCAGCTGAAACGATGGCAGCTTATGATGTTCATGCGTGCACGGATGTTACAGGCTTCGGGCTGCTCGGCCACACGTCTGAGATGGCAAAAGGAAGCAAGGCAGGCGTACGGATTGCAAATGAAGCAGTCCCTGTCCTCCCGAGAGTGCGGGAGCTTGCGGAACAAGGCGTCATTCCAGGCGGGACGAAAAACAATTTCGCCCATCTTCAGGGTGATGTGACGTTCCCGGAAAACATGGACCAGATTGATCAATATATATTGTGCGATGCGGTGACATCCGGGGGACTGCTCATTTCAGTGGCAGGCGAAGAAGCAGATGCCCTGATAAAGGACCTTCTGGATGCTGGTGTGGAAGCGGCCATGATCGGTGAAGTAACAGCGGATCATCCCGGACACATCACGGTTTCTGAGAAGCTTTAACGGTAGAAGGGCGGAATGACGGTGTTTCAGGACTTAACGGTTGACCAGCTATTAGAAATGCAAAAAGAAAAGAAAATTACGGCGGTGGATGTCCGTTCTCCATCTGAATACAAGGAAGCGACTATTCCCGGCGCCTTGAACATCCCCCTTTTTAACGATGAGGAGCGGGCTGAGATCGGCACCATCTATAAACAGGTCGGCGTTCAGGCGGCAAAGGACCGCGGACTCGAAATTGTGTCGGCAAAGCTTCCGGAATTCATTAAAACATTCAGTGCCATCCCAAATCATAAGGCTGTCTTCTGCTGGAGAGGGGGCATGCGGAGCAGAACGTCCGCCACTGTCCTTGATTTAATGGGCAATAAAACGTTCCGGCTGGATGGCGGAGTGAGAGCGTACCGCAGGTGGATTGTCGATAAAATCGAAACCATCAATTTCAGACCGAATGCCTATGTGCTGAACGGCTATACCGGCTCAGGAAAAACGATGCTGCTCCATAAGCTAAAGGAACAGGGCTATCCTGTGCTGGATTTGGAAGGAATGGCGAACCACAGGGGCTCGATCTTCGGTCAGATCGGACTGAATCCCCACAATCAGAAAACGTTCGATTCCCTGCTGATCAAAGAAGCCCTCCCGCTTCAGGCCTCTTCCTATGTCGTGCTGGAAGCGGAAAGCAAGCGAATCGGGAAAGCCGTACTTCCCGAATTTATCGCGGAAAAGAAAGAACAGGGAACCCAGCTGTTCCTCGACATCCCAAGAGCCGAGCGCGCTCGGTTCCTCGTCGAAGACTATCAGCCATGGGAGCATCATGAAGAGTGCATGAAGGCCTTCTACCGGATAAAAGCCCGCATTCATACACCGGCAGCCGCTCAAATTGAAGCGTCCCTCAACGCACGCGAATACGAGGACGCGGTCATGCTGCTCCTTGAATACTACTATGACCCGCGCTATGAGCACACTGCAATGCGGTATTCGGAGGAAGAGAGAATTACGCTTTCTGTGAAAAACGCGGAGGAAGCGCTCGGGGAGCTGGTGAAGATTTTGCCGGTGCCGGTTAAGACGGTGTAAGAAAAAGACCATTGAAAAAGCACTTTGCTTCAGAGCAAAGTGCTTTTTCATATGCTCAGGGAATTGCTGCTGGCTACTCTTCCCTCTTTTTAATTCTTGCTGCCATCCAATTTACAGCTTCTTCAAAAGCAGGCCGGGTTTTGTCATCTGCAAGAAGCAATGTCCATTGGAAGACATCCTCATCGTCTGCAACTAAATCATAACCATTAAAATCTAAAAATATAAAAGCTGCTGCATAGGATGTCCTTTTGTTGCCATCATTAAAAGCGTGACCACTGGCTAAGTAATAATGATAAGCTGCTGCTTTTTCTTCTATAGTAGGAAAACGCTCGAAATCTCCGAAACCCGACATAGGTAGAGCTAATTTTGATTCAAGTTTACCGTGCTCACGCCCTTGCAGTCCCCCGTATAAATCAACAAGCATATCATGAAGCTCTACTACTTCTTCTACAGTAAGATAGCTGAAGCCCATCAATTTTTACTTAGCTTTTCTAAAGCCTTACCATTTTTTTTAATTAATTTTGCAATAGAATCTTGAAGTTTTGTGTTTTTTTTCGTTTTATTGTCTGTCGTATTAGACATCTTGCCATCACCCTTCATTTTATCGCTCATAACGGTCCCTCCCCCTTATCAAGTTATGATTAGGATGGACCGGAAATGAAACAGATAGTCACTGTTATAGCTATTTATTCCATTTTACAGGAACTTGTCCCTTCTTACTATCCATACGTCATCAAATTTCTTTTCGTTTTAAATTCTCCAGTTTTCCATCGTCTCATCTTCTATAACATCCTACCGGGCGACAACTTAAGGGGGGCCGATCCAATGTTCATCGAGTTAGGGATTCGGATTGTTCAAAAAGCTTTTAAAGAATTGCATTCCCTGCAGGCAAGAGGAAATTACCAAACAAAATCACATCCGGCTGTATACCCTGGATCAGCTGTAAACTTTGATAATAAAAGCGGAAAGGGGGTAATTTCCTTTCCTGATTGACTTTAATCAATTGTGCTCCTTTACTGGCGCTCAAATTCATATAGTTTATTTTTTACATAATAGAACTCAAATCAGCCCATAACCCTATTTATCGCAGCACTTTTTAAACTTCTTGCCACTGCCGCATGGAAATGGTTCATTTCTGTCGATGACAGGTTCAGCCTTCATCGTTCTCATTGTATTATTGGATTCCCCTGGCTCTAAGTAGCCCGGAAGCAATGACAGCTTTTTCGCATACCGCTTTGGATTAAACGGCTGCTGTCGAAAAACTTTTATCCCTCTTCGATTCAAGCCACCGATCTTACAGCGAAAACACTGATGGCAGAAGCGTTATGCAGCCAGCTATCCACTGAAGCCATTCCCAAACTAGAAGACTTTATGGAACAAGGATATGATACTGGTCTTCTTGAACTTGAAAGGGATCTGTACGCAACCTGCATAATCAGCGGCGTGGACCACCCGAAACTGCAAACATGGAAATCGATAATCGAAAAAAGAGAAGCGAAAACCACTGGGGGGAGAACCGTATTCACCCCGCCACCCCCCTCTGCCCTAGCAAGCAATATCAGCCGCAACTCTCCCTGCCCATGTGGAAGCGGGAAGAAGTATAAGAAGTGCTGCGGGAAATAAGATGTGAAAAAACCACCTGGAGGGTGGTTTTTGTGTGCTTCAGTACAAAATTTTCTCTCTCTTCTCTTCTTCATAGACTCTCTCTGCCACAAACTGCTTTAATAAAGTCTGATAGGGTACATTTTTCTTTTCAGCCACCTTCTGAAGCCGGGACAGCAGGTCGCTTTCTATTCTAAGGTTAATGGGCTTAGTGGACTGCTTTCGGGGTAAAGGCAAATCTTCCTCATCTTCAATATGTGTGGTATTCAGTAAGCCCTCGCTCATTGCATGCTTCTCCCAAAATTGCTTGGTTTCTTCTTCAGTCATATTTTGAGGGATTTCATTCAGGTCATCAATGAAAACTCTTCCTAGCTCATCCATTCTTTTCTTGTTTATTCGAGCCTCATCCATCTTTACTGCCTCCTTTTTCTATTGTATGATTTTCGTTCTGTTTCCGTTGCATCCCATCCTGTGATAGGTCTAATCTTCTTCTCACGCTTTGTATAAATGATGGCCAGTAACCGTCCATCTTCTGTCATGCCGATAATTTTTCTATTTCCACTATGTGCATGATGTATGCTCCGGTCCGGATCGTAAAAAGCTTCTTCCGCTTCCTGAGGTGAAATGTCATGCTGAAATATATACTCGACATTTTCTCTGTCCCAATCGAACACAGACCTCACTCCTCTTACTATTTCCGTATCTACATCTGTATATACATTGTATTCTGTAACATACCGTAATACAATTCTGGATTGAACTATTACTTGTTCTTCCCTATCAAAACTAAACTGCCATCCAGAACAAATAAAAAGAACGCCTCACCAGCGTTCAATTTATACCACTCGTTTTTTTTCAATCAAATTATACATCTGTATAATCACACTAGCCCATGCGGTACATACAACTCTTCCAAACTCTCTATCTCTTCCTCTGTCAATCGGATCGACAATGCCGAAACCGCATCTTCAAGATGGTTCACCTTCGTCGCTCCGATGATCGGAGATGTGACTTCCTCCTTCTGCAGAATCCAGGCAAGTGCAATTTGTGCACGCGGAACGCCACGTCCAGCTGCCACTTCCTCTACTCTCTCCGCTACTTTCCGGTCAGCTTCCTCTGTTCTTGAAAACAGCGCCTTTGCAATCTGGTCATTTTCAGATCGGCGGGTCTGCTCACTCCATTCCCGTGTTAAACGGCCGGCAGCCAGCGGCAGGTATGGGGTGACGCCCACTCCCTCCTCCTTGCAAAGCGGCAGCATTTCCCTTTCTTCCTCCCGGTAAAGCAGGTTGAGCCTGTTTTCCATGGAGATGAACCGGGTCCAGCCATGGAGCTCAGCCGTGTACTGAGCTTTCAGGAACTGCCAGGCAAGCATAGAGGAAGCTCCAATGTAACGCACTTTTCCTGCCTTGACTACATCGTGAAGAGCCTCCATCGTTTCTTCAATCGGGGTATGCGGATCCCAGCGATGAATCTGGTACAAATCGATGTAGTCCGTCCCAAGCCTCTGCAGACTGTTATCAATCTCAGTCATGATCGTTTTACGGGAAAGCCCCATTCCATTCGGTCCTTTCCGCATTGGAACAAATACCTTCGTGGCAACGACCACCTCATCCCGCCGGGCAAAATCTTTTAAAGCGCGCCCTACGATTTCTTCACTCGATCCATCGGAATACATATTCGCCGTGCTGAAAAAATTGATGCCCATATCCAGTGCTTTTTTAATAATGGGCCTGCTCTCCTCTTCATTTAGCGACCATGGAGTATTGCCGCGTTCCGGCTCACCGAAGCTCATACATCCAAGACACAGCCGCGAAACATCCAACCCAGATCTCCCAAGCTTTACATAGTTCATCTCATCATCCACCCCTTCGTCATCAGGTTGATACGTCAACCTAAACCCATTGTAGTACCTTGAGGTTGATACGTCAACCGTGATATGATAGCTGCATGAAGAAAAAACTAATCAGTCAAGAAGAAATGAAGATATGGCATATGTGGAAAGGCTCCTATCAGAGCATCTTCGGCCGCGTCGTCAAAGACCTGACAGACCAAACCGGACTATCTGAGGGAGATTTCGGAATCCTCGATCGGCTCGATCAATTTGGAAACGGCGAGCTCCGCCAGCAGGAACTCGCTGACTCCATGAATTGGGACAAAAGCAGACTATCCCACCACCTGACACGAATGGAAAAGCGCGGACTTGTTCAAAGGAAACCATCAGACTCAGATCGAGGAGTTCAAGTTATTATTACGGAAGCTGGAAAAACCGCTTTGAATGAAGCCCGGCCGGTTGTTTCGGAGGCTATAAGGGAGCATTTTTTAAGTTTATTGACGGAGGAGGATGTGGAGTCGATTGGGAGGATTGGGGAGAGGGTGAAAAGAGGGACTATTAGCTTCTCTGATAACCCCTCTTCTTAGTTTAATAAATTGGAAAAGGGAAAATGCAGGTTTTCCCTTTTAATTTGGTAAGTTCCATTTAGATAATAGGATGCTCCTGGAACGGTATACACTTGGATTTTTCTCCAATGGGGTTATCTATTTTCTCAAAACATTAACTCCTGGTTTCTCCCGTAATTTGAAATTTATATATAAGAAATACCTGTAGATGAATACTCCAATCTACAGGTACTAATTTTTTATTTTATGCTTATTAATTTATTTCCTCTTCCCCATTCACAAGATACTGATAAATCTTATAATCAACCGGCTGCTCCATCACCATATGAATGTGAACAACCGGGAGATCTTTTCCATCTACAACCCTCTTGCTTTGCTTAATGTTCTCTTGGTCTGGGTGAGCCTTTCCTAAATAATAATAATCACTGCCTTCCCCATCTTCCTTTTTCACAAAAATATGGAGATCAATGTTGTTTTCATCAGCATGGATAATTTCCTTTACTTCCTTTGAGTCTATCTTTCTGTTCTTTCTAGTTTCCCAATTCAATAGTTCTTGACTAAGGAACTCATCCTTATAATTAATACTCTCTTCTATATTCACCTTTTTATGATAGGTAATAAATATTGGACAAGTTTGGTGCTTTGTTTTATATCCATTTACAACAGCGCTTTCATCTTTAAACCAATTTAGAAGCTTACAAACATCCTTACGTGAATACTTCTGATTAATTGTTAGCAGCTGATTGCATTGAAAGGCTTTTGCTTTAACCTTGGCACTCTTAATAATATCCTCGACCATTCTACTAAAATAAGAATTGGTTAACAGTTCCTTCACTGACTGACTAAAAGCAAAATCTTCTCCATCTAGTACAACAATTGCTTGATCCCCATATTTTTTACGACTAACCTGTGTAAAAAAGGAGAGATCAAATACTCGCCGAACTGAGGTAAGCGTCTCAGGACTCAAACGACAATTGAGATCATTCAATTTATGTGTAAACTGCTGAACACTTACTTTTTCTTGCTTCATTAAAAGATCTAGTAATACAATTTCATGCAGTCTTTGTCCATTTAATACCTCTAATGAAAGCATGGTGAGGACCTTGCTTTCATATTCTGAAATAACCGGAACATCCTCTTTTATTTTCTTTAAAAACTGATAGTAATTGAAATGCTCCTCCACAATCACGACTGGGTCAATGGAGTTATGCTGGATAAAGTCATAAAGCTCGGGAACTCTTCCGATGCGATTTTTCAGCTCCGTATAAGCCTCTTTTAACAATTTCAATGATGTTAATTTACTGTTCGTGATCGCCTTAAAAATTTGCTTCTTAGCAATTTCTTCAAAATTAATCGTAGACACGCCTTTAATATAGCTTGTATCCTTCACATGGCGGCGGATGTTGTCCTTGTTTTGTGACTTGTCCCCTGATAAGGCGACAGGGATCAAGTAGTTGTTTTTGTAGTTGCCGATAAAATCAATAATGGTTACGTATTCTTTGGAGGCATGTTTACGAAGACCTCTTCCTAGCTGCTGAATAAAAATGATACTGGACTGTGTTTGCCTAAGCATCACCACTTGATTGATGCAAGGAATATCAATGCCCTCATTGAAAATATCAACCGTTAAAATGTAATCGAGTTTTCCATTTTCAAGCTGGTTTACCGCTAGTGTTCTCTCATCCTGAGAGTTTTCGCCCGTCAAGGAAATGGTACGTAACCCTCTTTGGTTTAATTCAAATGAAAGCTTCGTTGCCTCATCTTTTCTACTACAGAAGATTAATCCTTTAACTCTATCACCAGAGTGTCCATAGTAGTAGAGCTTCTCTACAATGTGATCTACCCTCTCCGTATCAACCAATTTGGAAAAGGAAACCTCTTCATCTAGCAACTCTCCGTCGTAGACCATGTCGGTGACACCAAAATAATGAAATGGACAAAGCATATCTTCTTCTAATGCTTCCTGCAAGCGGATTTCGTAGGCTATATTGTAGTCAAACAGCTGATAAATATTAAAATCATCTGTCCGTTCTGGTGTAGCTGTCATTCCCATTAAAAACTTCGGTTGGAAATAATTCATGACTCGACGGTAAGAGGATGCACCAGCTTTATGTACTTCATCAATTAAAATATAATCAAATTCTTCTGGGTCAAATTGATTTAGATTTGCCTCTTTTGAAATCGTTTGAATCGTTGCAAAAAGATATTTCGCTTGTGTTTGCTTGTTATTTCCTGAGTAAATGCCAAAGTCAGATTCGATTCCACCTAGAATCTTTAGAAAATCAGTTTTGGCCTTCGAAAGAATTTGTTCACGGTGTACGATGAAAAGCATCCTTTTCGGAGCATAGCGACGAACATCAAACGCTGATAGGTACGTTTTTCCTGTTCCAGTGGCAGAGATAATAATGCCTTTATCTTTTCCAGCCTCTCTCACAGCAGCAATTTGTAGTAAGGCTGCCTCCTGCATCTTATTGGGGACAATTTTCAGAGCTTCCTCTATAGCATTCGTTTCGTAAGGAGCCGGCATTTCAATTAATTGATTGATTTCATTCGGTCTTGCTATGGGGGTGTATGACTTTTCGTATGCTTCTATCCAATCAGAAGTAAGAAGATGGGCATTTTCCCACACCTCTTCAAACTGATTCTTAAAATGATGTACAATCTCCCCATTTTCATGAGAAGTAAGCTTCACGTTCCACTCATAATTTACCTTTAAGGCATGTGCTGTTAGATTTGAGCTGCCTACGATAAGAGAATAATGTGTATGGTGTTTAAAAATATATCCTTTCGAATGGAAACCTTTTATATTAGTTGTTCGTACTTCTACATTTTCTAGCTTCATCAGCTCTTTGAATACCTTAGGCTGGTTAAAGTTTAAAAAGGTAGACGTTAAAATCCGTCCGCGAATTCCTTTGTGCTTCAAATCTAGCAAATGGGATTTCAACGTGGCTAAACCACTCTCTGTAATAAACGCAACGGAGAAAATAAAGTCGATGCTTTTCTCCAATTCCTCCAGGACAGCGTTTAAAACATTTTCATTTTTATGGGTGTTATTCACCAATAACTCAGGTCGAAAATTACCAGCGCGAGTATGCTTCTGATCAATGAACCCTTTATATAAAGAAGCCGTTAAGTTCTCAACTAAATTTGACATAGTATCCCCTTATTTACCAAGTATTCTTTCATTTTATGATACTATAATAGATCCTGCTAATAAATGGGAAACATAAAAAGCTACCCACAATTTGCGAGTAGCTCTTTATTAGTTAAGAATAAATTCTCTTGAGATTTTTTCAATAGCAGGCACATCTGCAGGAGCCCAATCTAAAGTGTCCAACTCCTCAGGTACTAGCCACTTCATTGCTGCATGCTCAGTTAAAACCGGCGTACCTTCCTTCAGCTGGCAATAAAAAGTGGTGAGGTGGACAATTCCGAAATCATATTCATAAACCGTTGTCTCGATCTTTCCCCCTATTTCCACCTTGCAAAGCATTTCTTCTTCAATCTCCCGGCGCAGCGCTTCTTGAGGCGTTTCCCCCTCTTCAATCTTTCCGCCCGGGAATTCCCATTTTTGAGAAAGCGCCTTGCCATCTCCCCGCTGGGCACAGAGAATTTTGCCGTTTTCAACGATTACTGCGCCTACTACATGAATGTTCTTTTTCATAGCAGCCTCCTAAAACCATCTTATATTCTGGTTTCATTATAACTTACCTAGGAGTGAGTTGAAATGCACATGGTAATGGTGAGATAAGACACATTGACGAATCTGTTGACTTAAAGTAGGCTCTTCAAATTTGACTGTATCAGTTTAAGGATTGAACTACCTAAAATGCGTTTCTCACCACTAGAATTTCGCCTAAGATGGAGTTTGAAACAGTTTCCAATGTCCCTCAGAGACAACTTCAATCGCTCCGTCATTTACTTTGATGGCGGTTTGATCGTCAATCGCATAAGCCGGCCCCTCCATCTCGTCTGCCCATCTCTCTGCAGCGGACATCGTATTATGCGGCAGTATCTCGTGATTTAAATGTGGAAAGATGGAAAAATCGACAAAACCTAGTGTTTTATCTCCGCCGTCCGGTGGAATCCAGCCAACAAAGAATTCCCCGATGTTAGGTGACATCACCATGCTTCCTGCGCTCATTCCCACATAGACTGAACGCAGCGAGGGCAAGAGGTCTGCCAATCCGGATTGCCGCATCCAGTAACTCAGGTAGAGCGCGTCGCCTCCCCCACCAGCAGGACGTCCGTCTCCCTTACCAGCGGCACCCAGCGGTCTTCATCGATGCTTGGCAGCGCTGTGAGCTCCAGTATGCCGACGGATTTCCAGCCCAGGTTGACCATAGGATTTGCTTCTTTCCCGGTGATGAACTGCCAAGTTTTGATGCCGGGGCCAACCCAGGGGTGTCCGTACATCGCGGTGGGGATGCACAGAGCGCTGCAGTCGGCGAGTGGCTTGCCCAGCATGCCAACCAGCGCGTCGTGTATGCTTTTATTCATGATGCCTGCAGATGTGAGCAGAAGTTTCATAACTTAACTCCTCCTTGTCGTTACAATACTCTAATTGACTATTTTATTCTGCAAGAGCTACCGTTTTCCTCTATTCACATATACAAATACGCAAAAGCAAAAATCCCCCAAACTATAAGTCTGAGGGAACACGAAACACACTTTACCACTATTAACTTAAACCCTTGAAAGTCTTAGATACTAGCCTGCTTTCTTTCTATCCTGACAACCGCCTCACAATGCATCGTATGAGGAAACATATCCACGGGCTGAACCTCAACCGTTTGATATCCTCCCTGCTCCAACACATGCAAGTCTCTCGCCAAAGTCCCCGGGTTACAGCTCACATACACAACCCGCTTTGGCTTCATTTCCAAGATGGTCTTGAGCAGCGCTTCATCGCAGCCTTTGCGTGGCGGATCTACGACGATGGTGTCTGCTTTAATCCCCTGCTTGTACCAGTTCGGGATGACGACTTCGGCTTCTCCGACTCCAAACTCTGCGTTGGTCAGTCCGTTGAGCTCGGCGTTGCGTTTGGCGTCTTCGATGGCTTCGGGTACGATTTCGACTCCGTATACTTTTTTCGCTTTCTGGGCGAGGAACAGCGAGATCGTTCCGATGCCGCAGTAGGCGTCGATAACAGTCTCTTCTCCGGTCAGCTGCGCATATTCCAGTGCTTTGTCATACAGGACCTTTGTTTGCTCAGGGTTGACCTGGTAGAACGATCTTGCCGAGATGGCGAATCGGATGTCGCCGATGCTGTCGTAGATGTATTCTTCGCCCCAGAGGACGTTTGTTTCGTCGCCGAAGATGACGTTGGTGCGTTTGCTGTTGATGTTTTGGACAATGGATTTTACTTGTCCGAATCGGCTTGTGATTTCTTCGATGATTTCATTTTTGTGCGGGAAGTCGTTCGTTCTGGTGACGAAGACGACCATCATTTCACCGGTCATCTGGCCGTAGCGGACCATGATGTGGCGGAGCCAGCCTTTGTGTTTTTCTTCATTATAGGCACGGATGCCGTGACGGCTGCAGATTTCCTTGACGGCCTGGACGACGTCGTCGTTTTCGGCCTGCTGGATCAGGCATTTCTGCATATCAATGATCTCATGGGAGCGCTGCTGATAAAAGCCTGCGACTAAGCCGCCTTCCCGTTCGCCGACTGGTACCTGGGCTTTGTTGCGGTAGTTCCATGGGTTGTCCATGCCGAGTGTCGGGTGGACGGTGACTTCATCCAGGTTGAGCTTGCCGATCCGGCTGAGAACGTTTTCGACCTGCTTGCGCTTGAAATCGAGCTGGCCCTCATAGCTCAGGTGCTGAAGCTGGCAGCCTCCGCATTCCTTGTAGATCGGGCATGGAGCTTCTCTTCGCTCCGAGCTTTGTTCCTTTATTTCCATCAGACGCCCAAAGGCAAAGCCCTTTTTCACCTTGATGATTTTAATGCTGGCGCGTTCGCCTGGCAGGGCGTTTTGCACGAAAATCGGGAAGCCCTCGACCTTGGCGACTCCCGCTCCTTCATGTGTCAGGTCCTCGAACGTAACGTCATACAATTCATTTTTCATAACAGGTACATCTATATTTGGCATTCTTATCGTCCTTTTCAAATATGCTGCTTTCATTTTACCATATACGCTATGCAAACATTCACGGCTTCGCACCTTCTAAATTTTGTCTGTTTTCTCCTCCGAATTATCTGAATTGTACTAATACACTTTTATCAGAGATTCATGCAAATCGGGTGTATAATCATTCTATCAAGTGAATAAATACTCACACAAGGCAGGTTACTATCATGACTACGATCAAATCGAAAAAGCTGGGCTTGATGGGGTTGTCCCTTATCAGCATTAATGCGATTCTTGGATTGAAGAACATTCCGTTTGCCTCTACGATCGGGCCATCGGCGATTGTCTTCTGGATCGCGGCAGCTTTCCTATATTTCATCCCTATCAGTTTAATCGTGGCCGAGCTTTCGACCACCTATCCGGACCAGGGCGGAATCAGCGCCTGGGTGAAGCGGGCGTTTGGCGAAAAGGCGAGCTTCCTCGCCGGCTGGTTTTTCTGGGTGGCGAATTTTACGTACTACCCATCGCTGCTCATTGGAATTACCGTTAATCTGGCGTATGCCATCAATCAGCAGCAGATTATGGACAGCACATGGACGACGAACATCATCTCCATTGTGATTTTCTGGCTTATTACTCTCTTAACGCTAAAAGGAACACGGATGAGTGAAAAGCTCGCATCATTTGGTGCGCCGCTTGGCGTTGTCGTTCCCGCTCTTCTCATTTTTGGATTCGGAATTGCGAGCCTTGTGAGCGGACAGCCTTCCGCCACTCCGTTTTCGGCTGAATCGGTGATGCCGAATTCTGTTTCCTTTAATACAATCATGTTTTTATCAACGCTGATGTTTGCTTTTTCCGGGATGGAAATGCTCGGAACGATTGCGGAAGACGTAAAGAATCCGCAAAAAACGTTCCCGAAAGCGATTTTCATCACATCCGCTATTATTGCTGTTATTTACATCATGGCAACAGTGGCCTTCCAATTTGTTATTCAAATTACACCGGATCAGACGGCGAATGCGCTGTACCTGTTCGCGGATAAAGTGACGGCTCAGTTTAATCTGCCGTTTAGCTTATCCCAGCTGTTGGGTATCTGCTTCGTCATTGCGGTTGTTGGATCGCTGTCCTTCCTGATCCTGAATCCAAGCGTCATGATGTACGAAAGCGGCAAAAAGGTTCTGCCGAAGGCGCTGCTGAAAATCAACAAAGACAAAATGCCGGTGAACCTGATTCTCTGGCAGGCAGCAGGCGTTACGGTTATCCTTTTATTCTCTGCTTTTATCCCGACGATTTCAGCTGCCTTGAACATGCTGATTCTGATGGCGACGCTTGCCTTCTTTATCCCGTATCTGTTCCTTATCTCCGCTTACGTGAAGCTGCGGATGACAGATAAGACGACGGTCCGGCCTTTTAAAATTAAGCACAATGCGGCAGCATACATCGTAGCTGGGGTAGGATTGCTTTCTGTTGTCGGTACGATTGTGCTGACCCTGATTCCATCATCTGATACGACGATTTCCGAATATGCGCCGATGGTGATTGGGCCTGTGCTGTTTATCATCCTTGGATTGGTCTTTTATAAAGTTGGAATTAAAGAGAAGAAGACTGAATACAAGAAAGCAAGCTAACCTGGAGTGCCTATTTGGCACTCTTTTTTTTGCCGTATGTAAATCACCCCCTTTGAAAACATACATATGTTAACCAAATGATACCAGCATGTAACATAAAGTTTGTATAATAAACCAATCAGCAAGGGAGGGATAGAATGATTCAAATAGATGCACTTGGAGCAGAAAACCTGACAGAGGGAGATCGTTTCCTTACGTATTTAAACGGCGACACAAGGTTTGTTTTTACATACGAGGCAAAATCGGTGCAATTTTTGACTGAGGTCTCAAAGACGGTGATTTATGATGTGGCGATGAAGCTGATCCGTAAATTTGAATCATTTAAGGTCACGCCGTTCGGAGTCGAGTCTGAGAATGTTATCGCTTTTCAGTTCAGCCCTGACAGGAGCAGAGTCGATATCAAAAAAATGCCCTCAGAGTCACTTAATACGATTGAGGAGACGTCGTTTCCGGCACCGGTTTTCTTCAAAGAGTTTTCGCTCGCCTATGAACATTTCCTTAAGCCGTTAGCCAAAGCACAAAAGGAAGAGGATGAGATTCCGAGAGAAGTGGTTCAAATGAGGGAAATTCTTGATTTGCTGAAAGAACAGGCGTAAAAAAAAGCAGACCCCGATCGGTCTGCTTTTTCACTGCTCTTCTTTTTGCTTTTCTTCCGAACTCACAGGCTGAGATACTTCCTCTTCCTGCTCTTCAGCGGAAGGCTCAGACATTTCATGCGCCTTTTCCTTAGACATGATGATGTCGAGGTGGCGATAAAGGTTTTCAAATTCTGCCGGCAAAAGCCCACCGTATTCTCCATCCAGGTTGAGCTGCATTTTATCCTTCGTCGTAACCTTCACGCGGCTCGCCTTCGTATAAATGACGTGCTCATCATTCATGTGCTCCCCGCGGAGCGCCAATGAAGCAACCCGGATGAATTCGGCGAGGTTCGCCTTTTTCAGGATGAGGAGGTCGAACAATCCATCGTTGAGCTTGGAATCTGGTGCCAGTTTTTCAAATCCGCCCACAGAATTAGTAAGAGACACTAAGAACAGCATGACTTCTCCTTGGAAAAGCTTGCCGTCATATTCAATCTCCACCTCTGTCGGACGAATGGAAGGCAGCATTTCCATCCCCTTTAAGTAATAGGCCAGCTGTCCAAGCATGGTTTTCAGCTTGCTTGGCACTTCATAGGTCAGCTCGGTAAGCTTCCCGCCGCCAGCGATATTAATGAAATGGGTATCGTTTACACGTCCAATATCAATCGGAATGGCAACTCCATCCACCAGCATGTCGACCGCTGCCAGTACATCGTTAAGCGGAAGCGCAATTGCACGGGCAAAGTCATTTGTCGTACCGACCGGGATAATCCCGAGTTCCGGGCGCTTGTCAAAACGGGCAATTCCGTTTACCACTTCATTGACTGTGCCATCCCCGCCGGCTGCAACGACAAGATCAAAGCCGCGTTCTGCAGCAAGCTTCGCCGCCTGAACCGCATCTCCTTCACATGTTGTAGCATGACAGGATGTTTCATAACCTGCATTTTCAAACTTCGCTAACACTTCCGGCAAATGTCGCTTGAACGCTTCCCTTCCGGAGGTTGGATTATAAATAATTCTCGCTCTTTTCATTCCCCATCATCCTATACGTTATTTCTTCGTACCATTGTTATGCTTCATTCAGTCTACCACTTTTGATGCAGACCTTCAATCAGCCCGCCCTTATAAAGTCCCCTAAATACTGGTTTTCGAAACCACTCCTGGTAAAAATCCAAAAGGAATCTTTCTTATCCATTTCTAAGCAAAAGTTCAACGTAATTCTTTAGAATTCGCTGCGGCCTTTCTTTTACTATTTCTGTTAGAATTGGCTGGCCTGCGCTTATCCTTGCGCAGACAGTTCGCGTCTTCTGCTTCAATCAACAATGCTGCCCATCCATATTAATAGAGACTCCCCTATTAAGATACGTATGTATACTTAACGATTGTTGTAATCCCGTATTCTGTCAAAAAATTTCTATGACTCAGCTCTTCAGCCCATTTTATTGGATTTAGCTGATACGCTCCATATTTATCTTGATATGTAAAACTGCCTGCGTTAATTTCAATCGGTTCAGGCTTATCCATTAATCTTCTCTCATAATACTCAAAATTGTGCTGATTGGGAAAATGCAATAGCTCCAGCACGTCTCCTTCTTCCATATATCCGTGAAGTACACCGAGCGGCCGAAAGCGATCTTGCCGGAAGCCGCTTTGAGCAGGGGGCGAAGCGGGCGTATCAGATGAAGATGCAAAATTAATAACACACCACCGGCGGATGATGACCTGAGCTATAAGACAATCATTCCAACTAAATAAAGAGGCTTCGGCCTCTTTATTTTTGATTCTCACTAGTAGGAGTATTTGTTTTTCATAAAGGATTGTAAACTCAGGGCACTATGCCAAACTGAAAGACTACCGCTAATCGTTTTTTTTTTTCAATTTCTCACTCTCACATGCTTTTTTGCGAGTTGATTGGCAATCTACGAATGTATTGTTTCTCGTTGCGATCAGGCAAGCCCCACACTCTACTCTAAAACTTGTATCTTTTCTGCTTTTGTTTTAATGGGATTTGAAGTTTTTAATCCCCCAGCGGGGAGCCAAACTTTTACCTTCTGTCCCTTTTTTAAACTCTTAGAATTATATGTGAGCAAATAGTACACATAGTTGTTATGAACATTTTCATTAGACGCTTTCGCTTCCATAAATTCTTCAAATTCTTCATAAGTAACACCTTTTACTACTTCTACTTGATTCCCCTCCGTGTCTGATATATACCCTGTAAACGTTGAATTAGATGAGCTGCAAGCCGAAAGCGTTAGGATTATACACATATAAAATATTAAATTCGAGAAATATTTCAATGCTGCCACCCCTTTCAAAATTTCACGACTATTATAATCTATTTGAATAAATTATATAAAATTATTAATAAATGGACAAATTGATATTTTTTGGTAATTGTAATAATATTGAAATGTTATTAAATTTTGGAAGGGGTTTCATTAGTGAAAAAACTATTTTTTATCTTTATGAGTGTTTTACTGCTGTTTGGATTGGATTTTACTTTTGCTAGTTCTACTTTGGCAGAAACGACCTACGATCAGGAGGAATTAGCGGTTCGTTTATTGGTAACATAGATAGAAGGGCTGATACAGCCGGAGTTGATGCGGCAGGAATTAAAATTAACGGCACGGATAAAACTCACTATGTATATGGTACAGGGCCTAATAGTTATGAGATAACAGGGTGGCAGAAAACCACGTCAACCTCTATAGGGCTAAACACGTATGAAGACAATAATGGGGATGACGCATGCTTCGCTGGCGCAACTACCAACAGGCAATTATGTGGGACTATAAGGGATACTAACGCTACGGTACGTTATAATGACGGGACCACATACTACGGTATGCGTGTAACAAGTATGCGTTGTCAACCTGGTGATAGCGGGGCTGGCGTATATCAACACGGTAAAGCTATGGGAATACTTCAAGGAAATTCGGGGTCTGGATATATGGTTTATACCTATATGGGAAATGCCGTGAGAGCACTGGGGTTAGACGGGATTTTAGTGAAATAGATAATCATTATTTAGAAAAGCCTTGATTGGTCTCGTACCTTTTAAGGTTTTTTTGTTGACCTCATAATTGCATATGTTAAGCCACCGTTTCAGCGATTCAACTTTACAAAACCTTTGATCGGATAAGATCGCTGCGGTACCACAGTCAAGCCATCGTTCCTAGAGAACACAAGATCTTTTTTTTGTTGAATTGTTCCAGCCATATGCTGGTTTGTTTAACAAATCCTGTTACAAAAGAGGCTTCGGCCTCTTTTTTCTATGGTATAATTAAGCTATGTAATTTGTTTTTAAAACGCTGTGTATAGAGCAGAATGAGAGGGGTTTTGACAAATATGATAGGAACATTTAATGAGACAACGACCGACTCGCGATACCGGGACATCGCCGAGTATGCGACGATGGTCATGCTCACGCACGTTATGCCGGATTTAAAGAAGCAGGGCATCACCGTTACCCCGTCTCACCTGAGATTTCATAAATGTATGGCAAGGTAAAGATCCCTTTCATCCAGTCACCCCATCCATCCTCATCCACTTCACTCACCCATAATTCCATAAAATCCTCCATCCGTTCAAAAACAGTGCGATGATTATACTCCTGGATTTCATCCGGTATGATAAATGGTTTGGATGACGCTAGGAATGTAATATCAGACATATCGCACCCTCCTTTTCAATTATTCTATTGATTAATCATTATATTGAATTTGAAGAATACAAGCTATCAAGCTAAAAGAAAAGACAGCCGGCCGGTGAAGGCTGCTGTCTGGGTCTTGAGGCTGAACAGAAGATCTATTGAGGATAAATTCTAGTTTTTGCACCGTTTTACCGGCTCAGTCTTTTTATCGGCCCTATCATTCGTTCTTTTACCCTTTTGCCTATTTTTTTCTTAATTTTCTGCTGCCGCTTGCCCTTTTGATACCGGCTGTTTCTTCAGTCCCTTTACCATTGAACCTGCCATAACAGCAAATGCTCCAAGACCAATCATTCCAAGGATCCAGCGCTGCTCTTCAAATCCATTGCCGCCGAAGAAGAACAGACTGCGGAAGCCTTCCACGCTGTGAGTGAATGGAATCCAGGATAGAAGCCATGTTCTGGTTGCTTCCGGCAGGAATTCGGGTGCCAGGCTTAAAACCGGGCTTGAGAAGAAGAATAATAGGATGAGGATTGGCATCGCACCAAATCCAATCCAGTTAAGAAGGGCTCCCTGCATAAGGAAGAACATGAATGCCGTGAAAACCATGAATCCGTATGCAGCCGCGAAGTCCGGCACATCAAGCCCTAGAATTCCCGTTGCAATCGAAAGAATGATGAGCGAGTTCATCGCTGTAAAGATGAGACCTGCGATCAGCTGGCCTGTGATGAAACCTGGTGTAATCCGGTTTTCCGACGCCTTTTTCATCGTCAGGAAAATGATTATAGAGCTGATGATCGTTGTCAGCCAAAGGATTTGAGTCATCATCGCCGGAGAGTTCCCTCCGCCGTTATTCTCCCCTACCTTATTCACCGTTTCCGATTTGAGCTGGATTGGATTCGCAAGCAAACTCGCCTGTTCAGGAGAAATCATTTTTCCCTGTGCTTTAATCGGGGCAATCATTTGCTCGCGAATTTGTCCGTTAACCCCTGCAAACACTTTATCCATAATGGATCCAACGCTGTTCGCTGCGTTCAGGTTTTTCCCCTGATTGAGAATCAGTTTAGCCTCTGCCTGAACTGGCTTCGGGGACTGAATAGACGCGGCTTTTTGAGAAAGATCAGCTGGAAGAATGAGTGCCGCATAATAGGTCCGGTCGTTCAGTCCGTCTTTCGCCGTCTTTTCATCCTTTACAACCGTCCATTTAAACGGCAAATCTTTATTGCTTGTCAGTTTGTCCTCGAGCTGTTTCCCTATTTCAAGTTTTTGACCGGTTGGAAGCTGGACGCCTTCATCCTCGACAACAATAGCGACAGGCAAGTCTTTTGGAGCCGGGTTCACTACCGACCCAAGGAAGGCAAAAGTAAAAATAAGGGCTGCTGCTGCAAGACCTGCAAGTCCTCCCCAAAACATCCGCTGGGTAAAAAACCTTTTGAGTGTGTTCATTGGTCTACCTCCTGATTATAATCGACAGTTTGTCTTTTATCTTACATACTGTACATAAAACATGGTATTCTAGATAGGAGATCCTTACAATCATCAAAAACCTACACTTTGCCGGATAAACAACATATTTGGATGAATTGTTCATTAAAAATTTCTTGGAGGATGTTAAATGTCGAGCAAAACCGATTTACGGGTCATCCGCACACGGAAAATGATCAAGGATGCCTTTATCCAACTCGTGACGGAAAAAGGCTTCGATGCGATGACGATCCATGATATTACCGAAAAAGCTATGATAAACCGGGGCACGTTCTATCTGCATTATCAGGATAAATTTGATTTGATGGAGAAGCTGACAGAAGACATACTTGGGGATGTAATCGGCAACATCAATCCCTCCTTGCATTTGATCGACGGTAAGCTGCATACCGGCAACTTAAAGGTTTCGATAGCCTCTGTTTTTGAAGCCATCTCCAGCCATACTGACTTTTTCCAGGCGATGCTTGGAGGAAAAGGAAGCCAGGATTTCTCTCATAAAATGCTGGGGATTATTAAAGGGCGCTTCGATTCCGAATATTCAAAGGCTGGGCTAAAGGAAGAAAACATGCTTTTGCCAAGAGAGCTCATCCTGACCTTTATTTCATCTGCCTGCCACGGAATGATGATCTGGTGGCTGCAAAACGGAATGGTCTATTCACCGGCATATATGGCAAACAGCATCGTCACAATCATGACCAATGGACCGGCCCGCAGCTTTGGGGTGGAGATTATACAGGAAGACAAGTGAATGGAAAAAGCATCAGGTGGCTGATGCTTTTTTGCTGCGGTATTTAACATTCGTGAGGGCAATAAGAGGACTGCCGATAATCGTCGGCAAAAACCAGATCCAGAGAATCGGAATGCCTTGAAAAAAAGCGATTTTCGGTGCATTTACAACAAGAACCGCTGTAATGACGGCTATGTAAGAGCCAAGCATCCCGCTGATATGATACCTTAGCCAGTTTTTCCACTTCTTTTTTACGGCCAGGTACCCGATGATGGCAAAAGAGTAGGAAAAGAAGCCGATGTAAAACAGGTACGCACTCTCTTCCCAATGCATGATCGCCATGGTTATGGAGCTAAGAAAAATAACCACAAACGAACCGTGATACACCTCACCAAACCAGCTGTGCTTTCCCCTTCTTTTTTGTGACAGCATGGCTCCGAGCCCGGTTACTAAACAGATAAATCCAGCTGCGATATGAATGATTAAGATTCCAGAAAACATGCCGACACCCCCTATTTTCTATTATCATATCATCTTTTTATTGGTAAAATATTCATTATTATCAAAAGAAAAGGCAGGAGATTGATTAAAAAAAGCGGGACTCACTATGACGTGAGTCCCGCTTCTTATTTTTACACCTTTTCTTTCGTTGAACATTCTTCCACAAATGAATCAAACAGTCTTTGCATGCTTTCGTATTTCACGGCCATTTCCTCCGGGTGCCACTGAACGGCAAGGAGGGACCAGTCTGAATCCGTGCCTTCTACCGCCTCAATGACGCCGTCCGGTGCTTTGGCCGTAACTTTTAGGTTATCGGCTACCTTGTCGAGTGCCTGGTGATGCATACTGTTGATGCTGATCTTCGTTTCACCTAAAATTCTGTGCAGCCGGCTTCCCTCTTCTACGTTACATTCATGGGTGGCGTTGATTCGGGAGCCTTCCTGATGATGCTTGATTCCACCCTCAAGCTGACTGTGAATATCCTGGGTCAGTGTACCGCCAAGCGCCACATTTAATGAAGCAATCCCACGGCAGATGGCGAAAATCGGTGTGCGCTGCTTTTCCGCTTCCTTCACAAGCGCGATTTCCGTTTCATCCCGTTCCAAAATGACTTTGCCGAGCTCCGGATGCGGATTTGCCCCATAGGATTGAGGATCGACATCCTCTCCTCCGCTTAAAAGCAATCCATCAATCGTGTCAATCCAAGCCTTTGCCGCTTCATCGTTCCCGAGCGGCAGAATAACCGGAATGCCGCCCGCTCTAAGGACGGCTTCCGGATATTTGGCGTGTACGAAGGAATGATCAATTCCGTTCACTTCTTTTTGTGATCCTGTTATCCCTATAATCGGTTTGCGTGCCATAATCCCGTCTCCTTTTTTGTCTGCTTCTCTTTTCATACCCTAAATGGAATTTGGCTACACTTACGCTGTGACCATTTGCCCCCCATTTACATGGAGGGTCTCCCCTGTGACGTAGCGCGAGTCATCCGAGGCGAGATAAACGTATGCCGCGGCAAGCTCGAATGGCTGGGCAGCCCTTTTTGAAGCTGACTGCAGACCAAATTTACTCACCCGGTCTGGGTCAAAGCTAGAGACCGTGAGCGGTGTCCAGACAGGGCCTGGGGCCACGCTGTTCACCCGGATGCCTTTAGGTATGAGGTTTAATGAAAGAGAACGGGTAAATGAAACAATGGCACCCTTTGTGGCAGAGTAGTCGACAAGTTCCTTTTGTCCTTTATAGGCGGTGACAGAAGCTGTGTTTATAATGGATGCTCCCTGTTTCAGATGGGGGACGGCTTCCTTCGTCATATAAAAATACGCATAGATGTTGGTTTTGAACGTTTTATCAAATTGCTCGGCGGTAATTTTCAGGAAATCCACCTGTGGATATTGAACCGCGAGATTATTAACAACGACATCAATCTTTCCAAAGGTCTCAAGGGTTTCGGATACAACCTTTTCATTTTGCTTCTCTTCCGTTAAGTCCCCAGGAATTAGGAGGCAGCGTCTTCCAAAGGACTCGATTCTCCGCTTTGTCTCCTCCGCATCCTTGTGTTCATTGTAATAAGGAATAACTAAGTCCGCTCCTTCTTTTGCAAAAGCATAGCCCACTGCTCTTCCGATTCCGCTGTCTCCCCCGCTGATGATGGCCGTTTTCCCCTCCAGTTTTCCGCTTCCTTTATAATCCGGATTCTCGGAAATCGGCCTCGGGTTCATCAAGTATTCAAAGCCCGGCTGCTGGTCCTGAGCTTGAGGCGGGAAGGTCAGCGGCTTTTCTTCACACTCTATTTTCTTGCTGTAATAGGGGTAATATGGGTACATGCTGAATCCCCTCTCTATCAAACGTCTTTTGCAGTTTATTCCTTGCGGAGCCCGTTTCATTCCGCAAAAAAAGCCTGACCCGCTGTGAGCCAGACTCAATCCTTTCTTCGCTTCAATAAATCCTTCATATAGCCTTTTGAGTTCATATACCAATAGATGAGAACGGTCGTAGAAACGATGAGCAGGATTGCGAGCGGATAGCCGAGCTCCCATTTCAGCTCCGGCATTTTTTCGAAATTCATCCCCCACAGCGCACTCCATGCGGTTAATGGTGTAAACAGAATGGTAATGATGGTAAGGGATTTCATAATTTCATTTCCATTATTTGTGGAAATGACCTCCTCGAGGCGGATAATCGTGTCAATCTCCTCCTGGTATTCCTTCAGAAGGGACATCCCCCGCTCCAGCTGCTTATCAATTCGTTTAAATTCCACCCATGAATCGGTTTCTCCTAAAAATGCTTCTTCAATTCCTTTTTTCACTTCCACAACCTTCAAAATCAGACTTTTCCATGTCAGCAGAGAATGCCGTAGATCATAGATTTTGTTCAGGATGCTCGATTTATTATTACGCTGCACTTCCTGCAGGACCTTTTCCATCTTCTGCTCAAACTCATCAATGCCGTCCAGATAATGCTTCGCCAATCCGTGCAATAGCACGAAAAAACCTTCAGGAGCCTGCTCAGATTCCTGAAGCTTCTGTTGCAAGTCGTGTTCATTCACCTGTTTCAGCGACCGGGTATCCAATCCAATCGTCACTAATTGGTCTTTATTTATGTAATAGCTGAAAACCTTTTGGACATCCTCTCCCTCATCACTGTAGACGAGAGAGCCGTAAACAGCTTCCCCATCCAGTTTCAGCGCCTGTACGTGCATTTGATTTTCGTGGCCATACTGGATCAGGCTCTTCCATTGATCCTTATAGTCAAGTGTTTCTAAAAGCCGGTCATCAAATGATTCCAGAGAAAGCCATTTCCAGTTTTCATACTCCCTGCTGTCCTGCATGACCTTCCCCCCTAATATGCTGTTTCGTATTATATATCCTAAAAAATTCAATGTAAACAGCTTAGAATAGTTGTTTTCACACCTGTAAAAGCTAAGAGAAAAAAAGGGGGATTTACAATGATTGATGACGCATTGCACGCCCTTCATCACGCGGAAAAAGCAGTCGTTGATGCACAGGGAAACCCAGGCTCAGGGGAATTCCAGCGGGCGTTCCAAAAACTTCAGCTCGCAAAGGAGCAAATTAAAAAGCATCAGAATGATGAGCTTGATCCAGAAGAGCGGCATCACCTGGACCTGGCAGCCGAACAGGCCATCCATCTGCATGAAACATTGGAATCATTAGAAGATCAAGGTCCGCTATAGCCGTTACGGTTATAGCTTTTCTTTTTTGGGATATTTGGACAGCCCCGGAATACATATAGAGAAAACAACGAAGGAGAGGACGAATGAATACATTTATCAGTCATATCCTGCTCGGAATTTCTCTTGCCGCCCCCATTGGCCCGATCAATGCGGCGCAAATTGAGAGAGGCTTCAATCGAGGCTTCTGGCATTCCTGGCTTATCGGCCTTGGATCGATTACGGCTGATATTCTTTATATGCTTGCGGTATTCATGGGGCTTGTTAATTTCATCGAAATCCCCATTGTTAAAGCGTTTCTCTGGCTGTTCGGTTTCTTCGTTCTGACCTATACCGGGATTGAGAGTCTGCTTCAGGCAAGCAAAAGTGTGGAGCTGAGGAAGGAGCTTTCCAATTCGCTCACCAAGTCCTATCTGATCGGCTTTATGATGTCCCTGACAAACCCCCTTACCATTATGTTTTGGGTCGGCATTTACGGATCGGTTTTGGCGAAAACCGCAGCGCTGTATGAACACACACAGCTTCTTTTATACAGCGGCTCGATTTTACTGGGACTGCTCATATGGGATGTCTGCATGGCCGGCGCCTCAAGCTTTGCACGCGGATTTCTGAATAACCGGACACTGCAGGTCATCTCCTGTCTATCCGGCCTGTCTCTTGTTGGGTTCGGATTATTTTTTGGCTACGAAGCATTCCGGCTGTTTTTCAGCACATAAAATCAGCTCCCCCGGAAAAAATAAAGGCTAGACTGGGGGACTGAACGTGACAGAGCAAAACAAAAAGGAAGAACAATTAAAATGGTGGCAGCTGTCGCTGATCGGAATCGGCTGCACAATCGGGACCGGCTACTTTCTGGGTTCGAGCATCGGAATAAAAGTAACGGGAGCGTCAATCATTTTCTCGTTCCTGCTCGCAGCGCTTGGTACATATATCGTTTACAGGCTGCTTGCCAAAATGACGGCAAAGGACCCTCAAAAGGGTTCGTTTTGCTATTACTCCGGAAAGGCGTTTGGCCGCTGGGCGGGGTTTAGCTGCGGGTGGAATTACTGGATGTCGAATATCCTGATTATGGGCAGCCAGCTCACGGCGCTTGCGATTCTTTCGAAATTCTGGTTTCCTCATGTGCCGCTCTGGCTGTTTGCGTCGGGATACGCAGTGCTCTCCATTCTTGTCGTCCTGGCTGGAACGAAGGGCTTTGACCGGCTGGAAAACATGATGGCCATTGCCAAGGTGGCAGCGATTGTCATGTTTATCATCCTTGCCATTGCTGCCATTGCCGGCTTGATCCCCGGTGACGCACAGAAGCCGTCGCTCCCGCTCGCTCAGGATCAGCTTTTCCGCGATGGATGGAAAGGCTTTGGCTCCTCCCTCATCTATGCGTTTTACGCCTTCGGAGGAATTGAAGTTATCGGGCTGATGGCCATGCAATTGGAGAAAAAAGAAGATGCACCGAAAGCAGGCTCCGTCATGCTGATTTTGCTGACCGCTATTTATATCGCCTCGCTGGTCCTTGCTGTCAGCATGACGTCCATCGGCTCTTTTAACGAAAAAGAGAGCCCATTTGTCACGGCTCTCAGCGGCTACGATCTTTCTTTTTTCCCGCACGTCTTCAATGCAGCCATTATTATTGCGGGCTTTTCCACCCTCACTGCCGCCCTGTTCGGTGTCACCACCCTGCTCGTTACCCTCGGGGAGGGCGGGGATGCCCCGAAATTTTTTGCCAAAACAACGAAGGGCAAACGGAAGCTCGCCCTTCCTTCACTCGGCCTTGCCACAGCCGGCATGCTGCTCTCCATCATTGCAGCCCTGATTTTACCAGGTAAAATCTACGAATACATCACAACGGCAGCCGGGATCATGCTGCTGTACAACTGGAGCTTCATAATCCTCTCATCGCTGAAAATCTTGAAGCTTGCCGTGGCAGAAAAAGTGATCGCCGTGGCCGGTATTCTCATGCTCGCTGCCGCAATCGCCGGAACGCTGCTGGAGAAAACAGGACGCTCCGGATTTTTCCTAAGCCTGCTTTTCGCAGCCATCATCGGTGTGATGTGCCTTGTGATGAAAAAAAAGTGGAAGCAAAATGAATCCGGATGTTAAGAGGAGATGCTGCTCCTCTTTTTTAGGATGGTTTCCACCGCTAAAAACAAAAGTGCAGCAAAAACTCCGAAAGCAGCAAGCTGCCAAGTAATTACAGAAAACTTAAAGAAAGCAACAAGCATGACGGCTCCCGCAATAGAGTATAAAATCACCTTCAGCACTCCTCCCCATAGCCCCCTATTCCCTGCTGCGAAGTCAAGCAAGTACGAAACCGGAATTCCGCCTGCTGCATACAAAGCCAGCCCATAAACAAAATATACAGCCATCCAGTTCCCCGCATGCTGGGAGGTCACGTTATTAATAATTTGCAGAACCAATGCAGCAAGAAAAGCTGAAATAGCAGCTGTTATACCTTTCCTTAAAAAGGTTTTCACCAAAAAACCCCCTTTAAATTAACAGAAAATACTGTATACTAACTTTAACATTAATTGGAGGAGGAAACAGAATGAAAAACGCAATGACTGGTATGCAACATGCACACAGGGGGGCCGGAATGCACTGACCCCCTGGCCTGTGCAGCCATGTGAAATCTGCACAACAAAGGGGTAAATTAATTGAATCATTTATGGAAGAAATTCCTTTCCTATTATAGGCCTTATTGGCGTTTATTTACCGTTGTAATGGTCTGCTCCATTCTCGGATCTGCGATTTCCCTCGCCTATCCACTGTTCACCAGGTATATCACAAAGGATGTCCTGGAAGGGGTGGATGAGAATTCTCTGAATCAGATTCTGCTGACGGGAGCGGCGATGCTTGTCCTCGCTGTATTTCAAATGGGCTTCAACTATGTGATGGACTATCACGGGCACCGGATGGGAGCGTTGATGGAGAGCGATTTGCGCAGCGAGCTGTTCAGCCATTTCCAAACCCTGTCCTTTCCTTTCTATGACCGGCAGAAAACCGGGCAGCTAATGTCACGGATGACAAACGATCTCTTCTGGCTATCCGAATTGTATCACCACGGACCAGAGGACTTACTGAAATACTCTGTGAGGTTTATCGGAACCTTCGTCATACTGCTGACAATCAACGTTCCATTGACCCTGGCCATCTTTGCCTTCCTGCCATTCATGGCTGCATTTGCGATTTATTTTAACAAGAAAGTGAATGCTGCTTTAAAACGAAACAAAGTCCGAATCAGTGAAATTAACGCGCAGGTTGAGGATAATTTTGCCGGCATCCGGGTCGTCCAATCGTATACCAATGAAGCGCTTGAAAAAGAAAAATTTGAATATGAAAACAACCGCTTCCTCGATAGCAGAAAAGCCGGCTACAAATACGAAGCCTATTTTTCCAATGGCTTTGAATTGTTTATTCAGCTGATCAGCATCACCGTCATTGTGGCGGGAGGAGCAGCGATTGTTCATTCCTCGATGGATCTTGCGGACCTAATTACGTTCTTAATGTACGTCGGATTCCTGATTGAGCCGATCCAGAGGGTAATCAATGTGGCAGTTCTCTATCAGGAAGGGATGACCGGCTTCGAACGGTTTGTGGAGATGATGGAGATTGAGCCGGATATTAAGGATTCTCCTGATGCCATTGAACTTAAGCATGCCAACGGGAAGATAGCATTTCGGAATGTCTGCTTCCGCTACGGGAACAATCAGCCGAATGTGGTCGATCATCTTTCGCTTAAGATCGAAGCCGGAGAATATGCCGCACTCGTCGGTCCGTCTGGCGCCGGAAAAACAACGATCTGTTCGCTCATTCCCCGCTTCTACGACATTCAGCATGGGGAAATTACAATTGACGGGATCAACATTCAGGATATTACATTGTCATCACTGCGGAAAAATATCGGCGTCGTCCAGCAGGATGTGTATCTGTTTGCCGGGACCATGCTCGAAAACATTCGTTACGGGAAACGTGATGCGACAGATGAAGAAATCATTGAAGCGGCAAAAAACGCCCACGCCCACGACTTCATCATGAAGCTGCCGAACGGATATGACACCGACATCGGCCAGCGCGGCGTAAGGCTTTCCGGAGGCCAGAAGCAGCGGCTCAGCATCGCCCGCGTCTTCCTGAAAAATCCGCCGATTGTCATATTTGACGAAGCGACAAGCGCCTTGGATAACGAAAGCGAAAAGGTGGTCAAGGACTCACTCGAGCGGCTTGCCCAAAACCGCACCACCCTCGTCATCGCCCATAGACTGTCGACCATCCGGAATGCAGAACGGATTATCGTTCTGAAAGAAAACGGCATCGCCGAAGAGGGTACGCACCAGGAGCTGATGAATAGGAATGGCGCTTACGCCAGGCTGCAGGGGGTGCAGTAAATTTTTCAAACAGAAAAGAGACAGGAACGTTACCCTGCCTCTTTAAGTATAAGAGCGGACAGCTATAGTCCGCTCTTTTTCTATTTATCAGTCTCTTAAAGGTATGACCATAGCATCTAGCACGATATCTTCCTTGACCTCCCCTGTCTTTTGTTTAATTGGCACTTCTCTTTTTTCTCCATCTGCTGTAATGACAGCTTCCCCATGATTTTCAGGAGTTTGCTTTCTTACCTGTACATGCGGGGTTACAATCAGCTCCGTTGCATTAGGATCGAGCTTTTCAAAGGTGCTGCTTAAGCTTAAGTTGTAGGCATCCTTTCCGGATCCTCCATTCCCTTCCCCGGAATAGCTGTTTCCTAAGTTGTCCTTCACATCCAGTTCGACAAACACATCATTCCATTGATTCCGAACCTTTCGATCGGCCGTTTGATTATAAAAGAGACTGAAGGACATAGGGGTTTGGGAGATTTTCGTCATGCTGACCTGAACGCCGTCTTTTTTGGTACTAAGATTGAGAACCTCTTCCTTTTGGTCCGCCGCTTTTAACGAAAAGGCAAAATTCCAATCCCCTTTTATCTCGGTATGACTATCAGGAAGGGAAAGCGAGTTTATCTTCCATTCCATGTTTACGTGATCCGCACCCTCTTGATTAAGATTAGTAGACCTGAATAGACCAACATAATGATTTTCATCGATCCTTGTAACTTGCCAACTGCCTGCCATGCCTGGCGAACCCAGTATTTCAGGAGAGCCTTCAGTCAGAAAATTTTCTGCCAGTTTCTTATCACTCTCAATCGCATATGTCATCGATACGGTTTTCCCGTCAAAGACCGCATCTTGAATGGTCACTTTAATTCCGTTGCTTTCTTCTGTCATATTCAGATCGGTTGAAAATTCCTTGTAGTGATCATACATCCCTGTTTTTCCGGTATCCAAAAACTTAAAAAGGTCTCCTACAACCGGAATGCTGCTTGCATAGGCAGGAAACGTCATTCCAACCATTCCAGCGGACAGACAAGCGAATATGGCAGCCGCTGCTGCACCCTTCTTCCAGCTGCTCCTATTCTTTTGCTTGATTGATTTTTTCAAGGTTCGTTTGACTTTTTCTTTCTCAACCTCACTGACTTCCATCGGTTCAAATTCAGACTCATCGAAATCCACATCATTTAATAATTCATAAATATCCTTCATAAACCGTTCTCTCCCAATTTCAGATTTGCCGCTTTGCTATGGAGTTTCCTTTTCCCCCGGTATATCCGGTTATCGATTGCCGTTTTGGTTAAACCCAGCTTCTTAGAAATATCCTCAGTTTTACATCCCATAAAAAACTTCATCATGAAAATTTCCCGATCCACCGATTCCAGAGTATTCATCAACTGAATGATCTCCGCTCTTTCCTCAGAATCCATCCATTCCTCTTCTGCAGAACGGCCTGTTCGCACATCCACATATTCAGCTGAGTATTCTGGGTTTTTGCTCGCTTTCCGGTAGTAGTCAATCGCTTTAAACTTAGCCACTGAACAAATCCATTTCCTGAAATCTGTATGGTCACCTTGAAACTTCTTCGAGTGATCCCAAACGGAAAGAAAAACATCATTGATACACTCCTCCATTAACCCGCTGTTCCTGACCGGAGTCAGAACCTTCACCACAACCCCTTTTATGAGGGGCAAATACTGATCAACAATATACTCCAATGCATGTTCATCTTTGCGCTGCAGGCGCTTTATAAAATTTGACTCGTTACACTTCATTTGATGAATCCCCTTATTTTTTTGTAAAAGCTTTTACACTTTATACAACGTTTAAGAGCAATGAATCTCTCGCTTTTTTTTAAAAATTTTCCAATCTATTTATATCATAACCGTTTCAATAAAATGAAATGGGGGTGGAAGACTTGAATTCGATTGAAAAGCAGAATTAAACAGGGCAGAACCGGAATTTCGATTATATGGTGATTTGGCAGCTGGGATGGTTCGGGCGAAACTAGGGGAAGATCAAGTAGCATTAGCAAGAAATCCCCCTTATAATCAGTAGAGAATGGGGGAATACAATTGGAACATCAATATGAATTAACCTTTGAAGATTATGCGGCATTTAACCTTCATTTTGTAAAAGAATCAAAGACCGCCATGCAATCATTTTGGATTCAGCGAATAATAGGACCCGTCATTTTTTTAAGTTTCCCCTTTGTTTTTTCTTGGGGAAAGGATGACTTTCTTGCGATGATCACTGTTTTTCTAATTCTCGCAGCTGCCTGGTTCTTTCTCTACCCTAAATACTTTTTTAAGTCTTTTAAAGGGAGAATTAAAAAGTTCATGCATGAGGGAAGCAATGGGAAAATACTTGGGGAACATACACTCATACTGGATGACAGCGGATTGACAGACATCAGCGAGTCCGGCAAGCACAGCACCAGCTGGGAGAACACAGAAAAAGCAGTAGAATTAAAGGAACACTATTTGATCTACATCAGTTCCATGCAGGCCTGCATCATCCCGAAAAGATCGTTTAAGAGTGAAATCCAGCTGGAAGAGTTTACACGGTATTTTGAAAGGCTATAACAAAAACGACCCGATTATACGACCGGGTCGTTTTTTAATGGCGAAGAAGAAGAAGCCGTTCACATAGATAGAAGGCTGTTGCTGTAACTCCTCCAAGCAAACTAAGAAAAAGAGAGGATTGTAAGGTTTGATAGTCCGTGAAGAGATGGGTGAGCTGAAGAATCAGTGCCCCAGCCATGAAGTAGACAAGGAATTTTAGATTTTTGCGATTCGTGATGACGTCTGCGAGGTACGAAACCGGGATGCCGATGATGCCAAAGATGATCAAGGCATAAACGGAGAAAGTGATAAGCATCGCAATTAACGTACCAGGGTTTTCAGCCACTCGTCCACCTTTTAGGATGAATGCGAGCACAAATAACAAGGCCCCGCATACCGAGCAAATAGCGGCCGTTCTCAATTTTTGCTGGAATCGGATCATTGGATACACCTCCACTATTTACCATATGTTTTTAATGTGGTTTTTTCAATAGAAAAGTTGATAGGAGCAGCTGAATATTGGTTTATTATTGATTTCTGGAGGATGTAACACTAAAAAAGCTCCCAGAGCAAACGCCCTGGAAGCTTTTATCTTAACGTTTATTAATTTCTTCCATGAGAAGCTTGTTGACCATTGGCGGGTTCGCCTGGCCTTTGGATGCTTTCATGATTTGGCCGACAAGGAATCCGATTGCGCGGTCCTTCCCGTTTTTGAAGTCTTCAATCGATTGCGGATTGGCATCGAGCGCATCATTTACAAATGTGCGAAGCGCGCCTTCGTCAGAGATTTGGACAAGTCCTTTATCTTTCACGATTTTCTCAGCATCGCCGCCGTTTTCGATCAGTTCTTTGAAGACTTTTTTCGCGATTTTAGAAGAAATGGTTCCTGCTTCGATCAGCTTGATCATGCCTGCCAGCCCTTCAGGAGTTAGAGCCGTGTCTTCAAGCTCTTTGTTCTCCGAGTTCAGGTATGCAGAAACTTCTCCCATCAGCCAGTTGGATGCCTGTTTCGCATCGGCACCGGTTTTGACGGTTGCTTCAAAGAAGTCGGACATTTCTTTAGTAAGAGTCAGAACCATTGCATCGTATGCAGGAAGACCAAGCTCCGCTACGTAGCGCGCTTTGCGCTCATCCGGAAGCTCAGGAATTTCAGCACGGATGCGTTCTTTCCACTCTTCATCAATGTAAAGAGACACAAGATCCGGTTCCGGGAAGTAACGGTAGTCGTCGGATCCTTCTTTTACACGCATTAAGAGGGTTTTGCCTGTGGATTCATCAAAGCGTCGTGTTTCCTGCTCGATGATTCCGCCGGATAATAGTACCTCTGCCTGGCGTTTTTCCTCGTGCTCCAATCCTTTGCGGACGAAGTTGAAGGAGTTCAGGTTTTTCAGCTCGGCTTTCGTACCGAACTGCTCCTGGCCGACTGGACGAAGGGAAATGTTCGCGTCACAGCGAAGAGAACCCTCTTCCATTTTACAGTCAGAAACACCTGTATATTGAATAATGGATTTTAATTTTTCAAGATACGCATACGCTTCTTCCGGCGTACGGATATCCGGCTCGGAAACGATCTCCACAAGCGGTGTACCCTGACGGTTGAAGTCAACAAGGGAGAAGCCGTCACCCGTATGGTTCAGCTTGCCCGCGTCCTCTTCAAGGTGAAGACGGGTAATTCCGATTTTCTTCTTTTGGCCGCCTACTTCAATTTCAATCCAGCCGTTTTCGCCGATCGGCTTATCAAATTGAGAGATTTGATACGCTTTCGGGTTATCCGGATAAAAATAGTTTTTGCGGTCAAACTTCGTATCCGTTGCGATTTCACAGTTCAGCGCCATCGCAGCCTTCATCGCGAAGTTTACAGCTTCCTTATTCAGTACCGGAAGGACACCAGGGTATCCAAGGTCGATAACGGAAGTGTTTGTATTCGGATCCGCTCCGAAATGGTTCGGAGAAGCGGAAAAGATTTTTGAATTCGTTTTAAGCTCAACGTGGACTTCAAGTCCAATCACCGTTTCAAAGTTCATTCGTTTCTCACCCCTTACAGTTCAGGTTTTGCTTTATGATGGTCCGTCGCCTGCTCAAATACATGGGCAACACGGTAGATGGTGCTTTCGTCAAAGTGCTTGCCGATGATTTGAAGTCCGAGCGGAAGACCGTTTGAAAATCCGCAAGGGACGGAAATTCCAGGGACACCTGCAAGGTTAACCGGAATCGTTAAAATATCATTCGCATACATCGTAAGCGGATCGTCTGTTTTTTCGCCGATTTTGAAAGCAGGAGTCGGAGTCGTCGGTCCAACAATGACATCGTACTTTTCAAAAACATCTTCAAAATCTTTTTTAATGAGCGTACGCACTTTTTGCGCCTTTTTATAGTACGCATCATAGTAACCGGAGCTCAGCGCGAACGTTCCAAGCATAATCCGGCGCTTAACCTCGTTCCCGAAGCCTTCTGCACGGGTCTGCTTGTAAAGATCGATCAGGTTTTCCGCATTGTCTGTACGGTATCCGTAACGGATTCCGTCAAAGCGCGAAAGGTTGGATGACGCTTCAGAGGATGCTAACAGGTAGTAGGTTGCAAGCGCATATTTAGAATGCGGAAGCGATACTTCTTCCCACGTCGCTCCTTGAGCTTCCAGAACTTTAAGAGCTTCAAGCACGGAGTTTTTCGCTTCTTCACTGACACCTTCACCAAGGTATTCTTTTGGAACCGCTATTTTCAGGCCTTTAATATCGCCTGTTAAGGAAGAAACATAGTCTGGAACATCCACATTTGCAGAGGTTGTATCCATTTGGTCTCCGCCCGCGATTGCTTGAAGAAGATACGCATTGTCTTCAACGGTACGGGTAATCGGGCCGATTTGGTCCAAAGATGACGCAAATGCCACAAGTCCGTAACGGGAAACACGGCCATATGTAGGCTTTAATCCAACAACCCCGCAATAAGCTGCCGGCTGACGGATCGAACCGCCTGTGTCAGACCCAAGTGAGAACGGAACCTCGCCTGCTGCAACAGATGCAGCCGAACCGCCGCTTGATCCGCCTGGTACGGTTTCAAGATTCCACGGATTTCTTGTCGGCTTGAATCCGGAGTTCTCTGTAGAAGAACCCATCGCGAATTCATCCATGTTCAATTTTCCGATCGTAACGGATTCTGCCTGCTGAAGCTTTTGCACAACCGTTGCATCGTAGATCGGCATGAAATTCTCTAAGATTTTACTGGAGCAAGTTGTACGAAGGTCCTTTGTTACGATGTTGTCTTTTACGCCGATCGGCATTCCAAAAAGGAGACCGAACTCATCGCGTGTACCGACTGCCTCGTCCAATTGTTTTGCATAAGAACGCGCGCGCTCTTCATCAAGCGTCATGAACGCCTGTACTTTATCTTCTACTTCGTTAATCCGTTTATAGGACTCATCAACAAGGTCCGTAACGGAAATGTCTTTTTTATGTAAACGCTGCTTTAACTCGGAAATCTTATGGTCAAATAATGACACCTAGGTTTCCCTCCCTTATTCAAGAATGGTCGGAACGCGGATGTATCCGTCTTTCTGGTCCGGAGCGTTTTTCACAACGTCCTCAACCGGAAGACCTTTAGCCGGCTTGTCCTCTCTCATTACGTTTTTCATATCCAATACATGAGTCGTCGGCTCAACGTTGTCCGTATCGAGCTCATTCAGCTGCTCTGCAAATGAAATAATGGCATCAAGCTGCTTCGAAAACATCTGAGCTTCCTCTTCTGTAATCGCAAGACGGGCAAGGTGCGCAACGTGCTTAACCTGATCAGTCGAAATGCGTGACATCAACTGTTCACCTCCAATAAAATCGTGCATAAACAATACTCTGATGATAACAAAATTTAGTGCTATAAAGCAAGGCATTGCGGGATTGGGGGGCGGCAATTCACAGACTTGGCGGTTGGGCGGTGGTTGGGACGGTGGTTTGGGCTGCGCCTGACCCGCGGTTCGCTAAAGGATGAAAGCTCCGGCACCGATGCTGTAAACCATTGGTACGCAAGGGCTGAGTGACTTCGGTCTCTGTCCCCCGCTTCGGTGAAGGATGTGGGGACTGGCACGGTGCCAGTCCCGCTGTTTATTGCCGAACTAAAGCTCTGGCACCGGCTCTGTAAACCCTCGATACATAAGCCTTCACATGCTTTCGTCTCCGTCCCCCGCTGCGGTGATGCATGTGGGGTCAGGCGCCGCAGCGGGTGTGTTGGGGCGCCAGTCAATAAAGTTTGCACTGACCCCCGCTTCTCTACCGCACTAAACCTCCGTCCCCATCCTTCACCACCTCTTGTCCTCCAGCACTTACTTGGCTTCTTCCTCTGACCCCCGATGCGGTGCTGTGCTGGGGGTCAGTGCAAAAACCGCAAAAAACCAGGAGCAGCACCCTGCCCCCGGTTTCAAACCCTGTCACTTCGTAATCGTATGATCGTCAATTACCCGGCCATCACGTGCTTTAGCCGTAATCTTTATTCCATCTTCCCCTACCGTTACGCTGGAGTACACTTGTGTTTTCTCTTCAAAATACACATCCATGTAATCCTGCGGGACGGCGTCGTAGAATTTACCGGCGGTTGAGCCGGCAATCAGGTAAGTGGTGCCGCCTTTTTCCACTTGCTTGCCGTCTTTCAGTTTGTGCGTTCGAACGTAAGCGTGGTCGTGGCCTGAGATGGCGAGGTCAATGCCTGCCTTGTCGAATGCGTTCGGGAATACACTTTTGACTGCTTCTGCTCCGCCTTGAGGATTGGAGTAGTATGGCGAGCGGTGATAGGTGACGATTTTCCATTTCTTTTTCGATTTAGCCATGTCTTTGATGAGCCAGTCTGCCTGTTTTTGGAGACCTGCGGTGTCCGTTTCGGTGTTCAGGACGGCGAAGTGTGCGTCGCCGTAGTCATAGGAGTAAACGGTTCCTTCAAAGCCGTCCGGGCCGTTGTCCGGCATGTTGAACAGGCTCTTGAATGTGTTGACGCCAGTGCCGATGTTTTCATGGTTTCCGACGGTTGGCATGATGGCGGTGGAAGGCGCGAGTTCTTTGTCTTTCATAGATTCAAAGAATGCATTCCAGTGCGAGTATAGGTTTCCATCATCAATCATATCGCCGACGTGCATCATGAATGCGGCATCCGGATGGTCCGCTTTTGCTTTTTTAAACAGTTCCGTGTAGATGCCGAAGCCCGATTCCGTTTGGTTCGGCGGTGCCTGGGTATCTCCCATCAGCAGGAAGGTGAATGGGTCTTTCCGCGATTCGTTTGCTTTGATTTCTGCAGGTTCGCTCCATCCTTCAGGCGTTCCATCTCCAGCGCGGTACATGTACGTTTGTCCCGGTACCAGTCCGATGACTTCAGCAGTATGGGCCTGAAGCTCGCCTTCGTCCATGGCAAGCGGTGTGCTTTTGCCATTTTTGGCTGTAAATCGTTTGCCGTTGAAGCCATCTTTCTTGTAATCTTCTAATTTGGCAATCTGAACGACAGAGTCTGTGACCTGCGGAGCTGTTGTCCAGCTGATATTGCGGCTTGATGGTTTGCCAGTGAAAGTAACGTTCAGTCTTTCCGGTTTGTTCGTTCCAAGATGCTTCAGCACATTTACTTCCTGTGTGAAGCTGTATTTATTTTCTTTTGCTGCCTGGATTGTTACTTTCCCGGGCATGACAGATAGCAGGTTCGTTTTAATGGTACCGTCTGAACCGGTTTTGCCAAATGTCCAGTCACTTAGCTCGGCATCGGCTGCTTTGAGCCAGCCCTGCACATCTCCCAGGCGGACTTGAAGCCAGCCCCCCTCTGTTTTCGTCACAGCCAGCACAATGTTCTTTGATACCGGTGCCACCATTTCCGAGGCGTCATTCGCTTCTTTTCGGATTTGAGTCATTTTCGCTTTTACTTTCGCAATCTTGTAATCCGGTGCTGTTACCTTTACTTCTGCTCCCTGAACAGGTTTTCCATTTTCATCCTTGACTGTTACTTTGGACGGAAATCCAGTAGATGCCCGGTCAGTGCTGACATTAAAATGGGCTTTCAGATTTTTTTCGATGTCCGGTAGATACAGATCGGTTTCTCCAAGTGATCCCGAAACGAAGTCAACCGCTGCTTTTCCTTTTGCCGAAGCAGGGATAGAAAGCGGCAGGATCCCAATTTCTTTATCGCCTTTCAACTTGTTCAATCCTTTTAATTCAAGCTCGATCGTACCGTCTTCTGTCATCTCGTTTTTTACAATCATATCGGAGGTAATGGATTCAGATAGATTTACAGAGCTGCCTTCTGTTTTTAAATTGGCTTTTAACTTCAGCTTCAGCGTATCCAGCTGCTCCGCTTTGCTTGCCTGAAGCTTGATAGGGAAAGCTCCGCCGATGTAGGCAGATTCAGGGGCAGTCGCTTTGAAGCCAGGCTGGCCGGCTTCGGTTTCAAACGTCCAGGACTTCGTTGTTTCGTTTCCGAAGTTGTCCTGAACGGTAAGTTTGGCCATATGGTATCCGTCCAGCATCGGGCTTCCCGGCTGGTAGGAAACTTTGCCGGATTCAGGATCCAATTGAGCTTTCACTTCTTTTCCGTCTACATTCAACGTAATGCGAGCCGGGTTGATCCCGGTGTCTTCATCCTTTGCGATGGCTGATATAACCGGCTTTGCATCGGTTACCTTTGCTTGATCAGAAGGCTGGATAGATTCGATCGACGGGTTTATTAAATCATCGTTTGTTTCGCCATATACAGCCCGGATGTTATCAACATAGATCGAGCCTGCATTTTTGTTGGCATCGCTCGTCTCCATGAGTCGGACGGGCAGGTCCATTTTTAAAGGAAGGGCCTTTCCTGCAGGTACTTTTGCTTCGACGTATTTCCAGCCGGTCCAGTCCATTTTTGTTGTAAAATCAAGTGCGAACGCGCTGTTGTTCCCGTCTCTCATCTGACTTCTAAGCCAGTGATTTTTTCCGTCGCCATATACCCACATTCCAATGGATTCCGGGTAATCTTCAATCGTGATTGGCTGCTTCGGATGGGCGTATGCACCAGAAGTTCCCGTTGTTCCTGAAAAATCGTAGTTGAGCTGAAGGGAGTGCTCTCCGAATCTGGCAGGCTCCGGATAGGTTGTCTGCTTGATGGAAATGGAGTTGAAGCGGGCTCCGCTATAGGTCCAATTCGCAAAATCCTTCTCAAAGTCTGCTAGAATGATTGGCAGCTTTCCTACTTGGATATCCATCGTATCGGTTATCCCTCCGTATTGAACGGTAATTTTTCCGGATGCCGTTTGGCTTGATGCCTTGAATATTCCATTTTTATCAACGGTTCCGATTTGTCCTTCTATCTTCCATTCAAAAAGGGATGGATCGGCGTCAACCGTTTTCCCGTCAAGCATAGCTTTTGGGGCGAGGTTGATTTCATCTCCTTTTTTCACGGTTAAGGAATCCTGCGGAAGCTGGATGCTGCTTAATTTATCCGTTACGGTAATGGCCGATGATCCTTTTGCCCCGTCTTTATTCGCAAGGACCATGCCTTTTCCGGCTTTGCTTCCTGCTGTGAACAGTCCTTTTTCATCCACTGTTCCGAGGGCGGAATCAGAGATGGACCAGTCCGCCTCCCCGCTTATTGGTTGAGGGAAGAAATTTGCATCCATTCCTTTTGCATCAAGATCCTCAGTACTTCCCTTCAGCATGAGCAGGTGGTCGGGCTGCATCGCAAGCTGGCTCACGCTTCCCGGCTGAGCAGATGTTGTAATAAGAAATGAGTTAGCGACAGCGCGCTCAAAGCCATCGGAGGGACGATTGACGAGGCCCAGACCATCTTCACCCGGCTGTCTTGCTGCAAAGGTGGAGGATCCGCCGCCATCGAGATTCAATGCTTCTACAGCGCCCATTTCAAACATCATGTCACGAAGCTCGAAAACAGTGATTCCCTCTGAATATCCCGGTGAGCGGCCGTCAATGACAACAAAGAAAATCGTTCCGTCCGCCTTTTTCCCGACAGCGGTCCGGGGAGCCACTGCTTTTGTAAAGTCATCTGAAACCAAATTGACCTTCTGGCCGTTTTGAACGAGCTTATGATTGCCGCTCAAGCCTTCTTCTGCTTCCAGCCATTGAGATGAAATCTGTGTTTCAATTTCAATTTCCTGACCCGGCTTTAGGTTTTTTACCTTTTCAGCACTGGTTCCGTGGCCTGACAGAACAAGCTTTCCTTCTTCAATCAACTGATTGCCCTTTCCCTCAATAACCGATTCGACCTTTGCTTTCATTTTTCCCGGTTTATGTACATCCCCGGACTCAATCGTCAAAACTGCTTCCGTTCCGGCTGTGTTCGTCCCGGTTGACTTCAATGGATCTGAATATAAGACGAGCAGGTTATTTGATCTCGTTCCGTTTAAATTATCAATATGCTGAATGTTTCCGTCGGAATGGAGCTTAAATTGAACCCCTGGAATACCGAAGAGCGGCGTTCCATCCTTCTTCATCCCGAATGATTCCTTGTATCCTGATTTAAGGATGCGGCCATCGTGGATAACAGTTCCATTTGGAATTCCGCTCGACATGTTATAGAAATCTCCGTTAAATGCCCCGATTACAACCTGTCCGGGCTTTGAGACGGCTGCAGCCTGCTGGCGGACCGGCTGCATGCCAAGGTCTTTTCCATTTGGGAGACCCGCGTCGATCTCCAGATTTTGTGAATCCAAGTCCACGTTCATAACAAACGCTTCCTGCCTTCCGCGGCTGCTTCCAATTGTGACCGATTCCTGTTCAATTCCCGGTGCAATCTTTTTCTCCCACTGATCAATGACTTGTCCCAATGAATAGCCCGTCTCTTCCGCAGATGCGTTTTGAACTGGCAGCATCACTCCTGCGGCAGCCGTTTGAGCAGCTAATACAGATGCAAAAAGTACGGTTAATAACCTGCGTGGCTTTCTCATCTTCATCTCCCCGTTTCACCTTATTTTCAGTCGCTTCCCTCCAAACCGTATCACTTTGAATTGTAGTTTTATGAGAATTATTTTAAAGTTTTTGTAAATGGATGAAAATTAAGGATATCGCCCTAAATAACATTTGAAGAGTTTGTCGAAAAAGCAGGTCCTTTCAGTCTTGCGTTTTCCTAAAATAGGCCAAATTTTATTTTCAGAATAGTTTTACTTCAATTCATTCGAGTAATCGCTTACATAACCATGAAACTTATACATCCCGCTACCGCTTCCAATTTCCGACACGTTTAGACTGCTTGAATATTGGGGATTTATTTGATAGGTTAAGAAACCGTAAGCTGCGAACGGTGCTCGCCGCCATTTCACACCAGTTAAGATTCAGCGTAATCCCTTTCTTGATCAATCCTTCCTGTAAAAAGAGACCCTGATTTGTCATATATTGTTGTTTTTCTTCTCTGCCTGGATTCTCCAGATGACAAAGCTGCGCTAATTTTCCAGAAGGTAAGCCGGAATTGCCGGCGGTAAGGGCTGTATTCTTTTTCGGGGTGAGCAGGATCACTTTCCTTGCTCAAATGAAATGACGACAAAACATGGATGTCCGCTGTCCTCATAGCGGAGACGTACAGCTTTTAAGCGTGTGCGGAGGGATGGTTCATCCCGTGTGAAAGGTTTTGAGCGGTTTGTTAGTAGCAAAAAAAATGAGAATAGGAGAGATATTGTGGAAATTGGAGTTTATATATCATTAGCTCTCTACTTCATTATGATGCTCGGAATCGGGTTTTATGCGTTTAAGCAATCTACCGGTGACGTAGAAGGCTATATGCTTGGAGGACGCGGACTCGGTCCTGCTGTTACCGCACTTTCTGCAGGTGCTTCCGACATGAGCGGATGGATGCTCATGGGACTGCCTGGGGAAATGTATTCTACAGGGCTTGCTGCCATGTGGATTGCCATCGGATTAACGCTGGGAGCTTATGCAAACTACTTAATACTTGCTCCAAGACTTAGAACTTATACCATTGTAGCGAATAACTCAATTACAATTCCGGATTACTTCGAAAATCGTTTTCACGACAAATCCAAAATGCTTCGCCTTTTTTCTGGGATTGTTATCGTGATATTCTTTACGCTTTATTGTTCTGCAGGAATGGTCTCTGGAGGAACGCTGTTTGAATCCTCCTTTGGGTTAAGCTATATGACCGGACTTCTGATTACAGCAGGTGTCGTAATCGCCTATACTCTATTTGGCGGATTCCTTGCAGTCAGTTTGACGGATTTTGTACAAGGAATCATCATGTTTCTAGCCCTGATCTTAGTACCTGTTGTTGCCCTGATTGATTTAGGCGGTTTAGGTACTACGGTCGATCAAGTTAAGGCAATTGATCCTAAGCTGTTTGATGTATTCCGCGGTACGACTGTTCTGGGAATCATCGGATTTCTTGCATGGGGATTAGGCTATTTCGGTCAACCTCATATTATCGTCCGCTTTATGGCAATCAACTCCATTAAAGAATTAAAGCCGGCCCGCCGCATCGGGATGAGCTGGATGATTGTTTCTATTGTGGGTGCCTTGATGACTGGACTTGTCGGTATTGCTTATGTAAAAGCCAATCAAATTGACTTAGGGAACCCGGAAACAATCTTTATCAAATTTGCAGATGTTCTTTTCCATCCGCTTATTACAGGATTCTTGCTATCTGCAATTCTCGCGGCGATTATGAGTACGATCTCCTCCCAGCTGCTTGTTACATCAAGTGCTCTGACAGAGGATTTCTATAAAACCTTCTTTAAGCGCAATGCTTCAGATAAAGAGCTGGTTATGGTCGGAAGACTGGCTGTGCTCGTTGTAGCGATCATTTCAATCCTGCTTTCTCTTAAGCCAAGCGGAACAATCCTTGATTTGGTTGGAAATGCTTGGGCTGGATTCGGTTCCGCATTCGGACCTGCAATCCTGCTTAGTCTTTACTGGAAACGCATGACGAAATGGGGCGCACTTGCCGGCATGATTACGGGTGCAGTCACTGTACTGATTTGGCTGACCATTCCTGGTCTGACGGATTTCTTATACGAAATGATTCCAGGATTCTTCCTCAGTCTGCTTGCTGTTATTGTGGTAAGCAAAATGACGGCAGAGCCTTCTAAAGAAGTGGTAGATGGCTTCAAAGAGATGGAAACCGTTTTGGCCAAAGAAACCAAATAAACGTTTGTTTAAAATAGGGAAAAGCCATTCACCTTAAGGGTTGAATGGCTTTTTTCGCGTGTAAAAAAGCCCGCTGAGCGAACTCAGCGGGCTTTTCTCTTATTCTATTAAAGCGTTTCAGAAGTCGTTTTCGCTTGCATATGAAGAACTAAATAGTCAGGTCCGCCTGCTTTTGAGTCGGTTCCGGACATATTGAATCCTCCGAATGGCTGATAACCTACAATGGCACCTGTACATCCGCGGTTGAAGTAAAGGTTTCCGACGTGGAAATCTTCTCTCGCCTGCTCGATGTGATCACGGTTGTTTGTAATAACAGCACCAGTCAGACCATACTCTGTGTTGTTGGCAATTTCAATCGCTTCATTGAAATCCTTCGCTTTGGCAATGGCAACAAATGGTCCAAAGATTTCTTCCTGCATAACACGGGCTTTTGGATCAACGTCTGCCACAACAGTCGGCTGGATAAAGTAGCCTTTTGAGCTGTCCCCTTCTCCACCTGCCAGAAGACGTCCTTCGCTGCGTCCAATTTCAACATATTCCATAATTTTATCAAAAGCAGCCTGGTCGATAACCGGACCCATGAAAATAGAACCGTCAGTCGTATCGCCAACCGTTAACTCTTTTGTCAGCTCAATCACACGATCTACAACTTGATCGTATACATCTTCTACGATCACCGCACGGGAACAAGCGGAGCACTTTTGACCGGAGAATCCGAAAGCAGATTTTACAATCGATTGTGCAGCAAGCTCAAGATCTGCCTCTTTATCTACTACAATCGTATCCTTACCGCCCATTTCAGCGATTACACGCTTCAGCCAAATTTGGCCTTCGCTCAATTTGGATGCGCGCTCATAAATGCGCAAGCCTACATCGCGGGAACCTGTGAAGGAAATGAAACGAGTGCGCGGGTGGTCAACCAAATAGTCTCCAACCTCTGCACCGCTTCCAGGAATATAGTTGACAACGCCCTTCGGAAGGCCTGCTTCTTCTAAAACTTCTATGAATTTCGCTGCCACAACCGGCGTCGTGGAAGCTGGTTTTAATAGAACTGTGTTTCCTGCTACAAGTGCAGCAACTGTCGTTCCAGCCATGATCGCAAATGCGAAGTTCCAAGGAGAAATGACCAAACCTACTCCAAGCGGAATATAGCTGTAGCGGTTGTATTCGCCTTGACGGCTCTCAACCGGCTGTCCGTCTTTCAGCTTCAGCATTTGACGCGCATAGTACTCCATGAAATCAATGGCTTCTGCCGTATCTGCATCTGCTTCATTCCATGGTTTACCAGCTTCTTTAAGAAGCAAGGCAGAGAACTCATGCTTGCGGCGGCGTACAATGGCTGCAGCACGGAAAAGAATATCTGCGCGAACCTCTGGCTTCGTCTTGCGCCATGTATTGAACGTCTCATCAGCAACCTGCATCGCTTTTTCCGCAATCTCGCGAGTTGCTTTAGAAACGCGTCCGATTACCTCTTCTTTATTTGCCGGATTAATAGAAACAATTTTATCTTCAGTGGAAATTCTCTCTCCACCTACAATCAAATCGTAATCTTTCCCAAGATAGGATTCTACTGTTGCCAATCCTTTCTCAAAATCCTGCTTATTAGAATCTACCGAAAAATCCGTAAACGGCTCATGCTTGTAAGGTACTACCATTAAAATACGCCTCCTTTTAAAATAAAACGGTTACAAATCTATCTTAACTGATTATTCCCAACCATTCAAACATAGAAATGATTGTTACAAATTTTATTTTACTAAGAAAAGCGGAGGGCGCTTGCCCAGCGCTGAGAGACGGTGGAGCTTCTGACCGAGAGGCGCTCCTAGTAAAGATGTTCTGCTAAAGGCGCGACGTCCTGTCGCAACGCAGAACTGACCCGCATCCTGCGGGCCCTCGACCGAAGAAGCGAAGCGGCCGAAGGGCTAGCCGCCGGAGCTAGACACAGACCAAGTTCGAGAGGGAGCTCACCAAGCGCTGTGAGACGGCGAAGCGGCCGAACGAACAGAAATGTAAACGCGGCGCCTGACCCGCTATCCTTTAAAGCATCGGGGGACAAAGACTAATGTCTGCAATCCCTTCTATAAAAAGGTGTTAATCGCACAGGTGCCAGAGCTTTAATCTGGCAGAGAACAGCGGGACTGGCACGGTGCCGGAGCTTTCATGCTTTAGCAGAGTGCGGGTCAGGCGCGCACAGGTCCACTGGTCCACCGGCGTACTCAATTGCGCACAGGTCTCCACCCAGCGCTCAGCTGCACCAGTCACACGAATATTCGCCACAACCGCCCCCCCACCGCACAGAAAAAGACTGCCCGCATCATTCAGACAGTCTCAAAAACATTATTTAAATATATGCGTAACAGGTTTCTTATCCCCTGCTTTGCGGGTGATAAGAGCTTCCTGTCCGCCGGTGGAGGTGATGTTGATTTCCAGGTCAATATAGTCCTGCGGGAAGTACTGGTTGATTTTTTCGATGACGAATTGGGTGAGGCCGATAACCTCTGCCTTTCCGTAAAACTGCATGGGAATTTCGATTTTCAGTTCCTTCAGTTCATCGTCTTTATAATGGGCTTTTCCGATTACGCCCGTGTAGTTAGGGAAATAATCGCCGATTTCTTCTTTGAAGCGTTCAAATGTATCCGCGTCTTCCGGTTTTTCTGATTTGGCTTCCGGTGATGGGAAGAATTGATAGCTTTCGTTGATATCCTTCCAGCCTTCCAGGTTGCTGCTTCCCGGTTTTGCTTCGCTTTTCGCGATAAATTCTCCTGGCACGATTGAGGATTTCGGCTGCTGGACATACAGCGCTACTGTTATCGGGACATCTGCCAGTTCTTTGTTTTGGCGTGTTTGCTTTACAATTTGAGCGGCAATTTTTTCGCCTTCCTTGCGGATGGTGGAGCTGTCCAGTTTGGATTCTTTTGCAATATCATCCTGCTTATAATAATGAACGGAGTTTAAGGCAATCCCGATCATGACACCGCCAAGCTCGATCGTTTTGTCGTCTACCCTCTTGAAATAGTTTTGTTCAAGGACACTTGCCAGATATTTTGGAGTGTCTGTTGCTTCAAGGTCGGATATGACCGGATTGAGCCCGGCGTTGCTGAATTCCTGTTTGCTGTCTTTAGCTTCTTTTTCTTTTGTTTCGAGTGCTTTTCCTTCGTACTTATACCTTAGCCAGCCGCGTACCTGATCTTCTTTCAGATATTGGCCTTCTTGATAATAATAGTTGTTTTTCGATGGAAATGGCTCTTGAGCGAGGTCCATTAAGCCTGTTTCGAACTGGTCAAGGTCAAGTCTTGTGTTCAGGTTTTCAGCCGTAAGGCCTCTTGCTGCTCCCGTTTTGAAGGGGAGGACAACGCTGTAGTCAGCGTCAGAGATGGTGCTTTTCGGAATAATCGCCTTCTGCTTTTCGTTGTTTGTTTCCTGAACGACTTCATTGTCATCTCCGAAGCTTGGTGCGCATGCACTTAATAGCATGCTGCAGGCCGCCAGGATGACGATCCATTTTTTCAAAGAATGCCCACTCCCTGCTTTATTTCTTTAATTCCTCTATCATTCTTGCTTCATCCCATATTTCAATGCTTAGCTCTTGTGCTTTTGACAGCTTGCTCCCTGCTGCTTCCCCGGCTATCAGGAGATCTGTGCTTTTGCTGACACTGCCTGTTACTTTTCCGCCCAATGCTTCAATCTCGGCCTTTGCTTCATTTCGGCCCATTTCCTCAAGCTTGCCGGTCAGCACAATGGTTTTGCCGGCAAAGTAGGAGTCGATTTCTTCAGGTGCGACAAGCTTCGGCCCTTTATAATTCATATTTACTCCATGGCTTTTCAGTTCTTCGATGAGCTGGGCCACTTCCGGTTTTTCAAAATACGTAACGACGGCATCGGCCATTTTGTCCCCAATTTCGTTAATAGCGAGCAGTTCTTCACGGCCTGCTTCCATAAGGCGGTCCATCGTTTCAAAATTCTGAGCCAGTGTTTTTGCAGCTTTTGAGCCTACATGGCGGATTCCGAGTCCGAACAGAAGTTTTTCAAGAGAATTCTCTTTTGATTTTAAAATGGCATTCAATAGATTCTCCGTTGATTTCTCACCCATCCGGTCAAGAGCAAGCAGCTGATCATTTGAGAGCTCATACAGGTCTGCCACATCGGTTATTAACCCTTCCTGAAAAAGCTGGGCAATCACGCGCTCGCCAAGACCGTCAATGTTCATGGCGTTTCTTGAAACGAAGTGAATCAAACCTTCGCGAAGCTGGGCAGGGCACATCGGATTAATACATCTTAATGCCACTTCCCCTTCGATGCGGACGAGTTCACTGCCGCATTCCGGACATTCGGTTGGCATCGCGAATTCTTTTTCGTCACCGGTTCGGTGGTCAGCGAGAACATTTACGACCTCTGGAATAATATCTCCCGCTTTTTTCACGATGACGTAATCACCTAAACGGATATCCTTTTCACGGATCAGGTCTTCATTGTGCAAGGAAGCGCGCTGAACAGTCGTCCCCGCTACCCGGACAGGTTCAAGAATGGCTGTAGGTGTAATGACTCCGGTTCTTCCCACGTTCAGTTCAATATCAAGCAGCTTTGTCATCACTTCTTCTGCCGGGAATTTATAGGCAATGGCCCAGCGCGGGCTTTTCGCTGTAAATCCAAGCTGCTGCTGCTGACTCAGCGCATCTACCTTGATAACGACTCCGTCAATTTCGTATGGAAGTGTATTGCGCTGCTCCTGAATGGTGTGCAAAATTTTAATGACTTCATCAATGGTTTCGCAGTTCTTTCTTTCAAGGTTCGTTTTGAAACCAAGCTCATCCAGAAGATCAAGACCTTCACTTTGTCTTTCAACTCCTGTTTCACCAAGGTCTCCAATACCATAGACGAAAATATCGAGATTACGTTTCGCGGCAATTTTCGGGTCGAGCTGGCGGAGAGAGCCGGCAGCCGCATTCCGCGGGTTTGCAAACGGCTCTTCCTCCAGCTCAATTTTTTTCTCGTTTAGCTTTTCAAACGATTTTTTCGGCATAAATGCTTCGCCTCTTACCTCAATGGATAAGGATTTTCTCAGGCGGAGCGGGATTGAGCGGATCGTACGGAGATTTTCGGTAATATCCTCCCCGATGGAGCCATCCCCTCTTGTCGCTCCTTGGACGAACACTCCGTTTTCATAACGGAGCGATACAGCGAGGCCATCGATCTTTAACTCTACGACATATTGAACCTCGTCTCCTGCATTTTGGCGGACACGGCGGTCAAAATCCCGCAAATCCTGATCATTGAATGCATTGCCGAGGCTGAGCATCGGCGTCTTATGCTCGACCTTGCTGAAGCCTTCCAAAATCGCTCCGCCAACACGCTGGGAAGGGGAATCAGGCGTTTTCAGCTCTGGAAACTGTTCTTCAAGACTGATCAGCTCATGGAGGCGCTGATCATACTCGGCATCTGGTACACTTGGTTTGTCCAGAACGTGGTATTCATAATTGTAGCGGTTTAAAAGCTCATGCAGCTCCTGAACTCTCTTCTGGGATGATTGAAAATCGGTCATAATCCCAACCCTTTCCTAAAGCTATCCGTGATCATTACATTTTTTTTATGGGAGCAAATGCTGCAAGAAGCCTCTTAATGCCTACCGGACTTGGGAAGGCGATATCGAGTTCCTTGCTGTCACCCTCGCCCTTCACACTGACAACGGTTCCGACACCCCATTTTTTATGCTCGGCTTTATCGCCAACACCCCAGTCAAATCCTTCTCCGCCGGTTGAAGCTTTTACCGGACGTTGGACCTGGGCCATGCGCTGGCGGTCCCGCTTCGTATTGCCGAACGGGGTGGTCATCGTTTTTTTACTCTCATTTAGGTTTTCCAATAATTCCTCAGGTATTTCAGCAATGAACCGGGATTCGGGATTCATATTGGTCCGGCCAAAAAGCGTCCTCATCTGGGCATTGGTTAAATACAGCTCTTCTTCAGCCCTTGTAATCCCTACATATGCAAGTCTGCGCTCTTCTTCCATCTCTCCTTCTTCCATGAGAGAACGGCTGTGAGGGAATACTCCCTCCTCCATTCCCATTAGGAAAACGACAGGGAATTCCAGTCCTTTTGCCGAGTGGAGCGTCATAAGAACGACCGCATCCTGTTTTTCCTGTTCTTCTTCACTAAGCGAGTCGATATCGGCAATGAGCGCGAGATCCGTCAGGAAGGAAACGAGGGTTTTATCTTCGTTGTTTTTTTCAAAGTTTTGCGTAACCGACAGGAACTCGTCGATATTCTCAAGGCGGCTTTGTGCTTCGATGCTCTTCTCCAATTTCAGCATTTCTCTGTAGCCGGATCTCTCAAGAATTTCTTCCGTTAATTCTGTGACGGATAAATAATCCTGCATACCGGTGAGGTTGCGGATTAAATCACGAAATTCAATCAGTGCGTTCGTCGCCTTTGCCGGCAATCCAATGAAGTCTACCTCGTGAATGGCCTGGTACATGGAAAGATCATTCTCTGCCGCATAGCCTGCCACACGGTCGATTGAAGTCGCTCCAATTCCCCGCTTCGGCACATTAACGATTCTGGCAAAGCTGATGTCATCATCCGGATTCGCAATCATCCGTAGGTAGGCGAGCAAATCCTTGATCTCTTTCCTGTCATAGAACTTGATTCCCCCGACGATTTGATACTGAATGCTCGACTTGATCAGGATTTCCTCCATTACCCGTGATTGGGCATTGGTGCGGTAAAGGATCGCACAATCTGAAAACTTCCTTTTCCCCTGATCGTACAGCTCCTTAATTTTCCCTGCTACGAATTGGCCTTCTGCTGATTCAGAGTCTGCGCGATAGTAGCTCAGCTTCGCTCCTTCAGCATTTTCCGTCCAAAGATTTTTCGGCTTGCGGTTGGAGTTATTCTGAATGACCTGATTCGCTGCATTCAAAATTCTTTGTGTTGAGCGGTAGTTTTGCTCAAGCATGATCACTTCTGCATTCGGATAATCCTTTTCAAAGGAGAGAATGTTGGAAATATCCGCTCCGCGCCATGCGTAAATGGACTGATCCGAATCCCCTACCACACACAGGTTACGGAAACGGGAGGCCATCATTTTGACAAGCAGATACTGTGCTCTGTTTGTATCCTGATACTCATCCACGTGAATATATTGAAACTTGCGCTGATAGAATTCAAGGACCTCAGGAACTCTTTCGAATAAGCGGATGGTCGTCATGATCAAGTCATCAAAGTCCAGCGACTGGTTTTTCAGCAGCTTTCTCTGATAATCGGTGTAAATATCGCTGACGATTTGCTCGAACATACCGCCAGTTGAGGACTTGGCGTATTCTTCCGCATCAATCAATTCATTTTTTGCCGAACTGATCGAGCCTAAAATGGCACGGGGATCATATTTCTTCGGATCAAGGTTCCGTTCCTTAAGGATGGACTTTACGACGGACAGCTGATCGGCTGAATCGAGGATGGAAAAATTCCGGTTCACTCCGATCCGATCGATGTCCCTTCGTAAAATACGGACACACATGGAGTGGAACGTTGAAATCCAAATATCATCGGCTCCTGGTCCAAGAAGGCGTCCAATCCGCTCTTTCATCTCTCTTGCTGCTTTATTTGTGAAGGTCAAAGCAAGAATGTTCCAGGGAGCCACTCGTTTTTCTGCCATTAAATAAGCAATCCGATGAGTAAGCACTCTGGTTTTTCCGCTTCCCGCTCCAGCCATAATTAAAAGAGGCCCATCAGTAGCTTTTACGGCCTTCCCCTGCTCTTCATTTAATCCGTTTAATAACTGCTGTGCTATAAAATCCACTATTTCCACCGCCTAACCAAACGTTTGTTCTTACTTTTATTTTAATTCTATCCACTTGTTTTTGCAATCAGCTTTTCACTGCACCAACGGTTTTTAGAGCTGCCTTTAAATCATCGTAAATGACATTCCCGACAATGACCGTATCCGCGAATTCAGCCATTTCCGCTGCTTTCTCAGGAGTCGTGATGCCTCCTCCGTAAAACAGCTTCGTGCTGTTCAAAACGGATTTCACTTCTTCCACAATATAAGGATCTCCATATGTACCGCTGTATTCCAAATAGAATATCGGCAGATGGAACATATTTTCCGCCATCCGGGCGTAGGCTTTTACATCCTCAAGCTCAATGGTAGTATCGGCATCCGTCAGTTTAGCGGCCTTGCAGTCTTCATTTAAGATGCAGTAGCCTTCCACAAGCGTTTCATCCCAGTCCATCAATTCCCCGAATTCTTTTAGCGCATTTTTATGAAGCCCGACAATCCACTTTGGATCGCGGCTGTTGAAAACCGTCGGGATAAAATAAAGATCAAATCCGGGAACAATGGCTTCCAGGTTCGAAACCTCCAAAACACATGGTACCAGGTACCGTCTAACACGGGCCATTAAATTTAAAATATCCTCTTCGTTTATATGATCGCTTCCGCCAATAATAATCGCATCTGTCCCCGATTCACAAACCTGCTCCAGGTCTTCATCCGTAATCAGCTTGTCCGGGTCTAGCTTAAACGCGTGGCGCCATTCTTTTACATCGTACATCATGTACGCCTCCCTTTTAACCATTTCATTATTATATCAAATTAAGGTGGGTTGAACACTATTAGCCGGGCATTGATTGATGGAAAAGAAGCACAAAAAAAGACACCTCAGCGGGCGTCTCTCTTATGATTCATTTGGCTGTTTATGAATGCGCTCAAGCGCCATTGTATAAGCATCGTTTCCATAATTCAGGCAGCGCTTTACTCTGGAAATGGTTGCTGTGCTTGCACCCGTTTGCGTCTCAATTTTATGATACGTAAACCCTTCGCGAAGCATTCTTGCCACTTCAAGGCGCTGTGCCAAAGATTGAATTTCATTCACCGTGCACAAATCGTCAAAAAACCGATAGCATTCATCCAAGTCTTTTAGGGAGAGCACTGATTCAAACAGTTGATCAAGCTCTTTGCCGCGCAATTTATCAATTTGCATGCAGTCATTCTCCTTTTTATATGTTAATCTATGGCATTCAGTCTAAAATTCAAAGGAAATGGAAGAAAATAATATCTTAGTTATAATTATTCGTTATCCTTTCCTATTTTAACGCATTATCGACGGAAAGAGTATCGTTTTTTTCTTCACGTCGAAAATTCCCCTTGGTGTAATCCGGACAAATGGGAGATGGGTGGAGGAAAGGAAAAACAGCGTGTAAATCGGATCCTCGAATGCGTATCCTCTCTCCTTAAGAAAGGAATGGAACTCCCGGTATTTATCCATCAGCTCAGGCAGCTCTGCTTTGGAAGCCGTCCCGTTCAGTTCAAGCTGAAGTTCATAACAGATGCTGCCATCCTCACAGATGACAATGCCGCCGCCGATTTCAACCATCTGTTTATAAGCGGCAATCATATCTTCCTTATTTTTGCCGATCAGCAAAATGTCGCCAGTAGCCGAGAAGGAGCTTGCCAGGCCTTTTACTCCGCCAAATCCTTTCAGTACGGTGTTAATTCTCCAATTTCCATTCCGGTCAATCAAAGCCAGAAATGATTCATCATGGTCAGTGGATAATTCATCTGTGGCCAAATCCCGGCTGACGGAATAGGGCTGCATGATGACGCCATTCACCATGTGCAAACCGAGCGGCATGGAAAACTGAAGGTCATCCATCGTCAGCCCCCACGTCATGCTGAGAGGAGAAAATCCGCAGTCCTTCCAAGGCAGCTCCTCCAAATCCTCTTGAAGATTTTGACGATTCTTTTTCAGCCATTTCCCTTTTGCCAAAACATGAACCGGATTCGGCTTCAAAGGATCCTCTAAGAAGTTCAATGTTGCAAAACGGCCTGCTGCAGCCGAGCCAAGCAAATGATCAATTCCATAGTAGCGTGCAATATTAAAGCTTGCCATATGATACGCATCAATTGGATCGACTCCTTCGTTCAGAGCCATCTCTATTAAAGGATTCGTCACCCCGTCTTTATAAAAAGCCGGGGTTGCCCCGTCTGTCGTTAAAAATAAATGCTCATAGGAGGCGATCGGCAGTTCCTTGATTTCCTTCAGCAGTTTGGGAAGATCCGGTCTGATTGAAGAGTGTCTGAGTGCAACCGTGTAGCCTGCAAGCAGCCGCGAGTACACCTCTTTGCCAGTCATAGCTTCATGATCGGCATCTATTCCAAAGAGCTTCATCTTAGTAAGTGTTTTTTCAGATGCTCCAGGGAAATGCCCTTCCACACGCTTGCGTTTCTTTTTAGCCTCCTGAATCCGGTCAAGCATGAGGTCATCTCCGGAAAGCAGGCTTGGCCATCCCGTCAGCTCGCCTCCCTGCAAGACGCAATCATGGTCGAGCCATGCGGAAATCCTGTCAGGAGAAAGGATGAAATCTTCCTTATCAACTTCAGATTGAAGATCGAACCGAGCCCACCAAAAATGATGAAAGAGCTCCTCTGAACAGTGTCTCAACAAAGTAAGCGCTTTCTTTTGATCGTTTTGAAACAGCAGGTTTAAATTGTCGCTAATCAGCGTTGTTGTTCCATATTGAGCTGCATATCGGGCCAATGTCTGGGGATTATATAACTGAAAAGGATGGGCATGAGGCTCAATATATCCCGGTACAAGATACAGCCCTTCACAATCCATGATTTCGGTCTGGTCTGAATGTTTCGGCAGCTCTTCGCCTATATAAACAATGCGATCTCCATATATCCAAACGTTTCCATGGATCCATTGCTTCAAGTATGAGTTTAAAATGACCGCATTCTTCAAGAGGATTGTCGGCGCCATTTCCTGGTCAAGTACTTGGATTTGTTCGCGAATCTGGTCATTTTTCCAAACGGCACGGTGTTCCGGCATCGAAGAATCCTCCTTCTGGAATCATTAGGCAAACGCTTTCACGAAAGTGCAGTTTGCGTCCTTAATTTTCCTTTTCATGTTATCACAATTAATACGTTAATGCATAAAAGAACAAAATAATTTGAAAACTTTTCATAATTTAAGGAGGTCTTCCCATGATTAAACCTAATATCGGCATTGTGAATGCCCTGATTCGCATTACTGCCGGATTAACAATAGTTGCTGTTGCTTCTGCCAAATATTCAAAAAAACCATGGAGAGAGTCACTCATTCTTCTGATCATTCTTGGAGCTATGAAAGTTGGAGAAGGAATTCTGCGCTTCTGCCCGCTGACGCTTATGTATGATCAGGCGAAAGAAACGAATCAGGATGATGAGCACAGCGGTGAAACCTATAATCCTTCTTGAGATCTTAACATTTGCTAGCGGGTCAGTCCCGTTTTACTTTAAAGCAAATGGGGACGGAGACCAGACGTCGGGAAGCCATTAGTTGCAATGTGTTCCAGCGCTGGTGCCGGAGCTTTACTTCTTTATTAGAGAGCGGGACTGACCCGGTGCCAGTCCCGCTCTGCTTTAACGCAAAAGGGGGCAAGGACTTAGCGCCGCAAGCCCTTGAGCGGCAAAGCCTCTCGGTAACCGGTGCCCAAGCTTTATTCTTTTATCACACCAGGGGACAGACCCCTTAAAATGAGGTGATGGATTGGGATTTCTTGAATACATGAGGGACATGATTTTTGTTTACGCTTCGCTGATCGGCGGGATTGTGGCGCTGGCGTTTGTTTTTGTAAGAAGGAAAAGACGGGTTAGATAAGATGGACGTCCTGTTTGCAGGACGTTCTTTATTTTACTAAAAAAATTCTCTTTGTGGTCCGATATACCTAATATATACCGTGGGATTTGGAGGACAATCGAATGACAATTACTCAAGTCTTAAGTACAGATGCCGTTTTAAAAGCGCTGGAAACACATTTGGCTATGATTGAATTCAATTTGAACAAAGAAGTCATATGGGTAAACGGGAATTTTGCTTCAGCGATGGGCTACCGGCCCGAAGAAATGACCGGGATGAAGCACCAGGAGTTTTGCACAGAAGCATTTCAGAATAGCGAGGAATACCAGGCCCTGTGGTCAAATTTGAAAAAAGGGCTGAAGTTTCAGGAGAAAATATTGCGTGTGAGCAAAAACGGAAGTCTGCTTTGGTTTGAGGCAACCTATATTCCCGTTGCAGATGAAACCGGAGAAGTAACAGCCGTTTTAAAAATTGCTACCAATATAACGGATCATGAAAGCAGAACGCATACCATTATATCCGACCTGAAAAGCATGCCTGAAGAATTAGCGGATCTGGTCGTTGCCAATACAAAGGAAAGCATTCAGGCAGTTCAGGCCCTGCAAAACCAAACCGATTTGATTAGCCAGACCTCCAAAACCATCAGTCATATTTCATCACAGACCAATATGGTCGCCTTAAATGCGGCAATTGAAGCAGCACGGGTTGGCGAGCAAGGAAAAGGCTTTAAAGTGGTCGCAGATGAAATCCGCAGATTATCAACGAACGTTGACGAAGCAATTGATAAAGTTAACTCCAACGTGGAGAACATCACAAAAGAAGCGCAAAAAGTCAGCAGCATCACAAACAGCCTCCAAACCATCATCAAAGAGACTCAAATAAAATTTTCCGCTACGATTACTGAATTTGAAGAAACGGCCAAATAAAAATCCTTTTTTCCAAACTGCTTTTTGAGGGGCAACGCTGACGGTTTTATAGCAGCCTTGTCCCTTATTCGTTTCCGATTATTTCTCAGTTTTGTATTTGGGTACTCTGCCAGAAACAAATAAAAAGCATGATCATAGCCTCTATTTTTTAGCAGCATATTGAAAATTCCACATCTTTTCTCTCTCTTTATCATCTCTCATACCCTTCAAATTACAGAAAAACCCTTTTAAATCTATTAATTATGACAGGTAAATAACATCCTTTACAGATCATAGCCCCTTCCTCCCAACCCTTGAAATATACTGATCTTTTTCTGATTTCCCTCCGTATGCTTGGTGATTCTAAATTTTAAGGAGGAGATTTTGAATGTTTAAAACCATCGCAACATCAGGATTAGCCCTTTCACTCGCTTTGGGAGCAGCAGGCGGAGCCGCATCTGCACAAGAGAAATCAACAGACTTGGATTTAGAAACGGTGCTGGATGCAAAGTATGAGTCCAAACAGTCCTTTTCTTACAATGAATTCAGCAAATGGGCTGAAGAAAATGACTGGCAAGCCGGTGATCTGGAAAAATGGGCCGATGAAAAAGGCATAAGCGAAGATGAATTGCAGGACTGGGCGGAAAGCATGGGCTGGAGCTATGAGCAAAGCCAGGAGCTTGATTTAAATGTTGGGGCCAGCTTATCGTTAAGCAGTATTTTAAATGACGAGGATGAAGGCAGCAGTGATAACGAAGACGAAGATGATGATGGTCTGCTTGGCGGTTTGCTAGGCAACATCCTATAAAAAATGAGGACAAGCCTCCGCATGTGCGGAGGCTTGTTTTATATGGTGCTCTTAATATGTGCAAGGTGATGCCTTCCATGCCAGGCATACAGACCAATGTTTCTCCCGAGTGATACCTCACCGGAGTCTGGATGTACGAAAACCCGTTTTCGATCAGAATGAGTCAGGCTTCGCAGCACGTCCACCAGCCGGATATGAAGGGCTTCAATCAGCTGAAGCGAAGGCTCAACAGGCAAACTTGAGTCCGAAAGCCTGGCCCATGCGCCTTCATTGTATGGTTTGATGAGCGGCCGTTCTTCTGTCATGGCAAGCTTAAATCGGATAAACGCATTCATATGGCTGTCAGCCAGATGGTGGACGACTTGGCGTACAGTCCATCCGCCGGGACGGTATGGGGTATCCAGCTGCTGTTCCGTAAGGTGGCCTGCCGCTTGACGCAGCTGCTGAGGCAGTTCTTCAATTTGAGTGATCCATTTCTCCACCTGTTCGTTTGAAATGTTCCCTTCATGCTGGAAGGTTCCTATCGGGTACTTTTCGTCCATGGCTCATTCCTCCTTCCTTATATTTTATTGGATATGGGTTCTTTTTAGTATGGCTTGTTTTGTAAGGGGAGGGCGTTATCGAATTCTCCCGAATAATCGATATTCTCCTATTTTCGCCGATAAAAATAAAAAATCGTCGATATCCTATAAAAATCGTCGATATATTGATATTTTCGCCGATATATCCTTTTTTTCGCCGATATCGGAGCAGCATATACTAAAAACCCCCTTTTCAGTAGGGGGTTTTTGCTGTAATTGCTTTATTTCCAATGTCCGTCCGGTAAAAAACGCCGTTCCCGTCCAGATATCGAATCGATTTATAGGCTTTTTCCTGTGCTTCCTGTATGGTCCTGCCGTTTGCAGAAACTGCGAGAATCCGGCCGCCGTCGGAAACGAAGGTGTCTCCAGAGCGTTTTGTACCTGCATGAAATACCGCAGCTTCACCCCCGGCTTCAGCCAGTCCGTTCAGCATCGTTCCTTTTTCGTACGCTTCAGGATATCCTTCTGAAGCAAGCACCACGGCAACGGCGGCTTCATCTGTCCACTCAATTTCAAAGTCCCGGCCTTCCATCACTGCTTCGATCACGTCGACCAGGTCGCTCTTCATTCTCGGAAGAACGGCTTGTGTTTCCGGATCACCGAAGCGCGCGTTGAATTCGATGACTTTCGGACCGTCTGCCGTCAGCATGAGTCCTGCGTATAAGATTCCGGTAAAAGGTGTCCCCTCTTGTACAAGGCCCTTCGCAGCCGGCACAAGCACGGACCGGATCGCTTCAGCCACCGCCTCTTCCGGTATTTGCGGTACAGGAGAGTAGGCGCCCATTCCTCCTGTGTTCGGTCCGCGGTCGCCGTCAAATGCACGTTTGTGATCCTGCGCGATGACCATTGGATACACTTTTTCTCCATTCACGAAGGCCATGAGGGAAAATTCTTCTCCCTCTAGAAAATCTTCTATGACAACGGATTTACTCGCCTCACCAAACTTTTCATCGAGGAGGAAATCCTTCAGGCACTGAAGTGCGTCCTCCATTGTCATGGCAACCGTGACCCCTTTTCCGGCTGCCAGTCCGTCCGCTTTGATCACAATCGGAACCCCGTTTGTCTCCACATACGCCCGTGCTTCTTCATAGGAGGTAAAAGCCGCATATCCCGCAGTCGGAATGCGGTATTTCTCCATCAGCTCTTTCGCAAACTGCTTGCTGCCTTCCACCATCGCGGCCTGGCTTGACGGTCCAAAAATCCGCAGCCCCTCTTTTTCAAAGGCTTCTGTGATTCCCTCGAGTAAAGGGACTTCAGGACCAACCACCGTTAATCCGACTTCATTCTCTTTTGCAAAAGCAATAAGGCCGGCAAAATCAAGCTCGTCCACTGGAACTCTTTCCGCACAATCGGTCATTCCGTCATTTCCCGGTGCCGCAAATACTTTTTCCGCCCTGCCGGATTGAGCGAGCTTCCATGCGATGGTATGCTCGCGGCCTCCGCGTCCGATTACGAGTACGTTCAAAAGGATCGCTCTCCCTTCTTAATGCTTGAAATGGCGAATGCCTGTGAATACCATTGTGATGCCATGCTCATCTGCAGCGCGAATGGAATCTTCGTCTTTGATGGAGCCTCCCGGCTGAATGATGGCCGTGACGCCGGCTTTTGCTGCGGCTTCCACTGTATCTCCCATTGGGAAAAATGCGTCGGATCCCATTGCGCTTCCTTCTGCTTTTGCTCCGGCTTGTTCAATCGCAATTTTTGCAGAGCCGACTCGGTTCATCTGTCCTGCCCCGATTCCAATTGTCCTTTCATCCTTCGCCAAAACAATCGCGTTGGATTTTACATGCTTGACCACTTGCCAGGCAAGTTTCAAATCCTTCCACTCCTGTTCCGTCGGCTCACGCTTTGTTGGAATGGAAACTTCCGCATCATCAATTGTCAGCGTATCCTCGTCCTGGACCAGCAGACCGCCTGCAACGGACACAAGCTGCTTGGCTGCTGCTCCTTTTTCCTCCTGTTCAATCGTCAAGAGTCGGAGGTTCTTTTTGGACGTCAAGATTTCCAATGCCTCCTTTGAAAAGGAAGGGGCAATAATAATTTCAAGGAAAATTTCATGCAGTTTCTCTGCTGTTGCGGCATTCACTTCTCTGTTCAACGCGATGATTCCGCCGAAAATAGAGGTGGGATCTGCTTCAAAAGCACGCTGATAGGCTTGTTCAATGCTATCGGCTGTTCCGACTCCGCATGGATTCATATGCTTAACGGCCACAGCTGCCGGCGCTGCGAATTCACGTACAATCTGAAGGGCAGCGTCTGCATCTTTAATATTGTTATAGGAAAGCTCTTTGCCGTGAAGCTGCTTCGCTTCCGCAATGGATGCCTTCCGTTTAAGAGGCGTTTGATAGAATACAGCCTTCTGATGCGGGTTTTCTCCGTAGCGCAAATCCTGTTTCTTTTCATATGTAACGGTCATCGTTTCAGGATTTTCTTCTCCTGTAATGGATGTCATGTATTCTGCAATCAGAGCATCATAGGCAGCTGTGTGTCTGAATACTTTCGCAGCAAGCCTGCGTCTGAATTCAAGATTTGTGTCTCCGTCTTTTTCAATTTGATCCAGAACGGAATTATAATCAGCAGGATCAACAATCACCGTAACATCCCCGTGATTTTTAGCCGATGCACGAAGCATGCCGGGGCCGCCGATATCGATATTTTCAACTGCTTCATCGAATGTGAAATCCGGTTTGGAAATCGTTTCTTTGAACGGATATAGATTCACGACAACTAAGTCGATTGGTTGAATGCCGTTCTCTTTCAGCTGATTCATATGACTCTCGTTGTCTCTTACGGCAAGAAGTCCGCCGTGAATGGCCGGATGAAGAGTTTTGACGCGGCCATCCATGATTTCAGGGAAGCCTGTTACCTCGGAGATACCGATTGTCTTTACTCCCGCTTCCTGAAGCATTTTTTTCGTACCGCCGGTCGAGATCACTTCAATCCCAAGTTCACCAAGGCGCTTCGCGAACGGAACAAGATTTTCTTTATTGGATACGCTGATTAGTGCTCGTTTAATCGTCATGATTGCTTCACCTCTGTCTTGATTTTCAGTACATGCTGAAGGACGGCGGGGAAAAAAGCGTGCTCCGCCTTGTGAATATTTATTTTTAGCTGTTCAAGAGATTCTGGAATAGCGACTCTCATCTGGTCGATGATCGGACCTGTGTCCATTCCTTCATCCACATAATGAATCGTAATGCCGGTTTCCGTATCTCCTGATTGGAAGGCGCGTTCGATTGCATCCTTCCCTGGAAATTTCGGAAGCAGCGAGGGATGGAGATTCATAATCTTGGTTGGAAAAGCATCAAGGAGAACAGGCCCGATCAGACGCATATAGCCTGCCAGGATGAGCCACTCGGTCCCGTTCTTCTCAAGGTTTGCAAGAATTTCAGCTTCATAGGCAGCTTTGTTTTCAAATGATTTTGGTGATAGCTCCAGGACCGGAACACCTGCTAATCTTGCTTTTTCCGTTACAGGGGCACCAGGCTTATCGCAGACGAGAAGGACAATTTCCGCATCGAGCTCCCCGTTCTTCGTTTTTTCTGAAATGGCTTGAAAATTACTGCCGCTTCCTGATGCGAAAACGGCGATTTTTGATTTTTTCATCATAGTGCAGCACCGCCGAATTCGACCCCGGAACCTTCTTTCACCCGTCCGATAATAAAGGCTTTTTCGCCATGCTCCTCAAGAATTCCAATCGCATCATGAATTCGTTCCGGACTGACGGCAAGGACAAAGCCGATGCCCATATTGAAAATGTTGAACATTTCTTCCCGGTTTAGGCTTCCTTTTTCTTCAAGAAGGTCAAAAATCTTCGGAATCGGCCATGAACCATAGTCAATTTCTGCGCCCAGTCCCTCCGGCAGCATCCTCGGAATGTTTTCAACAAAACCGCCGCCGGTAATATGCGCCATCCCATCCACTTTTACATTCTTCAGCACTTTTATAACAGGTTTTACATAAATTCTTGTTGGTGTTAAAAGCTCCTCGCCGAGCGGGTTTTGCAATGGCTCAACTGTTTGGTTCAGCTGGAGTCCGCTGTCTTCGAGGAGAATTTTCCGGACAAGTGAAAAGCCGTTGCTGTGAAGACCGCTTGAGGTGAGTCCAATCAGCACATGACCCGGTTTAATCCCTGCCCCGGTCACAAGCTCATCCTTTTCTGCTCCGCCAACGCTGAAGCCGGCAACATCGTATTCACCCTCATTGTAAAGGCCGGGCATCTCAGCCGTTTCGCCGCCAATCAGCGCACATCCTGCTTCCTCGCAGCCGTCGGCAATCCCTTTAACGATTTGCTCAATTTTTTCAGGATCTGCTTTTCCAAGGGCTAAATAATCCAGGAAAAAAAGCGGTTCCGCACCTTGAGCCAAGATATCGTTCACGCACATCGCCACTGCGTCGATCCCAATTGTATCATGACGATCCGCCATAAAAGCGAGCTTAAGCTTCGTTCCGACGCCGTCTGTACCCGATACAAGAACCGGCTTCCGGTAATTCAGAGCAGACAGGTCGAAGACACCGCCAAAGCCTCCGAGCAGACCGATGGCACCCTCGCGTTTCGTACGCTCAACGTGTTTTTTCATTCTGGAAACCGCTTCATAGCCGGCTTCGATGTTCACTCCCGCTTCCTGATAGGCTTTTGACATGTCCGTTCCTCCTTATCGTGCACCTGTTTTTACTTCTTTTTCATGAGGGAGCAGCGTGTCGGCATAAATTTCCGTCGGATAGCGGCCGGTAAAGCACGCCATGCACTGTCCTCTTGTTTCTCCTTCATAAGGGCGGCCAATTCCATCAAGCAAGCCTTCCGGACTGATGAACGCGATGGAATCGGCACCGATTAATTCCCGAATCTCTTCTGCGTTATGAGAAGACGCAATCAGTTCCTCATGCGTAGAAGTATCAATTCCGTAAAAGCACGGATGCGCAATCGGCGGTGAGCTGATGCGGACGTGAACCTCGGTCGCGCCTGCTTCCTTCAGCATTTGCACGATCCGTCTGCTCGTCGTTCCGCGGACGATCGAATCATCGACCATCACGACCCGCTTGCCCTCTACAACACCGCGGACGGCAGAAAGCTTCATTTTTACCCCTTGCTCTCTTAAAGACTGGGACGGCTGGATAAATGTCCGGCCGACATACCGGTTTTTAATTAGACCAAGCTCATACGGAATACCGGATGCTTCCGCATAGCCGATTGCTGCTGAAATAGAGGAATCAGGCACCCCTGTCACAACGTCTGCTTCCACTGCCGCTTCCTGGGCCAAACGCTTGCCGAGGTTTTTCCGGGCGGTATGCACGTTGATTCCGTCAATGTTGCTGTCGGGTCTGGAAAAATAAATGTATTCCATGCTGCAGATTGATCGGTTGCTGTTCATGGAGAACCGTTCGGACTGCAGGCCGTCGTCGTTAATGATAATCAGTTCGCCCGGCTGCACCTCGCGCAGGTAATCTGCTCCGACAATATCAAAGGCACACGTTTCGGATGCGACCACATATGCATCGCCAAGCAGGCCGATTGACAGAGGGCGGAGGCTGTTCGGATCAAGCGCCACCATCATTTCCGTTTCGGTTAAAATAACAAACGCGTAAGCCCCTTTTATCATGGATAAGGCGTTTTTTACTTTATCCTTTAAAGAGAAGTGGCCGCTTCGTTTAATTAAATGGGCAAGCACTTCCGTATCGGACGTTGTCTGAAAAATACTTCCCTGGCTCTCAAGCTGGTGCTTTAAATGGTTTGCGTTTACCAGATTCCCGTTATGCGCAAGTGCCAGTCCGCCGTTTTGCGAACGGAACATAAGCGGCTGGACGTTTTCATAGCCGCCCCCTCCCGCTGTTGCATACCGGACGTGGCCGATCGCTGCTTTCCCGCTCATTTCTCCAAGCTGGCCTTTGTTGAAAACATCCGTAATCAAGCCAAGACCTTTCTCGCAGTCCATCGTCTTGCCGTCCGTCGTTACAATGCCCGCGCCCTCCTGGCCGCGGTGCTGAAGGCTGTGCAAGCCGTAGTACGTAATTTGGGCTGAATCAGGATGGCCCCAGATTCCAAAAACGCCGCATTCCTCGTTTAATCCTTTGATTTCAGCAAGCATGGGATGGCTCCTCTCCAGGCGTCTTCAAGCTTCTCGATGCTTAAATCCACCCACTGTTCCCCTTGGCTTCCACGAATGGTTAATTTTCTGCTGTCCGTTACCCGGCCGATTCTTACAGCATTTGTTAACTCTTCAAACCGCTCTTTATTTTCAGGGCGTACCGTCAGGATATATCGCGATTGAGTCTCACTGAACAGTGCCGTTACCGCATCACCGGTTAACTCGGCATCTGCTCCAAGTCCTTTTCCTGAAAACGCCGACTCAGCAAGCGCAACCGCAAGTCCGCCTTCTGCTGCATCATGCGCGGATTGAACTAGACCGTCACGGATTGCCTTTGATAAAAGGTTCATTCGCGTTTTTTCAACCTCTAAATCAAGCACCGGGGCTTTTCCGGAAATTTCGCCGTACACAAGCTTTTGCAGCTCGCTTCCGCCGAATTCAGGCTTTGTATCCCCTAGCACATAGATGAAATCGCCTGCTTCTTTAAAGTCCTGTGTCGTAATGTAATCGGTATCCTCAATCAGACCAACCATTCCGATGACAGGTGTCGGATAGATCGCCGTTCCGTTCGTTTCGTTATAAAGAGAAACGTTGCCGCCAATAACCGGAGCACCGAGAACTGTACAAGCCTCACTCATCCCGTCCGCCGCTTTTTCAAGCTGCCAGAAGATCTCCGGCTTTTCCGGATTACCAAAGTTCAGGCAATCCGTGATGGCAAGCGGTGTACCTCCCGAGCAAACGATGTTCCGGGCTGCTTCTGCAACCGCGATTTTTCCGCCCGTTTCCGGATCAAGGTACAGATAGCGCGAGTTGCAGTCCGTTGTCATCGCCAGAGCCTTTTTCGTTCCGCGGATGCGCAGTACCGCAGCATCGGAACCAGGCGCGACTACCGTATTCGTGCGGACCATATAATCGTACTGATTGTAGACCCATTCCTTGCTTGCAATCGTCGGCTGCTTAAGAAGGCTGATCAGCGTTTCTTCAAGGTTTTCAACCTCTGGCACCGTCTCCTCCATTTGCTGAAACTCCCGGAAATAGGCTGGCTCTGCAGAAGGTTTATGATAAACCGGCGCTTCCTCTGCTAACGCATCTACCGGAATCTCTACGACGACCTCTCCTCTATGGACAAGGCGGAGCATTTTATCATTCGTTACCGTCCCGACTGACACGGCTTCCAAATCGTATTTTGCAAAAATGGCTTCGATCTCATGCTCACGGCCTTTTTCAATAACAAGCAGCATCCGCTCCTGGGATTCAGAAAGCATCATTTCATAAGGCGTCATTCCGTACTCGCGCTGAGGAATCAAATCCAGATTCATTTCGATTCCCGAGCCTGCCTTGCTTGCCATTTCAGCAGAAGAACTCGTAAGTCCCGCCGCTCCCATATCCTGAATCCCGACAAGCGCATCGTTTTGGATCACTTCAAGACACGCTTCAAGAAGAAGCTTTTCCATGAACGGATCGCCCACCTGGACGGCCGGGCGCTTTTCATCGGATTTTTCGTTGAGTTCCTCTGAAGCGAATGTGGCTCCGTGAATGCCGTCACGGCCTGTTTTCGCGCCGACATACATGACCGTATTGCCGACTCCTTTTGCCTGGCCCTTCTTTATATCCTTATGGTCAATGAGTCCGACACACATCGCGTTCACAAGCGGATTTCCTTCATAGGAGGCATCAAACTGGATTTCGCCGCCAACGGTTGGAATACCGATGCAGTTTCCGTAACCGGCAATTCCTGCTACTACTTCTTCAAACAAATACTTCACCCGAGGGGATTTCAGCTCACCGAATCTTAGTGAGTTTAATAGGGCGATCGGGCGCGCGCCCATCGAGAACACATCACGGATGATGCCGCCGACACCCGTTGCAGCGCCCTGATAAGGCTCAACAGCAGAAGGGTGATTATGGCTCTCGATTTTAAAAACAACCGCCTGGTTATCGCCGATATCGACAATCCCCGCTCCCTCGCCGGGTCCCTGCAGAACATGCTCGCCTGTGACAGGGAACTTTTTCAGAATCGGCTTGGAGTTTTTATAGCTGCAGTGCTCAGACCACATAACGGAGAAAATTCCCGTTTCCGTATAGTTGGGCAGGCGTCCGAGAATGGATTCAACCATCGCAAATTCTTCGTCGCTGATTCCCATCTGCTGATACACTTTTTCTGCTTTAATTTGTTCAGGATTTGGCTCAAGAAGTAGTGACATGTGCTTCCCTCCAGTTTTTTACGATCGATTGAAACAGTGCGAGGCCGTCCGCGCTTCCAAGCATGGAATCCACAGCGCGCTCAGGGTGAGGCATCATGCCGAGAACATTGCCTCGTTCATTGACAATCCCCGCAATATCCTCCAGGCTTCCGTTCGGATTTTCACTGTAAGTAAATACAATCTGGTTGTTCTCTGTCAGGCTTTTCAGCGTCAGCTCGTCGCAGAAATAATTCCCTTCTCCGTGAGCAATCGGAACGGAGATGACCTGGTTTTCTGTATAGCCGGATGTGAACGGGGTTTTGGCATTGACCACCTTTAAAGAGGCAGGTTCGCACTTGAATTTCAGCCCCTCATTCCGTTTCATCGCACCCGGAAGCAGCCCTGCTTCAAGGAGGATTTGAAATCCATTGCAGACACCAAGCACCGGCTTTCCTTGTTCAGCCGCTTTTTTCACTTCCGCCATGACATTTGAAAAATGAGCAATGGAGCCGGAGCGCAGGTAATCTCCGTATGAAAATCCTCCTGGAAGAAGAATGCCGTCAAATTCGCTCAAATCGTTTTCATCGTGCCAAACATACTCTGCTTCTTCTCCAAGCTCATCCTTGATCGCATGATACATATCCACATCACAGTTGGAGCCGGGGAAAACTATCACCGCGAATCTCACTGAACGACAACCTCCTCTGCTTCAAAGCGGTAGTCTTCAATAACCGTATTTGCTAAAAGCTTTTCACACATTTCCTTCACGGTTTCCTCAAGCGGACGGTCGGTTTTCTCGATCATCAGCTCCATGTATTTACCGATGCGGACGTCCTGAACCTCACCGTAGGACATGCTGTGCAGCGCATTCTTCACGGCGTTCCCCTGCGGATCCAAAATACTTTCTCTTAAACTGACATACACCTTCACTTTATACATGTGCGGGTCCTCCCAATCGTTTTAAGATTTCTTCGTACGCTTCAGTCAAACTGCCAAGATCCCGGCGAAAAACATCTTTATCAAACTTTTCGTTTGTCTCTTTATCCCACAGGCGGCACGTATCCGGGGAAATTTCATCCGCCAGTAAAATCGTTCCGTCTTTTCGGAGGCCGAATTCAAGCTTGAAGTCTATCAGTCTTACATTTCTCTCTGAAAAATATGGAATGAGCACTTCATTTACTTTAAGGGCTTTTGTTTTCAGTTCTTCGATTTGATCCGGTGCTGCCGCTTTCAATAGTTTGATATGGCTCTCTGTGATAAGCGGATCTCCTAGCGCATCATCCTTGTAGTAAAACTCAACAATGGGTTCAGGGATTGGTGTTCCTTCCTCGATGCCGAGACGCTTCGCCATACTTCCGGCGACCGTGTTCCGTACAACGACTTCAAGCGGAATAATGGTGACTTCCTCTACCAGCTGCTCGGTTTCAGAAACTTTGCGGATTAGGTGGTTGGCAACGCCTGCTTCTTTGAGCTTTTCAAAAATCAGAACGGAAATCTCGTTGTTTAATCGGCCTTTTCCAGTAATCTCTGTTTTTTTCTCTCCGTTAAATGCCGTAGCGGAGTCTTTATAGGAAACAAGAAATTCACCCTCACGCTCTGTTCTGTAAATGCGCTTCGCTTTTCCCTCATAAAGCAATTCCATTGATTTCGCCCTCCTGTAGTCGGAATATTGGGAATTTTAAGATTGGAAAGAGGCAAAGTTTTGCTTTGCCCCTCCAGTTTTATAGACCGAGCCTGTTAAAAATGGCATCTACATTTTTCAAGTGGTAGTTGTAATCGAAGCAGTCATCGATTACAGCTGGTGTTAAACGTTCGGTAACAGCCGGATCCGCTTCTACTAATGTGCGGAAGTGGACTTGTGTTTCCCAAGCCTCCATTGCTTTCGGCTGAACCAGATCGTACGCTGCTTCACGAGCCATGCCTGAGTCAATAAGAGCAAGCAGGACACGCTGGGAGTAAATCAGCCCAAGGGTACGATCCATGTTGCGCTTCATGTTTTCAGGGAACACGGTCAGGTTCTTAATGATATTTCCGAAGCGGTTCAGCATATAGTTCAGTGCAATGGTTGCATCCGGCAAAATGATCCGTTCTGCAGAGGAGTGGGAAATATCACGCTCATGCCATAGCGGTACATTTTCATAAGCCGTCATCATGTATCCGCGGATGACACGGGCAAGCCCAGTCATGTTTTCCGATCCGATTGGATTGCGTTTATGCGGCATGGCTGAGGAGCCCTTTTGTCCTTTCGCGAAAAATTCCTCTACCTCGCGCGTTTCACTCTTCTGAAGTCCGCGTACTTCTACGGCGAATTTTTCAATTGATGTGGCAATCAGTGCAAGGGTGCTCATATAGTCAGCGTGGCGGTCGCGCTGAAGGGTTTGAGTTGAGATCGGTGCTGCCTGAAGACCAAGCCTCTCGCACACATATTTTTCAACAAACGGATCGATATTGGCATACGTTCCAACTGCGCCTGACATTTTTCCGAATTCAATGCCTTCTGCAGAACGGTTAAAACGCTCCAGGTTCCGTTTCATTTCCTCATACCACAGGCCAAGCTTCAAACCGAATGTCGTCGGCTCTGCATGGACACCGTGCGTGCGGCCCATCATCACCGTGTATTTGTGTTCAATCGCTTTATTTTTAAGAATTTCCACAAAGCGCTCAAGGTCTGCTCTTAAAATATCATTGGCCTGCTTCAAAAGGTAAGATAGCGCGGTATCCACAACATCTGTAGAAGTAAGTCCGTAATGGACCCATTTGCGCTCTTCGCCAAGTGTTTCAGAAACCGCTCTTGTAAAGGCAACAACATCATGTCTTGTTTCCTCTTCAATCTCTTTAATGCGGTTAATGTCAAAGGAAGCATTCTCACGCAGAAGCACTGTATCTTCCTTAGGGATGACCCCAAGCTCAGCCCATGCTTCACATGCAAGAATTTCTACCTCAAGCCACGCCTGGAAACGGTTTTCCTCTGTCCAGATGGCCCCCATTTCCGGCCTTGTATAACGTTCGATCATCGTAAATCCTCCGTTCTCCTATTGACCCCACTGATTTGATATTTTCTCCATCGTTTCTTCAATGACGTCCGTTTTAAAGGTAACATGCCCCATTTTTCTCTTTGGCTTGTTTTCCTTTTTACCGTACAAGTATAACGCAGCTTCATCTAAAAACGAAAGATTATTTAAAACAGCTTCGAGATGTTCGCCTAATACGTTCACCATCAGCCCTTTTTTCAATAAATCCGTTCTTCCAAGTGGCAAATTACAAACGGAGCGGATATGCTGTTCAAACTGGGAGGTTTCGCACAAATCCATCGTGTAATGGCCTGAATTATGCGGCCTCGGCGCCAATTCATTGATGAAGATCTCTCCATCCTCAGTCAAAAACATTTCAACGGCCAGTGTTCCAACCAATTCAAAGCGCTCAGCAAGCTTTAACGCAGCATCTTTTGCCCTTTTTTCGATGTCGGCTGTTATTCTCGCTGGAACAATGCTTAGATGAAGGATGTTCTCACGGTGAACATTCTCAGCTGCCGGAAAGACCTTTACATCCCCGCTCGGGTTTCTTGTGACAATGATGGAGAGCTCTTTCTCAAAGGGAACCCATTTTTCAAGAATGCATTTCCCCAGATTCAGCAGCTTTTCAGCCTCTTCTATATCAGCCGGACTCTTGATCACCGCCTGCCCTTTACCATCGTAGCCGCCTCTGCATGTTTTTAAAACGGCAGGGAAACCGATATCTTCAAGCGCATCCTCAAGGCCGTTGCCGTTCTCAAGAATACTGTATGGTGCCACCTGGCAGCCTGTTTCCTGGATGGCTTCTTTTTCCGTCTGCCTATCCTGGGTCAGTGAAAGCAGGCGGCTTCCCTGCGGAAGATAAGCGTTGCTTTCAAGCCACACGAGAGCATCATAATCAATATTCTCAAATTCATATGTGATCACGTCACTTACATCTGCAAGCTGCTTAATGGCATCTATATCGCTGTACGCCGCCGTGATTTCAATGTCTGCAACCTGGCCGCATGGACTATCCGGTGCGGGGTCAAGAACCGCAATCCTGTAACCCATATTTCTCGCATCCAATGCCATCATCCGTCCCAGCTGTCCTCCGCCAATGATGCCAATCGTCTGTCCGGGTAAAATCTGCTTATACAAGAGCATCACTGCTTTCAAGCACGGCCTGGCGGGTATCCTCTCTCCGTTTGGCAAGAGCCGCTTCAATCCTGCCGTCTGACAGGGAGAGAATCTGTGCAGCAAGCAGTGCCGCATTCACAGCACCTGCCTTTCCGATTGCTACCGTTGCAACCGGAACACCTCCAGGCATTTGCACAATAGAAAGGAGTGAATCAAGCCCGTTAAGAGCCTTTGACTGAACCGGGACGCCAATCACCGGCAGGGTTGTCTTTGCAGCTACCATTCCAGGAAGATGGGCAGCCCCGCCTGCACCTGCGATAATGACTTTAAGCCCCCGTTCCCTGGCCGATTCCGCATATTCAAACATGAGCTCTGGTGTCCGGTGAGCAGATACAACTTTTTTTTCATAAAAAATCTCAAGTTCATCCAGCAGCTCGCACGCATGTCTCATCGTTTCCCAATCTGACTGGCTTCCCATAATGACTCCAACCTGTTCGATCATCGCTCTCCCCCGCTCTCCTAAAATGAAAAAAAGCCCGGCCGTATGCTTAAGAGAAAGCAATACGAACCGGGCATAGTATGTATATCCACTACGCTGGTTAATCCACTTTCCCTCATAGTCCGGTCATTTACGGTGTCCGGGTAGAAACTCTTGGGCCATATCCCCAAATTTATATGAAGGCTTCGTCGTTATTTTCATCTCCATCATAACAAGAGATTTTGTAACATGTCAATACAAAATATCGAACATTACTGCATTAAAGGGGTATATCGTTCGGGTTTAGAGCAACTTCCCTTCAAATACAATCATTCTTCCTGCCGGAACAATCTGTGTTTGTCCATTCTCTTTTACTTCTTTAAAGATAGGTTCCTCCATTCTGCGTACAGGAGCATATCCTTCTTCCTTCATGCGGTCGAGAACAGCACCAATGCTTTCATTCTCTGCGACCTCAAATTTCTTTTTTGTTGGCTTATCAGTCATTTAATGATCCCTCTTTTATCTTAGCAGCAAATTTACGTTTCAGTCGGTCTCGTATATTTAAGGGGAAGCAGTTCTTGAATGCTTAGTTTTGCAAGACCGTCTTTCGTATCTAAAATAACCTTCATATTTTCCCCGTAATCACCGATCAGTTCCCTGCACATTCCGCACGGCGCAACAACCTTGATTTCACGATCATGCTCATCCGGGCCGGGGTGCCGAACCGCCACAATCGCCTCAAACTCACGAAAGCCTTCAGATATAGCCTTCCCAATCGCAATCGCTTCTGCACATACCGTAACCCTTCCAATGTATGCTTCAATATGAACGGCCCTGATAATTTCTCCGGAAGCTGTTCGGAGAGCGGCGCCGACATGATGCTTCCCGTACTCGTAATGTTCACGAATGATTTCTTTTGCAGCCTGGATCAATTCCTCGTCCTGCGGGCTGATTTTCGCTGACATTGAATTATCACCTCTGTTTGTTTCATTATAATAGGGAATGGTGTGGGGGACAAATGGGGATTTGAATGAGGTGGCGTGAAAGTCTATCGGCGAATGAGATGGTTGGTGATTATTCGGAGGGTGCGGTTATCGGAGTATCTGTGGGGTGCCTTATGGAGGAGAAAATGATGAGGATCGTGGATTTTCGATTAAAACTCGTCCTCTTTTCTTCGAAACCGGTGATAGGGTTCGGCCTCGCGACTCAGTACAGGGGATGGTGGATGAAAATGAGGCAGAATATGGTTTTTAAATTACGTCATTTGAGGGCAGCAGGAAAGATATCGGCTATTCTTGAGCGGATATCGACCGAAATTTTAATATATCGGCGATTAATTTGATATATCGACGATTGTTTCGATTTATCGACTAAAATGAGCGGATATCGACTTTTCGGGAGGGTTCGACAGAGATCGGAGCCGCCTCTATTCGTTGGATCCCTTTCCGCAGCCCATGGCGTATACCGAATCACGTATCCGCCACTCCTTCTATCTCCCTCTATCCATAGCGTATCCCGCATTCCCAATCCCAAACAAAAAAGACCCACCCCCTAAGGGGCAAGCCTTTTTTTCATGTACCTGGCAACGTCCTACTCTCACAGGGGGAAACCCCCAACTACCATCGGCGCTAAAGAGCTTAACTTCCGTGTTCGGTATGGGAACGGGTGTGACCTCTCTGCCATAATTACCAGATATGTGGTTGAAAGATTGCTCTTTCAAAACTAGATAACGATGTGCTGCACGAGTGAAGCAGCCTTACTTGAATAAAGGTTAAGTCCTCGACCGATTAGTATTCGTCAGCTGCACGTGTCACCACGCTTCCACCTCGAACCTATCAACCTGATCATCTTTCAGGGGTCTTACTCTTGCGATGGGAAATCTCATCTTGAGGGGGGCTTCATGCTTAGATGCTTTCAGCACTTATCCCGTCCGCACATAGCTACCCAGCGATGCCTTTGGCAAGACAACTGGTACACCAGCGGTGCGTCCATCCCGGTCCTCTCGTACTAAGGACAGCTCCTCTCAAATTTCCTGCGCCCGCGACGGATAGGGACCGAACTGTCTCACGACGTTCTGAACCCAGCTCGCGTACCGCTTTAATGGGCGAACAGCCCAACCCTTGGGACCGACTACAGCCCCAGGATGCGATGAGCCGACATCGAGGTGCCAAACCTCCCCGTCGATGTGGACTCTTGGGGGAGATAAGCCTGTTATCCCCGGGGTAGCTTTTATCCGTTGAGCGATGGCCCTTCCATGCGGAACCACCGGATCACTAAGCCCGACTTTCGTCCCTGCTCGACTTGTAGGTCTCGCAGTCAAGCTCCCTTGTGCCTTTACACTCTGCGAATGATTTCCAACCATTCTGAGGGAACCTTTGGGCGCCTCCGTTACATTTTAGGAGGCGACCGCCCCAGTCAAACTGCCCGCCTGACACTGTCTCCCGGCCCGATCAGGGCCGCGGGTTAGAAGTTCAACACAGCCAGGGTAGTATCCCACCAATGCCTCCACCGAAGCTGGCGCTCCGGTTTCCAAGGCTCCTACCTATCCTGTACAAGCTGTGCCAAAATTCAATATCAGGCTGCAGTAAAGCTCCACGGGGTCTTTCCGTCCTGTCGCGGGTAACCTGCATCTTCACAGGTACTATAATTTCACCGAGTCTCTCGTTGAGACAGTGCCCAGATCGTTACGCCTTTCGTGCGGGTCGGAACTTACCCGACAAGGAATTTCGCTACCTTAGGACCGTTATAGTTACGGCCGCCGTTTACTGGGGCTTCAATTCAAAGCTTCGCTTGCGCTAACCTCTCCTCTTAACCTTCCAGCACCGGGCAGGCGTCAGCCCCTATACTTCGCCTTGCGGCTTCGCAGAGACCTGTGTTTTTGCTAAACAGTCGCCTGGGCCTATTCACTGCGGCTCTTCAAGGCTATTCACCCTAAAGAGCACCCCTTCTCCCGAAGTTACGGGGTCATTTTGCCGAGTTCCTTAACGAGAGTTCTCTCGATCACCTTAGGATTCTCTCCTCGCCTACCTGTGTCGGTTTGCGGTACGGGCACCATTTTCCTCGCTAGAAGCTTTTCTAGGCAGTGTGGAATCAGGAACTTCGGTACTTCATTTCCCTCGCCATCACAGCTCAGCCTTAACCAAGGGACGGATTTGCCTATCCCTTGAGCCTACCTGCTTGGACGCGCATATCCAACAGCGCGCTTACCCTATCCTCCTGCGTCCCTCCATTGCTCAAACGGAAAAGAGGTGGTACAGGAATCTCAACCTGTTGTCCATCGCCTACGCCTTTCGGCCTCGGCTTAGGTCCCGACTAACCCTGAGCGGACGAGCCTTCCTCAGGAAACCTTAGGCATTCGGTGGAGGGGATTCTCACCCCTCTTTCGCTACTCATACCGGCATTCTCACTTCTAAGCGCTCCACCAGTCCTTCCGGTCTGGCTTCTCAGCCCTTAGAACGCTCTCCTACCACTGTTCGTAAGAACAGTCCACAGCTTCGGTGATCCGTTTAGCCCCGGTACATTTTCGGCGCAGGGTCACTCGACCAGTGAGCTATTACGCACTCTTTAAATGGTGGCTGCTTCTAAGCCAACATCCTGGTTGTCTAAGCAACCCCACATCCTTTTCCACTTAACGGATACTTGGGGACCTTAGCTGGTGGTCTGGGCTGTTTCCCTTTCGACTACGGATCTTATCACTCGCAGTCTGACTCCCATAGATAAGTCTTTGGCATTCGGAGTTTGACTGAATTCGGTAACCCGATGAGGGCCCCTAGTCCAATCAGTGCTCTACCTCCAAGACTCTCACTATGAGGCTAGCCCTAAAGCTATTTCGGAGAGAACCAGCTATCTCCAGGTTCGATTGGAATTTCTCCGCTACCCACACCTCATCCCCGCACTTTTCAACGTGCGTGGGTTCGGGCCTCCATTCAGTGTTACCTGAACTTCACCCTGGACATGGGTAGATCACCTGGTTTCGGGTCTACGACCACGTACTCAATCGCCCTATTCAGACTCGCTTTCGCTGCGGCTCCGTCTTTTCAACTTAACCTTGCACGTAATCGTAACTCGCCGGTTCATTCTACAAAAGGCACGCCATCACCCGTTAACGGGCTCTGACTACTTGTAGGCACACGGTTTCAGGATCTGTTTCACTCCCCTTCCGGGGTGCTTTTCACCTTTCCCTCACGGTACTGGTTCACTATCGGTCACTAGGGAGTATTTAGCCTTGGGAGATGGTCCTCCCTGCTTCCGACGGGATTTCTCGTGTCCCGCCGTACTCAGGATCCACTCAGGAGGGAACGAAGTTTCGACTACAGGGCTGTTACCTTCTTTGGCGGGCCTTTCCAGACCGCTTCTTCTACCCCGTTCCTTTGTAACTCCGTGTTGAGTGTCCTACAACCCCAGAAGGCAAGCCTTCTGGTTTGGGCTAATCCCGTTTCGCTCGCCGCTACTCAGGGAATCGCTATTGCTTTCTCTTCCTCCGGGTACTTAGATGTTTCAGTTCCCCGGGTCTGCCTTCCAGATCCTATGTATTCAGATCAGGATGCTGCTCCATTACGAGCAGCGGGTTTCCCCATTCGGAAATCTCCGGATCAACGCTTACTTACAGCTCCCCGAAGCATATCGGTGTTCGTACCGTCCTTCATCGGCTCCTAGTGCCAAGGCATCCACCGTGCGCCCTTTCTAACTTAACCTGATAACGGACGTTATCTTCGTTAGAGCTGAAAACAGATGTTTTCAGACTTGATGTTCTCTATCTACGCAAGCGCAGAAGAAAATCGTAAGGTTATTTGCTTACTCGTGTGAATGTTTGACATTCATATCGTTATCTAGTTTTCAAAGAACAAGTGTATAGAGAGAATGATCTCTCAAAACTAAACAAAGTCGAAGTGCGTCCGTTAATTGCTGCACCGCATGGGTGCTGATAATTCTTCCTTAGAAAGGAGGTGATCCAGCCGCACCTTCCGATACGGCTACCTTGTTACGACTTCACCCCAATCATCTGCCCCACCTTAGGCGGCTGGCTCCCTTACGGGTTACCCCACCGACTTCGGGTGTTGCAAACTCTCGTGGTGTGACGGGCGGTGTGTACAAGGCCCGGGAACGTATTCACCGCGGCATGCTGATCCGCGATTACTAGCGATTCCGGCTTCATGCAGGCGAGTTGCAGCCTGCAATCCGAACTGAGAATGGTTTTATGGGATTCGCTTAACCTCGCGGTTTTGCAGCCCTTTGTACCATCCATTGTAGCACGTGTGTAGCCCAGGTCATAAGGGGCATGATGATTTGACGTCATCCCCACCTTCCTCCGGTTTGTCACCGGCAGTCACCTTAGAGTGCCCAACTGAATGCTGGCAACTAAGATCAAGGGTTGCGCTCGTTGCGGGACTTAACCCAACATCTCACGACACGAGCTGACGACAACCATGCACCACCTGTCACTCTGTCCCCCGAAGGGGAACCTTCTATCTCTAGAAGTGGCAGAGGATGTCAAGACCTGGTAAGGTTCTTCGCGTTGCTTCGAATTAAACCACATGCTCCACCGCTTGTGCGGGCCCCCGTCAATTCCTTTGAGTTTCAGTCTTGCGACCGTACTCCCCAGGCGGAGTGCTTAATGCGTTAGCTGCAGCACTAAAGGGCGGAAACCCTCTAACACTTAGCACTCATCGTTTACGGCGTGGACTACCAGGGTATCTAATCCTGTTCGCTCCCCACGCTTTCGCGCCTCAGCGTCAGTTACAGACCAGAGAGTCGCCTTCGCCACTGGTGTTCCTCCACATCTCTACGCATTTCACCGCTACACGTGGAATTCCACTCTCCTCTTCTGTACTCAAGTCCTCCAGTTTCCAATGACCCTCCCCGGTTGAGCCGGGGGCTTTCACATCAGACTTAAAAGACCGCCTGCGCGCGCTTTACGCCCAATAATTCCGGACAACGCTTGCCACCTACGTATTACCGCGGCTGCTGGCACGTAGTTAGCCGTGGCTTTCTGGTTAGGTACCGTCAAGGTGCGGGCAGTGACTCCCGCACTTGTTCTTCCCTAACAACAGAGCTTTACGATCCGAAAACCTTCATCACTCACGCGGCGTTGCTCCGTCAGACTTTCGTCCATTGCGGAAGATTCCCTACTGCTGCCTCCCGTAGGAGTCTGGGCCGTGTCTCAGTCCCAGTGTGGCCGATCACCCTCTCAGGTCGGCTACGCATCGTCGCCTTGGTGAGCCATTACCTCACCAACTAGCTAATGCGCCGCGGGCCCATCTGTAAGTGACAGCATAACCGTCTTTTATCTCCGAACCATGCGGTTCGAAAAGTTATCCGGTATTAGCTCCGGTTTCCCGGAGTTATCCCAGTCTTACAGGCAGGTTGCCCACGTGTTACTCACCCGTCCGCCGCTGACCTCCGAAGAGGTCCGCTCGACTTGCATGTATTAGGCACGCCGCCAGCGTTCGTCCTGAGCCAGGATCAAACTCTCCAAAAAGTAGTTTGACTAGCTCTTGTTTGTTGCTTAAACTAACGTTGGCACTTCGATTTGTTTAGTTTTCAAAGATCATTTTGTTTCGTTCGTTTCCTCAGAAGCGACTTTAATAATATACCATTTTCAGAAGTCTGAGTCAACAACTTTTTTCTATTAATTTCATTTGCCATTTTCGGCGTTATCGGCTTCGTTCAGAAGCGACTTTAATAATATACCACCTGGAACAACCCTGGTCAACAATTATTTAAAAAAAGATTCATATAGAAATATTCTCCGCTAAACCACAGTATCCTCTCCATGCTCTGAGATACCTTACAACTGCGGGAATAAGCTGATCGCACAGCGCTGGGGCAGGCAATCCGCAGGAGATATGTGTTGTATTTTTGATGATAAACTGAAATTCCTCCTGAGTTGTACTAGCAATATATACTTTCAAATTGGAGAAAGAATAGCTATTTCTTTATGTCCCTATATTGAAAAGAAAGTTTTAGAGAAGCCTTCTTAAAAACCTTTCCAACCCTTCTTTGGCCCCAGCAGAAAACTTTTGGTCGAGAAAATAATTTAAAAGGAATCCGGGGGAATATATGAAAAAGAATTATACAGTAGCTTTTATTATGCTTTTTGTTGCATCAATTGCCAGTGGATTTGCATTAAAAAGTGTTTTTAGTTATTCGATGATAGTTGGAGTTGGTTTGGGAATAGTTTTTCTATTATGCTCTGTCTTTCTCGCAGGAAAGAGCCAATAAGATTGAAAAGGCACATTAAATTAGCTGCTGTGTCTTTTTCTGGTTATGATGTTTTGTTGGCGTTGCATGGAATGAGCGATTTCCAGGATAAATCTACGAAGGATAAATTGACCTACTTTTCCCTCGAAACTGTTGAAATGCAGCGCATTGGAGGAATTGAGGGTGTGAATGGAGATAAATTTGATTGTTCAGACACGTCATTTAGGTGCAGCTGGAAAGATATCGGCTATTCTGGAGCGGATATCGACCGAGATTTCAATATATCGGCGATTATTTTGATATATCGACCAAAATTTTAATATATCGACGATTATTTCGATTTATCGACTAAAATGAGCGGATATCGACTTTTCGGGAGGGTTCGACAGAGATCGGAGCCGCCTCTATTCGTTGGATCCCTTTCCGCAGCCCATGGCGTATACCGAATCACGTATCCGCCACTCCTTCTATCTCCCTCTATCCATAGCGTATCCCGCATTCCCAATCCCAAACAAAAAAGACCCACCCCCTAAGGGGCAAGCCTTTTTTTCATGTACCTGGCAACGTCCTACTCTCACAGGGGGAAACCCCCAACTACCATCGGCGCTAAAGAGCTTAACTTCCGTGTTCGGTATGGGAACGGGTGTGACCTCTCTGCCATAATTACCAGATATGTGGTTGAAAGATTGCTCTTTCAAAACTAGATAACGATGTGCTGCACGAGTAAAGCAGCCTTACTTGAATAAAGGTTAAGTCCTCGACCGATTAGTATTCGTCAGCTGCACGTGTCACCACGCTTCCACCTCGAACCTATCAACCTGATCATCTTTCAGGGGTCTTACTCTTGCGATGGGAAATCTCATCTTGAGGGGGGCTTCATGCTTAGATGCTTTCAGCACTTATCCCGTCCGCACATAGCTACCCAGCGATGCCTTTGGCAAGACAACTGGTACACCAGCGGTGCGTCCATCCCGGTCCTCTCGTACTAAGGACAGCTCCTCTCAAATTTCCTGCGCCCGCGACGGATAGGGACCGAACTGTCTCACGACGTTCTGAACCCAGCTCGCGTACCGCTTTAATGGGCGAACAGCCCAACCCTTGGGACCGACTACAGCCCCAGGATGCGATGAGCCGACATCGAGGTGCCAAACCTCCCCGTCGATGTGGACTCTTGGGGGAGATAAGCCTGTTATCCCCGGGGTAGCTTTTATCCGTTGAGCGATGGCCCTTCCATGCGGAACCACCGGATCACTAAGCCCGACTTTCGTCCCTGCTCGACTTGTAGGTCTCGCAGTCAAGCTCCCTTGTGCCTTTACACTCTGCGAATGATTTCCAACCATTCTGAGGGAACCTTTGGGCGCCTCCGTTACATTTTAGGAGGCGACCGCCCCAGTCAAACTGCCCGCCTGACACTGTCTCCCGGCCCGATCAGGGCCGCGGGTTAGAAGTTCAACACAGCCAGGGTAGTATCCCACCAATGCCTCCACCGAAGCTGGCGCTCCGGTTTCCAAGGCTCCTACCTATCCTGTACAAGCTGTGCCAAAATTCAATATCAGGCTGCAGTAAAGCTCCACGGGGTCTTTCCGTCCTGTCGCGGGTAACCTGCATCTTCACAGGTACTATAATTTCACCGAGTCTCTCGTTGAGACAGTGCCCAGATCGTTACGCCTTTCGTGCGGGTCGGAACTTACCCGACAAGGAATTTCGCTACCTTAGGACCGTTATAGTTACGGCCGCCGTTTACTGGGGCTTCAATTCAAAGCTTCGCTTGCGCTAACCTCTCCTCTTAACCTTCCAGCACCGGGCAGGCGTCAGCCCCTATACTTCGCCTTGCGGCTTCGCAGAGACCTGTGTTTTTGCTAAACAGTCGCCTGGGCCTATTCACTGCGGCTCTTCAAGGCTATTCACCCTAAAGAGCACCCCTTCTCCCGAAGTTACGGGGTCATTTTGCCGAGTTCCTTAACGAGAGTTCTCTCGATCACCTTAGGATTCTCTCCTCGCCTACCTGTGTCGGTTTGCGGTACGGGCACCATTTTCCTCGCTAGAAGCTTTTCTAGGCAGTGTGGAATCAGGAACTTCGGTACTTCATTTCCCTCGCCATCACAGCTCAGCCTTAACCAAGGGACGGATTTGCCTATCCCTTGAGCCTACCTGCTTGGACGCGCATATCCAACAGCGCGCTTACCCTATCCTCCTGCGTCCCTCCATTGCTCAAACGGAAAAGAGGTGGTACAGGAATCTCAACCTGTTGTCCATCGCCTACGCCTTTCGGCCTCGGCTTAGGTCCCGACTAACCCTGAGCGGACGAGCCTTCCTCAGGAAACCTTAGGCATTCGGTGGAGGGGATTCTCACCCCTCTTTCGCTACTCATACCGGCATTCTCACTTCTAAGCGCTCCACCAGTCCTTCCGGTCTGGCTTCTCAGCCCTTAGAACGCTCTCCTACCACTGTTCGTAAGAACAGTCCACAGCTTCGGTGATCCGTTTAGCCCCGGTACATTTTCGGCGCAGGGTCACTCGACCAGTGAGCTATTACGCACTCTTTAAATGGTGGCTGCTTCTAAGCCAACATCCTGGTTGTCTAAGCAACCCCACATCCTTTTCCACTTAACGGATACTTGGGGACCTTAGCTGGTGGTCTGGGCTGTTTCCCTTTCGACTACGGATCTTATCACTCGCAGTCTGACTCCCATAGATAAGTCTTTGGCATTCGGAGTTTGACTGAATTCGGTAACCCGATGAGGGCCCCTAGTCCAATCAGTGCTCTACCTCCAAGACTCTCACTATGAGGCTAGCCCTAAAGCTATTTCGGAGAGAACCAGCTATCTCCAGGTTCGATTGGAATTTCTCCGCTACCCACACCTCATCCCCGCACTTTTCAACGTGCGTGGGTTCGGGCCTCCATTCAGTGTTACCTGAACTTCACCCTGGACATGGGTAGATCACCTGGTTTCGGGTCTACGACCACGTACTCAATCGCCCTATTCAGACTCGCTTTCGCTGCGGCTCCGTCTTTTCAACTTAACCTTGCACGTAATCGTAACTCGCCGGTTCATTCTACAAAAGGCACGCCATCACCCGTTAACGGGCTCTGACTACTTGTAGGCACACGGTTTCAGGATCTGTTTCACTCCCCTTCCGGGGTGCTTTTCACCTTTCCCTCACGGTACTGGTTCACTATCGGTCACTAGGGAGTATTTAGCCTTGGGAGATGGTCCTCCCTGCTTCCGACGGGATTTCTCGTGTCCCGCCGTACTCAGGATCCACTCAGGAGGGAACGAAGTTTCGACTACAGGGCTGTTACCTTCTTTGGCGGGCCTTTCCAGACCGCTTCTTCTACCCCGTTCCTTTGTAACTCCGTGTTGAGTGTCCTACAACCCCAGAAGGCAAGCCTTCTGGTTTGGGCTAATCCCGTTTCGCTCGCCGCTACTCAGGGAATCGCTATTGCTTTCTCTTCCTCCGGGTACTTAGATGTTTCAGTTCCCCGGGTCTGCCTTCCAGATCCTATGTATTCAGATCAGGATGCTGCTCCATTACGAGCAGCGGGTTTCCCCATTCGGAAATCTCCGGATCAACGCTTACTTACAGCTCCCCGAAGCATATCGGTGTTCGTACCGTCCTTCATCGGCTCCTAGTGCCAAGGCATCCACCGTGCGCCCTTTCTAACTTAACCTGATAACAGACGTTATCTTCGTTAGAGCTGAAAACAGATGTTTTCAGACTTGATGTTCTCTATCTACGCAAGCGCAGAAGAAAATCGTAAGGTTATTTGCTTACTCGTGTGAATGTTTGACATTCATATCGTTATCTAGTTTTCAAAGAACAAGTGTATAGAGAGAATGATCTCTCAAAACTAAACAAAGTCGAAGTGCGTCCGTTAACGTTGCACCACATGGGTGCTGATAATTCTTCCTTAGAAAGGAGGTGATCCAGCCGCACCTTCCGATACGGCTACCTTGTTACGACTTCACCCCAATCATCTGCCCCACCTTAGGCGGCTGGCTCCCTTACGGGTTACCCCACCGACTTCGGGTGTTGCAAACTCTCGTGGTGTGACGGGCGGTGTGTACAAGGCCCGGGAACGTATTCACCGCGGCATGCTGATCCGCGATTACTAGCGATTCCGGCTTCATGCAGGCGAGTTGCAGCCTGCAATCCGAACTGAGAATGGTTTTATGGGATTCGCTTAACCTCGCGGTTTTGCAGCCCTTTGTACCATCCATTGTAGCACGTGTGTAGCCCAGGTCATAAGGGGCATGATGATTTGACGTCATCCCCACCTTCCTCCGGTTTGTCACCGGCAGTCACCTTAGAGTGCCCAACTGAATGCTGGCAACTAAGATCAAGGGTTGCGCTCGTTGCGGGACTTAACCCAACATCTCACGACACGAGCTGACGACAACCATGCACCACCTGTCACTCTGTCCCCCGAAGGGGAACCTTCTATCTCTAGAAGTGGCAGAGGATGTCAAGACCTGGTAAGGTTCTTCGCGTTGCTTCGAATTAAACCACATGCTCCACCGCTTGTGCGGGCCCCCGTCAATTCCTTTGAGTTTCAGTCTTGCGACCGTACTCCCCAGGCGGAGTGCTTAATGCGTTAGCTGCAGCACTAAAGGGCGGAAACCCTCTAACACTTAGCACTCATCGTTTACGGCGTGGACTACCAGGGTATCTAATCCTGTTCGCTCCCCACGCTTTCGCGCCTCAGCGTCAGTTACAGACCAGAGAGTCGCCTTCGCCACTGGTGTTCCTCCACATCTCTACGCATTTCACCGCTACACGTGGAATTCCACTCTCCTCTTCTGTACTCAAGTCCTCCAGTTTCCAATGACCCTCCCCGGTTGAGCCGGGGGCTTTCACATCAGACTTAAAAGACCGCCTGCGCGCGCTTTACGCCCAATAATTCCGGACAACGCTTGCCACCTACGTATTACCGCGGCTGCTGGCACGTAGTTAGCCGTGGCTTTCTGGTTAGGTACCGTCAAGGTGCGGGCAGTGACTCCCGCACTTGTTCTTCCCTAACAACAGAGCTTTACGATCCGAAAACCTTCATCACTCACGCGGCGTTGCTCCGTCAGACTTTCGTCCATTGCGGAAGATTCCCTACTGCTGCCTCCCGTAGGAGTCTGGGCCGTGTCTCAGTCCCAGTGTGGCCGATCACCCTCTCAGGTCGGCTACGCATCGTCGCCTTGGTGAGCCATTACCTCACCAACTAGCTAATGCGCCGCGGGCCCATCTGTAAGTGACAGCATAACCGTCTTTTATCTCCGAACCATGCGGTTCGAAAAGTTATCCGGTATTAGCTCCGGTTTCCCGGAGTTATCCCAGTCTTACAGGCAGGTTGCCCACGTGTTACTCACCCGTCCGCCGCTGACCTCCGAAGAGGTCCGCTCGACTTGCATGTATTAGGCACGCCGCCAGCGTTCATCCTGAGCCAGGATCAAACTCTCCAAAAAGTAGTTTGACTAGCTCTTGTTTGTTGCTTAAACTAACGTTGGCACTTCGATTTGTTTAGTTTTCAAAGATCATTTTGTTTCGCCCACTTCGTTTAGAAGCAACTTTATTACTTTACCACGTCTCAGGATGCGAGTCAACAACTTTTTTTAAGTTTAATAAACTGCTGTATTCCCTTCGATGAGGCAAGAATTAAACTTTACCATGATATTTCACTAGAGTCAATCTTATTTTTAAATTTTTTCCTCCATACCAAGAAAACCTTCCGGCGGTGACTAAGTTGAGAATGCTGACCCAAAAGATTGCTGAAGAAATTATCATCCGTACAATGAAGATCATTCCATACAATATTAATATTATGGATGAAGAAGGGACAATTATTGCTACAGGAGAGAAAGCCCGCCTCCACAAACTTCATGAAGGGGCGGTTTTTGCATTGGAAAAGAACGGACGCATCGATATTAGTGAAGATACCGCTTCTTTATACAGAGGGGCAAAGCCTGGCGTCAATTTGCCTATCTTCTATAGAAAACAAATTATAGGTGTAATCGGAATAACCGGTCCGCCAGTTGAAGTTGGTGCTTTTGGTGAAATTGTGAAAATGGCCGCTGAACTAATTGTTGAACAGAACCAATTAGCTGCTCAGCTTCATATTAACAACCGGATGCGAGATGAAACCATTATTCAGTTTCTGAATGCCAGAAAGGAAGATCGAGAAAAATGGATTAGCCGGGGCATACGCTTTGGCATTGATTTAGTGTTACCGAGAATGGCCGTCTTCTTTCGGCTTCAAAAACCTTCTGTTTTCAATCTTTCTTACGCTAAGGGCCTCGTTGATCATTGGGTTAACGGGAAAGGACTCGTTATCCCATTATCGGAAACAGAACTTGTCGTTCTATTTGAAATAGAAGGTCCTTTTTCTGAGAATCAAAGAATTGCGCTGCTTGATCGGACGGCCGCTTTCCTGAAACGCTGCAACAGGAATAACCGATTTATTACAGCAGGATTGGGGGATTATGCAGAGGGTATAGTGCAGGATTCCTTCCGGCTGGCCAGGATTTCTTTATACTGCGGCGAAAGCCTCTATCCTGATCAGGACTTGTATGATTACCGCAGGCTCGCTTTGCCTGTACTTTCCTCCACCTTTGGCGACCAGGCGCTTGTTCATGAGTACAGAAGGATTAAATCCGCTCTGTTAAATTCAGAGCAGCATGCAGTTTTACTGGAAACCATTCAGGCTTATATCGAACTGGATGGAGAAATCAGCAAAATCTCTGAATCTCTTTTTATACATAGAAATACACTTAGGTACAGGCTTCAGAAAATTGAAGAGGTTACCGGATACAACCCTAAGACCATCAATGGAATAACGGCACTTTCCTTAGCTCTCATGCTAAACAATTAAGAGAACACCGCCGAATGTGCACCTGCACAACCAGCGGTGTTTTTGCTACTCTCTTTTTGTTCTCTTGTACAATGATCCCCTTAAAGAAAACGCTTACAATTTAATTGAAGGGAGATGGAATAAATGAATATTGAGGTATCTTTACTGGGGGCACTTGCTTCCCTTATCATTGCAATTTTTCTCATATTAAAGAAAGTGCCTCCTGCATACGGGATGATTGCAGGGGCTTTAATCGGGGGACTGATAGGAGGAGTCAATCTTCCTGAAACAATTCTGCTGATGATTGCAGGAGCAAAAGATATTACACCGGCCATCTTGAGAATATTGGCCGCAGGGGTTTTAGCCGGCGTACTGATCAAATCGGGATCTGCAACGGTAATGGCTGAAACGATTGTCAGGAAAATCGGTGAAAAAAGGGCATTGCTTGCTCTTCTTCTTGCTACTCTCATCTTAACGACCGCTGGAGTCTTTATTGATGTCGCTGTTATTACAGTGGCTCCTATCGCGCTAGCCGTCGCCAAGCGTACAGGCATTAGCAAAACTGCCATTCTCCTGGCAATGATTGGCGGCGGGAAAGCCGGAAATTTGATGTCTCCGAATCCGAATGCCATTGCTGCGGCGGATGCTTTTCAGGTACCTTTAACGTCCGTAATGGCCGCCGGCATTATTCCCGCTTTTTTCGGTGTTGCCGTTACATATGTTCTTGCTAAGCGCCTGGTAATGAAGGGGGATGAAGTAAAGGAGTCAGATTTGGAGATAAAAAACGAGGAACACCTTCCATCATTTGCAGCGGCTATAAGCGGCCCGCTTGCAGCAATTATTCTGCTGTCGCTGCGGCCAATTGCCGGCATAGAAATAGATCCGATTCTTGCATTGCCAATCGGAGGAATTGTAACAGCTATTGCCACCCGGAACTCAAAAAACATTACCGCCTTTTCTGCATATGGACTGGAGAAAATGTCCGGTGTAGCCGTTATGCTGATTGGAACTGGGACACTTGCAGGTATCATTGCAAACTCTGCTTTAAAAGGGGTTTTGGTAGATGGTTTAACCGCAATGGGTTTGCCGGCCTTTATTCTTGCACCAGCATCAGGAATTTTCATGTCTATGGCAACGGCTTCAACAACTGCAGGAACAACAGTTGCGAGCACCGTTTTCGGTCCGGCTATCCTGGATCTCGGTGTGGCAGGAATTGCCGGAGCGGCTATGATCCACGCTGGAGCTACAGTTCTAGACCACCTTCCCCACGGCAGTTTTTTTCATGCAACAGGAGGAAGTGTTTTCATGAGTACGAAGGATCGGCTGAAGCTGATTCCATACGAAACGCTTATCGGACTGGTACTTACGATTATTTCTACACTTATTTTTGGAGTGTTAAAACTTTTCTAGAGAGGATGAACGAAGATGAAGATTGTTATAGCTCCCGACTCATTTAAAGAAAGCATGACCGCACCTGAAGCAGCACATGCTTTTTCAAAAGGATTTAAAAAAAGATGGCCGGAAGCGCATGTTGCGGAGATCCCTCTTGCAGACGGCGGAGAAGGGATGGTCCAGGCAATGGTTCACTCTTCTAACGGAGTTTTCATTAAAAAAACGGTAACCGGCCCTCTATCAAACCAAGTGGAAGCGGTCTATGGAATAATTGATGGCGGAAAAACGGCTGTCATCGAAATGGCGGAAGCATCCGGCCTCCACCTTGTCCCTCTCGCTTCAAGAAATCCTCTGCTCACAACAACAAAGGGTACAGGGGAATTGATCAGGGATGCGGCGTCTAAGGGCGTAAAGAAGATGATCCTCGGTATCGGGGGCAGCGCTACAAACGATGGCGGAGCTGGGATGGCGGAAGCATTGGGGGTTCGTTTGCTTACCTCATCAGGTACTCTGATCCAGCCTGGAGGCGGAGGTCTAAGTGAGCTTTTTTCTATTGATATAAGCGGGCTGCTTCCTGAACTAAAGGATATTGAATTCATCGCCGCTTGCGATGTGGACAATCCCCTTACCGGAGAAAAAGGCGCTTCCGCTGTATTCGGTCCGCAAAAAGGCGCCACACCAGCCATGGTAAAGGAATTGGATCAGAACCTTCTCCATCTTTCTTCTATTATAAAAAGAGATTTAGGAAAAGAAGTGAGAGATTGCGCAGGATCCGGTGCAGCCGGAGGTCTTGGCGCCGGACTAATGGCTTTTCTAAATGCAAAGCTCAAGAAAGGAATTGATCTCGTTCTTGATGCGATTGATTTTGACCGACTTATTGCAGGAGCCGATTTACTGATCACCGGCGAAGGCAAAATAGACAGTCAAACCTTGCATGGAAAAACACCGATGGGAGCTGCAAAAAGAGCTCTTACACAAAACATCCCCGTCATCGGAATTGCCGGTACACTTGGGAACAATGTGGAAATCCTCTTAGAAAACGGATTTACCTCCCTCTTTTCGATCTCGCCGGGGGCCATTTCCCTCGAGCAAGCATTGACAGACGGGCCGAAAAATATGGAGCAATTCGCTTTTAGCCTTGCAGGAATTTTACAAGTGAAAGGGAATGTTTAAAACGGACAGCTGCCTGAATGACTACGGCAGCTTTTTTCTTTTCCAGAAATTCTCTTTAAAATATGAACGGTATTCGTAACACCCGTCGTCTAAGTTTTGAAAGGGGGCAACCAATGAACGCCGGCAAATTAAAAGAAACCCATTCCTTAGATCAAGAAGAAGTCCTTCATGAATTGATGGATCAATACGCGGATGAATTGTCTTACCTTGCCTACTCCTATGTGAAAAACATAGAGACAGCAAAGGATTTAGTTCAAAATACGTTCGTCTCAGCTTATACGCACCTGGATTCATTTGAAGGCAACTCGAATATGAAAACATGGCTCTACCGAATTACGATCAATAAATGCAAGGATTACTTGAAAAGCTCCGCCTACAAAAGACTGGTGCTGACTGGAGCAGTGAAGGAAAACGCAGATACAGGAGCTAATCCTGCCCAAAGATTTGAACAAAAAGAACAGGCCACGGCCATTCGGCAGATTCTCGAAAAGCTGCCCGTTAAATACAGAGAGGTCATCATTATGATGTACTATCAGGATCTCACTACTAAAGAGATAGCAGAAGTGCTAAAAATACCGGAGGCGTCAGTCCGGACGAGACTTCGCAGAGCTAAGGACAAATTGACGCCTCTTCTTCAAAAGGAGGCCCTTGGATATGAATGATCCATTTAACAAAAAAGACTACCTTACTGATCATGAGAAACAGCAGCTGAGGTTCAGCAAGCACGACCGGAATATGGTATTTGAAAAAATCAGGCAGCAGCAGCCTGCAAAAGAACGTCCTTCAAGATTCAAAAAAGCGATGGCCTATGTCCTGACTCCAGCAGCCGTCGGATTAATTGCCATTCTGGTAGCTGTGCAAACACCGATAAAAGAAGACATTATTTCAGCCTTTCCCGCTCTAGGCTCTCTTTCTTCCCAATATGGAAGTCCTGAATTGAAGTCTGCTGTTCAAAAGAATAAACCACAGATTATTAACAAATCAGCAGAGGACAAAGGCATTAAAATCACGATTAAAGAAGTGCTCTATGACGGCCCCCGTATTTCAATGTTTTATGAAGTGGATTATAAAGGCAAAGAATATGACCATATCCAGACTAATTTTACTTTTACCGCCAACGGAGAGGACATGCGCAATAAGCATATCCTGAGCGGAAACATGATGGGTATGCCAAAGGGTACCCCTAAAAACCTTCATTTCGCAACGATTGAATTTAAGAAGAAAATGCCGAAAAAAATCAAACTCGAAGTTAAATCAAAGTCTGTATTTGTGTCTGATTTGGAGGGAGACCATTACGGACCATCAAAAGAAGTAATGGGAAAATGGGCATTTTCATTCCCAGTTGAGAAAAAGGGAACCGAATACCGCTACACGCCAAATATAAAAGCAAAGAAAGAATACGAGTTTTCCATAAAAGAAATTGTATTTGCGCCAACGGGCATTCAGCTTTCCACCAACATGTCCAATTGGAGAGGAAAGTATAATGACGATGCCCTTACTAGTTATTATCTGTTTGATGACAAAGGCAATCGGCTTGAAATTAAGAACCATGCACATACAGACTACGAACGAAAAGATGGCAAGATAAACGAAAATACCATCGCGGTTTTCAAACCGATGGAGCGCATCCCGGAATACGTCACGGTCCGAACTAAAATGTACTATTACCCTGAACAGAATAAGAATGTGAAGAAAGGCATTACCGAAAACCTACCGCTCTATATGCCACAAAATAAAGATGGCGGCATTACGATTACGAAGGTTGAACAGAAAAAGAATGAAGTGTGGGTTTATTATGAGGTAAAAGGCGATGACCCCCAGGAAAGAAAATACTTTTTCAACCTGCTTAAATTAAAGGATGGGAAAGTGGTTGAATGGCTGGATGATCAAACTCTGAAATCTGCTGACAGCAGCAGGAAACACATCGCTAAATTCAAAACATCCTACAGCAAGGACTTACAATTTGAAGTATCATCACCGCCTGAAACGATAGAGGAGTTCAAAGTCAAAGTCCCTCTCAAAAAAGAATACCTTGAAAAAAGATGATATCAAAAAACCGGAGCCCCTTATATCAAGGCTCCGGTTTTTCACATTAATGATTCGCTAGGAAAACAAAATACAGAACAAAGATGACAAACAGTCCGTACATGACCGGATGGATTTCTTTTCTTCTTCCGCTCATGATCATCGTGATCGGGTAGAAGATGAAGCCCATGGCAATTCCAGTTGCGATGCTGTAGCTAAGCGGCATGGCAATGATGGTCAGGAACGATGGAACGGCGATTTCGAATCGCTTCCAGTCGATTTCTCCAAGAGAGGAGACCATCAATACACCGACGATGATTAATGCCGGGGCTGTAACAGATGCCGTGATAACTGAGAGGAGCGGCGAGAAGAACAAGGTTAACAGGAATAGAGCGGCTGTTACGACCGATGCGAATCCTGTTCGGGCTCCCGCTGCTACTCCAGCGGATGATTCAATATAAGAAGTGGTTGTGGAAGTACCAAGGATTGCTCCAATCGTCGTGGCTCCCGCATCAGCGAAGAGCGCTTTTCCTGCACGCGGAAGTTTGTTATCCTTTGTCAACCCCGCTTGGTGGGAAACGGCAACGAGTGTGCCGGCAGTATCAAAGAAATCGACAAACAGGAATGTAAGGATGACAACAAGCATTTGCAGAGTGAAGATTTGATCCAAGTGTGTGATGGCTGCACCGAAAGTAGGTTCAAGGCTCGGAACTGCACCAACTACCTTTGTCGGAAGATCGATGAGTCCTGTGGCCATACCCACGACAGCTGTAATCAGCATTCCGAAGAAAATTCCGCCGTTCACTTTTTTCACAAGCATGATGACCGTAATGATGACTCCAAAAACAGCCAGCAGTGTTTTCCCGTCACGGAAATTTCCAAGACCGACAAGGACGGCATCATTATTAACGATAATGCCTGCACTTTGAAAACCAACAAAAGTGATGAAAAGACCGATTCCGGCTCCGACGGCAAATTTCAGTTCTGCCGGTATCGCATTAATGATTTTCTCACGAAGTCCTGAGAGGGTTAAAAGAGTGAAGAAGATACCTGATACCAATACGCCCGACAAAGCTGTCTGCCATGGAATCCCCATCGTTAAAACAACGGAAAATGCAAAAAATGCGTTCAAACCCATACCCGGTGCCAGTGCAACGGGATAGCGGGCGAGCAGTCCCATGAGCAATGTTCCAACCGCAGCAGCCAGGGCTGTTGCCGTAAAGACCGCGCCCGGATCCATTCTCATGCTTGCAGGAAGATCTGGGACCGTGCTTAGAGAAAGGGTATTCGGATTGACGAATAGAATGTACGCCATGGAAAGGAAGGTGGTTAATCCGCCGATGATCTCTTTCCGATAATTCGTCCCGAGCTCTTCAAACTGAAAATACTTTTTCATCTTGTGGTTCCTCCTATTAATTAAGGAATCCGCCGCATATATTGAGAGGGTAAAAGAAAGGATAAGTTCAAACAAAAAGCGCCTCTGTATACATACAGAAAGCGCTTGACCGTTTACGATACAATGAATGCGCAAATTACGCATCCGTCCTATCGCCGTAGTCAAGCCATTTAAGGTAGCTTGGTAGAAACTTTTGGGCCATATCCCCAATATTATACGACGTATTACCTATTCACTTATATGAACATTCTATCAGCATGATTCGACAAAATCAATAGAAAAAACGAACATTTAATAAAAAATGTCCGTTTTCGTTCGTGTATCTATTCCCACTCAATGGTTGCAGGCGGTTTGCTCGTAATATCGTACACAACCCGGTTCACGTGGCTTACTTCATTGACAATTCTCGTGGAGATCACTTCAAGAACATCCCAAGGAATTCTCGCCCAGTCAGATGTCATGCCGTCAATGGAGGTTACCGCGCGGATTCCAATTGTGTAGTCATACGTTCTTGCGTCACCCATAACCCCTACACTGCGGATATCAGGAAGAACCGTGAAGTACTGCCAGATTTCGCGTTCAAGATCGGCTTTCGCCACTTCTTCACGCAGGATGGCATCGGATTCGCGGACTATTTCCAGTTTATCTTCCGTAATCTCACCAAGCACGCGGATTCCAAGACCCGGTCCAGGGAAAGGCTGGCGCCAGACGATTTCATCCGGAATCCCCATTTCGCTTCCAAGAGCACGGACTTCGTCTTTAAACAGGGTGTTCAAAGGCTCGATCAGCTTGAATTGCATATCTTCTGGAAGTCCGCCGACGTTATGATGGGATTTAATCGTTTGGGCTGTTGCCGTGCCGCTCTCGATGATATCCGTATAAAGCGTTCCTTGTGCAAGGAATTCAATGCCTTTCAGTTTCGTTGCTTCATCATCAAAGACATAAATGAATTCATTTCCGATGATTTTACGTTTTTGCTCCGGATCGGAAACTCCCTTAAGCTTGTCCATAAACCGTTCCTTTGCATCGACTTTAATTACGTTCATATTAAAGCCTTCGCTGAAGGTTTTCATGACGCCCTCTGCTTCATCCTTGCGAAGCAGTCCGTGATCAACGAATATACAGGTCAGCTGATCGCCAATCGCTTTATGGATTAACACCGCTACAACAGATGAATCCACACCGCCGCTCAACGCGCACAATACGTTTTTGTTTCCTACTTGCTCACGGATTTTCTGCGTTTCGATTTCAATAAAATTTTCCATTGTCCACTCATCGTGGCACTGGCAAATCTCATGTACAAAGTTTTTAAGAAGATCATTTCCAAATTCAGAGTGGCGTACTTCAGGGTGGAACTGCACTCCATAAAGACGGCGTTCTTCATTGCTCATTGCAGCGAATGGGCAGGACGGGCTGACGGCGTCCACTTTGAACTGCGGCGGAATCTCGGCAACAAGATCTCCGTGACTCATCCAAACCGTTTGTTCTTCAGGCAATTGCGTGAACAAGGCTGGAGAGTCCTGAACTTTAATCCGGGCTTTTCCATATTCTCTATGGCCGGCTGCTTCAACGCGTCCGCCAAGGTAATGCGTCATCAGCTGCATACCGTAGCAAATGCCAAGTACAGGGATGCCAAGGTCAAAAATCCGTTCGTCACAGCGGAATGCATTCTCGCCATAAACGCTGTTCGGACCGCCTGATAAAATAATCCCTTTCGGATTAATTTTCTTAATCATGTCCGCTGTAAGCGTATGAGGATGAAGTTCGCTGTATACACCGATTTCACGGATTCTTCTCGTGATCAGCTGGTTATACTGGCTTCCAAAATCCAGTACAAGAATCATTTCCTGGTCTTGAATTGATATGGTCATAACGGCACCTCTTCTTCGTCTATTTAGAAATTAAAAAAAGCTGAAACCTGCCTCCATATAAAAATATAAGAAGGCAGAATTCCAGCTTTTAACAGACTGTATCCTGCCTTCATAGTCAGATCATTTAAGGTAATCCGGTAGAGACTCTCGAACCATATTATCGAGGATATATGAAGGTGAAAATCGTTTAATTTTCCCCATTCTAACAATCAGATAGGATCCGGTCAAGATGATGTTCTTTTAATTAAATTTTCCCACAATTCCGCTATTTTATCCCACTCCGCTTTTGCATCATCTCTTTTGTACAGTGCTTTTTCATAGCCCTTTGTAATATGAAGCATGTCATGGGAGCTGAGCGAGTAGTCCACGGATTTGGCAAATTCTCTGAGCGTCTCTCCATCCTTCCTTTTCAGCCCAAACCTTTCCAGCTGTTTGAGCAGGGCTGGATAGGCTGAGAAAAACACCTCGTCATCGCTTCGGTTTTTATATCTTGCCAGCATGATGAATGTTAGCCATTTTTTTCTTGTCAAATACAGAACCGCTGCAAGCACCAAAACTCCTCCGATTACTGCATAAAAACCTGTGCTGCCGATACTGAACTTGCTCCAATCAAACGTTTGTTTAGATGGTGCGGGTTGATCCGGCGCTTCCGTATCCTCCGGTTTTTCCGGCTTCTCCTGCTCCAGCTGCGTCTCAGGGACAGGCGGCGGCTGTGTGCTTGATTCGGTATTCTCCGTAAAGCTGTACGGGTTTGTAAATCCCTTTGTCGGTTCAAACGGTACCCATCCAGCACCCGGAAAATAAACTTCAACCCAAGAGTGAGCGTTATTATTTGTCACTTCATAGATCCGGCCGGAGCCTTCCGTATCCATCCCCTTATAATCTCCCTCGGTATATCCCTTCACCCATCTTGCCGGGATGCCGGAAGCGCGGAGAAGAACGATCATCGAGGTTGAGAAATTATCACAATAGCCCTGCATCGTTTCAAACAGGAATTGATCCACATAATCCTGGTCCTCTGACGGCACGCCAACCTCCTCCGTATTATAGGAAAAGTCCGAACCGTTTAAATGACTCTCGATTGCTTTCGCTTTATCATAAAGATTTTCTTCCTTAGCCGTAAGCCCGCTTGCTAAATCCAGAACGCGCTGAGGCATTTGAGGAAGCTGTGTATAACGGGTCATTATGTCCTGCGGCACATTCTCTGTGCTCTTTACTTCTTTTAGCAGGGTAATGTCATAGCTTGGATAATTGTACTTCACTTCATAGGAATCGATTCTTTTCCCCTCAGGCACACCTGATGGGGTCATTTCCTCTGTATCCAGATTAACGAGAAGTCCTGATACTTCCTCCGAAACATATTCCGTTAGCCCCATAGGATAGATTACATGATCGTACCCATATTGACGGGCAATATCAATCCTCGCAGTAAGGCTCTCGGTTGGTGTTCCCGCTTCAGACCAGGTGATGCCGATGTTATCTTTTTCCGTAAGCTGGGTCTCCCTTTCTCTTTGAGAGGTTGTCCATCCTTTCCCGGAATACACATCCTTCGTTTCCACTCTCCAGTAATGCCGCTTATTTGATGAGGCAGTCAGGACCGGGGTGTTATCCTGCATAAACGCACCGCCAAGGCTTTCATCATTCGTCCCATATCCGATTTTTTTCATGCCTGACCCGCTTATCGCTTCATCAAGAGAACCATAGGCCGTCAAAAAAGGAACAGGATCCTGCCACTGCGGAGCGGCTTTCGGTGAGGCCATCCCTGAAACAATGGAGACCGCCACAAAAATTAAGAGAAGCATGGTCCATTTCAAACGCGTATACCTCTTTACTGTTAGCTGCTCCATTCCTTTCAGACGATCAAAGTTGAGCATGCCCAGCAGGAAAAACCCGGCGATGACAATCCGAATGACAGCTGAAGATGCGTCATACTCCGTAAATGTATCCAAAATCGTGACATAGATGAGGGTCATTACAAAGAAGAACAGGATGCGCTTTTGCACAATGATCCAGTAATTGAGCAAATAGACGAGCAGCCACAGCAGGACGAAAAACAGGAATGTCCGGAACGGTGAGGTCATTTCCATCCATGATGAGGCAGGAATAAGACCAGCATTGTAAACAAATTCACCAGCAAAGCTTCGGAATCCCTCGACGAGCGGCATTTCTTTGTAAAAAAGCTGTTCAAGCGCGATGGCAAGGAAGCCGAGCTGAAGCGGGATGGTAATCATCCACGTTACCCTTAAATAAGAAAGGAGGAAATTAAGGGCGATAAAGAGGACGAAAATCCAGGTCGACCCGGTGTCTGTATAAATGTCCAAAGGAACAAGCCATTCCCACAGCAAAAAGAAAGCAAACAAATAGTAAAGGAGGGCCGTTATTTTCGAAAAAAAGTCTCCACTTGGCAAGGTTAAAACCTTCATAAGCTCTTCACCTCTTCCAAGGCTTGATCAAAGAACCCTTCCGATACAGCTTCAGCCGCTATGCCCCTCTTGTTCAAGCGGTCGAGCAAAACCTCTTCCTCCTGGGTAAGGAGCTGATTCTTTTTCCGAATAAAATAAAGCTTGAGGTCGCTGTAGCTTGCCCGGTGCTCAAGCTTCCTGACGAGCTCCATCGTAAGAACGGATACGATAAACAGATTAGAGGAACGATAGCCCCCCTGGCTCGCCATCCGCTCCTCCCATATTGAAAAAGAGGCGGAGCTTGGTTCAGGATTTACCCTCGCAAGCTTGCGGAAAATCGTTTGAAGCTGTTTTTCTCCGGGCTGAACGGGTGTTGTATCCAATTCAGTTCCCAGCAAAATGAATCCAAGCGGAGCCCCTGTTTTTATAATGGCTTTTGCCAGAGAGGCCGTAAAGGTAATCATCGGTTCAAAGGAATCAGACGCTTGCTGATCCATAATCAGCATCGCATCATGTGTGCGGGTCTGTTCAAATTCCTTGGTCATAAACGAATCTCTTTTTGCTGTAGCCTTCCAGTCAATCCACGCCATCCGGTCACCCGGCTGATATTCGCGGATGCCGGATGCCATCGTCGTGTCTTTTATATAGCGCTGAGAGGAAGCGCTTGCCCCCTGCTCATACTGGGGCTTTGAATGCCTGTAGCCCATTGAAAAGGCAGTTGGGTAGACGAGAATGGTTTTATCCGTCTTCATCGTGACCTCTTTTTCAAACAAACCGAGAAGATCACCGGTTTTAATGCGGATGCGGGAAAAATGATGCTCTCCGCGCTTCATGGATTGAACCGTATACGTAAAAACAGCTTTTCGGCGGAATCCCAGGATAAACAACTTTCTTGCCGGCTGATCAGCAGCGGTCTGCTTCAGACCCGACGGCAGGCATTCTTCAGCGATGATATAGATAAGCGGAAAGGGAAATGGTCTTTCGAGCGTAATCTCCCCTTTAAGAATTTCGCCCGCAGAAAACTGATCCTTGCTAAGCGTTCTTGCCGCTCGAAAGGTTTGAAGCGGATAAACAGCAAGCAGGATGGAGTAAACGGCAAAAGGCAGAAAGGCGTAAAAAAGAAACCAGCTGACGAAGCCGCCTTGAAACATCGCATAGCAAAAGGCAAGCGCCGTCAATAACAGCAGCAGAATGAGTTTCCAGATCGATTTTAAGCTTCTCAGGATGTCCTTCAAGGGGTCATGGACCTCTTCACCGGCACAGGGGTGCGGCTGATAATCTCATGGACAAGGTCTGCGGCAGACTGTCCGTCATAACGGGCTTCTGATTTTAAAATCATGCGGTGGGGCAGGGCAAATGGAGCCAAATACTGAACATCATCAGGAATCACGTAATCTCTTCCGGCAAGAAAAGCATATGCTTTAGATGCTCTCATCAGGGCTACTGAACCCCTTGGACTTGCCCCAAGATAGACAGAAGGATGATTACGGGTTTTCGTGACGATCTCAATGATGTAGCGCTTCACGGTTTCATCCATATACACCTTTTCCATTTCATCCTGCAGCTGAATGAGCTTACTCTTCGTTATAACCGGTTCGATTTGGGCAATCGGCACTTCCCCATCCGCGCGGTTCAGAACGAGAAGTTCTTCCTGCGGAGTCGGATAGCCCATTTTAATTTTAAATAGAAATCGGTCCAGCTGCGCTTCCGGAAGCGGGTACGTTCCTTCATATTCAATAGGATTCTGTGTAGCAAGGACAAAAAAAGGTTTGTCGAGTGACATCGTCTGCCCGTCAATCGTAACGTTCCCTTCCTCCATGCCTTCCAGAAGAGACGATTGGGTTTTTGGGGAGGTACGGTTAATTTCGTCCGCCAGCACGATATTTCCCATAATCGGGCCGGGACGGTATTCAAACTCCATCTTCTGAGGGTTATATATAGAGATGCCTGTCACGTCAGAAGGCAGTAAATCCGGGGTAAATTGAATCCGTTTAAAGTCCGCACCGACCGATTTGGCAAGCGATCTCACAAGCATCGTTTTGCCGACTCCCGGAACATCCTCCAAAAGCACATGGCCCTTTGCCAGCAGTGCGGTTAAACATAGAACAGCAGCCTCCCGTTTGCCTGCCATGACCTTCTCGATATTTTCTACTACTCTTCCAAGCTGAGGTTGTATCGTCTCCAAATATTCCATAGTTTCCTCCTAAGTGAGAGATGACAGCATTAAATGAATACTATATTCGAAACCGGCTTTTGAAACCCTGCAAAGTCTATCTAAAAACGGGGTGGGAAATGCATACAATTCATCCGTGCTTAAGTCCTATAATTATCTCTAAATATTTCGACAATTAAAAGCGGTTTTTTAAAGGAACTTGTCTTATTTCCTATTTTCGCACGTTCCCTCTCTTTTTTCCAATACAAAAACGGCCGTGCTAACGCATCGTCCGTCCTCGTTCATTGGATACAGTTACTTAAATGAAAATTCGATTTTTCCGTTATTTAAAACGAGATACGCATCAAACGGATTTTTCTTGCCTTTAAACCCTTTGATCTTTTTCGTTTTCCCTTTTTCGCACAGCAATTTAATCTGCGCAGGACTGATGGTTTTATTTAATATTTTCTTATTAAAAGCTTGCTTGCAGCCGTTCAGATAGGCGGAACAGCCGTAGAAGGTTCGCCTGTCCATCATATCGCCTTCCTTGCAGGCCGGGCAGCGGCAAATGGCTCCATCATGCTGGGCAGGTTCAATCCGGCCTTCAACTGTAAGGCGGCCCACATCCGTTTTAGCCTGCTCCATGAGGGCAAAGCACAGCTTCCCTGCATTTTCGATGAACACTTCCCTGGACTTTTGACCGGAACCAATCCCTTTCAAAAAGGTCTCCCATTTCGCGGTCATTTCCGGTTTTGAGAGAATTGTCCCCTCCACTGCATCGCACAAGATACTCCCTTTTTGGGTGACAAACACACTATTTTTGTTTACTTCTATAAACTCACGGAGGATCAGCGTATCGATGATCCCTGCTCTTGTCGCTTCTGTTCCAAGTCCTTCGGCAGCATTCAGGGCTTCCTTCATTTCCTTGTCTTCAATGTATTTTCCAGCCGTTTTCATCAGCGTTATCAGCTGGCCGAGTGTGTACGGCTTCGGCGGCTCAGTCATGCCGTTTTTCACAGCGAGAACAGCCCTTGCCGCTTCCCCTTCTTGAACCGCAGGCAGCCGCTGCTCTTCCTCATTTTTCGGTTCCTTCCCCTCGAGGTTTTTCCAGCCGTTTATTTTGACGGTCTTCCCCTTCGTCAGAAAATCATTTTTCCCGATTGAAGTGGTGATGACGGTTTCGTCATACACATGGTCGTCCGAAAACATTTTGAGCATGCTTTTTACGACCTCTTCGTACACGGTTTTTTCCGGCGGGGAAAAAGCAGCGAATTTAGCCGGGGATACAAGCTTTTCTGTCGGAATAATGGCATAGTGATCTTTCACCTTGCTTGAATCTACGTATCTTTTGGATGGGTATAGGGACTTGGGTGCAAACGATAAGGAAAAGGTAGTTTTATAGCCGTCCAGGTTCCCTTTTAAATATGAAAATTCTTCTTCCGTGATGTATTGGCTATCTGTCCTTGGATACGAAACAAACCCCTTTTCATATAGCTTTTGGACCGTTTTCAAAACAGTGGTCGGGCTCATTTTCGTCCGTCTGTTCAGGCTTGCCTGCAGGGTCGAAAGGCTATGAAGCTTCGGCGGCTTGATCCGCTTTTCCTGGACGGAAATGTCTTTTACGGCGGCTTGATATTCATTCGTGTCCGGTGTGATATCAGGACGTATTTCCTTTTGCATGTCCTCTTCGGATTTAAATTTCTTTGGAATTTTCCCCTTATAGGTGCCGTTCTTTACGGTAAATTCTCCTTCCAGCTCAAAGAACGGCTCTGGTTTGAATTGTTCAATTTCCTTCTGCCGGTCATAGATCAGCTTCAGCACTGGAGTCTGCACCCTGCCTACACTGAAATTCTCTCTTACTCCTTTTTGCTGAAGAAGAAGGGTATATAGGCGGCTCGCATTGATCCCTACAAGCCAATCACCGATTTGCCTCGCCTGCGCTTCGTAAAAAAGCGGTTCGCTTTCCTTGCCGTCTTTCAGGTTGGAAAATCCGTTTTTCACGGCATTTTCTGTATAGGAAGAAAGCCAAAGCCGTTTCATCGGTTTATGGGCGGCACCGGACATCATGATGAGAAGACGGGCAATGTTTTCGCCCTCTCTCGCTGCATCTGTGCCGATAATAATTTCAGAAGCTTCCTTCAGCATCGATCGGACGATCCTGAATTGCTTTGCCTTGTCTTTCGATATTTTGTATTCGAATTTTTCGGGAATAATCGGCAATGTCTCAAGCGACCATTTTTTCCAGGTTTGATTGTATTCGTCCGGGTTCTTTAAATCGACTAAATGTCCAATAGCCCACGTAATAACGGCTCCTTTCGGAAATGGACCGCACGGCTTTATCTCAATATAGCCCTCTTTTTTCACTGATGGAAAAGGAGCAGCGAGCAGCTTGCCCTGATCGGGTTTTTCCGCCAAAATGACGATCAATGTGATTCTCCCCTTATCCTTTATTCATTTGCCCAAGCGCTGCAGGCAAACAGGTGTTTCTCTTTCTTTATTTTCTCACGTTCCGCTTCTTTTTTCCAATACAATGATGGAGGGGTATTTATCTTGAATGACTGAAAAATTCATCATAAACCACCGGAAAGTCTGAATAACACTCTAGTCTTGACTTCGAAACGTCCATGCTTAAGGATTAGTGGCGGCTTTTATAGATAAAACCCCCGGGGATTGTCCCGGGGGTCTCGATTTCCATTATTTTTTTATTAACGCTGGCGGGCAAGCTCTTTGGAAGGAGGCTTATGGATGGCGAGTCCTGCGAGATCCTCTACCGCTTCGAGCAGCCCTTCATTCATGCTTGGGTGCGGATAAAGAGGGAACGATAGGTCTTCCTCCCTCGCCGCCATTTCAAGCGAAGTGATGCCGGTGCTGATCAATTCGGCCGCTCCGTTCCCTATTAAATGGACGCCAAGAATGACCTCATTTTCTGCATCAGAAACCACTTTGGCAATGCCGTCTTTTTGCCCGGAAAGAGAAGCGAAGCCGTTTCCTGCAAAAGAAAACATCCCTGTCTTTACTTTATGTCCCCCAGCTTTCGCTTCTTCTTCTGTTAACCCCGCACAGGCGATTGGCGGCTGGCTTCGGATGACCATCGGAATGAACCCGTCATTCCATTCGGCTGGAAGTCCGGCAATAGATGCGGCTGCGGCTTTCCCCTGACTGATCGCTTTGACAGCCAGCTGAATTCCGCCTGTAATATCGCCGATTGCCCAAATATGGGATCGTGATGTCCGGCATTCCCGGTCAATCTCGACGAAGCCCCGGGAATCTGTTTTAATCCCAAGACGGTTCAGCCCTAGCTCCTCTGAGTTGCCCTGAAACTCCGTCTGTAAATAAAGATGTGTTCCTTCAATTTCAAGCTCTGTTCCATCATCTGCTTTAAATACAGCTTTCAGGGTGCCCTCCTGTTTCAGGGCTTGCTTGAGTTCCATTCCCTGCTTCCATTTGATTTTCGTTTTTTTCATAACCCTTATAAGCTCTTTCTCTATGGAAGCATCCAGTCCCGAAAACCCGTGTTCATGAACCAGGGTGACCTCGCTGCCCAATGACCGATAGCTGAATGCCGCTTCAATCGCCGTATAATCGTTTCCATATAAAATCAGATGTTCCGGTAAGCTTTCAAGGCTGTACAGGGATCTCGAATCCAGAATATATGGTGGATCTACTGCAGCGGCTGGATGAGAAACAGGGGAGGTTCCGGCTGCAATGATGGCGGCTTTGAATGAATAGACCTGAAAATCATCTCCGTTTTCCACTCCGATCCGATCATCGGATAAAAACGACGCTTTCCCTCTGATCAGCTCCACCTTATGCTGCCGGCAAAGTGCCTCCACTCCTTTTCTCAAATTGGCTGTCACTTGATTTTTGTATTCAGCGGTTTGAGAAAGGTCAAATGAAACGTGGGACATGCTGATTCCCAAGCCGCCCATTTTAGAAAGCTCTCCATATTTGGCCGATACGTGGGCGAGCACCTTCGATGGGATACAGCCTTGATTTAGGCAAACACCGCCTAGGTCCCCCTTTTCAACCAGGGTAACTTCCTTCCCAAGCTGTGCAGCCCGGATTGCAGCTGTATAGCCTCCGGGACCCCCGCCGATGATGACCAGTTCTCTTTCCTGAGCCAATTCTCCGACTACCATTACACCAGCTCCACAATCAGCAATTTTGGATGTTCAATCAGTTCTTTAAACCGGTTTGTAAACGCGACTGCCGCTGCTCCATCCGCGACCCGGTGATCGAAGGACATGGAAACGTTCATCATTAAACCAATCACAATCTCCCCGTTTCGGACAACAGGCTTTTCCTTTGTCGCATGGAAAGCCATTAATCCTGTTTCCGGATGATTAATGACAGGAGTGGCTCCTATGCTTCCAAGCGGTCCAACGTTGCTGATGGTGAACGTTCCGCCCGTAAGCTCCGACCGGCTCAAACGGTTTTCTCTCGCTTTTTCATTCAATTCCTTCATCTCTTTATGAATTTCCAGGATCGATTTCGTTTCCACCTGGTGCAGCACCGGTACGATTAGCCCATCCGGCGAATCAACGGCAAGGCCGATGTTGTATTCCGATTCAAGGACAATGACTTCCCGTTCTTCATCAAGCTTGGCGTTGAATACAGGAAAGTCCTTTAATGCCATGGCAGCAGCCTTGATAAAAAAAGCGGCGGCCGAAATGGAGCGGCCCGCTTCCTTCAGTTCGTTTCTGAAGGTCATTAGCTCTGTCATATCGACTTCTTCAAAATGGGTAACATGCGGAATCGTTTTGAGGGAATGAACCATTCTCTTCGCGATTTGTTTCCTTCTTCCCTTGAATGGAATGGTCTTTTTTTGACCTTTTGTCACCGGCACGGCTGCAGGTTTTTCTTCTGCCGCAGGCGCTTCCTTCACCGGTTCCGGCTGCTCTTGCTTCGCTGCAAGACCCAATACATCTTCATCCGTCACTCTTCCTGCGGGTCCGGTGCCCTTAAGCTGTTCAATATCAATCCGGTTTTCCCTTGCAAGCTTTCTCGTAAAAGGAGTGGCGAGCACTCTGGCTGAAGCTGGCCGGGTCTTAGGAGTGCTTTCCTTTATAGGGACTGCTCCTCCTTCGTCCGTCTCAATGACAAGAAGCGTCGTTCCTACCGATACCGTTGTCCCGGGTTCTATAAGAATTTCTTTCACGACCCCCGCCCCCGGAGAAGGAAGTTCTGCCGTCATTTTGTCCGTTTGCACTTCGATGAGGGGCTGATCCCGTTCGACTCTCTCTCCGTGTTTAACGAAATAGTGAAGAATGTCTCCCTCTGTCATACCCTCTCCAATATCATGAAGCTTGACTTCCAGCATCTTTCCACCCGCCTCCCTTTAATAGTGAATGACTTTTTCAACCGCCTGAATGATTCGTTCCGTATCAGGAAGATAGTGCTCCTCCAGTGAAAAAAATGGAACAGGTACATCAAAACCGCTCACTCTTGTAATCGGTGCCCGCAGGTATAGAAAAGACGTATCATTGATAACACCCATCACGTCATTTGCCAGTCCCCCGGTAGCATGTGCTTCCTGAACGATAACCGCTCTGCCTGTTTTCTGCACAGATTCTGCTATCGTTTCTTTATCCAGCGGATAGAGTGTTCTTAAATCAATCACTTCACAGCTGACTCCCGTCTGCTCAAGCTTCTCGGCAGCCTTGGAGGCCTGGGCTGCCATCGCTCCCCAGGCGATCAGGGTCACGTCACTGCCCTCTCTCCGCCTGGCCGCTTTCCCGATTTCCACTCTGTATTCACCCTCCGGCACCTCTTCCTTGCCTGCACGGTAGAGCCTTAACGGTTCAAGGAAGAGAACGGGATCCGGATCTTCGATGCTTGCGATGAGCAAGCCTTTTGCATCATATGGAGTGGACGGACAAACAACCTTCATTCCAGGCATGTGGGTAAACAGGGCTTCTGCGCTGTCAGAATGAATTTCCGGCGCCCGTATTCCGGCACCGTACGGAGCTCGGATCACCATTGGAACCGTGTATTTCCCCATCGTTCTCATTCGGATTCTGGTTGCATGGGTTGCGATTTGCTCATACGCCGGATAGATAAATCCGAGGAACTGGATCTCCGCTACTGGAATCATCCCATTGATTGCCATGCCGATTGCAGTCCCCATTAGCCCCGCTTCACTTAGCGGGGTATCCATCACCCGCTCTTCCCCAAACTCCTCCATCAGCCCTTCGGTTGCGCGGAATACCCCGCCGTTGCTCCCGATATCCTCGCCAAGCAGCACCACTTCTTCCTTCTTTTGAAGCATCGTACGGAGACCATCCGTAACAGCCTGAACCATTGTCAGCTTGTTTGTTTTCACTCTCATTTCCATGCTCATCGGCCTGCACCTCTTATTTGGTTCATGTATTCTTCCTTCTGCTCCCGAATTGTCCAGGTTGGCTCCGCAAATACATGGTCAAACAAATCATTGACATCAGGCGGAGGGAAGGCTTCCATTTCGGCAACGGCTCCTTCGATCTGTTCCTCTGCTTCCTTTTGCACGAGGTTCGCCCAATCGTCCTCCCAGATTCCCTCATTTTTCATATAGCGCTCAAGCCGGAGAAGCGGATCGATTGTCCTTTTTTTGCTCAGGCTTTCCTCCTGATTTCTGTACTTCTTCGGATCGTCTGCTGTCGTGTGGGCACCGTATCTCCACGTCACGGCCTCAAGCAATGTCGGCCCCTCTCCTTGCCTGGCGCGTTCGAGAGCCTGTTTCGTATAAAAATAAACCGCGAAAATATCATTGCCATCGATTCTGTAGCCCGGAATGCCGTAGGCAACAGACTTCTGAGCTATGGTCCTAGAATTCATCTGTTTTTCAATCGGCACGGAAATTGCGAAATGATTATTTTGATTAAAAAAGACAACCGGAGATTTAAAAACACTCGCAAAATTAAGTCCCTCGTGGAAATCTCCTTCAGATGTCGCCCCATCGCCAAAATAAACGATGGCAGCATTGCCGGTTCCTCTGCGTTTCTCAGCAAGAGCCGCCCCCGCAGCATGGGGAAGCTGGGTGGCGATCGGTACAGCGGGCGGAAAGATTCGTTTCCCGCTTGGAACGGTGCAGCCTTCCATTCTTCCGTTCCAATACAGCAAAACATGGGGAAGCGAGTGGCCGAAGGTAATTGCGGCAGCATGGTCACGATAGGTCGGAAACAGCCAATCGCGTTCCTTCAGAGCAGAGGCGCTGCCGACCTGCGCCGCTTCCTGGCCTTCAAACGGCGCATACGTGCCAAGCCGCCCCTGCCGCTGGAGGGATATCGCTTTCCGGTCAAACGTCCGTACGAGAATCATTTTTTCATACATTTCCTTTGTAAGAGACTCTGAGATATAGGATTTAAATTCCTCGTTTACAAGATTCCCGTTTTCATCCATAATCTGAATCATTTCAAATCCGTTTTCCATGCTTTCCCCTCCGCGTTATCGTTTAACGTTCCACTTCGGTTTCTGATCTGCCGTAAAAAAGCTGCTGCGATTCTTTCTTGCTTCAATCCGCTGTTCACAGAAAAGATCCGCGGCTTCTGCTGTACAAATGCTCCGGTCCTCGGAATGCTTGTAGACCTCTAAAAGGGAGGTGTAAATGGCTTTTGTTTTCGTCAGCACCCGCTGCTTATTCGGGCCGTACAGCTCATCGGCCACTTGAATCAGTCCTCCGGCATTCACGATGTAATCCGGGGCATAAAGGATCCCCCTTCTCCAAAGGTCCCCGCCGTGCTCCTCCCTTTCGAGCTGATTATTGGAAGAGCCCGCTACCGCCTTCACCTTCAGCATCCCGATTGTATGATCATTAAGTATTCCTCCAAGGGCACACGGAACAAAAACATCAGCATCCACTGCATAAATTTCGTCACCCTTTACCACTCTGACCGACCCCGGAAGCCCTTTTGCTTTTTGATTCAGCAGCTCGATCGCCGCTTCGTTAATGTCGGTCACAAAGACATCTGCCCCTTCCTCAAGAAGACGCTCCGCCACCTTGAAGCCGACCTTACCAAGCCCCTGAATGGCATACGTTCTTCCCTGAAGCGCATCATCTCCCCAAACCGCTTTATTCGTGGCCTTAATGCCATAAATAACTCCGAGTGAAGTCGGAACCGAGGAGTCGCCGCTGCCGCCGTATTCTTCAGGAATGCCCACGATGCAACGTGTTTCCTTCGAGGCATGAACGAAATCCTCCGGTGTGGTACCCATATCCGTTCCTGTATAAAACCGGCCCTTCAGCGATTCGACAAACTGCCCGAAAGCCCGGAACATTTCCGGTGATTTGTCTGTCAGCGGATCCCCGAGAATAACAGATTTCCCCCCGCCGAAATCCACATCCGCTGCTGCACATTTATAGGTCATGCCTTTGGATAGCCGCAGAACATCATTCATCGCTTCATCTATATTGGCATATGGCAGCATTCTGCATCCGCCAAGTGCCGGTCCGAGAGTTGTGTTATGTATCGCGATAATCGCTTTTAACCCTGTATGGGGATCGTTGCAGAACACCACTTGCTCGTGTCCGCTGATTTTAGCGAATACATCCATTCCCGCTGTCCCCCGTTCCTCCAATAAAGTAAACGCTTTCATTTTCTTCCTCCCTCAAGAGCCTGCTGAATTTTTGAAGAGATTTCTTCCTTCTGCAGGATGACCTGAACCACTTCTCCCTTTCCAATAAGCCTGTTATTCGTATACGCTTCAACATCCGTGTAAACCAGGTTTCTCTCTTTTTTCACAAGCGTTGCGACCACCCGTACAAGCGACCCCTCACCCGCAGGCGCAATGTGCTTCAGTTTTACCGAGGCTCCCATCCCCTCTTCCCAATCCTCTAAAAAAGGAAGAATGATCTTCCTCGATGCCCACTCCATACTGTGTACCATCGAGACAGTGGAATAGACGGGATGAACAACCTTCCCCTCAAATTGAGCGAACATATCCGGTGTAACCATCACTTCGCAGACAGCCTGGCAGCCTAGCTCCATTCCTTTTTTCATCTAACCCCGCCTTTACAAGCTGAATTCGACATAATATTACAATAATTGTTAATAACGTTTATTTAACGCAATCTTATCATTTCGTTATATAATTTTCAATCAAAAAAAAGAAGGATTTTACTCCTTCCTTTTATGCATTCAGCAGCGCCCGGTCATTGGCCATCTGCTCGCCCCGTATTCTTTGAAACTCGCTCATTAGTTTTTCAATGGTCAGCTCTTTTTTCTTCTCTTCGTCCACTGATAAAATAATCTGCCCTTTATCCATCATAATCAGCCGGTTGCCAAGGTCCAGCGCCTGTTGCATATTATGGGTCACCATAAGCGTCGTCAGTTCGTATTTGCTGACAATTTCCCTTGTTAAATTAGTAATGAGCTCCGCTCTGGACGGATCCAGTGCTGCCGTATGCTCATCCAGCAAAAGAATCGAAGGCTCTGTAAAGGTCGCCATCAGCAGGGAGAGCGCCTGTCTCTCCCCCCCGGAGAGCATGCCGACTTTCGCATTCATGCGATCCTCAAGGCCAAGATGCAGCGATTCTAGCGACTCTTTAAAAAAGTCACGGCGTTTTTTTGTAACCGCGGTTCCAAACCCCCGTTTTTTGTTTCTCGAATAAGCCATCGCCAGATTTTCCTCAATAGTCATAGAAGGCGCGGTTCCTGCCATCGGGTCCTGGAAAACCCTACCGATCAGTTTGGAGCGCTTATATTCAGGAAGCGCGGTTACATCCTTCCCTTCAATTTCAACGATACCGGTATCGGGCGGCAGGACGCCGGAAATCACGTTCATGACCGTTGATTTACCGGCTCCATTGCTACCGATGATGGTAACAAAATCGCCTTTCTCCAATGATAGATTAATTGAATCGAGGGCGATTTTCTCATCGAGTGTTCCTTCATTAAAAATTTTGTTAATCTGCTTTAGATGCAGCAATGGCCTCCCCCTCTCCATTTACACCGTGAAGGTCTTGCATCCGTTCTTTGTATCTCCGCGCTTTGCGTTTCTTCTGGCGGCGCTGCTCCATCACCTTTGGCATGATGAGGGCAAAAATAACAATCACGGCGGTAATGAGCTTCAGATCACCGGTATCAAGCCCTTCGACTTGAAGAGAAAGACTGATCACGATGCGGTAGATGACCGCCCCGCCAATAACGGCAAGCGTCGTTCTCGCAATCGTTTTTGTTCCGAATATGGCTTCGCCGATAATGACAGATGCGAGACCAATAATAATCATCCCGATCCCCATGCCGATGTCCGAAAACTTGGCATATTGGGCAACGAGCGCTCCGGACAGGGCGACCAGCGCATTTGATAGCCCCAACCCCAAAATGATCAGGGAGTCCGTATTGGCTGAAAAACTCCGGATCATCCGCTGATTGTCTCCGGTTGCCCGAATCGCCAGGCCTGTTTCTGTCTTAAGGAAGCGGTCTGTCAGCCATTTAATGAAAAATGTAACAATCAGCATGAACAGGAGGATGCCCCATCCGGAAGGGAGACTGCCTCCGAGCCCTACACTTGAAAGCAGGCTGTTCAGAGGAGCGTCAATGCCGATATTCTTTGTAAAATCAGAGATGGCTGTGAAAATCGTTTCCGAGTTTAGCAGAGGGATATTCGGAACCCCGATTGACGTTTCTGACGTCGTTCCCATAATCCGCAGATTAATCGAATACAGGGCAATCATCATGAGTATTCCCGAAAGAAGCGGATTGATTTTTCCTTTCGTATGCAGAACCCCTGTCATACATCCCGCTGCGAAGCCGGCCGCAATCGAGGCAGCGGTCGCAGCAACTGGATTAAATCCCAGGACAATCATGGCGGCTGCCACAGAGGCACCCGTCACAAAGCTTCCGTCCACGGTCAGGTCGGGAAAATCCAGTACCCTGAAGGAAAGATAGACACCAAGCGCCATAATTGCATAAATAATGCCCAATTCTACTGAACCGAATAATGCAGAAAACATGTTGAATCGCCCCTAACTGTTATTCCGTATATTCCGCCATTTTGTCCCATTCCGGCTTGATTTTGATTCCCATGGCTTCCGCTGCTTTTTTATTCATCATCAGCTTCAGCTTGCCTGGCACCTCAACTGGAATTTCACCTGGTTTCTTGCCTTCAAGAACCTGCGCAGCCATTTCGCCTGCCTGATATCCAATATCATAGTATTGGAATCCATATGCCGCGAAAGCTCCCCGTTTGAGGGAATCGAGATCTGCCGTCAGCAGCGGGATTTTTTTGTCATTTGAAACGGAGACAACAGACTCAATGGCTGAAATCACCGTGTTATCGGTAACGATATAAAAGGCATCCACTTTTCCGGCTAGTGATTCAGCAGCCTGCTTCACATCTGCGGTTGTGGATACAGAGGCAGTGACCGGTTCAAGGCCCAATTCCCCCATCACTTTTTTAACGGATTCAACCTGGGATACAGAGTTCTGCTCGCCGGCATTGTAGAGCATGCCTACTTTTTTGCCGCCAAGCTCTTCTTTTATGAATTTCATTGTACTTGGAATGGCTTCAGGGTGAGAATCAATGGTGCCCGTTACATTGCTGCCGGGTTTATCAAGAGAGGCGACCAGCTCAGCTCCGACCGGATCTGTTACAGAGCTGAAGATGATCGGAATATCTTTCGTAGCACTTAATGCTGCCTGGGAGCTTGGTGTGGAGTTCGCAAAGATGAGATCGGGCTTCTGGCTCACCAGGGTCGTGGCGATCGTCGTATTCGTACTGGCATCGCCCTGGGCATTTTTCACATCAAATTCAGCTTTAATCCCTTTATCCTCGAGCGCTTTTTTGAATCCTTTATACGCATCATCCAAGGATGGATGCTCGACAATCTGGGTAACACCGATTTTATACGTTTTGCCCGCACCGTCACCGCCTGTTTCTCCAGAAGCGCCTTCTTTATTTCCGCAGCCGCTTAGCATCAGACCGGCTGCCACTGCCATACCCAGCCAAACTTTCGTTTTCTTCCCCATTAAGATCCCCCTTTAATGTACAGCTCTTTTTGAAAAAAATTGAAAATCGCGTGCCGAAAATATGAACTTCGTTATTTCACCGTAATGGTATCATCAGGAAATTAGCCCGTCAATCTATTTTTAGAATATTGAAAATTCTCATTCCGCACTCTTAGACTCCACCCGATAGGCACCCAGGCGGCCGATTGTTCGCTCCATTTCTTCCTTCATACCCAAGATTAAATCCTTTACTGAAGGAACTTCTTTTATCAGCCCGGCAATTTGGCCGCTGTTCCAATACCCCTTTTGTTCATTGCCATGTATGGCACCAGCAATATGGAAATCCTCATTTGTTTGCTTATTGTATTCTTCAAGTGTCATCCCCTCGCGCTCCCGTTCGATGATCAAGCCCGTGTAAGAATTTTTCAGGACCCTTCTCACCCGGCCAACTGAACGGCCAATAATCATCGTCCCCGCATCATCCGCCTCAAGAAGACGCTCTTTATAAAGAGGAGAAAACGGCGCTTCCTTCGTCGCAATAAAACGCGTCCCCATCTGAACTCCTTCCGCTCCAAGGGCAAGCATTGCCGCAAGGGCTCTGCCATCGCCGATCCCGCCGGCAGCCACCACCGGAATCTGTACAGCATCCACCAGCTGCGGAATCAGGGTAAGCGTCGTCGTTTCCAAAGGGGAATTCAAGCCTGCCGCCTCATACCCTTCTCCAATTACCACATCGGCTCCTCCTGCCTCTGCCTTCCTCGCCTGTTTCACAGATGCCGTTACCGCCAGCACCTTTACTCCGTTCTCCTTAAAGTAAGGCGTGAACGGAGCCGGATTCCCGGCAGAAAGCGATACAGCATGCACCTTATGCTTAACAATCAGCCCGGCAATTTCCTTTGCATGCCCGGACACCGAAAGAGCAATATTCACAGCAAAAGGGCGGACCGTCCGCTCCTTCGTCTCCAGTATGATCCTTTCCACTTCATCGGGCGAGCGGGTACCCGCCCCAATCGTCCCAAGTGCACCAGCCTCAGAAATAGCCGCAGTCAGCTGAGCATTGCTGATGTTCCCCATACCGCCTTGGATGATGGGGACTTCGATATTTAAGATTTTGCATAGTTTGTTCATGGTGGGTGCTCCTTTATTAGTTTGGTAACGCTTACATTTTGGGTGACGGCGGAGGGGGTGCCTGACCCGCGCTCTATTAGTGTGCTAAAGCTATGGCACCTATTCTTCAATCCCTTGCTGTGCAAGGCTTAAAAGGGCAGCCCCTCTGTCCCCCGCTGCGGTGAAGATTGTGGGGACTGACACCGTACCTGACCCGCTGTCTGTTAGTGAGATAAAGCTATGGCACCTATTCTTCAATCCCTTGCTGTGCAAGGCTTAAAAGGGCAGCCCCTCTGTCCCCCGCTGCGGTGAAGATTGTGGGGACTGGCACCGTGTGTTTACTGTATTTACAGAGTGCGCGGAAACTTTTTGCACTGACCCCCGCTCTGCTAAAGCGCGAAACCTCCGTCCCCCCTGCTGTTCAAGTCAGCTGGGATAAGGGTTGGCGCCCTCTATGCTTGTTCCCCCAGTGCGTTACTATACTGAGGGTCAGTGCACTGCACTGACCCCCGCCCTGCTAAAGCACGAAACCTCCGTCCCCCCTTCTTTCCAAGTCAGCTGGGATAAGGGTTCGTCCGCTCCTTGCTCATTCCCCCGGCGCGTTGCTGCGCTGAGGGTCAGTGCAAGCAGAGTTGTTAACTGTCGCCCGCCCTACTTCTCCTCCACCAGCAAAGGATGCTGAAACACGTCATATTCGGAGTCCTTGTTGGTCAGCTCATTGCCCTCTTGGAATACCTCTTCAAAGAAGCGGCTTGCGGGTTCGGCGAGTTCCCTGTAGTAGCTGCTGAAGAGGGAGGCGGCGTGGCTGCCTAGCCATTTTTCCGGCAGCAGTTCCTCAGGGAGACCCGGGTCGCTGAATAGGAATTTGCGGTATTCGTGGACGAGCTTTGTGCGTTCGACGAAGCATTCGGCGTCGGTCATTTCGCCTTTTTGAATTTTGTTTTTGTCGATGATGTATTTTTGGCTGTATTCGGCGATGAAGGCTTCGTAGCGGTTGTTGATTTCGTTCAGGTCCCAGCATTCTTCGACGAGCTTTTTGTTTTCATGGGGCCCGTCGTATTGGGATACGAAAAAGTGAACGTATGGACGGATTTCATATTTGTCCATGAGGGCATAGACTTCTTTTGTCAGTTCGTTTGGGGATACCCAGCAGCTGTTGGCCATGGTTCCGAATCCGCTCCAGACGAGTTCTTTGCGCAGTTCGTCGCGGATGGCGCGCTTTTCTTCCGGGATTGAGTAGATGAAGAGCCTCCATTTGCCGTCCCATTGATCGGGGCTGAGCTTGAAGATTCGCTTGGCTGCTTCCTCCATGCGGATGGAGCCGCGTTCGGTTAAAAAGTAGTGGCTTTTGTTGCCGATTTTTTTGGATGTGACCCAGCCTTGCTTGTTCATTCTTGATATGGCGGCGCGGACGGACTGTTCGTTGTGCCCGAATTCCTTGAGGAGGCGGATCAGGCTGCCGATCCATATTTCATTGCCGTAATGGCGGATGTAGTCTCCGTATAACGTAAAGATCATCGATCTCGTGTTGATGGTGCTGTTCATTGCATTCACTACTCTCTGTCAAAAGTTAAGCGCTCTATTATCCTCCATTTGACAATGAAATGTTCGCTTCTGTCAATACCTTTCCTTTACTTGCCCATAAATTCGGGAGTGCGTTTTTCGGAAAAGGCGAGGAGCGCTTCTCTTCTGTCATAGGTTGGAATGGTTTGCTCGTATGCTTCCGCTTCAATGTTCAGCCCGCTCTCCAGATCCGTTTCCATTCCAGCACTGATCGCGTATTTTGCCTGCTCCACCGCCACTGGGCCGTTTCTTAATATTTCATTGGCGAGTTGCTCGCACTCCTCCATTAATACGGGTCCCGGGACGGTCCTTGTTAAAATACCGTACTGATAAGCCTGCTCGGCATCCATTTTTCGGGCGGTCAGAATCAGTTCCTTTGCCCGGGCTTCGCCAATTAAACGGGGCAGCCGCTGGGTTCCTCCCGCTCCGGGAATGATAGCCCAGCTTGTTTCCGTCAGGCCCATTTTGGAATGGCTGGCTGCAAGGCGGAAATCACAGGCAAGCATCAGCTCGAAGCCTCCGCCAAATGCGTAGCCGTTAACTGCCGCAATGGTCACCTGAGGAAGCTTGGAAATTTCGTGGAAAACGGTTCTGATTTTAGATACATTCCGACGAACATCCTCCTCGCCAAGTGTGAGTCTTTCCTTTAGATCAGCGCCGGAGCTGAAGGATTTATCGCCGGCCCCTGTAAAAATGACAACCCTGATTTCCCGGTCATGACGAAGTTCTTCAGTCAATACACCGAGCTCAGACAGCATCTCAAAGTTAAAGCAGTTAAGCGATTCGGGACGGTTCAGGGTGACATACGCAATTCCGTTTTTCTTTTCAAAAATCAGGTTTTTCAACGCGTTTCCTCCTATTCAATGTTTTCAATAATCGTCGCAATACCCTGCCCTACGCCGACACACATGGCGGCGAGTCCGAATTGAACGCGCTGCCTTTTCATTTCGTATAAAAGGGTCGTTAAAATTCGCGCTCCGCTTGCTCCGAGGGGATGGCCGAACGCAATGGCGCCGCCATTGACGTTGACTTTTTTCCGGTCCAATCCGAGCTCATTTATGCATGCAAGCGATTGGGAGGCGAAGGCTTCATTCAGTTCTGTCAGTCCAATATCGCCGACGTTTAGGCCGGCACGGGACAGCGCTTTTTTCACAGCATGCACCGGTCCCATTCCCATGATGGACGGTTCGAGACCGGCAACTGCGGACACCCTGTATTTTGCGAGCGGCTGTAACCCAAGCTCTCTCGCTTTCTCTGAGCTCATCATCAGCAGGGCAGCCGCCCCGTCATTTACTCCGGATGCATTTCCTGCTGTTACGGTACCACCCGGAAACAGCGGCTTGAGTGATGCCAGTTTTTCGAGAACCGTTTCCGGACGGGGATGTTCATCCTGAACCACCGAATGTTCATTTCCTTTTCGGTCGCGGATGGAAACCGGAATGAGTTCCTGCTGAAACCGGCCGCTTTCCATCGCTTTTGCCGCTTTCATCTGACTTTCATAGGCAAACTGATCCTGTTCCTCTCTTGTGATGCCAAACTGCTGCGCCACGTTTTCGGCCGTTTCCGGCATGGAATCTGTGCCGTACTTCTCTTCCAGCCTTCTATTGATAAAGCGCCATCCAATGGTTGTATCCAGCAGCTCCATGCTTCCTCTTGGAAAATCAGATTCGGGCTTGCCCATCACGAATGGCGCGCGCGTCATGCTTTCCGTTCCGCCCGCAATGTAAATATCCCCTTCTCCTGCTAAAATGGCCCTTGCCGCATAGTTTACGGCATCTAGTCCTGAACCGCACAGCCGGTTGATGGTGGTGCCAGCCGTTTCAACAGGGAGACCGGCAAGAAGCGCGGACATGCGCGCGACGTTCCGGTTATCCTCTCCCGCCTGGTTCGCGCATCCGAATACGACTTCTTCAATGCCTTCAATCCCTTTGTTCCGTTCAAGAAGTCCTCTTATGACAATCGCACCTAAATCATCCGGCCGAATGGTTTTTAAAGCCCCTTTATACCGGCCGATCGGCGTCCGGACGGCATCAACAATGACTGCTTCATGCACAGCAGGTTCCTCCTTTATTTGTCTGTGTAGTCATAAACGCCTTTCCCTGATTTGCGTCCGAGTCTTCCCGCTTTCACGTATTGAACAAGGAGCGGTGCCGGTCTGTACTTTTCTCCAAGCGTGGCATGCAAATAGTTCAGGTTATTCAGCCTTGTATCCAGCCCTACAAGGTCTCCAAGCTCAAACGGCCCCATCGGATAATTCAGCCCGAGGCGGATGGCTTTGTCGATTTCTTCTGCCGAACCGACGCCTTCCTGAAGCATGTAGAACGCTTCGTTCCCGACGAGGGCACTGATTCTGCTCGTGACAAAGCCCGGGAATTCATTGATCATCACGGTTTCCTTCTTCATTTTTTTGGCCGCTGACTTAATGGCTTCAGCCGTTTCGTCGCTCGTTTCAAGGCCTCTGATGATTTCGATGAGGGGCATTTTATGTACAGGATTGAAAAAGTGCATCGCAATGACATTTTCCGGCCGCTTTGTAAAGGATCCGATTTCGGTCGGACTCATCGTCGAGGTGTTCGTAGCAAAAAGGCAATGCGACGGTGCATTGGCGTCGAATATCTCAAAAACAGCCTGCTTGATTTCTTTTTTCTCAGGAACAGCTTCTATTATCAGGTCAGCATGCTTTGCCGCCTCTTCAAGGCTTGCGGAATAGGCCAGCCGCGCCTTTGCATCAGCAGCCTGATCCTCCGTCATGATTTCCCGGATAAGCGCCTTCTGAAAGATGCCATTGATTTCTTGTTTGGCACTCTCCAGTGCTTCTTCCTTCACATCTGCCAGCACAACGTGAAAGCCGCCTGCAGCGGCTACATAGGCGATGCCTCTTCCCATAACCCCGGAGCCGGCAACCATTATTTGTTCGATCACGATCGGTTTCCCCCTTTTATAGAAAAAAGGCGAGCGGCCCCCAAGATGGGAAAACGCTCGCTATTGGACTTGCCTTTTATACGTTAAAGAAATTCAGCGGACGGGTGCCGAAGTATGAAAGGACACTTTTCGTTTCGGTATACAAATCAAGGGTTTCGACGCAAAGCTCGCGTCCGAATCCGGACTGCTTGTAGCCGCCGAACGGTGTCCCAGGGAAAGCGGAAATCGGGCTGTTCACCATCACGATGCCAGCTTTGATTTCGTTTGCCACGCGAGTAGCGCGCGCCTGGTTTGTTGTCCAAATCGCTGAACCAAGGCCATAAATCGTATCATTGGCAAGGGCCAGCGCTTCTTTTTCTCCATTAAATTTCATCACCACGACGACCGGTCCGAAAATTTCCTCCTGAACGGATTTCATGTCATGATTCACGTTCGTGATGATGGTCGGCTCATACCAGTATCCATCCTCAAAGCCTTCCACCGTCGCTGCTTTTCCGCCTGTCACAATGGTCGCTCCGTCCGCGATCGCCGATTGAACGTAGCCATCGATTGTTTCAAGCTGATCCTTGCTGATGATTGCACCAATATGCGTTTCTTCATTAAAAGGGTTGCCAAGCTTCAGCTTTTTTGCCTTTTCCGTAAATTTTTCCATGAACTCGTCATAGATGCTTTCTTCGACATAAAGGCGGGATCTCGCTTCACAGGACTGGCCGGTGTTGTAGAAGATTCCGTAAAGGGAGCCTGCGACCGCCGCCTCGATGTCTGCGTCTTCGAATACGATGTTCGGGGATTTTCCGCCAAGCTCAAGTGTAACCCGCTTCAGCGTCTGGCTTGCTTTGGCCATAATATCTTTTCCGATTGGAGTAGACCCGGTAAAGGCCACTTTATCCACTTCCGGATGCTCAACGAGGTAATTTCCGATCGTCGAGCCTGCTCCCGGTATTACGTTGACGACTCCTGGAGGAAGTCCCGCTTCATGGCAGATCTCTGTAAGGACGATGGCCGTAAGCGGAGTCAGGCTTGCCGGCTTCAATACAACACAGCAGCCTGCCGCAATAGCCGGAGCGACCTTCCACGCTGCCATCATCAGCGGATAGTTCCAGGGAATAATTTGCGCGCAGACGCCGACCGGCTCCTTTTGCGTATAGTTGAAAAATTGACCTGGAACGTTGTTAACATCGCCGCGGTGGCCGACGATCGCCCCTGCGTAAAATTCGAAATCCTCAATCGCCTGCATAACCTGGCCCTGAGCAGCTGACAGGGCTTTTCCCGTATCGAGAATTTCAAGCTCGACCAGTTCGTTGAATCGCAATCTCATAATTGAAGCAATTTTGTTCAGTACGCGGGAGCGTTTGCCGATTGGGGTACGCTTCCATTTGCCGCTGTCAAAAGCGGCTCTTGCTGCTTTGACAGCGCGGTCTGCGTCTTCAATGGAGGCTTTCGCCACAACCGCTACGGCATCACCGGTTGCCGGGTTGTATGTAGTAAAGGTTTCATCTGATTTGCTGTCCACCCGTTCCCCGTTAATCAATAGCTGATACGTTTCGCGAATTGTTGGAGATGTTTCGAACTTTTTGTCTTTAACTGTACTCATGTTCATCACTCCTGATTTTTATTTTCCGGAAAACTGCGGTTTTCTTTTTTCCAAAAAGGCAGTTGTCCCTTCGCGGTGGTCAGCTGAAAGACCGGCGATCCGCTGATACTGCGCTTCCTTTTCAAGCATGTCATCAAGGCTTGAGGTGAAGCTGTCCCTGATGGCCCGTTTAATCAGGCCGATGGCGGCAGTCGGCATGGCCGCCAGTCTTTCAGCAAATGCGGTCACTTCCTGCTGCAGCAGCTCGGGTTCTGTTACGCGGTAGACGAGACCAAGATCCTTCGCCTGCTGAGCGGCCACTTTTTCACCAAGAATCGCAAGCTCCAGCGCTTTAGCGGTTCCTACGATTCTCGGAAGGTAATAGTGGTTGCCTGAATCCGGCACAAGACCGACGTGGATAAAGGATTGAATAAAACTCGCTTTCTCTGAAGCAATACGAAAATCACAGGCTAGGGCCAAACTGAATCCGGCACCCGCTGCTACTCCATTAACCGCTGCAATGACCGGTTTTTCAAAAGCGGCCAGCGCCCGGACCATCGGATTGTAGCGGTTCCTTAAAATATCTCCATGATTGGTTTCTTCCCCGATGCTTCCCAAATCCTCACCGGAACAGAATGCCCTTCCTTCACCAGTGATCACTACACAGCGGATGGCTTCATCCGAAGCTGCTCCCTTTAATGCCTGAGTGATTTCTTTATTCATCTGCGCGGTAAAAGCATTTAGTTTATCGGGCCGGTTTAGAGTAAGCCAGGCCACGCCGTTTTTCGTTTCAAACTTAATCGCTTCGTACATACAGACCCCCTACTTCCCCTTAAATGAAGGACGCCGCTTTTCCTGGAACGCGCTCATGCCTTCTTTCTGGTCTTCTGATGAAAAAAGCAGGCTGAAGTTCTTCCGTTCAAATTGCATCCCTTCGTAAACGGAGTAATCCAGCGCCTTGTATACGGCCTCTTTGCTTAAACGAATGGAAAGCGGCGCTTTTTCTGAAAGGCGTGCTGCAAATTTCATCGTTTCTTCTATTAAAAGCTCCGGCGCGAACAGGCGGTTGACGACTCCAAAGCGCTCGGCTTCCTGTGCGGTCATCGTTTCCCCTGTCCAAATGTACTCGAGTGCCTTCGTTTTCCCCATAAGTTTTGTCAGCCGCTGTGTTCCGCCGGCTCCCGGCATGACGCCGAGATTCACTTCCGGAAAACCGAATTTCGCGGTGTCCGCAGCAAACAGCAGGTCGCAGGCAAGGGCAAGTTCAAACCCTCCGCCTAAAGCGAAGCCATGAACGGCCCCGATGATCGGCTTCTTGATAACCGTAATCCGGTCCCAATCAACAAATTGGTTGAGCAGCTCCATCCGGACGGAATCCTCATTGGCCATTTCATCGATATCGGCCCCCGCTGCGAACGCTCTGCCACTTCCGGTCAGAACGGTCACCCGGACATCATCTCGCCGGTCAAATTCTTCCAGCGTTTCCGCAATTTCACGGATCATTTGCCGGTTGAGTGCATTCAGAACCTTTGGCCGGTTCAGTGTAATCAGGCCGATGTTTCCGTGCACCGCCGTTTCAAGCAGGTTATCCATTATGCTCTTCACCGAAGAAGAAGGTGACAAGGTTCCCGGCAAATTTCATAACGTCCTTTCCTGAAGCTTTGGATTCATCTGTTTTAGAAGCTTCCTTGAATGCATGCTTGCTTTCATAAAACATCTCGCACATTAAGTAGTACTCGCTCTCACCCATTGGAGAACCGGTGATTTTCGTGATTTTCACGTCCTGAAGGCCGGGGATTTTCTGTGTCAGCGGAATGTGAGTGTTGAAGTAGTACTCATCAAAGCTTTGTGTATCCTCTGGTTTTTTAAATAGGGCGACCATTTTGAACATGTTCATCTTCTCCTTTTTTCTACATTAATGTAGAGATTGGTTTCATCGCTTCAAACGGGTTCTTGCAAGACTTGCAGTACAAAATGCTTCGGCAGGCTGTTGGACCGAATATATTTTCCAAGGTTGTATAACCTGAACCGCAATAAGGGCAATCCACCTTCCACATGCCGGTTTCTTCAAAAAACACCGGGGGCGGGGCAATACCGAATTCCTTCAGCCGTTCACGGCCTTCATCGGTGATCCGGTCAGAGGTCCACGGCGGACTGTAAATGAAATCAACCTGGACAGATTGAATGTCTTCAAGCTCCATAATAGCGCTTACAATATTTTTTTTTATGATTTCAAGGGCCGGGCATCCCATGAATGTCGGCAATGCTTTCACCGTCGCAATACCGGATTCATAGTGAACGGACTCGATCATTCCAAGATCTATGACACTGACAGAGGGGATTTCAGGGTCCTTCACGGTTTGCAGTACCGTTAGGATTTTGTCTTTTATCTCTTTTTCCATATGTGTGAATGCCCCCTTACCAGACGGCCGAAGGGTCACTTCGATATACCTCCGATAACACCTCGAGTGCCGACTTTAAATCCTCCGTGTGCTCTCCATTCCGGCCGTTGCCGGATTTCATGCCGCTTGGTGCCGGCTCCGGAAGCTGAACCTGTTCAAAAATCAGCTTGATTTTGGAGTAAAACCGCTTCTTCAGCAGCTCTTCTCCTTCGATCAGCCCATGCTTCGCCAGCTCCCCGCCAACAGCACCAAACGTCAGCACTCCCTCAAAATCCTCCCACACCTTCTCAATGGCTCTTACCATCCTCGTTTTTGCTTCCCCTCCTGAAAGGGTCAGCTGCCTGAACCACGTTTCCCAGTGCATTAAGTGATAATACTGCTCCATGTTGATTTTCACTGCTGCCTGGGCAAGAGGTTCATAGGATGAGTTTTTCAAGGATTCGAGTTTGATTTTTTTATAGAGATCGTAAAAATAGTTTCGTACGACCGTGAATGCCCAGTCATACCTCGGTTCCTCTAAATAGGTACCCGGACCGTTGACCTCCTCTAGAATGATTGCGTTCTTCCGTTCATGAACGGGCCTTGAATGGGCCAGAGCATCAGCCGGGCCAAACCCGAGCTGTTCGAGCAGCTGATAGTAAATGGCCGCGTGCCCCATCGTATCCTGATTGATTGACGAGTACGCGATATCCTCTTCAATATGAGGGGCAAGGCCGAGCCATTCCGAGCCTCTGTAAGCCGTGATGAAATCATCATCGGCAAGCTGGAAAAGGAGCTCTGACAAAGCCTTCCTATATTCATCATTTTGTTTTGCCTCAAGGGCATCGTGAACGATTGTCATTTGCTCTCCTCACCCCAGGACAAAATCTCTTTTTCATCAAGCATCCCCTGCTCATATTCACGCCATTTTTTCTTTAAATAGCCGTAGCCTTTTGTCGTCCGGTAATCTTTATTATCAAGCCGGGCGAGCGATTCGCGCTCATCCTCCGTCATTTTCCGGATGTCTGACCGCTTGACTACCCAAATATCCGCAACCGGCTCGCGGCGCATAAAGTTTTCCTGAGCCATCACGGCCGCCAGCTCATGGTTCGGTGCAAGCAGGCTGAACTGGTATTGCATAGCAGCCGATGGCGTTCGCTTGCTGAACACCTCAAACACTTCAAAAAACTCTGTCCTTTGCTTTTCCGTCATGTGGTCAACCCCCTGCTACATCGCATTCTGGCTTTTCATGTTCAGGGCATCGAGCACCCATTTATTGTTTTCATAGGCAAGCTTGCGGAGACGAAGGCGCTCCTTCGATTTAGGCCCGTTGTTTTTAATGATGTTTTTGAATTCATTCCAGTCCGGCTGCTTATAAATCCACAGCTTCTGATCTTCATCGAAGTGCATCGTTTCATCCGGAAGCGTCAAACCGATGGAAAGAACCCTTGGGATATACTTTGTGAAAAAATCCTGCCGGAGCTGTTCATTTGTTTTCGTTCTGATTTTGTACTTAATGGTCGTATCCTGTTTGGATGAACCGGTTGTGGCGGCACTTGCCGGACCGAAAAACATAAGCAGCGCCTCCCACCAGCGGTTCAGGGAGTCCTGGATCATCGCCTTCTGTTCCGGCGTTCCTTCTGTTAATGCGAGAATAATGGATTCCCCGTGCTGCGCATGGAAAACCTCTTCCGCACAGATTCGCTGCAGCGCTTTAGCATAAGGGCCATAAGAGGCTCCGAGCATATTTGTCTGCGAAATAATAGCCGCACCATCCACGAGCCAGCCGATTAATCCGGCATCCGCCCATGTCGGGGCTTCCATGTGGAAGACATTATGAAACTTTAAATCTCCGCTGAACAGATCCTCCATTATGTCTTCTCTTGTTTTTCCAAGCGGAGCCATCAAGTCTTCTGTCACGCGAAGCAGCATTTGTCCGTGCCCCATCTCATCCTGAACCTTCGCCATAATGCCGAGCTTTCTCCTTAAGGACGGGGCTTTTGGGACCCATTCCTTTTCTGGAAGCGCTCCCATTATTTCGCTGATGCCATGCATGGAAATCAGTTTGATCAAAGTCAGTCTGTAATCATCCGGCATCCAGTCGTCTGCTTCAATTTTTTCGCCGGCTTCAATTCTCTCCATAAACCGATTGTACTTCTCCTGGTCGGTCCGCTGATTAAACGAGGAAGTAACGCTCACCGCAATACCCCTTTCAAATTATATGACGATTTTATAACGTTATTATATATTATCATTATATTATATTCAATAATTTTCCTAAAGCTACGCAAAAGCCTGAGGAAAACGCGCATCTATTATTCTTACAGCCTTTCCCTCCGACCTTGGAATCGACTTCGGTGCAAGAATGCGCACATCAATGGATACAAGACAGGACGACCTCATCAGCTGCTGAATATGCCTCTGCAGTTCACCGATTTTCTCATGGGTGAGATCCATCTTCACCTCTGCGTAAAGACCATCGTTTATTTCTACATGCAGGGTCACTTCGTCAAGCGGCCCCTGCTTGTGAAGGTGCAGCTGATAGTGAGGGCTGATTTCAGGTACTGTAATCAGGTAGTGCTCAATTTCTGACGGAAATACATTGATGCCTCTGATAATCAGCATGTCATCAATACGGCCCTTGATTCTGGACATGCGCGCCGTTGTCCTCCCGCATTTGCACGGCTCTCTCGTAATGGAAGCAATGTCTCCGGTCCGGTAGCGGATAATCGGAATTGCTTCTTTCTTCAAACTCGTGAATACGAGCTCGCCAGGCTGTCCATCAGGCACCGGCTCCAAAGTGTCCGGATCGATGACCTCTGCCAGAAAGTGATCCTCGGCTATATGCAGTCCGTCCTGTGCTTCGTGGCATTCCATCGCCACCCCCGGCCCCATCACTTCACTCAGCCCATAAATATCGCATGCTTTTATGCCTAGCCGATCCTCAAGCGTTCTTCGCATCTCCTCCGACCAGGGCTCTGCTCCGAATATGCCGTATTGAAGAGAGGATGAACGCGGATCCTTCTCCAGTTCCCTCATCCGTTCCGCGATATTCAGCGCATAGGAAGGGGTGCAGCAGATCACCTCAGGCTGCAAATCCTCGATAAGCGTAATTTGACGGTCTGTATTCCCAACGGATACCGGGACAACGGCCATTCCAAGCCTTTCACCGCCAGCATGCAGTCCAAGTCCGCCGGTGAAAAGACCGTATCCATAGGCATTGTGCAAAATCCCATCCGGCGTCCCGCCTCCTATTGCGATCGCTCTTGCAGCTAAATCCGCCCAGCTTTCTATATCTTGTTTCGTATACCCCACAATCGTCGGCTTTCCTGACGTGCCCGAAGAGGCATGGATACGGATGAGATCCTTTCGATCTGCCGCAAATAATCCGAACGGGTAATGCTTTCGCAAATGCTTTTTTTGAGTAAAAGGCAGCTTTTGTATATCTTTCAGCTGCTGAATCTGATCCGGGGTAATACCTGCTTTTCTCAGCCATTCCTTGTAAAATGGGCTTTTCTCATAAACAGTGCGAACCGTTTTTTTCAAATCCTCCAGCTGCTGATCCTCCAAAGCATGCCTTGCAAGCGTCTCTTCCCTATGAAAAATCAACCATATGCCCCCTTAAGTAACATTTCATTTTTACATGACGTTTATTTATCGACGTATTTAAAAAACGTTATATTTGCACTATCAGCATACATCGCTCGAAAAGGAGCGTCAATTACTTTCTGAAAATTCTATCTTTAAAAACTTAAAGCGATTCAGGTGCTTGTTCACTGCTTTTCTTGTTGATTCGGAAAATACTAAAATCCATCTTTCGAACCAAACTCCTTAACATAGCAGGCACAAATGTAATATGCATGTAAAACAGTTCACATCCACTTTTACTGATTAACACCCGTTTTCTGAATAGTCTAATCATCCCCCTTCTTTTCTCCCGATCATCGGAAACACACCATTCATGGGACTTGGAAACGCGAACATAAAGGAACCGGTTCCACATTTAATGAATCCTTCTATTAAAAGTAAACGAATACATAGTCTTTCATTTTACTGCTCACCTTCCTTTACCAAATCTATATCTTTAGTCATGTGCAGATGTAAACAAAGTCCATTATTATATTAGAACGGTTACTTTTGGCCAGTTTGACGAGAAACTGCACAGCCTTTATTCTGTAGTTGCATGCGGAACCGGTTCTGCAAAATGCTGCGCTCAAGTGGTTCAGTCACTTGTTTTACAGATGCAGCCATCATTTATGTATTTCTTACAGTCCCTTGTCCCTTGAGTTTTACGGAAGGAAAAGTTAACTAAAACATTTAAGAAATGAGGACGATTATGAACATCCAGACGATTCTTAAACGCACGACAGCATTAACTCTTACTTCTGCTTTAGTATTAGGCGGGGGCGCTCAGGCTTTCGCTCAAGAATACAAGGATCAAAATAAAACATACGGCCAGGGCGAACTGACCCGTGAGGATATGGGCAAGATCCCAGGACAAATCGCTAAAGATAAAGCGCGCTACACAGTCCCTCAGTTCGACGAAAAGAAAATCAAAAACATTGAATCTGCAGTCGGCTATGATAAAGATGGAAACAAGATCATGCTTGATGTGTGGGACACTTGGCCTCTAGCGAACGCTGACGGAACCGTTGCAGATTATAAAGGATACGACATCGTTTTCGGTCTTGCTGGTGACCCTAAAGACGCAAATGATACATCGATCTATATGTTCTATAAGAAAAAAGGTGATGAATCCATTGACGCTTGGAAAAATGCCGGAAAAGTTTTTGAGAACGATAAAGTGAACCCTAATGATCCTCATCTGAAAAACAAAGATCAGGACTGGTCCGGTTCTGCGATTATGACAGAAGATGGCGAAATGCGTTTGTTCTACACAAACCGCTCTGATCGCGAAGCAGGCAAACAAACGATTACAACTGCACAAGTGAACATGTCACAGCCTGCATCCGGAGAATTGAAAGTGAACGGAGTATCTGACCACAAGTCCATCTTTGACGGAGACGGCGAACTCTATCAAACGATTAAGCAGTTTACGGACGGCGGCGGAATGGAATCCGGCGATAACCATACGCTAAGAGATCCTCACTATATTGAAGAAAACGGTAAAAAATATCTTGTATTTGAAGCAAATACAGGTACTGAAACAGGCTACCAAGGGGAACAATCTTTATTTAACCGTGCCTACTACGGCGGAGATAAGTCCTTCTATGAAGCGGAAAAAGAAAAGCTAATGAACAGTGATAAGAAGAAAACAGCTGAGCTTGCAAACGGAGCAATGGGTATCATCGAACTAAACAATGACTACACTTTGAAAAGCGTGAAAAAGCCATTGCTTACTTCCAACACCGTAACAGATGAAATCGAACGTCCAAACATCTTCAAGCATGAAGGCAAATGGTACCTCTTCACTGATACACGCGGTGCTAAAATGACAATCGACGGTGTAGATAATGAAGATATCTACATGCTTGGCTATGTAGCAGATTCACTAACAGGGAAATTCAAGCCTCTGAACGGTACAGGCATTGTGCTTCACCATGACCTGGACCCGAATGACAAAACGTTCAACTATGCACACTATGCAATTCCGCAAAAATCCGGTGATGACTTTGTTGTAACAAGCTACATTACTAACAGAGGATTCTTCGAGGATCAGAAATCTTCATTCGCACCAAGCTTCTTACTGAACATTGACGGCGATCAGACTTCTGTTGTGAAAGATAGCATTCTTGAACAGGGACAGCTTGAAGTCCCAGTTGAAAAAAAGTCTAAATAAGACAACTTAAGAAGAACGGAAAATGGTGAGTTTATTCTCACCATTTTCTTTTATCTATTCCAGAAAGGAGCAATTGAAGTGAACAAGTATCTATTTAATAGAAGAACGATAACATGGTTCGCCATTGCTGCCTTGACCATTGCTCTTCTGCTCATTTTTGCCCCGAAAGGAACTGAGGTAAAAAAAACACAAAATGAAAAGGAAGAACCGCCTCAGGAAGCTTCATCCAATCGCCCAGCATACCATTTCAGCACGCCTGAAAAGTGGAAAAATGACCCTCAAAAGCCGATCTTCATCGATGGAAAATATCACTACTATTATTTATACAACGGGAATTATCCTGACGGAGGCGGCACCGAGTGGCGGCATGCTTCATCTGAGGATCTCGTGACCTGGAAGGATGAAGGCATAGCGATTCCGAAGTTCTCCAATAAAAACGGGGACATATGGTCCGGTTCTGTTGTAGAGGATAAAAACAATTCGGCAGGATTTGGAAAAGGAGCCATTGTGGCTGTCGTTACCCAGCCTTCAGCCGATGGCGGCAAACAGGAACAATATTTGTGGTACAGCACCGACCGGGGGAAAACCTTTCAATCTTTCAGCGAAAAGCCGGTCATGTCTAATCCGGGAACAGAGGTCTTCCGGGATCCCAAAATCATTTGGGATGAAGAGAATCAAAAATGGATGATGACCATGGCTGAAGGTGATAAAATCGGTTTTTATGAAACTAAAAATCTTAAGGACTGGTCTTTTACCGGAGAATTTAAAACCCAAAACATCGGCCTCCTCGAATGCCCTGATTTATTCAGAATGCGAGCAGATGATGGAACCGTCAAATGGGTTCTGGGCGCCAGTGCCAACGGGAAGGCAGCCGGAAAACCAAATACGTATGCGTATTGGACAGGGAATTATGACGGGAAGAGTTTTACCCCTGATTCCGCTGAGCCGCAATGGCTCGATTATGGATTTGACTGGTACGGCGGTGTGACGTTTGAGGATGGAAAAAGCGAAGATCCACTGAATAAGCGATATGGATTGGCCTGGATGAACAATTGGGATTACCCGCATAATACCCCGACAGTAAAAGAGAATTTTAACGGCGTTGATTCCATCGTCCGTGAAATTCAAATGAAAAAACAGGGAGATCAGAGCTACAGTCTGACTTCCATGCCGGTTGAGGCATTAGATCAGCTGACAGAATCAAAGCAAACGGCAGAAAGAACAGAGGTTGATGGGGCTAAAACACTTGATATAAAAGGAGAAGCCTATCAGTTCGAGGCCGATATCAGCTGGTCCGATGCTCAAAACCTCGGATTGAGACTGAGAGAGTCCAATGATAAGGCCCGGCACATTGACGTCGGCTTCCTCCCGGCTGAAGGCCTGTCCTACGTAAACAGGGGGCAAACCGATCAGCCAGACGGGAGCAGGAAATTTATTGAAAGCAAAGCACCCTTTGATGCCGGAAAGAAAAAGGTTCATGTAAAGGTCCTCGTTGACAAAACGACGGTTGAGGTCTTTGTTGATGACGGCAAGACGGTTCATTCAAGTCAGGTGTTCCCTAAACAAGAGGATCAGGGAATCACCCTTTTCTCTGAAGGCGGACCTTCCGTTTTTGAAAATATGGAGGTTAAACATTTCCGTCCAGCGAACCGATAAAAAATATAGCTGACTAAGAGGCTGGTGTCTAAATGACCCGGCCTCTTTTGCAAGTCTGATAACGCAAAGTTTTTTCCGCGTTTTGACAATTTTTGATATAATATGCACAAGACCGATTATGGAAAGGAAACCGTGATGATTGAGACAAGCCGCCTGAACCGGGGCAAGCAAAAGAAAAGCAAGAAAAAAAAGCGCAAGGTCATATCCCTGATCTTCCTCCTTCTTCTAATCAGTGCTGCCCTCTATTTTTATTTTCAATATAAATCTGCTCTTAACGTGTCTATGAAAGCGACTGGTGTCTCCCAAAAGCAAGTAGAGTTTAACGGGGTTCAAACAAAAGGCAAAATGAATGTACTGCTGCTTGGGATAGACTCCCGCGGCGAAGAAAAATCCCGCACTGATACCATTATGATCGGGCAATATGATCATGATGCGAAAACGGCGAAGCTCGTATCCATTATGAGAGATTCATATGTTGATATACCGGACCACGGAAAAATGAAAATCAACTCAGCTTATTCCATTGGCGGAGCGGAGCTTCTAAGGAAAACCATCAAGGAAAACTTCGATGTGGATGTTCAATACTACGCTCTAGTCGATTTTAATGGATTCTCTCAAATCATCGACACCGCCTTCCCGGAAGGACTGGAAGTCAATGTTGAAAAACGGATGTCCAAGGATATCGGCATGATCCTGGAACCCGGCTTGCAGCGTCTTGATGGAAAACAGACACTCGCCTATGTTCGGTTCAGAAAAGATGCCCAAAGCGACTTTGGACGGATCCAGCGCCAGCAGGAGATTCTCGGAAAAGTGACAAAGGAGCTCCTTACGATTAATGGTGTAGTGAAAGCACCGCAATTGCTCGGTACCATCCAGCCCTTCATTAATACAAATATTGATTCTGGAGAAGTTCTGTCCCTTGCTACGTCCTATCTGAGCAATCGGGATGAAGGAATAAAAACACTCAGAATTCCTATTGATGGTGCGTATGAACCGAAGAGATTCCAGCGGGCAGGAGCGGTTCTGGATCTGGATTTGGACGAAAATAAAGCAGCACTACAAGAGTTTTTGGGAGAAAATCAATAAACAATGAGAACTGCTGCGGCAGTTCTTTTTTTTATGCAGAACAGAAGCTTTTCAGGAGGAGTATCCTGCAACGTTTCATGACAAAGGAACGATTTCGACGGCACCCGACAAGGCTGTACAGGATTCTGTACCTAATGAACCGATTTTACAAAATCATACAAATGTTTCAAGGGCATCTATTTCGAATGCCGAATTACTTAACTATCCGAAAAAAGGAGGAATTCCATTGATTAAAAAGACCGCATTAAAAAAATGGATTGCAGGAGCGGCAATTGCTGCTTTAACAGCAGGGCTTGCACTGCCGGCAGAAGCGAAGCAGGAAACCTATTCCGCAAGTAAAGCTGCTTACAAAGGAACTTCTATAGCAGATGCTCCTCTGCTTGCTTCGAAAAGCCGGCGGGTTAGTAAAGGAAAAAACGCCGGGGATGACGTAAGAGGACCAGCAGATCCCTCCTACAAAATGGACGTGGTGTATGATGCCAAAACTCATAAACTGACTGGGAAAATGAATGTCAGCTTTAAAAACAATGTGAAGGACAACCTCAGCGAGCTCTATTTCAACCTATGGGGCAGAGCAGATGTATTTAAGGATAAAGGCGGGAGCATGGACGTCTCAGACATCCGGGTAAATGGGAAAAAGGCATCATTCCAGGTGAAAGATACGGCATTGCACATTTCAAATCTGTCCCTTGCTAAAAACAAAGCCGCAACCGTTACAATGAACTTTAACGTAAGCTTCCCGAAACAGCAGGACCGGTTTGGCTGGTATGGAGATACTGTCTCCATGGGGAATTGGTTCCCTATTCTTTCGGTTTACGATGAGGAAGGCTGGAATGTCGATCCCTACTTTAACGCAGGGGAATCGTTCTATTCCTTATCCGGGAAGTATGATGTGAAAGTAACGACCGACCGCAAGCAGGTCATCGCAGCAACCGGCACTGAGCAAGGCAAACCGGCCGTGGACGGCGAGCTTGCCACCCATCACTATAAAGCAGAAAATGTCCGTGATTTTGCGATGGAAATGAACCCTACGTACAAAATTTTGTCCTCTAAAGTACACGGGGTTAAAGTAAATGTTTATTACGACGACAAATATGCCAAATATGCCGCTTCCCTAATGGAATCCGGAAAAGACAGCATCAAGCTGTTCAGTGAAAAATTCGGTAAATACCCGTGGCCGGAGCTTGACGTCGTATCCATGGAAGGCTGGTTCGGAGGGATGGAATATCCTCAGCTTGTCATGATCAGCTTAAGCGAAAACCGGACCCAGGAATGGGTAAAGTCTGTGAACGCCCATGAAATCGGGCACCAATGGTTCTATGGAATTATCGGAGATAACGAGTTTGATGAGCCCTGGCTTGATGAATCGTTTGCAAGCTATGCTGCCGCCCTTTATGATAACAGCCTTGATCAGTTAAACGTTCCTCCGCTTCCGGAATCCTATTATCATGTGACAAGCAAGGTTTCTGACTTCACTGCAAGAGGCAATGCCGGAATCAACGCCTATTACTACACCATTTATGACTACGGCGCAACAACCATCAATGACCTGCGTCTCGAAGTCGGAGATGATGCGTTCTATAAAGCGATGAAGGATTATTTCAACGAAAAGAAATTCGGCATCTCTACGACTAAGGACTTTATCGCAGCCATGGAAAGATCCACCGGCATGGATTTAACTCCATTTTTCAGAGAGCACCGCGTATTTCCTTCGGATCAGTACTAATCAGGAGCAGGACTTCTCATTCCGTATGAGAAGTCTTTTTTTCACACAATCTTTCGACCCTCAGCATGAAGGGATTTAGTTCCTTTTGTAGAAATAAATAGAATATACAGAAAGCTTGACACAAATCAAAAGGTGGGTGACTGGCATGTTTAAGAATCGTTTTCTCAAGAATCTTCTAATCAAAGGGATGCCGCACAAGGAGCAAAACGTTTGTGAATTAAAGCTTGTAAAGGTAATCAAACGCTTAAAAATTGAAGACTACAATTTTAACTGGGACCGAAACAGCTGCTTTATTGAATTTTATTATAAGCAGGAAGCTTACAGGCTGGAGCATTCAATTGAAAAAGCCAATGAAAAAGGCATACTGCTGCGAAATGGAATGGACTGTTTAAATGACCTGACCGACTCCCTTGAAGATCTTTGCGCCATTATAGATAGAGGAACATACCGATTCGAAACATGGATTGCCGGCATGAAGCAATCCCCGCCAAAACAAGAGCCGCCTGAATATCAAGAGGAATTTCATATCAGATACCGCTCATCAGGAGTCCCTCACTATCCGGAATTGCAAAGGAATGAGACACCATTCCACCCTGAATCTCCCCTGAAAGATTTTGATGAGAATGAAAATGTTCAGCTGCCTTTGCGTAAATAAAAAAAGACTTCCCGAACGCATGGGAAGTCATTTTTCTTTATTTATCAATGATAACCTTCAGCCCTCTGACTTCCTCCGCTGCATCCGTCAGTACATCTGCAAGGTTATTAGCCTGTTTTCCAAGATTCTTCCGGCTTTCATCAAAATGAATCCATTTAATAATCATCGGAGGAACAGCATAATCCACTAAGCAGTCATACAGGGCATCCAGGTTTTCCCCGTAAAAATCCGGAAACGAAAGCTCGGTTTTAAAATATTGGTGAACATCCTTCACTGTCAGCAGGTCCTTGCCGTTTAATACAAGTTCGGTCATGAAATTCACCTCAGGCTAAGTATGTATTCCATTTCATTAAATAGGACTTGCTCTCAAGAAGCAAGTCCCTTTTTTCAGCTTAGTATACTCTTGTAAATGTTTTATAGTGATCGCTTGTTGTGTAATAAAGTCCATCATTTGAGAAAACGACTCTGGAAGCGTTTCTGCATCCGGAAGTGTAGTACGCATCCGCTTCATAATAAACGCGTCCTGATTTAGCAGGAAGCAATCCTTCACGGTTGGAGAACACGTCTCCTCCAATGCTATAGCCAGGAAGAACATCCGCCAGGTTGCATTTGCTTGATACCCATCCATAGTATGAAGCTTCAGACTTCGTTACAAAGTTCGGAGGAAGCTCACCGTACGCTTTAAGATAATCAATAATCCCATCAAAGCTCGTAATAGATTCAACTGCTGCTGCCTTCGCTTGAGGAGCTTCGTTCGAAACCGGGCTCAAACCGCCAAACGCCAATGCAAAAATAAGAGCAACCATCGCACCAAACTTCATTAGCTTGTTCATTCTTCCATACCTCCAAAGTTAGTATTTTTTAAATACAAGCTTAATGATACAGTCGATTTTTGTCAGAATGGTTAAGGAATTGTAAAGAATGGTGGATATGGATAAAGATGAGAGAATGTTACTAAGAGACGGCAGGTAAAAAGACGAGAGAATGGATTTGCTTTCTTTTTTATGTATTTCCTTTTGCTTATGTTTTCAGGTGTGGAATGTTCGCTTTTCCACACAAGTCTTTCCCACATTTCCCCTCTTGAAACTATTCGATTAGGTTGAGCTCCATTGAGCGTAATTCCCCTTAATCATTCCCCAGTTGTCTTCAGACGTGATTATTTGCTTGCCCCTAATCCTTTCCTCGAACAGCATTTCTATTTCCAATCTCATCCCTATTATCGCACGGCCGGTGAAAGCCTTATCAAGATAGTCGCATATAATAAATAAACAGGACGTACTGAAGAAGCTGTACGTCCTTTACTTTAAATGCAATGGATTAATTCAAATTTATAATATGGATTAATGTTATTACAGAATTATTAATAGAAGTAACTACGGAACTTAATATTGAAGGAGTTAATACGGGGCTGAGCGGATAAACATACTAATTACATAGCATAAATGTTCTCAAAAATCTCTTCTATGATTTTACTGTTCTGTATAGGTTAATAATACTCCCTATTCCAATCCCCGTTCCTAACATTATATAAAGCAACCCATTGTCTAGACGTGGATATAAATATAGATTGGTTGCAATAATAGTAATAGAAAAAAGAAGTATAAAAGAATAAAATATAATTTTAAAACGACTGTTAGAATTCCCCACTTAAACTCAACTCTTTCTTGAATTATTTTAGTTATTTTAACGATATAAAAAGTTCTTATTTTTGTAAAGTAATTTAAAGATTAAGCTCTGTTAAACTTGGCTGTTGATTTCCGCTGCAGGCGCTCGCTTTCCGCGGGGCGGGCGGTAAGCCTCCTCCTCGCTTCGCGACTGCGGGGTCTCACCTGTCCCGCTGCTCCCGCAGGAGTCAAGTATCTTCCGCTACAATCAGCCTTACTAAGTATAGGTATAGAACAATATTAATAAAGAAAACAAAAACCCGGAAATGCTTTACTCGTTTCCGGGTTTTATTGCATTTGGCAAAAGCTATTTGCCCGCCATTGCTTCCATAACTCAGCTAGTCTTCATAATCATAGTACAATTCATCGGCATGCTTTTGGACGTTTTCCTTCAGGTAGGCTGAAATGAGTTCGGGCCTCTTGATTAGCACCCAGTCCCCGAATTTGTCAAATTTTCTGGCGGAGGTTTTCATCCCGAACGGAATCGTTCCAAACATTTTATTATTTCTGGATCCCCAGGCTGAGAGTCGCTTGGCAAAATCACAATCCTCTGCCATCAGCATCTCCTCGTTGAAACCGCCGATTGCTTCAAAGTCCCTTCTATAGCACCAGAAGATCCCCACAGATATCCATCCATATTTTAAGAGAATAGGGATGGAAAGCGTCGTTACCGATGCCATAATTCCGAGGGACATCCGGTCAAAATGGCCCGTCACACCGCCTCCAATAAATACGCCGGTCGATAACAGCTGGTCGACAGTCCTCAGCAGGTACTTGTTCATGCATGTATCCGCATCAATCGTAATCACTATTTCTCCTCTGGCAATCCTGGCCCCTGCATTCCTGATTTTAGACAGATTTTTATCCTCATTTTTTAAGGTAATGCAGTTGTAGGTTTGTGCGATTTCCTCTGTCCCATCCGTGCAGCGGTTTAAGACAACGATTATTTCAACCTGATTCTGATAAGGTGCAGCCGCCGCCATTATGGAATCCAGACACTCCCCAATATACTTTTCTTCATTATGAGCAGGGATGATAATAGAAAATTTAATAGGGTTACCCTCCATTCTCAAACTTCTTTCTCTATTTCTATGAGAGTTTCACATAAGTGCTTGTACAAAAAGCCTGATTCCAGAAAAAAACCTATATATTCTGCTAGTATTCCGAACAGCCAAATAAAAAAAGGCTTCTCAATGGATAAGAAGCCCCGTTCTTGTGAGTCATGTGAACTCACCGTGCCTAACGTTAGGAGATATTCTCTTTTTTCAGCTTCCGCTCCGTTTCCCAGTAGCTTGCATTTTTAATTCCTAATGCCTTAGGATCAAAAACAGGATCCAATCCCTGCTTCTTCTGTCTTTCATAATCCTTCAGTGTAAGAAGTGCCGGTTTGGCCAGTATCAAAATGGCAATGACATTCAGCCATACCATAATGCCCAGTCCTGCATCCCCGAGCGCCCACGCGACTTTGGCTGTTTTGACTGCTCCATAGAAAGAAGCCGCCATAATGACAAGCTTTAATACAAGTGTAGTCCACTTGCTATTCTTTTGGAATAAATACGTAAGATTTGTCTCCGCGATATAGTAGTAGGCCATGATTGTCGTAAAGGCAAAAAAGAAAAGAGCAATAGCGACAAAGCCCGCACCAAATCCGGGGATGACACTGTCAATGGCAGCCTGAGTATATCCTGGGCCCGCTTCAATACCTTTGAGATTGTTCACTATGAAAGAGCCGTTTTCCGCCTGTGTGTTATACATACCTGTAAACAAAATCATGAAGGCTGTGGCAGAGCATACGAACAGCGTATCAATGTAAACCGAAAAGGCCTGTACCAAACCTTGCTTTGCCGGATGGGACACCTCAGCCGCTGCGGCGGGATGGGCTCCCGTCCCCTGGCCTGCCTCATTCGAGTAAATTCCCCGTTTTACTCCCCATGCAACGGCCATCCCAATCAGACCGCCGAAGGCTGAATCTGCGCCAAAGGCACTTCTGAAAATTAACCCAATCACATTCGGCAATTCGGTAATGTTCATGATCACGATAATAACGGATAAGATTATGTATCCAAGTGCCATAAAAGGAACAATCAGCTGAGCTGCATTTGCGATTCTTTTTGTCCCCCCAAAGATGATAAAGCCTAATAAAACAACAACCGCTATCCCAGTGATGGCCGGAGATATTCCGAAAGCATTCTTCATCCCCAGGGCAATCGAATTGGCCTGCACTCCCGGCATCAAAACAGCCATGGCAATGATGGCTGCAACAGCAAATAGTACGGCAAACCATTTCCAGCCTATACCTTTTTCAATGTAATAAGCCGGGCCGCCCCGATATTGACCGTCCTGCTTTACTTTGTAGATCTGCGCCAGAGTAGATTCAATAAATGCACTGGAAGCCCCGATAAAGGCAATCGCCCACATCCAGAAAACAGCACCCGGACCGCCAAAAGCGATTGCTGTAGCCACACCGGCAATGTTTCCTGTCCCCACACGTCCGGATAGCGCAATGGACAGCGCCTGGAAGGACGAAACCCCAGCGTCCGAGCTTTTTCCCTGGAACATCAGCATAATCATGTCCTTAATGTGACGAACCTGCAAAAACCGGGTTAATATAGAAAATAAAAGTCCTACGCCAAGCAGTATGTAAATAACCGGGGTGCTCCATAAGATACCGTTTAAAGCTGTTACAAACTCCGCCAAACTACCACTCCTTTTTTCTGAAAATTCCCTCTATTAATTATATATTAGCCGGAATATTCCCACAATGAATTTGTCAACTTTCCTCACAATTAAGCAGAAATTGATAGCTGCAGTATCCTCTTTTTTTTCAAAATAAAAAGGATGCCCAAAAAGGTAGACTTTTTGGACACCCTTATCCTTACATTTTATCGCTTTTTAACCAGTTCACATTGTGCTGATGTCGATGACAAAACGGTATTTCACATCTGAAGCCAATACACGTTCATATGCTTCGTTAATTTGATCAGCTGAGATAACCTCGATTTCTGGAGCAATGTTATGCTCTGCACAGAAATTCAGCATCTCCTGAGTTTCACGAATGCCTCCGATCAATGAACCGGCAAATGAACGGCGGTGGGCAATCAAAGAGAACACGTTTAAGGAAAGCGGTTCTGCAGGAGCACCGACGTTTACTAAACTGCCGTCTAGAGTTAGAAGGGAAAGATAGGCATCCAGGTTAAGCTTGGCGCTTACCGTGTTAATGATCAGGTCAAACTTCCCTGCAAGCTTTTCAAACGTCTCCGGATCACTTGTAGCATGGTAATCATCGGCACCGAAACGCAGTCCGTCTTCTTTTTTCTTCAATGATTGAGAAAGAACCGTCACTTCTGCGCCCATAGCGTGTGCAATCTTAACAGCCATATGGCCAAGACCGCCGAGACCAACAACCGCTACTTTTTTGCCAGGACCTGCTTTCCAATGATGAAGCGGAGAAAATGTCGTAATTCCTGCACAAAGAAGCGGTGCTGCTGCATCCAGCTCAATATTATCCGGAATGCTTAAGACAAAGTCCTCTACAACCACGATATGCGTAGAATAGCCGCCTTGAGTCGGCTCACCGTATTTATCAACACCCGCGTAAGTCGGAATATTTCCTTTTAGGCAGTATTGCTCTTCACCCTTTTGGCAGTTCTCACATTCACCACAGGAGTCAACCATACATCCGACTCCTACCCGGTCACCGACCTTATATTTAGTTACCTCGGGTCCAACATCCGTGACGATACCTGCGATCTCATGTCCGGGTACGAGCGGATAGTTTACCTCGCCCCATTCACCGTGAGCCGTGTGAATGTCAGAATGGCAGATTCCCGCAAATTTAATTTCAATCAGAACATCTTTCGAATCTAGATCGCGCCGTGTAATTTCAGCTTCTTTAAAGGGTTTGTCCGGACCGTCAACAGCTCTTGCTTTAGCAGTAATCATAGAAAAACCTCCAGTAAGTAGTAGATTCATTTTTAAGAGAAACATTGTACAGGGTAACATTTTTTCATCTGTCTACCTGTTTTTCTCTTACGAAACCATGTTACCTCTTATAGTTAACTCTAGGTCAAGAGATAAGCTTTTTTCAATCTGCTGGTTTTGACACACATTCACTCTCGTGATAACTTCAAACATAGAGTTAACTCAAGGTCTATATATAAACCGGAAAGGGAGATTACGAATGAAAACCTATTCGATCAGTGAAGCGGCAAAAGAATTGAATCTAACCGTCTATACGCTGCGATACTACGACAAGGAAGGACTCCTCCCTTTTGTAGAACGGACAGCAAGCGGAACGCGATTGTTTAAAGAGTCTGATATAAGCGCGTTAAAAGTTATTGAATGCCTGAAATCCACCGGGATGCCTATAAAAGAGATTAAAAGTTTCATTGATTGGTGTTCTGATGGGGATTCCACACTGCAGCAGCGGTATGATATGTTTATAGAACGAAAAGCGACGGTTGAAGCACAAATGGAAGAATTGAAGAAAACAATGGAGGTCATTGAGCATAAATGCTTTTATTACAAGACGGCATTGGAGGCTGGGACAGAGGAGATTCATAAGAATGGGAAAATAGAGATTCCTGTTACCCTTTAATAAAAGTGGTTGTTCAGAAAATATTCTGTGATGTCCCACTTGTTATTTAACTTAGATTTGTTTAGGCTGATTTCCGCTGCAGGGCTCCCTCATCCAGGGGCGGGCGGTGTCCTCCTCCTCGCTTCGCGGCTGCGGGGTCTCACCTGTCCCGCTGCTCCCGCAGGAGTTCTCCCTTCCGCTTCAATCATCCTGACTCAGGATTTAAACTTAAAACAGGGAGACGCTTAGAATGGGTCTCCCTATTTATGATAATGTTACTTTTCATACCACCTCTAATTTTACTCTGAAAACCTTAAATCCCGCTTGCCTTCATTCACAAACCCCGGTTTCTTAAAAACACTCTTCCCATCCTGCCGGCTCTTCTTTTTATATTCACTGAAGCCGGTCAGCTCTTTTCCCCTCCATATCCAGCGTGTCTCATTTTCACCCTGCTCCAGGTAATAGAGGTTATGGTCAATCCGGTTCCCTTTATTTTGTTTAAAAGGATTGCTGATTAAAAGCTTCGAGCCACCGGCGACCAGTGTATTGTTCTCGATACGATTTTGCCTGGTGTTATATTGGAGATAGATTTGCCCGCTATCCTGTAACTCTGTATCATTTTTATACAGGATATTTTCAGTAATGGTGGAGTTAATGGTATTCCCGCGCTCCTCGTCGTAGCCGCCTATTGAAATTCCCGCGCTTTTATTTTCATAAATGGTATTTTTTCTGATGGTGATATAGCTTGTGGATTTGCCTTTGTGCTCGCTTGCTGCCTCAATGCCGATATCATTCTTGTAAACTTGATTATGTTCGATTGTAATATTCTTCCCGCCATCCACATAGATTCCGCCGGCCGTATACTCATTTCCGTAGGCGGGGTTCCAATAGCTCGATACTTGATACACGGTATTATGACGGATGAGTCCATTTCTTGCCTGATCAAAGGCATCATCCGGGGACGTGCCCTCAAATCCAATTGCATCGATGCCAATGTTATTCGTTCTTCTGATCACATTGTCCTGAATTCGAAAATTCGTTACATTGCCGTTGACCGCCAGCGCCTCACTCCAGCCAAGCTTCATGTCCTCGAGGGTGTTACTTGAGATAAGCACATTTTCAATTGCCTGCGGTGCCTTTGTTCCGTAAACCGCAATTCCATGTGCATTCCCGTCCGGGTGCTGCGTTTCAATATGGTGAATATGATTCCGCAGAAGCTGAATGCCTTTTCCGCTCCCGCTCACCGAGATTCCGATGGGCAGGGAATCCTCTTGTTTGGTTTTGTAATTTCTGATTTCCAGCCCATCGATTGTGATGTAGCTTTTATTGTGGATGGATACCAATCCTTGATTATCCCAGGAAATTTTTACGCCGGTTCCGTCAAGGATGGCCTTTTCCTTTGGATAAGCCTGAATGATGATAGGAGCGCTGCTTAGCCCTGATTTTTTGATCATAACCTGTTCCTTGTAAGTGCCTTTACGTACATAGATGGTTGTGCCTGGTTTGGATTGATCCACTGCTTTTTGGATGGTCTTGAGCGGCTGCCGGATTGTTCCCGGGCTTTGATCGCTTCCAGTGGGGGCTACGTACAATTTAGTTTCAATTACAGCTTTTGAGCAGTTGACCAAAAAGAATGAAGAAATGATCAGAAAGACCGTTAGAATTATTTTTTTCATGCGGGAATGCTCCTGGCTTAGTATTTAGACTTATTAAAAATATCGGTTCCAGACCAATTTTTTTCACCATAAAAACGCGAACTCCATAAAAATCCGCGTTTTGTTTGGGCCAGCTAAAGCCTTACCCTGACTTCAGTACCGTCCTTCGCTTTGACATCAACCAGGAGCAAGCCTTTATAATTTTTCAGTTCGCTGACAAATGGTTTTAGCAATTTTTTGTCGATGGGCGGAATCATATAGCTCCAATTCTTTTCCGCCAAGTAATCCTTTGTCCATCTGTTTACATTTGGGCGGAAAAATTTTGAGGACAGAATCGCAATTCCGATATGAAGAATGGCATATGGGAGAGGGATTGTGAATCGTACATCTTTCGTTTTCACCTTTAATTGGAGCATGGCACTACTCGATGATGACAGAAACGGTATCCCCGTTTGCCGACTTCACATCAACGATTTGGCCATCCAATTCGTTTTCAATTGCTTCGATTAATAGATTGATGTCTATATCTTTCACATACTTTTGAGATTCAGGGATACTCGAAGCAATTCCGTGGCCAGCCACTAACATCGCCTTCAAAAGCTTAATTGGCAAATTGACGGACACGTTATCATTTTCAGTTGATGCAACACGGACTTTTAATGTTTTATCTAGATATTTATCCGTTTTTTCAAACCGCTTGCTGCCTGTTTCTTCTTTTTCTTTTAAGACTTGAATCAACTCTGCTCCCTGCCCGGCATCAATTTTCCCTTCCTGCACCATGGTTAGCACTCTTGTAATTTCCTCTTTCATAACCCTTCCCCCTTATTCATCTTTTAGCAGCTTAATGGCTTCCTCAGGTGTGATCTCGCCATTTTCAAGCATCGTGACAATCTTCTTTTCGTCCGCTTCATTTTTCTTCTTTTCCGCATAGCCGAGGGAAGAAATGATGTCTGACAGTTTGCCGCGAACGGTCGGATACGAAATCTTTAATTCCTTTTCAACCTCTTTAATATTTCCTCTGCATGTTAGAAAAACTTCGACAAAATGAAGCTGATCCTTTGATAGAGAAGCCAGTTTGGATAATTCAAAATCATTTTCAATCGTCGTGCTGCAATGACTGCACTGCAGCCTGGTAATCTTCAGTGTTTCACTGCAGACAGGGCAGTTCGTGATTACTTCATAAGCCATTTTTGTAATTCCTTTCGTGAGCTTTGATTTGATTATAATAGCAAATCACGAAAATTAAAATAATAATATTAATTTTTTCCATAAAATAAATTAATATTTTTAAATTCCATATATATTTTATTAATTTTAAACGCTGGAATTATTTTCTCATAAGAAAAGCTTCTCAAAGATGAACTTCGAGAAGCTTTATCACTCATTACAGTTTTCTATGAAATTAAAGGAATAGATATTAGCAAATTGATAGCTATTAAAGAAAAAGATACATCAAATGAGAGAAGCAAAAGGCTGGTTCTTCTTCGGAAGCAGAAAAACCGGCCCTGTGCTATAAACAGTCTGCTGCACCTATTTCCTGTTTTCGCTAAAGTTAACAGTGTCTTTCAAATCACTGCCGTCTTCCATTGAATTTCTGCCGGTCATCTTTTTCACAAATTCTTTAACCGTTTTAAAGTTGAAGCCGGACTCCCAGTATTCAGCGATTTCAGGAGTCACCTTAATCAGAACGACATCCTCGTCTTCTGCAGACGTATTCAATACTTTTTCAACCACAAAATTCATGTACTCCTTCTTCTTTTCTTCATCCTGGACACACTCAGCCGTCCCGCTGATTGAGACGTATGAACTGCCTGCGTAGGCGAGGTTAACAGCGGGGTTATTTTGAATCTCCCTGTACTTCTCTGTATCTTTTTTGGTGATAAACCAAATCTCTTCCTGCTCCATCCTGACTTCCTGCGTATGCATTGGCCGTGACATCAGCCTGCCCTCCGGGGAAATGGTCGTCAGCATCGCTACCTTCTCATCTTTGATCAGTTCTTTAATTTTTTTAAGAGTTTTCTCGTTTTCTGATGTTTCGTTAGACATTATGGTTTCCTCCTTCTAATTCTCATCAGCTGCTTACCATTTTCTTTCCCTAATCGGTGCTGCATGACACTTTTAACAGCGAACAGCTTTTATTACAGACTTTTAAGCCGTGCCAGTCCCTCCTGCAATTACATAAGAATAGTAGGTACCATTAGAATGGAGGGACAAGACATAAACATTCTCTTTCTTGAAAGTCACCCGATGTGGATTTATGGCCTGCCGAATGGATTCAAGGACGCAGGTCATACGGCTATCATTTCCGGACCTATTAGTATTGAAACGATTTCACCGATGATAGAAGCGGTGAAACCTGATCTTATTGTATCGATGGGCTGGACGGAGGAGCACTGGGAGGCAAAGCAGCTATGGATTCGAAGTGCTGTGAAAAAGGCTAATATCCCCCTTGTATATTGGGCAACAGAGGATCCTCTCCATACAAAGAATTTCACACTGCCGCTAATCAGCAGAATGAAGCCCGATCTTGTTTTTACCGTTACTCCATCTTTAATAAAAACGTATGAGGAGCTAGGGATAAAGGCTGCTCACCTGGACTTTGGCTATCATGACAGCATTCATCATCAGATTCCGCCTCTATCAAACTACCGCAGTGACATTGCAGTGGTGGCGAATGCCTATCCAAAATTCATTAAAAATCAGCCGAATGGATACCGTGCCTCTTCCTTGCAAACGCTGATTGCGCCTTTACTGCAAAAAGGGATTCGTATTGACTTCTGGGGGAAAGACTGGGAGCATATGGAGAAATATTTAGGAAACAAGATTCCTGATGATTGGATTCATGGATATGTAGATTATCGGGATGCCCATAAAATTTACAGTTCCGCAAAAATCGTCATTGGTCTGCAAAACTGCGAAGATCAGCTTACACAGCGCACCTATGAAATTCTTGGATCAGGGGGATTGCTGCTAACCAATGACACACCTGCAGTAAGGGGAAAGTTTACACCTGATCGAGACTTGATCGTTTCAGCCTCCCCCGCGGAAACCGTTCAAAAGGTTGAATCCTATTTAGCGAACCCGATGGGAAGGGAACTGGTTCGAACTAGCGGGCGGAACTCTGTCAAACTAAATTCGTACCAGCAGCGGGCGGAGGAAATGCTGTTCCATGTAACAAACAGAGGAATTCTGAAGGACACACCAAAATCACCAGAAGGCGGAAGATGGATTAACTATGAAACCTCCAGTATTCATCTCGTAATGCCGGGTGAAACCTTAATCGGAATTTCAAGCAAGTATAGCATTCCCTTCATGCAGATTATGAGTATGAACGGCTTAACTTCGGACAAGATTTATACCGGACAAATTCTTAAAATTAAAGAGAAAAATCCAGCTCTTATTCCCCGTGCGCTGAATTCGTGGTTGAAGATTGTGAATGAACTTTTATAGGAACCCCTTAACGCAGATATAAATGCATGAAAGCGTGAGGATAAATTCATTTTGGCTTCTCGGAGATCAACTGGCAAAAAAGCAGAAGCCGTTCTGACATCGAAAGATATCGAGGGGCTTTTGCTTTTAGAAATCTTGAAAATCCTTTAATCTGCTTATTGGTTTATTGCACTCAAATAAAGATTCAGCGAGTCCTCTGCTTCTATAGCCACCAACTCAATAAAATCATCATACTCTTTCTTCATATGCGCTTTATCCAATGCTTCATAATAAGCCAAGCGATTCTCCATCTTAATCACAATTGGCGGAAAGCCGTCTTTCATCAGTTCCAGATTTAACAGCAGCCTCGATGTCCTGCCGTTTCCATCGATAAATGGATGAATTCCAACAAAAATAGCATGCAGCATGGCTGCCCGGGCAATCGGATGCAAGTTTTCTATTTGTGCCTGTTCGTACCAGATCATCAGCTGCTCCATTTCCCCTTTAATGAGAAAAGATGCTGGGGGGATATGTTTTAAAAACCTGCTCTATATACACCTGCATATTCATCATCAATGCCTTTCAGTACAAGGCGATGTAGGTTTGTAATACCATCAACATTTCAATCATTGTGTCGTGGAGGATTCTGTCTGTATCCTTTTTCTATAATTTCATACATAGCTACTTTGTAACTTATAGCTTCTAAGTGCTTGAGATCTTCATTAATCTTATTCTGCACCACTAATTTGTGCCTCATCATCATTTCCTTACGTTGTGATATTGTATCATCTCCAAATTCGTATAAATCAAGATACTCCTTAATTTTGGAAATGGGCATTCCAGTCAATCTTAAGGTGCGGATAAAATCTAGTGTCTCAATATTTTTTCCGTCATATATCCTGTGTCCCTTGGAATCACGAGAAATATTTTTCAATATTCCTTCTTTTTCATAGTATCTAAGGGTATTCGCAGTTACATTTAGGTGATCTACGAGATATTTCATGGAATATGGCATTTAATTTGCCTCCTTTCAGGTTGAAGTTACTATAACATCAACCCTATTAAAAGGGGAAAGATACACTCCAATAATCTCTATTTAACAATGCTGACTTTTAAAAATTGACTTACTGTTAGAATAACTAACTATACTAAAGTAGAACTATTGATAGAAGAAGTAAAAACTGACTCAGAAGGCATAAAGCATTGATTCAAAGTGGCGTTATTTTATGAAAGGCCTGAACTCAAATATCAACTGTATTATATCCCCAGTAAATGAAGGAGGATTTATTGTGTCAAATATTCAAAACAAAGTCATTATCATTACCGGCGCAAGCAGCGGAATGGGAAAAGCAACTGCAACTTTGCTGGCAGAGAGAGGTGCTAAGGTAGTAGTTGGCGCGAGAAGAAAACGACAACTTGATGAGTTGGTCACCACTATTACTTCCAATGGTGGTTCAGCAAGTTTTCAAGTAACGGATGTGACAAATCGCAGCGATGTTGAAAATTTGGTGAAACATGCTATAAATACCTATGGAAAAGTTGATGTAATGATAAATAATGCCGGTGTTATGCCGATTTCTCCCCTTGACGACCTGCTCGTCGAGGATTGGGAAAATATGATCGATGTCAACATTAAAGGCGTTTTGTATGGCATTGCAGCAGCACTGCCTGTATTCCGCAGGCAGGGTAGCGGACATTTTATTAACATTGCTTCTACTGCAGGACATAAGACTGTACCAAACCAATCGGTCTATTCAGGTACGAAGTACGCTGTACGTGCCATCTCAGAAGGTTTGCGGCAAGAAGCGGGTGATAAACTGCGGGTGACGATCATTTCACCAGGTATGACGCGGACGGATGTCGTGGATTCTATGACAAATCCGGAGGTAAAAGCCCAGCTTGAGGACATTGCTATGCCTGCAGACACAATCGCCCAATCGATTGCATTTGCAATTGAACAACCGGCTGAGATTGATGTGAACGAGGTCATTGTCCGCCCCACTGCGCAGGGGTAAATATAAGCAGATTGGAAATCAATTTACAGATTTATCTAACCAAAAAACCCGGCAAATCACCTGCCGGGTTTTTCCTTTTAAGCCGCTTTTGATTTCTTTTCGGTCCCTCCATATGTCCACTTTCTCCAGACAAATTCAAGCGGACCTTGATTAAACTTCTTAAGAATCAAGTAGCTGAGCATAACCTGCACCGTATAGATAACAATGGCCATTCCGACTCCCTGCGTTTTTGATACCTGGCCAAAAAGTCTGAAGCCATAGCCATTAAAAATGATTACCGACATAATGGATTGCATATGTCTTTAAACTATTATCAAGCAGGTACAGCGTTCTTTGAAATAGAAGGGATAGATATTAGCAAGGCGATAGCTGTTAAAGAAAAAGATAAACTAATCAAGTTAGAAACAGAACAAAATTAGATCCCAAATAATTATCCATAATAAAAACGCGTAACCTCAAAAGGTTTCGCGTTTTTCCAAGACAGATGATGCTTATTACATCATGCCGCCCATTCATCAAGATGTAAAATAGAAATAAATAGGTTTATAGAATCATTGATATTATAGGATTTTCATCTTTCACTCAAAATATTTCTAAACAAAAGAAAAAACGGCTATGAGCATTTTTATGATCATTGGGTATGGGGCTTTTCTCATTACCCTTTTCTATTAGAGGATTTTCATTGTATGAGCATTTCAAAGATTGCCGCTAGTCAAGGACACAACTAGTGGCTTATGTTTTATTTCAGCTCATATCCCAAACTTCAAATGGCAGGGTCTGTTTCTTTAAAATCCGCTATTTCAATAAATATTTGTGGCCATGCTGTTTCCAATGTAATTACCTTATCTTCAACATATGCTTTATCCTTCAGATCTTGTATAGGAAAAGGCGAATTTACAAACTCCGGGAAATTAGAAATAAACTCATCATTATTCATAAAATATTTAATTACTTCCTGCTTTGTCGTAGTCGCTTGATTCTCTATTAATTCAACCCTTAATCTAGTATACTCACCAGATTTTAAATATGATTCTAGAAGGACCAAATCAATAACAGGCACACCATTAAGCTTTAACCCACTAAAAATTGAAAAGTTTGTAAGAACTAGAGGAACAATCTCTTTCTCTTCAATATTACCTAATTCTTCAGTAAAACACTCTTTATTATGAACTAAAAAATCAGTCTTTCTGATAACCTGCTCTGCTCCCTCACGCAATCGCTTAAGTGAATTATGGTAATCTCTTGGCTCCATTGGGTACTTGATATTTTTAAGTTCTGCCACAATTAATAAGTCTTCAAACGAGATGATCAGATCAATTTCTTCATACTTATTATCTGCATTATAATATTTATCTTTTACAGGTATATTAAAAGGTATCTTCTTCTTGATCAATTTCTCATTAGCTGTGTTTTTCACAAACCTTTCAAATAGCTTTCCCCTTTCAACAAGTTCAATGCCATATCCGCCGTCTTCTAGCCATTCATCAATTAAGAATAAGAAATTAGGAGCCTTGATAGCAGACATACATACATAATATGTATTTTTATACTTAACAAGTGGCGTTTTCCATAAGGTTATCCTTTTCTTACTCTTTCCATCAGCTACAAGTAGTGATAGAAATACCCTAATATCCTTCTCTGAATAGAACGTCGTTTTCAAGAAATATTTTATTAGGTTTGCTTCCTGCATCCTAAAGGCCAATTGTTTTAAAGCGATACTCTCCAGATCTATATCCTGTTCTTTAATCCCCGCAATAAGTTCATTGAGTTGTGCAAGAAGTACTAATAAATCATTAATAGAAAGATTGTTTAACTTAGGGAGCTTTATATCCTCAAAATGGGGATAATATGCAACTATTGAAGCTTGTCCTTGTTTCATATAATCATTTATTTTTACAAGTTTTTTATCAGTAGTGAGCGTGTACGAAATTATACCTTTAGAATTAACCTTTACTGTGCTGATGGCTACGGGCTTCCTTTTAGTCATAAGACTTCTCTTAATAAGTTGTGCCTTAGAATAACTAAGCAAGGTCCCATCTAACGCTTTTTCTAATGTCATCAGGTAACTAAAAATATGTTTTTGCAGTCTAAAATTCCCTATCTTTATGTTAATTGGATATTGTTCATCTATGTATCTTATATAAAGAATCCCATCTTCCTCATCAATGTAACCATCTTCCCATAGTGCTGTATCATAAGCATTCTTCATATTATAGTAGATATTACTGAAACCATAGAATCGTAAAACATCCATCCTTATATCTGATTCCTGGACACTTCCTTGAGCCTCTTTATCTGCAAAAAAACGCAGATAATTTATTACAACATTTAGGGTGTCAACGATAGTCTCAAATGTCGCGATTAAATTCATATCACCTATATGCATACTAGGAGAAGGTACCCTCATACTAGATAAATCTTCTAAATGGTGTTCATCTTTAATTTGTTCTCTAAAGGCCTTCTGTAATGCAAGGTAATCATTATTAGCAACACCCAAAAAAAGTCTCATAAGGACTTCGCTTGCTATATCGTAGCGTGTAACAATTTCTCCTAAACTTTTGTACAGTTCTTTAAAGCAATTGTTAAAAATAGGGGTGCTATTTGCAATTGTGCTTTCAAATCCACCTTCATCAGCTAATTTGCTAACCAGTTCATCATAGTTGAAGTGATCATTAAATGGGTTAAACTCTGCCTTACCCTGTAATAATTTTCGTAGTTTTTTCTGTGCCATTTACCTTTAACTCCTTTGATTTTCATTAAATGGATAATTGTACCATACATATTTTATATACACAGAAATAAAACAATCAAACAGCCCTCTATCGGGGTGTTTGATTGTATAGAATGATCATATACTTTTTCCCCTTAATAATTAATACATTAAGGGTCATCAATCTGACATAAAACCTACATCTTTATTGATTAAGGTATTGGAGTAAAGGTGATTAAGCGACTTTTTAAGCTTTTAGACATTAAGAAAACAATAAACATTTACCCGTATATGTCAGTTAATATGGAAGAAAAGGTCTCCCAACAGTTCACTGAACTGAGGAAGACCTTTTCCAATAAAGTTTATCCTTTAATAATAAATATAGTAAAAGAATGCTGATAACTCACGGGGTTATTATTCTTAAGCAGTATACTTTAAAACTTTTTTTGCATCAATATAAAACCTCGCAATATGATTCGTGGTCATAAGGTGGTCTAAAAAGCTGCTGTCATTTAAGCTTGTTTATGTTTAATTGTCTTTGAGGATTAATCATTTTCTCGGACAAAACTTATACATTTTTAATAAATAAACGTATCTAATTCCCTCATTCTATAGGCTTTAGATAATTTGGTAAAAAAATGAAATTATAGATTACTATTAATTATTTTTCTCTGCTTTTTCTTTAAGCAATTCAACAACATTTACTGATGGTATCATTAATGGTCTTTGACCAGAAATTGCTGTTAATGTGGAAATATGAGCTCTCATATACGGGAATAAAATGCTGATAGCATTAAGGATATAATTTTCAAATTTATCGCCTTGTTCTGTTTTAAAGTGGCCTAATAAAACTACTTTAAGATTAAAAGGAACTTCCTCAAGTGGTAACTCATCATTAATATGACATTCTAATTTAATAATACCCTTAGTCTCATCAGATTGAGCAATTAGAACCTCTACCTCAAAGCCTATTTCTGGATCAATTTCATTTAATTCGTAATTATATTTAAGGTTAGTTTTATAAATTGATTGTTCTACTATTACTTTATTAATATCTAATTTACTAGCCAATTTATGCTGCTCCCTCAAAATCCATTGAATATAAAGCTTCTGCATTATTAATCAGTATCTTGAAGTCAGAATTTATATTCATTGTATTTTGTGTATTAGATTTAAGTTCAAAATTCAGCTCCAGTTTTCCACCGCTTTTATTAATGTGTATAGCGTCTAAATCCGGACCGTCGTTTTTTTTTATATCCTTTGGTGATACAGGTATATAATCAACGCCTTCAAATTGATCGACCTTAACGTAGCCAGCTGCTATAAATATTTTTTCTGCCTCTTCTTCAGTAATCCAATTGTTAATATCATAATTAATATGATTACGTAATTTAATTCCCATGTCTTATCTCTCCTTAGTACACGGCTCGATTACTTCAATATCAGTATTTATTATTTTATTGTTTTTTATACATAATTCAGTTCCATTAGTAAAATGAGAAAGTTGTGGTAAACCTTTAAAAGGAGTGTATGTTTTTTTACTGATTAAGTCTACATCTAACCGCGTCTTAAATAAGATATGTTCTATAATCAATCCATCAAGACATTGTCGGCTTTTATCACCTTTAGCACTTTTATAACGCCTAGAAAGATTTTGTATTTGCTGTACATTAAAATGTTGTTTAAAGATTTCTTCATTATCTGGATCATCTAAATCCAAATATTTCTCCTCATCAACTTCTAAATTTAGCTTTAACACTTTAGGATCATCAATATTACGAAATTTAGTGATGAAGTCCAGGGCATTTTGGTATGAGTCATCGTATGCGTACAACCCCATTCCTAAATCGCCAGGAACACTCTCCAACTCAGCTTTCATAAAACTGTACTTTTTGATTTTAAAACCTTCACGCATAATATTTTCAGCGCTTCCCCTATTTGTACCATGGTATGCTTGAAATTGTTTTATCATGAAACATTCCCATTCCGATTGTATATTCTAATAAGAACATAGAACATACAAAGTATTCTCCCTATACTATACCTTTTTTTGGTTCAACGCTACACCTTTTTTGCTCAATTTTTTTCCAAAAAAAATAAATTAGGCTATTAATTTTTATGTATCAGTACTTACTGTACTTACTTCGACTTCTCTACTCATAATTTCTTGTATGTTTTTGTTACTCAAGATTTTTTCGGGTAATCGCGATTCGACCTGCGTTATTGATGTTCGTAATCCTTTAATAACATAAATTTTCACCCAAATTAACCGTTACAACTCCTTCACAGTTCAAGACTTGGCTGCACCGTACCTACCTCAAATGAAAAAACGCAGCCCTGTTTAGAGCAACGTTTATATCTGTTAAAACCTTAACAATTTTTAGGAATTCTTAGGAGCCAACTAGCAGTTACTTCAGTTAAGTTTCATACGGCTTAATAACTGGCTTGAGTAACTTCAGTGAACGAAAAGGCATTAGAGTTAATATCTCTATGGAAGGAAGTAGCAAACACCGATTTACAGAATGTCGCTTCCGCCTACCTACATTTAAAGCTAAAAAAGTTAAAAAGCGGACAAACTAGCACACGCTTAGTCAACGGCAAGAATGTCCCAGCACTAAGTTTTAATAACCTTATAGAGGTGGTTGCGTATCAACTAAAGCAAGCCATATTCAAAGATGAAAAACTGAAGGAATGCATTTTCTGTGGTGCTCTTTTTGAACCTAGACACGCTATCCAGAGGTTTTGCCCGCCTCTACTCGGTAGGAAAAGAAGTACTTGTGAGAATACGTATAATCAAAGGCTGAAGAGATCAAGGAAAAAACTGGAGAAAAAAAGGAGATAACAAACTTGGCATATTTTCGAAAACGGAGCAATGGAAAATGGACTTATACAGTATCTCTGGGTATCGATCCACTTACTAAGAAGCAGATTCAGAAAACAAAGTCTGGCTTCGCAACAAAAAAAGATGCGGTTTAGCTGCACTTAAGCTTGAATCTGAAGTTGAGAGTGGTTCATATGTTAATGAGACTAAAATGACTTTTGAGACCTTTGCTGATGATTGGATAAAGATTTATGCAAAAATAGCTAAGGTCAGCAGCGTAAGGGCACGTAGTAAAGAGATGAAATATTTTATCTCTGCATGGGGCCCATATCCGCTGGCTAAAGTGACGAAACAACTATACCAAAAAAGATTGCATGAGCTTTCCGAAAAATACAGCAGGAACTACCTAAGTGGAATACATGCTTGTGGCCGTATGATATTTAATCATGCTACCGAATTGGGACTTATTAAGCTTAATCCCACCGAAAATGTCCTGCTTCCAAAAAGACAATTAAAAATTGAAGACTTGGAGCACCAAAAAGAAGAAATGAAATTCCTAGAAAAAGAAGAACTGGCGAGCTTCTGGCCCTTAAATGGACAGATGTTGAGCTAGAAAGCGGGAGACTTAGAATAACAAAGACACTTTATAATCCAAACAACAACTATAGATTTTACGAGCTGTTACCACCTAAAACCACTGGATCCATACGCACCATAAAAATAGATGAAGTGGTAGTAAACATGTTACGTAAGCATAAAATCAAGCAGAATGAGATAAAGATGAAAAAAGGTCAGTATATGAGGAGAGTAGCTTTATTTTTGCACGAGAGGACGGATTTCCGCAATTAAGGAAAGTCATTGAAACAAGGCTTAAGCGACTGTTGAAGAAAGCAAAGATAGACAAGAATATTACCCCTCACTCATTTCGACATACCCATACTTCCTTGTTAATAGAGGCAGGGGTGGGGATTAAAGAGATTCAACAACGTCTTGGTCATTCAGATATTAATACAACAATGAATATATATGCTCATATGACTTCAAATATAGAAGAAAAGGCCTCCCACCAGTTTAGTCAACTGATGAAAGACCTTCTCTAGTTAAGTGGTCTATCTAAGAAAAATGAGCATTTTCGCTTACTATGAGCAAAAGTATGAGCATTTGTTTTTCACCAAGCTTAAACCACCTATATATCAAGGCTTTATGATGCTTATTACATCATGCCGCCCATTCCACCCATACCGCCCATGCCGCTCATGTCAGGCATGCCGGCGCCGCCGCCTTCTTCTGGCTTGTCGGCTACTACTGCTTCAGTAGTAAGGAACATAGCTGCTACAGATGCAGCGTTTTGAAGTGCGGAACGTGTGTATATGTATAGTTAGAAGCAGTAAGCACTACTTCCTAAGTATAAATTTATATTTAAATTATAAAGTAGTTGTTGTTATATGTAAAGCAGTATTTTCCATCAATACCGCCCTTTATGCTTAATTAGTGTTTCGATTCCATCAAAATGCTTTTCCAAAATACTCCACTCAGTTGGTCTATCATCAATTACATCAGAAAGGTTTTTATCAAACGAGTTGACCTTAAATTCTTCTTCGTTCAATTTTTTTAAGTCAAAAAAATATAAATGTTCGTATGCTATTAACAATCCGTTGATAGCATTCTCAAACCCTAACAGACGGTTTTTATCTTGTTCTAACATGATATCCTCAACAAAAAATCGTGTACAATCTTTAATATTAAAATTCACATTGAGTTTGTACGACTTTTGAATCCATACCACCACAACTGCTGCTAGAACTGTTAAATTACTGGTGACTTTTTCGAAGTACTTTCTATCATAGTTAAAAGCTGTCTCTAAATCATTATCGTCATTTGAGGGCAGTATTTGAACGCTATTATAGCTAGATGAATGAGGCTTTTTATTCATTTCTTCGTAAAAATTGGAGTCTATGTTTGTCACGGTATTATCAATTTTCTCCACTATACCTTTAAGGTCAGCTATATTACCCCCTATTTTAGCTACTTCTGATAATTCATTTGTTATATTTTCTATCTTATTAGCTGTGATATCTAATTTTTTTGTTGAGTTTTCATACGTGCTACTTTGATAAAAAGAATAAATGATGGCAATAACTGCTAGAAGTATGGAAACAATAGTTCCTGCAAACCCTACATAAGCTACAACGTCTGTATTATCTGATAGACGATGAGATACGATAAAAATAACAACTATTATTAGAAAACTTACAATATAGAAGAAATCTCTCTCATTTGGAAATTCTCCTTCTTTGGGTAATTTAGCCATATTATCCTCCTTTTAAGTTTTAAGGTAAAAAAGAGAGAACGCCAGCCGCATGGATAGCGTCCTCATTTGATTAACCTTCGTATTCTTTAACCATGAAGTATTGTACGTTTGCTTTCACAAGAACTAAGTCGTCGGTTAAGGAAAGAACGGGGCTTTCTCCTATATCCTCAAATTGGTTCTTAATTTTGTTCTTTGCACGCACAAGAGAAGATTCTTCTATTAGATGTCCAATTTCACCGTTAATTAAGTGAAATGTTACCTCATATTGCTTTTTCATATTTTGCCCCCTACATATTTACTAGGATTCTAGTATATTACACTTGGAATAAATTTCATAATATAAGCATAACCCTCTCCCGTGTCAGTTTGGTTGGCGGAATTTGGTGTTCTATCTTTTATTCACCTTTGTAAACGAATATATATTATTCTCTTAGATTGTAAACAACCGGAGGGGCTTGCCCCCTCTGTATTTTGGTTCTTCTTATATAGTTCTTCTTAATATGGTTCTTCTTATATATCTATATAACCAATTAGCTAGTTATGATTTTAAACATTAGGTACTTCCTAAAGCTGCTATACCCTGTCACCAATCTGGTGACTAGTCACAATTCTGCTAATAAATCCGCTAATGCTGCTTCCCTTTCACTTGCTTCTTTATCTTTCTCAATTAATGGCTTCTGAATCGGTTCGATTTCTCTATCAAATATAGATAGCTGAGAAATTGGCATAACTCTATATATTGAATTCCTATGCCCAGCGTTAGTTTTGTGCTTACGACGTATAAGAATTGGTTTACCATCTATCCTGAAATCCAATAGTTCGTTAACATCCCGGTTAATAGTTCCTATCGTAGTCCCCGTTCTGTCTGCTAATTGTTCCTGAGTAGGAAAACATATCCCTTTATCGTCCATATAGGAAGCAATAGCAAGTAGCGTGTTTACTTTCCCCCGCCCCAACTCCTTCCCAATTTTTGACGCTAATCCACTAGTATAGAAAGATTTATAGACCTTTAGAAAGATTTCTTCCTCTGTTAACTTCTTGAGTGTCATTTCTCAATTCACCTCCCGAATATTTGTGAGTTGATTCCTTAATTCCTGGGCTACCTCTGATTCGCTTAACAAGAATCCCACACTAAGCATATCTAGTCTGGAAACAAGTAAGTTATGTTCTCCTTCCAGTTCTTCCACCCGCAATAAGCTGATTACCTTCATTTCTTCAACGTCGTATAATGCAGCAACCGTAGAGATACTGATAAATCCTCCATTCGGAAAAGTGAATATCTCCCTAACTTTATCCAGTACCTTAGTTCTTTGAAGCATTTCTTGTTGTGCTAGACGTTCTAGTTCCTCATTCCCTACAATCTCCATTGCCGTATGCTGTTCGATAACTTTTGTCATTGTAATTCCTCCTTCAATTAATCTTTTTATCAGTTGTGGTCAAAGGAGATAGTTGTGACATGTTATTTTGAATAATAGGATTCAATAATAGGGGTAAACGTAGATATTACAGTGTCTCAACGGGGCTATAAAATGTGCAGAAAAAATTGATGTGGACATTTGGGGCATAATTTTCAGAAAAAATATGATTGTGGGAAACGGGGGTAACGGTTAGGGCGACGCTAGGGACACGGGGACGGTATTTTAATTCAAACGGAGTATGATGGCAATACGCGGGGGATTTTGGGGGTGCGTCACCCGTTGGGGTGGGGGTCTTACCTTTTTGTGCAACCTAAAGCCTTATCTAAGCCCTCTAACGTCCTCCCCGCGGTCTTGTATGTATGAGTATAGGGCTATATAGGAAGGTTATACATTAACTGTTAGAAAGGTATATAGAAAGGAATTATGTAAGGCTTGATGTAATGTATGAATAGGAATCATTCGTTAATCTAACGTAAGGAATCAGTCTAAAAAGGAATCAGACGAAAGCGAACAAAGATTGCGGCTTTGTATCCCGCATTGTTTCGTTGGGGTCTAAGAATATCCTATAATTATTCGTCCGATTCCCTTAGGAATCAGACAAGTATTTAAGCGGTCTACCTAATACAATCGGGACGCGTATTGTCCCACTTGTATAGACAAGTAAGGGCTGTGTTCCTACTGCTAAGTCTTGCCGTGTCTAGGATAACGGGGGCTACTGCTACAAACGAAGAATATAGAACTGATACATGGATGGGCGATTCTACGTATATTACTACCTGTCATACTAACGTAGGCTACACTCGTATTAACGGGGGCTATACCTTTATACTGCTGCTATACTCTACACCTGCCTTACTGTACTCTTAACTATGCTTAACGTCCGGTAACGTTCTCTGCTGTGCCTAACGTGTATTAAAGGGATTTAGCAGGGAATACAACAAGGCGATATAAAAGGAAAATGGTATTCAACGTACTGCCGAATTTAGTAACTTTCGTTAGAAACATTTTGATATACTCATAATAAGGGGTGATGGTCCATGTCATACGAAGAAGTATATTGGAAGCTGTTAGAAGTCGATAAGGCACTCGATAGGGTAGGTAAGTCACTGGATGATATTAACGAAGGGATGGATAAGGCGTTTAGTACGATTCAGGGTAAGTTAAACAATGTAGAAGAAAGGGAACTAACTAGGCGAAGCGAAAAGTAAATGCAACGTAGCCCTCTCTAGCAACATCCATTTATTGTAATACACGTATAATATCCTCTATATAGACAAAAAAGAGACGTAGAACCCGAAGTCCTACGCCTTGAATAATAGTATTCAATTTCCCCTATTGTAATACCCCTGAAATTAACTAATAACCGTATTCCGTAAAGGTGTAACGGTATGTGTAGAAAAACGGGAAGTTAATCCCGCAATGTCTGTTCCAATGATTCTAATTGTTCTTCCTTCGTCATTTCACGGAAGGGCTTTTCGTTCGGATGCTTCCAGTACGTTTCCCCTTTAAGTTCACCAGCCATACGTTTAAAGATTTCAATATGAAGGCGATTCCCATTTGCTAGTTCTTCACCGTCTAGCATGTCCAATAACTCGTAATAAGCTTCGCTAGGCATCTTATAGCCCTCCTTTCAAAATAAAAAAGGCAGCGTTAACCGCCGCCGTCCCTCTTAGACTTCTAAATTCAAAACTACGTCCGCTGTTCCTTCGTAAGCTATTACAACTTCCTCTGAATCCATTCTACGTTGTGTAACGAATTGGAATGAGTGGACATCATTAGTATTAACAGCTAATACCTCTTCACCGTCCGCCCTAATTATGAACGTGTTTCCTTCTGCTAGGTTAGCAACTTCAATTTTGCCGTTAACCTGTAGCCCATAAGCCCCCGATTTAAGAGTAGTTGCATTCTCTACAACAAAAACCCCTTGTCCTTCTAATTTAGATTGTACATTCAACAATTTAGCCATTATTTGTTTCCTCCTTTTTCTTGTAAGTATTTCTCTTGATTGGCGGCTAACTGGTCCTGAATACATTGATACCCTGCGGACATTTTCTCAATAGGGCTTAACGGTCTATCCTTCGGGTCATCTTTATTGATAACGTTCAGCTGTACCTCTTTTTTATCAACATTGCTTTTCTCATATCCTTCTAGCATAAGTTCAATACTTGATTTTCTAATTCCCATTATTTCTTACCTCCTAGTAGTTCTTTCTTTACTGCCGTCAAATAGTCCATATCTTCTACGTTTCTAACTTGGCTTATAAAAAGGGCTATTACCTTATCTTGTTCCGCCCTAATTTTCTTACCATATTCGAACCTTTCTTCTACAGTCATATTTACACTTCCTCTCTGTTTACGAATTCTTCATAGCACTTAGTTACATATTCTTCGAACTCTTTCGCCGTCATTCCGTTACGTTCTGCAAGCATTGGAACTAGTTCGTTATGGAATCGACGTTGTACAAAATGGGGTTGTTTCTTAATCCAGATGAAGGGATGTCTGTTTCCCTTTGAAATATTCAATCCCTTTTCCATATACACAACGTTTTCGTAAACGTCTCCTAATCCCGTACCCCATGAAATAGGGATAAAATGGTCACGTTCGACTCTTTCCGAATGACTTAATACACAATGTCCGCCCTGTTCTTCTTTCAGTTTATTCAGCAACTCTAAGGACATATTGGAAGGTAGTCCGGCTTCTTCCGCACGTAAACGGTGTAATCTTAATAGGTTATCGTCCTTATAATTAGCGGTCACATAAGCCGAATAACAAGTTCCGCAATAAGACTTATACCCCCCTAATCCGTTAGATTGCTTCCTGAAAGCCCCAATAGGTCTTAGCCTGTTACAAGAAGTACACACTCGACTTGTTACGTTTCCTTCCTCATTCATAAACACGATTGTTTTCCAGTTCCTTTTAGTGACTAACATTGTGAATCGCCCCTTTTTCTCGCTTTCTGATATGACCAAAGTAAAAAGGCAGGAAGCGTCCTGCCCTGGTGAATGCCTTTTTTAGCTACAAAATTAAGTGAGTGAGTGAATTACTTTTCTAACGCCTTCTTTGTATTAGCTGTTAGCTTCCCTTGTAGCCCTTCGCGTAACTCAAAGTTATTAATCATCGGGTTAAAATCGCGTGGGTCAACATTGAAGGAATCTTGAAGCACTGACCGATACCGAAAATCTACTCTTTCAATCTCCATTACTTCTTCTACGTCGCGGAACTTAATGATGAATTCTCGGCTTAGTTCGGTACGGGTCTCTTGGTGCTTTACAAGGGCTTGGAGATACTTAGCTTTAAGGGTGAACAATTCGCCCCTAACCTCATTAAGCTTCTTATCCGCGTCCTCTATAAACGCCTTACGTTCCTTCTGAACCTCTTCCGTGAATTTGGCTAACTCCTTCGCCTTAATTCCGTCGATACTGGATAATTGAAGGGTAACGCGTTCTAACTCTGCTACCGTTTTATCGTAATCCGTTTGTAGCTTCTTATCGGGATTAGTGCCTTCCATGATTTGACGCTGAAAATCGTTTTCTAACTCGCTTCTAAGCACATGTTTTTCTTCTATAAGTGCTGTACGTTTTTCTTCAAGTTCTGCCTTCTTAGCTTCGAATTTCTCAGCTGTTGCCTTTACCTTCTTTAGTGTGTTCGCATTGAATAGCCCCATGTGAAAATTCCCCTTCCTATTTTTGAATCTTATTATTCAAGTTTATTTAATTAGTCGAATATGCTTTTCTTCTTCAACAAGCCTTTTCAGTTCTGATAGGTCCAACGGCGTTGTAGAACCTTGCAGGCGTTGGCGTTCTCTGTCCTCTCGGACCTCCCTTGTAGATTTCAGCCTTCCGGTTACATCCATAAATAGCTTGGCATGTGCCTGTGAACCTTTTTTAGCTTCTAAGATTACCGTTTTCATGATTTCTTCGTACGCGTTATCTATTAGCTTTTCGTTCAGCATCTTTTCCAGTTCAATCCATTGCGGGTGCTTCTTACGGCGATAGTAAGAACGCCTGTCTATGCCCATGTCTTTACAAACTCCTACAATCGTCTCGCCTTGAAAAATCCGGGTGTAGATTTCCTGCATTTCGTCAATTTCTTTCGGTGTTAGGTCTTTGATTTGTCCTTTTTGCATGTTCTTTCCTCCTTATCGTTTGCTATTGATAAACGCTTGAAGCACCATTACTTCATCCGGCGTGTATCCTAATTCTTTGGTTAAGTATCTTGTTATCTTCACTTGATTACGCAGGGACAGGTTATACTTTTCATTCTCCATTGCCGAAAGCGTCGGTAATGTGAGTTCAGTAGATTCCCTCATATCTTTTAAGGTGTGTCCTTTAATCGTTCGAAGTACCTTAATTGTTTTTCCTCGGATAACCATTTTCCCCGTGATTTCAAGTACGCCTTCTAGGTTGTTTTTAGGCATTTCTTTACCTCCTTTATTTGGGTGTATCGTCTATGTGCAGCATTAAGCAAAAAAAGAGAATGGACGAAAACGAGGTAATGGAAAACGCCCACTCTCTAACCCCGTTCTATGTCCGTCCGTACTAACTAAGGAGATTTACTTAAACACTGACTAAGCCCGTAGGAAACTACTCATTTCGTTTCCCTACCTTTACACGGTTCTACGGAGGGTTAATACAAGTTCATTTTTAATTTTTTTAAAAATAAGTGACACTTGTTTTTCGTCTGATTCCCATTTATACTTATAAGTAACTTAGTAAATAGGAAGGGAATTTTTAAGGTATGATAGTAAATGAATATATCAGCTATCTTGAAAGGGTTAATAAATCACCTAATACTGTCCGTGGGCATAAAGCAACATTAAAATTATTCGTAGAAGCCGTAGGAGACGATTTAAACAACTTAATCCCACGGGACATAGAAAAGTATCAAGCAAGCCTTGTCGAAGCAGGAAAGACCGCAGGAACGATTAACACACATGTTAAACGCTTGAAGGTGTTCTTTAAGTGGTTAGAAACAAGCGGAATCATACAGGAAGATATTTCGAAGGAAGTAAAGATTAAGAGGGAAATTACTACGTCGGTTAGATGGTTAAGCGAACCCCAAATAACATTGCTATTGAGGGAAGCTAATTGGAGATTCAAAGACCGTGGAAAGATTCGAGAATATACGATTATCCGAACCCTTTTAGGTACTGGATTACGTGTGGAAGAATTATGTAACTTGCAGCGTTCGGACGTTGTAATAAATAAACGATTCATACGGGTTAGGGACGGAAAAGGAGGGGCATATCGAGAAGTATCCATAAACGAGAAGCTAGCAGCCGTATTAAAGGCATATACAGAGGGATATACGCCAAAAGGTAACTTCTTCTTCGACACTAACCGAAGCGACAAAATGACGACACGGGCGGTTAATCATCTTCTAGCGAAGTTTAACGGTGTTTCTGATTCAAAAGGACGTGTCACAATAGAGAAGCTTCACGCCCACATGCTACGCCACACTTACGCAAAGTCTCTTGTAAGGGTCGGTGAACCGTTGGAAAGCATAGCTAAGCTTCTAGGTCATGAAAGGAACGACGGAACGCCAAATATACAAATGACGGCAAGATACGTAAAAGCCAGTCAGGAAGAATTATCCGAATCCGTAAACAAGCTAGACTTTTGAATATTATTATTCAACTGAAAATAGGCACAAAAAAAGTCCCCAATCCTAATGAAAGGAAAGGGGATTTTCTTCTGCTTTGATTGAAAGGAGAATACCTGTTCACATAGCCACTAAAGGAGAAAGCGAAAGAAGGAACTTCCACAATATAGTAAAAACACCCCAACCGAACCCAGGGCAGGGACTTGGAAGGGGCATTCTTGGTTATATCAGAAAGCGAGGGGAATAAGTCCCCGCCGGAATATCTATTATTACTTTATATTGTAAACAATATTATCTAATTCTATTTTGTATATACTACAGGTTATGAACGAAGTGAATAACACGCCGTAGGCGTTAGTCTCTTTTTGATTCTTAACAAAGAATAGACTCCGCCTTAAATCTGTTTTTGTTGTTGTTGTTGTTTTTGTTTCTTCTTTTTTCTTTTCTTTTCTTTTCTTTAGTTAATAGGCAGTCTAAGGCGTCTAAATACAAGCGGCAAGAAAAAATATTTCATGGTTATCTTTCCCAAACCCTCCGAAGCCTTGACCTGAAAGGGTTTAAGGCGTTCAATATTTAGACATATTTGTTCAAAACTCTCCGCGTAACACTTGTATCCATTTTATCCCAACCCCGATAATCCACTTTATTCCATATAGCTGTGTTCGGATTTAGTGCATTGGTTTTCTCGGAAACGTTGATATAACGCCATTCTTGAAGTTAGCGAAGCACATGCACCAGATTGTGGACAAGGTAAGGGTAAATAGCGAAAAGGTATGCACCAAATTAGTGCACGGCTATTTTGGTCACCATTGGTCACAACATTACCCCTTCTCTCACAACAGTAAGAAGCAACACAAACTAAATGAGGGGGTCACATTCAGTATGGCAATATTGGAAGCGGAAAAAATAGACCACAATGAGGAAAGACTGAATCAGTTGATTATGGAGTACATCGACAAAGGCTTGAAATGGTCAGACATTGCCAGTCGGTTAAAGGTTAAGCCCTGCTATATCCGGTCGGTATTCTTCACGAAGCGTAAAAAAGAAGTTGAAGAAGGCGGAGTTATTCGTTACTGGAACAATCATAGGATAACAGACGGTGTACCTTCTCCGGTCACAACGTATCACATTTCAGAACTAACCGAAGAAGAACGTAGCCGTCACAATTTGTAATTAGATTAGTAGAGACTATAAACAGCCTGTCAGAACGCACACAATTGCTTCTGATGGGCTTTTATTTTGTTTCCGATAAGTATAACCTTCACAGCCCCCCTTAGAACACATTATCTGAATTATGCCCCTTATCCTAAATGAATACTTGAATAATATTTTTCAATTACAAAGTGTCACATTTTGTGGTTTATGGTAAAATTGCCCTATACTCAACAACTTTACTTGTTAATCTGTATAACCTTTCTTTCGTATCTTCATCAACTTTACTAATCATACTTCCTTGAATGAAGGCAACGATTGTTATTTATCTGAACATAGCTGTTTACAAATATAGGAGGATTTTCGATGTATTTAGAAGGGATTGTTATTCCAGGAACTAAAGGAAGGTATGGAAGGGCTAAAATATCTATTAGGGTAATGTGTCTAGGGTTTAATGGATTTAGAAATGTATACAAGGCTTTCGCGTTTTCAAAGCATGGTATGGTTTCAGAAACTGGAAGTACCCCAGTACAAGCCATTAAGAAAGCAGAAAAGAAAGCTGTCTTGCACCATAACTTAATCATAGAAGAACGTAAACAAAAATCAAAACAATTTAAAAGGAAGTAACAATTCGTGGAGGTCTAGGTATGACTATAGATTTATTACCCCATTTCATAAGGGAAAAATATGAGGTATACGAATGGCGACATGCTTGTGCCATCCTTGAACACGATTTCCCTGAAGAACTGGATGACATTATTAGAGTTTTAGATAACTTTACTTTAAACAAAAGCGATATTATACAAGCAGGCGGAAGAAAATCTCCTATATCGAATAAGATTGATAACTACCTATACGACTTAGGTTGGATAGAGAAGTCGTTTGATACAAAAATCTTAATTGACGATTTAGCCTATGAAACACCAACCCATAAGATTGATTGCTTAAAGAACCGTATAGCATTAGAAATAGAATGGAACAACAAAGACCCTTTCTTTGACAGAGATTTAAACAACTTTCGTCTTTTGTTTGAACTTGGGGCTATTAGCGTTGGTGTAATCATTACTAGGTGTTCTGAACTACAATTATTGTTTAACGCTTTAGGGAAGGGACATTCATTCGGAACTTCTACTACTCATATGAATAAGTTAATTCCACGTATTGATGGCGGTGGCGGTGGCGGTTGCCCTATCCTCGTATTTGGTATAAGTGATAGACTTTATTTGGAGGATATGTAATTTTGTTACCTAGCGAAAGATGGATTCAAAACAACTATTATATTGATGAACGAAGAAATGGGCTTATCGTAATAAAGCAAAAATATCCTCAACTGTGGCAGGAGATTAAATTTGCTTTACGAGGTTTTCGACTATATTTTGACGAAGTAGCAGACCCAGGTGGTGGAAAATCCCCTGTAACAAATAGGTTAGAGAGTCCTTTCAAACATAAGGGTTGGATAGCAGCAGAATTTCAGGAAAGAAATAAATTGATTAGGGGAAAAAATTTCGGTAAACCTAATGAACAAGAACTAGAAGTTATATTCCAAAATTCTCAGACTCATGAGATTGATTTATTTAAAGGAAGAGTAGCTATTGAGATTGAATGGAATAATAAACACCAATTTTTCTCACGTGATTTGGAAACTTTCAATTATCTATATAACGCAGGGATTATTGATGTAGGGATAATCATTACCAAACACACCAGTTTACACTCTTTATTTAAAACGCTAGGCTACTATATCAAAAAAGACTCTAAAGGGAAACCAAAGATGATAGCAGATAAGCACGCCTCTACCCACACACATACAGATAAATTGTACAAATTACTAGATTCAAATAGGTGTAGTTGCCCTTTGGTAATAATCGGGCTAACTCCTAGCATTTATAGACTAAGATTAAAAAAATAAGCCGATTAGAAACGGCTTATTTTTCTTTATATTCTCTTCACTAATAGCAAACACTCTTGAACGTCACGGCTTTTATCTTCTCTACGCCCCATTGTGCTATGTAAATAGTCAAGGTAACGTACTTCTACAGTATAATACCCGTTAAAGGTGCTTTGTGCCAATTCAATAAGTTCGTCCAGTTCAATCATTCCAGTATTGCTATAACTCAATACAAGGTTAGATTGCTTTTCGTTTATCATATCGAACATGCTTTGAAATGCCCCTTTAACTAGGGTACGAATACAAAACGGGGATTGGTGTCTATCCGTTCTATATCTCCCCTTAAACTTAACTTCTGGATAGTCATATCGTACAAGGGTTTCTATCGCATGGTAAAAACGAGAGTAATGGACAAAGCAATATGGAGGGTCTGCATAAACGGTTGAGTTTGGTTCAATATCGTTTAAGCATTCCATATAATCTTTTGAGACAACATTATTAGGTTGATGGTTTTCTCCTAATACGTTTTGGAACTCAGTAAACTTCCTAACGAAGTACGGGACAATTTCTTTTCTTCGGTAAATTAAAATATCTGACATGTTCTTAGCGTTTGTAGCGTCTCTGTATTGTGCGTAATGCCCTGTGCTTTGTGAGTTGTAGGACATGGCAAACATTAAGCTAGCTAGTATTGGATAGAACAAATCCGAGTCCCTATATTCATCTGCCACTCCCCTTATGGAATCAATCCACAAACATTGTTCAAAACTCCAATATGTCCCTGAATAGTTCTTTAAAAATAAGTGGTATTCTATCTCTGTAAAATCTCTTTCAATTAATGCTTGTTGCTGCTTTTCTAACTCATTAAATTGTTCTAAGGTTAAATCAAGATTATACTCAAATGAGATATCAGGATAAAGTTCTTTAAAATGATTAACCCTGCTTGTGGCATTTTCAATTATATCGTTCAAAATATTAGGATACTCGTCCCATCTATAGTCCCCTAGATATGATTTAGCCAATATAGAGGAATACTTCTGAATATCATTTGACAAGAAAGGTACTTGATTTCGTAAAGCCCCTGCAAGGACACTAGAACCCGCAAACAAGTCAACAACTGTTCCGCCCGTATAACATTCATTTATGCCCTCAATGACATAATCAATTATCTTTCTTTTGGACCCCATGTACTTTATGATGTGGGGAATGTTTTCGTTTATAGTTAAAGTCATGGTATCTCTCTCGTTTTCTCTAATTTCCTCGTTCACTACAGTAGTCATTTTAATTCTTCCCTTCATAAAATAAATTATATCATCTAGGCACTTATTCAAAAAGGCTTTTACACCTCGATTGTACGAACGTTTGTTTCTACATCAAATTATATTATATCTTACCTTTAGTTAACAGTGATTTAACCCTAATTCCAATCATGTAACTATCAGCCCCTCCACATGCAAGCAATCTTATTTTTATTTGAATTTGATAAATCACTTGCATTAGGTTTTTGGGTTTGGCTTGATTGGTTGAAAGTAAGGAACGGCTTGGACGAAAAATCGACTACCTTATGAGAGACATAAAAATTTAGTCAATCATAAGAAGTAGACGATTTTCGATAAATGCTTGATTGTGTATCAAGTTAAGTTACGTTTGTACCGCCCTATTAATCGTTAGAATTTCTTCATAACAAGCTTACTGCAACAAGTAGCCCTAGCAGGTTCATCAACTCTCTAATCTTACGCTTCGGCTTTTCGATTAGTTAATCCCGTTCCTCTCTTTTTGGAGGACTAGGAAAGAATTCCGATTACTTATAGCTTGTCCTACACCGCCCGTAGACGGTCTACCCTTCCTTCGTTCAGCACTTATAGGTAGCTTTCACCCTTCGGACACAAAACGTAATAGGGAACGTCTTAGAGTGTCCTATCCCTTCTTATTGCATCGGCAAGGGCGGACCTATCAAGGTTAGATTAGCGTCGTATTAGTTGGCAGTTCCACGACGGGAAATTTGTTTAGCTGCTATTAAAGGCATTACTTAATAAGCCTTGCATATACGAAATTTTTTCGATAATATGTAAAGTAGCTAAACGGTTTTCCGTATTTAGTTAATTGGTTAGTAGTTTTTTAGGTCACCTACTGCGAATAGGTGGCTTTTTCTTTTTGCTTAATACTTGATTACACTACATATGTTAAGAATCGCTAAGGCAAAGCGTTCAGCTTCCTCAACCCCAAATGCTATAGATGCACTCTGCCTTTCTTCTCCCTCTCTCTCCTGTACTACTTGGATTAGGATTGTATCATCCTTCTTGTTCTCTGCTTCCTCGTTGAAGAATGCATTCTTTGCTTCGTTAACAGTAAAGTAATTACTACAAACTTTAATGTAGAGACCGTCTGTAGTAGCACTTTGAACTCTGTAGTCAGATTGCATTAACATATTCTTTCCCCCTGTTTCTACGTTCTGCTTCACACCTTCTATTAAGCTTCATCTTCCACTTATATAAGGAATCTAGGTACTCTTCTGGATATGTCCCATTGATACGTGCTTCACGGCTTGTAACTTTCATAACTTCTCCTGTGTACCAATGTATGGCTTCTAAAGTGGTCATCTTATCAAGTGCTGGAAGGTTTGAATTCATTGGTTATCCTCTCTATACATCAAGATTATTTAAAGGGTTATGTTTATCATTTTGTTCCTTCAACTCATTTCCCCACATAGCCACATAATGAGTAGTAACCGCGATGTTTTCATGTCGCATCATCTTTTGTATTGCAAAGGCGGACATACCACTTATGGCTAATCTATGGCAAAATGTGTGCCTAAAAGTGTGGGGTGACACCCTTACATCTGAAAAATTCATCTTTCTTTGGAGGTTTTGAAACACTAACATAATAGAGTTTTGAGTCATTTGTGTATTATCTCTGTTAACAAAGACGTAATTGCTTAATTTGTTGAAGAACCTCTTGCAAAACAAACAATAAGCAGACAGTTCTTTGGCTAACTTCTCTGTCATATAGATAGTCTCTTTACGCCTGTTCTTACCGTATACGGACATGGTTAGGTTTACTAAGTCAACGTCCGACCACTTTAAGTTAATGATTTCAGTCCTTCTAACACCTGTCCCTAGAAATGTCACTATCAACATGTAACCCCGATAAGCGAAGTAACTTTTTTCTCTTCTCCTTAAACTGCGATAATAGCCTAACATTTGATGAATTTGTTCATCTGTAAAGACGTTAATTTTCACGTCTGTTTTTTGTCTCTGAACCTTACTTGCTACATTCTCTTTAGCCATGCCTTCTTCAACCAAGTAATTAAAAAATGCCCTTATACGTTGTAATTTTGTATTTATAGTATTGGGGGAATTCCCCTTACTTTGGCAGTGTTTCAGATACCCCTTAACATGACTAACCTCAACTTCTTCTAAATTAATCACGTCATTGTCCTGGCAGTAATTAATGAACCCCCCTAATAACACCTTGTAGTTCTGAATGTTAACCTCTGTTGTATTTTTAAACTTACGGTCATCAAGAAAATCTTGAAATGCAAACTTTAAAAGCACAAAAAAGACTACCTCCTTTTACATAGGAAGTAGTCCTTTACTTACTAACTATTTATACAATGGACAGCTTCACAAAAGTGAAACTGATGTGATTACATCATGCCGCCCATTCCACCCATTCCGCCCATGCCGCCCATATCAGGCATGCCGCCGCCGCCTTCTTCTGGCTTGTCGGCTACTACTGCTTCAGTAGTAAGGAACATTGCTGCTACAGATGCAGCGTTTTGAAGAGCTGAACGAGTTACTTTAGTAGGGTCGACGATTCCAGCCTCTACCATGTTTACCCATTGTCCAGTTGCAGCGTTGAAGCCAACGCCGATTTCTTCGTTTTTCAGACGCTCTACGATAACAGATCCTTCAAGGCCTGCGTTGTGAGCGATTTGGCGTACTGGCTCTTCAAGAGCACGAAGAACGATGTTGATTCCAGTTGCAGAATCGCCTTCTGCTTCAAGAGAAGCTACTTTGTTGTATACATTAACAAGTGCTGTACCACCGCCGGATACGATTCCTTCTTCTACTGCTGCGCGAGTAGAGTTCAGGGCGTCCTCGATGCGTAGTTTGCGCTCTTTTAGTTCTGTTTCAGTAGCGGCACCCACTTTGATCACGGCTACGCCGCCAGCAAGTTTAGCAAGACGCTCTTGAAGTTTTTCTTTGTCGAACTCAGAAGTTGTTTCTTCTAATTGAGCACGGATTTGGTTTACGCGGCCTGCGATTTTGTCTGTTTCGCCTGCTCCTTCAACCACTGTTGTGTTTTCTTTCGTAACCACAACTTTGGATGCGCGTCCAAGCTGAGTGATGTTCGCAGATTTAAGATCCAGACCTAGATCTTCTGTGATCACTTCTCCGCCAGTCAGGATGGCAAGGTCTTCAAGCATCGCTTTACGGCGGTCACCGAAGCCAGGAGCTTTAACCGCTACTGCATTGAATGTTCCGCGAAGCTTGTTCACAACTAGAGTTGCAAGAGCTTCCCCTTCAACATCCTCTGCAACAAGCAATAGAGATTTGCCTTGCTGAACGACTTGCTCAAGAACAGGAAGGATTTCCTGGATGTTTGTGATCTTTTTATCTGTGATCAGGATGTAAGGATTCTCAAGAACCGCTTCCATCTTGTCTGAATCAGTTACCATGTACGGAGAAGCGTAGCCGCGGTCGAATTGCATACCTTCGACGACTTCAAGCTCTGTTGTGAAACCTTTGGATTCTTCGATTGTGATAACGCCGTCGTTTCCAACGCGCTCCATTGCTTCAGCAATCAATTGTCCAACTTCTTCGTCAGCAGAAGAGATCGATGCTACTTGAGCGATGGATTCTTTGCCTTCGATTGGCTTGGAGATCGCTTGAAGCTCTTCGATTGCTGCTTTAACTGCTTTCTCGATTCCTTTGCGGACGCCCATAGGGTTAGCGCCGGCTGTAACGTTTTTAAGACCTTCGCGGATCATTGCCTGTGCAAGAACCGTTGCAGTTGTCGTACCGTCACCCGCTACGTCGTTTGTTTTGCTTGCTACTTCAGCAACAAGCTTTGCTCCCATGTTTTCGAAAGCATCTTCAAGCTCGATTTCTTTCGCGATTGTCACACCATCGTTTGTGATAAGCGGAGAACCGAATTTCTTTTCAAGAACGACGTTGCGTCCTTTTGGTCCCAATGTTACTTTTACGGCATTCGCAAGCGCGTCCACACCGCGAAGCATGGAACGGCGAGCTTCTTCGCTGAATTTAATTTCTTTAGCCATGAAAAATACCTCCTTGGAATTGTTTATCGTTTTATTTTTGTTATCCGGTTGTATCGATTAGCCGATAACCGCTAAAATGTCGCTCTCACGAAGGATCAGGTATTCTGTACCTTCATATTTAACTTCAGTTCCAGCATATTTTGAGAAGATGATGCGATCGCCGGCAGCTACTTCAAGAGCAACCTTCTCGCCATTATCCAAAATGCGTCCTGTACCAGCAGCTACAACTTTACCTTCTTGCGGTTTTTCCTTCGCAGAATCTGGCAATACGATGCCGCTTGCTGTTTTTTCCTCAGATTCAACCAATTCAATAATTACACGATCACCTAGTGGCTTTAACAAGTGAAACACCCTCCTCAATTTCATATGTAGTTTATTTTTATTAGCACTCGTTTATCTTGAGTGCTAACACACAAGTCTATATTATATAAACTTTTTGCTAATTTCAAGTGAAAACTATTTAATTTTTGTTCGACGAAATTCAACATTTGAAAACGCACCCACACAGACTCCGTATAAGAGAAAAGGCGGAGGATGTGGTACAATTATTTGTGGTCATGTAAAATGTATCATTTCCCGCACACAGGAATAGGCTAAAAGCATGTGCGGTCTTAAAAGGAGCTTATTTGTGAAGAGACATTATTGGTATATTCTGCTTACATATGTCATCATGCTGTTCTCCGGATTAGTAGGTTACCGGCTTCTTCTTTTATTGGGAGTGGACCGGGGACAGGTCATCGGATACTGGAACATCATCAGCTTTGCCGTTGGGCTTACCGTTGTTTTGCTTCTATTGAGGAAGGACCGCGGAGATTTTGATTTAAGAGGAACCCCCGCTTCGCCATCAACAGCTGCAGGATGGGCAATCGGCGGTATTTTTCTTGCGTTTTTAGCACAAATTATAGCTGCTAATATTGAGATTCAGCTATTCGGCATTAAACCCGGATCGGAAAATACACAGCGGATTATGGACATCGTCAAGGTGACCCCGCTCATGATCTTTGTTGTTTCGATTGCAGGACCAATTCTTGAGGAAATTGTTTTCCGCAAAATCATTTTCGGAACGATTTATAAACGGACCAATTTCGTCCTGGCCGCACTTATCAGCTCGGTGATCTTTGCGGTCGTCCATCAGGACCCTTCCCATATACTTCTTTACTCGGCTATGGGATTTACGTTCGCTTTTCTTTATGTTAAAACGAAGCGCATCATCGTTCCGATTATCGCTCATTTGTCGATGAATACATTAGTGATTGTGATTCAGTATGTGTACAGGGACGACATTGAACGATTGATGAAAGACGCTGAACAATTGCAAAGCATTATTGGAGGAAACTTTTTATGAGAGCACGTCCTGGCGCACTTGCCATCTTTTACTTAGCAATGGGAGCACTATTCACATACTTGGCCATTAACAGCGCCGCAGAAGGCCTCTGGACCTTCCCGACCATCATTATGATGCTGATTGCAACCTTTGATTTTGCCGTTGCGCTCCGGATGCTGCGATTCGGCCGAAAGCTTAAAAGGAATACAGAGAAAAAATAACCTGTCCGCCGGACAGGTTATTTTTATTGGGAAAGCTGCTCCTTCGCCTCTTCCTCCATCTGAATCTTTAATGACTGGCGGTAGGCCCGCTGTGAAACGATGATGCTGATTTCGTAAAGGATAATCAGCGGCAGGAGCACAATCACCTGGGATAGGAGCTCCGGCGGGGTAATGAGTCCGGCTACGACGAGCAAAAAGAAATACGCAAACTTCCGAATTTTTCTCAAAAACATAGGCGTGACTATTCCGAGCCTTGTCAGGAACATAATGACCACCGGGAGCTGGAAAAGCAGCCCGAAAGGCAGGGTCAGCTCAAAAAGGAATTGAAAATATTCGTTAATTCCGATTACCTGGCTGATCCCTAAATCATCAGAAAAATTCGTCATGAATCTTACGACAAACGGAAAAAGAACGAAATAAGAGAATGAAATGCCCCCCAAAAACAACAGAACGCTTAATGGAATATAGCTTAATGTAGCTGTCCGTTCTTTTTCATACAGTCCAGGGCTGATAAAGGACCACAGCTGGAACAGGATCAGCGGAGAGATTAAGATTAATGCGATAATCACCGCAAACTTCATATAAAGGAAGAGCGGATCTGACATTCTGAATGCATTCAGCGTCAGATTCTTCGCTTCGTCTGTTTGCTGCAGAAACAAAATGATCGGCTTCGCAAGAAAGAAGCCTGCAATCAGGGCAAGAATAAAAAAGATGGCAATGACTAAAATTCGTTTCCTAAGTTCCTCAATATGCTCATAAACCGACATTTCCCGTTCATTCATGGAACCATCCATCCTTTTACACAGATGTCTCGCTCGGATAATGCTTAAGGAAATACACAAGAGATTGCAGTTCTACGGCCAAATCAATATGGTGAATCCGAATATGATCCGGTACGTTCAGTCTCGCAGGGGTAAAGTTCAATATGCCCTTGACGCCAATCGCAATCAGACGGTCGGTAATGGATTGTGCTGCAGGGGCAGGAACCGTCAGGATGGCAACCGGTGCTCCATCCGGCAGATGTTCCTCCAGCTTGTCCAGATGAAGAATGGGAACCTCCCCTACCGTTGTCCCGATTTTATCCTCCGCCACATCAAACGCAGCGAAAATTTCCGTATTGTTGTTTTTGGAGAAGTTATAGTGTAAAAATGCAGTTCCCAGATTCCCGACGCCAATCAGAATGACTTTTGTTAATTCGTCCTGATCCAGTGTCTTCCGAAAAAAGGACAGCAGGTAATTTACATTGTATCCGTAGCCTTTTTTGCCAAGAGCGCCGAAATAGGAAAAATCTCTGCGGATCGTAGCAGAATCGACTTTGACCGCGTCACTTAATTCGGCCGAAGAAACTCTCTGCTTTCCTGAAGAATGAAGGTTTTTCAAGAAGCGATAGTATAAAGGCAGCCTCTTAGCGGTCGCCTGCGGTATTTTGGATTGATCAATGTTCATTCTCGTTCCCTCACATTCCTTGATGCAAATCTAGTGGCTTATTCCCCACTTTTTCTATAGGATCTTCCATTATCATCATTTAGTTAGCGCTTCCAATTTTATCTCCTCCGCCAATTGGAAGTGGATAAAAATGGACATTCAAAGCGTCTTACCCAAACTATACACTATTTTATCTTGATTGTCTGTTTACGGATTGCAACAATTTCCGGTGAAACAGACAGCATGGTTGCCGGCAAACCGCAGTTAAGCTACACTGAAACTAGTATACATGAGGTGAAAAGAATGATTCTACTACAAGTTCAGCAGCTCACAAAATCTTTTGGAGCTGAGCCTATATTATCGAATATTAAGCTGGAAATTCAAACACGGGACCGGATTGCCCTCGTCGGCCGAAACGGTGCCGGAAAATCCACGCTTCTTAAAATTATTTCAGGTCAATTATCGTATGATTCCGGCGAGATAATCAAGCCAAAGGATTTGACCATTGGCTATTTGGCGCAAAACACGGGGCTTGAATCGTCCCGTTCCATTTGGGATGAAATGCTGACGGTGTTCAGTGAATTTCAGCAGATGGAGAAAAAAATGCGCGGCATGGAATCCGATATGGCCGAGATCAATCCGGGCAGCCCGCAGTTTGAACAGGTCATGAAGGAATACGATCATTTGCAGACTTCCTTTAAAGAACGCGGCGGCTATCAGTATGAAGCAGACATCCGCTCTATTCTGCATGGCCTTGGATTCGGGGATTTTGATTCCTCAACTTCGATTGCCAAGCTCAGCGGAGGCCAGAAAACCCGGCTTGCCCTGGGAAAGCTTCTATTAACAAGTCCGGCCCTTCTGATTCTGGATGAGCCGACAAACCACTTGGACATTGCGACTCTTTCCTGGCTGGAGCAGTACCTTCAGGGCTATAAAGGCGCCGTTCTGATCGTATCGCATGACCGGTATTTCCTCGACAAAGTGGTGAACCAGGTTTATGAGATCTCCAGGCTTCAATCCGCGAAATTTATCGGAAACTACAGCAAGTACCTGGAGCAAAAAGCAGAGAACTATGAGCGTGATATGAAGGCCTATGAGAAACAGCAGGATGAGGCCGCCAAGCTCAGGGATTTCGTTCAAAAGAACCTTGCCAGAGCATCCACAACAAAACGGGCCCAAAGCAGACGGAAGCAGCTTGAAAAAATGGACATGCTGGACCGTCCGCTTGGGGATGAAAAATCAGCCGTTTTCCGGTTTGATATTGAAAAGCAGAGCGGAAACGATGTCCTGAAGGTGGACAGCCTTTCTGTTTCCTATGATGGAAAAATCCCGACCATCTCCAACATTTCGTTTTCCGCAGACCGGGGAGACAGCCTGGCACTCGTAGGACCGAATGGAATCGGAAAATCTACGCTCCTAAAAACAATTGTTGGAAAGCTTCAGGCAATTGAAGGCGATATCCGCTACGGTTCCAGTTTGAAGATTGGCTATTATGATCAGGAGCAGGCAGAGCTCACCTCGAACAAGCGGGTGTTAAATGAGCTTTGGGATGAATATCCCCTTAAGCCTGAAAAGGAGATCCGGACGGTACTCGGTAATTTTCTTTTCTCAGGGGATGATGTTCTGAAGCCTGTCTCTGCCTTAAGCGGAGGAGAAAAAGCGAGACTTGCCCTTGCGAAGCTGATGCTCGAAAAAGCGAACCTGCTGATCCTCGATGAGCCGACGAACCATCTGGACTTGGACAGCAAGGAAGTTTTGGAGAATGCCCTGGTAGATTATCCAGGAACCATTCTGTTCGTCTCGCATGACCGTTACTTCATCAACCGGATTGCAACGAAGGTGTGCGAGCTTTCAAAGAATAGTCTCGAGCTGTTCCTCGGGGATTACGATTACTATCTTGAAAAGAAACAGGAGCAAGAGGAGCTGGCTGCGATAAAACTGCAGGAGGAAGCTGGCTCTGTAAAGGTTCAGGACTCAAAAGAAACGAAGCTGAGCTATCAGCAGGAGAAAGAACTTAAGAAAATGGAGCGGCAAAAACAGCGGCGGATTGAAGAAATTGAAGCTGAAATCTTTACCCTTGAAGAGAAAATCGAGGAAAACGAGCACTTGCTAGCTGATCCGGCGAACTTTCACGATCATGAAAAGCTGCAGGACATCAGCCGTGAAAATGAAGAGCACCGTTTATCTGTGTCTAGACTGATGGATGAATGGGAAGAGCTTCAAGCATGAAGGACTGTCTAAAAGCCTTGCCAAGTGCAATAATAGGAAAACCCGGAAACGCTGCTATCGTTTCCGGGTTTTTGTTTTCTATTAAGGATTATGAATTGTTCTTTACCCATAAATGGTTAGTGATTGGAGCGAAAGGGTTGAGATTTCACAGGCGCAAAGCGATTGGAAGGCTCTCTGCCCTTCCCGCGGAAATTGGCAAAAAATCAAGCCAATCTCAGATGACTGAGGCAGCATGAATACCTGCTTTCTGGCTGCTCTTTTTTATCCACAGGCTTCGTCTGTGGATTAGCGCGGTTTCAGCTTTTTTATCCACAATATCCACAAACAGCTCTAAATTTATCCACGGTTTCCACACCTCTTTAGCTTATGGTATATATAGATTTTATTGCTATTAAAGCTTATGTGGATAAGTGTGTGGATAACTTTTAGGATAAAAAAAGATCCTGCCTGGTTATTAACAGGTTCAGGATCTTGGTCCACAATCAGCATTGTCCAGTTCAAGGCCGGGGTTTGCATTCATACTCATGCTCCCTCTTCTGCCTTTTTGGAAAAGCATGTGACCTGCAGCGCCAATCATGGCTGCATTGTCTGTACATAAATACAGCGGAGGAATGACAAGCTCCGTATCAGGCATCTCCTTAAAGCGCGCTGTCAGCGCTGTTCGCAGTCCCTTATTGGCTGCAACACCGCCTGCAAGGAGAACTTGATGAACTTTGTACTCATTTGCCGCCCGATAAGTTTTTTCAACCAGTACTTCTACAACACTTTGCTGAAAGCTTGCTGCCAGGTCCTTTGCTTCAATAACCTCACCTTTTTGCTTCGCATTGTGGAGCGTGTTAATAACTGCCGATTTAAGTCCGCTAAAGCTAAAATGGTAGGACCCCTCTTCAAGCCACGCTCGCGGAAGATTAAGAACCGGCTCACCTTCGTGGGCCAGACGGTCAATATGCGGACCGCCGGGATATGGCATATTCAACGTTCTTGCTACTTTGTCGTATGCTTCACCTGCTGCATCATCCAAAGTTTCACCAATGACTTCAAAAGAGCCATGCTCTTCCATGTATACAAGCTCCGTGTGTCCGCCCGATACAACAAGTGACAGAAGCGGAAACTTCAGCTCGGTAATAAGCTGGTTCGCATAGATGTGGCCTGCAATATGGTGAACCCCAATCAAAGGAATCCCGTGTGCAAAGGCAAGCGCTTTGGCAGCGTTGACTCCAATCAATAGGGCACCCACAAGACCAGGTCCCTCCGTCACCGCTATAGCGCTCAAATCCTTGTAGGTTAGCTCTGCCTGCTGCATCGCTTCCTCAAGCACCAATGTAATCTGTTCTACATGATGTCTCGATGCAATTTCTGGGACGACGCCTCCAAAACGCTTATGAGATTCAATTTGCGAAGCCACTACATTGGAGACAATTTCGTTTCCATTCTTTATTACAGCCGCCGCTGTCTCATCACAGCTTGTTTCAATCGCTAAAATGTATACATTTTTAAACTCCATTTAACATCACCCACATAACTAAAGCATCCTCTAAATTATCGGTATAATACTGTTTTCTGATTCCTCCAAGCTGAAACCCCAGTTTTTTATAAAGTGACTGGGCGGGGTAGTTCGAAACGCGAACCTCCAGGGAAAGCTGTTTCGCTCCGCGTTTCTTCGCTTCCTTCATCGCTTTTCTGAGAAGAAGCTCACCATAGCCGTTCCCTCTGTATTCGGGAAGAATGGCAATATTGGTAATCTGCGCTTCATCTACAATGAGCCAGATTCCGCAGTATCCGATGACTCTCTGCTCGTTTTCAGCAACTAAATAAGTGGCAAAAAGATTATGGGCCACTTCATTATAAAAGGACTCTTTATTCCAGGGCGATTTGAAGGATTTCGTCTCTATTTCATAAACAGATTCGATATCTTCCACTTTCATGCCCCTGATCTTTAACTCACTTTTCCCCACGTTCTCCACCAACTTATTTTTGCTCTTCAAGCCATTTAGACTCTGCTTCTGCCAGCCTCGTATAGTTCGGCACTGCCGTGTGCACAGAGGACTGGTCCTTCTGAAGACCGATCCTTGCAAGCTCTGAAGGCCTAGGGCTGTTTTGAACCGAATCGGCCCTTGCAGCCAGACTGCCCAGACTACTCTCAATCTCATCCCAGTGTATTTCAACATCGTGTCCAATAAATAAGACACGTTTCTTTTTCTCTTTTAATTCTTTAAGCCAGTCCGCAAGAAGAATGTTCTGATCCTCAGCATGGCGAAGAATGGCTCCGTTCTTCTCTGAATATAGTCCGGTATACACTCTCCCTCTCCTCGCATCAAAGATCGGACAGATCAATCCTTGGAAATACCGGCCGTTTGCAGCAAGGCTTTCAAGACTCGAAACCGTATAGAGAGGAATGGAAAGAGACCATGCAAGTGTTTTCGCAATCGTCATTCCAATTCTAACTCCTGTATAGGAACCGGGGCCTGACGCAGCAATGATGGCACCAAGTTCAGCCGGAATCGTTCCGCAATCCTTCAGCAGCTGCTCAATGGCAGGCATCGCCCGAACCGAGTGATTCTTTTTTACATGAGTGATCAGCTCGCCTGTCACCACTCCATCTGAAAGTAAGGCTATTCCAAGCGTGTCGTTGGATGTATCAATCGCTAATGCTTTCGTCATTTTCAAAAAGCTCCTTGCATATATCAATGTATTTTTGCCCATGAGGAGTAAAACGGATGCTTCTCTCCTCATCTCCCGTGCGGAACAGACCAATCTCAAGCCGTTCGACAGGAAGCTGATCCTGTATCAGATGAGCCCATTCAATCACTGTGACACCGCTGCCTTCGAAATATTCCTCGAATCCAAGCGCTTCACTTTCTTCATCCAGTCTGTAAACATCCATATGGTATAAAGAAAGGCGTCCCCCATGATATTCTTTCATGATGGTAAAAGTAGGGCTGTTTACAATCTTCTTAATGCCCAGTCCCTTTGCCAATCCTTTCGTGAACGTAGTTTTTCCGGCGCCCAAATCTCCCTCAAGCGTCAAAACATCCCCTCCTTGCAGAAGCAGGGCCAGTTTTTCTGATAGAGCCTGAGTGAAAAGTGCGGAAGAAGAAGCCGTTTCAAAAGCTTTCATGATGATCACCTGTCATTCTATATAGTGAAGCCTTTCGTTCTTGTATCATTATAAACAGTTTAGCGCACTCCATTCGTTTATCCAAGTCCGCCGCACCAAAAAATAAGCATAAAAAAAACGAAACATCACGTTTCGTTGTCTTATACATGTAATGGCGGTCCGGACGGGACTCGAACCCGCGACCTCCTGCGTGACAGGCAGGCATTCTAACCAACTGAACTACCGGACCATTTTGGTTGCGGGGACAGGATTTGAACCTGCGACCTTCGGGTTATGAGCCCGACGAGCTACCAGACTGCTCCACCCCGCGATAATAGAAAGTATTAAGTTTAGTATGCTTATGGACAGTAGACTGTCCTCGCCTCAGGAAGCAAAACCAAGCAGCAGCTCGGCGAGTACAACTCGAAGCTTTTTCACGGAAGCATTGCTCGTTGCTCCACCCCGCGACAATAAAAAGTACTTCATTAAGGTTATCTCAAGGACAGACATGCTGTCCCTGGAATAACTCTCATACCTGGCAACGTCCTACTCTCACAGGGGGAAACCCCCAACTACCATCGGCGCTAAAGAGCTTAACTTCCGTGTTCGGTATGGGAACGGGTGTGACCTCTCTGCCATAATTACCAGATATGTGGTTGAAAGATTGCTCTTTCAAAACTAGATAACGATTGCTGCACGAGTGAAGCAGCCTTACTTGAATAAAGGTTAAGTCCTCGACCGATTAGTATTCGTCAGCTGCACGTGTCACCACGCTTCCACCTCGAACCTATCAACCTGATCATCTTTCAGGGGTCTTACTCTTGCGATGGGAAATCTCATCTTGAGGGGGGCTTCATGCTTAGATGCTTTCAGCACTTATCCCGTCCGCACATAGCTACCCAGCGATGCCTTTGGCAAGACAACTGGTACACCAGCGGTGCGTCCATCCCGGTCCTCTCGTACTAAGGACAGCTCCTCTCAAATTTCCTGCGCCCGCGACGGATAGGGACCGAACTGTCTCACGACGTTCTGAACCCAGCTCGCGTACCGCTTTAATGGGCGAACAGCCCAACCCTTGGGACCGACTACAGCCCCAGGATGCGATGAGCCGACATCGAGGTGCCAAACCTCCCCGTCGATGTGGACTCTTGGGGGAGATAAGCCTGTTATCCCCGGGGTAGCTTTTATCCGTTGAGCGATGGCCCTTCCATGCGGAACCACCGGATCACTAAGCCCGACTTTCGTCCCTGCTCGACTTGTAGGTCTCGCAGTCAAGCTCCCTTGTGCCTTTACACTCTGCGAATGATTTCCAACCATTCTGAGGGAACCTTTGGGCGCCTCCGTTACATTTTAGGAGGCGACCGCCCCAGTCAAACTGCCCGCCTGACACTGTCTCCCGGCCCGATCAGGGCCGCGGGTTAGAAGTTCAACACAGCCAGGGTAGTATCCCACCAATGCCTCCACCGAAGCTGGCGCTCCGGTTTCCAAGGCTCCTACCTATCCTGTACAAGCTGTGCCAAAATTCAATATCAGGCTGCAGTAAAGCTCCACGGGGTCTTTCCGTCCTGTCGCGGGTAACCTGCATCTTCACAGGTACTATAATTTCACCGAGTCTCTCGTTGAGACAGTGCCCAGATCGTTACGCCTTTCGTGCGGGTCGGAACTTACCCGACAAGGAATTTCGCTACCTTAGGACCGTTATAGTTACGGCCGCCGTTTACTGGGGCTTCAATTCAAAGCTTCGCTTGCGCTAACCTCTCCTCTTAACCTTCCAGCACCGGGCAGGCGTCAGCCCCTATACTTCGCCTTGCGGCTTCGCAGAGACCTGTGTTTTTGCTAAACAGTCGCCTGGGCCTATTCACTGCGGCTCTTCAAGGCTATTCACCCTAAAGAGCACCCCTTCTCCCGAAGTTACGGGGTCATTTTGCCGAGTTCCTTAACGAGAGTTCTCTCGATCACCTTAGGATTCTCTCCTCGCCTACCTGTGTCGGTTTGCGGTACGGGCACCATTTTCCTCGCTAGAAGCTTTTCTAGGCAGTGTGGAATCAGGAACTTCGGTACTTCATTTCCCTCGCCATCACAGCTCAGCCTTAACCAAGGGACGGATTTGCCTATCCCTTGAGCCTACCTGCTTGGACGCGCATATCCAACAGCGCGCTTACCCTATCCTCCTGCGTCCCTCCATTGCTCAAACGGAAAAGAGGTGGTACAGGAATCTCAACCTGTTGTCCATCGCCTACGCCTTTCGGCCTCGGCTTAGGTCCCGACTAACCCTGAGCGGACGAGCCTTCCTCAGGAAACCTTAGGCATTCGGTGGAGGGGATTCTCACCCCTCTTTCGCTACTCATACCGGCATTCTCACTTCTAAGCGCTCCACCAGTCCTTCCGGTCTGGCTTCTCAGCCCTTAGAACGCTCTCCTACCACTGTTCGTAAGAACAGTCCACAGCTTCGGTGATCCGTTTAGCCCCGGTACATTTTCGGCGCAGGGTCACTCGACCAGTGAGCTATTACGCACTCTTTAAATGGTGGCTGCTTCTAAGCCAACATCCTGGTTGTCTAAGCAACCCCACATCCTTTTCCACTTAACGGATACTTGGGGACCTTAGCTGGTGGTCTGGGCTGTTTCCCTTTCGACTACGGATCTTATCACTCGCAGTCTGACTCCCATAGATAAGTCTTTGGCATTCGGAGTTTGACTGAATTCGGTAACCCGATGAGGGCCCCTAGTCCAATCAGTGCTCTACCTCCAAGACTCTCACTATGAGGCTAGCCCTAAAGCTATTTCGGAGAGAACCAGCTATCTCCAGGTTCGATTGGAATTTCTCCGCTACCCACACCTCATCCCCGCACTTTTCAACGTGCGTGGGTTCGGGCCTCCATTCAGTGTTACCTGAACTTCACCCTGGACATGGGTAGATCACCTGGTTTCGGGTCTACGACCACGTACTCAATCGCCCTATTCAGACTCGCTTTCGCTGCGGCTCCGTCTTTTCAACTTAACCTTGCACGTAATCGTAACTCGCCGGTTCATTCTACAAAAGGCACGCCATCACCCGTTAACGGGCTCTGACTACTTGTAGGCACACGGTTTCAGGATCTGTTTCACTCCCCTTCCGGGGTGCTTTTCACCTTTCCCTCACGGTACTGGTTCACTATCGGTCACTAGGGAGTATTTAGCCTTGGGAGATGGTCCTCCCTGCTTCCGACGGGATTTCTCGTGTCCCGCCGTACTCAGGATCCACTCAGGAGGGAACGAAGTTTCGACTACAGGGCTGTTACCTTCTTTGGCGGGCCTTTCCAGACCGCTTCTTCTACCCCGTTCCTTTGTAACTCCGTGTTGAGTGTCCTACAACCCCAGAAGGCAAGCCTTCTGGTTTGGGCTAATCCCGTTTCGCTCGCCGCTACTCAGGGAATCGCTATTGCTTTCTCTTCCTCCGGGTACTTAGATGTTTCAGTTCCCCGGGTCTGCCTTCCAGATCCTATGTATTCAGATCAGGATGCTGCTCCATTACGAGCAGCGGGTTTCCCCATTCGGAAATCTCCGGATCAACGCTTACTTACAGCTCCCCGAAGCATATCGGTGTTCGTACCGTCCTTCATCGGCTCCTAGTGCCAAGGCATCCACCGTGCGCCCTTTCTAACTTAACCTGATAACGGACGTTATCTTCGTTAGAGCTGAAAACAGATGTTTTCAGACTTGATGTTCTCTATCTACGCAAGCGCAGAAGAAAATCGTAAGGTTATTTGCTTACTCGTGTGAATGTTTGACATTCATATCGTTATCTAGTTTTCAAAGAACAAGTGTATAGAGAGAATGATCTCTCAAAACTAAACAAAGTCGAAGTGCGTCCGTTAATTGCTGCACCGCATGGGTGCTGATAATTCTTCCTTAGAAAGGAGGTGATCCAGCCGCACCTTCCGATACGGCTACCTTGTTACGACTTCACCCCAATCATCTGCCCCACCTTAGGCGGCTGGCTCCCTTACGGGTTACCCCACCGACTTCGGGTGTTGCAAACTCTCGTGGTGTGACGGGCGGTGTGTACAAGGCCCGGGAACGTATTCACCGCGGCATGCTGATCCGCGATTACTAGCGATTCCGGCTTCATGCAGGCGAGTTGCAGCCTGCAATCCGAACTGAGAATGGTTTTATGGGATTCGCTTAACCTCGCGGTTTTGCAGCCCTTTGTACCATCCATTGTAGCACGTGTGTAGCCCAGGTCATAAGGGGCATGATGATTTGACGTCATCCCCACCTTCCTCCGGTTTGTCACCGGCAGTCACCTTAGAGTGCCCAACTGAATGCTGGCAACTAAGATCAAGGGTTGCGCTCGTTGCGGGACTTAACCCAACATCTCACGACACGAGCTGACGACAACCATGCACCACCTGTCACTCTGTCCCCCGAAGGGGAACCTTCTATCTCTAGAAGTGGCAGAGGATGTCAAGACCTGGTAAGGTTCTTCGCGTTGCTTCGAATTAAACCACATGCTCCACCGCTTGTGCGGGCCCCCGTCAATTCCTTTGAGTTTCAGTCTTGCGACCGTACTCCCCAGGCGGAGTGCTTAATGCGTTAGCTGCAGCACTAAAGGGCGGAAACCCTCTAACACTTAGCACTCATCGTTTACGGCGTGGACTACCAGGGTATCTAATCCTGTTCGCTCCCCACGCTTTCGCGCCTCAGCGTCAGTTACAGACCAGAGAGTCGCCTTCGCCACTGGTGTTCCTCCACATCTCTACGCATTTCACCGCTACACGTGGAATTCCACTCTCCTCTTCTGTACTCAAGTCCTCCAGTTTCCAATGACCCTCCCCGGTTGAGCCGGGGGCTTTCACATCAGACTTAAAAGACCGCCTGCGCGCGCTTTACGCCCAATAATTCCGGACAACGCTTGCCACCTACGTATTACCGCGGCTGCTGGCACGTAGTTAGCCGTGGCTTTCTGGTTAGGTACCGTCAAGGTGCGGGCAGTGACTCCCGCACTTGTTCTTCCCTAACAACAGAGCTTTACGATCCGAAAACCTTCATCACTCACGCGGCGTTGCTCCGTCAGACTTTCGTCCATTGCGGAAGATTCCCTACTGCTGCCTCCCGTAGGAGTCTGGGCCGTGTCTCAGTCCCAGTGTGGCCGATCACCCTCTCAGGTCGGCTACGCATCGTCGCCTTGGTGAGCCATTACCTCACCAACTAGCTAATGCGCCGCGGGCCCATCTGTAAGTGACAGCATAACCGTCTTTTATCTCCGAACCATGCGGTTCGAAAAGTTATCCGGTATTAGCTCCGGTTTCCCGGAGTTATCCCAGTCTTACAGGCAGGTTGCCCACGTGTTACTCACCCGTCCGCCGCTGACCTCCGAAGAGGTCCGCTCGACTTGCATGTATTAGGCACGCCGCCAGCGTTCGTCCTGAGCCAGGATCAAACTCTCCAAAAAGTAGTTTGACTAGCTCTTGTTTGTTGCTCTAGAATTAACGTTGGCACTTCGATTTGTTTAGTTTTCAAAGATCATTTCAAAAATTGGAGCGGGTGATGGGAATCGAACCCACGACATCAGCTTGGAAGGCTGAGGTTTTACCATTAAACTACACCCGCATTATTATATGTATACTTCTGGTCGGGAAGACAGGATTCGAACCTGCGACCCCTTGGTCCCAAACCAAGTGCTCTACCAAGCTGAGCTACTTCCCGCAACCGCAAGTTTATATGGCGCGCCCGAGAGGACTCGAACCTCTAACCTTTTGATTCGTAGTCAAATGCTCTATCCAATTGAGCTACGGGCGCATCGGCGACTTATATATAATATCAAATCGTTAATTTCTTGTCAACACTTTTCAAAAAGTTTTTTTGGTGCGGCCGAGAAGAGTCGAACTTCCACGGGGTTGCCCCCACTAGGCCCTCAACCTAGCGCGTCTGCCATTCCGCCACGACCGCATGTTAAGTTAAAATAAAGTGCGGGTGAAGGGAGTCGAACCCCCACGCCGTAAGGCGCTAGATCCTAAGTCTAGTGCGTCTGCCAATTCCGCCACACCCGCATATGAAAATGTAAATGGTGAGCCATGAAGGACTCGAACCTTCGACCCTCTGATTAAAAGTCAGATGCTCTACCGACTGAGCTAATGGCTCGGATGGCTGGGCTAGCTGGATTCGAACCAACGCATGACGGAGTCAAAGTCCGTTGCCTTACCGCTTGGCTATAGCCCAATATTCTCTAATCGTCCAAAGGAATCTAAATCCTCTGTACGCATCAGAACTTGTCCGAAAACAAAAAATGACCCGTACGGGATTCGAACCCGTGTTACCGCCGTGAAAGGGCGGTGTCTTAACCGCTTGACCAACGGGCCATGTTGAAAATTAGATGGCGGAGAAGGAGGGATTTGAACCCTCGCGCCGCTTACACGACCTACACCCTTAGCAGGGGCGCCTCTTCAGCCACTTGAGTACTTCCCCATCTGTGTACTGATTAATAAAAATATGGCTCCGCAGGCAGGACTCGAACCTGCGACCGATCGGTTAACAGCCGATAGCTCTACCACTGAGCTACTGCGGAATAATAAACAGCAGACTTTCTTTATTATAGGTAAATTATGACTCGAAGTCAATACTATTATTCAACAATTAATCATGAAGCCTGTCTCTCAACGACGGCTTTTATAATTTACCATACATACCAACCGCCGTCAACACCTAATTCAACTGTTTAATCCGGCCTCCGCACTTTCCGCACACATACTTCTTCGTATCCATTCTTCGTTTCCGTTCGAAGCGCTGAAGACATTCTTTGCATTTATAGAGATGAAGGGGCTTTTGAGTTTTCAAAGAAGGAATTGGTGTACAAAAACGGGGAGCTCCCACCTGCTTAAGCAGTTTTCTGAAATCCTGATCCCGATGACGGTATCCTTTTCCCTCCAGATGAAGATGGTAGTGACAGAGTTCGTGCTTAATAATACCTTCAATCGCTTCTCTTCCATGCTCATCAAGCTGCTTTGGATTGATTTCAATATTGTGTGAGGAAAGCATATATCTTCCGCCAGTTGATCTGAGCCTGTTATTGAACACCGCTTTATGGGTAAATGGTTTATTAAAATACTTGGAAGATAGTTCTTCAACGAGCACTTGCAGCTGCTGCTGATCCATATGAATGTAACACCTTTCTTTATTCGGCCTGTTCAAAGAACAGGACATTTACTCATTGCATACATTAGCTAATACCCATACTCCATTATAACGGCTAAGGAGGTATGAGCAATGCCATCATGGTTAAAAAATCAGATGATGCGTGCTTTTCATGAAAAAAATTGCTATCAGATAAAGCTTCTGAATCAATGCTGGTATTTTTACAGAAAAAAACACTGCTAATCGGGAGCAGTGTTTCCTCGGTTCTTACGTTTTTTATTGATCTGAGAGCATCGTTAATGAAACTCTTCCTTTATGAACGTCAACTGAGTCCACCCATACGGTCACTACATCGCCTACGCTCACCACATCCAGAGGATGCTTTACATACTGCCGGCTCAGTTTTGAAATGTGAACAAGCCCGTCCTGTTTTACTCCGATATCTACAAACGCACCAAAATCGACTACATTCCGTACTGTTCCCTGAAGTTCCAGTCCTTTGCTTAAATCCTCGAGCTTTAATACGTTTTTCTTAAGGAGAGGCTTCGCTACTTCATCACGAGGATCACGTCCGGGCTGAACCAATGCATCGCAAATGTCTTTCAGGGTCAGCTCTCCTACACCAAATGCAGCAGATGCTTCTTTTATATCGAGGTTCTTTATTTTTTCCTTCAGGCTTTCGCTGCCCAGCTCAGCAGGCGAAGAATCCAGGTGCTTTAGCAGCGCTGTTACGACCTTATAGCTTTCAGGGTGAATCGACGTCCGATCAAGCGGCTGTTCCCCATCAATTACCCGAAGAAAGCCTACTGCCTGTTCATATGTTTTAGCACCTAAACGGGGGATCCCTTTGAGCTGGGTTCTGCTTGTAATCTTACCCAGCTCTTCCCGCTTTTTCACAATGTTTTGAGCAACAGTCTTCGAAAGCCCGGAAACGTATTGAAGCAGGGCAGGCGAAGCGGTGTTTACGTTCACTCCAACCCTATTTACTACTGTTTCCACAACAAACGTCAGGGAATCATTCAGGTTCTTCTGGCTTACATCATGCTGGTATTGTCCGACACCAACCGATTTCGGATCAATCTTTACAAGCTCAGCGAGTGGATCCTGAAGCCTTCTTGCAATGGAAACCGCACTTCTTTCCTCTACTTTCAGGTCAGGGAATTCCTCTCTTGCCAAATCAGATGCCGAATATACACTAGCTCCTGCTTCATTCACAATAAGATAAGCTAAATCTTTTCCGGATTGCTGGATTGCGTCGGCCGCGAGCTGTTCACTCTCTCTCGATGCCGTTCCATTCCCAACAGCGATTACTTCAATTTGATAGTCCTGAATCAGCTTAAGAATGGTTTGCATCGCTTCTTCCCGCTTATTGACGGGCGCATGCGGATAAATCACTCCGATATGAAGCACTTTTCCGGTTTCACTTACAACCGCGAGCTTGCAGCCTGTCCGGTATGCAGGGTCGAGACCAAGCACTACCCTTCCTTTCAATGGAGGCTGAAGGAGCAGGTTTCTTAAGTTTTCTGAAAAGATATGAATGGCCTGTGCATCGGCTTTTTCCGTTAGTTCTTTTCTAATTTCCCGTTCAATTGAAGGCTCGATCAAACGTTTATAAGCATCTTCAATTGCTTCTTCCATAAGCTGTTTCACCGAGGTATGCTTGGAACCAAGCTCCTGTCTGACCAGGTAAGTGAGCACTTGGTCCGCAGGGGTTTTCACCGATATGCGGAGAATGTCTTCTTTTTCCCCGCGGTTCATAGCTAATACTCTATGAGGTGCTGCTTTATGAACAGGCTCTTCATATTCGTAATACATCTCAAAGACATTCTTTTCATCTTTCTCCTTGTCTTTGGCTGCCGTTACGATCATGCCTTTTTTAAACGCTTGCTCCCGGATCCACTTTCTATAGGCAGGTTCATCCGCTATTTTCTCTGCTATGATATCCTTCGCCCCCTGCAAAGCGTCTTCCACTGTCTCAACACCTTTATCCCCATCTATAAAGGCTTTAGCTTTTTGTTCGGGTTTTTCAGAAAGTGGCAGCTGCATAATCCATTGTGCAAGGGGCTCAAGCCCTTTTTCCTTCGCAGCTGTTGCCTTAGTCCGTCTTTTTTGTTTGTATGGTCTGTATAAATCCTCAACCTGCTGCAGCTTTACAGCAGCTGTAATGTCTTTTTTCAGCTCATCCGTTAATTTTCCTTGCTCTTCAATCAAACGAATTACTTCCGCTTTTCTGCCTTCAAGGTTCAGCATGTATTGCCATGATTCAGAAATGTCTCTAATCTGAACCTCATCCAATGCGCCTGTCATCTCTTTTCGATAACGGGCGATAAAGGGTACCGTGTTTCCTTCTTCAAGAAGGGCAATCACACTTTTCACTTGTTTATAAGGAATCTTTAAATTCTCAGTCAGTACTTTTAATAAACGATCCTGATTTTCCAGTTCCATCGTAAACATCCTCCGATTTGCGAGATGTTACTATCATAACAAAAAACAGAGGACCGTTAACAGAAAGCAAAATAAATAGCCGGCCAATTTTTTATAAACTTTAAAAAATTTGACCGACTATATAGGTTAAATCATCATCACGATCGAGCGTGTATGATTCTAATGCGTCTGATATATGTTCCACCGTATCATAATCCCTCAGCAATGATTTTATTGCCGAGATTTTCAGACCATCCGAATGGACGATAAATTTAGCACCCGGCTGATAAGAATAAGAATTTATTTTAAATTTTTGAGGTTTGCCGGACATGTACCCGAGGACAGGCAGAGGATAAACGAAGTCTCCCGCAGGGTTATACAACACAAAACGTATATTCCCAATTGATCCATAGGATAGCTGCTGATCTGCAAACGCCATTTTAAAAATAGAAACTGTTGCTCCGCGCTTTTCTTTTAATGCCTGATTGCAGCGGATTAATAGCTGTTCGACATTTTCTTCATGATGCATTTCCACCAAATCACTGATTGCCTGCGAGGATTCATGTGCCAATTCCCCACTGCCAAGTCCGTCTGCAAGGGAACAAACAAAATAATCCTCTGTTGTTTTCATAAAGAAACTGTCTCCGCAGAGAACTTTCCCTTTTTTTTGGAGCTGAAAGGCTAAAGCGCGAACCCGTTCATTTGTTTCCCGCTCAATCATTGATAGTACTCCACAGATTTATCAGCTGCCAGAGCTTCTTTCAGCTTATGAATAGCTCTGCGCTGAAGCCTTGAAACATGCATTTGAGAAATACCTAATTCCTCTCCGGCTTCCTTCTGGCTTTTGTTTTCAATAAACGTCAGCTGAATAATTTGCTTTTCCCGCTCAGAAAGAACATGGAGCACACTTTCAAGCATCATACGCTGGTTAACCCGTTCGAATCCATCATCCTGAGAACCAACGATATCAAGAATGGTAACCGTGCTGCCGTCAGGATCTGCTTCAATCGAGTGGTCAACAGATAAAGCCTGATAGCTTTTTCCCATTTCCATCGTTTCGAGCACTTCTTCCTCTGACACTTCAAGGTATTCAGCAATTTCATACACTTTCGGCGAACGCTGAAGAGTATTTGTCAGTTCATCCACAGCGGCCTTAATCTTCGGTCCGAGTTCTTTGATTCTTCGCGGTACATGGACGCTCCATGTCTTATCGCGGAGAAATCTTTTGATTTCGCCGATTATCGTTGGAATTGCAAAAGCTTCAAACGATTTCCCAACTTCAGAATCGTACCTCCTAATCGCACCTAAAAGGCCGATCATTCCTACCTGAAGCAGGTCTTCATGAAAGCTTTTCCCACGGGAGTATTTCTTGGCAAGGGTTTCAACAAGACCTCTATAGTGATGGACTAAATCCGTTTGAGCCTGATCATCCTGTGTCTCCTGGTAAGCGGTTATTAGTTCATTTACTTGTTCTTTAGTTAGCTTCGTAGTTTGTGACGGTTGTGTCATGGTTCACCCGCTCCCCGTTTAAAAACTTGGTTAAAAATACGGTGACTCCAGTGCTGATCTGCACACGGACCTCATCCATGAGCGTTTCCATCAAATAAAGGCCTAACCCTCCTTCCGGCAGGGAATCTACACTGGCGTTTGAAGAATAAGGCCCTAATTCCTTCTTCTTCGCTTCGAAATTAAAGCTCTGTCCAGTATCAGAAACCATTACTTCAAGCCGGTCTTCATACAGACCAAATCCAATGGTCACTTCGCCTTTTTCAACATTCTTATACGCGTGCTGCACAGCGTTTGTGCAAGCTTCACTTGTAGCAATTTTAAGATCTTCAATTTCATCATAAGAATAACCCATGCGGCTGGCAATCCCTGAGAGTGTAAGGCGGACAATGCCCACATATTCAGGTCTTGCAGGAATTTTCATTTCAATGTAATCCACGATTGAATTCATTGTACCCCACCTTCTGCTTTTGATGAAATATCGATGATGTCATTAAGTCCAGTGATTGTAAATAATCTTTCAAGACGGTCGGAAAGTTCAACAAGGCGGAGCTCGCCTTCATTTTTCCTCACTGTTTTTAAAAGTCCGACAAACACACCGAGACCTGTACTATCCATATATGATACATCACGCAGGCTGATCACTAGCTGCGGTTTGGTTTGTTCTGCAAGCGGAAGTAATTCTTCTCTAAGCTTTGGCGCTGTATAAGCATCAATTTCTCCTGAAACTGTTACTTTCGTCATTTGTTCCATATTCTCAATAGTTGTTTTTAAATTCATTAAAATTCACCTCAGACAATACGATTTATGCTACTAGTTTCCTACCCTTTTCCAAATACTATTAAACATTTCTGCGGATAATAATAAAGGTAAAATCATCCCTTAGCTGAAAATCCTGCATAGATAAAAATTCCTGATAAATCGTGTCTGCAATTTTCTGCGCGGGAAGGTGTTCATATTTTCTGATTAAATTAGAAATCTCGCATCTCTCAACAAATCCGTCTTCAGATCTGCTCTCGGAAACACCGTCAGATAAAAGAACAATTATGTCTCCGCATTCCACTTTTTTATCATACTGCTTGTATTTCACGTTCTGATCAACGCCGAGAACCAGTCCCCTTGCATCAAGATCATGGAAAACATCTTCCCGCTTTGAATAATAAAAACCGGGTTCGTGCCCCGCAGATGCAAATGAAAACAAATGGCTGTGCAAATCGTACATTCCGTAGAACATCGTAATAAACATACTTGGATCCACGTTCTGTTCAACTACACGGTTAAGGTTTTCCAGCACAAATCCAGGATCTTTACGTGATTCCGGAAGGCTGTCCATCGTGTATTTAATCATCGACATACATAAAGCAGCCGGAATTCCTTTTCCAATTACATCGGCCAGTGCAATGCTAATGTGATTCTCATCCTGGACAAAATGATGATAATCTCCATTCATTTGTTTGGATGGTATACTCACTGCACCGATATCCAGTTCTTTGCAGTTCGGAATTTTCGTTTCCAGCAATGTCTGCTGCACATTAGCGGCTATTTCAATCTCCGACTTAATCTCAAGCTGTTTATCCCTTAAAATTTGATGCTCCTGATAGGCAAGTCCATACCCCATCATCACTTCAAGGAGAAAATCAAGAGAGTTCAGCACATCTTCCTGAATATCCGGATACAGTTCCTGAAGCACTTTCCGGTGGATGCTGACAATTTCCTCAGGAGGAATTTGCTGCTGAAGCGTTTGTCTGCTGAATTTTTGTCCTTGATATAGTGCTGTTTCTGTTAGTTCGCTTATATAATTGTGCAGCAGCTCTCGATATTTAGTTTCTACAACTTCCTTGAATTCCATAAGGCCAGCCTCCTAGCGAAGCCATTTGACCGCTCGTATGTCGGTCCCTTCCCCAGAAGCAGACTGAATGTTAAACTCATCCATCAGCCGTTTTACACCTGGCAATCCGGCACCGAGTCCTCCTGAAGTTGAAAAGCCGTCTTCCATGACTTTGCGAATATCAGGAATTCCGGGACCACTATCAATGGCTATTATTTTCAGTCCTCTTTTTCCGTACTCTTCTATCTGTTCTATGCAAAGCTGGCCCTGGCCAGCGTATAAATAAATGTTTCTTGCCAATTCAGATATGGCGGTGGTAATTCTCGCCTGGTCTACAGTTCCGAAACCAAGCTCTTTCGCTACGTTGCGCCCAAGCTGGCGTGCTGCAACGATATCCCATTCCGTCACTATTTTTACACAGGATTGGTTGTCCATTGGCTATTCCCCCAATTCCTGCTGAAGTGTCTCAAGTCCTTTTTCTAAATCTAATGCGGTCTTCACGTCTTCAAGCTGAATGCCGAGCTCGATTAGAGTGATCGCTACTGCAGGCTGAATACCTGTAAGAACGACTGTAGCACCCATTAGCTTGGACATGCTGATCACATCTCCAAGTACCTTCGCAATAAATGAATCGATGACATCAACAGAAGTCAAATCAATCACGACTCCGTTGGCACCCGTTTCATGAATTTTATGAAGAAGATCTTCCTGAAATTGCAGAGCAGTCTGATCGTCCAATTCCCATTGAATTGAAATGAGAAGGCAATCTTTCAATTTTAAAATGGGTATTCTTGGCGTTCTCATACTAATTCCCCCGTTGAGACGATATTTCTATTTGTCATTTCCAACGCAGCTTCAATACCTTTTTGAAGTGAGTTCTTCGTTGTAATCTGATTCAGGTTGATTCCAAGATTCACAATGGTCTGGGCAATTTCAGGACGAATGCCGACAAGAAGACATTTTGCTCCCACAAGGCGCACTGCCTCGGAAGCCTGAATTATGTGGTGGGCGACCATCGTATCCACTACCGGAACCCCGGTTATATCAATTAATACGACTTGAGAACGGTGCTTCACAACACCATCCAGCAGATTTTCCATGATGCGTTTGGCTCTTTCTGTATCAATCGTTCCCACCAGGGGCATCACGGTTATATGTTCAAATACAGGAATAAGCGGGGCGGATAGTTCCTGAAGCGCTATTTTCTGAAGCGAAACAGTTCTTTCCCATGAAGCGGCATATTCCAGCAGAAGTTCTTCTGTGAGCGGAGAAAAATTTTGGTCAAACTCCCAAACCAATTTCATCTTGTCCTCTTCGGCAGCATCTTCCGTCATCTTTGAAAAGATAATAAGCCCCAGCTGCTTAACACCTTTTGTAATAAAGGTCAGCGACCAGCCGGCTTGTACAAGTCGGGAAGAAAAGTTGGTTACTAGCTGATCATGGTTCTCAGCGGTTCCCTCCATATGCTGAAGCAGAACATTGATGAAATCCTGCGCTGTATTCATATAAGCAGAATCCGACATGAGTTCTGAATATTTACGGTCATCCAATTCCTTAAGAGCTGCAAACCAACTTTCTGCAATCTCCGTCTGATTCTCGCGTAAAAATGCTAAAATCGGGTTGTATTCCTGATTCATGTAAATCCCCCCTTATTCCCTAAAATCTATTATATATACACTCATCACATTATACCTATTTATGTAAACAAAAAAAAGGAATGTGCCGGCGAAAAGGAGTTTCCAAGTTGTGGGTTTCGCTCTCATCCCCGGTATAACAGTCTGTGTCTAATTATTTTCATTATAAAATAAAAAGGGAGCCGCTGGATATAGCAACTCCCTTTTTATTTTGGGTATTCGATTAAAAATCAATAAGTCCGAGGCTTATCTGCAAGGCTTCATCCACTTTATCCATCATTTCATCATCAAGATGAGTAATCTTATCGGTTAGTCGCTGTTTGTCGATTGTCCGGATTTGCTCCAGCAAAATAACAGAGTCCCGTTCAAAGCCATAGCGTTTTGCGTCAATCTCGACATGAGTCGGCAATTTCGCCTTTTGGATTTGGGCAGTAATAGCTGCAACAATGACAGTGGGGCTAAACCGGTTGCCGATATCGTTTTGAATGATTAAAACTGGACGAACGCCTCCCTGTTCAGAACCCACCACAGGAGATAAGTCAGCAAAATAAACGTCGCCGCGTTTAACAATCAAAGGATCAACCTCCGCTTACTAAGCGGTCTACGGTATGATCAGCCTCTGATTCTGCCATGAAAGCTTCGGAAGCAATATTGAGGTTAATCTTGGCCATTTCCATGTATCCGCGTCTCATGGATTCACGAATTTGGCGCTTTTTGCGTTCACGAAGATACATTTTTGTCGCCTGATAAATAAGCTCGCTTCGATTTCCGTTCTCTTGTTTGACAAGACTGTCCAATTCTGACACTAATGTCTGCGGTAAGCGGATCATAATTTCAGTCGTTGCGCTGGATTCAGACACAAACATACACCTCCACCAAACTTGCACACCCGTTATTCCATTCCATAGTCAATCATACCACTATTGATGCGAGAAGCAAACTATTTTCTAAATAATCTCTTAATGCCTCAAGTATGATTAATCCCCATCTATCAGCCTTTTTTTAGCTGATTATGATTGGATAATGGGGTTCCTAACTTCCATTATACTCTTATTTCGCAAAAACATACGGGGGACTCTGGCCGACAAAATACAAGGAACTTCGTAATTGATGGTTTCCAGACGCCCGGCAATCTCATCAATGGGAATATATTCTTCTGATTGTCTTCCAATCAGGGTAACTTGTGTTCCAATCGGCATTTTTCGAGGAAGTCGAATCATGCACTGATCCATGCAGATTCTGCCGACAATCGGCACCCTCATTCCGTCAGCAAGCACCTCGGAATCCTTAAGACGCCGAATCCATCCGTCGGCATATCCGACAGGAAGCGTTCCGATCCATTCATCTTCTTCCGCTGTATAGGCTGCCCCATAGCTGACCTTTTCACCTTTTGCTATTTTTTTAACGTGAACCAGTTTTGTATGAAGGGACAGGGCTTCCTCCAATGGATAAGGCAAATTTTCTTTGAGCTCCATGGAAGGGGCAAGGCCATACATGGAAATTCCAAGCCTTACAGTATTGAATATCCGTCCGGGAAATCTAAGTCCTGCCGCGCTGTTTGCGCAATGAATCATCCACTCCGGATAAGCGATCCCATCGATCAGTTTTTCAAATGCTGCAAACTGATATTCCGCGTAATCAGAATCCAGTTCATCAGCCGTTGCGAAATGCGTGAAAATCCCGCCAAGTTTCAGATGGGCAGATGTGCATGCAAACTCAATGACAGCCTCCAGCTCTTCTCTCTTTGTGATGCCAAGGCGTCCCATTCCTGTATCCAGCTTAATATGGAAAGCAAGCTCCCCGTCAGCTGCATATTTTTCTGCCTGCATAACCCAATCGAGAGATACCGCAGTCAGTGTAAGATCATAATCGATGCTGATTTGCACATCTTCAGGCCGTGATGCTCCAAGGACAAGAATCGGCGAACGCATCCCTTTTTTCCGAAGCGCTATTCCTTCATCCACAAATGCAACGGCGAGCATATCAGCTCCCGCCTTAATAGCTGTTTCAGCCACCTCATAATCTCCGTGCCCGTATGCATTTGCTTTGACGACCGCAATTACTTTACCATCCCGGCCAAGATGCTGAATCATGCTCTTTACATTATATTCAATGGCGTCTAAATTAATTTCCGCCCAAGTATCCCGATAAAAAGTAAGATCCTCACTCATTCCCTACACATCCTCTGACAAAATTCATGCTATAGAAGATTATCCGACTATGAACAGGCTCTTGTCAAACGGATTACAGGAAGGTGTACCCCTATACAAAATTTAAGGAAGGTGCGAATCGCACCTTCCTGTTTTCGCATCATTTTGCAGTTTGTCCTTGAACCGACCTCGCTGCATTCATCATTTCGTCAGGAGTCATATCCTCTGATGCAATCATGTACTCCACTCCCTCGGCAGTCCAGGTGATGGAATTTTCGTTAATTGCACCAACTGTAAACCCTAAATCGGCCGGATCCCCATTGACCGTCACAGCCTTGGCTGAAGAGGATACACTGGCTCTTTCCTGAATCATCGTAAAGTTCTTCTTGCCTGCAAACGTCATAACAATTCGTTTGCCATTGTTTGTTTCAAGCTCTTTTTCCTGAATCAGCTTGACTCCCTCCGGCATTTCCATCGGATATTTAACAGCAAAAGGCTCCTTGTCTACCGGTGCGGCAGCCGGAAGGTCCATCATACCGAATGACATGTTTTTCTCCATATTGAAGGAGTCTTTATCGAAGGAGGGGTTGAATTCAAAGTCTTTAAATTCGACCGTGACCAGGGCGTTGCGATCCGGATCCATCACTTTCACGCTTGCAGGTGACAAATCCTTCTTATTAAACGTTATTTCCTGCATCGGCAGCATGGAATTGTTTTGATAGTTGGTTTTCGTTTCAAATACATACTGCTTTTCCGTCGCTTTAAAGATCGCTGCTTTGTCAGAAACAATATCTTTCACTAAAGATTCGAATAGGTACGCCTGGCTGCTGTTTTTCGGCCAGTCGCTTTGGAAACGGAAGCTTTTGTTGAGAGAAGGTGTCAGGACATAAACGCCTTCCTCATTGCGCAAGATCATCTGGCTTTGCTCTTTCGCTGGATTCTTCAGGTTTACACGGTAGAAGGAAGGTTCCTTGTACCAGATTTCCACATCATAGACTTGAGGTTCACTGCCTGTCTGAAGCGTCATTTTCGCTTTCGTTTTATAGCTTTCAGTATCCTCAACCTTCTTATCCAGCCCTTTCACTACGTCATTCTGGGATTTGTTTCCGCAGGCAGACATTAGAAAGACAGCTATCAGCCCTACCAGCAACAAACTTAAGCTTCTTTTCACCCTTTTTCAGCCCCTTTGCTTTATCTCACAATAAAGTGTAAGAAAAACAGTGCCAAAACACTTGTCTCTCCCATTCCGATACAAATATATGAGACAGACCGGGTGAATATGCAGACTAGCTTGACAGGCTTTCCATGATAATCTGGGCGGCGGCATATTCCTTCGTATGGGTAATGGAGACCAAAATCCTTGCATCGCTGAATCCGGAGGCTATAACAGCGGGCTTTCCGCTTTTTTCTTTAACTATTTGAATGTCTTGAAAGCTAAGGGATTTTCCGATTCCAAGACCGGACGCCTTTGCAAAAGCTTCCTTGCAGGCAAACCTGCCCGCCAGAAATTCCGTTTTGCGGACACCTGTTAACTGTTCATAAATCAGCCATTCTTCTTTGCCAAGTATTCTTTGCGGAAAGCGCGGGTGACGATTTTCCAGAGCCCGAATTCTTTCCATATCTACTATATCTAACCCAATCCCCGTTATCATCCAATTCTCCTTTCCAATTCCCTTGTACTATTCATTGTCCCGTTCCATATAAATGAACTAAACATCTAAAGGAGGCGGGTCCGAGTGTTTATCCGAACTGAAAGCTTTTCTTCATTCATGGCCAAATTTCCGCTGACCACCTTCATTATAGGACTGCAGGTCCTTCTATGGGCATTTTTTTCCCTTCCATTCAAGGATGCCCCTTACTGGTTTTCACAAGCTGATGGATTCAATGCCGCCATATCAGACGGACAGTGGTGGAGACTGATTACACCCATTTTCCTTCACGCGAGCTTTACCCATTTGTTTTTCAATACTCTGTCCCTTATCTTATTCGCTCCTGCCTTGGAAGAAATGCTTAAAAAAGGGCGTTTCGCACTGATTTATTTCGGATCAGGCATCGCCGGAAATGCGGCCACCTATTTCATTCAGCCTCCTGATTACAGCCACGTCGGGGCTTCCGGAGCTATTTTCGGTTTGTTCGGCTGTTATCTGTTTATGGCCTTTTTCCGAAAAAGCAGAATGAGTCAGGCAAATGCGCAAGTGCTTGTTATTATTCTAGCCTTAAGCCTTCTCACTTCATTCTTTTCCCCTTCCACCAATACTGTCGCTCATTTTTTCGGATTGGCTGCCGGATTTGGACTGGCTGCCATCCTTCTAAAAAAAGAAGCGTTTGCCCACTATACTTTTTATAGTGAAAGCAAACGCGCAAAGCCAGTTAAATGGGACCGGAAAACCATTTTAATCGCGGTCATCGTCCTGCTGGCTGTTATTGGTATCATCGCCAGCATCACTTGATAGACGACGATTTGAATACCAATCATAAATCCGGCTGCCGTCTTCAAGCTCCAGGTCCTTTACCGAGAAATGGGCTCCAAATACATTAGACATAACAGAAGTCCCGGCTGTTGCAAGATCTCCCTGCTTTTGAAAAACACTTTGGGTAATCTGCATCTGCTGCATTCTCTTTTTAGGCAAAACAACGGAGTATTTGCTGATTGCCCTTGCATGGAGGGTCAGCTGCTCCCCACCTATTCGATACCCCGAATCTTTATGAGCCCAGAAACCAAACAAAGCAAACAACGGGATTAGAATAAGCGAAAACCATCCCCAGTGCGGAAACAGGAAAATCAAAATCCCAGCAGGAATAAGGGAAGGCCACGTATACCTAAAGACGTATTTTCTTAACGCTCTCTTAGGAACAGAGATTTTTTCCATGCTGTACGTATATTCAGGAAGAAATTCCTCAAGCAGCTTCACAGCTTCCTTTGTTTTAACAAATGGAAAAATGGCTGCTGAGAGGCCGTCATTATCTGCCTTGCCGCTCGCACATATGAGCTGTACGGTGGCATAGCCAAGAGGCTGCCTCAGCGGATTTTCCGTAATTTTCACTGCCTGAATTCGCCTTATCGGAATTGTAAGCTGGTTTTTTTCAATCAGCCCCCGTGATATGACGAATTCATCTCCTGCTTTTTCAAGCTTAAACCCGGAATATTTCAAGAGAATTCCCGCTATACTGAGAAGCCAGGCAATGAAAAATCCAAGAAAAATGACAAAGGCCAGAAACGGTACACCTGAATGAGTCAAAAACTCAAACCTTTTAAATATAGAATCTACCGGAAGTACTTCATCAAGCTGAGATCCGAATGCAAATATCGCTGATAAAACGACGCCGATTCCGCTGCTTGTCGCTGCCCCGATGAGCAGCTCCTTCTGCGTCATCTTGTAGGTCAATTTTTCATCCAACAGTTCCGACTGATCCTCAAGCCGCACGTCCCCAGTATTCTCCGCCTTTATTACGTTTTTCCGTTCATTCAATGCCTGCTTAATCGCTGCCGCTTCACTCTTGGAAATAGCGGTCAGTTCAATTTCTGCTTCTGCCCCGCCGCTCGCTGTTTCGATTTCCAAACGGACAAGTCCGAACAGCTGCTGTATGACTCCGGCTCTCGTATTAATGGTTTGAACTCTTTCCACAGGAACGAACCGCTTTTGCTTCACAAAAAGCCCTTGCTCTATCCGAAGCTCATCCTCTTCAATGCGGTACGTGAACTTAAGCCACCTGATCAAACTGAATGTAATCAGCAGGAGCAAAAAAAGCCCCGCACCCGAATACATCAGCACTCCAAGAAGTCCATCTCCTCTGTTCGCAAAAATAAAGATGACAAGCGGAATAATCATTTCTTTTAACAGTTTAATAAAATTAATAATGGCTGCTGCCGGATGGAGGCGTTTCGGTTCAGACATCATCGTCCGTCACCCTCGCCAGTTTTGAAATGGAATCCCTTAGGCGATCTGCCTCTTCCATATCCAAAGCGGGAATTTCGTGTTTTGTAGCGGCCGTCGAAATCTCCACAGATGCCAGCTTATACTTTCTGAGCAGCGGCCCCTGCTTCGTATCCACGTGCTGAACTCTCACCATCGGGATAATGGTTCTTTTTACGGTGAGCCACCCATGCTGCAAATCAATTTCTTGCTCATGAACCTCGTACCTCCAGAATTGCTGCCTATACATAGGAACGAGCCAAACGCTAAAAATCATGTAAACGGCAGTCACTGCAATTCCAATGGCAGCCGTCCAAATAGGCCAAATGTGAAAATAAATAAGCAGGCCAATTCCTATGTCAGCCAATATAAAAACGGCAGAGGTAATGAGGCCGGTTATTTGCCAAACGGTTTTTGCTTTCAAACTAATTTGATTTTGCGGTCTCTCTCTCAATTGTATCCGCCCCCTCTCAAAAGCTATCTGTAAGTACTGAAAAAAAGAGCAAAGCTCCTCTATCCTAAAATTCCCTTCCAATTAAGTATAATGGGATTCATCCCCAAAATCTATTACTGCCCAAAAACAATACTGCCCCGGGGTGAAAAAACTCTTGAAAAACCGCAAAAAAACAGCACCCGTCACCAGGCGCTGTTTCTGAATTAGTTAGAATAAGATTTGCTTTTGCTGCTGCTGCTTCCGCTGCCGCTTCTTCTTTGCTGTGAACGGCCTTTATCGTTGTACGAACGGTTGCCTTTTTTTGCTCCGCCGCTGCGCTGGCTGTTATAGCTGCCGTTGCTGCGATTGCGGTTTCCGCCTGAACCTTTTCCGCCTCTTTTAGAGAATGCAGGAGGCTCATCCGTCAATTTGATTGGAGTTTGATCCGGCTCTTTTGTCATAAGCTTGATCGCTGCTGCTACAATCACTTCGGAATCGAATTCTTCAAGAAGCTGTGCTGCTGCTTTTGAATAGTAGGAAAGGTTTCCTTCTTCAATAACAGAACGGATCTTCTCAGAAGTCATCGTTTGCTGTCCTTCAAGTGCCTGATCAAGAGTTGGAGGCGTCATTTTATCCATTTTGCGCTTCGTTGTGCGCTCGATGCTTTTCAGCATATCCATTTCTCTTGGCGTGATGAACGTCATCGCAATACCTGTTTTGCCTGCACGGCCAGTACGTCCAATACGGTGAACGTAGCTTTCCGGATCTTGAGGCACATCGAAGTTGTAAACATGTGTTACACCGGAAATATCCAGTCCGCGTGCAGCAACGTCAGTCGCTACAAGAACATCGATGTTTCCGCTCTTGAATTTACGAAGTGCAGACATTCTGCGCGCCTGGCTCAAGTCACCGTGAATTCCTTCAGCTGTATATCCGCGAAGGTTAAGAGCCTCGGAAAGCTCATCAACACGGCGCTTTGTACGGCCGAAAACGATTGCCAGCTCTGGAGATTGAATATCCAGAAGACGTGTAAGCACATCGAATTTTTTCTTTTCATGTGTATCAATGTAATATTGCGTAATGTTTGGAGTTGTTACTTCTTTCGCCTGCACTTTTACAAGCTCAGGATCTTTCATGAAGCGCTCAGCGATGCGGCGGATCGGATCCGGCATTGTTGCTGAGAACAAAAGTGTTTGGTGATTTTCAGGCACATTGGATAGAATGGATTCGATATCTTCGATGAATCCCATGTTCAGCATTTCATCTGCTTCATCCAATACAACCGTATGAACTGTTTCCAGTTTTAACGTTTTGCGGTTAATGTGGTCAAGCAAACGTCCAGGTGTTCCTACGATGATATGAGGGTATTTCTTCAGCGCGCGGATTTGGCGGCTGATGTCCTGTCCTCCATAGATAGGAAGAACGCGTGCACGCTTGTAGTAGCTCAATTTATAAAGCTCTTCAGATACCTGAACCGCAAGCTCGCGAGTTGGCGCAATAATAATTGCTTGGATGTTTTGATCTTCTGTGTTGATTTTTTCGATAAGCGGCAGACCGAATGCAGCAGTTTTACCCGTACCGGTTTGCGCCTGTCCAATGATGTCCTTACCTTGAAGGCCTAGTGGAATCGTTTGTGCCTGGATGGGAGTTGCCTCTTCGAATCCCATTTTGTTAATTGCCTTCATTGTACCTTCGCTTAAACCTAGATCTTGGAACTTTGTATTCAAATTTATTCATACTCCTTTATTTATCTAGTCTTCGCAGACTTAGTTATAGTCTTCACAGACTTAGTTATCCCGTTCATACTTCATTAAGAAGCCCGTAAACACTTAAATTCAATCATAACACGATATGCAGGTTAATACAATCAGGCAAAAAATCCAATATTTTATTCCTCATGATACTCATAGTAAATAATCACACAGATGGACGCTTCCTTTTTACCTGCTCATGCTGATCGCTACGTCTGCGAGATTGAGGTAACCCCCAGAAAATTTCCCGTCTCATATGCCAGTTCTTCAAAATCATCTCCGTGGCAGATGAGATGTGCAGAGGAAGGCAGAAAACAAAGCTTCTTCTCCTCTGATCCAATTTTTTTGTATAAGTAATGGGCGCTCTTAATAGGAACAATTCCGTCACATTCACCTTGCACTATCAAGACTGGAACGGTGATTCCAGGAAGTCTCGGCTTTACGTAATTCACAAGCCTTCTAAACTGAAATGCAGCCAGAATCGGTGTTTCTGTTACTTTTTTCCTGTAGCGCATGTATACTTCATTTTCTTCCAAAAGTCCCCTGAATTTATCCTCAATGATACACCTGACATCTTTCATAAACTGCCGGGGATTGACATAATACGCTGCCGCACTTAAAAGAACCAATTTACTTACCGGATATTTGGCAGCAAGATACGAAGCGATCATCCCTCCCATTGAAAACCCTATGACATACACTTCCGAACAGGTTCGACCTAACATTTCGAGCTCCTGCTCCGCACATTCAATCCACTTCTGAAAACGAATTCCTTTTAGAGACCCCGCTTCTTCGTGGCCTGGAAGACAAGGTGTTCTGACCTCCCAATCCGTATGCTTTCTCAAATAATCGGCAAGCGGTTCCACTTCATACGGGGCACCCGTAAAACCATGTATACATAGACAGCCAATCATCTTATCCCTCCTGAATCAGGCCTTTATTAAGCATTACCCTTCATCAGGAAAAAGAAAAGATGATTTAGGCCCTTTTTTTAGAATGGCTGACTTTAGTATCGCCAAAATTCCCAAAAATTTTTCAATCCTCCTGCAGTGCTTCTACCGCCTCTTCAAGCTTCATGCCTCTTGAAGCTTTTACGAGAAACAGATCGCCGGGACGGGCAAATTTTTTCACAGCCGAAATAAGCTCCTCTTTATCGGTAAAGCTTTGAACGTTCTCATCCGGGAGATTCTTTTTCGCTCCTGCAGCAATACATTCTCCAAGCTTCCCATACGTAAAGACATGGTCCGTTTTGCCGGTACTGATATGCTCACCTGTCTGTTCATGGAATTCAGCTTCCTGCTCACCAAGCTCCAGCATGTCTCCCAGTATGAGGATTTTGCGGGAATATCCCTGTAAATCCTCTATCAGTCTGATTGCGGCCTTCATAGAGGTAGGGCTTGCATTATAAGCATCGTTAATAACAGCCCAGCCTTTAGAGGATTTCAGCAGCTCCAGACGCATCGCTGTCATGGCAAGGCTGCTTAAACCTTTCTTAATCGCTTCATCCTTCAATCCAAAGTGGCGGGCGACAGCGATTGCAGCAAGGGCGTTCCATACGTTGTGCTTGCCGAGTACAGGGACTGCAAACCGTTCTCCCTCCGGCTGGACAGTAAATTCCACTCCAGCATCTGATTGAACAATATCAGAAGGATACAGGTCATTTTCCGCAGTTTCACCAAATGTCATCGTTTTTCTGCTCAATGCCGGCACTCTTTCCTGTAACAGCGGTTCATCACCAAAGTAGAAAAGAATTCCATCCTCCTTCAGGCCGGAAGCAATTTCAAGCTTCGCTTCTGCAATTCCTTCACGGGAACCAAGATCCATTAGATGAGATTCTCCGATATTTGTAATAATGGCCGCATCCGGCTGGGCAAGTTGTGAAAGGAATTCAATCTCGCCCTTAGAACTCATGCCCATTTCCAAAACAGCAACCTCTGTGTTCTCCGGCATTGCAAGCAATGTAAGCGGAAGGCCGATATGGTTATTAAAATTCCCTTTTGTTTTATGTACGTTAAAGGACGGGGAAAGGGCCGATGCAAGCAGATCCTTCGTAGTCGTTTTGCCATTGCTTCCAGTAACACCGGCAACCTTAACGTTCAGCTGTTCTTTGTAGGCTTTCGCCAGCTTCTGAAGAGCTGCAAGCGTATCTTCAACGAAAATAACCGGTGCATCAGCAGGAGGATTAAGTTCCTTTTTTGCCCACAGAACAGCAGCTGCGCCTTCACTCAGTGCCTTCTCCGCAAAACGGTGCCCGTTAAAGTTCTCTCCTGTTATCGGGATGAATAAAGAGCCGGGCAAAACGCTGCGCGAATCGGTTGATACACCGGCAGCTGACCGGTCCTCATATTGTGCGGCAAGACCTTCGCCTCCCGCCATTTGCTGTATATCTATAAGCGTTCTCTGAATCATGCAGGTATTCTCCCTTCAAAAATCGAGATAGGCCGGCTCCTCGTTGCCTGCCTGTTATGGCAAACGCGGATTAGCCAGCCCTCCTTTATTAAAACGTGTGTCTGATCTGCTGTTTTTCTTCGTGGCGTTCAATAGCAAGCGAAACGAGCTTCTCAATGAGCTGAGGATACTCCAACCCAGTATGCTTCCAAAGAAGCGGGAACATGCTGTATGGTGTAAAGCCCGGCATCGTGTTCACTTCATTGATTAAGGCTCTTCCGTCTTCTGTAAGGAAAAAATCGGCCCGTACAAGTCCGGAACCATCGATGGCTTTAAAAGCAGCAATCGCCATTTTTTCAATCATTGCATATTCTTCATCCGTAACTTTCGCCGGAATCATCATGTCTGTATCGCCGTCCACATACTTCGCTTTATAATCGTAAAATTCTTTTTTCGGAGCGATTTCTCCTGTAACGGAGCATTTAGGCTCATCGTTTCCAACTACGCCAATCTCAATCTCACGTCCAATAATTCCTTCTTCAATAATAATTTTGCGGTCATAGGAGAAAGCTTCCTCAAAGGCAGCTTCCAGTTCCCCGCGGTTTTTACATTTGCTGATTCCGACACTGGAGCCAAGGTTGGCAGGTTTGACAAAGCAAGGATAGCCCAGTTTGGTTTCTACGTTAGTATATGCCGATTCCGGATCTTTTTTCCACTCACTGCGAATCAGCCAAACGTATTCAGCCTGCTCAAGTCCGGCTTGCGCAAACAGATTTTTCATTGCTACTTTATCCATTCCTGCTGCAGAAGCAAGAACCCCGTTTCCTACGTACGGAATATTCATTAGTTCAAGCATTCCCTGAATGGTGCCGTCTTCCCCATTAGGTCCATGAAGAAGCGGGAAAATCACATCAAAAGGCTGCTCCGGATTTTCACCGGCAGTGGACGGGAACAATTCCGTGTTCAGTGCAACAGGCAGAATCGCTTCGCTCTCTTCATGTCCCAGTTTTAAAGCAGCCACATTTGAAGCAGGCTCGTTCAGCTGTACTCCGCGGATCCATTCGCCCTTTTCCGTAATATAAATAGGATGTATATCAAATTTGCTGAGATCAAGCGCCTTGATTACAGCAAGAGCTGTTTGCAGAGAAACTTGATGTTCTGCGGATTTCCCTCCGTATACGAGGCCAAGTTTAATTTTCATTATTTATTTCCCCCTCAATCTTTCAGGTGCAGTCATTTTTTAATCACTCTCACCATTTTATCACCTTCCGGCATTTTTGTTATAGATGACCCTGTTTTTATCTCAAAAGATTCGTATCGCATTATTTTTTTATGCATAGCGAATTAGTCGTTAAATGACGCAGTTTGTATTAAAATAAAGACAGGAGGGATTTTCACATGGAAAAAATTACATCATCCGAGCAGTTTCAGCAGCTTATTTCAACAGATAAGGAAGTCTTAATTAAATTCTTCGCAGATTGGTGTCCTGATTGCACCCGAATGAATTTCTTCATCGATGAAATCATCGAAGAATACAAAGAATACCAATGGTTTGAAATTAATAAAGACGAATTTCCTGAGATTGCCGAGCAGTATCAGGTAATGGGGATTCCAAGCATCCTGATTTTTAAAAACGGTGAAAAGCTTGGCCACCTTCACAGTGCGAATGCCAAGACACCTGAACAGGTTCAGGAATTTCTCGCTGAAAAACTTTAAGCACAAGCTCTCGCTTGTGCTTTTACTTTTTTACATTCTCCATTTAACATACCTGTTGTTTTCCTCTGCAGATGTTCACTTATCTTCGGGCGGGCGGATTTTCGCTTACAGGATCTCATCTGTGCCCGCTGCTCCGGCTCAAATCAACTTGATGCTGTAACTTAGCTTCTTATGAATACCGATATCGAACTTCAAAAAAGACAAGCATGAGCAATCTAAAATAGAACACTTAGACATTCAAGTGTTTAGTAGAGAGACTCTAACCATTAATCGTTTGTAGGATCATAATCTACATTGTATTTTTTAGTGATCTGTTTCATTTCTGCATGATATTCCTTAATGAGCTTCTGATACTCCAGCATCTTTTGGTTTGATTTCTGCATTATTTCTTCATCACTTTTTTCTAAAGCTTCTTTTTCAAGTTCAAGTGCACTATAAAAAGTTTCTGTTGCTGTAACCATTTTTTTTGCAGGACTATCCAGTTCCTTAATTTCTGGTTTAATACTTTTTGCTTCCTTTACAGCTTTTTCGTATGCCGGCATTGTATTATTCACTAACTCTGCAAGAAGAGTCTTGTCATCAGAATAGTTGTCTCCAGAAACTGAAGAAAGCGAGTTGAAAGCCTCTACTTCGTAATCCGAAACTTTTTGGGTTGATTCATTCACATAGGTTAGTATAATCTTTTGTTTTTCCTCTTTAGATAATTCTTTCTGACTGTTTTCCTTATCACTGCAGCCTACCAGAAAAAAACATAAAATCATTAAAAAAGATAAGTATTTCACGATGTAAATTCCTTTCTACTTTCTTAGATTATATGAATGGCCAATGAGCCTCTACCGATGGTTTATTAAATTAGGATCGTCTTTTATAAAAGCATCTCTACGCGATAAATATCTTTTCTTCTGTACAGCTTTTGCTAAAACCATCATTGGAATCGTGATCACTAGAACTAAAAAACCATACCAAGCCACAAAAAATGATAGAATAATATAAGTAATTGAACCTAAAAAGAAAATAGAGTACATAAGCATAAATATTATGTTAAAAAGAATAAGCTGGTTAATTCGGTACTTTTCTTTATGTACATCAGACTCTTTGTTTCTGTTAACCAGATACCTTATTTCTGATGCTGCTATGGCATAAGGTTCTGTAAACCAATGCATCCAACTCTTCATTTTTTATCGCTGAAAATCTCTTTTAGTTGTTTTCTCAATGCCTTTTCGCCTTTTGTTTCCAGTCCTTTAAAAAAAACTTTGTTAATTTGATTATGATTAAAGAATACATTTGTATTATCCCCAATGTGACCTTGAGGGTAAGGACAAGCAACATAGTCCCAAACTTTATCCTCATTATCCGCCTGTTGCTGCTTTCTTCCATAAATTTCTTTATCTGCTATTAATTGAGAATAAAAATTCAGTAAATTTGCACTCATCCAACCACACCTTACTCTTTTGATTCAAATAAATTCCTTGTTTTGTAAAAATCAGATAAATTTATACTAACTCATATCTTTTCATCTTTTCAAACAACTATTTATATTTTAGAAAAAATGTGATTATAGAACTAACATAATATTGAAATTCCGATAATTACCAAGGTATATTTATCCATAATCATGTTATATAAGTCCTACCCCCCTCTTTTAAAACATAAACCACTTTTGAGGAGAAAAGGATTTTATATTGTTTAGCATTCTGCATGGTTAATTCCCTTCAAAATGACAATTTCGACTAAATTATTTTCCAGGAAATAATCGTTTCCGCCTTCCCTCGACATTTTTGCCTCCAAAGTTTCCAGAAGCCCAGTCCTTGACAAATATATCAAACGAACATATGATCAATTTAATTCTAATAACTCTTATCCAGAGAGGCGGAGGGACATGGCCCTGCGAAGCCTCGGCAACGGATCACGATTTTTGTGAAACCGTGCTAATTCCTGCAGACACATTCATGTGTTTGAAAGATGAGAGAAGAGCCGGTCTGCTTTTCAGATTGTTCCACCCCTCTTCTGCTCATGAAGAGGGGTTTTTTGCGGTTTTTATGACATAAGGAGATGGGTAGATTGACAGATTTTCTTATAAAAGGAACAGAATTATGGAACCAGTTAAAGACACTTCCGGAAGACAAGCATCCTGCTATTATTTTCAACTCCCATATCACAGGGTTGGCTATTTCCCGGGCTCTGGGAAAAGAAGGTATTCCCATTGTCGCGCTGGACAGAGATGGACGGGCGGTCGGGCTTCAATCTAAATATGTTCATACCACTGCTTTATGTCCTAATCCATTTACTGAAGAGGCGGAATTTATCAGTCTGCTGATGGAAATCGGACGGAATCTCCCTCTAAAGGGTGTATTGTTTCCGTGCAATGATGAATGGGTGCTGCTCGTCAGTAAACACCGGACCGAGCTTGAAAAGTATTTCTTATTCCCGTTCGCGGAGTGGGACAACGTTGAATCTCTTTTAAATAAACGGAAGCTTTATAAAAAAGCCGCTTCATTAAACATTCCAATCCCTGCAACCTGGTATCCGGAAGAGTTTTCGGGTGAATACCCGGATGACCTTCCTTTTCCATGCATCGTAAAACCTGTGGAACAGCGCAGTTTTTATGAAGCTTTTCAGACGAAGGCTTTTACCGCGAACAGTACGGAGGAGCTCACCGCCATCCTGGCTAGAACAGCCAGCCATGAGGTTGTAATCCAGGATATAATCAGCAGCTCTCTTTCAGACTTTTATTCTCTCTGCACCTATACGAGTATGGACGGGGAAATAAAAGGCCAGTTCACCGGCAGAAAGCTTGAGCAATATCCTTTGAACTTCGGAACGGGCTGTCTTGTTGAGTCTGCTGAAGGCGGCCGGTTTGTCTCATACGGTGCTGAAATATTAAAAGCGCAAGGGTATTACGGAATTGCGGAGACAGAATTCGTATATGACAAACGGGATGACACATATAAATTACTGGATGTGAATACACGAGTTTGGAAGTGGATCGGACTTCCGATTTTCTCGGGAGTTAACCTGCCTCTTCTCGCTTATAACGAAGTGACCGGGTTAAAAGGAGAAGCCCAATATCCAGTATTGGACTATTCAAAATGGGTATATTTAGATGACTATCTAAAGGTTAAGCAGGAACGTCCCGGTACTTTTCATGGACACCTGTCCGATTCCGAAATGGCTTCGGTGCTCTTCGGTGAAACCTCCACACATATAACAGAAGCTGTATTTTCAGCTGAAGACCGCGCACCTTCTGTACAGCAAATGAAAAATAAATTCAATCAGGGGTATGTATGCCCGTGCTAGGAAAGGTGTGAATGGGATGAAATACGGATTTTGGCTTCCCCTTTTTGGGGGCTGGCTCAGAAATGTTCAGGATGAAAAGATGCCTCCCACTTTTGACTATGCAAAAAAGGTCATTCAGTCAGGTGAGAAATGGGGCTATAGCACAACTTTGATCGCAGAGCTTTATTTAAACGATATTAAAGGCCCGGAATACGATTCGCTTGAAGCGTGGACAACGGCAGCAGGACTTGCCGCAGTCACTGATAAAATTGAAATTATGACGGCTATCAGACCGGGCTTTCATAACCCCGCAGTGGCGGCCAAGATGGCGGCCAACCTAGATCAGATGAGCAATGGCCGGTTTACGTTAAATGTCGTCTCCGCCTGGTGGGAAGAAGAAGCGAGACAGTACGGAGGTATTTTTACCGAGCATGATGAGCGCTACAGCCGGACAGAGGAGTTTGTTGAGGTTCTGAAAGGGCTTTGGATGGAAGACTCATTCTCCCATAAAGGAAGGCATTATGAATACAAAGAAGCAAAGCTTTTCCCGAAACCAGTTCAAAGACCGAATCCGATCCTGTATGCAGGAGGCGAAAGTCCGCGCGGAAAAGAGACGATTGCCCGCTATTGCGACGCTTATGTGATGCACGGGGGAACGGTGGATGAAGTCCGTTCAAAAATCGAAGAAATGGTTCGTTTAAGAGAAACCGTGAATGAAAATCCATTCGCCTCCTTTGGAATGGCCGCATACGTGATATGCAGGGATTCGGAGGAAGAGGCGGCAGAAGAGCTCGCTCGCATAACCGATGTAAAAGAGTCCTCTGCTTACGCAGGCTTTAAAGATTTCACAAGCAAATCCCAGCTTGAACAGCAAATCCAGCTTCAGGATTATTCGGTGTCAAACCGGGGACTGCGCCCGAATCTCGTCGGGACACCGGAACAGATTGCAGAGCGGATCATCCAGTTTGAAGAGGCAGGTCTTGATTTGCTGCTGCTCCAATTTTCGCCGCAGCTTGAAGAAATGGAGCGTTTTTCTAAAACAGTCATGCCGATTGTGGAAAGAAAGAGGACCGCAGTTCGATAAACTATACACCCGTATCTAATCCGTTTTATACTTTAGTAAGGATTTATAAGGAGGAACCAACATGACAACCACACAATTAGAAACGGCTACATTCGCAGGAGGCTGCTTTTGGTGCATGGTGAAACCATTCGACGAGCTTCCAGGCATTCACGGCATTGTATCCGGCTATACAGGCGGCCATAAAGAAAACCCGACCTATGAAGAAGTAAAAGCACAAACAACCGGCCACGCGGAAGCAGTGCAGATTCAATATGATCCCAGTCTTTTTCCTTATGAAAAATTGCTGGAGCTTTATTGGCAGCAAATTGACCCGACTGATGACGAGGGCCAGTTTATTGACCGGGGCGAGTCATACCGGGCGATTATTTTCTATCATACGGAAGAGCAGCGGCAGGCAGCCGAAGCCACTAAAAAGGAACTGGTGGAAAGCGGCAAGTTTAAGAAACCGATTTTAACGCCAATCAGAGAAGCAAGTACCTTCTACCCTGCTGAAGAGTATCATCAGGATTTCTATAAAAAGAATCCTGAAAAATACAAGCAGGAACGAGTGGAATCCGGCAGGGATGCTTTTGCAAAAGAGAATTGGAACTAGGGTGCGGGAAACCGCACTCTTTTTTATTTTTCTCTACATGAATTCTTCGTTTTTGGAAAAATTAGGTGGTAGTACATAAACAAAGGAGGCATCCCTTTGCCAAATCAACCGATTCCCTCAACTCCAGAACCATATTGGAGAGAATCCGCCGAGCTTCCATCCTTCCCCAAGCTCCAGCAAAGTCTGGAAACAGAAGCTGTTATTGTCGGCGGCGGCATTACCGGAATTACTGCTGCCTATTTGCTTGCCAAGGAAGGAGTCAAGGTCGTTCTTCTTGAAGCGGATGTGTTATTAAACGGCACAACCGGACATACCACGGCTAAAATCACGACCCAGCATGACCTGATCTACGATGAGCTGATGCACCACATCGGCGAAGAAAAAACGAAAAAATATTTCCGTGCGAATGATGAAGCTCTTGCCTTTATGCGTGATTATGCCGCCAATGTTTCCTGTGATTTTTCGAACCAGGATGCCTATATTTACACGACGGAAAACAAAAATGTGACGAAGCTTGAGAAAGAATACAAAGCCTATGTGAAGCTCGATGCAGATTGTGCAATGGCGGACACCCTCCCTTTTGATTTATCCATCAAAAGCGCAATCATGATCCGGAATCAGGCTCAATTCCATCCTATCTCCTATTTAAACCAAATGGTTCAGGAGCTTCAGGAAATGGGTGCTGAAATCTATGAGCATACTGTTGCTGTAGATGCAGAAGCATTTGATGGTGGAGCAAAGGTCATCACAAGGGATGGCAGCCATATTAAAGCCAAGCATGCCATTTCCTGCTCACACTTCCCTTTCTATGACGGGAACGGCTTTTATTTCACAAGAATGTACGCTGAGAGGTCCTATGTCCTGGGCGTTAAAACCAGGCAGCCGTATCCCGGCGGAATGTATTTAAGCGCGGACAATCCGACCCGGTCGATCCGCGCTACCCCTATGAATGGCGAAGACCTGATTCTAATTGGCGGGGACAGTCATAAAACCGGACAAGGATTTGATACAGAAAAGCATTACGAGAGCCTTGAATTGTTTGGAAAGGTCCATCTTGGGCTAAAGGAAACGGTGTACAAGTGGTCGGCACAGGATTTAATTACGCTCGATAAAATCCCTTATGTGGGACCTGTCACGAAGGGCAAACCATCAATTTTGGCAGCTACCGGATACCGAAAATGGGGCATGACGAACGGGACGGCGGCTGCAATGATGATCCGCGACCTCGTGCTGGAAAAAGAAAACCCATATCAGGATGTGTTCTGCCCATCCCGCTTTATCGCTGATCCAAGCATCAAAACATTCCTATCGCAAAACCTGAATGTGGCCGGCCATTTAATTGGCGGCAAGCTGGATTTCGGTTCTCGGAAAAAAATAGAAGAGCTTCGGGATGATGAAGGGGCTCTCGTCACACATAAAGGCCAGAAAGCGGCTGCTTATAAAGATCAGCAAGGCTGCCTCCATTTAGTTGACTCCACCTGCACACATTTAGGCTGCGAAGTGGAATGGAACCATGGGGACCGTTCATGGGACTGCCCTTGCCACGGTTCGCGATTCTCCATTGACGGAGATGTGATGGAAGGGCCTGCAGACAAGCCGCTGAAAAAGCTGAATACAGATGAAGCATAAAAGTTGTGCTTTGAATGAACATCGTATACAATTCAATTGTGCACAACTTAATTAGCAAAGGAAGACCATGATCATGGATAACGATTCAAAACTGAAGCTTGAGAATCAGCTTTGCTTTGCTCTCTATGCAAGCTCAAAAGAAATCTCAAGCATGTACAGACCGATGCTTGAACCTTTAAAGCTTACATTCCCCCAGTACCTTGTCATGCTTGTTCTTTGGGAAGGCAATCATCTGGCCGTTAAGGAAATCGGCGAGAAGCTGATGCTTGATTCCGGAACACTCACCCCGATGCTGAAGCGACTCGAAGCAGCGGGGTTCATACAGAGAACACGTTCGGCAGAAGATGAGCGCAAAATGACGATTAGCCTCACCGGCAGCGGGGAAAAGCTAAGAACAGAGGCATCTTGCATTCCCGATCAGGTTGCCCCCAAATTGGGGTTATCCATAGAAGAGTACAAACTGCTTCTTAAAACCTTAAGAAATCTGACATTTCATCTAAAACAAGGAGGAAACAAATCATGAATGCACTTTACACAGCAACAGCAACGGCAACAGGCGGACGCGAAGGACGGATCCAATCTTCAGACGGACAGCTTGATTTCGCTGTCGCTATGCCAAAAGGTCTTGGCGGACAAGGCGGAGACGGAACAAACCCTGAACAGCTTTTCGCAGCTGGCTACTCTGCTTGCTTCGACAGCGCCTTGAATCTGGTTATTCGCCAAAAACGCATTAAAACTGAAGGCACAAAAGTAACGGCCAATGTTTCCATCGGAAAAGATGAAGCGGACGGCGGATTCAAGCTTGAGGTTGAACTGGAAGCAATCATAAAAGGCGTAGATGACGCGACAGCGCAAGAACTAATCGAAGCCGCTCACCAAGTGTGCCCTTACTCTAAAGCAACTCGCGGAAACATTGATGTAGACCTTAAAGGCAGAGCGGAATAATAAAATGAATGAGAAAAGCTGAACCTTAACCGGTTCAGCTTTTTTGTTGATTTTTGATTGGGCTGCGCCGGTGGATTACAGCTTTTAGGCGCGCCTGACCCGCTCCGCTTTAAAGGAGCAGGGGACGGAGGCGGCAGCCTCCAATCCCTTATCTATCAAAAGATTCGAGCGTCGGTGCCGGAGGTTTAGTCTGATAGAGAGCAGCAGGACTGGCACGGTGCCAGTCCCGTTATGCTTTACCGCATCCGGGGACGGAGGCATTCTCCCGCCAAGCCTTATGCACCAGCAGTCTGCAGCGCCGATGCCAGAGCTTTAGTCCTTTAGCGAAAGCCGGGTCAGACACCTGCTCAGCCTTCGTTCTGCCCATTAGAGAAATTCCCGTTTAGCCAGTTACTTCCACGGCTTCCTAGCCGTCACACATACCGTCATTTCCGGCTTTACCCTTTTAAACTTCATTGAAATTCGTTCAAATCCGCATGCAGATAAATCGTCATAAATTTGTTTGCCGAACATTTTCGTTTTGTTGGGACTCGCATTTTCCTCGCGCGGCTGCATGGTGATGGCAATGGTTCCGCCGGGGATCATGGCTTCATATAGATGGGATAATCCGTTCCTCGGTTCATCCCATATCGTGTAATTATTGACGGAGAGAATTTTATGATAGGTATTCGCAGGGATTCGGGCTTCTCCAATATCTGCGGCCGAAAGTTCTGTTTTACCGGCTTCCATATAATCCTTCAGGCGGATTGAAGCCTGCTCCTTCATGGTTTCAGAAATATCAATCCCGTCTGCTTTTACCACAGGATAGTTTTTGAGAATGTATTCAAGAGCGTATCCTGGACCGTATCCAACCTCGAGCACCTTGTCGCCCCGCCGGACTCCCAGTCTGGAGATGGTCCATTGGTTGATAAACTGATTTTCCCGGGCCATGATTTTTCCGGTTATGACCCCAATCCAGCCTTTCGGTTTGCTGAAATTCCTCCTGATCAAGCTGAACATGTCGGCACCTCTTCGTTTCGTTTTACTTATTACTATCACGAAACGCAGACTTCTAAACAATCCTATGCTTTTTAATTTTTTATAGTTGCAAAGAACGGTCCATCCCTTCTTCTCTCTTGCTATGAGAATCCGAATCGGACAAAATAAAGACAGCAAACTAAAGAGGAGTCGGAATCCATGAACACGATTATCCTTGCCGGCGGCGGGCATGCCCATCTTGCTGGGATTGCCGATGGCTCATTGAGGCATTTTCCGCATACGGAAGTTATCCTTATTTCTCCGTCGCGCTATCAATATTATTCCGGCATGTTTTCCGGATTTACGGAGGGAATTTACAGCGAGGAGCAAATCCGCATAGACCTTAGCGTTTTATCCCAAAAGCATGGCTTTACCTTCATTGAAGAAGAAATAACGGCGATAGATGAGGCAGCTAAAGAGGTCATAACATCCTCCGGGCGCTCTTTTTCCTATGGCTTGCTGTCATTGGATATTGGCTCCGCTCAAGCAAGCTCCCCCTCCATTCTGCCGATTAAACCGAATTACTCTTTTCCGGAAGCAATCCGTTCCTTTAGAGAAGGAGATCAGCCTGTTATTGTCGGCGGTGGTGCTTCAGGAGTGGAGCTTTCTCTTGCAGCAGCTGGTTATCGGCGTCTGAACGAAATCGGGAGCCCTGTTACGCTGATCAGCGGAGGGCCCCTGCTTTCTTCCGCACACAATCAAAAACTTCTTCAAATCTGCCAGCAAAAAGGGGTTACCGTGATTCAAAATAAAAAAGCCCGGCTGCTTGGCAGCGAGGCGATTGATGCGGGAGAAGATACACGGATTCCTTTTTCCCATTTGCTTTGGCTGGGCGGCCCCGAGGCTCCTTCTCTTTTTAAAAACTCCGGACTTCGTATTGACGGGAATGGGTTTTTACCGGTTGATGAACGCTTAATGCATAGCCCTTCCATTTTTGGGGCGGGAGATTGCGTGTCCATCACCCGATATCCAGAGCTGCCGAAAAACGGAGTTTACGCAGTCCGCCAATCCAAAGTGCTGTGGGAAAACCTGAAAAGAACGGCTGAAAAACGGGAGCTTGTTCCTTTTCAGCCTCAACGGCGGTTTCTCGCTATTTTATCGACCGGCGGAAAAGCGGGATTCCTCACCTACGGCCGATTCCATTACCATGGAAAAACAGCTTGGAACCTAAAGCACGCTATTGACCGGCGGTATATGAATTCTTTTTAAGCCGGCGGCGTTTTCTTGATTTTTCAATGATCAAATACAAAATAGCTATTCCAATCATGGCCGTATTAATCATACTGAATTCCCTTCCGAAAAAATCCCGGTCATAATAAGAAATTGGACCGCGGTAAATTTTATCGCTTATGGGATAAAAAAGCGGTACCGCGTCCTGTACATGGGTAAGGAGATCAATTAAAATATGCCCGAGCCATCCGTATAAGAATGCGAGCCAGGCGTTGACCCATAGCTTGCGCGATATGGCGGCAATCAGGATAAAAGCAAGCACCCATACAAAGAGCGAATGCCCCCCTTGTCTCAAAACGATCGTGACTGGTTCGTCAAATAGTCCATGAACAGCGCTGCGAAGCGAAAAAGCCGTTTCTGTAAAGCCAAGGACGTTCAGCAGCAAACTTTTTAATAGCAAGTAGAAAAACATGATGAAATATATAAAATCCGGTGCCATGCTGCCAATGACAAAGTATTTTACGAATTGCTTCTTTCGGCGGAAGATCATATAAGTCCAAAAACCATGGTGCAGCGTATTCAAGGGCAAAGACCTCCTGTTTTGCATTTGGATAGGTCTATTTTAAGCTTTACGGTGCTATACAACAAATGAAAGCCCCAGGAATCAAAATTCCTGAGGCTTCTCTTACAGTATTCCCTTTGCCTTCGCTTCCTGAATCCATGATGGAAATTCGTCCAGGAGCTGGCTGTACAGCTCTTCGTCTGTCACTGTTTCTGCATCCTGAATGTGAAAAAAGCTGGCGTTATCGATGTACCGCCCTTCCATCGTATCCAGGTTTTCCAGCACTTCAAAATTGCTGTCGCCAATCCCGACAAATTGCCAGAAGATCGGCTGGTTTGAGGATTCAACGACAGGTTTTTTTATGGTCTTTTTGCAGCCGCCGTCATTAATAAACACAATGAAAGCGGGATCCTTGCTGGATTCTTCGCTCGTATATTTTCGGATGACATCCTCCATGACAGGGGGCTCATCGTTCCGTCCGAATTTATGGATCAGAGAGTCAGAAAGGATTACGTTTTCGACATAGCCGTTAAAATCCCTTTCCGTAACCGGCTTGAGACGGGCAAATTCATTGTCGTATACCCAAACGTCAAGCATGCCATCGTCATCAAATTGGCTGGCAACGGCAAGGATCCTCTCCACTACCTTTTGGACTGTCCCGTTTTTATAGAGCTTTCTCATTGAGCCTGAGATATCGAGTACAAGGCCGACTCGGGCTGTTACCCCGGCCAGCTGCTTTTTCTCGAGAACAATTTGCACATTCTTTTTCATCAGATTAATCGTGCTCAATCCGTTCGCTCCCTTTCCTTTAGCGCTGCTGTTCAAGCCGCTTGAAATTCTCCTGAAGCTGCTCGATCCGCACCTTGCCTTCTTCGCGCATCTTTTTGTTTTCATCTTCAATGGCCTTTGTTTCCTGCATCCCTTTCATAATGATGCTCCATGTTTCTTCCATCGTTTCGATCTTAATGCTCGGGCTGCCGGACATTCTCGCAATCTCCGTGCTTTGCTTCGAAATGTTCTGAGCGTTTTTGAGCAGCATTTCGTTTGTGCGCTTATCCAATTCGTTCATGGATTGGGCGACAAGGTTTTGTCTTTTCGCTGCAATTGCATTAATCAACCCTGTTTTAAAAATAGGGATGGTCGTTACGAAAGCGGAATTGATTTTCGCGATGAGCTTGGTGTTTCCTCTTTGCAGAAGGCGGATTTGCGGTGCTGACTGATAGGCCACCTGCTTGGCCATTTCCAGGTCATAGACTCTTTGTTCCATTAGCTCGATTCCGTTTTTCAGCGTATCCAGTTCCATTCCTGCAAGCTGATTGCCGCTTGCCGCCCTGCTCTCAAGCTCGGGAACCTTTGCCCGGAGTTCTTCGACTTTCATTTCGCCTGCGACAATATATTTCTCAAGCTCGGTGTAGTACTGAAAGTTCTGCTCATACAGCTGTTCAAGCGTCTGAGTAGAGCCCTTCATTTCATTTTCATACTTCATGATTTCTACGTACACCTTGTCGATTTCCGAGCCCATCGTCTGGTATTTGGAAAACAGCTTGTCCATCACTTTTTGGCCGCGGTTGAACACTTTTGCCATCAAGCCCTTTTTCTCCACAAAATCCTTGCTGTCGAAGCGGTCCATGATTTTCCCAAGGTGCTTTAAGAGCGCACTGGATTCTTCCATGCTGCTTGATTTAATCGTATTTAGAATTCTGCCGGAAAAGGCAGAAATTTCATTTGCCGGCTCTTTTCCATACTCCAGCAGGGCAAGCTGGTTTTTATGATCGATGTTTTGGGCGAGCTTTTGCACTTCCGGCTCTTTTCTCAGCTGAGCTTTTATTTCGTTTGTGCCGGTTTCCAGCAGCTCTTCTTTTTTTTCAAGATTCATTGCCTGCAATTCGTTCGTATTCATCTTCTTTCCTCCATCCTAAAACCATTTTTTAAACATCTTTTTGATCAGGGAAGATTCCTTGAATTCTTCTTCAAAGCTGACTTCCTCCAGCCAGTGAATGTCATAGCTGCTCTCATGGATAAAATGTTCCAAATCGTTCTGGCCTGCCGGATTAAATACGATGATGTCCATGCCCAGTTCGTTCATCAAAAGCAGGAGGGCCGCATCCGACCGGCTGAATGGTCCATTTTTTTCTGTATTGTAAAGCACGATTTTCGGTATATCCTGGGCGTAGTCGAATTTCTGGACAAGCCTTAATATATCCGGGGGCAGGTACAGTGCCTGATTAAATAAATAGAGCTGTGTCTGATAGTCGGTTTCATGCTGCGGGGCTTTTAGTTTAGGGTAGGCGCAATAGCGGGAGATGGCTGAAGCTAGTCCCTGCTGCAGGCCGGTTGGGAGCTCTTTGTATGCCCACCAGTTACTGGTCATCATTTTCTCAGGATCCAGCTGCCCGTTTTCTCCGAGTGCTGCCTGATAATGAAAATGATTATTGCCGGGAACCGCCTTTGTAAAAGGAAAGGAACGAATCGTCCAGGCAAGCTCGTGATCCGTGATCTGCTGAATTTTCGCCCAATATTCCTTTCTGTTTTTGGAGACGCCGGCTACTTTAGTGAAAAGCGCCGGGATTTGCACCGTTTGGCTGGATGCTTCAAAATTCGGACGAATGAGAGCTTTTTCTTTTACTAGAATAAATAGTTCATCATAGGTGGTTTTTAATGTAATCGATTTAGGAATATAGGAACGGAACTGCCACGGTTTATACAGCAGCGAATCTTCCGTATGAAGCATCTGCTCAATTTCCCTGGAAGCCCGGAAAGCAACTGTTCCTTTACGGACAGGCTTCTGTTCAGGAAATGGCAGCAATCTTCCGGTCGAACTTAACCGAATAATGGTTGTAAGAGATTCATCCTCATCGAATGAACCTAAGACATCTTCTCCTTCAGGATGAAAAATCAGCACGTCTGCTCCAGCAAGAATCAAATAATACAAGAAGTATGACTCGCTTTTTGAAGCGGGACCGTACCAGAGAATCTTAGGCGGCTGCTCTGTTATTTCAGCGTTCCATGCGGCAAGATGATTGTGGCCCCATTTTACCAGATCGGTGAAGATCCTTCTAAAATCCGGATGCAGAAACCCTCCCGGATGGGCAGCTTTAAACTGTTCGAGCAGGATCTTCCAATTGTTCCGGTAATGAACAGATAAGCTTGTGTTGCCCGCCTTAGGAATAAGGCTCTCCCCCTCCATAAAAGCAACGAGCCTGTTGACGGAGAGGCCATTTTCCTCGGTGTTGATCATCAGTACCCGCTGGATCGCCTGAAAAAGATCCGGCTGAATCGATTTATCAAGCGTTCCGCTAAGGCGCACAACCTTTAGCTCTTCATTATGAGCAAGGTCATACAAGACCTCCTGATATTCATCCTCGTCCGGATATGTACCAAGGATCCGGAATGCAGCCTGGGTAAAGGCAAGCTCATCTTCAGAGTGCAGGAAGGATTGGCGGTGAGATAATGGGGTTTTGAACAAACTCAGCCAATCCTTCTCATTTGCATCGGCCTTGATTGGTCTAATTGTTTTCACCATACTCCTCATCCTTCCCCTTCGATTAACGATCTGTTTATCTTATAACCTTCAAGTTTTGCTCTGCTATTTTCAGTACCTTTTCAAGAATTTCCTCTGAAGCAAAAATGCCTTCCTGTTCTGTTCTGATTATCTTCCCTTGAGAATCCTGTCCCTGCTCCTGAAGTTCTCCGTGCCTTGGAGCAAATGGAAATTCAGCGTTTTCGAGAAGACATAAATCAAGCAAAGAGTCCCCTGCTGCTGCAACGGTTTTCTTCCCCTCAATGCCTTTGATGTATTCTATTGCTGCCCATTTGCTCACGGGCTTTGGTACAAAATAAAGCTTTCTCCCCTGCATGGAGTGCGTCCATCCTGCTTCATTGAGCCACTTGGTAAAGGATTCAAGCTCAGCTGGAACCTTATCCCTGTCAATGATGCAGTAGCTGAACAAATCGTCTGCCGTTCTTTGCTTCAATACCCATTCGTCGTGGACAATCTCCTGGAACTTCTCAAGCATGTCTTCCCTTGCCATTCCATTTTTCAGCTGCCCGGTAATCAGTCTGTTCCAGTCTGCATCCGGTGTTCCATTCTTTAGAATGTTGCCGCCGTTGCTTGTTACCGCATACTCTGAAGCAAGCTCTCCCTGAAAAATGGTGATCCGCTTAAACTGTTCGATTGTTCTGGTTGTAACTGGAACAAACATTGCCTTCTCGGCCACCTGTTTAAGCAGTGCAATGGCTTTATGGGTCATAAAGGAAATCTCTTTCCCATCGAGTGTTTCAATCAGGCGGATGTCTTCCTCTACCGGGTCATGTCTGAAGGATCGTCTTGAATAGATGAGCGTTTGGTCAAGATCGCTTGCAAAAATCATCAGTTTCCCTCCTTGAGCGGTTTAATCAGTCCGCAGCAGGAATAAGACATATCCGGATACTCTTCGATTGGAACGTTCCGCTCTTCAGCAAGCAGGCGGATATGCTCAAGATCCGCATTGTCGAGGCTTTTCACAAGAATCCTCCACGGCACACGGCGGAGCAGCACCCTTGTCGTTTCCCCAACACCAGGCTTGATTAAATTAATGTTTTCGATTCCGAAATCATCCTGAATTTTTTTTATGTCAGTTAAGCCTTGCCATGTCGGTTCAGATGCCGTCATGGCTTCCAGATGTCTTTCTACTTCTTCTTTTACAAGAGTGAATTGGTCTGCAATCGTTTCAATAAAATGAAGAGACAAATCTTCCTTTTCCAGCTCGCGATAGTACTTGGCCCCGTGGTAATCCGTCGGGCTGATAAACTCGCTGTTCAAAACGGTGCGGCTGACGAGCCCTGACACAGTCGAGTTCAGACAGGCACTCGGAATCAAAAAATCTCCTCTTGTTCCGTAAATGGTCACGCAATATCCAGGGTCTGCTAATACAGCCATTGTATCACTGATATTGGTCCCGTAAGTTTTATTTAGGTGATCAACGGCTTCATTCAGTTCTTTCTTGATGGCGCCTTTTCCAGTCCATCCGTCCACAAATTGGATCGATTCGGATGGATGATTTTCAAAAATATACTTCATGGCATTTTCATCAATTCCGCGTCCGCGGATGATGGAAACACTGTAATGCGGCACATCGATCCCATATTTGAAAAGAATATACCGTTTTATAAGGATTCCAATTGGAGTGCCGGCGCGTGCAAGGGAGACGAGAACAGCCCCTTTTCCACGTTCCTTAATGATTTGCTCCGCGACAACTCCAGCGGCAATCGCAAGTCGCTCTTTATACTGGGCAAGTGATAGGTGAAAGAGAGAAATATACTCTTCCGATGGCTTGTATTCAATCGGCAGCATTTCTGAATAGTGCGTTCCGGATTGGACGGCTTCTTCCCTGTCCTGAGTGGAGCTTTCGGGCATGACATCGCTGATATCCTTTAATAGAAAGACGACATCTTTTTGAGAGTAGCTTCCCATAGGTACTGGAGGCTTCATTGTTTTAGCTGGCATGCTGATCACCTTTCCTTCTGCAAAAGTAAACGACGTGAATAAACGGAACAAGAGATTTCAGCTGCTCAAGCATCGGGGCAAGCTGTTCATCAGGGACTTCCCTTTCTAAAAACACAAAGACTTCGTCATACATTCCTGGCTCAACATTGTAAAAGAAATGCCCGATATCCGGCTGCTCCGGACTTGGATAAGCGAACTTTGAAAAAATCGGGTATCCATCTTTTTTCATGCTATGGATGGGGCTTCTCGTCGTAGATTGATAGTGGATGCCCTCCCCCATTTCCGCTGCAATCCGCATCGGTATGTACATAAATTCGCCTGTTCCAAGACAGAGAGTGCGTTCTCCCCTTCTTTTTAGGCGAAGCTCTTCAGCTGCATCATTGATAAAGCGCCCGGCTTCCTTTTGAAGAGAATCATCCATGCCGAACCTTCCTGTGCTGGAAAGATAGGAAGGCGCTGCCGTGCTTTCCCCTTTAGATACCCATTCCGTCTGATAATCGGAGGCGGCAGATAGTCCGGTCATGCATATTTCAGCCTCTGCCATTGGACGGTCCGTTGTTTCCGCCTCGAAAAGATCGTCTATAGAAGCCCCTTTTGCTTCCATTGATCCTGATAGCAGGGACACATCGCGGATGACAATCCCGAGCTTCTCTTCCATTCTGCGAAACTCTTCTCTGTACTCGTCCGTCCGCCAGTCCAGCAGCGTCGCAATGGTATATTCCTTTCTAGGAAAAATCGCCTGAATCGACTCGATAATATTTAAAGCTGTTTTCCCTGTTGTGGATTCATCATCCACCAGTACAATCGGATGCGGATGATCGAAGAATTCCGTTCCCGCATAGCACCTGTGCGAGGTCGCATGGGAATGCTCTTCTTCAAAGCTGATAGCCGATCTTAGATCCTGCACTTCCTCACGGGTCGTATGAAGGTACCTGGCATTTTCGAAGCAATTGAAAACGGCATGTCCAAGTGCAGTAGCTGTTTCGGCAAAACCGATAAAAACGGTCTCTTCCGGAAGCCTGAATTTCTCCTGCTGAACCGCCTGCAGGAGCAGTTCGCCCGCTTCTCCCGTTTCAATGGCCTCTCTCATCTCCTCTTTGTACGGGTGAACGTTCCCGTGAACTTTTTCCATGTATTCTCCTGCAAGGGCGGCTCCTGCCATTAAAGAAACCTTTGGTGATACCGGCAAGTGCTTCCCAAGGACCTTGCTGACAAACAGGAAGCTTCTCTTTTTGTTAATTCTTGCTCCCATCTCAAACAGACTTCTTAATGAGAGATGAAGCGGGTTTTCTCTGATCTCAATATCGACGCTGATTTTATCTAAGATTTCCAGTGAGTATTTGCTCTTTTTGTTTTGTGTTAAGAAGGTCAATGAAGGATTGTTGGTCATGAAGCACCCCGTAAATAGAAGATTTGAGCAGCACTTTCCGTGCCCAGTTTGTATGTGGTTTTACTTCATTCATCTTGTTGGCATACGTGCTCTTAAACACACCGTTCGCTCCATCCTGGCTGTCCAAAATGGCCTTTGCATCCAAATATTCCTCATGAGTCACAACGTTCAGCGCATGAACGACTTTAATATGAGATGGATGAATCACCGTTTTGCCCACGAGACCATTCGTCTTATCAAGCATGATTTCATGAATCAAGGCATCTTCAAAACGGTTAATCATTTCCGTCCGCACTTGGAGACCGTTTCGCCCGAATGCCTGCTGAAAAGGAGACTGCCTGATCTGAGGCTTCATAATCCGCTTGGAACCATAGAAATACTCCCACACCGGACCCGAGATGACATACTCTTTTGAACTCCGGCCGAACATATTGATAATGTCTGTAATACAGTCCCGTATAACGGAAATATCGTAAATGGTTGTATCGTTGCTTCTTCTAATTCCAAACAGGCCTGAAAAATCGGTCGCTCCGATTCGGACGTTCAAAACGAGACCATAATTGGCATCCAGCAGCTCTTTAATCCCAACAAGCGCCTCCATTCTTGTTTCCTTATAGATAATTTCATAGGATTCAAGGATCGGCATTCCATAAAGAGATAAAGAGAATTCTTCATTCAGCTGCCGGAGGGTTTCGAAGTATTTTTCCCCATTGGCTGCAGTAAACTTCGGGAAAACGAAACCGCATAGCAGGGTTGCCGCTTTTCCTAAATGGCGGATGAGTTTTATCATCTGTTCTGCTTCCCGTACCCGTATGAAAATAAGCGGGAGAAGCTCCTCACTGAACGCTTCTTTTTCAATGTTTGCAAAAATCGTCTGCAGCTGATGGACTGTATTGATTTCTGCTGTCTCTACTTCGTCATCCCCAATGGAATCCTCAAGACAAATCGCCATGCTTGTTAATCCCTCATGCTTGCCCTCAAGAAATTTTCCAGATAGCACATCACTAGAAATTTGTTCTCTCGTTCCCGGCATGTAAAGTGTCGCCCCAAGTGCGTAAGCCAGCTGTTCTTTAGAGGAGGTACGGCTGAATGGAGCCGGCTTGCTGTAAAAAATTTCGTCCAGTGTATGGACCGGAAGATAGTGAAAATGCTTCAAATATTCCCCTCCTCTTCTAATGATCTGCTATTTGAAAAAAGACTCTGGGAAGGCGGGCTGCCTCCCCGGTCCGCAGCAAATAACTTTATACTTGCAGCCCGTAATTGCGGCATAAAGAGGCAAGACCGCCGGAAAACCCGCTGCCGATGGCATTGAATTTCCAGTCTGTTCCATGCTTATACAGCTCACAGACAACAACCGCTGTTTCAATGGAAAAATCCTCTCCAAGATCATAGCGGAGAATTTCTTTATCTGTCTGAGCGTCAACGATCCGGACAAACGCATTGGAAACCTGTCCGAAATTCTGTCTTCTTGCATCTGCATCATGAATGGTTACAGCGATGCCAATCTTATCTACGTGAGCAGGCATTAGAGAGAAATCAACCAGAATCTGTTCATCATCTCCATCGCCTTCACCTGTACGGTTATCCCCTGTATGTTCAACCGCGCCATTCGGACTTTTCAGCTGATTATAAAAAATAAACTCGCTGTCATTTTGAACTTTTCCGGAAGCATCAGCAAGAAAAGCAGAAGCATCCAAATCAAAGTCATGACCGCCATTATATCGGTTTGTGTCCCAGCCAAGACCGATCATTACCTTTGTCAATCCGGGGTTTGTTTTGGTTAAATCAATTCTTTGCCCTTTCGACAATGAAAGTGTCATCGTTATCCCCCATTCGCTTATAGTTTGTCCATTCTAAAAAAGGGGCGACCTGCAATAGAAAGCCGCCCCTAAGCTGTACACCATGTCGGTTAGCTCAGAAAAAGCTGACTGCTTGCGTGAAGTCACCCCAGTTTCATGTAAACGCCAAATTAGACGTTCAAGCCATAGTCGCTTACAAGAGAACTCAGCCCGCCTTGATAACCGCTTCCGATTGCGCTGAATTTCCACTCAGCACCGTGACGGTAAAGCTCGCCTACTACCACTGCTGTTTCAATAGAGAAATCCTCGCCAAGATCGTAGCGGATTAATTCCTCGCCATTTGTTTCGCTCAAGATGCGAACGTAAGAGTTGCTGACTTGTCCAAAGTTCTGGCTGCGTGTTTCAGCATCGTGGATTGTAATGGTGAACGCAATTTTTTGAATGCTTTCAGGTACGCTTGTCAGGTTCACTTTTACCTGCTCGTCATCGCCGTCTCCTTCACCGGTACGGTTGTCTCCAGTGTGCTCAACCGCGCCGTTTGCACCCTTTGTATTGTTGTAAAAAACAAAGTCTGCTTCAGAAGAGCATTTTCCATCAGCATTTAACAGGAATACAGAAGAGTCAAGGTCAAAGTCCTGACCGCCGTCGTACTTATTCGTGTCCCAGCCAAGTCCTACGATAATATTCGTCAAGCCCGGGTTTGATTTTGTTAAGTCTACTTTTTGTCCTTTTGCTAAACTGATTGCCATTTTGCATAACCTCGCTTTTAGTAGTTTTTTATTTCGCATTAACGGGCGGTAAAACCTTCAAGCTTCATTCTTAAAAAGGATGGAGGAGGACAGCCTGCTGCCCGCAAAAATGTAACGTATAAGGATATCCCCCGCATCACTTTATGAAACTAATATTCTATTAAACGTAGCGGTTCGCAATTTCACTAATGGATGTATCCTTTGTTCCGTCGCCGACTGCAGAGAATTTCCACTCTCCGTTGTGACGATAGATTTCGCCCGGAACAAGAGCCATTAAACCGGAGAAGTCGTCTGTCAGGTTGAAATGAACAAGCTCAGCATTGCTGGAATTATCAACAACGCGGATAAATGCATTCTGAATCATTCCAAAATCCTGTTTGCGCTGAACAGCCTGATAAATATTTACAACGAATACAAGCCTATGTATATGTGAAGGTATACGGCTCAGGTCAATTTTAACCTGCTCGTCATCCCCTTCACCATCTCCGGTAAGGTTATCTCCGGAGTGCTGGACACTGCCGCAGGAGCTTGTTTTATTGCCGAAATAGATCAAATCCTTTTTATCCGCAAGCTTTCCGTTCTCATTGAGCATCATGACCGAAGCGTCGCAATCCACGTTGCTGCTTCCTCCGCCGAAACCAAAGAACCCTCCGCTTTTTTTAACTGGATCCCAACCTAGTCCTACCGTAATGGAAGACAATCCGGCTCTGCCTTTAGTTAAATCGATTTTCTGCCCTTTTTGCAAGGAAATGGCCATTCTTCAACACTCCTTCCCAGTAATAAAGCCTTTAAAACCTTATTTCTTCATATGCTGCAGCCAATGAAGCCGCATACAGCATTCCAAGAAAATGATACCACAATTTTTCCAAAGCATTCAACTTTAAGCGACCTTCTTCCCTGTCAATCGACAGGGTGAAACACCTACAGCTTGTAATACGGACAAGCAGCAGCTAAGGTTTCACTTTCTGCAGGATTTTACGGAAGGTAATTATTTACTTTTAAGTAGGGCTTTAGCGGTGCCTGTCCCCATGTTCTCTACTGCGTGAAAGCTTCGGTACCGCTTCTCCAAACCGTTGAGGGGTAAGGGATTGGAGCGCTTGTTCTCTGTCCCCGTTTGCGGTGAAGGAGCAGGGGACTGGCACGGTGCCAGTCCCCGAATTCTCTACTGTATGAAAGCTCCGGCACCAGAACTCAAAACTGTTGAGGGACATGGGATTGAGGCAACCTCCCTCTGTCCCCTCATACGGTGAAGCAGCAGGGGTCAGGCGCCTGCCTTCGTCTGCAGTAAAGCAACCTGACTGACACCTGCTCGCAACTCAAAATCCAAAAAAGCGGCGATCCCCCAAAGGACCGCCGCTTTCTTTCTTACTTCCTGTGCATTTTAAATTCCAGAAACAATTCGTTATAATGAGCGAGCATTTTTTTGCCGAGGTTATCGTACACTTCAAGCTTTTCTGTTGTTTCAGTATCAGGATAGAACCGCTCATCACCGGAGATTTCTTCCGGCAAAATAGCGAGTCCTTCTTTATTCGGAGTGGAGTAGCCTACATATTCGGCGTTTTGAGCGGCTACGTCCGGTTCAAGCATAAAGTTGATGAATTGATGGGCTGCTTCCCGGTTGGCTGCCGTTTTTGGAATGACCATGTTATCAAACCACAGGTTGGAGCCTTCCTCAGGCACAACGTAATCAAGCTTTTCATTTTCGCCCATGATTTCGGAGGCGTCTCCTGACCATACCACTCCGGCGGCGGCTTCTTCGTTGGCGAGAAGCATTTTGATTTCATCTCCTACGATCGCTTTGACGTTTGGAGTGATGGTATTCAGCTTCGCTTTTGCCTCCTGCAGATGTGCTTCATTCGTATCATTTAGAGAGTAGCCGAGGCTGTTCAGCCCCATCCCCATCACTTCCCTCGCTCCATCTGCAAGAAGAATTTTATTTTTCATTTCCGGGTCCCATAAATCATTCCAGCTCGTAATTTTCTTCCCATTCAGCATGGCAGGATTGTATACAATTCCAACCGTTCCCCAAAAGTAAGGGATGGAATATTGATTGCCCGGGTCAAAGGACAAATCCATGAATCTTGTATCAATATTCTTCAGATTGGGAAGCTTGGAATGGTCAAGCGGAATCAGCAGGCCGTCTTCTTTCATCTTGCTGATGGCATACTCAGAGGGCATTGCTACATCAAATGTAGTTCCCCCTTGTGAGATTTTCGTCATCATCGCTTCATTTGAATCGAAGGTTTGGTAAATGACTTTGATGCCTGTTTCTTTTTCAAAACGAGCAATCAGCTCAGGATCTACGTAATCTCCCCAATTGTAGATGGTGAGTGTATTCCCGCCTGAATAGCCTTGGGAGCTGTTCAGCTGATTAATGGATACATATAAAATAACGGAAATGACAGCAATCGCGATAAAGGCGTTGAACAGCTGTTTCATTTTCGGATTGCCACCCCTTTCACGCGGTTATTTCGCTGGGTAATAAAGTAATAGCCCACGACAAGCAGAATGGTCACAAGGAAAATCAGTGTGGACAGTGCATTAATCGTCAGGGAAATTCCTTGGCGCGCCAGCGAGTAAATTTCAACTGATAAAGTAGAGAACCCATTCCCCGTTACAAAGAACGTAACGGCAAAGTCATCAAGCGAGTAAGTCAGAGCCATAAAGAAGCCGGCAAAGATTCCCGGTGTGATGTATGGGAGGATTACTTTCGTGAGAACTTCCCATTTGCTTGCTCCCAGGTCTCTTGCTGCGTCCACAAGAGACGAGCTCATTTCCTCAAGCTTAGGCAGGACCATAATGACAACGATTGGTACGCTGAACGCGATGTGCGAAAGCAGCACCGAGGTGAAACCGAGCTTAATTCCAATCATCGTAAAAAGAATCAGGAAGGATGCACCGATAATGACATCGGGACTGACGATCAGTACGTTGTTCATTGTAAGCAACGTATTTTTCGTGCGTCTCTTTTTCACATACGTAATCGCTAATGCACCAAAAACTCCTAGAATTGTAGAAATGGCTGATGAAAGCAGCGCAATGATTAAGGTATTAAGGACGATAATGAGCAGTCTTGTATCCTGAAAAACTTCCTTATACCAGTCCAGCGTGAATCCTTCAAATTCCCTCATGGTTCCCCCGCTGTTGAAGGAATAATACATTAGATAAAAGATTGGTGCATAAAGGATGGCGAAGACGAGAACTAGATAAAGATTGGAAAGCTTGCTGTTTTTTCTCATCTTGCGCTCCTCCTCTGGTTATTGGTTAGCAGGATAATGATCGCCATAGCGATGATCAGGAAGACCGCAATCGTTGCACCCATTCCCCAGTCCTGTGTGACGAGGAAATGCTGCTCAATGGCAGTCCCAAGTGTAATGACCCGGTTTCCGGCAATCAAACGTGTGATCATAAACAGGGAGAGCGCCGGAATGAAAACGGCCTGACAGCCTGATTTCACACCAGAAACCGTAAGCGGAAAGATTACCTTTTTGAATGTCTCCCATTGAGAGGATCCAAGGTCTCTCGCTGCATCGATTAAAGAAGGATTCATTTCCTCAAGGGAGTTATAAATCGGCAAGATCATAAATGGTATGAAAATATAGACAGACACAAAGACAAAACTGAAGTCTGTGAATAGAATTTGCTGTCTTCCCGCTCCAAGCCATGCCAGCAGATTATTCGCCGTACCGTATGTGCCGAAGATTCCAAGAAACGCGTAAGCTTTTAGTAAAAGATTAATCCAGGTCGGCAGGATGATCAGCAGCAGCCAGAGCTGTTTATGCTTCGTTTTCGTCAGCAAATAAGCGGTCGGATAGGCAATCAGCAAGGAAAATGCCGTAATAAGGAATGCATACCAGAAGGAGCTCAGGGTCATCTGCATGTACACCGGCGTAAAGAACTTGGCATAGTTGGCGAGCGTCAGATTTCCTTCGATATCAAATAAAGAATAGTAAAATATGAGAACGATTGGAGCGGCTACGAAGAGCACCATCCAGAGTACGTACGGGATCAGATACAGATTGCGCGAATTAGTTTGCATGGCTTTCCCCAGCATAGGATTCCAGACGTTTATCGAATTCCTCTTCCGTTTCGTTAAATCTCATGACGTGGATCGCCTCCGGTTCAAAATCGAGCCCGATTTCATCTCCGACCGTTGCTTTTTTCGTAGAATGGACGAGCCACTCATTCCCTGCCTCATCATAGCAGCAGATTTCATAATGCACGCCTCTGAAAAGCTGGGAGTCTACCTTCACCTGAAGCTTTCCATTTTCCCTTTTTGCAATAACCAAATCTTCCGGCCTTACGATAATTTCAACAGACTCGCTTGGAAGAAACCCTTTATCCACGCACTCAAATTGCTGTCCGGCAAACTCCACTAAATAGTCTTTAACCATCGTTCCGGGAACAATGTTTGACTCGCCGATAAAGTCGGCAACAAACCGGTTGATCGGTTCATCGTAAATGTCTGTAGGGGTTCCGCTTTGCTGGATTTGCCCTTTATTCAATACGAAAATTTCATCAGACATAGCAAGTGCTTCTTCCTGGTCATGAGTAACAAAGATAAACGTTATACCGAGTCTGCGCTGCAGCTCTCTCAGCTCATACTGCATTTCCGTGCGAAGCTTTAAGTCCAGTGCAGAAAGAGGCTCATCCAGTAAAATTACCTCAGGCTCATTGACGATCGCACGCGCAATCGCCACACGCTGCTTCTGCCCGCCGGACATTTCCGTGATTTCACGTGTTTCGTATCCTTCAAGATTGACAAAACGGAGTGCTTCTTTTACTTTCTCCTCAATCTGACCTTTTTTCATTTTCTTAATGCGCAGGCCAAACGCAACGTTTTCAAAGACGTTTAAATGGGGAAACAGTGCATAATCCTGGAACACCGTGTTCACCTGGCGCTTGTTGGCCGGTACATCATTGATTACTTTTCCGTTGAAATAAATGCTTCCGTTTGACGGCTCCGTAAACCCGGCAATAAGACGGAGAATCGTCGTTTTTCCGCATCCGGATGGTCCAAGCAGCGTGTAGAATTTTCCCCGCTCGATTTCAAAGCTGACACTGTCCAGGACTGGTGCGGCTTCGTCATATTGCTTGGATACCCCTTCAAAGCGGATAATGGTTTCGTTTTTCATAACAGCCTCCTGAATGATGATTTAAACAAACGTTTGATTATAAGTAGGAATTGGTAGCGACGAGGATAATCTCTGATGGTCCGTTGAAGTCATTTGTAATCTGGTGAGTATCTGCAGCAGAAAAATAAATTGATTCCCCTGCACTCGCACTGTAATATCTGGTGCCGATGCGAATAGCCACTCTTCCGCTCAAACAATACCCGTATGTTTCGGATGAGGAGGGTTCAAATTCTTTAAATTCCCCATTTTCCTTAAAAAGAAGACGGATCGGTTCCATTTCCTTCTCATTGGATTCAGGAACGAGCCAGTGAATTTCGTAGCCCTTCTCTTCATCTTTATACCCTGTTTGATCTTCTTCTGAATACACAACCTTCTGAATAGAATCTCCAGATTCAAAAAACTTTTCCGGGGTGCATCCCAGCACTTCCAGAATGCTGAAAAAGGTTTCCATAGACGGAGAGCTTAAATCCCGTTCAAGCTGAGATATGTAGCCTTTGCTTAAATCTGTGCGTTCACCAAGTTCTTCCTGAGTCAGACCGCTTTTCAGACGCAGATTTTTTATTTTTTTTCCTATTTGCATACAATACCCTTCATTCCTGTTTATAATAGGTAAACTTTCATGCGAAGAAGTTTTGTTTTACATTACTAAAAGTTTACTTTAAGCATTTTCAATTATAATACGGCCGCTCTGATTTTCAATACTAAAAGCTGAATTTCCATAAAAAAGCACACCGTTTGAAAACGGTGTGCGGAATACCATTATACTTTTTCCAAAAAATGCACGTCTCTCGTTTCAATGAGATCAGCGATTGCCTCGCGGTAAGCCTGATAATGGGCGGATTGCATATGGGCATCAACTGCAGCCTGGTCCTTCCAGTTTTCATAAAAAACGAAGACTCCCGGATCCTCTTTTGAGCGATGAAGATCATAGCTGATGCAGCCTTCCTCCGCTCTTGAAGGAGCGAGCGCCTTTTTCATTTCACCAAAGAGCTGTTCTTCTTTGCCGGATTTCGCTTTCATAATGGCATTGATTGTAATTTGAGACATGTCCATTCCTCCTTTTTCTGTGCTTATACTATAGAACAAAACTTCCCTGAGGGATAAACATTTGCCTGCACATGCATATGTTTAGTCTCTCCCAAACAAGGTAATGCATTAATATAGCCAAACCACACTCACTAAAGAAGGAGTTTTACACATGAATCGCTTTACTATACCAAGAGACATCTTTTTTGGAGAGAATGCGTTAGAAAAACTGAAAGAGCTTGAAGGCAGAAAAGCGGCTATTGTCATCGGCGGCGGGTCTGTCAAAGAAAATGGACACCTTGATAAAATTCTATCTTACCTTTCTGAAAAAGACATTGAGACAAAGGTAATTGAAGGCATAACCGAGGAGCCGACAATCGAAACGGCACAGGAACAGGCCCAGCATCTACGTGATTTTGAACCGGATTGGATTATCGGAGTGGGCGGCGGATCCCCTATGGATGCGGCAAAAGCCATGTGGATCTTTTATGAATATCCTGAGATTACGTTTGAAGAGACCATCAAACTGTTCAATCTGCCTCCCCTTCGCAAGAAAGCTAAATTTATCGGCATTCCGACTACAAGCGGGACGGCTTCCGAGATTTCCAACCTATCGGTCATAACGGACGGGAAAACGGGAATTAAATATCCGATTGCAAGCTTTGAGCTGACACCGGATATCGCGATTATCGATCCGGTTATGGTGGAGGATCTTCCTCAAAAGTTGATTGCATACAGCGGCATGGATGCTGTTACCCATAGTATTGAGTCATACGTAGCGAAGCCAAGAACGGTCTTTACAGATTCGCTTGCCATTGAAGCGGCGGAAATTCTAAAGGATCACCTTGTTTCTTCTTATAAAGGCAGCAAAGAATCGAGAGAACAGGTGCATTACGCACAGGCGATGGCAGGCATGGCCTTCTCCAATGCGGTGCTCGGAAACGTTCATAGCATGGCCCACAAGAGCGGTCCGGCGTTTGAAATACCTCATGGCTGTGCGAACGGTATCTATTTGCCGTATGTGATCCAGTTCAACCGCACCGTATCTGCTGACCGTTTTGCTGCTATTGCGAAGCGTCTTGGCTTGAAGGGTGAAAACAGTGAGGAGTTGACCGATTCACTTGTTGAGTGGGTACGCTCTTTGAACAAAGAAATGAATGTACCAAATTCCTTGAAGGAGTATGGAATTTCGGAGGAGCTGTTTGAAAAGCATGTGGATGAAATGGCCAAAAACGCCATTGAAGACCCGTGCACATCAACGAATCCCCGTGAAACCTCCGAGGATGAGATGCGAAAATTATTCCATGCCGCCTACAACGGAGAAGATGTTACGTTTTAACCTGAATCCCAAGAGCCCCGGCTCTTGGTTTTTTTACTCTTCCTCTTTAAAAAGCTCAGCCAAGAGCCTTTCCCTGTTCTGGAGAAAATATTTAGTCAGACTGTAATGTTCCGTATTTTCATATTCTGTTTCTACAATCTCTCCCTCTTCAAATAACCGGATGGATGCACCGGGGTACCCAAGCAAAATGGGAGAATGGGTCGCAATAATAAACTGCGCACCCCCTTCCTTTGTCAGATCATATATCACTCTGAGAAGGGCAAGCTGCCTTTGCGGGGATAACGCTGCCTCCGGTTCATCGAGAAGATAAATGGCTCTTCCGTTCAGCCTGTTGGTAAACAGCGACAAAAAGGATTCTCCATGTGATTGGTGATGAAGGGATTTCCCGCCGTAGCTTTTAAATTCATTCTCATCTATTTCGTCAATATGGCTTGCAAACTGGTAAAAGGATTCGGCCCTAAAAAAGAACCCATCCTGCGCTCTTGGGAGCCATGAAAGCTGTAGATGCTCCCCAAGATCGGAATTCGATGCATGAACCTCGTAGCGGTTATGGCGGCTGCCTCCTGCAGTGTGAAACCCGCATTGAAAGGCAATCGCTTCAAGCAGGGTTGATTTTCCTGAACCATTTTCTCCGCAGAAAAAAGTCACATCACTGTGAAACGAAAGTTCTGTTAAATTTTGTAATGCCGGTATGCTGAATGGGTAATAATCAGGCATAGCTCCGCTGATTGGCTTAAGCCGGATGCTTCGTAAAAACAAACCGTCCCCTCCTTTTTTGCTTCATTATATCGCAGGGGGAGCATTATTTTTTAGGAACTGGTCTTGTTTTTTCAATAATCGGGTAAAGAACCTTATAGGATAAGAGTGACAATAAAAAGAACTCATAGATAGAAAGAGGAGGAACCTGCATGTTTACATCCAGGCAAGAATTCATTGAGGAATGGAAACAAGAATCACAAGCGACTGAAAAAATCCTTCAGACACTGACAGATGAATCGCTTAGTCAGGAAATTGCACCAGGATACAATTATCTTGGCGGCCTTGGGTGGCATATCACAGTTGCCCTTCACACCATGCTTGCTCAAACCGGATTGAATTTCCAGCACCCTCCCCATGTTGAAACCATTCCTGAATCTGCATCAGAGATTGCATCTGATTACAGGAACACAAGTGACTCTATGCTTAAAGCAATCCAGGAACAATGGACGGATGAAACGTTGAATGAAACTCGCGAATTTTTTGGAAATGAAGTACCTGTTCATGCTGTTCTGAGAACGCTGATCCAGCATCAGGCTCACCATCGCGGACAAATGACGGTATTGATGCGCCAGGCCGGGCTGAACGTACCGGGTGTATACGGACCGAGCAAAGAGGAATGGGCGAACATGCACTCCTTGGGCTAAACCTTTAGGCTGACAGCAATACCTGTCAGCTTTTTTTCTTTCATCCGGAGGTTTGTGGTATTCTTTAGCCATACAATACAGGCGGTGATGAAGGTGAAGATTGTTGTGCTCTCCGATACCCATGTTCCTAAAAGAGCCAAATCCTTTCCGCCCCGGCTTTTAGTTGAACTTCAAACGGCTGATGCCATCATCCATGCCGGAGATCTTCTAAACACTGCTTCTTACCGCGAGTTGTGCACGTTCGGAACGTTCATGCGGTATACGGAAACGCGGATGAGGAGGAGCTGAAACACCTGCTTCCCCGCCGTCTGCTCCTGGACATGAACAGCTTTAAAATCGGTGTTGTCCACGGCCATGAAGGAAAAGGGTCTTCAACTGAAAGGCGGGCTCTGAATGCCTTCAAAGACGAACATCTAGACTGTCTGATCTTTGGCCACTCTCATATTCCCGTCCAAAAACAGGACAAGGGGCTTCTCATCTTTAATCCGGGCTCCCCGACTGACAAAAGAAGGCAGCCCCGCTTCTCCTTCGGGCTCATCAACATTGGAGAGACGCTTCAGGCCGAACACGTTTTTTTCAAAAAAGGGTCATACTAAACACGTACATAATTCTGAGGAGGAGTACAAATGGAGACTTTTACAGTAGCATTTCATAAAGAAGACGAAACAGAGGACATGACGGTCTATAAGCTGTCTGAAGAGGATTTTGCAGCCAAAACGGAAGGCGGGACCCGCCATTTATTCGAGCTTGATACAAATGTAGGCTACTTTGTATTTTTCGATGCCGAGGATAAAGACCGCAACGAATCCTATCTTGTTCTGCAGTATGAGGAAAACGAGGAAGATCCGGTTGCATGCTATGGATTTGAATTGAAAGATTTCTACCAGTTTACAGCACTTTACTTAAATGATCTTGAATTCAGCGAAGAACAGCAGGCATCAGAAGGCGACGAGGAAGTGTACGGTCCCATTCATCACCTTGCCCACCTCATGTTCCATATCGCGGAAGCCGGAAATAAAACGGCATAAGAAAAAGGCTGCTGTCCGGCAGCCTTTCAGACTGTCGGCAAAATCCTTTTTTTAAGGAAGTTGTCGGCAGTTTTTTGTATAGTAGGAGAAGAGCTATAAAGAGGTAAAACTGAAGCTACCTTTCAGTAAAGGTTTTTTTAATTCATTTTACTTTAAAGTTAATAGTCCATTGTCCATACTGATTAAGAATAGCAACAGGAATTGAATTTAATATTTAATATATCCGTAAATCAGGTGGGGAAAATTGCTTCTATTGCACCTGTGTATTTATTTCCACTTATGTTTTTGAAGCTTTGACCAGTTCCATGAACGTGCTTATCCGCAATGGGAATATCAGGTCTTTAAATAAGACTACTTATTTTATCTGCATGCTTGCCTTCAGTTTGAACGGTCAGGTCCTTTTTCTAGGGATTGAATGGGGCTGTCTAAAAGTCCTGCAGAGAGTAATTGATGATTGAATTTGAAATCCACAGGACACTGTGTGAGCATTCCGGGGATTTGTTTTTTTAAAATATGTAATTTGAACAATTATGGGTTAGGCTGATTGGAGTGGAAGGCGCGAGACTCCGTGCTGAGAGCAGCGGGACAGGTGAGACCCCGCAGGCGCAAAGCGCTGAGGAGGCTCACCGCCCGCCCCGCGGAAAGCGAGCAGCCTGCAGCGGAAATCAGCCAAAACAAATCCTAAAAAGCGAAAGGAGCTTTGAAAACTCACTTACCAGAAAGTCCCTTTTCTTATTCTTCTTCCTTTTCCTCAGGCAAATGCTCAAGGCAATAAGAGGCAACCATTGCTTCCTCTTCCTCATCCAAACCAAAGTCAAAGCTCTGTTCTGTCTCTTTTTCATAAAATTGATATTGAGTAATCCGCGCCTGCTCATTCTCCAGAAGGAAAATCACCCGCAAGTAAATTCCGTTCTCCGAATAAAGCTCATCATCCTCCGGAACATCCAAATCCAATAAAAATTCATAGCGGTCACCAGGCAAAATCCCAAACGGATCTTCAAGCAGTTCCGCTTCGTGGCTAGTAATTGTCAGCATCCTAACACCGTCCTTCCATTAATCACTTCACTCGGATTATACACAACTTGTTCCTTCAAAGAAATAAAACTGTGTAAGATAACGAAAAATCGGGAATGGACAAGTAGGTGCATCAAAAAGATGCATCCACATCGAAAGGAGCGATTCAGCTTGAGCACCAAACTAACCGAAATGGCAGCAGAGGTAGCAGGCAAATCATTCGATCCGGCCGAAAAGGAAAAAGAACATACAACATCTGGTCTTGAAGTGACACACGAGCAAATTGGCGACCATTACGCAGCAGGAACCATTGATCAAAGCATAAAAGCTAAAAACGGTGAATAAGAAAAAACGAGGGCTTCCGGCTCTCGTTTTTATATTTGGAATAGTAAGTTGTCTAAAAGGTCCTTAGGCTCCCTGTAGGATTGTCCATTATTGGGATCATGAACATCCTCAGTACTTTTCAGCAGATCAACCGCATCAGCATAGCGCAGCCATGTCTCAATACTTGAAACGACGATTCTTGCCTCTACTGTAATTAATTCAATCCCCAAAACTGAAATTCGCGCAAAGACATCGATGACAATTCCTTTATCTAATATGCGATCCACGACTTCTACAAGGCTCGATCCATCCCTGCATTTTTCCAGCATCATCTTTAACCCCTCCTTATTTTTTTACTGTGTTCTCCTATCGGGCTTTCCAATGACAAATCCGCTTACCTGATCAAGCCTGCCTCTCCAAAGTGCAGAAACGGCCGCTTTTTCCCCTTCGATGTACACATTTTCCAAATGAATGAACGCAGCGGTCCCATGGTCTCCCGCCCCTTTGCTTGCTTCATAAAAACGCTCACTCAATTTGGCCGAATGCTCATCGGTCCGCTGCTCAAATAAACTCCCTAATCCTTCTAAATAGTCGGTAGCCGAAATAAGACTCCCGGTTACTGCCTTGCCATCCACAGTTAATATCAAATCCAGCTCAAAATCGTGGCGATTGGCTGTAATCACAAGCGTTTCCAGAATGGAATCCCGTCTATAGGATTCCCGAGAATCGTCACCCATACGGACTGCCTCCCTTTAAATTAATCTCTTCAAATCAAGTGCATCAAGCAGGCCGGTATGCTCTTTCCTTGGCCGTTCTTCAATTGGGTCTGCCTTTGAGCTTAAATAAGGATCTCTCTCCCACCAGTCCAGTCCGATTTCCTTCGCTTTATCGACAGACGCCACAATCAGTCGGATTTTTATGGTCAGAAGCTCTATATCCGCGAGGTTAATCCGAATATCCCCGGCGATGACGACACCTTTATCAAGTATCCGTTCCAGTACATCGACAATTGAACTCGTTTGTTCAGACAGCACACCCTTGCCTCCCTTATACAGACTCATCATCCAGCAGCTTGCTCCACTGCCGTCTTTCCATGTCTTTAGCGCATTCATATCTTCTAATCCATTCTTCATACTGCTGCCTGTACTCATCTTCGTGAATTTCATTTTTTTCATGCCGGAGTTCAAGCATCAGCAGGTTTTTCTGGATGATTCCAACGTCATACAATTCTTTATCCGCTTCTTCCTTTACTTTTTCAGCAGCGAGCAGGAACAGCTTCAGCGGCAAAAACAGGACAGGCATCATGAGCTTTTCTCTGCTTTCAAATGAATGTTAATGAAGTTATATGGCGGCCATGGACCCGTATAGACAAACTCAGCCTGATCCTTGAATGTTTCGTAAAGCTCTGATACAAGCTCGTCAAATGAAGTCTCTTGCTCTCTTCTAATGAGATACGATCCGTTCAGCAGCATCGTTTCTGTCAAAATGTCATTCTGCCTGGAATCATCCGCAGCATCATGAAGCTTTTGATGAATGCTCTCGTCAAATTGCTTTCTTATAGAAAGAAAAAAACGTTCGGCAAGCTCTCCCTGTTTAATCCGGTCTTTATAAAGGGTGCTTTTATTGGGCTTCACTTTTTTATCGTATTCCTGTGACAGCCATTCTTTTTTTCCAATCACCTTCAGACCGACCTCTATTCTTCCCTTAAGGGGTGGGAGAATTCCCTGAAGCTCGGGATAAAGGCGTTTTAGCAGACCTTCCGCCTCATTCAAGGAATGAACAATGTGCCCGAAGCTGAACGGAAAGACAGCCTCGCTGCCATCCATAAAGGAGGTGATGATCTTTTGATGCAGAAGCAGATTTTCTTTTGATGGCCTTAACAGCAGCGGCACCTCAGCGGCTGCCAGGAACAGATCCTTATACGGAATAATCAGCAATTCACGGTCCATTCCGTTAAAATAAACGCTCCTCTCCGCTTCACAGCCCGGCCCTGCAGCTATGCAAAAAACGTAAAGTCCTGCATCAGAATTCAATCCCATTGGCCCGTCTCTCCACGGTGCTTTAAATATTTTCGCGAATACGAGATGACCTCGTTTTGACTGTTTAATTTCACATCGTACACGCCCACCATCTCATCCCGTGCATATTTTCTCATATACTCTTTTTCTTCAATAATCTCGACCAATGCGCGGAACCCCTCATCGTCAGGTTCAACAGAAGGAATCTTATGAGGGGACGTAAGGTGTTCACTAAAAAACTGTTCAATGGCGTCAAGCGTGTTTTTCAAGTGGATCCAACCCTTTCATTTCTTCCTGTTTTTGTTAGATTTACCTGAACGCTGATTTTTATGAATTCAGTGAAGACGAAAAAAAAAAAGCTTCCGCTGGACAGGAAACCTTTTACACACAAAAAAACAGCCTTCATCATCAGGCTGTCCCTATACTTGTCGTTATTCTGCAGGCTTAAATGTCTGGCAATCTGTTTCACGACTGGTTTCGGCTTTCGTTCCCTTATGACTGACTACGTAGATTTGTGCCGCGCCGCACTTTCTGCCTTTTTCATTGTAGACACAGTTGCCCACATCACATAACACGTCCTGAGCCACAGTTCACACCTCCCGAGCCATTTTTAAAGAGTCTCATTTGCTTAGTACAACGATACCCGCTTCCGTCGATTGCAAACAAAAAATACCAGGAAGCGGCTGCTCCCTGGCTCTCCTTTTAAATCGAACGAATGGCTTCTTCTATGGGTGTGTCCCCGCTGATCAGATCAAAAGACTTCTTAAACGTGTGATTCTCTGCAAGCGATGCCGCAATCACCTTCGCCACATCCTCTCTCGGAATCGAACCGCGCTCGAGATTTTCTGCTGCTGAAACCTTTCCCGTCCCCGGCTCATTCAGCAATCCGCCCGGACGGACAATTGTATAATCCAAACCGCTCCGTTCAAGCTCCTTATCCGCATAGTGCTTCGCTGCATAATACGGAAGCAGCTGCTCATTCCAATTTTCCCGGTTATGAGCCTGAAGCGCACTCACCATCACAAACCGCTTAACCCCAGTCTGTTTTGCGGCTTCAATCAGCTTTCCTGCACCATCCAAATCAATGAGGAGCGTTTTATCTGAACCCGTACTTCCACCGGAACCGGCGGTGAATACAATCGCATCACTGCCCTTCACCGCATTTTCAAGATCGGAAACCGTTCCCTCCAAATCGGCCAGCACCGTTTCAATCCCCTTCTCAGCAAAAGCATCCGCCTGCTCCTGCTTTCTCACCATTGCAATCGGAGTATGCTCCCCGCTGCTTTGAAGAAGCTCCACCACCTGCTTTCCAATCTGGCCGTTGGCACCTGCTATGATTACTTTCATCTTGCATCTCTCCTTTCAGCTGTTCTTATCTTGTCCATATTGTTTCAAAAACGAGAATCCATTTCAAACATGCTGTTTGGGAGGTGTGTTAATTAAACGTTTGTTTGAGGGGTGGGAGGGGTGGTTTGTCTGACGAACTCACTGCGGCTCCCGTTTGTCTGACGATTTTGTCTGACGAACTCACTCTGCCCCCGTTTGTCTGACGTTTTTGTCTGACAAACTCACTGCTGCTCCCGTTTGTCTGACGATTTTGTCTGACAAACTCACTCTGCCCCCGTTTGTCTGACGTTTTTGTCTGACAAACTCACTGCTTCTCCCGTTTGTCTGACGATTTTGTCTGACGAACTCACTCTTCTCCCGTTTGTCTGACAAACTCACTCTACTCAAATCACCTGACGATTTTTGAGCTCTCCATCCAACGATGGATGACGGAAGGAATGACCTGGGATAAAATAGGATCAGAGAATAGAAAGGAAGTTTTTTACATGGACACATTACGTATGGTTCACCCTATTGCCTGGAATATCATTATCGGAACGTTGTTCAGCCGGATGGCGACTTCGATGAGTATTCCTTTTCTGGCCATATATTTAACTAGTGAAATGGGGGTTTCAGCCTCTGTAACAGGAGCAATTATTGCAGCGAGTTCACTTGTGGGGATTGCCGCGAGCTTTTATGGGGGGTATTTGTCTGACCGGTTCGGACAAAAGCCGGTTCTGCTTATATCCATTTTCGCTTGGAGTCTCGTTTTTATCGGTTTTGCCCAGTCCTCCGCTGTTTGGATGTTTTTTGTGATGAATATGCTGAACGGTCTTTGCCGGGCCGTTTTTGAGCCTACATCCAGAGCGATTCTTTCGGACGTAACGGAGGAGAAAAACCGGCTGGTTCTTTTCAATCTCCGCTATACAGCGATCAATGTCGGTGTCGTGTTTGGGCCGATTATCGGCCTTCAGCTTGGTTCTTCTACCTCCCTTGCTCCGTTCTATTATGCAGCGGGAGCCAGTCTCCTGTATGGATTGTCGCTTGTATACATGCTTTCCGTACATAAAATCGGAACACCTTCCACTACGAAACCTATTGTAACGGTGAGGGAGGCATTCGGCGTGCTGAGGAAGGATACCGTTTTTCTGCTGGGGCTGGTCGGTATTGTATTGTCTGTTGCGGGGTATTCCCAATTTAGTTCGACGCTGCCTCAGTACTTTGCGATGTCTCCGAAAATCGAGAATGGGGCCCAATTTTTCTCCTTGATGCTAACGTTAAACGCAATTGTTGTGATTGTGTTTCAGTATCCGCTCATTCAGTTTGGAAAAAAGTACAGTCCTATTCTTTCGATTTTGGCTGGGAATCTGCTTGTTTCAATCAGCCTGCTGACTTTTAGTCTGACGGACAGTTTATTCGGGATTCTGGGAATCGTGGTCTTGTTCACGGTTGGGGAAGTATTGATGTTCTGCATGACGGATATGTTTGTGGATCAGCTTGCCAAACCGGGATTGAAGGGCTCGTATTTCGGCGCCATGGGCTTCACGGGGATTGGGAGTGTTATTGGACCATTTGCAGGGGGCATTCTGCTTGACTCCTTTGGAACGACAGAGCCCATTTTTCTTTTCGGGTCTCTCGCTCTGATGACAGCGCTTGGCATTCCTTTGCTGATAAAAGTACATATATTGAGCAGACGAAATGAAGCTGTCACTCCAGTCCATGAATCAAAAGGTTTTTAAAAAAAGCCGCCCGGCAATCGCTGAGGCGGCTTCTCTGATTATTCCCCTTCAAAAACAGCCTCAAGTTCCTTTTTTCGGCATGCATCTGAAAGTATCTTTCTGCGATGTTTTTAGAGGAAAAGTTTGTTCCCTCTTGTACAAACCCTTTTATGGTCAGCGTTCCAACATATATTCCTTTTGGTTCCAGTTCCTGGCTCAGGCTATAGGCTAAATTCCGGATACCCGCTTTCCCTATTGCCAGTGAGGAATAATCCGCATATGGATGGAGAGCAAGTCCTCCTCCTGTTAATAGGATCGATCCCCCGCCTGTTTTCTCCATGGCAGGAAGTACAGCTTTTACACTGGTTAATGCACCGCCAACGCTTACGCTGAAGTCGCGCGTCAAATCGTCGGCTGTTAAGCTTGTCGGCTTTCCAGGTGTTCCTGCGGCTGCATTATAGAGGAGCACATGGACGCTGCCAAACATTTCGATAGCAGCGGAAATTGCTTCTGATAAACTGTTCTCATCAGAAGCATCCCCCTGGAACCCTTTTGCTTCTACTCCATCTTCAGCAAGTTCGGATACGTATTGGTCAAGTGCCTCTTTACGCCGGGCAATAAGGGCTACAGAGTATCCCTCTTTTCCAAATTTTTTTGCGGCTGCCATGCTGATTCCTTCACCAGCTCCAACAATGATCATCGTTTTATTCACTGATTCCGCCCTCCTTATTTGTATATACAACCATAACGTTTGTATGTACAAATTAACACGAGGAAAAAAGGATGTCAACTGCCCACCCTTTTCCAGCTTTAGTTTTTTTCAATAACGATAAAGCAAGTGCTGTCCGGAAGCCTGACAGGATTACCTGTTTCATCCGTTAGCTCTATTTTCTTCAGCAAATGCTCTTCATAGCCTTCTTGCAAATAATGTTCGAAAAGCAGAATTTCGGCTTCGCTTCCGAGAGCAGTCTTTATAAACTCTTTAAAAACCGTGGGGGTAAAGTAGCCAAACTGCTCCTGAACTTCATGCGGATAGGCTTCTTCTCCCCATGTATACGTGTAGAGGAATTCCATTGCATCGTTTACATTCAGAAGAACGGCATCCTCTCCCGCTAATGTGCAGTGGATTGCTCTCCCCTCAAAATCCTGTACATACCTTTTGAAAAAAGAAAGGCCCTTTGGATCTTTAAACCGAATGATTCTTTTTTGCTCCGCAGGTTCTGTCATAATGCCGTCCCGAATAATGATTCTCCCTTTTGGACGAAGGGCTTTCAGGGAGCTTTTTAATGCTTGAGCGATGACGAGATGATTAAACTTTTTGCCTTCGTAAGGAATATAGGAAAACATTTCATGAAGGATGGAAGAAAATACAATCGTATCTGCGCTTTCTTTTCCCACATACTGCTCGAGCTGCAAGGCATCCCCTTGCATGACTTCCCATGCGGCCTGCTCTCTTTGCTTTTTCCTTTTCAGCTCTTCTACTACATTTACAGCAATATCAATTCCAATTATTTTAGCCTCTGGATGGTACTGGGTTAACAGATCGAGCATCACCCCGCCTCCCGGACCAATATCAATCATGGTTTCTCCTATTGCGTAATCGGCAATTTTTTTCTTGAAATCCTGGGAGCTGTTCATGTCGCTTAAATACGTTTGTTCATTATTCAGCCGGTCATATCCATCTTTCCTGAAATTGAATAAATCATATAAAAGTACGATTGCCCGGTCATAGAGAGGAGATTTTTCTGCCTCCTGGCAAAACTCAATCAGCTTTTCGGCAGCGGCTGAAAAAGAGAAATAAATGCCTGCCATCTCCTCATGCTCGTTCAAAGCTGCGGAAATTAACTGGACATGTTCATTCTCCGGCTGCTTTCCGTTCAGAAGCTCTTCAATCGAATATTCATCAAGATAGGATTCTATAATTCTTTTTTTGTATACATTAACTGTCTTTTTTCCTTTATAGTCGTAATACAGTTCCTTCATCATCGGTTCAAAGGAAATCTGACTAAGAGCAGAATCCTGCGCCTGTTTCTCTGTAAGCAAGAATATCTTGATAAACTCCTCAAAACTAAAATCATACAGCGCGGCTTCCACATACCACATGTCAATCCTTTGAAAAAAAGCATGAAGCCGGGGTTCACCTAGAGGAATTTCCTTCACAAATTCTTTATAGACGGCTGCAAAGTCCTCTCCGAAAACGGATGCATTGGTTCTAAGCCTTCTCATCCTCTCATAAAGGGTTTGCTCCCTGCTCGTTTCACCCGCGCAGATCCAAGTGATCACTTCTCTCATTTCCTCTTCAACAGATCTCCAGATACCAGGAGACACGCCTTCGATGATGCACTGGTTTAAAGCATACAAAACCGAGAACAAGTCCTCCCTGCTTACATGTGTCAGAGGGATGAGAGAGGCATACCGGACTTCTCCTCTTATGTATTGTCCCGCTAATCCGTGAGTCAGGATGAGAAGGTATATGAACTCTTCCCGTTCGCGATCCCGTTTTGATTCCGGCAGCTTTTCCTTCTCAGAAGCATAAATTTGCGCAGATCCAATATTGTGTATGGCAAGCTGATAGCCCTTTTTCAGCCATTCACGCCTTTGGTGGGGAAGGCCGCATTTGGCTGTTTCACTCCAGATAAGGACTTCTTCCACTGTTTGTTTTTGGTATTCCGGAAGGTGTAACCCATCAAGTGTAATGAGCGTTCTTTCCACATACTCCAGTACAGGGTTTTCTGTCATTTGCTCCAGCGATTCAATTTGCTCAAGATTTACATTTTTCTCTTTCGTCAGGGTTAGGAATTTCAGCCACTTGTGCTCCCGAAGCAGCAGAGTGTTTCCTGATTTAAGCTGGCTGATCGCGTTTAAGGATGAAAGCACGGAATCCGCTCCTCTTTTCTATTTTTTCACCACTCTATCATACTCTATATATTCCAATACCCGGAAAAGGAATGTCCTTACGCCTATGCTCATAGAATGAGAGTATACGAAGGGAGCTGGTCCGGATGCTTGAATGGAGTGCGGCTGTTGCTGCAGTGGCCTTTACGATTCTTGTTGTCTTTTTGATTATGACGCTGCGCAAGGTTATGGTTACTCTCGCTGAGACCAAGAAAACGTTAACGGATGCCAGGAGTGCTGTGAATGGCCTTACGGAGGAAGCGGAGGAACTGATTCACACCGCTAATCAAATTTCAGTTGATGTTAAAGGGAAGGTCAAAGCGGTCGATCCTCTGATTGAGTCGGTGCATGATGTTGGCGAGGTTATTCAGAACGTTACGAGTTCCGTAAAAAGAGCGACCGCTCAAAATGCGAAGCCAAAAACGATTCATATGCAGGAAAGCAAGCCTGTTCAAATTAAATTAAAGTAAGCAAAAGAGGCCGGGATTAGACGGCCTCTTTCTTGTTATCATCCGTTCTCTTTAGAAATATGTCTTTTATGTGAAAATATTCACATAGTGTTGCATTTTCAATCGAACGGAGTATACTGAAGGTAAGATATGTGAAACACTTCACATATACTTGTGAATTACTTCACAAAACATATTAGGAGGTCTTTTCTAATGAAAGTTATTGTTATTGGATGTACACATGCTGGTACTGCAGCCGTTTCAAATATGAAAAAACAATACCCTGAAGCAGAGATTACCGTCTACGAGAAAAATGATAATGTGTCCTTCCTTTCATGCGGAATCGCGCTGTATGTAGGCGGAGTGGTAGAAAAAGCGGAGAGTTTATTCTACTCATCACCAGAACAGCTAGCCGATCAGGGAATTCATATGAAATTAAAACACGAAGTAACCAATATCGATCGTCATGGAAAAGAAATCACAGTAACCGATATGAAAACGGGTGAATCCTTTAAGGATTCCTACGATAAACTTGTTGTCACAACCGGTTCATGGCCGGTCGTTCCTCCGCTGGAAGGCATTCAGCTAAATAACATTCAGCTTTGCAAAAATTACTCCCATGCTAAAACAATCATTGAGAAATCAAGGGATGCCAAGAACATCACCGTTGTCGGTGCAGGCTACATTGGAATCGAGCTTGTGGAGGCATTTGAGCATTATGGAAAAAATGTGACGCTGATTGACGGGGAAGAACGGATTTTAAACAAGTACCTGGATCCCGAATATACGGATCAGATTGAGAGTACGCTTGCTGCGAAAGATATAACTCTTGCCCTTGGACAAACCGTAACGCGGTTCGAAGGTACTGACGGCAGCGTTTCGAAAGTCATTACTTCCAAAGGCGAGTACGAGGCAGATCTTGTCATCCTCTGCATCGGCTTCAAACCAAATACCGGTTTATTAAAAGGCGAAGTTAACATGCTTCCTAACGGGGCGATTATTGTGGATGAGTATATGAGAACGAGTGATGAAAGCATCTTTGCTGCAGGTGACAGCTGTGCCATCCGCTACAACCCGACAAAGCAGCCTGCTTACATTCCGCTTGCGACCAACGCAGTCCGAATGGGCACTCTAGTTGCGAAAAATATTATGAAGCCGACGGTCCGCTATATGGGAACACAAGGTACATCAGGGATTAAAATTTATGACCTGAACATCGCATCCACGGGTGTAACCGAAACAGCGGCCTCTCATTTGAATATGAATGTGAAATCCATCACAATTAAAGAGAATGATAAGCCTGAATTCATGCCTGAGTATGATGAAATTATGCTGAAAGTAGTATATGAGGAAGATACGAACCGCATTGTCGGCGCTCAAGTTATGTCAAAGACCGATGTAACCCAAGCCGTCAACACCCTCTCTGTCTGCATCCAAAATGAGATGACGATTGATGAACTCGGCTTCGTCGACTTCTTCTTTCAGCCTCACTATAACAAGCCCTGGAACTTTTTAAACCAGGCAGGACTTCAAGCGATTGGCTAAGCCAGGGGAATCCCTGGCTTTTTTTATTCCCTGCATAAGCTTACTATGGAGGCATTTTTATTTTGCTTCCTTTAACTCTTCCCTATCTCTTATAACGGCAGGACGGATCCAGGCCACATTTTCATGGACACCGGTTTGATCTTTTAACTTCTGCTGGATTGCCTGTATGTGCTCCTTAATGGTGGAGGCCGTCATCTCGAGTTCCATTAAATGCGATTGCTGCTCCATCGTAATCTCAGCAGATCCCTCAGTCCTCATGCTTAACTTTTCCGTTAGTTCCAGAATCTCATTCATCCGGTCGATTAGAAGCTGATTCTCCGTTTCCACTTCGGCTGAGTCTCTTTTCACTTCGTTTGACTGATCGGCCAAATGATTAACAGCGGTCATGACTTCTTTAAATATCCCATTCATTTCCTGGCCTTTTTGTTTTCCATCCTGAAGAATCTCCTGATTCAAATCAAAGGCCGTCTCCTGTGACAGGATGCTTTTGTGCACATCTTCTACGATCAATTCGATGGCAATCGCACTTTCCTTGACCTGAGCCGAAAGTTTGCGGATTTCATCTGCTACAATCCCGAAACCCGCTCCATGTTTCCCTGCTCTTGCCGCTTCAATCGCTGCATTCAGTGCAAGCAGGTTCGTTTGATTGGCTATATAATCAATTGAACTTAATGCTTTTGTTACTTCTCTCATTTTTACAACAAGCGACTGATTATAGGCTGCGAATTCATCCGAAATTGCCACAATCCTTGAGAAGACCTCGCTGAAATCTGCAGCTTTTTGCATCCCGCTGTTTGATAAAACGGTGACGTCCGCAGCTGTATGGGAGGTTATTTCAATAATGGAATCCAAATTTTGAATCATCCCGTTAATTTTCCCTAAGCGGTCCCCGAATACTTGGATAATCTCCTTCTGAGAATCAATATCCTGCACCATTTCCATAAGCTGTGTACCCACCTGTTCTGAAGACGCACTCACCTGAGCGTTCATCAATTGAAGATGTCCGCCATGAGCTTCCAGGTGCCTTAATTCCTCCAGTGAATCCACAAAAGCAGCTTCCGCCACCGGTTCTTCCGCTTCTTTTGCAGGTTCAGACTTTTTTCTAAAAAGGAAGACCAACAGCAAACTGGTCATGACCGCCGTACCCACCAAGGATGCAGCGAAAGACATCACAAAATAATGATAAAACGTAAGAACTATAGCAAAGAGGGATCCTCCTGCGATCAACGGTATCCTTGATTGAATCATATTGCAACGCTCCTTTTTTGCAGAATCCGAACAAGCTTGAAGGTAAACGGAATGCCAATCAGGTAGACCATTGAGATTTTTATGAGGTTAAAGGGCAGAATGACGAACAGCACCGCCGTCCTCATATCTTTTACCATTGGATTGAACTGGGCAAAAGAAGCTGTATACTCTTCCATACTTAAACCAAGAAGACTCATGATGGACGGCAGAATAAAATAGTAGTTAAGTGCGTACATCGCCGCTAAAAAAATAAGTGTGGAGATGCCATAGCTCGTCCAATCCAGTTTTTTACGGTAGAAATAAAACCATCCGATCAATCCCGCAATTAGAGATCCGGATATGAAATTGGCAAATTGACCCACAGGAAAACCTACATAGCTGCCATGCAGCACATACTCCACAATGTTCTTTACAAACTGAACCAAAATCCCTGCCAATGGCCCCATTGTAATTGCGCCAATCAGCGCCGGAATATCACTCAAGTCGAGAGTAAGAAAGGGCGGGAAAAATGGAAGTGGAATCTTAAAATAATACAATAGCATACTGCATGAAGCCAGAATGGCAATGGAGGTCATTCTTTGTGTTTTGGACATGGATTTATGCTCCTTTAATTTAGGAAAAGACAGCTTCATAAGCTGTCTTCTCTATCATTTATACGGTCGTCGTTTTTTTAACATGAGGTGCAAGGAGACTGACTGCCTGTTTGACAACAGCAGGGCTTGAGCTTTTAATTCCTTTGAATTTTCGGCCCTCCTCTACTTCATGAACCCCGAAGCCTTCCATATCAAATGCTACCATCATCGACTTAAACATCGGTGAATCAATGACAAGGAACCATTCTCTCATTAATTCGCTTTTAGGAGGCAGTGCAATATAATCAATTCCATCTGCCGGGTCCATGTCTGCATCGTTTTCCCCGAATATATGAACCTGAGAAAATTCCGTCATCGCTTGAAAACGATCGAGTACATTTTTTGCACGGGAAAACTTTTGAAAGCCCGCGTATACATTTCCTTTAAGCTTTTTGGTCAAAACCATATTTTCCATCATTAAGCACATGTACTCAAGTTGCGGTACACTCGTTTCGTATTTTAAGGATTGAGCATTGAGCCTTGACAGAGGGGCATTTTCCAGCCGTTCTGTTTCGCCCTCTACCGCTCCGAAACATTCTTGGAAAAGAGACAATTTTTGCAATGCCATCATTATATTCCTCCTCAAATTTACCCTTTTAGGTCTATGTATCTAATTAAATAGTATTATAAACTATAAAAATTATTATATCCACTTCTAACGTTCTGGTCTTTTAGTTCTATTTTTAGCAGCTTGCAAAAAGCATTCAAAACTATTAAGGAAAATAGCCCCCACTTCCTAAGACCAAGTTTGGTTTCGCCTTGCAGGGGAATGAGTTAAAGTGGAAGAGGAAGTATGGTAAGGAGGGCATTGGGTGAAAAAGAAAGCAGGGCTTGTGATTTTAGGCGTTTCCATTCTTTTTTTGCTTATTACGATCATGCAAAAGGATGATGAAAAAAACACGGATTTCATCAATGTAAAAGAGTATGGAGCCGCAGGTGACGGAATCAAGGATGATACAAAAGCCATTCAGAAGGCATTGAAGGCCGGACCTCATAAAAAAGTGTTATTTCCAAAAGGAAAGTATAAGGTGAGCGATGACTTGACCGTAAAAGGATATACAGAGGTTTACGGAGATCACGCTGGAATCTTTGCTGACTCCGGGTTAGCATCCGTTATCCGCATAAAAGGAGATCACGTCCATATTCACGATCTGACAGTGGATGGCAAGGCGAAGGCCCTTAGAGGCATTACTGTTGAGGCAGGTTCTTCTTATGCTCATATTTCGAAAAGCGTACTCCAAAACTTCAACCAGCCGGAGGAACCTAAGAAGCTTTCCCGGCAAACGGTAAGTGCTGTCAGGATTGAGGGCGGGACAAATCATACGACAGTAGATAAAAGCAGGATTTTCAATGTGATGGCCCGCAACCCGATTGAGGGCTGGAATCACCAAGTATCCCGGGGTATTCTGATCAGCCCGTCTTCAAAGGAGCAGACAGCAGCGAAAAATGTGACGATTTCCAACTCCTCATTCTCAAGCATTGGACCAAAGGATGACGGAGATGGCATTGTCGTTCAGGGATTTAAAGAAAAAGTGAACGTGAACATCCTTGCCAACACCTTTACCAATATCCATAAAAGAGCCATTAAAATACAGTCTCCCGGAGCTATCATCAAAAAGAATATCATTTACAACAGCTTCCGGAAAAACAACTATTATACGACCTACTACGATCCGAAAAAATATGATATGTGGGCGGCCATTTCGGTTTACGCCGACCACACCGTAATTCAGCAGAACTCCATCAGCGGTGCCGGTGACTATGGAAGAATCATCGATGTCGCCAATGCAAGCCATGTTAAAATCGACTCAAATTACATTCAAAATGGCAGCAGGGCCAACTACGGCGACTCCTCTGTGGTATCGATTACATCCGAGAAAAAACGGGATGCAGCATACATCACTGTTTCCAATAATACTCTTGCAAATGGACGCTACGGAATCTTTGCCGGCAAAAACATAAAAGGGATTAAGGTCTTAAACAACCGGCCAATCAATGTAGCAGACTATCAGAATAAAGCATTGAAGGAAACATTGAAGGAAAGCTAACAAGACAGCCTGAGGGCTGTCTTGTTTTGTTGCAATTATAACAATTATCAGCTGGTCTACTAAGTCTTACACACTTTAATTTTGAAAAGATCAAGACAGAAGCAGCAACCCAATCCACGTCACAGACTAGAATTAATAAACTCATTTACATATTTGCTCATTTCTCTATACTGAGTCCAATGAAGATAATGATATCCTTGTAATGAAACTACTTTACTTGAAGAACTCTTACTTAATTGAGTTTGATAAAATGCTACCTTAGATTTACCTTCTTCCCTTCTTTTATCTTCTTCCCTGGCAAAAAATAAAACTGGCATCTTCGTTGGGAATTTCAGCTCTTTCGTTTTATTTATGTTACTTCTAATTTCATTTGTTTCATCTACTACATTTCTGTTGTAGCCTTTCCAAGCAAAAATCGCTTTTGTTATTTTTAAATTCTCTTCAGAATATGTACCCTTCTCTGCTAATGGAAGGAAGTCAATCGGAATCACATTTACAGCTAACCTTGCAACTCCCGCTTGAGCAGCATATTTCAAATATTCGGGCATGGCTGGAGCGGATTCGCCAAAATAATCTAAAGCCTTAGGTAACGTAGCATCAATACCAATAACAGCTTTAACTTCAGCTGGATATTTATCAGCATAATACATACTGTAAATTCCGGAGATAGAGTGAGGCATTAATATATAGGGACCTTCTACATTTGCTTTTTTTAGAGCTGTTCTAATTTCTTCCACTATATTTTCCACTGTACGGGCTTTATTTGTAAAATCACTCCATCCATATCCAAATGTTTCTACTACTGCCACCCTGTTATTTTTAGCTAACTCGTTTATTAACGGTTCAAAGTCTAAAGCAGGAGCAGCAGTTCCCAATCCGCTTAGTAAAACGATTGTGTCCCGCCCTGCCCCTTTCGAATAGACGTGCATATTCTCACCATTTACTTTTACTAATTTGCCAGCCTCAGGAAACTTTTTTTGTTCATATAAGTTCATTCCTTGATGGCAAAATACCCAAATAAACATGGCTGCTGTCAAAAACAACAGGGTGTTCCTGAACATAATCCAAAACCTGAATTTTTTTTTAATACTCATTCTTACCTCCCATCCCCATCAATACGAGCAAAGTTTAAGACCACCGTGAAGGGCAGTATTAAAAGCTTACTGCCGGCTCTCTGGCCTCCTCTTCCATCTGAGAAAGAACCTTAATAATCTTCTTATAAAACTGCTCCTTGCTTTCCCCCCTCTTCAATTCGTTATGAAGCTTTCCGTCCTTGATGAAAACGATGCGGTCGCAGTAGCTTGCGGCGGAAGCATCGTGTGTAACCATCATCATGGTAGCTCCTGCTTCTTTATTGATTGATTCCATGATTTCAAGGACATCTCTTGCTGATTTCGAATCCAAATTCCCTGTTGGTTCATCTGCCAAAATCAGTTTTGGCTGATAGATAATCGCCCGTGCCATTGCCGTTCTTTGTGCCTGTCCGCCGGAAATTTCATAAGTTCGTTTATCTAATATAGGAGCAATACCGAGTTTTTCTGCAATCCTCTCAGCTTTTTCATTCATTTCGTTCACTTTCATGCCATCGAGTGTGAGACTCAGGACGATGTTTTCCTTCACAGTGAGAGTTGGCAGCAGATTAAAATGCTGAAAGATAAATCCGAGCTCCCGTCTCCGGAACAGCGCCAGCTCTTTAGACGATAAACGGTTTGGATTCTTCCCATCAATTAAAATCTCGCCGTCTGTCGGGGAATCGATGGTTGATACCATATTCAAAAGCGTTGTTTTCCCGCTTCCTGATGGACCCATCACCCCAACGAACTCTCCCTGCTGAACGGTCAAATCAATTTTGGAAAGCGCCCGGTAGGAAACCTTCCCTTCGTACACCTTTGAAACATTTTTCACTTCAAGCATATTAGCTCCTCCTTTAGATGGCTTGCTTCACTTTATTTACATAACCAATGCGAATGATGAGGAAATAAACGAGCTGGATCAGCATGAAGCTTCCAAGCACCATCGCAATTTCTGTCCAAATTCTTGTGCCAAACATATTGCCAAGCGCAATCAGCGCGATAAATCCGTGTGCAGCTGCTACCCCTACAGGAACAAAAAATAAGAGAGACATTTGAACGGTTACAATTTTCTTCATCTCTTTATCTGTCAAACCGATTTTTGAAATCGCCTGATACTTTTTCACATCCCCTTCGAAATCGGCATAAAGACGGAAATAAAGGAAGCTTCCGGCAGCTGCGAAGAAAACAAATCCGATAAACAGCCCGACGAATAAGAAAATATTAATCGACTGTTTCACTTGATCGATCTTTACCGCTGATGATGTAAAAAGGAAGGCTGGATCCGCTTTCTGACTGGAGGAATATTCAAGCTTTTTCCCTGCAGCAAGTGTAGAAGAGGCGTTTTCTGTCCGATACGCCGTGTAGGATTTCTCCTCTGCTTTGATTGCAGCAAACTGCGGATCCGGCAGGATGACCAAGTCCCCGGTAAACAAACTCATGGAGAAAAGCAGTTTATCCAATACTTTCGGTTTCTTTGTTTTCTCAGGAAGCCCGTTTATATGAATTGGCTCCGGCTCATTCCCTTGTGTTAAACCGCGGGGATATAAAAGGTCCTCCTGCATCATAGCGGCCTCTCCTTTTTTAAGGGCCAGCTTCGGTTCATTCCAGAGTGCAGCCGCACGATTGTAATCTGTCTCGCTCATGAACGTATAAGCCTGGTTCTCATCGTTCAGCTTCTTATAGGAAACACTCAGTTTTTCATAATCCGTCCCACTCAACGCATCCTCAATCTGGCTGATTCGCTCATCTTTTTTCTGATCGTTCGGTGCAGCCTGATACACAAACGTATAAGGCTCCTGCAGTTCCACACTGTTTGTCATCATTGCACGGAAACCAACAAGTGTACCAATCGCGGCAAAGGCAACAGTTGAAACAATCGAGACAATAAAAAACATCCGCGCGTTGTCCTTCATTCGAAAGGAAAGGTCTGAAAAAGTGACGATATTGGTCCGGTTTAAATAGATGCGCTCATTCGTTTTCAGTTTTGAAATGATCCAGACGCTTGCTTGCGTAAAGAGAAAATATGTACCGATGACGACAACGATTGTAACGGGAATCATCGCGGACACAACCATCACTCCCTTCACAGCAATAGCGGCTGCGTATCCCCCAAAAAGCAGAACCGCGGCAAGCACTGTCCGGATCCTGGATGCCTTCGGTTCAGGTCTCGGCTTCTCAGTGCCTGTCAGCAAATCAATCAGCTTATTTCCTTTCAGGACGGCAGCAGTGAATGATGAGATGACAAAAAATAATACCGTAAAGGCCGTAAAGGTCAGAATCATAGCACTTTGAGGGAAATAAAACGGCAGTGCCGGGTTCATTCCGATCACCTTTGATCCAAGAATGAGCAAACCCTGGGACGCTAGCAGCCCGGCTCCTATTCCAAACAAAATGGATAGCAGGCCAATGACCATGTTTTCCAGGAAAACAAGCTTTCTCAGCTGCAGGCTTGTCATCCCATGCAGGATGAACAAACCGAATTCTTTTTTTCTTGTTTTAAGGAACGTGCTCATTGAATAGAGGATAAAAAAGAATGTAAATACATAGATGATGGACTCTGCAAAGTGCATGCCTGTTGAAGCATCCTTCAAAGTACCCGCTGTGAGTGCAGGGTGAAAGGCAAAGACGGCATAAACGAAGAAAACAAAAACAGAAAATGCACTGCTTAAGAAATAGGCTGCATACGTCCTCCAATTCCGAAGAACGTTATTGAGAGCCAGCTTGCGAAAGGTCAAAATGAACACTCCTTTTAATCTTATATGAATTAGGTGTATTACTACAATTAGTACACTTAATACATTATGATATTTTCCTTTTGTTGTCAATATAGAAAATTTAAAACCGGATGATATGGCCCTTCACTTCGATTTGTGAGTTTACCGGTGTCGCTCGCATCGGTTTTCCGGCTGAACTCTCTGCTTTTCCGGCCGTTCCCGCTTGCTTTCCTGCCAAACTTCTTTTTCCAGCCGATTCTTTGCCTTTCCGGCCGCTCGCCACGGTTTTCCAGCCGGACTTCCTGCTTTTCCGGCCGTTCACGATTGCATTCCAGCCAAACTTTTTCAGCCCCCTAAATAGTGCTAAGCCTGTGTCTATTACCGAATATCCATAAATGAGAAAATGACTATCCTCTTCCATATTTCACCTAATTGTCATAGATTTGTGTCTGTTGTTTTAAAGATGTATTTACAATATTGTTTTAATCCGTTTACAAGAGTACTTTTAAGATGTATTAAAAATACTTGTTTATGAAGGAGAGCAGAATCTTATGCTAAGCGAAAAAACCAAGAGTATTGTTCAATCTACCGTACCTGTTTTAATCCAGCATGGAACAGCCATTACATCCTGCTTTTATAAAAACCTGTTCACCGATCATCCTGAGCTTTTAAACTTATTCAATCAATCGAATCAAAAGCAGGGAAGACAGCAGGAAGCACTTGCTCAAGCTGTACTTGCAGCGGCAGCGAACATCGACAATCTTGAGGTGATTTTTCCCATCGTTAAGCAGGTTGGACATAAGCACAGGAGTCTCGGTGTAAAGAAAGAACATTACCCGATTGTAGGAAAATACTTATTAGAAGCAATGAAAGAGGTTTTGGGCAATCAAGCGACAGACGAAGTCATTACTGCATGGGGAGAGGCTTATGGAGTTATTGCTGGGGTTTTCATTGGAGAGGAAAATAAAATGTATCACCAAGCTGAAAATCAATGTGGTGGCTGGAGCGGCTTTAAGAGTTTTAAGCTTGCAGATAAGGTGGTAGAAAGCGACGTTATTACTTCCTTCTACTTAACCCCAGCTGACCACCAATCGCTGCCGGATTTTCTGCCGGGACAGTATATCTCAGTCAGAGTCAAACCGGATGGAGATGCTTTCTGGCATAACCGGCAGTATAGTTTATCCAATGCACCCGGTACCGGAATCTTTAGAATATCAGTTAAAAAAGAACAGCCAGGAACGGTATCCGGCTTCCTCCATAATCAATTGAGCATTGGGGATTTCATTGAGGTCAGTGCACCTGCTGGAGATTTTACCCTCATTGATAACGGTCCGGAGCCCATTACCTTTTTAAGCGGCGGAATAGGAGTGACTCCATTCATCAGCATGCTGAACGATCTTGCAAAGAGAAACCCTGAATGGAATGTGCAGTTTATCCATTCAGCCCAAAACGAGCAGGTTCATGCTTTTAAAAAGGAAGTCAATCACCTCATCCAAAGCATGCCAAATGCGGAAGCTGTTTTTTTCTACGAGAATACGGATGGAAGACTTTCATTTGAAGAGCTCCAGCGAATCCTTCTTACCAAGAAAGGAAATTTCTATGTGTGCGGGCCTGTTCCTTTTTTAAAGGCGATGCTTAAAGCATTATCTCTCCTCGATATTGAAAAGAACCGAATTCATTATGAGTTTTTTGGGCCGGCTGTACATTTGAACGAGCCGCAGACAGTATGAAAATAAAACCGGAGATCCATTTCTCCGGTTCTTCATTATTGTACTGATTGAATTTTTTCCCTGTCTTAGCTGACTCTTCCGCGCACCTGCCACTTATAAACCACAATCCCCGCCATCATGATTAAAATTCCAGCAAGCTTATTCAATGAAAAAGGAATCACTGTTGCTTCAAATAATCCGAATGAGTCAATGATTAGAGCAAGGGTAAGCTGCACAACAATGACAATCGATACGGAAAAAGCAGGTCCAAGCTCCTGAATTCCTTTCATCACACTAAATACAATCCCCACTCCAAAAAGACCGCTTAGCAGATAGAATGGGTTCAAGTCTCCGATATCGAACAGATTCCCTCCATCAATAAGAAAAAATGGAACAAGAGATGAGACGAGCCCCAGTCCGAGAACGCCCATTGTCGTCAGCCATGCTCCGGCTTTGCTGCTCACCCTGGCGTTAAATACGGTTTGCAGGCTGATGAGCAGTCCTGCCATCGCCGCAAGAATCATTCCTATCATATGATCCCTTCCTTTCTATTCATATATATTGCCGCTGGCGAGCTCTCTAAGTTTCGCAGCGTCTTTTATACGTAAGTTTCCGTTTCTTCGCTCAATCATCTCTTCCGCTGCCAGCTTCTGAATGACACGGTTTAAATGGCGGTAGCTCGTGCCAATCAAGTCAGCAATCTCCTGCAGGCTCGAGGTTTTCATCTCCTTGTAAAACATAGAGCCTTCTCCATCAGAAGAAATGGAAAGAAGATAGCTCGCAAGCCGGACTTCCACCGGATACAGCATATTTAAACTGGAGGAATGGGATTCTGTATAGAATTTATGGGTAACTTCCTCCAGCAGGAAACGGAGAAATGCCGGATCGGAATCGGCAAACTCAGAGATCTCCTGAAAACTTACACCTGCCATGATACCTTCCGTCACTGCTTCTACCGTATTAAACACGTCCCTTTTTTTGATGTATTCAATGTCCCCAATCACAGCCATTGGGGTTTTAAAGCGGACAATCAGTGTTTTGCCTTCCGGCGAGATCGTATAAATTTTTACCTTTCCGCTTAACAGGAAGTACATATGCTCAAGCTTATCGCCTTTTGAACAAAGATTTTCACCTTGTTCAAAGCAGTAAAGGCTCATGTTTTCTGCGAGCTTCTCAGGGAAAACACCTTGAAGTCCAGCTTCAGCGAGCATACGTGTAAGCTGTTCCGGATGATCATATTTTTTCAACTTGCCTTCCCCCTTTTACATTTTAAAAATAAAGACTCCAAGGATCATTATCCCGATTCCTATCCAATGCCGCTTCTTGACTCTTTCTTTAACCGCACCAAATAATCCTTTAGAGTCAATGATAAATGCACAAAGCAGCTGGGCAATTAAAAGAACTGAAACGGCAAACGCGACTCCAAGCTCATTGATGGCAGACATTTCCCCAAATACAATCAAGCCTCCGAACAGCCCGCCGATTAAATAAAAAGGAGGGACTTCCTTCAGTCCGCTCACCCGTCCGTCCCGGATGAAACTGTAAACGACGATTGATAACGTAAATCCTATAAGATGAATAAGGGCATTCGTCCGCCACACTCCGAGATCCTCGCTCATCCTTGAGTTAAATACCCCTTGAAGCGTGATGAAGATTCCTCCCATTATTGAAAAAATGATTCCTTTCATACCATTGCCTCCCTGCTCTTTTTTCACTCCTCTTATTAAATGACAGGAAGGAGCGGTTTTAAAAGGACATATGTCCTTCCCTTTTGGAGCATAAAAAAGACCCCTTGCTGTGCAAGAGGTCTTGAATTCTTCTTAGCTCAATTGTTTAATAACTTCTTTTGCCACGCTAATTGTGGACTGCGGATTTTGGCCTGTAATCAGGTTTCCGTCCGCTTGAAGATGATCCGTCCAATTCTCTTTTGTGACAACGTTCGCACCAAGCTCGCGAAGGCGTGTTTCAAGCAGGAACGGCATGTATTGATCAAGCGTTGTTGCTCTTTCTTCTTCATCTGTGAATGCTGTTACCGTTTTGCCGGCTACAAGTGGAGTGCCGTCAGAAAGCTTCACTCCTACAAGACCCGCTGGTCCGTGGCAAACAGCAGCGACAATTTTATCCGCTTCGTACATATCGCGGACGATTTCATGAAGCTTGATGTTATCCGGAAGGTCGAACATGGTGCCATGTCCGCCAGGCATGAAGACTGCATCATAGATGGAAAGATCCTCAATATCTTCAAGCTTTAATGTATTTTCCAGATATTTCGCTGTATCCAGAATTTCCTGCGGAGTTTCTCCGCCTTCCAGACTGCGGTCGTCAACCGGAGCTTTTCCTCCAAGCGGACTTGCTACTGTTACGTCATATCCAAGTTTTTTGAACTCAACGTAAGCCTCTCCGAACTCAGAAAGCCACAATCCTGTTTCGTGACCATTGTTCATTTTATCAGCCGTCGTTACGACCATTAATATATGTTTCGCCATGATTTGGTTCCTCCTCATGTGAATGATTGAATTTTTTTTACAGACCCTATTCTAGTCCCATCTGATCCATAATACAAATTAGAAAATTGCAGAGTATGTATAAGGATATTTATTAATATGTCCATTTAAAAAAGCTCCATTCAGGGCCTACGTTTCAATCACAATTTCCCCTTCATCTGAAGGGACTTCAAAACCATTTAAAAAAGCAGATAAAATCTCTTCCGTAATCGGAAAGGCTGCGTTGGCATCAAAGCGCTTGCTTCGTATCTTCAGCCTCTTTCGCAGTTCTTCCGGGTGCACCTTTAAATAAATGAGCTTCCAATCACCACCTGCTTCTTCAATCAGTTGTTTATACGTACTTCTTCTCGTACGCTGCCAAAAACTGAAGTCTATGACAACGGATTTCCGGTTTCGTATTAGTTCTTCCAATTGTTTCCGAAGCTTTATTTCTGCTTCCTCTTTGAACTTCTCGTACTCTTCTTCACGGTAGTCAATTCCAAACCGACCATGAACGGTCCATATTTCTTCATCTATGGAGAGCCTAGTAAAACCTTCCTTTTCGAGCTGCTGGGCAAAGGTTGTCTTTCCTGAGCCCGCGACCCCGCACATCATAACTGCTAATGGTCCGCTATGCTTTAAGAGGTCTTCTATTACTGTGCTCATTGTTTTTTCTCCAGATTCAGCTGCCATGAGACACCATATTTGTCCTCCACCCAGCCGAACTTTTCGCTCACGGGTGATGAGGCAAGCGGCATCAGCACCTGTCCATGATCGGATAGCCTTTGAAAAATGGTCTCGATTTCCTCATCAGATTCGAAGGCCACAAACAATGACAGAGCCGGGGTAAAGGCATGATGGTCGCCATTCGTGTTGTCGATGCACCTGAACGTTTGACCCTTAAGTGTGAAAATAGCATACATCACTTTGCCATCTTCATGATGAAAAATCTGCTGAATATTCGAATCATCAAAGATGGAGAGGTAGTGGTTCATCGCCTCCTCTGCCTGGCCGGAAAACATGAGGAATGGTGTAATTGGATTGGACATGCACATACACTCCTTTCATGTTTAATCATTTCAAGATTGGCTTCCAAAAGTCCTTTTAAAAAGGTAATTCTCTTCTCCAGCCAATACTAAAGGCCTCGCTCAGCCAGTACATCAGCGAGGCCTCGAGTTTTTAGATATGTGTGCCTGACCCGCAGTCTGCTAATGAACGAAAGCTCCAGCACCGACTCTTGAAGCCATTGGCACACAAGGCTTCCATGACTTAGGCCTCTGTCCCCTTCTGCGGTGAAGGAGTTGGGGACTGGCACCGTGCCTGTGCTATGCTCCCCATATAGTTTACAGGGTCTCCTTAGACATGTTAGTGTCTTCAATCAAAGGAGGAGATCCAGATGAGAAAATACTCAGCGGAATATAAAAAGAAAGTGGTTAAGTTTTATCATGACCATGCAGATATGGGCTATTTAAGTGTGGCTAGGGAGTTTGGCATCCCTTCTGACGAAACGGTGAGACGGTGGATTAAAAAGGATCAGGTAAAAGAGAAGCCAAAACCAGAAAAGCAAGAGGGGCAAACGACGAGAAGATGTCTTCCATCTGGATGGCCTAAACCAAGGACGCTAATGGAAGAGAAAGCTTTTTCAGATGCGGAGAATGCTTACTTAAAAAAGTTATTAGCCTTGAGAAAGGAGGGCAGATAACCAAATCAGAGCGATTTGAAATCATTCATCATTTGGTGGAGAACTATAGTATCTACAAACTTTGTCTCATAGCTGGTGTTTCCCGATATGGCTATTATAAGTGGAAAAAGAGGCTCTCACGGCCTCTAACTAAGGAGGAGAAGAGAAACCAGGAAATGGCCCTTCTTCTCAGGGAGAAGTATTTTGAGGAAAAGGGACGACAAGGATACCGCCAATTGACCACCTATTTGAGGGATCACCATGATCTGTTCGTCAATTACAAACGTGTAAGAAGGTTATTGAATAAGATGGGGCTGCATGCACGTCAGAGACGTAAGAAAATCAGACATTACGATCAAGAAAGCTACTTTGCACCTAACCTTTTAAAACGTAATTTTAAGACCGATTATCCGAATGATAAGTTATGTATTGATATCACTTACGTCTATGCAGGGAGTAAGCGATACTATCTATGTGCCATCATTGATTTATTCAACAAAGAAATCATTGCTTATCATTTGAGTGACAAGAATGATACGGAGCTAGTCTTGGATACGCTCAAAAAAGCAGATAAAAAAAGAGACCTGAAATGTGCCACCCTGCATAGCGACCAGGGACACCAATTCACGTCTCATAAATACAAAAACACACTTATAGGGTATCAAATCGTCCGTAGTATGTCTAGAAGGGGGAACTGTTGGGACAACGCACCGATTGAATCATTCTTCAGTCATTATAAGACAGAAGGTCTTTGGTTAGATCGTCCCCGCACGTTACAACAATTAGTGGAATCGACAGATGAATACATGGAGTTCTATAATCAGCGAAGATACCAAAAGAAATTAGGCTATCAATCACCGAAAGAGTTTTCTAAAAGCGTATCAAATTAAAAGAATCGACCCTGTAAACTTGACAGGGCGCAGTGCACTGACCCGCTGTGTGCTAGCGAACGAACGCTCCGGCACCTGCTCTTCAAACCGTTGGCAGACAAGGCTTCAGTGACCTAGGCCTCTCTCCCCTTCTGCGGTGAAGGAGTTGGAGACTGACCCCAATCCTAATCCCACCCGCTACTTTACAAAAAAAATGAAACCGCTCCGTACAAAACAACCGTTATTCCGGCAGCAATGAGGGCCGGCTTCAGCTTATATCTGGCATACTTCAACACGGATAAGTTAAGAATTCGGGCGATGGTATTGGTATCGTCGCTCAAAGGCGAGGCAAACGCTCCAAACGTTCCGCTCGCAAACACGGTTCCAATGACCAGTGGAAGCGATAGATCGGAGGCAATCGCAATGGAAACGCCGAGCGGCATAAGAATTCCCCACGTTCCCCAGGCGGAGCCAATGAAATAGGAGACCGCTGCTCCAAACATAAAGAGAATCGGAACAAGCAGGGATGGCGGAATCCATTGCGAGTGGCTAGTAACAAAACGGGAAAACCCAAGCTCCTCACTCGCAGACGAAAGTCCCCAAACGAAGGAAAGCAGCACAATTACTGACATTAAATCATTTCCGCCAAGGATAAAGTTATTCAGCAGTTCCCCCGTTTTGATTTTCTGAAATCTGAAAAACAGGAACGTTAAAATCAATGCGACAAGGAGCGCCGTCAGCATAGCAGTCAGGACGTCTGCTTTAATAAAGGCGGTAAAGAACCCCCCTCCTTTTTGGTGTCCATCCCACCATGTGAACAGAAAGGTCAGGCCAATGACGAGGATAAGCGGTACAAATAAATTCCACGGCCGCTCCGGGAGATCCTTTCCTACCGATGGATCACAATTGTGCCAGTCGTCTTCACCGGATTCGTCGCCGATCTCTTTCGGATCGCTCTCCTCTGTCGATTTTGAATGATGGAAAAAACTCAAATAAATTCCGACTAAAATCAGGACATAGGAAAAGAAATTAAATGGGATGCTTTGGAGGAACAATTGATAGGAGTCCTCCTTGATTTTTTCGTTTTCAAGGGCCAAGTCGATGAGTGAGGTCATGTAACCGACAAATGCAGTCGCAATCGGAATGAGGACAATAATCGGGGTAGCCGTCGTTTCAATTACAAACCCCAATTCCTGAGTTGACATCTTCACTTTTTTCAAAAGCGCCCGCATAATCGGAGCAATGGTGACAAACCGGAAGCTCGGTGCCGCGAACGTTCCAATCGTTGATATGTATGTGAGAAAAAGAGCCTGTTTCTTAGTTTGAACCTTTGCAGATGCCGCTTCTACGAATCCGCGAATCCCGCCGGCTATTTTAATCATTCCAATTAAGCCCGTAAAGGCGTACAAAAACATAAAAATTTTGATGTTCCCCGGATCAATGATTCCCTTTACGAGAATTTCAATCATTTTTGTGAGCCCTCCCACTAAAGAAGGCTGCAATAAATAAGACCCTGCGAGCAAGCCGGCAAACAGGCCAGGCAGCACCTGCTTCGTTTTGATGGCAATGGGAATAGCAATTAAAAATGGGATAACCGAAAACCAATCGTTTTGCATGACGTCTCACCCTATCCGTTTTTCATCCATCTTTAGATTGCGGAAGAGCGAGGGGTTTTATCCTGTTTTTGTTTTTGTCAGAGAATCAATAGAACCGATAAGAGAATGTTGCGCTCACTCAGAAACAATTTCTCTTTGGACTTTCTTCGGCAGCTTGTCAAAAACCAATTGATAGGAATGTTCGATTAAGCTTTCAGCAAAATCATTCGGCAAAGAGGCATCAAGGTAGATGGAATTCCAGTGGGTTTTGTTCATGTAATAGCCCGGTATAATGCCCTCATATTCTTCCCTTAATTCCTCAGCCCGAACTGGATCGCACTTTAATGTGATAATCGGCTTTCCCTTTGCATCGCTTCCAAGCATAGCAAACATTTTTCCTCCAACATGATAGCGGTCTGCCTGCCAATCCGGCTGGTAATCATGGAAAGCGCCTTTCTGAGATTTGCACAATGCATCAAGGTGGTCCTTATTCATTGTATTGCCTCCTTTGCTTCTGCTGATTTTTAGGTAACTCTGCTTCTATTATAGAAAAAGGAGAGAACATCGTCTTTATAAAAAAACCGCTTCCCCCGTATACTCCGGTAGAAGCGGCAAAGCCTGCTGTTTATTTTTTCAGCTGTTCGTACTGAGCAGCGATCTCTTTCACTAATGAGCTGTTCGGATCAAGCTTGCTTACCTCAGTCAGAACGTGCTCGACACCATGCTCGCTGATCATCTTCTGCAGTTCAACAGATTCGGAATCATCCTTCACATCAAAAAAAAGAGCCGCAGCAATGGCTTTCGCCAGGTTTTCAGTTGGCAATCCGAGACGGGCAGACTCTCTTGCCGGTTTGACAAGGCGGTCTTCTGATCCAAGCTTGCGGAGCGGGGACCGCCCAACCCTTGATACGCCATCATGAAGGTAGGGATTTTGAAAGCGGCCGATGATTTTTTCGATATACTTGCCGTGCTCGCCCTGGTCCAGTCCGTATGTTTTTACTAAGTATGCACCCGTCTCTTTCAGTGTGTTTTTGACCTGAACGGAAATGGTTTCGTCATTGAGAGCTTCATCAATGGTTTTTTTCCCTGCAAGCCACCCAAAATAGGCGGTAACAGCATGTCCGGTGTTTACAGTGAAGAGCTTTCTTTCGATGAATGGAGCAAGGTCCGGAACGGTAATCATCCCATCTACATTCGGAATTTCCTGATCCGTCTCAACGACCCACTCATAATACGTTTCTACGAGGACATCTAGTGAGCCCTGGTTGTTTTGAATCGGAACAATTCTGTCCACAGCGGAATTGAAGAAAAATACCCGGCCTTCAAGCATTCCCTTCGTCTCTTCATCCAGCTGCTCAAGGATATGTCCTTTTAAAATATCCGTTGCACCAATTTGGTTCTCACAGGCAATGATATAAAAAGGCGCTTCATTTTCTTTTAAGCGCTTCACGATTCCCTTTGCAATCAGCGGGGCGATTCTCGGAAGAATATTCGGGCCGATCGCCGTTGTAACATATTCAGCCTGTCCAATCGCTTCAATTACTTCATCTTCCTGCTTCATATTGTTCAAACCGGAAACATTTGTGATTTCCAGCACTTCCTGTGGATCTGCCGCTGTTTTTACCTTATAGCTATTTTCCTCATTCAGCTTGTTAATGATGTCATCTGCAATATCCACAAATGTTACGTGGTAGCCTGATTGAGAAAATAGGGCCCCGATAAAGCCTCTGCCTATGTTTCCTGCGCCAAAATGAATCGTGTTTTTCATCTTCATCATTCCTTTATCCGTTTATTTTGTACGTAAGCGTAAAACGTTTCTTCTAATTTCCGGCGGATCATCTGTCCATTCGAGGAAGAAAAGATGAGCATATTTTCTTTGCTTTCTACAATGGCGGTACTAATTAAGCTGACAATTTCAAACTGCCTGGGCCGTAAATTCATCGGAGCTATGAGGAGCAGGATGTTTCTCGCCTGCATATCATTCCGGTCCATCCCTTTGATTTGATAAGGCTCATCGAGATGGACAACCCGGAAGATGAGCTCCTTGACCCCATCATGCCTGGCATGAAAAAGCGCCATGTTTGTATCCGGAATCCCAAGACCCGCTTGCCGCTCCCGTGCCAGCAGCTGTTCCGCTACTGCCTTCGCTCCTGTCAGCAGGCCCTCTGCTTCGCATTCGAGTGCCATTTCTTCCAAAAGATGATGATGACTATCGGCCTTTTTCCGGTCAGTAACCGCTAAATTCTTTAAAATCATCCGAATCGAAGTGTGGATATCCTCCATCTCCTGCAAAAGGACCTCAAGGGAAGAAGATGATTCCATCGTTTCCTGAAAAGCCTTCGGCAAATTTTGGTCCGCATAATGCTGCTTGCTTGTGAACGTTTGAATATGTTCCCCTAAGAAGTGCCGAATCGATTCAATATCCTCATCTGTCAGCAATGGGTTGACCAGCACGTAGCTCTGCTGAAAAAACGGCAGCCGGACGGTCGATATGACCAAGTCAAATTTCTGCAAATCGATTTCCTGAATTTCTTTTAGGGAGGCAACCTCAATGGATGAAATCTCTGCCATTTCCTTCTTGATCCGGCTGGCGAGCATCTTGGATGTTCCAATGCCGGTCGGGCATACAACGAGGGCCCGAATGGACAACTCCTCTTTTCTTAGCTCAAGCGCCGATCCAAAGTGCAGAACAATATACGCTATTTCATCGGGTGGAAACTTGATGTCGCCAAATTCTAATTCAAGACTTTTCTCCACTGCCATATAAAGAACCGGATACTTCTTTTTAATATCGTCTGTCAAAGGATTAAAGGATGCCAGTCCCTGCTGAATCCGGAATAGCGACGGTTCCATATGGGCGAATAATCCTTGAAACAAAGAGAAATCCGAGGTTAAATCGATGTTCAATTTTTGAGAAACATGCTGAATGGTTCTCTTAATGGAACGGCCAATCACGACGCTGTCATAGTAAACCTCTTCGGCTTCCTGGACTCGGGATCCTCTCCAGATGACAGATAGAAAATGAATTTCCGGCTCATCCAAAACAATTGAAAAAGCATTCTCTATTCCGCGGCTGACCTCTTTCATCCTCTTATACTCTTCATATTCATGGATGTAAGAGTCTTCTTCTCCCTCAGGCAGCCGGAACCCGCCTTCATGCCTTTGGACCGTGATGCAAATATGGACAATGAGGGCGATATACGCACTATCCGCGAGCTTTAAATAGCCATTGTTCTGAACGCTTAATTGTTCATCTACTGCTCTTAAGTACGCCGCGTTAAAGTAATGAAGCACCTTTTGATCCTTATTTTCCGTCTGACTCAGGCGAAAAACATTTTCAATCAATTCTTCATTAAAATACATAAGGAAAAAGCTGGCCAGCGCTTTTCTTTTGGAATCCTCACGCGCAATAAGCTCCACCCCTACTCCTTTTTTTCTGGATAGCTCGATTCCGAAGCTGCTGAGCCAGCCTGAAAGTTCGTCCATATAGGTGACAAGGGTCGTGACGCTGATTCCAAGATCATTCGCGAGCGGAGCAAGCTTAATGGCCTCTTTCTCTTCCATTAATTCAATCAAAATGAGTAATTTTCTTTCTTCAGCTGTCAGATCGACAAGCTTGATATTCACCATCATCTGAACAAGCTTGAAGATATTCTCATTCTTTCCGGTAATGGAAAGGCCCTTGTCCTGTGACTTCGAAAGGGAAAGATCAAACCGGTTTAGAATCGGTTCAATGTTTTTCAGATCCCGCTGCACGGTTCTGACACTGACATGAAGAAAAGCAGCAATGGAATGAGCGGTATGTTTGCCTGACGTCTTAATAATGAGCTCTATTATTGCTTTTTCCCTGGAGGTAACAAACATAACATCCCTCATTTCAAGCGGACAATTTTTATGTAAAACAGGAATAGAAAGGTGGATTCCACCTTTCTATTCCCTTCTATTATTTATTTAGTCCTCCGATTACATCCATCAATTCTTCCTTCGTGGATGCGGATGCCATTTTTTCAATGTTCTCCATATCCGAGCAGGTTACAGCAATACCTGAGAGAATTTCAAGATGTGTTCCATCTTTTCCGGCAATTCCGAATAGAAGACGTACCTTTTGTCCTCCGAAATCAACGCCATCCGGAATTTGAAGAATGGTCACACCGGATTTGATCACATCTTTCTTGGCGTCCTCTGTACCATGAGGAATCGCCACATCATTCCCCATATAGGTAGATGTCATTTCATCTCTTGCAATCATAGCCTCAATATAGGATTCCTTCACGTAGCCACCATCCACTAAAACACGGCCGGCAAAACGAATCGCTTCGTCCTTGTCCATAAAACGCTGATTTAGGAAGATGTTTTCTTTTAGAAGGACATCTGAATTGGAAGCTGGCTCTTCAACCGGAGCTGAAGCAGGAGCTTCTTCAACCGGAGCCTCTTCATTGGATCCATTTTTCAAACGGTCTACCAATTTATCGTATTCAGGACTCGCAAGGAAGCTGTCGACTGAAATGTGATACGCATTGGGAACCTTATTTTTCGCTCTCGGAGTCAATTCTTCCTGTGTAATCACAATTTCAGCATCACTAGGAAGATTGGAAATCGCCGAGTTTACAGAGGTAATGCTTAATCCCGCTTCTTTAAATTTCTTTCTCAAAATCGATGCACCCATCGCACTTGAGCCCATTCCGGCATCACATGCGAAGATAACTTTGTTTACATTCTGCGGGAATTCGCCGGCTGGAGCAGAAGAAGCAAACGTGCTTGCAACACTGCTTTTCTTGCCTTTCATTTCCTGCATTTTGTTTGCTGCATCTTCAATGCTTGTCTCTTTGTCTTTGCTTGTTTTCAAGACAAGAGCAGAAACGATGAAAGAAACGGCTGCAGCGACGAGGACTCCTAAAATATTAGCAATGTATGTTCCGCCGTCCTTTGGTGTTGCAAGCAAAATCGCGATAATGCTTCCCGGTGATGCTGGAGCAGAAAGACCTCCGCCAAATAGGACAAGGGTGAACACACCACTCATACCGCCAAGAATTGCGGCTACAAAAAGCATTGGTTTCATTAAAATATAAGGGAAATAAATTTCATGTATTCCGCCCAGGAATTGAATGATGGCAGCTCCCGGTGCAGATTGTTTAGCCGAGCCTTTGCCAAAGAACGTATAGGCAAGAAGAATTCCAAGTCCCGGACCAGGATTCGCTTCAAGCAGGAACAGAACGGATTGTCCATGCTGCTTTGCCTGCTCCAATGCAATCGGAGACAATACCCCGTGGTTAATTGCGTTATTTAAGAAAAGAACTTTTGCCGGTTCAATCAGAATGCTGGTCAGAGGAAGAATTCCCAGTCCTACCATCCAGTCTACTCCTGCTACCAGAATTCCTGTGAACGCTGATACCGCAGGTCCTACACCTACTAAAGAGAGCAGTGCTAGAATACCGCCGATAATTCCGACAGAGAAGTTATTCACCAGCATTTCAAAGCCGGCTTTTACCTTTCCTTCAACCCACTGATCAAATTTCTTAATCGCGTAACCGCCAAGAGGTCCCATAATCATGGCACCGAGGAACATCGGAATGCCTGATCCTACAATGACACCCATTGTGGCGATCGCACCGACTACGCCTCCGCGCTGATCATGAATCAGCTTACCTCCGGTGTAACCGATAAGCAATGGAAGCAAATACGTAACCATTGGATCTACAAGCTTGGCGAACCCTTCATTCGGCAGCCAGCCGGTAGGAATAAATAATGCCGTAATCAAACCCCAGGCGATAAATGCACCGATATTCGGCATTACCATTGAGCTTAGGAAGTTGCCGAACTTCTGAACGCCAACTTTTATATTATTTTGAGCCATATGCGCTCTTCCTTTCTATTATATATCTTGATTTAAGTGTACTTTATAAAACGCTTTCATTCAAACGATTAGGAAATATGACTTTGTCGCAGCATAGCGTGTCAAAACTTTTGTTCAGGAACCAATCTGGGCGAATGTACATATTCTGTCTTCAGAGAGGTTTTGTCAGGAGGGGACAAATGATGTACGAGAGCCAGGCTTCAATGCAGTTTGCGTTTGACATGCACAATAGCTTCCTTTTTAAAAAGAACGATGAAAACTACATTACCATTATGGGATCTAAACAGCTGAACACCATTAAGACATCCCTGCTTGATATCTTCTTGAGCAAAGGGAACCTCGTAGAACCGCACTACCACCAAAATGCAGCGGAACTCGTCTACTGCATATCAGGCTCTGCTGACGTTTCCATTTTAAATCCCTTTACAAAGCAGCTCCTTACCTATCGAATCTCCCCTCAGCAAGTCGCTAATGTCCCCCAAGGATGGTGGCACTATGAACAAGCTATAGAGGATCACACACATCTTCTTGCCATCTTTAACGCATCGAACCCCGAAGTGGTCCTCGGCTCCGACATCCTGAAATTCACTCCGGCAAGCATCATGTCACAAACGTATTGTATCAGCGAAAACGAATGGAAGCAGGTAACAGAGCCCGTCAGGCCCAGTACGTATATCGGACCTTATGAAGACTGTACAGGAGAGGAAAGAACCGCTTCGATTGACTATTTTCAGCCGCCTCATTATTGGGGAGCCAGATAGAACTTGTTCAAGAAAAGGGGCTGTCTAATAAGCCCTGCAGAGAGGAAATGATTGAAACTAAAACCCCCTGAACGCTTTTGTGTGAGAATTAATAGGGTTTTGGTTTTTACATATGTACTTTTGAACACTTATTGTTCAGGCTGTGATTGGAGCGGAAGGTGCGCGACTCCGTGCTGAGAGCAGCGGGACAGATGAGACCCCACAGGCGCTTGCGCCGCGGAGGCTCACCGCCCGCCCAAGGATAAGCAAGCATCCTGCAGCGGAAATCCGCCAAAACCAATCCAATTTAAAATGCGATAGACGTTTTGAAAACTTACTTTATGGACGGCCCCTTTTTCTGCTTCCGCTAAATCTTCCTAAATTGACAGGACCTTCCTGCCAAAACAAAGGACTTTTCACTCATATTTTATTAAAGTATTGGGAATACCTCTTTTATTGGTTTATGTTCCTGGCATTGGGGAAACTCTTTTTCAGGAGGCGATATATATGAGTCCGAAATTCAAGTTATTCCATAATGACGAACATTTAAAAGAATCCATTGATAAAATTCGCAAAGACGGGGTGCGCGATGAGGATATTTATATCCTTTCCCATGACAATGACCATGTAAGACGTTCAAGAAAGGAAACAGACGCCAATAAGGTAGGCGTAAAGGTGACCGGTCTAGGAACGGCTACAAAAAATATATTCAGAAGCAAAGACGACAAACTCGTCGTTAAGATGCAAAAAATCGGCTTTGACACAAAAAAAGCCGAGGAACTGGAAGAAGAATTGGATAAAGGAAAAGTACTATTAATCGTAACTAATCAGGATGAAGTTTCGTTCTAAGAGGTCTTGGAAAAAGACCTTCTCTTTTGAATAAATGATATACCTAATAGCTCACGGAGGCGAAAAACAATGAATAAATCAAAACTTGCAAAAGATATGTTCAAAGGCGGTACGGTGAAACGCACAGTGGCCGGGGGAATCTTAGGAGCAACAGTCGGCTATTTTGCCACACCTGAACGCAGCAAAAAACTTCTGTCTCTTATGGGAAATGAAGCTCTTAAAAACGCCGGCATAAACGCAGACATGGAAGATGTGACAAGCAAGCTTGACCGCTTCAAAGGCGTTGGAGAAAAATCCAAAAAGGCCATCGGCAAACTGAATTTCATGAAAAAACGCAAAAAAGAGGACAACGAATTCCCTGAAAATGAAGATGAACAGGAAATGAGCTCTGAGGATGAAGAGTACGACGAAAGTGACTATGAAGAGAACACAAATGATCAGGATGATAACAGCTACGATTCTGATGACGAAAACGAAGATGAGGAAAACGAAGATTACAATTCATTAAAAGAAGAAAAGAAGAGACTGCAGGAGCAAATGAAAGAGCTTGAAGCAAAAATGAGCAAGTACGAAGACGAAGACGAAAATGAAGACAAGGAAGAAGAAGAATACACGGGCCGTGAAAAAAACAGCAGCGCTTCTGATGAGGAAGAAGAAGAAAAAGATACGGTTCTATCGAGTAATGATGATACATCTGCAGTGAAAAATTAAGACACCTGATACGGCCTGATCCATCCTGATCAGGTTTTTTATTTGGATAAACAGGCATGAAGCCATGAGCTCGATTGTCCGCTCAAATCGCCTGCTCGAATATTTTCACGCAATTTCTCCCCTTTCTTTTGGCTGCATACAGAGCGCCATCTGCTTCCCGCACCAGCTTTTTAATGGATTCCCCCGGCATTGCTTGAAGCGAAGAAATCCCGAAGCTAGATGTTACACGAATTTCCTTATCACCAGCCTTTATACCGCACTCCGATACTTTTCCCCGAATGGTATTGGCAAGATGATAGGCATCCTCAAGAGAGGCATCCGGTATACAAATAATAAATTCTTCTCCCCCATAACGGCCCGCTATTTCCTTGTCTCCCAAGATTTCTTTTACCACACCAGCCACACTCGTTAATACATCATCCCCTGCTTCGTGCCCATATGTATGACTCTACATCAAAAAAGGCCCGGAAAACCGGACCCATTTTCAGGATTCCATCAATTACAAATGCTTTTACTAATAGATTTAATTCGTAATCAGCTTATATTTCTGCAAAATGCTTCTCGTTATCTTTTTTGCTTCCGCTGAGGTTCCATCAATATGGGCAGCAAACGTATAGGTACTCTTTCCAGATTCGATGATTCCCACATACCAGCCCTTTCCTGCCCCTTGTCCGGTTTTTGCATAAATCGTGTAATGCTTACCTTCTTCCTGAACCATCATCCGTTTTACTGTATTCATCACGGCAGCATCGAAAGGCAGTTCTTCCTTGTACAGCGATTCCATAAATTCAGTCTGCTCCAGCGGTGATATTTTAAGAGTGCTGTTCAGCCAGAACTGGTCAATTCCACCGCTGATATCCTTATTACCATAAGAGATTTTGTCTACCCACTCTTTCATCCTTTGCTCTCCGATATCCCGGGCCATCGCCTGATAGTACCACACCACCGAATATCTCATTCCTGAACCTAATGTATGATCCTGATTCCATACAGGAATCTCCCGTTCCACTCCATCCCAGTATTTGATGTCGTACTCATCCTCAACGGCTTTCGTTTGAAGGCCAATCAGAGCGTTCGGAACCTTAAAAGTAGATTCTGGAGCCGTTCTTTCCTTTGCACGACTTTCGTTGAAAACAAAGGTCCGGTCTTTTTTTACTTCGTGAAGAACAAATGTCCCCGGATGAGAGGCAAAAAACTCTTCTGCCTCAAGCTTTCTGATCTCCTCCTTAACAGCAAGTGCTTCAGCGTCAGGTTTCACCCATATTGCCAGAATCACTGCTGCTGCCAAAGCAGCAAAAATCATTTGCTTTTTGAACTTTTTCATTCTCCTCTTCCTCCTCTTTTGTTTTTACAGCCTCATTCTATCAGCCGGAAATCTGTAAAAACATAGAAAGAAAATAGAATTCATCTAATAAAATTCTTAATTTTCAGTTAATTATTTTTCAAGCATATACCCTGCTCCTGGTGCCGTAACAATCTTTTTGCCGAATTTGCCGAGCTTTTTACGGAGCCGGTAAACGAGCGCACTCAGCTCTTCCTGCCCAACCTCATGAACCATCCCGCTGTTATCTGAAAATCTTTCAGGCCAAATTCGTTTTTTTATTTCATCATAACTGACCACTTTATCACAATGTTCCTCCAGGAAAAGCAACAGCTCCATATACTTTCCGTTAAGCCGCAACGGTTGCCCCTGGATCAGGACTAAGCGCTTTTCTCTGCAGATCTTAAGCACATGCCGTTCAGGGCAGATCAGGTCCTTTGTTGTTTCAAGCCCGTCTTCACACTGATTAATAAAGGTCAGCTTTACTGCCCCTTTCGCAAGGGAGATAAAGTCCTGATCCCCCAACGGAATCTGCTGAAGCGGCTCTAGGGAAAGACCGTTCACTTCTACACCGTGCTTGCTTTTTAGGTTGGTAATGGTATAGGTTCCATTTTCGCATTGAATGACCGCATGTTTTCTGGATATGTACGGATTGGAGAAATGCACGTCCAGATGATTTCCTTCAGACAACCGTCCAATCAGCATTCTGTTTCGCTTAAACGGGATGAAGGCGCCCTGAGCAAAACCGTGCCCTTCCTCCACTCTAAGACATGCATGAAGCAAAAAAACAACCTCCCCACTTTGCTTTTGTTCTTTTCATTATAACAGCAGTTATAAAAAGAAGGGCGAACAAAAAGAAGACCTGGATTGAACTCCAGGCCTTCCTCTGTCTTGCCGATTTCCAATCCTTCTATCATAACGCTATTTCCTTACCAGCGATGGGCTTTGGCATTGCTTCGCAAAATGATGTTGGTCTGCGACATCTCGGTATGACCGCACACCTGCGATTTCGAACGCTTTGGCCTTGTCCAATTATGATGAAACTGGGCTGAATGCTGGTCTAACTGGTCTCGGTAACTCATTCGCTAATCACCTCGTAGTTAGGATCTAGTGCCTTGATATTCGGAGGAATATCTTGTATAGGTTATGTCTTTTGCGGAAAATTATTAGCGGCGGAAATATTTTAGCCTGAATTACTTTAAAGCGTAGGCAGCAAAACGAATTTAAACAAACGCTTGTTTAAAAAAACAGGACTGAGGAAAAGTTTATGATAAAGTTTTGTACATCATGCTGATAAATAATTATGATCTGCATAAGAAAGTATTTCCTCATCATGGGTAAACAAAAAAAAGAGAGCTCTGACCGCTCCCCCTTCGCTTTGTATTCAACTTTATTACTCCGCCGCCACCGCTGCTTCACATGGATTCAGACTTCTTTGAAGCCTCGCGATCCCCCGGGTGGAGCGTCTTAATTTTATAAATAAAATAATAATGTTTATATAAAGCAAGAACAATCAGCAAAATTCTCACTAAAAGAATGTCCACATATAACACAGAAACCAATATAAAAAAATCCGCTATCACATTGATCCTGATTTTCTCCGCCAGGCTCATCCCTTTTTTCTGCAGGAATGCCAGAACGTATTTTTTATAAACCCAGGTATCCTTAAACCAGCGGTCAATTCTCTTTGAACTTTTCGCAAAGCAAAAGGCAGCGATTAAGTAAAAAGGACCTCCTGGCAGAACAGGAAGGAACGTTCCTGCAGTCCCAATCACCAAGGCTATTGATCCAATTGAAACCAACAGGATCATTTTAATCATTTTAATCGTGTTCATGGAATCTCCCCTGCAGCTTGATCGTAATCTTTCTCTTCACTTTATCAAAGAAATACGAAACCTCCAAAGCTTATACCTGATTAAAAATATGGAAATTCAATTTTGTATATGTTTATGCCAGTCCTTTTATTTCAGGAACTAAAAAAGAACGAATCATAAAGACCCGTTCCATTGATCTGGGATTACTTATCAGCATCCTCTATCATTTCCACTATTGGTTCACCTTTCTCATCAAGCAGGGGGGTGAGTCCGCTGCCCTGTGGGTTCCATGTATGCAAATAGTTTACTCCTGTTTGACGGTCAACGAGAATATAAATCAGGCCGTGCTGATAATTTTGGACCATCTTTTCATCGAAACGCTTTTCCGTTTTTTACCAAACATGAATAATCACCTCCTTTAATGATCATTTCCGCAAGAACAACCAGTACCTTAACGATCCAACCCGTTTTTCTTATAGGCGTAAACAAAAATCCCTAATGCAGCAGCCAGCCAGCCGATGAGGACACTAATGTCGGTGGCATTCCATATATAGCCGCTCTCAGAAACGATACCGTTCACATAGTTTGTCAGCACCCCTGTGTAGGTATAGTCCAATATGGCGGACAAATCCTCCTGGAAAAGCTTCACTGCAGGTACGGAAGTCAAAAGCAAGGTGATCGGCATGCTCAATAAGGAAGCCTGCGCCTGGTTTTTTGAGAAAATTCCAATAATATACCCTATGATCAGGCTGATCAGGCTCGCTGCAGTTGTCATGATGAAGAAGGTTCCAAATGGGATGTTCCCAAATGAAGACCCGCTCACAGGAATCATCAGCAGATTGACCAGGATTAACAGCAGAAAAGGAGGCAACAGTGTCCCTATCAAGTACTCCAGGCCATTTACAGAGGACGTCATGAGTACTCTCAATGTGTTCTTTTCCTTTTCTTCTGCTAATGGAGCACTGCTCATAGAGATTCCAGCTATGGCGATGTTGAAAATAATCCCGAAGCTCAGGGCGAATGCATTCGTTGAAAAGGATACTCCTTCATTGTTTACATCTACATCCGGCATAATATTTTTAATGACAAATACAAATCCCAAAGCGAGAATCGGCCCTAACATGACTCCCGTATTATTCAGCAGCGTCTGAAATTTCATAGCCGTGATGGCTCTGACTTTTTTTACTGAAATCCTCAAAGCAATTCCCTCCCCGTCAGTTCCAGGAACACTTTTTCTAATGTCGGTTCATTGGAATGAATCGTAACAAGCTCGCCAGCGGCTATCCACTGCTGGATCTTTTCCCCTGTTTCCTCAGAGTGAGGCAGCATAAATTCCCGCTCGTCCTCTAATCGAATCTGATACTGTTTATTCCGATTGTACTTGAGGCACAGCGCTTTAGGGGCTCCATGCTCTACTATTACCCCATTATGAAGAAGAGCAATTTGATCACATAGTTTAGCCGCCTCGTCCATGTTGTGGGTCGTAAGAAAAATGGCCGTCCCCGATTCTTTCAGCTCCAGCAGCAATTCGTGTACAGATGTAGCTGTACTCGGGTCTAAACCGCTCGTCGGTTCATCCAAGAAGAGCACCTTTGGCTCATGCAAGATGGCTCTGGCCAGAACCAGCCGCTGAGTCATTCCCTTCGAAAGCTTACCGGCAATTTTATTTTTATGCCCGAACAGCCCCACTCTTTTCAGAAGAACATCAATCCGTTCCATCTCTACTCCTAAAATCCTGGCGAACAGCTTCAAGTTGCTGTAAACGGTCATTCTTTCATATAATCCACTGTTATCTGTAACAATGCCGACTTGTTCGTAAATGCTTTCGTTTATTTGTTCGATGGGTTTTCCTAATACCGTTGCTTTTCCTGAAGTTTGCGCCAATTGTCCGGTTAGTATTTTAATCGTGGTTGTTTTCCCTGATCCAGAGGGGCCCAGAAATCCAAATATTTCACCAGATTGGACTGAGAAACTAAGTTTTTTTAATGCCGGTTCGTTTTTGAACTGCTTGGATAACTGTTCAGCATCAATCACTGTATGTCTTTCCATTTACTCCACTCCCTTAAAAAAAAGTTGGGCGTTTGATGAAGCTTCCCATCTGTTTTACAGTTTAGTACTGATCAAGGGGAAAGTCGTAAAAGTCCGCTGAACAGTACTGTAAGAAGCTCAAATGCAGCAAAAAAAGGCTGAAATGTACTCATTTCTGCCTCACCTGTACGCTAAAAATCAAGTAATTGCTTCATTTCTTCTAAACGGGTTCTGGAAAGAGGAACCTTTACATTTGGATGACCTTTTAAAATCAGCGTGTAGCTGTTCTTTGAATAGCTAATCAATTCTGAAACCCGCTGCAGGTTCACTAAATATGACCGGTGGCATCTGAAAAAGCCGAATGTATGTAGTTTCTCTTCGAGGTCATTCATAGTCAAGTCTGTAGGGAAGTATTCCTCATTAATGCGCAAATGGCTGACACTGTTGACGCTTTCAATATAATCGATCTCATCCGGACTGAAAAAAATGGTCTTATCCGCTAATTTACATGTTACTTTGAAAACACGGTTCGGCTTAAATGCTTCACTCTCTTTCTTTTGCATGAGTATGTCATCCGTCTCTTCGGCGAAAAGATCGGTTTTTTCCAGACCCGCTGCTTGATTATAGCGGTAGATCTCGCTGGTTAACAGCAATAAATCTTCGATTGAATTAGAGGTGATGACCGTTGCCGTGATACCGGAGCGGACATGTTCAACCGCTTTTAAATAAAGCTCAATTCCTTCACCCGATAAGTTATCTAACGGATTTTCAATTAGCAGCACATCAGGAGAAAACAAAGACATTCGAAATAAGCTGACCCTTCTTTTCTGGTCATCTGTCAATTTTTTGATTTTCGTACCCCACACATCCAGCAGAGAAAAGGCAGCAATGGATTCCTCCAAAGGGTCCGGATAATCTGCAAGCTCCTTAAAAAATTTCAGGTAGCTTTGAACGGTTAGCGAATCATATAAGCCCTCATCTTTCATTTGCGAAAAAATCGATTCTGTCTCTCTATAGATATGGCCGCTGGAAGGAGGAATTCTCCCTGTTATCAAATCAAACAGCATGACACTTTCTTCATTGGACATCTTTATCCCGATATGCGAGGACTCACCAATAACTAAATCTACATTCTTTAAGATAATCCGGTGAGCTTCTTCTTTCATTACTTGATCTAAAGAAACAAAAGTCATGGTATACTCACTTTCTTTGTTTATTTATGTACTGGTTATCCTATCAGCTCTGCGATGACTGGCGATCACTCACTCTTTTCATCCATATTCCCGTTTTTGCACTCGTTTTAAGCGTGGCCATAAAAAAGTATTTACTGTTTAGTGCCGGCCAAATATCTCATTTCCTGGCTCTTCGTATTGTCCATACATCTGACTCTTTTAAGGGACGCAGATAAAAACACCCCTTTAGATAACTATAATCTAAAAGGGTGAGCCTTTGCTTTGATTCTGATCATTTAAAATAAAGTTTGATTATAAATAGAAAACCCCCATACATTTTGATAAGAACTAATCAAAATGTATGGGGGTTGTTTTTCATGGATTATCTTTGCCAGCTATTATTCAACCGTCACACTCTTCGCCAAATTACGCGGCTTATCCACGTCACAGCCTCTATGCAGAGCAGCATAGTAAGCGATCAGCTGAAGAGGAATAACGGAAGCAAGCGGTGAAAGGGCTTCATGTACTTCTGGAAGGACGAAACGGTCGTCTTCCTGCTCAAGTCCTTTTCCGGAAATGATGCAAGGGTTTGCTCCACGGGCAGCAACTTCCTTCACGTTTCCGCGAATGCTCAAGTTCACGTGTTCTTGTGTAGCTAGAGCGATAACCGGTGTGCCTTGTTCGATCAATGCGATTGTTCCGTGTTTAAGCTCTCCTCCGGCAAAACCTTCTGCCTGGATGTAGGAGATTTCTTTCAGTTTCAATGCGCCTTCAAGACCTACATAATAGTCAACTGCACGGCCGATGAAGAAGGCGTTGCGTGTTGTAGACAGGTACTCGCGTGCGATGTACTCCATCTCTTCTTTTTGGTCGCAAAGGGCTTCCATTGCGTTAGCAGCGATACCAAGCTCTTTCACAAGATCCAGCTCAAGTTCGTGGCCTTTCATTTCTGCTGTAACAGCAGCTGTAATGGCTAGAACCGCCAGCTGGGCTGTGTATGCTTTTGTAGAAGCTACTGCAATTTCAGGGCCTGCATGAAGAAGAAGGGTGAAATCAGCTTCACGGGAAAGCGTAGAGCCTTGTACGTTTGTCAGCGTCAATGCTTTGTAGCCAAGTTCTTTAATTTGCACAAGAACGGCACGGCTGTCCGCTGTTTCTCCGCTTTGGGAGATGAAAAGGAATAGCGGCTTTTCGGAAAGCAAAGGCATGTTGTAAGAGAATTCGCTTGCCACATGCACTTCTACTGGTGTTTTTGCCCATCTTTCAATGAACTGTTTTCCAACAAGACCTGCATGGTAGCTTGTTCCGCATGCCACAATATAAATACGGTCAGCTTCGTCGATTGCATCAACGATGTTTTGATCAATTGTCAGCTTGCCGTCTTCATTTTGATATTTTTGAACGATTTTCCGCAATACAAGCGGCTGCTCGTCGGTTTCTTTCAACATGTAGTGAGGGTATGTTCCTTTTTCTATATCGCTTGCGTCGATTTCTGCTGTGTAAGGAGCACGTTCAACGACTTCGCCAGTTAGCGTTTTAATGACTGCCTGCTCACGAGTCACGATAACCATTTCTTTATCCATAAGCTCAACATACTGGTTTGTCACTTGAAGCATCGCCATTGCATCAGAAGCAATAACATTGAAGTCTTCTCCAAGTCCAACTAGAAGCGGGCTTTTGTTTTTTGCTACATAAATTGTATTTGGATCTTGGTTATCAAGCAATCCGATAGCGTAAGATCCTTTTAGAACGGAAAGAGTCTGGCGGAAAGCTTCTTCCACGCTTGCGCCTTTTTCCATCATTTTTTCGATCACCTGTACGACTACCTCAGTGTCTGTTTCACTTTGAAGCTCCACATCCTGAAGGTAATCTTTTTTAAGCTGAACGTAGTTTTCAATTACTCCGTTATGAACCAAAGTCAGACGTGAAGATGCACTTTGGTGCGGATGCGCGTTTACACGGCTCGGTTCACCATGTGTAGCCCAGCGTGTGTGACCGATTCCAACCGGTGCAATCACACTTGAATCCACGATGGAACGAAGATCTGCGATACGTCCTTTTTCCTTAAATACCGTTACGCCTTCTTCGTTGGAAAGAGCGATTCCTGCAGAATCGTATCCGCGGTACTCAAGCTTTTCCAAACCTTTAAGCAAAATTTCTTTCGAGTCATTCAGTCCAATGTAACCTACAATACCACACATAATCGTTTTCCTCCCGCTTCTGCGAAGGGGACAGGAACGCCGCAACTTTGGGGACCTTCACTGTCCCCTCACACATGTTAGATGTTTTATTCTATAGGATTCGATTAGTGTCCCTCTCTTTGTCCAACGGGTTGCCCCGCTGTTTTAAAGAAAGACTTGCGGCTGCTATCGTACAGCCGGGAGGTATCCGCCGATTCATCGATAAACCTCCTCCTCGTCAACTAAGCGATGGGTCGTCCGTGCTTAGTTCAGGCGCTTTGTGCTGCTCCGTATTTCACTTTACTCATTGCCCGGGTTCATAAAGCGAAACACAAGGTTTATATTACAATACATCGGAGAAAACCGTCAATCCTAATATTTCCCCACGGCTTGCTCTTTACCCTCCGACCCCTTTAGTATATGTTGCTAAAGGATGTCTTGTTAAGGATAGATGCAAGATGACATTTACCCTGTTTGAAAGATTTTCTAACCAATATCTCTAAAAAAGATGGATTTCACATACTTCTTTTTTCCTTTTCAAGGGAAAATCATCACAGCCGGAAGAAAAAATTAAATGCTCAAATCATCACATAAAGGTCATTATAAATATAAAAAAAAGAGGCCCCTAAGGCCCCGTTTTCCTCGAATTCTATGTAAGTTATTCGATACCCATTTCATCTTTAACAACGGCTACGATGCGTTCTACGTATTGACGGCAAAGCTCTTCAGTCGGTGCTTCTGCCATTACGCGGACAAGAGGCTCTGTTCCGGAAGGACGAACAAGTATTCTTCCGTTTCCATCCATTTCCTTCTCTACCTCTTCAATAACAGCTTTCACTTTTGCATTATCTGTTACGTGATGCTTATCTGATACTCTGACATTGATCAGAAGCTGAGGGAATTTCGTCATTTCATCAGCAAGCTCAGAAAGGGTTTTGCCGGTTGATTTCAAAATATTCACTAGCTGAATAGCTGTGAGAAGACCATCACCTGTTGTGTTGTAGTCAAGGAAGATAATATGGCCTGATTGCTCTCCGCCCAAATTAAACTGATTCTTCTTCATTTCTTCTACTACATAACGATCGCCAACAGCCGTTTGGATACTTTGAATTCCTGCTGCTTCCAGGCCTTTATAGAAACCAAGGTTACTCATAACGGTCGATACAACGGTATCCTGATTCAGCTGACCTTGATCTTTCAAGTATTTGGCACAGATAAACATGATCTGATCGCCATCCACGATATTTCCTTTTTCATCTACTGCAATTAAACGGTCTCCGTCTCCATCGAATGCAAGTCCGATATCAGCACCTTTTTCCAGAACAAAAGCAGCCATGGCTTCAGGGTGTGTAGAGCCTACACCATCGTTTATGTTCAATCCATTTGGAGAAGTTCCCATCGTTGAAACATCCGCTTCAAGATCAGCAAACAAATGAGTTGCAAGGGATGAGGTTGCACCATGTGCGCAATCCAGAGCTACATGGATGCCGGCAAATTCTTCATCAACCGTCTGTTTAAGGAATTGAAGGTACTTCTGACCGCCTTCGAAATAGTCGTTAACCTGTCCAAGTTCCGCTCCCACAGGTCTTGGAAGGTGATCCTCCGCCTGATCCATGAGCCCTTCAATTTCAAGCTCCTGTTCATCCACAAGCTTAAAGCCGTCTGGTCCAAAAAACTTGATTCCGTTATCCTGAACCGGATTGTGAGAGGCAGAAATCATAACACCCGCCTGAGCTCCTAAAGCTTTGGTTAAATAAGAAACACCTGGAGTAGAAATAACGCCCAAACGCATAACCTCTGCTCCAATGGAAAGAAGTCCGGCAACAAGTGCTCCTTCCAGCATATGTCCGGATACACGTGTATCACGGCCAATTAATACCTTTGGACGATCTTTATCCTTAGTAAGGACATATCCGCCAAAACGGCCGATTTTAAAAGCCAGTTCCGGCGTCAGCTCGCTGTTCGCTACTCCTCTTACTCCATCTGTTCCAAAATACTTACCCATGTTAGAATCGCTCCTTTTTTCTGTTCCTCAAGATTGAGTTCCCGAAATTCGAATTGTTGCTTCCTCTTGGGGTAATGACCATTTCACATCATTCGGTCCCTTTACCTCAACCTTAATTGTTTGCTCCCCATCCTCCAGGCCGGATGCATTGACCACCAGCTGAAAATCCTTGGAGGATACCTTTTTCAGCTGTTCTTCCAGTCCTGTTACCGTAATATCAAATGCTTGTGCCGATGGGTCAAGGTATTCAATTGACTTTCCTTCATCCAGTCCCGCTGTTTCAATAGGGATGCCTTTCAGCACTTTCTCCCCTTCTTTATCTACATCTATTTTTACTTGTACCTTCTGCTGTGAAAGTTCTTTTACTCCTTCGGGCAGCGGAAGACCCAATTCAACCACACTGTCTTCTTTGATCTTGGTTAAATCTAAATCAGGACCCTTAATTTCCTTTAAACCCTCTAAAATATTTTCAGGTCCGTATGCCGTTACCTCACTGGGAGAAATGCTGATCGAGCGAATGGTCACGCCCTCCGGCGGTTCCCCAGTCTGATTCAGCTCCACGGGCAGTGTTTTGCTTGGGCTCTGAATTGGAACGGAAACTTCGATGGTCCTTGGCAGAGCTTCAACCGGCAGAATATTGCCTGCCTTGTCATACACGATGACTTGGGCCTGCTGCTTTAGATCCTGATCTGCATCCTGCAGGTTCACCCTGGCTCGTACATACGAAATTTGCTTGATAACAGCTTTTGAGGCTGTTACTTTAACCGTTTTCGGATTTAAAACAGGCTCACCCGGCTTATAGCCTTCTGCGATCTGTTCCTCATTTATAAAAGAAGCTTCTACTGGAAACTCTTTTGTTGTTTTTTCATCAATCTTTACTTTCACAGATCCTGGATTAATTCCAACTTTTAACGAACTGTCCAGGTTTCTGTATTTTAAATCCACTTCATGCTCCCCTGGTTCAAAGCCGCTTAAATCTGCATAAACCTCAACATTTCTGCGCTGTTTCGCAATTGTGACCTGGCTCGTTGGACCTGTAATGTCAACGGAAACAGTATCAGGTAGACCGGACACTACATAATTGTCATTGCCTGTTTCTGCTTTCAGCTCAACATTCTCAAGGGTAGCGGAAGATTCATTAGGCGCTGGCTGATTATTATTACTCGTACCAGGCGGCTTCGGGAAAATTTGACTGCTTTGCGGTTCATCATTGCTGACCCGATTCGTGTTTCTCGAAGTATCCGGATTAACAGAAAGATAAATCATCAGTGCAATTAATAGAGCGATGATTCTCATAAACCATGTGTTATTCATCAGTTTATCCATTCTTCTTCCCCCTCCATTGCCAGCGGCTTGAGGAAGCAGACCGGGTCCGCGCTTGCTTGTTTGAGTTAGAAGATAAAATGTTTTTCAGCGCATCCTCATCCAGGTTCCGATGAAGCTCGCCATTTCGTGCTGCCGAAATACTGCCGGTTTCTTCAGAAACAATGATCGTGATACTGTCTGTAACCTCACTGATGCCAACAGCTGCCCGGTGCCTTGTTCCAAGTTCCTTTGAAATGAGCGGGCTTTCTGATAGCGGAAGATAGCAGGCAGCTGCTGCTATCTGGCTGCCTCTAATAATCACGGCACCATCATGAAGCGGGGTATTCGGAATAAACACGTTGATTAGCAGTTCAGATGAAACATTGGCATTCATAGGAATTCCCGTTTCAATATAATCACCCATTCCTGTTTCCCGTTCGATGGTCATGAGTGCTCCAATACGGCGCTTCGCCATATAAGAAGTAGCCTTGGTTATGTCGTCTGTAAGTTTAACTCCTTCATCCTCTTCAGGAAAAGCACTCTTTGAGAACAGCCTTCCTCGTCCGAGCTGTTCCAGCGCTCTCCTAAGCTCAGGCTGAAAAATGACAATGATCGCGATAAATCCCCATGATATAGCTTGATCCATTAACCAGAAGATTGTATTGAGTCCCAAAAATCCGCTTATTGTTTTAACTAGCAGAATCACAATAATCCCTTTAAGAAGCTGGACGGCTTTTGTTCCTCTAATTACCATAATCAGTTTATATATGACGAACCAAACCAGGAGAATATCAATGGCAGTGCCTAAGTACCTAAGTACAGATATGTCTTCAAATGCCATACTCGTTTCCTCCATCAAGTTCAATTAAATTGTAATATCCTAAAGACTAGGACAGATTGTATTTATGTATGCCCAAAGCCTCTGTCAGCAGCTATAGGAGGACATATGGTGCTGTCACCAACTACCCCATTATAGCACAAAATTTTTTCAGTAAATAAAGAAACCAAAAGGCCACCCTAAAAGATGACCTTTGCCTTATTATATCTGATTTTATCCGCTTCTATTGGAGGATTTGAAAAAAACCTGACGGCTCCCTATTGGAATACATCGACCACTTCGCTGCCGAAGGATTTCATTTTATACCAGAGCCAGCCAAAGAGTTCGTTGACTTCACTAATATCCCCTGTCACTTCACCGGCCGCCGCGGTATATTCTTCACCGTTAATAACCGTTACATTCCCTTTTACCTTCCCGTCTACTTGAAGAGTTCCGTTTCGGACGGTTATATCGCCTTCTACTACTTCTCCCTCAGGTACAGTGACCGTGTTATTCTGTACAATAAGCTTAGGATTTTTCGTTACACTGAATTGATGGTCGCTCGACCAAGCTGATACAAGACTTCCGCTCATCAAGACTACAAATAAAGAGGCTGCGATTAGCAGCGGATGTGCCTTAAACCATCTGCCGGCGCCGATTCTTCTTTTTTCCTTCGGCAGATTGGCCATTACCCGTGATGTAAAATCATCGGGAACAGCGACATGGGAAGTGCTTTGTACGAGCGCAATCGTTTTTTTGAGCTCCTGAAAGTGTGTATGACACACTTTACATGCCTTTAAATGTTCTCTTAATTCCGCTTCTTCCTGTTGATTCGTCTCGTGATCGAGATATTTATGCATCAATGACACCGTTTGTTCAGTACATGCCATTATTATTACACCTCACTTTATAAATGCCTCAGCTGTTTTCTGAGTGCTTCCCTTCCCCTGTGTATCCTTGTTTTAACCGTGCCGGCCGGGATCTCCAATATTTCACTGATTTCGATAATGGATAGCTCGTCTATATATTTCAGCACGATCACACTACGATACTTATCCGGAAGCTTTAAAATTTCCTTTTGAATCGTTTCCTGCAGCTCAAGGGTCTCCACTTCCTCTTCAGGAAGGGCAATGTCTGCAGCAACCTGAGAATACATTGTAAGGCCCTCTGTTCCTGCTATTTCTGCATCTAAATAATAATCAGGCTTCTTCTTGCGTATTCGGTCTATGGAAAGATTCGTAGCAATTCGGTAAAGCCATGTGGAAAACTTTTTGTCCAAGTCGTATCTGTGAATGTTTACATATGCCCTTATAAACGCTTCCTGAGCGATATCTTCGGCTTCATGAGCATTTCCAAGCATTCTGTAACACAATTGATAGATCTTATCTTTATAGAGATCAACAATTTCCGCAAAAGCATTTTGATCTCCCTTAATAACCTCTTTTATCCTCTTCTTTATGATAGTCTCCATCTATATTACCCTCTTCTCTTTCACGGGTCTGTAGGAATACGTTCTAAAAACCAAAAGGTTTCATTTTTTCACATAAAAACAGTTTAACAAATTATTGCCAATATGTAGATGGTAAGTTACACAACTTTCGCGAAAAGGAATTGAAAAATAAGGAAGTTCTCGATAATAATTATATATAGGGGGGAATAGAGTGAAGAAAATAATATATTTGATCCGCCATTGTAAAGCAATTGGACAAGAAGCAGAAGCTCATTTAACACATGAGGGAAAAGCACAGGCAGCTTCCATAGCATCTTTTTTAGCGAGTAAAAGCATTGATGTTCTCTACTCAAGTCCGTTTAAGAGGGCTATTGATTCTGTCCTCCCGTTTTCACAGGAAAGCGATTTGGAGATTATACTGGACCAAAGACTTGCTGAGAGAATTCTCTCCAAACATAACATTCAAGATTGGATGGACAAACTGTCTCAGACATTCCAGGACAAAACGCTCGTCTTTGAAGGCGGTGAATCAAGTATGGCTGCATCTTCAAGAGGATTAGAGGCAATTTGGGTTTTTCTGGATGGCCCTTTTCACACAGCTGCCATGGTTTCTCATGGAAATATGATTTCATTGATCCTGAATCACTTTGATGATGCATTTGGCTATGAACAGTGGAAAACCCTTTCTAACCCTGATGTATATTTATTAGAATTTGAAGGCTCCGTTCCTAAAGTAAGAAGAGTATGGGGGTCTCCGGTTTAAAGTCTTATTCACTTAAAAACAGGGAGACGCATTCTAAAGCGTTTCCCCGTTTTAGTATAAAGTTTGAGTTATGCTGATTGAAGCGGAAGGATGATACACCACAGCGGGACAGATGACGCGGCACCCTTTAAAAACAGAGTAAGCCTCATCTCCCGCACCGCTGCGGAGATAAATCTAAGTAAATTAGCAAGTGGGCTATCTTAGAATAGACTCTGGACAGCCCGTAACCGTTATAAAAGTTTTTCTCCAAAAAGTGAGCCCATTAAGGCTACGGCAACCGATGCGGTCTTGTTTCTCTCATCCAAAATCGGGTTAACTTCTACAAATTCAGCCGACGTTATCATTTCAGATTCAGCCAGCATCTCCATAGCTAAATGACTTTCACGATAGCTGATCCCGCCAATAACGGGTGTTCCTACACCCGGTGCGTCATGCGGATCCAATCCGTCAAGGTCAAGCGACAAATGAACACCGTCCGTACGATCTTTCAAGTATTCAATTGTTTCTTCCATAATACGGGCCATTCCAAGACGGTCAACCTCATGCATGGTGTAAACGCGGATTCCCTTTTCTTTAATCAGTTCCCTTTCACCCTCATCAAGGGAACGGGCACCGATGATGACAACATGCTCAGGCTTAATTTTTGGAGAGAACCCTGCAATCCCAGTTAAGGATTCATCGCCTATTCCTAAACTTGCCGCGAGCGGCATGCCGTGAATGTTCCCTGACGGGGAAGTATCAGCTGTGTTTAAGTCGCCGTGAGCGTCATACCAAATAACCCCAAGATTTTTATAGTTTTTCGCCAGTCCAGCAAGAGTCCCAATCGCGATACTGTGGTCTCCGCCAAGCACTAAAGGAAAAGCACCTGTTTTAATCACTTCATCAACCTTTGAAGCCAGCAGTTCGCTCGCTTCTGATACCGCTTTCAAATTTTTTAAATTATATAAAGGTTCTTCCAGCTCTTTTTCCCGTTTGCCTATTTTTATGTCTCCGCTATCTTCAATAGTAAAATGGAGATTTTCCAGCCGTTCTACAACGCCTGCGTATCGGATGGCACTAGGCCCCATATCGACACCCCGTCTGGTTTGTCCTAAATCCATCGGTACACCAATGATATTAATTTTTTCAGCAGCCATCTGTCTTCCTCCTCTATTCTCTATCCTCTTATTTTACATAGAAAAAGACCTATGACTCAACTCGACATAAATATGTATAAAAATACAGAAGATTCACACAGAATAAAGAAAATGAACGCACAAAAAAAGCCTTACACTTTGTGAAAGACAACAGTAGCTGATATGAAATTGGTGGAGCCTAGCGGGATCGAACCGCTGACCTCCTGCGTGCAAGGCAGGCGCTCTCCCAGCTGAGCTAAGGCCCCTGAATCTGGATTTAAAAGTAATGAAGATGCGGGTGAAGGGAGTCGAACCCCCACGCCATAAGGCGCTAGATCCTAAGTCTAGTGCGTCTGCCAATTCCGCCACACCCGCATATAAAAATGTAAATGGTGAGCCATGAAGGACTCGAACCTTCGACCCTCTGATTAAAAGTCAGATGCTCTACCGACTGAGCTAATGGCTCGGATGGCTGGGCTAGCTGGATTCGAACCAACGCATGACGGAGTCAAAGTCCGTTGCCTTACCGCTTGGCTATAGCCCAATAATGTAAATTCGTACTATATTAACATGTCCAAACCATTCGGTTTTAAACATTATAATTAAGATAAATGGTGGAGGGGGGCAGATTCGAACTGCCGAACCCTAAGGAGCGGATTTACAGTCCGCCGCGTTTAGCCACTTCGCTACCCCTCCACAAAAAGAAAAGACAGTGCCGGCAAGAGGACTTGAACCCCCAACCTACTGATTACAAGTCAGTTGCTCTACCAATTGAGCTACACCGGCATATAATATTTGTGGTATAAAGCCGTTCCTGCTTGATAAGGTCGCCCAGATCTCAGAATGTTTAGTCAAGAAGCTGCTCGATCTGTGCGCTGAAGTAATTCCAGGAAGCAATTTCGATCGTGCTCTACCAATTGAGCTACACCGGCATATATGTTTGTAGTCTTTTTCATACATCTATATGATTCGGTTTCCCTAATCTTTTAAGATATGTAATGGTGGAGGATGACGGGATCGAACCGCCGACCCTCTGCTTGTAAGGCAGATGCTCTCCCAGCTGAGCTAATCCTCCATATAGTTTCGGCTTGTGATGAGCGGCGCATTGCGTTGTCACCCTTCAGTCGTTCACATCCTCATGCACTCATGTGCGCTCCGGTGTTCTCTCCTTCGGTTCCTAGCACTGCTTGCTCTTCCCAACCCTTTACATTGGACGGTAATGATTGCTGCTTTGGCTTCCGGTGAGCTTCGCTCTTTTAAGCCTAGTAGCTTGTCCTTGTGTAAATGGTGACCCGTACGGGATTCGAACCCGTGTTACCGCCGTGAAAGGGCGGTGTCTTAACCGCTTGACCAACGGGCCATATAATACTTTTTGTAAGCTTCCAACCGGGCTCGAACCGGTGACCTCTTCCTTACCATGGAAGCACTCTACCTACTGAGCTATGGAAGCATGGCTCCGCAGGCAGGACTCGAACCTGCGACCGATCGGTTAACAGCCGATAGCTCTACCACTGAGCTACTGCGGAACAATATAACCTGGCAACGTCCTACTCTCACAGGGGGAAACCCCCAACTACCATCGGCGCTAAAGAGCTTAACTTCCGTGTTCGGTATGGGAACGGGTGTGACCTCTCTGCCATAATTACCAGATATGTGGTTGAAAGATTGCTCTTTCAAAACTAGATAACGATTGCTGCACGAGTAAAGCAGCCTTACTTGAATAAAGGTTAAGTCCTCGACCGATTAGTATTCGTCAGCTGCACGTGTCACCACGCTTCCACCTCGAACCTATCAACCTGATCATCTTTCAGGGGTCTTACTCTTGCGATGGGAAATCTCATCTTGAGGGGGGCTTCATGCTTAGATGCTTTCAGCACTTATCCCGTCCGCACATAGCTACCCAGCGATGCCTTTGGCAAGACAACTGGTACACCAGCGGTGCGTCCATCCCGGTCCTCTCGTACTAAGGACAGCTCCTCTCAAATTTCCTGCGCCCGCGACGGATAGGGACCGAACTGTCTCACGACGTTCTGAACCCAGCTCGCGTACCGCTTTAATGGGCGAACAGCCCAACCCTTGGGACCGACTACAGCCCCAGGATGCGATGAGCCGACATCGAGGTGCCAAACCTCCCCGTCGATGTGGACTCTTGGGGGAGATAAGCCTGTTATCCCCGGGGTAGCTTTTATCCGTTGAGCGATGGCCCTTCCATGCGGAACCACCGGATCACTAAGCCCGACTTTCGTCCCTGCTCGACTTGTAGGTCTCGCAGTCAAGCTCCCTTGTGCCTTTACACTCTGCGAATGATTTCCAACCATTCTGAGGGAACCTTTGGGCGCCTCCGTTACATTTTAGGAGGCGACCGCCCCAGTCAAACTGCCCGCCTGACACTGTCTCCCGGCCCGATCAGGGCCGCGGGTTAGAAGTTCAACACAGCCAGGGTAGTATCCCACCAATGCCTCCACCGAAGCTGGCGCTCCGGTTTCCAAGGCTCCTACCTATCCTGTACAAGCTGTGCCAAAATTCAATATCAGGCTGCAGTAAAGCTCCACGGGGTCTTTCCGTCCTGTCGCGGGTAACCTGCATCTTCACAGGTACTATAATTTCACCGAGTCTCTCGTTGAGACAGTGCCCAGATCGTTACGCCTTTCGTGCGGGTCGGAACTTACCCGACAAGGAATTTCGCTACCTTAGGACCGTTATAGTTACGGCCGCCGTTTACTGGGGCTTCAATTCAAAGCTTCGCTTGCGCTAACCTCTCCTCTTAACCTTCCAGCACCGGGCAGGCGTCAGCCCCTATACTTCGCCTTGCGGCTTCGCAGAGACCTGTGTTTTTGCTAAACAGTCGCCTGGGCCTATTCACTGCGGCTCTTCAAGGCTATTCACCCTAAAGAGCACCCCTTCTCCCGAAGTTACGGGGTCATTTTGCCGAGTTCCTTAACGAGAGTTCTCTCGATCACCTTAGGATTCTCTCCTCGCCTACCTGTGTCGGTTTGCGGTACGGGCACCATTTTCCTCGCTAGAAGCTTTTCTAGGCAGTGTGGAATCAGGAACTTCGGTACTTCATTTCCCTCGCCATCACAGCTCAGCCTTAACCAAGGGACGGATTTGCCTATCCCTTGAGCCTACCTGCTTGGACGCGCATATCCAACAGCGCGCTTACCCTATCCTCCTGCGTCCCTCCATTGCTCAAACGGAAAAGAGGTGGTACAGGAATCTCAACCTGTTGTCCATCGCCTACGCCTTTCGGCCTCGGCTTAGGTCCCGACTAACCCTGAGCGGACGAGCCTTCCTCAGGAAACCTTAGGCATTCGGTGGAGGGGATTCTCACCCCTCTTTCGCTACTCATACCGGCATTCTCACTTCTAAGCGCTCCACCAGTCCTTCCGGTCTGGCTTCTCAGCCCTTAGAACGCTCTCCTACCACTGTTCGTAAGAACAGTCCACAGCTTCGGTGATCCGTTTAGCCCCGGTACATTTTCGGCGCAGGGTCACTCGACCAGTGAGCTATTACGCACTCTTTAAATGGTGGCTGCTTCTAAGCCAACATCCTGGTTGTCTAAGCAACCCCACATCCTTTTCCACTTAACGGATACTTGGGGACCTTAGCTGGTGGTCTGGGCTGTTTCCCTTTCGACTACGGATCTTATCACTCGCAGTCTGACTCCCATAGATAAGTCTTTGGCATTCGGAGTTTGACTGAATTCGGTAACCCGATGAGGGCCCCTAGTCCAATCAGTGCTCTACCTCCAAGACTCTCACTATGAGGCTAGCCCTAAAGCTATTTCGGAGAGAACCAGCTATCTCCAGGTTCGATTGGAATTTCTCCGCTACCCACACCTCATCCCCGCACTTTTCAACGTGCGTGGGTTCGGGCCTCCATTCAGTGTTACCTGAACTTCACCCTGGACATGGGTAGATCACCTGGTTTCGGGTCTACGACCACGTACTCAATCGCCCTATTCAGACTCGCTTTCGCTGCGGCTCCGTCTTTTCAACTTAACCTTGCACGTAATCGTAACTCGCCGGTTCATTCTACAAAAGGCACGCCATCACCCGTTAACGGGCTCTGACTACTTGTAGGCACACGGTTTCAGGATCTGTTTCACTCCCCTTCCGGGGTGCTTTTCACCTTTCCCTCACGGTACTGGTTCACTATCGGTCACTAGGGAGTATTTAGCCTTGGGAGATGGTCCTCCCTGCTTCCGACGGGATTTCTCGTGTCCCGCCGTACTCAGGATCCACTCAGGAGGGAACGAAGTTTCGACTACAGGGCTGTTACCTTCTTTGGCGGGCCTTTCCAGACCGCTTCTTCTACCCCGTTCCTTTGTAACTCCGTGTTGAGTGTCCTACAACCCCAGAAGGCAAGCCTTCTGGTTTGGGCTAATCCCGTTTCGCTCGCCGCTACTCAGGGAATCGCTATTGCTTTCTCTTCCTCCGGGTACTTAGATGTTTCAGTTCCCCGGGTCTGCCTTCCAGATCCTATGTATTCAGATCAGGATGCTGCTCCATTACGAGCAGCGGGTTTCCCCATTCGGAAATCTCCGGATCAACGCTTACTTACAGCTCCCCGAAGCATATCGGTGTTCGTACCGTCCTTCATCGGCTCCTAGTGCCAAGGCATCCACCGTGCGCCCTTTCTAACTTAACCTGATAACAGACGTTATCTTCGTTAGAGCTGAAAACAGATGTTTTCAGACTTGATGTTCTCTATCTACGCAAGCGCAGAAGAAAATCGTAAGGTTATTTGCTTACTCGTGTGAATGTTTGACATTCATATCGTTATCTAGTTTTCAAAGAACAAGTGTATAGAGAGAATGATCTCTCAAAACTAAACAAAGTCGAAGTGCGTCCGTTAATTGCTGCACCGCATGGGTGCTGATAATTCTTCCTTAGAAAGGAGGTGATCCAGCCGCACCTTCCGATACGGCTACCTTGTTACGACTTCACCCCAATCATCTGCCCCACCTTAGGCGGCTGGCTCCCTTACGGGTTACCCCACCGACTTCGGGTGTTGCAAACTCTCGTGGTGTGACGGGCGGTGTGTACAAGGCCCGGGAACGTATTCACCGCGGCATGCTGATCCGCGATTACTAGCGATTCCGGCTTCATGCAGGCGAGTTGCAGCCTGCAATCCGAACTGAGAATGGTTTTATGGGATTCGCTTAACCTCGCGGTTTTGCAGCCCTTTGTACCATCCATTGTAGCACGTGTGTAGCCCAGGTCATAAGGGGCATGATGATTTGACGTCATCCCCACCTTCCTCCGGTTTGTCACCGGCAGTCACCTTAGAGTGCCCAACTGAATGCTGGCAACTAAGATCAAGGGTTGCGCTCGTTGCGGGACTTAACCCAACATCTCACGACACGAGCTGACGACAACCATGCACCACCTGTCACTCTGTCCCCCGAAGGGGAACCTTCTATCTCTAGAAGTGGCAGAGGATGTCAAGACCTGGTAAGGTTCTTCGCGTTGCTTCGAATTAAACCACATGCTCCACCGCTTGTGCGGGCCCCCGTCAATTCCTTTGAGTTTCAGTCTTGCGACCGTACTCCCCAGGCGGAGTGCTTAATGCGTTAGCTGCAGCACTAAAGGGCGGAAACCCTCTAACACTTAGCACTCATCGTTTACGGCGTGGACTACCAGGGTATCTAATCCTGTTCGCTCCCCACGCTTTCGCGCCTCAGCGTCAGTTACAGACCAGAGAGTCGCCTTCGCCACTGGTGTTCCTCCACATCTCTACGCATTTCACCGCTACACGTGGAATTCCACTCTCCTCTTCTGTACTCAAGTCCTCCAGTTTCCAATGACCCTCCCCGGTTGAGCCGGGGGCTTTCACATCAGACTTAAAAGACCGCCTGCGCGCGCTTTACGCCCAATAATTCCGGACAACGCTTGCCACCTACGTATTACCGCGGCTGCTGGCACGTAGTTAGCCGTGGCTTTCTGGTTAGGTACCGTCAAGGTGCGGGCAGTGACTCCCGCACTTGTTCTTCCCTAACAACAGAGCTTTACGATCCGAAAACCTTCATCACTCACGCGGCGTTGCTCCGTCAGACTTTCGTCCATTGCGGAAGATTCCCTACTGCTGCCTCCCGTAGGAGTCTGGGCCGTGTCTCAGTCCCAGTGTGGCCGATCACCCTCTCAGGTCGGCTACGCATCGTCGCCTTGGTGAGCCATTACCTCACCAACTAGCTAATGCGCCGCGGGCCCATCTGTAAGTGACAGCATAACCGTCTTTTATCTCCGAACCATGCGGTTCGAAAAGTTATCCGGTATTAGCTCCGGTTTCCCGGAGTTATCCCAGTCTTACAGGCAGGTTGCCCACGTGTTACTCACCCGTCCGCCGCTGACCTCCGAAGAGGTCCGCTCGACTTGCATGTATTAGGCACGCCGCCAGCGTTCGTCCTGAGCCAGGATCAAACTCTCCAAAAAGTAGTTTGACTAGCTCTTGTTTGTTGCTCTAGAATTAACGTTGGCACTTCGATTTGTTTAGTTTTCAAAGATCATTTTGTTGCCCGCTTCGTTTAGCGGCTTTAATAATATAACATGATGTTCCATCTCAGTCAACAACTTCTTTAAATGTTTTTTAAAAACATATTTAGTCGTTGTTAACAGCGACGCAGATAAATATACCACGTATGCAGAAACCCGGTCAATACTCTTTTTAATTTTTATTGCAATTGAATGATCTTTCCCTAAATATCTGTTTCAATTCATGGATGTCCTCTCCTATGCATACCTATAAGACAAGAACCATCCAGGACAAGGAGGCTTCCATATATGAATCGAATCTATGTCATACAGGGCAAGAAAATAAAGCAAACATTTATCGTAGCAATAGCTGCCCTATTTACGGCGGGTATTTTGTATGTAGAGAATGTTGTTCAATACCCCGTATTTTCAGCTATATCCGGTCCAAAGGCGATTTACAAAGGAGAATCCAAAGGGAACAAAGTAGCTCTTACGTTTGACGTCAGCTGGGGAGACGAAAAGGCTTTGCCAATTCTCGATTCATTAAAAAAGAATCGGGTATCAAACGCCACTTTCTTTGTATCTGCGTCCTGGGCTGAACGGCATCCGGCCATCGTTAAAAGAATGGTCAAAGACGGACACCAGATCGGAAGCATGGGATATGCTTATAAAAATTACACTTCCTTAAAACCGGAAGAAATTAAAAGAGACCTGATGCTCGCTCAAAAAACATTCGACCAGCTCAATATCAAAAAGATCCAGTACTTGCGGCCTCCAACAGGCAATTTCAACAAGCAAGTAATCGATATTGCAGATAGGTACGGACTTTCTGTTGTACATTACAGTGTCGATACGAACGACTGGACGAACCCGGGCGTTCAGAAAATTGCCCGGAATGCTACATCTCAAACCGGCGGAGGAGACATCATTCTGCTGCATGCTTCAGACTCAGCGAAACAAACGAAGGACGCAATTCCAATGATCATCAGAGACTTAAAAAGCAAAGGACTGGAAAATGTGACTGTAAATGAACTGGTCAGCAATACGGAATCTAAATCAAAAGAAGTAAAATAATCCCCACAACCCGCAGAGGGACTCTCCCGCTGCGGGTTTTTATTTTTATCCTGCAGGATACTTCTTGTTTAATATTCTCAATACACAGGGTAAAACTAGTACAAACGTAATAAGATTACAGGAGGATAACGTTTATGGACTTGCATAATGGAAATCTTTTTTGGCCGACAACATTAAATCCCGACAAAAGCATAAAAGGAAAAACTGATTTTGATCAGCATTATGATGTTGTAATTGTGGGAGGAGGAATGTCCGGTGCATTAGCGGCCTATACCCTGGTGCAGGAAGGACTGCATGTTGCCATATTGGATAAGAGAGAGATGGCTGCAGGGAGCTCTTCGGCCAACACCGGCCTGCTTCAATTTTCAAACGATATTATGCTTCATGAATTAATTGATCAAATCGGAGAGCAAAAAGCCGTTCATTTTTATAAACTTTGCCAAAATGCGGTGGAGCAGCTGGATAAAGTCTCTAAAACCCTTCCAAGGGATCCAGATTTGATTCGCCGGAAAAGCATTTGCTATGCAAGCTCCAAAGAGGATGTACCGAAACTTCGCAAAGAGTATGAAGCATTAGCAAAGCACGGATTTCCGGTTGAATATTGGTCGGAGGAGGAAGTGGCAGAACATATGCCTTTCAAAAAACACGCCGCTCTTATTACATATGGAGATGCTGAAGTGAATCCGTATCGTTTCATCCACGGAATATTAGAGTACGTGCAGCAAAAAAATGTTCATTTGTTTGAACATACCGAATCAATTGAGATTGAAGAACATGAGGATCACGTAACCCTTCATACCTCTAAAGGAAATTTTTCCGCTTCCCATGTTATTTTTGCAACGGGATATGACTCCCCTCCTATCGATGAAAAAATAGGAGCGGATATTAATCGTTCCTATGCCATTGCAACCGAGCCGATTGAAGATTTATCTTTCTGGGAGGATAAAGCGATGATTTGGGAGACGAAACGCCCTTACCTTTATCTTCGCACAACCGCTGATAACCGAATTATTGCAGGAGGCTTAGATGAGGACAAACCGGAAGCCCCTCAAAGCGAGGAATGGATTGCCAACCGCGCAAACCGCCTTCTGCATGAATTAAGAAAGCTCTTTCCTGGTATCACTCTGAACATTGCCTATGCTTGGGGAGCAAGCTTTGGGGAATCGCTTGATAACCTTCCTTTCATAGGAAGACATCCCCATCAAAGCCGTCAGTATTACTTGCTTGGATATGGTGGAAACGGAACGGTTTACAGTATGCTCGGTTCCCATATTTTAAAGGATTTAATTCTGAACAAGCCTAATGAAGATGCAGAGATTGTGAAATTAGACCGATAAAAAAAGGTTTGACCCTATTGGGGTCAGACCTTTTTTTATCCTTCAACTGCTTTGCGCTGCCCCATTTTTTTCTCAGCGGATCCACTGAACCGCGGAAGCATCATAAGCTGATAGGCATTGCAGCATAATAAAGATATGAGCATGAAATACAGCCAGTTTTGATCATTCTCTCTTAAGGCTGGAAACCACTCGACCGCGGTTCCTACAAACATAAAGAACAAAGCTGGAACAAAAGCGCCTTTATTTGTATCCTTTTGCTTAAAGTAAGCAATAACCAGGCATACAGCGAAAAAACCGGCAGCCGGCCATATATAGGGAAGGAGAGAACCTGAGTCTCCGAAGAATTGATACCGGAAATAAACCAAATCAAATAGGACAAATGCAATTAATACGAGCTGAACCGCATTCCATACGGAACCGAAAATCCCCATGCCAAACCGGTGCAGCGTCAAGTATGCAAAGAATCCCATTTGACTGATAATGCTGAACAACAGTCCTACCCCTATGAACCATATAAACGACGCGAGAATTTCATCGATCTGGAATTTCTGAAACGATCCTGCCTGCTGATCCCAGTTCAATATAAAGCCTGAAGCAGTCGCTGCAATCGCACCGACGAGCAAGCTGGAAAAGAAAAACCTAACCCAATCCCTGCTTTTCATCTATCTTCCCCCATCCCCTTATCTGCTTTGATTTTACCAAGCCTCCTTAAAAATTGCTATACAGGGAATATTTTTCAGTTATAAAAACCGCCGCTTATTTCATATTAAGAATAGGAACTTGTGAAAGGAGCCCTTAGACCATGAAACAACTTATATTGCTCCTCATGATTAGTGCGCTTGCTATTGGAATGAATGGCTGTGCTCCTAAAGCGGAGGGCGCAAGTGAAATGGATTACGAAAAAACGAAAAAAATGGTTGTCGATATACTGAAAACGGACGAAGGGAAAACCGCTTTGCAGGAAGTATTAAAGGACGATCAGATGAAGCAGAACCTGGTAATGGATCAAAAGATGGTTTCTGAAACCATCACAAAAACCCTTACCTCTAAACAAGGGATGGAATTCTGGACTAAAATTTTTGAGGATCCTAAATTCTCCGAGGCATTTGCCCAAAGTCTTCAAAAGGAGCACGAAAAAGTCATTAAACAATTAATGACAGACCCGGACTATCAAAAAATGATGATTGAGATTCTGCAGAATCCAGAGATGGAAAAACAGATCGGTACCGTCATTAAAAGCCAGGAGTCCCGAAAATATATCCAGGAAGTCATTACCGAAACGTTAACCAGTCCATTATATAAATCCAAAATGCAGGAGGCTTTATTAAAAGCCGCACAGCAAATGGGGCAGCAGTCAGGCGGTTCCGGCGGACAGGAACAGGGCGGTGCTTCCGGGGGAAGTTCCGGTGAAAGCGGCGGCGGTTCAGGTGGACAGCAGTAATATGAAAAGCGCCCGGGTTCATAAACCCGGGCGCTTTTCATCAGTTAACGCCTGAAGGGACAAGGCTTGAAACTTTTTCAGCCATCTCCCTGTATATTTTACCTGTCGGATGGTCCTCTCCATAAACAGAAGGTGCAAAATCATTTTCATTCCAGTCAGGCTGGCGAAGCGGTATACGGCCAAGGATCGGAACGTTTAATTCCTCTGCAAGCTTATCTCCGCCGCCTTTACCAAATACATATTCTTTTTCACCCGTAGCCTTGCTTTCAAAGTAAGCCATATTCTCCACTACCCCGATTACTTCATGATCGGTTCTGAGTGCCATTGCTCCCGCTCTCGCAGCAACGAAGGCAGCTGTTGGATGCGGAGTGGAAACGATGATTTCCTTGCAGGAAGGAAGCATGGAATGAACGTCCAGCGCAACATCTCCGGTACCCGGCGGCAAGTCAAGCAGCAAGTAATCCAAATCGCCCCACTCTACTTCCTGGAAGAAGTTGTTCAGCATCTTGCCAAGCATCGGCCCCCTCCAGATAACCGGCGCATTGTCCTCCACAAAAAAGCCCATGGATATCACCTTAACTCCGAACCGCTCAACCGGAATGATGGAATCGCCCCGAAGCACGGGGCGGGTTGTGATCCCCATCATGTCCGGTACGCTGAATCCATATATATCAGCATCAATCAGTCCTACTTTTTTACCCAGACGCGCGAGTGCAACGGCCAAGTTGACGGAAACGGTTGATTTCCCAACGCCGCCTTTCCCGCTCGCGATTGCAATAAACGTCGGCTCTGCGCTTCCGGATAATAAACCTGGTGCAGATTCCTGCTTCGGCTGCAGGGAAGCAACCACTTCAGCCGGCAGCTCTTCAAACCTCAGACCTACCGTTTCTGCACCGGCTGCCTTTAATTTAGCTACCAGCTCCTGCTGCAGCTTCATCTGCTCAGGCGTGTTGATCTTGGCTATAGCAACTTTTAAACTGACATGATTTTTTTCAGGCTTCATTTTCAGTTCCTTAATTCCATCTACATCTTTCAGCGGTATATGTAAAAAAGGTTCTTCAATTTCTTCAGCGGCTTTTCTTATTTTATCTTCCTGCAGCATTCTCTTCACCCTTTTGAATTCGTTTACATTAGTATAACATATCCAATTAGATTGATCTGATTAAATGCCTGAGAAAAACATGTCCGAAGCAGAAGAGCCCCCTTATTCAGGAGGCTCATTCTTGTCGGTATAATATCGTAAAATTCCTTTATAGACAGAACCGGCTACTTTATCTAAGTATTTCGGATCGGAGAAAAGCTTTTCTTCCTCCCCGTTTGATAAAAATCCAATTTCGACAAGCGCTCCTGGCTTATTTGTATATTTGACCAGATAAACCCCTTGAATCGGTTTTGCTTTCCGATTGGTATTTTCGAGATTTTTCCTCAGTTCATCCTGAATGAACTTGGCCATTTTTCCATTCTCATCGAACTTCCCATCATAGAAAGTCTGCGCACCCCTCCATTGACGGTCAGGCAGCGCGTTCAGGTGCAAACTCAAATACATGTCTGCCGAGGAGGAGTTGATCATCTCCACCCTGTTGCGCAGATCCTCCGCTTTCTTGCGGCTGTATCCCTTTGTGCCCATCGATGATAAATCTATATCGGTTTCTCTCGTTAAGAGAACAAGCGCGCCCTGCTCCTGCAAGTAATCCCTTACTCTTTTAGCCATTTCAAGGGTAACATCTTTTTCAAGCATACTCGTTCCGACTGCTCCCCCATCCGGGCCCCCGTGACCAGGGTCCAAATAAATGACCTTCCCTGCCAAAGGCAAATTCCATGATTCCCACGAATCATCATTCGTAAATTGAAATTGAAACAGCAGCATTAAAAGTATAAAACCCGCTGCAAAGGCCGCCCATTTAAGCTTTTTCACACCTGTTCCCCCCTGCCGCCATATCTAGTTCAATATATGGGACAGGTTGAGGGATTATGATTAATTGAGACGCAATTTATATCGCTTCTGCCCTCTAATAAAGCCTTCCTTCCACCAGTGCTGCATAAAACACTCAGAAGCCAAATACAGAGACTCGTGGCACACCATGCTTTCGTTTGGACATCCCCAGCTGATCAGATAATCATAAAAATCGGCAGTCAGCCGCTTGTCCTCTTTTCCAGAGCGCCCTTGCACATGGGTCATCGATTCTCCCCTATATCCAAACCTGCTGTATTTTGCACCCTGCAGAAACGCCTCAATGGCAAAATCCGCACAGCCTTCTTCAATACTCCACTTTGATAAAAGTCCGTAATGAAAGAACGTTGCAAAATGAATATGAATCCCTTTTTTAATCTCTTTAATCGACACTTCCCTTAGCATGCTTCGCTCGTATTTCATCTGTTTCTCTCGCCGTTTATCTTTAAGAAAAACCATTGTGCCCATATCACGGACCCCCCTTTGCAGATAGTATCTGCAATCCACAGAGGAAAAAATCAAAAAAAGAGGCTTCCTTGAGCCCCCTTTCCTTAAATCGTAACATCCGTATCTTTAAGATTTGTAATAAACATATGACCCGGTGCATGAGTTATCATCAGATCAGGCTTTGAGGCAATCGCCGCTGCCTGAGGTGTCACTCCGCATGCCCAGAAAACAGGAATCTCTCCTTCTCTCACCGTCACAGCATCTCCAAAGTCCGGTGCAGAAATATCCGAAATACCGATTTCCTCCGGATTCCCTATGTGAACAGGGGCACCGTGGGACTTCGGCGATCTCGCTGTAATTTGCACTGCTTTTGCAATATCCTTCGCAGGAATCGGGCGCATGCTGACCACCATCGACCCTTTGAAAATCCCGCTCTCATGCAGAGGGAGATTTGTGTTGTACATCGGTACATTCACATTCTCCTCAATATGCCTGACCGGAACCCCATAATCAAGGAGTGCTTTTTCAAACGTGAAGCTGCAGCCGAGAAGGAAAGCAACAAAGTCATCCTCCCAAAAATCTGTTATATGATCACGTTCTGACACAAGCTCCCCATTCCGGTAAACTCTATATTTCGGCAGATCAGTCCGAAGATCCGCATCCGGCGCACTCTTGGCCGGGACATAGGAACCTGCGTCCGTGACGTCCAGTACAGGACAGGCCTTCTCGTTTCTCTGACAAAATAAAAGGAAATCGTAAGCTAGATCCTTTTTTAAAATGACCAAGTTGGTTTGAACGTATCCATCTGCATGCCCTGCAGTTGGGCCTGTCCATTTATTCTCCCTTATTGACTTGCGGATCGCTTCCAGCGTTTCTCCCATATTCCCTCACCTCATTTTACACTGTAACGAAACCTGCGGGCTTCCTCAATCATCCGATAGAAGCAAATTATGTACCGGGACTCAGGGTTAAACGCAAGCACCTTTATTGGACTAGGATTACTCCTAACAGATTATTTCCGTTTTCTCCAATAAAAAAGACCCCCAGCCAAATGGCATAGGAGTCTTTGAAAACGCAAAATTAACGTTTTGAGAACTGAGGTGCACGGCGTGCGCCTTTAAGTCCGTATTTTTTACGCTCTTTCATACGAGCGTCACGAGTCAATAGACCAGCGCGTTTTAGAGTTGTACGGAACTCAGGGTCTGCTTGAAGCAAAGCACGAGAGATACCGTGGCGGATTGCGCCAGCTTGGCCAGCAAATCCTCCGCCGTTAACGCTAACTAGTACGTCGTAAGAAGAACCAGTTTCAGTTAAGTTAAGCGGCTGTTTTACGTCCTCGATTAGAGCTGCGAATGGGATGTAGTCTTTAATGTCGCGTTTATTAACAACGATCTTGCCTTCGCCTGGAATTAGGCGTACACGAGCAACGGAGCTCTTGCGGCGGCCAGTACCGTAATATTGAACCTGTGCCAAATTGATAACCTCCTTATTAATTAACCGCGAAGTTCGTAAACTTCAGGCTGTTGTGCTTGGTGTGGATGCTCAGCACCCGTGTAAACGTGCAATTTCTTGAAGATTTGACGGCCAAGAGAATTCTTTGGAAGCATTCCTTTGATCGCTAGCTCAAGCATTTTTTCAGCGTAGTTTGTACGCATTTCAAGAGCTGTTCTAGATTTAAGTCCGCCAGGGAATTGGCTGTGACGGTAGTAAATTTTATCAGTCAATTTCTTACCTGTCAGTTCAATTTTCTCAGCGTTGATGATGATCACGTGATCTCCAGTGTCTACATGTGGTGTAAAAGTCGGCTTGTGTTTGCCGCGAAGAATAGATGCTACTTCAGTAGAAAGACGACCTAGTGTCTTGCCAGCTGCATCTACAACGTACCACTTACGGTCAACTTCGCTAGCTTTCGCCATATACGTTGTACGCATTAAATTTCCCTCCTAATATCTTTCCATAAACGTTAGTTCCATTTTTATTTCAAAACACGATGAGCTTTCCGGGGCTTTATCGTGGGGATGAAATACATACCATGTGATAGTTTATCTCAGTAATGGCGCAATGTCAAGACAATGTTACACCTGGTTTAGTTGTCATAGAAAACTTTATATAAATATAAACCATGGCCCGGCGCTGTTTTTCCAGTTTTCGTACGGTCTCTGGAAAATATCATGTCAGAAATCTCTCCCGGCTGAGTCATTCCGGTGCCCGCGTTCAGAAGCGTTCCCATAATAATACGGACCATGTTGTACAAAAAGCCGCTGCCCCTGATCGACATCGTCAGTTTATCGCCTTCTTCAGTGAACTCGATTGATTCAATGGTCCGTACACGGTCCTCAACCTCCGTTTTCGTTGAACAAAAGGCAGTAAAATCATGTGTCCCTAATAAATGCCGGGAAGCCATTTTCATCGCCTCCATGTTTAATGGGTACGGATAATGATATGCATAGTTTCTCAGAAATACATCCTGAACACGAGAGCGGTCAATTACATACCTGTATTCTTTTCCGCATGCATCAAAGCGTGCATGGAAGCTCTCGGGTGCCTCAGAAGCTTCAAGCACCCTTACATCCTTCGCAAGCACTGCATTAAGAGCTTTAGGCCACTTTGCCATCGGAATGCTGAGAGGCGTATCAAAATGGATGACCTGCCCCTTTGCATGGACCCGGGCATCGGTTCTGCCGGAAGCGGATACTTTTATATTCGCTCCTTTATGGAGCTTCGATAAAGCCACCTCAAGCTCCTGCTGAACGGTTCTTGCATCAGGCTGAATCTGATAGCCGTTAAAATCGGTTCCATCATATGCAATGATCATTTTAATTCTCATCCTGGACACCTACGAACGGAACAGCAGAAGAAGAACGGACAAAATCAGAAGCAGAACCATGATCATCGAGTCCTGAGTGTCCCATTTCAGCTGCCTGTATTTCGTTCTTCCTTCCCCGCCCTGATAGCCTCTCGCTTCCATCGCCGTAGCAAGCTCCTCAGCTCTTTTAAAGGCGCTGATAAACAATGGAACCAGTAAAGGGACTATGGACTGGATGCGCTTTGTCAGCGGTCCTGAGGAAAAGTCCACCCCTCTTGCCATTTGCGCCTTCATAATTTTGTCGGTTTCATCTGTCAGCGTTGGAATAAACCGGAGAGCGATTGACATCATTAATGCAAGCTCATGGATAGGAAGCCCAAGCTTTTTGAATGGATGGAGAAGATTCTCCATCCCATCTGTTACTTCAATCGGAGTAGTCGTAAGTGTGAGCAGCGTCGTAATTAAAATCAAGTAAAGAAAACGAAGCGAGATGAAAATCCCCTGCCGCAGTCCTTCCTCATGAATCGAAACAAATGAAAATTGGAAAAGGACAGGACCCTGTTTTGTAACCAAAATATGCAGAATAAAGGTGAACAGGATAATCCATAAAATCGGCTTCAAGCCTGCAGCAAGAAATCTTGGCGGCAGCTTGGTAAGGGAAACAACCAGGATCGTAAACAAACCTAAAATAGCATACGTAACGGCATTGTTTGCAAGAAACACAATAAAGACGAATAAAAAGACAAGCAGGAGCTTGGATCTGGGATCGAGCTTGTGCACAAAGGAATGACCAGGCACATATTTTCCTATAATCATGCTGTTCAATTGTCTCCCTCCTTTACGTAGAGAGACCGGAGAGCCTGAACTGTCTCCTGAATCGTAAGCGGTGTTTCTTCGATTCGGATTCCGAGCTTAGATTCCAGTGCGTATTTAAACTGCACGGTTTCAGGCAGCCTGAGTCCTGCTTCCGTTATTTTAACGGATGACGAAAATACCTCTTGAGGTGTCCCTTTCAGCTGAATCGTCCCTTGATGAAGTACGATGAGCTCCTCTGCATATCTGGCGGCATCCTCCATGCTGTGAGTCACCAAGATCGTTGTCAGTCCCTTTTCACGATGAAGCTGATAGAAAAGCTCCATAATATCATGTCGGCCCTTAGGGTCAAGACCTGCTGTAGGCTCGTCCAGGACAATGACTTCGGGATCCATTGCAAGTACACCTGCAATCGCCACTCTTCTCATTTGTCCTCCGCTTAAATCGAAAGGAGACCGGTCAAGTACCTCGGAAGGCAAACCAACCATTCTGATCACCTCTCTGGCTCTCTCTCTTGCAGCCTCTTCCGAAACGCCGAAATTCATTGGTCCGAACATAATGTCTTTTTCGACCGTTTCTTCAAAGAGCTGATGCTCAGGAAACTGAAACACAATGCCAACCTTTTTCCGGACCGATTTTAAATGCTTCGCTTTCTCTTTTGCCTTTATCATTCGATCCCCGATTGAAATAGAGCCGGCTGTTGGCTTCAGCAATCCATTTAAATGCTGAAGGAGTGTTGACTTGCCTGATCCGGTGTGACCTATAATTGCCGTGTAGGACCCAGATTTTATATGAAGATCCATGTTATAAATCGCACGTTTTTCAAAAGGGGTCCTCGGATTGTACGTATGCTCTAGGCCTTTTGCTGTAATGTCCATAGCTCATCCACCAATCCTTGTTCAGTTAAGTGATTATGCTGAAGCGGAATGCCTGCTTTGCGCATTTCCATACTCAGCTTGTAAGGGAACGGAAGATCGAGACCGATTCTCGAGAGCTCTTCCCCCATTGAAAAAATAATCTCCGGTTTCCCCTCTTTAAGCTTCTTCCCCTTATTCATAACGATGATCCGGTCAGCCTTTGAAGCCTCTTCAAGATCGTGCGTAATGGAGATGACTGTAACAGCCCCTTGATCATTTAAGAGGCGTACGGTGTCCATCACATCTTGACGCCCTGCCGGATCGAGCATGGATGTAGCTTCATCCAATATCATAATTTGAGGCTTAACGGCCAGCACACCAGCGATGGCAACACGCTGTTTCTGACCGCCTGACAGATGGTGCGGCTCTTGATCGAGAAAAGCATCCATCTTAACTTGCTTTGTCGCCCAATCCACCCGTTCTATCATTTCTCCACGGGGGATTCCGTTGTTTTCCAGACCAAAAGCCACATCATCCTTAACGGTGGTTCCAACAAATTGATTATCGGGGTTTTGAAACACCATCCCGACCTTCTTGCGTACATCCCAGATAGTCTCCTCTGAAAGTTCAGTACCTGCAATCTTCACTTTCCCTTTGGACGGCAGCAAAAGTCCATTCAATATCCGGGCAAGAGTCGATTTTCCAGATCCATTATGACCGACAATTGCCAGCCATTCACCTTCATAGATGTTTAAGGACACCTCATCTAAAGCAGGTTTTTCGCGATCAGGATAGGAAAAGGTTACATTCTCTACTCTAGCAATTTCCTTGCGCATAGCCTGGTCTTCTCCTCTCACAATCAAAACTTCTCTGAAAATAAAAAAAAAAAAACACTACTAACTGGGATAGGCGGACAGAATCTGCCCGCCATGTTCTCAGTCGTATTCGGCTCCTTACAACGTTTCCATTGTCTATCCGCCTATGAAAACCAAATGGTGCCGGTCTTCATCGTAAAAAAGGGCAAATCAGCTATTAAAGCTGTCCCGCCCTCTTTACATTACTTACACAAGCTCAATGATAACCATTGGAGCTCCGTCTCCGCGACGAGGTCCAAGTTTCATGATACGAGTGTATCCGCCTTGGCGCTCTCCATAACGGCCTGCGATATCAGTGAAAAGTTTTTCCAAAGCGTATTTCGCTTTTTCTTTGTCTTTTCCGTTTTTATCTTGACCTACTACTACCATTTCAGCAACTTCATTACGAACGAATGCAGCAGCTTGACGGCGAGCATGAAGATCTCCGCGTTTTCCTAGAGTAATCATTTTATCAACAACGGAACGCAGCTCTTTCGCACGAGCTTCAGTCGTTTCGATGCGCTCGTTGATAATTAGATCAGTAGCCAAGTCACGAAGCATAGCTTTACGTTGTGAGCTAGTACGGCCCAATTTTCTGTATGGCATGTGATGTCCCCTCCTTTGAATAGGCTTTGTGTGCGTTTTACACACAAATGACTAGTGAATTGGTCAGTCGTCCTTGCGTAGACCTAATCCAAGTTCATCTAGTTTCGCTTTAACTTCTTCAAGAGATTTTCGTCCAAGATTGCGAACTTTCATCATATCTTCCTCTGTTTTGTTCGCAAGTTCTTGTACTGTATTGATTCCAGCACGTTTCAGACAGTTGTAAGAACGCACGGAGAGATCCAACTCTTCAATTGTCATCTCTAATACTTTCTCTTTTTGATCTTCTTCTTTTTCAACCATAATCTCAGCATTTTGGGCTTCATCAGTTAAGCCAACAAAAATATTAAGATGCTCAGTCAAAATTTTGGCACCTAAGGCAACTGCCTCTTTGGGACCATTGCTTCCATCAGTCCAGACGTCAAGTGTTAGCTTATCAAAGTTAGCCACTTGTCCTACACGAGTATTTTCAACTTGATAGGATACGCGGGCAACTGGTGTATAGATAGAATCGATCGGGATAACGCCAATCGGCTGATCTTCACGTTTGTTAGCTACAGCAGGATTGTATCCGCGTCCTCTTCTTGCAGTCAATCTCATTCGAAGCGTGGCATCTTTCGCCAAAGTTGCGATATGAAGATCAGGGTTTAGGATTTCAATATCGCTGTCATGAGTGATATCGGCTGCCGTAACAGCACCTTCTCCTTGAATATCAATCTCAAGTGTTTTTTCTTCTTCTGAATAGATTTTAAGAGCAAGCTTCTTAACGTTTAAAATAATGGATGTAACATCTTCTACGACGCCTTCAATCGTCGAAAATTCATGCAGTACACCGTCAATTTGGATCGATGTTACAGCAGCACCAGGGAGTGAGGATAATAGAATACGACGTAAGGAGTTACCCAAAGTAGTACCATACCCGCGCTCGAGTGGTTCGACGACGAATTTACCGTATTTGGCATCTTCGCTGATTTCAACCGTTTCGATTTTTGGTTTTTCAATCTCAATCATTCAATAAAACCCTCCTTCAAAACGTCGAAACCCCGGTTAAAGATCTAGCAGGCTAAACCTAACCGAAATTCCCCATTGTAATGTCCCGATTGTGCACAACAGCAGAATTGGGAAATTCTGCTTTTAATTATATACTGTATCATAACCCATTATAGACAGGGAAACGAAATCTATACAGAAAATTTACACACGACGACGTTTTGGCGGGCGGCAGCCATTATGAGGAACTGGAGTAACATCTCTGATAGCAGTTACTTCTAGACCAGCAGCTTGAAGAGCACGAATTGCAGCTTCACGGCCGGCACCAGGACCTTTAACAGTTACTTCCAAAGTTTTCAAACCATGTTCGATGGAAGTTTTTGCTGCAGTTTCAGCAGCCATTTGCGCAGCAAAAGGAGTAGATTTACGTGAACCTCTGAATCCTAAAGCACCTGCGCTGGACCAAGATACTGCGTTTCCGTGAGTATCAGTGATCGTAACGATTGTATTGTTAAAAGTTGAGCGGATATGCGCGATACCAGCTTCAATATTCTTTTTCACACGGCGTTTACGAGTGTTTGTTTTACGTTGAGCCATAGAGCTTTAACCTCCTTTACCTTATTTCTTTTTGTTCGCAACAGTACGGCGTGGGCCTTTACGTGTACGAGCATTGTTTTTAGTGTTTTGTCCGCGAACAGGTAAACCGCGACGGTGGCGAAGACCACGGAAGCTTCCGATTTCGATAAGACGTTTAATGTTTAGGGAAATTTCACGGCGAAGGTCCCCTTCAACTTTTAGCTTATCAATTACATCACGGATTTTTCCAAGTTCGTCTTCAGTAAGATCACGTACACGTGTGTCCTCAGAAACTCCTGCTTCAGCAAGAACTTTTTGAGCTGTAGTACGGCCAATTCCGAAAATGTATGTTAATGAAATTACAACGCGTTTTTCGCGTGGAATATCTACACCAGCAATACGAGCCATTTGTCAGTGCACCTCCTTATGTTTTATCCTTGTTTTTGTTTATGCTTTGGATTCTCACAAATAACCATGACTTTTCCTTTTCTGCGAATAACTTTACATTTTTCGCAAATCGGTTTCACGGACGGTCTAACCTTCATGTGTTTTCCAACCTCCTTGATAGTTCGGAGTGCTTTTATTTGAAACGGTACGTTATTCTTCCGCGTGTCAAATCATACGGGGACAATTCTACCGTAACTTTGTCTCCAGGTAAAATACGGATGAAGTGCATGCGGATCTTGCCTGAGACATGTGCCAAGACTGTATGACCGTTCTCAAGTTCAACTTTAAACATTGCATTAGGCAGCGTCTCTTGAACGGTACCTTCAACTTCAATTACATCATCTTTAGCCATTAAGTTGTTCTCCCTTCATCAAATCAGCAATTTGCCAAGCTGGCAAATTCCATATAGCTGATCGCTATATCATTTTATACACTGCTCTGAACTTCCGGAGATACGCAATTAAAGAACTTAAAGTGGTGGATGTGTTCTGGGGAGAATGAAACGTCCGTTTGTCTCCATCTGCCACTATAACGAGACTCAAACTTCCGGAGTTCTGCTTCCGTCTGCAGTCTGTTAAAGCGTCATCGCCTTCATTTGCTTTTAAGCTTTTGTAAGGATCTCAAAGCCGGTTTCCGTGATAGCAATTGTATGTTCGAAATGAGCACACATCTTACCATCTACTGTTACAACAGTCCAGTTATCCTGCAAGGTTCTAACATATCGTGTTCCTGCATTGACCATAGGTTCAATTGCCAGAACCATGCCAGGTTTCAGCCTAGGGCCTTTGCCCGGCGGTCCAAAGTGAGGAATTTGAGGATCTTCGTGAAGTTCCTGTCCTACACCGTGCCCAACATATTCTCTGACGATTGAAAACCCTTCGCTCTCAGCATAGAGCTGGATAGCATGGGAGATGTTCGAAAGACGATCTCCTGGCTTGGCTTCATTCAGCCCTCTATATAAAGACTCTTCTGTAACGTCCAGCAGCTTTTGCGTTTCTTCGGAAATGGCGCCTACCGGATATGTCCAGGCTGAGTCACCGTGATAGCCATTATACTTTGCACCGATATCGATGCTGATAATGTCTCCTTCATTTAATACCCGGTCACCCGGGATGCCATGAACGAGCTCTTCGTTGACAGAAGCACAAATGCTTCCGCGGAATCCATTATACCCCTTGAAGGAAGGAATTGCATCATGCATGCGTATAAACTTTTCGGCAATACTATCCAATTCTTTGGTAGTAATACCGGGCTGTACATGTTTCTTTAATTCCTGATGGGTCAGTGCAACGATCCGGCCAGCTTCCTTCATGATTTCAATCTCACGCGGAGTCTTGCAGATGATCATTCAGCTGAGCCCCCAAGCAAGGCTTTGATATCAGCAAAAACTTTGGTGATATCCTGCTGTCCGTTAATCTCTCTCACATAGCCTTTTTCACTATAGAAATCAAGAAGCGGCTTGCTTTGTTTGACGTTAACTTCCAAGCGGTTTGAAACCGTTTCTTCGTTATCGTCTGCCCGCTGGTACAGCTCTCCGCCACATTTGTCACAAACGCCTTCTTTAGCAGGAGGGTTAAAGACAAGGTGGTAAGTAGCTCCGCAATTTTTGCAAATGCGGCGGCCAGTCAAGCGTTCCATAAGAATGCTCTTATCCACATCAATGTTGATAACGTGGTCGAGCTTTTTACCAAGATCAGAGAGAATCGTTTCCAGCGCCTCTGCCTGTGCTACAGTACGAGGAAAACCATCAAGCAAGAAACCTTTTTCACAATCATCTTTGCCCAATCTTTCTCTGACAATACCGATCGTCACTTCATCAGGTACAAGCTCGCCTTTATCAATAAAAGATTTAGCCTGCAGTCCTAATTCAGTTTCTTCCTTCATTGCCGCTCGAAACATATCTCCAGTCGAGATATGAGGGATATGATATTCCTCTGTGATTTGTTCTGCCTGAGTTCCTTTACCGGCACCGGGCAGACCCATTAATACTAGATTCATCCGATTTCCCCCTCAGTCTCTATATAAAGGGAATGGGCGCAGCTGCGTCCCATTACCTTACTGTTTAATAAAGCCTTTGTAATTTCGTTTTACAAGCTGGCTTTCCAGCCCTTTCATTGTTTCAAGCGCAACTCCGATCACGATCAGCAAGCTGGTTCCGCCAATCTGTGCGGATTGAGGAAGACCTGCAAATGCGATGAATAGAGTAGGAAGAACAGCAATGATTGATAGGAAAATTGCTCCAACAAACGTTAAACGATACAAAACTTTTGTTAAATATTCCTGTGTGCTTTTTCCTGGACGAATCCCTGGAACATAACCGCCTTGTTTCTTTAAGTTATCAGCCATTTGCTCAGGATTAACCTGAACGAACGCATAGAAATACGTAAAGGCAATAATTAAAGCAACATAGATGGAAGCTCCAATCGGATGAGTCGTTGTGAGATTGGTGGTAATCCAATTGGTCACATCGTTTTTACCGAAGAAATTAGCAATCGTCGGCGGTGTAATCAAGAATGAAACCGCGAAGATTACAGGAATTACACCAGCCGGGTTCACTTTCAGCGGCAAGTGAGTGGATTGACCGCCCGCCTGCGGACCTGAACCTGATACCCTTTTAGCGTATTGAATCGGAATTTTGCGAAGTGCCTGCTGCACATATATTGTTCCTACAATAATAGCAAGAACAGCAATAGCGAGCAGAATAACAATCACAATCCGCAAGAACAGCTGATCTCCCGCATCAGTAAACAACTGAGCATAAATTTGGTTAAGAGTAGTAGGGATCGCCGCAACGATACCGGCAAAGATAATGATGGAAATACCATTCCCAACACCTTTAGCCGTAATCTGCTCTCCTAACCACATTAAGAAAGCAGTTCCTGCTGTAAGGACTACTGCAATCAGAAGATAGGTAGTAACACTAGGGTTTTGAATCAATTGACCGCCGCTCAGGTTGTTAAACCCGATGGACATCCCAATTGCTTGAATAAACCCAAGAACAATCGTGAAATATCTCGTAAATTGAGCCAATTTACGTCTGCCAACCTCACCCTGCTTAGACCATTCCGTAAACTTCGGTACAACGTCCATTTGAAGCAGCTGAACAATAATGGAGGCGGTGATGTACGGCATAATACCCATTGCAAGAATGGAGTAGTTAAACAGTGCTCCCCCGCCAAAAGTGTTCATTACTCCGAAAACGCTCATTTGCTGATCCATTGCAGCCAGGCCTTTAGTATCTACGCCAGGCACAGGAATGAATGTTCCGATACGAAATACAATAAGCATTAAAAGAGTGAAAATAATTTTATTTCTTATGTCACCCACGCGCATGAAATTGGAGATTGTTTTGAACATTAGATCACCTCAGCTGTACCGCCGGCAGCTTCGATTGCTTCTTTAGCGGAAGACGAGAATTTGTTCGCTTTAACAGTGAGTTTCTTCTCGATTTTTCCTTCGCCAAGAATCTTAACGCCAGCTTTTGTGCTGCTAAGCACGCCAGTTTCAAGAAGAAGTTCAGGAGTTACTTCTGTACCTTCTTCGAAACGGTTCAGCCTTTCAAGGTTAACAACTGCGTATTCTTTACGGTTGATGTTTGTGAATCCGCGTTTAGGCAAACGTCTGAATAATGGAGTTTGACCACCCTCGAATCCAGGACGAACACCTCCGCCAGAACGAGCATTTTGACCTTTATGACCTTTACCAGCCGTTTTACCGTTACCAGAACCGATACCACGGCCCAAACGGTTACGTTCGCGACGGGATCCTTCTGCTGGTTTTAATTCATGAAGTTTCATCAGGACACCTCCTTATTTATAGAACAAAAATAATTATTGTTCTTCTACTTTAACCAAGTGAGATACTTTATTAATCATACCGCGAATAGCAGCGTTGTCTTCGTGTACCACAGTTTGGTGCATTTTGCGCAAACCAAGTGTTTTAACTGTTACACGCTGAGTTTCCGGACGGCCGATTACACTGCGAGTAAGGGTGATCGCTAATTTGTTTGCCATTATCTTTCCCCCCTTATCCTAACAGTTCTTCTACGGATTTTCCACGAAGCTTAGCAACTTGTTCTGCTTTCTTAAGCTGCTTTAAGCCTTCAAGTGTTGCACGAACCATGTTGATTGGTGTGTTTGAACCAAGGGATTTAGATAGGATGTCACCTACACCTGCAAGTTCAAGCACCGCACGTACTGGTCCGCCGGCGATTACTCCGGTACCTTCTGAAGCTGGCTTCAGAAGAATGTTTCCAGCACCGAATCGTCCGATCACTTCGTGTGGAATTGTTGTACCAACCATAGGTACTGTTACAAGATTCTTTTTCGCATCTTCGATTGCTTTACGGATTGCTTCTGGCACCTCTTGCGCTTTACCTGTACCGAATCCAACTCGGCCATTCTTGTCGCCTACAACAACAAGTGCAGCAAAACGGAAGCGACGACCACCTTTAACAACCTTAGCAACGCGGTTAACGGTAACTACACGTTCTTCAAACTCTGATTTAACTGAGTCATTACGACGCATACTGTGTTTCCCTCCTTTTCCTATTAAAATTCAAGTCCAGCTTCGCGGGCAGCGTCAGCAAGAGCTTTGATACGACCATGGTATAGGTATCCTCCACGATCAAATACGATTGATTTATGACCTTTATCAACAGCACGTTTTGCAACAAGCTCTCCAACTTTTTGAGCTGCTTCAAGGTTTGCAGTAGAATCAAGATTTAAATCTTTCTCCATGGAAGAAGCACTAACGATTGTTACACCGTTTGTATCGTCGATCAGTTGAGCATAAATGTGTTTATTAGAACGGAACACGTTTAGACGAGGTCTTTCAGCAGTTCCGAAAAGTTTCGCACGTACACGAGCATGTCTTCTTTTACGCACAGAATTTTTGCTAGCTTTTGTGATCATCAGGGTCACTCCTTTCTTAGCCATTAAGCGGCATTACTTCGCAGTTTTACCTTCTTTACGGCGTACAAATTCACCTTCATAGCGAACTCCTTTACCTTTATAAGGCTCAGGCGGGCGAGTCGCACGGATGTTGGAAGCAATTGCTCCAACGCGCTCTTTGTCAGTACCTTTAACGATAATTTTCGTTTGAGAAGGTACTTCAATTTCGATTCCTTGCTCTGGTGTGATCTCAACAGGGTGAGAGTAACCAACGTTTAGAATCAGTTTGTTTCCGGATTTAGAAGCACGGTAACCTACACCAACTAGTTCTAATCCTTTTTCGAAGCCTTTAGAAACACCTTCAACCATGTTTCCAATAATGCTGCGAGTTGTACCGTGAAGTGCACGGTGGTCTTTATGATCGGAAGGACGTGATACAGTTAGAATGTTTTCCTCAATGGAAATCGTAATGTCCGGGTGAAAAGTACGAGTCAATTCACCTTTAGGACCTTTAACCGTAACCGTGTTCTCGTTCATTTTGATTGTAACATCAGATGGAATCTCAAGCAGTTTTTTACCGACACGAGACATAATTTACACCTCCATTCTTTTTAACTTTTTACCAAACGTATGCTAATACTTCTCCGCCGGCTTGTTTAGCGCGAGCTTCTTTGTCAGTGATGACACCTTGAGAAGTTGAGATGATAGCGATTCCCAGGCCATTAAGTACACGAGGTACTTCAGTAGCTTTCGCATAAACACGAAGACCAGGTTTACTGATGCGTTTAAGACCAGTAATAACACGCTCGTTGTTTGTACCGTATTTAAGGAAGATGCGGATAACACCTTGTTTGTTGTCTTCAACGTATTCAACGTCACGGACAAAACCTTCACGTTTCAAGATTTCAGCAATCTCTTTTTTGATTTTAGAAGCAGGAACTTCCAGCTTCTCATGACGTACCATATTCGCATTACGGATGCGAGTAAGCAAATCTGCAATCGGATCTGTCATAACCATTGTTAAATAACCTCCTTCCCGTTATGGGGTATTACCAGCTAGCTTTCTTAACGCCAGGAATTTGACCTTTATAAGCAAGTTCACGGAAACAAATACGGCAAAGTTTAAATTTGCGAATCACAGAATGTGGACGTCCGCAGCGTTCGCATCGAGTATATGCTTGAACATTAAACTTTGGAGAGCGTTTTTGTTTCGCGATCATAGATTTTTTTGCCACGATTTCGCCTCCCTTTACGATTATTTTTGGAATGGCATTCCAAACTGAGTAAGTAGTTCACGAGCTTCTTCGTCTGTTTTAGCAGTTGTAACAATAACGATATCCATACCGCGAACCTTAGTAACTTGATCATAATCAATCTCAGGGAAGATCAATTGTTCTTTAACACCTAGAGTGTAGTTACCGCGTCCGTCGAATGCTTTTTTTGAAATTCCACGGAAGTCACGTACACGTGGTAAAGAAACAGATACCAATTTGTCTAGGAATTCGTACATGCGCTCGCCGCGAAGAGTTACTTTCGCACCGATCGGCATACCTTCACGTAGACGGAAACCGGCGATTGATTTCTTTGCGCGAGTGATAACTGGCTTTTGACCAGCGATCGCAGTTAGCTCTTCAACAGCGTTGTCAAGAGACTTTGAGTTAGCTACTGCATCACCCACACCCATATTGATGACGATTTTTTCAAGTTTAGGTACTTCCATTACGGATTTATAATTAAACTTGCTCATTAGAGCTGGAGTTGTTTCTTTTACAAATTTTTCTTTAAGGCGGTTCATATGATAGACCTCCCTTCCTTAGTTACTATTTATCTAGAGATTCACCAGATTTTTTTGCAACACGTACTTTCTTGCCGTCAACCAATTTATAACCGATACGAGTTGGCTCGCCGCTTTTAGGGTCGATCAGCATTACGTTGGATACATGGATTGGCGCCTCTTGGCTCACGATTCCGCCTTGAGTGTTTGTTTGTGTTGGTTTAGAGTGTTTTTTTACAACATTCACACCTTCAACTAGCACACGGTCTTTCTTAGGGTAAGCTTCAAGCACTTTACCTTGCTTGCCTTTATCCTTACCAGAGATAACCATTACATTATCACCTTTTTTTACATGCATCTTGTCCGCACCTCCTTATTAAGGCAATCAAATTTAATTAAAGAACTTCTGGAGCTAGAGAAACAATCTTCATGAAGTTGTTTTCGCGAAGCTCACGAGCAACAGGTCCGAAAATACGCGTACCGCGCGGGCTTTTGTCATCACGGATGATTACACAAGCATTTTCGTCGAAACGAATGTAAGAACCGTCAGTACGGCGTGCACCGCTCTTAGTACGAACGATAACAGCCTTAACTACGTCTCCTTTTTTAACAACGCCTCCTGGTGTTGCTTGTTTAACCGTACACACGATTACATCACCAATGTTAGCTGTCTTACGTCCGGATCCGCCAAGGACTTTAATTGTCAGTACTTCACGAGCACCAGAGTTGTCAGCAACTTTTAAGCGAGATTCTTGTTGAATCATTCACGTTACCTCCCTTCGGAATTAACTATCCGAACATTTATTAGATAATAACAGCTTCTTCAACGATTTCTACAAGACGGAAACGTTTTGTCGCAGATTGCGGACGAGTTTCCATGATTCTTACGATATCGCCAATTTTAGCTTGGTTTTCTTCGTCATGCGCTTTGAACTTCTTAGAGTACTTTACGCGTTTGCCGTATAGAGAATGAGTTTTGTAAGTCTCAACCAGTACAGTGATTGTTTTATCCATTTTGTCGGACACAACACGGCCAGTGTAAACCTTACGTTGATTGCGTTCACTCATTTTGCAAACCTCCTCTCGGGTTTATCGATTATTAGCAGCGATCTCTCTTTGACGAATTACAGTCTTCATACGAGCGATGGCTTTACGTACTTCACGGATGCGAGCAGTGTTTTCAAGCTGGCCAGTAGCAAGCTGGAAACGAAGGTTGAAAAGCTCTTCTTTAAGTGATTTTACTTTTTGTTCGATTTCGGCAGTGGTTAAATCACGGATTTCATTAGCTTTCATTTGATTCACCACCAATTTCCTCGCGCTTAACGAATTTCGTTTTAATTGGCAGTTTGTGAGACGCAAGACGTAATGCTTCGCGAGCAACTTCTTCAGAAACACCCGCAATCTCAAACAAAACTTTACCAGGTTTAACTACAGCTACCCATCCTTCAGGAGCACCTTTACCGGAACCCATGCGGACTTCTAGTGGCTTAGCAGTATAAGGTTTGGAAGGGAAAATTTTAATCCATACTTTACCGCCACGTTTCATGTAACGAGTCATCGCAATACGAGCTGCCTCGATTTGACGGTTAGTGATCCAAGAAGCTTCCAAAGCTTGAATACCGTATTCACCAAAGTGTACTTCCGCACCGCCTTTTGCACGTCCGCGCATTTTTCCGCGATGCTCTCTGCGATACTTAACACGTTTAGGCAATAACATATTATTTTCCTCCTTCCTCGGATTTCTTCTTAACAGGAAGAACTTCTCCACGATAGATCCATACTTTGACACCTAGTTTACCGTAAGTAGTGTCTGCTTCTGCTGTACCGTAATCGATGTCAGCGCGAAGTGTGTGAAGTGGAACAGTTCCTTCACTGTAATGTTCTGAACGAGCGATATCAGCTCCGCCAAGACGTCCGGAAACCATTGTTTTAATTCCTTTTGCACCAGCGCGCATTGAACGTTGCAATGCTTGCTTTTGAGCACGACGGAAAGAAATACGGTTTTCTAGCTGGCGAGCGATGTTGTCAGCTACTAATTTAGCATCAAGATCAGCTCTTTTGATTTCAAGAATGTTGATGTGCACGCGTTTACCAGTAAGTGAGTTAAGAGCTTTACGAAGCGCTTCAACTTCAGTACCACCTTTACCGATAACCATTCCTGGCTTAGCAGTGTGGACTGTAACGTTAATGCGGTTAGCAGCACGCTCGATTTCCACTTTGGAAACAGATGCATCATTTAGGCGTTTGTTGATATATTCACGAACTTTGATATCTTCGTGTAAAAGATCAGCGTAGTCTTTGCCAGCGTACCATTTTGATTCCCAATCACGAATCACACCGATACGAAGACCGACTGGATTTACCTTTTGACCCACAGCTTATCCCTCCTTCTTTTCTGATACGATAATAGTGATATGACTAGTACGTTTGTTAATTGCGCTCGCACGTCCCATTGCACGTGGGCGGAATCTTTTAAGTGTTGGACCTTCGTCAACGAATGCCTCGGAAATTACAAGGCTGTTAATGTCCATTTCGTAGTTGTGCTCAGCGTTAGCAACTGCAGAGTTTAGTACTTTTTCAATAATTGGAGAAGCTGCCTTCGGTGTGAGACGAAGGATTGCAACTGCTTCACCGATTTGCTTTCCTCGAATTAAGTCCATTACCAAACGTGCTTTACGAGGAGCAATACGAACTGTTCTAGCGACAGCTTTAGCTTGCATTTAAATGCCTCCTCTCATTAGCGTCTTGTTTTTTTGTCATCGTTACCGTGGCCTTTATAAGTACGAGAAGGTGCAAATTCACCTAACTTGTGGCCAACCATATCTTCCGTTACATAAACAGGAACGTGTTTGCGTCCATCATATACAGCGATCGTGTGACCGATGAATTGAGGGAAAATTGTAGAACGGCGAGACCAAGTTTTAATAACTTGTTTCTTTTCAGTTTCATTCAATTTTTCCACTTTAACCATCAAGTGATCATCCACGAAAGGTCCTTTTTTCAAGCTGCGACCCATGCGAGTACCTCCCTTCGTGATTGCGCTACGGTTCGGATGAACCGTAGTTCAGTCACGTTATTTTTTACGACGACGTACGATAAATTTATCGGATTTATTCGTTTTCTTACGTGTTTTAGCACCAAGAGTCGGTTTACCCCATGGAGACATAGGTGATTTACGACCGATAGGTGAACGACCTTCACCACCACCGTGCGGGTGATCGTTAGGGTTCATTACAGATCCACGAACAGTTGGGCGTTTGCCTAACCAGCGGGAACGTCCAGCTTTACCAATGTTGATAAGTTCGTGCTGCTCGTTACCAACTTGACCGATTGTAGCGCGGCAAGTAGCAAGAATCATGCGAACCTCTCCGGAATTCAAACGAACAAGTACGTATTTGCCTTCTTTACCAAGGACTTGTGCAGATGTTCCTGCAGAACGTACAAGCTGTCCGCCTTTACCAGGTTTAAGCTCAATGTTGTGTACTACTGTACCAACTGGAATGTTTTGAAGTGGAAGGGCATTACCCACTTTAATGTCAGCTTCAGCTCCTGACATAATTTCCAAATCAACTTTAAGGTTTTTAGGAGCAAGAATGTATCTCTTTTCTCCATCAGCGTAATGAATTAACGCAATGTTTGCAGAGCGGTTTGGATCGTACTCGATTGTAGCAACGCGTCCTGGTATACCATCTTTGTCGCGTTTAAAATCGATAATACGATACTGGCGCTTATGGCCTCCGCCTTGATGACGAACCGTGATTTTACCTTGGTTGTTACGTCCAGCTTTTTTGCTCAACGGAGCAAGCAAGGATTTCTCCGGCTTATCAGTAGTGATTTCTGCAAAATCAGATACTGTCATACCACGACGACCGTTGGAGGTCGGTTTGTATTTTTTAATCGCCATCTCAATTTCCCTCCTTCACTTATATATTAAACTTCAAAAAGTTCGATTTCTTTAGAGTCAGCAGTCAATGTAATGATTGCTTTTCTTCTGCGATTTGTAAGTCCGCTGTAACGGCCAACACGTCTGAATTTACCTTTGTAATTCATAACATTGACTTTCGCTACTTTCACACCGAAAATTGCTTCTACAGCATCTTTAACTTCCGTTTTGTTAGCTCTTACGTCTACTTCAAACGTATATTTTCTGTCAGCCATAATGTCAGTAGAATTTTCAGTGATCACGGGGCGCTTAATAATATCACGAGGATCTTTCATTATGCAAGCACCTCCTCTACTTTTTGCACCGCAGCTTTCGTCATAATTAGCTTTTCATGGTTCAGTACGTCAAGAACGTTGATACCGTCAGCTGCAACAACAGTGATGCCCTGGATGTTACGTGCAGAAAGTGAAACTTTCTCGTTAACATCAGCAGTAACGATCAATGCTTTTTTCTCAACTGAAATAGCTTTTAGGATAGAAGCCATTTCCTTTGTTTTTACAGCATCCAGTGTCAGATCCTCAAGAACAACAATTTTGCTGTCTTGTACTTTAGATGATAAAGCAGATTTGATAGCCAGACGGCGTACTTTTTTAGGTAGTTTGTAAGCATAAGAACGAGGTGTCGGTCCGAAAACTACTCCTCCTCCGCGCCATTGCGGTGAACGGATAGATCCTTGACGAGCACGTCCAGTTCCTTTTTGGCGCCAAGGTTTGCGTCCTCCGCCACGAACTTCAGAACGATTCTTTACTTTAGCATTTCCTTGTCTTAAGGAAGCTCTTTGCATGATAACCGCTTCGAAAAGAACAGCTTGGTTTGGCTCGATACCGAAGATAGAATCGTTCAGTTCGATTTCACCAGCGTTAGCTCCGCTTTGGTTTAACATAGTAACTTTTGGCATAATCCATTTCCTCCTTTCTCGGAAAAGTTATTTGGATTTTACTGCAGATTTTACAGTAACTAGAGATTTTCTTGGACCAGGTACGTTACCTTTGATCAAAAGAAGGTTGCGTTCTGCATCAACTTTAACGATCTCAAGGTTTTGTACTGTTACGCGCTCTCCACCCATACGTCCAGGCAGAAGTTTGTTCTTGAATACGCGGTTTGGAGCAACAGGACCCATTGAACCTGGGCGGCGATGGTAGCGTGAACCGTGGGACATTGGTCCGCGGGATTGTCCGTGGCGTTTAATAGAACCTTGGAATCCTTTACCTTTTGAAGTTCCTGTTACATCTACTGTATCTCCAGCGGAGAATACTTCTACTTTGACTTCCTGACCAACTTCGTAGTCTGCTGCGCTTACTCCACGAAATTCCTTAATGAAGCGCTTAGGCGCAGTGTTTGCTTTTGCAACGTGACCTTTTAGCGGTTTGTTAGCAAGTTTTTCACGTTTGTCATCAAAACCAACCTGAACTGCTTCGTAACCGTCGATTTCAGCCGTTTTCACTTGAAGAACTACGTTTGGAGCAGCTTCTACAACTGTAACTGGGATAAGATCGCCGTTTTCAGCAAATACTTGCGTCATACCGATTTTTCTACCTAAGATTCCTTTGGTCATTCGTCACACCTCCTGTTTTTTTCTACTATATAATATTGAACATTAAAGTTTGATTTCGATATCGACACCGGATGGTAAATCCAAACGCATTAACGCATCAACAGTTTGTGGTGTTGGGTTAATGATGTCGATTAGACGTTTGTGTGTACGCATCTCGAATTGCTCACGAGAGTCTTTGTACTTATGCACCGCACGAAGAATTGTGTAGATTGACTTTTCAGTCGGAAGCGGGATCGGACCAGATACGTTAGCACCTGAACGTTTCGCTGTTTCTACGATTTTCTCGGCAGATTGATCAAGAATTCTGTGATCATAAGCTTTCAAACGAATACGAATTTTTTGTTTTGCCATTATTTTCCCTCCTTTTCGCCTACTTAATATAGACAGTTCTCAGTGAGAATTTCCCTCACACACTCGCCATGGCAAAGCGGCCGGGTGTGTCAGCAACCTCTCACATCATCGCAGTCAAAGACCAACATTCACTATTATATAAAAAATGAGCGTCAGTTGCAAGAAGAAATTTAAATTTCTTTGTCTTTTACGCACCTCAGATATTATACCTTTTTCTAGGCAAAAAATCAAGTGCGTCTAGTTTTTGATCCAGCTTCACTTTTTCTTTCTTCAGGAATTAAGCCGCACGCTGTTGCTGCTTCCAATATAATTTAACAACATAAAAAAAGAACGAGCGATTTCTCGCTCGTTCTTTTAAACACTGATTACTCAGTGATTGTAGCAACTACTCCAGCACCTACAGTACGTCCACCCTCACGGATAGAGAACTTAGTACCTTCTTCGATTGCGATTGGAGAGATTAGTTCAACAGTCATTTCGATGTTGTCTCCAGGCATAACCATTTCTACACCTTCAGGAAGGTTGCAGATACCAGTTACATCAGTTGTACGGAAGTAGAACTGAGGACGGTAGTTAGTGAAGAATGGAGTGTGACGTCCACCCTCTTCTTTAGATAGAACATAAACTTCTGCTTTGAAGTTAGTGTGTGGAGTGATTGTTCCTGGCTTAGCAAGAACTTGTCCACGTTGGATATCTTCACGAGCTACTCCACGAAGAAGTGCGCCGATGTTGTCTCCAGCTTCAGCATAGTCAAGAAGTTTACGGAACATTTCAACACCTGTAACAGTTGTTGATTTTGGCTCTTCAGCAAGACCGATGATTTCGATAACGTCACCGACTTTAACTTGTCCACGCTCAACACGTCCAGTTGCAACAGTTCCACGGCCAGTGATAGAGAATACATCCTCAACAGGCATCATGAATGGTTTTTCGATATCACGCTCTGGAGTTGGGATGTACTCGTCAACTGCGTTCATTAGTTCAACGATTTTCTCTTCCCACTCAGCTTCTCCTTCAAGAGCTTTAAGAGCAGAACCTTTGATTACTGGAATGTCGTCGCCAGGGAAATCGTACTCAGAAAGAAGGTCACGAACTTCCATTTCAACTAGTTCAAGCAATTCTTCGTCATCAACCATATCACATTTGTTCATGAATACAACTAGGTAAGGAACACCTACTTGACGAGAAAGAAGGATGTGCTCACGAGTTTGTGGCATTGGGCCGTCAGCAGCAGATACTACTAGGATTCCGCCGTCCATTTGTGCCGCACCAGTGATCATGTTTTTAACATAGTCAGCATGTCCTGGGCAGTCAACGTGTGCATAGTGACGAGTTTCAGTTTCGTACTCAACGTGTGCAGTTGAGATAGTGATTCCGCGCTCGCGCTCTTCTGGAGCAGCATCGATCATATCATAAGCCATCGCTGCACCTTTACCACTGCGCTTAGCAAGTACAGTTGTGATTGCAGCTGTTAGAGTTGTTTTACCATGGTCAACGTGTCCAATTGTACCGATATTGGCATGTGTTTTGGAACGGTCGAATTTTTCTTTACCCATTCGAAATGCCTCCCTTAGATAATAGAGTTAGTTATTTTAATTCAGAAAGCAGGATTATACCCGCCTTCTGAGGATACATAAGTAGTTATACTTCAATAAAGGTGTAAAATCAATTACTCGCCTTTATTTTTTTTGATGATTTCTTCAGAAATCGATTTAGGAACTTCTTCGTAGTGATCGAAGTGCATGGAGAATACTCCGCGTCCTTGTGTGTTTGAACGCAACGCAGTTGCATAACCAAACATTTCGGAAAGTGGAACCATTGCACGAACAACTTGAGCGTTACCGCGTGCATCCATACCTTCAACGCGTCCACGGCGAGAAGTAATATCACCCATGATATCTCCCATGTACTCATCCGGGATTACAACTTCAACCTTCATAACAGGCTCAAGGATAACCGGGTTACATTTGGATACTGCGTTTTTAAGAGCTAGTGAAGCCGCTACTTTAAACGCCATCTCACTGGAGTCAACATCATGGTAAGATCCATCAACAAGTGCTGCTTTAACGTCGATTAGCTGATATCCTGCAAGGACACCGTTTTTCATTGAATCCTCTAGACCTGCTTGAACAGCTGGTACGTATTCACGAGGAACAACTCCACCGACGATCTTGTTTTGGAATTCGAAGCCTTTTCCTTCTTCGTTTGGTTCGAATTCGATCCAAACGTGTCCGAATTGTCCGCGTCCACCAGATTGGCGGGCAAACTTACCTTCGACTTTAGCTGAACCGCGGAAAGTCTCACGGTATGCAACTTGCGGAGCACCAACATTAGCTTCTACTTTGAATTCGCGACGCATACGGTCAACGATGATATCAAGGTGAAGCTCACCCATACCAGAGATGATGGTTTGTCCAGTCTCAGGATCAGTATGAGCACGGAATGTTGGATCCTCTTCAGATAGCTTTGTCAAAGCTGTAGACATTTTGTCTTGGTCAGCTTTAGATTTCGGCTCAACTGATAGAGAGATAACCGGCTCTGGGAATTCCATGGATTCCAAGATTACAAGGCTCTTTTCATCACATAGAGTATCACCAGTTGTAGTATCTTTCAATCCTACAGCTGCTGCGATATCCCCAGAGTATACAGTGGAGATTTCTTCACGAGAGTTAGCATGCATTTGCAGGATACGTCCTACACGCTCACGCTTGCCTTTCGTGGAGTTTTGTACGTAAGAACCAGAGTTAAGTACTCCAGAGTACACACGGAAGAAAGTAAGCTTTCCTACGTATGGATCTGTCATTACTTTGAACGCTAGAGCAGAGAACGGCTCATCGTCACTGGATTTACGGATTACTTCCTCTTCAGAATCAGGAAGAATTCCTTTGATAGACGGTACGTCAGTTGGCGCAGGAAGGTAATCAAGTACAGCATCCAGCATCAATTGAACACCTTTGTTTTTGAAAGCAGATCCGCAAATTACTGGATAGAATTCAACGTCGCAAGTACCTTTACGGATTGCAGCTTTGATTTCATCAACCGTCAGCTCTTCACCGTCAAGATATTTCATCATCAATTCTTCATCAAGTTCTGCTACTGCTTCAATTAGCTTGTTGCGCCATTCTTCAGCAAGTTCTTGATAGTCTTCTGGAATTTCTTTCGCATCGGTACGAGTTCCCAAGTCATCTTCGTAGAAGTATGCAACGTTTTCTACTAGATCGATAATTCCTTCGAAGTTATCTTCAGCACCGATAGGAAGCTGAATCGGATGAGCATTCGCTTGAAGGCGGTCATGCATCGTTTTTACGGAATAAAGGAAATCCGCACCGATTTTATCCATTTTGTTTACGAACACTACACGAGGTACGCCGTAAGTAGTAGCTTGGCGCCAAACTGTTTCAGTTTGAGGCTCAACTCCGGATTGTGCATCAAGAACAGCTACGGCACCATCAAGTACACGCAGGGAACGTTCAACTTCAACAGTGAAGTCTACGTGTCCCGGTGTATCGATGATGTTAACGCGGTAACCTTTCCATGATGCAGTTGTAGCTGCAGATGTAATCGTGATTCCGCGTTCTTGCTCCTGTTCCATCCAGTCCATTTGTGAAGCTCCTTCATGAGTTTCACCAATTTTGTGGATACGTCCAGTGTAGAACAAGATCCGTTCTGTAGTCGTCGTTTTACCAGCGTCGATGTGAGCCATGATCCCGATATTACGAGTGTTTTCTAAGGAGAACTCTCTTGCCATCTTAGTAACTTCTCCTTCCTATAAAGAGGATTAGTGGGTTTTTTATTTCGATCTTACCAGCGGTAGTGAGCGAATGCTTTGTTCGCTTCTGCCATTTTGTGCGTATCTTCGCGTTTCTTAACAGCAGCACCAGTATTGTTGGCTGCGTCAAGAATCTCGTTAGCTAAACGCTCTTCCATGGTTTTTTCTCCACGAAGACGAGCGTAGTTTACTAACCAGCGAAGTCCAAGAGTAGAACGGCGGTCAGGACGCACCTCTACTGGTACTTGGTAGTTTGCTCCACCTACACGGCGGGCTTTAACTTCTAGAACTGGCATGATGTTTTTAAGTGCTTGTTCGAACACTTCCATTGGCTCTTTACCGCTGCGCTCCCTGATTGTATCAAGTGCAGAATAAAGAATGGTTTGTGCTTTTCCTCTTTTACCATCAACCATAATGCGGTTTACCAAACGAGTAACAAGTTTGGAATTGTAAAGCGGATCTGGCAATACGTCTCTTTTTGTAACAGGACCTTTACGAGGCATGTTTTTTTCCTCCTTTCACGAAGTGATTCTATTTGTTTAAATTATTTTTTTGGAGCTTTAGGACGTTTAGTTCCGTATTTGGAACGACCTTGCATACGGCCATCAACACCGGCAGTGTCAAGCGCACCGCGAACGATGTGGTAACGTACTCCCGGTAAATCTTTTACACGTCCGCCGCGGATAAGAACAACACTATGCTCTTGAAGGTTATGTCCGATACCAGGAATGTAAGCTGTAACCTCGATTTGGTTAGTCAAGCGTACACGGGCATATTTACGAAGCGCGGAGTTCGGCTTCTTCGGAGTCATTGTACCAACACGTGTGCATACACCGCGTTTTTGAGGTGAAGATACGTTAGTGTGCTCTTTTTTGAAACTGTTGTAACCTTTGTTCAATGCAGGAGACTTAGATTTTTCAATCTTGCTTACGCGTCCCTTGCGGATCAATTGATTAATAGTAGGCATGTTTTTTCCTCCCTTCTCAAATTCTAAACCCACACATCCAGGTGGTTCATATTTGGGCAAAAACAAAGTCTTTACTTGATTACTCAGGTAAAAACGTGTTTGCTTTATTAGGTAATGGCTACAGCTGCGGCGCCAACTTCAATTCCGCAAGCTTTTCCAAGCTTTTTCATGGAGTCTACTTTTATTACAGGAACGTTCTTATCCGCGGCCATCTGAGCAACGGCAGATGTAATTCGTGGATCGGCGTCCTCCGCAATGAGAAGCTCTTTGACGGAACCTTGCTGAAGTGCCTTCAGCGTTTGCTTTGTACCAACAATAATGTTTACTGCCTGTGATACTTTTTCATAAGACATTGAAGTATATCCTCCAAAGCAACAGGTAGAATCGAGCACCTTGAATATCTTAACATTGGAAGAGATGGATGTCAACAGAGTTTCCGAAGAAAGCTCTGAAGGCATCCATCTCTCATATTAATCTACGGTAACCGTGTCTTGGCTCGATTGAACTTGTGAGATTGGCTGTACTTTACGGTAGCGGTTCATACCTGTACCGGCAGGAACCAATTTACCGATGATTACATTCTCTTTTAGTCCGAGAAGCTCGTCACGTTTTCCTTTAATCGCAGCATCTGTCAGGACACGTGTTGTTTCCTGGAAGGATGCTGCAGACAAGAAGGAGTCCGTTTCAAGAGATGCTTTCGTGATACCCAGAAGGACTGGACGGCCTGTAGCAGGTCGTTTGCCCCCAATAAGAACTTTTTTATTGGCGTCTGTGAACTGATGAATGTCAAGAAGAGTTCCAGGCAATACATCTGTATCTCCAGCGTCAATAACTCTGATTTTGCGAAGCATTTGACGAACCATAACCTCTACGTGTTTATCGCCAATTTCTACCCCTTGCATACGGTATACTTTTTGAACTTCACGAAGGAGGTATTCCTGCACAGCTTGAGTATCTTTTACTTTCAGAAGTTCTTTCGGATCGATTGAACCTTCAGTAAGCTCTTGGCCGCGTTTAACAGTATCGCCTTCTGCTACTTTCAGACGTGCATTGTAAGGAGCTGTATATGTGCGTGATTCCACATCACCCTGCACAACCAGTTCCTGCTGTTTTTCACGGATTTCATTTACTTGGGTTACAACACCGTCAATTTCTGAAATCGTAGCCTGACCTTTAGGGTTACGAGCTTCAAATAGCTCCTGGATACGAGGCAAACCTTGAGTGATGTCATCCCCTGCAACACCGCCTGTATGGAACGTACGCATTGTAAGCTGTGTTCCCGGCTCCCCGATGGATTGAGCGGCAATAATACCTACTGCTTCTCCAACTTCTACATCTGAACCGGTAGCCAGGTTACGGCCGTAGCATCGTTTACACACACCGTGACGGGTATTACATGTAAATGCAGAACGGATCAAGACTTGTTCAATTCCTGACTCAACAATTTGAAGAGCAAGATCTTCTGTGATCAGTTCATTTTCCTCAACAAGAACAGCTCCTGTTTCAGGGTGGTGAATGTTTTTGCGAGCATAACGTCCAATTAGACGCTCCTCAAGTTTTTCAATTACCTCTGTACCTTCTTTGATGGCTTCTGCAAGAAGTCCCCGGTCCGTTCCACAGTCGTCATCACGAATGATAACATCCTGAGCAACGTCAACTAGACGGCGAGTCAGGTAACCTGAATCGGCAGTCTTAAGGGCTGTATCGGCAAGACCTTTACGGGCACCATGGGTAGAGATAAAGTATTCCAATACCGTTAAACCTTCACGGAAACTGGACTTGATCGGAAGTTCGATGATTCGTCCAGCCGGGTTGGCCATCAGACCGCGCATTCCGGCTAGCTGCGTAAAGTTAGACGCGTTACCACGGGCTCCAGAGTCACTCATCATGAAGATCGGGTTGCGAATATCCAGAGTTTTCATCAGTTTTCCTTGAATCGTATCTTTCGCAGCACTCCAGATAGAGATGACACGCTCATAGCGCTCTTCTTCTGTAATCAGACCGCGGCGGAACTGTTTAAGAACGTTATCTACCTTCGCTTGCGCTTCGGTTAGAATCTCTTCTTTTTCACGCAATACAACGATGTCTGCTACACCAACTGTAATACCGGCTTTTGTAGAGTATCTGAATCCCAAATCTTTCAGACGGTCAAGCATTTTTGACGTTTCTGTGATTTGGAACTTTTTAAAGATTTCAGCGATAATGCTTCCAAGGATTCCTTTTTTGAATGGAGGAATCAATTCCTGCTTCGCAATGTGTTCCTTCACGTCCACATTCGGATCGACGAAGTATTTCTCAGGCGTCTTTTCTTCAATGTTGCCTTTTGTCGGTTCATTCATATAAGGGAATGAATCTGGAAGGATTTCATTGAATACAAGCTTTCCTACCGTAGTAACAAGAAGCTGTTTTTTCTGCGCGTCTGTGAAAGTTTGATTATCTAAAGATGAAGCTGCTACAGCAACACGGGTATGAAGATGTACATATCCGTTTTGATAAGCAATAAGGGCTTCGTTTGTATCTTTGAAAATCATTCCTTCACCGACAGCATCAGGACGCTCCATTGTCAGGTAGTAGTTACCGAGAACCATATCCTGAGATGGTGTTACTACCGGTTTTCCATCCTTAGGGTTCAGGATGTTCTGTGCTGCAAGCATAAGGATACGCGCCTCTGCCTGTGCTTCAGCGGATAGAGGTACGTGAACAGCCATTTGGTCTCCGTCAAAGTCCGCGTTGTATGCCGTACATACTAGAGGATGCAGGCGGATTGCGCGTCCTTCTACAAGAGTCGGTTCAAATGCCTGGATACCAAGTCTGTGAAGTGTAGGTGCACGGTTCAGCAGAACTGGATGCTCCCTGATTACGGATTCAAGAACGTCCCAAACTTCAGGCTGAACGCGTTCGATTTTGCGTTTCGCACTCTTAATGTTATGGGCAAGGCCTTTTTCCACGAGCTCTTTCATTACAAATGGCTTGAATAGCTCAAGAGCCATTTCTTTAGGCAGTCCGCACTGATACATTTTCAGGTTCGGTCCAACTACGATTACGGAACGGCCTGAATAGTCAACACGTTTACCAAGCAAGTTTTGGCGGAAACGTCCTTGCTTCCCTTTAAGCATATGAGAAAGGGATTTTAATGGACGGTTACCAGGACCGGTAACCGGACGGCCTCTGCGTCCGTTGTCGATTAATGCATCCACTGCTTCTTGAAGCATACGCTTTTCATTTTGAACGATAATGCTTGGAGCTCCAAGATCGAGCAAACGCTTCAAACGGTTATTACGGTTAATTACACGGCGATAAAGATCATTTAGATCGGATGTTGCAAAACGTCCTCCGTCCAGCTGTACCATCGGACGAAGCTCAGGAGGAATGACAGGAAGAACATCAAGGATCATCCACGAAGGATTGTTTCCAGATCCGCGGAATGCTTCAAGCACTTCAAGACGCTTGATAGCACGAGTACGGCGCTGTCCTTGCGCTGTTTTCAAATCCTCTTTCAGCTGTTCTACATCTTTATCCGGATCGATGTCCATAAGAAGCTTTTTAATAGCTTCTGCACCCATTCCGGCATGGAATGTACTGCCGTATTTATCACGGTATGCACGATATTCTTTCTCGGAAAGAAGCTGTTTCTTCTCAAGAGGAGTATCTCCTGTGTCTGTTACAACATAGGAAGCAAAATAGATGACTTCTTCAAGAGCACGCGGGGACATGTCTAGCACAAGACCCATACGGCTCGGGATTCCTTTGAAATACCAAATGTGGGATACAGGAGCTGCCAGCTCAATGTGTCCCATGCGCTCACGGCGGACTTTCGCACGTGTTACTTCAACTCCGCATCGATCGCAGACTACACCTTTGTAACGGACACGTTTGTATTTTCCACAATGGCATTCCCAGTCCTTTTGAGGTCCGAAAATACGTTCACAGAACAAACCGTCTTTCTCAGGCTTAAGCGTACGGTAGTTGATTGTTTCTGGCTTTTTAACTTCACCGAATGACCAGGAACGGATCTTATCGGGTGATGCAAGTCCGATGTTCATGTACTCAAAATTATTAACATCCAGCAAGGGGCCTACCTCCCTTTTCATCTTCAGGTTATACCCTTATATCCTGAAGAGTGACTATTCTTTCGTTGCTTACAGTACGGCAATCAGGGCCAATAATAAAGGCTTTAGCATCCGCCTCAGGGTGAGACCGGACGCTAAAGCCCGGTTTTTCACCCTAAGGCTGCAGGCTGTATAGCGCGCCTGCTGCTTTGCAGCCATTTCCAATCCATCTATTCTTTCGTAACAGCGTCCTTCTCTTTTTCAGTAGTGACAGCTGCTTCTTCTTCCATTTCGTCTCCTAAAGACAAGCTATCGGAGTTTTGAGGATCTTCGTCGTCCTCGGTATCTCTCATTTCGATTTCTTTTTCATCGCCTGAGAGAATCTTAACGTCCATACCTAAGCTTTGAAGCTCCTTGATCAATACTTTGAAGGATTCAGGAACGCCAGGCTCTGGAACGTTTTCGCCTTTTACGATGGCTTCATATGTTTTCACACGTCCTACGACGTCATCCGACTTAACTGTAAGGATTTCCTGAAGTGTATAGGCAGCTCCATAAGCTTCAAGCGCCCAAACCTCCATCTCTCCAAAACGCTGTCCGCCGAATTGAGCTTTACCTCCAAGAGGCTGCTGTGTAACAAGTGAGTAAGGTCCGGTAGAACGGGCATGGAGTTTGTCATCAACCATGTGGGCCAGTTTGATCATGTACATGATTCCAACGGATACACGGTTATCAAACGGTTCGCCTGAACGTCCATCATAAAGGACTGTTTTAGCGTCTCTTGCCATTCCTGCTTCTTCAAGCGTAGACCAAACATCTTCCTCACGAGCACCATCAAATACCGGTGATGCAACATGAATGCCAAGGTAGCGTGCAGCCATTCCCAAGTGAAGCTCGAGCACTTGCCCGATGTTCATACGGGATGGTACACCAAGCGGGTTAAGCATGATATCTACCGGTGTGCCGTCTGGAAGATAAGGCATATCTTCTTCCGGAAGGATGCGGGAGATAACCCCTTTGTTACCATGTCGTCCGGCCATTTTATCTCCTTCAGAAATTTTACGCTTCTGAACGATATAAGCGCGTACGAGCTGGTTAACACCCGGCGGCAATTCGTCTCCGTCTTCACGGTTGAAGACTTTAACATCAAGGATAATTCCGCCACCGCCATGCGGTACTCTTAGGGATGTATCACGAACCTCGCGTGCTTTCTCGCCAAAGATTGCGTGAAGAAGTCTTTCTTCAGCTGTCAGCTCCGTTACACCCTTAGGTGTTACTTTACCAACAAGCAAGTCGCCGTCTTTTACTTCTGCACCGACACGGATGATTCCGCGTTCGTCAAGGTTGCGGAGTGCATCTTCCCCAACGTTTGGAATATCTCTTGTGATTTCTTCAGGTCCAAGCTTTGTATCACGTGCTTCGGACTCGTATTCTTCAATATGAATCGAAGTGTAAACATCGTCTTTTACAAGACGCTCACTCATGATGATGGCATCCTCATAGTTGTAGCCATCCCATGTCATGAACGCAACCATAACGTTGCGGCCAAGAGCCAGTTCGCCTTTTTCCATAGATGGTCCGTCAGCAAGAATTTCGCCTTTTACCACTTCATCGCCTTCACTTACGATCGGACGCTGATTGTAGCATGTTCCCTGATTGGAACGGATAAATTTCAGCATGCTGTATTTATCAAGGTTGCCCTTTACCTTTTTGCCATCTACTTCTTCATAGCGGCGAACATAAACGTTTTTCGCTTCTACTTTTTCAACGATACCAGGATGCTTACAGATTACAGCAGCACCCGAGTCTTTACCTGAAACGTACTCCATTCCTGTTCCGACAATCGGAGCTTCCGGCTGCATCAAAGGCACAGCCTGACGCTGCATGTTCGCTCCCATTAGGGCACGGTTGGAGTCATCGTTTTCAAGGAAAGGAATACATGCTGTCGCAGCGGAAACGACCTGTTTAGGAGATACGTCCATGTAATCCACGCGATCGCGGGCTACAACCGTATTCTCACCGCGGAAACGGGCTACGATTCCGTCATCAAGGAACGTACCGTCGTTATCCAAACGGGCATTTGCCTGTGCTACAACATAGTTATCTTCTTCATCTGCAGTCAGATAATCGATGCGCGCAGTTACTTTTCCTGTATCAGGATCAACACGGCGGTATGGTGTTTCAATGAATCCGAAACGGTTTACCTTCGCGTAACTGGACAAGGAGTTGATCAAACCGATGTTTGGTCCCTCAGGCGTCTCAATCGGACACATACGGCCGTAGTGGGAGTAGTGAACGTCACGGACTTCAAAGCCTGCACGCTCACGAGTCAACCCACCGGGTCCAAGTGCAGAAAGACGGCGCTTATGGGTAAGCTCAGCAAGCGGATTCGTCTGGTCCATGAACTGAGAAAGCTGAGAGCTTCCGAAGAACTCTTTAATGCTCGCAATAACAGGACGAATGTTAATAAGCTGCTGAGGAGTGATTGTATTTGTATCCTGAATGGACATACGCTCACGAACGACACGCTCCATACGGGAAAGACCGATACGGAATTGGTTTTGAAGCAATTCGCCAACTGAACGCAGACGGCGGTTACCAAGGTGATCGATATCATCTGTGTCGCCTACTCCGTGAAGAAGGTTAAAGAAATAGCTGATTGAAGATAAAATATCAGCAGCCGTAATGTTCTTAACTGCTTCTTCTACGTAAGCATTTCCGATCACATTGATGACTTGTTCGCCTTCCGGATCGTTCGGAGAGTAGATTTTAATAGATTGAAGAGTTGTTTCTTCCGTTACAACTCCGCCTGAAGGGTTCACTGTTTTGAAGCCTACACCGCTCTCAAGGTTTGGAATAATGCGGTCAAGAGTTCTGCGGTCAATAACCGCGCCCTTTTCAGCAATGATTTCCCCTGTTTCAGGATCTGCCAGTGATTCAGCAAGACGCTGATTGAAAAGACGGTTTTTTATATGAAGCTTTTTGTTAATTTTATAGCGTCCAACACTAGCAAGATCATAGCGCTTCGGATCAAAGAAGCGTGACTCAAGCAGGCTTTTTGCGTTATCAACAGTAGGAGGCTCTCCCGGACGAAGGCGTTCGTAGATTTCAAGAAGCGCTTTTTCCGTAGTCTCCGTGTTATCTTTTTCAAGAGTGTTGCGCAAATACTCGTTTTCACCAAACAAATCGGTGATTTCTTGATCAGAGCCAAACCCTAGGGCACGCAAAAGAACCGTAACTGGCAGTTTCCGAGTACGATCTATCCGTACATATGCGACATCTTTAGCATCGGTTTCGTACTCCAGCCAAGCACCACGGTTTGGAATGACTGTTGCTGTAAAGCCTCTTTTACCATTCTTGTCGACTTTACCGCTGAAATATACACTTGGCGAACGCACTAGCTGAGATACGATAACACGCTCAGCTCCATTGATTACGAACGTTCCAGTTTCCGTCATCAAAGGGAAATCCCCCATGAAAACGTCCTGGTCCTTTACTTCGCCTGTTTCTTTGTTGATCAAACGGACTTTCACGCGCAGCGGAGCAGAATAGGTTACATCGCGTTCCTTAGACTCCTCCACGGAGTACTTTGGCTCACCAAGGCTGTAATCAATAAACTCTAGCGAGAGGTTGCCAGTGAAATCCTCAATTGGAGAGATATCATAAAACATCTCTCTGAGACCCTCATCAAGAAACCACTGATAAGAAGCGGTTTGAATCTCAATGAGATTCGGCAATTCTAATACTTCGCTAATGCGTGCATAACTTCTGCGTTGGCGGTGCCGTCCATACTGAACTAGTTGACCTGTCAACTGATTCACCCCTCAGTTCATGCATATTGGATCTGTAAAAAGCATCAAACTAGTTATCCTAGCAACTTATGCTTTTACAAGTAAATAACAAAACAAAAAAGGGTTTCTGTTAAGAAAACCACACTTTTTTTGAACGAACAGATTCTATAAGTTTTCCCACATATGCTAAATTTATACATTCGTTATGTATTTTAGACATTTGCAGAAATTTAAACATTGGCATTTTATAATATTAACATGCCAAAAAATACGAGTCAATCTTTTTTAGCCCTTATAATATAGTAGCCTTTTTTCTTCTGCACGACGTCTACTTCATCAAAATGCTCTTCCATTTTTGCAGCTGCAGATGGAGCTCCCTGTTTTTTCTGAATCACAACCCAGAGTTCTCCGCCGGCGCGAAGATATTCATAGCTTTTTTCAAGAATTTCATGAACCACACTCTTCCCGGCTCTGATAGGCGGGTTTGTCAGGATCGCTGCATATTCTTTTCCTTTTACATGCTCGAACAAGTTGCTTTGAAAAATTTCGGCATTTGAAATTTGATTTAGTTCCGCATTTTCTTTTGCAAGTTCAACGGCTCTGGAATTAATATCAGCCATGTCTACATCACGGCTTGGCCATTTTTTCGCAAGCGCGAGGCCTATCGGGCCATAGCCGCAGCCCATATCCAGAATCTTTCCGTCTGCTTCCGGCATTTCAAAAGCCTCGATCAGCACTTTTGATCCGAAATCAACTTCATTTTTTGAAAATACACCTGAATCACTTCGAAAGGTAAAGGAATGGCCAGCCAGATCATAGGTCCAGCTTTTCTTATTGCTTTGAACAGTAGGATTCTCAGAGTAGTAATGATCACTCATCATGTTACCTCCTTTTAGGAGCTGGGAGTTTATTCTATCATTTAGGGGAAGCTGCTTGCCATATATTAGCCCGCGCTCTAATAAGGATGTTGCCTTCTTAGGAAGAAAAAAGCCCGCTATTAGCAGCGGGCTTTATCTTATATAGAAAGGAATTACTTAATTTCTACGCCAGCGCCAACTTCTTCAAGTTTAGCTTTAAGCTCTTCAGCTTCTTCTTTAGCAATGCCTTCTTTAACTGGTTTCGGTGCGTTGTCAACCATTTCTTTCGCTTCTTTAAGTCCAAGACCTGTGATTTCACGAACCACTTTGATAACTTTGATTTTTGAAGCTCCAGCAGATGCAAGAATAAGATCGAATTCAGTTTGCTCAGCAGCAGCTTCGCCAGCTCCAGCTCCACCCATCATAGCAACAGGAGCAGCAGCAGTAACACCAAATTCTTCTTCGATAGCTTTAACAAGATCGTTTAGTTCTAGAACTGTCATGCTTTTGACAGCTTCAATGATTTGTTCTTTAGACATTATATTTTCCTCCTTATTTTTCAATCAGTTTTTTTTATAGTAATACGGGCTTAAGCGCCTTGTTCTTCTTTTTGCTCAGCAACTGCTTTGCTGACAAGAGCCAGGTTGCGGATTGGAGCTTGAAGAACGCTAAGCAACATAGAAAGCAAGCCTTCGCGTGAAGGAAGTTCAGCAAGAGCTTTAATTTCCTCAGCAGATACAACGTTACCTTCAACAACACCAGCTTTGATTTCCAAAGCTTCGTTCTTTTTCGCGAAGTCGTTCAAGACTTTTGCAGGAGCTACTACGTCTTCTGTGCTGAATGCGATCGCATTCGGTCCAGTTAGAGCGTCGTTAAGTTCCGTAAGCTCAGCTTGTTCAACCGCACGGCGAGTCATCGTGTTTTTGTAAACTTTGAATTCTACGCCAGCTTCACGAAGAGTTTTACGAAGTTCAGTCACTTGACCTACTGTCAGTCCGCGGTAGTCAACTACGATAGTAGATTTGCTGTCGCGGAATTTAGTTGTGATTTCATCAACGATTTGTTTCTTTGTTTCGATAATGCTGCTCATTGTTACACCTCCTGTAGAATGATTGACATTATACCGTTTGTGTTCGCATGAAAAAGCCTCCATGCTAGACATGGAGGCGCCGTTTATACATGAACAATGCTGATCTGTACAATATGGTCACACCTCGGCAGGGAATTAAGCCATTAGCGGCACCTGCTGTCTGCGGTATAATTCTCTTATTGAGTTGTCGTTTTAATAACAAAGTGAATTATATACGAACTTCCATAAGAAGTCAATAATTATTTTACAGAGAAGCTAGCAGAATCAACTTTGACTCCAGGGCCCATAGTGGACGTTACTGCAACACTCTTCATGTAAGTGCCTTTTGCAGCCGCTGGTTTTGCTTTAAGCAATGTGTCAAAGATTGTTTTGAAGTTTTCAACAAGCTTGTTGTCTTCGAATGAAACTTTACCGATAGGTACGTGGATGATACCGGCTTTATCAACACGGTATTCAACTTTACCAGCTTTGATTTCATTAACAGCTCTTTCAACTTCAAAAGTTACAGTTCCAGTTTTCGGGTTCGGCATTAGGCCTTTTGGTCCCAATACGCGTCCAAGCTTACCAACTTCACCCATCATGTCAGGAGTAGCAACGATTACATCAAACTCAAACCAGCCTTGCTGAATTTTCGTGATGAATTCGGAATCTCCAACATAATCTGCTCCTGCAGCTTCTGCTTCTTTCGCTTTTTCGCCTTTAGCGAAAACCAAAACTTTTTGAGTTTTACCAGTTCCGTTTGGAAGCACAACTGCTCCGCGGATTTGCTGGTCATTTTTACGAGGGTCTACTCCAAGACGGAAAGCAACCTCTACTGTTGCGTCAAACTTTGCAGTGTTTGTTTTCTTAGCCAGTTCAACAGCCTCTGTAACAGGGTAAGCTTTAGAACGGTCTACAAGCTTTGCAGCTTCTACATATTTCTTGCCTTTTTTAGCCATTTTAAATGTCCTCCTTATGTGGTTTTAGCGGAAATAACCTCCCACAGGTAAAAGCGCAGCTGTCCAGGAAACCCGGCCAGTGCGTTCGGATGGGGCAAAAACAATGCCTGATCCATCCAGGTCACAAATCTGTAAACGAGAATAAAGGCTGCGAACTTGTTAATCCAAACCCGCAACCCTTAAGCATCATCAATTAGTCTTCGATCACAATTCCCATGCTGCGCGCAGTACCTTCAACCATCAACATAGCCGCTTCAACGCTTGCTGCGTTTAAGTCAGGCATTTTTGTTTCAGCGATTTCACGTACTTTGTCACGCTTAACAGTAGCCACTTTATTACGGTTTGGTTCACCAGAACCAGACTCAATTCCAGCTGCTTTCTTAAGCAATACAGCAGCAGGCGGAGTTTTTGTAATAAATGTGAAGGAACGATCTTCAAAAACAGTGATTTCAACTGGGATAATCAACCCAGCTTGTTCAGCTGTGCGTGCGTTAAATTCCTTACAGAATCCCATGATATTCACACCAGCTTGACCCAATGCGGGACCTACTGGAGGAGCCGGATTCGCTTTGCCGGCAGGGATTTGCAATTTAACCATTTTAATTACTTTTTTAGCCACGAGACACACCTCCTTAAGTCCGTGATGTGGTAATAGGGCCTTGCCCTCCCACTCATAACCTCATTCTTTATGTGAATGATTAGGAATAAAATCAAGTTATCTGTCCCACTTTGAGTGAGACACACTGACTTATGAAATATTATCACTTTTCCCAATCTATTTCAAGTTATTTTCTGATTATAATTTATCCACTTGAGAGAATTCAAGTTCAACAGGTGTTTCACGGCCGAACATGTTCACTAGAACTTTAACTTTTTGCTTGTCATGATCGATGTCTTCAATAACACCGGTAAAGTTTGCAAATGGCCCCTCAATTACTTTAACCGTTTCTTTCAGCTCAAAGTCGATTTCAACACGGCGCTCATCCATACCCATGCGCTTAAGAATCACTTCTACTTCTTCAGGAAGAAGTGCCGTCGGCTTAGAACCGGAACCGGCAGAGCCAACGAATCCTGTTACACCCGGTGTATTCCGTACAACATACCATGAATCGTCTGTCATAACGATTTCAACCAATACATAGCCAGGAAACACCTTTTTCTTTACAACTTTCTTTTTACCATTCTTAATATCTGTTTCTTCCTCTTCAGGAACTACGACTCTGAAAATCTTGTCTTGCATTGCCATTGATTCAACACGCTTTTCAAGATTCGCTTTTACTTTATTCTCGTATCCGGAATACGTGTGAACAACATACCAATTTTTCTCCATACAGTCAGGACCTTTGTCCTTCCCTCCCCGCATTAATCAGTTTTATATAATGAATCTGCTGCGCTTGTCCCGTATGTAAGCAGGCAGCGCAACTTTTTTGCAAATTAAAAAACCCGCTGAACGGGTCTTTTTTCGAACAAAGCTGTGGATTATCATTTATTATAACACGGAAAATCCAGTTTTATTCAACAATCAGCCAACAATTAATCGAACTAGCTCAGAAATGCCCAAGTCAACGACTGCGAAAAACACAGCTGCGAAGACAACGGTTGCGATAACAACGATCGTATATCTAGTAAGCTCTTTGCCTTTTGGCCAGCTTACTTTTTTCATTTCACGACCGACATCCCCGAAGAAATTAGTAATACGTCCCATTTCGTTACCTCCAAAAATAAAGAAAATGCTCAAATGGCCTTTCCGGCTTTCTTTCTAATTTGAAAGAGGATGGCAGGCTCCGGTCGGACCTTCGATTGTAACTTCGCCTATCAGCGCTGGAAAATAAAAACTGGCAAGAGTGATATAAGTCCTATTTCGTTTCGCGGTGGTTTGTATGCGCATTGCACGTACCGCAGAATTTCTTCATTTCCAAGCGCTCTGTTGTGTTAGAAGTGCTTTTCATCGTTGTATAGTTGCGGCTGCCGCATTCTGTACAGCCTAAAACTACTTTTTTTCGCATGCTGAACACCTTCCGCCATGTTTCATATTCCTACAAAATGTATCATAGCGTGGTTTTTCCTGTCAATAAAGGATCGAATTTGTCACATGCTCAGTTCGCGCAGCTCTAAATATCTTTCAAGCTTTCTTTTCACCCGCTGAAGGGCATTGTCAATTGACTTAACGTGGCGGTTCAGTTCTTCAGAAATCTCCTGATAGGACCTTCCGTCCAGATAAAGGGACAGCACTTTTCTTTCAAGATCACTCAATAGCTCAGCCATCTTTACTTCAATATCGTCAAACTCTTCCTGATTGATAAACAGCTCTTCAGGATCCATAATTTTGGCTCCGGATATGACATCCATCAATGTCCGGTCCGATTCGTCATCATAAATAGGCTTGTCCAGAGAAACATAGGAGTTAAGCGGAATGTGTTTTTGGCGGGTTGCTGTTTTGATAGCGGTAATGATTTGGCGGGTTATGCATAGTTCTGCAAAAGCTTTGAATGAGGTAAGCTTGTCCTCCTTAAAGTCCCGAATCGCTTTATAAAGCCCAATCATGCCTTCTTGAACGATATCTTCCCTGTCAGCTCCGATAAGAAAGTAAGATCTTGCTTTGGCCCTGACAAAATTTCGGTACTTTGTAATCAAATAATCCAGTGCATCACTATCTCCATTATGAACTAACTCTACAATCTGCTCATCGTCCAGAAACTGAAATTCTTCCTTGCTGAGATACCCCTTGCTGATTTGTGTATTCAAGCCGATCCCCCCGACCGCACATAGATAGCCATATTATACAGCACAAAATTTGGAATCGCAATATGATTACAGGTCTCCGCGACGCCATTTCTCAAAGGTTTTTATGACATCTTCCGACAAAGAAATCTTCGATGGAGGCCGTTCATTTTCCATACGCTTCACTTTTTTCTTGATGCTTTTTTCAATCGCTTCCATTTCATTCAGCAGCTCTCTTGCCGATTTGCGCAATGCCCCCTGTCCAAAAATGGCCCATTGTTCCGTATAGTCCGAAGTGGCTACATGAATCTGTGTCCGGATATCATTCAATTCAGAAGCAAGCTTTTCAATTCGTTCATCCGCTGTTTCATTTTCTTTCGTAAAAATCACTTCTACCCGATAATTTCTGTGTTTCTTTTCAATTCCTTTAACAAGGTGTGCATCAAAGACGATGATGACCCTGTATTTGGTGAAAGCTTGGTATTCCGCCATTTTTTGAATGAGAAGATCTCTGGCCTGTGCAAAATAGTCTTTTTTCAGGACTCTCAGCTCAGGCCAGGCACCGATGATGTTGTATCCATCCACGAGCAGAATGTTCATTTCCGTTAGCTCCCAAGCGGATGACGCTTCCTGAATACCTCATACATCAGCAGGCTTGCTGCGACAGAAGCATTTAGAGAAGTAACATGCCCGGCCATAGGAAGGTTAACCAGAAAATCACACTTTTCCTTCACAAGGCGGCTCACTCCTTTTCCTTCACTGCCAATGACAAGTCCGATGGGCATGGTCCCGTCCAATGTCCGGTAATCATCTGAACCTTTCGCATCCGTTCCGGCAATCCAGACTCCTTTTTCTTTTAATTCTTCGATGGCGCGGGCAAGATTCGTTACTCTTGCAACAGGCACATATTCAATGGCTCCAGTTGAAGCCTTTGCTACCGTTGCAGTCAGGCCGACCGCCCTCCGTTTCGGAATGATGATGCCGTGAGCGCCAACTGCATCTGCCGTTCTCATGATCGATCCAAGGTTATGAGGATCCTCAAGCTCGTCCAGGATCAGAACAAATGGAGCCTCTCCCTTTTCTTCAGCTGCTTTGAGCATATCATCTATGTCAGCATACTCATAGGCCGCAACCTGCGCGACAAATCCCTGGTGGTTCCCTTCTACCATTTGATCAAGCTTTCTTTTAGGCACAGTTTGGATGATAATGCCTCTTTCTTTCGCAATACCTGTAATTTGGAGGGCTGATCCTTTAACAGAATTCTCCGCCATCCACAATTTGTTGATTTCTCTCTCGGATCTCAGTGCTTCAAGCACTGGATTCCGGCCGATAATGTAATCTTCATGATTCATCCGTTGTGCCTCCTTTCTTCCAGTAACTTTATCGCTTCTTCAGCAATTTCATGGAGCCTGTCCTCTTTTTTCTCTAAAAACAGGAATCCGATCAGTGCCTCAAAGGAGGTACTGTATTTATACGTGATCATATCTGTATTTTTTGGAACAGTGCCCGATTTTGCGTTCCTTCCCCTCCGGAGGACTTCAAGCTCCTCCTCTGAAAAAAAGGCTGCTTCACTCAAAATTTTCAGCGCCTCTGCCTGCGCTTTTGCTGATACAAAAGCCTTTGCATAGCGGTGCAAATCGTTCGGCCGTCCCAATCCTTTTGCAAGAAGGTGATGCCGTATGTATACTTCATACACGGCATCTCCCATATAAGCAAGGGCAAGGCTGTTCAGCTGCCTCGCGTTTTTTATCTTTTCTAGCTCAAGCATACAGTTATCCTCTTTTCCATCTGGTTCCTTGCGCTGTATCTTCTAAAATGATGTTCATTTCTTTTAGCTGATCGCGGATCTGATCGGATAAAGCAAAATCACGGTCTGCACGGGCCTGGATCCGCTTTTGAATCAGCGCATCAATCTCTTCGTCAAGCAATCCCTGTTCACCAAATGAAATCCCGATGACTTCAGCTAATGCATTGAATTCCATAAGCAGGGCATCAATGACTTCCTCGGCTGTATTCGTTTCCTTCAAGTAATAGTTTGACAGCTTCGCTAAATCGAATAGAACAGAGATTCCATTCGCTGTGTTGAAGTCATCGTCCATCTCCTTGATAAAGGTTTCGCGCAGGTCCTTTATTTTAAGGAGCCATTCACTATTATCCCCGGTAAGGTTTGCACTGCTTTCTCTGCGGTGCTTCAAATTGGTGTATGACGTTTTCAGGCGATCAAACGCATTTTTCGTATTCTCAAGCAATTCTGCCGAGTAGTTAATTGGATGACGGTAGTGTACGGAAAGAATGAAGAACCTCAGCAGCTGCGGATCGTATTCTTTAATGATGTCGTGCACCAGAACAAAGTTTCCGAGAGATTTCGACATTTTTTCATTATCAATGTTGATATATCCATTATGAAGCCAGTATTTGGCGAAAGGTTTTCCGGTGAAAGCTTCGGATTGGGCGATTTCATTTTCATGATGCGGGAAGGTAAGGTCCTGACCTCCTGCATGAATATCGATGCTGTCACCCAAATATTTGCGTGCCATCGCCGAGCACTCAATATGCCAGCCTGGACGGCCTTTCCCCCACGGACTATCCCAAGAAATTTCACCTTCTTTAGCCGCTTTCCACAGGACGAAATCAAGAGCATCCTGTTTTTTCTCGCCAACCTCAATCCTAGCTCCGGAACGAAGTTCGTCAATCGACTGATGAGAAAGCTTACCATACCCTTCAAAAGCACGGGTCTTGTAATAAACGTCGCCTCCGGACTCGTAGGCGAACCCCTTTTCAATCAGTGCTTCTACAAACTCAATGATGATGTCCATGTTTTCGGTAACACGCGGATGTACGTCCGCATGACTGCAGCCGAGGGCAGTTACATCTTCAAAATAGGCATCGATAAAGCGATCTGCAATCGTTGGGACATCCTCGCCAAGTTCATTCGCTGCTTTAATCAGTTTATCGTCTACATCTGTGAAATTTGAAACAAATTGGACGTCGTAGCCGCGGAACTCCAGGTATTTTCGAACCGTGTCATATACGATAGCCGGACGGGCGTTCCCTATATGAATGTAGTTGTATACAGTCGGACCGCACACATACATTTTTACCTTGCCTTCCTCAAGCGGTTTAAAATCTTCCTTTTTGCGAGTCAGCGTGTTGTAAAGCCTGATGCCCATTTTCGTTCTTCCCTTCTTTTACTATTTCAAGTTCAGCTTTTAATTTTAGTATTTCAGCTTCTAATGTTCTAAATTTATCAGATACGGGATCCGGCAGATCCGTATGATTTAAATCCCGTTTTATTTTTTTGCCGTTGCGGATCACGACGCGTCCCGGTATTCCGACGACCGTAGAGTGATCAGGCACATCCTGAAGGACGACAGATCCCGCTCCGATTTTGGAATTCTCCCCTATTGTAATCGAACCGAGAACTTTTGCTCCTGTTGCAATCAGCGCATTATCCATAATTGTCGGGTGGCGCTTCCCTTTTTCTTTCCCTGTTCCGCCCAAGGTTACCCCTTGAAAGACCGTGACATTGTCGCCGATTTCACACGTTTCTCCAATCACGACCCCCATGCCGTGATCAATGAAAAAACGCCGCCCGATTTTAGCTCCGGGATGAATCTCAATTCCGGTGAAGAAACGGCTGATCTGTGAAATAGCCCTTGCCGCAAAATACAGCTTCCGCTTATAAAACGCATGGGCAAGCCGATGCGCCCATACGGCGTGTAATCCTGAGTATGTCAGAAGGACTTCCAGATAGCTTCGTGCGGCCGGATCCTGGTCAAAAACAACGTCTACATCTTCCTTCAGCAGCTTAAACAATGTCTCCCCTCCTGTTTTCCTCTTTTCTTATAAGCATCTTGAAGCAATGGTGTACGGTGGCGCTAGAACCGGTCATTTTCGGCATAAAAAAAGACGCCTCTGTATACGGACAGAGACGCCTTTATGCGCGGTTCCACTCTGTTTAGGGCGATTTCTTTAGACCAGCCCTCAACTTTAGGCTCCTTAACGCGGAGCGAACGCTTTTGCTTACTGAAACGGTTCGGCAAAAGACTCAGGAGGTGCAATTCAAGAACAGCTTCACTTCAACCTCTCTCAGCCATGGAGGTTTTCTCTGGAAAGGAAATCCGTTCTCTACTATCCTCTTCAACGTTTTAAAATATTATCTATACTATATTATATTTTATTCAAAATGTTAACGCATTAAACTTGCAAGACGGGATAAAACTTTTTCCTTACCGATTAATTCAATCGATTGAGGAAGCTCAGGACCGTGAGTTTGACCAGTAACCGCAACACGGATTGGCATAAAGAGCTTTTTCCCTTTATGGCCTGTTGCTTTTTGAACAGCTTTAATGGACGCCTTAATTTCATCCGCGGTGAAGGAATCAAGCTTTTCAAGCTCTTCTTTGAAGGCGGCCATAACTTCCGGCACCTGTTCTTCATCAAGTACGCTTCTAGCTTCACGGTTGTATTCAAGCTCGTCCTTAAAGAATAGATCGGAAAGCTCAACAATTTCAGCTCCGAAGCTCATTTGCTCCTGGTAAAGGGCAATCAGCTTTTTCGCCCAGTCCAGTTCTTCAGCAGAAGGATTCCCGCTCACTTTTCCTGCTTTTACAAGGTGGGGAAGTGCAAGCTCTGTTATCGTTTCAAGATCGAGCTGCTTCATGTATTGATTGTTCATCCACGTCAGCTTTTGAGTGTCAAATACAGCCGGTGAAACAGAAAGACGGTTTGGATCAAAGATTTCAGTGAATTGTTCGCGGGAGAAGATCTCCTCTTCCCCTACCGGAGACCAGCCAAGCATAGCAATAAAGTTGAAAAGCGCTTCCGGCAAATATCCAAGATCCTTGTATTGCTCAATAAACTGGATAATGGATTCATCCCGCTTGCTCAGTTTTTTGCGGCTTTCATTTACAATTAGCGTCATATGGCCGAACACAGGCACATCCCAGCCCAGCGCATCGTAAATCATGATTTGTTTAGGTGTATTGGAAATGTGATCATCTCCGCGCAGGATGTGGGTAATTTCCATCAGGTGATCATCAGCCGCAACTGCGAAGTTGTAGGTAGGGGTTCCGTCCTTTTTCACGATAACAAAATCGCCGATTCCATCGGATTCAAAGGAAACCTCTTCCTTAACGATATCGTTGAACTTAATGATCTGTCCTTTTGGAACCCGGAAACGGATGCTAGGCTTACGTCCCTCGGACTCAAGCTTCGCACGATCTTCATCTGTCAGGTTTGCGCATTTTCCAGAGTAACGGGGCATTTCTCCGCGTGCTGTCTGCTCTTCACGCTCCTGCTCAAGCTCTTCCTCTGTACAATAGCATTTGTATGCGAGATTCTTTTCAAGAAGCTCTTCGTAATACTTCTTGTAGATCTCAGTTCGTTCAGACTGGCGGTATGGGCCGTACTCCCCGCCTACATCGACGCTTTCATCCCAATCCATGCCGAGCCATTTCAGATGCTTCAGCTGGCTTTCCTCGCCGCCTTCAATGTTTCTTTTTTTATCTGTATCTTCAATACGGATAATGAATTTTCCATTTTGGCTTCTTGCAAAAAGATAATTGAATAAAGCCGTTCTTGCATTACCGATATGTAAATGTCCGGTCGGACTTGGTGCATAGCGCACGCGGATTTCACTTGTCATTCTTATTTACCTCCACAGATCCCTTATTGTGTTTCACAATAATGTCTAAAATCGCAATGAATACCCTTATCTTATCATTATTTGGAATGCCGCACAAAGCGGATTATTCCTTGATAAGCAGGACGGCAGCCTGTGCCGCAATTCCTTCCTGGCGTCCGGTGAATCCGAGTTTTTCTGTAGTTGTTGCCTTCACATTCACTTGGGAAGGGTCTGCTTCCAGAAGAAAAGCAATTCTTTCCCTCATCTGGGCGATGTATGGAGCCATTTTTGGTTTTTGAGCGATGATCGTGCAGTCCGCATTTCCGAGTTTATAGCCTTTCTCTTTTACAAGATTCCATACATGCTGAAGCAGCTTCGCCGAGTCCGCATCTTTAAATTCAGGATCTGTATCCGGAAAATGTCTGCCGATATCGCCTTCGCCAATTGCGCCGAGGACAGCATCCGCAACTGTGTGAAGCAGAACATCTGCATCAGAATGTCCAAGCAGTCCTTTTTCATAGGGAATTTCGATTCCTCCGATAATTAATGGCCGGCCCTCTGTAAGCTGGTGAACGTCAAATCCCTGTCCGATTCGTATCATGATTTATTTCCCCTTTTCTTTGTTTAAGGATCGCCTCTGCAATAAGCAGATCTTCCGGTGTAGTCAGTTTCAGGTTTGCATAGGACCCTGTTATAACATGTACTTTCTGCTGCAGTCTTTCGATTAGACTGGCATCATCTGTTCCTTGATAATGATGCAGTTCGGCATCTTTATGGGCATGAAGGATTTCAGAAAGACGAAAAGCCTGTGGGGTTTGCACCGCCCACAAGCTTGATCGTTCAACTGTTTCCAGCACTTCTCCCTTTTCCACCCGCTTAATCGTATCTTTAACAGGTACGGCAAGTGTCGCCGCACCCTCCCGCTCAGCTGCTGCTGCAAGTTCCTGCAGGACCGGATACTCGATGAAGGGTCTGGCGCCGTCATGAATGAAAACAATCGGTTCCGATGCATGCTTTAGCCCATTGTATACACTCTCTTGACGCTCGGCACCGCCGCCTGCCATCTTTTTAATTTTGGAAAAGGAATAGCGCTCAATCATGTCCATGAATTCGTCCCGCTCTGCCTCGTTGATCACGAGGATGATTCCCGTACAGGAAGGGTCTGCTTCAAAAACGGTTAGTGTATGCGCAATGACCGGCTTGCCTTCAAGCTCGATAAATTGCTTATTCTTTCCCGCATTCATTCGCTTGCCTTGTCCCGCAGCCGGGATAACGACTTCATAGTTCATTTCGTTTCTCCTTACTTAAAGCGCTTTTTCAAGAAGCTTTGGTTTAGCAAAAATCATTCGTCCCGCAGAAGTCTGCAATACAGACGTTACGAGCACATCGATGTGCTTGCCGATGTAATTGCGGCCGTCTTCTACGACAATCATTGTTCCATCATCCAAATAAGCTACACCCTGGTTGTGTTCTTTCCCGTCTTTAATGACCTGCACCTTCATCTCTTCACCCGGAAGAACAACCGGCTTCACAGCATTAGCCAGATCATTAATGTTAAATACAGCTACATTTTGAAGCTCACAGACTTTATTCAAGTTAAAATCATTGGTTACGACAACACCGGAAGTCAGCTTAGCCAATTTTACAAGCTTGCTGTCCACTTCCTGAATCTCTTCAAAATCGCCTTCGTAAATCTCAACTTTGATAGCCAATTCTTTTTGAATGCGGTTTAAAATATCAAGACCCCTGCGGCCTCTGTTTCTTTTCAGCACATCGGATGAATCAGCAATATGCTGAAGCTCTCCCAGAACAAACTGCGGGATGACAATGGTGCCTTCAAGGAAACCAGTCTGGCAGATATCTGCAATCCTGCCATCAATAATAACGCTTGTATCGAGGATTTTCAGCTTCTTATCCTCATACTCTGTTTCATCTTCATTCGTACCCTTTTTCTTATTAATGCGTCCTGGCAATGAGAATAGGCCAATCAGTTCATCCTTCTTCTTAAATCCTACCTGAAATCCGAGGTAGCCCAACAGCAGGGTAAGAAAAACAGGAATGATCGTGCTGAACAGATACGGAATATCTTTAAACGGAATAACATTAACAAGAAGAAAAGCAATTATGAGTCCAAAAACCAATCCGAGACTTCCGAAAAGTACATCTGTTACCGGAGCTTTTACAAGGGACTCTTCCCACTTCTTAATCCAATTAACAGCGTAATCCACAAGCCAGAAAGTTGCCAGAAAGAAAATGACGGCTCCTAAAATCGCTAGTGTATACGGTGTATTTAAAAAAGGTATGTCCTGTAGATTCATAAGTTTTAGCAATGCGGGCATAAAAAAGATTCCCAATACTCCTCCTGTAATCAGAAAGAAGATTTGAACGATTCGCTGTAACATACCTTCACCTCCTTTTAACCATTATAAACAGAATACAAGAATTAAAACGTTCAGCCGTCATATTTTCAAAATTTGTAATAAGAATGAAAATAGACTGACATTTCATTTGGTTAAACAAAATAGTTATACCCTTTTTTAAGCCATTAGAAACCTCATCGGTCAATCAAAGACTGCTGCTGCATCCTTTTCAGGCCTTCTTTTATTTTTCTCGCTCTTATTTCACCTATGCCCTCCACCTCATCCAACTGTTCTACGGATGCGTGAAAGATAAGTTTCAGATTGAGAAATTTTGTCACAAGATTGTCAATAATGGATGGCGGCAGCCGCTGAATCTTGCTGAGAATCCGATAGCCTCTCGGCAAAATCTGCTCCTCCGTGTTCGTATAGTGAGGATGGCCAAGCAGCTTGAAAAGCACAGAGTCTTCCAGTAAATCAAAATTCGCCAGTTCCTGAAGCTGTTTAAGAACGGAGCGGGGATCCTGAAGACGGTTCAAGCTGTAGTCCTTAATAAGCAGCATCGTTTCGCCCTCAATATCCGTAACAAGCTCACTCATCTGAAGGCGGATCAGACGGCCCTCTGTCCCAAGCTCATTCACATACGTAATAATTTCGTTTTTGATCCGCAGCACCATCTCAATCCGGTGGAGAACATGCAGCACTTCTCCATAGGTCACAAGCTCTTCAAACTCCAGTGCATTCAGGCTTGCAATCGATTGATCGAAAACCGTTTTATATTTCTCAAGAGTTTGGATTGCCTGATTGGCTTTCACTAAAATGACTCCTATGTCCCGAAGAGAGTATTTATGCTCCCCATGATAAAGGGTGATGACATTTCTGCGCTGGGATATCGCAATTACCAGACAGCCAGACTGCTTAGCTACCCGTTCTGCCGTCCTGTGCCTCATGCCAGTCTCAGATGATGGAATCGACGAATCAGGGACGAGCTGTGCATTGGCAAAAAGAATCTTTTGTCCTGAGTCACTTAAGATGATAGAGCCGTCCATTTTCGCGAGCTCGTACAAATGAGCAGGAGAAAATGGAGAATGAATATAAAAACCGCCATCCACAAGATCCTTTACTTTTTCATTGTATCCCAGCACAATCAATCCGCCGGTTTTGGCTCTGAGCACATTCTCAATTCCCTCGCGGATTGGTGTTCCCGGAGCTATGAATCTCAAAATATCTTTTAAATATCTGGCAGATTTCTGCTTATCCAACATGCTGATCATCCCCCCAGTGAATGCTGCAAGGCTTCCGCTACGCTTTTAACTCCAATAATTTTAATGCCAGGCGGCGGCGTCCAGCCTCCAATATTGGCTTCCGGCAGAATCACCCGTTTAAAGCCAAGCTTTGCTGCCTCCTGAACTCTTTGTTCAATTCTCGAGACTCTTCTCACCTCACCGGTCAAACCGACTTCGCCGATAATGATATCCATCGGATTGGTCGGCACATCACGGAAGCTCGAAGCAATGCTTACTGAAACAGCAAGATCGATAGCCGGTTCATCCAGCTTAACTCCGCCCGCTACTTTTAAATAGGCATCCTGGTTTTGAAGAAGCAGACCCACTCGCTTTTCAAGAACCGCCATCAAAAGAGGCACCCGGTTATGATCAATGCCCGTTGCCATTCTTCTCGGATTTCCAAAACTTGTGGGAGAGATTAATGCTTGTATTTCGACGAGGACAGGCCTCGTTCCTTCCATCGATGCAACAACTGTTGAACCGGCAGCCCCTTTTGACCTTTCCTCAAGGAATATTTCCGATGGATTCAGCACTTCAGCTAGACCCGCTTCCTTCATTTCAAAAATTCCCATCTCATTTGTGGACCCGAAACGATTTTTTACGGCACGGAGAATCCGGTATGTATGATGGCGTTCGCCTTCAAAATACAGAACCGCATCCACCATATGCTCAAGCAGACGCGGACCCGCTATGGAGCCTTCCTTTGTAACGTGGCCTACAATAAAAATCGCAATTCCCTTCGTCTTTGCAATTCTCATTAATTCTGCGGTACATTCCCTTACCTGTGAAACACTTCCGGGTGCAGAGGTGATCTCACTCTGATACACAGTTTGGATGGAATCAATCACGACAAAAGCCGGCTCGGATTCATCAATGGCTTTCGTGATAAATTCCATGTCAGTTTCAGCCAAAACGAGAAGCTCATCTGATGAAACATCAAGACGGTCAGCCCGAAGCTTTGTCTGTTTAACCGATTCCTCTCCTGATATATAAAGCACACGGTTACCCAAATCAGCAAGCTGCGAGGATACTTGCAGCAGCAAAGTGGATTTCCCTATACCGGGATCTCCCCCAATCAAAACAAGAGAACCCTTTACAATTCCGTTGCCCAGGACCCGGTTTAATTCCTTCATTTTTGTCATAATGCGCGGTTCTGATGATGTTTCGATTTTTGTTATGGGAGAAGCCTTTTGAGCGGTCTGAGCGGAATGCTGAAAGGCGGTTCTTCTGGAGCCTGTTCCCGTACCTGTTTTAAACGTTTCTTCGTTCATCGTATTCCATGCGCCGCATCCGGGACATTTCCCCATCCATTTCGCAGACTCATAGCCGCATGACTGGCACATAAATTTCGTTTTCGTTTTTGCCATAGTCCAACCTCTCTTTTTATAAAGAAAGCGAGGCATACGGAATAAAATGTATGCCTCTGCTTCAACATGCTATTGATTTAATTTTTCTGCCTGTTTTACCACAAAATCATTGCCTTCTACGTCCAGCGTAATGCTTTGGCCCTTATCAATATTGCCTTTGAGCAATTCTTCAGATAGACGGTCCTCTACATGCTTCTGAATCGCTCTGCGAAGAGGTCTCGCCCCATACTCAAGGTCTACGCCTTCCTCTGTGATTTTCTCAATGGCAGCGTCTGTAAGCGACAGGGACAGATCCTGTTCAGCTAGACGTTTTGTAAGCTGACTGGACATAAGCGTAACGATTTCTTTTAAGTGTTTTTTCTCCAGGGAGTGGAACACGATAATCTCGTCAATCCGGTTAATGAATTCAGGACGGAACGCTTTTTTCAGCTCGCCCATAACTTTACCCTTCATGTCTTTGTAGTTCTGATTTTCATCCTGAACGTTGAAGCCGACATATTTATTGCGTTTCAGTTCGCTTGCTCCTACGTTGGATGTCATGATCAGAATAGTATTTCTGAAATCGACCGTTCTTCCTTTTGAATCCGTCAAGCGGCCGTCCTCAAGAACTTGAAGCAGGATGTTAAAGACGTCCGGATGGGCCTTTTCAATCTCATCCAGAAGGACAACGGAATAAGGCTTGCGACGAACCTTCTCTGTCAGCTGGCCGCCTTCTTCATACCCTACATATCCAGGAGGAGAACCTACCAGACGGGAGGTTGAATGCTTCTCCATGTATTCCGACATATCAATGCGGATCATGGCATCCTCGTCGCCAAAAATAGATTCTGCAAGAGCACGTGCAAGCTCTGTTTTACCTACACCTGTTGGTCCAAGGAAAACGAATGATCCAATTGGACGCTTAGGATCCTTCAAGCCGGCTCTCGCCCTGCGGACAGCCTTGGCTACTGCCACTACAGCTTCATCCTGGCCGATTACACGGGAGTGCAGAAGCTGTTCCATGTTCAGAAGCTTATCTGTTTCAGTCTGGGCAAGGCGTGATACAGGAACTCCTGTCCAGTTGGATACGACCATTGCAATATCCTCAACCGTGACTTCTGAATTTTCCTGGCCTTGCTTTTCTTTCCACGTTTTCTTCGTTTCATCCAGCTGTTCACGAAGTCTTTGCTCTGTATCCCTTAAAGAAGCTGCCTTTTCGAATTCCTGGCTCTGTACGGCTGCATCCTTTTCTTTTCTTACTTCCTCAAGCTTCATCTCTAATTCTTTCAAATTAGGAGGTGTAGTGAAGGAACGCAGTCTCACTTTAGAACCCGCTTCATCGATTAAATCGATTGCTTTATCCGGCAGGAAGCGGTCCGAGATATAACGGTCCGAAAGCTTAACGGCCGCATCAATCGCTTCATCTGTGATGGAAACACGGTGATGCGCTTCATAGCGGTCGCGAAGGCCGCTCAGGATTTGAATGCTTTCCGCTACAGTCGGTTCGTCAACTGTAATAGGCTGAAAGCGTCTCTCAAGTGCTGCATCTTTTTCTATATATTTACGGTATTCATCAAGAGTCGTAGCACCGATGCACTGAAGCTCTCCGCGTGCAAGGGACGGCTTTAGAATATTGGATGCATCAATCGCCCCCTCTGCTCCGCCTGCACCAATCAGTGTATGAAGCTCATCAATGAAAAGAATGATATTGCCTGCCTGACGGATCTCATCCATCACTTTTTTCAGGCGGTCTTCAAACTCCCCGCGGTATTTCGTTCCGGCAACAACCGTACCCATATCAAGTGTCATGACCCGCTTATCGCGAAGAATTTCCGGCACTTCATTTTGAACGATTTGCTGGGCAAGACCTTCAGCAATTGCGGTTTTACCTACACCCGGTTCTCCGATAAGGACAGGGTTGTTCTTCGTTCTGCGGCTTAGCACCTCAATAACACGCTGAATTTCCTTCCCGCGTCCGATAACCGGATCTAAGCTTCCTTCACGTGCAATCACCGTTAAATCGCGTGCCAGACTGTCTAAAGTCGGTGTATTGGCATTCGCCATTCCCCCGCCCTGATGGCCGGAAGAAGATTCATTGCTTCCGAGCAGCTGAAGAACCTGCTGCCTTGCTTTGTTTAAACTTACACCCAGATTATTAAGTACTCGAGCTGCTACTCCTTCACCTTCGCGGATTAGCCCAAGAAGGATGTGCTCTGTTCCTACATAGGAATGGCCAAGCTTGCGCGCTTCATCCATTGAAAGCTCAATAACCTTTTTAGCACGCGGAGTGTAATGGATCGTCTGTGAAATATCCTGGCCTCTGCCAATCAGACTTTCCACTTCTTTTTGAATTTTCTCTGAACCCAATCCAAGAGCATTCAAAGCTTTTGCAGCAATTCCTTCTCCTTCGCGTACAAGACCAAGAAGGATATGTTCTGTTCCAATATTGTTATGTCCCAGTCTAACGGCTTCTTCTTGAGCCAGTGCCAGTACTTTTTGCGCTCTCTCTGTAAATCTGCCGAACATCATACCTATCAGCCTCCATCTATCTCCATTTTTAAACGTTCACGAATTAATGCCGCTCTGCGGATATCCCGCTCATCCGGTGTCAGCCCAGTACCGGAATACTGCTGCAGAAAACCCGGCTGTGTTAAAATCATCAATTCATTTAAAATATTTTTGGAAACGTTTTGTATTAGTCCTAAATCAATTCCCAATCTAACATCGGATAAACATCTGGCTGTTTCTTTCGATTCAATAATTCTGCTGTTGGAAAGAATGCCATACGAACGGTAAATGCGATCCTCGAGCTGGATTTTGGATGCCTGAAGCACCGCTTCCCTTGCCGAACGTTCCTGGGCAATTAATTGCTGCACAACGCTGAGAAGATCCTCCGCTATATCCTCTTCCGACTTCCCGAGCGTGATCTGGTTTGAAATTTGAAACAGGTTACCTAAAGCTTCGCTGCCTTCCCCGTAAATTCCTCTAACAACCAGACCAAGCTGATTAATTGCCGGGACAATCCGGTTCATTTGCTTTGTCAAAGCGAGGGCAGGAAGATGCATCATAACAGAAGCTCTCATCCCGGTACCTACGTTCGTCGGACAGCTTGTCAGATAGCCTCGATTCTCATCAAAAGCATAATCTACCTCTTTTTCAATCCAGTCATCCAGCCTGCCTGCCACTTCAAGGGCCTCTTTTACTTGAAGACCCGGGAACAAACATTGTATTCGAATGTGATCCTCTTCATTCACCATGATGCTCACTTCTTCATTAACAGAAAGCAGACATCCGGAGAAAGCGGAATCCTCTGCCAGACTCGGACTAATCAAATGCTTCTCCACCAATACCCTTTTTTGCACGGGCTCGAGCTCACTCATTTTCAGCAGAACGAAGGATCCGATATCTGGGAACGTCTGATTTGAAAACTGTTCTTCAAAAAGCGTAAGAATGTTCTGGAATTCTTCTTCTGATGCTAAGGTTGGAAAGCGGAACTGCTCAATGTTCCGGGCAAGTCTCACTCTGCTGCTCAATACGATATCTGAGTCCGGACCTTCCTGGCTCATCCACGCACTCATTGCATTGTTCATAAAATCCTGCAATGACATCTTAAGCCTCCTCCCCTCTATCGGCATTCATTTCTCTGACGATCGCTTTAATTTCGTCCCTGAGCTCGGCTGCTTTTTCAAACTCCTCCTGTGAAATGTGATGCTGCATCTGCTTCTTCAGCTCTTCCATTTTCTTTTGGAGATGAATGCTGCCTCCAATGCGCTTCGGAATTTTGCCTCCATGAGCAGTGTTGCCGCTATGAACCTTTCTTAAAATAGGCGTAATTTCACTTTTAAAAGTCCGATAGCAATCCGGACATCCGAATCGGCCAGCCTTCCCGAACTCTCGGAACGTCATCTTGCAGCGGGGGCATTGGCGAACTTCCTCTGCCCGATACATCGAGGATGCATCAGACTTCCCAAGCTTTGTTTCAAAATTCAGAAGTCCTGATAAAAGGGAATTGATTGAAAAGCCGCCGTCGCTTCCGAATACCATCATATTACTATTCTCTTTCGCACAATGTTCACAAATATGCACTTCTGCCTTTTCACCATTCACTACTTTGGTGAAATGAAACGTTGCCGGTCTTTCGTGGCACTCCTGACAAATCAATGAGGATCACCTGCCTTACGATTATTTATATTTAAGGGACGTCAGCATTGCCTTTAACATTCGTGACCGTAATTCGTCTCTTAAAGGCAAATCTACATAAAGCACTGAACGATCCATCACACTTATCATGATTTTCGCTTCACGCGGAGTAATGACCTGCTCTGCTGTCAGCCTAATAACAATATCCTCAGCAGATGCCTGGGAAATCCGGTCCCCCGCAAGCTCCAAAATCTGATCCAGAAGGTGGGCCTTATCATTGGATTGAACTTTAATAATCCTAATATAGCCTCCGCCCCCGCGCTTGCTTTCAACCATATATCCCCGTTCGACAGTAAAGCGGGTATTAATCACGTAATTAATCTGAGAGGGCACACACTGGAACTTATCGGCAATCTCGCTTCTCTTCAGTTCGACGATTTCCTCTTCACTCATATCGAGAACCTGCTTTAAATACTGCTCGATAATATCCGAAATGTTTCTCATCAAGCCTCCTCCTCACTTGACTTTGACTATATTTGACTAATATAAATATATGACGTACTCGCTTTTTTTTCAACTATTTCATTCGAGGAAGCTTTCATTTACAGATCCAATCATCCCTTTTTCAACACTCTAGGGAATAAGCCGGTTCATTTTGATAAGTGCCGGGATTGTTTATGCTCATCTTATACACAGCCAAGTCATTGTGATCCAGTGCCCTAAGCACTTCCTTAGACTTTCCTCCCGGTGCACCTTATTTTCATTCTTTCCCTTTCCTGCTTTTTATTAAAACTTCATTGCACACGATTCAGAAAAGAAAGGCTCATCCTGACAACAAAGGCTGTAAAGCATGCAAGCCTATTCATCCCGGACCTAATTACAAGTACAAGGCAGTTCATGGGACACTGGGTCCCTGATGCTAATAGCCAATTCAGTTAAGACACAGGGTGGAAACCGAGAATGATCGAACAGAGAATTGGGGAATTTCCAAATACTTTAAAAACCGCGAAGAGCAAGCAGCATCAGCAAACATGCAACTATACCAACTATTAAATGAATTCTAAAACCTGCCGATACCCTTTCAATTCACATACTTCACCAATAAAGCCGAATTCGACAGCAGTTAAAATAATTGTGATCATCAGCGTAGATTTTTCAGATAGTATAATATCCATCATGGTTTCCATTAATCTGCACCTTCAAACTTTTATTCTTAAAAAATCATTCTATTGGCATATTCTTTTGGGAGGTGGAATTTTGAGTCATAGATAGAAGGCTCGGGTTAGGGAATGAATTATAGTTTGAGGGGGTGGCGGCCGGGGTTTTTTGATGTTGGAGGATGGAGATGGGTTTTGGGGATGTAAATTGGGTGGGTGTTGATTTTTTGAGTTGGTGGCTTGATGCTGTCGGGAGTACTTTGAGCCTGCCAGGTACCTCCGGCTTGAGGAGTTAATAAGGGAGAGAATGAATTTTTTATTAAAACTCGCCTGTTATTGCTCGAAATTGCTGAAATGGTTGGCAAAAAGACTCGGTGGGAGGAAAATGGCGGTGAAAATGGAGAGGAATACGTTCGTTTCTGGTGCGGCAAGGGGGGAGATGGCAAAATATCGGCTATTCTGGAGCGGATATCGACCGAAATTTTGATATATCGGCGATTAATTTGATATATCGACGATTATTTCGATATATCGACTAAAATGAGCGGATATCGACTTTTCGGGATGGTTCGACAGAGATCGCTGCTGCCTCTATTCGTTGGATCTCTTTCCGCAGCCAGTACGGTCCGCCAGTCTCACTCTGTTAAAACTAAGTCCAGCCAAACATTAAGCTGCTAATAAATACTAAGTTCAACTGAATCGAGTATTCCGCCTCCTTCTCCTTCCCTCTACTCTTGGCGTATCCCGAATCACGTATCCGCCACCCCGTCTTTCTCCCTCTATCCCAAGCGTATCCCTCAACCCCAAATCCCAAACAAAAAAGACCCACCCCCTAAGGGGCAAGCCTTTTTTTCATGTACCTGGCAACGTCCTACTCTCACAGGGGGAAACCCCCAACTACCATCGGCGCTAAAGAGCTTAACTTCCGTGTTCGGTATGGGAACGGGTGTGACCTCTCTGCCATAATTACCAGATATGTGGTTGAAAGATTGCTCTTTCAAAACTAGATAACGATTGCTGCACGAGTGAAGCAGCCTTACTTGAATAAAGGTTAAGTCCTCGACCGATTAGTATTCGTCAGCTGCACGTGTCACCACGCTTCCACCTCGAACCTATCAACCTGATCATCTTTCAGGGGTCTTACTCTTGCGATGGGAAATCTCATCTTGAGGGGGGCTTCATGCTTAGATGCTTTCAGCACTTATCCCGTCCGCACATAGCTACCCAGCGATGCCTTTGGCAAGACAACTGGTACACCAGCGGTGCGTCCATCCCGGTCCTCTCGTACTAAGGACAGCTCCTCTCAAATTTCCTGCGCCCGCGACGGATAGGGACCGAACTGTCTCACGACGTTCTGAACCCAGCTCGCGTACCGCTTTAATGGGCGAACAGCCCAACCCTTGGGACCGACTACAGCCCCAGGATGCGATGAGCCGACATCGAGGTGCCAAACCTCCCCGTCGATGTGGACTCTTGGGGGAGATAAGCCTGTTATCCCCGGGGTAGCTTTTATCCGTTGAGCGATGGCCCTTCCATGCGGAACCACCGGATCACTAAGCCCGACTTTCGTCCCTGCTCGACTTGTAGGTCTCGCAGTCAAGCTCCCTTGTGCCTTTACACTCTGCGAATGATTTCCAACCATTCTGAGGGAACCTTTGGGCGCCTCCGTTACATTTTAGGAGGCGACCGCCCCAGTCAAACTGCCCGCCTGACACTGTCTCCCGGCCCGATCAGGGCCGCGGGTTAGAAGTTCAACACAGCCAGGGTAGTATCCCACCAATGCCTCCACCGAAGCTGGCGCTCCGGTTTCCAAGGCTCCTACCTATCCTGTACAAGCTGTGCCAAAATTCAATATCAGGCTGCAGTAAAGCTCCACGGGGTCTTTCCGTCCTGTCGCGGGTAACCTGCATCTTCACAGGTACTATAATTTCACCGAGTCTCTCGTTGAGACAGTGCCCAGATCGTTACGCCTTTCGTGCGGGTCGGAACTTACCCGACAAGGAATTTCGCTACCTTAGGACCGTTATAGTTACGGCCGCCGTTTACTGGGGCTTCAATTCAAAGCTTCGCTTGCGCTAACCTCTCCTCTTAACCTTCCAGCACCGGGCAGGCGTCAGCCCCTATACTTCGCCTTGCGGCTTCGCAGAGACCTGTGTTTTTGCTAAACAGTCGCCTGGGCCTATTCACTGCGGCTCTTCAAGGCTATTCACCCTAAAGAGCACCCCTTCTCCCGAAGTTACGGGGTCATTTTGCCGAGTTCCTTAACGAGAGTTCTCTCGATCACCTTAGGATTCTCTCCTCGCCTACCTGTGTCGGTTTGCGGTACGGGCACCATTTTCCTCGCTAGAAGCTTTTCTAGGCAGTGTGGAATCAGGAACTTCGGTACTTCATTTCCCTCGCCATCACAGCTCAGCCTTAACCAAGGGACGGATTTGCCTATCCCTTGAGCCTACCTGCTTGGACGCGCATATCCAACAGCGCGCTTACCCTATCCTCCTGCGTCCCTCCATTGCTCAAACGGAAAAGAGGTGGTACAGGAATCTCAACCTGTTGTCCATCGCCTACGCCTTTCGGCCTCGGCTTAGGTCCCGACTAACCCTGAGCGGACGAGCCTTCCTCAGGAAACCTTAGGCATTCGGTGGAGGGGATTCTCACCCCTCTTTCGCTACTCATACCGGCATTCTCACTTCTAAGCGCTCCACCAGTCCTTCCGGTCTGGCTTCTCAGCCCTTAGAACGCTCTCCTACCACTGTTCGTAAGAACAGTCCACAGCTTCGGTGATCCGTTTAGCCCCGGTACATTTTCGGCGCAGGGTCACTCGACCAGTGAGCTATTACGCACTCTTTAAATGGTGGCTGCTTCTAAGCCAACATCCTGGTTGTCTAAGCAACCCCACATCCTTTTCCACTTAACGGATACTTGGGGACCTTAGCTGGTGGTCTGGGCTGTTTCCCTTTCGACTACGGATCTTATCACTCGCAGTCTGACTCCCATAGATAAGTCTTTGGCATTCGGAGTTTGACTGAATTCGGTAACCCGATGAGGGCCCCTAGTCCAATCAGTGCTCTACCTCCAAGACTCTCACTATGAGGCTAGCCCTAAAGCTATTTCGGAGAGAACCAGCTATCTCCAGGTTCGATTGGAATTTCTCCGCTACCCACACCTCATCCCCGCACTTTTCAACGTGCGTGGGTTCGGGCCTCCATTCAGTGTTACCTGAACTTCACCCTGGACATGGGTAGATCACCTGGTTTCGGGTCTACGACCACGTACTCAATCGCCCTATTCAGACTCGCTTTCGCTGCGGCTCCGTCTTTTCAACTTAACCTTGCACGTAATCGTAACTCGCCGGTTCATTCTACAAAAGGCACGCCATCACCCGTTAACGGGCTCTGACTACTTGTAGGCACACGGTTTCAGGATCTGTTTCACTCCCCTTCCGGGGTGCTTTTCACCTTTCCCTCACGGTACTGGTTCACTATCGGTCACTAGGGAGTATTTAGCCTTGGGAGATGGTCCTCCCTGCTTCCGACGGGATTTCTCGTGTCCCGCCGTACTCAGGATCCACTCAGGAGGGAACGAAGTTTCGACTACAGGGCTGTTACCTTCTTTGGCGGGCCTTTCCAGACCGCTTCTTCTACCCCGTTCCTTTGTAACTCCGTGTTGAGTGTCCTACAACCCCAGAAGGCAAGCCTTCTGGTTTGGGCTAATCCCGTTTCGCTCGCCGCTACTCAGGGAATCGCTATTGCTTTCTCTTCCTCCGGGTACTTAGATGTTTCAGTTCCCCGGGTCTGCCTTCCAGATCCTATGTATTCAGATCAGGATGCTGCTCCATTACGAGCAGCGGGTTTCCCCATTCGGAAATCTCCGGATCAACGCTTACTTACAGCTCCCCGAAGCATATCGGTGTTCGTACCGTCCTTCATCGGCTCCTAGTGCCAAGGCATCCACCGTGCGCCCTTTCTAACTTAACCTGATAACAGACGTTATCTTCGTTAGAGCTGAAAACAGATGTTTTCAGACTTGATGTTCTCTATCTACGCAAGCGCAGAAGAAAATCGTAAGGTTATTTGCTTACTCGTGTGAATGTTTGACATTCATATCGTTATCTAGTTTTCAAAGAACAAGTGTATAGAGAGAATGATCTCTCAAAACTAAACAAAGTCGAAGTGCGTCCGTTAATTGCTGCACCGCATGGGTGCTGATAATTCTTCCTTAGAAAGGAGGTGATCCAGCCGCACCTTCCGATACGGCTACCTTGTTACGACTTCACCCCAATCATCTGCCCCACCTTAGGCGGCTGGCTCCCTTACGGGTTACCCCACCGACTTCGGGTGTTGCAAACTCTCGTGGTGTGACGGGCGGTGTGTACAAGGCCCGGGAACGTATTCACCGCGGCATGCTGATCCGCGATTACTAGCGATTCCGGCTTCATGCAGGCGAGTTGCAGCCTGCAATCCGAACTGAGAATGGTTTTATGGGATTCGCTTAACCTCGCGGTTTTGCAGCCCTTTGTACCATCCATTGTAGCACGTGTGTAGCCCAGGTCATAAGGGGCATGATGATTTGACGTCATCCCCACCTTCCTCCGGTTTGTCACCGGCAGTCACCTTAGAGTGCCCAACTGAATGCTGGCAACTAAGATCAAGGGTTGCGCTCGTTGCGGGACTTAACCCAACATCTCACGACACGAGCTGACGACAACCATGCACCACCTGTCACTCTGTCCCCCGAAGGGGAACCTTCTATCTCTAGAAGTGGCAGAGGATGTCAAGACCTGGTAAGGTTCTTCGCGTTGCTTCGAATTAAACCACATGCTCCACCGCTTGTGCGGGCCCCCGTCAATTCCTTTGAGTTTCAGTCTTGCGACCGTACTCCCCAGGCGGAGTGCTTAATGCGTTAGCTGCAGCACTAAAGGGCGGAAACCCTCTAACACTTAGCACTCATCGTTTACGGCGTGGACTACCAGGGTATCTAATCCTGTTCGCTCCCCACGCTTTCGCGCCTCAGCGTCAGTTACAGACCAGAGAGTCGCCTTCGCCACTGGTGTTCCTCCACATCTCTACGCATTTCACCGCTACACGTGGAATTCCACTCTCCTCTTCTGTACTCAAGTCCTCCAGTTTCCAATGACCCTCCCCGGTTGAGCCGGGGGCTTTCACATCAGACTTAAAAGACCGCCTGCGCGCGCTTTACGCCCAATAATTCCGGACAACGCTTGCCACCTACGTATTACCGCGGCTGCTGGCACGTAGTTAGCCGTGGCTTTCTGGTTAGGTACCGTCAAGGTGCGGGCAGTGACTCCCGCACTTGTTCTTCCCTAACAACAGAGCTTTACGATCCGAAAACCTTCATCACTCACGCGGCGTTGCTCCGTCAGACTTTCGTCCATTGCGGAAGATTCCCTACTGCTGCCTCCCGTAGGAGTCTGGGCCGTGTCTCAGTCCCAGTGTGGCCGATCACCCTCTCAGGTCGGCTACGCATCGTCGCCTTGGTGAGCCATTACCTCACCAACTAGCTAATGCGCCGCGGGCCCATCTGTAAGTGACAGCATAACCGTCTTTTATCTCCGAACCATGCGGTTCGAAAAGTTATCCGGTATTAGCTCCGGTTTCCCGGAGTTATCCCAGTCTTACAGGCAGGTTGCCCACGTGTTACTCACCCGTCCGCCGCTGACCTCCGAAGAGGTCCGCTCGACTTGCATGTATTAGGCACGCCGCCAGCGTTCGTCCTGAGCCAGGATCAAACTCTCCAAAAAGTAGTTTGACTAGCTCTTGTTTGTTGCTTAAATTAACGTTGGCACTTCGATTTGTTTAGTTTTCAAAGATCATATAATGGTGGAGCCTAGCGGGATCGAACCGCTGACCTCCTGCGTGCAAGGCAGGCGCTCTCCCAGCTGAGCTAAGGCCCCATCGTTTAAGGAAATGGTCGGGAAGACAGGATTCGAACCTGCGACCCCTTGGTCCCAAACCAAGTGCTCTACCAAGCTGAGCTACTTCCCGAGCCTTAATTGAGTATAATGAAATTATGGCGCGCCCGAGAGGACTCGAACCTCTAACCTTTTGATTCGTAGTCAAATGCTCTATCCAATTGAGCTACGGGCGCAATATATGATTCTCAAGTGCCGAGGACCGGGATCGAACCGGTACGGTAGTCACCTACCGCAGGATTTTAAGTCCTGTGCGTCTGCCAATTCCGCCACCCCGGCGTCATGGGATTGGAGCGGAAGACGGGATTCGAACCCGCGACCCCCACCTTGGCAAGGTGGTGTTCTACCACTGAACTACTTCCGCAATTGTAAAGATGCGGGTGAAGGGAGTCGAACCCCCACGCCATAAGGCGCTAGATCCTAAGTCTAGTGCGTCTGCCAATTCCGCCACACCCGCATATTAAAATGTAAATGGTGAGCCATGAAGGACTCGAACCTTCGACCCTCTGATTAAAAGTCAGATGCTCTACCGACTGAGCTAATGGCTCTCTTTTAATAGAGCATAAATGCTGCTACCAAGAAAGTGGTGCCGGCAAGAGGACTTGAACCCCCAACCTACTGATTACAAGTCAGTTGCTCTACCAATTGAGCTACACCGGCATATAATTTTACGAGTAAAATAAATGGTGGAGGATGACGGGATCGAACCGCCGACCCTCTGCTTGTAAGGCAGATGCTCTCCCAGCTGAGCTAATCCTCCGAAAGTGTTAAAGCTGGCTAAAGCTTTAACATCATATGTATATGCCTGGCGGCGTCCTACTCTCACAGGGGGAAACCCCCAACTACCATCGGCGCTAAAGAGCTTAACTTCCGTGTTCGGTATGGGAACGGGTGTGACCTCTTTGCCATAGTCACCAGACATATTCTAAAAAAGCGACAAGATTTATTATACTATGATTTCAGAAGAAATCAAGATATTTTTTAATCTTTTTTTGCTCTTTCAAAACTAGATAACGATTGCTGCACGAGTGAAGCAGCCTTACTTGAATAAAGGTTAAGTCCTCGACCGATTAGTATTCGTCAGCTGCACGTGTCACCACGCTTCCACCTCGAACCTATCAACCTGATCATCTTTCAGGGGTCTTACTCTTGCGATGGGAAATCTCATCTTGAGGGGGGCTTCATGCTTAGATGCTTTCAGCACTTATCCCGTCCGCACATAGCTACCCAGCGATGCCTTTGGCAAGACAACTGGTACACCAGCGGTGCGTCCATCCCGGTCCTCTCGTACTAAGGACAGCTCCTCTCAAATTTCCTGCGCCCGCGACGGATAGGGACCGAACTGTCTCACGACGTTCTGAACCCAGCTCGCGTACCGCTTTAATGGGCGAACAGCCCAACCCTTGGGACCGACTACAGCCCCAGGATGCGATGAGCCGACATCGAGGTGCCAAACCTCCCCGTCGATGTGGACTCTTGGGGGAGATAAGCCTGTTATCCCCGGGGTAGCTTTTATCCGTTGAGCGATGGCCCTTCCATGCGGAACCACCGGATCACTAAGCCCGACTTTCGTCCCTGCTCGACTTGTAGGTCTCGCAGTCAAGCTCCCTTGTGCCTTTACACTCTGCGAATGATTTCCAACCATTCTGAGGGAACCTTTGGGCGCCTCCGTTACATTTTAGGAGGCGACCGCCCCAGTCAAACTGCCCGCCTGACACTGTCTCCCGGCCCGATCAGGGCCGCGGGTTAGAAGTTCAACACAGCCAGGGTAGTATCCCACCAATGCCTCCACCGAAGCTGGCGCTCCGGTTTCCAAGGCTCCTACCTATCCTGTACAAGCTGTGCCAAAATTCAATATCAGGCTGCAGTAAAGCTCCACGGGGTCTTTCCGTCCTGTCGCGGGTAACCTGCATCTTCACAGGTACTATAATTTCACCGAGTCTCTCGTTGAGACAGTGCCCAGATCGTTACGCCTTTCGTGCGGGTCGGAACTTACCCGACAAGGAATTTCGCTACCTTAGGACCGTTATAGTTACGGCCGCCGTTTACTGGGGCTTCAATTCAAAGCTTCGCTTGCGCTAACCTCTCCTCTTAACCTTCCAGCACCGGGCAGGCGTCAGCCCCTATACTTCGCCTTGCGGCTTCGCAGAGACCTGTGTTTTTGCTAAACAGTCGCCTGGGCCTATTCACTGCGGCTCTTCAAGGCTATTCACCCTAAAGAGCACCCCTTCTCCCGAAGTTACGGGGTCATTTTGCCGAGTTCCTTAACGAGAGTTCTCTCGATCACCTTAGGATTCTCTCCTCGCCTACCTGTGTCGGTTTGCGGTACGGGCACCATTTTCCTCGCTAGAAGCTTTTCTAGGCAGTGTGGAATCAGGAACTTCGGTACTTCATTTCCCTCGCCATCACAGCTCAGCCTTAACCAAGGGACGGATTTGCCTATCCCTTGAGCCTACCTGCTTGGACGCGCATATCCAACAGCGCGCTTACCCTATCCTCCTGCGTCCCTCCATTGCTCAAACGGAAAAGAGGTGGTACAGGAATCTCAACCTGTTGTCCATCGCCTACGCCTTTCGGCCTCGGCTTAGGTCCCGACTAACCCTGAGCGGACGAGCCTTCCTCAGGAAACCTTAGGCATTCGGTGGAGGGGATTCTCACCCCTCTTTCGCTACTCATACCGGCATTCTCACTTCTAAGCGCTCCACCAGTCCTTCCGGTCTGGCTTCTCAGCCCTTAGAACGCTCTCCTACCACTGTTCGTAAGAACAGTCCACAGCTTCGGTGATCCGTTTAGCCCCGGTACATTTTCGGCGCAGGGTCACTCGACCAGTGAGCTATTACGCACTCTTTAAATGGTGGCTGCTTCTAAGCCAACATCCTGGTTGTCTAAGCAACCCCACATCCTTTTCCACTTAACGGATACTTGGGGACCTTAGCTGGTGGTCTGGGCTGTTTCCCTTTCGACTACGGATCTTATCACTCGCAGTCTGACTCCCATAGATAAGTCTTTGGCATTCGGAGTTTGACTGAATTCGGTAACCCGATGAGGGCCCCTAGTCCAATCAGTGCTCTACCTCCAAGACTCTCACTATGAGGCTAGCCCTAAAGCTATTTCGGAGAGAACCAGCTATCTCCAGGTTCGATTGGAATTTCTCCGCTACCCACACCTCATCCCCGCACTTTTCAACGTGCGTGGGTTCGGGCCTCCATTCAGTGTTACCTGAACTTCACCCTGGACATGGGTAGATCACCTGGTTTCGGGTCTACGACCACGTACTCAATCGCCCTATTCAGACTCGCTTTCGCTGCGGCTCCGTCTTTTCAACTTAACCTTGCACGTAATCGTAACTCGCCGGTTCATTCTACAAAAGGCACGCCATCACCCGTTAACGGGCTCTGACTACTTGTAGGCACACGGTTTCAGGATCTGTTTCACTCCCCTTCCGGGGTGCTTTTCACCTTTCCCTCACGGTACTGGTTCACTATCGGTCACTAGGGAGTATTTAGCCTTGGGAGATGGTCCTCCCTGCTTCCGACGGGATTTCTCGTGTCCCGCCGTACTCAGGATCCACTCAGGAGGGAACGAAGTTTCGACTACAGGGCTGTTACCTTCTTTGGCGGGCCTTTCCAGACCGCTTCTTCTACCCCGTTCCTTTGTAACTCCGTGTTGAGTGTCCTACAACCCCAGAAGGCAAGCCTTCTGGTTTGGGCTAATCCCGTTTCGCTCGCCGCTACTCAGGGAATCGCTATTGCTTTCTCTTCCTCCGGGTACTTAGATGTTTCAGTTCCCCGGGTCTGCCTTCCAGATCCTATGTATTCAGATCAGGATGCTGCTCCATTACGAGCAGCGGGTTTCCCCATTCGGAAATCTCCGGATCAACGCTTACTTACAGCTCCCCGAAGCATATCGGTGTTCGTACCGTCCTTCATCGGCTCCTAGTGCCAAGGCATCCACCGTGCGCCCTTTCTAACTTAACCTGATAACGGACGTTATCTTCGTTAGAGCTGAAAACAGATGTTTTCAGACTTGATGTTCTCTATCTACGCAAGCGCAGAAGAAAATCGTAAGGTTATTTGCTTACTCGTGTGAATGTTTGACATTCATATCGTTATCTAGTTTTCAAAGAACAAGTGTATAGAGAGAATGATCTCTCAAAACTAAACAAAGTCGAAGTGCGTCCGTTAATTGCTGCACCGCATGGGTGCTGATAATTCTTCCTTAGAAAGGAGGTGATCCAGCCGCACCTTCCGATACGGCTACCTTGTTACGACTTCACCCCAATCATCTGCCCCACCTTAGGCGGCTGGCTCCCTTACGGGTTACCCCACCGACTTCGGGTGTTGCAAACTCTCGTGGTGTGACGGGCGGTGTGTACAAGGCCCGGGAACGTATTCACCGCGGCATGCTGATCCGCGATTACTAGCGATTCCGGCTTCATGCAGGCGAGTTGCAGCCTGCAATCCGAACTGAGAATGGTTTTATGGGATTCGCTTAACCTCGCGGTTTTGCAGCCCTTTGTACCATCCATTGTAGCACGTGTGTAGCCCAGGTCATAAGGGGCATGATGATTTGACGTCATCCCCACCTTCCTCCGGTTTGTCACCGGCAGTCACCTTAGAGTGCCCAACTGAATGCTGGCAACTAAGATCAAGGGTTGCGCTCGTTGCGGGACTTAACCCAACATCTCACGACACGAGCTGACGACAACCATGCACCACCTGTCACTCTGTCCCCCGAAGGGGAACCTTCTATCTCTAGAAGTGGCAGAGGATGTCAAGACCTGGTAAGGTTCTTCGCGTTGCTTCGAATTAAACCACATGCTCCACCGCTTGTGCGGGCCCCCGTCAATTCCTTTGAGTTTCAGTCTTGCGACCGTACTCCCCAGGCGGAGTGCTTAATGCGTTAGCTGCAGCACTAAAGGGCGGAAACCCTCTAACACTTAGCACTCATCGTTTACGGCGTGGACTACCAGGGTATCTAATCCTGTTCGCTCCCCACGCTTTCGCGCCTCAGCGTCAGTTACAGACCAGAGAGTCGCCTTCGCCACTGGTGTTCCTCCACATCTCTACGCATTTCACCGCTACACGTGGAATTCCACTCTCCTCTTCTGTACTCAAGTCCTCCAGTTTCCAATGACCCTCCCCGGTTGAGCCGGGGGCTTTCACATCAGACTTAAAAGACCGCCTGCGCGCGCTTTACGCCCAATAATTCCGGACAACGCTTGCCACCTACGTATTACCGCGGCTGCTGGCACGTAGTTAGCCGTGGCTTTCTGGTTAGGTACCGTCAAGGTGCGGGCAGTGACTCCCGCACTTGTTCTTCCCTAACAACAGAGCTTTACGATCCGAAAACCTTCATCACTCACGCGGCGTTGCTCCGTCAGACTTTCGTCCATTGCGGAAGATTCCCTACTGCTGCCTCCCGTAGGAGTCTGGGCCGTGTCTCAGTCCCAGTGTGGCCGATCACCCTCTCAGGTCGGCTACGCATCGTCGCCTTGGTGAGCCATTACCTCACCAACTAGCTAATGCGCCGCGGGCCCATCTGTAAGTGACAGCATAACCGTCTTTTATCTCCGAACCATGCGGTTCGAAAAGTTATCCGGTATTAGCTCCGGTTTCCCGGAGTTATCCCAGTCTTACAGGCAGGTTGCCCACGTGTTACTCACCCGTCCGCCGCTGACCTCCGAAGAGGTCCGCTCGACTTGCATGTATTAGGCACGCCGCCAGCGTTCGTCCTGAGCCAGGATCAAACTCTCCAAAAAGTAGTTTGACTAGCTCTTGTTTGTTGCTTAAATTAACGTTGGCACTTCGATTTGTTTAGTTTTCAAAGATCATTTGGAAAAGTGAAGCTTTATTATAATACCATTCAGAGATTATGATGTCAACAACTTTTTTCATCTTAATTTCCGTTTCGCAACTGCGTTTTGCAGCAACGAATATTAATATACCACCCCGGAGAGCCCAGTGCAATAGTTTTTTAAAATAAATAAAAAGAAAGCTGGATAAAGTTCATCCGGCTTTCTTTCGTTCTATTTAACGGTGTCTCATTTGCGGGAACAATAGAACATCGCGGATCGATGCCGAGTTAGTTAAAAGCATAACAACGCGGTCGATACCGATTCCAAGTCCGCCTGTAGGAGGCATTCCATATTCAAGAGCTTCAATAAAGTCTTCGTCCATCAAATGAGCTTCGTCATTTCCTTGCTCACGTTCTTTCAGCTGACCTTCAAAACGCTCTTTCTGATCGATCGGATCATTCAGCTCAGTGAACGCGTTCGCGTGCTCGCGAGCGACGATGAAGAGCTCGAAGCGATCCGTGAAACGCGGATCTTCATCGTTTTTCTTAGCCAGAGGAGAAATTTCCACCGGATGGCCGAAGATAAATGTAGGCTGAATCAGCGTTTCTTCTACTTTTTGCTCGAAGAACTCATTGATGATGTGCCCCACTGACATATGCTCGGTTACTTCTACTCCGTGCTCTGCAGCAAGTGCCTTCGCTTCTTCAGGACTCATTTCTTTCCAGAAATCTGCACCGGTAGCTTCTTTTATGGCATCTACCATGTGAACTCTTTTCCACTCAGGCTCAAGATTTACTTCATGATCGCCATACTGAATCATAGTAGTTCCCCGCACTTCTTTTGCAATGTGGGCAATGAGGTTTTCAGTCAGCTTCATGATATCTTTGTAGTCTGCATATGCCTCATAAAGCTCGATCATAGTGAACTCAGGATTGTGGCGGGTAGAGATTCCCTCATTACGGAACACGCGTCCGATCTCGTACACTTTCTCAAGACCGCCTACAATTAGACGCTTTAAGTGAAGCTCGATCGCGATCCTCATATATAACGGCATATCCAGCGCGTTGTGATGAGTGATAAACGGACGGGCTGAGGCTCCCCCCGGAATCGAGTGCATGGTTGGAGTTTCGACCTCAAGGTATCCATGATCATCCAGGTAACGGCGCATGGATTGAATAATTTTGCTGCGGGCAATAAATGTTTGTTTGCTCTCAGGGTTCATGATTAGATCCAGGTAACGCTGGCGATAGCGCTGTTCGATATCTTTCAGACCATGATACTTATCCGGAAGAGGACGCAGTGATTTTGTCAAAAGCTCAAAAGAAGTCGCTTTAACGGAAAGCTCGCCTACTTTTGTTTTGAACATAACGCCTGTAACGCCTACGATATCCCCAAGATCCGCAGTGTTGAACAAGTCATATTGTTCCTCGCCTACTCCATCCATGCGAACGTAGATCTGGATTTGTCCTTGCAGATCCTGAATATGAGCAAATCCGGCTTTTCCTTTGCCGCGTTTTGTCATGATCCGGCCTGCGATGGTAACACGGCGTTCTTGATCCTCAAGCTCTTCTTTTGTTGTGTTCTCGAATTCTGAAAGAAGACCCGCTGTTTGATGGGTAGCATCAAAACGCTTCCCGAATGGATCGAGTCCTTTTTCTCTTAAAGTATGTAGTTTTTCCCGTCTAACCTGCAGCTGGTCGTTTAATTCTTCGTGATTCATTTCTTGTTCACTCACGGAATCCTCATCTCCTATTCTTCGTTAAAAGGGCGGCCGCTATAGGCCGGCCTCTTTATTCCTTATACAGCTTCAGCGCTATTTTCCTGTTTAGCTTCTATTTCTTCTGTAAATTCGTCCAGCAATGTAACCATATCCTGTCTAGTATCACACACATTGACGCCGTTGCGGACTTTAGCATTGCCTCTAATGCCTTTCAGGTACCATGCAGCGTGCTTACGCATTTCCCTCACCGCTACGTGTTCGCCCTTCAGCTCAATCAGTCGGTCAAGGTGGAGCTTGCAAACAGCCATTTTTTCTCTAGCAGACGGTTCTTCTGCCAATTCACCTGTTTCAAGGTAATTAACTGTACGGTAAATCATCCACGGATTTCCCAGTGCAGCCCGGCCAATCATCACACCGTCTACTCCAGTTGTATCAAGCATTCTTTTTGCATCCTGCGGTGTTTCAACGTCTCCGTTCCCGATAACCGGGATACGAACCGACTCTTTCACCTGTTTAATGATATCCCAGTCCGCATGCCCTTCATACATTTGTACACGGGTACGCCCATGGACGGCCACAGCCTGTCCGCCGGCACGTTCAACAGCCTGCGCATTCTCGATAGCAAAGATATGATCGCTGTCCCAGCCGATTCTCATTTTTACCGTAACGGGCTTATCGACGGCATCGACAACCGCGGCTACCATTTCGTAGATCTTGTTCGGATCGAGCAGCCACCTTGCTCCTGCGTCGCATTTCGTAATCTTTGGTACCGGGCATCCCATATTAATATCAATAATATCGGCTGTTGTGTTTTTATCAACAAACTTCGCAGCTTCTACTAATGTATCTTTCTTACCGCCGAAAATTTGCAGGCTGAGCGGTTTTTCCCGTTCATCAATGAAAAGCATGCCCATCGTTCTTGCATTATTATATAAAATTGCCTTATCACTGACCATTTCCGCACAAACAAGGCCCGCACCGAATTCTTTGACGGTTAGACGGAAGGCCGCGTTGCATACTCCAGCCATAGGGGCAAGGACGACACGGTTCTTCATCTGAATGTCGCCAATTTTGAACATCCATTCTCCCTCCTTTCATTCATTCTTTTATTCTTCAGGTGATAGTTCCTCAACTGGAACCTTCAGTGTATCAGCCATTTCTTTCACAAAATCACGGCTTGGGATCCGGTTGCCCCGCTCTACTTCGCCAAGGACTGAAACCGAGATGCCAAGATCCTTCGCGAAACTTTCCTGGGTGTAGCCCTTCAGCTTTCGGTAGGCCCGAATCCGCCTTCCCCATTTCTCAGCTTCCATAGTCTGACCCCTTCTTTGTCTGATAATTGTTCTATGATGACCGAAACCGGCTTGTTAACCGCCGGTATAAAAGCATTTGAATTGATTTCATTTAAAGGTATTAACACAAAAGCACGTTCCGGCAATCTTGGGTGCGGAACAATTAACCGCTCTGTTTCAATATTTTCATGATTATACAATAAAATGTCAAGGTCTAAAGTCCGCGGGCCCCACCTGATTTCCCTTGTTCTTCCCAGGGATTGTTCAATATGCTGAGTTTTATCAAGTAATTCACACGGGGTGTATGTGGTGGAAATTTCCACCGCCATATTTAAAAAAGCGTTCTGGTCCGTATAGCCGACGGGATCTGTTTCATAGATGGACGACAGCTTTGTGACCTCAATCTCCGGCTCTTCGTTAAGGAGCTTTATGGCATCCAGTAAATACGATTCCCTGTCCCCCATATTCGATCCGAGGGCAAGGTAGACCATTGCATTCATGATCTGCCTCTTGTGATTTCCACTGCCACATGATCATAATGCCCGGGTATAGGAGGGTCAGGCTTAATCAGTTTGATCGTTACAGAATGAATATCCGAAAATGCAGCCAGAATCTCTGAGGCGATTTTTTCGGCCAGTGATTCCACCAGCTTCTTCGGATCCCCTTCAATTACTCGCTGGCAAATCTTATAAAGATCAGCGTAATTCACCGTATGTTCAAGCTTATCCGTTTCCCCTGCTTTTTTCAGATCCTTCTCTATCGTGAGATCGGCACGGAATCTTTGGCCAAGCTTGTTTTCTTCCTTATACACACCATGATATCCGTAAAACTCCATTCCGGATACATAGATCTTATCCATGGCCATGGCACCCCTTCCCTATCATGGCATCCATCATTTTCGCCATCCTTGCTATTTCCTTTACATCATGGACCCGGACAATGCCGCAGCCCTTTTGGATGCCAAGGCATACAGTGGCTCCGGTTCCTTCCATTCTTTCCTCCGGAGGCAGGTCCAAGATCTTTCCGATGAACGTTTTTCTTGATGTTCCAAGAAGTACAGGATACCCAAGGCTCGTAAAGGCCTCTAAAGCTCCCATCACTTCCATGTTGTCACCGAAAGTTTTGGCAAAGCCTATTCCCGGGTCTAGAATGATTTTATTATTTTCAACACCGGCTAGCTCTGCAATGGCTACACTTTCCATTAAGTCCGTAATCATATCCGGTATAAGCTTTTCGTAATTGCGTTCCTTTCTGTTGTGCATAAGAATGATGGGGGCGTCAAATTCCGCCGCTGCCGCTGCAATGGCCGGCTCTGCCTTAGCCCCCCATATATCATTCACAATGTGAGCTCCCGCTTTGAGTGCCTCTCTTGCCACAGCCGCTTTGTAGGTGTCTACCGAAATAGGTGCATCCACTTCTTTAGCTAATCGTTCAATAACCGGAATCACACGTTCCATCTCTACCTCTTCAGGAACAAACTCTGCTCCGGGTCTTGTCGATTCCCCGCCTATATCAATGATGTCTGCCCCGTCCTCAACAAGCGCTCTCGCACGCACAATTGCCTGATCAAGCGAATTATATTTCCCGCCGTCGGAAAATGAATCGGGTGTAATATTTAAAATCCCCATGATCAGGGTCTTTTCATTGTAATTTAATGTGTAGCCGCGGCAATCCATCCCGGACTGCTTCACTAGTGTCGTTAACCCCATCAAACCTCATCCTTTACAGCTCATCTCGTGACCAAAGAGCATGGCGATATTTTGAATACTCTTCTTGTAGTTTCTGTATAACCGCCCCATCCTTCCCTGCAAATGATTGGATATCAATTTTAGAGAACGGAATCAATTCCTGCACAGAGTTGGTCATGAACGCTTCTTCCGAGGAAAGCAGATCATCCAGCGGAAAAAAGCCTTCTTTGTATGGAACATTCATTTTTTCACATAAGGCAAGAACGAATTTCCGGGTAACCCCATCCAATGCGCCCGTTTCAGGTGACGGAGTGAAGACGGTTCCTTTCTTCACCCAGAACAAATTGGAAACAATGCCTTCGCATACGTTATCTTCTTTCGTCAGAAAAATGCCCTCTGTATCCGGCTTGCCGTTCAGCTCTTTTTTGGCCAGAAAATTGTTCATGTAGTGGCTCGACTTCATCCTGAATGTTCCTTCAGGCGTATTCCTTCTTAATGTGAGCACTTGCCCCTGTTTTTGGTCAGCCGGGGCAGCAATCGGCCTTAAAAAACAGGAGATGACCGGTTCATCAAAAACCTGATCTGAAAATCCCGGGCCTCCATTACCTGCTGAAACCGTCAGCCTCACTGCTGCATTCCCATCTTTTATATGGTTGGCAGTGAGCAGTTCCTCAACCATTCCGTGAACCTGCCCGGCCGTCAAAGATGCTTTGATTCCGAGCACGGACAGGGAGGCATGCAGCCGGTCCAGATGGTCTTTTAATAAAAAAGAATGGCCTTGGTAGGCACGGAATGTCTCAAAGATCCCAAGGCCGTACATATATCCATGGTCGAAGAGGGAGATGCTCGCCTCTTCGGCCCTTATCATTTTGGAATTAAGATAAATAAACATTACAAGATGCTCTCTTCCGCTTTCTTGTAGGTTTGTATGAAATTTTCGAGCAGCTTTTTTCCTGCGGATGTCATGATGGACTCCGGATGGAACTGCACCCCTTCAATCGGAAGCTCTTTATGGCGGATGGCCATAATTTCATTCTGCTCTGTTTTTGCGGAAACGATAAAGCAGTCCGGAAGGGTTTCGTTCTTCACAATAAGTGAATGATATCTTGTCGCAAGAAATGGTGTTTCAATCCCGCTGAAAATCGTTTGCCCATCGTGCTGGATCTCGGATACTTTTCCGTGCATGAGCCGTTCAGCTCTTACAACGTCCCCGCCGAATACCTGGGCGATCGACTGATGGCCAAGGCATACTCCAAAAATAGGAATTTCGCCTGCAAATTCACGAATGGCTTCCAGGCTGATCCCTGCTTCATTCGGGCTGCATGGTCCGGGGGATATCATTAAAAATTCCGGATTCAGCTCACGAATTTCCTGAATGGTGATTTCATCATTGCGCCTCACCAGCAGTTCTTCTCCAAGCTCTCCCAAATACTGTACCAGGTTGTACGTAAATGAATCGTAATTATCAATCATTAAAATCACTCTGCTCACCTCATCCTTTTAATCGCTCAGGTCTTCACTCTGCTCTGCCGCTTTTAAGACAGCGGCCGCCTTTTTCAGAGACTCTTTATACTCATAGTCTGGATTCGAGTCAATCACAATACCGGCACCTGCCTGAATATAACCCATTCCATTTTGGGCAAAAAGAGTTCTGATAACTATATTCAACTCCAAATCGCCATTAAAATCAATCCATCCGATAGATCCTGTATAAATTCCGCGCCGTTTCGGTTCAAGCTCCTCAATGATTTCCATCGTCCGAACCTTTGGGGCGCCTGTTATTGTGCCGCCCGGGAATACGGCCCGGATAATATCGGAAAAATTTTTTCCATTTGCTAATTCTCCTTGGACATTAGAAACAATGTGCATCACATGGGAGTATCTCTCTATTGCCATGAACTCATTAACTTCGACTGTTCCATATTTGCACACCCGGCCGAGGTCGTTCCGTTCCAGGTCGACCAGCATGACATGTTCTGCCCGTTCCTTTTCGTTATCAATGAGCTCGGCAGCAAGCTTTACATCCTCTTCATCATCCTTTCCACGCGATCTCGTTCCGGCAATCGGTCTTGTACTAAGAATCGTCCCGCTTTTTTTAACTAACAGCTCAGGCGAGGCAGACACGATTTGAAAGTCCGGTGTTTCCAGATAGCTCATATACGGAGACGGATTGATCTCTCTTAATTTTTCATATATCCGGATGGGATGGTCATGAAGAGCTGCAGCTTGTCTTGTCGATAAATTGACCTGGAACACATCCCCTGCCGCAATGTAATCCTTTATCTTTATCACGGCTTCCTTGAATTGATCAGGGCTGAAATGGAGCTTAGGCTCGCTCCCCGCCTGAGTAGGCTGTGTCCGTTCTCCGTATGAAGGCGGGTTAAGCCACCTGTCCTCAAGCTCAGCAAGTTTCAGCCGCGCCTGCTCTGGTACCGAACTGTCCTCCAGCACAATCAGGTACACTTCGTCAGCTTCATGATCCAATATCGCAAGCTCATGGAAAATCATCCAGAAAAAATCAGGTGTTTGGAGATCATCTTCTCCTTTTTCCTGGAGCTTCTCAAAATGCCGAACCGCATCATAGCTGATGAAGCCAATCGCTCCGCTTTGAAAGTCCGGAAGCTCCGGATTCCTTTCGACATGAACGCCAGCCATCCACTCCTGAAGCCAGACAAGCGCATCCTCCTCTTTGAAAGTTTGCTGCTTACCGTCTTCTGTGAGCACGATTTCATGGTCTTTCGCGGAAATGACAGAGCGCGGAGACAATCCGGCTATGCTGTATCGGCCTCCTCTGCCGCTTTCAAGCAGTGCGTGATGCTTCTCACCAGCTGAAAGGCTTTTATATGTATGAAAAAAGTCATTTACTCGTTTTATTTTTTTGTAAAAAGGATAGTAAACCGTTTTTGGCATGGGGCACACTCCTATTTGGCATATAACGATATTTTACTTGATGACGGCTAAATTCTGCTACATGGAAATTTTGCTGCTAAAAAGCGGGAATGAGGTTCCGCTGAGGAACCAATGATCTTATACAAGTCTTCGGGACAAAAATAAAAACAGTCCGAGGACTGTTTTTATTTTTCTATTCAAATTGGTAAAGCGGTGTGCTCAAGTAACGTTCTCCATTACTAGGAATGATCGCTAGAACCTTTTTGCCTTTGCCCAGCTCTTTCGCAACCTTCAGCGCTGCATAGATGGCTGCACCGGAGGAAATCCCTCCTAGAACACCCTCTTGTTTCGCAGCAAGGCGTGCATATTCAAAAGCATCTTCATTTTTTACAGGGATGATCTCTTCATAAAGCTCCGTGTTCAGGATGTCAGGAACAAATCCCGCTCCGATTCCCTGGATTTTATGAGGTCCTGGCTTTCCTCCGGATAGGACCGGAGAATCGGCCGGCTCCACTGCATAAATCTTAATTCCTGGAAAATGCTCTTTTAAAACTTCGCCGGCACCCGTGATGGTTCCGCCTGTCCCAATACCTGCGATAAACGCATCAAGCTGATCCATTTGACGAACAATTTCCGGACCAGTTGTCAGACGATGGACCTCAGGGTTCGCTTCGTTTTTGAATTGCTGAGGCATGAAGTAACCATGTTCCTTGGACAGCTCTTCCGCCTTGCGGATCGCACCGCCCATTCCTTCTGCTCCGGGCGTCAGCACAAGCTCAGCCCCATAAGCACGCAGCAGGTTTCTGCGCTCCATGCTCATCGTATCCGGCATAACAAGAATCGCTTTGATTCCTTTTGCCGCCGCAACCATTGCAAGACCGATTCCTGTATTCCCGCTTGTCGGCTCGATTAGCGTGTCGCCAGGCTTAAGACTGCCGTTCTTTTCTGCCGCTTCAATCATAGCAAGGGCAATACGGTCTTTTACACTGCTGCCGGGATTCATAAATTCAAGCTTTAAATAGACATCTGCATAGTCGTCTTCAACTAGTTTATTCAACTTTACAATGGGGGTTTCCCCAATCAGTTCATGAATAGAATTTGCCACACGCATTGAAAGCACCTCTAATCCGAGTATTTTTATTGGTTTTATTAAAAGTTACCAATACAATTCGGAATTGTCAATCTTTTTGCCCATAAAACCATTCTGCTTTTGCTTCTTCCCACAGAGGTTTGACCGAGACCTCCCCTTCCATCTGCTCAAGCGCAAGCTGGCGGCGGATCTGCTCTTTTACCTCATTGTATGAATAGGTCCGCCCGTTTATTTTCTCATTCAAAAATAAAACGGCGTATCCCTTATCTGTCTTTACCGGCTGCTTGCTATATTCCCCGGCTCCCATGGAAGCAGCCGCTTTTCTGTAAGCCTTGGGAACGGATGTCTGGTCTTCAGTAATGAAACCAAGGTCTCCCTGCTGTTCCGAAGCAGACGCATGTTCCTCGGCAAGAGCTTGAAAACTGGATCCTGCTTTCAGCTCTTTAATCACATCTTCCGCCTGCTTCTCACTTTTCACCGCAATGTGCGAAAGGTGATAGGCATCATCGAACGCATACTGAGCTTTATTTTCGCTATAATAGGTCTTCATTGCTGCTTCGGAAACATTCACATCTCTCGTTAACAGCTCCTCAAGCAAAATGCTGTAGCGAATCTGTTTCCGCCATTCCTTTTCATTTTCCAAGCCTTCACTCTCCGTTACATTAGAGGAAGCCTTAAACATATCAAGCTCACGGTCGATGGTTTCATCCTTAACGGTGATGTTATATTTCTTCGAAAGCTCTTCAACAACACGGCTGTTCACCATTTGTTCGAGGGTTTCTTTTCCGAACCGGTTTTCAAGCTGTGCAAGCCATTCTTCCCTCGTTACTTCTGTTTTCCCAATTTTTGCAACGGTTTCTGAAGATTCATCCGGAGCTGATTCTTTTGACATAAAAAATAAGAAAGTTGCAAAATTCAATAGAGCAAGTCCAATAATCACGAACCACAGGGCTCTTTTATTCATTTCCCCACTCCCTGGCTGCGGTATTATTTAGATTCTGCTTTCAGTTCTTCAAGCTCTTCTTTAGAAAAAATATAGATTTCGTTGCAGAAATGGCACTGAGCTTCCGCCTGGCCGTCTTCCTCGATCATTTCATCGATCTCTTTCGTGCCTAGACTGATAATTGCTGAACCAAATCGCTCTTTTGAACATTGACATTTAAAGGATACGGGCAAGGTTTCAAGGATCTTCACATTTCCTTCTCCTAAGACCACATCCAGGATTTGTTCTGGAGACAATCCTTTTTCGATAAGCTTAGAAATCGGCTCCATCGCAGTCAGCCGCTCTTCAATGTTCGTAATCGTTTCTTCTTCTGCTCCCGGCAAGAGCTGAACAACAAATCCCCCAGATGCAAGAATTGTATTATCCGGATTCACAAGCACACCGACTCCTACAGAAGATGGTACCTGTTCGGATGAAACAAGATAATACGTGAAATCCTCGCCAAGTTCTCCGGATACAATCGGCACCTGTCCTGTAAAGTGCTCTCTCATGCCAAGATCCTTCACAACGGTCAGCATTCCCTCTGTACCAACAGCACGGGCTACGTCAAGCTTACCGAATTTATTCAAATCAAAGTGAGTCTGCGGGTGGGTAACATACCCTCTTACTTCCCCTTTAGCATTCGCATCAACAAGAATCGGACCAAGCGGACCGTTCCCTTCCACTTTGATTGTTAGTTTATCATTGCCTTTCAGCATCGTTCCAAGCATGATGCCAGCTGTAAGTGTTCTGCCCAGCGCAGCTGAAGCGGTTGGCCACGTTTGATGTCTTCTCTGGCCCTCTGCGACGGTATCGGTTGATTTAACGGCATATGCGCGGACTTGTCCATCATATGCCAATGCCTTTACTAAGTAATCCATGAACTATATGCTCCCTTCAGGATCCTGCTCCTGTATGTGAATTATTGATTTCTGTCGTAAATAAGCTGCAGCCCTTTTAAGGTTAAGAAAGGATCCACGATATCAATCGTATTGGATTCATTCGCAATTAGACCTGCTAAACCGCCAGTACCGATGACCTTTGGATTCTGGCCGGTTTCCTCCTTCATTCTTCTGACAATTCCTTCGACTTGGCCGACATAGCCAAATAAAATACCGGATTGCATCGCACTCACTGTATTTTTGCCAATGATCGTTTCAGGCCTTGCAATTTCAATCCTCGGAAGCTTGGCTGCTCTCGAATATAGCGCTTCCGTTGAGATATTTACTCCCGGCGCAATTGCTCCGCCCATATATTGTTTATCCTCGTTTATATAGCAATAAGTAGTAGCTGTACCGAAATCAACGATGATCAGCGGACTTCCGTAGAGGTGGATTCCCGCTACCGCATTTACAATCCGGTCTGCCCCTACTTCTCTCGGGTTTTCATATTTAATATTCAAACCGGTTTTGATGCCCGGTCCGACAACCTGGGGTTTGATATCAAAGTACTTTTTGCACATACGTTCAAGTGAGAACATGATAGGAGGAACTACAGAAGAAATGATGATTCCCTCAAAATCCTTAAAGGAAATTCCAACATGCTCAAAAAGCGATGTGAACAGCATGCCAAACTCATCTTCTGTTTTATTACGGCTTGTTTCAATCCGCCAATGATAGTTCAGCTCTTCTTTTTCATATACACCAATAACTGTATTTGTATTCCCGACATCCAATACTAAAATCAACGATTTTCACCACTCTATATAGTTTCTCTAAGTCTTTGTAAAACATTCCGCCACCATCATATCATAAAACATGTAAAACAAGACGGCAACGTGCTCCATTCTCTTCGCTCGTTTCATACAAAAGACCGCATTCCCGGAAGAATGCGGTCTTATTAATGGATTCAGTCTTTTTTCAGGTCCGGACGTCCAGGTTCATCTAATGGAGATGGTTCTTCTGTCTTTCTCTGAATGTTAATTTTTACATCTGAAGCATCACTTGTATCTTCAAGATCCTCGATCCGATCTGGAAGCTTGCCGTGTTTCATCAGATGATCAATTTGCTTGGCATCAAGCGTTTCTACTTCGAGAAGTGTTTTCGCTACAAGCTCAAGCTTATCTCGGTTTTCTGTAAGAATGGTTTTTGCACGCTCATAACTCACTTTAATAAAGTTTTGAATCTCTATATCGATTTCATGAGCGATGGCATCACTATAGTTTGGCTCATTGTTAATATCGCGGCCTAAGAACACTTGTCCTTGGGACTGGCCAAACTGAAGCGGTCCAAGCTTATCAGACATACCGAATTCTGTAACCATACGGCGGGCGATGCCAGTCGCTCTTTGGAAGTCATTTGAAGCACCTGTGCTGACTTCGCCGAATACGATTTCCTCTGCCACGCGTCCTCCAAGAAGGCCGGTAATTTTATCAAGAAGCTCTGGTTTTGTCATAAAGTAACGGTCTTCCTTAGGAAGCATAACGGCATAACCGCCTGCCTGGCCGCGGGGGACGATGGTTACTTTATGTACCATTTCAGCCTCATCAAGCACATGTCCGATAATGGTATGTCCGCCTTCATGGTATGCGACAATGTTGCGTTCTTTTTCAGAAATAACACGGCTTTTCTTCGCAGGTCCTGCGATTACCCGGTCAGTCGCTTCATCAATGTCGAGCATGTCGATTTTCTTCTTGTTTGTACGTGCAGCAACAAGTGCCGCCTCGTTAAGCAGGTTCTCAAGATCTGCTCCGGAGAAGCCTGGTGTTCTCATAGCAATAGCTTTCAAATCAACAGAGTTGTCAAGAGGCTTATTGCGGGAATGAACCTTCAGCACCGCTTCGCGTCCTTTTACATCCGGACGGTCTACTGTAATCTGGCGGTCAAAACGTCCCGGACGAAGAAGTGCCGGGTCAAGAATATCAGCACGGTTGGTAGCGGCGACAATGATAATTCCTTCATTGGCACTGAAACCATCCATTTCTACAAGCAATTGGTTCAGCGTTTGCTCGCGCTCATCATGGCCTCCGCCAAGACCGGCTCCGCGCTGGCGTCCAACTGCATCAATTTCATCAATAAAGATAATACATGGTGCGTTCTTTTTCGCATTTTCGAACAGGTCACGTACACGTGATGCACCGACCCCAACGAACATTTCAACGAAGTCTGAACCGCTTATGGAGAAAAACGGCACTCCGGCTTCTCCCGCTACTGCACGTGCAAGAAGCGTTTTACCTGTACCCGGAGGTCCCACAAGGAGAACACCTTTAGGAATTCTTGCACCGAGTTCAGAGAATTTACGTGGATCTTTAAGGAAATCAACGACCTCCACAAGCTCCTGCTTTTCTTCATCTGCTCCTGCCACATCTTTAAATTTAACCTTTTTCTTTTCTTCGCTGTACAGCTTCGCTTTGCTTTTGCCGAAGTTCATGACACGGCTTCCGCCGCCCTGAGCCTGGTTAAGCAGGAAGAAGAAAAGAATGAAGATGATAACAAATGGAATAATGGAGGTGAAAAAAGTCACCCATCCGCTTGTCTCTTCAGCAGGCTGAAATTCCGTCTGGCTTGATTTTGCAGCTGCTGTAATCTTATCAATTGACTCGCTTGGAACATGAGTCAAAAAGTACTCGTCTTTCTTAGCGCCTTTAAGCTGTCCTTTTACTTCAAAAACACCGCGCACGGGTTTTGCCGTTATTTGCTTAACGTCTCCCGCTTCTAATTTCGAAACGAAATTGGTGTAAGTCAATGGTTCTGTTTTCGGATTTTGACCGTTAAAGGTACTAACGATTCCGATCACAACCAAAAATATGAGTAAATAAAAGATCGTATTTCGGAAGATCCGTTTCATTCCTTACCTCCTCCACAGTAGACACAATTAGTTTAAATAGTATCATAGAAAATCATGCCAATACAAACAATATGGCGCCATTTATTCAGGCCTTAATCCTCAGTTGGTGTTTTGATAAACGCGGGGTTTCAAAACGCCGACGTAAGGAAGATTACGGTAGCGCTCAATATAATCGAGCCCGTATCCTACAACAAAGGCATCCGGCACTTCAAATCCAACATAGTCAGCCTGGATGTCCGCTTTTCTTCCGCTCGGCTTATCCAAAAGAGTGACAATTTTGATGGACTTGGCTTTCCGATACCTGAATAATTCCACAAGATAGCTTAATGTTAAACCACTGTCGATAATATCTTCTATGATAAGGATGTCACGGCCTTCGACAGAAGTGTTCAGATCCTTTAAGATCTTTACTTCCCCTGAGGATACAGTTGATGAACCGTAGCTTGAAACATCCATAAAATCCATTTCCAAATATGTATCGATGTGCTTAAGAAGATCTGTCATAAAAGGCAGTGCACCTTTTAATACTCCAATAGCTAAAGGAAAGGTTTCTTTGTACTCTTCAGTTAACAGTGTTCCCAATTCTTTAACTTTTGCCTGTATTTCTTCTTCTGTAACCAAGATTTTTTCAATATCCTGTTTCATCATGTGTGTTTTGCCCCCTAGAAGATCCTTGTTGATGATATTGTAAAAAAATGAATTCGCCCTCAGACCAATCATTTTCCTCCCAGGCTGATTTCGTCAGACCCGGCAGCCACAAAATCGTTCCATTTGCGTCTTCAAGAACCGGCCACTGATTCCTGGCTTCAATTGCGATCTTCTTGTCAATAAATATATCTTTGACTTTTTTTGTGCCATTCATGCCTTTGAGTTTCAGTTTGTCCCCATTTTTCCTGGAACGGACTGAAAGCGGCAGCAGGACTTTGTCCCGCTTTATAAGAAGGCTGTTCTTTCCCCTGTCAGCACCTGGACTCTCAGTAATCAGCTTCGCTTCTATACGGCCTCCTGAGGGAAGCATAGCCTCGCCCGGAATTGGCAATTCCAGGTGGTACGGTTCCGGTTCTGCTTGTTCAAAAGTAAACATGCAGAGGTTATAGGATTTAACGGCCTTTAAACCATTTGGAAGATGGAGAGATCCGGAAGGGTGAGATTGGGAAAGCAAAGATAGAACGCTTTCTGTATGTATGGATGATAATGAAGACGGAACACTTTTGTAAAGATAGTTTAATATTAGTTGAATCCCTCTTCTTTGTAAAGGTAAAGGCAACCTTTTCAGCAGATCGATTTCAAGCTCTGCAAAACCGTCTCCTCTTCTCCATACTGTATTCATCTCATGCTCCGTTAATTCCTGCAAATACCGCTCGTCTTCTGTTAAGTTTTCGCTGAATGCCTGGAACTTTTCATGCACTTGAGGGTTTTCTTCTTTCAGAAAAGGGAGGATCCTCTTTCGGAACCTGTTTCGTGTATAAGTGTCTTTTTCATTGCTCGGATCAAATCGGGGGGCCAATCTTTCCTTCTCGCAATAATCCAGGATTTCCTGCCGAGTCATGCCGAGAAGGGGCCGTATAATGAATCCGCCGGCAAACTCCCGTTTGGGCTGTATTCCGGCAAGTGCCGTACCTTTGCCGCCGCGGACCAGCCTCATTAATATGGTTTCAACCTGATCGTCTCCGTGGTGGCCCAGCGCTAAGGCTGATGCCTGGTATTGATTCATCATTTTTTCAAAAAACTGATAGCGGCATGCTCTTGCTGCTTCCTGCGCACTCATTTGATGGGATATGGCATAAGCTCCTGCATCTGCCTGGCAGCTTTCGAAAGGTACATCATGCTCCCTGCAAAAGGATCGGACAAATTCCATCTCTTCTTCAGATTCTTTTCCCCTGAACATGTGGTCTACATGCAGAACAACAAGATTCAATTCCCATTCTTTACGGATGCGGAGGAGCATGTGCAGCAGACTAAGCGAGTCAGGACCGCCTGATACGCCTGCCAAGATGGTTGAAGAGGGTTCGATCAGCTTATGCTTTTGTATAAATTGAATAAAGGGTACCACGTCTCTCCCTCATTTACTGACAATTTCGGACTAAGGATATCGTACCATTATTATCCTGATTTCCGCAAAATTCAGACCGTTTGTTCACAAAATCACCATTTTTACGGCAGCAGGAAATGATAGATGTAGAGAGCATACAATATAAAGACTCCGCTTACGACAATAAAGGTATCCATCCAGCCGCTGCTCGAATGACTGCCGCCGCTGCTCCTTTTCCTTTTCGTAACGGGCTTCTTTTGGGCTGAATGCCTTTTTGGCGGAGGAGATGCCGTTTTTTGCCCGGATCTGCTGCTTCTCCCCATTGAAGACGTTTGCCTTTTTTCCGGTTCCGCCAGACATCGAAGCAGTTCTTTCTTCATCTCTTCCGCTTTGGCATATTGTCCTTTTAATGCCTTCCTTAGAACACTTCGCTGTTTATAAAGAAGCGGTACGCTGTCAATTTTCTCAAATAAAAGCTTTTCTCCCTCACTGTTTTTAAGAAACCTCCCCCCGCAGCCGGCATTGACCGCAATCATGGCTGCGGCAAAAAGATCATAGCCGGGATCCGCTTTTCGTGATCCCATTCCCCAGTATCCTCTGTCGAAAAATTCTGTGTACTCCTTAATGGATCTGCCTATTCCTGTTGTTCCGCCTACATCAATAATCTTAACTGTAACAGGCGAATCCGTTACAATAAGATTTTCCGGTTTAAGATCTCCGAAAACCCAGCCGGCTTCATGCAGATTCGACAAGCTGCCAAGAAGCTGGAGCATGAGGACAGGCACCCATTCAGCACCCCTTGCCTTCACAAAATCCAAAAAGGGAACACCTTTTATGTATTCCATCACGTAAAAAGAAGGAACGGGGCTTCCCCCTCCCTGATCCCAGTCGTCCGTATCAAATAAATGAGGCCCAAGGTTTTTCCCCTGGACCTTTGAAAAGTGTTTCAGCACATTCACTTCAGACGTGATAGACATGCTGTTGTCACTCAGTTTTAACGCCGCAAGCCCACTGCTCCTCTGAACTAAATAGACCGCCCCGTTCGCTCCTTTTCCGAGAGACTTGATCACGGTGTATTCGTTCTGATGCCACTTTCCCTTAATTTTCGTACCGGGAAGTATTTTATCGGCCACCTTCATAGCGATACCCCTCATCATCCAGCAGGTCTTTCCGGCTTCCTCTTTTTTTGCTGATAAGAGCGGCACCCTCGCGAATTGCAGGTCCCGTTGGGGTAAGCCCCCCAGCAGAAAGCTTGGAAAATATAGAGGATATGGACTCCAGCCGAGGTGTCCAGTCTATGACGGTCTCCACATCCGCACGTTTCCCAGGAAATACACACACAGAGAACTCATTTTCGCCAATCCGGGAATTCAGGCTGATGGACAGATCCAGCAGCGCCTCTTTCACAGTAGGGAGCTTCGGTGTCATGCTTGCACTTACATCGACCATGATGACCATTTCTAAATGCATGGTTTCTCCCAGCTCGTCCACTACCTCCATCACTTCCCCCCTTTTATCAGGCGGCAGCTCTTCCATTGAAACCTTTTTCCCCAGAATTTGCTGAAGCTCTTTGTTGACGACCCCCTGGATGGTTTGCGTCATCGCTTTCCTTGTGACCATTTGTACCGTTTGAGACAGCACTTGAGTGTAGACGGTCTGGCTGACACCGCCTCCGGAAGCTGCAATGCTCTCAATCTCTCTCATAGCGGCTTCATCAATAACCTTTTCATCTACCACCCCAATTACGTTCACTGTGATCCCTTGCTCGTTGGCATACGCTGCCATTGCGACCGGGTCCTCTCCATGATTGGAACATCCGTCAGTGATGAGAAGGATCTGTTTAATTCGTCCTCGATTCATTGCTTTCCCCTCCTGTAAGGTCTGATATCTATCAGCCTTGCCACAGGAGTACAATTTTCATACTATTAAATTTTTATTCTGTATGATCATGAAGTGGAATTCACGGTTCTACTGCTTTTCCTTTATGAAACACTCTGTTTTTTCTTTTGAAAATAGCGGTTTGTAGAAATCGCCGCCCATTTAGGAGTGTTGTGTTCAATCTTCGCAGCGATAATGGTCATATCATCATCGATTTTTCCGGAACGGGTCCTAATGACCTCTTCCATAATTAAATCCGCCACCTCCTGAGGATCATTTGTTTCCAGCTCCGATACTTTTCTCTTCATCCAAATTTCATGATTCTCTACATGTTTAGGTCCTTCAAAAATCCCGTCGCTCATCATAATAAGCAAATCCCCTGCTTTAAGCTGCTCACCTACCACATCCACTTCAAAGTCTTCGATAATTCCAATCGGCAAATTGCTCGCCTGTATTTTTATGACTTTATCCCCCCGTTTGATAAAGCTTGGCGTTGAACCGATCTTAAGGAATTTACACGTGGCATCCTGCAAATCTACAATAGCCAAATCAAGTGTTGAGTACACTTCATCTGTCGTTCGAAGAGATAGAATCGAGTTGACGGTTTTAATCGCCACCTTTTCATCGATCCCCGATTGCAGGATTTTTTCAAGGAGCTTAATCGTTTCGTTGCTTTCAAACTGTGCTCTCGCTCCATTTCCCATTCCGTCGCTTATGGCAATGGCATATTTTCCAACCCCCAAATCAATCATGGAATAGCTGTCTCCTGAAACAAGCCCGCCTCCTTTTGCAGCATGTGCTGCTCCGATATCTACTTTAAAGCTCTTGGCTGAACCGAATGATACATGACAAAATCCGTTTGGATACAGGCCGCACTCCTCGTGCTTCACTATGACCTGCTCTTCCAATATATCTGAAAGCATTGGAGCAATGATTTTTTCGCATTCGCCATGGCCCTGGCAAAACGGGATCGACATTTCCATGTCTACATTCCCCTGCTCCAAGCTGTATATTTCAACATGACCGATTTCCACTCCGAAATTCTGGAGAGCTTCTAAGATCTGCTCTTCCAGTAAAAAGTGATTTTCCCTTTCACGTCTGATTTCCCGGGAAAAGTCCTCCATCACTTTGGAAACGCCAAGCAGCTGTTCAGCTACGAGTCTGCGGCTCTCCTGGACTTGCTTATTCAATTTCTGGTTCGCTTTGAACTCATTAAGCTCCTGTTCTATGGCCACTTCTACCTGAGTCGCCTTGGAGCAATGTGCATGAAATTCCTTCTTCAGTTTCCGATTAACCGAGTACGTGTTCGCACTCGTCTCATTCGTCACCTGTGTCATAAGATCATAGGTGTCTTGAAAATTATTGACCCAGCACCTTTCTTTTTTATAGCAATGATGACAGGTTTTCTCTGTAATCGTACTTAAAAATAAATCCGTTTCTCTTGCCGAGTCTGCCTCTCCCTTTTCATAGAAGGCATTAAAACTTTGGGACAGAGCCTCAAATACACCAGAGAACTGATCCACCCGATGCGCGGTGACATCTCTTATTCTCGTAGCGTACAGCTGCTGTTCCATCGCATGCTCATTTGTTCCAGGAATATGCTTTGCAAGACTGGCTGTTATTCCTTTCGGTGTAAGGAAAAACAAAACGATTGCTGCCGTGGATTCCACCATAGTGGCCATGAAGTCGGACGTGCCGCCCCCATACAGGGACAGCAGCATGGATCCGATGAGCAGGCCAGCTGCTGCCCCGATTTTCTGGCCTTCCTTTAACAGCCCGCCGAGTAAACCTGAAAATGCCAGCAGACTCATTTGATACAGGTTTCCTACATTGGCGAGACTCAAGATCAGGCCGGTGACTACCCCAACGGTACAGCCGATGCTTGATCCTCCAATAAAGGCAAATAATAGGACCATGTATCTGGAAAAAACGTGCTCTGCTTTGAAGTCCATATAAGAGACCCCGGTTAAACCGGTCATTACCGAAGCAATGAGAATCATCAGACAAATGATTTCCTCTGATTTCAGTGACTGCTTATACCGCGGACTCGATATGAGCGGAATGCTTTGAAGAAAAATGAGAGTAAGGATAAAGGCCAATCCGGCTTCTACACCGGCCATCATCCCATCATAGGAAGAAATTGTTCCGTATAATACGAAGGTGGAGGCAATCCTCGTTCCCGCTACCGCGAGCAGGATGATGAAAGGCAGTGTCCGAACCCGGTCCTTAAATATAAAGGCACCGGCCTTTTGCAAAAATAAGAAGAACAGCAGGTGGCACGTAATGATGAGGGATGTTTCCAGTGAGATTGTCAGCCCTCCGGCCGCCAGCGATAAAGCTCCGATCAGCGCTTTATCTTTTTTCATTAAGAAGAGTACTCCAAAGAACGGAAGGGCAAACGGGAGAATTTCAGTTAGGATAACAGCTCGTCCAAGTAAAAATCCGATGAACATATATAGAAGTCCTTTATGAAACAGAATGGATTGAAAGTAAGCACCCGCTTTTTTCGTAGATCTTTGAATTGCATGCTGCGTTTTTTCAATCGCTGCTCCGCTAATCGGTTCCATTAATCTTCTTTCAGCTTTTTGCACTATACATACCCCCAAATCGGTTTGTTGAGGTAATTATAGCGGACGGAAAAAATAGATTTTGTCAAAACAAGGGTGCTTGAACAAGAAAGCGTTCGACGGTTTAAGCTTGCTCCTTCATGATTTAGAGCGAATCCCCCAGCATTTACAAAAGAAAAAGAAGATTGCTGACGTCATTTCGATGAACGTGTAGAAAAGACTGAAAATTATTTGGTATAAATTTTGAATTTGTTTAATTTGCCTATTGATTTTAGCTTCTGGTCCGGCGGTCCGGTTCCAAAATCAATAGATCGCATTAGGAGGTAAACGAAGAAATTAAGCAGAGAAGCGTACAGCTGAGAAGAAATGACTGATTGAAGCCCCGGGGACAACGTGTGGGATTCTGGAAGGCTTTTATTATATAGGTGCTTTGAACAATTTTGAGTTATGATGATTGGAGCATCCTGCAGCGAAAATCTGCCGCCACGCAATTTAAAAATTACTTTCTTATATAAACAAAAAAACTTCCCTAATGGAAGTTTTTCAATGATTGATGACCCGTACGGGATTCGAACCCGTGTTACCGCCGTGAAAGGGCGGTGTCTTAACCGCTTGACCAACGGGCCTCATAATTCTGTTTTAAAAATTGGTAGCGGCGGAGGGGATCGAACCCCCGACCTCACGGGTATGAACCGTACGCTCTAGCCAGCTGAGCTACACCGCCATATAAATGCGCGACCTGCCATGGCCGTGCGGGCTGTACTTCTTTCAAACAGGCTTGCTGTCCTATGAAGCACAAGTTCTATAATACAAAGCTTTGGGTTATGAGTCAATACTAAATTTAATTTTTTTCAAGAAACCATTAAATGACTGGGTTATCTTCTGCTCAGTCATCTAATAAAAAACAAAAAAACACCCCAAAGGAGTGTTTTTATCTATATTGACAGCAGCAAGTTAGCCTCTTTTTGCTCCGCGTCCGCCGCGTTTTGATTCTGTATTCCTTTTAAGAGAAGATAACCGGTCTTCACTGTCTTTAAGGAAGCGGCTCATTTTTTGTTCAAAATTCTCTTTAGGACGGAATTCGTTTCTTCCTGCTCCGCCTCCGCCACCTCGGTGCGGCCGGTCTGTACGCGGGCGATCCTGACGAGGACGCTCAGGACGTTCAGGACGATCTGGACGGTCGATTGCTTTCTTAATCGATAGACCGATCTTTCCATCTTTTTCAACGTTGATGACTTTTACTTCAACCATGTCGCCAACTTTAAGATGGTCATTAATGTCTTTCACGTAATTATCGGCTACTTCGCTTATGTGAACTAGACCCGTGGAACCTCCCGGTAGCTCAACAAAAGCTCCGAAATTCGTAATACCAGTTACTTTACCTTGTAACTTGCTGCCAACTTCAATGGACATAAAAAAAATGCTCCTCCTTAAACTGATAAAAAAATCATCATTTCTTTAATTATACCTAAACCAAAATCATAGTGTCAATAAAGGCTATTTTTTGTCCGGTGAACTGAAAATAATTTCATTCTCTCCGGAGAGGAAATAATCCCTTCTCGCCAGTTCTGCAATATAGTCATCGTCGTTCAGTTTGCCAATTTCCTCCTGAAGCATACTTTGTTCTTTTTTCAAATCCTTCAGCTCACTCGTTAGCTTGTCCTTCTGCTCGGCTTGCTCTGAAAGGGCTGCTGACTGATTGATCATTCCAGTAATAATGAAAATCGCGAATAAAGCGACGATGGCTCCAAAGACGGTTAAACGGCGAAAAAGACCTCTTTTTCTGCGCTTTAGAATTTGATCATTGCGCTCCTGCTGCTGCATATATTGGGACTGAAGCTGCGTTACTTTATGGCTTCTTTCTGCTGACATTTATACATTCCCTCACTTTCCAGTGATTCGTTTAATCGATTTCCACGCACTAATCAATAAGTTCTTGGCTTGATTCGCAATTCCTTCCAATTTTGAAAAGATTCGCGAAAAAAATGTTTTCAAAAAACCGGGCATCATGTTCCAGATGAGCAGCATGGCCCATCTTAAAGGTGCTAATACGATTTTAACGGCTCCCCAGATAAAAAGAAACGCCCATTTTAATATTTTCCAAAAAAGATTCAGCAAACCGGTGATGACAACGGCAAATAGTGTGATGATTCCCTTAATGGGTTTTATCAGAACAAAATGTGCGACACCCATTAAAAGCTTAAAGATAAAGAGGAAGGATCGGATCAGAAAATTCAGGACTGCCAGGTATATACCCTTTAGCAGGCTTTGATAAGCAGCAAAACCGCATAAAATGGCGAGGAACATATAAATTCTCAGTTCCCCCTCATTTACAAGAAGCAGCACGTAAAAAAAGAGAACACTTTGGAGCAGCCAAAATACCAGATCATTGAAGAATACAATCCAGCCTGCCCTTTTGGAACGGACTAGAAATCTTCTATATGTATCCAGGGCTGCTCCAAGCCATGCTCCCATTCCTGCCATGGCAAACATGGTATAAAACTGAACCGTTAGCGTCATTTAAATAATTTGCTAAAGAATCCTTTAGCTTTCTCCGCATGCTGTTCGTCCAGGTAAACAATGTCCAGAATCCGGCCCTTAATGGACACAATTCCTTTGTCCACATCAAGATTTTGCATCTGCAGATTTTCACCGCGGACCGCAAGCGCCCCCATAACCGTATCCAGCAGAAACTCTTCGTTATCAAAGCTTTCTACTTCTTTAACGCCTGTAATCTCCAGGAGTTTTCTGCCTTTCATGACAAGATCATGGTTTTCCGGTACTGTATTTGTCTGAGGCTGATTTTGCTGATAGTAATTCATCCTCTGTACCCCCGCTTCTCATATCGTTTTGCTTATATCTATGAGTAAAACGGGAGAAAAAGAACAAGCCCCTTCAAGCAGATTCAGTTCTCGCCCAGTTTTTCTTCTTTAATAATCGTATACATTTCTGCTGCATCTTCTTTTTTAGTGGTTTCTTTTAAATGGTCGATGCGGACCGTTACACGCTTTTGGCCGAAGCGGATGACCATTTCATCCCCTTCTTTTACATTAGAGCTTGCTTTTGCGGGTGTTCCATTGATTTCAATACGGCCCTGATCGGCAACTTCCTTTGCCAGCGTGCGGCGTTTAATCAGTCTGGATACCTTCAGAAATTTATCTAGTCTCATGTTCATAACCCCTTCTTTCTGTCTATTCCAATCCTTTTGCTTCATCCCAGTAGGTGTCCATTTTTTCAAGCGTCAACTCTTCTAGAACTTCGCCATTTTCTTTGGCTTTCTTCTCTATATATTTAAAACGAGAAGTGAATTTTTGATTTGTTGAGGACAGCGCCTCTTCCGGTTCAATTTGAAGGAATCGTCCAATGTTCACCAGGGCAAATAAGACATCCCCAAACTCCTTGAGAAGTGCTTTATTATCTTCACCGGGATTTTGTTTAAGCTCTTCTTCAAACTCCAGGATCTCTTCCTTTACCTTAAGCCACGCATCTTCTACCTTATCCCAGTCAAACCCTGCTTTCGCAGCCTTTTTCTGAATTTGATACGCCTTTGAAAGGGCTGGCAAAGCCCCAGGAACGGAATCAAGCAATGATTCTGGAGCTGTCTTCCCTTCCGCTTTCTTAATCTCTTCCCAGTTTACAAGCACTTCTTCTGCCGTATCTGCTTCGATGTCGCCAAAGACATGAGGGTGCCTCCGCACCATTTTTTCAGAGATTGACCGGATAACTTCATCGATGGAAAACAGCCCTTCGTCTTCACCAATTTGTGCCTGCAGGACAACTTGAAGAAGAACGTCTCCCATTTCCTCAATCATATGGTCAATGTCCTCAGACTCAATCGCATCGAGGAGCTCATAGCACTCCTCAATCAAGTACTTTTTCAGCGATTGGAAGGTCTGCTTCTGATCCCAGGGACATCCTCCAGGTCCGCGGAGCGAAGCAATGATGTCTCTGAACGCATCGAACCTGTGATAAAGAAGCTTCTCATCCTGAACAGGCGGAATATACAGGCTCGTAAGGTTGGAGACAGCGGAAACCCGGTCCAGTTCATATAGCGGTACTTTAAGAATTTCTTCCTGCCTGCTTCCTGCAGCTGTAACGATGTATACCTCATAATCAAAAGGCAGCTCTTCCATAAGAGTGAGCTTGACCTCAGACGCCACCATCTGATCATATACCTGACATAAAACGATATGCTGGGTGAATTGCAATTCTCCCCTTTTCAGAGTCAAAGCATCCACCATTTGAAAGCCGTCAATTGGATCAATGTTCAGCGATGCGAACGTCGCGTCCAAAAAGCTCTGTCCTCCTGCGACACGTACTTGGAATGAATTTCGCTTCGATTCCTCAAGCAAAATTTGAACCGTTTTTTCAGCAACCATCGGATGCCCGGGAACCGTATAAACGACATCTCCGCTAGCTGCCTCCTTGATCAGGAATTCAGCAATTTCTTCATATACATCCTCGAACCTCGAATGCTGCATGTACATTTCATCAAACGAGCCGGCTATCGCTATTTCATTCTTCAGTTCTTCCAGAACAGGATGGTCCATCGTTCTTGTATAAATCCGGTTTGAGGATTGAAGAAGACGGTAGATCCCAAGCGGAAGCTGGTTGATGTCGCCAGCGCCAAGTCCGGCTATATGAATGGTGTTCATTTTTTCACGTCCCTTTTCTTCTGCGACCACAGCCGGATTTTTGTGCCGAATGGAACAATATCCAGTTCGTCGCTGTTAAAAACATTTAATTTGATGACAGCAAACATATAGACGGCGCCGCCAACTGCGACTGCCGTTATGGCCTCAATAGAAGCAAGAGCCCTGTTTCTCCCAAGCACCCACTCAAACCCTGCCATGTAGCCTCTCAAAACGGCAAGCATGAGGACAGCGGAGAAAACAATCTTGATAATACTCCTGTACTCATGAAGCTTGTACTGTTTTTTTCTGAGAAAATATATATTCATCACCGCAACAACGAAGAACGCCGCGACGGTTGCAACAGCGGCCCCATCCGCTTCGTAACGGGGGATCAGGACAATGTTTAAGGAGATTTTTATGATGACACCTGCAATTACGGATATAGCAGGATAAATGGTCTGATTCAAACCTTGAAGGATAGCTGCAATAGTCATGGATAAAGATGTAAACAGGATGGACAAGCTCAAAATACCTAAAATATCTGATCCATAGTTGTTACGGAAAAGCATAATATTCGTTTCCTCGACAATCCCAATCAGTCCTGCTGTAGCACCCGCTCCAACAGCCAAACAAACCTTAATCGATAAATTAATTTTATCTTTTATAAATTTCTCATCATTCCTGCGCTTCGCACTGGAAATCAAGGGCACAAGCGACAATGACAGGGACGTAGCGACAACAGTTCCCAGCTGAATAAGAGGCTGGCCCCGGTCATAGATTCCTTTAGCTGTTTTAGCAGCAGTCGGATCCATTCCTTTATTGACCAGCATTGAAAAGAGCTGAAATGCGTCAACAAGCTGAATTAAAATCAGCAGAAGACTGCTGACACATATGGTAAAAGTAAACAGAATAAGGTCTTTTAATAAATCCCAAGTCTTAATTACGGAAGGAATTAAAGGCCCATTTAACTCTCTGTGATCCCTGCGGAACCAGTAAACAGCAAGAACAATCAAAGCAGCAGCCCCTCCGGTAAGAGACCCAAAGAGCGCGCCTTGCCCCGCTTCATAAAAGTTGCGTCCATTTTTCAGCAAAATATAGGCAACCCCTATAATTGTCACCACACGAAATGCCTGTTCAACTACTTGGGAAAGAGCCGTCGGAAACATATGATGCATCCCTTGAAAATAGCCCCTTAGCACGGATACGAAAGGAACGAGCAAAAATGAAAATGAAATAATTTCAATTAACGGTTTAAGATGCATATCTCCCATAATGCCCGCAATCCATCCGGAACCTGCATACAAAAGAGAAAATGATAAAAGACCGGTAAACACAAGAAATAAACTGCTGACTTTCCAAATTTTCCTTAAATCAGCAGGATTGTGCCCCTCACCATATTCAGCGAACAGCTTTGAAACGATAATCGGAAACCCTGATGTAGCAAGCATAATAGAAATCCCGTAAAACGGATAAACCTGCTGATATATGTAAAATCCAATATCTCCAACAATATTTTGATAAGGCACCCGATAGGCAGCACTCATAATTTTTGTAAGCAAACCGGCAATCGTCAAAACGAAAGCCCCCTGCCAAATAACGCTCTTTCTAGACGGCACAGCCATCCCCATTCTCCTTCCAAATTCACTGACGAAGATATTATATCACATGAAATGCGCAGGGCGCTTGCTTAGCCGTGAAAGACGGTGGAGCCCCCGACGGAGAGGCGCTCAAGTAAGGTTGTTCAGCTAAAAGCGCGACATCCTGTCGCAACGCTGAACGGGCCTTCATCGTGAAGGCCCTCGACCGAGGGGGCGAAGCGGCCGAACGGCTAGCGCCCGGAGCTGGACACCATGAAAAGCGGAGGCGTCTTGTAATTAAGGATGTTCAGCTAAGAGCGCGGCGTCCTGCCGCAACGCTGAACTGACCTGCCTCCTGCAGGCCCCCGACAAGCATAAGAGAATTCTCAGAGAGGAAGGCGGTTTTTCCTTCCGCAGGATAATTCACTTATGACCTCGAGGGGCTAGACGCCGCAGCTGGACAATTTGAAATGCGGAGGACGCTTCTAGTAATGAGGTTCTGCTAAGTGCGCGGCGTCCTGCCGCAACGCTGAACTGACCTGCCTCCTGCAGGCCCCCGACAAGCATAAGAGAATTCTCCGGAGGAAGGCGGTTTTTCCTTCCGCAGGATAATTCACTTATGACCTCGAGGGGCTAGACGCCGCAGCTGGACAATTTGAAATGCGGAGGACGCTTCTAGTAATGAGGTTCTGCTAAGTGCGCGGCGTCCTGCCGCAACGCAGAACTGACCTGCATCCTGCAGGCCTCCGTGAGAGACATTGGAGCCCCCGACCGAGAGACGCTCAAGTAAGGTTGTTCAACTAAACCCACGACATCCTCTCTATACAGGAAAAGACAGCCCAAAGGCTGCCTTTTTGTAATACATATAATAAGATCGAAACCTAGTTCTCCATTTGGCGTGCAAGGAAGCCGGCTGCTGTTTCTACCGCTTTTTTCTCCACTTCGCCAAGCGTTCCTTCTTTTGAGAAGATAACGACTGCGCCGATTGGATCTCCATTTGCAATGATTGGACCTATAGTATAGGCTTTGACTTCTTCTTTAATCCCTTCAAGAAGCTGAAGCTCTCCTGCATCTGTTTTTAGAATGGAGCTTCTTTCTTCCATGGAGCGTTCAATGTCTTCGCTGATGTTGCGGTTCATGTATTCCTTTTTTGAACTTCCGGAAACAGCGATGAAAGCGTCTCTGTCACAAATCAGCACCGGGTGCCCCATGCTGTCGTAAAGAGCGTCTGCGTATTCCCTTGCAAAATCTCCAAGCTCACTTATTGGTGAATATTTCTTCAGAATGACTTCGCCGTCGCGGTCTACGAAAATTTCCAGCGGATCCCCTTCACGGATGCGGAGTGTTCTGCGGATTTCTTTCGGAATAACCACACGTCCTAAATCATCAATTCGACGAACAATGCCAGTTGCCTTCATCTATTGCTGCCTCACTTTCATCTTGTGAATTGATACCAGGTAATGGCTCCATGTTAGCAGCCGTGACCTCTTGTTGAGAATAGTATCCTTCACAATAAAGGTAATATACACACAATAAATGAAAATATAAGCAGATAATCAACTGGCTGAAATTTCTTCCTTTTTCACATGCTTTAGTCCTTTAAGAAGGCCGATTAAAATAGATAAACGTTCTTCCGCACTTAAGCCCTTTGTCTGGACAGAAATTTTTAATTTGTTCGCGTCCATTCCGAGACCGACTTTACGGCCGTACTGGCTGCTTAATTCAAACAGCTTTTGGCCATCTGCGCGCTGGCTGGCCTCCTCGTTGATGGACATGTAAATAACGTCCTTCGCTTCTTTAATGATTTCGACTTTTTCACGAATCGCAAGAAGTTTCGCTTCAGCCACTTTAAAGAGATAGCTTACTTCGGAAGGATATGTGCCGAAGCGATCCGTCATTTCTTCCTGCAGCTCTGCTAGATCTTCTTCTGTGGCAATTCCTCTGAAGCGTTTGTACATATCGATTTTCTGTTTTCCATCTGAAATGTACGCCTCTGGAATGTATGCATCCAGATCCAGATCAATTTCCGGTTCAAATGCTTTTTCTTTCGGTGCATCGCCTTTGCGTTCTTCGATGGCCTCTTTCAGCATCTGGGAATATAAATCAAATCCGACTGAATCAATGAAGCCATGCTGCTGTGCTCCAAGAAGGTTTCCTGCACCCCGAATGGATAAATCGCGCATTGCGATTTTGAATCCGGATCCAAGCTCGGTAAATTCTTTTATCGCCTGCAGCCTTTTTTCTGCAACTTCTGTAAGAACTTTGTCCTTCCGGTACGTGAAGTAAGCATATGCGACCCTGCTTGATCGGCCGACACGCCCTCTTAACTGATAGAGCTGGGAGAGTCCCATTTTATCTGCATCATACACAATAAGAGTGTTTACGTTCGGGATGTCGACGCCCGTTTCAATAATCGTGGTACTGACCAGGACGTCTGACTGGCCTTCAAGGAAGTTAAGCATGACGGATTCCAATTCGTTTTCCGTCATTTTCCCATGTGCATACGTGACTCTTGCATCTGGAACAAGCATTGAAATTTCATCGGCTTTGCGGCTGATGTCCTCTACGCGGTTGTAAAGAACATAGACCTGCCCGCCCCTTGAGAGCTCACGTTCAATGGATTCTCTGACAAGTCCTCCGTTGTTTTCCACAACATATGTCTGCACAGGGTAGCGGTTTTCCGGCGGCGTCTCTATGACCGACAAATCCCTTACTCCGAGCATCGACATATGCAGTGTTCTTGGAATTGGAGTCGCGGTAAGCGTCAGTACATCTACGTTTGCTTTCATTTGTTTGATTTTTTCCTTATGGGTAACACCAAAGCGCTGCTCCTCATCAATTATGAGCAGTCCCAGATTCTTATATTTAACATCCTTAGAAAGAAGACGGTGGGTTCCTATTACAAGATCTACCGTTCCATTCTCCAGGCCTTTTGTCGTTTCATTCATTTCCTTGCGGGTTCGGAATCTGCTTAGGAGACCGACAGTCATAGGATAGTCCTGGAACCGTTCGCGAACAGTTTCGTAGTGCTGCTGGGCTAGGATCGTCGTTGGAACAAGGAGTGCTACCTGCTTTCCATCAGCAATAGCCTTGAAGGCTGCCCGGATTGCTACCTCTGTTTTCCCGTAGCCAACATCTCCGCAAAGAAGCCGGTCCATCGGACGTTCCCGCTCCATATCCATTTTAATTTCATGGATGGAACGAATCTGATCCTCTGTTTCCTGATAAGGGAACGCAGCCTCGAAATCGCGCTGCATTTCTCCATCCGGAGAAAAGGCATAGCCTCTGCTTGCTTCCCTTTCCGCATAAAGCTTAATTAAATCATCCGCAATATCCTGAACGGATGATTCCACTTTTTTCTTCACCCGGCGCCAGTCATTTCCGCCAAGCTTATAAATTTTCGGTTCTTTCCCTTCAGATCCAACGTACTTTTGAACCTGATCAATTTGCTCTACCGGAACGTAAAGCTTGTCAGAGCCCTGATACCGGATATGAAGATAATCCTTGTGATTGCCGTTGATTTCAAGCGTTTCAATCCCTAAATACTTTCCGATTCCATGATTAATGTGCACGACATAATCACCTGTTTGAAGCTCGGAGTAGCTCTTAATCCGCTCGGCATTGGACAGCTTCTGACGTCTCGGCTGCTTCTTAGCGCGCTTTTTGAACAGCTCTTCTTCTGTAATGACGGCAATTTTTTGCAAAGGAAGCTCAAAGCCCGTTTGCAGATCCCCCTCTAAAATATAAGCCTTTCCAGGTTTAAGAGGATCTCCATCTTTCATAATTGTTGCTGACATATCATAGTCCTGGAGCACCTGCTCGAGCTTTTGCACCCGCTCTGCACTGGCTCCCAGAAAAACAGTGATGAACTTTCCTTTGTTCCATCGGTCGAGCTCGCCCTTTAAGACGTTCATCTGGCCATGAAAATTCTGCATTTGCTTGCATGATACGTTTAAGATATTTTGAGGACTTGTATGAGGGACATGTCTTAAAAACAAGGAAAGGTATACGATTGGATTGGCTGGAAGAGCCAGAGGCTGCTCGCGGGAAATTTTCACATCATGGACAATCTTCCCGTTTTCAAGCATGCTCGTAATCCATTCCGCTTCTTCCGATTCAAGCTGCTCCATCATCTCATGGATACGGCTGATTTCATCCATCACAACGGTTGCAGTCCCATCAAAATAATCTAGTAAACTAGCAGGCTTTTCATAGAAGAAGGAAAGGTATTTATGCATTTCCTCCGTAACCTGGCCATTCCGGAGCATTTCAAGCTCATACTGGACATTTTGGAGCAGCAATTCCTTCTGCTGGTCATTTTTCAGCTTTTTCAATGATTTGGAAAGAGCAGCTTCTAATTGCTGTTCGCCGCGCTCAAGATGCTCACGCTGCAGCAGAATTTCTTTTGCAGGACCAAGCACGATGTTCTTCATCTTTTTCAATGAACGCTGATCTGCAAGGTCAAATGAGCGGATGGAGTCCACTTCAATATCAAACAGTTCAATCCGGACGGGATTTTCCTCCGTCAGCGGATAAAGGTCAATAATCCCCCCGCGAACACTGAATTCTCCCGGTGCCGAAACCATGTTGGTCCGTTCATAGCCAATTTGGGAAAGCCAGCTGAAAAATGAATCCGTATCCAGTTCATCTCCGACCGAAAGTGTTTTCTGGCTTGCATTCCACATGCTTTTGGCTGGAAGCAGTCTCCGCAATGCAGCAGCCGGTGCAACCACAATGCCTTTTTTACCAGAGGCCAAATGATTCAGCACTTCCATCCTCTGAGCCATCAGCTCCGGACTGGCTACCGCCATATCAGAAGCAATCAGTTCATTAACAGGATAGAGAAAAACATTACCGCCCGCTAAATTTGCCAAGTCCTCAAAAACCTTTTGAGCCTGGTAGAGATTGTGTGTGACAACGAGGACGGATTCTCCTGTTTCCATATATAAAGAGGATGTGAAAAGAGACCTTGCCGAACCGGAAAGCCCAGCCAGCAGCTGCTCTCTCAATCCTTCTTTCAGACCGGTAACAACGGTTTTAAAATCTTCGTTTGAATAAAAAAACGAGTGCAGACTTTTCATGCCTTTCCCTCCTTCCGAAAAATTTGTCCCCATACAGGCGGACAAATAGAAAAACGCTTTGGGACTAAAAGCCAAAGCTTTTTATTGTATGAATTTTTCTACCTGGTGGAAAGCAGGGTTCCGATCAAGGGCTTCCTGGCAATCCTCACAAATCGTTTTTACCTCTATATCTCCATTCGCCATGTAGCGGATCATTTCCTGTCTCTCTTCACTGGTTAAGTAGTGAAAACCTAATTCTCCGCTATGAATGGCCTCATTTTCCAATGTGCCGACTTTTGTGCCGCAATGGCGGCAATAATAGTGGTAACCCATAGTTCCTCCAAAAGCTTTTTACAGATAGTATAAACGCTTGAGGAATCCATTATACTTACTTGGACTGATTAAACTCGTTCATCACCTGAAGAAATGGTTTGTTCAGCCATTCTGCGCAGGCATCTGCTGATCGGATTACAGCATCTTTAATCAGGGGCTGTTCATCCTTTGAAAATTGACCGAGCACATAGTCCGGCACCTTCATCCCGCTTGGCGGACGGTCGATTCCGATCCGTACACGGTTGAATTCCTGTGTGCCAAAGTGCTGGATCATGGACTTGATGCCATTATGACCGCCTGCGCTGCCCTTTGTACGAAGCCTGATTTTTCCTGCCGGCAAATCAAGGTCATCATAAATGACCGCCATGTCTTCATCTGGCACCTCGTAAAAATCCATAAGAGGGCGGACGCATTCTCCAGATAAATTCATATATGTAAGCGGCTTAACAAGTAAAACCTTTGTTCCGCCGGCCATACCCAAGCCATACACCCCATTGAATTTAGAGCGGTCAAGCTGAATGGACAGACGGTGAGCCAATTCATCGATTACCATAAAACCAGCGTTATGACGTGTTTCTGCATATTGTTTCCCCGGATTTCCGAGCCCAACAAAAACTTTCAAGTAATTCCCACCTTTATAAATAAAAATCGGCGGATGTCTTCCAGCCAATTTTTCTTCTTGATTTCTCCATTATATTATAAAAAAGTTTCGGCACATAGAAAAGAGGCTGGCACAAAACAGTCTGTTTTGGCCAGCCCGGCATGGTTATTCTTTTATTCAGCCTCGTCTTCCCCTTCACGCCCTTCAGCGTTTTCAGGCTCACCAGGCTCCTGCTCTTCGCCAGAATCAATTTCTTCTTCTGCTTGAGGAGGGAGAATCGAAGCGATAACCTCATCATCTTCATGATTGATTGTGTATTTTTTAGAATCCTTCAAGTCGGATATAGTCAGCGTATCATTAACAGCAAGGTTTGAAATATCCACTTCAATCGTTTGCGGGATATCATTTGGTTTTGCTGTAACGGAAATCTGGTAAAGAGGCTGCTGAAGCACTCCGCCGTCTTTCACGCCCTGCGCTTCGCCAGTTAAGGTAAGCGGAACTTCTACATCCACTTCGGAATTCATATTTACAGCTAAAAAGTCAGCATGCAGAATTTCGTTCTTCATGGTGTCGCGCTGCATATCATTTACCATTACGGAATGCTTTTTACCATCTACATCAAGCTGAATGATTGCGTTGCGTCCTTCATCACGCAAGACTTTCAGAAGATCGATGCTGTCAATAGAGACCGCTTTGTTATCTGTTTTAAATCCATATATGATGCCAGGCACATGGCCTTGCAATCGTATTGCCCGTGTAGCGGACTTTTTAAAATCTTTTCTTTCTTTCGCTTTAATTGTTGTGCTCATGTCTTACACCTTCCTAACATCGTGATAATTGCTTATTATAGTCAATTCCCACAATTCGTCCGGTCTAAACATAAGATCGATTAATCGAACAGTGTACTTACAGATTGCTCTTCATGAATACGGATGATGGCTTCACCGATAAGCGGAGCTACGGAAAGCTCAATTACCTTATCAATTTTTTTATCTTCCGTAAGCGCAATAGAGTTTGTTACAACAAGCTCTTTAATCTTGGAATTCTGGATTCTCTCGATTGCAGGGCCTGACAAAACAGGGTGCGTACAGCATGCATACACTTCTGATGCTCCATTTTCAACGAGTGCATTCGCTGCAAGTGTAATTGTCCCTGCTGTATCAATAATGTCATCAATCAGAATGGCAGTCTTTCCTTCAATGTTACCGACGATATTCATGACCTCAACCACATTAGGGCGCGGTCTGCGTTTATCAATAATGGCAATAGGCGCTTTCAGACGGTCTGCCAGCTTACGGGCACGTGTTACTCCGCCATGGTCAGGGGAAACGATTACGATATCCTTAAGATCCTTCTTGCTGAAGTAATCCCCAAGGATCGGAACACCCATTAAGTGGTCGATCAGAATATCAAAGAATCCTTGAATCTGCGGTGCATGCAAGTCTAACGTGATGACACGGTCCGCTCCTGCCGTTTCAAGAAGATTTGCCACAAGCTTCGCTGTAATCGGCTCGCGCGCGCGTGCTTTACGGTCCTGGCGGGCATATCCGTAGTAAGGCATAACAATGTTAATTGTTTTAGCAGAGGCACGTTTCAATGCATCAATCATGATCAGAAGTTCCATGAGATGTTCATTAACAGGGCCGCTTGTAGATTGAATAATGTATACGTCACAGCCGCGGATACTTTCTTCAATGTTGATTTGAATTTCGCCGTCGCTGAAACGGGTAACAGAACATTTTCCAAGCTGAACGCCTACAACATTTGCTATTTCTTCGGCAAGACCGGGATTTGAATTCAGTGAGAAAATCTTTAAATTTGCATCACCGTACTGATTTGACATAATGTGGTGAACCTCCAATTAGGAATTAGAATTTTGATTCATGCTCAGACGGCCGACATAGTCTTCTTTGTTGACTTGTCTGGCGCGTGCAACCGATAGCGCTTGGCCCGGCACATCTTCTGTAATCGTTGAGCCTGCTGCTACATAGGCTCCTTTTCCAACTGTTACAGGTGCAATCAAGTTAGAATTGCATCCGATAAATGCCCCATCTTCCACCTTTGTTAACGCCTTATTCTTCCCATCATAGTTCACTGTAATCGAACCGCAGCCGAGGTTAACGTCTGAACCGATTTCCGCATCGCCGATATAGCTCAGGTGAGAGGCTTTGCTTCCTTTGCCCATAGATGTTTTCTTGATTTCGACAAAATTGCCGATCTTCACTTCATCTGAAACAGAGGACTGCGGACGAATATGCGCAAACGGGCCCACTGCGACTAGCTTTCCAATTTCACTATCATGAACAACTGATTGGCGGATCACTGTTTGATCTCCTATTACACTGTCTTTAATCTCAGTGTTAGGGCCAATTTCACAGTCTTCTCCGATTTTAGCATTCCCTTTAATTATCGTCCCTGGATAAATCATGGTATCTCTGCCAATCTCAGCATCTGCAGAAATGTAAGTCTGGTCAGGATCGATCAAGGTAACCCCATTGCGCATATGGAAGGTATTGATGCGTTTCTTCATATATTTTTCTGCTTGTGAAAGCGCTACGCGGTCATTCACCCCGAGTGATTCTTCAAATGAGTCTGTCTGATAGGCAGAAACCACCTGGCCCTCGTTCTTAAGAATTTCAATCACGTCCGGCAAGTAGTATTCACCTTGTACGTTGTCATTCGAAACTTTGCTTAGCGTTTCGAACAGCATTTTGTTATCAAAGCAGTATGTACCGGTATTGATCTCATCAATTTTCCGTTCCTCTGCTGAAGCGTCTTTATGCTCAACAATTTTCTCAACAAGTCCCGAGCTGCTGCGGACGATACGGCCATATCCGGCTGGATCCTCTGCTTTAACCGTCAGAATTGTTGCTTTTGAGTTTGTTTCGCTGTGATGGGAAAGAAGATTCTCCATCGTTTCAGACGTGATCAGCGGTGTATCTCCGCATACTACGATCGTCGTACCATCAAGATCCTGGAGCTGGCTTGAAGCTTGCATGACCGCATGAGCGGTTCCAAGCTGCTCGCTTTGCAGAGCATATTCACTTTTTTCTCCAAGCTGTGCTTTTACCATTTCTGCACCATGCCCAATAATTGTCACCATTTTCTCAAGGTTTAATTTGGACATTTCATCCGCTACGTGCTGAACCATTGGTTTGCCGCAAACAGGATGCAGAACTTTATAAAGCTTGGATTTCATACGTGTACCTTGACCAGCTGCTAGAATGACTGCAAAACGATTTTCCATGTGTAAGCCTCCCAAGTATCCCTATTTATCCATTAAAAAATATATCTTAAATATGGCTTCATTTCAAGGCAGGATGCTAAAGTGCCGAATATTTCTCATAGAAGAAAAATCAGGATAGGACTTTATCAGCAGGTTCTTAAGCAGGGTCGGACCCTGTGGACCGCTGAGGTGAGGAGTTAGGATGGATGCTAAAGTACGGGGCACAATTTAGACATAATTAAACCCCTGTTACTTAGTAACAAGGGCGAACATATTTTAGGAAGCACCTGCTTCTTCAAATTCAACTTCAACTTCTTCCATTTCTCCAAGCCTGTGGTATTCAGTCAAAACAGCTTCTTGAATTTTCCCGCGTGTACCCGAATTGATTGGATGGGCAATATCACGGAATTCTCCGTCTGGAGTTCTTTTGCTTGGCATTGCTACGAATAGCCCATTATTCCCATCGATTACACGAATGTCATGTACAACAAATTCGTGATCGAGTGTAATGGATGCAATCGCTCTCATTCGGCCTTCTGTGTTAACGCGGCGTAATCTTACGTCAGTCACTTCCATTATGTTCACCACCTTTTCCCTGGATGAAAAACTTTACAGTATGAATTCCACGGAAATTTCTCAATTCCTGCATTCTGAAAAAATTTTTTTGAAAAAACAGGGAAAGGTAGGAAAGTTTTCTTATTGACTTGGGTAAATTATTTAGTTAGGGCAACGCATTCAATTTCAATAAGTGCGTCTTTTGGCAGTCTCGCTACTTCCACACAGGATCTTGCGGGCTTGTGCGTATGAAAATATTCCCCGTACACATCGTTGATTTCCGGGAAGTCATTCATATCCTTGATGAAAACAGTTGCTTTTACAACCTGCTCAAGTGAGCTCCCAGCCTGTTCCAGAACCGCCTGTAAATTCGCAAACACCTGATGGGTCTGCTCCCTCACGCCGCCTTCCGCCATTTCACCATCGGTTTTGAGCGGAATTTGTCCGGAAGTGAAAACGAGATTGTTCACAGCCATCCCTTGAGAATAAGGTCCGATTGCCGATGGCGCTTTACTTGTTTGAATGATTTTCATCGTTCTTCAGCTCCTTTTAAAATGCCAAAAAAACCTTACGGCCGCTTGGCAGCATCAAAAAAATTACCTTCCTGAAGCTCAATTTGTTTGCCCTTCACATCAACACCGGTCAGTTTTACAAGAGAAATATACTCGTCCACTAAACGCTCTTCGACACCCTTGGTCTCAACCAATACGCCGATTCCCGCGACCTTCGCCTGGAATTCCTCCAGCAGGCTCACCATTCCGTTAATCGTTCCCCCGGCCTTCATAAAATCATCAATTATGAGAACGTTTGATCCTTCTTTCAAACTTCTTTTCGCAAGCACCATTGTCTGGATTCTTTTGGAGGACCCGGAAACATAATTAATGCTGACAGTAGATCCCTCTGTCACCTTGCTGTCTTTTCTAACGATGATCACCGGAACGTTCAAGTCGTTGGCTACTGCATAGGCAAGAGGAATTCCTTTTGTCGCAACGGTCATCACAACATCAATTTTCCGCTCTGCAAAAACAGAGGCAAACATTCTTCCCACCTTATTCACGATGGATGGATCTCCAAGAATATCCGTCAAATAAAGATAGCCGCCCGGAAGCAGACGGTCCGGAGCCGCCATTCTCTTTTTAATGGAGTCAATGATTGCGCCTGCTTCTTCGATATGCATACCCGGTACGAATTTCACCCCGCCTGCTGCGCCCGGAACCGTTTGAAGAGAGCCGACACCCTGCTGTTCAAAAGTTTGTTTAATAATGGTTAAATCTTCACTGATTGATGATTTTGCAGACTGGTATCTTTCCGAAAAGTAGGTAAGAGGGACAAGCGAATGCGGATGATTAAGCATATAATTCGTCATGTCCACGAGTCTGCCGCTTCGACGAAGCTTCATGGAATAACCCCCAAAATCCGAATATTGTTAAAGATAATATATCTTAATATACGTCTTTAATCAAGTTCGCATCGCTCGCCAAGCATTCTTACGGCAAATACCTGATCGCAAAATCCTCTCAGCCCATTGTAAATCCGGTGGACCTTTGATTCATATTGAACCAAACCAAACACAGTAGGCCCGCTTCCGCTCATCAAAACAGCATCTGCGCCAAACCGTTTCATCTGATCCTTAATCATCGCAACTTCCGGCTGCATTTTCAGGGTAACGGATTCAAGAACATTCCCAAGATTATCGCAAATGCCTTCATAGCTTTTTTCCTGAATAGCCCCTACCATTCTGCCGGTGTGCGGATGCTTAACGCCATCCAGCTTCAAACCGCGGTAAACATCTGCAGTTGATACCCCTGCTGTAGGCTTAGCCAGGATCACCCAGCAATGCGGAGGTGCTTCAATGTGGCGGATTTTTTCTCCGCGTCCGGTAGCAACCGCTGTTCCGCCGTATACGCAAAAGGATACATCAGAGCCGATTTCCGCTCCGATTTCAGCCAGTTCATCCAGAGTCAGCCCCAGATTCCATAGTCTGTTCAGACCTCTTAAAGCTGCTGCTGCATCACTGCTGCCTCCTGCCAGTCCTGCTGCTACAGGAATGACCTTGGTAATCCCGATCGACACTCCCCGCTTAATGCCAAAGCGTTCTTTCAATATACTTGCGGCCTGATAAGCGAGGTTCCGGTGATCATCAGGAACGAACCGGTTGTGTGAGGTGATGGATATGCCGCCTCTAGGCCCCATATCAATCAGCTCGATCCGGTCTGCCAGATCAATGGTCGTCATCACCATTTCCACTTCATGAAACCCGTCTTTTCTTTTATGTAAAACGTCAAGCGACAGATTAATCTTCGCCGGCGCTTTTTCTAGAACTCGCATACTCTCACCTGCTTCTAAAACGAACTGAAATTGTATCCACATTGTACCACAAAAAGAAGATAAATATTGCTGTTTTTCGACATGGTTTTCATGTACGCCAAGCCTCGGGAGCTTTTACATGCTGCGCAAAAGAATTTCCCTGACATCCTGTTTATTCAGGACCTTATAGGTTCCGACTTCATCCTTCATGAATGATTTTTCAACAAGCTGATCAAGCTTTGAATCATCAATGCCATAATCAGCCAGTCTGCTTGGTGCGCCAATTGAATTCCAAAAGCTTCTCAGCGCTGCAATACCTTCTTTAGCCGTCTCTAATTCACTTTTTCCTTCAGGGGAAATCTTAAACACATTCACCGCCAGTTTTTTCATCCTGGAAGGATCAATTTCAGAACAATAGCTCATCCAGTTTGGAAAAAGAATTGCAAGCCCGCCTCCGTGGGGAATATCATAGACAGCTGAAACGGCATGTTCAATTTGATGCGAACCCCAGTCTCCACCATCTGTCCCGTTTGACAGCGTCTCATTGAATGCAGTTGTGCCGGCATACATCACCGTCTCCCGCAGTTTGAAATTATGAAGATCCTGAACCAGTTCCGTTCCTGCTTCCATAACCGTAATCAGCAGCGACTCAATAAACCGGTCAATCATTGGGGTATTCTCTGTTCGGTGGAAATATTGCTCTAGTGCGTGGGACATGATATCCACGATTCCGTAAACCGTTTGATCACGCGGAACGGAAAAAGTAAAAGTTGGATCCAAAATCGAGAATTGCGGGAATACAAGCGGACTTCCCCAGCCCCGCTTCTCATTTTTCTCCCAATCCGTAATGACGGAAATATTATTCATTTCCGATCCTGTCGCTGCCAATGTCAAAACCGTACCGAAAGGAAGGGCCCGGTCCGGTGCTCCTTTTCTCGATATGACGTCCCATACGTCCCCTTCATAATAAACACCAATGGAAATAGCCTTCACACAATCAATAACACTTCCGCCTCCAACGGCCAAAAGCAAATCGATTTCCTCTTTGCGGCAAAGCTCAATTCCTGCCTTTACTGTAGTAAGACGGGGATTCGGTTCCACTCCTGACAGTTCAAATACATGTGCATCTGCTTTATGTAATTCGTTAAGAACTGCATCATATACACCATTCTTCTTAATGCTTCCCCCGCCGTATACGATCAGCACGTTTTTGCCAGTGCCTCCGAGCTCGCTCTTCAATTGACGGATTTGACCTTCTCCAAACCAAAGCTTAGTTGGATTATGCTGTAAAAAAGAAATCACGTACTCTTCCTCCTAAAAAATCATCATGAATGTATCATAGCAAAAAGTGCCGGGAATAAGAACAATAGTGCAAGCGAATGAAATTCTGTTAAGTGCGAGGCACCCTGCTTTTCCCGAATTTCCAAATAACGAAAAAGAGCAGCCTCGTGAAGAGACTGCCCTTTCTTTATCGTGAGGTGTGAGAAGCCATATGCTCTTGAGCAAGTTCAACTGCTCTTTTTGTCATATTGCCGGCATCCCTTGAGCGGATTCCGCCCCAGCCTTCTTTCATTACGGTATCGTAAAAGCCTAAATCCTTTGCAAGCTCATACTTAAAACTTTCCGTCATGATCCCTTTTCGTCTGCCCATGAAACGAACCCCCTCATGTGTGCTTTAACGTGTCCGGGACGAGTTTGCCGGGACCCTTTTAGTATGTGCACACTTAATGAAGACAGGCAGCTTGAATATATGTAAAAAAAGGTGAAAACCGGTAAAATAAAAAAAGCCGCCGTTTTTCGACATGAAAAAAGCAGCAAACAAATGTCTACTGCCCGCTTATAGCTAATGCTCCTGATGCATCTTCAAAAAATGTTAATTGTACAGTTTCGGTGAGAACATCTGCATAGCTGTAGGAAACTCTTTCAAATGCATTCTCATCTTGATCCAATTCTACGATAAAGACGGACGGATAGGTCTCAGCCAGAACCCCAGATCGCTCTACGGTCTTTCTGCGTCCTCCATTTGCCTTCAATGTCAATCTTTTGCCCAGATTCAAATCCAACACGTTTTTGATATCGGTTAAAGTCTTCGCCATTGCATCCACCTCACTGTAGACAATTATACCTCTTTAGCACTCTAAAGTCAAACAAAATTTAAATTATACAGAGGCTCAACAACATTGTCAACAAAATTATTTCTACAATATTTTCTAACCTTCGCACCTATTATGTACCGAAGCATCCCCTTTTATGTAAATTTTTTCTGACTTTATCTTTTCATATAAACATATGGGATTGGGCATGCTATCGAGCTGAGTGATACACCGATCTTTTAGCCGGAAATATGGAAAACAAAAAAACCGCCTAAAAAAGCGGCTCCTACTCCTGAACAGTTTGAATACGTTTGTAGGGCATTCCTGTACGAAGCACTCCCTTTGTCTCAACGCCTCCCAGACCCTTCTCACGGGTAAGCGTATTGCGAAGGACATCCCACACATTAATTCTCTCTATAAACGGTGTGAAACTAATCTTGGCTACAATATAAACCGGATCAAGAGCATGAATATTCACCCTCGATGGCGAGCTTGCAAAGTTCGCCCCGGCGCGAATCAGCGATTCAAAATGGGATTGGCAGGCTCCTGCAAATATAACAAGCTGATCCAGATTCGGAATCCGGCTTCTCGCATTCAAAACAGCCTCCACAAAATGCTTTGAATGCCTGTAAGCCTCCAAATCACTCATGCTTCCTTTATGCTTTGAATATGCATCATGGCCTGTAATGACCAGGATATCTGGACGGTATTGAGCCAGAAGCCCTGTAACCTTCTCAGGCATCTCCTTTTCCAGGCAATGAACACCGTGAACAGGTACACCTATTTTTTCGTACAAAGAAAGGCATTTCTGAAGATAAACGGGATCTCCATCTAAATGAAGAACCTTGCCGGGCACGTGAAAAAAATCCTCCTGATGACTATAGCTAGCCGTGGCATAATATTCCCTTTTTTCTTTCAAAAGCTGATAATCCTGTTCCAAAAGATACAGCGATTGATCGAGCTTCTCTTTTTGCTGGACATGGCGCTGATTGAGTTCACGATCACTGATCACCACCAGATCGGAACAAGGCGAATCCGCAATAAGACGGAATTCCTCACCATAAAGAACTGCAATCACCTCGCCGCTCTGCCCCTGCTTCAAATCTATAACCCGAAAGAGCATATCCAAATGATACGATTTGCGCGCAACGACATCTCCTATAGTAAATGACATATTCTCACTCCAAAACGGGGGATTTTGGAACATACCTGCATATGGATCCTTTTTTAGCCTATGTATGAAAAAGGAAATTGTGAAAAGAAAAGCGGAGGCGGCTTGCTCAGCCCTGAGAGACGGTGGAACCGGGACTGGCAAAGTCGCTCTTTGACTTTGACTGAACCGGTGAAGCGGCCGAAGGGCTAGCCGCCGGAGCTGGACACCAAGAAAAGCGGAGGGCGCTTGCTTAGCTGTGAGAGACGGTGGAGCTCGCGACCGAGAGGCGCCCAAGTTAGGTTGTTCAGCTAAATGCGCGACGTCCTGTCGCAACGCTGAACGGGCCTTCATCGTGAAGGCCCTCGACCGAGGGAGCGAAGCGGCCGAACAGCTAGCGCCCGGAGCTGGACACCAAGAAAAGCGCAGGCGGCTTCTAGTAAGGAGGTTCTGCTAAAAGCGCGCCGTCCTGCCGCAACGCAGAACTGACCTGCATCGTGCAGTCCTCCCTGAGAGACGGTGGAAGGGCATGAAACAAAGAAAACCCCCGTTACGCGCTATCCGGGGGTTTTAAACTAATATGGATCAGACTTATTGTTTTTTCAGCAGCGGATAAAGTGCATCGGCCGCTTTGGCAAATTCCTCAATGGTCAGCGACTCGCCGCGTCTTCTCGGATCAATTCCGGCTTGATTCAGCCCAAGCTCAATTTCTTCCTTCATCGGCTTGCCTGCAGGGTAAAACTGCAGGATATTATTCATGATGGTTTTTCTTCTCTGTGCAAAAGAAGCTCTCATCAGTTCAAAGAAAAAGGCTTCATCCTTCATGTCTACTGCAGGTTTTTCCCGCTTTAGCAGCCGGATGACAGCTGAATCTACATTCGGCTGAGGAACGAAAACGGTTTTCGGAACGGTCATTACGGTTTTCGCTTCCGTGTAATATTGAATCGCAATAGAGAGGGAGCCGTATTCCTTTGTAGAAGCATTTGCCGAAATCCTGTCTGCCACTTCTTTTTGAAGCATAACAACAATGCCTTTGAGCGGAAGCTGGTCCTCAAGAAGCTTCATAATAATTGGAGTGGTTACGTAATACGGAAGGTTGGCTACAACCATTACTTCCTTGCAGTCTCCGAACTCCTCTTCCATCACTTGCTTCACATTTGCTTTCAGTATATCTTCGTGGATAATTTTAATGTTTGGATAAGGACTGAGTGTGTCATTTAGAATAGGCAGCAGTCTTTGGTCAATTTCAAAAGCAACTACCTTTTTTGCACGTTTGGCAAGCTGCTCCGTCAAGGCTCCTATTCCCGGACCGATTTCTATGACTCCGGTTTCCTCGCCCACTTCCGCATGATCCACGATCCGGTGCAGGACGTTCGTATCAATGAGAAAGTTTTGTCCAAGACTTTTCTTGAAGGCAAATCCATATTTTTTTAGTATCTCTTTCGTTCGTGCCGGAGTGGCGATATCTTTAATCATGTTTTTCTTCCTCCTGCAAAATCCTGTTCATGGCATTTTCATAATCTGACTTTGGTATTTGAAACATTTGCAGCCTTTTTAACAGCTGTTTCCCGTTCGTATATCCGATTTTCAGTTCTGTTCCAAGCTTCTCGCGGCGTTCTTTAGCCATTGGATGCCCAATCAGTCCATAATCAAGAAGATCGTCCTGTGTCCATTCCGATGGAATATCCGGCATCTCTTCTTTCACTTCACTCAAAGCTGCGCGGATTGCGTCCGGAGAAGCATGCTCCACTCCAATTCCGCGGCCTTTTTTTGGCCTCGCATCGGATTTTTCAATAAATGCATGCTTACAGCCGGGAACAGCCTCTGCCACAGTCTTGCGGATTTTTTCACCTGGGAAATCCGGATCTGTAAAAATGATCACGCCTCTTCCCGCAGCAGCAAGCTTAACCCGTTCAATCACGTCTTCACCAATGGCCGATCCATTCGTTTCTATTGTATCCGCAGTGACGGCTCTTTTGATAGCGACTGTATCATCGCGCCCCTCCACCACAATTATTTCTTTAATTTTCATTTTTTCCTCCAACTAATGAAACTTTCAGAAATTTCATTTCGTCTAAATAGTAAAGCTGAATATCGTTATTATAACGCAAGTTTCTTCGTAAACATAAACCTTCCAAAAACCTTCCGTTTAATAACACTTGAATTCCTCTCGTGCACGCTGAAGAAGGCATAAAAAAACAGAGGGAATCATCCCTCTGTTCGATCTTTTTGTGTCGGCCAGAAAAGCAGGCAGGTATTAGTCGAGGATTTTAATTTTAACCCGTTTGCTGCCCCATTTGATTGCCGAAGATTGATCCGGGAAAAATACATCAATCTTATTCCCGTTAATCGCTGAACCTGTATCGGCTGCTACAGCATAGCCATAGCCTTCAACATAGACTTTCGTTCCAAGCGGGATGACATCAGGGTCAACAGCAATTACCTTAGCATTAGGATTTGCCTTCAAATTAACGCCTGTAGCCGTACGTCCAGAACATCCGCTGCAGCTTGCCGTATAGGCAGTAGACGTCACATACATTTCTTTCGAAACCGAGTCATTGTTTCTGGAAGCAATTGCCCTGGGTGCAGATGAAGCCGGTTTTGAGACTATTGCAGCTTTCTTGGCTTTTGTGCCGATAGCCACAATGCGGTCCTTGCTCTCTTTAACCGTTTCCTCTTTCACAAGCCTGCGGGAGATGACCTTCCCGTTTTCCTTCACCACTGCGAAGTGGACTTTCTTGGATCCTTGTTCGCCTTCTTCAACTACGTTTTGCTTTCCGCGTTCCAAATTACTGTCGTTTTTCTTCACAACAGCGAAATCAAGCGGTTCTTCCACTACATCGGTGACTTTTTCTACGCGTTTTACAGTTACAGCGCTGTTTGCCTGCAACGTATCCTCTAATCTTGGCTCAACTTTATCTGATGGATTGAGTTTAATTTTCTGGTTCTTTAAAAAGTCAGCGACCGTAGTCGAAGTGGTCCAAACCTTTTTCTCTTTGCCGCCTACATTCATGGACAGCTGAAAAGCTCGGTTAATTGAGAGGGATAGCTGATCCGTAATCTTTGTATCCGGGGACGGACTGACCTTGTCGTGGCTGGATAATTTAATGCCTTCTTCTTTCAGCATTTCGTCCACAGTATCAGCTGTAGTCCACAGAGTTTGATCTTTTCCGTTGTCTGAAAGCCTGACCGGTTTGGCTGCTTCGTAGACAACTTTCATGGTGCTGTTTAATTTTGTGTTCTCCGAATGGGAAAGCTGGTCTTGATCGCGCACATCTATATCTAATTCTGAAAATAAATCTCCTACGGTGTCTGCGTGCGTTCTAATCGTCTCCTCATTTCCGTTCACAGAAACAGTAATTTCGTCTTTCGTTCCCTCATATGTACCGAAAGCAGTGCCTGTTCCCATTACTAGCAAACTAGTAGCGGAGAGGATGAGTTTATTTTTACTCATCTTTTCGGAAAACAGCTTTTTCAAGTTTTCTATCACTATGAAAAACGCCTCCTTATCCTCCGAGTGATTATATAGAGTATCACTCAGACTGTCAACCCTCACCACATTTTTCTATATTTTCTAGCCGCAGTCCCTATTATGCTAAGAAAATAGTGAAATGGGAAGGAAAACTTGTCGACAAGGTTATCCTATGCACAGGCCCAAAACGGTAGAACTTTTTTACATTTACGACATGCCGGACAAGCTTCCCCACCATTTGACAGGGATTTCTGTCAGGAAATGCCGAAACATTTTTTTGCATTTTTGGTGGTAATCTGAGCTACCTCTTCGTAAGTCATTCCTCTGAGTTCCGCAATCTGTTCAGCCACATATTTCACATAGCCCGGTTCATTTCGTTTTCCTCTGAAAGGATGAGGAGTAAGATATGGACAGTCTGTTTCGATCAGCAATCGGTCCAGCGGAATCTCTGCAGCCACTTCCTTCGGTTTTTTTGCATTTTTAAACGTAACGGGACCTCCAAACGAAATATAAAAATTCATATCCATACACTCTTTTGCAACTTCTGCGCTTCCTGTGAAACAGTGCATGATTCCGCCAACCTCTTCTGCTCCTTCTTCTCTCAATATTTCAACCACATCTGCCGTAGCATCACGATTATGAATAATGATTGGGAGCTTTACTTCTTTCGCTAATGCAATTTGCTTCCTGAAAACTTCTTTTTGAACTTCTTTTGGAGATTTGTCCCAATGATAGTCCAAACCCATTTCCCCAATAGCTACCACTTTAGGATGGGAGGCAAGTTCCTTAATCCATTCAAGGTCCTGATCCGTCATATCAATCGCATCTACAGGATGCCATCCGACTGCTGCATAGATAAAATCATATTGATCTGTCAGCTCCATTGCTCTCGTGATGGTATCTGTGTCAAATCCAACCACTACAATTTTTTCAACGCCTTCTGCTTTTGCCCGATCAATAACTTCCTCAAGATCTTCTTTATACTGTACCGCGTTTAAGTGTGCGTGCGTATCGAATAACATGTTTATATACCCCTTTCTGTCTTGCTTTTTTTATCATACTCTTCTCTGCCTTTTTTAACAAAAAAGCTCTTCTTTCATCAACAATTCTAAACAAAAAAAGAGGCGTTCCACCAAAATGTTACACGTGGAACACCTCTTTCGACAAATTGTATGCTTGTCAAAATTATTTTATTTTTGTACCGTTTGGCAGGGTTTGATCCACTGTTGCGAGAGATAATCCCCCTTCATGATCTCCGGCCAGGATCATCCCTTGGGATAGTTCGCCTCTCAGCTTGACAGGTTTAAGGTTTGTCACGCAAATGACCTTTTTTCCAACAAGGTCCGCAGGTGTATAATACTTGGCAATTCCTGAAACTACTTGCCTTTTTTCCGTTCCAAGATCCAGCTGCAGTTTAAGCAGCTTGTCTGCTTTCTTGACCGGCTCAGCTTGCAGAACCTCTGCCACCCGAAGCTCCACTTTGAAGAAATCATCTACCGTGATTTCAGCCGCTTCTTCAATTTTTTCTTCTGCAGGTTCCTCTATCGGGGTTCCGCCTGACATTTGGGACTTAATGTACTCCACTTCTTCCGCCATATCGAGACGAGGGAAGATTGGGTCACCTTTTTCCACTTTACTATTCTTAAGATGGCCAAAGGTGTATATGCTTTCCCACTTTGTTAAAGAATCGTCTTTAATGCCAAGCTGGGAGAAAATTTTAGCCGGCGTCTCTGTCAGGAATGGCTGAAGAAGAATCGCTGTTCTTCTCAAAGATTCTGCAAGATGATGCATAACAGAGCCGAGATCGTCTGTTTTTGCAGCGTCTTTCGCCAATGCCCAAGGCTGTGTTTCATCAATGTATTTATTCGTACGGCTTACAAGCTGCCAAACGGAAGCCAGAGCTACCGAGAATTCCATTTTTTCCATAGCCTCTTCATAGCGTTCTGAGACTGTACGGTTCATTTCTTCGAGTATACGGTCAAATTCCGTAACGGATCCTTGGTAATTAGGAATATTTCCTTCGAAATATTTGTCGATCATCGCAACCGTTCTGTTGAGAAGGTTTCCTAAGTCATTCGCCAAGTCGTAATTTACTCTCTCCACGAATCCTTCCGGTGTGAATACACCATCGGAGCCGAACGGAACTTCTCTGAGAAGATAATAGCGCAAAGCATCCAGTCCGTAGCGGTCAATCAGTGTAATCGGGTCCACGACATTCCCTTTGGATTTGGACATTTTTCCATCCTTCATCAGCAGCCATCCATGAGCGAAAACCTTCTTCGGCAGCGGCAAATCAAGCGCCATAAGCATGATTGGCCAATAGATTGTATGAAAGCGGACAATTTCTTTACTCATCAAATGAACATCTGCCGGCCAATACGTGCGGTATTTCTCATCCTGATCCGTTCCATATCCAAGAGCGGTAATGTAATTAGAAAGTGCATCAATCCAAACATAAACGACGTGCTTCGGATCCCCCGGAACCTTAACCCCCCAATCAAAGGATGTTCTGGATACAGCAAGGTCCTCAAGACCCGGTTTAATGAAGTTGTTAATCATTTCATTTTTACGGGACTCAGGTTGAATGAATTCCGGATTTTCTTCGTAATACTTCAAAAGGCGGTCTGCGTATTTTCCTACCCGGAAAAAGTACGACTGCTCTTTAACCAGTTCAACAGGATGTCCGCTGTCAGGGCTTTTTCCGCCGACAATTTTGCCATCCTCCATAATCGGGTCATCGAGCTGATGTGCCGTGTAATAGGTTTCATCAGGGATTGAATACCAGCCCTCATATTCATCCAAGTAAATATCTCCCTGATCAAGAAGCTGCTTGAATATTTTTTCGACAACCATTTTGTGGCGGGTTTCTGTAGTTCGGATAAAGTCGTCATAAGAAATATCCATGCGCTTCCATAGGCTTTTTATTCCGTCCACAATACCATCCACGTATTCCTGCGGAGTAACGCCCTTTTCCGCTGCTTTTTGCTGAATTTTTTGTCCGTGCTCATCCGTTCCTGTCAGATACATCACATCAAATCCGCGCATGCGCTTATATCTTGCCATCGCATCGCCTGCCGTTGTTGTATAGGCATGGCCAATATGTAAATTTCCGCTTGGATAATAAATCGGAGTTGTAATATAAAACGTCTTTTTGCTTTCCATGAATTCCACTCCTTGCCGTAAATTAGAACAAATGCCCTCGCCCCGAAGGACGAGAGCATGTTTGCTATCTCGCATCTACTCTTTATGATACCATCTTAGCCTTCAATATCAAGAAAATATACCGCAGTATGGACAAAAAAATGCATCATCCAGTGAATTATATAATATTGCAAACCATCCAAATGCTGGATTTAGCAAAATTATGTTGAATTTTGTCGAAGGATGTTTATAATTAGGTAACTAGAAAGCTATTACCGCTATAATGTTTCACTGGTTGAATTAGGTTTAATTTCCTATTTTCTAGGGTATTTATTTAAATACAAACTTTATCAGAACAAGCTTTGCAGTCTTTTTCTAAAATGCTTAATAATTATTGGAAACAAAATTATTGACGTAATTTGGAAACACTGTTATGCTTATGAAGCAAATAAATTTTGTCGAATAATGACGAAGTTAATAGAAAAATAGCATATATAGCAAAAACGGGAGGAGAACATTCAATGAAATCTACAGGTATTGTACGTAAAGTTGATGAACTAGGCCGCGTGGTGATTCCGATTGAATTGCGCCGTACACTAGGAATTGCAGAAAAAGACGCTCTTGAAATCTACGTGGATGATGAAAGAATCATTCTTAAAAAATACAAGCCAAACATGACTTGCCACGTTACTGGTGAAGTTTCTGATGACAACATGACATTGGCTAACGGCAAATTGGTGCTAAGCAAAGAAGGCGCTGAGCAGCTGATCCAAGAAATTCAAAACCAATTCCAATCTAAGTAATATAAAAAAGTCCCTATAACAGGGACTTTTTTCTTATTCACAAAAAGAGCTTACTCCTCCTTATGATACTCGTTATACACTTCCCTTTTAGGCAGTCCTCTATCTAAAGCTACTGTTTTTATAGCTTCCTTTGAAGAAATCCCTTTTTCAATATAATGTTCAATATGGGTAATTATACCTAATCCATTCCACCACAAATCTTCCTCCGGCTGTATATCGTCATTGGATGCACCTTCTAAAATAAGGCAAAATTCCCCGCGGATCTCATTGGCTTTTGCCCATTCATTCGCTTCAGAAAGGGTGCCTCTTACAAACTCTTCAAACTTCTTTGTCAGCTCTCTTGACAGGACAACCTTCCGATTTCCAAGGATTTCTTCCATTAAAGTGAGCGTATCTTTCAGCCTGTGTGGTGATTCATAAAAGATCATCGTTTCCTGACGCAATTTCAATAACTCAAGCTCTTTCTTCTTTTCTTTTTTCTGGCGATTTAAAAACCCATAAAAGAAAAATGGCTGCGGTGTCAATCCGGATGCAATAAGTGCAGTTAGGGCAGCATTTGCCCCCGGAAGCGGAACAACTGTAAGATTTTCTTCCAACGCTGCTTCCACAAGCTCGCTTCCCGGATCCGAAATGGTCGGCATCCCCGCATCGCTTACTAGGGCTATGGTTTTTCCCTCTTTTAAATAGTCGATAATTTTATATCCGCTGCTTTCTTTATTATGCTCATGATAGCTTGTCAGCGGTGTATTAATTTCAAAATGGTTGCACAGTTTCTTGGATTGCCTCGTGTCCTCAGCAGCAATCAAATCGGCTTCCTTTAATATGCGAATGGCCCTGTATGTCATATCTTCAAGATTTCCGATGGGCGTCGGAACCAGATAAAGGATCCCCGTTTCCGTATTCTCCTTGAAGCTCTGCTGTGTCTGCATGCTTATTCATCCTTTTCCAGATTGGAAGATGCTCTTCCAGGTATTTTTCCTTGCGTTTTCTTGTCAATTTTTTAAAGTGGTATTCGGCACTCATCGCTTCATTTTTCGTTTCAAAGCAAGCAGCATAGAGAAGCACAACCGGCCTGCGCGCTCTCGTATATTTCGCACCCTTCCCATCATTATGCTTTTTGAGCCGCTGCTCAAGGTGATTGGTGTATCCTCCATAAAAGCTTCCATCGCGGCATTCAAGTACATAAAAGCAATGGCTATTCTTCTCCATAAAGGATGTTCCTGACTTCCTTTGTATATTCATTGTTTTCATCGTATACAAACAGAGGCGGCAGGATCTTTAAATCCGGCTGTCCGTTCTTAGTTCCTTCTATTAAAAGAGTGTTCGCTTCCCTGCCCTTTTTCGGGTAAACAAATTGTATGCGCTTTGGCTCAATCTTATAGTGCTTCATCCACTCAGTAATCTCAAGCAGACGGCCCGGCCGGTGAACGAAGGCAACCTTTCCCCCCGGTCTGACGAGCTGGCTGCTTACGCGCACAACATCCTCAAGTGTACAGTGAATTTCATGTCTGGCAATCGCCAAATGTTCATTTTCATTCTGCTCCCTTTTTTGAGGAGTCTTGAAATATGGCGGATTGCATGTTACCACATCATACTTTTGATGCCCTAGTACAGAAGGCATATCCTTTAAATCTCCGTGGATCATGTCAATCTGATTGGAAAGCGCATTGTACTCCACGCTTCTTTTCCCCATGTTATAAAGCCGTTCCTGAATTTCCACTCCTGTAATTTGTGCTTTTGAACGGGTGCTTAAAAGCAGCGGAACGACCGCGTTTCCTGTACATAAATCTAGTACCTTTCCCTTCTGGATCGGCATATATGCAAATTTGGCGAGCAGTACGGCATCTAGCGAAAAAGCAAAGACACTCGGACTTTGGATAATCCGGAGGTTTTCTGCCAATAAGTAATCCAGCCTCTCATCGCCTATTAATTCCAAATTCATCACTTTATCCTTTCTTCAGAAATTGACCGATAAAAAAAGCCCCCAAATAAAAGGGAGGCTACTTTTTATTAAGAAATGACAAACAGAAAAGGCAATCTCCGTCTTTTCTCAGACTTCCGTAGTGAACATTGCAGATATGAAAGCCTTCCTGATAAAGCCTCGCAAGGTTATCATACCCTTCACTTATGTCCACATTGTCATCATCATGGTGAACCTGTCCCTTTTTTTCATCAGAACGAAGAGTGACATCCTCTGAAGAAGAAAGCTCAAGCCGTCTTCTTAAATTCTGATTTTCCAAAGATAAGGCCTGATTTTCTTCAATCAATTCTGCTATATGCTGTTTTAAATCGCCTAGCTGATTGTATAGGGAACCAATTTGTTCTTCCAAACTGGTCACAGATTCGAAGATTTCTTTTTTCTCCAATCTTTCCACCTCATTCTGTGGATTGCATCGAAACGGCGCCTTCCTGCTGCAATTCCTCCCAGCTGAACTCGACCACTCCGTCTCTTTCCTTCAGCTGAACCTGCAGGAGCCGCTCTAAAATATTCAATCCGACAACCTTGCCTGTTCCGGACGGGGTTCTGATCGTTTCCCCAAGATCGGGCAGAAGTTCTTTTGCGGATTCATATTCATCATTCTCATATTTCAGGCAGCACATAAGACGGCCGCACAAACCTGAAATTTTGGTCGGATTAAGAGAAAGGTTTTGATCCTTTGCCATCTTAATGCTGACGGGCTCAAAGTCTCCGAGAAATGTCGAACAGCATAGCATTCTTCCGCATGGACCTATGCCTCCGAGCATTTTAGCCTCATCGCGAACCCCAATTTGGCGAAGCTCAATTCTTGTTTTAAAAATAGAAGCTAAATCCTTAACCAGCTCCCTGAAATCGACCCGCCCATCAGCAGTGAAATAGAAAATGACCTTATTCCGGTCAAATGTATACTCTACATCCACAAGCTTCATATCAAGCCCGTGTTCCCCTACCTTTTGCTGGCAGGTTTCATACGCCTTCAGGGCCGCTTCATGATTTTCTTCGACAAGCATCCTGTCTCTTTGATCTGCAACACGGAGCACCTTTTTAAGAGGGAGCACTACATCATGCTCGTCCACTTTTTTACTGGCAACCACGATCTTGCCGAACTCTACTCCTCGAACTGTCTCAACGATGACACAATCGTTCTCATCTATATCAAACCCGTTCGGGTCGAAATAATATATTTTGCCGGCTTTCTTAAACCGGACACCTACTACATCATACAAAGTTATCCCTCCTGCAACGTTAAAACCAGCTGCTCCATCAAAAGCTGCGGATTTGCATTTGAATGAAGCTTCCGCTTGGTCTCCAATATGCTCAATACCTTCTCTGTTATACGTTGCTGACCTGTCTGAAGGGCTTCCTTCTTCAAGGTTTCCTTCATATCTATATAAATTACGGCATCTTCCATCCCCAATTGAATGGAGAGAAGGTCTTTATATAAAAATAATAACAAATCCAATCCTTGATCCTGAAGCTCTTTCTCAGAAAAAAACGGCATCCACTGAGTATGCACGAACACCATTGCTTGCTCTTTTCTTACCGTTAAGGCTTCATACAATTTTATCACTATCGCTCTAGCTTCTGCAAACCAATCATTTCGACTTAATTCGATAGCGTCGTCCAGGTTGTTCGTCATTTGGGAAGCAGCAGCAGCCATATATCCTATAACGTCCTGTTTTTCAAGCTCAAGACGAATAATTGATGAAGGAAGCGGGCTAAAGGGAAGAATTTGGCACCGTGATTGAATCGTGTTCAGAATCATATGAACCTGCTCAGTCGTTAAAACCGCAATGGTATCTTTTCCTGGTTCCTCTAAAAATTTCAGAAGGCTGTTCGCTGCGTTCGTAGTCATTTTATCCGCATGCGAAATCATATAAAACTTCTTTGAAGATTCCAATCCTTTTTTCGAGAATTCTTCCTGAAGACTTTGAATCTGATGTTTCTTTATGGAAAGACCGTCCGGTTCGATTATATGAAGATCAGGATGGTTTCCTGAATTAATTCTCCGGCAGCTGCTGCATTCACCGCATGGCTCTGCATCCATACGTTCTGTACAAAAGAAGCTCTTGGCAAGAAGAAGGGCCGTTTCTTTCTTTCCGGTTCCCTTTTTCCCCTCAAATAAATAAGCATGCGCCAGCCTGTTTTTGCCAATGCTTTTTTCCAATAGCTTCAATACCCTCGGCTGATAAGCCTCGAGCTCTGTCCACGTTCTGTTCATCTATATCACTCGCTAAATATATAAATTAACCAGCATCCCCTTAATTTCTCCAACGGTTCCAAGGATGTCGATGGCAGTCTTTTCTTTCTTCACAAGATCTTCCGTTAACACGATAAGCTTGTCATCAATTTGCTCAATCAATTTATGAGAGCGGCTGTTTCCTTGATAATCCCAGCTTTTTGATTCCTTTAGCTGCATACCATAATCGACAGCTTCCTGGACAATTTTTTTCACGAGTCCTTTAACCTTCGCCAAGTCCTGAAAATTTCTTGAACGGGATAAGCGGCTTCCTGCTGCCTCAAGCTCCGCAATCATTTGATTTAGCTGACTTACCTTCATCTGGCCGCTTTCTTTCAAAACGGCATTTCGAAAGCTTCCGGCGGATGAGGGAGCCTCCTGATGACGGATGTTCTGTTTATCGGCAGCAATGCGAATATCCTGATTAATTTTCATTTTCGCTTCTCCTTAAAATTGGTGGAATTCTTCCACAGGAAGAACAAATACAGTTGCTCCTCCTACCTCTACCTCTACTGGATAGGGAACATACGAATCTGCATTTCCTCCCATGGGTGAAACAGGGGCAACAAGCTGTTCGCGGGCCTGGCAGCTGTCTTTAATAATTTGAAGTGCCTTTTGCACTCTCAATTCTTCCGTTCCAATCATGATCGTAGTGTTGCCTGATTTCAAAAAGCCTCCGGAGGTTGCAAGCTTCGTAACTCTGAAATTATGATCGGTAAGAGATTTGATTAAACGATTCGTATCTTGATCCTGCACAATAGCAATTACCATTTTCATTTCCAATTCCTCCTTGGATTATAGAGACAATTTATTTCGAATTAATAGCCATACTTCCTCTGCCACCTCTTCAGGCGTCTGGTCCGCATTAACTGATTTTATTCTCTCGGGATATTTCTCAAGTAAGATGGCATACCCTTTTTGAACGCGATCATGAAACTTCAGATCTTCGTTATCAAGCCGGTTGATTTCTCTATTTTCGCCCGAATAGACTCTTTTCAGCCCTTTCTCAGCGTCAATGCTGAAATAAATCGTCAAGTCCGGCATAACATCCTCAATGGCAAACAGATTAATCGAAAGAACTTCTTCCATGCCAAGTCCTCTTGCATATCCCTGATAAGCAAGAGAGCTGTCTATAAAGCGGTCGCATAATACAACCTTCTTCTCTTTTAAAGCAGGCAGTACCTTTTCAACCAGATGCTGTCTCCTGGCAGCCGCATACAGAAGAGCTTCTGTTCGCGGATCCATTTCGGTATTCTCTATATCTAAAATAACACTGCGGATTTGTTCAGCGATTTTAATTCCCCCGGGCTCGCGGGTAGCAACCGGATCAATTCCTTTTTCCTGCAGCTTCTTATGAATTTCTTTTAAAATAGTGGTCTTGCCGGCCCCTTCAGGACCTTCAAATGTAATAAAACAGCCTGTCAATCTTCTCAACCTTTCTTATAAACAGCTACAGTATTAAAATTCCTGTTCTGTCGGCCCTGAAACCGGGCTCCCCGATCCTTCATCTGAAGAATCCATTCTATGTGCTGTTCGCTTATTCTTTCTCCTGCCAATAGGAGCGGAATCCCCGGCGGATACGGAATGACCGCCTCTGCCATCACCCTGCCATCCGCTTCGTGCAGATGTACTTCTTCCTTGGCTGTTTGCTCCATCTCGCCATAGGTCAGAGAAAGCTTGGACGCAGGCAGGGACGGGAATGTAATCGGGAGTTTTGTTTTCGCAGGATTCGTCATGGACGAAAATTCTTTTTCAAGACCTGGGTGACGAAAGCTGCTTTTCCCCAGTCCAGCAATCAAAAGGAAATTGCGCTCATCTGCAAGTTCTCCGTATATTCCATGACGCTCAAAGCGTTCCTGAAGATCAAAGCCAGAAAGCCCGGTTTCAGAAACAATGGCCAGCTTTATAGGATCCTGAATAGCATTTGGATCCTCTGTACCTATTGCTTTAATTCCCTCAATAGAATTGAAATACTCTTTTATTTTTGAAGCTTCAAGCGCAAGTTCTCCTGCTCTTCCGGAATCCTTTATTTCCTGGGCAAAAGCCCTGGCAAGATCCAGCGAGGCCATAATTGGATAGGATGGACTGCTCGTTTGCAGCATAGACAACAATTTTGCTACTCTCCTAAAGGAAACAAGCCTGCTGTTCACGTGTAAAAAGGAGCCCATCGTCATAGCAGGCAGCGTTTTGTGAGCGGATTGAACAACCGCGTCCGCGCCGGCTTTTAATGCAGATTCGGGAAAAGGAGCACCTATTCCGTAATGGGCACCATGTGCTTCGTCAACCAGAACAGGAATGCTGTAAGAATGAGCAAGGCGGACGATACGCGTGAGATCCGCCGTTACCCCGTAATAATTAGGATTTGTTATAATAAGCGCCTTTGCATGAGGATAAGCTTCAATGGCTTCAGCTATGCGGTCTTCCTCAACGTAAGAAGGAACATGCAGCGCTTCATCTATTTTAGGACTGATAAAGACCGGATCTGCTTTAGCAAGCTCCAATGCATTCATAATGGATTTGTGGCTGTTCCGCTGAACTAGAACGGTATCCCCTTCCCTGCAGCATGACAAAATCATCGCAAGATTACCGGATGTCGAACCATTTACAAGAAAAAATGTCTTCTCTGCTCCATAAAAGGATGCAGCGAGCGACTGGGCCTCATCAATCACTCCATGCGGGTCATGTAAATCATCCAGTCCTGACAATTCCGTTACATCAAGCTTCATCACATTTTTAAAAAAACGTGATGTCTCTTCCGGCAGCAGCAAACCATTTTTATGGCCAGGCACGTGAAAAGATACCGGGTTTTTCTCTTGATGCTTCAATAGCGAAGAAAACAATGGAGTATACATAAGCACTAGGTCCCATCCTTTTAATACGATACTTCCATTATACCAATATTTGTTCCTCACTTCAGCAACGATTCCATCTGCCCATCAAAACCCACTAAATCAGCAAAAAGAAAAAAGACCCTTTCAGGTCATTAAGAATACATAGGCGGTGCCTTTACGCTCTTTAGTTTTTTTACGAAAAAATCATACTTCGGCTCCGCTGCATCAGTCGACACCATTTCCCTTTCACAGTCCGTACATATAAAGCTCGTATAGAGATGAATTCCATCAGGTTTGCACGTGTCGCATATAATACACGTTTCCTCCTTTGAAATTCCAGACAGTTTACCAATCATTCCCTCCACCTCCATACTGCTATTTTGGCCAGCGGCGGTGATTTGTATACAACTTTCAGAATTTTACAGGTTCACCTTTGCCCTCTGCCCTTAATGTATGAAGGCTTTCGCCCAACTGTGTATGTCTATAAAAGTTAATCTTGCTGTTTTTGTTGGGGAGGGGGCAGATCGGAGGATATTCACACGAAAACTTTATCATTGCATTTAAACTAGATTAACTGCAGGCGGTGGGAGGCTGGATATATTTGATGGCAGATGAGGAATTTTGAAGGTGGATACCGATTTCTCGGGAGATTGGCTTTAGCAGAAGCATCTTTTGGAGAGTAGAGGATTAAGGTAGTGGATTTTTTTATTAAAACTCGCCTGTTTTTGTTCAAAACTGATGAATTGGGGAGCATTACGATGCGGAGAGAAGAAATTGGCGGCGAGAATGGAGAGGAATACGCTCGTTTCTGATGCGGGAAGGGGGGAGGTGGCAAGATATCGGCTATTCTGGAGCGGATATCGACCGAAATTTGGATATATCGGGGATTATTTTGATATATCGACCAAAATTTTAATATATCGACGATTATTTTGATTTATCGACTAAAATGAGCGGATATCGACTTTTCGGGAGGGTTCGATAGAGATCGCAGCCGCCTCAATTCGTTGGATCCTCTTCCCCAGCCAGCACCATCCAGTACGGTCCGCCAGTCTCACTCTGTTAAAAATAAGTCCAGCCAACCGTTAAGCTACTAATAAACACTAAGCCGAATCGAGTATTCCCCCTCCTTCTCCTTCCCTCCACCCATGGCGTATCCCGAATCACGTATCCGCTCCCCCTTCTTTCTCCCTCTATCCCAAGCGTATCCCGCATCCCCAATCCCAACAAAAAAAGACCCACCCCCTAAGGGGCAAGCCTTTTTTTCATGTACCTGGCAACGTCCTACTCTCACAGGGGGAAACCCCCAACTACCATCGGCGCTAAAGAGCTTAACTTCCGTGTTCGGTATGGGAACGGGTGTGACCTCTCTGCCATAATTACCAGATATGTGGTTGAAAGATTGCTCTTTCAAAACTAGATAACGATGTGCTGCACGAGTGAAGCAGCCTTACTTGAATAAAGGTTAAGTCCTCGACCGATTAGTATTCGTCAGCTGCACGTGTCACCACGCTTCCACCTCGAACCTATCAACCTGATCATCTTTCAGGGGTCTTACTCTTGCGATGGGAAATCTCATCTTGAGGGGGGCTTCATGCTTAGATGCTTTCAGCACTTATCCCGTCCGCACATAGCTACCCAGCGATGCCTTTGGCAAGACAACTGGTACACCAGCGGTGCGTCCATCCCGGTCCTCTCGTACTAAGGACAGCTCCTCTCAAATTTCCTGCGCCCGCGACGGATAGGGACCGAACTGTCTCACGACGTTCTGAACCCAGCTCGCGTACCGCTTTAATGGGCGAACAGCCCAACCCTTGGGACCGACTACAGCCCCAGGATGCGATGAGCCGACATCGAGGTGCCAAACCTCCCCGTCGATGTGGACTCTTGGGGGAGATAAGCCTGTTATCCCCGGGGTAGCTTTTATCCGTTGAGCGATGGCCCTTCCATGCGGAACCACCGGATCACTAAGCCCGACTTTCGTCCCTGCTCGACTTGTAGGTCTCGCAGTCAAGCTCCCTTGTGCCTTTACACTCTGCGAATGATTTCCAACCATTCTGAGGGAACCTTTGGGCGCCTCCGTTACATTTTAGGAGGCGACCGCCCCAGTCAAACTGCCCGCCTGACACTGTCTCCCGGCCCGATCAGGGCCGCGGGTTAGAAGTTCAACACAGCCAGGGTAGTATCCCACCAATGCCTCCACCGAAGCTGGCGCTCCGGTTTCCAAGGCTCCTACCTATCCTGTACAAGCTGTGCCAAAATTCAATATCAGGCTGCAGTAAAGCTCCACGGGGTCTTTCCGTCCTGTCGCGGGTAACCTGCATCTTCACAGGTACTATAATTTCACCGAGTCTCTCGTTGAGACAGTGCCCAGATCGTTACGCCTTTCGTGCGGGTCGGAACTTACCCGACAAGGAATTTCGCTACCTTAGGACCGTTATAGTTACGGCCGCCGTTTACTGGGGCTTCAATTCAAAGCTTCGCTTGCGCTAACCTCTCCTCTTAACCTTCCAGCACCGGGCAGGCGTCAGCCCCTATACTTCGCCTTGCGGCTTCGCAGAGACCTGTGTTTTTGCTAAACAGTCGCCTGGGCCTATTCACTGCGGCTCTTCAAGGCTATTCACCCTAAAGAGCACCCCTTCTCCCGAAGTTACGGGGTCATTTTGCCGAGTTCCTTAACGAGAGTTCTCTCGATCACCTTAGGATTCTCTCCTCGCCTACCTGTGTCGGTTTGCGGTACGGGCACCATTTTCCTCGCTAGAAGCTTTTCTAGGCAGTGTGGAATCAGGAACTTCGGTACTTCATTTCCCTCGCCATCACAGCTCAGCCTTAACCAAGGGACGGATTTGCCTATCCCTTGAGCCTACCTGCTTGGACGCGCATATCCAACAGCGCGCTTACCCTATCCTCCTGCGTCCCTCCATTGCTCAAACGGAAAAGAGGTGGTACAGGAATCTCAACCTGTTGTCCATCGCCTACGCCTTTCGGCCTCGGCTTAGGTCCCGACTAACCCTGAGCGGACGAGCCTTCCTCAGGAAACCTTAGGCATTCGGTGGAGGGGATTCTCACCCCTCTTTCGCTACTCATACCGGCATTCTCACTTCTAAGCGCTCCACCAGTCCTTCCGGTCTGGCTTCTCAGCCCTTAGAACGCTCTCCTACCACTGTTCGTAAGAACAGTCCACAGCTTCGGTGATCCGTTTAGCCCCGGTACATTTTCGGCGCAGGGTCACTCGACCAGTGAGCTATTACGCACTCTTTAAATGGTGGCTGCTTCTAAGCCAACATCCTGGTTGTCTAAGCAACCCCACATCCTTTTCCACTTAACGGATACTTGGGGACCTTAGCTGGTGGTCTGGGCTGTTTCCCTTTCGACTACGGATCTTATCACTCGCAGTCTGACTCCCATAGATAAGTCTTTGGCATTCGGAGTTTGACTGAATTCGGTAACCCGATGAGGGCCCCTAGTCCAATCAGTGCTCTACCTCCAAGACTCTCACTATGAGGCTAGCCCTAAAGCTATTTCGGAGAGAACCAGCTATCTCCAGGTTCGATTGGAATTTCTCCGCTACCCACACCTCATCCCCGCACTTTTCAACGTGCGTGGGTTCGGGCCTCCATTCAGTGTTACCTGAACTTCACCCTGGACATGGGTAGATCACCTGGTTTCGGGTCTACGACCACGTACTCAATCGCCCTATTCAGACTCGCTTTCGCTGCGGCTCCGTCTTTTCAACTTAACCTTGCACGTAATCGTAACTCGCCGGTTCATTCTACAAAAGGCACGCCATCACCCGTTAACGGGCTCTGACTACTTGTAGGCACACGGTTTCAGGATCTGTTTCACTCCCCTTCCGGGGTGCTTTTCACCTTTCCCTCACGGTACTGGTTCACTATCGGTCACTAGGGAGTATTTAGCCTTGGGAGATGGTCCTCCCTGCTTCCGACGGGATTTCTCGTGTCCCGCCGTACTCAGGATCCACTCAGGAGGGAACGAAGTTTCGACTACAGGGCTGTTACCTTCTTTGGCGGGCCTTTCCAGACCGCTTCTTCTACCCCGTTCCTTTGTAACTCCGTGTTGAGTGTCCTACAACCCCAGAAGGCAAGCCTTCTGGTTTGGGCTAATCCCGTTTCGCTCGCCGCTACTCAGGGAATCGCTATTGCTTTCTCTTCCTCCGGGTACTTAGATGTTTCAGTTCCCCGGGTCTGCCTTCCAGATCCTATGTATTCAGATCAGGATGCTGCTCCATTACGAGCAGCGGGTTTCCCCATTCGGAAATCTCCGGATCAACGCTTACTTACAGCTCCCCGAAGCATATCGGTGTTCGTACCGTCCTTCATCGGCTCCTAGTGCCAAGGCATCCACCGTGCGCCCTTTCTAACTTAACCTGATAACAGACGTTATCTTCGTTAGAGCTGAAAACAGAAGTTTTCAGACTTGATGTTCTCTTCATACGCAAGCGCAGAAGAAAATCGTAAGGTTACTTGCTTACTCGTGTGAATGTTTGACATTCATATCGTTATCTAGTTTTCAAAGAACAAGTTTTAGAGACAAAAAAAGTCTCGTTGGTGGAGCCTAGCGGGATCGAACCGCTGACCTCCTGCGTGCAAGGCAGGCGCTCTCCCAGCTGAGCTAAGGCCCCAACGAATTTCAATGTATAAAGATGGTGGGCCTAAATGGACTCGAACCATCGACCTCACGCTTATCAGGCGTGCGCTCTAACCAGCTGAGCTATAGGCCCATCAAAAAGAGAAGCAAGTTCTCTCAAAACTAAACAAAGTCGAAGTGCGTCCGTTAATGTTGCACCACATGGGTGCTGATAATTCTTCCTTAGAAAGGAGGTGATCCAGCCGCACCTTCCGATACGGCTACCTTGTTACGACTTCACCCCAATCATCTGCCCCACCTTAGGCGGCTGGCTCCCTTACGGGTTACCCCACCGACTTCGGGTGTTGCAAACTCTCGTGGTGTGACGGGCGGTGTGTACAAGGCCCGGGAACGTATTCACCGCGGCATGCTGATCCGCGATTACTAGCGATTCCGGCTTCATGCAGGCGAGTTGCAGCCTGCAATCCGAACTGAGAATGGTTTTATGGGATTCGCTTAACCTCGCGGTTTTGCAGCCCTTTGTACCATCCATTGTAGCACGTGTGTAGCCCAGGTCATAAGGGGCATGATGATTTGACGTCATCCCCACCTTCCTCCGGTTTGTCACCGGCAGTCACCTTAGAGTGCCCAACTGAATGCTGGCAACTAAGATCAAGGGTTGCGCTCGTTGCGGGACTTAACCCAACATCTCACGACACGAGCTGACGACAACCATGCACCACCTGTCACTCTGTCCCCCGAAGGGGAACCTTCTATCTCTAGAAGTGGCAGAGGATGTCAAGACCTGGTAAGGTTCTTCGCGTTGCTTCGAATTAAACCACATGCTCCACCGCTTGTGCGGGCCCCCGTCAATTCCTTTGAGTTTCAGTCTTGCGACCGTACTCCCCAGGCGGAGTGCTTAATGCGTTAGCTGCAGCACTAAAGGGCGGAAACCCTCTAACACTTAGCACTCATCGTTTACGGCGTGGACTACCAGGGTATCTAATCCTGTTCGCTCCCCACGCTTTCGCGCCTCAGCGTCAGTTACAGACCAGAGAGTCGCCTTCGCCACTGGTGTTCCTCCACATCTCTACGCATTTCACCGCTACACGTGGAATTCCACTCTCCTCTTCTGTACTCAAGTCCTCCAGTTTCCAATGACCCTCCCCGGTTGAGCCGGGGGCTTTCACATCAGACTTAAAAGACCGCCTGCGCGCGCTTTACGCCCAATAATTCCGGACAACGCTTGCCACCTACGTATTACCGCGGCTGCTGGCACGTAGTTAGCCGTGGCTTTCTGGTTAGGTACCGTCAAGGTGCGGGCAGTGACTCCCGCACTTGTTCTTCCCTAACAACAGAGCTTTACGATCCGAAAACCTTCATCACTCACGCGGCGTTGCTCCGTCAGACTTTCGTCCATTGCGGAAGATTCCCTACTGCTGCCTCCCGTAGGAGTCTGGGCCGTGTCTCAGTCCCAGTGTGGCCGATCACCCTCTCAGGTCGGCTACGCATCGTCGCCTTGGTGAGCCATTACCTCACCAACTAGCTAATGCGCCGCGGGCCCATCTGTAAGTGACAGCATAACCGTCTTTTATCTCCGAACCATGCGGTTCGAAAAGTTATCCGGTATTAGCTCCGGTTTCCCGGAGTTATCCCAGTCTTACAGGCAGGTTGCCCACGTGTTACTCACCCGTCCGCCGCTGACCTCCGAAGAGGTCCGCTCGACTTGCATGTATTAGGCACGCCGCCAGCGTTCGTCCTGAGCCAGGATCAAACTCTCCAAAAAGTAGTTTGACTAGCTCTTGTTTGTTGCTCTAGAATTAACGTTGGCACTTCGATTTGTTTAGTTTTCAAAGAACTTTTTTTCATTCACTTCTTATTGAAGCGACTTGATTATCATACCATTTACTCGCTTGCCGTGTCAACAATTATTTTTACTTTTGTTTTTTCGAAATAACTTATGTATCAGCGACGTATAATAATATACCATCCATTTATCTTATATGTCAACAAAAAATAAAAGCAAATGGCGAACCATTTGCTTTTACACTAGAATATACGTTTTTATCACGTATAATGCAGCGATGCCCGGTATGCCGAGCAGCCCGGAAACTGCGGAAGTACCGGCATTAATCGGGATGTGGATTCCAATTCCTGATCCTAATGCATTTAATACAAAGAGGAGCAGGGCTCCCGCTACAATCTTGGCTGCAAGTCTTCCTGCCCATTTAATGGGATTTCGGAACGAGCCGTTCATCAGCAGAAGCACAATGGCTCCGCCGGCAATAGCAAATATGACAATCGGATTCAAATAATCACTCACCTTCACAGTACCTGTTTTGTACAAGCATATGAAGCCTGACCGCTTATTAGAACTTCCCGTCTACAGGGTAATTCGAATCTTTCTTTGTTTTGCTTCTCTTAATAGAAAGAAGTATTTCGACTCCGCCACTTTCAAATCAAAAAGAACTTCTTCAGAAGGTTCTACGCTTTTTTCTACAAGCTGCTTTTGACGATTCCATTCAGATTTATTTTTCATAAGAAGATTGATTAGCTGTTGGTTAAAATCCTGCCTTAACCGCCCTTTTCTTTTGAAAAGCAACAAAAACCCTCCTATTATAGTTCTCTTCTTCCCTCAAGCGCTTTGGATAAAGTAACCTCATCCGCGTATTCCAAGTCTCCCCCTACAGGAAGACCGTGAGCAATTCTCGTAATTTTAATTCCTGAAGGTTTTAGAAGGCGGGATATGTACATGGCCGTTGCTTCTCCTTCAATATTTGGATTCGTGGCAAGAATTACTTCCTGGATTGAATCGTCCTGAAGTCTTTTCAGCAATTCCGGCACTTTAATATCTTCCGGGCCAATTCCTTCTATTGGAGAAATAGCACCATGGAGTACGTGGTAAAGACCGCTGTATTCCTTCATTTTTTCCATTGCTATGACATCCTTTGGATCCTGAACGACGCATACAACGGAACGGTCCCTTCTTTTATCCTCGCATATATAGCACGGGTCCTGATCTGTAATATGGCCGCATACGGAGCAATACGTCAGGTTTCTTTTGGCGTTAACAAGTGCCTTGGCAAAATCAAGGACGGTGTCTTCCTTCATGCTGAGGACAAAAAAGGCCAGACGTACGGCCGTTTTCGGTCCTATGCCTGGCAACTTCATAAAGCTGTCAATTAATTTGGATATAGGTTCAGGATAATGCATAAAGCCTTCCTCCTAGAATAAACCTGGCATATTCATTCCTTTTGTAAATTGACCCATTGTTTGAGAGGTCATTTCTTCTACCTTTTTCAAAGCATCGTTTGTAGCAGCAAGGATTAGATCCTGAAGCATATCGATATCTTCCGGGTCCACAACTTCTTCCTTAATCTTCACGTCGATGATTTCGCGGTTGCCGTTTGCGATTACGACTACCATTCCGCCGCCGGCTGACCCTTCAACTTGCTTTTCGGCAAGCTCTTCTTGAGCCTTCTCCATATCTTTTTGCATTTTTTGCATTTGTTTCATCATTTTTTGCATATTTCCCATTCCGCCGCGCATTGTAACATCTCCTTAAATTTAGTCTTTTATTTCAATTAAATCATCGCCTACTAATTTCTTCGCTTCCGCTATGAAGGGATCTTCTTCCGCTTCATTCGCGCTTGGATCTTCATCCTTCTGATCCCGGATGAATTCTTCTCTTATTTTACCCCAATCCCTCTCAGGGACGCCAACCATTTCGACTGGTTTGCCAAGTAAATTTGCGAGAATGGCTTCAATGTTGGTTCGGACATCATTATTGTTCTCAGCGACCATTTTGCAATGAATCTCATACTTGAATTTTAGCACAAATGATTTGGACGATGCCGCAACAGGTTCGCTTTCCCCGATAAGAGCTGCGTGTGAGGCTTTATTTTGGGTGCGAAGCTGATCAATCATCCCGCTCCAGATTTTCTTGAGTGCCTCCAGATCCTGTCTTGTTGCTTCTTTAAGAATCTCATGAATTCTCCCGGCAGGAACCTTGAAATTGCTTCTTACCATTTTTGCTGCCTTTTGGTCACTAGGAGCTTGGGCCGGCTGGCCGGCTGGCACTCCGTTCTTTCTTAGCTCTTTCAGTTCTGCTTCAAGCTGTGAAATCCTCTCCAGCAGCTGCGGATCGGCTGTTCCTGTTTGCACCGCTTTTGCGGCCTCTGTTTCACAAAGCTTTACAATCGCCACTTCGAGGAAGATCCTTGGGTGGTTTGTCCATTTCATTTCCTGCTGGCTTTTATTCAGTATGTCTATGACCGCGTATAGGCTTTCGGCTTCAGCAGCATCCGCCAGTTCCTTAAACGCATCGTCTACAACGACTCTCTCCAAAGCCTCTTCAAGGTTAGGCGCAGTCTTGTAAAGCAGCAGATCCCGGTAATAATAGATCAGGTCTTCGATAAACCTTACGGCGTCTTTCCCCTGGTCCATTAACTGGCTCAGAATTTGAAGGGCCCCTGAAACCTCTTTTCTGTGAATGGATTGAACGAGTCCCGTCAGCAAATTTTGTGAGACGGAGCCCGTTATGAGCAGGGAATCCTCCAGGGTAACGCGTTCATCGCTGAATGAAATGGCCTGATCAAGAAGGCTGAGTGCATCACGCATACCGCCATCGGCAGCCCGGGCAATTACGTGAAGCGCTTCTTCCTCCGCTTCAGCCTCCTGCTCTTCCATAACCGTTTTCATCCGGTCCACAATGTCTTGAGAGGTAATTCTCTTAAAATCAAATCGCTGACAGCGCGAGATAATGGTTAAGGGGATTTTATGAGGCTCAGTTGTAGCGAGAATAAAGATGACATGTTTAGGCGGCTCTTCAAGTGTTTTAAGCAGTGCATTAAAGGCGCCCATGGAAAGCATGTGAACCTCATCTACTATGTATACTTTATATTTAACCGCAGAAGGAGCATATTTTACTTTATCCCGTATGTCGCGAATTTCATCCACGCCGTTATTGGATGCCGCATCAATCTCCAGCACATCCGAGATGGAACCATCTGCAATTCCTATGCAAGACGGACATTCTCCGCAAGGCTCGGCTACAGGTGCTTTTTCGCAGTTAACTGCTTTGGCAAAAATTTTGGCCGCGCTTGTTTTCCCTGTTCCCCGCGGGCCTGAAAATAAATAAGCATGGGAGAATTTGCTGTGAAGCAGGGCATTTTGCAATGTGCGGGTAATATGATTCTGGCCGGCAACATCCTGAAAGAGCTGCGGTCTGAATACACGATATAATGCTTGATAGCCCACAAAAGCCCCCTCCTTTTTATTCGTAGTGGAAATCCAATATGTATTATAACCCACTGCAGGCACACAGAAAAGCCGGGTCCTTTTTCTATCATTATACAGAAAAACTCACCCTATAAGGGTGAGTGTTCTATTATTATTATAACTGCCGTGCACCTTTCGTCGATTAGCGGCCACAAGCGTTACTCAAGCAGTTAGCTCGGCCCAGGCTGTCCCGCGGCACATGAAAGCTTCCACTTAATGCTGCTTCCTTCCGGACCTGACATGGTTCATGGATTTCCATTGCGCAGGACCCAGACGTCAACACCACTTACTTGAGGGCAGACCCTGCAGTCAACTAACCTCGGAAAGGGATTCGGCCTCGCTAGAGCGGATTGCGAGTACAGGGCACCGCTACCTCCCCGCTTAGCACGGCAAAATTGATACCTATTAGAAGTGCGTCTTATCGGACGCATAATTTAGTATACTCTGATTCCGGAAAAAAATCAATTCAAGGCAGATGTAAATTTTTTGAAATAGCCTTTTCAGATTTCTTCCGTTCCCGAATCTGCCGAAAAAAATCGGAAAGCAGTTTGCCGCACTCTTCCCGCAGAACTCCCTCTTCCACTTCAACCTGGTGATTAAAGCGCTCCTCCTGAAGCAGATTCATCAGGGTCCCTGCACAGCCGCCTTTCGGATCGGGAGCACCAAATACTACCCGTTCCACTCTTGAAAGCACAATCGCTCCTGCACACATCGGGCAAGGTTCAAGAGTGACGTACAGTGTCGCCCCCTCCAGTCTCCATGTCCCAAGCTCCCGGCATGCTTCATCAATAGCCAAAATTTCAGCATGAGCAATGGCACGCTGCTCGGTTTCTCTTAAATTGTGGGCAGCTGAAATGACTTCTCCATTGCGGACGATCACGGCTCCGATTGGAACCTCCTGGACAGCCTCTGCCTTTTTTGCCTCTTCAATTGCAAGCTTCATATACCATTCATCTAATTTCATGTTCCGCTCCTTACTTATAGAACAAATTAAACATGCATACCCTAACTTTAAAGGAGAGGACAAGATGAGTCAAAACCATAAAGCCGCATTACTCATTATCGACATGATCAACAATTTTCAATTCGGATATGGTCCAGAGCTTGCAGAAAAAGCAGCTGCCATTGCAAAGCCTCTCTCCCAATTAAAAAAGCTGGCTGTTTCGAGAGGCATTCCCGTTATTTATATTAATGACCATTATGAGCTGTGGCAGGCCAATTTGGAAAAAATCATGAAGAAGTGCCGCAACCCGCTGAGTGCGCCTGTTATGGAAGCCATTGCACCAGGGGATGATGATTATTTTTTGATTAAGCCGAAGCATTCGGCCTTCTATGGAACAGCCCTGAACACTCTTTTGTATCATTTAAAAGTCGATACCCTCATTTTAACCGGACTTGCTGGAAATATATGCGTCCTTTTTACAGCAAATGATGCTTATATGCGCGGGTACAGCCTGATCGTCCCGCCGGACACCATGGCATCCGTCAGTGAAGAGGATGAGCAGTACGCGCTTCGGATGATGGAGAACGTATTGAAAGCAAAAGTTGAACCAAGTGATCAGATTAAGCTCTAGCATAGTCAGCAAGCCCTGCTCATATTCTTCTATAGAAAGAAGCAGTATGAGGAGGGCATCATATGCAAATCTATATTGTCAAACAGGGAGACACCATTTCCAACATTGCCTTTCGCTATGGAACAGCCGCGAAGGAAATAGAAGAAGCCAATCAGCTCCCCAATCCAGACCAGCTCGTGGTCGGGCAGGCGCTTGTCATTCCGATTATAGGCCGCTTTTATACGATTAAAAGGGGCGATACGCTTTGGACGGTCTCAAGGCTCTTCTCCATCAATCCCGTGCAGCTCGCCCGCATTAACCGGCTGAATCCCAATAGTCCTTTACAGGTCGGTTTCAGGCTTTATATCCCGGAACCTCCTAAAACTAAAGCTGAATTTAATGCCTACCTTGAACCCGCTCAGAATCAGGTAACCGAAGAGCAAAAGCAAAGCGCGAGAGAGGCAGCCCCCTACTTAACCTATCTGGGACCATTTAGCTTCCGGATTCAAAAGGACGGATCTTTAAAGGAACCTCCGCTGGACAGTCTTCCAGAAATCGCTTCCTCCAACAATGTTACGTTGATGATGATTGTGACCAATTTAACAGATGAAGGCTTTAGTGATGAAATCGGGAAAATTGTATTAAATGATCAGCAAATTCAAAACAAGCTGCTAGAAGAAATAACCATTAAAGCGAAAAAATACGGCTTCCGAGACATCCATTTTGATATGGAATATTTGAGACCGGAGGATAAAGAGGCCTATAATGCTTTCCTTAGAAAAGCGAAGCAGCGGTTCCAGAAAGAAGGATGGCTCCTATCCACCGCCCTGGCTCCTAAAACAAAAGCCGATCAAAAAGGGAAATGGTATGAGGCGCATGACTACAAAGCCCACGGCCAGATTGCGGACTTCGTTGTCCTTATGACATATGAATGGGGATACAGCGGCGGCCCTCCCATGGCTGTATCGCCGATCAATCAAGTGAAAGAAGTGCTGGATTATGCATTAACTGAAATGCCGGCATCCAAGATTATGATGGGGCAAAACCTGTATGGCTATGATTGGACGCTCCCCTTTAAACCTGGAGGGGAATTTGCAAAAGCCATCAGTCCCCAGCAAGGCATCCAACTCGCCGCCAAGTACAATGAAGCCATTCAATACAGCCAAAGGGATCAAGCTCCCCATTTCAAATATCGGGATGAAAACGGGAAAGATCATGAGGTATGGTTTGAAGACGCACGCTCCATTCAGGCAAAATTTAATCTGGTGAAGCAGCTGAAATTGCGGGGCATGAGCTACTGGAAGCTTGGTCTTTCGTTTCCTCAAAATTGGCTTCTGATTCAGGATCAGTTCGAGGTTGAAAAAAAGACAGTTCCGTCCCGCTGAACTGTCTTCCTTTTTTTCGATTCCTTCCTTCCTCTAAAAAAACAATTCCCCCAAAATGGAAACCGCTGTGATAAAATAAAGTTTGTCTTTTTTAAAAAAGTTGTCGAATATTGCACACATCCATCTATTCTGCCTGCACCATGCAGGCTCATCATACCAGTATACATGTTTCTGATTGAATTGCAGCAAAGGAGGAACCGGCATGAAAGGAGTACCCTTCATTACCGTTGAAGGTCCTATTGGCGTGGGCAAAACCTCTCTCGCCAAAGCGATTTCGGACCATTATCGCTATCAGCTATTGAAAGAAATTGTGGATGAAAATCCATTTTTGGGGAAGTTTTATGAAAACATTGATGAGTGGAGTTTCCAGACAGAAATGTTTTTCCTGTGCAACCGGTATAAACAGCTGGAGGAAATCAATTCTGATTACCTGCAGCGGGACCAGGCGGTTGTAGCAGATTATCATATTTACAAAAATCTGATCTTCGCCAAACGGACTTTGAAGGACGAGCAGTATACGAAATACATTCAAATTTATGATATTTTGACAAGTGACATGCCTAAACCGAATATCATCCTGTATTTGAGTGCGAGCCTTGATACTCTTCTGGAAAGAATTTCACTGCGCGGAAGAGATATTGAAAAGAACATTGACCCAAGCTACCTGGAGCAGCTCTCAGCCGACTATGAGACCGCGATGTCTCAATGGGAACAAATTAATCCTGAAATTCCAATCCTCCGTTTTAATGGGGACGAGCTTGATTTTGTCCACCGCCCTGAGGATTTAACGTATATCCTTAAACGCCTTGATGATTATTTGCTAAAAGGAGTAAGCCATACATGAATCTACGCGATCAGTACCAAATACCGAAGGACGCGGTTATAACGATAGCCGGGACGGTCGGAGTCGGAAAATCAACCATGACGAACGCTCTTGCCGAAGCCTTGAATTTCCGCACATCCTTTGAAAAAGTTGATACCAATCCTTACCTCGACAAATTTTACGCAGACTTTGAGCGGTGGAGCTTTCACCTGCAAATTTACTTCCTGGCCGAGCGTTTCAAGGAACAAAAGAGAATCTTTGAATACGGCGGCGGATTTGTTCAGGATCGTTCCATTTACGAAGATACAGGCATCTTTGCCAAAATGCATTATGAAAAAGGCACAATGACAGAAGTTGATTACGAAACCTACACAAATCTCTTCGACGCCATGGTCATGACTCCTTATTTCCCTCACCCGGATCTTCTCATCTATCTGGAAGGAAGCCTTGAGGATATTTTAGGAAGAATCGAAAAGCGCGGTAGACCGATGGAACAGCAAACTCCTATTTCCTACTGGGAGGAAATGCATGCGCGGTATGAAAACTGGATTAACAGCTTCAATACATGTCCTGTTATGCGCTTAAATATCAACGATTATGACATTATGGCCAACGGAGGTTCCGTCGAGCCTATTTTAGAGAAAATCAGCTACTTTATGAAGCAATCACGCAAGCTGAAAAGATAAAAATCCGGAAAGACCTGACGATTTTATATCGCCGGGTCTTTTTTTGGAACTTTTTCCAGTTATCAATCGTATTAAAAACTATCCCGGACGAAAAAGGAGGAAATGATTTGTCATACGTACTGGAAGTCCAAGGATTGAAAAAGAAAATCAGAAAGCGATACATAGTAAATGATGTGAACTTCAGGGTGGAAGAGGGAGAAATATTCGGTCTGCTCGGACCGAACGGCGCAGGAAAAACAACGATCATCCGAATGATTACCGGGCTGATTAACCGCACAGACGGGAATGTCCTGATCAGAGGCAAAAGTGTGGATACGAGCTTTAAGGAATCCATGAAGGAACTGGGGGCCATTGTAGAAAACCCCGAATTCTATAAGTTTATGTCCGGGTACGCTAACTTAAAGCACTACGCAAGAATGGCTTTGGAGCCTATCTCAGAAGAAAGAATAAAAGAAGTTATCGGGCTGGTAAAGCTTGATGGTGCCATTCATCAAAAGGTGAAAACCTATTCACTTGGAATGAGGCAGCGGCTTGGAGTTGCCCAGGCTCTTTTACACAATCCTTCTTTGCTCATTTTGGATGAACCGACAAACGGATTGGACCCGCAAGGCATGAAGGAGCTTAGAGAGTATTTGAAGACGCTGGCTCAAAGCGGTACAGCGGTTCTCGTATCCTCGCATATTCTTGGAGAGATGCAGCTAATGTGCGATCGCTTCGCCATTATTGAAAAAGGAGTTTTAACACATGTGTCCTCCATGGAAGACACAAATCTTGCCGCTGCAGAAGAAATGCGGGAAGTTCTGCTTACCGTCAGCTCAGCGGCAGAGGCAGCCGCCTTGCCTGGATTAAGCTCCCTATCAGATAATTTGGCGGTTACCGGTGATGGAACGCTAAAATTTTCAGCAAAATACGAATCTCTTCCATTAATTATTAAAGAATTAACGGAGAACGGAATTCTCGTCTATGAGATGACACCTGTCAAAAAATCATTGGAAGACCGTTTCCTTGAGCTGACGAAAGAGAAGGAGGGTGCCCTCTCATGATGAATTTAGTAAAAAATGAATGGGTTAAAATCTTTGCAAAGAAATCATCCTGGATTTATTTTATTCTCCTGGCTGTATTTCTCATCATCCTGACTGTTGCAACAGCCTATATCGATCAAGAAAAAACAGTATCGAACTGGCGTCCAGGTGTGGAGCAGGAAATCGCTGATTTAAAGCAGCAGCAAGAGGATCCAAAGCTTGAGGCCGGTGAGAAAGAGGATCTCGCCCAGCAGGCAGCTGAAAAACAGTTCTATCTGGATCAGAACGTGAACCCCTCTTTAAAAAGCAACTGGCAATATGCAAATTCTGACGGCGTTTCTCTTTTCTCAACCGTCGCCCTGTTCTGCGTCATCATCGCGAGTACGAGTGTAGCTTCAGAGTTTTCGGACGGGACCATTAAGCAGCTGCTGATCCGCCCGCATCGCAGGTGGAAGATTCTTTTGTCCAAATACATTTCAGTCGTTGCGTACTCTTTGCTGCTTTTATTCTTCCTGGCAGCAGCAAACGTTATTGCGGGTACCTTCCTATATGGGACAGGAGATTTTGGTGCAAAAATAGCTGAAACACCGATGACCTTCGGAGGCGGAGAGCCTGTTATTTCGGCAGTTGGAAATATGTATATCGAAAAGATCCTGCTATTCATTCCAAATCTCATTATGGTGGTTACGATTTCCTTTATGCTATCCACTCTCTTCAAGAGCCAGTCAATGGCAGTGGGCTTTGGAATTTTCGTTCTTTTCATGAATAGTGCATTAAACATAGGTGTCCAGCTCCTGATCGGCTTAAAACAGGAATGGGCTAAGCTGCTGCTGTTCCCTCACCTTGAGCTGATGCAATTCTCAGCGGCGGAGGAAATCCTCCCAGGTGTCACGCTTATGTTTTCATTGGCGGTGCTTCTCGTTTACTATATTCTCTTTATGGCCATCACCTTCTTCTTCTTTCAAAGGAAGGATGTTAGTATTTAAAAACACAAAAAGGATGCCTTCACGGGCATCCTTTTCGCTTTTTCCATATAAAAAATCCGCTGCACAAAATATGCAGCGGACAAGACAATCTCCAATTTATATGCGCGTAACATAATAAGTAAATGGAGGAGGAAGGGGGATTCGAACCCCCGCGAGGTTTGACCCTCCTGTCGGTTTTCAAGACCGATCCCTTCAGCCGGACTTGGGTATTCCTCCGTGTCGACAAGAATAAATATATCAAATCATAAAATACTTGTCAACACACTATTTGAGAAAAGTTTAATTTATTTACCAACCGGTTTAATGACTTCTTTATTTCCCATATATGGGCGCAGGACCTCTGGAATGATGACACTGCCGTCTTCCTGCTGATAGTTCTCAAGAATGGCTGCAACGGTGCGTCCTAGCGCCAAACCAGATCCATTCAGCGTATGAACCGGCTCCGGTTTTGCTTTCGGCTCCGGACGGAAACGGATATTCGCACGGCGCGCCTGGAACGCTTCGAAATTACTGCAAGAAGAAATCTCACGATAAGAACCGTAGCTTGGAATCCATACTTCCAAATCGTATTTCTTCGCTGCCGTAAAGCCAAGGTCTGCTGTACACATGCTCATTACACGATAAGGCAGGTTTAGAAGCTGAAGAACTTTCTCAGCATGACCTGTCAGGTTTTCAAGCTCCTCGTAAGAGTTCTCCGGCTTAACAAACTTCACAAGCTCTACTTTGTTAAATTGGTGCTGACGGATAAGTCCGCGTGTATCTCTGCCTGCTGATCCTGCTTCAGAACGGAAGCAAGCACTGAAAGCTGTGTAATTGATCGGAAGCTGAGACGCCTCAAGGATTTCATCACGGTGCATATTCGTGACTGGCACTTCAGCCGTCGGAATCAAGAAGTAGTCCTCTTCTCTAATTTTAAATGCATCCTCTTCAAATTTAGGAAGCTGACCTGTTCCCGTCATGCTTGCACGGTTCACGATGTAAGGAGGCAAAATTTCTGTATAGCCATGCTCATCATTGTGAAGGTCCATCATGAAGTTCAGAAGCGCACGTTCAAGGCGGGCACCCAATCCTTTATAAAATACGAAGCGGCTTCCTGTTACTTTAGCAGCTCTCTCGAAATCAAGAATATCTAAATGGTCTGCTACGTCCCAATGTGCCTTCGCTTCGAATCCGAATTCGCGAATCTCCCCCCATTTGCGGACTTCGATATTATCATCCTCTGAATCCCCTTGCGGAACACTCTCATGCGGGATGTTCGGGATAGAAAGAAGCAGTTTTTCAAGTGTTTCTTCTACTCCGCGCAATTCTTCATCGATTTCTTTGATGCGGTCTCCAACCTCACGCATTTCCTTGATCAGATCATCTGCATCTTTTTTCTCTTTTTTAAGAGCAGCAATTTGTCCGGATACTTCATTCCGTTTGCTCTTCAGTTCCTCAGTAGCAGCAATCAGTTCGCGTCTTTTAGAGTCAAGCTCTTCAAATTTTTCAAAATCTGTTAAATCTTCTCCGCGAATAGACAGCTTTTGTTTTACTTCTTCAAAATTTTGACGCAAATATTTAATATCCAGCACAGCAATCTCTCCCTTTTTTAATAATTAGGCTGTTACTTTCCATGGCATCCGGTTCGCTTATCCCTTCGCGGGCGATGTGTACCTTACGCTTGCGGGGGCCACACCTGTCCCTCTGATCAGGAGTCTCCCTTCTTCCACGGCTTACACCCAGCCAAAAAACAAAAAACTCCCGTCCCCAATAAAGGGACGAGAGTTAACCCGCGATGCCACCCTAATTGAAGACAGAAGTCTTCCAGCTCTGCATGATAACGGCCATGACCGGAAGCATTTCAATGCTTCACTCGAGGACGGATTCACAAACTTCCAGCACCGGTTCGCACCACCCACCGGCTCTCTTAAGAAGGAATATTCGCTACTGCTTCCTGTCAATGTTTTAACGATTTCTTTGATAGTTCATAATTTACTACAAGTCTGAACCAGTTTCAACCTTTTTATGCAGAAGCTTTTTCTTTTGATTCTTTCACCATCTCAAGGAACAGCTGCGTCATCCGGTGATCATCGGTCAGTTCCGGGTGAAAAGAGCACCCAAGCAGGTGATCCTGTCTCGCTGCAACGATTCTTCCGTTGTATTTAGAAAGAACTTCGACATTCTCTCCAGCCTCAACAATATGAGGAGCGCGAATAAACACGCCTGTGAAATTTTCCCCGACTCCTGTAATGGTCAAGTCTGCTTCAAAGCTCTCCCGCTGGCGGCCGAACGAATTGCGCTCGACCTTAATATCCATGGCCGCGAGATGTCCTTCCTCGTAGCCGACAATCTCCGAAGCCAGAATAATCAGCCCTGCGCACGTACCGAACACCGGCTTTCGGCTCGCCGTAAACTGGCGCAGCGGCTCCATAAATCCGTATTTATCAATCAGGCGGCGCATTGTCGTGCTCTCGCCACCCGGAATAATCAATCCGTCTATTTCATTCAGCTGCTCAGGACGCTTTATCGTAACAGCTTTCGCTCCGCTCGCTTCAATAGAACGAATATGCTCGCGGAAAGCTCCCTGCAGGCCTAATACTCCAATTGTGTACATATGCAAAACTCCTTTTTACCAGCCGCGCTCCTGCATACGGTTTTCAGGCAGAAGTGTGGAAATTTCAATGCCCTTCATCGCTGTTCCAAGACCTTTTGACAGTTCAGCGATTAGCGCATAGTCTTCATAGTGAGTCGTAGCTTCGACAATGGCACGGGCAAATTTAGCCGGGTTTTCGGATTTGAAAATTCCGGATCCGACAAAGACTCCGTCTGATCCAAGCTGCATCATTAGAGCGGCATCCGCTGGAGTTGCTACACCGCCAGCTGCGAAGTTAACAACCGGCAAACGGCCTTCTCTTTTAATTTGAAGAAGAAGCTCATACGGAGCGCCTAACAGCTTAGCTTCTGTCATCAGTTCATCTTCATTCATGCCTGCCACCTTGCGGATCTGGGCATTCACTTTACGAATGTGGCGGACAGCTTCAACAATGTTTCCAGTACCGGGCTCTCCCTTTGTGCGAAGCATGGAAGCACCTTCGCCGATACGGCGTGCTGCCTCACCTAAGTCGCGGCATCCGCAAACAAAAGGTACCGTATAATCACGTTTGTTCAAGTGATACTCTTCATCAGCAGGGGTCAAAACTTCACTCTCATCGATGTAATCTACACCCATTGCTTCCAAAACGCGGGCCTCTACGATATGTCCGATTCTGGCTTTCGCCATGACCGGAATGGAGACTGCTTTCATGACTTCTTCAACAATTGTAGGATCAGCCATTCTCGCTACCCCGCCTGCAGCACGGATATCAGCAGGAACGCGCTCAAGAGCCATAACCGCTACTGCTCCGGCTTCCTCTGCTATTTTAGCCTGCTCTGCATTCACAACGTCCATAATAACGCCGCCTTTTTGCATTTCTGCCATGCCGCGCTTTACTCGATCTGTACCTGTATTCATTGTAAATCCCCCTCTATACTCAACATTGTAGTTTTATGTAATCATATTCTCTATTTTATCTCATATCTGTGAATAATCCTATACTATTATACGATTGCAGATTCAATATTCTAAAAGTTCACTGTAAAAACTTCCAATAACGGAAATGATCGCTAAAAAAAGACACCTTCTGCAAGGTGTCTTTCTTATTATTAGGAGAACCAGCCGGATACAGTCTGAACCACACTGTCCCAAAGACCGGCAAAGAATCCGCCAATGCCTCTCATCGTCAGAACAAACCAGTTGGCTTTTTCTACGCCTTCTTTTGTCACGACGTTAACTTCGCCGCCTGCTTCACCAGTTAGGAAACCATAATCTTTTTCTTCGCCTTTATAATCTACGACCATTTTACCAACTGCCTCTTTTGCTTTAAAAGGAGCAGCCAGCTCGCCTTTTTCATTTAATTTCTTTTTATCTATCATATATTTAGCCTTGTAGTTGCCTTTTTCACCGTTTTTCATAGCAACCGTCATAGGCTGGTCCGTTTGGATTCCAACCTCTTTTTCTTTTCCGCTGACAACTGGAATAGAAGATTTGCCTTTAATCTGATAGCCTGCAGGGTAAAGCTCTTCTACAGAATAATTATTGTAGGCAAAATCGAGAAGCTTCTTTGTCTCTTTGAAACGAGGAGATTTTAAATCGCCTGTTCCATCAGAAGCATCCATTACAACCGTAATCACACGCATTCCGTTTTTCTCAGCTGTCGCCGTAAAGGATGAACCGGCTGAATCTGTTGAACCTGTTTTGAGTCCGTCTACTCCTTCATACTCATAGATCAATCCTTTGAGCATCCAGTTGTAGTTCGGCATGTCCGTTCCTTCTTTAAAGGTCTTTCTCGGAATGCTTGCCGTCTCAAGAATCTCTGGGTAATCCTTAATTAAACGGGAAGCAAGCTTCGCCATATCGCGTGCTGAAACTTTGTTCTCGTCATCCTCTGATGTACCCTCCGGATGATTTCCGTTTAGATCTTTGTTTTCAAGGCCTGTAGCATTAACAAAATGATAATCGGTCAAACCAAGTTCTTTCGCTTTATCATTCATCATTTTAACAAAATTTGTTTCAGAGCCGGCAACCACTTCTGCAAGGGCAATGGCTGCACCGTTTGCTGAATAAATCGCCATCGCTTCATACAATTCTTTTACTGTATAGCTTCCGTCTTTTCTGAGAGGTACGTTAGACAGTCCGCGGATTTGCGAGATGCTGTATGTATAGTCGTTAGGCGTATACGTTTGCTCCCATGTAACTTTTCCGTCTTTGATCGCTTCCATAACCAGGTACTCAGTCATGATTTTTGCCATACTTGCAATCGGGAGAGATTCATCTATGTTGTTTCCGTAGAGAATTTTTCCGGATGATGCTTCCACTAAAATAGACGCTTTTGCATTAATGCTGATTGGATCAGCTGCAGCGGATACCTGTTTCATTGGCGCAAGCACAGTAAGGAACATCGCTGCTGCCATGAAAACTGCTAAAATACGTTTTTGATTCATGCTGTTCAATAACCTCCATGTGAATTTTCTATCTATGTAATAGGTTTGACTGTGGGTAAAACATTTAAAAATGGGGATGCTATAGTATACGTAACGGCTTGTCCCGCTTGGACGGAGCTTGGTCATTTTTTTCGAAAAGAAACACAAAATTAATTCTATCATAGGGATGCTAAAAAAAATAGACAGAGAAAGAGTCTCTGTCTAAATGTTTGCTTTTTGTACACTATTTATAGATTACGATATTATCTTGAATAATTAGGCGATTCTTTTGTAATGTTTACATCGTGAGGATGGCTTTCAATCAGGCCAGCTCCGGTCATGCGGATAAATTTGCTGTTTTCACGAAGTTCGAAAAGATTTTTCGTTCCGCAATAGCCCATTCCGGAGCGAACCCCGCCGGTAAGCTGATAAACGGTATCCGCCAATGGCCCCTTATAAGCAATTCTTCCTTCAATTCCTTCTGGAACGAATTTTTTATTATCCTCTTGGAAATAACGGTCCTTGCTTCCTTTTTCCATGGCACCAACTGAACCCATTCCGCGGTACACTTTAAATCTTCTTCCCTGGAATATTTCCGTTTCGCCAGGACTCTCCGTCGTACCGGCAAGCAGGCTGCCAAGCATTACAGCATGTCCCCCTGCAGCAAGTGCTTTTACGATATCGCCGGAATATTTAATTCCGCCGTCAGCGATAATGGAAGCACCATGATTTCTTGCTTCTGTCGCACAATCGTAAATCGCTGTGATTTGAGGAACACCTACTCCAGCTACAACACGGGTTGTACAGATGGATCCAGGCCCAATTCCGACCTTCACCACATTCGCTCCTGCTTCAATTAAGTCTCTTGTCGCTTCAGGAGTAGCCACATTTCCCGCAATGATATTCAGTTCAGGATACGTTTCCCTGATTTTTCTTACTGCATCAAGTACGCCTTTTGAATGACCGTGCGCTGTATCGAGCACAATAACATCAACGCTTGCTTCAACCAATTTTTCTACCCGCAGCATCGTGTCAGCTGTAACTCCTACTGCTCCGCCAACGAGCAAGCGGCCATGCGCATCTTTAGCGGAATGCGGGAATTCAATTACTTTTTCAATATCCTTAATGGTGATCAGGCCTTTCAGTACGCCTTCATCATCCACAAGAGGGAGTTTTTCAATTTTATATTTCTGCAAAATGCTTTCCGCTTCCTGAAGTGTTGTTCCAACAGGAGCCGTAACCAAATGCTCTTTTGTCATAACATCGGAAATTTTAATGGAGTAATCCTGGATGAAGCGCAAATCGCGGTTCGTAATAATCCCGACTAGCTTTTGCTCCTCCAGTGTATTCACGACCGGAACACCTGAAATGCGGTATTTACCCATCAAATGCTCAGCATCGAATACTTGATGATCCGGAGTTAAAAAGAAAGGATCCGTAATGACTCCGCGTTCGGAACGCTTCACTTTATCCACCTGCTCTGCCTGCTGCTCTATGGACATATTCTTGTGAATTACACCAAGTCCGCCCTGGCGAGCCATAGCAATCGCCATCTCTGCTTCCGTAACAGTATCCATCCCCGCACTGATAATAGGGAGATTTAATTTAAGGGTGGGGGTTAATTCAACCTTAAGGTCTACATCTCTTGGCAGGATTTCCGACTTAGCCGGGACCAAAAGAACATCGTCAAACGTCAAACCTTCTTTAGCAAACTTATCATTCCACATTATATAAATCCCCTCGATTCCGCAAAATATTATTAGTAGAGTATCAATAGGTTCTAGATAATGTCAAGAAGACCACAAAGAGTTTAAATATTAAGAAAACTGGAGAGGCATACAATGAAACCAACTAATCCTTGGAATTCCTACATATACCTGCATTCGACTGAAAGCTCGCAAAACACACTGGAAAAAATTTATACAAAGTCATTCGGATCTCTCGCATCCCAATTGTCTTATCGAAACTCCTGCACATTCATGTATTATCTCATGCATGCAGAGAGCTTTTACAAGCAGGCAGAGGAAGCTCCCCTTTCCATTAAACCCATCCTTTACTTCTATGGCCTCACTCAGCTCGTGAAAGCAAGCATTCTTACCGAGGACCCTGATTATCCCGAAACCACCTCAGTGCTTGCCCACGGCGTCACAACACGTAAAAAGAAGAAACAGGATTACTTGTTTCTTAAAGATGAGGTACGACTCCAGAAAAACGGCCTGTTTCACCATACCGCCCGAACTCTCTTTAAGCTCAAGGAATTGGATAAAGAACGCTATACAATGGAAATGCTCCTGCGGAGAATACCCGAAATGGGGCATTGCTTCAAAGTACTCCGGAATGGGAAACCGGCTTTCCCTCTAAAGGAAGGCCCGGATGCCATCTATCTATCATCTGAAGCAGCCGTCGCCTATCACATCACCGATAAAAGGCTGGCGGAAACAATCGAACACCTTACCGGCTTGGAAACCGCCATTTCAGATGGAGAAAAGATAATTATGAAAAAAGAAAGCCTCTCTCCATTTTCAACGGCCATACTCTCCTACAGCCTCGAAAAAAAGGAGTACTCGCTGCCCGCTGAAAAAGAACAGCTGTTTATCATGCCTGAACTGCTCACTCATTACCTGCTGCTCTACAACCTCAGCATGATCTCAAGATACGAAACAGAATGGTGGTACGACCTGATACAAAACCGCTCAACAAATGACTATATTTACATTACCGCCTTTATGGAAATCACCGCCTGGAAAATTCCTCAGCTGATTTGGCTGTATTTGAGTGAACGGATTTAGGGATGGATGGGGTTTGGCTGGGATCAACAGGAGGTTCGGCGCTATTGCAATGTGAGTGAGGCGAAGGGTTGAATTTTTTAGGAGTGGACCATTAATATCTCAAATTTACGATCAAAACTCCTCTATTTTGGTTCAAAACTGTTCAAATGGCATGACATTACGGCGTAGTGGAGGCGAAATAGGGTTAGAATCGAGGCAGATTCATTCGTTTCTGTTGCGGCATTGGGGTAGCTGGAGAGCATATCGGCTATTCTGGAGCGGATATCGACCGAAATTTGGATATATCGGGGATTATTTTGATATATCGACCAAAATTTTAATATATCGACGATTATTTCGATTTATCGACTAAAATGAACGGATATCGACTTTTCGGGAGGGTTCGACAGAAATCACAACCGCCTCTATTCGTTGGACCCTCTTCCCCAGCCAGCACCATCCAGTACGGTCCGCCAGTCTCACTCTGTTAAAAATAAGTCCAGCCAACCGTTAAGCTACTAATAAACACTAAGTTCAACTGATTCGAGTATTCCCCCTCCTTCTCCTTCCCTCCACCCATGGCGTATCCCGAATCACGTATCCGCTCTCCCTTCTTTCTCCCTCTATCCCAAGCGTATCCCGCATCCCCAATCCCAACAAAAAAAGACCCACCCCCTAAGGGGCAAGCCTTTTTTTCATGTACCTGGCAACGTCCTACTCTCACAGGGGGAAACCCCCAACTACCATCGGCGCTAAAGAGCTTAACTTCCGTGTTCGGTATGGGAACGGGTGTGACCTCTCTGCCATAATTACCAGATATGTGGTTGAAAGATTGCTCTTTCAAAACTAGATAACGATTGCTGCACGAGTAAAGCAGCCTTACTTGAATAAAGGTTAAGTCCTCGACCGATTAGTATTCGTCAGCTGCACGTGTCACCACGCTTCCACCTCGAACCTATCAACCTGATCATCTTTCAGGGGTCTTACTCTTGCGATGGGAAATCTCATCTTGAGGGGGGCTTCATGCTTAGATGCTTTCAGCACTTATCCCGTCCGCACATAGCTACCCAGCGATGCCTTTGGCAAGACAACTGGTACACCAGCGGTGCGTCCATCCCGGTCCTCTCGTACTAAGGACAGCTCCTCTCAAATTTCCTGCGCCCGCGACGGATAGGGACCGAACTGTCTCACGACGTTCTGAACCCAGCTCGCGTACCGCTTTAATGGGCGAACAGCCCAACCCTTGGGACCGACTACAGCCCCAGGATGCGATGAGCCGACATCGAGGTGCCAAACCTCCCCGTCGATGTGGACTCTTGGGGGAGATAAGCCTGTTATCCCCGGGGTAGCTTTTATCCGTTGAGCGATGGCCCTTCCATGCGGAACCACCGGATCACTAAGCCCGACTTTCGTCCCTGCTCGACTTGTAGGTCTCGCAGTCAAGCTCCCTTGTGCCTTTACACTCTGCGAATGATTTCCAACCATTCTGAGGGAACCTTTGGGCGCCTCCGTTACATTTTAGGAGGCGACCGCCCCAGTCAAACTGCCCGCCTGACACTGTCTCCCGGCCCGATCAGGGCCGCGGGTTAGAAGTTCAACACAGCCAGGGTAGTATCCCACCAATGCCTCCACCGAAGCTGGCGCTCCGGTTTCCAAGGCTCCTACCTATCCTGTACAAGCTGTGCCAAAATTCAATATCAGGCTGCAGTAAAGCTCCACGGGGTCTTTCCGTCCTGTCGCGGGTAACCTGCATCTTCACAGGTACTATAATTTCACCGAGTCTCTCGTTGAGACAGTGCCCAGATCGTTACGCCTTTCGTGCGGGTCGGAACTTACCCGACAAGGAATTTCGCTACCTTAGGACCGTTATAGTTACGGCCGCCGTTTACTGGGGCTTCAATTCAAAGCTTCGCTTGCGCTAACCTCTCCTCTTAACCTTCCAGCACCGGGCAGGCGTCAGCCCCTATACTTCGCCTTGCGGCTTCGCAGAGACCTGTGTTTTTGCTAAACAGTCGCCTGGGCCTATTCACTGCGGCTCTTCAAGGCTATTCACCCTAAAGAGCACCCCTTCTCCCGAAGTTACGGGGTCATTTTGCCGAGTTCCTTAACGAGAGTTCTCTCGATCACCTTAGGATTCTCTCCTCGCCTACCTGTGTCGGTTTGCGGTACGGGCACCATTTTCCTCGCTAGAAGCTTTTCTAGGCAGTGTGGAATCAGGAACTTCGGTACTTCATTTCCCTCGCCATCACAGCTCAGCCTTAACCAAGGGACGGATTTGCCTATCCCTTGAGCCTACCTGCTTGGACGCGCATATCCAACAGCGCGCTTACCCTATCCTCCTGCGTCCCTCCATTGCTCAAACGGAAAAGAGGTGGTACAGGAATCTCAACCTGTTGTCCATCGCCTACGCCTTTCGGCCTCGGCTTAGGTCCCGACTAACCCTGAGCGGACGAGCCTTCCTCAGGAAACCTTAGGCATTCGGTGGAGGGGATTCTCACCCCTCTTTCGCTACTCATACCGGCATTCTCACTTCTAAGCGCTCCACCAGTCCTTCCGGTCTGGCTTCTCAGCCCTTAGAACGCTCTCCTACCACTGTTCGTAAGAACAGTCCACAGCTTCGGTGATCCGTTTAGCCCCGGTACATTTTCGGCGCAGGGTCACTCGACCAGTGAGCTATTACGCACTCTTTAAATGGTGGCTGCTTCTAAGCCAACATCCTGGTTGTCTAAGCAACCCCACATCCTTTTCCACTTAACGGATACTTGGGGACCTTAGCTGGTGGTCTGGGCTGTTTCCCTTTCGACTACGGATCTTATCACTCGCAGTCTGACTCCCATAGATAAGTCTTTGGCATTCGGAGTTTGACTGAATTCGGTAACCCGATGAGGGCCCCTAGTCCAATCAGTGCTCTACCTCCAAGACTCTCACTATGAGGCTAGCCCTAAAGCTATTTCGGAGAGAACCAGCTATCTCCAGGTTCGATTGGAATTTCTCCGCTACCCACACCTCATCCCCGCACTTTTCAACGTGCGTGGGTTCGGGCCTCCATTCAGTGTTACCTGAACTTCACCCTGGACATGGGTAGATCACCTGGTTTCGGGTCTACGACCACGTACTCAATCGCCCTATTCAGACTCGCTTTCGCTGCGGCTCCGTCTTTTCAACTTAACCTTGCACGTAATCGTAACTCGCCGGTTCATTCTACAAAAGGCACGCCATCACCCGTTAACGGGCTCTGACTACTTGTAGGCACACGGTTTCAGGATCTGTTTCACTCCCCTTCCGGGGTGCTTTTCACCTTTCCCTCACGGTACTGGTTCACTATCGGTCACTAGGGAGTATTTAGCCTTGGGAGATGGTCCTCCCTGCTTCCGACGGGATTTCTCGTGTCCCGCCGTACTCAGGATCCACTCAGGAGGGAACGAAGTTTCGACTACAGGGCTGTTACCTTCTTTGGCGGGCCTTTCCAGACCGCTTCTTCTACCCCGTTCCTTTGTAACTCCGTGTTGAGTGTCCTACAACCCCAGAAGGCAAGCCTTCTGGTTTGGGCTAATCCCGTTTCGCTCGCCGCTACTCAGGGAATCGCTATTGCTTTCTCTTCCTCCGGGTACTTAGATGTTTCAGTTCCCCGGGTCTGCCTTCCAGATCCTATGTATTCAGATCAGGATGCTGCTCCATTACGAGCAGCGGGTTTCCCCATTCGGAAATCTCCGGATCAACGCTTACTTACAGCTCCCCGAAGCATATCGGTGTTCGTACCGTCCTTCATCGGCTCCTAGTGCCAAGGCATCCACCGTGCGCCCTTTCTAACTTAACCTGATAACGGAAGTTATCTTCGTTAGAGCTGAAAACAGAAGTTTTCAGACTTGATGTTCTCTTCATACGCAAGCGCAGAAGAAAATCGTAAGGTTACTTGCTTACTCGTGTGAATGTTTGACATTCATATCGTTATCTAGTTTTCAAAGAACAAGTTTTAGAGACAAAAAAAGTCTCGTTGGTGGAGCCTAGCGGGATCGAACCGCTGACCTCCTGCGTGCAAGGCAGGCGCTCTCCCAGCTGAGCTAAGGCCCCAACGAATTTCAATGTATAAAGATGGTGGGCCTAAATGGACTCGAACCATCGACCTCACGCTTATCAGGCGTGCGCTCTAACCAGCTGAGCTATAGGCCCATCAAAAAGAGAAGCAAGTTCTCTCAAAACTAAACAAAGTCGAAGTGCGTCCGTTAATGTTGCACCACATGGGTGCTGATAATTCTTCCTTAGAAAGGAGGTGATCCAGCCGCACCTTCCGATACGGCTACCTTGTTACGACTTCACCCCAATCATCTGCCCCACCTTAGGCGGCTGGCTCCCTTACGGGTTACCCCACCGACTTCGGGTGTTGCAAACTCTCGTGGTGTGACGGGCGGTGTGTACAAGGCCCGGGAACGTATTCACCGCGGCATGCTGATCCGCGATTACTAGCGATTCCGGCTTCATGCAGGCGAGTTGCAGCCTGCAATCCGAACTGAGAATGGTTTTATGGGATTCGCTTAACCTCGCGGTTTTGCAGCCCTTTGTACCATCCATTGTAGCACGTGTGTAGCCCAGGTCATAAGGGGCATGATGATTTGACGTCATCCCCACCTTCCTCCGGTTTGTCACCGGCAGTCACCTTAGAGTGCCCAACTGAATGCTGGCAACTAAGATCAAGGGTTGCGCTCGTTGCGGGACTTAACCCAACATCTCACGACACGAGCTGACGACAACCATGCACCACCTGTCACTCTGTCCCCCGAAGGGGAACCTTCTATCTCTAGAAGTGGCAGAGGATGTCAAGACCTGGTAAGGTTCTTCGCGTTGCTTCGAATTAAACCACATGCTCCACCGCTTGTGCGGGCCCCCGTCAATTCCTTTGAGTTTCAGTCTTGCGACCGTACTCCCCAGGCGGAGTGCTTAATGCGTTAGCTGCAGCACTAAAGGGCGGAAACCCTCTAACACTTAGCACTCATCGTTTACGGCGTGGACTACCAGGGTATCTAATCCTGTTCGCTCCCCACGCTTTCGCGCCTCAGCGTCAGTTACAGACCAGAGAGTCGCCTTCGCCACTGGTGTTCCTCCACATCTCTACGCATTTCACCGCTACACGTGGAATTCCACTCTCCTCTTCTGTACTCAAGTCCTCCAGTTTCCAATGACCCTCCCCGGTTGAGCCGGGGGCTTTCACATCAGACTTAAAAGACCGCCTGCGCGCGCTTTACGCCCAATAATTCCGGACAACGCTTGCCACCTACGTATTACCGCGGCTGCTGGCACGTAGTTAGCCGTGGCTTTCTGGTTAGGTACCGTCAAGGTGCGGGCAGTGACTCCCGCACTTGTTCTTCCCTAACAACAGAGCTTTACGATCCGAAAACCTTCATCACTCACGCGGCGTTGCTCCGTCAGACTTTCGTCCATTGCGGAAGATTCCCTACTGCTGCCTCCCGTAGGAGTCTGGGCCGTGTCTCAGTCCCAGTGTGGCCGATCACCCTCTCAGGTCGGCTACGCATCGTCGCCTTGGTGAGCCATTACCTCACCAACTAGCTAATGCGCCGCGGGCCCATCTGTAAGTGACAGCATAACCGTCTTTTATCTTCGAACCATGCGGTTCGAAAAGTTATCCGGTATTAGCTCCGGTTTCCCGGAGTTATCCCAGTCTTACAGGCAGGTTGCCCACGTGTTACTCACCCGTCCGCCGCTGACCTCCGAAGAGGTCCGCTCGACTTGCATGTATTAGGCACGCCGCCAGCGTTCGTCCTGAGCCAGGATCAAACTCTCCAAAAAGTAGTTTGACTAGCTCTTGTTTGTTGCTTTAGAATTAACGTTGGCACTTCGATTTGTTTAGTTTTCAAAGAACTTTTTTTGCTGTTGCCCCCGAAGGAACTATCTTAATATACCACCGCGGACTACCCATGGTCAAGGTTTTTCTTAAAGTTTTTCAATCTTTTATTTTTCGGCTGCCAAATGCTTATGAATAAAGAAAAAAGAGCCGGAAATAACCGGCTCAGAGAAGAGTTTCTACTATATAAAGATCTATTCGTTTTTCGAGCTGGAGAATCTGATTAGACTCTAAGCGGATGATCGGACGAACCGGTTTCTGCGAATCAGTGAAAATAACCTCCCCGATTGTTCCATCCGATAATTTCACATGTGAACCATTCAGAATACGAGCCAGCATTTTTGAAAGTACATTTACGGCGGTGAGATCAAATTTCCCAAAGCTATCATGCTTGATTTCTTCAAATACCTTAAAAGGTGAAAGTCCGTTTCGGTATGGACGGGGGCAGATCATGGCCATAAACGTATCTGCCAGTGCAACAATTTTTCCGTATGGATGAAGCTGATCGCCTTTTACCCCTAAAGGATATCCGCTCCCGTCCATTCTCTCATGATGCTGCAGCACCCCGACTTTCACTCCTTCTTTAATTACGGCAATATCTTTTATCATTTTGTACCCTTGAATCGAATGCTGTTTAATTTCCGCAAACTCTTTATCTGTCAGAGCAAGCCTTTTAAGCAGGACAGACGGCTGTATTTTAGACATACCGCAGTCGCTCAGTGCACCGGCTAGAGCAATTTGATTAATCTCTCCACTCGGAAAGTTTAATTGATTCGCAATATATGAACTCATGAGAGAGACGGCAAGGCAATGCTGCGCTATGTAATCTTTCCCCGTATAGTAGTTTGGAATATTCAGCAGCTCTTTTGGCTGGTCTTTAAACAAATCGATTAGGGGCAGTACAATTTCCCTTACTTTTGGAATATCGATGGATACGCCTGACTGCCACGAGTTAAACATCCGCTCGAACTGCTCGGCTTGTTTTTTGAATTGAATCGAAATATCCGTAGTTTCCATTTCAATTCGTCCATCTGCTTCATTTTTCTTTTTAATTTTATAGCCTGGTTTAAAAGGCTCTCCGCTTATTAAATAAGGCTCGACCTCTATTTCCTTTACCATAAATGCCCGGAGAACTTCCAGCTTTTCCTCATCCATGACCGTTTCTTTCTTCATTAATGGTTCTTTAGACTTACCATTAATATCTTCTGAGAGAACACACCCGTCAATTATTTGCTCCAATCCTGTGCGCATTTTCGAAACACCCCCCTGTCCTTATATGAGCCGTTTGTCCTATATATTCCTTTTATCGGCAAAAAAAGGGACAACCTTTAATGGTTGTCCCTTTTTTTTACTATTTTTTATTCAGCTGAAGATTCACTATCATGATGCCCTTCTTCCAGCAACTCTTCTTCTTCTGCAGCAGGCTCTTCTTTTTCAACGAGAGCAACCGTTGCAACATGATGATTTTCACCCAGCCTGATCAAACGTACACCTTGTGTGTTACGTCCCATCGTGGAAATATCGTTAACATCCATACGGATCAGAACTCCATTTGCCGTGATGAGCATCAGATCTTCTTCGCCGGTGGAAGCTTTAAAGGATACAACAGAGCCGTTTTTCTCTGTTATATTGCACGTTTTCAAACCTTTACCGCCGCGGCTTTGAATACGGTACTCCCCAGCAGGAGTCCTCTTCCCAAAACCATTCCGCGTTACAATCAGGATATCTGTGTCTTCTTCCAGAATCTCCATACCGACTACTTCATCACCTTCGCTAAGGTTAATCCCCTTCACTCCAGTAGCGGTTCTTCCCATTTGACGAACGTCCGTCTCAGGGAAACGGATCATCATTCCGTCCTTCGTTCCAATAATAATGTCTTTTGATCCATCCGTAAGGCGGACAGAAATAAGTTCATCCTCTTCGCGCAGTCCAAGGGCGATCAGACCGTTCGTACGGATATTGGCGAACTGGCTAAGCGGAGTCCGTTTGGAAATCCCCTCTTTAGTTGTAAAGAACAGATACCAGTCATCCACAAATTCAGAAACTGGAATAATGGCTTTTACCCACTCATCCCGCTCCACTCCAAGAAGGTTAACGATTGGAAGACCTTTAGCCGTGCGGCCGTATTCAGGCACTTCATACCCTTTCGTGCGGTATACCTTCCCTTTATTGGTGAAATAAAGAATGGTGTCATGGGTTGAGGTTGTCAAAAGCTGATCGACGAAATCATCCTCGTTTGTGCCCATCCCTTGAATTCCTCTTCCTCCGCGCTTCTGGCTGCGGTAGGTTGAGATTGGGAGACGTTTAATGTATCCATTATGAGTAAGTGTAAGTACGATGTTTTCTACAGGAATGAGATCTTCATCTTCAAATACCTCTGCTCCGCCGGCAATCAGTTCCGTGCGGCGCACATCATTGAAGCGCTCTTTAATTTCAAGAAGCTCTTCTCTGATGATTTCGAGTACTTTTTCTTCGTCAGCAAGGATGGCCTTCAATTCGGCAATCAGCTGTACAAGACCCTGGTATTCTTCTTCAATTTTTTCTCTTTCCAGACCTGTCAAACGCTGAAGACGCATATCAAGAATCGCCTGTGCCTGCTTTTCGCTGAGTGAAAACTGCTCCATTAAGCCTTGACGGGCAATCTCAGTCGTCTGCGAGCCGCGAATCAAAGCGATGACGGCATCCAAATGATCGAGCGCAATCCGCAGGCCCTCTAAAATATGAGCACGTGCTTCTGCTTTTCTCAATTCAAAGGCAGTACGTCTCTTAATAACAACTTTTTGGTGTTCCAGGTAATGCTCAAGGAACTGCTTAAGGTTCAGTACCTGCGGCTGGCCGTTTGCAAGGGCAAGCATGTTAATACCAAAGCTTGTCTGCAGAGCAGTCTGCTTGTAAAGGTTGTTTAAAAGAACATTCGCATTGGCATCTTTGCGAACCTCGATGACAATTCTCATACCGTTACGGTCGGACTCATCACGAAGATCGGAAATACCCTCTATTTTTTTATCGCGGACAAGGTCAGCGATTTTTTCAATTAATCTCGCTTTATTTACCTGGTAAGGAAGCTCGTGGACAAGAATAACTTGTTTGCCTGATGGCTTCTCTTCAATTTCAACCTTTGCACGGACAATGATGGAACCTCTGCCCGTTTCATATGCTTTGCGGATTCCGCTGCGCCCAAGAATCTGGCCGGCAGTCGGGAAGTCCGGACCTGGAATGATTTCCATTAGTTCAGCAATGGTTACATCCGGATTTTTACTAACGGCAAGAACACCGTCAATTACCTCGCCCAGCTGATGGGGAGGGATGTTTGTAGCCATTCCGACTGCGATTCCAGCCGCACCGTTAACTAGCAGGTTCGGGAATCTTGCCGGAAGAACGACTGGTTCTTTTTCTGAGCCGTCGTAGTTATCTTGATAGTCAATTGTATCTTTATTAATATCCCGAAGGATTTCCATTGAAATTTTAGACATGCGCGCTTCTGTATAACGCATCGCAGCTGCTGCATCGCCGTCCACTGAACCGAAGTTTCCGTGTCCGTCTACAAGCATGTACCGGAAGTTGAAATCCTGCGCCATCCTGACCATTGTGTCGTAAACAGCGGAATCACCATGGGGGTGATACTTACCGATTACTTCACCGACGATACGTGCCGACTTCTTAAAGGGCTTGTCGCTCGTCATGCCGAGATCATTCATCGCATACAAAATTCTGCGGTGGACCGGTTTCAATCCATCGCGCACGTCAGGCAGTGCACGTGATACGATGACGCTCATCGCATAATCCAGGAATGAAGAACGCATTTCCTGGCTAATATTTATTTCTTTCACTTGAGGTGTTTTATCTTCAGCCATGTTTAAACCTCCCCAGAACTTTAGTTTGGGAGTTAGAAAAAACTATCTCCGTTTATATGAAAATTATTTCAAAGATTTTATGTAGTTTGAAATCAGGCCATATTCTCCATTATATCAATAATCCCTTTATATTACACGTCTATTGGCGAAAAACTCCTTTCTTTGTGAATTTTTGATCAAAAAAAGAACCTCCAGCAATAAACTGGAGGTTCTTCTCTAAAAAACCTATTTCAATTAGTTCAATCTTCTTTTTCGAACAATTGTTGCAATAGCAGCAAGGGCCAGAATGAATCCTGAAACACTCATCCAAATCAATGAAGAATTTCCTGAATCGGATGTTCCGCCCATACCTGTTTTTGGCATTTCGGTAGGCATGCTGCTCATAAACTTATCAGGGTATTGATCTACGATTGCTCCTGAAACACCAAGACCTACACCAAACATATGATTATAGGCTTCATGGATGCTGTCATAAGCCATCTCGTAGTCTTTTTCATTATAGCTGTTAAAAGCGTTTAGCAATTGATCAATATGCATTTCCAAACCTTTTTCCAGATCCGCTGCTTTTAATCTGCCTTCTGTTGCTGTATCCAGGAATTTTGCTTGTTCTGCACGATATTCATCCAGCTCCTTTAACGCCATTTCTTTTGCTTTTTCATCCTTCGCACCTGTAGCCTTCACATAGTCTACAAGATAGCCAATGTGGCTGTTCCAGATTTTTTTATACTGCTCTCCGCCTTCATTTCCGTATACGGATGCAACAGCAGCTGATAAATCATTTGTATTTTCGTTAAGGGCAGCGGCAGCCTCATCAAAGTCTTCTGTCCCGTCAATTCCTTTTTGCATCGCTAAGGCTGCAAGAGCGGCATGCTCGGAGAACAGGTAGTTTAAATCAGCTCTGAGATTGGCTGCAGGAGTATCAACAGATTTTTTCTCGAATTTATCAGGGAATTGATCTGTAATCGCCCAAGAAAGGCCTTTTCCTACTCCATACATATGCTTAATGGATTCTCTAACTGTGCTGTAAGTTGTATCATAGTCTTTTTCTGTATAGCTATCAAATGCTGTAATTAATTCAGTTACGTGCATTTTTAGGCCTTCTTCAAGATCTTTCGCTTTTAAACGGCCTCCTGTTGCTTTATCTAAAAATTGGGCTTGTTCAACACGATATTCATCAAGATCTTTTTTTGCCTTCATTTTGCCATCTTCATCTTTTGCAGCGGTTGCTTTGACATAATCTACGAAGTAGCCGATGTGGCTGCCCCAGATCTCCTTGAACGCATTGCCTGCTTCTTCACCGTAAACGGAACCGACTGCCGTTGATAGAGCATCCGTATTCTCATTCAGCTGAGCAGCTGCCTCATCGAAATCTTCTTTTCCGTCAATGCCTTTTTGCATCGCTACGACAGCCAAGTATGCATGTTCTGAAAGAATAGCATCAAGCTGTGCTCGTAAGTCGATTGCAGGATTAGAGACTTCGGTTGACATTTTCATATTGCCGGAATGATTCATTGAATGTCCTTCATGGGCTGAAGCAACACCCGCTGCTGGTACTAATAGTGCGATGCTTAGAGGTACAGCCAACCATGTTCTTTTCATTTTCATATGAACCTTCATTTTCATCTCTCCTCAAATGCTCTATTTACTAAGTAAACGGAGGGGGATGAAAAATGGATCACACCTTTAGAACATATTTACTTTATTGCACCCTTCGTAACTCCGCTGATAATCCATTTTTGCGCAATGATATAGACAAGAATCATTGGAGCTAATGCCATCAAGTAAGAAGAGAAGGCTAAATTATAATCGGTGCTGAACTGTCCCTGGAAGACGAATTGCACGAGCGGCAGAGTGGAGAGCTCCCTGTCGCTGATGATGACGAGCGGCAGCATAAAGTCGTTCCAGGCCCACAGAGTCGTCAATATGCCGACTGTTGCGTTCATCGGCATAAGCAGAGGGAAGATGACCTTCCAGAAAACCACCCATGTACTCGCTCCATCCACAATCGCTGCTTCTTCCAATTCTGCTGGTATAGACTTGATATACCCTACATACAAAAACACGTTGAAAGCCAATCCGTATACAACATAAAGAAAAATCAACCCAACCAGGTTATCGAGATTCCATTGTGCTGTCTGCTTGACAATCGGCAGCATGATGATCGGAAAAGGAATAAACATCGCACTAACCAGGTAGTAAAAAATAAACTTATAAAATTTTTTGTGCATATTGCGCGCAATGGCATACGCGACCATTGAGTTCGTAAGCAGAGTCAGAACAACAACGAAAATTGTAATGAATAAGCTATTGCCCATCGCCTGAAAAAAGTTTGTCAGCTCGATTGCCTGGGCATAGTTGGAGAAGTTCCATTGCTCCGGCAGGGCGAGAAGGGATTTCCCCATCTCTTCCGGCGTTTTAAATGAGATCGTAACAGCGAGATAAAGCGGAAAAAGAATCAGTAGGGAACCCGCGATTAAAAGACCTGTAATAAGCCAGTTTGTTTTGCCTTTTTTCATCACAGTTCCACCTCTCTTCTTTGAAGATAGCGCAGCTGAACTACAGAAATAATCACAATGACCAAGAAATAGATGACGGCATTGGCAGACTGATAGGCGAATTCTCCGCCCTCAAAGCCGCCGCGGAAAATCAATAAAGAAATCGATTCCGTTGATGTACCCGGGCCTCCGCCTGTCATCGCCATAATATGGTCAAACACCATCAGGAAGTTTTTCATTGCGAGCACCATGTTGATCGTGAAGAATGGTGCAATCAGAGGAAACGTAATGCTCCAGAACTTTTTCCAGGTCCCTGCTCCATCAATGCTTGCTGCTTCATACAGCTCCTCCGGGATCGTGACGAGACCGGCCAGATAAAGGATGGTGTTAAAAGCAACGCCTTGCCATACGGACACCACGATAATCCCAATCCAGGCAGCATCAGGCTTTCCAAGGATATTTTCTGCAAGGGCATTGATGCCAAGCGCTTGAGCAATATCCGGAATAAAAAAGGTGAAAATGAAGTTGAAAATGTACCCAACGATCAAAATACTGAGGATATTCGGAAGAAAATAGACAGCCCGTAGCGTCTTTGAAAATTTGATTTTTGAATTTAGTCCGATGGCAATAACCAAACTGAAGATATTAACTAATATTGTCGCGATAATTGCAAATTTGAACGTAAATCCATAGGCCTGAAGTGCCCGCTCATCCTGAAAAACATTAAAATAGTTTTTCAGTCCGACAAAATTCCATTCGCCGTAGCCTTTATAGTCGGTAAAGCTGTAATAGATTCCCTGCAGCGCCGGATATGTATGAAAAATGAAAAAGAGAATAAGCGCAGGAATGGTCATGAGCATGAAAGCCCGTTGTCTTGATTTCATCCGTCTGGTCCCCCCTTAAGGCGAAATTAGTAGCGATTTTGAACCTTATCCCATTCCCGGTCCATTTTTCGTAAAAAAGCCTCTTTGTTTTTGCTGATTAAAAATTCCTGAATGATCCCCTCTGGACGTATTGCTCTCGGATAGGAATGGTCAGGGAAGCCGGTTAACTGCTCGTTTTTAAAACTATCCTGGATTCCTTCCATCACGGGGTCCTCCTGAATCACTCCTTCAAGTGCAGAAAAGGCTTTTTGTTCTTCGATATACCGTTTGGATTGCTTCTCCTCCAGCATAAAGGCTAAGAACTTCTTAGCTTCTTCCGGATGTTCGATGTCTTTATTCATTGTCAAAAGTACGTCGACTCCTGATACAAGATTGTTTTGATCAGGCTGATCTGTTACCGGGAGCGGAAAAACCCCAAGCTCCAGTTCCGGATTAATTTTCTGTATTTCCGGGATTGCCCAGTTTCCCTGCAGATAAAATACACCGTCGCCATTTGCAAATGCTTTGTTCCCATCTGCATAGCCGTATCCGTAATTATTCTTATGGCCATATTCCAAGAGAGTCAGCATCTTATCCGCCACTTCAGAATAGTTTTTTTCAAAGCTTGCTTCCCCTTTTCGTTTTTTCTCCGCAAAGTTTTCACCCTGCAGATTTCCTGCAATTGAATTCCACGGAATCATCCCTGTCCAGGCATCTTTGAGAGTGAAGTAAATCGGTACATCGCCGGCCTGCTTCACTTTCTCCAGCTGTTCTGTAAATTCACTCCATGTTTTGGGAGCGTCAAATCCGTACTTTTGGAATTTTTCTTTGTTGTAAATCACTACGTTCGCATTGGTTGAATAGGGAATACCGTATGTACCGCTCTGTTCATTGGAAAGAGTATTAATCATTTCTAAATAGGAAGGCTTCACTTGATTGAGAAGGTCTGTTTTGGAAAAATCATAAAAGATTCCTGCGTTTGCCAATTCTCCGTAGGATCCGTTTCCACCAATGGCAAGCATGTCCGGCATGTCCTCTTTCACGAGTCTGGTTTTAAGGACTGTGTCTGCTTCAGGAGGTGCATTAAGCTGAATATCAATCGCTGGATTTTTCTTTTCAAATTCAGCGATGAGGCCTTCAAAGGTTTTGACATTCTCAGATTTATTGGAAAACAGCTCAAGCTTCACTTTCCCGGCAGACGAAGTATTCTCAGCCTGGCATGAAGTAAGCAAACCCATACCGATGAGTAGAAAAACACTGTACATCAATCGTTTTCTTAACATGATGAGCACTCCTCCTTCGTTTGGTAAACGTTTACGTAAATGGGTAAAAAAATATGTGTGTAAACGTTTACGTTAATCAATGAATTTATCATACCAAGAGCCCGGCTTATTGTAAACTCTTACATTACATTTCTTTTCTGCTATCTCCGTGCTTTTCCCAACAAAAAAACCCGCTCATTTAAGCGGGGCTTTTTTTAATAGCTCTGTTAAATTTGGCTGTTGATTGCAGCTAGCAGGCGTTCGCCTTCCACTCCAATCAACAGGTGTTAAAAATCAACACCAGACTTTAACATAGTTTTTTTATTAAATATCAAGATTTTTAACATACCGGGCATTTTCTTCAATAAAGTTCCGGCGCGGCTCTACCTTGTCACCCATAAGGATATCAAACGTTTCGTCCGCTTCAATGGCATCCTGAAGGTTGACCTGCAGAAGGGTTCTAGTATCTGGATCCATCGTTGTTTCCCATAGCTGCTCAGGGTTCATCTCTCCAAGACCTTTGTAGCGCTGAATGCCTGGTTTCGGATTTTGCGGTAATTCTCCAAGAATGCGCTCGAGCTCACGGTCGTTGTATGCATACTCGATCCGCTTGCCCTGCTGAATTTTGTAAAGCGGCGGCTGGGCAATGTAGATGTAGCCACTTTCAATAATTTCACGCATATACCGGTAGAAGAATGTCAGAAGCAATGTGCGGATATGCGCTCCATCGACATCGGCATCTGTCATGATGACAATTTTATGATATCTTGCTTTTGCAATATCAAAATCCTCGCCGATTCCCGTTCCAAGAGCGGTAATGATCGTGCGGATCTCATTGTTGGATAGAATTTTATCAAGACGCGCTTTTTCCACGTTGATGATTTTTCCGCGGAGCGGCAGGATTGCCTGGAAATGACGGCTGCGTCCTTGCTTCGCGGAGCCTCCGGCAGAATCTCCCTCCACGACATACAGTTCGCTGATGGATGGATCTTTAGAAGAACAATCCGCAAGTTTTCCCGGAAGGTTGGAGATCTCAAGCGCACTTTTGCGGCGTGTCAGTTCTCTCGCCTTTTTGGCAGCCATTCTGGCACGTGCGGCCATCAGACCTTTTTCTACGATTTTTTTCGCAACCTGCGGATTTTCAAGCAGGAAGGTTTCGAAGCCCTGGTCGAAAAGTGAATCCGTTACGGTACGCGCTTCGGAATTTCCAAGCTTCGTTTTTGTTTGTCCTTCAAATTGCGGATCAGGATGCTTAATGCTGACGATTGCGGTAATTCCTTCCCGGACATCTTCACCGCTCAGGTTCGCATCATTGTCCTTGAACACATTTTGTTTGCGGGCATAATCGTTGATTACACGGGTAAGGGCTGTCTTGAACCCTGCCTCATGCGTCCCGCCCTCGTACGTATGAATGTTATTAGCAAACGAATAAATGCTCGTTGTATAGCCTTCGTTGTATTGAAGGGCAATTTCAATCGTAATCCCGTCTTTTTCCCCTTCAAGGTAAACAGGCTCTTCATGAATCACTTCTTTTGTCCGGTTTAAATGCTCTACATAGGATTTAATTCCGCCCTCATAGTGATATTCATTTTTGCGTTTATTCTCGCGCTTGTCTTCAATGACAATGTTGATGCCGCGGTTAAGGAACGCAAGCTCTCTTAAACGGTTTGCCAGTGTTTCATAGTCATACTCTGTCGTTTCCGTGAATATTTCATCATCAGGCACAAAGTGAATAATGGTTCCTGTTTTGTCGGTTTCCCCAATAATCTCAAGATCGCCCTGAGGTACACCGCGCTCGAAGCGCTGGTAGTGGATTTTCCCATCACGGTGGACTTTGACTTCAAGCAAAGTGGAAAGGGCATTAACAACAGATGCACCAACACCGTGAAGACCTCCGGAAACCTTATAGCCTCCGCCGCCGAATTTACCTCCGGCATGGAGTACGGTCATGATGACTTCAACAGCCGGCCGTCCCATTTTTTCATGGATTCCGACCGGAATTCCGCGGCCGTTATCGGTTACGGTAATGCTGTTGTCCTCTTCAATAATGACGTTAATTTCATCACAGTGACCAGCGAGTGCTTCATCAATACTATTATCAACAATTTCCCAGACTAAGTGGTGCAAGCCTCTGGCGCTTGTCGAACCGATGTACATTCCGGGACGCTTACGAACCGCTTCAAGGCCTTCAAGTACTTGTATCTGGTTTTCATCATATGCTTGTTGTTCCATTTGTTTTTGTTCCATGGCCAATTATGTTCACCTACTCTTTACGACTTATGGTGCCATTATGCTGATTTTTCGGGTGGAATCTATATCAAACGCGATATGCGCTCTTTTTTTGAGTGTGCTTGATGACAGGGGAGAAAAATAAATATGTTTTTCTGTTACAACGATCGATTTCGCATCTCCCTCGGAAAGCTGAATCACTTTCTCCTTCTGCTTTTCCAAAAACTCGGACACAATATCAGATGTCTTGGATGAGGGGTAATCCATAATAAAAATGACATCTTTGGATGGCACGACAAAGTCATCTCCTAAATGGATATACATGCTGCTCACCTCGATTCGTTTGGATCCAGCTCACCAGAAGATACCCGGTAGGAAGCTGCTTCTTTTAATGTCTGATGATCAATTCCTTCTACACTCGTCGTTGTTACGAATGTCTGGACCCTTCCCTGAATCGTGTTCAAAAGGTGGGATTGCCGGTAATCATCCAGTTCAGAAAGCACATCATCCAAAAGTAAAATCGGATATTCTCCAATTTCTTCGTGTATCAATTCAATTTCTGCAAGCTTTAAAGAAAGAGCCGTCGTCCGCTGCTGGCCTTGTGAGCCAAATGTTTGAACATCACGTCCATTAACAAAAAACAGCAGGTCATCCCTATGCGGTCCGGCAAGTGTCGTTCCACGCTCGATTTCTCGTTCTTTTATTTTATCAAACTTTTCCAAGTATACTTCTATCATTTTCGACAAATCCGCATCTTCTGATACCTCAGTGGAGGATTTATATTGGATAGTCAGCGTTTCAAGACCTCTCGAGATGCCTGAATGGATGGGCTGGGCCCATTTCTCCAGCTGATCAATAAACAATTTCCGTCTTCGGTACAGCTTGGCAGCTGCTTCGCTCAGCTGCTCTGTCAAAACCTCAAGCATCGTCCGGTCATGCTGTTTCCTGATTTGCAGCTGCTTTAAGTAATGATTCCGCTGCTGAAGGATTTTCTGATAGTGGCTCAGGTCATGCAAATAGACAGCCGAAACCTGTCCGATCTCCATATCGACAAACCTTCTCCTTACCTGGGGGCTTCCCTTAACAAGGTTCAGATCTTCGGGAGCGAACATAATAACATTGACTGCCCCAATATACTGGCTTAGCTTCTGCTGTTCCAGATGATTAATTTTCGCTTTTTTTCCTTTTTTGGAAAGGACAAGCTGCATGGGAATAGCTCCGTTAGCTTTTACGACCCTTCCCTCTATTTTAGCATATTCTTCATCCCAGCGGATAAGATCTTTATCATTGGAGGTACGGTGGGATTTTGCCATAGCCAGGACATAAATCGCTTCCATCATGTTTGTTTTTCCCTGAGCGTTTTCTCCGATAATGACGTTCACTTTATTTTCAAAAGAAACCGTCAGTTCCGGATAATTACGATAATTTCTTAGCTTCAGCTCTTGTATATGCATCTTCCCACCAACTTTGCTCTATTCATGCGTGCTGATTACAACAAACGATCCAACCCCGGGAACCTCGACTGTATCCTGGTGTCTCAGCTTCTTGCCGCGGCGGTTTTCCGATTCACCGTTCACAAAAACTTCGTGCTCGCTCAAAAACCATTTCACCATCCCTCCGGACTGGATCACATCCGCAAGCTTCAGAAATTGTCCTAACGTAATAAATTCCGTATCGATTTGAATGTGCTGCTTTTCACTCATGCTCTTACCTCCCAATCATTCAAAATCTAATCGCTGCATTTCGGCGTACCCTCTATTTTACCTATTTTCTGCTGAAAAGGAAAGAGGACAGCTCCTTGTTATACAACAACCCACAATAAGATATTTCTCTAAAACGAACAGTGTCCATTCCTCGTGTACAAAAAAGAAGGCTGACACATTCATGCCAGCCATGTTGCTTATGAGTTTAATACGTACGAACCGGAAGAATCAGCTGAAGAATAGTATCATCCTCTGGCGTACGGATCAGGAACGGTCTCATTGCACCTGTAAAGCTTACTTTGATTTCGCTGCTTTCCAGTGCTTTTAAAGCATCCATCATATATTTTGCGCTGAAAGAAATTTTTAATTCCTCTCCGGAAATTTCTTCTGTTTGTACTTCTTCTATAACCTTTCCGATTTCTGGAGAGTTAGAAGAGATCTCGAGCATGCCGCCTTCTAAAGTCGACAGTTTCACGACATTGTTCCGGCCTTCTTTTGCAAGAAGCGAAGCACGGTCGATGGATTGAAGAAATTCTTTTGTCTGAACAAGTACATCCGTTTTGCTTTCATCGGGGATCAGACGGGATGTATCCGGGTAGTTGCCATCTAAGAGTCTTGAGAAAAACAGAATATTTTTCGATTTAAACAAAACCTGGTTATCTGTGAACACCATTTCCGTCAAATCATTGGAATCATCCAGTATCTTGCTTAGCTCTGTTAAACTTTTCCCCGGAATCACCACATTGTATTTTCCTTCATGGCCTGCATCAATGCTTGTTTTTCTCAATGCAAGACGGTGGCTGTCTGTCGCGATGCAGGTAAGCTCTCCATCTTCAATTTTCCAATTGACGCCTGTCAAAATCGGTCTCGTTTCAGAGGTCGATACAGCAAAGCCAGTCTGCCTGATCAAGGTTTTTAAAAGATCTGTTGGAATACGGAAAACATTCTCCTCTTCAACATTCGGAAGATGAGGGTATTCCTGAGCATCCTGACCGTTAAGGTTGAACTCAGCTTTTCCAGAACGGATAATCGTTGAAAAATGATTCTGAACTTCCATCTCAACTGTGTCTTTAGGCAGTTTTTTTACGATCTCGCTAAAGAAACGGGCTTGCAGCACAATGCTTCCTGGAGTCTGAACTTCAACATTGATCTTTCCTTTTTCCTCAATCGGGATAAAGGATTCGATGGAAATATCGGAATCACTTCCTGTTAGCGTTACTCCTTCACTGTTGGCCACAATTTTTATTCCGGTAAGAATGGGAATAGTAGTTCGGGAAGATACGGCTTTCATCACGTCTTGCACGCCTTGTGCTAGTTTATCTTTTTGAATGACAAATTTCATTCGATTCCCTCCTGTTCTAACGTCCAAATATATTAAATAATGTTTTAAAAACTAGTAGAAGTACTAGTAGGGCCTGTGATTATGTGGATAACTTCAAAAAGACAAGGAAACACAGTCTATCAACATGTGGATAGACTGTGTATGAATGAGAGAAAGTTATGCACATTATTCACGGTTTAGTTTTTAAGAGATTCTTTAATTTCTTTCACCTGGCGCTGCAGCTGATCATCCACTTGAAGCATTTTGCTGATTTTCTCATGAGCATGGATTACGGTCGTATGATCCCGCCCTCCAAACTCTTCTCCGATTTTAGGAAGAGAAGAATCGGTCAGCTCTCTGGAAAGATACATGGCGATTTGTCTAGGGAACGCGACGGATTTTGTCCGTTTTTTCGCTTTAAAATCTTCCAGCCGGACTTGGTAATGCTGACCGACGGTTTTCTGAATATCCGTAATGGTCACCATCCGCGGCTTCGAGCTTGGAATAATATCCTTTAAAGCCTCTGCTGCTAGATCTGCGTTGATGTCTTTATTAATCAGCGAGGAATAGGCTACTACACGAATGAGTGCTCCTTCAAGCTCCCTAATATTCGAATCAATCTGGTTTGCTATGTACAGCATCACCTCATTCGGAATATCGAGCCCTTCTGCTTTCGCCTTTTTGCGAAGAATGGCGATTCTTGTTTCAAGGTCCGGCGGCGTGATATCCGTAATCAAACCCCATTCGAACCGGCTTCTTAAGCGGTCCTCTAGCGTTGGAATTTCTTTTGGCGGCCTGTCACTGGAAATGACAATCTGCTTGCTTTCTTCATGCAGCGTATTGAACGTATGGAAAAATTCTTCCTGAGTCTGTTCTTTCCCTGCCAAAAACTGAATATCATCAATTAGCAGAACATCCACGCTTCGATATTTATTGCGGAAATCGACTGCTTTGTTGTCACGAATCGAGTTGATGAATTCATTGGTGAACTTCTCAGAAGATAAGTAAACAACCTTTGCAGATGGGTTATGGTCAATGACATAATGTCCGATTGCATGCATTAAGTGGGTTTTACCCAGTCCTACTCCCCCATATATAAAGAGCGGATTATAGGCTTTTGCCGGTGCTTCCGCTACAGCAAGTGATGCGGCGTGGGCAAACCGGTTGCCGGATCCGATAACAAACGTGTCGAACGTGTATTTCGGGTTCAGCAT